>CAVVAD010000001.1:0-1310562 GCA_963746105.1 uncultured beta proteobacterium
GCGTGCGACTTAAACCACTCATCCACCTCTCCGAAAGGGCGCGCAGGATAAACCAGAACACCTTTTGCCGCAATCAAAAACGGTTCTTCCACTCGCGCATTGCGGTGAACACGGCCAGCTCACTGATACCCGCTTCGCTGGTATCGGTCAAGCCGCGTCGTTGCAGCGTGCCGATGATGTCCGGTTGGGTGCAGCGCAGGAAGGGGTTGGTGGCTTTTTCCAGCGCGATCGTGGACGGCAGGGTGATCTGGTTCGCCGCGCGCAATTGCTGGGTGGTCGTAATGCGTTGCTTCATGGCCGGGTTATCCGGTTCGCAGGCCAGCGCGAAACGCAGGTTCGCGGCGGTATATTCGTGGGCGCAATACACGCGGGTGGCATCGGGGAGCTGTGCCAGTCGTTGCAGTGAATGGAGCAGTTGCGCCGGCGTGCCTTCGAAGTTCCTGCCGCAACCGGCGCCGAACAATACGTCGCCGCAGAACAGTATTCCCGGTGCGATAAACGCGATATGGTCGTCGACGTGGCCGGGGATCTCGATGACGTCGAACTCGGCGCCGAGTGCTTCCAGGCGGAGTTTGTCGCCCTCGCGCAGATCGACGCTGATATGCGGATTGTTCGGATGTCGCCGCCCATACACCGGCACGTTGTATACTTCGCGCAATTTTGCGATGCCGCCGATGTGGTCGTTGTGGCGGTGGGTGCACAGGATGGCCTCAAGCTGCAGGCCATGGGCCCTGAGGAAGTCCAGCACCGGCACGGCATCACCGGGGTCGACCACGGCCGCATGATGATCGTTGTGGATGGCCCAGATGTAGTTGTCCTGCAGCGCGGGAATGGCAGTGACGGTGATTGCGGGATTGGCGGACATGGAGCGGGCGGTAAATACACGATGCCTAATTGTAAATTAACTGCGGACAGTTTGAGTGAATGGTTTGCGACCCCGCAGGGCGCTTATGTGCTGGCGCGCGAGCAGGCTTATTTCGACCGTACCGTCAGCGATATTTTCGGCTATAACGCGGTGCAACTGGGTTTGCCGCAACATGACTTCCTGCGCAGCAACCGGATGCCGCTGCGCTTCAGCGCGGGGAATCAATCCGGCAATGCGGTGCGCCTGATCTGCACCGAGTTGCCGTTCGACAGCGACAGCCTGGACCTGGTAGTGCTGCCGCATGTGCTCGAATTTTCCGAGCAGCCGCACCAGGTGTTGCGCGAGGTGGCGCGGGTGCTGCGGCCGGAAGGCAACCTGATCATCAGCGGCTTCAATCCGCGCAGCCTGTGGGGCTTGCACCGTGCGCTGGGCAGGCGCGAGGGATATCCCTGGCAGGGTCAATTCATCTCGTTGCCGCGCATCAAGGACTGGCTGGCGTTGCTGGGTTTCGAGGTGGCGGGCGGACGTTTTGCCGCGTATGCGCCGCCGTTCCATACCACCAAATGGCTGGAGCGTTTCGCCTTTATCGAGGCTGCGGGCGACCGCTGGTGGGCGGTGAGCGGCGGGGTGTATTTCGTGCATGCGATTAAGCGCGTGCACGGGATGCGGCTGATCAAGCCGAAATGGAACGAGGGACTGGTGAGCAAACTGTTGCCGGTTTCTCCAAAATTGAATAACAAGATCACCCACCATGACGGGATGGACAGGCAATGATCAAGGACACGACATCCGCAAGGAGCATGACCGCGCCGGCCGAAGCCGGCGCCGATCCGGTCGAGATCTATACTGACGGCGCTTGCAAGGGCAATCCCGGCGTGGGTGGCTGGGGGGCGCTGCTGCGCACCAGGGGCAAGGAACGCGAATTGTTCGGCGGCGAATTGCATACCACCAACAACCGCATGGAGCTGATGGGCGCGATCGCCGCGCTGGAGGCCCTGAAGCGGCATTGCCATGTGCGGCTGCATACCGATTCGAAATATGTGCAGCAAGGCATCAGCACCTGGATACATGACTGGAAAAGGCGCGGCTGGAAAACTGCGGACAAGAAGCCGGTCAAGAACGAAGACCTGTGGCGCAGGCTGGACCAGCTGGCGGGGCAGCACCGCATCGAATGGGTCTGGGTCAAGGGACACGCCGGACACGACGGCAACGAGCGCGCCGACGAGCTGGCGAATGTGGGCGTAGAAATGATGAAAGAACAAAATAATGGGAACCCCTGAAAATCCATTTTTCGAGCGAATCGCGTCGTCACGTGCTCGCTCATTCCTCGTCTATCCAACACGATATGCCTCGCCATTCGCTGATAATACTCCTAGCCATTCGACTAAGCCCGCAAGCGGGCAAGTCACTGGTTATGTGCGGCTCCTTGCGCTTCATCCCGGAATTCTGAATTTTTCGAGGTTCCCCAATGCGTAAGATCGTGGTCGATACCGAAACCACCGGGCTGGACCCCAAGCAGGGACACCGCATCATCGAGCTGGCCGCGATCGAGCTGGAGGGCCGCAAGGTATCGCTGCGCCGCTTCCATCGCTACCTCAATCCGGAGCGCGAGATCGAGGCCGGGGCGGTGGCGATACATGGCCTGACCTATGAGCGTCTGCAGAACGAGGCGAAATTCGCCGACATCGCGCCCGGTTTCCTGGAATTCATCGAAGACGCCGAGCTGATCATCCACAACGCGCCGTTCGACATCGGTTTCCTCAACCATGAACTGGAATTGATCGGGATGCCGCCGTTGCAGAACGCGGTGGTGGATACGCTCAAGGTGGCGCGCGAAATGCACCCGGGCAAGAAGAACAGCCTGGATGCGCTGTGCGGCCGCTATGAAATCGACAATGCGCACCGCAGTCTGCATGGCGCGTTGCTGGATAGCGAGTTGCTTGCCGAAGTGTATTTCGCGATGACGCGAGGGCAGGAAAGCCTGCTTGGCGACAATGAACCGGAAGTCCGCAAACCGGTGGCGTTGAGCGCCGATGGAGCACGGCCAAAACTTCGCGTATTGCAGCCAAGCGCGGCAGAGCTCGCCGAGCATGCCTTGCAGCTTGCCGACATCGACAAGGCGAGCAAGGGTGCATGTCTGTGGAAAAAACTCGACAGCGCAGCATGAAAACGGCAGCCTGGACGCGGCTTTTGTATATCGGTGCGATCGCAGCTGCGCTGATGTATCTGGCTAGCTGCGGTTATATGTGGGACACGCAGCGCGAGCATATCTTCGAGCCGACATTGGTTCTGCAAACCACCCCGGATCGATTGGGCATGCGCTTCGAGGATGTGCGCATCCCGGTTGGCAGCGGCAATGATGGCGGAGAGTTGCAGGCTTGGTGGATTCCGGCGCGACAGGCAAACGCGCAGACGATACTGTTTTTGCATGGCAATGACCGCAATATCGGCAGCAATCTGGGGCATGTGCTGCGTCTGCATGACTTCGGCTTCAACGTGCTGCTGCCGGATTACCGCGGATTCGGCAACAGCAGCGGCGGCCAGCCGGACGAGGCCAAGGTGTATCAGGATGCCGAAGCGAGCTGGCAATATCTGGTCAGCCAGCGCCGGGTCCGGCCAGGACAGCTGTTCATCTATGGCCATTCGCTGGGCGGGGCGGTCGCCATCGAACTGGCAGTTCATCATCCGGAAGCGGCGGGACTGATCACGGAAAGCACCTTCACCTCGATGGTGGATATGGGCAGGCTGCTATACCCTTTCCTTCCGGTAGGCTGGTTGCTTGATCAGCGTTTCGAATCCCTGGACAGGATGCCCCGTCTCAAGATACCGCTGCTGCTGATCCATGGCACATGGGATAGACTGGTGCCGGTGCGCATGGCGCAACAGCTTTATGACGCCGCACCCCAACCCAAGACCTTGCTGCTGATCAAGGGCGGCGGGCATGACAATAGCCCCGCAGTCGGCCTGGTCGAATACCGCAATGCAGTCACGGCTTTCATCCAACAATACGCCCATTAACCTGCGCCCGTCACGGGCACTGTAAAACAACATGAAAACAGATGTGATTATTATCGGCTCCGGCGCCGCGGGCATGATGTGCGCGCTGCAAGCCGGCCAGCGCGGCCGCTCCGTGGTATTGCTGGACCACGCCAAAAAACTCGCCGAGAAGATACGCATTTCCGGCGGCGGTCGCTGCAACTTCACCAATCTCAACACCCGGCCGGAAAATTTCATTTCCGCCAACCCGGATTTCTGCCGCTCTGCGCTGGCACGCTACACGCCCCAGGATTTCATCGCGCTGCTGCACAAGCACGGCATCGGCTATCACGAAAAGGCACTGGGGCAATTGTTCTGCGATGATGAATCGGAAGCCATGATCGCGATGCTGCGCGGCGAATGCGAGACGGCCGGGGTGAAGCGTTTCATGGACTGTGAGGTCGGCGAGATGACATATTCCCCTCGCCCGCAAGAGGGAGAGGGGTTAGGGGTGAGGGAAGGAGAGAGGGGAGCCGTGCCAGTCTTTCACGTCAGCACTTCGCGCGGCGAGTTCAATTCCGCAGCGCTGGTGATCGCCAGCGGCGGCCTGTCCATCCCCAGGATCGGCGCGACGCCGTTCGGCTATCACGTCGCCGAGCAATTCGGTATCCCGATCACCAGGCTGAAGCCCGGCCTGGTGCCGCTGACCTTCGCCCCGGACGACTGGCAGCCCTATGCCGGACTGACCGGCGTTGCTCTGAATGTCGAAGTGAGTTGCGGATTGGGAACCGCTACGAACCGTCGCGAGCAGGCCGATATGCAAGGCGCCGCACAGCGAGCGACGAAACATACCAATGAGGTAGGCGAGGAACGAGCGAGCACGCAACGCAGCAGATTGGCCGCACAGCAGGTTATTGGCGGTTCACACAAGCAGTCGTTTCGAGAGAACATGCTCGTCACGCATCGCGGTCTGAGCGGCCCGGCCATCCTGCAAATCTCGTCTTACTGGCAGCATGGCGAACCGCTGCACATCAACCTGCTGCCGGATTGTGACATGCCGGCTTTGCTGGCAGAGCATAAGAGCAGCAAAAAACTGCTCAGCAACTACCTGACGCAATGGTTCCCGAAAAGTTTTTCCGAAGTGTGGTGCGCGCAGCTGGCTGTCCACAGCCAGATCGGGAACAAGCCGCTCAATCAATACAACGACAGGGAACGCAAGCAGATCGCGGCAAATCTGCACGACTGGCAGGTCATGCCGTCCGGCACCGTGGGCTACAGCAAGGCCGAAGTGACCTGTGGCGGAATCGACACCCGCGCGCTGTCGTCCAGGACCATGGAGTGCATAGCCGTGCCGGGCCTGTATTTCATCGGTGAAGTGGTGGACGTCACCGGGCAGCTGGGCGGATACAACTTCCAGTGGGCGTGGGCTTCCGGTTACGCGGCGGGACAGGCGGTTTAGAAGCTGTCCTAAAATTACTGCGCAGGCGTGATGCGGGGTCGGGCGGTGCCCGGAATCCTCATGTACTCGTTTGTACATTCCGGTCCCTCTGCTCCAGCCTTCCCCGCCTGACCCCTGCTCGCTACATTTTTTAAACAGCTTCTTCGTGCTATAGTTTTCCTGCGATCTTGAAATCAATCCCGGGAGGCTATGTGCGTATCTTATGGATGGTTTTACTGGCTGCACTGTTGAGCGGTTGCGGCTACAACACTTTTCAATCCACCGACGAACAGATCAAGGCCAGCTGGGCGGAAGTCCTGAACCAGTATCAGCGCCGCGCCGACCTGATCCCCAACCTGGTCAATACCGTCAAAGGTTACGCGGCGCAGGAACAGACCGTGCTGCTGGGTGTCACCGAAGCGCGCGCCAGGGTCGGCAGCATCCAGGCCACGCCCGAGTTGATCAACGACCCGCAAGCTTTCGCCAAATTCCAGGCCGCCCAGGGACAGCTGACTTCGGCATTGAGCCGCCTGCTGGTGGTGACCGAGAACTACCCGCAACTGAAATCCGACCAGAACTTCCGCGACCTGCAGGCGCAGCTCGAAGGCACCGAGAACCGCATCACCGTGGCGCGCAACCGCTATATCCAGGCGGTGCAGCAATACAACGTCGCGGTGCGTTCCTTCCCGAGCAACCTGACTGCGATGCTGTTCGGCTACCAGGTCAAGCCCTCGTTCACGGTGGAGAACGAGAAAGTGATCTCGCGTCCGCCGGAGGTGGAATTCCCCGCCCCCAAGCTTCCGGTTTCGACGGACTGACATGAAACGGGCGCAGGTCTTGCTGCTTGCGCTGCTGTTCTGCAGTAGTGCAGCATTGGCCGAAGTAGCCGTGCCCGCACTCAGCCAGCGCGTCACCGACCTGACCGGGACGCTGGATGCGCAGCAGGTCCAGACACTTGAATCGCGTCTCGCTGCATTTGAGCAGAGCAAAGGCGCGCAGCTTGCGCTGCTGATCGTGCCGACCACCCAGCCTGAAACCATAGAACAATTCGGCATCCGTGTCGCCGACGCGTGGAAGCTCGGGCGCAAGGGCGTGGACGACGGTGCGCTGCTGCTGATCGCCAAGGATGACCATGCGCTGCGCATCGAAGTTGGCTACGGACTGGAGGGCGTGCTGAATGACGCCACCGCGAACCGCATCATCGACGAGATCATCGTGCCGCGTTTCAAGACCGGCGATTTTTATTCCGGCATCGACGCCGGCCTGGCGGCGATGATGCGGGTGGTCGGCGGCGAACCCCTGCCGCCGCCGCACCGTGCCGCCGCGAGCGGAAAATACAACATCGAGTCGCTGCTGTTCATCGCCTTTGCGCTGGTCGTGGGCGTGGGCGGGATGTTGCGCGCACTGCTCGGGCGCTTTCCCGCTGCCGTGCTGATGGGCGGCGCGCTGGCTGTGCTGGCCTGGTTTACGCTTGCGCAACTGTTCATCGCAGTACTGGCCGGGCTGATGGCCTTCGTGTTCGTGCTGCTGGGCGGAGGCCGCGGCTTTGCCGGCTATGGAGGGTTTGGCGGGGGCGGCTTCGGCGGCGGGGGCGGCGGCTTCGGCGGCGGGGGCGGCGGCTTCAGCGGCGGGGGCGGCGGCTTCGGCGGCGGCGGGGCATCCGGGAGATGGTGATGGATATCAAGCGCGTCATGCGGCATCTGTCCACCGGCCGCGCGTCGGTGCGGCGCGTGTTCCCGCCGCGTGCAATGGACGCGATCGAGAACGCGATACGCAGCACCGAAACACGGCATGCGGGACAGATCCGCTTTGCGGTCGAGGCCGCGCTGGAGATTGCGCCGCTGCTGGCGGGACAGACCGGGCCGCAGCGCGCCGTCGAGGTGTTCTCCAGCTTGCGCGTCTGGGATACCGAGCATAACAACGGCGTGCTGATCTATCTGTTGCTGGCCGACCGCGATGTCGAGATCGTGGCCGACCGCGGCATTCATGTCAGGCTGGGCCGGGAAGTCTGGGAGACGATCTGTCACGACATGGAAACGGCGTTCCGCGCCGGACATTTTGAAGCCGGCGTGCTTGCCGGGATACATGCGGTGGGCGAGCATCTGTCGCACCACTTTCCGGCACGCAATGCCAATGCCAATGAACTGCCCGACCGGCCGGTGGTGTTGTAGAACAGCGCTGCCCAATGTTGCATACATGGCGACATAAATCGCGCAGGAGATTCAATGTCATGTATTGCCATGCGCCCGACTTTTCACCCTGAGCTGGTCAACGGTTCGACCGGGGATCCGCTGCTGTTCGTCGACTGCCTGTTCGAGCATAGAGCGCTGCTGTTCGATTTGGGCGACATCCGGGCGCTGCCGCCGCGCAAGCTGTTGCGCATCAGCGATGTGTTTGTCAGCCATGCGCACATGGATCATTTCATTGGTTTCGACTGGCTGCTGCGCATCCTGCTGGGGCGCGAAAAGGAGCTGCGGCTGTTCGGCCCGCCGGGATTTCTCGACCAGGTGGAACACAAGCTGCGCGCCTACACATGGAATCTGGTGCATAACTATCCGTCCGATTTCACGCTGCGCGTCACCGAGCTGGACGGTAACGGGACTGGACATTGCGCCAGTTTCCGCTGCCTAAGCGCGTTCCGCCGCGAGGAGGAAAGCAGCGTGATCTGTCCGGACAATGTGCTGTTGCGCGAACCGGCGCTGCAGGTGCGCTGCGCCCTGCTCGATCACGGCGGCATCCCCTGCCTGGCCTACGCGCTGCAGGAACAGGCACACGTCAATATATGGAGGAACCGCTTGCAGGAACTCGGCCTGCCTGTGGGCGCATGGCTGCGCGACATCAAGCAGGCGGTGCTGCGCAACGAACCTGAGCAGTGGCAGATGAAGGTGGCGTGGCGCGAGGATGGTGTGCAGCGGGAGCGGCTGGTGTCTTTGACCGAGCTGAAACCGGCGCTGCACCTTGTTTCCGGCCAGAAGATCGCCTATGTCACCGATGTCGCATGGCACGAGGGCAATGTGGCGCGCATCGTCGATCTGGCAGGCGCTGCCGGCCAGCTGTATATCGAGGCGGTATTCATCGAACGCGACGCCGCACATGGGCGGCGCAAGTTCCACCTGACCGCGCGCCAGGCCGGGGAGATCGGCCGTGTCGCGCAAGTTGGCAGCGTCGTCGCCATGCATTTTTCCCCGCGTTATACCGGCGAAGACAGGATATTGCTGCGCGCCGAAGTCGAGGCGGCGTTTGGCGGCGCTACAATCCCTTCTTTCCAGTAAACTGGTGCACTGATCGAAATTTCGTTGCGAGGCATTGCCGGACATACAGGGGTTGCAAAATGATAAGTCATCTTGGAAGGTATGAGATTATTGCAGAGTTGGGGCGTGGCGCCATGGGCATTGTTTACAAAGCCTATGATCCGCTCATTGAGCGATACGTTGCAATCAAAACCATACGTCTGCAAGCTTTGTCGGAGATGGAAAGGAAAGAATACGAAGCGAGGTTCTATCAGGAGGCGAAGGCGGCGGGACACTTGAATCATCCCAACATCGTTACCATCCACGACCTCGGGGAGAGCGGCGATGTGGCCTACATCGCCATGGAGCTGATGGAAGGCCGTGAATTGCAGGAGATGATTGATGGCAAAAGGCGTTTGTTGATTACAGATGCCCTGAACATTGCAATTCAAGTGGCGGCAGGATTGTCCTATGCACATCAGCGAGGCATCGTACATGGCGATATCAAACCTTCAAACATCATGGTTCTGGGGGACAATCTAGCAAAAATTGCCGACTTCGGTATCGCCAGAATGGCTTCCGCCAAGAGTACGCAAGCAGACGTGATTTATGGAACGCCTTCCTTCATGTCGCCTGAGCAAATTCTGGGTAAATCAATCGATGCCCGCTCGGATATTTTTTCACTCGGAGTTGTTTTATATTACATGCTGACTGATCGCTTGCCCTTTACCGGAGATAATATCAATGCGCTGATGCACCAGATTGCAAATGTGGCCCCGGAAAAACCCAGCTCATTGAACCCCGCAATTTCAGAAGCGTTGGATGCTGTCATATACAAGTGCCTCGCAAAAAATCCTGATAACCGTTATGCGAATGCCAAAGAATTGGCAGAGGGTTTGCGTGCATGCCTTTCCGCCTTTTTGCATACCGGTGTCGGCCGGGATTACGCGTTCATGTCCGGGGTTAAATTCAATCGCTTGAAGCGTTTGGCTATCCCGGGTGGCGTGTCGCAGAGTTTGGTCGCCACGGGCAGCTATATTGCGATTTTTGCAATTTTCATATTTGACGTTGTCACGCCTTCCACAATTCAGATGCATTTGCTTTATGTATTTCCCCTGATCATGATGGGCTTTCATTGCGAGAGAATGGGGCTGGTTAACGGGGCTGTCATATTGGCTCTATTGCTTCAGGGCCTGCACCTGGTGACTGATGCTACCCTCCCGCTATCCTCAAAAATCATCCTCGCGATAATGGTGTTCCTGACCAATATCATGATTGTCTATGTGTCAAGAATTGCCCGGATAAACTTTTACGAGGTCGAACAGCTTTCTTCCTATGATGGTTTGACCGGGCTGCGCAATCGGCTAAGTTTTGAGGCCCTGACGGATGTCGAGATTGACAGGCAAAAGCACAAAAAAGGAATTTTTTCGTTCGTATATATCGATATCAACAATCTCAGGGAATTGAATGAAACCAGCGGATACGCTGCCGGCGATGATGCCGTGAAGCTTGTCGCGCATGCCATCCGGGAAAATATACGGCAATTCGACACGCCGGCACGGATAGGCGGAGATGAGTTTGCGATCCTGATTCCAAACGCTGATGCGACGGAATGCGAGTCGTTCTGCAAACAGCTTTCTCTGAAGATTTCGAAACGGATGGAGGATGCATCGCTTTCGTTGTCGACCAGCATCGGTTATGCGACCTTTGAAAGAGAGCCGGCATCGATATCAGAAGTTTTTGCCAAGGCTGAAAATGCCATGCATCGGGCACAATCAAGCGGCAAATCGTTTGCGGTAAGCGCATAGGGGTCCTCTGATTATTGATACCTCCATAATTCATGACACCCTTGCCATCATTGCGAACGAAGTGAAGCAATCCAGCGGTTTGCTGTTCTGGATTGCCGCGTCGGCTTCGCCTCTGCCGCGCTGCGCTCGCAGCTGAAGTCTTGTTGCAATGACGACGTATTCCGGATTCCCGCTTGTCCGAAGGACAGTTTATCCTGAGTCCATCGAAGGACGGAAACGGCGTGCCGGTTTTTAATTTCTCCTTGCCGCATTCCGCAAGATGCGTCACTGTCATCAAATATGGAAACCTCGATAAGTCCCGCATGGACGCGCATTCGGTTTTGCGGGATGGGATGCCAGGCGCGCAGCCAGTATCTTCCAGGCTGCATCCGCGGAGCGCAGCGCTGCCACATCGCCGTTGTTGTTGAACGTCACGGCGGCGTTCTGCTCTTCAGCGCTCAGCGCTTCCTGTACAACCCGCACTTTTTGCATCACGGCCAAGTCCGCCTCCGAGGCATCGTTGCGGCGTTTGCTGCGCAGCGCCAGGCGTTCGGCCAGCAAGGCCGCGTCGGTTTGCACACTGGCGATGACGAAGGACGCGCCCAATTCCTGTGCCAGTGCGCGTAAGCCCGCGCGCTCGGCATGCAGCACGAACGCGGCATCGACGATAACCGTGAACCCCGCAGCGATCAGGCCGCGCGCCAGCTCATTCAGGCGCGCGTAGGTGCGGCGCGTCGCCGCTTCACTGTAGATATCCGCAGCGATCTGGGCCTTGCTGTCGGCCAGCGCCGGCAGGCCGAACAGCCGCTTGCGCTCGACATCGGAGCGGATGCGGATCGCGCCCAGGCGCTCCAGCGCGATCTGGGCGAAGGTGCTCTTGCCGCAACCGGGCAGGCCGTGGGTGATGATCAGTGCGGGGCTCCGCCGTGTCAGACAGCCATGGGCCAGACGCAGATAACTGCGGCAGGACTTCAGCTCCCTTTGCTTGCCTGCGCTGCGCTGGCCGGCGCGTATCGCGGCGATCTTGGCGCGTACCATCGCGCGGTAGGATAAATAGAAACGCAGCACGCCGCAGCCCGGATAATCCCCGGTGATCTCCAGATAGGCGTTGAGCAAACGCCAGGCCAGCTGCGGCTGGCCGCGCCGCATCAGGTCCATCACCGCGAAGCTGATCTCGCTGATCACGTCTATCCAGCGCAGCGCAGCGCTGAACTCGATGCAGTCGAAGGGGGTGGGCACCTCGTCCAGTACCACGATGTTGCCCAGATGCAGGTCGCCGTGGCATTCGCGCACACACCCTGCCGCGGCGCGCTGCCGGAACAACGGTTCGCAGGCGGCGAATTCCAGCGTGCTGGCCGCGCGCACCGCTTCCAGCAGCGCCCGGTCGTCGGGCGCGCCGAGCAGTGGCGGCAGGCGTTCGAAATTCTGCAACGCTGCGGTCTGTATCGAGGAGGTTGCGCAATGCGGCGAATCTGCGGCAGCCGGCGGCAGCGCACGGTGGAAATCGGCGATGACCGCAGCCAGTTTGTCGATATGCGCTGCGGTGACCAGCCCCCGTGCCAGCATGCGATCCATCAGGCTGGTCTGAGCGAAGCGGCGCATGTGTACGGCATACTCGATCGCCGGTTCGCCACCCGGCACCGGCTGTTCCGGGCTGCCGCCTATCGTCACAACATCCAGGTAGAGTTCCGGCGCGAGGCGGCGATTCAGGCGCAGCTCTTCGTTGCAATAGAAGCGGCGCAGCGGCAGCGTGGAAAAATCGAGAAAGCCCAGGTCGACCGCCTTCTTGATCTTGTAGGCATCGTGTCCGGTGATCAGCACCCAGGAGATATGCGTCTCTTCCATTCTGGGTTTGCGCGGGAAGAATCGGGATGAGCACAGGGCATCCACCAGCCGCTGCTGGCGCAACAAGTCAGGCGGGATGTCTGCTGGTGCGGGCGTCATCGTTAGTCCCCTTTTGCATCGCACTTTAGCATGGGCAGCCTGCGTTTGCCGGGCAGGTGGAATCGGCGCACAATTGAACCGCTTATCACCCAATGATGGAAGTCTACGCATGGCCGTTAGCGCACGCTGGGAACATTTCCCGCATCAGGCCGATGTCGGCGTGCGCGGTCTGGGCGCGACGCTGGAACAGGCTTTCGAGCAGGCTGCGCTGGCGCTGACCGCGGTGGTCACCGATCCGCACAACGTATCGCCGCGGGAAATGCTGGATATCTCCTGCATGGCACCCGATGCCGAATTGCTGCTGGTCGATTGGCTGAACAGCCTGATCTTCGAGATGGTCACGCACAACATGCTGTTCAGCCGCTTTGAAGTGCATCTGGAAGACAACCGCCTCAACGCGAAAGCCTGGGGGGAAGCGCTGGAGGTGGCGCGCCACCATCCTGCCGTGGAAATCAAGGGCGCGACCTATACCGCGCTTAAGGTCGCCCAGCTGCAGGACGGCAGCTGGCTGGCGCAATGTGTGGTGGACGTGTAGCGACATAGCGGCATAAATCTACTGCGCGACTCCGGGGCGGAACTGGGCGGTGCTCGCGCTCCTCACATACTGCGGTGTATGCTCCGGGCGCTGTGCTCCGGCCAGCCCCACCCCAGAGCCGCTCGCTACCATTTCTGCCGCTATGTGTGAAGGAGGAATAGCATGGATCCGGCACTGTTCGAACGCAAAACGGATTTCGAATGGCACATCAAGCCGTTCGGAAGGATGCAGGTGCCGGGCGTGATTTTCGCCAGCGAATCCCTGTTGCGCGAGATGGATGCCAAGGTCTACGAGCAGGTCAGCAATGTCGCGATGCTGCCGGGCATCGTCGAGGCATCCTGGGCGATGCCCGACGCGCACTGGGGCTACGGTTTTGCCATAGGCGGGGTGGCGGCGTTCGATGCCGATGCGGGCGGCGTCGTGTCGGCTGGGGGTGTGGGATTCGACATCTCCTGCGGCGTGCGCACGCTGCACACCGGCCTGCGTATCGAAGACCTCCATCGTATTGGAGATATCGGGGCGGTCAAAACGCGACTGGCGGATGAGCTGTACCACACGATACCGGCGGGCATGGGCAGCACCGGCGCGATCAGGCTGGATGCCGCGGAGATGGATGCGATGCTGCGCGGCGGGGCGCGCTGGGCGGTGGAGCGCGGTTTCGGCAGCGCCGCCGACCTGGAGCGCATCGAGGAAGGCGGGTGCATGCTCGGCGCGGCCCCGGCCCAGGTGTCCGACCAGGCCAAGCAGCGCCAGCGCGACGAGATGGGCACGCTGGGTTCGGGCAACCATTATCTCGAGGTCCAGCAGGTGACCGATGTGTACGCACCCGAGATCGCCGCTGCGTTCGATGTGAAGCAGGGCGACATCGTCGTCAGCATCCATTGCGGTTCGCGCGGCCTAGGCCACCAGATCGGCACCGAATTCCTTAAGCGCATGGTGATCGCCGCACCCGGCTATGGCATCACGCTGCCCGACCGCGAACTGGCCTGCGCGCCGATCGCTTCGCCGCTCGGGCAGGACTATCTCGGCGCGATGCGCGCGGCGATCAATTGCGCGCTGGCCAACCGCCAAATACTCACCCACCTGACGCGAGCGGTGTTCGCCCGGATATTCGACCGGGTGCTGCCGCAGGCGCAGCTGCCGCTGCTGTACGATGTGTCGCACAACACCTGCAAGGTCGAGGATCATCGGGTGGATGGGCGGACGAAAAGACTCTATGTGCACCGCAAGGGTGCGACGCGCGCGTTCGGCCCCGGACATACCGACCTGCCTCGCGAGTTCAGGGATGCCGGCCAGCCGGTGCTGATCGGCGGCAGCATGGGCACGGCGTCCTATATCCTGGCCGGGACGGAGCAGGGCACGCAGCTTGCGTTCGGCTCTGCCTGCCACGGCGCGGGACGTGCGATGAGCCGCCATCAGGCGCTGCGCAACTGGGGCGGGCGCAAGGTGGTGGACGACCTGGCTGGGCACGGCATATTGATCCGCAGCCCGTCGCTGCGCGGTGTCGCCGAAGAGGCGCCGGGTGCTTACAAGGATGTCAGCGCGGTCGTGGATGCAGCCGAGCATGCCGGGCTGGCGCGCAAGGTGGCGCGGGTGGTACCGCTGATCTGCATCAAGGGCTGAACGATCAAGCATAAACCCATTCGTGCGGCTGCGGGCGCGCGGACGCTCCTGCCAGTGAAATTTTCCGGGCAAATTTTTAGGGCATATTTTCCGGTAGCAAAAGCCGGTAGCGCCTGATAGATTATGTTCAACTGCATTTGCAGTTTCTGGATTTTGTTGAGCCGGAATATGGTTATGGAGCTTTGGCAAGCATGCATTAATCGCCGTTTTGGGTGCATTGGCCCCGGCATCAGCCTGGCTGTTGAAGCGTGACGACAAATTGGGGTAGAGCCGATGATTGGTGGAGAGACCTTTCGCGCACTGTTCGACCTGGCGGCCGATGCCATGTTCATACTCGACCCGAACGGCCTGATTATCGAGGTCAATCAAATCGCTTATCAGCGCCTGGGCTATACCAAAGCCGAGATGACAGGTAAGCATATAGCCGGTTTCATTCTGCCCCAATTTGCCGCGAAACTTGAAGGCAGGTTCGCGCATGCCAGGAAACAGGAATATCTGATCTATGAGTCGGCCAATGTGCACAAGGATGGCCGTATCATCCCGATCGAAGTGTGCAGCAGGGCGATCGAACTGGATGGAAGAGAGGCATTCTTCAGCATCGTCCGCGACATCAGCGAGCGCAGGCAGGCCGAATCGCTGTATCGCGAAAGTGAAGAAAAATGGCGCCATCTGTTCATCAACATGACCACCGGGTTTGCCTTGCACGATCTGATTTGCGACCAGCAGGGTAAACCGGTGGATTACCGCTATCTCGAGATCAATCCCGCATTCGAGCAGTTGACCGGCCTCAAGGCGAGCGAAATGCTAGGCCATACTGTTCTCGAAAAGCTGCCTGGAACCGAACCCTACTGGATAGAGATATTCGGCCGTGTCGCCTTGTCCGGTGAGCCGACAAACTATGAAAATTTTTCCAGGGAACTGCAGCGCTGGTATCAGGTAAGGGTGTTCAGCCCGAAAATCGGCCAATTCGCGGTGATCGTCACCGACATCACCGAACGCAAGGATTTTGAAGACCGCCTGCGCCTCTCGTCCCTGGTGCTGGAAAACAGCAGCGAGGGCTTGGTGGTCACGGACGCCGACGATCTGATCGTTGCGGTGAATCCTGCCTTCACCACCATCACCGGTTACAGTTTCGACGAGGTGAAAGGCAGGAGTCCGAGGATGCTGAATTCCAGCCGCCATGGCGAGTCGTTTTACCGGGAAATACGGCGGACGCTGGACGCGACCGGCCAATGGCATGGCGAGATATGGGACAAACGCAAGGATGGCCAGATTCAGGCCAAGTGGATGACGATCAACACGATACGCAACGAAAATGGTACGGTGCACCGCTATGTGACGCTGTTTTCGGATATCACCGCAAAAAAATTGTCCGAAGACCTGATCTGGAGACAGGCAAATTTTGACGCGCTGACCGAATTGCCCAACCGCAACATGTTCCGTGACCGGCTCGGCCAGGAGATGAAGAAGTCGGATCGCGAAGCTCTGCCCCTGGCCTTGTTGTTGATTGACCTGGACAAATTCAAGGAAGTGAACGACGCACTGGGCCATGCCGTGGGCGATTTGCTGTTGCAGGAAGCGGCGCTGCGCATACGTACTTGCGTACGGGAATCCGACACCCTGGCCCGATTGGGCGGTGATGAGTTTACCGTGATCCTGTCCGCGATCCCTGAAACCGGTCATGTCGAGGATGTTGCGCAAAAGATCGTCAATCAACTGGCAAAACCCTTTCGTCTGGGCAGCGAAGAGGTTTATGTATCGGCCAGCATCGGCATCACTCTGTATCCGGACGACGCAGCCGATATCGATACCCTGATCAAGAATGCGGATCAGGCGATGTATGTTGCGAAGAATAAGGGCCGCAACCGCTCCAGTTATTTCACGCTATCCCTGCAGAAGGAAGCCCAGAATCGCTTGCGCATGATCAGTGACTTGCGCGCTGCGCTGGATGCGCGGCAATTCACCGTTCAATTCCAGCCCATAGTCGAGTTGACGACCGGACGCATCCAGAAAGCCGAGGCGCTGATCCGCTGGCAGCATACCGAGCGAGGTACGGTATACCCGACGGAATTCATCCAGCTGGCTGAGGAGACCGGCCTGATTAAGCAAATCGGGGACTGGGTATTCAAGGAATCTGCCAGATGGGCAAGCAGATGGAGCACATTGCGCAGGGATGCGTTTCAAGTGAGCGTGAATATCTCGCCGGTGCAATTTCAGCATGGCGGAGAATTCTGCGTTGAATGGATCGAATATCTTGCCGGACTGGGACTGTCGGGGAAAAATATCGTGATAGAAATCACCGAAGGGCTGTTGTTGAACGCAGAGTCCGAAGTCAATGACAACCTGCTCAAGTTTTCCGAGGCCGGGATACAGGTTGCAATAGATGATTTTGGCACCGGTTACTCTTCGCTTTCGTATATCAAGAAATTCGATATCGATTACCTGAAGGTCGATCAATCGTTTGTGCACAACCTTGAAACCGATAAAAACAACATGGCCTTGACTGAAGCGATCATCGTGATGGCGCACAAGCTCGGGCTCAAAGTCATCGCGGAAGGCGTTGAGACCGAGGGGCAACGCAGGTCTTTGCTTGCCGCCGGGTGTGATTATGCCCAGGGTTTTTTGCTTTCTAAACCGCTGCCCCCGCAAGAATTCGAGCGCCTGCTGGTCGGCGGCCGCTATTGAGATTTTCAGAATACATGACCATTTTCGCGTCTCGCGTTATTTCCCTCATCCCCACCCTTCATCCGGAGGGAGCAGGGCTTTGCATCCCTCTGATGAAACTGCCAGACATACGACTAAGCCTGCAAGCAGGAAGTCGCTGCTTCTCTCTCCGGAAGAGGAGTTGAGGGTGGGGGAACGTGGGTGTCATGAATTCCGGAAACATCAATAATGACAAGATAAACTCCGGGCCAGCGCCCAGGCGCCGACATAATGGCCTTTATGGCATTTCGTATTGCGGTTTTGCGGATTTCTTGTTAGCGTTCGCCTGCCGGCTTGGCGTATGACCTTACCGATGTACACCAGAAACAGACCAAAATGATTTCTATACGCCACCTCCTGATTACGATAATCACATTCGGGCTGATTGCCACACTGGTGTTCCTGTACAACAAGACTGAAGCGGTCGACCTGGGTGAGCGCAACGCAATTGTTGCGCTATTGGGCGAATTGCAGCAAATCGAAGGGCATTGGGATATCGACGTGCTACAGATGCGCACCGAGATGGATCCCGGCCAAGTCACACCGAGCCGCACCGGCGCGGCGCGGAATGCGCTCAAGGCATTGGAAAACGAAATGCCGCGCATCAACAGCCCGGCGCTGAGCGCGAATCTGGGGCCGATCGCCCAAGCCATCAGCGAGAAGGCCGATCTGGTGGAACAACTCAAGACCGAGAATGGCATTTCCAAGGATGCCCTGCTGAAGATCAAGGCCGCCGCGAACCAGCAAGTTGCACCGGAAGCCAGACCCGGCAAGATCGCGGCCCGGCAAAAGGAATTCATGCTGGCGCTCAGCCAGCTCGCGGCAGTCGCTTCGGAATATTACTGGCTGGGGCAGGATAGTCAGCGCAATGCGCTGGATGTTGCGCGAGCGCGCCTGCTGGAGTTGTCCGGCGGCATGGATGCGGCCACCCAGGCGAAAGCCGCCGATGTCAATGGCCTGACCCAGTCGCTGCTCAAATCCAGGCCGGCTGAACAGGAGCTGTCTGTCAAGATCTCTCAATTGACTTCAGGCCCGCGGCTCAGCGGTCTGCTGCTTTCCTTCAACCGTGAACTTGAAACCCGGCTGGCCGAAAAGGAGCGATTCCGCGTATACATGATTGCCTATGCCGCTGCATTGCTGATCGGCATGGCCTATCTCGGCATCCGTATCGTGGCCGCCAACGAAACACTGGAGCGCCGCGTCGCCGAACGTACCCGCGAGCTTTCTGACGCCTTGCGGCATCTCAAGGAATCCGAAGCGCAATTGATCCAGTCCGAGAAGATGTCTTCGCTCGGGCAGATGGTCGCCGGCGTAGCGCATGAGATCAACACTCCGCTGGCCTATGTGAACAACAGCCTGTCGGCGGTCAGCGAGCGTCTTCCGGAAATCACCAGCGTGATCAGCAACAGCGGGAATCTGCTGACACTGCTCAACGACCCGAATGTTCAGCCGGACGAACTTAACCGGCAGTTTGCGCTGGTATCCGAGCAGCTTGATCAGCTCAAACAGCACGGGCTGTTGGCCGAGCTGGCGGGTCTGGTCAAGGATGGGATGTACGGCACCGCCCAGGTTGCGGAGATTGTCGCCAACCTCAAGGATTTCAGCCGTCTCGACCGCAGCAAGGTGAGCAGTTTCAACGTGAACGACGGGCTCAACAGCACCCTGGGACTGGCGCGGCATCTGCTCAAGTCGATCAAGGTCGACAAGCAATTTATGGAGGTTCCCTCCATCACCTGTGCGCCGTCGCAAGTCAACCAGGTATTCCTCAATTTGATTACCAACGCCGCGCAGGCGTTGCCTGCGCAGGATGGGCAGATCACGCTTTCCACGCGCGTTGAAAACGGAGGCGTCGCGGTCGATGTCGCGGACAACGGAACCGGCATCCCTGCCGATGTGCTGCCGAAAATTTTCGATCCTTTTTTCACCACCAAAGAGATTGGCAAGGGCACCGGCCTGGGCCTGTCGATTTCATACCAGATCATCAAGGATCATGGCGGCCATATTCATGTCGATTCCAAAATCGGGCAGGGCACCAGATTTACAGTATGGCTGCCGATCGAAGCTCCTCCCCAAACCAGATTGGCTGCCTGAACCAAAGCCATGACTGAACCCAAAAAAATCGGCAAATACGAAATCCATGGCGAACTCGGCAAGGGCGCGATGGGGACCGTATATAAATGCTTCGACCCGCTGATTTCACGCTGGGTCGCGATCAAGGCCATCGTCAAGGCATCGCTCGACCCGGTCGATCTGCAGCACATGATACGCCGCTTCCGCCACGAAGCGCAGACGGTGGGCAAGCTGGTTCATCCGCGCATCGTGCAGATCTACGATTACGGCGAGAACGACCAGCTCGCCTATATCGTGATGGAGCTGGTGAACGGAAAGTCGCTGCAGGAACACTTGTTGAACGGCATGCGCTTCAGCCTGCCCGAGGTCGTGGAAATCATCAGGCCCTTGCTCGACGGTCTGGGCTATGTGCATGCCGAAGGTGTCGTGCATCGCGACCTCAAACCGTCCAACATCATGATCAACAGCGATGGCCGCATCAAGGTTTGCGATTTCGGCATCGCCCACACCGAATCTTCGGAACTGACCAAGCTCGGCGACGTGCTCGGTTCGCTGCATTACATGTCGCCTGAGCAATTCATCGGCATGTCTATCGATGAGCGTTCCGACATCTATTCGGTGGGCGTGATCGCATATGAGCTGGTGAGCGGAAAAAAGCCGTTCGTCGGCAACAGTGCGTCGGTAATGCAGCAGGTGATCTATGAGCGTCCGGCAGATCCTTCCAGCATCAATCCCGCGCTTTCCCCGCTGATCGACCAGGTGATACTGAAGGCACTGGAAAAGGACAGTGCGAAACGCTTCCAGACTACGCATGAATTTTCCGATGCATTGATCCAGGCAGTCGCGAGCGCGACGAATCATGGCGAATCCGCACCCGCTGCTGCGGCAGCGGGGTCCTCCCCGATCGTGCCGCCGGCCAGCACAACCGGCAACAGCCTGCTGAATGCCGCCCGCATGCTCACTCCCAGGACACCCACGCCGCCGCCGGTTTTCCCCTCTGCCGACAGCCAGAAGGCTGCGCCACAGCCGGCGCAGGAATCAGGAGATCTGTTTACCGGAAGCGGAGACAGCCAGTTCGCCCTGGACATGAGCGTGAGAAAAGCCTGCATCCTCGTGGTCGACGATGAAGAGCGCATCCTGTCTGCGTTGAAGTCGCTGTTCCGCATGCGTTACCACGTATTCACCACGACCAACGGGAATCAGGCGCTCGATTTCATCAAACGCCACAAGATCAACGTCATCATCAGCGACCAGCGCATGCCGATCATGAGCGGAGTCGAGTTGCTGCGCCAGGCGCGCGAGATCTCCCCGGCGACGGTCCGCATTCTGCTCACCGGTTATTCGGATTTGGCATCCATTGTCGGTTCGATCAATGATGGCGAGGTCTACCGTTTCATCAGCAAACCCTGGAACAACCAGGAGCTGCAGCAGACCATTGCGGAAGCCGTGACCATCTCGATGGAACTCGCCACCGCACCCGAGTCATTTTCCGGCCTCCCGGAGAAGATTAAGGCAGGCATCCTGGTGATAGACAAGGACGAAGAAATATACCGGGTAACCAAAGGGCTTATAGACAGCCTGTGCCCAGTGTACTACGCGTCAAACCTCGATGCCGCGATCGAAGTGATGCAGGAACACGAGATAGCCGTGGTCATCGCCGACGTCGGCGCCGGCAATGCCGATGTGACGGCGATGATCAAATTGCTCAAACAGGATTACCCGCAGATACTGACCATCGTGCTGACCGCCGCATCAGACTCTGACCTGGTGATCGAGCTGATCAACCAGGCGCAAATCTTCCGCTTCCTGAACAAGCCGGTCAAAGTAAAAATCCTGAAAAGCCACCTGCAGGCCGCGCTGTCGAAATACGTCGTGCTGCAGAAATCGCCGCATCTGTTGAAGCAGTATCAGGTAGATGAGTCCGAGCAGGTGCGCAACTCATCGATCGGCAGGAAAATCCTTGAAGGGCTGCTGGCGCTGCCTGGCCGCTGGTTCAAGACCTGACTGCATCGAAGCCGCCGCTGAAATCCGGAATTTCCGATGCACAGAAGAACGCAGGCGGGTGTGTGGAGGCGGGGCCGGCGTCAGGTGCGCCAGCCCGCGCATGTTGCGCTTATTGCTGCCTTGCCCGGTGCTGATCCATCTGCTCCTTGCACGCCGGCGACAGCTCGGCCTCATGCTGTTTCATGCACTGGATGATCCTGCCGCCTCCGCGCTGGACCCCGTCGCAGAGCTGTTTCACATCGTCTTTGCATGCCTGACGGAAATTCCGGATATTCTGCTGCATCTGCGCGATATTTTCCTGGCAGGCAGGCGATAATTCGCTTGAGTGTTGTCTGAGGCAGCGCGCGATGTTTCCCTGTCCGGGTTGCACGCCCTGGCACAGCTTGGCCGCGTCATCGGCACAGGGCTTCGCACTCTGTTCCGCAAATGTGCTTCCTGCCCAAGCCAGACAGAATACCGCTGCAAGTACAGCAAACAATTTCATTTGAAACACCGAAGATGCTGTTTTCATGCGCCGATCCTTTTCTCAGGTTTTTGAAAAAAACAGCGGCTATTCTAAGCCGCACCGCGGTTGATGTACAACGCTGGTGCAGCAATGCGGTTTATTTCAGGGATTCCGGCGGCTTGAAGTCATAGGGCAGGGTGTCGAGTATCCTTTTCATCCGCATGTCGTCCTCGTCGATATGCATCGTCGCCCACCTGCTCAAAAAGCCGTAGTAGTGTTCAACCGCACTTTCAGACCAGCGGCCTTCATTGGATACGAGTTCAGCTCTCATGGTCTCGAGCTCGTTCAGAACATATTGATGCTCGATGAGGTGATTCTCGAAAGGAAAGTTGATTGCGCGGGCGAGATTGGCCTCGTTCCTGAAATGATCTTCGACAGCCTCTTCGAACAGCTTGAATGCATGCAGCAATGCGGCAGAATCTCTTCTGATGATCGCCTTCTCGATGTTGTTGACCATCTTCAGCAGGGCCTTGTGCTCGGAATCAATGGTTTTGTTACCTACGCTCATCGGACCGATCCATGCTTGTTCCATCATCCCCCCGGAGTTTGTTTGATACAGATGATGCAGGCGCACCGCCGCGGTCCTGCCACACCATCAAATTCCCTTTTAAAGACAATTCAGTATCAGGAATTGTTCCATGATCCTGAAGAATCATCGATGAAATCTTGTTTATGTATGTGCATAACCCGAGTCAGGCCTTTGCCGAAACCGGTACGCCTATGCCGCCCCGGGGCAGGAATTTGCGCGGTTGGCGGTAATCCGGGCTTGCAGGTATCATGGCCTTGCGAGGTGGTGCACATGAAGATATGCATCCCGGGACTGATCAAGACCCATGAGAACCGCGTCGTGCTGGTAGCGGCGGGGCGCAGCGTGATCGCCGACGCTATCGTTCACTCTGGCGTGGCCAATATGCCCCGCGGAGTGCCGCTCGCCGCCACGCTGGCGCTGTCCAATGTGACTTTGCCCCTGGGTGCTGGAATTGGCGCACTAGGGTTGCCGTCAGGCGCTCGGGGATTCCCCGGCTTTGCTCAAGGGGCTCAACGTCATGGATGGGAAGATTACCCACGGGAAAGTCGCCGAGGCGTTCGGACTGGAGTGTCACGCCTCGGAATCGATGATTGACTGCTTGCTGATTTATAGGAAAGGACAATAATGCGGCCCATGCCGCCCGGCGTTCGAACCCTGCTGATCGCCACGATCGTGGTTTTCGTGCTGCAACTCACCACTGGCGACAGCATGGTATCCGGTCTCGCGCTGTGGCCATTGCAGGCCAACTTCATGCCTTGGCAACTGCTGACCTATGCGTTCCTGCATGGCAGCATCGCCCATCTTGCGATCAACATGTATGCGCTGTGGCTGTTTGGCCGCGAACTGGAGATGCTGATGGGATACAGATCATTCCTTCAGCTCTATTTCGCCAGCGTGCTGTCGGCGGCGCTGATGCAGTTGCTGGCCACCAGTCTCAGCGGCGCCGTCTATCCGACGATAGGCGCATCGGGCGGTGTGTTCGGACTGCTGCTCGCCTATGCAGTGTTGTTTCCGAACCGGGTCATCATGCTGCTGATTCCGCCGATTCCCTTACCGGCAAGGGTGTTCGTGTTCCTGTATGCAATTATCGAGCTGTTGCTCGGGGTGACAGGGACACAGGCCGGGGTGGCGCATTTTGCGCATCTCGGCGGCATGATAGGCGGCTATATTGTGATCCGCCACTGGCGCCGCCGCGGACGCTGGAAGTGACACTGGATCTTTGCCAAAATCATCTTGCGCGGCAATGCCAAATCCCCCAGAATCCAGATGCATACATCAGTTGCTGATTTTGCAGAAATTGCGCATCGACCGGTTTTGATCAAGCTGGTCGTGATGGAACAACCGGCCATTCGGCTTGGCTATCATGTAGACGATACCCAGATCGCTGCTGATGCGCTGGTCCATGGCTGCGCCAGGGCGCACTGATCTACCTCGTTCGAATGGCATCATGCTCATGCAGTCTCAAACAGGAGGATAAATCATGATACGCAACCCAATCGACATTGCCAGCCGAGTCAGCCCGGAGCTGTCTGGCCTGATCGAAACCCTGATCAGCCAACTGGACAGCAATGAGCCGGTCACGCTTGCTGCCGTACGTTCTTTCATCGCACATGAATTCCCCGGCGATGTCGATGAAGAAGAGGAGCTGCACCACTTTGATGCCGACGAATCGCTGATCGACGAACTGGATGAGCTGATCGAACAGTTCGGGGAGTCTGCTGCAGCGATGGACTTTGTCTACGCCTTTGCAAGTGAAGCGCTGTCGCGGGTGATAGAAGAAGTCATGGACGACGAGAACCGCGAGAATCCGCCGACGCTGCAGAATGTGCATGAGGCGATACTCGGCGGCATCGGCAGCCGCATGGTGGGCGAGGGTATACTCGATGAGGATGAGGATGATGTGCTGCTGCCCGAGATTGAGGACTTGATCGACCGCTTTGGTGCGGATGCGCTGGCCGAGGATTTCCTGCGCTACGAATAGCGGCATCAATCAGCAAGCATCACTGCCCCCTGAGCGGGCGGTCTTCTTTCGGGTTGTCGCCCTTTATCTGCTGCCGCAATTGAGCCTCTGCATGCGCGGAAAACTGCGGGGTTAAATTATTCAGCGCCCCCATTATCAGCATCGAAATGACCACCGGCTGGATCAGCACGATAATCGCGACACCGCCGATTTCCGCGAACAGGCGCAAGAACCGTTTCGTCTGATAAAGTTCGCGCAGGTGTATGCGAAATTTTGATATTTTGCTGTGCAATGCCACCCCTTCGGCAAGCACCATGAGCACCCCGCCCACCAGACCGGACAGGATAGTCATCTTCAGTTCTATCGATCCCACGCCACCTCCCTTGCAGCATCCGCTTGTACTTTCTGATATCCCGCTTTTTCCGGATATTACAATGAGCAAACCTGATATGTACAGGCTTGCTCAAAAGCCTGGGATTTTTGCCGCTGCATCATTCATGTGCAAGAGCTGCAAAACTGATGCTGCCCTATTCCATCTTGCCGAATATCGGCTAAACTGACGCTGTTCCGGATCGTTTCATGGAAAGCCATCATCGCCAGGAGCCGTTGTCATGTCGCAACAGGCCAAGTCCACCAGCTGTGGGACAAAAAAGTAAAACTCAAGCTCGTTGCATCTTTTTGCCCATCTTCCATGCGGGTTGAAAGTTTGTCGTGCCGGGGATTGACTTTTGCTATTCTCACCGAGCAGATCAATCAGGGAGGCAGGAATGAGTGACGCTCCATTTCAGTGCCGTTTTCAGAATGTATAGGGAGCATATTTAATGGTCAGGTTTCTGGTTGCTGTGTTGCTGCTGCTGTCGGCTTTGCCGGTACATGCCGCGGGGGCGGAAAGCATATTCGGCGAGGGGAGCACGCAATTCTCGCTGATAGGCGGGGGCGGCAGTGCTTTGAACAGCAACTATTTCGTGCTCGGGGGCGGCGCGGGTTATTACCTGCGTGACGGGCTGGAGGTCGGATTGACGTTCGAAAAATGGTCGGGCAGTCCACCCATCACCAAGTTTGCGCCATTTGTGCAATACGTGTTTCTGCGTGATTCCCTGGTGTTGCCCTACGTCGGAGGGTTTATCCGGCATAACTCGTTCGATGGCCTGCCCGGCATCAATTCGGTCGGCGTTCGAGTGGGAATCTATGTTCCGGCGTCGCCGAACGCCTATCTGGGGGTAGGCATAGTCCAGGAAAATTATCTCGACTGCCGCGAGTCGGTATACCTGAGCTGCAGCGCAACCTATCCCGACTTGAGCTTTATCTTCGCATTTTGATTGCGCTGCCCTTGCCGGCAAATTTCTGCATCAGCGGTAATCCGAATCCGGACGAGCGGCAGCACAGCCCCGACCAGCGGTAAATTGCGGGGACGAACGGTATTGCGGGTGTATGCCGATGCAGGCAAAGTGCATCTCGCCCGGTCGGCCTGTGCCGGCCCGGCCTGCCAGCGGAGTGTCGCGATTCCGGCACTGCACAGGCAGCTATCAACGATGGGAGGATAGGCAATGGCAAATCTGCATTCGTGGTTGCTTTGGCCGGAGAATGTGGCGCTATCCGTGCTGGCCCTGGTTGCGCTGGCGATGCTGTTCCTGTACGCGGCGCGCAAGCCGATGCACGGCATGATCCATGCGGTATGCAACCTGGTCACCCAGTCCACCCGTTTCGTTTCCCGCTGGCTGTTCCTGAGCGCGGAAAACCTGCGCTTGCGCAACCAGGCTGTGCTGCTCGCGCATAGCCAGGAGAGCGTGGCTGCGATGATAGACCGGGAATTCGAGCGGGTAGGCAACATCATCCGCAAGGACATGCACGAATTCCCTGCCCTGCAACGCAAGCTGCTGGAGGAAGCGACCCGCATCGAGGAGGACTACCGCAGATGCGGCGAGGTCCCGCCGCCGCCGCCGGAATGGGTGGACGCGCTCGAATCGGTGTCACAGCTCAAATCCGGCGGGGATATCCCGCGCAAGCTGCTCGAGGACATCAGCAAGTCCATCCAGAAGATCCATGACAAGACCGTGGCGGAGTATCGCCGCTCCTATGAAGAGCGCCACAAGATCCTCAAGGGGATGCAGCCGGTATGGCGCTCGGTCGACAAGCTGATGGGCGAGATGGACAAGAAGATGGTGACTCTGCACAGCAACGCCAAGCAGATCGACGATGACATGACCCGGTTCTCCGGGATGCGCGCCAAGGACAGCAAGACCGAGCATGCGCTGACGGTGTCGGCATTCGTGCAGCTGGCGATCTCCTCGCTGGTGATGGTGATCGCGATGGGCGGCGCCTTCATCAACTACAAGCTGATTGCATTGCCGATGTCGGAGATGGTGGGCGCCAGCGATTACATCACCAACAGCCTGCGGACCTCGGATGTGGCGGCCCTGGTCATCATCCTGATGGAGGCATCGATGGGGCTGTTCCTGCTCGAATCGCTGCGCATCACGCAGCTGTTTCCGAAGATCGCCAGCATGGACGACCGCATGCGCCGCCGTTTGATGCTGGCTTCGCTGATCTTCCTGGTGATCCTGGCCGGCATCGAATCCTCGCTGGCGCTGATGCGCGACATGCTGGTCGCCGACAAGGCCTCGCTGATGCGCGACCTGGCCTCCGCCGCGCCGCCCGCAGCGGGAGGCTGGATGTCCAGCATCCCGATGGCCGGGCAGATGATCATGGGCTTCGTGTTGCCGTTTGCGCTGGCATTCGTCGCGATCCCGCTGGAAAGCGTGGTGCACTCGCTGCGCACCGTGATCGGCGTGCTGCTGGTGCAGCTGATGCGCGGTGCCGGCTTCGTGCTCAGGTTTACCGGCGTGGTGTTCAGGCGCTTCGCCAGGGTGCTCGAGTCGGCCTATGACATCCTGATCGTGATACCGCTGATGCTGGAGCGCTGGGTCGCGGCGCTGCGCGGCGGTACGTCTGCCAAGGGGCAAACCGAACCGGGGAGCGCAGCATGAAAACATCCCTGCCGGTGCCGTTGCTGCTGTTCGTGGCCTTGATCGTCGGTGCCTGCGGCGACAGCCGCATGCACAGCCAGGCGGTGTACATGCTGGTGGATACCTCCGGCTCCTACGCCAAACAGGTGAGCAAGGCGGCCATGGTGGTCAATTATCTGCTGGCGACGCTGAACCCCGGTGATTCGCTGGCGGTGGCGAAGGTGGAGACGCGCAGCTTCACCGAAAAGGATATCGTCGCCAAGGTCACCTTCGACAAACGGCCGTCGCAGTCGATAGCACAAAAGCGCGCGTTCAAGGCCAGGATCGACGCCTTTGCCAAGGATGTCCACGGCAGCGCTTATACCGATATCACCGGAGCCCTGATTCAGGGGGCGGAATATCTGAACGAGACCAAGGCCGGCAACAAGACCATCGTGATCTTCTCGGATATGCAGGAAGAGCTCGGCAAGGGCACGGTGCGCGATTTCCCGATCGATCTGAAGGGCATCCGCATCGTGGCGCTGAACGTCAGCAAACTGGGCACCGACAACGCCGATCCGCGCCTGTATCTGGACCGGCTGGCGCGCTGGGAGGCGCGGGTGCGCAAGGCCGGCGCGACCGACTGGGTGGTGGTGAACGACTTGGAGAACAACATGGGGGCGATATTGAATACCCGCTGAACGCGGTGAATTTCCGCTCTGCCCGAAGGGGTCTGGCCCGCGGGTCAGTCAGTCAGCCAGTAACAGCTCAGCGGCGGCATCACGAGCGCATCGTTTTCCGCGAAGACGCTGGTGCCTGAGCACAGGTCCTTCATGCCTTGCTGCTGGAAGAAACCGAATGTTTTTATCGCGCCTATGCCGAAGGTTTGCGGCGCGGCATTGAAATTGGCGATCACCAGCACTTTGTTGCGGCTGTTTTGCGGGTCGGTACGGGAAAAGACCAGAATGTTGGGGTTGTCTGCCGCCAGCAATTGGCGGTTGTCGAAGTCTGCGAACGCGGTTGTTTCCTTGCGCAATGCGATCATTTTTTTCAGTGCGCTGAATATCCTGTGTTCGACCGTGCCCGGCTGGTGGCGCTTTTCCGCCTTGTTCCAGTCGAAATGCGAGCGATTCATCCAGCGATTGTCATCGCGCTCGGCGGGGTCGGCGAGATATTCCAGGCTGTTGAGCGTGCCGATCGCATCGCCGTAATAAAGCAGGGGTATGCCGCCGAATGAAAGGATCATGCCATGCAGCAGCAGGATGGTCCTGATCGCGGCGTCGATGCCCTGTTCATCCTGGCTTTCCAGCGCAGCCTCGAGTCCGACCAGCGACGCCAGGGAACCGGAGATGCGTGCATCCCCGGTCTTGGGGTTGTCGCCGAACGGCAAGCCTCTGGCCGGTGAGCCGGAAAATTTTCCGGTGAAATAATCGATCAGGAAACGGCGGTGCTGAACCGGGTCATAGCCGGAAAGACGTGCATCGTTATCATCGAAACCCAGGCCGATGTCGTCGTGGCAACGCACATAGTTCAGCCAGGTCGCCCGCTCCAGCTTTACCGGCAGGTTCTTGATCCCCTTGTTGAGCAGGCTCGCATTCTTGGTTGCGACCGCATCCCACAGCAATGCCATGAATGTCGCGTTGTAGGCGATCTCGCACTCCTTTGCGTTGATCGCGTCCTCGCCGAAATACTTGGCGATCTCGCCCGGAGAGACGATGGCCTCGGCGATGAACAGCACACCCGGCGCAGTCACCTGGCAGCAGTCCTTCATCAGTTGCAGTAGCAGATGCGCTTCGCGCTCGTTCTGGCAGGCACTGCCGATCTTCTTCCACAGGAAGGCCACCGCATCCAGCCGCAGGATGTCAGCCCCCTTGTTTGCCCAGAACAGGATGATGTCTATCATTTCGATCAGTACCACGGGATTGTGGTAGTTCAGGTCCCACTGGTAATTGTTGAACACCGTCATCACCCATTTGCCCATTTCCGCATCCCAGGTGAAATTGCCGGGCGAGGTGGCGGGAAATACTTCGGGCATGGTCTCTTCGTAGACGTCTGGAGTTTCGCGGTCGTCGAAAACGTAGTAGTAGTCCTGATATTTTCTGTCGCCGTTGCGCGCGCGCCGGGCCCACTCGTGTTCGCTCGAGGTATGATTTGCCACGACGTCCAGGACCAGCAACATGTCACGCTTCCTGAGGTTGCTGGCCAGCGCCTCGATATCCGGCGTCGTTCCAAAACGGGGATCCACCCTGCAGAAGTCGCGCACCGCATAGCCGCCGTCGCTGTGGTCGGGAGGGCAATCGAGTATGGGCATGATGTGCAGCATGTTGATGCCCAGATCCTGCAGGTAGGGCAGCTTCGCGCGCAAACCTTTCAGGTCTCCGGCGAAGCGGTCGCAGTACAGCGCCATCCCTACCCATTTCTGGCTCAGGAACCAGTTGTGGTTCTTTTCGCGCAACAGATCGGTTTTCCTGAAGTGCGGTTCGCGTTCTATATAGCGGGTTGCGAGGGTCTCGATCAGGGTAACCATCTGCTCCTTGAAATCGGGCCGGTCGCCATATAGCAGTTTGAACAGGGAATGGATGGCGTAAAAATTTGCCCCGAGACGGATGAAGAAATGCTGCAGCCGCAGATTCCTGATCTCAGGTTTCAGCTGATCCAGAATCTCGTTCAACAGCGAGTGCGATACCTGTTCGTACATCGGCAGCCTTTCCTGTCGCCGGATTCAGGGTTGTTCGCGCAGCCAGGCATCCACTTCCGGGAAATGGTGTGCAATGCCCTCGAGTATCCCTGCGCTGTAATTTCCATTCATGCCGAGATAACCGCCCTTGGCCAGATAGCAGGCGTCCGGGTCCGCAGCGGCCGCCAGCTCCTGTATTCTGGTGTCTGCATTGGCCACCAGCACAGCGGGCATGCCGCTCGTCAGCACGTCCAGATCGTTGCCGCTGTCACCGGCAAAGAGGGTGTTTCCGGGAACATAACCGAGGTGCATGGTCAGGAAGCGGATGGCGCTCAGCTTGCCGGCGCTGGCCGGCAAGACATCCAGCAAACCCAGACCGGCAATCTCGTCGATGCTCCAGATCAGGCTCGCCCGGATATCGGCATATTTCAATCGCCGGTCTATCTCATCAGTCAATTGCTGCGCATCGGTTTCGAGCGCAACATGGAAGCTGAGCTTGTGGCGGCCCTGCTTGTCCTGTTCCTGGGGGCGCAGTGCCGGGAATACACTCAGCAGACGATACAATTCGTCATGCGTCGAACCCTGCCAATCCGGCGCGATACGATCGCTCCATTCGTTCCATTGCCGCCAGCCGGAGGGGGTTATGCTATAGATCGTCGCACCGACGTCGGCAATGACGAAGTCGGGCTGCGCAAGTTCGAATTCCGCGATGGCCTGCTCGACCAGTGTGCGGCTTCTACCGGTCACATAGGCAAGTGACACTTCTTCACGGCTGACCAGCTGCCTGAAGCGTTCCCTGGCTGCCGGTGATTCGGGATGAGTGCCGTTCGGGATCAGCGTCCGGTCGAGATCGGTGCAAAGCAAAAATCGCTTCATGATGCGGCTCCTTCAAGTGCGCTGGCGAAAAAGTTGTAGTGGCTCATTGCCTCCAGTATGCCGGCCGCATGGGAATTTTTCGCGAAATATATTTTGTCGGTGTTTGCCAGATCGGACAATTCGGCGAGATGGCGGTTGTCCACCACCACGCCCAGTGTGTTGCCGCGCAACATGTCGGCATCGGCACCGGTAACCCCGGCGACCAGCGTGTTTTCCAGCGGAAAGCCGAGTTGCTCGGCGCACCAGCGCAGCGCGAGTCCCTTGGAAGCCCTGACCGGAAGGACATCGAGGAATTGGCCAAAGGAAAGAATTACGTTCACTGCCTGTTCGTTGCGCAGCAGCGTTTGCCGGATTTCCTGGATATCCGCCACTGCAGGGTCGATATAGTAGCTAAGCTTGAAGGCGCTTTGAAATCGTTTCGGCTGGATTTCCAGCCCCGGCATGTCCCTGAGGATGTCGCGCACCGCCTGTCTGTTCCAAAGGTGATTGATGTGACGCGACCACACGGCATCTTCGGTCAAGTTGGGCGCGTAGTGGATCTCGGTTCCCTGGCCGGTGATCAGAACGTCGGGCTGGGGTATGTTGTGCAGCCTCAGCGCAGTCAGCGCATCGTCCAGGCGCCGTCCGGTCGCGATACCAAAGATGATGGCCTTGTGATGTGCGCGCAAGTTTTCCAGCAGCGGCGGCAATGACTCGCGATCGCCCGTCAGGTTGAGGTCCAGACTGACGAAGATCGCCCGGTCGCGAAACATGCCCGGGCGCCGGCGCAGACTCATTCTGGATATGGGTTCGGTCTTCTCCACCAGCGGACGGATTACCTCAAGATATTTTTCCACGTGTGCCTGCCATGAATAATGGCGGCGTACTCCCTGGACACCGTTATCAGCAAGGCTGAGCCATTCCTGCTTTTGTGTCAGAATCTGCAGCAGTGTTTCGGCCATTGCGGTTTTGTCGAGCGGATTGATCAGGCGGCCGTTGCGGCAATTACTGATAATGTCGATCGGACCGCCGTCCTCAGTCGCCACGACAGGGAGTCCGCAGGCGGCTGCCTCGATCAGCGTCAGGCCGAAAGGTTCGGTCAGTGCAGGATTGACGAACACGCCTGAAGAGGCCGCGGCCAGGCGATAAAAATCGGCTACCTGCTCGGCTTTGTGATGCTTGGGATAGGCGACCTTGCCATACAGGTCGTATTTGTCGATAGCCAGCAGGATCTCGTTGAGTACGCTTCGCGAAATGTTTTCCATGTCCTGGATATCATCGCGATTGCCCGCAACAATGACCAGGTTGGCAATTTGTTGCAATTGGGCGGACTCGCCATAGGCTTCGATCAGTGCAACGATGTTCTTTTTCGGGTCGGGGCGCGACAATGCCAGAATGATCGGCTTGCCGGGCTGATTCAAAAAGCGTTTGAGCTCGCGGGCAATATCGCCTGCTTCCTCGTTCGCCGGCGGCGGGAAGAATTTTTCCATGTCCGTACCGGGCGGGATCACCCGCATGCGCTCGGGTTGGTAAAAATCATATAGTCCATACTGTTGTTCGATTTCCTGACGCGTGCTGGTGATCACGCGTTCGGCGACACCCAGCGTGTTTTCCTCCGCCTCGATGCGGCGGGTGATGTTGTAGATGGTTTCGATCTCGCTGCGCTTGATGCCGCTGGCCAGCAACTGTTGGCGCTTGTTGCGGCCGAGCGAGTGGCCGGTGTGCACCAGCGGGATCCCCAACTGGTGCGACAGCCGTGTACCTACATAACCTGCATCCGCATAATGGCTGTGAATCACATCCGGAATGCGCAGCTGGCTTTTGAGGTAGGCGAGGGCGTTGTCGGAAAAGGTTTCCAGACTGTCCCACAATATTTCCTTGCGCAGGTATTTCTGTTCGCCGCATTCGAGGCGCACGATGGCTGATTTTTCAGACAAGGGCTCGAACGGCTCGGCGTAATCAGGGCTGACCTGCCTGTCGATCACGCGCCGCGTCAGCAATATCACCTGTTCGACATCTACGCGCTCGCCCAGGGCACGCGCAAGTTCAACAACGTACTTGGTCTGGCCTCCGGTATCGGCATCGCGCCCCAGCTCGGGAGCGTGGCCGCGGATCAATCCGTGCACACTGATCAGCACGATGTACAAGGGATGTCCGTGATTGACAGGCTGCAGTTTCATATGCCCCAATCCAGGATGTAAGGCTGGTAGAAATCCGCATCATCGGGAACTGCCCCGCGTATCCCGCAGATTGCCGCAGCGAATGCATTGGCTCTTGCCAGTGTCGTGACCACCGGCCAATGCAGCAGGGTACCCAGGATGCAGACAGCCGAAAAGCCATCGCCGGCGCCCACGGTATCCACGGTCTTGGTTGTCGCGCCCTGTGCTGCAGCCTCGGTTATCTGTCCATTCCGGTCGATGTGCCATGCACCGTTTTCCCCGCAGGTAACCACGGCCTGCTTGAGTTCAAACCGGTTCATCAGCTTGATGACCCGGGATTGCGGGGCGCCTCCGTCCAGATCGAACATATCCGACAGCAAGCCCAATTCTTCCTCGTTCAGCTTCATCACATCAGCGGATTGCAGCGATTGCCGGATGGCGTTTTCGTCGTACCAGGGCGGGCGCAGGTTGAGGTCAAGAAATCTTGCGGCTCGAGTGCTGCGCATCATGGTCTTGAGCGCTCGCCCGGAAATATCATGTCTTTGCGCCAATGTCCCAAAATACACCAGCACCGGATCGACGGACAGCGTGGTCATGCGCACCATTGAAGGATGGATGAAGTCGTAGGCTTGCACAGGGAGAATTTCGAAACGGTGCTTGCCATCACTGAAATGAACCAGCACGCGTCCAGTCGGATGTCCATTGCCGCACTGGACACCGATGGTTTCCATGCCGTTTTCGGACATCACGCCAAGCACTTTTTTGCCCAATTCGTCATTGCCAAGGCGTGTGATCAGCACGGGGTTTTGTCCGAACCCATTAAGATGCATCGCGACGTTGAAAGGTGCGCCGCCCAGAACGGCGTTATCGGGAAATATGTCGGCCAGCACTTCGCCAAACAGTATTACCCCGTGCTTCCTTGCACTGTCCGGACGCGCAGTCCGTGAATCTGATATTCCGGAATATATTTCAGGCGGCATCGGGTCTGCTGGTTCCTTATAGATGGGCTTGTGCGCGGCATTGCATGCTTTGTTCCCGGTGCAATGTTATATTCGCTGCCGCCGGCCCCGCGTGTTTGAATTTCTGCGCGGTGGTGCGGAATTAAGGATTTGCATCAATTGTATTTTGATCAATATAATTGACGAGCTTGCAAAATGCAAGTTCTATAATCCGGTTAACCGGTCCAAACCAAAGCGAAAACCTTCGGGGAAAAATCTTGAACAATCGCAACAAAAGTCAATTATCGATTCAGGTGCTGAAGAAATTCAGGATCATCTATGGCTCGGTGCGTCAGCACTTTCGGGAAATCGAGCAGACATGCGGAGTGACCGGATCGCAGTTGTGGATTCTGCAGGAAATCGCCAATACTTCGGGCATAGGAGTTTCGGAACTGGCGGAGCGTTTGTCGATCCACCAGTCCACTTGCAGCCAGCTTGTGGAAAAACTGGTTGCCGGGAATATGCTCATCAAGGAACGCAGCAAGGAAGATCAGCGCCGTGTCGGATTGCGCCTGACTGATTCGGCAGCCGCGCTGCTAAAAAATGCGCCTGGTCCTGCCGAAGGCGTGCTGCCGGAAGCGTTGCGGTCGCTCCCGGCTGAAACCATCCTGGCATTGAATGCAGCGCTGGAAAAGGTGGTCGAACAATTGCAGGTCAGAAACGATAAACTGGCCGGGCAACCACTGTCCGATTTGTGAACTTGACGCGCAGATTTTCGTCCCGGCCGGGATAGTCCGCCTGCGCTATTTGCCGTCGACCGACGCGATGAAACGGAATGCCGGCGCGTGGCCCTGCTTATCCTGTCCCGCGTAGATGGTCAGGTGCGGGTAGGGGATCTCGATGCCATGCTGGTCGAAAGCCTGTTTGAGCCTGCCGAGGAAGGCGCGGCGCACGCTCCACTGTTCCAGCGGGATGGTCTTGAAGCGGCAGCGCAGCGTGACGGCCGAATCTTCCCATTCCTGCACACCGGCGATTTCCAGGTCTGCCAATATTTTTGCGCTGAAATCCTTGTCCTGGCGCAATTCTGCGGCCACCTTGCGCATGACTTCGAATACCTCGTCCACATTTTCCCGGTAGGCGATGCTGACATCGATGACCGCATAGGCATGCCCCCGCGATTTGTTGGTCACGGTGGTGATCAGGCTGTTGGGGATGTAATGGACGCTGCCTTCGTAATCGCGCAGGCAGATATAGCGCAGCGTGATGTCCTCCACCGTGCCGCTCTTGGAGCATACTTCGACCACGTCGCCTTGGCGGATCTGGTTCTCCAGCAGCAGGAAGAAGCCGTTGAAATAGTCCTTGACCAGGCTCTGAGCGCCGAAGCCGACCGCCAGACCGACCACGCCGGCTGCGCCGAGTATCGGCGCGATCGAGATGCCCAGCTCGCTCAACGCCAGCATGCCGGCCACCAGCGAGATCACCACCGTCGAGATGTAGCGGAACACCCGTGCCAGCGTTTCGATGCGCCGGCTGTCTTCGGCCGAGGCGGCGCGGGCATCCATGTAATTGCGGAACACCCGGATCAGCATGCGGCTGATGCCGGCGAGCAACCAGGCCAGCACCAGGATCACGATCACGTGCAGCAGTTCCTTCGATATGTGCAGATATTCGGAAAGTGAACGGGTATCCATTGTTTGTCCTTTGGTGGGTGTTTTGCCTGCGATGCGGCGCAGCCTGATTGCGTTCTGCTGCCTGGGAAGTGAAGTTTATCGTGTAAGGTATAATCCGGCCAACAGAATCTGGAGGTCACGAATGTCCATTACGATACTGGCCATCGGCATGCTGGTGTTTTTCGCGCACTTCCTGTCGCTGCAATTCCGCAAAACCCATATCCCGGACGTGCTGGTGCTGATGCTGGTCGGCATCGTCCTCGGCCCGCTGCTGGGCATCGTCACGGCCGAGGACTTCGGCAAGGTGGGCTCGCTGATCGCCACCATCGCGCTGGTGGTGATCCTGTTCGAAGGTGGAACCTCGCTGAACCTGAACGTGCTGGGCAGATCGCTGGGCACCACCGGCCTGCTGGCCATCGTCTGTTTCGTGCTGACCGCTGCGATCGCTGCACTGGTCGGGTACTACGTGCTGCACCTGTCGCTGCTGGCCGCGGTGCTGCTAGGCGTCACGCTGGGCAATACCTCCTCGGCCGTGGTGATCCCCATGGTGGCTGCTCTGGACCTGTCGCAGAAACCCGCCACGGTGCTGGTGCTGGAATCGGCCCTGTCCGATGTGCTGAGCATCGTCGGCGTGTTCGCATTGCTGCAGATCCATGCCCAGGGCGAGGTCGATCCGGGCAAGCTGGTGGGCAGCGTGCTGGCCTCGCTGATCTTCGCCGCGGTGATCGGCGTGCTGGGCGGAATCGGCTGGCTGCTGGTGCTGGACAAGGTGCGCGGATTCCCCAATACGATCACGTCGACGCTGGCCTACGCCTTCATCGTCTATGGGCTGGCCGGGATACTGGGATTTTCGGGTGCGATTGCCGCGCTGGCACTGGGTGTCACGCTGACCAACTTCGAGAAGTTCGGCCTGTACCGCATCTCCAACATAGACAGGAACATCCAGCCGCTGAACGAGATCGAGCTGGCGTTCTATGGCGAAGCGGTGTTCCTGCTGAAGACCTACTTCTTCGTCTATCTCGGCATCTCGATCCATTTCAGCGAAGCCATGCTGGCTGCGGCCGCGATTGCGATGGTGCTGATCGTCTATGCGATGCGGCTGGGGCTGACCCGCTACATCTTCCGCGACGGCAGCTATACCCTGCGTGATGCCGCGGTCACATCGATGATGGCGCCCAAAGGACTGGCGGCCGCGGTGCTGGCCTCACTGCCGCTGGAAAAGGGCATCCAGGGAGGCGAACTGATACGCGATACGACCTATATGGTGGTGCTGGTCAGCATCACGCTGACCGCTTTGCTGGTGATGCTGTACCGCTTTCCTGCGACACAGAGGGTGTATGCGCTGGCATTGGGCAAGCCGCGGCCCGCAACGAAGCATGATTGATACGCCGGCCGACTGACCAGCACTTCATCATAGGGAGGCTGCTGAAATGCTTTACTGGCTGGAGCTTCTGCTATGCCTTGCCGTGATCGGCTATGCGGGTTACTACCTGTCGCGCTACGGCGACATCATCGCCGAGAAGTCCGGGATGTCCGCCTCGTGGGTGGGCCTGATCCTGCTGTCCACTGCCACCTCGCTGCCGGAACTGGCGACCGGGATATCTGCGGTCACCTTCGCCGATGCACCCAACATCGCGGTCGGGGATGTGCTGGGCAGCACGGTATTCAACCTGGTCATCCTGGCGTTGCTGGACATGCTATACCGGCACGAGACGATATACAGCCGCGCCGCACAGGGGCACGTTCTGTCGGCTACGCTAGGTGCGATCCTGATCGCCTTCGCCGGTTTCAGCCTGCTGCTCGATCGCGCGGGCATCAGCCCGGTGATCTGGCACGTGGGGCTGTATACGCCGTTGATCGTGCTGATCTACCTGGTTGCGATGCGCGCGGTCTACAGCTTCGAACGCCGCACCGTAGCCGAATACGCCGGGGAGGCCGCCGGACGTTATCCCGAAGTGACGCTGCGCCGCGCCGTCCAGGGCTATGCGCTGGCGGCTGTCGCCGTGGTGCTGGCGGGTTCATGGCTGCCGTTTGTAGCCGAACACATTGCGGGCTTGATGGGATGGGGACGCAGCTTCGTCGGCACCCTGCTGGTGGCGGGAGTGACTTCTGCACCCGAAGCGGCCGTCACCATTTCGGCTTTGCGCATTGGCGCGCTCGACATGGCGATCGCCAACCTGCTCGGCAGCAACCTGTTCGACATCTTCATTCTCGCTGTGGACGATGTGTTCTACAGCAAAGGCTCCCTGCTGAGCCACGTCGATGCCGGCCATGCGCTGACCGCATTTGCCGCGGTGATGATGAGCTCCCTGGTAGCCGCGGGCCTGATCTTCCGTCCGCAGCGTCGCGTCGTGCTGGGGTTGACCTGGGTGAGCCTGGCATTGCTGATGTTGTATGTGCTCAACTCCTGGATCATTTTCGAACATGCACATTGATCACCAGAACTGGCATACGCTGGGCATAGACCAGGTCGCACAGCGGCTGGAGGCCAGCCCGGGATCGGGTTTGACAGCGGCACAGGCCGCCGAACGGCTGGCACATTACGGCCCAAACCAGTTGCAGGAGATACGGGCGCGTCCAGCATGGCGCATGCTGCTGGACCAGTTCAGCGATTTCATGATCCTGGTGCTGATCGTCGCGGCGGTGATCTCCGGCATCGTCGGCGATGTCGAGGACACCATTGCGATCATCGTCATCGTGCTGCTGAATGCGCTGATCGGCTTCGTCCAGGAATACCGGGCCGAGCGCGCGATGGCCGCGCTCAAGCGCATGGCCGAGGCGGGCGCGCAGGTGCTGCGCGATGGCCATCTGCAGGCCGTCGACGCAGTGGCGCTGGTGCCGGGCGATGTGGTGCTACTGGAAGCCGGCAATGTGGTGCCGGCCGACCTGCGCATCATCGAGGCGGCGCGGCTGAAGGTCGATGAATCGGCGCTGACCGGCGAGTCGGTCGCGGTCGAAAAGCACACCGGCGCGCTGACCGCTGCCGCCATCCCGTTAGGCGACCGGACCTGTCTGGCCTACAAGGGCACGATAGTCACTTACGGACGGGCGCGCGGCCTGGTGGTTGCGACCGGCATGGACAGCGAGCTGGGCAAGATCGCCTCCATGCTCGGCGAAGAGAATGCGCTTAAGACACCGATGCAGCAGCGCCTGGCGGTTTTCGGCAAACGTCTGGCGCTGGCAGCACTGGCGATCTGCGTGCTGGTGTTCGTCGTCGGCCTGCTGCGCGGCGAGCCGCTGCTGCTGATGTTCATGACCGCGATCAGCCTGGCGGTGGCCGCGATTCCCGAGGCGCTGCCTGCGGTGGTGACGATCTCGCTGGCGCTGGGCGCGCGCAAGCTGGTCAGGCAGCATGCGCTGATCCGCCGCCTGCCCGCGGTCGAGACGCTGGGTGCCATCACCTGTATCTGCTCCGACAAGACCGGCACGCTGACGCAGAACAAAATGCATGTGGCGGCGATCTACGCCGACGGCCGGCTGGGCGCTGCATCCCGGCATGGCATGACCGCGGAACCGTGGACTACGCTGTTCCGCGCGCTGGCGCTCAGCAACGATGCGCATCTCGACAGTCAGGGCCAGGCTAGCGGCGAGGCGACCGAGGCGGCCCTGTTGCACGCCGCGCTGGCGGCCGGCTGGGACAAGGCCGAACTGGAGCGTGAAGCGCCGCGCCTCAAGGAGCTGCCGTTCGATTCCGAACGCAAGCGCATGACCACCTTTCACGGCAGCGCCGGGGATATCATCGCCTACACCAAGGGTTCGCCTGAATCGGTGCTGTCATGCTGCAGCCGCGTGCTGGCCGGTTCCGGCGAACACGACATCGACCAGGCGAGCCTGCTGCGGCAGGCCGAAGCGATGGCTGCCGACGGCCTGCGCGTGCTGGCGATCGCCTGCCGCCGCTGGGCAACGTTGCCCTCTGGCGACGATGCTGCCGAGCTGGAGCGCGAACTGGTGTTCCTGGGACTGGTCGGGTTGATCGACCCGCCGCGCGCCGAAGTCGCGGAAGCCGTTGCGCTGTGCCAATCGGCCGGCATCACGCCGGTGATGATCACCGGCGATCATCCCGCCACAGCGCGCGCGATCGCGCGCCAACTCGGCATACTGGTTGATGAAGATGGGACCGATGGCGCCTCCAGCGGCGGCGACCGGATGATGACGGGCGCAGAGCTGGCGCGGCTGGCCCCGGCCGCTTTCGAGGCCGAGGTCGAACACATACGCGTCTATGCGCGGGTCGACCCGGCCCAGAAGATCAGGATAGTCCGCGCGCTGCAGCAGCGCGGCGAGGTGGTGGCGATGACCGGCGACGGCGTCAACGACGCGCCCGCGCTGAAGGCGGCGGACATCGGCATCGCGATGGGCAAGGGCGGCACCGATGTGGCGCGCGAGGCGGCGCACATGGTGCTGCTGGACGACAACTTCGCGACGATAGTCCACGCGGTGCGCCAGGGCCGCCGCCTGTACGACAACATCCGCAAGTTCATCCGCTACGGGGTCACCACCAATTCCGCCGAGATCTGGACGATCTTCCTGGCGCCCTTCCTGGGCCTGCCGATACCGCTGCTGCCCATCCACATCCTGTGGATCAACCTGGTCACCGACGGCCTGCCCGCGCTGGCGCTGACCGCGGAACCCGCCGAACGCGGCGTGATGCGCCGGCCGCCGCGGCCGCTGCAGGAAAGCATCTTTGCGCACGGCATGTGGCAGCACATGATCTGGGTAGGCCTGCTGATGGCGGCGCTCGCGCTGTCCACCCAGGCATGGGCGTTCCACACCGGCCATGCGCACTGGCAGACCATGGTGTTCACCGTGCTGACGCTGACCCAGCTGTTCCATGTGATGGCGATCCGGTCGGAACGGGAATCGCTGTTCTCGACCGGACTGCTTTCCAACCGGCCCATGGTACTGGCCGTCCTCGCCACTTTTCTGCTGCAGCTGGGGACGATCTATCTGCCGGCGCTCAATCCCGTGTTCAAGACCGAGCCGCTGGACGGCGGCGAGCTGCTGTTCTGCATCGCGATATCCTGCGTGGTGCTGTTTGCGGTCGAGCTGGAGAAATGGCTGGTGCGGCGCGGCTCGATCTATCGCGCGCTGAGTCAGTGATACCGGTCATCAGTGAGATGTCATGGCCGCCTGCCACACCAGCCTGTCGTCAAGGCGCGTCAGCGCAGTGCCGAACTCCGCGCACAGCAGCTGCATGTGTGCGCAGATCGCGTCGAACTCCTTGCCCTGCGCCAATGCGACCTGCGCGACGCTCAGCGACACCGGCAGCAGTTCGATGCGGCACAGCCTGCCGCTGTCGAACATCAGCCTGAACAGGCAGGAGCGGTCGTTGCGCAGCAGCGGATGGACCGCATAGTCGTCGATGAAATTGCCGCTGTCGTAGAGTATAGCCTTGCCCCGGTGGATCTCGATGCCCTGGCAGATATGCGCGCTGTGGCCGTGGAAGATGTCGGCACCGAGCTCGATCACATGCCTGGCGTAGCTGCGGAATTGTGCCGAGGGACGTTCGACGAAATTCGCGCCCCAGTGGCTGGAGTACACCACCAGGTCGGCGCCCTGCGCGCGCGCTTCCTTGATGCTGCCGGCGATCCTGGCCATCGTTGCCTGATCCAGCGAGACCTCCAGATAGTTGCTGCCGGGATGTGCGGCCGTTGCGGCAAAATCCGGTTCGTTATCGGTGTAAGAGAGCAGCGCGACACGGCAGGCAGTTGGGCTGTGCAAGTCGATGATGGCCGGGGCGGCGGCCTCGGCAGCGTTGGCACCGGCGCCGGCATGGCGGATGCCGGCCTGGTCCAGCATGCTCAGGGTATCAAGCAGTCCCTGCTCTTCATAGTCCATGATGTGGTTGTTGGCGAGCGCGCAGGCATCGATGTGCGCGGCCTGCAGCACATGCACCGCAGCGGGATCGGCGCGGAAATGGAACATCTTTTCGCTGCGCGACCATTGCCGGAGGTGGCGGGTCAGCGCACATTCCAGATTGACGATGCGCAGGTCGGCCTGTGCCAGGTGCGGCAGCACGTCGCCCCAGACCGCTGCAGGCTGCATGGTCTTGAGCCTGTCGTTGACCAGGCGGCCCAGCATCACGTCTCCCATCAAGGCCAGCGTCAGCATGATTACTCCAAAATCGTAAGAGCGGGGCGTGCCTGTCCTGAGTTTGTCGAAGCGGCCCGCGAATAATCTTGGTCGCGGGCATGGCCCGCTCCTACGGGCGCCCGGCCAGAAGTTATTCGAGCAGCCGGAAAATTATTGTCGTTGTGATAGCACGCATCGGAAGAGTCACATCGTGCTTTTCAGCAGCTCACGCAGCGCGGACAAGGAACGGGTGTTGAGCACGTCGCCCTGTTCCAGCCAGCCGCGCCGCGCCTGGCCGATGCCATACTTCAGGTTGGCGAAATCGAACGTGCTGTGCGCATCCGAATTGACGCTGACCAGCACGCCTTCCTCCTTTGCGCTCTGGCACTGGGTGTCGAGCAGGTCGAGGCGTTCCGGCTGGGCGTCCAGCTCGAGGAAGCAGCCGCGCTGCTTTGCATGGCGGATGATGCGCAGCATGTCGACATCATAGGGCTCGCGCTGTCCGATCAAACGCCCGCCGGGGTGGGCGAGCAGCGTGAAGTGCGGACTGTCCATCGCGCGCAGGATGCGCTCGGTCTGCCTGGTGCGCGGCAGGCCGAAACGGGTGTGCACCGCGCCTATCACCAGGTCCAGCCGCGCCAGCGCTCCATCCGGCAGGTCGAGGCTGCCGTCCTCGAGGATGTCCACCTCTATGCCCTTCAGCAGCGTGATGCCGTCCAGCTGCGCGTTGAGGCGGTCGATCTGGTCGCACTGTTTTGCCAGTTGTGCCGGATCGAGGCCGTGCGCGACGGTCAGGTGGCGCGAGTGGTCGGTGATCGCCAGGTATTCCCATCCCAGCGCCCTGGCCGCCAGCGCCATGTCGCGCAGGCTGTCGTGGCCGTCGCTGGCCACGGTGTGGGCATGCAGGTCGCCCCTGAGGTCGGACAGTTCTATCAGCGTCGGCAGCCTGCCGGCGCGCGCCGCCTCGATCTCGCCGCGGTCTTCGCGCAGCTCCGGCGCGATACAGGGCAGGCCGACCGCGCGGTACACCGATTCCTCGCTGTCCCCGGCGATGCGCTGCGCGCCGCGGAACACGCCGTATTCGTTGATCTTCAGGCCAAGCTGCAGCGCGATGCGGCGGATCGCGATGTTGTGCGACTTCGAGCCGGTGAAGTAGTGCAGCGCAGCACCGTAACTCTGCCGGGCGACGACACGCAGGTCGACCTGGATGCCGGATTTGAGCAGCACGCTGGCGCGGGTTTCGCCGGCGGAGAGCACCTCGGCCACTTCGTCATAGGCAGCGAAGCGCTGCATCACCGTGCTGTCCGGAGTGGCGGTCACCAGGATATCCAGATCGCCGACGGTATCGCGCATGCGCCGGAAGCTGCCAGCCACGATCACCTGCTGCACGCCGGGGATCGCCTGCAGGAAGGCGCACAGCGTGTCGGCATATTGCGCCGCGGTGGCCAGCATGAAGCGCCGGCTCTGGCTGGCATGGGCCTGCACCGCCTGCAGGATGTTCTGCTCGGTCTTTGCGCCGAAGCCGTGCAGCGCGCGGATGCGGCCATCCTGCGCGGCGCGCTGCAGCTGTGCTGTGGTCTGCACGTCGAGCTCGTGGTACAGCGCCTTGACCCGTTTCGGTCCCAGGCCGGGTATCTTCAGCAGCTCGGTGATCGCCGGCGGCAGCTCGCGGTGCAAGCGCTCCAGCAGGCTGCAATGTCCGGTGGTGACGATTTCGTTGACCTTGCCGGCGAGGTCGCTGCCTATGCCGGGCAAGCGGGTCAGGTCGTCGCCACGCTCGACCAGCACGCGCGCCTCCTGCGGCAGGTCGCCGAGGATGCGCGCGGCATTGCGGTAGGCGCGGATGCGGAAGGTGTTCGCCCCCTCGATCTCGAGCAGGTCGGCGATCTCTTCGAAGATGGCGGCGATGTCGGCGTTGTGGACAGGCATGGGCGCATTGTATTCCTCTGCCCGGCCTGCGGGCAGGTCGCGTCAGCTTGCCCGGGCTGCTATAGTGGGCGCTGCATGCTGTGAACTACGGGGTTTCCATATTTGATGACAGTGACGCATCTTCCGGGATGCGCTAAGTAGAAATTAAAAAACTGGCACGTCATTCCCGTTCTTTGATGGACTCAGGATAAACTGTCCTTCGGACAAGCAGGAATCCAGAATACTTCGTCATTGCGAGAAGGCGAAGCCGACGTGGCAATCCAGATGGTTTAAACAAAGTGCATTTTGGTCTTGCTGGATTGCTTCACTTCGTTCGCAATGACGGCACTTTGAGCCCCGCACTTCGTTCGCAATGACGGCAAGGGTGTCATGAATTATGGAAGTATCAATAGACAGACATGGCAGTCGAAACCGAACTCAAATTGCGCATCGCCCCGGAACAGCTGGCCAGGCTGAAGCGGCATGAACTGCTCAAGGCGCATACCGTCTCGCGTCCGGTCACGCGCCGTCTCTATAACATCTATTACGACACGCCGAAGCTGCAATTGTATAAATCCGGGATGGCTTTGCGCTTGCGCCACGCCGGCCGGCAATGGCTGCAAACCCTGAAGGGCGGCGGTTCGGTGCAGGCCGGGCTGCATAGTCGCAACGAATGGGAGATCCCGGTGAACGGTCCGGCACTGCATTTTTCCGGATTGCCGGCGGAGTGGGACGAGCATCTGCCGCGTTCGCTGCGCAACAGATTGCAGCCGGTGTTCGTCACCGATTTTTCACGTTCCAGCCGGATGCTGGATTTTCATCGCGCTCGGATCGAGCTGTGCATGGACCAGGGCGAGATAGTCACCGGGCAGCACAGCCTGCCGGTATGCGAGCTGGAATTAGAGCTGAAATCCGGCGAACCGCGACAGTTGTTCGAACTGGCGCTGGCGCTGCTGGAGGTCGTGACGTTCGAGCTGGAGATCGTCAGCAAGGCGGAGCAGGGCTATCGGCTGCTGCCAGGATATAGCGGGCATCCGGTCAAGGCTGTCATCCCTGCCATTTCCCGGACCGGCACGCTGGACGAGGTGCTGAATACGCTGATCTGGTCGTGCCTGCAGCATTTCCAGAGCAACCTGCCCGGTGCAATAGGGAAGGCTGCGATGGCTGGGGATGAAGCCGAATATCTGCACCAGATGCGCGTCGCATTGCGCCGTTTGCGTGTGGCGCTGCGCATCGCCGAAAAAATCCGCGCCGACAAGCAATTGGCCGCATTGAACAAGGAAATCTCGGCGCTGGGTGTCGCGCTGGGGGGCGCGCGCGAATGGGATGTGTTCATCGCCGGAACATTGCTGCCGCTGTCCACGCGCATCGCCGCACATGCCGGTTTGCGGGCGTTGTTGGCCGGCTGCGAGCAGCAGCGCGCGGCAGCTTATGCCGCGTTGCGCGGTGAGGCTCAGGCGCGCGAACTGCAGCGCCTGCTGCTGCGTTTTGCGATCTGGATGTACGGCGATTACTGGCGGTACGGCGGCAGGGATCAGGCAGCAGCCGGGATGGCGGAAGTACAGGATTTCGCGAGCCGCCGTTTGCGCAAACTGGCGGCACAATTCTCCCGCTCAGTACAGCAGCTGGATGGCGCAGATGCCGCTTCGCTGCATGCGCTGCGCATCGTCGCCAAGAAACTCAGATACAGCGCGGAGTTCTTTGCAGATTTGTATGGCCAGCGGAAAACCGGGCCCTATCTTGCTGCGCTGGGAGAGGTGCAACAGGTGCTCGGGAAGATCAACGATATTGCCGTTGCACACCGCTTGCTGGACACCTTCGTTGCGCGCGGCAACGCGGCTGCAGATCAGCGTGCGCTTGTTCTGCAGGCCATCGATCTGGCCCGGGAGCGCATCGTCCGCGATTTGCCTGACACGTTTTCCGGCTTGCGCAAATCCCTGCAATCCTTTAATAAGCAGCCGGAATTCTGGAAATAATTGCATAGCGGACGATTGCCAGCGATGGCGATGCAGTTTATCGTGTGCGCATGCAGGAGTGGGCGGAGATATTGGGTATTTTGATTTGGCTGGGAAAGGGAAAGCATGAAGATCAGTTCAAGACGGAAAGCAGGGATACTGTTTGGTATCCTGATCATCATCGCCGGTGCCGCATTCGTGTATTTTGACCCGCTCGGGCTTGATCTCCTCGGCTCGAAGCAGACCACCACGGTTGTAAAGCCTGCGACCGCTCCGCATCCTGCCGTGCCTGCCGCACATCCGCCCGCAGTTGCGCCTAAAACTGCTGCTGCGCCGGCTCATCCATCCGCCGTTTTGTCTACGGTCAGCGTGCCCGCAACCATAGCTCCGGCACATCCACCCGTGCTTGTTGAACAAGCGGCTGTCCCCGTAATACCTTCTGCAACGGCAGCATCGGGAGTAGCTGCCGCTGTGCCGGCTGAACTCGTGCAGCCGCCCAAGTCCGCAAAAGCAATCAAGACCAAAAGCAAACCCGTGCCTGCCAAGCCGAATTTTCCGAAAGATGCAGACCTGAGACATTGCCTGGATCTGGAGACCGATGCGGCGATCGCCAAATGCGCGGGTGAATAGGCGTGGCACCCCCGCCGCTTGAAGCCAGGCACCGGCCGTCCGGCCTGAATTCAGTTTTCAACGGCCATCCTTCGGCCATTGGAGGCCGCTTGTCATTTGCGGACTATGCGGCGCGCAACCGGGAAATGCTGCGCAGGGCTCATGCCGGAGCCGCCGACCTGGACAAGATAATCGATGGCAACGCGCCGTTCCAGCTGGAGCCGCCGCCCGGTTACCCGGCTGGCCGGGAAAAGCCCTGGCGTCGCGGCGTGCTGCTCACCCATGGCCTGAGCGATTCTCCCTATACGATGCGTCACCTGGCCGAGTTCTTCCGGCAGAACGGCTTTCGCGTGATGGCGATATTGCTGCCGGGCCATGGCACGCAGCCCGGCGACCTGCTGAAAGTGACCTGGCAGGAGTGGGCCAAGACTGTGGCCTATGGCGCTTACAAGCTGGCAGAAGAAGCAGATGAGATCTATCTGGCCGGATATTCCACCGGTGCCGCGCTGAGCGTTTACCACAGCCTGCGCGACAGCCGGGTGCGCGGCCTGTTCCTGTTCTCACCGGCGCTGAGGATCACGCGCTGGGCTGCGTTGGCAAAGCTGCACAAGCTGTACAGCTGGCTGCTGCCGTCCGCCCGCTGGGTGGACATCAAGCCCGACCTGGACATCTACAAGTACGAGTCATTCACGATGAATGCCGCTGCGCAAACCTATGCGCTGACCCGTGTGCTCGGCAAACAGCTGGGCAAACAGGGGATAGACATACCGGTGTTCGTTGCCGCCAGCGTGGACGACATCACCGTCAAAACTTCGGTGATCCTGGAATTCGTCGCGCGTGCGCGCCATCCGGCCAGCAGGCTGGTGCTGTATACCACCGAGCCGGACCGGGCACCGCCCGGCATACCCGCAGACAGGCTGGAACTGGTGGGCAGCGTGGTTCCCGGGCAGAGGATATTGAGCTCGGCGCATACCGCGATCGTGATGCCGCCGGAAGACGCGCATTACGGCAGGGCGGGAGAGTATTCCAATTGCACCCATTACTATCCGCACGAGGCCGAAAAGTACGCAGCCTGCCTGAAGCATCCGGATCAGGATTGGCAGGGCGAGGTGACCGAGAAAAACCTCGCGGCTGGCATCCTGCGCCGCCTGACCTACAACCCGAATTTCGCGGCGCTGAAGGCATCGATGCAGCGCTTCATCGCCGGCCTGCCGTGATCGCAAGCGACGCCGTCTGTCGCGCAGCTTAACTTAACTTGGTCAGGCAACCGCCACTCTGTCCTGCTGGGCGCAGATGTCCATGTCCACCGTCAGGTGACGGATCGCCACTTCCGGTATTTTGGTTTTCCCCGCACCTGGCCGCAGGCGCACAAAGCCCAAGGCTTCGAGCTTGCCCAATGTGCGGCTGACATTGGGTTCTGCGCGCTGCACCAGCTTTGCCAGATCGGCCACGGAAGCAGGTTTCTTCTGGTCTATGGTAGCCAGCAGAAAGCGATTTTCCGGCGTCAGCAGACGAATCACGGCCTCCACAGACTCGAAAGAAATCTGGGCAGCATCGGCAGGCGCCTTGCGCTCACCGCGGGCGACAGACAGCATCTCCCTTCTCAGGTTTTTCACAGACTGGATTTTCATTTTCATAATCAGGTTTCCTTGTCGTCCACCACCTCGGTCGATATGCCTTGCGCCTCGCAAAGCTTTTCTACCTCGGCAAAAAAATCTTCAAGCAACTGCGCTGCCGAAACGAAGGCATATGGGCGACCTTCATCGTTGATCGTCCTGTGCCAGTGATCGGCATCCGGCTTGGTCTTTACATACTTTCCGCCTGCATGCGGCACCGGGTGAGCATTGTCGAAACCCAATAACCTCGCTCCATCCGGATCATGGAAGGTGAAGGAGTAGGCGATGCCGTGCGGCACCTGGTCTGACTGCTCAACCAGCCGGATCTCGAATTTCAGGAAATGTCCGCTGGCGAAGAAATGCTGCCTTCCGTCGTAGTCGAGCAGCCATTCCAGAGTGTGTTCCGGCGCTTCCATCGGTGCATCCTATACCCACAGGATAGGACGGTCAAGGCCGCGGGCAGGACAGTCCGTATGTGGGAATTACACTTAGGACATTGTTCGCAGCGCGGCGCGACGGCCGCGCCTGACGTTCACGCCCGCCAGGATCGCGAGTCCGACGACAAAATAACTGCCGGTGATCAAGATCGCCAGCCGGTGGTCGCCCTGCGATATCCAGGTCACCAGGCCGTAAGTCACCGGCCCCAGTATCGACGAAAGCTTGACCGCCAGCCCCCACAGCCCGAAGAACTCGGCGCGCCGCGTGGCCGGGCTCAGCAGCCCGACCAGCGCCCGTCCGGCGGACTGGCTGGAGCCCATGCAGATCCCGGCGAGGTTGGCGGCCAGCCAGAACGTGGCCTGGCCCTGTGCGGCCCAGGCCATCAGCACCATGACGATCCAGCCGGCCAGCGTCAACGCGATGGTCCGGATATGGCCGATGCGGTCCTGCAGGTGTCCGAACAGGAAGGCGCCGACCGCCGCAGTGATGTTGACCACGAAGATCAGCATGATGGTCTGCTGGGTGGTGAAGTGCATCGCCTGATCGGCATAGATCGCCGCGAGCGTGATCACCGCCTGGATGCCGGCCTGATAGAACACCGTGCAGACCAGGAAGGTGCGCAGGTCGCGGTAATGCTTCGCGTGTTTGATGGTCTGCATCAGCCGCGCGAAGGATTCCTGCACCAGGTTCATCCCCTGCAGGTGCGGCTGAGGTTGCGCGCGCTCCTTCAGGAACAGAAAGGTCGGCAGGCTGGAGAGCGCGAACAGCGCGGCCGTGATCAGCATCGTCACCGGCACGAAAACCGCGGCCTGCTGGCCGTGCGCCTGCGCCCAGGTCACATAACCGAGGCAGGCGCCCAGGCTGACCAGGCCGCCGACATAACCCAGGCTCCAGCCCCAGCCCGACACCTTGCCCAGCGCACGCCCGGTTGCGAGTTCGGGCAGGAAGGCCGCGATCAGGTTCTCGCCGCTGCCGTAGAAAAAATTGGAGAACACGATCAGCATGATTGTCAGCCACAGGCTGCCCGGACCGGAAAACACCAGCAGCGCGGTGAACAGGATGCAGCCCGCCGTGGTCAGCGCCAGCAGCCTTTTCTTCGCGGCGTAGGCATCCGCATAGGCACCGAGAATAGGCGCGGTGAGCATGATCGCGCCATACGAGACTGCCAGCGCGGCGGTCCACGCAAAGGTCGCCCAGGGCTGGTTGCCGGCGACTACCGCGACGAAGTAGGCATTGAAGATCGCGGTGATCACCACTGTGGTGTAGCCGGAATTGGCGAAGTCATACATCGCCCAGGACCAGACTTCGAGCGGCGTGACGGTTTTGGCAAGGGACTGGCGCATGGATTTTCTTGACTGCGATGGGTGAGGGAGGCGATATTGTTGACCATAACGGTTGAAAACCCAAATAGTCCGTGTTTAACTACACTTGAAGTTTCGATACCGTAATCGATAACCAGCAGTAACCGCAAATGGAACTGACATTGCGTAAGGAGTCACCAGTTTTATGCAAGCACTGACGGTCTGAAACGTGCCATGAAGAGACATGAGAAGTTGTAAACTCATACCCGAAAGCTGGCCGGAATTGTAAACAGGAGTGATGCAATGCTTAGAGCAATTTTGCTGATGATGATGGTTTTATCGTTGTCAGGCTGTGGAACCCTTTGGGTTTCTAACTCCCCGGAAGAATTGGCGACCATACAAAAGCAAGAACAAGAGCAACGTATTGCCCAGATTATCGGGCTAGCAACGATAAAAAAAATCTATTTGGGAAATTTCGGGGTTCGTATGTTTTCAGTGCGTGAGGATATAAGGAAACTATTAAAGTCCGAAACTGCACGATTTGATGTGGTAGAAGACCGTGCCAATGCAGACGCTGAAATGATTGCAGTTAACACAGACACCTCGTATCCGCTGATAAGACTCCTGGATGTTAAAAGGGCGACAGTGATTTGGACTTTCGAATGTCAACAACAAACTATTCTGTGGTCGAATTTCCAAAAGTTGGGATGTGATTCATCCGAAATTGTTGAGAGGCTGCTCGATGATACAAAAGTGGCTGATGATTACACCGCGAAAAACTCTGCAAAGGTTTCAGTACCCGATAAGCCTGCGGCCAGCAAAATGCAGTAATGATTAAGGAACCTCTGATTAAGTCCCACATGGCCGCGCACTCGGTTTTGCGGGATGGGATGCAAGGCGTACGAGGCAGCGAATGGTTGATCCCCTTCGTGAGCAGCCCTGACACGGGGCGGCGCAGCCGTGCGGCGCGGGAAGGGCTGCCAGCGGCTGCTCCCGCAAGCGGCTGCTGCGCAGTAACGTGTCGCAGCCGCAGCGCAACGCAGCAGACCGCCCGCAAAACCAGTGCCCATGGGGATTGCGACAAAATCGCGCGCTCGCGGCGTTGTGCTCCTCGGCATCGTAGTCTCGGCTGCCGCCATGACACGGTGCGCGAAGCGTCGGTGTGGGAGTGGCGGCAGGCGGCTGCTCCCGCAATCGGCTGCTACGCAGTAACGTGTCGCAGCCGCTACCTTCGTCGCACGCCTTGCGATCATCGCGATTTTGTCAGCAACGCGGCTCATGGGGGACTTAATCAGAGGTTCCTTAAGGGTAATTGGCAACGCGCCGCTCAACTTAGCGTTGACGGTCCGCTTTCTGAAATCACGAACAACTCATGGGTGTCGGAAGCGTAAGTAAAGTTTGTCACACTTTCTCAGGTCAAACCAGGATTGGTTCAGAAACCATCATGATCAAAACCATGATCTTTGCCCACCGCGGCGCCAACAGGGAAGCGGCAGAGAACACCCGCTCTGCTTTCGATAGGGCGCTGGCATATTCCATCGACGGCATAGAGACCGACGTGCAGCTGAGCCGCGACGAAGTCGCGGTGCTGTGGCATGACCGCTTTCTCGGCAAACTCGGCCACCCACTGAAACATATCGACGACTTCGATCATGCGCAGCTGCAGCAGATGAATTTCGCCGCGCATTTTTCTTCTGCTGCGAAACCGGAAGGCATGATGACCCTTCAGGAATTTCTGGATGCCTACCGCAAACGCTGCCGGCTGCTGCTGGAGATCAAGAACCGCGACTGGGAGCCGGTCGAGCGCCACCGGATAAAGGTGCGGCAGACGCTGGACATGGTGGGTGCTCCGGAGGGCGATTCCATCATGGTTTCGTCGTTCAATCTCGCCAGCCTGGTCTATGCATACCGGTGCGCGCCGGATTTTCCGCTGGTATACAACTTCGAAACCGACCAGAAACTCGCAGATGCGCAACGTGTGCTGGACGAGCGGCCTTTCCTGCACGGCCTGTGTCTGCCGATCGAGACGCTGGATGAACCCATCGTCAGGCTGCTGCGCGAGCACGGCAAGGCTATCGCGGTCTACACCTGCAATACCGATGCCGAGATCGGCAAGGCGCTGGATCTGGGGGTGGACATACTGATCAGCGACGTGCCGCAAAAGGCTTTGCAGATGCGAGATGAATTTGTTCCTTCCCCCTTGCAGGGGGAAGGTTAGGATGGGGGTAGAACAGTGAGAAAATTGTATTTACACCCCCTCCCTGGCCCTCCCCCTGCAAGGGGGAGGGGATATTGCGGCGAATTGATTATTTGGGCCGATATGTAATGAAGCGCGAATTTGCTTCGCTGGCAGGAAAGCAATTCGACCTGCTGGTCTGCGGCGGCGGCATCTATGGGGCCTGGACGGCCTATGACGCCGCGCTGCGCGGCCTGAGCGTCGCGATCGTCGAGCAGGGCGACTGGGCCGGCGCGACTTCCTCTGCATCCAGCAAACTGATCCACGGAGGCCTGCGCTACCTCGAGACCTGGGACTTCAAGCTGGTCACGAAGGCGATCCGTGAGCGGCAGCGGTTGCTGGAGCTTGCGCCGCACCGTGTCTGGCCGCTGCGCTTCGGCGTGCCCATATACAAAGACAGCCGCATCGGCACGCTGCAATTGAAAGCCGGTTTGACGCTGTACGACCTGCTAGCCGGGACACCCGGGAAATTTATGGCCGGCCCGGAAATTGCCCACCGGCATTTCGATCGCGCCGCATTCGCAGAAAGATTCCCGTTTCTGGATCAATCAGGCCTGAGTGGCGGTTACACCTACGGCGACGCGCAGACCGACGATGCGCGGCTGGTGCTGGAGCTGATCGCCGGCGCGATGGACGCGGGTGCGGTGTGCGTGAATCACTGCCGGATGACCGGTCTGATCGAGCGGGAAGGACGGGCAACAGGCGCGACGGTCCAGGATGTCCCCAGTGGCGACAGCGCTCAGGTGCTGGCCAGGCAGATCGTCCAGACCAGCGGGCAGTGGACCGCATCATCCGCGCCGGGGCGCGACTGGTGCCGCTTGTCCAAAGGGGTGCACCTGGTGCTGCCTGCGCTGCCGGGCGGCGAAGCCTTGCTGCTGACCGCGAAGTCCGACGGCCGGGTATTCTTCATCATCCCCTGGTATGGCATGACGCTGGTCGGCACCACCGATGACGACTACAGCGGAGATCCCGATCAGGTGTCGGTCGAGGAGCGGGACATCGCCTATCTGCTGGCCGAAGCCAACCGCTACCTGAAGACCGCATGGAGCGCAGCCGATATCGTCGGCAGCTTTGCCGGCGTGCGCGTGATGAAGCGCAGCGATGAGGCCTCGCCGTCGGATGTCAGCCGCGACTGGGAACTGAAGACCGCGGGCAACGGCGTGCATTATTCGATAGGCGGCAAGCTGACCTCGGCGCGCGAGGATGCGGCTCGCATCGTCGACGCGGTGTGCCGGCAACTTGATGTAGCCGCAGCTTGTACCACCATGAGGCGCAGATTCCCGTGGGCGCCGGAACAGGATTTTGATCAGTGGTCTGCCGCGACAGGCGCACAGGCAAGGCAGCTCGGTGTCGATCAGGAAAGCGCGCAGTGGCTGCTGCGCCGCCACGGCAAGCGCGCCGGCGAGATACTGCACGGCATCGCTGCCGATCCGCGTCTGGCGGAACGCATCCTGCCCGGGCTGCCGTTGATCCATGCCGACCTGCTGTTTTGCGCGCGCAACGAGATGGCCGTCCACCTTGAGGACTTGCTGCGCCGCCGCATGCCGCTGCTGATATTGGCAAAGCTCTCTGAAAGCATGCTGCGCCGGATCGCCGGGACGGTTGCGGAAGCGATGGGCTGGGATGAGGCCGCGATAGTTTCTGAAATTGAAGCCTGTAGGAGCGGGCCATGCCCGCGATGATTTTCGCGCGCATGGCCCGCTCCTACAAACCGGGATTTTCCTGGATTATCCTTGATCGAGAGCATTGCGAGCCGCTTCGACAATCTCAGGACAGATACCCCCGCTCCTACATGAGGATCACCCATTAGATGATTTCCGCGATCGCACTCGACCTCGGCACCACGGCCATCAAGGCCGGCTTGCTGGATAGCGGCGGCGAGCTTGGCAATGTGATCGCGCGCCGCGCGCCGCCGATCACCGTCAGCGGCGGACGCTATCAAAGCGATGCGCTGGCCTATGCGGCGGCTGCCGAACAGCTGCTGGGCGAATGCACAGCCCAAGCCGGGGATTGCAGCACGCTGGGCCTGTGCAGCCAGCGTTCGTCCTTCCTGGTCTGGGAACGCGTCGGCGGCCGGCCGCTGACGCCGCTGATCTCCTGGCAGGACAAGCGCGGCGCGGCCAGCTGCGAGAAGTTGCGGCAACACGAGAATCTCATCCGCAGCCATACCGGCTTGCCGCTGACGCCTTATTATTTCGCGCCGAAGTTGCGCGCCGTGCTGCGGGAAAATCCAGCATGGCGTGCACGGCTGGAGAACGGCGAGCTGCTGGCGGGCACGCTGGACACTTTCCTGATCTGGCGCTGGAGCGGCGGCAGATATTTCGTCACCGATGCGGCTATGGCGGCGCGCACCCAGCTGATGGACATCAGGCAAGGGCGCTGGTCGCCGCGACTGTGCGAACTGTTCGGCATTCCGGTCAGGATCCTGCCCGGGATCAAACCTTCCGCAGGCTTGGGTATCGGCCTGGACAACGGCATGACGTTGCAGGCCAGTACCGCCGACCAATCCGCCGCGCTGGTCGCCAGCGTCGGCGAGGATCAGCCGGAAGCGCTGGTCAACCTCGGCACCGGCTGCTTCGTCGTGCGCTATCTGCCGCAAACACATTCCTTACCTAGCGGATACCTGCAGACGCTGGTGTATATGGATGCTGTCCGGCAGCGGCATTTCGCGATCGAGGGCACGCTGAATTCGATCGCAGCCGCGCTGGAACCCTATCCGGTGGACCAGTGCAGCGTCGCGGACCTGGCTGTGGACGACATCTTCTGCGTCGCCGAACCCAGCGGCCTGGGGGCGCCATATTTCCGCAGCGATATCGGCATCCGCTACTCCGAACCGGTCGAACACTTGCCGCCGCAGCGCATCGCCGCGCTGCTGCTGGAAGCGGTGATCTTCAGGGTGGCGCGGATACTGGAGGATTTTCACCGCGAATGTGCTATCGAGCGTGTCTATCTGTCGGGAGGATTATCAGGGCTGGATTGCCTGCAGCAGGGCATCGCGCACTGCGTGCCGTTCGAGGTATACCGCCTGCAGCAAAGCGAGACCAGCTTGCAGGGCATTGCGCTGCTCGCAGCCGGAATGGCGCCGGCCAGCCACCGGGACAGCGAGCGGATAACGGTCGCAGGCGACAACCGGGCGCTGGCACAAAAGTACCGGCGCTGGCAAGCCTGGCTGGATGGCCTGCTGGCCGGTTGACCAGCGGATACAAACCTGCCTTGCTATGCCGGTTGTGCTGCAGGGGCGCGCCGCGACGGCAGCATCGAGATCGTGACACCGCCCAGCACCAGCAATCCGCCTGCCAATTGGGCTGCCGAGGGCAGCGTGCCGAGAAAGGCGCTGACCAGCATCGCGAATACCGGGACGAAGTTGATGAAGATGGCCGTGCGCGCCGCACCCAGACGTGCGATGCCGATTCCCCAGAACAGATAGGCCAGCACCGTTCCACCGACGACCATCACAGTCATCGCCGCTCCGGCAGCCAGGCCGAGCGCATGCGGATGGCTGTTGCTGCTTAGCGCGGATGCCAGCAGCAGGACGGCCCCGACCAGCATGATCCAGCTGGTGTTCGCGATGGCCGAGCCTTGCGGCATGTAGCGCCGGGTCAGCACGTTGTACATCGCCCATGACAGGGTCGCACCCAGCATCAGCAGATCGCCGTGGGAAAAGCTCAATGAGGCAAGCTTGCCAATGTTCCCATGCGAGATCACCACCAGCACGCCGAGCAAAGCGAGAGGCAATGCCAGCAGATGCCGCGGTGCAAGCTTTTCGCCGATGAAGGCAGCCGCCAGCAAGGCCGTCAGCAAGGGATTGATCGCCATGATCAGCGCTGCGCTATTGGCCGAGGTCGATTGCAGCGCAAAAAAGAACAGCAGGTTGAAGGCGGTGATGCCGACCGTTCCGAGCAGCAGGTAGGCTGCAGCATGGCGCCGCAGCAGGACCAGCAATTGCTCGCGGCGCAGGCCGGCGACGGTGAACATCAGTGCGGCACCCAGCAGGAAACGGATCGCTGCGGCCCACAGCGGCGGCAGGTCGGCCAGCACCGGTCCGGCCAACACGAAGTTGGCACCCCAGAAGAATGCCGACGCGGTGACCAGCAGGTATACGGTAGTGGTTCCCAAAGGTGTCTCCAGTTAAGATAAAGTTATGGGTAGCGACTGTAGCGTGATGCCACGGCCAGCCACAAGCTAGACTTTGTTGAGGCCAGGTTAAGGAAAACTATTGAGGCATTCATATTTGATGACAGTGACGCATCTTTCGAAATGCAGTGGGGGAAAATTAAAAAACTGGCACTTCTCCCGAATATGCGCGAATTTAGTAGGTTTAACCAAAATGCATCTTTGTCTTGCTGGATTGCTTCACTTCATTCGCAATGACGGCAAGGGTGTCATGAATTATGAAAGTATCAATAATGGCTCGTCGTCTTCCCCCGCTGAATGCGCTTAAATTCTTTGAAGCCGCCGCGCGGCATCGTTCCTTCGTGCGCGCGGCAGAGGAGCTGCATGTCACCCCGGCTGCGGTCAGCCAGCAGATCAAGCTGCTGGAAGACCATCTCGGCGTAGCCCTGTTCAAGCGCGGCAAGACCCTGGTGCTGAGCGAATCGGCCAGCGATGTGCTGCATCTGGTCTCGGAAGGATTCGATCAGCTGGAGCGGGCGATGCTGAAAATCCGTTCCGGCAGTTCGAGCGGACCGCTGATCGTATCCACTCCGCCGGCCTTTGCTGCACGCTGGTTGATCCCGCGCATGGACGATTTTCATGCGGCCCATCCTGAGATCGAGATTCATCTGCGGGCATCACGGCGCCCGGTGGATTTTTCTATCGAAGATGTAGACGTCGCGATCCGCTTCGGCAGCGGCGACTATTCCGGTCTGGAGGTTGAGCAACTGATGCCCGAGACTATCGTCGCGGTGGCCGTCCCTGAGCTGGCTGCGTCGATCCGAACTCCGGCGGATCTGGCCGGTTTCAATCTGATCGAGGACGACTGGCACATCATGCGCGGCATGTTTCCCGAATGGGAGACCCTGCTGGCGACACTGGGGGTGGTTGACCTGCCGCTGCGCATACGCCGTTTCAGCGATACCGAGCTGGCGATCCAGGCTGCCGTCACCGGGCTCGGCGTCACATTGGGATGGCATAGCCTGGTTGCTGATGACTTGAAAGCGGGGCGGCTGGCCAGGATATTGGATCACGCGATCCCGTCCGATCTGGGTTACCACCTGGTGATGCCGAAGAACCGCACGATGCTGGCCAAGGCATCCGCGTTTCGCGCCTGGCTGGTCGGGCAGGCAAGGAATCAGGCCGCGGGGTAAGCGCCTGGTTCAGGGGTTCAGCTTGCGAGCGAGGCGCGCACGCTGTCACGTTCTTTCATGCGCGAGAACCAGGCCGCCAGATTCGGATGGGCGCCGCGCCAGTCGCGCTCGGGCTGGCGCAGGTCCAGATAGATCAGCGCGCTGGCCAGGGCCAGGTCGGCCAGCGTGATCGAACTACCCTCGCACCAGCTGCGCTGGCCCAGCTGCCCGGACACATAGGCGAGGGCGCGCGTGACCGCGTCATTGTGGCGGGTGAGGGTGGCGGCATCCTGTTTTTCTGCAGGGCGCAGGCTTTCGCCGCGCACCACGACGGCCGAATCCATGATGCCGTCGGCCAGGGCTTCCCAGCGTTTGACGCGCATCCGTGCCAGCGCATCGCTGCGCGGGATCAGCACAGGGTTATCGTTCAGCGTGTCGGCATATTCGGCGATCACCGGCGAATCGAATACGCAGGTCTCGTCGTCGAGTATCAGCGCCGGGATGCGCCCCAGCGGGTTGACGCGCGCAACCTGGCTGCCCGGCTCACGCGGCGGGTCGATCAGGTAAGTGTGGGGGATGTTCTTTTCCAGCAAGACCAGGCGCGCCTTGCGCACATAGGGGCTGGCGTGGGTTCCGAGCAGTTTCATCATTCTTCTCCAATAGGGGGCAGGCGGGCAGAGTTTATTGCCTGGCGGCTGAATGAACAAGACGGCGATCAATAAATCGTCGTCATGGTGTTTGCGCCGGCATCGGTCTGCGGTGTATCGAAGGCGCAAATGAATTTCATGATTGTGGTCTTTGCGTCTTGAAATTTTTACGGCCCACTTGAAATCCTTACGGCAGGCCCCAATTTGTGCCGCAGACTTTGTAATCGTAACTTTGTAATCGCAACCAGAGGGGACTGAGCATGACTGAAAGCACTGCAGCAAATCGTGAAACAATGGGATTTCAGACCGAGGTCAAGCAGCTGCTGCAGCTGATGATCCATTCGCTGTATTCCAACCGCGAGATATTCCTGCGCGAACTGGTATCGAACGCATCGGATGCCTGCGACAAACTGCGCTTCGAGGCCCTGCACAACGACAAGCTGTTCGAGAACGACTCCGACCTGCGGATACGCATCAGCTACGACAAGACCGCCCGCACGCTGACGGTCAGCGATAACGGCATAGGCATGAACCGCGACGAGGTCATCAGCAACCTGGGCACGATCGCCAAATCCGGCACGCGCGAATTCTTCACCAGATTGAGCGGCGACCAGCAGAAGGATGCCAACCTGATCGGGCAGTTCGGCGTCGGTTTCTATTCCGCCTTCATCGTCGCGGACAGGGTGTCGGTCACGACCCGGCGCGCCGGGGAGCAGGCGGACCAGGGCGTGCGCTGGGAATCGGACGGCGGCGGCGAGTTCACGATAGAGATGGTGGACAAGCCGGCGCGCGGCACCGAGATCACACTGCATCTGCGCGCCGACCAGGACGACCTGCTCAGCGGCCACAAGATCCGCTCCATCGTGCACAAGTATTCCGATCACATCGTCCAGCCCATCGTGATGAAGAAGGAGGAATGGAAGGACGGCGGCCAGGTCATCACCGACGAGGACGAGACCGTCAACCAGGCTTCGGCATTGTGGGCGCGTTCCAAAAGCGATATCTCGGACGACGAGTACAAGGCGTTCTACAAGCATGTCGGACATGACTACGATGATCCGCTGGCATGGACGCATGCGCGCGTCGAAGGCCGCCAGGAATATACCCAGCTGCTGTATATCCCGACGCGTGCGCCGTTCGATCTGTGGGACCGCAATGCCCGCCACGGCATCAAGCTGTATGTGCGCCGCGTGTTCATCATGGATGACGCGGAACAGCTGTTGCCGAACTATTTGCGCTTCGTGCGCGGCGTCGTCGATTCCAGCGACCTGCCGCTGAATGTGTCGCGCGAGATCCTGCAGGAATCGAAGGACATCGAGGCGATACGCAAGGGATGCACCAACAAGGTGCTGGGCCTGCTGGAAGACCTGGCGAACAACGACAAGGAAAAATACGCCGGGTTCTGGGGCGAATTCGGACAGGTGCTGAAGGAGGGCGCGGCCGAGGATTTCGCGAACAAGGACAAGATCGCCGGGCTGCTGCGCTTCGCCTCCACCCATGCCGATACCGATGAGACGAGCGTTTCGCTGGCCGACTACATCGCGCGCATGAAGGAAGGCCAGGACAAGATCTATTACATCACCGCCGAGACTTTCAACGCGGCGAAGAACAGCCCGCATCTGGAGGTGTTCCGCAAGAAGGGTATCGAGGTGCTGCTGTTGTCGGATCGCATCGATGAGTGGGTGACCGGTTCATTGACCGAGTTCGAAGGCAAGCAACTGGTGTCGGTGGCCAAGGGTGGGCTGGACCTCGGCAAGCTGGAAGACGAGGCCGAAAAGCAGGAGCAGGAAAAACAGGCCAGCGAGCACAAGGACCTGACCGAGAAGATCAGCAAGACTCTGGACAAGCGCGTCAAGGAAGTCCGCGTGACCCATCGACTGACCGATTCCCCGGCCTGTCTGGTGGCGGACGAGCACGACATCGGCGGCAACATGGCGCGCATGCTGAAAGCGGCCGGGCAGAAGCTCCCCAATACCCTGCCGATACTGGAGATCAATCCGAACCATCCGGTGGTTCAGCGGCTGAAGAGCGAACAGAAGCATTTCGACGACTGGGCCGCAGTGCTGTTCGATCAGGCGCTGCTGGCAGAGGGCGGGCAGCTGGACGATCCGGCCGGCTTCGTCAAGCGGGTCAACCAGCTGATGCTGGAGATGCTGGACTGACGGACTGGCTGATATCGAGACATCTGGCAAGCACCTAAGATCAAATGCATCTCTGGTGCGGAGGCCCTTGTGAGCCGATCGTTAGATGATTTCGGCACCGGCTATTCATCCTTGCAATACCTCAAGAAATTGCCGCTGAACCAAATCAAGATCGATCAATCATTTGTGCGCGATATCACCACCGATCCCAGTGATGCAGCTATCGTACAGACCATCATCGCGATGGCCGAGACGCTGGGTTTGGAGGTAATCGCTGAAGGGGTGGAGACAGAAGCGCAATTCGCGTTTCTGGATTTGCGCGGCTGTCATGCCTATCAGGGACATTTGTTTGGCAAGGCGATAACTGTTGAGCAGTTTGATGAAATACTCAGACAATCCTGAAGAACAGCTGGCTGGCATCATACAAATCTGTTGCATGACAAACCCGGAAGTCAACGGGATGACAGCCTGATAATAATTTAGAATTTTTCTGGCGGCGGTACCGGGTTCAAGCCAGCGCCCGCAGCGCTGTGTTCCAGGCTTGACGCTGCGCAGTTCCAATCAGCCAAATTCGGCACCACTTCATTTATTGGCTTGTCCAGACGCCCGGTTTATCCAGTTTCAACCGGGCGCTGGCACATTGGGGGCACTTCGACCGCCGTCTGCGGGCCTTATAAGCCTGATCAAATTTCCTGCAATATTCCAGACGCGACATCATGCCTGGAACATTTGTTAAATTTTTGTGACACCCGCGGTTTTAAAAATTTCTGATAGATAATCGCCGCCGAAAATTCTCTACCAGAGAGTTTTTTGGTTAGTTGGCTGGCTTGCCCGGTTAATTTCAATTTAATTGTGAAAAGTAAATTCTAGGAGTTCACGCAATGATGAAAAAATCGTTTTTAGTTGCGCTTTCACTCGGTGCGGTGTCAGGTGTGGCACATGCTGAGGTAAGCGTGTACGGCGTTCTCGATCTCGGCGTCGTGCAAATGACCAATGCCGGCGATATCAGCCCGACTTTCGTAACTGGCGCAGTTCCTACCGGTGCTCAGCCCGCCACTGCAAAATTCGGCACAGTAAGAGGCATGATGAACGGCGGCGAATCGCAATCGCGCTGGGGCATCAAAGGCAGCGAAGACATGGGTAACGGCAACAAGGCGTTCTTTCAATTGGAATCGGCGTTTAGCCTGGGCAACGGCACGCTGTCCACATCCGGTCTTGCGGGTGGTGTCGGTACTCCCGCTATGGTTGCAGACACGGCGCTGAACGGCCAGCTGTTCAACCGCATGGCCCTGATCGGTTTGTCCAACGACAACTACGGTGCAGTCACTTTCGGCCGCCAGTACAGCTTGCAACTGGACATCATCGGTTCGGTCGGCGGCGGCTATGACCCGGTCAACGCCCAGATGTTCTCGCCGATCAACTTTTCCGGCTCCTACGGCGGCGGCGGCGCAACGGACAACTCCCGCGTCGACAATGCGATCAAATACGCGAAGAAATTCGGCAACTTCAATTTCAACGCGATGTACGGTTTTGGCGGCATGGCAACCAACAACGCTGCGCGCAGCAATACCCAGGTCAATGTAGGTTATGAAGCGGAACGCTTCGGGATACAGGCGGCGGTGCAAAGCGCTAAAGACACCACGAGCATTGGTACCCCCGGAGGTGCCGCAAATGGTTCCGGTACTCCTGGCGTTACAGCAACTCCTTACAATTCCGCCGGCACCGTCAACGCGACGTTTGAAAATCTGACTTCCTATATGCTGGCCGGGCGCTTTCAGGTGACCGATCCGCTGACGCTGAAAGCCGGTTACGAGCGCATGCAGATCAATGCACCAGGCGATCCAAGCGGCGATGCGGCGTTGACCCAGATCTACCAGTACAACATTTGGAGCAGCTCGATGTTTTCTGGCCAAAAGGTGCTGAACGTGTACTGGCTGGGTGCAAACTACCAGTTCACTCCGGCATTGAAGGGATCGGTGGGTTACTATGATGTATCGGTACCTGCCTTTACCGGTACCGGTGGCACTACTCTGGACGGTACCGACAAGTACACCTCGGCGATGCTGGAGTACAACCTGAGCAAGAACACCAATCTGTATGCGGCGTTCATGCTGGATACGAAATCAGGCAACCAAATCGCCGTTCACACCAACTTCAACACCTATGGTGCCGGCCTGCGCGTCAAGTTCTGACAAAACCATCCTGCGATCAAGCTGTCTAGCCATCTGACCCGCTCGGCAAACGCCAACCGGGTCATGGCTTAACCGCACAGGTCGCTGGATGTGCCCCGGCCGGTTTCACTCGGGCCGGTCAGGGATCAGCAACACTGCAAACCCACTGTGGCAACACAGTGGGTTTGTTTTTATTGCAAGCTTAAAGGTGGCGATAGCACACCTGAATTTATGCTTTCAGGACATTAAAAATCCCGCAACGCTTTATCTGGTGAGAATTCTGTGGTTTTGTATATATGGTGGGCGGTACTGGGTTCGAACCAGTGACCCCTGCCGTGTGAAGGCAGTGCTCTACCGCTGAGCTAACCGCCCGGGCCAGAAATTGAAACGAGGGCGCGGATTAAAGCATAAGGCGATTACCTTGGTCAATGACCATGCATAACCTGGTGCGCGCGCTGCGCAAAGCCCGTAAAATGCGCGCCTCATTTTGCCTTATCTTCACACCATGACCATTCGCACCCGTTTTGCTCCCAGCCCCACCGGTTATCTGCACATCGGCGGGGCGCGCACCGCCTTGTTCTCCTGGGCATATGCGCGCAAACATCGGCGGCACGTTCATTTTGCGCATCGAGGATACCGATCTGGAGCGTTCTACGCCCGAGGCGGTGCAGGCTATCCTGGACGGGATGTCATGGCTGAATCTGGATTATGACGAGGGCCCGTTCTACCAGATGCAGCGCATGGATCGTTACAAGGAAGTGATGCGGCAGATGCTGGACGAGGGTACGGCCTATTATTGCTATACCTCTCCGGCTGAACTGGATGCGCTGCGCGAGGCGCAGCGCGCGCGCGGTGAGAAGCCGCGCTACGACGGCACGCTGGCGCCCCGAGCAGGGCAAGCTGCTGCCGGCTCCCCCTGAGGGAGTCAAGCCGGTGGTGCGCTTCAGGAATCCGCTGCATGGCGTGGCGGCATGGGACGATCTGGTCAAGGGCAGGATCGATTTTCGAGAACAGCGAACTGGACGACCTGATCATCGCCCGCGCCGATGGCACGCCGACCTACAATTTCTGCGTGGTGGTGGACGATTGGGAGATGGGAATCACGCACGTGATCCGCGGCGACGACCATGTCAACAACACGCCGCGCCAGATCAATATACTCAAGGCTCTCGGGTGCCGCGGTGCCGCAATACGCGCACCTGTCGATGATACTCGGCGATGACGGCACCAAGCTGTCCAAACGCCACGGCGCGGTCAGCGTGATGCAATACGATGAGGACGGCTACCTGCCGGAGGCAGTGATCAATTATCTGGCGCGGTTGGGATGGTCGCACGGCGACAAGGAGATTTTCTCGGTGGAGGAATTCTGCTCATGGTTCGATCTCGATCACATCACACCTTCAGCCGCGCAGTTCAACACCGAGAAACTGAATTGGGTCAACCAGCACTACCTGAAGCAAGCCGACAATGCCCGCCTGGCGGGACTGGTGCGTCCGCGTCTGGAAGCTCGCGGCGTGACGGTCAGTGATGTCCCGGTGCTCGAATCCATGGTGTCGCTGTACAAGGAACGTGTGGCGACCGCTTAACGAATTGGCCGATGCCGCCGAAGTGTTCTATATCGAACTGCATCCCGCACGGGAGCTGTTGGACGAGCACCTGCTGCCAGAAGTGCTGCCCGTATTGCGCGAACTTGCCATACGTTTTGCCGATGTCGACTGGGAAGCCCCTGTGCTGGCCGCATTGATCAAGGAATTGCTGACCAAATATAACCTGAAGATGCCCAGGCTGGCGATGCCGCTGCGCGTGATGCTGGTGGGTCAGACACATACGCCATCGGTCGATGCTGTGCTGGCATTGTTCCCGCGCGAGACTGTGTTGGCCCGGATGAAACGACATCTGTAAATATATCAGACGTCGGCTTTACAAGCATGGGTCGCATCACTATAATGCGCGCTCTTTCGAGGTACCGGGGGTATAGCTCAGCTGGGAGAGCGCTTGCATGGCATGCAAGAGGTCAGCGGTTCGATCCCGCTTATCTCCACCAAAAGAGCTGATTTAACACCAAAGTCCCCATCGTCTAGAGGCCTAGGACATCGCCCTTTCACGGCGGTAACACGAGTTCGAATCTCGTTGGGGACGCCAGATCAATCAAACAGCCCGCACGACAGCGGGCTTTTTGTTGTCCGTTTGTGGGCGTACGTCAATCCGATAGTTCCTGAAGATTGGGAGTTTCTACCGAGCGGGATGCGTAGTTGATGAAATTTTGCATGCCCGGGGTAACCTGCTTTTGATGATGCACCAGCAAATTGAAGCGCCGGCTGAAGTTTCCGAATGCGGTCTTCAGCTTAACCAGCTGGCCTGTTTGCAGCATGTCGGCGACAACCAGAGGCGACAGGCATGCGATACCGAGGCCCTGCGCAGCTGCCTGCTTGATGGCTTCATGGCTATTGAATTCCAGGCAGCTTTTTAACTGGGATAGATGCGGCAGCAATTTGTGTTCCAATGCCTCCCGGGTTCCTGAACCCTGTTCGCGCAATAGCCAGTTGGTTTTGGCCAAGCGCTCGGCCGGAATATCCTTCTGATATTCGCCCATGAAAACAGGGTGGCCGGGAGCAGCGACCAAAAGAAGCTCATCCTGCAACCACGGCGTCACCTTGATATCCGGCCTATGGCACGGTCCTTCGATCAAGCCAATATCCACTTCAAAGGCGGCCACTTTTGCCGCAATATCTGCTGTGTTTCCGACAACGACCTGCAAGGGTGCAGTAGTGCCGTTCAATTCAACACCTTGCATACGCCAGTAATCGGCCAACAAGCGGGGCAGCAAGTAATTGCCTATGGTCGGGCTGGCGCCCAGGACGATCAGGCTGGGTGCCGAATTGAGATAGCTATTTTCCAGGCTTTCGACGCCGTTGAGTATTGCCATCGCCTGTGGCAACATTGCCCTGCCGTGATCGTTTAACTGCAGCCGCTTTCCGATGCGATCATAGAGTCGCACGTTCATGGTCCGCTCCAGTTCCGCAATGGCTGCGCTTGTTGCTGATTGTGAAAGCGCAATACGCGCGCCTGCGGCGGTCGTGCTGCCGCATTGAGCAATGGCTACAAAGATTTGAAGCTGCCTCAAGGTTAAACGCATAAGTTGTCCTGCAAGTCGATGATCATTTATCCGTTTTATAGATTAATATTATCAGTATAATGAGTTTATTCTATAGGATATAAACTTTGTATCATTCGCGGATATCGGGGGTCGTTTAAGCATTGCATTCGGTTCACCGATAGAGGCAGGCGGTGGCAGTGAATTAAATGAGCAGTTAAGTTTTGATTGGCCAACTTTATTACCTACCAAAGGAGATTACTGAACCATGGATATGACACGCAGAGACATGCTGGGCATGATGACTAAAGTGGGTCTTGCAGGTGTTGCATTGGGCAGCATGTCTGCTCAGGCAGCCGAAACCGCATTGCCGCCGCTGGCCGAAGCCGGCGCAAAGAACCTGAAGGAGTTGATGAAAGCGCTAGATAATACCCCGCGCCGCCGCGATTTCAAGGAAGTACCGATGATAGTCACCCGCCCCGATGAGTGGGATCATGATGCCCTGAATCTGCTGATGCATTACAAGGGTAAATACAAGCAAGTCTGGGATCACACCGATATAGCCGGGCCCTGGCTGAATCTGATGCGCAACTCGCTGAACTGCCAGATATGGGCTTTCAAACACCCGGATTTCCTGGTTCTGTCGGCAACCCATGGCCCGGCTCACTTGGCACTTTATGACCAGTATATCTGGGACAAATACCAGCTCGCCAAGCTTACCGGTGACAAGTTCAAGGAAAACACCTTCCTGAACATCCCGGCTGCGGCTCACACCGATCCAAAGGACTTCGAGAATGAGTCCGGCGTATTTTCTCCGAAGGACAACAGCATCCCTGTACTGCAGGCGCGCGGTGTCGTATTCCTGGCATGCCACAATGCGATTTTCGAAGTATCGTCGAAACTGCATGAGTCAGGGGTCAATCCGGACAAGCTGACCGTTCCGCAGATGGTTGCCGAACTCACCAACCACCTGATCCCGGGCGCAGTTCTGACCCCCGGTATCGTCGGGACATTACCGGAACTGGGCTCTGTCGGATACCAGTACGCAAGATAAGACAGGAAACAACTCATGCACAAAGTGTCTTTATTCAAGCTGGTCGGGTTGGGATTTGCGATGGCGATGATGTCTGCCGCTGCCATCGCAGCAGACGCATCGAAAGTCTACCCACCCTGGAGCGAGGGGAAAAATAACCCGGTCCCGGCTACACAAAGGGGGCTGGAATTCACCGTCCCCGAAGTTGATAACCTGCCGGACTTTCACGGCAACCCCATCAATCCGAAGCTCTCGATTTTTGTGGGCGGGAACTATTATTTCGCCATGGCTCCACTGGTCGCGGCATTCGAGGAAGAGCACCCCGAACTGCGCGGCAAGATCTATTACGAAACGATTCCTCCCGGCCTGCTGGTACGCCAGATCGAGAATGGCGGTACGATCACCGTTGGCAACATGACATGGACCGTAAAGGCCGACGTATATGCTGCCGGCAAGAAACGGGTCACCGAAATGTCCGACAATGGGCTGCTGGCCGGCGGCCCCGTGCTGTATGCGACCAACGACTTGGCCATCATGGTTCCCAAGGGCAATCCTGCCCATATCAAGTCGCTTGCCGATCTGGGTAAACCCGGTGTCCGTCTGGTCATGCCGAATCCAGAATTCGAGGGGATAGCCAGGCAGATCAAGGCTGCCCTGACCAAGGCCGGCGGAGAGCAACTGGAAAAGCAGGTCTACGAGACCAAGGTCAAGAACGGCGAAACCATACTGACCCACATCCATCATCGGCAAAGCCCGATGTTCCTGATGAAGGGTATGGCAGATGCCGGCGTGACCTGGAAATCCGAAGCAATATTCCAGGAAAAGGCGGGCAATCCTATCAGCTATGTTGCAATCCCTGCGGAGCATAATTCGACGGCTATTTACGCCGCCGGGGTTCTGAAGGATGCACCCAATCCTGAAGCAGCGAAGGCTTGGGTGGAGTTCCTGAAATCACCCAAGGCATTGGAGATTTTCGGACGCTACGGATTCAAGCCTTATCATCCCTGATAGCCTTGGTTCAGTAATGCAGATTGAGGGTGCTTTCCTGCGCCTGGTTGCCGGTATACAGCATCATTTTACCGGCGGAATGGCGCAGGAAGAGGCCCCCGTGGCGAAGCGACGGATATGATGTGCTGCGAAATTTTTCCTGAATGCGGCTCATCGCATTTTTCCTGACTGAGATGACGTCATCCCATTCCATGGCGCCAATGCAGATGCCATCCGGAATATCCTTCAATCATGGTTTCTGGGTAAATCCGGTTTCAGGACAAATCGTATTGCCTAAGCGCAAGACAGCCTGAATATTAAAGAGGAAGCGTCAAATGACTATTGGATTTAAATCTGTGAGCCATGCAGCCATGCTGCTGATGGCGCTGTTGATCAGGCCAGCATTGGCCGGGATGTCACCGGATGCGCCGTCAGCAGATCAGGTCAGGCGCGGGGAGTATGTCGCGCGTCTCGGAGATTGCCTTGCGTGTCATACCGCCAAGGATGGCAAGCCGATGGCGGGCGGCATGGAATTCAAGACGCCTTTCGGCATCCTGCACTCCACCAATATCACGCCCGACAGCAAATTCGGCATAGGCGGCTATACCTTCGAGCAATTCGACCGCGCGATGCGCGAGGGCATTGCCGATGACGGCCACAATCTTTATCCCGCGATGCCTTATCCGTCGTTTGCCAAGATCAGCGCGAGCGACATGCAGGACCTGTATGCCTACGTGATGCACGGGGTTGAGCCGGTCAGCCAGCCCAACAAGCAGAATCACATGCAGTGGCCTTTCAGCATGCGATTCGGGTTGAAGTTCTGGAATGCGGCTTTCCTCGACAAGGCGCCTTACAAGCCGGATCCGGCCAAGTCGGAACAATGGAATCGCGGCGCCTATCTCGTCCAGGGCCTGGGGCATTGCGGATCCTGCCACACGCCGCGCGGGATCGGGATGCAGGAAAAGGCCATGAGCCAGGATGGCGATGCCGGGAAATATTTCCTGACCGGTTCGACTGTCGAAGCCTGGCATGCGGTCAGCCTGCGCAACCAGTGGGCGCAACCAGAGTTCGAGAAGTTCCTCAAGGTCGGGCATAACAGTCATGCGACCGCCTATGGCACGATGACCGAAGTGGTGCATTTCAGCAGCCAGCATTTCAGCGACAACGACCTTGCCGCGATTGGCGAGTATCTGAATTCACTGCCGCCCAATGCGGAATCCGAATTGATCAAGCCAAAAGCAGTGAAGGTTGCCGACGAAAGCAATCTATACAAGACTCGCGGCGGACTCGGCTATGTGCAGTTCTGCTCGACTTGCCATCAGCTCAATGGACGCGGCATGGAAAAGCTGTTCCCGCCGCTGGCCAACAATTCCTCGGTACAGTCAAACGACCCGACATCGGTGATCCACGTGGTGCTGAGCGGCTGGAAAACGGCCGAAACCGAGCAGGCCAAGCGCGCGTTCTTCATGCCGAATTACAGCAGCCTGACCGATCAGGAGCTGGCGGAGATCGTCAGTTTCGTGCGCAGTCAGTGGGGAAACCGCGGCGACCACGTCACTGCAGAAGAGGTCAGCAAAGTGCGTAAGGAAATTGCGCTGAAACCTGCCGAGCCGTCGAAGTTCGTGGTGCCGCGTTATGCGGACATGCTGGACAAACCCAACGCCGACCAGCTGATCTATGGCATGCGGCTGATGATGGACACCAAGGCAATGCTGCCCAAGCATGTCGGCGACGAACTGGTCTGCAACAGCTGCCACCTGAACGGCGGCACCATGGCGCTGGCTTCGCCCTATGTCGGAATTTCAGCACTGTTCCCTTCCTATGCACCGCGTGCCGGCAAAGTCATCGATTTCAAGGACCGGGTCAATGGTTGCATGCTCCGCTCGATGAACGGCAAGCCGCTGGACAAGGGTTCAAAGGAAATGCTGGCGATGATTTCCTACATGGACAACATGAAAGGCAATTACAAGCAGGGCGATGCGATTCCCGGGCGCGGCATTGGCAAGATCGACAAATCGATAGTCCCCAATGTGGAAAACGGCAAGAAGATTTACAAGGACCAGTGCGCCGTTTGCCATGGCGACAAAGGCGAGGGTATGAAACAGGCTGATGGCCGCTATGTTTTCCCGCCGCTATGGGGCAAGAATTCCTTCAATATTGGTGCCGGTATTGCAAAGACCTATACTGCGGCGGCCTTCGTCAAGAACAACATGCCGATATCGAACACGCTGAAGTTCCCGTTGGGGCAGAGCGGCCTGACGGATCAGGAGGCTGTAGACGTTGCACAATATTTCACTCATATGCCGCGTCCCGACTTTCCCGACAAGCGCAAGGACTGGCCCAAAGGGGGCAAGCCCAGCGACTCACGGTATTGAAGCCTGGCTGAACATCGTAACGACGCTGGAACAGGGTTAACCGCAGGCCATCCAGTTGCTGCGGATAACCCTGCCGCTACCAGCAATAGCTCCAGATTTCCGACCTGTAATCTGCGGCGTTGCCGACCGTGTGTTCGTGGGTACATTGAGGTGAGCTGAATACCCTGCCCGCATAGGTTTCCCAGAACGCGAACTGGAACACCACAAATACACCCAAGGCAATCGCCAGGGGCATCAGCCATTTTCGTCCGGTATAGCCGTTGCTCGACCTCGATTTCATCCTGATATAGCTGTGCTGAATCCGGTTTTCGGCCAGATACCATGCCATCAGGAACAGTACATAAGCGATGGCAGCCCCGATCAGGTATTCCGGCTCGACAGCCATGATCACCATGGCTCCGCTGACAGCTATCCATAATATCGAGCAAGCCAGCCAATATCTGCTTGTGGCTGCCCGGCCTGTTTCCCCCAAGGCCAGCCAGTTCAGATAGGTCAGCCAGGCTCCAAAAATCGGTGTAAGCAACACGCTCCAGCCGGCAATCGCGTTTGGGCGCCAAACCCGGCTTTGTTTCGAAATCCCCGTTTGATCAGTGTCCATTATGCCTCCTGATGTGTACATGATTTCACGCAAACCGGAAATTCACCGCGTGGATTCTCAGTAGTTTTTTACTCCCATTTCCCGGTGTTGGTCAAACTGTTTTTCCGCGCTCCGGTTGCTGCGCTATCCAGGCTAAAGGGCCAGGCCCTGAGCAGGGCCGCTCCGTCTTCAGGTTGCTGTAGTCCGCCTTTTTCGGCATGAAGGCCGATCGGCCAATGTAGTAAAATAATTGCATGAGCAAGGCATTTACACGCGAGAACGAACCTGATGAAGACACGTTGGAGCCCGTGCCACAGCTTCCTGCGGGCGTAAAAAATTACATCACGCCACAGGGATACCGGGCGCTGCAGGACGAGCTGGACAAGCTGTGGAAGGTGGAACGGCCGGCGTTGGTCAAGACCATCACATGGGCAGCATCTAACGGCGACAGATCAGAGAATGGCGACTATATTTATGGTAAAAAGCGCCTGCGTGAAATTGATCGCCGTGTGCGGTTTTTGCGCCAGCGTCTGGAGTTATCGGAGGTAGTCGATCCTTCCCGGCGTGTGGGTTGCGACCAGGTTTTTTTCGGTGCTACCGTGACAGTTTGCAATGCTGATGGCGTTGAGAGCATCTACAGCATTGTCGGTGTCGACGAAGCGGATGTGGCGAGCGGCCGGATCAGCTGGGTTTCACCGCTCGCGCGGGCGCTGCTTAAATTGCGTGAGGGGGAGGTTGCAACATTGCACACTCCGGCCGGGATCAGTGAACTGGAAGTTACCACTGTAGTTTATTGTAGACTGGATTGAGCATTCATGTCAGTTGCAGGCAATAATCACCGGGCAGGCTTTACGCCTTATCGGAAGTTTGTTATGTTGCAGTCTTGATGGTGTACAGGTAGCCGGGATCGATTCCGGCTCTTCCAATAATAACGAGCCTTACTCTAAATCATGAACGAACGCCTGTTAAAGATTTTGAATAATCGCGAGCAAAATTACCCGTATTCCCTGGAAAAGCAATTCCCCAGGATTTTTGAAAAACTCATGTCGTTGTGGGACTCCTCGGAGTTCGATGCTTATCTTGCCGATTTGATGACGACCACGCGCACCAATCGGCAGGGATTTCCCCAGGAAGTGGCCTCAGATATTATCTACCTGAATATGCTGCATGAACACAAGAATGACGCTGACATGCCGATGACATGGGCGCAACTGTTGCGCGACGACCAGTCCTGAATGTGCTTTCCCAGCCGCAAGCACATGGCTTGCCATGATAGGTCTTGATGGTAATCCAACCCAAACATTGAATCGAGGGAATTTCCATGAAAAAAATCGAAGCCGTGATCAAGCCATTCAAGCTGGACGATGTGCGTGAAGCGCTTTTGGAGCTGGGTGCTAGCGGCTTGACCGTCACTGAAGTCAAGGGCTTCGGTCGCCAAAAGGGGCATACCGAGTTATACCGCGGCGCAGAATATGTGGTGGATTTTCTACCCAAGATCAAGATTGAAGTGGTGGTTCCTGCGGATCTGCTAGAGTCTGCAGTTGACGCCATCGTCAAATCGGCACATACCGGAAAAATTGGCGATGGAAAAATATTCATAACCGCTGTGGAACAGGTGATTCGCATACGCACCGGTGAAACCAACGAATCGGCCCTGTAAAAGCAAGGCTCCGCAACGGACGTTTACTGGCATACCCGTGATGCGTATAATGCCCGCTTTGCCGAGGGCTGTTTCATGCGCATCATTCAAAAAGCATTAACCTTTGACGACGTCCTGCTCGTTCCCGCTTACTCCAATGTCTTGCCTCGCGACGTCAGCCTGCGCACGCAGCTTACCCGCAACATCAATCTGAATATCCCGCTGCTGTCTGCGGCGATGGATACCGTCACCGAGGCTCGCCTTGCGATCGCTTTGGCACAGGAAGGTGGCATCGGCATTATCCACAAGAATATGTCGGCCCCGGCACAGGCGGCCAAAGTCGCCAAGGTCAAGCGTTTTGAAAGCGGCGTGGTCCAGGATCCCATCACGATCACCCCGGAGATGACGGTGCGCAATGTGATCGGGTTGACGCGCCAGCACAAGATCTCCGGTTTGCCGGTGGTGCAGGGAAAACAGCTGGTCGGCATCATCACCAACCGCGATCTGCGTTTCGAGAGCAACCTGGATCAGCCGATCCAGAACATCATGACCCCGCGCGAACGGCTGATCACCGTCAAGGAGAACGCCAGCCTGGAAGAAGCGCGCAGCCTGATGCACAAGCATCGCATCGAGCGCGTGCTGGTGGTGAACGATGCCTTCGAATTGCGCGGTTTGATGACGGTCAAGGACATCCTGAAATCCAGCGAGCATCCATTTGCCTGCAAGGACAGTTTAGGCCATCTGCGCGTCGGCGCGGCGGTAGGTGTGGGCGAAGGCACCGATGAGCGCGTCGCTTTGCTGGCCGAGGCAGGCGTGGACGTGATCGTGGTGGATACCGCGCACGGCCATTCTCAAGGTGTGCTGGACCGTGTCAAGTGGGTCAAGACCCGGTTCCCTCAGATCGAGGTAATCGGCGGAAATATCGCCACCGGCGGGGCGGCCATGGCTTTGCTGGATCACGGCGCGGACGGCGTAAAGGTCGGCATCGGTCCCGGCTCGATCTGCACCACGCGCATCGTCGCGGGTGTCGGCGTGCCGCAGATCGGCGCGATCCAGAGTGTCGCCAAAGCGTTGCAGGGTACCGGTGTGCCGCTGATCGCCGATGGCGGTATCCGCTATTCCGGCGATATCTCGAAAGCGATTGCGGCCGGGGCGCATACGGTGATGCTGGGCGGCTTGTTCGCCGGCACCGAAGAGGCGCCCGGCGAAATCGAATTATTCCAGGGACGATCCTACAAGTCCTATCGCGGCATGGGCAGTCTGGGCGCGATGCAGCAGGGTTCCAGCGACCGCTATTTCCAGGATAACGAAGCCAATCAGGACAAACTGGTGCCCGAAGGCGTGGAAGGCCGGGTGCCCTACAAGGGCAGCGTGCTTGCGGTGATCCATCAGTTGATGGGCGGATTGCGTTCCAGCATGGGCTACCTGGGGTGCGCGGATATCGCCACGATGCACACCAAGGCTGAATTCGTCGAGATCACTTCGTCCGGCATCCGCGAGTCGCATGTGCATGATGTGCAGATCACCAAGGAAGCGCCGAATTACCATATTGACTAAATACTGCGGGATGGGAGTAGGGGGAAGAGAGCAGGGTTAAACCACCGAGTCTTTACCCTTGAGCGCCGAAGGCGTGATCCCTTCTCCATTCCCGGGTTTCAAAACATGCACAAGAAAATCCTGATCCTCGATTTCGGTTCGCAATACACCCAGCTGATCGCCCGGCGCGTGCGCGAAACCAATGTCTACTGCGAATTGCATCCTTATGATATCGGCGCTGATTTCATCCGCGATTTCAAACCGGCGGGGATCATACTTTCCGGCGGTCCGAATTCGGTGACCGAAGGTGACACGCCGCGCGCGCCGCAGATCGTGTTCGAACTGGGCGTGCCGGTGCTGGGCATTTGCTACGGCATGCAGACCATGGCGGCGCAACTGGGTGGCGCGGTCGAGAACGGCCTGGTGCGCGAATTCGGCTATGCCGAGATTCGCGCCCAGGGGCACTCTGCATTGCTGCGCGACATACAGGACAGGACCAATGCGCAGGGCCATGGCCTGATCGACGTGTGGATGAGCCACGGCGACAAGGTGACGGCATTGCCGCCGGGTTTCTCGGTCATCGCCAGCAATGCCGCCACACCCATCGCCGGCATGGCGGACGAAGCGCGGCGCTTTTACGCGCTGCAATTCCATCCCGAAGTGACCCATACCTATCAGGGCAAGATCATGCTGAACCGCTTTGTGCATGACATCTGCGGTTGCGAGCAGGACTGGAACATGCCCGACTATGTCGGCGAAGCGGTGGCGAAGATCCGCGCGCAAGTGGGCAAGGATGAAGTGATACTGGGCTTGTCCGGCGGGGTGGATTCCTCGGTGGCGGCGGCGCTGATCCATCGCGCGATCGGCGACCAGCTGACCTGTGTGTTCGTGGACAACGGCCTGTTGCGGTTGAACGAGGCCGAGCAGGTCATGCACACATTTGCCGAAAATCTCGGCGTAAAGGTGATACACGTCGACGCCAGCAGTGAATTCCTGCACCACCTGACCGGCGTCTCCGACCCGGAACAGAAGCGCAAGATCATCGGCCGGGAGTTCGTCGAGGTGTTCCAGCGCGAAGCGAAAAAATTGCCCAAAGCGAAGTGGCTGGCACAGGGCACGATTTATCCTGACGTGATCGAGTCGGCCGGAGCAAAGACCAAAAAGGCCCATACCATCAAGTCGCACCACAACGTCGGCGGCTTGCCGGAAAGCCTGCACCTGAATTTGCTCGAACCGCTGCGCGAACTGTTCAAGGATGAAGTGCGCGAACTTGGCGTGGCTCTGGGTCTTCCGCACGACATGGTGTATCGCCATCCTTTCCCCGGCCCCGGCCTGGGGGTGCGCATCCTGGGCGAGGTGAAACGCGAGTATGCCGAACTGTTGCGCCGTGCCGACGCGATCTTCATCGAAGAACTGCGTGCCACCAAGGACCAGGAAGGCAGGTCCTGGTACGCAAAGACCTCGCAAGCCTTTGCCGTATTCCTGCCGGTGAAAAGCGTCGGTGTGATGGGCGACGGGCGAACCTATGAATGGGTGGTCGCCTTGCGCGCGGTGCAAACCCAGGATTTCATGACCGCGCATTGGGCGGAATTGCCATACTCGCTGCTGGGCAAAGGTCTCCAACCGGATCATCAATGAGGTGCGCGGCATCAATCGCGTGGTCTATGACATTTCCGGGAAACCGCCGGCAACGATAGAGTGGGAATAGAAATGACAGCGCTGGCGGTTTGCAAGGCAGGGGCAGGGAATCTTGAATTCTCAAACTGCCAATAAGGCTTCCTGCAGTGCTGCCTGTTTTTCCGGCTGTTCCAGCGCCCCTCCACTGATCCAGAACACATCTTCCGCACGGCTGCCCAAGGTGTTTATTTTGGCACGATGCAGCCTGATGTCGTGTTTGTCCAGGATCAATGCGATGCGCGCCAGCAGTCCGGGGCGGTCGCCGGTAACGAGCGACAGCAAATGCAGACCCTTGTTGTCCGGTTTGATGACCACCTCGGTGTTGATCGGGAAGTGCTTCAGCTGGCGGTTGACACGCCCCACCAGGGCAGGAGATATCGGTTTTGCGTTCTGGATTTGCTGGCCCAACTCGAATTCAATGTAGTTCATGATGTCGCGATATGCCATGTCGCCGCGCATGGCTTCGATGATCTGGAAACTGTTCAATGCATAACCGTGTTGCGTGGTGTGGATCTTGGCTTCGACTATGGAAAAATTCATGCGCGCAAAAAAATCGCAGATGCGCGCGAACAGTCCGCGCTGGTCGAGGCAATAGACCATCACCTGCAAACCTTCTCCGGCGCGGCTGAGGCGCGCCTTCACGACTGGGGTGGCGGTGTTTACCTTGAAGGAAAGCAGGCGCGTGTGCCATGCGATCTCCTGCGCTTCGTGATCCAGAAAGTAGTTGTCATCGAGTTGAGCCCATAGCATCTGATAGGACTCTGCGGCGATCGCATAGAGGCTGAGCAGGGTCGCGGCCTGGTTGCGGATATCTGCAAGGTGATTGGTGGTCTTGCCATCGCGCAGAAAGCGCCGGGTCGCATGGTACAGGCTTTCTATCAGCCTGGCCTTCCAGGCGTTCCATATCTTCGGGCTGGTGCCGCGCACATCCGCGACTGTCAGCAGATACAGCGCGACAAGATAGCGGTCGTTCCTGATCTTTCCGGCAAAGGACGCGATCACATCCGGGTCCGACAGATCCTGCTTCTGTGCCGTGGCGGAAAGACTGAGATGCTGCTCGACCAGCCATACCACCAGGTCGGTATCGTCACGGCTGAGTTGGTGCTTGACGCAGAATGCACGCGCATCCTTTTTGCCCAGCTGTGAATGATCGCCACCGCGGCCTTTGGCGATGTCGTGGAACAGGCCGGCGACATACAATACCTCGGGGCGGGCGAATCCGCTCATCAACTGGCTGCACAGCGGGATCTCATGGGCGTATTCCGGTAATGCGAAACGGCGCAGGTTGCGCACCACCATCAGGATATGTTCATCCACCGTGTAGACATGGAACAGGTCATGCTGCATCTGTCCCACGATACGCCCGAACGCGGGTATATACCGGCCCAGGATCCCATATTGATTCATGCGCCGCAGAGCGTGAATGACTCCCCGCGGCAAGCGCAATATTTCCATGAAACGGGAGCGGTTCAACGGGCTGCGGCGGAATGCGGCATCGATCTTGTGTTGAGCTCGCCACAGGGCACGCAGGGTGTCTGCACTCAGATCGGTCAGCTCGGGGTGTTGCGCCATCAGCAGGAACAGTTCGAAGATCGAATCCGGAGAGTGTTCAAACAGGCTGTCATCTCTGATATCCAGCAGGGTGCCGACGACGCGGAAGCGCTCATTCAGGGCATGCTGCGGCGGTATTTCATCGAATAAATGATCATGCAGGTGCTGCAGCATGATGGTGCTGAACTGGCGCACCGCCAGTTTGGTCCGATAGTAGCGTTGCATCAAATGTTCGCTCGCCCGCCGGTTGGGCGAAGCGTTGATGCCCATCTGCCCGGCCAGTGGTGTCTGGAACTCGAAGATCAACCGGTCTTCGCGCCTGCCCGCCAGATAATGCAGGCGCGCACGCAGTGTCTTCAGCAGCGTGTCGTGTTTTGCGATCTGGCGCGCCTCGGCCGGGCTGATGATGCCTGCCTGGGCAAGCTCTGCCCAGCGTGTCCCCAAACCTGCAGCGCGCGCGATCCAGGTGATGGTTTGCAGGTCGCGCAGGCCGCCCGGGCTTTCCTTCAGGTTGGGTTCGAGATTGAAGTCCGAATCGAGGAAGCGCTTGTGGCGCTGCTGTTGTTCATCCAGCTTGGCAAGAAAGAATTGGCGTGGATCAAGATGCTGTTGCACCGCCTGGTGCAAACTGTTGAACAGTTTGGCGTCTCCGCTTAGCAGGCGTGCTTCCAGCAGGTTGGTCTGCACGGTGATGTCGGCCGATTCGTTCAGGCACTGGTCAATAGTGCGGATGCTGTGGCCGACTTCCATGCCGATGTCCCAAAGCACCCCGATCAGCTGCTGCAACTTCTGCTGCAGTTCCTCATCGGGGTCCGAGTCCAGCAGAATCAGCAGATCGATATCCGAATAGGGGAACAATTCGCCACGGCCATAACCGCCGACTGCGATCAACGCAATTTGCGGCGGCAAGGCAAGCTGTTGCCAGACGAGCTGCAGACAACGGTCGATCAATCGGCTGTGAGCGCCAAGCAGACGGGCAACTTTGCCGTTTTGCAGGAATTCCTGTTCCAGAGCCAGACGATTGCGGCGCAGCGAGTCGCGCAGTTCAGCGGTGGTGCTCTGGCCGATGGCTGGGCGAGTGTCGTGAGCTCGCCCGGTCAGATGACCAGCAGTTTCATTATTGGCTTGGCGGGGGTGGGCAGCCATCAGAAATGGTTAAGACTTCGTAGCCGGTATCGGTGACCAGTATGGTGTGTTCGTATTGTGCGGAAAGACTGTGATCCTTGGTTACCACGCTCCAGCCATCGCCGAGTTGCTTGATGGCCGCCTTGCCGGCATTGATCATCGGTTCGATGGTGAAGGTCATGCCTGCCTCGAGTTTCATGCCGGTCCTGGGCCGGCCGTAATGCAGCACTTGCGGCTCTTCATGAAAGCGCAATCCTATGCCATGTCCGCAGAATTCACGCACCACGCTGTAACCCAGCGGCTCGACAAAACTCTGGATCGCATGGCCTATATCACCCAGATATGCACCCGGTTTGACCACGCGTATGCCGCGCCACATCGCTTGATAGGTGATCTCACATAGACGTTTGGCCTGGATCGATGGTTCGCCGACGCAGAACATCCGGCTGCTGTCGCCGTGGAATTCATCCTTGATCACGGTGATATCGAGATTGACGATATCGCCGTTCTTCAGGGATTTGTCACTTGGTATCCCGTGGCACACCTGGTGATTGATCGAGGTGCAAATGGATTTGGGATAGGGCGTATGCCCTCCTGGCGCGTAGTTGAGCGGGGCAGGGATTGCTTTCTGCACATTGACGATCAAGTCATGGCAGAGTTTATCCAGTTCATTGGTGGTCACGCCCGCCTTGACGAAAGGAGTGATGTAATCGAGAACCTCGCTGGTCAGCCGGCCAGCGACACGCATTTTCTCGATTTCTTCCGGGCTTTTGATGGATACGGACATATTTCTCGGGCAGATATCAGGTCGGGCAAGAATATCATGCTGTTCTAATTGTTGACAATCTTGATTGGGAATCGGATATTCAAAATTGGGTATGAATTGGTTCTACCTTATTTTCTGTCTGTGAACATTTCGCGCCGAACACAAAAAAGCACGCCTGGGCGTGCTTTTTTGCGTCAATCAAGCACCGATCAACGGCTATTGCCATTGTTGCCGCGCCCGTGTGTATAGCTCGCACGATCACCATCGCGGCGTGGGGTGCTGTTGCTACCGCGGTTCCGGTTGTTGCCGAAGCTGCGTTCCTGGCTGCGCGGCTGGCCGGTAACCTGTCCGCCAAAACCCTGGCCGCCGCCAACACCCAGAGTATGACCCTGGCTGCCGTGCCATTGACCGTGACCTTCCTTGCGTCCGGCATGGCTATGACGGCTGTCAGGCGCACTGTGGTGGAAGCCGCTGCCGGCTTTGTTGCCGGCGTAACCGCCTGTACGGTTGCCGCCGAAGCCGGTGTTGTTTCCGCCGCCATAGCCGCCCCCGTTGCTTCGGCGCGGACCATTGTTGCCGCGCGGGCGGTCGGAAGCAGGGCCGGTGCGCAGCTTGTACTTGGGTTCCAATCCTGCAATAGTGTGCATCTTGATGCTTTGCTCGGTGTAGCGTTCGATGCGCTTCAGCAATTGCGCGTCGCGGTTCGAGGCGAACGAGATGGCGATACCGGTCGACCCGCCGCGGCCGGTGCGGCCGATGCGGTGCACATAGTCTTCGGCAAACTTGGGCAGGTCAAAGTTGATCACGTGCGAAATGCCGCGCACATCGAGACCGCGTGCGGCCACATCGGTGGCGACCAGGATGCGCACGTTGCCGTTGCGCATGTTGAGCAGCGTGCGGTTGCGTTCGCGCTGGTTCATGTCGCCATGCAATGCCGCAACAGAATGGCCTTGTGCCGACAGCTGGTCGGCAATGGTGTCCGCATCGCGCTTGGTGGCGGTGAACACCAGCGCCTGATTCATCTCGACATCGGTCAGCAGGTGGCTGAGCATCTTGTTCTTGTGTGCCACGTCATCGGCGAACATCATGCGTTGCTCGATGTTCTCGTGCTTGTCCCTGGCCACGGAAACGGAAATCTTTTTGGGTTCCTTGAGCAGGCGCGAGGCCAGATTGCCGACCACGCCTTCCAGTGTCGCGGAGAACAACAGGGTCTGTCGTGTCCTGGGGGTGGATGCGGCAATGCGTTCCACGTCATCGACAAAGCCCATGTCCAGCATGCGATCAGCTTCATCCAGGATCAGCATTTCGAGGCGCGAAAAATCGATGCGGCCGCGCTCCAGATGGTCGATCAAGCGGCCCGGTGTGGCGACCAGGATATCCACATGGCCTGACAGCAGACGGTTTTGCACCGGGTAAGGCATGCCGCCCAGGATGCTGATGATCTTGAAACGCATGTTCTTGCCATATTTTGCCGCGGCATCGCAAACCTGCTGGGCCAGTTCGCGGGTCGGGGTCAATACCAGCACGCGCGGGCCCTTTCCCGGCAATGCGGACGGCGTGGCCAAACGGTTCAGTGCGGGCAGAATGAACGCGGCAGTCTTGCCGCTGCCGGTCTGCGATGAGGCCATCAGGTCGTGGCCGGCCATGATCTCGGGAATAGCCTGGGCCTGGATCGGTGTGGGCTCGGTGTAGCCGGTTTCGGCGATCGCCTTGAGTATCGCGGCGTTCAAATTCAAATTTTCAAATGACATCTTGCTTCCTTATTTTAATATCAAAGGGCACCCATTTCGGCATGCGGACGCGGGACAACATCCAGTCAAAAGCAACTGAATGCCGAATCGGATTCCGGCATGACGAACTTCTGCAGTTCCCAAGTAAGCGCTGGTATTGGAACAACCCGTTGAACTGGGAGGGAGTTAACCGGCACATAAAACATCGTTGCTAACCGGAAAACCCGAGAGAATTCCCGTGAGAGAATCTGGGTGGGCTTTTTAGACAGGCGCGATTTTCATGCGCGCCAGAGGTAGGTCAGATAACGATGAACCAATGCCGCCTCAGTGGCGACAAGCCGCGCATTATACGGATAGAAAAAATAAAAGCCAGCGAAAGTTTTCGCATCGATTGATTCAAGTGAAAAGTCATCTGGCATGGTTGCATCAGTCAGGTCGACATTAAGGAAAACGTGGCCTGCCCAAGGCGATGATGAGTTGCGGCACGACGTTGGCGTCCCTGGGTGTGAGCAGCAGGTGGATATGATTGGTCATCAGCACGTAGGCGTGGAGGTCGCAAGGTACCTTTTTCAGCGCTTCGCTCAGCCAGTGGATGTAGGTATGATAATCCTCTTCTGCGAAGAAGCAGGGCTGGCGGTTGTGCCCACGCTGCACGATGTGCAGCGGAACGCCATCAAGGTGGATGCGGGGTCGACGCGGCATGGCTAAACATTGCTTCTGGTGTGGGTTGCTTCAGGTTTTGATAGAAAGCCAACGAGGCAATTTTATCAGGAAAGTTTGTTGTGCCTCGCGCTGTGCTAGAATGCGCGCCCTTTTCATATAGCAAGGCAGTTCTCATGTCCCGCGAAATCCGTAATATCGCCATCATCGCCCACGTTGATCACGGCAAGACCACCATGGTGGACAAGCTGCTGAGCCAGGCGGGCTCGTTTGCTGCGCATAAACACGTCGCCGAACGCGTGATGGACAGCAACGACCTGGAAAAGGAGCGCGGCATCACCATTCTGGCGAAGAACTGTGCGGTCGAATATGAAGGGGTGCACATCAACATCGTGGACACACCCGGCCATGCCGATTTCGGCGGCGAAGTAGAGCGGGTGCTGGGCATGGTGGACGGAGTGCTGCTGCTGGTGGACGCGGTCGAAGGCCCGATGCCGCAAACCCGCTTCGTCACCAAGAAGGCCCTAGCACTGGGCTTGCGCCCCATCGTTGTGATCAACAAGGTGGATCGCGACGGGGCCCGCCCCGATTGGGTGATCAACCAGACATTCGATTTGTTCGACAAGCTGGGTGCGACGGATGAACAGCTGGATTTCCCGGTGGTGTATGCCTCGGCGCTGAACGGCTACGCCACGCTGGATCTGGCCCAGCCCAGTCCTGACATGCGCCCGCTGTTCGATGCGGTGATCAGGAATGTGCCGGCGCCGAATACCGATGCGGACGCTCCCTTGCAATTGCAGATCTCCGCGCTGGACTACTCCAGCTTCGTCGGCCGCATCGGCGTCGGGCGCGTGCGCCGCGGCCGCATCAAGCCCGGCCAGGATGTGATGGTGCTGAACGGCGACAAGCCGCCGAAGCGCGCCCGGGTGAACCAGGTGTTGGGCTTTCGCGGTATCGAACGCGTTTTGCTGGACGAGGCGCTTGCCGGCGACATCGTGCTGGTCAACGGTATCGAGGAGATCGGTATCGGTGTCACACTGGCCGACGTGAACAAGCCGGAAGCCTTGCCGATGCCGAAGATCGATGAGCCGACGCTGACGATGAACCTGATGGTCAACACCTCGCCGCTGGCCGGCCAGGAGGGAAAGTTCGTCACCAGCCGCCAGATACGCGACCGCCTGAACAAGGAATTGCTGGTGAACGTCGCACTGCGCGTCGAGGATACCAGCGAAGCGGATGTGTTCCTGCTGGCCGGGCGCGGAGAGTTGCATCTGACCATACTGCTCGAGAACATGCGCCGCGAAGGCTTCGAGATGGGGGTCGGCAAACCGCGCGTGGTCTACCGCGAGATCAATGGCGAGAAATGCGAGCCGTTCGAGGTGCTGACCGTGGACGTGGAAGACAGCAATCAGGGCGCGGTGATGGAAGAGCTGGGCCGCCGCCGCGGTGATTTGCAGGACATGCAGCCTGACGGGCATGGCCGGGTGCGCCTGGAGTACCGCATTCCGGCACGCGGCCTGATCGGCTTCCAGTCCGAATTCATGACCATGACGCGCGGCACCGGCATCATGGCGCACGTGTTCGATGATTACGCGCCGGTCAAGGCCGAGATGCCGGGCCGCCGCAACGGCGTGCTGATCTCCGCGGAAAATGGCGAGGCCGTCGCGTACGCGTTGTGGAAACTGGAGGACCGCGGCCGCATGTTCGTGTCGCCCGGCGACAAACTCTACGAAGGCATGGTGATCGGCATCCACAGCCGCGACAACGATCTGGTGGTCAACCCGATCAAGGGCAAGCAGCTGACCAACGTGCGCGCTTCCGGCACCGATGAGGCGGTGCGCCTGACCCCGCCGATCCGCTTGACGCTGGAATCGGCAGTCGAATTCATCGACGACGACGAGTTGGTGGAGATCACCCCGTTATCCGTGCGCGTCCGCAAACGTTACCTGACCGAAAACGAGCGCAAGCGCCAGGCGCGCGGCTTATAGCCGGTTCGCCGATCTAAAAGATCAACGCCGTGCAGTGTTATACTGCACGGCGTTTTTTTTGGTTGACCGCCATGCTGGAAGTCATCGCCATCGTTCTGCTGCTCTTCATCCTTGCCGCCTTGATAATACTGGCGGTACGGATGTTTTCGCTCGGAAGATCACAAACCGGATTGCCGGCGGTGTTGACGAGTGCGCTGGAAGAGAAACATCGTCTGATGCTAAGCGATTTACATGCTGGCTTGACCAGGCTGGGCGACCGCATGGCGCAGGCCACGCTGGATAGTTCGGAGCGTTTGCGCCAGATCGTCGCTCAGGAACTCAAGCTCACGCGCGAGGAGATGCAGGTTTTGCAGCTTGCGCAGCATTCAGGTCTTGCAGCTACCCGGGAAGAAATGTTGAAGCAACTTGCCGTGCAAGGCCGCGCCGACCAGGAATTGATCCAGTCCACCATGAAGCGCAGCACCGATATGCTGACTCAGACCATTGAGGGCCTCACCAAGAGTACCGATGCGCGGCTGGAGCAGATTTCCGGCAAGGTCGCTGAACGGCTGGATGAAGGTTTCAAGAAGACCAACGAGACTTTTACCAATGTGATGACACGGCTCGCTACGATAGACGAGGCGCAGAAGAAGATCGACGGACTGACCACAAATGTGGTCAGTCTGCAACATTTGCTGGGCGACAAACGCTCGCGCGGAGCCTTCGGAGAGGTGCAGCTGGAGGGGCTGGTGCGGAATATTCTTCCGCCGGATGCCTATTCATTCCAGGAAAAACTTTCCAACGGCAACCGGGTGGATTGCCTGTTGATCCTGCCGCAGCCGACAGGTAAAGTTCCGGTGGATGCCAAGTTCCCGCTGGAGAACTATCACCGCATGCTGGATCAGGATCTGGCCGAATCGGACAAGCTCGCAGCCCGCAAACAATTCAAGCTGGACATCAAGAAGCACATCGAGGATATCAGCCAGAAATACCTGATCCGCAATGAAACCTCGGACGGTGCGGTGATGTTTGTCCCTGCTGAAGCGGTGTTTGCCGAGATCCACGCTTACCATTCCGACCTGGTTGAATACGCGATGCACAAGCATGTCTGGATCGTCTCTCCGACCACGCTGATGGCCGTATTGAACACTGCACGCGCAGTGATGAAGGACGTGCAGATGCGCGAACAAGTGCATATCATTCAACACGAGCTGGGGAAACTGAGTGGGGATTTCAAGCGCTTCGATGAACGCATGAAGAAACTGTCCGAGCATATCCGCCAGGCAAACAAGGATGTAGACGACGTGCAAATCAGCAGCCGGAAAATCAGCGAGCAATTTGCCAAAATCGAAGCTGTGGAAATGATCGAGGACCAGGATCAGGACAAGTTGCCGTGATTGGCTGCCGGTAACAGGCGTGTGCCACGATGGTAAGATGCGCTCCTTTGGTATATTTCAAGCCTATCCATGAAACTGGCGATCGCACAAATTAATTGCGTGTTGGGTGATTTGTTCGGCAACGCCGAAAAAATTCTGAATTGTGCCGAGCAGGCCAGGCAACAGGGGGCGCAGTTGTTATTGACGCCCGAACTGAGCCTGTGCGGTTATCCACCGGAAGACTTGCTGCTGCGTGACGGTTTCTATCATGCATGCGCACAGGCGCTGGATGACCTGGCCGTGAGGATAGCCGGCATCGCCGTGATCGTCGGACATCCCCATGAACTCGACGGGAAACGCTACAACGCCGTCTCGCTGATCCGCGATGGCGCGATCGCCGCCACGTATTTCAAGCATGAACTGCCCAATTATGCCGTGTTCGACGAGAAGCGCTATTTCGAGCAGGGCACAGAACCGTCCCTGTTTGAAATGGGAGGCATCCGCTTTGCGCTGAACATCTGCGAGGATGTCTGGGAACCGGATGTCGCCCGCCAGGCGCGCGAAGCGGGCGCCCAGGTTCTGCTGGTGCTGAATGCCTCTCCTTACGCCATCGGCAAGCAGGAATCCCGTTATAAGGTCCTGCGCAAACGGATATCCGAGACCGGCATGGCGGTGATCTATGCCAATATGGTGGGCGGCCAGGATGAGCTGATTTTTGACGGCGGCTCGTTTGCGATGGATGGTCAGGGTGAATTGACGGCGCAGTGCGGATTTTTCGATGAGTCCTTGTCGATACTGGAAATGCACGACGGCTTCAGACCGGTGGGGGCACTCGTTCCGGAGCCAAGTCTGGAAGCAGGCGTCTACCGGGCGCTGTGTAACGGCGTGCGGGACTATGTCGCCAAAAACCGCTTCCCAGGCGTGTTGCTGGGATTGTCAGGCGGCATTGATTCTGCATTGACGCTGGCAATAGCAGTAGATGCACTGGGCGCAGACAAGGTCCATGCGGTGATGATGCCGTCTCCCTATACGGCCCGCATCAGCCTGGATGACTCTCGCGAGATGGTGAAAACCCTCGGAGCGAGATATGACGAAATTCCCATAGAGCCTATGTTCAGTAGTTATCTGGCCGAACTGAAGACGGCTTTTGCCGGACATGCCGTGGATACCACTGAGGAGAACCTGCAGGCGCGGATACGCGGCACCCTGCTGATGGCATTGTCCAATAAATTGGGATCACTGGTGTTGACGACCGGGAACAAGTCCGAGATGACCGTGGGCTATGCCACACTATACGGAGATATGGCAGGCGGTTTCGCGGTGCTCAAGGATGTCAGCAAAACCCTGGTGTACCGCCTGGCGCGCTACCGCAACACGCTGGGCGTAGTCATCCCTGAGCGCATCATCACACGCCCGCCCAGCGCCGAATTGCGCCCAGACCAGACTGACCAGGACAGTCTGCCGCCGTATGATGTACTGGACGCCATCATGGCGTGCTATGTCGAACAGAATCTGGCAATCCCGGAAATCATCGCGCGCGGCTATGCCGAGGCGGATGTGCGCAGGGTAGTGCACCTGATCCGCATCAGCGAATATAAACGCCGCCAGTCTGCGGTGGGGGTGCGCATCACGGAACGGAGTTATGGCAAGGACTGGCGTTACCCGATCACGGTACGCTATCAGGATGACTTCTAAATCAAATTCCATTTGACGGCGAATTTTGCTACAATGCGCGGCGTTTTGAGATGGGCTTCGAGCCCGTTTTTTATTTGCAGGGTATATTTTTGTACGTGGTGAAGCTGGATCTATGGATGTAGTGAAGCTGGTCGAGACGGCGGTAAACGGCTTGGGTTATGAATTGGTGGACGTTGAGCGCACCGGCCGCGGGATGTTGCGCGTGTTCATCGATAAGCCTGAAGGGGTCACTGTGGATGATTGCCAGGTGGTAAGCAAGCAGTTGACGCGTTTGTTTCTGGTTGAAAATGTCGATTATGACCGCTTGGAGGTTTCTTCGCCGGGATTGGACAGACCGATCAAAAAGGAGGCCGATTTTATGCGCTTTGCCGGTGAAAAAGTGCAACTCAAGCTGCGTATGCCGCTGGCCGGGCGGAAGAACTTCGTCGGTGTGATAGGCGAGGTCAGCGGCGGGATATTGCAATTGAACGTTGACGGAAATCCAGTGGCAATTGAATTGTCAAATTTGGATAAGGCGCGCTTGGTGCCGATTTTTTAGTTTTGATGTATAGCAGTTCATTTGCCGGAGATATGGTATGAGTCGTGAAATTTTGTTGTTGGTGGATGCGCTTTCGCGTGAAAAGAACGTGGACAAGGAGATCGTGTTCGAAGCGCTGGAATCCGCCCTGGCCTCAGCGACCAAAAAGCGCTTTGCGGAAGAAGCCGACGTGCGCGTGGCGATAGATCGCGACACCGGTGAAAATGAATCTTTCCGACGCTGGGAGGTGATGGACGACGAGACCTTCGAAACGCCGGACTTGCATATCAAACTGGAAGAAGCGCAAAAGCTCAATCCCGGCATTCAAGTCGGAGAGTTCGTCGAAGAACCATTGGAACCCGTGGATTTCGGGCGCATTGGGGCGCAGGCTGCAAAACAGGTCATTTTTCAGAAGATCAGGGATGCAGAACGCGAACAGGTTTTGTCCGACTTCATGGACCGCAAAGAGCATCTGGTGTCAGGGACGGTCAAGCGACTCGAGCGCGGCAATGCAATCATCGAGTTTGGCAAAATCGAAGCCCTGCTGCCGCGGGAACAGATGATACCCAAGGAAAATCTGCGCGTCGGGGATCGTGTCAAGGCGCATTTGCTGCGCGTGGATCGCAGCGCACGCGGGCCGCAAGTGATTTTGTCGCGCACCTCGCCCGAATTGCTGGTTAAGCTGTTTGAGCTCGAGGTGCCTGAAATCGAGGAAAAGCTGCTGGAGATCGTCAGTGCGGCACGCGATCCCGGTTCACGCGCCAAGATCGCAGTGCTGTCGCATGACCCTCGCATCGACCCGATCGGCACCTGCGTCGGTATGCGCGGTTCGCGCGTGCAGGGCGTCACCAACGAACTGGCGGGCGAGCGTGTGGACATCATCCTCTGGGCCGAAGATCCGGCCACTTATGTCATCAACGCGCTGGCGCCGGCGGAAGTAAGCAGCATCGTCGTGGATGAGGAGCGGCACAGCATGGATGTAGTGGTCGAGGAAGATAATCTGGCGCAGGCCATCGGGCGCGGCGGGCAGAACGTGCGCCTGGCCAGCGAATTGACCGGCTGGGAACTCAACATCATGACGGTGGAACAGTCCAGCGAGAAACATAACGAGGAGTTTTCCAGGACCCGCGCGTTGTTCATGGAAAAGCTGGACGTGGACGAAGAAGTCGCCGATATCCTGGTGCAGGAAGGATTCAACACGCTGGAAGAAGTGGCCTATGTGCCGCTGGAAGAGATGCTGGAGATTGAATCCTTCGACGAAGCGACGGTGAACGAGCTGCGCAGCCGTGCGCGTAATGCGCTTTTGACAGCGGCGATCGCCAGCGAGGAAAAGGTGGAGCACGGTATCGAAGATTTGCTCAAGCTGGAAGGCATGGATGAGCAGACTGCGCGCACTCTGGCGGCAAAGGGTATCTCGACACAGGAACAATTGGCGGATCTGGATGTGGATGAGCTGGTGGAGCTTTCCGGCATGGAAGGCGAACGTGCCAATGCGTTGATCATGGCGGCACGCGCACCCTGGTTTGCCTGAGTTGGCTAGAGTAGTTTATAAGGACGGTAATGGGAAAATTGAACGTAACGCAATTTGCGGCTGAACTGGGATTGCCGGTTGCTTTGCTGCTCGAGCAGCTGAAGGCGGCTGGGATCGCCAAGGAGCAGGAAACAGATCCCTTGTCGGAAAAGGACAAGGCAAAATTGCTGGAGCATTTGCGCCAGGCGCATGGTGCCGAAAAACCCGCCAAGAAGATCACCCTGATCCGCCGCGAAACCAGCGAAATCAAGAAAGCGGACAGTACCGGCCGTGCCCGCACCATTCAGGTGGAAGTGCGCAAGCGCCGCGTGGTCGCTCCGGCTGCGCCTGCTGAAGCGGCAGTACCTGTAACACCGGTTGAAGCGGCGGCCACGCCCAAAAAGGGCAAGGCCGCAAAGCTTTTGAATGAGCAGGAACTGGCTGCGCGCGAGGAAGAAGCACGCCTGCAGGCGGAATTGGCGGCGCGTCAGGCAGCCGAATTGCAAGTCAAACAGGAACGCAGCAAACGCAAGACTGCCCAGAAAACGGCCGAACCTGAGCCGCAGCCGGTCGTGGCAAAAGCAGCCGAAGCTGCTCCCGTTGCCGCAGCACCCGCTGTCAACCTAGCCGAAGGAACTTTGCACAAACCTGCGCCCAAACCGGGTGACAAGATAGCCAAGCCCGCCAAAAAGCCCAAACCCGAAGCCAAGGCCAGCCCCTGGGATGAGAAGGGACACAAGAAACGCACGCCGGTCAAAACCGGCGAGAAAACGCCGGTCTGGGCCTCCCCGGTGCGTGCGCCGCGCCATGACAAGCACGTCAAGCATGCTGCTGAGCCGGAACACGCATTTTCGCTGCCGACCGAGCCTATCGTCCATGAAGTGGCTGTCCCGGAAACCATCACTGTGGCCGAACTGGCGCAGAAGATGTCGGTGAAGGCTGGCGAGATCATCAAGGTATTGATGAACATGGGTTCGATGGTGACCATCAATCAAGTACTCGACCAGGAAACCGCAATGATCGTGGTCGAAGAGATGGGGCATATCGCGAAAGCAGCCAAACTCGACGATCCGGACGCCTATCTGCTCGACACCGAAGCGCATCATGATCTGGTGCTGGAGCCGCGTGCACCGGTCGTTACTGTGATGGGCCACGTCGATCATGGCAAGACCTCGTTGCTCGACTACATACGCCGTACCCGCGTCGCATCAGGCGAAGCGGGCGGCATCACTCAGCACATCGGCGCCTACCACGTCGATACGCCGCGCGGCATGATCACTTTCCTCGACACACCCGGTCATGAGGCGTTCACCGCGATGCGCGCACGTGGCGCCAAAGCCACGGATATCGTGATTCTGGTGGTGGCCGCGGATGACGGCGTGATGCCGCAGACCAGGGAGGCTATTGCGCATGCCAGGGCTGCCAATGTGCCGCTGGTGGTGGCGGTGACCAAAATCGACAAACCGGAGGCCAATGTCGAGCGCGTCAAACAGGAACTGGTCGCCGAAGGCGTGACGCCGGAAGATTGGGGTGGCGACGCGATGTTCGTCGAGGTTTCATCCAAGTCGGGGCAGGGCATAGATCAATTACTGGAAGGCGTGCTGTTGCAGGCCGAAGTGCTGGAATTGAAAGCCCCGCGCGACACGCACGCCAAGGGACTGGTGATCGAAGCGCGTTTGGACAAGGGCAAGGGGCCGGTCGCGACAGTGTTGATACAGTCCGGAACGATGAAGCGCGGCGACGCAGTTCTGGTTGGTTCGGTGTTCGGTCGGGTGCGCGCGATGCTGGATGAGAATGGCAAGGCGGTCAACGAGGCCGGGCCATCCATTCCGGTCGAAATACAAGGTCTGTCCGAAGTTCCCGCGGCCGGTGAAGAGCTGATGGTGCTGGCGGACGAAAAGCGCGCCCGCGAGATCGCGCTATTCCGGCAAGGCAGGTATCGCGGCGTGAAACTTGCCAAACAGCAGGCTGCCAAACTCGAGAATATGTTCGAACAGATGGGCGAGGGCGAAGTGCGCACCCTGTCGCTGATCGTCAAGTCCGATGTGCAGGGCTCGGCCGAGGCGATCGCCCAGTCGCTGCAAAAGCTTTCCACCAGCGAAGTCAAGGTCAATCTGATCCACGGCGGGGTGGGCGCGATCACCGAGTCGGATGTCAATCTGGCCCTGGCTTCCAAGGCGATCATCATCGGCTTCAACACCCGTGCCGATGCGGCTGCGCGCAAGCTGGCGGAGTCCTCGGGTGTGGATATCCGTTACTACAACATCATCTATGCGATGGTGGATGAGATCAAGGCGGCGCTGTCCGGCATGCTGGCTCCCGAGAAACGCGAGAGCATCATGGGCATGGTCGAAGTGCGCCAGGTGTTCACCGTCTCCAAGGTGGGTACGATCGCCGGCTGTTACGTGCTGGAAGGCATGATCAAGCGCGGTGCGAAGGTGCGCGTGCTGCGCGACAACGTGGTGATACACGACGGCGAGCTCGATTCGCTGAAGCGCTTCAAGGATGACGTGAAGGAAGTGAAGGCCAATTTCGAGTGCGGTTTGTCGGTGAAGAATTTCAACGACCTGGCGGTGGGCGACAAGCTGGAAGCCTACGAGATCGTCGAAGTCGCACGCGCGCTCTAATGGCTAACTTTGCCAGAACCGACCGCATCGCCCAGCAAATGCAGCGCGAAATTGCAGAACTGGTGCGCTTGCAGATCAATGATCCGCGCGTGCGCCTGGTGACCATTACCGGCGTTGAAGTGGCGGGCGATTATTCTCATGCCAAGGTTTTTTTTACCCGTCTGGATGGCAAGCACGAAGAAGCCCAGCAAGGTTTGGATCATGCCAGCGGTTTCGTGCGCAGTCAGTTGGCGCACAGCATCAAGCTGCGCGTCATGCCGCAATTGCATTTCGTCTACGATGCCTCGGTCGAGCGCGGCAGCCGCTTGTCGCAACTCATCGACCAGGCGGTTGCCAGCGACCATCATCACGACGACAAGCAGTAGTCCTCAGGGGTTATACTGATGGCACGACGAAATTCCCGTCCACTGGATGGTGTCCTGTTATTCGATAAGCCACTGGAACTGAGTTCCAACGATGCCCTGCAAAAAGTCCGCCGTTTGTTCCAGGCCGAAAAAGCCGGGCATACCGGGACGCTGGACCCTCTTGCCACTGGCTTGCTTCCGATCTGTTTTGGCGAAGCGACCAAATTTTCCAATGCACTGCTGGATGCCGACAAGACCTATCGCGCGTTGCTGCGCCTGGGACAAACTACCACCACTGGCGATGCCGAAGGGGAAATCACAGCCGAACATCCGGTCGAAGTTAAGCGATCCGATGTCGATGCCGTGCTGGAGAGATTCCGCGGCGAGATCCGGCAGCTGCCCCCGATGCACAGCGCGCTCAAACACCAGGGCAAACCGCTGTATGAATACATCCGCAATGGCGAAACCATAAAGCGCGAACTGCGCAGCGTGGTGATACACGGACTGGTGCTGAACAGTTTCAGCGGCAATGAAATGGACATCACGGTGCGCTGCAGCAAGGGCACCTATATCCGCACGCTTGCCGAAGATATCGGCGCGGCACTGGGTTGCGGCGCACATCTGGCCGGTCTGCGCCGCACCGCGATAGCGCATTTTGATTTGAGCGATGGCTATACCTTGCAGCAATTGGAGGCGATGACCGGCGCCGAGCGGGATGCTTGTGTTCTGCCGCTGGAATCCCTGCTGCCGGACATGCCCGGGCTGCAACTGGATGCCGGGCAAATCAAACGCCTGGCTCAAGGTCAGCGGCTTGGGCTGGATACAGGTCTGCCGGATGGCAGGGTCAGCCTGATCGGACCGCAGGGATTTATCGGGGTAGGGATGCTCCTGGGCCACCGTCTCGCCCCTGAACGGCTGCTGTCCAGTGTGGCGAAGCAAGCCGCAATTGCCGGACCGGTGGAAATATTGGGGTTGAGCAAGACCCCCGATAAAGGGTAGAATGCCGCACTTTTTTAGGAGAACAAGACCAAATGGCAATTACCGCCGCACAAAAAGCGCAAATCGTGACCGATTTTCAACGTGCCAAGAGCGACACGGGTTCCCCCGAAGTGCAGGTGGCCCTGATCACAGCGCGCATCGCTTATCTGACCGAGCATTTCAAGGAAAACGTGAAGGATCACCATTCACGGCGCGGTTTGCTGCGTCTGGTCAGCCGCCGCCGCAAGCTGCTGGATTACCTGAAACGAACCAATGATGCCGGATACCGCGCGTTGATCCAGCGTCTGGAAATTCGCAAATAAGCATATGCATGCTGCGGGTCGCTCAAGCGACCCGCGTTTTTTTGTCTAGTCACAACGTGTGCCGCGACAGCGCCGCATACCCTGCACATAACCAGCGACATGGCTGGCGTAGTTTGCCAGCGTAGCCGAATGGTTAGTTGCTTTATCTGGAGAGGTCTATCTTGAGTCATTATAAAAAAACATTCGCATACGGCAACCATCAGCTTACGCTGGAGACAGGTGAGATCGCGCGCCAGGCCAGCGGTGCGGTGATGGTCAGCCTTGATGATACGGTGGTGCTGGTCACGGTGGTCGCCAGAAAAGATACCAAACCGGAGCAGGACTTCTTCCCGCTGACCGTGGATTACCAGGAGCGGACTTATGCCGCCGGCAAGATCCCCGGTGGGTTCTTCAAGCGCGAAGGCCGGCCCAGCGAAAAGGAGATCCTGACCTCGCGGCTGATTGATCGACCGCTGCGCCCGCTGTTCCCGGAGAGTTTCTACAACGAAATACAGATCGTCGCGACGGTGATGTCTTCGGATGAGGAAATCGATGCCGATATCCCCGCGATGATAGGCGCATCTGCAGCCTTGGCGTTGTCTGGCGTCCCGTTCGACGGACCGATAGGCGCTGCACGGGTAGGATATGCCAACGGCCAGTATCTGCTCAACCCGACTGCGACTGAGCTGCAGACATCGCAGATGGACCTGGTGGTTGCCGGCACCGAGCGCGCCGTATTGATGGTGGAATCCGAAGCGCAGCAATTGTCCGAAGAGATCATGCTGGGCGCGGTGATGTTCGGCCACGAACAGATGCAGGTGGTCATCAACGCGATCAACGAAATGGCCGATGCGGCCGGTGCCGATGCCTGGGATTGGACTGCGCCTGCAAAGGACGAGGCATTGATCGCGCAGATCGCCAGCATTGCCGAAGCCGAGCTTGGCAAGGCCTATGCGATCCGTTCCAAGCAGGCGCGTACCGATGCGGTAGCCGCGATACGCGACAAGGTAATGGTGGCAATGACGCCGGAAGTGATCGCCAGCCAGAAGAACCACGTCAACGATCTGTTCAGCGCGCTGGAGGCCAAGATCGTGCGCGGGCAGATTCTCAGCGGCGAACCCCGCATCGACGGCCGCGACACGCGCACGGTGCGTCCGATTACGATACGCAACGGCGTATTGCCGCGCGTCCACGGTTCTTCCTTGTTCACCCGCGGCGAAACACAGGCTATCGTCGTGGCAACCCTGGGCAGCATGCGCGATTCGCAGAAGATCGACGCACTGCAAGGCGAATATTCCGACCGCTTCATGCTGCATTACAATTTTCCGCCATATTCGACCGGTGAAACAGGCCGTGTGGGTACGCCCAAGCGCCGCGAAATCGGCCACGGCCGTTTGGCCAAGCGCGCGCTGGTTGCGGTGTTGCCCAGCGAGGAGGAGTTTGGCTACGCGATGCGCGTGGTATCTGAAATCACCGAATCCAACGGTTCCAGTTCGATGGCTTCAGTGTGCGGCGGATGCCTGTCGTTGTTGGACGCCGGTGTGCCGCTCAAGGCGCACGTGGCAGGAATTGCGATGGGCCTGATCAAGGAAGGCAACCGTTTTGCGGTGCTGACCGACATTCTCGGTGACGAAGATCATCTGGGCGACATGGATTTCAAGGTGGCCGGCACCGAGGCTGGCGTTACCGCATTACAAATGGACATCAAGATCAACGGTATCACGCGCGATATCATGCAGGCCGCTCTGATCCAGGCACGTGAAGGCCGTATGCACATTCTTGGCTTGATGAAGCAGGCCATGCCGAATGCGCGCACCGAAGTTTCCGAATTTGCGCCGCGCATGATCAAGATGAAGATCAATCCGGAAAAGATCCGCGATGTGATCGGCAAGGGCGGCGCGGTGATCCGTGCGCTGACCGAAGAAACCGGCACGACTATCGACATCGATGACACAGGTAATATCACCATCTCCTGTGTGAGCGGCGAAGCTGGCGAACTGGCCAGGAAACGCATCGAAGACATCGTGGCCGACGTGGAAGTAGGCAAGATATATGAAGGGCCGGTGGTCAAGCTGCTCGACTTTGGCGCTTTGGTCAATGTGTTGCCGGGCAAAGACGGTCTGTTGCACATCTCCCAGATCGCCCACGAGCGCGTCGCAAGCGTGTCAGACCATCTGAAGGAGGGCCAGATCGTGCGCGTAAAGGTCCTGGAAGTCGACGACAAGGGCCGCATGAAGCTGAGCATGAAGGCATTGCTGGCTGCGCCGGAAGCTGCCCCTGCCGCAGACTAATAAGCTGCCCGTCCCAATAAAAAGCCCCGCGGATTGTTGCGGGGCTTTTTATTTGTTCAACAGGGCGGATTTTTGAGTCCGACACACTGCTGAAGGGCCTGCAGCGAAATGTTATTTCGCGACCTGTTTTTCGCGTATCTCGTCCAGGGTCTTGCAGTCTATGCACAGCGTGGCAGTCGGCCTTGCTTCGAGCCGGTCCAGGCCGATCTCGACACCGCAGTTATCGCAGTAACCGTATTCACCGGCATCGATCTTCGCAATCATCTCATTGATTTTCTTGATGAGTTTACGCTCGCGGTCACGGTTGCGCAATTCCAGTCCCATGTCGGATTCTTGCGTGGCGCGGTCATTTGGATCGGCAAATACGGTCGCTTCGTCCTGCATGGTGTGTACGGTGCGATCGATATCCTTGCCCAGCCCGTCCTTGATATCGTTCATGATCTGGCGAAAATGGTCGAGCTGTTTGGGGTTCATGTAAGTCTCGCCCTTCTTTGGTTTATAAGGGGCGATGGGTTTGTGTGGCTGTACCGGCATTGCGCTTCTCCAACGGGAAAAATTTTAAAGTCCGCTTTAATACCAGAAAGCGGCTGGTTGGGCAACTAAATTAGCTTTTACCTAGCAGCAGAAATATGCTCGGGCGTTTGTTCAGTTGGGGGACAGGCCGCGATTTCCATTGCCCGATCGATAACGTCAGGATTTGTTCGCCGGGCAAAGTGATATCGGTGGCTACGCATAGCAGCGTTTGCGGGCGGCAACGGGCAAGCAGCGCAGCGAATATTTTTTCGTTGCGGTACGGAGTTTCGATAAATATCTGGGTTTGTTTGAGCGTTGCCGATTCGGCTTCCAGTTTCGAAATGGCCTTGTCTCTTTCCGGTTCTGCTATCGACAAATAGCCATGAAAAGCGAAGCGCTGACCATTCAGGCCGGAAGCCATCAACGCCAGCAGAATTGACGAGGGTCCGACCAGCGGGACAACGCGGATGCCATTGCAGTGCGCCAGATTGACCAATTCTGCTCCTGGATCGGCGACGCCCGGACAGCCCGCTTCGGATATCAGGCCGATATCGTGTCCGGCCAGCAGTGGAGCAAGCAGTTCAGCCAGGTCCTGGGCGGCGGTGTGCTGGTTCAGTGTGGCGAAGTGCAGGGATTGGAGCGGCCGTTCGGGTTTGAGGGCGGAAAGGAATTGACGTGCAGTCTTGGGTTGCTCGACGACGAAATGGCCCAGTCTACGCGCCACGGCGATGACGTGCTGCGGCAAGACCTGTTCTGGCGGGGTGTCGCCCAGCGTGCAGGGAATCAGGTAGAGTATGCCCGGCCTGGTCGGCATACTCAGAACAGCCGCACGTTTTCGCGGCGCAGCATCCGGATCAACAGAATCAGCGGCAGCCCGATCAAGGCGTTGGGATCTGCGCCGGACATCGCGCTGATCAGCGCGATGCCCAGTCCTTCTGTTTTTGCGCTGCCCGCGCAATGGTAGGGTTGCTCCTTGAGCAGGTAGCCATCGATCTCTTCATCGCTGAGGTCACGCAGCGTGACGGAATTTTCCGCAACCTCGGTCTGTATATTGCCGGTTTTGCTATTCAGCAGTGTCAGTGCCGTGTAGAAGCAGGTGGTCTTGCCGCGCATCGCGCGCAGCTGCTTGACGGCATTGTCATGGATCAGCGGCTTGCCGATCTGCCTGCCTTCCAACAGGGCGACCTGGTCGGACCCGATGATCAGTGCATCAGGATAATCAGCTGCTACCGCATGCGCCTTTTCCTGTGACAGGCGCGCCGAGGTAGCCCGGGCAGATTCATCCGGCAGCGGCGTTTCGTCCACATCCGGCACGGCGATCTCGAAAGGGAGCTGGAGCCGTTTAAGCAGTTCACTGCGGTAAATCGAGCTTGAAGCGAGGACAAGCAACTGAGAATTCAACAATATTCCTTGGAATTTTTGACAGAGAGCAGCGAAAAATATATCATGCGCGCCTCATGTATGCACGGCCTTTCATCGATAGCCTGGATTTTGCCAGAAATGGCCGGAGAATCAACGGTGAAGCGCCGCTTGCCGAATTGCCGCGTTTGCTGGATATGCTGGAAACCCCCCAGGGGGTCTTGGGATATTCAATGCAAGGTGGTGTGGATGGAAAAGGCACTCATTTTCTGGATCTGGGCATCGCAGGGCAATGCAGCTTGCGTTGTCAGCGCTGTTTGAACGGGCTGGATTACCCGCTACGGCTTGAGACGCGTTTGTTGCTGCGCGACCAGGCAAGCCTGGACGCGCTGGACGATGATGATGAGGAGTTCGACAGCATCCTGGCAGATACTCACCTGGATGTTCTGGAATTGTTGGAAGAAGAGATTTTGTTAAGCCTGCCGATCGCTCCCAAACATGAATTGGGCGCTTGTCAGATGAAAAATGGCGAAGATGTCCATGGTGGTGTCAAGCATCCTTTTGCGGTTTTGGCAGAATTGAAGCGTAATTGAACAGTTTTTTTAGGAGTAGTTATCATGGCAGTTCAGCAAAATAAAAAGTCCCCATCCAAGCGCGGCATGCACCGTGCCCATGATTTTTTGACCAACCCGGCGACCGCGGTTGAGCCAACCACGGGCGAGGTTCATCTGCGTCACCATATCAGCCCCACCGGTTTTTACCGCGGCAAGAAGGTAGTCAAGACCAAGGGCGAATAGCACCTTAAATTACGCAGCCGATCATTGCGGTCGGCTGCGTTTTCTTTTCTGTAAGTCTTAGCCAAGGATCGCTTAGTGGATGTCACATTAGCCATAGATGCGATGGGTGGCGACCACGGCGCCTCGGTCACCATACCCGCTGCAGTCGAGTATCTGAAGCAGTTCCCCGGCGATACCATCGTTCTGGTGGGTATCCCCGATGCCATTGAAACCGAGTTGCGGGCCCGGGGCGTGCAGGCCGGCCCGCATTTGCGCATACATCCGGCCAGCGAAGTCGTGGGAATGGACGAGCAGCCGCAATCCGCGCTGCGCGGCAAAAAGGATTCCTCGATGCGTGTCGGCATCAATCTGGTCAAGAACGGTGAGGCATTGGCTTGCGTGAGTGCCGGCAATACCGGCGCGCTGATGGCCACGGCACGCTATGTGTTGAAAACCGTCCCTGGCATAGACCGTCCGGCGATCGCGTCCTTTCTGCCGACCCGGAGTGGCCAGGTCTGCATGCTGGATTTGGGCGCCAACACGGATTGCAGCGCCGAGCATCTGCTGCAATTCGCGCTGATGGGCTCCACGCTGGTCACCGCGCTGGAACACAAGCCCAATCCCACGGTTGGTCTGCTGAATATCGGCAGCGAAGAGATCAAGGGCAACGAAGTGGTCAAGCAGGCTGCCGATCTGCTGCGCGCCAGTGACCTGAATTTCTACGGCAACGTCGAAGGCAACGATATTTTCAAGGGCACCACCGACGTGGTGGTGTGCGACGGGTTCGTCGGCAACGTGGCATTAAAGACTACCGAAGGCCTGGCGCAAATGCTGGGAGGCTTCCTGCGCGATGAATTCGGCAGGAATATCTTCACCAAGCTGACCGCGCTGGTGGCGATGCCGGTGCTCAATGCCTTCAAGCGCAGGGTGGACCACCGCCGCTATAACGGCGCGAGCCTGCTTGGATTAAAGGGCATCGTGGTAAAGAGCCACGGTTCAGCGGATGTCTTCGCATTTCGCTGTGCCATAGAACGCGCTGCGGAAGAGGCCCGCGGCGGCATGCTGCAGCATATCAGCGAACACATTGAAAAATGGCATCATTCGAATCTGCTAAAAGCAGCGGAGGTTTCCTGATGTTCTCAAAAATCATCGGCACCGGAAGTTATCTGCCCGCGAAAACATTGACCAATTATGACCTGGAAAAAATCGTCGAGACCTACGCATGACTGGATCGTTTCGCGCAGCGGCATCGTCGAAAGACATGTTGCGGCAGAAAACGAACTGTGCAGCGACCTGGCCCTGCAAGCCAGCCTGCGTGCTATCGAATCAGCCGGCATCGGTGCGGACGAGATTGATTTGGTGATCGTCGCGACCACCACTCCGGATCAGGTCTTCCCCAGCACCGCATGCATATTGCAGGATAAACTCGGCATCAAGAACCACGGCGCTGCTTTTGACATGCAGGCGGTTTGCGGCGGTTTTGTGTATGCGATGAACACGGCTGATCTGTATATACGCGGAGGCCAGGCCAGGACCGCACTGGTGGTTGGTGCGGAAGTGCTGTCGCGCATATTGGACTGGAATGATCGCACCACCTGCGTATTGTTCGGCGACGGTGCGGGCGCAGTCGTATTGCGCGCCTCCGAAACGCCCGGCATCATCGCCTCGAAGTTGCACGCCGATGGCAGTCATCGCGGCATGTTGAAAGCCGAAGGCAATATCCGCAACGGGAAGGTGCAAGGCGATCCATTCATCAAGATGGAAGGCCAGGCCGTATTCAAGTTCGCCGTCAAGGTGCTGAGTGAAGTAGTCGAAGAAGTGCTGGAAGAAAATGACCTGACCGGTGCAGACATCAGCTGGCTGGTGCCGCATCAGGCCAATATCCGCATCATGGAAGCCACTGCCAGGAAGCTCGGCTTGAGCATGGACAATGTGATCGTCACGGTTGCCACTCATGGCAATACCTCGGCGGCCTCGATTCCGTTGGCATTGGATGCGGCGGTGCACGATGGCCGCATCCAGCCGGGACAAAACATCATACTGGAAGCAGTGGGCGGCGGATTCACCTGGGGTGCTGTTTTAATCAAGTGGTAGCGTTGAACATGACTGAATTCGCTTTCGTTTTTCCCGGCCAGGGTTCGCAATCGCGCGGCATGATGAACGGTTATTCAGACTTTGCTGCAGTTCGTGACACTTTCACCGAAGCCTCGGAAGTATTGAATCAGGATCTCTGGCAACTGGTGGCAGATGGCGCAGATGAAGAGCTGAACGCGACGGTCAATACCCAGCCTGTCATGCTCACTGCCGGTGTGGCAGTGTACCGTGCCTGGCAGGCTCAGGGCGGTGCCAGGCCTGCCATCATGGCCGGTCACAGCCTGGGCGAATACACTGCGCTGGTTGCGGCCGGTGCATTGCGCTTTGCCGATGCGCTGCCGCTGGTGCGCTACCGTGCGCAGTGCATGCAGCAGGCTGTGCCGGAAGGGGTGGGCGGCATCGCGGCGATACTCGGACTGGATGACGATGCGGTGCGTACGGTATGCAGCGAAGGCGCGCAAGGCGAAGTGCTGGAGGCGGTGAATTACAACTCTCCCGGACAAGTGGTGATCGCCGGTAATCGTGCGGCAGTGGAACGCGGCATGGAACTGGCCAAGGCCAGGGGCGCGAAGCGCGCGATCATGCTGCCGATGAGTGTGCCGTCGCATTGTGTCTTGCTGAAGGGTGCGGCGGAGCAATTGCGTGACTATCTGACAAATGTGCCGGTGCAGGCTCCGGCCATTCCCGTGCTGCACAATGCCGATGTCAAGAGTTATTCGGATCCCGCGGCGATCAGGGACGCGCTGGTGCGCCAGTTGTATTCTGCCGGTGCGCTGGGTCGAAACGGTACTCGAATTCGGCAGGCTGGGCATCACCCATAACGTAGAATGCGCGCCGGGCAAGGTATTGACCGGCTTGAACAAACGTATCGATACCAACCAGCAGGCTTTTGCCATTCACGACGGTGCTGCCCTCAGGCAAGCTCTGACTACATTCGCATAGGGAACTCGATATGACACTGCAAGGACAGATCGCACTCGTGACCGGAGCCAGTCGCGGCATCGGCCAAGCCATCGCATTGGAACTGGGTCGGCAGGGCGCGACCGTGATCGGAACGGCTACCAGAGACGTGGGCGCGCAGGCGATCGGCGCATATCTGGATGCAGCGGGTATCAAGGGGGCTGGCATGACATTGAACGTCAACGATGCGGCGCAGACCGAACAAGTGCTGGGCGAGTTGCGCAGGCAATTCGGCGAAATCACGATACTGGTGAACAATGCCGGCATCACCCGCGACAATCTGCTGGCGCGCATGACCGATGAGGAGTGGGATGACGTGCTGGCGACCAATCTCAAATCGGTGTTCCGCCTCAGCCGCGCGGTGCTGCGCGGGATGATGAAGGCCAGGGCCGGGCGTATCATCAGTATCTCGTCGGTGGTCGGCAGTATGGGTAATCCGGGGCAGGCCAACTATGCCGCTTCCAAGGCCGGCATGGTCGGCTTTACCAAGTCGCTCGCACAGGAGATCGGCAGCCGCAACATCACCGTGAACTGCGTCGCCCCGGGCTTTATCGATACCGACATGACCCATGCCTTGGGCGAAGAACAGCGCGTCAAGCTGGTTGAGCACGTGCCGCTGAAGCGCCTGGGCCAGCCTGCCGACATCGCTGCTGCAGTGGCTTTCCTGGCTGGTCCGGGTGCAGCTTACATCACGGGCGTCACCCTGCATGTGAATGGCGGGATGTATATGGAATAGCATTTCTCCTTGCCGATGTGTAGGTGATTGCACAAGGCAGTATTTGTTATCATGGCTCGCCTGAGCTAATCAGATTTGAATAGGGATCAAAATGGCAAAGCCAAATTACAGTTACGAAAAACGTCAAAAAGAGCTTGCCAAGAAGAAGAAGCAAGAGGAAAAGCGGCAGAGAAAAATCGCCCCCCAGGGTGAGCAGCCAGCGAATGGCCAGCCCCCATTGCCCGCTGAAGAATCGACATCGGCCTGACCCCCCGGCCGAGCTCTTGCCGTGGACACGATAGTCGAGTGCTGGCCGATACAAGCAGCTTGGAATTTCGGGCAAATTTGATACAATGCCGCAGTTTTTTGAACTTTAATCAAGGTGGGAGAATAAAGATGTCTATTGAACAACGTGTTAAGAAGATCGTCGCCGAACAACTGGGTGTTAACGAGTCTGAAGTCAAGAACGAATCTTCCTTTGTCAACGATTTGGGTGCCGACTCTCTGGATACGGTTGAATTGGTCATGGCTCTTGAAGAAGAGTTTGAATGCGACATCCCCGACGAAGACGCTGAAAAGATCACCACAGTACAGCAAGCTATCGATTACGTCCTGGCGCATCAGAAATAATCCATTTCCTTTCCTGTTCACCCATCCTGTTCGCTTTTTCCTTTCTTTTTTGTTTGGCGGAGTAAATTTGTCTAAGCGCAGAGTCGTCATTACCGGGTTGGGGATCATTTCCCCGGTCGGAATCGGGATTCCCGCAGTTTGGCAGAACATCGTCGCTGGCAAATCCGGCATTGCCAGGATAACCCAATTCAATGCGGAAGCCATGGCGGCGCAGATAGCCGGTGAAGTGAAGGATTTCGATGTTACGCAATTCCTTTCTGCCAAGGATGCCCGTCGCATGGACAGATTCATTCACTTCGGTCTGGTCGCCGGCATAGAAGCTTACAAGGACTCCGGGCTGGTAGTAACCGAGCAGAATGCAGAACGCATCGGCGTCAATATTGGCTCAGGCATCGGCGGACTGCCGATGATCGAGGATACGCATAACGAATATCTGGCCGCAGGCCCGCGCAAGATCTCGCCATTTTTCATTCCAGGGCACCATCATCAATATGATTTCCGGCAATCTGTCCGTGATGTTCGGCCTGAAAGGCCCCAATCTGGCGATGGTTTCCGCATGTACGACCGGTACGCATTGCATAGGCGAATCTGCGCGCATCATCGAATATGGGGACGCGGATGTGATGGTTGCGGGCGGCTCTGAATCGACCGTGTGCGCTCTCGCAGTAGGCGGGTTTTCAGCCGCGCGCGCACTGAGCACCCGCAACGACGATCCGGCTACAGCGAGCCGCCCCTGGGACAAGGACAGGGATGGTTTTGTGATCGGGGAGGGTGCTGGTGCGTTGGTGCTGGAAGAATATGAGCATGCCAAAAAGCGCGGCGCCAGAATTTACGCCGAGTTGGCTGGTTATGGCATGAGCGGCGACGCATACCATATTACTTCGCCGAATACCGACGGTCCGAAACGCAGCATGCTGAACGCGTTGCGTAACGCCGGGCTGAATCCTGATGATGTGCAGTACGTCAATGCGCATGGAACATCGACCCCGCTCGGTGACAAGAACGAAACTGATGCGATCAAGCTGGCGTTCGGCGATCACGCCAAGAAGCTGGTGGTGAATTCCACCAAGTCGATGACCGGCCATTTGTTGGGCGGCGCAGGCGGTGTGGAGTCGGTTTTTTGCGCCTTGGCGGTGCACCACCAGATTTCCCCGCCGACCATCAATATCTTCGAACAAGACCCGGAATGCGATCTTGATTATTGCGCGAATGTGGCGCGTGACTTGAAGATCGATGTCGCTGTAAATAACAACTTCGGCTTTGGCGGCACTAACGGTACCCTGGTATTCCGCAAGATCTGATTCCCATTTGCGACGTTGGTCAATGGCAAACAATGCAATTTGATCAGCATTCGTGATCATGGCTTGCTCTATGGCAATGGAGTGTATTTTGCCTGGTGTGTTTTCAGCGCGCTTGCCTTTCCTTGGCCTTTGCCTTGTCAAAAATTCCAGCATGACTGCTCGGAACTGGCATTGCATACCCGTGTGGCAGTCAGGACTGCACAGCACCACATTCGTTGCGGATCCGCGATGCCGGACAGAACGAGGAGTGGTATGCCATGAATTATTTCTGGTAAACAGCATTGCCGGCCCGATACACGATCTGGGCCAGTAATGCTTGGGTGATTTTCCTATGGCAACGAAAATTCGCTATAACCTTGGGCATGATGCATGATCAAAAGAGTATTAGGCTTGGCCCTTTTGCTGGCGCTGGTGGGCGCAGGTGGATTGGCTTATTTCGTCAACCGCCCACTGCCTTTGCCTATGTCTCCCTTTGTATTTGACTTGAAGCAAGGCAGCAGTCTGAACAGTACTGTGCGGGAATTGCACCAGGCCGGTTTGATTGAGCATGATCAGCTGTTTGTCTGGTTGGTCAGGATTTCCGGAAAATCAACGCAGCTCAAGGCAGGCAATTATGTACTGGAGCATTCAGTGTCGCCCCTCAAACTGTTTGAAATCATCAGCAGGGGCGAGGTTAGCCAGCGCCAGGTGAGTGTGATTGAGGGTTGGACTTTCAGGCAATTGCGCCAGGCGCTTAATGCGAATCCCGATATCAGCCACACAACTGCCAACCTGAGTGACGCTGAAATTCTGCAGCGTATCGGCGCAACGGAGAATCATCCCGAGGGTTTGTTCTTTCCGGACACTTATTACTTTGCTGCAGGCAGCAAAGATCTGGTGATATTCAAGCGCGCCTACCTGGCCATGCAAAAGCATCTGCAACAAGTCTGGCTTGATCGCGTTCCTGATTTGCCATTGCATACACCATACCAGGCGCTGATTCTTGCTTCCATCGTCGAAAAGGAAACCGGCCTGCCAGGTGACCGGGGTATGATTGCCGGTGTATTTGTGAATCGTTTGCGCAAGGGCATGCGGCTGCAAACCGATCCTGCCGTGATTTATGGTGTGGGTGACAAATATGATGGCAATCTGCACAAGCGTGACTTGCTGCAGGACACTGAATACAATACCTACACGCGTGCAGGGCTCACCCCGACGCCCATTGCGTTGCCAGGACTGGCCTCATTGCAGGCAGCGACGCACCCGGCCCGGACCGACGCGTTATATTTTGTGTCGCGCGGCGATGGTAGTTCTCAATTTTCCAGTTCGTTGACCTCGCACAACCAGGCTGTTGACAAATACCAGAAATGAGCAAGTTCATTACCTTTGAAGGCGTTGATGGTGCTGGCAAGAGCACCCATCTGGCATGGTTTGCTGATGCGCTGCGCCGTCGAGGCGTCGATGTGCTGGTCACACGCGAGCCAGGGGGGACTGCTCTCGGCGAACAATTGCGCGAAATATTGTTAAACCAGCCGATGAGCATAGGCACGGAAGCGCTGCTGATGTTCGCTGCCCGCATGGAACATATTGAGCAAGTCATCAGGCCGGCTTTGCTGGCCGGCAAATGGGTCGTGTGTGACCGTTTCAGTGATGCCAGTTTTGCCTATCAAGGGGGAGGGAGAGGCATGGATTGGGATAAATTGAGCCAACTTGAGCAATGGGTCCATCCCGATCTGCAACCTGACATGACGCTTTATTTTGACGTTCCCGTTGCTGTGGCAAAACAGCGCTTGGCAAACCATGTTACTTTGGACCGATTTGAACAGGAACAATCAGGATTTTTTGAGCGTGTGCGGTCCGGATATTTCAAGCGCATTCAGCAAAACCCGGACAGATTCGTCCTCATTGATGCGCACCAGAACCTGGATTCAGTTAAAGAAAAGCTCGAGGATATTGTTTTAAATATATGAATAAATTATATCCGTGGCAGAATAACGACTGGGGGCGTTTGCAAGAGCTGAGCAAACGTCCGGTGCATGGGTTGTTGTTCAAGGGAGCCAAGGGAATCGGCAAACTTGATCTGGCCATCAACTACGCACAAGGCTTGTTGTGCCAGCACACCGGCAAGGATGGATTTGCATGCGGAACTTGTGCATCCTGCCACTGGTTAGAACAAAGCTCCCATCCTGATTTTCGTTTGTTGCAACCCGACTCGCTCAGCCTTGACGCTGAGGAAAGCGAGTCCGGAAAAAAGCCCGGCAAGGACATCTCCGTAGACCAGATACGTGGACTGGCCGACTTTTTTGGCATGTCTGCACATCAGGGTGGCCGGCGTGTAGTTATCATTCATCCTGCAGAAGCGATGAATGCCAATGCCGCGAATGCCTTGCTGAAAAGCCTCGAGGAGCCGCCATCCGGATTGCTGTTCATTCTGGTAACGGATAAACCCCAGCAATTGTTACCCACCATTTCGAGCAGGTGCCTGAGCTTTGTGGTATCCGCTCCTGATGGCGCAAGCGCTGTGCGCTGGCTTGCAGAGCAAGGCGTAGAGAATCCAGAAAAGTCGCTTGCAGCTTCAGGTTTTGCACCGCTGCAAGCAGCGCAGCTGGATCGCCAATCGGGCGGCGAAGAACGCGATAGATTGTTGCTGGCTGCGCGTCAGCCTGCGACTCTGGATGCGTTTGCTTTGGCCGAGGCGCTGCAGAAGACCGAGCAGGTTCTGGTTGTGCAATGGCTGCAGCAATGGTGTTACGATCTCAGCTCGATGAAGTTTGCGGGCAAATTGCGCTATCATCCCGGAGAAGAAGCTGTATTCAAAAATCTGGCTGGGCCGATCGCTCCGTTAAGCTTGGCACGCATGCAAACTCTCCTCAATACCGCAAAGCGTGAAGCACGGCACACGCTCAATTCGAAGTTGTTTTTTGAATCGCTGCTGCTGGCATATCGCCAGCTGATGCTCAAATAATCATGCTGAAATGCCGCGTTGCAAACCGTTTTGGCATATCCTGAACTCTTGGCAGCCACTTATGCCGTTTATCGATTCTCACTGCCACATCAATTTCCCCGAGCTTGCTGCGAATCTCGACGAAGTGCTGGCGCAAATGCGTCAAAACGAAATCGTCAATGCGCTTTGCGTTTCGGTTAATCTTGCCGATTTTCCTCAAGTACTCGCCCTGGCTGAAAAGTATCCTCATATCTACGCATCGGTCGGCGTGCATCCCGACTATGAAGGGGTGGGAGAACCTGATGTAGCACGTCTGATCGAGCTGGCGCAGCATCCCAAGGTTGTCGCGATCGGCGAGACTGGCCTGGATTATTTTCGCCTGAAGGGCGATCTGGAATGGCAGCGTTTGCGTTTCCGAACCCACATCCGCGCAGCGATAGAGAGTGCGAAACCGCTGATCATTCATACCCGTGAGGCAGCGGCCGACACCTTGCGCATCATGGCGGAAGAACATGCCGCCACAGCAAGCGGCGTCATGCATTGCTTCACCGAAACTCGGGGGGTGGCTGAAGCTGCGCTAGCGATGGGATTTTACATTTCCTTTTCCGGCATCGTGACCTTCAAGAATGCCAGGCAGCTCAAGGAAGTCGCGCAGATGGTGCCCCTGGATCGCATCCTGATAGAAACCGATTCACCCTATCTTGCACCGGTGCCGCACCGCGGCAAACTTAACCAGCCTGCTTATGTGAAGCATGTGGCCAGCGAAATTGCAGCGCTGCGCGGCATGGACATTGAAGAAATCGGCCTGCGCACCACGGAAAATTTTATACGACTGTTCAAACCTGGAAAAATACCCAGCATGTAATCCCAGCAAAATTATTGACAGGATTATGAATATCCCTATAATGCGCAACTCGTTTTGCGGGAGTAGCTCAGTTGGTAGAGCGCAACCTTGCCAAGGTTGAGGTCGAGAGTTCGAGACTCTTCTCCCGCTCCAAATCCGAGGGAAAGCATTCTGGCTTTCCCTTAATCTTTTCAAGTCGGCGTATCGAGACACGGCGAGATAGCAAAATGGTTATGCAGCGGATTGCAAATCCGCCTATCCCAGTTCGATTCTGGGTCTCGCCTCCAATATAAGTACAACATTATTCGGCTAGTTCAAGCGCTTGCAAAGCCAGGAGGTCATATCAATGCAATCTATTCCTGTTCGAGTGTTAAGCGGTGACATTGGCGGAACCAAGACACGTCTTGCCATCATTACTGTGGATGGCACCCGCTTGCAGACTGAACGCGAACAAAGTTACCCGAGCCGGAGTTATGCCGAATTCGGCGAATTGCTCGGCGATTTCCTTCACGGCATGGATGTTCCGAGCCGGGCGGCTTTCGGAATTGCCGGGCCGGTGCAGGGCAGGGTGGCGCAAACGACGAATTTGCCTTGGCGTATCGATGCGGATGCGTTGCAGAAAGATTGGGGCATCCTATCGTGCGGGCTGCTAAATGACCTGGAGGCGACTGCATGCGGTTTGCCGGCGCTGGGTAAAGAAGATCTGCTGACCTTGCATGCAGGCATCCCCGATGCGCTCGGCAACGCTGCAGTCATCGCGGCAGGGACAGGATTAGGCGAGGCGGGTTTGTACTGGGATGGGCAGAAATACCATCCTTTTGCCACAGAAGGCGGACATACCAGCTTTAGTCCGGGCGATGATATGGAAGTGGCTTTGCTGCAGCATTTGCAAAAAGATCATGGTCATGTCAGTTGGGAGCGCATCGTTTCCGGGCCTGGTCTGGCGTGCCTGCATGAATTTCACTGCCAATACCGCGCAATCCCACTGCCTGATTGGTTGCGGCGCGAGATGCAGCAGGGCGATGCATCAGCCGCGATAGCCCAAGCGGCGTTGAGCGAACGCGATCAACTCTGCTCAGAGACTCTGGACTGGTTCGTGCGTCTATATGGTGCAGAGGCGGGTAATTTCGCACTAAAAGTGATGAGTCGGGGCGGATTATATTTGGGCGGCGGGATTGCCCCGAAAATCTTGCCGCGTCTGGTAAATGGCACATTTCTGGAGTCCTTTTTCAACAAGGGGCGGATGCGTTCGTTGCTTGAGACCATGCCGGTCAAAGTGATCCTGAATGATCGTGCCGCCCTGTATGGGCCTGCGCTTTATGCGTCGAGCAGCCGGGGTTGACCCACTTGGCATCCGATTTGCTGGCTTAATGGTTCCAGGCGCATTGGATGGAAAGCGCTTGGGCTATAATTCTCCGCCCGCTGCACTTTATTTCCAATATCGAATGGGTATCTGAACCATGAAAAAAAGCACCCCATTTATCCTGCAAGTGCGCCCCAAGATACCGGCCCGCCTTGCGCGCCTCGATGAGATCGCGAACAACCTCTGGTATAGCTGGGACCGTCCTACCCGGGCCTTGTTTGCGCGCTTGCATCCGGGTCTGTGGAAGGCGACCGGGCAATGCCCGAAGGCATTCCTGAAACGTATCGACGAGCAACGTCTGATCGACGCAGCTGAAGATCAAATATTCATCGGGAATTTGAACCGGGTGCTGGCAGCCTATGATACCTACCATGATCTGCGTTTGCCGGCCAGCGGTTCTGATTGGCTACATAAAGAAGACCTGGTCGCCTATTTCTGTGCAGAATTTGGATTTCATGAGAGCTTCCCGATCTATTCCGGCGGATTGGGAATTCTGGCGGGGGACCACTGCAAGGCGGCCAGTGACCTGCGCCTGCCATTCGTAGGAATTGGCCTGCTGTACCGCCAGGGCTACTTTCATCAGACGATAGACGGCGAGGGCAATCAGATCGCCACAAATAGCGACTCCCATTTTGAAGACCTGCCGATAAAGGCGGCAACACTGGCCGATGGTTCGGAAGCCTATACTTCGTTGGATCTACCAGGCCGGAAGCTCAATCTCAAGATATGGCAGGCGCGGATCGGACACATCACGCTCTACCTGCTGGATACCGATCTTGAAAGCAACAGCCCGCATGACCGCGACATCACCCACCGCCTTTATGGCGGGGACAAAGTGATGCGATTGGAACAGGAGATCGTATTGGGTATCGGCGGCGTGCGAGCCTTGCAGGTGCTGGGGCATAAACCCACCGTTTGGCACATCAACGAGGGGCATGCCGCGTTCCTGGTATTGGAACGGATCCGCCAAAAGATCACTGATGAAGGCCTGGATTTTGCCTCTGCGCTCGAATACGTGGCAGTCAACACCATCTTTACCACGCATACGCCGGTGCCTGCCGGGCACGATCATTTCAGCGAAGACATGATGGCGTCCTACTTCGCACACTATTACCCAGAGATCAAATTGAGCCGCGAGGAATTCCTGGCCCTCGGCCATGCCAAGGACAGCCCAGATTTCAACATGACGGCCCTGGCGATACGCGGCACGCGTTTTCACAACGGTGTATCGCGTATCCATGGCGATGTGTCGTCAAACATCTGCGGCGACATGTGGCCCGAGATCGAGCAGCAGGAAAATCCGATGACTTACATCACCAATGGCGTCCATGCGCCGACTTTCCTGGCCTCCGAATGGATTGAGGTGCTGGAACGGCATCTGGGAATGGAGTGGAGCGCCCGGATGAACGACGTGGACTTCTGGAAAGGCATCGAGGCCATTCCCGACCACTTTTTCTGGAGCGTGCGCCAGTCATTGAAAGCCAAGATGTTGAACATGGTGCGTGAGATGATCAGCGCTCAGCATTTCAGGAATCACGGTTCCGAAGCCCACCTCGATCGTTTGCTGAAATATGTCAATCCAGAAAATCCCAATATCCTGACCATTGGTTTCGCGCGGCGCTTTGCAACCTACAAGCGCGCGACGATGCTGTTTGGCGATCTGGGTTGGCTGCGCGAAATTTTGCACAATCCTGATCGCCCCGTGGTATTCATCTTTGCCGGGAAGGCTCATCCGGCAGACATTCCGGGGCAGGATCTGATCCGTCGCATCACCCAGATTTCGAAGATGACCGAATTCGTCGGCAAGATACTGATCGTCGAGGGTTACGATCTTGCGATGTCGCGCAAACTGGTTTCCGGCGTGGATGTCTGGCTGAACAACCCGCTGTATCCGCTTGAAGCAAGCGGGACCTCCGGCATGAAAGCGGGGATCAACGGGGTGATCAATCTGTCCGTGCTGGACGGCTGGTGGGGGGAGAGCTACGACGGCAAGAACGGCTGGGCGATCAAGCCGGTATCCGAGACATTGAGCGAAGAAGTCCGCACCCGCGAAGAAACAGCCACGCTGTATGAGTTATTGCAGGACCAGGTGGTGCCGCTGTACTACGGGCACAGCAAGATGGGGTTCTCGCCGGACTGGGTGAAGATGTCCAAGCACTCGATGGCGACTATCATGCCGCGGTTCAACTCCAAGCGCATGGTCGGCGAGTATCTTGCCAAGTGTTACTTGCCGGCCAGCAATCAACACCGTCTGTACCGGCAGAACAACTACGAAAATGCTGATGCCATCGCTGCATGGAAAGCGCGCATCCGCAGTGCCTGGAATGACGTCTCATTGCGCCGCTTGGACGTTGAACAGGGCACAATAATCTTCGGCGAGAGCCTGCGTTTTCAAGTTGCGGTCAAATTAAACGGCCTTGACCCCAAGGATGTGATCGTGGAGATGCTGATCGGTTTGTACACCAAGCGAGAAAAACTCAGGGGAAAAAGCCGCTACAGCTTTGAAGCCACCGGAACGATGACCGAATCGGGCGAAAGCATTTTCGCGCTGGAAGTGCAGCCTGAACAATGCGGAAAATTGGAATGCCGGATCCGCGTTTATCCATTCCACGAAATGCTCACTCATCCTTTCGAGATGGGTATGATGCGCTGGCTGTAATCCGGCAACCGCTACCTGTCTGAAAGTGAGTAGGCATTGGACGAACTGAAAGTCCTGTTCGCGACTTCCGAGCTAGCACCGCTGGTCAAGACCGGCGGGCTGGCCGATGTCAGCGGTGCATTGCCCGCTGCCTTGCGCGCCATTGGGGTGGACGCACGCGTGCTGGTGCCAGGCTACACCCCGGTGATCGCGCAACTGGGCAAATATCGGGTTGCGGCGGTATTTGCCGACCTGCCGGGTTTTCCTCCGTCGCGGCTGCTATCCGGCACTATGGCCCATGGCGTGCCGCTGCTGGTGCTGGACTGTCCGATCCTGTATCAGCGCGAGGGCGGACCCTACCAGGATAGCCTCGGGCACGACTGGCCGGACAATGCGTTGCGTTTCGGCATGTTGTGCAAAGTGGCTGCCGTGCTGGGTTGCGGCGAATCGCCGCTGGCTTGGCATCCCGATCTGGTGCAGTGCAATGACTGGCAAACCGGCCTAGCTCCAGCGTATTTGAATTTTGCACCGGATGCGGTGCCCAGCGTGATTGCGATCCACAACCTGGCATTTCAAGGCAACTTTCCTCCAGAGACGGTACAGCAGCTGCATTTGCCGCCGTCCTGCTACAGTATCGAGGGCGTGGAGTTCTACGGCAATATGTCGTTTCTCAAAGCCGCCCTGGTTTATGCCGACCATATCACCACAGTCAGCCCGAATTATGCGAAAGAAATCCAGCAGGAGCCGCTCGGTTTCGGTTTGCAGGGGCTGCTGTCGTTGCGCCGCAACAGCCTTACCGGCATACTCAACGGCATCGACACAGACGAATGGAATCCGGCAACAGACCGTTATCTCGCCAGCCAGTACGATTGCGCGGACATGGCAGGTAAGGCCGATGACAAGCAAGCTTTGCAGATCAGCATGGGCTTGAATGTCGATCCGGATGTGCCGTTGCTGGGCGTGGTCAGCCGTTTCACCCATCAAAAGGGGCTGGACTTGCTGCTGGAGATAGCGCCGCTGCTGGCTGCGCTGCCGGTGCAATTGGCCATGCTTGGTAGTGGTGACGTACGGATGCAGGAATCCGCGCGAGACCTGTCGCATCGGCATCCCGGAAAAATCGGCGTAATAATCGGATTCAGCGAAGAACTCGCGCACCGGATCGAAGCCGGGGTGGATATGTTTGTGATGCCGTCGCGCTTTGAACCTTGCGGTCTTAACCAGCTATACAGCCAGCGCTACGGCACCCCGCCCATCGTCCACGCGACCGGGGGTCTGGTCGATTCGGTCATGGACTGCACCTCTGCAACCCTCAGGGACGGCACTGCCAGCGGGTTCATGTTTGAAGGCATGACCGCGGAAAATCTATACGCGACGATCAAACGCGCAGTCGCGCTGTACCGCGACAAAAGTAAATGGCAGTCTCTGCGCAAGAACTGCATGAAGAAAGACTTGAGTTGGCAAAACAGCGCCGAGGCTTATCGCGAGGTGTATCTCAAGGTGTTGGGACGCAAGCCGCAGTGAAAATCTTCGGCTGACTGTACGCAGGGACAGTCCCCAGGCCGCAAACAAATGAAAAAATTTCATTGCAACAAGTAATGATGTAATATTAATGCTGCTTTGAGATTGCAGATTTTTCCATTAATGGGGGTTGCTATGAATGTTGCCAGAAAGGCATTAGTTTCGGTTGTTGTTCAATTGCTTGCTGTCACTATGATAGTCAATCTTGCCTCCTGCGGCACTATCCTGTATCCGCACCGGGAAGGCCAGAAGGTCGGCGAAATCGATCCTGCTGTTGCGATTCTGGATGGAATCGGGTTGCTGTTTTTCATCATTCCGGGGGTAATCGCTTTTGCGGTTGATTTCAGCAACCATACGATTTATTTGCCACACAGTCACTCATCCAGCATCGATTCAGCACACAGATATACACAGATACAATTCAGCAATAAGCCGGACGCCGCAGCGATAGAAAATCTTATTCATGATCAAACTGGCACTACTGTCAGCTTGCGGCAATCAAATATCGAGATCTTCAAGTTGGATTCCGCGGCCGAACTGGACTCCAGGTTTGCTTCGTATCAGGCTGATGAGCCTATTGCGTTGGCACAGTAATCCGTCGCTGTTTTAATTGTCGTTGGCGCTTCCGGGCCGTGGTTTAGTTCCGCTGGTTCGATCGATCCGAGCAATGCATATGTCTGTTTTCCCAGAACGGATAGCTGCACGGATTATGTTCAATTCGAAGAAAATTCATGGGGCACACCGAAAAACTCCTTCCCATAGCACGCCAGCTTGGCTTGCCCGATTCCACTGAGCCGCGCCATTTCTTCCAACGCTGCTGGGCGGTGCCCGAAGATTTCCAGCAGGGGTGCCGTCATGGAAAATCACATAACTCGGCACACCCTGTTCGCGGGCAAGCTCGAAGCGTTTGGCCTTGAGGGCTAGCCACAGTGGATCATTATTTTATCCGGCGAAAGGCCCTGCTGATTTGGCGTGGCGTCCGGCCTTGCTTTTGACTTGAGCCAGATCGCGGCGCAGCCATAAGGACTGTTCGCCGCACAATATCGGGCGCGCGGATTCGGTGAGCTTCAAGCTGCCGCAGGCTTCTATGCCTGATTCCAGTATTCCTTGCGTCACCAGCTGGCGAAGCGCGCTGATCCATTGCGCGGCAGTCAATTTGATCCCGAGCTGGCAGAGTGCATCTACCTGGTTTTGCATCAATGCGATCAGCGGCGAGACCATGATGCCGACCCTTTGGCGCACCAGGAATGGAATCTGATAGCGCAGAGACTTCCTCCGCCGGAGGGCATCAATACCAATGCATCGCCGCCTGCTGTGATATGCTCAAAAATAGTCTGCTGTTCCCAGCGGAATACCGGATAGCCGAATAGGTCGTGAAGTATCTGCTGGGCGGAATCGAAGGTCATGCTGTAAAAAAGTGGAGTGATCTGAAATGAATCGCTAAAATCGGCAGCATGCATCGGTTGCAGTCTGAATCAACGGCAGCATTTTAAGCATGAAGGTCGCAAAGGGAGCGGAAATGTTGAATCAAGAATCGAAAATCCTGGTTGAGGTCAGCAATCTCCATTTCGCCTATGCTAGCCGGGAAGTGCTCAAAGGCATTAATCTCACGATACCGAAGGGAAAGATCGTCGCCATTCTTGGTGTCAGCGGAAGTGGCAAGACCACGTTGCTGCGCCATTTTGGCGGCCAGTTGCGGCCTTCACAGGGCAGTGTGAAAGTTATGGGCAAGGTGGTTCATGGGCTCGGCAGTGATGAACTGTACGAATTGCGCCGTGACATCGGCATGATGTTCCAGGTGAGCGGCCTGTTCAGCGATTTATCCGTATACGACAATCTGGCCTTCCCGCTGCGCGAGCATACCGACCTTTCCGAGGATCTGATTCATGACCTGGTCTTGATGAAACTACAAGCCGTCGGTTTGCGCGGTGCACATGCTTTGATGCCGGGCGAGTTGTCAGGCGGCATGCAGCGCCGTGTTGCCCTGGCGCGTGCGATTGCGCTTGACCCTGCGCTGATAATCTATGATGAACCCTTTGCCGGCCTCGACCCGATATCGCTCAACACCATAGCGAATCTGATCCGGCGGCTGAACGATGCGCTGGGAGTAACTTCGGTGGTGGTGACCTACGACATGTCCGAGTCGCTCAAAATAGTTGATTATGTTTATTTTATTCACGACGGGCGCGTGGTGGCGGAAGGCGAAGCGGGAAACATATTCAGTTCCACAGACCCTTTTGTGCATCAATTCGTCCATGCTGAAGCAGACGGGCCGGTCGCATTCCAGTATCCGGGTGGCTCCTATGAAGAGGACATGGGCATCAGGGCACCAACGGATTGAACGGGTCTGCTATCTGCGCTTGCAGCAATAGTCGATCAGCCCGTTGGTAGAAGCATCGTGGCCTGTGGCGGGATTCGAGCCTTTGAGCTCGGGCAGGATCCTCCCCGCCAATTGTTTACCCAATTCCACGCCCCATTGATCGAATGGATTGATATTCCAGATCACGCTCAGAACGAATACCTTGTGTTCATACAAGGCAATCAGCATCCCCAAAGTATGCGGGTCCAGTCTGTCGAATACCAAAGTATTGGTTGGTTTGTTGCCCGGAAAAACCTTGTGTGGCAACAAGGCTTCAAGCTTTTCGCCCTGCATGCCCTGTGCAACAAGCTCGTTACGAACTTCTGCAGCGGTCTTGCCCAGCATCAGGGCCTCGGTTTGCGCAAAGCAATTCGCTAGCAGGATGGCGTGATGTTCGCCCAGCGGATTCTGGCTATGCACCGGCACCAGAAAATCTGCGGGTATGATATGCGTGCCCTGATGAATAAGCTGGTAAAAAGCGTGTTGTCCATTGGTCCCGGGTTCGCCCCACATCACCATGCCGGTATCGAAATCCACCGGATTGCCGTCGCGGTCAACTCCCTTGCCGTTGCTTTCCATCTCCAGCTGTTGCAGATAGGCCGGGAAACGGTGCATATATTGATCGTAGGGAAGGACAGCATTAGTGCTGGTTCTGAAACAGTTTCCATACCAAACGGCAAGCAGCCCCATCAACACCGGGATGTTGCTTTCCAGCGGCGTGTCAAGGAAATGTTCATCCACGGCATGTGCGCCACCGAGCAATTCCTCGAACCTGTCCATGCCGATAAACAGCGCGATGGGCAGACCGATGGCAGACCATAGCGAGTAGCGTCCGCCTACCCAATCCCAGAACTCAAACACGTAGTCAGGATTGATGCCAAATTGGGAAGTGGCTGCCAGGTTGGTGGAGACCGCGACAAAATGTTTTTCCACAGCTTGTTCATCGCCCAGCTTTCCGATCAGCCAGGCACGCGCTGAATGGGCGTTGGTAAGGGTCTCCAGCGTGGTGAAAGTCTTGGAACTGACGATGAACAATGTGGTTTCCGCATTCAGCCGTTTGAGATTTTCGGTGATATGCGTGCCATCCACATTCGAAACGAAATGCGCGCGCAAATTCGGATTTGCATATGGCTTGAGTGCTTCGCATACCATCAAAGGGCCCAGATCAGAGCCGCCGATGCCGATGTTCACGATATCGGTGATTTGCTTGCCGGTATGGCCACGATGTGCGCCATTGCGCACATCGTCAGAAAAGTGGCGCATCCGCGCCAACACATTCCGTACTTCCGGCATAACGTCTTTGCCGTCGACATATACTGGTCGTTCCGAGCGGTTGCGCAAAGCGGTATGCAAGGCTGCCCTGTTTTCGGTCGAGTTCACCTTTTTTCCGGAGAACATGCTTGTGATGTGCCCAGCCATCCCGGCTTGTCTGGCAAGTCCGATCAGCAGCCTGACAGTCTCTGCATTGATACGGTTTTTTGAGTAATCGAACAGCAGGCTTTCCAGCCGCAGCGAAAAACGATCGAAACGCCCGGGATCATCCTCAAACATCTGCCGCATATGCAGATGGCTGATTTCGGTGTAATGCGCACTCAGCGCCTGCCATGCGTCGGATTGAATCAGTTTTGACATATTGATGTTGGTTTAGCCAAATTTAAAATAGCCGGGGCTCTTCGACTTGTAATTATTCAAAACAATTGCATGCCAGCAAATGAAATTATTTACATCTTGCGCATCATGATGATCCCGGCCAATGGCGGCAAGGTGATTTCTGCAGAATAGGGCAGCCCCATCCAGGGTATCGCTTCCGCATGAATTAATCCGGCGTTGCCCATATTACTGCCCGAGTAATATTGCGAATCGCTGTTCAGTACTTCGCGATACTGGGCGCGCATCGGCAAACCAATACGATAGCGTTGGCGCGGCACTGGCGTCAGGTTCAATGCCACAACTATGCATGAACCATCGCGGGCACGGCGCTGATAGGACAACACCGAATGTTCCGCATCGTTGCAGTCTATCCAGGCAAAACCTTCATGCTGGAAATCGAGGTCATACAGGGCGGGGGTGCTGCGGTACAACAGGTTCAGGTCGTGGGTCAGATTTTGCATACCGCGATGCGATTCGTTGCCCAATTGCCACCATTCCAATTCCCACTTGGATTGCCATTCGCGCCCCTGCGCGATTTCGTTGCCCATGAAGTTGAGCTTTTTACCCGGGCTGGTCATCTGGTAAGTCAGCAACAAGCGCAGGTTGGCAAATTTCTGCCAGGCATCGCCTGGCATCTTGGACAGCAGCGAGCCTTTGCCATGCACGACCTCGTCATGCGAGAACGGCATCACGAAGTTTTCGGTATAGGCATAAAGCTGGCCGAAGGTGAGCTGGTTGTGATGATAGCGACGGTGCACCGGGTCGTGGCGAAAATAGCTCAGTGTGTCGTTCATCCAGCCCATGTTCCATTTGATCGAAAATCCCAATCCGCCAAGATATACAGGGCGCGAAACACCGGGCCAGGCGGTAGACTCCTCGGCCATTGTCAGCGCACCGGGAAATTGCTCATGCACCATGATGTTCATCTCGCGCAGGAACTCCACCGCATCAAGATTCTCGCGTCCTCCATATTTGTTGGGAATCCATTCACCCGCCTTGCGCGAGTAGTCGAGATACAGCATCGATGCGACGGCGTCTACGCGCAAACCGTCGAAATGAAATTCCGCCAGCCAGAAATGCGCGCTGGACATCAGGAACGACCTGACTTCGTTGCGCCCATAATTGAATATGTGGGTCCCCCAGTCCTGGTGGAAGCCGAGACGGGGGTCCTCGTGTTCATACAGTGCGGTGCCGTCAAACCGCGCCAGCGCCCAGCTATCCTGCGGAAAATGCGCCGGCACCCAATCGAGAATCACGCCTATTTCGGCCTGATGGCAACGATCGACAAAATTGCGCAATTCATCTGGCGATCCAAAACGGCTGGTCGGGGCAAAATAGCCGGTGGCCTGGTAGCCCCACGATTCATCCAATGGATGTTCGGAGACAGGCATCAGTTCGATATGCGTGTAACCCATGCCCTTGACGTAAGGCACCAGATCGGCCGCCAATTCACTATAGGTATAGAAGCGTCCATCCGGGTGGCGCTTCCACGAACCGGCATGAACTTCGTAGATGTTGATCGCGCCATGCAGCCAGTCCCATTCTCCGCGCCGCTTCAGCCAAGCGGCATCCTGCCAAATATGCTGGCTGGCGGGAGCGGCAAGCGCGGCGGTACCTGGGCGCAATTCGTAACCCTGTGCGTAGGGGTCGGTCTTGGTCAGCAGCTGACCGGTGTCGCGGTTGCGAATCTCATAGCGGTATAGCGTGTGTTTCCTGATTTCAGGAATAAACAGTTCCCATACTCCGCTTGAGCCGTGGGAACGCATCGGATGCAAACGCCCGTCCCAATTATTGAACTCACCCACCAGGCTGACACGTTCGGCATTCGGAGCCCATACGGCGAAACGCACCCCATGTATTCCATTGATCTCTACAGGGTGAGAACCGAGCATCCGATAGCTCTGGTGCAATTTGCCTTCGCCGAACAAGTACAGATCCTGCTGTGAGAGGTCCGCAGGGAACTGGTACGGGTCGTATATTTCATGTGTTGCACTGCCATAATGCAGACGCAAACGGTAGGGGCGGGCGGGTTCAGTTTTTCCACACCATTCGAAAAACCCGCCGGGATGTGTGCGTTTGAACAGAACGCCGCCGGACTGATCGAGCAACGTGACTTGCGTTGCATGAGGTTCATATACGCGGATCATCCACTCAGGGCCTTGCTGATGCAAACCGAGTAATGCGAATGGATCGTAAAGACGTGATTGCAGCAACGATTCGATCAACGTATCCACTCTCGGCACCCATTCTTCTTGTCTAGAAGGGCGATTGTAAACGATAATGCAGATACTATATAAGGTTTGTCAGGAGCAGCCGAAATGAATGCCGAGTTGGGTTATCTGCAAAAAAAATATCATGTCGCAGTAGGTGATCCTGCCCCCCGCTTTGTCAGCCGCATCACCAAGAATACCTATGCAATGGTATTGGCCGGTGGCCGGGGAAGTCGTTTACATCAGCTGACAGATTGGCGTGCCAAGCCCGCAGTGCCTTTCGGCGGCAAATTCCGCATCATCGATTTTGTGCTGTCCAATTGCGTGAACTCCGGTATCCGCCGTATCGGTGTGGCGACCCAATATAAATCGCATAGCCTGATTCAGCACATTCAGCGCGGCTGGTCGTTTTTGAATGGGCAGTTCGGTGAATTCGTTGACTTGCTCCCGGCGCAACAGCGCATCAGTGAGGACCATTGGTACAAAGGCACAGCTGATGCGGTGTTCCAGAATCTGGATATCCTGCGCGAGTCGAACCCGGACTTCGTACTGATTCTGGCCGGTGATCATGTGTACAAAATGGACTACGGAAAACTGCTTGCCTTCCACGTGGAAAAAAAGGCCGATATGTCTGTGGCCTGCCTGGAGGTGCCGATCGCCGATGCGACAGCATTTGGCGTGCTTGGTGTGGATGAGCATGCCCGTGTCGTCGAATTCGCCGAGAAACCTGCCACCCCGGCCCCCATTCCCGGCAAACCTGACAAAGCGATGGCGAGCATGGGTATTTATGTATTCAATAAGGATTTTCTGTTCGAACAATTGATCCGCGATGCCGATGATCCCCGTTCCAGCCACGATTTCGGTAAGGATCTGATCCCGCATATGATCAACAAATATCGGGTGTTCGCACAGAGCTTCGAGCACAGTTGTGTCGGCAAGGAGGAGGGGCATGTGCCATATTGGCGCGACGTCGGAACGATTGATTCATATTGGGAAGCAAATATGGAACTGACCAAGGTGATTCCAGATTTGAATATGTACGATCAGGAATGGCCGATCTGGACGCATCAGGAGCAATTACCTCCGGCAAAGTTCGTATTCGACGATGATGATCGCCGCGGCATGGCCGTGGATTCACTGGTCTCTGGGGGATGTATCGTCAGCGGTTCAACCGTGCGCCGTTCCCTGCTGTTTTCCGATGTGCGCGTGAACAGCCATTGCGTCATCGAGGATTCGGTGTTGCTGCCCAACGTGGATGTTTGCCGCGACGTTGTATTGAAGCGGGTGATTGTGGACAAGAACTGCAAGATTCCTGACGGGTTGCAGGTGGGCATCAATCCGGAGGCAGACCGCAAGCGCTTTCATGTCAGTACAAATGGCGTAACACTGATCACGCCTGACATGCTCGAACAAAAAGTTCATCGTAGCCGTTGATTTCATTTCCCGCGAAGCGCGGGCTGAGCCATAAATCATGAACAAATCCGTCGACCTGGTTTTTCTCTGGCATATGCACCAGCCGGATTACCGCGATTATTCCAGTGGTGATTTCTTGCTGCCATGGACATATCTGCATGCGATCAAGGATTACACTGACATGGCCTATCATCTGGAGAAACACCCCAAGATGCATGCCGTGGTGAATTTCGTGCCTATCCTGCTCGAACAGCTGGAAGACTACGTCGATCAATTTGCCACTGGAAAATTGCGCGACCCATTGCTGCGCATGCTGGCTCACGAAGATTCCTGCAATTTGTCGGTTGACGAGAGAAGGCTGATTTTGAACGCCTGTTTTCGCAGTAACCATACCAAAATGATTGCGCCATATCCTGCCTATAAGCGCTTGGCGGAATTATTCAATCGACTGCAAACCGATGGTGAAACTGTGCTGTCCTATTTATCTGGTCAGTATATGGCCGATTTGCTGACTTGGTACCATTTGGCATGGTGCGGTGAAAGTGTGCGCCGTGAACATGCTCTTGTAGTTAGTCTGATGAGCAAAGCCGAAGGTTTCAGCCTTCAAGACCGGAAGCAATTGCTGTCCCTGATCGGTAATTTGATCGGTGGCATCATCCCGCGCTATCGGAAACTCGCCGAATCGGGGCAAATCGAGATTTCCTCGACTCCTTATTACCATCCGCTGGCTCCGTTGCTGATCGATTTCGGATGTGCAAAAGAAGCAATGCCTGATGCCCCGTTGCCACAGGCCATCCGGTATCCGGCAGGCAAGATACGGGTTGCCTCGCATATTGCCAAAGCCAAACAAAGCCATCTCGCCAGGTTTGGCACAGAACCAACAGGCATGTGGCCAGCCGAGGGATCCATTTCGGGCAGCATGCTAGAAACCATGGCTGAAGAGGGTTGCCATTGGACAGCGAGCGGGGAGGGGGTATTGGTGAATAGTTTGCTGCGCCATTCCGACTCCGGGATCTCCGACCGTGCCCAATACCTTTATCATCCGTACAGGCTGGAAAATGGCGCCGATGGTCTCACCTGTTTTTTCCGCGATGACCATTTGTCGGATTTGATTGGATTCGAATATTCGCGCTGGCATGGTCAGGATGCGGCGCGAAACTTTATCGAGCAGATTGAAAAAATCGCACAACAGGCACCCAAGGGTGAAACTCCTGTTGTCAGTGTGATCCTCGATGGCGAAAACGCGTGGGAATATTATCCCTACAACGGCTATTATTTTCTCGATGAACTTTACACCGCCCTAGATGCGCATACCGATATTCCTACCACCACCTATAGCGACTATTTGAAACACAACCTTGCCCGTTCAGGCAGCGCACAGCTGCGCAGTCTGCACAGCATTGTTGCCGGCAGCTGGGTATACGGCGACTTTTCGACATGGATCGGATCGCGCGACAAGAATCATGCTTGGGATCTGCTTTGTGCCGCGAAACAAAGTTACGATATGGTGATGGCCAGTGGCCGACTCAGCGGGGAGGAACAGGAGGCTGCAGAAAGGCAGCTGTGCTCCTGTGAAAGTTCGGACTGGTTCTGGTGGTTTGGCGACTATAATCCTTCGCACTCGGTAAGCAGTTTCGACCGGCTTTTCCGGCATAATCTGACCGAGCTATACCATTTGCTGAAGTTGGCTGCCCCGCAGAATTTGTCCGAGCCCATCAGTACAGGCAGCGCTGTCGATATCGAGGCGGGCGGTGCAATGCGCCGCGCAGCCGAATAGAGCTTTCAACTTAACTTGATCACATGTTGACCGATCGCGCCAGCGGTATATTGTTGCATCCGACCTCGCTTCCGGGTCCGCTTGGAGCAGGGGACTTCGGTGCAGATGCATACCGGTACGTCGATTGGCTGGTAGAAGCGGGTCAGACATATTGGCAGGTTCTACCGCTTGGTGAAACGGGGCCGGGAAACTCCCCTTACATGAGCAGTTCTGCATTTGCCGGCAATGTTCTGTTAGTCGACTTGGGCGAACTTTCAAGTCATGGCTGGCTCAGCATCGAGGATTTGACACCCAATCCCGGATTCCAATCACAGCGCGTAAATTTCCTGCTGGTACGTCCATTCAGAATGGAGCGGCTGCGTCTTGCCGCCAGAAATTTCTTTGCCGGCAGCCAGGCTGAAATGTGGCGCATTTATACCGAGTACTGCAATGCACAAGCCGAATGGCTTGGAGACTATGCATTATTCATGACGATTGCCGAGCGAGAAAATTATACCGAGTGGAATCATTGGCCACATGAACTTGCAAACAGGGAACCCCGCGCACTGCGCAGAATTGAGCAAGAATGTGCCGATCAGATCGGCTTTTGGAAATTCTGCCAATGGAGCTTTGATCGACAATGGTCCAAGCTGAGGCAGTATGCCAAAGTACGCGGGATCAAGATTATCGGCGATGTGCCTATATTTGTGGCCTATCAAAGTACCGATGTATGGGCGCATCAGGAGTTGTTCAAACTGCAATCGAATGGACGTCCCTCTGTCGTGGCTGGTGTTCCGCCAGATTACTTCAGCGAGACCGGGCAACTTTGGGGAAATCCGCTCTATCGCTGGGATGTACACGAAAAAGACCATTATGCTTGGTGGATAGCGCGCCTCAGCCATGTGCTGCAGCAGGCTGATCTGGTTCGGATCGATCACTTCAGGGGATTTTCAGCCTGCTGGGAGGTACCGGCAGATGCACCTAATGCCATCAACGGTGAATGGGTGGCTGGACCGGGGGAGAAATTGTTTGTTGCAATCGAAAATGCATTCCCGAACATGCCCATCATTGCTGAAGACCTGGGAGTGATCACACCCGAAGTCATCGAACTGCGCGACAAATTCAAGTTGCCTGGCATGCGCATTTTACAATTCGCCTTTGGAGAAGGGGAAAACAACTTGTTCTTGCCTCACCATTACGTTCCCAACACGGTTGCATATACCGGAACCCATGATAACGACACGGTACTTGGATGGTGGGATAGCTTGCCTGACCGAGAGAAACTATTCGCTCAAGACTATCTGAAGTCAGATGGTCGCGACATTCGCTGGGATATGATGCGCGCCATATCCAAATCTAAAGCCAATTTGGTTATTTTCACCATGCAGGATGTGTTGGAACTGTCGAGCGCGCATAGAATGAACTTTCCCGGCCATAACGCCGGCAGTTGGGAATGGCGCTTTTCCTGGGATCAACTTAAACCGGAAGCTGCCAAAGGGTTAATGGTCATGGCAAAGGAAGACGACCGTAATAAACGGTGATTCCCTGTTATTTGCCGCCATTCAATATTTAACATAATATACATTATGCGAATATCAGGGGCGGTCAAGGCGGAACGGTTCGCGGCATGGTTGAGCGTTTTACAGAATGCCGAATATCCGGCCGCTCTCTTCTGGGCAGATTTTCACCCGGCTGCTGCCGATCTGAATTAATTCATCTCCGTTCTGGTGTAACACGTAGCCATTCAGTCCCACTTCCGGCACTGCAAAACACCCCTGCAAAACCTCGCCAAGCCTTACGGCTTGCCGCTTCCCGGCCGATTCACCCCGGAAAAAATACTGTTCCACCTTGGCACAAATCGGCGCGCCTTGATTTCAAAGGGTTTTTCAGTTTCCGCAGAATCTCCCCGGAAAATACCATACCGGGTTCCGGTCGCCGGGGTGCTGGCAATCGCCAGCACCCCGGCTGCCGGTTCCCGAAGGGGGTGCAATCATGAGCGATTCTACGAAGTTCGGGCCTGCTGTTGACCTTGGCACTAGCCCGCATGGGCTGTCTGTCGATCTCCAGCTGCCGCATCAGGAAACACCGGGCACGGCAAGCAGCAGCCCTTCTGCAAAGCCGGTTTTGACTGCTCCCGGGGTCTACACCAGCGACAAGGTGCAGAGCGCCTGCGCCATCATCGAGCGGGCAGCCGCCAAGCTTAACAGCGGGTTTTTCGGTGTGTCGCTGACCCAGGAGCAATACAAGCACGTCAAGTTTGCGCTGTTCTGCCAGGTCGAAGGGCTGCTCGAAAGTGACGAAGCTGACGAGCCAGAAGTTCAGGACGCCCTGCGCCATCTGCAAGCCGTGCAGCGTACCTTCAAGCGAGCTGCCAACGCTCACGCCAGCAAGGTCGGCAATGCGAAAGGCGCGAATGCATGGCGCAAGGAAAACAGGGCTATCTTCGACAAAGAGGCCGCCTCATGAGCCGCTACATCGACCCGCAGGACTTCCGCGATATTCGCCGCCGTGCCGACCTGACACGCAAGCAAGCTGCCGAGCTGCTTGACGTCACCGGGCGCACGATTCAGAACTGGGAAACAGGTGGTGCGCGGATTCCGTGGATGGCTTATCGGATGCTGCGCATCCTTACCGGCTGTGCGCTGCCCGGCAAAGCGTGGGAAGGCTGGACGGTGGACGGTGACCGGCTGATTGCTCCGAACGGTGTCTGGTTCGATGCCAACAGCATGGAGCAGATCGAGCGCGTCTATGCCTTGGCTCGCCTGTGGCGTCAGGACTACGCCAGAAGGAACCGCAAACCGGCTGCCGTGGTGTTGGCCTTCCCTTCACCTGGCGAAGCTTCAAAACCCGTTGAAACTCGAAAACAGATTGGAGGCATTGCATGACCGAAAAAATCAAAACCAGCTTGCAGGAAAAAATCCATCAGCCCATGCGGGCTAGTGCCAAAGGCAAACCCCAACCCAAGCGCGGCAACTGGCCTGCTCGTACTGTTCTGGAGGATGGAGCGGCCATCATTCTGCCCGGCTCAATCAACCCGCCCCGCTATGTGCCGGTGTCGTTCGTGGCCAAGGATTGGAACGTCACGCCGCGGCGCATTCGTTCGCTGCTGGCTGCGCAGCGTCTGGAGGGCCGCAGAGAGGTTAACGGCTACTGGGTGGTGGCCTACCCCTACCGCTACATCATCGGGACGCGCGGCCCACTCCTCAAGCGTCAACAGAAGCCCAAACGAGGGCGGCCCAAGCTCGAAATAGTCGGCATTGAACGCGGAACGATTCAAAAAACCACTTTACAGGAGGTCGGAAAATCATGAACATGCAAAAACTCGGTACATTTACACAGTCCAAATCCAACTTGAAAAACCCTGCTCAATCTGCTGTAAACCCAATGAATTCGGGCTTACCCGCTATACATTATGCGTATTACAGGGGTCGCAAAAGCACTTCGCCAGCCAAATTTTTATTTCGGGCATTTTGCCCTGCCTTCGCAGAGCTTGCGAAACAAAATAATGAAGAATATTTGTTCGTGGTTCGCATGCATATCCACGCTGCCGACGCCCATTCCAAATAATAATCGAAGTTGAACTTAGATGATAACCAAGGGAGATGGGACAGATTGCCATGCTGATTGATGTTTCAGTTCAAAGCTAGTGAATATAATCAAATCTGGCGATAAATAGACAGTCTATGTATATATATACAGTATAAATGTGTCGAAGCTACATAATATTTAAAAGTTAACAAATTAATTTATAAAATATATTTATTAAATAATCTAAATTATACAAAGAGCGCTTGACATAGACTGTCCATAATATATAATTTTACTGTCTATTTTATAGTGGACTGTCCAATTATGTTGACTAGTTTTGAAGTGATGGAGGCGGCAGGCATCTCCCGAGCGACATTGAATAATTATATCGCGCAAGGACTGTTGCCGCGTCCCCTGGTGAAAAATCCGGAGCCGGGTGCGTCGACAAATGCACGTCAGATAGGATACTTTCCGGATGTGGTGTTGAGGCGTTTAGAGCGTATCAGCCAACTGAAAAAAGACGGATACGCAATGGCGGAAATCGCCAGCCAACTAGAGGCTGAGGGATTCGAGGCAACCCAAAAAACAGCCGGCGTACAAAATGCCGAAGAGCCGGTTAAAAACGTCATACCGGAACATCCCGGGCAATCCCTGGCGACTGCTTTAAGCAGTATTCCTCGGACGGTCACACCCTCAAAGTCCAGTTTGCTCCGGTTGACCATAGACCATATTCCCTACCCTGCCTACATGGTCAACTACAATTTTGAAATCACCTGGTTTAACGAGGAAGCCCGTTCCGAACTCCTGGGCGCATTTGAAAACCTGCCGGCGGATATCAAGGAACGCAATGCGCTGTCATATTTGCTCAAGGGACGGCTAGGGCGGGACGGTGCCAATCGTGAAGAATTGCTGCAGTTCTATCTGCTCTTGGGCAAGGGTCGTTTTTCGCGAAATGACCTGATGAATATACTCACCGGCCAGGCTGAAGCTACGCCCAGGCAAAAGGAAGAGTCTCTCGCAGAGCTGCGTCCCAACGGCACACTGGTACAACTGCCGCTTACACTGCGCCTGGAAAACGATGAACTGGCCCACTATAGCGTCTATGCTTCCTATTACCGCGAAGGGATATTGTTCATCCATCTTCCGAGTCATGCCGAGAGCGACAGCCTGCTGGGTTTGCTCGAAAGGCGCGACGAGGTGATCCGCAACTTGCTTAAAAGGCACCTGCCGGTGTTGACAGATGTTGCTGTGCTGGTTGCAGACTTGCAGAGTTCAGTGCGTATCTGCACCGAATTACCCCCCGAGGAATACTTTGAACTGATCAATCAGATATGGGCGGCAATGGAACCCATATTCCGCAAATACTATGGCACTCACGGTAAGCATGTCGGTGACGGCATGGTTTACTATTTTTTCCCCCAGCCCGATTGCAATTACATCTTCAATGCCCTGATGTGCGCGCAAGAAATGAAGGCTGCGATGCGCAAGATCAGCAAGTCATGGCAATTGCGCAAAAATTGGATGAACGAGTTGTATCTCAATACTGGCTTGAATGAAGGATACGAATGGCTGGGGATATTCCACATCGAAACCAAGGTTGAGTTCACCGTTCTTGGGGACACAATAAATCATGCCGCCAGGCTGTCCGACTTTTCGCGCGGTGGGGCAATCTGGGCTACCAAAAATTTGCTCGGCAAATTACCCGCAAAAGAGCGTAATCGCGTCAAGTTTGGCATTCGCCGCCATGATCGCGAAGGACGCGAAGTATTTGTCAGCGCATTTTATTCACGGATTTCGGAATTGGCTTACCTCAACGATGCTGTACGTAACGAAAAGCTTGGCGATATCGCGGCACTTCCGGTAACCGAAATTATCGAGGTGGAGGCTTAAGATGGAGGCCATCAATATGATGAATAGCATGAAATTCCCGGCTGAAATCGATGATGCACTGCGCATATCAGCGGTTGCCTTCGAGACCAACGATGCCATCATGGTCACCGATGCCGACGCCAATATCATTCGGGTCAATCAGTCGTTCCTGGATAGCACCGGATACGACTCAAGCGAAGTAATCGGGAAAAATCCACGGATAATGAGCTCGGGGAGGCATGACAAGTCGTTTTATACAGCGATGTGGCAACAGTTATTGCGAACCGGATTCTGGTCAGGGGAAATTTTCGATAAACGCAAAAATGGGGAAATTTATCCGAAATTGGCGAAAATCACCGCAGTAAAAAATCAGCAGCAGCAGGTCACTCATTATGTTGCCGTCTACTGTGACCTTAGTGAACGCAAGAAAAACGAGGCGGAAATCCGCACCCTCGCCTTTTATGATGCACTTACCAAGTTACCAAACCGGCATTTGTTCTTTGACCGCTTCAATGCGGCGCTGACTGGCGCTATACGCCAGAACAATTTCGGCGCGGTATTGCTCATTGATCTGGACCGTTTCAAGATACTTAACGACACGCTCGGACATGATTGCGGAGACATGCTGCTGGTCGAAGTGGCAGTCCGCCTGAATTCCTGCGTGCGGGAGGCTGATACGGTGGCAAGATTGGGTGCCGACGTGTTTGTCGTGCTGATAGAAAACGTCAGTGACGATGGAGATGAAGCATCACGCAAGGTAGGTTTGGTTGCCGAAAAGATTCGCGGGTCATTGGTCCGCCCCTATTATTGCAACGGCCACCAGCTGCAAAGTTCGTCGAGTATCGGCGTCTGCCTATACCATGGCAATGATGAATCGGCGGATACATTAATTCAGCATGCAGAAATGGCGATGTATCAGGCAAAGAGCATCGACCGCAATTCGATACGGTTTTTTGATCCTGTGATGCAGCACAAGGTCACTTTGCACGCGGCGCTGGAAAATGATCTGCGCAATGCTATGGCGCTTGGCCATTTACATTTGTACTACCAGATGCAGGTCGACAAAAATCATCGGCCTATGGGAGCAGAAGCCCTGCTGCGCTGGATCCACCCTGAGCGGGGAATGGTACTTCCCGGCATATTTATTCCGATTGCCGAGGAAAGTACACTGATACTCGAGATCGGGCATTGGGTGCTGGATGCAGCCTGCAGTCAATTGGCCATATGGGGCCGGAACGAGCGAACGCGCGATTTGACCCTCGCCGTCAATGTCAGCGCCAAGCAATTCACGATTCCGGATTTCGTGGACCGGGTAGCCGGTGTTCTGCAATCCCACCAGGTATCTCCATGCCGTCTCAAGCTTGAATTGACCGAGAGCGTGATGCTGGAAGACATGGCTGCCACCGTCAAAAAGATGCATGCGCTGAAAGCCCTCGGGGTCCGTTTGGCGATGGACGATTTCGGTATCGGATATTCGTCTCTTTCCTATCTGAAACAACTGCCGCTGGATCAGCTGAAAATCGATCAGGGGTTTGTTCAGGGAATCACAACGGATGGAAGCGATGCGATGCTGGTGCAGACCATCATCGATCTGGCAGCCAATTTTCGCTTGAACGTGATAGCCGAAGGCGTGGAGACTGAGGCGCAACTGACGTTCCTGCAGCATCACGACTGCATGGCTTTTCAGGGCTTCCTGTTCGCCAAGGCTTTGCCGATCAACGAGTTTGAGCGTTTGCTGAATTCACCGGCAGCGGATATCAGATACTTGTCGCGGAACAAATAAAACCCGCCAGCATTCAGATCGGCGGGTTTTGTTTGGGGTGACTGATGGGGCTCGAACCCACGACAACCGGAATCACAATCCGGGACTCTACCAACTGAGCTACAGCCACCATTGATCAAACAACCAGCCATTTGGCCAAACCGATATGAAACATCGGCAAGCCGCTGGTTATGAAGCATTTGCTGACAGACACTGGCGTGCCCGACAGGAATCGAACCTGTAACCCCCAGCTTAGAAGGCTGGTGCTCTATCCGATTGAGCTACGGGCACAATTCTTTTCTTGAGCTGCTATAAAACTTGTTCAAACCTGGTCGGGGTGGAGAGATTCGAACTCCCGACATCCTGCTCCCAAAGCAGGCGCGCTACCAGGCTACGCTACACCCCGAAGGCTGCGCATTATACAGACGCAGTGTCGAAAATCAATTTAGTTTAGGTGATTTTTCAGTTTGGGCGAGGCCAGCATCAGGTAATAGCCCATCGACCACAGGGTAAGCAGGGCAGCCAGGTACAACAGCATCGATCCGATTACCTGGCAATCGATTCCTAGCAGAGGTTCGTGATACAGCAGCAAAACTATCGCAATCATTTGAAACGAGGTTTTGATCTTGCCCAGCATCGACACTGCGATACTTTTGCTCTCGCCCAACTTGGCCATCCACTCGCGCAATGCCGAAATGGTGATTTCCCGCCCGATGATGATGAAAGCAATGATCGCATCGGCGCGACCCAGCTTGACCAGTACGATCAGGGCTGCGGCCACCATCAGCTTGTCCGCTACCGGGTCGAGAAATGCGCCGAACGCGGAATACTGGTCCAGCCTGCGCGCCAGATATCCGTCCAGCCAATCGGTGGCCGCCGCCGCCATAAATACGATGGTGCTGACTGCGTCCTTGTAATGAAAACCCAGTGTGTGGTCCGAGAGGTAAAAAACCGACACGAATACCGGAATAAGCAGGATTCTTAACCAGGTCAGAATATTGGGAATGTTGAGCGGCATGCGGTTAGTGTAGCTGCTGATAAATCTTTTCGGCAACCAAATCTTGATAATTCTTAATGGAGTTGCCGGTAAATCGTTTCGGCCAGTGCCTTGCTGATGCCTTCGACCTGGCAGAGCTGTTCGACACTGGCCTGCGCCACTTCGCGCAAGCCGCCGAAGTGAGTCAGCAGGCTGCGCCGGCGCTTGTCCCCCACGCCGCTGATCTCTTCCAGCGATGATGCGGTGCGCGCCTTGCCGCGCTTGGCGCGATGTCCGGTGATCGCGAAGCGATGGGCTTCGTCGCGTATTTGCTGGATCAAGTGCAGCGCCGGATCATCGCTGCGCAATTGTATGGCCGTGCCATTCGGGAACACCAGCTGCTCCAGGCCGGCTTTGCGCTGCTCGCCTTTGGCCACGCCAACCAGCGCTATGTCGTTCAAGCCGAGCTCTTGCATCACTTCCATCGCGATGTGCAATTGTCCGAGGCCGCCGTCGATCAGGATCAGGTCAGGCCGCGCGGCTTCCGCCTTTTGACCGTCCCTTCGACCGGGCTCAGGACAGGCTTCGGCAAGCTTCTGGTAGCGGCGCGTCAAGGCCTGGCGCATCGCCGCATAATCGTCCCCGGGCGTGATGGCGCCGATGTTGTAGCGGCGGTATTGGCTGCTGCGCATATCGAGATTGTCGTACACCACGCAGGAAGCCTGGGTCGCTTCGCCCATCGTGTGGCTGATGTCGAAACACTCGATGCGCTGCAGATCCGGCATGTTCAGGAATTCGCGCAGCCGGTCCAGGCGCAGCTTCTGTCCGCCCTGCTGCGCCATGCGTTGCTGCAGGGCCAGCAGCGCATTGCGTTTCGCCATTTCCAGCCACTGCTTGCGTTCCCCGCTCGCCGCCTGGCTGATCTTCACCATATGTCCGGCCTGCTCGCTGAGCAGCTGCGCCAGGGCCGCGTCGTCGCACTCGGCATCCATGACCAGCAATGGCGGTACGCTGCGCTCCAGATAATGCTGGGCAATGAAGGCCTGCGCGATCTCGTTCGCGGACATGTCTTCGGCATGCTCGGGGAAGAAGCTCTTGTCGCCCAGATGCCTGCCGCCGCGCACCATAGCCAGGTTGACACAGGCCAGCCCATCCCGCTGCGCCAGCGCGATGATGTCGGCATCGGTCGCACCCCCGGTCGACTCGACGAATTGCTTCTGCTGCACGGTATGCAAGGCGCGCAACTGGTCGCGCAGCGCGGCGGCCTGTTCGTAATGCTGCGCTTCTGCGGCCTGTTCCATCGCAGCGTGCAAGGTCTGCTCGACTTCCTGGTAGCGGCCTTGCAGCAGCAGCGCGGCGTTGCGGATATCGGTCTGGTAATCGCCGGCCGGGATCAGTTTCACGCACGGCGCAGTGCAGCGGTGGATCTGGTGCAGCAAGCACGGGCGGGTGCGATTGCTGAACACGCTGTTTTCGCAAGTGCGGATGCGAAATATCTTCTGCAGCAGCTGGATGCTTTCCTTGGCCGCCGACGCATTCGGGTAGGGGCCGAAATACTGGTGCTTGCGGTTGGGTGTGCCGCGATAGTAGGTCAGGCGCGGGATACTCATCCCCGGTCAGCACGATATATGGATATGATTTATCATCTCTAAACAGTATGTTGTAGCGTGGTCTTAAAGATTTTATCAGGTTGTTTTCGAGCAGCAGTGCCTCAGCCTCGGAGCGTGTGACCGTGGTCTCGATGCGCGCGATGTGCGACACCATCAGACCGATGCGCGGCGAGACATTGGTTTTCTGGAAATAGGACGATACCCGCTTCTTCAGCTGCCTGGCCTTGCCGACATACAGCACTTCGCCCTTTGCATCGTAATAGCGGTACACACCCGGCAGCAGCGGCAGGCTGTCGAGTATCGTCCTGGGGTCGAATTTCCCGGCATTCACGGCGCTGGACTCAGGCAAATTCGGACTTGAGATGTGCGGCGATATCCGCAATCACCGCCTCGAACATCTCCGCAGTCAGGCGCCGCGTCTGGGTGTTGTAGCGGCTGCAATGATAGCTGTCGAACAGCGTCAGGCCGTTCGGCAACGTATGCCGCGCGCCGTGCCCGAACACATAACTGCTTTTACGCAGCTGCAACGCGGCCAGCACCGCGTGATGCGCGATCGTGCCCAGCGCCATGATCGCCGCGCCTTTGGGCAGCATGGAGACCTCATCGGCAACGTAGCCGTTGCAGTTGCGGATCTCGCCGGGCTCCGGCTTGTTCTGCGGCGGCAGGCAGCGCACCGCGTTGGTAATGCGGCAATTGTGCAAACGCAGCGCAGGGTTTGCATCGCCGGCTGCGTTCAACGGATCGGGACTGCTGGTAAAGCCAAATTTGTGCAAAGAGCCGTACAACAGATTGCCGGCATAATCGCCGGTGAACGGCCGGCCGGTGCGATTCGCGCCGTGCATGCCGGGTGCCAGACCGACAATCAGGAATCTGCTGCCGGCCTCACCGAAGGAACTGACCGGCAAGGCGTGATATCCCGGATGAGCCATTCGCACCTGATCGAGGAAGCCGGCCAGGCGCAGGCACAGGCGGCAATCAGCAGAGAACGCCATCAATTATCCACACCTTTGCCATGCCCGAACAAACCAACGTACCACAAACCGATCAGCACGCAGATCGCCACCGCGATGATCAGGTAATACGGCCATACCATTCTCTTTTGGGCATAGGGATCGACCAGGGAGCGGTTCGCCCCTTTGGGCAAACTGGCCAAGCCGGTCAACGAAGTGCCGAACGGGATATTGATCAGCACCCGCGCGTTGATCGCCCAGCCGTTGGCATCCAGGATAGGGCCGAGGTTGCGCCGCTTCAGCTTGAACCACGCCAGCACCATCGACGGGCAGGAGATCAGCAGCACCAGGCCGATCACCGCCAGCGGGATCTGCCAGAATTTCAGCCCCAATATGCCGCCGACCACAGAGGCGAGGATGCCGCCGATCGCGCCGATCGCCAAACCGATTGCCGCGAAGATGCCGGCAAACTTGCCCACATCGAATGGCGGCTTGGGCGCCGCCGCGGTGGCTTCGACCACACCCTTGCTGCTGTCCACCGCCGTCTTGAGCATCTTCTCGTTCACCGAACCGGCTTTCGATGCCGCGAACTTCTGCAGCTGTTCGCTGATCATCTTGGAGAACTTCTTGTACGGCGACCAGAACGCCTGGCGTATGCTGATCGGATTGTCGAGGATACGCACGATGCTGGCATCCCAATCCTGGCCTTTGCGGTCGTAGAACACACCGTTGCGCCCGACCATCAGAAAATCCGCGTCGCCTGCCGTGAACGCCGCGGCGATGCTGATCTTCTCCGTCCCGCCGTTGCGCACGCAATCGCAATAGGCCAGGCATATGCCGCTCATGCTGGCGAATGCCGCATGTTTGGCCACGTCCTCGACCTTGATGCACAGTTCGCAGCTGCGCCCGTCGAGATACAGCGTGCCGATCTGGAATATCGCCTTACCCTGGCTGGTGTAGAAATTGCGGAATGAGACGAAATTGTTCACCAGGCTGAACAGATCGCGGTTATAGCGCAGCAATCTTTCCACCGAACGTATCGCCTTCACCTCAGCTGCGACCGCCTGGTCGCGGGCGATCAGATCGTCGATTGCCGCCCCGGCGTTCCCGCCTAGCATCTCGCGTATCCGTGCGAGGCCAAGCTGCTCGACGCTGGTGACCGGTTTGCCCGCCTGCCATGCGTCGAACGCCGCAAATCTGGCGCACAGCGCAGTCCATTCGGACGCGTCCAGGCTGTCCTTCTTGCCTAGCAGCGGCATCACGGTATGCTCGCGCAGCGCCACCATCTGGACCTGCCACGCCGGATTGATGCCGGAAGCCAGCGGCAACGGCTTGTTCGCCTCCACCGTCGCGAGCGGGAAGCCGCCCACCTCGGGACTCTGCGCCGACAGGCTTTGCGCGGCGAGATGCTGGTAATCCTCGGCAGAGCGGCTCAACGGCAGCGCAGCGCGGCCATCGTAGGCAGCCAGCTGGCAGCGGGTGAAATAGTCGTCGACCTTGTCCCTGATCGCATGCAAGGCATCTGCGGCCGCCGGGGTCTTGTCAGCCAGGAACAGGATCGCCGCATCGCCCTCGCCCGCCTTGTGCCATGCCGAGTAGGCAGCGGCTTCGGCGAAGAACTTGTCGCTGATAGTCTGGTTGATGCCGGCTTCGCCGCTGACATCGGTCACCGCACCATGGCACTTGATGATGTCCTCGACGATGGCGCGCAAACCGGCATCGCCGACCTGTTTCGCGCAAACCACGCCATCCCCGTTGAATTCCATGCCCGCCACCAGCTTATCGATGTCGCCCATATCCGCCAACGAGATCGCGGTCGCCCCGGATCTTGCCCAGGCTCTTCAGGATGTGACGCGCGGAGGCCAGCACCTGTTTGCCTTCGTCGCTGGCGTCGTCGATCTCGGCCAGCGGCAGGCTATCCGAACCCTGGACCAGCACATCGGCATTCTTCAACAGGCCGCCCGCCCATGCGACAGCCGCCAGCACCTCGTTGGCGCGCACATGCCCGTCTGCGTCTGCGTCAATCAGGTCCAGCGTCCGGGTATCGAACTCGATGCCGCGCGTCGGGCAACTCAGCGCCACCCAAAGCTTCTGGTCCAGATCCTTCAGGGCCAGCAGATCCGCCCCGCTATCCAGCTGAACCTGGTCAAAACCGCCCGCGCGAAAGAATTTCCATGTGTGAGAGGTAGTCATATACCGTCCTGATCAGGATAAGTGGTTATGTCACCGATGATTATACTAGTCCTGTGCATCAGTTCTCCCGATATTCCAGCGCGAATCCGATGCCGCCATCCTGACCCGGCACCTTGACTCCCAATACATTCACCAGGTAGGGCATCACCTGCTGCAGCACGCCATGCAGCAGCCAGGGCGGATTGAGGATGAACATCCCGCTGCCATGCATGCCGAAGCCGTCTTCGCCTGGCCCCATTACGCTCAACGCGACATGCAGCCAGCTCTTGGCCGGCAGCTGTTTGAGCTGTTCCGGCAGCTGCCGTGCCTCGGTGCGCTGTAGCTGCGGATACCACACAGCATATACCCCGCCGGCGAAGCGCTTCAGCCCATCGCGCAATGCGGCTACCACGCGCTGATAGTCCTGCTTGTCTTCATAGGGCGGGTCGACCAGCACCAGCGCTCGGCGCGGCGGAGGCGGCAACAGGGCCTTCAGCGCGCCGAAGCCATCGGCGGTCTGCATCAGCACTTGCGTGCCATGGCCGGCAAGGTTCTGCTGCAGGATCACGCTGTCGGTCGGGTGCAACTCGAACAGCCGCATCCTGTCCTGCTCGCGCAACAGGCCCAGCGCGACCAGCGGCGAGCCCGGATACAGCTTCAACTGCCCATCGGGATTGAGGCGCTTCACCTGCGCCACATAATCCGCCAGCGCCGCAGGCAGGTCGTCGCGTTCCCACAGCCGTGCGATGCCGCTCTCATATTCGGCGTTCTGAGTGGCATAGCCACTGTCCAGCGAATAACAGCCGGCCCCGGCATGGGTGTCGATGTACCAGAACGGCTTGTCCTTCTGGGCCAGATAGCGCAGCAGCTGCACCTCGATGAAGTGCTTCAGCACATCGGCATGATTGCCGGCATGGAAGGCGTGGCGGTAACTCAGCATGGGTGGTATCGGGTGTCGTGAACAATGCGATTGTGCCATGCCCGGTCGGACAGCGTGATGCCTGCTGACCGATGTGACCCAGCCGTCTGTCCCGTGCATTCTCCCTATGCATCGCGCATAATGGCTGCTAAGGTTATATCTGCCCGCTTGTATCAACCTGATTCCATGAAAGCAAAGCAGATCGTCTACGTACCGGGAAAGAACCCCAAGCCGGAGGCGGCACAGCACCGCGAACTGCTGTGGCGGACGCTGCTGGAAGGCGTGCGCCGCGCCGACAGCGCGGCTGCCGGGACGCTGCAGCCGGCTGCAGCGCAGTTCCACCTAGTCAGCTGGAACTACCTTTATTATCGCGAGTACAAGGACATCACCCGGGACCTACCCTGGATAGACGCGCTCATCAACAAGCACGCCCCCACCGAGCAGGATATCCGCGATGCCCATTCCTGGAATATATTGCTGAGCCGCATGCTGCTGACGCTGGCAGACCATGTTCCGCTGCTGATACAGATGCTCCCCGAAGAGGTGCGCAGCACCGCGCATGAGATAGAACGCTATTTCAGCAACGGCGATGGTGTCGCACGCGAGATACGCGACCTGTTGAAGCAGATCCTGCGCCCCATGCTGGAGCAGCAGGATGATGTGCTACTGATCGGCCACAGCCTGGGTTCGGTGATCGCCTACGATGCCCTGTGGGAGCTCAGCCACGAAGAAGGCCTACAGGCTAAACTCGACTTCCTGACGCTGGGCAGCCCGATGGGATTGCATTACGTACAACGGCGCCTGCTGGGGATGAACCATGGCGGGGAAAGGAGTTATCCCGGCCTGATCCGGCGTTGGATCAATCTGTCGGCCGAGGGCGACGTCACCGCGCTGAACCAGAAATTCGGCGACAGTTTCCGGGTCATGCTGGAACAGGGCCTGGTCGAGACCATCGAGGACCATTGCAGCGGTATCTACAATTTCTTCCGCAGCGATGAAGGCTTGAACTGCCATCGTTCGTACGGCTACCTGGTCAACCCCGCGGTCGGGAACATCATCGCGGATTGGTGGGAGCATTGACGTTGCGCTTATATTCACCCGCAGAAATCAACTTGCGCCGATATATTTTTTCGGATGCATAATATGCGCCGCAACACAGCCCAAAAACACACCTGATAATCAATAAACCGCTAAACAAAACGAGGAGAACACCATGTCATCGAAATCTGCCCTGTTCATTATAGCTTTCTGCACCGCCCTGCTGGCTGCCGGCCCGAGCTCCGCCGCAGATGCGCCCAAGGCCAATCCGCTCGATACCGTTCCCGACAAGATGCCGTTTGACATTCCCTACGGTGCGCCGATTTCGCTGGAGCGAGCCCAGTCTGTCATTGCGGCTGCTTTGGCTGAAGCCAAAAGACATGACTGGAAGATGAACATTGCAGTGGTCGACTCGGGCGGCAACCTGGTCGCATTCCAGCGCATGGACGGGGCCCAGCTTGCCTCGATCCAAATTTCTGAGCACAAGGCCCGTGCGGCGGCGACTTTCAGGCGCGAAACCAAGGTGTTCGAGAACGCGATCCAGGTGAACAACATGCCTTATGTCGCAACGCTGGATGGAGCGATAGGCTCGCGCGGCGGTATTCCGCTGGTCTCTGATGGGAAGCTCGTCGGCGCCATCGGCTGTTCCGGTGGGGCCGGCTCGCAGGACGAAGTCACCTGCAAGGCAGGCGCAGCGTCGTTCAACTGATTCACTGTCCCGGCCGGGCGCGCGTTCGACCGGCCGGCAACAGCTTTGCAACCATCGCAATATTCGGAATGTACCGAGAAGAAGGAATATATGAATAAAGTAGTGCTGGTAATACTCGCCTGTTTCGGCCTCGCGACCGACGCAGCTGCACTGGAAGATTACATAGGCTTTTCGCTGAATGCGGCCAAGTCCAGCGAAAATGGCATAGACAATTCGTCTGGCGGCCTCGCTGCAATGATCTCCGCAAGGCCCAACCAGTACTACGGTTACGAAGTACAAGCCGGCATGTTCGGCAGAGCCGGTCCGTTTTCATCCAATGGCGAAGCCGATTTTTCGGTTGCAGGCTTTTTGCCGCTGGCCGATAGCGGCATCGACGTGTACGGCAAGGTTGGTGTGGATAGCGTGTATTCGACCGGGAATCTGTTCAAAACCGGATTCACCTACGGTGCGGGAGTAGAATATCTGCGCGGCAAAGGCGGCGTGCGTTTCGGCTTCCAGCATTTCGATGTAGGCAACGCCACCCAGTCGCCGTCGCTCAGCACCCGGCTGATCGGGATCACGTTCATGCTCAAGCTGGACAAGTAAGGGCGCCGGGCATTATCCGCGCAATCAATTTTTTGCCTTGCCGATCTTGCCCTCCCTGTGTTCTAGCCCCAGGATCGCAAGCGTCCTTTCGCGTACCGCATGCAGCAAGTCCTCGTTCTCGTCCAGCGATGCACCGTAGGAAGGGATCATCAGTTTCAGCTTGCGCTGCCAAGCGGCGCTTTTCACCCGCTGTTGGAAGCAGCGCTCGATTACCTCTATCATCGCCTGCACCGAAGTTGATGCGCCCGGGGATGCGCCCAGCAGCGCTGCGAGCGTGCCGTCCTTCGCGGTGACGATCTCGGTGCCGAATTCCAGCCTGCCGCCTGCGGTGTCGCTTTTCTTGATGATCTGCACCCGTAGCCCGGCTGTAGCCAGTTCCCAGTCCTGCTCCTTTGCATCGGCATAGAACTTCTGCAGACTCCCCATACGGTCCTTGTGCGAGCGGAATGCCTCGCTGACCAGATAACGGGTCAGATCCAGGTTGTCCCGCGCCACCGCGAGCATGGGTTTGAGGTTGCTGGACTTGAACGAACCGAACAGGTCCAGCACCGAACCCCCTTTCAGGAAGCGGGTGGTGATGCTGGCGAAAGGGCCGAATAGCAAAGCCGGCTGTCCATCGATGATGCGCGCGTCCAGATGCGGCACCGACATCGGCGGCGCACCGACAGGCGCCTTGCCATAGACCTTGGTCGTGTGGCGCTTGACGACCTCGGGATTCCTGCAGATCAGCCATTGCCCACCCACCGGAAAGCCGCCATACCCCCTGCCCTCGGGTATGCCCGATTTCTGCAGCAGCGGCAGCGCCCCGCCGCCTGCGCCGAGGAATACGAAACCGGCGTTTATCGTCTGGCTGTGGCCAGTATGATTATCCTTGACCCGCACATGCCAACTGCCGTCCTGGTGCTGCTTCAGTCCGGTGATGGTGTGCCCCAGTCTGAGATCGAAGGTCGGCTGCGCCGACATCGCCTTGACCAGCCTGCGCGTCAGCATCCCGAAATCGACGTCGGTACCTTGCTTGACCTGTGTCGCCGCGACTGCCTGTTTGGGGTCACGATGTTCCATGACCAGCGGCATCCACTTGCGCAGCACCGCATGATCCTCGCTGTATTCCATTTCCTCGAACAGATGATGGCTGCGCAAGGCTTCATAGCGCCTGCGCAGGAAAGCCACGTTCTGCTCGCCCCAGACAAAGCTTTGGTGGAAAATGGGATTGATGAACTTCTCGGGTGCGGGCAGGGCGCCGTTTTCGACCAGATGGGACCAGAATTGCAGCGACACCTCATATGCCGCATTGATCTCCAGCGCGCGGCTGATGTCGACGCTGCCGTCGGCCTGCTCCGGGGTGTAATTCAGCTCGCAATATCCGGCATGGCCGGTGCCGGCATTGTTCAGCCCGTGCGAGCTCTCGTGCGCCACCTTGCTCAGGCGTTCGACCATCATGATCTTCAATGACGGGTCCAGCAGCGACAACAGCTTGCCCAGCGTGGCGCTCATCACCCCCGCACCCACCAGCAATACATCCACCTTCTTAAGCGACATGACCGAACATTTCCCGAGTATTTCCGCAAAAATTACGCTGCCTATGTATACCAGAAAGCAGACGTTCCATGCGTCCGTTATTATGCAATACGGCGAAATTGCGGGAATGTAAACATCCCCTCGCCTCTGCAGGGCGAGGGAAGCCTGACTCTACTTCCTGCGGAGGAAGGGTTGGGAAGCGGGCGAGACAGTCACCGATTATGGCAACATCAACAGAATCCTTCAGCCGCAATCATCTGGCTTGTGTAGAATTCCTATCCTGAAGTCCGAAGCCGGGTTGAACCTGCAGAATTCATTATGGCAAAATGGCTCTTGATCGTAGGCACCATCTTCATCCTGCTCGGAGTGGCATGGCCCTGGCTGTCCAGGCTGGGTATCGGCCATCTTTTCGGCGACATCTATATCGAACGCAAGGGATACAGCTTCTACTTTCCGTTCACGACCAGCATCCTGGTTTCGCTGGTGCTGTCGCTAATATTCTGGATCTTCAGGAAATGAACGAGCGGCCTCAATATCCCAGGGCCAACCCCGTCTTGCGCCTATCATCGTTCGCGCCATAGTAGCGTGCATTCCCAGCCTGTGTCCCACCCAGCGACGGCGCGCCGACCAGGATAGCCGTGACGTGGTTGGCCTCCTGTGGCGGGCCGAACTTCTGGCCCCAGCCCTCCAGCGTCTGTTGCACCTCGGGGCTGATGGCGCCGGGTTCGACATTGGTGTAGTCCGGCAGCCATTGCTGGTGGAAGCGCGGCGCATCCACCGCCTGCTGGATGTCCATGCCGTAGTCGATCACGTTGAGCATCGTCAGCACCACCACGGTGATGATGCGGCTGCCGCCGGGCGTACCGAGCACCATCAGCGGCTTGCCGTCCTTGGTGACGATAGTCGGCGTCATCGAGCTCAACGGGCGCTTGCCGGGCGCGATTGCGTTCGCCTCGCCCTGCACCAGCCCGAACTGGTTGGGCACGCCGGGCTTGATCGTGAAATCGTCCATCTCGTCGTTCAGCAGCACGCCGGTGCCTGCGGCGGTGACTTTGGCGCCGAACCAGTCGTTCAGCGTGTAGGTGACCGCCACCGCGTTGCCCCACTGGTCGATGATCGAATAGTGCGTGGTGTTCGTGCCTTCATGTGGCACCTGGACAGGGTGCGGGTAGACCCCCGGCTTGATCAGCAGCGAATCGCCGGCCCGGTGGGCGACGATCATAGCGCGTATCTTCGCCGCGTAATCCTTGTCGAGCAAGGTGCCGACCGGGTTCTTCACATAATCCGGGTCACCGAGGTAACTGTTGCGGTCGACATAGGCGTGGCGCATTGCCTCGATCTGGTACTGCATTGCCTGCGCCGAGCGATAGCCCAGCTGCTTGAGCGGATAGCCTTCCAGGATGTTCAGCATCTCGCACAGCGTCACTCCGCCCGAACTCGGCGGCGGCGCCGAAACGATGCCGTAACCGCGGTAGCTGCATTCGACCGGCTTGAGCTCGCGCGTGCTGTACTCGTTCAGGTCGGCCTGGGTGATGATGCCCTTCCCTTCCCGGCTGCTCGTGACGATCGCGCGGCCCACCGGCCCCTGGTAAAAACCGGACGCGCCCTGCTCGCTGATCAGCTTCAGCGTATTTGCGAGATCGCGCTGCACCAGCTTCTGCCCGGCTTTGTATGGCTTGCCGCGGTTCAGGAAGATCGCCGCCGAGGCCGGATCCTTCTTGAATGCCTCGGTCGCGGTTGCCAGCATGTCGACGTCGCCCTGCTCCAGCACGAAACCCTGCTGTGCGTACTTGATTGCCGGGCCGAGCAGCGCGGCACGCTTCATCGTGCCGTAACTTGCGCGCGCCACCTCCATGCCCGACACCGTGCCCGGGACGCCCGCCGCGAGATAGCCGTCCGTGCTCGCGCCCGGCACGACGTTGCCGTCCTTGTCCAGATACATGTTCGGGGTCGCGGCCAGTGGCGCCTTCTCGCGGAAGTCGAGGAAGGTCTTGCGGCCGTCGGCCAGCATGATGGTCATGAAGCCGCCGCCGCCGAGGTTGCCCGCCGCCGGGTAAACCACGGCCAGCGCATAGCCCACCGCGACGGCTGCATCCACCGCATTGCCGCCCGCCTTCAGCACATCCACGCCGACGTGCGTCGCCAGATGCTGCGCCGTGACCACCATGCCGTGTTCGGCGGCCACCGGCGGCAGCGACTCGGCCTGCGTGCCGATCTGAAAGAGTACGAGTGCTGCGGCGAGCGGGAATTGGGCAAGCGGTTTGAGTTTCATCGTGAAAACATCGTTATAAAGGAAAAGGTGGCGGTGTAGCCTGCGTCATATTGTATATGCAGAAAACAATCCGGATTGTATCCCCATTAAGGTTTCCGAACGGCACGCTGAGGGTATACTTGACGCACGTAAGCAATGCACGTAAGTTATGCCCATCATACATGTTGAGGAAATGTGGTGAGCAAGATAACTTTCAGTCCGTCCGCCCCCAAGAAGCCGGTCAATCTCAGCATCAATGCCGAGCTGTTGCAGCAATCCAGACAGCTCAACATCAACCTTTCGCAGACGTTCGAGCAGCATCTGGCCGAAGATATCCGGCAGGCACAGCGCAGGCTATGGCTCGCCGGAAACAAGTTCGTGGTACCGCTCGTCCTGGAGGAAGAAATGGGGCTGGCGGGCTAACATCTCATCCGCAATTTACAATCAAGGGAACCGCAGTCGTCATGCCCGCCGCCGAACTGGCCGGTATCCCTAACCGTTTGCTGGGCGATAAAGTTGCATCACTGAAAAATAAGCTCGCTGAAATCATCGCTGCACTGGATTTGCTGATCACAGGAATATAGTCATGGACAAAGAAGAGTTAAGCAAGGAACAACGCATCCTGCGCGCGATGCGCAAGACCCTGGGCAACGTCGTCAAGGACGTCACGCCGTTGGGCGGACGCACCAACCCGCTGGCGGACAGCACCATCCAGGACATCAAGGATTGTTTTGCGTTGATCTCGGAGCGCGAAAGGGAATTGGCCGAAGCACTCAACTTCGACCAGGCCAAACCCTATTACGCAGACGGCGATCTGCCGAATGCAAAAGTGATCAGCATCGTCAAACCGGGCAAAGAGCCCAAATAACAGGCCTTGGCCGGGCGCCAACCGGGTGGACACACCCTGAAATCATCCGGTCCCGTATGATCAGGTGATCTGCGCGTGCCGAACACGACGGCTGCCGATCTCGCCCCATCGATATATCAGCGACATCCAGCACGTCTCAGGCGGCGCTCTCTTGCGGCAGCAAATGCCCCACCTTCACAAAGATGGTGCAGCCTTCGATGCTGAAAGGACAGTGTGCGCTGAGGTGCGGACTGCGCAGCCAGGTTCCGGCGGCGTATCGGCCGAACTCGTCCTCGAACACCCCATCCAGCACATAGATCTCTTCGCCGCCGAAGTGGCGGTGAGGGTTGAACCGTGTACCCGGGGCCCAACGCACCAAGGCGGTGTGCCGGGTGCCGAACTCGGACAGCGGCATCACCGAGAGGCCGTCTACCAAGCCCTGGTACCAGGGCATAGTCGCGCTATCCACCACGATGCGCTGATCGTCATCCATTTCAAGATGATACCGTTTAACGAAAAGCATGCAACCCGATGCGGACTCGCAGGCATGCGCTGAACCGGGAGGGTTCTTGACGTAGCTTCCCTTGCCGTAGCGGCCGAATTCGTCAGTCAGCACCCCATCAAGCACCACGATCTCCTCCCCCAGATCAGAGGCACAGCGGGCTATCCTTGCTCCGGGCGCGAGTTTAACGATAGCCGTGGCGCGTGCCGCTTCCTCAGCGCCATGCTCCAGCGTGCGTACCTGTATCCCTGCCCAAGGCGAAGCTACCCACGGCAAAGTGGATTGCTGGATAGCGACGCGCTTGGAAATATCTGAATTGATCTTCATACACCTGCCGGTTGAAAGGAAAATTTATACCGCAGTGACGGTCTCATGTCTGCTTTGCTGCATAGGCAGATCGTACCACCATGCCGTGACTGATGGTTAGCGGCGCTGATAGATTCAGTTCCATACGGCAAGTGCTCTATCGATATGCAATTCCGATGATGAACTTCAACTTTCTGGGCGCCGATACCGGCACCCATGTTGCAATGAAACGAAGCACGGTTTTTATCCGCGGCTTGTTCCTGCTCCAATTCTTCCATTTTCTCTTCTCCCATTCATTCCAACGCTTCGTATACTGCATTGCAGGCTGGCGGATACGCTAAAATACGCTCCCCACACCGATAGCCGCGCTGATTGAACATCCATGGCACGCCGCAAGCACTACCACGTTTACGTGATCGAGCTGTCGAAAGACGTGCTGTACGAAGGCCGCTTCAAGCGCTGCAATCCCGGTTATATCGCGGGCAAGCCGTGCGTGTATGTCGGCATGAGCGGGCTTGACCCCGACCTGCGCTTCGACAAACACAAGGCAGGTATCCAGTCGAACCGATATGTCAAGGAATACGGCTTGCGGCTATTGCCTGACCTTTACGAGGGCTTCAACCCGATGTGGTATGACGAGGCGTGCGAACGGGAAGTGGAGATCGGCATCGACCTGCGCACAGCCGGGTTTGGCGTGTGGCAGGCTTGAGCGCATCGGGCCGGATGGCGATGACTGATGCAAGAATGACTGGCGCATGAATGGAACGCTGATATGGACCGCCCCGCCTCCTCCACTGCGCAATTGATGCATCTAGCCTGGCCGGTGCTTGTCGCGCAGCTGGCGATGATGGCCAATGCCGTGATCGACACCGCGATGGCCGGGCGGCTGTCTGCGATCGACCTGGCCTCGGTGGGCATCGCCGCCTCCATCATGGCCACGGTGCTGATGACGCTGATCAGCGTGTTGCTTGCGCTGCCGCCTATCATCGCGCAGCTGTATGGCGCCGGGCGGCGCGCCGAGGTCGGGCGCGAGATACACCAGAGCGTGTGGATCTCGCTGGTGCTGGCGCTGGTCGCGATGCTGCTGCTGCGCTTCCCCGGCCCGATCATTGCGATCTCGCATTTGCAGCCACTGCGTCGAAACCAAGGTGCGCGCCTATCTCACCGCATCCGCCTGGGGCGTGCCAGGCATCTTCGCGTTGCGCATCTTCTTCGGCTTGTCGACCGGCATCGCCCGCCCGCGCCCGGTGATGTTTTTCAACCTGCTGTCGCTGGCGAATCAAGATCCCGCTGAATGCGGTGTTCATGTACGGCCTGCTGGGCGCGCCCGAGCTGGGCGGGCCGGGTTGCGCGGTGGCCACGGCGGTGGATGCCTGGCTGATGGCCGCGCTCGCCTGGGGCTGGTGTCTGCGTCATCCGGACTATACGCAGTTCCAGCTGCGCAGGACGTTTTGCCGCGCCGGATCGCAAGGCGATACTGGGAGTTCCTGCGGCTGGGCATCCCGATCGGCCTGACGTTCATCGCGGATGTGACCGCGTTCACCTTCATGGCGCTGTTCATCGCGCGCCTCGGTCCGGTGGTGTCGGGTGCGCACCAGATCGCGGCCAACCTGGCGGCACTGGCATTCATGGTGCCGCTGGCGCTCGGCAATGCGACCGCGGTGCTGGCCGGCCAGGCCATAGGCGCGGGGCAGCGTGAGCAGGCGCGGCACATCTGCTGGGTGGGCATCCGCCTCGGCATGGCGATTGCGGTGGTGTTGAGCGCGATCTTCTGGTTCGGCCGCGCCGCACATCGCCGCGCTGTATACCACCGATCCCCATGTGCAGCAGGTGGCGACGCCGCTGATCATGCTGGTCGCGCTGTATCACCTGGGCGATGCGCTGCAGGCCGTGGCGGTGAATGCGCTGCGCGGATACAAGAAATCGGTGGTGCCGATGCTGATCTATGGCACGCTGTTGTGGGGATTGGGGCTGGGCGGCGGCATCCTGCTCGGGCTGACCGACACCTTAGTCCCCGCGCTCGGCGCACCCGGCTTCTGGATCGCCGCGATCGCCAGCCTGTGGCTGGTGGCGGGACTGATGGCGATCTATCTGGAGAGGGTGAGTCGAGCGAGATAGCCGGGGATCGGGGATGGGGTGCGCTGACCTATCCATATTCCCTATTCCCTATTCCTGAACATCTTTCTAGCTGCTGATACATCTGTATCAAGGGTTAAATTCCGACTTGTAAACGGAATCATTTCGCCGCCAGGCGCAACTGCAATACCTCGTCCAGCGCCAATAAAATTTTCGGCATCTGCAGCCATGAATGGTGATGGTACAGGTGCATGGTGCACCCGACCGGCGCATCCAGCGCGCTGCGATTGGTATCGAATCCATCCCATGCGATCAGCGGCAGCGACATCTGCTGGCTGTGATAGCCTACCCAGCAGGTCTTTTCCAGCACCATGTCGATGCCCAGCCTTTCCAGTTCAAGTTCCAGCGGGTTGGCGATACGCAGCAGCGCCAGCCTGACGTGGTTGTAGAGCGCGGCATCCAGCATATAGGGGACGCTGCGTAGCGGCGGGATGTCGCGCACCAGATTCATGATCGCTCCGTTGCTGCTGTGCGCTGCATGACTGTGCCCGGATACTTGTGGACTGGCCCGGTTATTTCTTATCCGGCTCGTCGAACACACGGCTGACCATGATGTCTTCGGCCTCTATCGTGATCAGGTCATTACGGGTCAGGTTTCTGCCCTTGGTGGCGAACAGGCGGTTGGCCTGGCGCAAGCGCGAGCGGTCCAGCGCATTGCGTATCGAGCGCGCATTGGCAAAATGATCCATCTTCATGCGCAGCGGGATATATTCCATAAAGGCCTTTTCGCCTTCCGCGCTGAAGCGGTAGTTCTGCTGCGCCAGCATCAGCTTGGCGATGGCGAGCAATTCGTCCGGGCTGTAGTCGGGGAAATCCACGTGGTGGGCGATGCGCGAGCGCATGCCGGGATTGCTGTTGAAGAATTTGTCCATGCGGTCCTTGTATCCCGCCAGGATGACGACCAGGTCGTCGCGGTTGTTCTCCATCACCTGCAGCAGGATCTCGATCGATTCCGCGCCGTAGTCGCGCTCGTTCTCCGGTTTGTACAGATAGTAGGCTTCGTCGATGAACAGCACGCCGCCCATCGCCTTCTTGATGACTTCCTTGGTTTTGGGCGCGGTATGGCCGATGTATTGCCCGACCAGGTCGTCGCGGGTGACCGATACCAAGTGGCCTTCGCGCACGTAGCCCAGGCGATGCAGTATCTCCGCCATGCGCGACGCGACGGTGGTCTTGCCGGTGCCGGGATTGCCGGTGAAATTCATGTGCAGGGTCGGCGTCTCCGAGCTCAGCGCGAATTTCTTGCGCAAGCGGTCCACCAGCAGCAGTGCCGCGATCTCGCGGATGCGCGTCTTGACCGGCTTGAGGCCGATCAGCTCGCGGTCGAGTTTGTCCAGTACCTCTTGTACGTTCGATGATTTTAATTCTGCTTCCAGGTCTACCGGCGCATCGTCCGGCAGGGTCGTTTCGGCTTGCTTTGCTTCGTTCATGTACAGCCCCAATATCCAGGTTGTAAAAATTGTTCAGGTTAAAAATGGCGGGCACGCTGCGTGACCCGCCATCGGGGTTACGCGACTACATCAATACCGCTCGCCTTCCGGTTTGTCGGTGGCATAGGAGTGGACGGTGTAACGGATGCTGCGCCCGTCCACTTCCTGCCGCGACACGCCGAAACCCGGTTCCTTCTTGGGACGGTTGACCAGGTAGGACATGGTCGGGCTTTCCACGCCGCGCGCGGAATTGAATGCCGTCACGCGGATGTAGTGATTGGGAAAGGTCTTGCGGCAGTTGTTGATCTCCATCAGGATCCCGGCGGGATCCTTGAGGTCGAACATCGGCATGCCGAACATTTCCCAGTAGGTGTTGCGCGGGTGCGGGTCGTCGGTGTATTCGACGCTGACCGCCCAGCCGTTCTTCAGCGCGTATTTGATCTGTGCGGAGATCTGCTCATCGGTCAGGTCGGGCAGAAAGGAAAACTGCCCTTGCGTGAGGCGATTGCCCGGATTGGTCATCATGATATTTTCTCCTTGATAAGGTGATTAGACGTTGGCGGTGGTGGATGGCACAAAGTCGGCGGTGTCGGTGGAATCGTAGTTGAAGGTGATGTCCTTCCACGTATCCAGCGCGGCCTTGAGCGGCGAACACCACTTGGCGGCATCCTGCAGGATCTGCGGACCTTCGTTCCAGATATCGCGGCCTTCGTTGCGCGCCATGACCATCGTTTCCAGCGCGACGCGATTCGCGGTCGCACCGGCCTGGATGCCCATCGGATGGCCGATGGTGCCGCCGCCGAATTGCAGCACCACGTCTTCGCCGAGATAGGTGAGCAGCTGGTGCATCTGGCCGGCATGGATGCCGCCCGACGCGACCGGCATCACCTTGTTCAGCGAGGCCCAGTCCTGTTCGAAGAACAGGCCGTGCTCCAGGCTTTGCGGCGTGTGCGTTTCGCGCAGCGTGTCGTAGAAGCCCTTGATCATCAGCGGATCGCCCTCGAGCTTGCCGACCACGGTGCCGGCATGGATGTGGTCCACGCCCGCCATGCGCATCCACTTGCAGATCACGCGGAAGTTCATGCCGTGATTCTTCTGGCGCGAGTAGGTGGAATTGCCGGCGCGGTGCAGGTGCAGGATCATGTCGTTCTTGCGCGCCCACTTGGCCATCGACTGGATCGCGGTGTAGCCGATCACCAGATCTATCATGATGATGGTCGAGCCCAGCGACTTGGCGAATTCGGCGCGCTCGTACATGTCTTCCATGGTGCCGGCGGTGACGTTGAGGTAATGGCCCTTGACTTCACCGGTGGCCGCGGAGGCCTTGTTCACCGCTTCCATGCAATACAGGAAGCGGTCGCGCCAGTGCATGAAGGGCTGCGAGTTGATGTTCTCGTCGTCCTTCACGAAGTCGAGACCGCCTTTCAGCGCCTCGTACACCACGCGACCGTAGTTGCGGCCGGACAGACCGAGCTTCGGTTTGGTGGTCGCGCCGAGCAGCGGACGGCCGAACTTGTCGAGACGCTCGCGCTCGACCACGATGCCGGTGGCGGGACCCTGGAAGGTCTTCAGGTAGGCGACCGGGATGCGCATGTCCTCCAGGCGCAGCGCCTTCACTGCCTTGAAGCCGAACACGTTGCCGATGATGGACGCGGTGAGGTTGGCGATCGAGCCAGGCTCGAACAGGTCGAGGTCATAGGCGATATACGCGAAGTACTGCTGCTCGGTCTTGGTGCCGGGGCCGGTGTTGGGCACCGGGTCGACGCGGTACGCCTTGGCGCGATACAGTTCGCATGCGGTGAGGCGGTCGGTCCATACCACGGTCCAGGTCGCGGTGGACGATTCGCCGGCGACGGCAGCGGCGGCCTCATCCGGATCGACGCCGGGTTGCGGGGTGATGCGGAACATCGCGATCGACGTCGGTCTCCTTGACCTTGTAGTCAGGTTCCCAATAGCCCATTTTCTTGTACGGGATCACGCCCGACTTGTAGCGTTCTTTTCCTTCCTTGAGTGTTTCAGATGCCATGATTATCTCCATATGTTGAAAAACCCGCGTCTGGCCCGGCCCGCATTCGAAAACAGCACGGTTCGAAGTTGGTACGGGTGTTCATGTCAGCGCGTGGACCGCATCATGCAAAGAAACAATCATCAATAACAGTCAATTGTTTCTATATTCATGATAGATTATCGTCTATACATCAGGAGGAGCCTGCCATGCGCAACAGCACACTGCGCCAACTCGAATTGTTCGAGGCCATCGCCCGGCTGGGCAGTTTCACGCGCGCCGCGGAAGAGTTGTTTCTGACCCAGCCTACGGTGTCGATGCAGATCAAGAAGTTATCCGATACGGTCGGGATGCCGCTGTTCGAGCAGATGGGGAAGAAGATCTATCTCACCGACATCGGGCATGAACTGCATCGGACCTGCCTCGGAATATCCGAGCACCTGGCCAATTTCGAGATGATCGCGGCGGACATGAAAGGACTGAAGAAGGGGAAGCTCAGGCTGGCCGTCGTGACCACGGCCAAATATTTTGCGCCGCGCCTGCTCGGCACATTTTGCCAGCAGTATCCGGGCGTGGATGTGTCGCTCAAGGTTTCCAACCGCGAGCGCGTGCTGGAACGGCTGGCCGCCAATCAGGATGACCTGTACATCCTGGGTCAACCGCCGGAGGATGTGGATGTCGTGGCGGAAACGTTTCTGGAGAACAATCTGGTGGTGATCGCGCCGGCAAATCATCCGCTTGCAAAAAAGAAGAGGATCCCGCTTGAGCGTCTGGCCAAGGAACCGTTCCTGTTGCGCGAACCGGGATCGGGTACGCGCATGGCGGCAGAGCGGCAGTTCGCCGAATCGGGCCTCAAGATCAACATGCGCATGGAACTGGGCAGCAACGAGGCGATCAAGCAGGCCGTGATCGGTGGTCTTGGCGTTTCGGTATTGTCTCGCCATACCCTTGAGCTGGATACCCCGAGCAAGCAATTCGTGATGCTGAATGTGCAGGGTTTTCCGATCAGGCGGCAATGGTATTTCGTGTATCCCTCGGGTAAACAGCTATCCATCATCGCCAGAACGTTTGTCGATCACCTGAGGCGGGCAAGCCTAGCCTGAACAAGCCGCAAGTGTAAAAGATGGTCGCGTATCTGAGTGCAAACGATCATCCGCGAAGCGGACAGTTCGAATCACGCTGTTCGTCGAGATGCCGATGTCGGAGATCAGGACGGTATGACGGCAAGACTTGCATGCGCCCTATGTCTGATGACGCTGTCGCTGTCGCTGGCGTGCGTATTCACCGTATACAGCATCTCCCGGCGCCGCAGATGAAGCATCGCAAAGCGGCGCAAGGAGCTCAGGCACAGATACGAACAGGCCTTGCATCAGCGCAGCCCGAACGAGATATTCATGTTCGATGCCGGCACATTGCCGATCAGCTACGCGAACGATCACGCGCTGAAAAATACCGGCTATACCCTGGAGCAATTGCAACAGCAGAACCTGCTGTTTCTGCATCCAGAAATGGGCATCGAATCATTCGGAGCGATGATCGAACCGCTGCGCCGCGGCGAGCAGGCGGCGGTCAAATACCAGACCGTCCAGGCGCGCGGGGTTGGCAGCATCTATCGGGTGGAGGTCAGCCTGCAATTCATGACTCAGGATGATGATGTAAAGGGATTCATGGCGATCATCAATGACATCACCGCGAACCGGCAGGCCGAAGAGTACATCCGGGCTTTCAATGCGCCGGTCGAACGGCGTGCTTCAGTGCGCAATAAAAGGACCGCGTAGCCGGGCCCCTATTCCCGGCTCAGTCCGCTGTGGGACGGGCGACCAGCCGCACGCGGATATCGATCGCATCGCGCACTTTGATCGCACCGCCTAGGATAGAGTATGGCGTAATCCCCAGATCGGTCTGGAGCACGCGAAAGGCAGCGACGACAATCAGCGTATCGCCTTGCCCGAACACGGCGGCGGGGAACTCCAGCTCGCTGGTCCTGCCGCGCACGGTGATGCGCGCACTGACATCCGGGTTCCAGCGCGGCCCGCGCAGTGCGACCGATTCGATGCGGATCAGCGGATAGCGCGCGGCATCCAGCACGTCCGGCCCCAGCATGTGGTCGCGAGTGCCCTTGCGCGCCTGCTCGGAGACCGTTGCCGCGAATTCATCACCCTCTTCGGCACGCGGTGCGGACGCATCGACCTGCATGGATTCGACCGGGATCTCGATGCGGAAGCCGCTGGCCGCGGCCGTATCGGATACGTATAGCTCTCCCCTGACTTGCCCGGCCATGACGTGATTATGGCCGACGCGCGCCATCGGTCCGTCGCGAAAGACGAGCAGTCGGATCTGCGATGCCTCGGGATCGACGAGATAGCGTTTGCCGCTGAGGGATGCTGCCGGTATTGCGCTTGCCGGCGCAGCCGTTGCGGTCGCGGCAGGCGGCGTCTGGCATGCGGTCAGCATCACGGCGCACACCACCGCCAGCATCACAGCGCGCATGGCCGCGCGGAAAGAAGTTCGGTGCGCTATCATGCGCGCATCGCATCCTTCGCGGCAACGGGAGGTATATGGCCAGATTCCTGAATTCGTCAGCGGCATACGGCATCATAGCGCAAGTGCTGCACTGGTGCGTAGCCGCCCTGATCCTGATCCAGATCCCGCTCGGCCTGTATGCCGCCAACCTCCCGATCAGCATGGCCAGGTTGCAATGGTTGTCGCAGCACAAGTCGCTGGGCCTGACGATTCTGGCGCTGGTGCTGGTGCGTCTGGCCTGGCGCTGGATCGACGCACCGCCGCCGTTGCCCGACGTTATTGCGCCGCGCGAACGCCGCGCCGCGCTCGTGATGCATTGGCTGCTCTACATCGTCCCGGTACTGGCGATGCTCGCCGGATGGTTATATGCATCAGCTGCCGGCCTGTCAGTCAACTGGTTCGGGCTGATACTGATACCCGATCTGATCCCAAAGAATACCGCCATCGCGCCGCTGTTCAAGGAACTGCACCACGGGCTGGTGGGATTGCTGGCGCTGTTGCTGACCGGGCATATCGCCGCGGCTGCGCGCCACGCATTCATTTTGCGCGACAACGTGGCGCAGCGCATGCTGCCCGCCGCATGGCGGAGGAGATAATTGTTGCGCTGGATAGTACTGGTCACGCTTGCCGCATGTTCAACAGCGTTTGCGGCTGAGGAATGCTATACGGCCGATGCGACGGATGGCGCAGTGACCTTCAGCGTGTTGCAACGGGGTGCGCCGTATACCGGCAACTTCCGCCGCTTTGCCGGGGAGGCCTGTTTTGCACAAGGCCATCTCACCCGCATCGACGCCACGCTCGATCCTGCGTCGGTGGATACCGGCCTGCCCGAACTCGACGAGGGACTGAAGGGAAAGGATTTCTTTGCGGTGCAGGATTTTCCGCGCGTCACTTTCGTCAGCACCTCGGTGCAAGTGCAGGGCGAAGCACAGCTCACGCGCGGGACTCTGGAGATCAAGGGCAACCGCCGCGATGTGGAAGTCTCGCTCCGCTCGCAACAGGTGGGAGACAAAATGTCGATCTCTGGCACATTCACGCTCGACCGGCTGCAATACGGCATCGGCATGGGCGACTGGACAAACACGAAATGGCTGGGCGCGGAAGTGAGGCTGGATATCAATGCGACATTGTCACGCAAAAAATGACGATTGATCCCGACCGGTCCCGGAAACATCCCCGAAGCGTACATCCGTGTTGCGCTCGAAGGTCAGATCGAATCTGGGGACGGGTTGTAAAGACGGGAACCATCGCGTCCGATATTCCTCGTCGATACCCGGGGGGCCGATCAGATACCTGGACGTTTCAGGGCCACATGGCGGGCGACATGCTGGCCGCGAGTTTGGGATTGGCCTTCAGCAGCCCGACCTCGTCGCTGAGCACATGGGCTGCTTCGCCCAGCAAAATATCCTTGGCGTTCTTGTTCGCGTTTTCGATCGCCAGATCGGCGCTGAGGTTGCGTTCGCTGGACAGCATGCCGTCGTCCTGTAGCGGATCGCTCGCAGCAGCTTTGCCTCCCTGACTCTTTTCACGGGCTATTTCGCGAGCTTCCTGTGCTTCGCGCTCCTTGCGGCGCTCGGCTTCGTTTAGCGAAATCAGGTTTTTTTCGCGCATCTTGTCGAATTCGGCGATGTCTTCCTGCAGATATTTGAAGTCCTGATCATGGCTGACGCGTTTTTCGTGGTTCACCTTCAACAGCGGCAGGATCATGCTCAGATCGCCTTCCGGCTTGAAATCGGCTGCCTGGATCTGGGTCCAGGGCAAGGCATTGCTGAAACTCGATTCGCCGAAATCCTCGGTGTCGGTCAGCGACGGCAGGCTGATATCCGGCTTCACGCCACGCAACTGGGTGGTGCCTCCATTGATGCGGAAGAACTGGGCGATGGTCATCTTGACCTCGCCGAATTCGGGTTTGTCGTTCCTTGCTATCTGGTCCAGATCGGCCACGGTCTGCACGGTACCCTTGCCGAAACTGGTTTCGCCGATCACCACACCGCGGCCATAGTCCTGTATCGCCGCAGCAAAGATTTCCGAAGCGGAAGCCGAGCCGCGGTTGATCAGCACCGCCAGCGGACCCTTCCAGACGACGCCGGTATCGGTGTCGCTATCGACGGAGATATTGCCCTTGGAGTCGCGCTGCTGCAATACCGGGCCCTTGCCGACGAACAGGCCGGTCATCCGGATGGCTTCATCCAGCGAGCCGCCGCCGTTGTTGCGCAGATCGACCAGCACGCCGTCCACCTTGTCCGTTTTAAGTTCGCCCAGCAGGCGCGAGACGTCCCTGGTCGCGCTCTTGTAATCCTTGTCGCCGTTCTGGCGGGCCGCAAAATCCTGGTAGAACTCGGGCAGCGAGATCACGCCGATGCGGCGCGTTACGCCTGCATCCTTTATTTCGATGATGGATTTCTTCGCAGCCTGATTTTCCAGCGTAATCTTCTTGCGGACCAGCGAGACCAGCTTGTGCTTGCCGTCGGCGCCAGCCTCGGCGGGCAGCACATCGAGACGCACCACAGTATCTTCGCCGCCGCGTATCAGCGCCACCGCGTCGTCGATGCGCCAGCCCATGATATCTACGATAGGGCCGTTCTCTCCCTGCCCGACGCCGACGATGCGGTCCCCGGGTTTCAGCTTGCCGGACAGCAGCGCGGGCCCGCCGGCCAGCAATTCCTTGATCGTGGTGTATTCATCCTTGTCATACAGCGACGCGCCTATCCCGACCAGCGACAATTTCATCGAGATATCGAATTCCTCTGAAGCGCGCACCCCGAAGTAATTGGTATGCGGATCGATCGACATCGCATAGGCGTTCATGAAGTCCTGGAATACGTCCGAGCTGTTGACCTTGGACATGCTGGCCAACATGTTGTCATAGCGCTTGCCCAGCGTTACGACGATATTCTTGTCGTTATTGCCGGCCAGTTTGAGACGTAGCCAGTCGTTCTTGACGCGCTTGCGCCATATGTCGTTCAACTCGACTTTGGATTTGGGCCAGGGCGCGTCTTTGCGGCTCAATTGATAACTCTCCTTTTTCTTGAAATCGAAACCTTTCTTCAGCAGCGAGCGGGCATAGACAAAGCGCTCGGCGATGCGCTGTTGGTAGAGATTGAATATCGCGTAGGGTATGGTCAAGTCCTTGTCGAGTATCGCATCGTCAAGCTTGGTGCGGGCATAGTCGAAATGATCGATGTCGGACTGCAAAAAGAACATCTTTTCGCTGTCCAGCGCTTTCAGATAGCTGTCGAAGATCTGTGAGGATAATTGATCGTCCAGCGTGACGTGTTTATAGCTGTACCGGCTCAGCACCTGGGCGGAAAGCAGCGCCGCCTCGGTCTGGTTATCCTGCGGCGCAAGCTGCGCGGCAGCCTGGGCGTTATTGAGTGCGGCCAGCGCAAACGCCAGCAATATCGACAGTAATTTATTTTTCATTTGCATATTATGAAAATGGGTGTGGTTTTAAAACAGTAGCGCATGGACAGTATAAGTCGTGGCAAGTTCGGCATTCTATCCGATATGCTGTTCAATTCGAACCCGGCCGCCTTGCCCATAATCGGAAGGGCCAGGATAGGCTCATCCTGGCCCCTTTGCTTCTTGCTTCATTGGGCGAGTCAAACTTCGATATCGCGTCTTTTTTCGAACTCTTCCTTGCCGATTACACCCCGGGCGTAGCATTTTTTCAGGATTTCGCGGGGGGGGGTTCTCTGCCGTGCCGGTTCCTGATGGTTTGGTCAGATACATCACGATAGCAACCAGCAGCGCCAAGAGAATCAGCCACATCAACAGCATAAGCAAGCCGCCGCCGAACATGCCCAGGCTGAACGTTCCGGAGCCATGCATTCCTGTGCCAGAATCATACAAAGACGGGATTAGAGTAGCGCCTAGTATCCCTGCATCATCGGGCCATAGCCATGGCCCCATTCGCGGTATTTCTCGCGCTGTTCCTTGGTCAGAATGTCGTTGATCCGGTTGTGTGCATCCACCGAGTTGTCCACCATCTGGCTGCGCAAGTCATCGATCACCTTGTATTGCTTGTTGATCGCCGCGGCATCCTCCTTGTCTGCGTCATACAACTCCTGTAGCTTGTCGCGGGCGTCCATCATCTGGCCCATCAGCGTCCATTGCTTGGTACGCATTTCATGGCGGATATTGATGATCTTGGAGCTTTGTTCTTTGCTCAGGCCCAGCCCCCGGAGACTTTCCCCCATCATTCGGCCCATGCCATAGCCGGATGCGTAACCGCCATAGCCCATACCGTAGCCAGATCCATAGCCGCCCATCATCCCGGATCCCATGTCGCAGTTGTGGCCGTGACCGCCCATCATGCCGTGGCCCATGCCATATCCGGGCCCGTAACCCTCCGTCATGCCGGGCCCGCTTTGACTATCCGCAGTCGATCCGGCGGCGTAAAGGTTGGGCATAAACCCGAGCAATGCGGCGGCAATGATGATGCAAAAGACACTCAGCTGTTTTTTCATGATAGACCTCCATTTAAAGAAACGATGCGGTTCAATCCCGCGAAAGCGGGCTGTGGGTCGGGTTGGAGCGATGCCGGCTAGCCCGACATTAAACTGTGCAACAGTGAAAGATTTCGGAAAATTCCTGCAGGAATACTGCCACGGCCTTTCCGGCTTCCGGGCTGTGCTGCTTGTTTATCGGGACGGTTCCAACCCGGCTAATCATACCCCTGCCAATCGGTAGTGCAATAGCGTCAGGCAGCGCAGCAGATCTAGCCTTTGCTCAGCAGGTCCACGCGTATCGGCATTTGAAAATCAGCTCCCGCCGGGGTCATATGCGCATTGAATCTGGAACGCACTTGCTGGTAAGTCTGTTCCGACAGTTTATGCTCGGTGTGGGTAACCTTGAGCACTTGCTCTTCAAACTGAGCAAAGTCATCGAAATGCATAGGCTGCAGGAAGAATCTCTGCGCCACCAGCCTGAGCCGACCCGAAGAGACCGCGCGCTGCTCGGCGGCGAAGGCTGCCTCGCGCACCGCTCTTTCGTCGTGGAACAGCTTCAGTATGTCGTTGAAGGCTCCTGCATAGACCGGTTCAGAGATATAGGCTACGCCGCCCGGTTTCAGCACCCGCCGTATCTCGGCAAAGGCGTCGTCCATCAATGCGATCGGCACGTGATGCAGGGATTTGAACATCAGCACAATGTCGTAACCGGCGTCCGCCGCCGGAATTTTCTCTGCTCCGCCATGCGCGAAGCGCACGTTGGGCAGGTCGGTGATTGCCAGGTTCTTCGCGAGCTGGATATCGTCGACTTCCATCGCCAGCACTGCGGCCGCCTTCTTGGCGGCGACCCGGGTCTTCTCGGCTCTGCCGCAGCCAAGTTCCAGCACCGTTGCGCCTTTAAGGTGCAGGAGTTCGCCCAGGATATCCGCCTCGTTTACCACTCGGCTGGCTTGCGGCTCGGCGATCAGCATTTCGGTCATGTACATTTTGATTCAGTGTTGTTTCAGTGAGTAACCATTCTACTATCGGGTACCCGATAAAGAATCGCGGCCGCAGATGAAATAAATTTCATCACCATCCCCTGCGCTATTTGACTATCTGTTTGCTGCGCAACAGCCCGATGATCTCCGGGACCACGGCCGGGTCATCGATCGTCGAGGACACCGTATATTCCCTGCCGTTGACGATGTGCGCCAGGGTCTTGCGCAGCGTCTTGCCGGAGCGGGTCTTGGGCAGCCTGACCAGCACCACGGTATCTTTGTAGCAGGTAATCGCGCCTATGGTCTCGCGTATGCGCGAGACCAACTGCTGCTGCAGTTCCGCCTCGGTGATAGCCGAGCCGGACTTGAGCACCACCAGCCCCATCGGCACCTGTCCTTTGAGATCGTCGTCGCGAGCAATCACCGCGCATTCCGCCACCGCGGGATGGGTGGCGATCACCTCCTCGATCTCGCCGGTGGACAAACGGTGTCCGGCTACATTGATCACGTCGTCGACGCGTCCCATCACGAACACATAGCCGTCCTGGTCGATATAGCCGCCGTCGCCGCTGGTGTAGTAGCCGGGCAGAAAGGTCAGATAGCTTTCGCGGAACTTGTTCGCGTCTCCCCAGACATGGTTCAGGCAGCACGGCGGAAGCGGCAGTTTGAGCGCGATGTAACCCTGGGTGCCGCGCGGGACCTGGCGTCCGTTTTCGTCGAGTATCTGCAGGTTGTAACCGGGCACCGGCAGCGTCGACGAACCGGGCTTGATCGTCATCGGCTCAACGCCCTGCAGATTGGCGGTGATCGCCCAGCCGGTCTCGGTCTGCCACCAATGATCCACCACCGGCTTGCCGCTGTTGTCAGTAAGCCAGGCCTGGGTGGGCGGGTCCAGGCGTTCGCCGGCGGAATAGATCACCTGCAGCTTGCCCAGGTCGTAGCGCTTCATCAGCGCCGCATCAGGATCTTCCTTCTTCACCGCGCGGAACGCAGTGGGCGCGGTAAACAGCGCCTTGACGCCATGTTCGGCGCACACCCGCCACAGCGCCCCGGCATCGGGGGTCATCACAGGTTTGCCCTCGTAGACGATCGTGGTGCAGCCGTGCAGCAGCGGGCCGTACACGATGTAGGAATGGCCGACCACCCAGCCGACGTCCGACGAAGCCCAGTACACATCGCCAGGTTCCACGTTGTAGATCGCTTTCATGCTGTATTTCAGCGCCACCGCGTGGCCGCCGTTCTCGCGCAGCACGCCCTTGGGTTTGCCGGTGGTGCCCGAGGTATAGAGGATGTACAGCGGGTCACTGCCCTTGACCGGCGTGCAGCCGACTGGCTCGGCCCTGGCCAGCAAGGTTTTCCAGTCGTGGTCGCGCCCCGCGACCAGCGTTGCGGCCGCTTGCGGACGCTGATAGACGATACAGCTTTGCGGTTTGTGTTTGGCCAGGTCGATGGCGCGGTCGACCAGGGGTTTGTATTCGACCACGCGCTTGATCTCGATGCCACATGACGCGGTGAGGATGACTTTGGGTTTTGCGTCGTCTATGCGCAACGCCAGCTCGGGTGATGCGAAACCGCCGAACACCACCGAGTGGATCGCGCCCAGTCTGGCCACCGCCAGCATCGCGACGACCGCTTCCGGGATCATCGGCATGTAGATGATCACGCGGTCGCCTTTTGCTACGCCGAGATTGACCAACATCCCGGCGGTGCGTGCCACGACATCGGTCAATTCGGCATAGCTGTAGCTGGATTTTGTATCGGTGACCGGAGAATCGTAGATCAGCGCCAGCTGCTTGCCGCGCCCGGCCTGCACATGGTGATCGAGCGCCATGTAGGCGGTGTTCATCTCGCCGTCGGCGAACCAGTAGCCTAGCCCATCTTCATCGAGCGCGAGGATCTGCTCGGGGAATTTGAACCACTCCAGCGCCTCGGCCTGCTTGCGCCAGAAGCCTTCCGGGTCCTTCATCGAATGGTCATACTCGGTCCGGTAGCTCATTTCGATATCTCCTCTGATTGTTCGGATGAATCCTGTAGGAGCGGGCCATGCCCGCGATTGTCTGCTTGTTCGCGGGCATGGCCCGCTCCTACAGTGGCAATTGCTACACCATTCACATCTTTAGTTAATGATAAACATCTCCATGAATGCGTTGACCGGCATCGCTTCCAGTTTCTGTTTGTCCAGGCACAGTGCGACGATCTGCTGGCAGCGCGGTTCTGGAAAGCGCGTGCGCAGATTGTCCAGGAACTTCTGCTCCAGCACCGGGATGCCTTCGGCGCGGCGGCGGCGATGGCCGATCGGGTATTCCACCTCTATCCTGCCGGTGCTGCTGCCGTCGTTGAAGTACACCTGGATCGCATTGGCGATCGAGCGTTTGTCGGCTTCCAGATATTCGCGGCTGTAGCGTTCCTCCTCGAGGATCTCCATCTTGTCGCGCAGTTCGTCGATGACGGGGTGTTCAGCATGGAAACTGTCCTCGTAATGTTCCGCCACCAGGTTGCCGAACGCCAGCGGCACCGCGACCATATATTGCAGGCAGTGGTCGCGGTCTGCCGGGTTCGCCAGCGGGCCGATCTTGGAGATGATGCGGATCGCGGATTCGTGGGTGTGGATCACGATCCTGGCGATGTCGTGCAACCTGCCCCTGACCAGCGGATGCAATTGCATCGCCGCCTCGCATGCGGTCTGCGCATGGAACTCGGCGGGGAAGGATATTTTGAAAAGCACGTTCTCCATCACGTAGCTGCCATAGGGCTGGGGCAGCGAGAAGCGGCGCTGCTGTTCCGGTTTGAGCTTCTGATCCTTGTTGGTCTTGGAGAACAGCACATCGTAGAAGCCCCACTGCGGCGCGGTCAACACGCCGGGGATGCCCATCTCGCCGGCCATCGTGATCATCGCCAGGCGCACCCCGCGGGAAGTGGCATCGCCGGCCGCCCAGGATTTGCGCGAGCCGGCATTCGGTGAATGGCGGTAGGTGCGCAGCGCCTGGCCGTCTACGAAAGCCTGCGACAGTGCGTCTATCACCTGCTGTTCGCTGCCGCCGAGCAAGCGCGTCACCACCGCTGTGGTGGCGACCTTCACCAGCACGACGTGATCGAGGCCGACGCGGTTGAAGCTGTTCTCCAGCGCCAGCACGCCCTGGATCTCGTGCGCCTTGATCATCGCAATCAGCACGTAGCGGATCGTCAGCGGCGCCTTGCCTTCGGCCACCCGGCAGCGGCTCAGGTAGTCGGCCACCGCCAGGATGCCGCCGAGGTTGTCGGAAGGATGGCCCCATTCCGCGGCCAGCCAGGTATCGTTGTAATCCAGCCAGCGTATCGTCGCGCCGATGTCCCATGCCGCCTTCACCGGATCGAGTTCGTGCGAGGTACCGGGCACGCGCGCACCGTGGCGCACCGTGGTGCCGGGCACCAGCGGGCCGAGATGCTTGGTGCACTCGGGGAAGCGCAGCGCCAGCAGGCCGCAGCCCAGTGTGTCGATCAGGCAGCTGCGCGCGGTGTCATAGGCTTCCGCCGATTTGATCTCCATGCGGCAGACATATTGCGCGATGTCCGCCAGCACCTGGTCGGGTGCGGGGCGGGTGTTCATTTCCACATTGGCGCTCATTTCGCTTCCTTATCTTTTATCGAGGGGTACCCAGGCCAGATTTTCAGGGCCCACATAGTTCGCGCTCGGGCGGATGATCTTGCCGTCGGCGCGCTGTTCCATCACGTGCGCGCCCCAGCCGGTGACACGCGAGATCACGAACAGCGGTGTGAACATATTGGTCGGCACGCCCATCATGTGATATGACACCGCGGAGAACCAGTCCAGGTTGGGGAACATCTTCTTCAGGTCCCACATCACATTCTCCAGGCGCGCGGCGACCTCGAACAAACGCATCTCGCCCGCTTCTTCCGCCAGCCGTTTCGCCAGGCGCTTGATCACTTCGTTGCGCGGATCGGAGATGGTGTAGACCGGGTGGCCGAAGCCGATCACGATCTCCTTGCGCGCGACGCGCGCGCGGATGTCGGCCTCGGCCTGCGTCGGCATTCTGGTAGCGGCTCTGGATGCGGAACGCTTCCTCGTTGGCGCCGCCGTGTTTGGGGCCGCGCAGCGCGCCGATCGCGCCGGTGATGCAGGAATACAGGTCGGAGTTGGTGCCGGCGATCACGCGCGCGGTGAAGGTGGAGGCGTTGAACTCGTGCTCGGCATACAGGATCAGCGAGGTGTGCATCGCGCGCACCCAGGATGCACTGGGCGGTATTTCGTGCAGCAGATGCAGTAGGTGCCCGCCGATGCTATCGTCATCGGTCTCCACCTCGATGCGCTTGCCATGGCTGCTGTAGTGGTGCCAGTACATCAGCATCGAGCCGAAGCAGGCCAGCAGCCGGTCGGTCATTTCCCTGGTGACGGCCTCGGTGTGCGCTTCCGGTTCCGGTTCGCAGGTGCCGAGCATCGAGCAGCCGGTGCGCATCACATCCATCGGGTGGGCATCCGCGGGGATCGCTTCGAGCGCCTGCTTCACCGGCTGCGGCAGGCCGCGCAGCGATTTAAGCTTGGCCTTGTAGGCCTTGAGCTGGGCGGTGTTGGGCAAAGTACCGTGGATCAGCAGATGCGCGATCTCCTCGAACTCGGCCTGGTCGGCGAAATCCAGGATGTCGTAGCCGCGATAATGCAGGTCGTTGCCGGTGCGTCCGACGGTACAGACCGCGGTGTTGCCGGCGATCGTGCCGGACAGTGCAACGGATTTCTTCGGTTTGAGGGTAGTGCTCTCTTCTGCCATTTCATTCTCCTCCCTGCATATAAACATCCATGCCCGCAGATTACGCAGATAGCTGCAGATTATTCAGGATGATTCGATCACCGTTTCAATCCCGGGTCTGGTTTGCAATCTGTTCAATCTGGGTAATCTGCGGATCAACGGTCTTGAAACCGGTGGCCTTACTGCGTCCCCTTCTCCGCAAACAGTCTATCCAGTTTCTGCTCGTATTCGTGATAGCCGAGATAGTCATACAGCTCCATCCTGGTCTGCATCCCGGGAACGACCTGCTGCTGCGTGCCGTCTGCGAGGATGTGCCGGTAGACGTCCAACGCCGCCTTGCTCATCGCGCGGAACGCCGACAGCGGATACAGCACCAGTTTGATGCCGACACCGTCCAGCTGTTCGGTGGTGAACAGCGGCGTCGCGCCGAACTCGGTGATATTCGCCAGCACTGGCACTTTGACCGCGCAGGTGAATTCCTTGTATTGCTCCAGCGTGGTCATCGCCTCGGGAAAGATCATGTCGGCGCCGGCCTCGACGCAGGCCTGGGCCCGGTCTATCGCCGACTGCATGCCCTCGACCGCGAGCGCATCGGTGCGTGCCATGATGACGAAGTTCTTGTCGCTGCGCGCATCCACCGCCGCCTTGATGCGATCGACCATCTCGCTCTGGCTGACGATGGCCTTGTTGGGTCTATGGCCGCAGCGCTTCTGCATCACCTGATCTTCGATATGGAACCCGGCGGCACCGGCCTGCGCGATCTCGCGCGTCGCGCGCGCGATGTTGAAAGCGCCGCCCCAGCCGGTGTCGATGTCCACCAGCAGCGGCAGGTCGCTCGCGGCGGTGATGCGGCGCGCGTCTTCGCACACGTCATGCAAGGTGGTGATGCCGAGATCGGGTATCCCCAGCGAGGATGCAGCGACGCCGCCGCCGGACAAATACAGCGCCTTGTGGCCGCTTCTTTGCGCGAGGATCGCGCAATAGGCCGATACAGCACCGACCACCGGCAAGGGATGATGCTCTTCGACCGCGCGGCGCAGCTTGTTGCCTGGGGTGTCGCTCATGCTGCCTCTTCCTTTACATGATTTGGTATTCCGCATGCGGCGTGTCGGAGGCTGGAAGCACTCGCGGACGGTCGCATCCCCTCGGTGAGGGGGCGCCCCGAAGCGCTGGACGAGGGCCCCGCGTAGCGGGATCGGCCAGCGTAGGGGATGCCGGCGACATTGAACGGGGCGCAGCATCCCGCTCCGGAGTCGCATCCCCACCATGTGGGGCCCCTGCTCTGTCCTACGCGGTCGCCCTGCTCTCTGTTCATGCTGCCTCCTCTTTATCGATCATTTCGCTGATGCTCTGCCAGGCGCCGCGGATGTGGCGGCGCATTAGCATCTCGGCCAGCTCGCCGTCGCGCTGGGCCAGTGCCTCGACGATCTGGCGGTGCTGTTGCAGCGCGGGACGGGTGCGTTGTGCATTGCGGCTGGTGCGGTAGCGGCACATCCGCAGCAGCTGGTATTGCTCGCTGCCCAGCATGTCCATCAGCATCTCGTTGCGGCTGCCGCGCGCGATCTGGTAGTGGAAATCGAGGTCGCCTTCGCTTTGCGCGTAGACCTTGCCGCCTTCCTTGATTATCTGTTTTTCATGGCGGTCGAGCAGATGGCGCAATTGATCGATCTCGGCGTCGCTCATCTGCGCCGCGGCGATCCGGCACGCCATGCCTTCCAGCGCCTCGCGCACCGCATACAGGTCGGACAAGGTCTTGCGGTCCAGCACCACCACGCGCGCGCCGGCGTTGGGTACCCGGGTGACCAGGCGCATGCCTTCGAGATGGCGCAGCGCTTCGCGCAAAGGGCCGCGCCCCATGCCGAAACGTTCGGCCAGCTCGGCTTCGTTCAGTTTCTGGCCTTGCGCCAGTTCGCCGGTGACGATGCTCTGCGCCAGCCGGTGCGAGGCGATATCGGCCAGCGTGCCTTGTGCGGGGGTGTGTGGCAACATGGATGCACCCAGATTGTCGACAATATATGGAAATGCTAGCACATATACCGAAATATAATGCAATATATTTAGATTATGTCGACAAAATAACTGGACTATCCGGATGGAATGCCCGAGCCGGGATTCGAGCCAGGATAAAGGAGAGATGTGATTCGAGTGGATATGCCGGTTGCTGAGGGCCTGCGGGGTCTATTCTGTCACCGGCCGGTTCAGCATCGCCTTCAATCTGGCCAGTTTGTCCATGCCCTCGTCCTTGCTGACAGTGGGAGCGGCGTCGGCGTGGCCGCCGGCATAGACCAGTTCCTTTGCCGGCAGCTCTTCGATGAAGCGGCTGGGTTCGCACGGCATCCAGTCCTTGCCGCGCTTGCGGCGGTTGCAGTAGCTGATCTGCAGGCTGCGTTCGGCGCGGGTGATGCCGACATACATCAGGCGGCGTTCCTCCTCGATCTGCTTTTCGTCGCTGTCGCGAAACGGCAGTATCTCCTCTTCCGCGCCGACGATGAACACATGCGGGAATTCCAACCCTTTCGCGGCGTGCAGCGTCGATAGCGAGACCGCATCGGGTTCCTGGTCCTTGCCTTCCAGCATGTTGATCAGCGCGACCGTCTGCACCATCTCGATCAGCGACTTCTCGTCCGCCTCGGCCTTGCGCTTCAGCCAGCCGACGAAGTCCTCGACGTTCTTCCATTTGCTTTCGGCCTGGCGCGGGTCGTGGCTGTCATACAGCCAGGTCTCGTAGTCGATCGCGCGTAGCAGTTCGTCGAGCAATTCTCCGCAGGGGTCCTTGTCGGCACGCTCCTGGATGCGGTTGATGAAGTTGCAGAACAGCATCAGTTCGTCGTATTGGCGCGATTGCAGCTGATCCCGGAGCCGGGTATCGAATGCCGCTTCGAACAGGCTGATGTGGCACGCTCCGGCGTGGCTGCCGAGCTTCTCCAGCGTGGTGTTGCCGATGCCGCGCTTTGGCGTCGTGATCGCGCGGATGAAGGCCGGGTCGTCGTCCGGGTTGGCGATCAGCCTGAGGTAGGAGACGATGTCCTTGATCTCGGCACGGTCGAAGAACGAGGTGCCGCCGCTGACGGTATAGGGCACGCGCTGTTCGCGCAGCTGCTCCTCGAAGGCGCGCGACAGGTGGTTGCTGCGGTACAGGATCGCGTAGTCGGAGAACCTGGTGCGATGCTCGAATTTGTGCGCCATCAGCCTCATCACGACGCTCTCGGCCTCGTGCTCGTCGTCGCGCGCCGCGTAGATGCGTATCGCATCGCCGATGCCGTGGTCGCTCCACAGCTTCTTCTCGAACACCTTGGTGTTGTGGTTGATCAGGTGGTTCGCCACGGCCAGGATGCGCTGCGAGGAGCGGTAGTTCTGCTCCAGCTTGATGACGCGCAGACTCGGGTAGTCGTTGCGCAGGTTGTGCAGGTTGGCGATGCTGGCGCCGCGCCAGGCATAGATCGCCTGGTCGTCGTCGCCGACCACGGTCAGCGCGGCGCGCATGTCGGCCAGCAGCCTGATCATCTGGTACTGGCAATCGTTGGTGTCCTGGTATTCGTCGACCAGCAGGTAGCGCAATTTCAGCTGCCAGCGCAGCAGCGCCTCGGGATGATCCCTGAACAGCGCCACCGGCAGGTGGATCAGGTCGTCGAAATCGACCGCCTGATAGGCGCGCAGCGTTTCCTGGTAACGGGCATAGATGCGCGCATGCACCTTCGCTTCGTTGCCTTCGGCGGCAAGCGCCGCCTGTTCTGGCGAGACGAAGGCCGATTTCCAGTTCGATATCTGCGTCTGCATGTCGCGGATCTCCTGCTTGTCGGCGGAATTGCCGAGCTCGCCGAATATCTTCCAGGTGTCGCTGCTGTCCAGTATGGAAAACTGCGGCTTGTAACCCAGCAATTTGGCCTCGGCGCGCAGGATGTTCATGCCCAGCGAATGGAAGGTGCTGACAATAAGTCCTTTGCTGCCGGTATTCTGCAGCAAGTCGCCGACGCGGGCACGCATCTCGTTGGCGGCCTTGTTGGTGAAGGTGATCGCGGCGATGTTGCGCGGCTCATAGCCGCATTCCCGGACCAGGTAGGCGATCTTGTGGGTGATGACGCGGGTCTTGCCGCTGCCCGCCCCGGCCAGCACCAGCAACGGGCCGTCAAGATGGGTCACGGCATCGCGCTGGACCTGGTTGAGCTTGCTTAACATACGGGGAGACTCGACATTCGGGGATGCTTGATATTCAGGGATGCTTGATGTTCGGAAATGGCGGCGTGTTGCGCAAGGCCGCCATGATACCAAAGCCGGGGAACTCGATTATGCCGATATTTCCTGTCCGCGCCTGCCGGGGCGAAAATACGAGGTGTTGTCGTAATACGACGGATCTTCGCTATCCGGCGTCCAGCCGGGGATGCCGAGCAGCGGCACCGGACACAGCTCGCGGGTGCTGCGGCAATGCTGCGGATCGGCCAGATAGCCGGCCAGCAGACTGTCCAGATATGCCGATTGCTGCGCCAGCGGCCGGCCGAAGAACCCGGGTTCCACCGCCAGCAGCAGGCCCTGGCCGGTGATGCCGACATAGGGTCGCAGCGCCTTCTGATACAGGCCGTGGCCAAACAGATGGAAGCCCATCGCTTGCCGGCTTGATCGTGGCCTGAGCTGTTCGCGCCGCCGCCAGAACAGCTCCTTCCACCTGAAATCGCGCAGCAGCCCGGCCAACTCCGCATCTGCGCAGACCACGATCACGCCGGATTCATCGAGCAGCGTGTTCACGTCGCGCAGCGCGCCGCGCTGGCTGCCGGCCTTGCCATCTTCCGCGTGGCCAATATCCGCCAGCGCGCGGTAGTGGTGCGCATTGATCGCGGCCTTGGCCTTGGGGAAGGTCAGCCACACCAGCGCGTTGAACAGGTCATGCCAGTCGTCGGCGCGCGTCGGCACTTCCCCCTTGAGATAGCAGCGCGGCTCGTATTGCGCTTCGAACGGCAGCCTGCCGGATTGCTGTGCCACAAACCGCAGCGGCGCCCCGCTGTGCACCGTGATCGGCGGATGACGGGCTGCAAGCAGCGCATTGCAGTCCTGCAGCGCGGGAAATCCTTCAGCCGCCAGCCTCGCCAGCACCGGATGCAGCGGCGCGAACAGCGGCGACTGCAGCAATAAGGCCCTGTCCCATTCCGGAGTCTGATTCATGCGCAACCCTCCATCAAAGCGAAACTCGCGAACGGGCGCAAATCAGGGGCTGACTTTGACCGGCAAGCCGAGCTTGATGATCCGGTCGGCGAAGGTTTGCAGCTGTGCCGCGGACAGTGCGGACAGGCGCGGCGCCTCGGCTTGCAGCGAGGGCCTGGCCAGGCTGTACAGCAGCACGCCCTGCGGGATATGCCCGTCGCGCAGCAGCGCGGCGACGAACTCCAGATAATCGTCCTCGTCGCGGCGCGATGGCGGCTGACCGTCGAACGCGAACCAGCAGGTTTGCAGCCAGGTCGGGCAGCAGGCGATAGCGCAGATGAGGTTGTCGCGCACTTTGGCGATGCCGATGCGGATATCGTTGACGCGCTGCATGCCCGATTCGCTGGCGCGATCCAGTTTGAACCAGACCTCGCCGTTGAGCTGTGCCATGTCGCGCAGCCCTTGCTGGACCTGGCTGCGGTACAGCAGGCTGCCGTTGGTGATCAGCACGGTCTTCACGGTCCCGGGCAGCGCGACTTCGCGGCGCACTCGGCCGATGACTGCGATCACGCTGACGAACTCCGCGGCGCTGGTTGGTTCGCCGTTGCCGGACAGCGCGATGTCGTTGATGCCGCGCACGCCTTGGGGGACGCGGGTGCGCATGAAATCGCCGTGCAGCAGTTGATGCAGGAAACCGCGCAGTTCCTGCTCCAGGAGCGCCAGGTCCACCGGGGGCGCAGTGCCGCGCGTCAGGCCGGGAACCTGGCAATAGATGCAGCGCCAGTTGCAGGCGTTGTTGGTGTTGAGGTTGATGCCCACCGAGACGCCGCCTGCGCGGCGCGACACCACCGGGTAGACATAGCGCAGCGCCGCGCTGTCGCGGTCATGATTGCTTGCAGTGAGTAGCTTGTCGCTCAAGGAAACCTCTGATGGTCATTCGTCCCGCACCGCCAAGGAAGAAGAATCCGGATAGGCTCAGGATTTGCCGATGGGCAGGTATTTCGCCGGATCCACTGGCTTGCCCAGCTGGCGGATCTCGAAATGCAGTTCGACCCGGTTTGCGTCGGTGTTGCCCATCTCCGCGATCTTTTGCCCGCGCGCGACACTCTGGCCTTCCTTGACCAGTATTTTATCGTTATGCGCATACGCGCTGAGATAGCTCTTGTTGTGCTTGATGATGATCAGCTTGCCATAGCCGCGCAGCCCGCTGCCGCTGTATACCACCTTGCCTGCCGCACTCGCCAGCACCGGTTGGCCGAGTTTGCCGGCGATATCGATGCCTTTGCGATTGGCGGATTCGGAAAATTGGGCTATCAATTTGCCCTGGGCCGGCATGGCCCAGACTATCGGCCCATCCTCGCTGTCGTCGCTGCTGTCGTTTGCGCCGGCATTGTCTGCTGCTTTGGCGATCGGCGCAGTGACCGGTTTGACCTGTGACTGAATCTGGACTATCTGCGTCATCGCGGCATCGCTGTATGCATATTTCGCCAGCCTGGGCTGGTCCTTTATCACAGGCTCGGCCGGCTTGCTCGCGGCGGGCTCAGTGTTGCGGGCGGCAGTCATCGGCCTGCCCGGAAACAGGCGGATCTCCTGACCGATCGAGATCACGCTGGGATCCCTGATGCCGTTCAATTCTGCCAGCTCGTGATAATCGAAGCCGTAATTGAACGCGATGCTGTACAGCGTATCGCCCTTTTTGACGATGATGGACTCGGGCCGCCAATCCTGCTCGCGGCCTTTTTTGTGCTTTGCGTCGGCGGTTCGTTTCCCGTCCACGCTGCGCTCGACCACCGGTGCACGATGGCCCTTGGAGGCGCAGGCTGCCAGCAGAAAAGCCATCATCAGCAGGGTGAAGAATCGGATAGCACTCATGCTTTCCCTATCAACAGAGGGACGAATTTGACCGGCTCCAGCCGGGTTTCGTGGAATCCGTCGGCATCGCGCTCAACCAGATACAGCCATTGCTCCTGTGCGCCGACCGGCAATACCATTCTACCACCGACCGCAAGCTGCTCCCGCAGCGCCGTGGACAACGCCGGGGCGGCAGCGGCCATGATGATGCCGTCGAACGGCCCGACCTCGGGCAAGCCCAGGCTGCCGTCAGCATGGCGGATGCTGACGTTGCGAATCTTCAGGTCGCGCAGCTGTCTTTTCGCGCGTTCATACAGCGGCTGGATGCGTTCGACCGTCCACACCTCGCGCGCGACCTGCGCCAGCACCGCAGCCTGGTAGCCGCAGCCGGTGCCGATCTCCAGCACGCGGCCAAGTGGTCCATTGGCCAGCAGCACTTCGATCATGCGCGCGACGATGTAGGGTTGGGAAATGGTCTGGCTGAAATTGATCGGCAGCGACACGTCATCATAGGCGCGGCTGGCCAGTGCCTCGTCAACGAACAGATGGCGCGGCACTTCGAAAATTGCAGCCAGAACCTCTTCGTCCTTGATGCCCTGCTCGCGTAACCTGTCGATCAGACGCGCACGGGTGCGTTGCGAGGTCATGCCGATGCCGTGGATGCTTATATTCATTTGAGCGGAGACAGCCAGCCGCGCACCGCATCCAGCTGGCTGTATTGTGTCAGGTCTATTTGCAGCGGCGTCAGCGCAATCCGCTGCTGCGCCAGCGCGTGAAAATCCGTACCCTCCCCCGCATCCTGGGCTTTGCCGGCCGCGCCCACCCAGTACATCGTCTCTCCATGCGGGTTGCTGGTCTTGATCACCGGTTCAGCCTTGTGGCGCTTGCCGAGGCGGGTCACCTCCATGCCGTTCAACTGGTCATACGGAACATCCGGCACGTTCACATTGAGCAGCCAGGGATGACTGTGCTTCTGCTCGGAAAAACGCAGCACCAGATCGCTGGCGACCCTGGCAGCGGTCTCGTAATGGGCGAACTCCCTGCCCACCAGCGAGACCGCGATCGACGGAATACCCAGCAGAAAGCCCTCCATTGCCGCCGCCACGGTGCCGGAATAGATGGTGTCGTCGCCCATGTTGGCACCGGCATTGATGCCGGACACCACCATGTCGGGTTGCCGATCCAGCATGCCGGTGACCGCCATATGCACGCAGTCGGTGGGCGTGCCGTTGACGTAGTGGAATCCATTCGCGGCGCGGCGCAGTTTGAGCGGACGATCCAGCGTCAGCGAATTGCTCGCGCCGCTGCGGTCGCGCTCTGGGGCAACCACCACGACTTCGGCGATCCTCGCCAGATATTCGGCTAGGATCGCCAGACCGGGCGCAAAATAACCGTCGTCATTGCTGATCAGAATACGCATCAGGTGCAGAAATTAGCTGTGGAAGATCGTCGCGATTGTGCCATAAGCGCATCAGCATTTGTATCCTGTTGACACCGTTCAGCTCTCCAGCGAGACATTGCGGGTCTCCGGCAGAAACATCAAACCGATGACAGAAGCTCCAGCCAGCAGGACCACCGGGTACCACAACCCGGACAAGGCATTGCCCGCTTTTGCGCTGACCAGCGTGATCATGAATGGCGACAGCCCGCCTATCCAGCCGGCGCTGAGATTGTGCGGCAACGCCACTGCGGAGTAGCGCGTGCGCGCCGGAAACAACTCGGCCAGCGTCGCGGTTTGCGGCCCGGTGATCAGCCCCACCGCAACGACCTGGATCAACAATAGCAAAAAAATCATCGGCCGGTCGGCCTGCAGCGGATCGGCCTGCTCGGTCCAGCCCGCATCCTTCAATGCCTCGGCGAGCAAATCCGGTTGATAGCCGGCCACGACGCTCTGGCCGATATGCACCCGCGTGATTGCCGATCCCCGGTCCGGATCCAGCGTGTATGACACCCCCAGTTCAACGAGCAATTGCTGGTTGCGCTCGCAATTGTTGCGCGGCGCGGCAAACGGGTCGTAGGCGCAGGATGGTCCTGAAACCCTCACCTGCGCCTCGCGATTGAATTGCTCCAGAGCGGGATTGCCGTAATGCATCAGCCCCTTGAATACCGGAAAGATGGTCAGGCTGCCCAGCAGCAGGCCGGCCAGCAGCACCGGCCTGCGTCCGACACGGTCCGACAGCCAGCCGAAACAGAGGGTCAGCGGAAACAGCGCCAGTGTGCTCAGCATCACCAGGGTGGAGGCGGTTTGGGGATCCAGCCTGACCACATTCTTCAGGTAAACGTTGGCATAGACCTGGGACGAAAAGAACAGCAGTGAGCCACCGGCAGAAATGCAGAAGAACAACAGCGCCATGCGGCCCAGCGTTTCGCGATTGCTGAAGCATTCGCGCAGCGGTGCTTTCGACAACGCGTGCTGTTCGCGCAAATGCAGGAACACCGGCGACTCGTACATATTGATGCGGCTCTTGATCGATACCAGCAGCAGCACGATAGAAAGCAGGAAAGGCACGCGCCATCCCCATGCCTGGAAATCCGCAACGCTCAGCAACGATTGCAGCAGCACGATCTGCAGCGTGGACACCAGGATGCCCAGCGGGCCCATCAATTGCAGCACGCTGGTATAAACGCCGCGCTGATTGTCCGGTGCATGCTCGGTCAAATAGACCGCCGCACCGCCGATCTCTCCGCCCACCGAAAAACCCTGTAGCAGGCGCAACGCCAGCAATAGCGCGGGCGCCAGCATGCCTGTGCTGGCGTAGGTCGGCAGCAATCCGACAGCAAAGGTTGCCGAGCCCATCAGCACGATGGTCGCGATGAAAACCGGGCGTCGTCCGTATTTGTCGCCGAGCGACCCAAACAATGCCGCGCCCAGCGGGCGCACCAGCATGCCTACACCGAAGGTAGCCAAGCTGGCCAGCAATGCGGCCACCGGATTCTGCTGCGGAAAGAACAGGCTGCTGAAATAGGTGGCTAGCGAGGCGAAGGTGAGGAAGTCATACCACTCGAGGAAGGTGCCGAAGCAGGCGGCGATAGCGACCTTGCGCCGGATCGTCGGGGAAGCTGGTGCTGGGAATGGATCGGCCATTTGCCTGGAAAATAATTGTAAACAGCCAACTCGATTTGAATCGCCTGCAAAACAGCGACAGCGCATCTTAACCGATGAGCCATCAATCCGCCAATTTTGATGGGGGGATTAGGGATGTGGTGGATGGGCAGGCCTGCATGGTTTGCATCATCGCCTCAGAACTCCTTGTGCAGACGGGCCCCGAAAATCGAGACCGGACCGCGGTCCTGATTGTATGCAGGATTGACGATATATTGATAGTCCAGTGTCAGCAGCAAATGATCGACCGCATGTATCGAATAGGAATAATAACTTTCGATGATCCTTTCCAGGCCGTAATGCGGAAGCTGCCCGTCGCCGATCAGGAGTCCCATGCCGCCGGCTGCAAAATAGTTGCGTGCCGCGCCGGACAGGCCGTTGGCGACTGCGGCCAGGCCGAATGTGTCGTCGTAACGGTTCCATAGAGCGCCGCTGGTCGACAACCCGGCGGATATTGATTTGTTGATATCGGTAAAATCGAACGTCTCCTGCTTGCCTTGATTCATGCTGGCCCGGCTGAAAACTCCCAGTTCGGCAGTAACTTGCTGCTCGAAATTGATCGCGAAACCCGACTGGGAACTGCCGCGCCTGACCAGTGCAGTATCCGGCACACCGTTCGTTTGCTGCGCAAGTTGCACAGCAGTCTGGTAACTACCCATTCTGCCCTGGTTGATATAGCTCAACAGCTTCATCTTGCCAGGGCGCCCGCCCAGTTGATGCCTCTCCTCCAGTTCCATTACCGATTCGTGTTGGCTGAACGAGGTATCCAGTATCGTGCTGCCCGGCGCATAGGAAAGATCGAACAGGCCGCCGCGCAGTGTCCACCAGGATTGTGTCCATTCCATGGCAGTGCCATAGGTGTATCCCCAGGCATCGCCAGCGTAATCGAAAGCCCCCGAATCGACGACCGACCAGTTCAGGAAATCGGACCTGGGGTCATGCGCATAGGTGTTGGTATCGAAGATATCGACGACGGAAAATTTCCCTAGCGTCAGGATCAGGTTGTCGCTCGACTGTGTGCCTCCCAGGCGGTTTGCAGCCGACCCGATGATCTGTTCACTTCCGCCCAGATCGTAGACTTGCCGGTAAAACAGCCGGGACAGCCGGAGGTAAGGGGAATTTTCACCCACCTTGTAAGCTTCACCGCTCGGATAACCGGCTATGCCGGTGCTGTTATTCAGCCCGAAGCCCTGGTCGATTTCCGGATTGATCCAGAGTTCGCCGCCGCTAGAGATGCGCATCCCGGCGAACAAGGTCAGGTCGGTCGTTTCGCTGCTGTGACTATTCGGGTTCAGGCTGTTCTGACCCGCGTAAGGAGAGTTAAAGGCCGGATTGAACTGGGTGACATTGGTAAATTGACCAAAGACATTCCAAGGCTGCTGCTGTGCCGGGGCAGTGTTTGCGACTTCATTGCCGATCGTGGTGTTTGCGCCCTGTTCGTCTGCCGGTGCCGCTGTTGCCACATCGGTAAAACAGCAGCACATTGCAGAAAACAGCATCGGAATGATGGCTGTTGAAATGGATATTCCTTGGCGGGCGAACATAGCAAGTCTTGTGATCAAATCATGTGGCCAAGCATTATATGAAAATGCCGCTACAGAAATATTGCAGGTTCGTGACGGGATGTGCAGAAGACCAGGGCTGCGCCCGGCCAACGGACTGACATGTTATCCATAGCCGGATTATTCCGTGCGGTGGCCCAGCCAGTTCCGCTTGAACGTCAGCGAGGTTGAAACTGGACTGCTGCGATTCGCGCCGACACCAGGACTGCCAACAGCACGGATAGCGCCAGAATTTCAGTCCAGTCTATGCTGCGGCCGTACAGGCCGATGAATATCTCGCGCAACACAAATGCGATGCCGACTTCGGCCAACACTCTGAGGCGGACACGATGAAATTCCAGGTAGTCAGTAAAGGTGCGGAACAACTCGATCAGAACAAAGACTGAAAGTACGTCGATGACCAGCTCGCGATCTATGCTGTCGACGATCCCAAACGCAAGGTTATGGTCGGACACGGCATTGTGCATCGAATCGGTGGCCGAGATGAAATCGATGATAAGGCCCGCCACTGCACCCATCAGCGTAAGCAGCATCACAAAGATCAGGACAGTGACGATGATGTCGAGAATCCTGCCATAAAGCAGCAGGGCCCGGCTTTTCACTCCGGAATTTGGAAAACCCCGGGGTGATTCGCTTTCCGGACGCGTTTCATTTTTAAGCTGCTGTTCCGGCATATATTGGCCCGTTGGCTACCGTGATGTTTCTGAACATGGCCACAAGCCATGCAGAAGTAAATCCAGCATCGGAGTGGCTTATTGACTTATCTGGTCGGGGCGAGAGGATTCGAACCTCCGACCACATGCACCCCATGCATGTACGCTACCAGGCTGCGCTACGCCCCGAAGGCGCGGATTATACAGATGGGACGCCATCCATGACAAATGATTCTCGCAGCAAGTGTGCTTTCGGTTGTTTTCGATCACGCAGACGGGACTTCATGCAACCCGGACCAGGATCGCGATGAGTGGCAAGCGCGGAAATAGCGGAGGAAGAGTATTTGAGGGCCGGACGGACGATAACAGTCATCTATTGAGGTTTCCATATTTGATGACAGTGACGCATCTTGCGGAATGCGGCAAGGAGAAATTAAAAACAGGCACGACGTTTCCGTCCTCCGATGGACTCAGGATAAACTGTCCTTCGGACAAGCGGGAATCCAGAATACGTCGTCATTGCAACAAGACTTCAGTTGCGAGCGCAGCGCGGCAGAGGCGAAGCCGACGTGGCAATCCAGATGGTTTAACCAAAATGCATCTTTGTCTTGCTGGATTGCTTCACTTCGTTCGCAATGACGGCAAGGGTGTCATGAATTATGGAAGTATCTAATCCCAGCGATCGTCCCTGACCTGGACCATGCCGTTTTCGATCCTGACCGGAAAAGTCGCTGTCGGCTCATAAGCCGGCGCAGACAATGCCGCGCCGGTCTTGATCGAAAATCGCGCGCCATGGCGCGGACAGATGATCTCTCCATTTTCCACGCAACCGCCAGTCAACTGGCTCCCGTCATGAGTACATATGTCCTCGATCGCATAGTAAGCCTGGTCCAGCTTGAATACCGCGATAGCGGCGCCGTCGATCTCAATATGTACGGGTTGATTGGCGGAGATTTCATCCGCCCTAGCCACGTCGACCCAGTCGCTCATACCACGGCCACTTCGATGTCAGGCTCTATTGTGCGCGCCAGATTGCCGATCGCGGAAAGGGTACCAGCCAGGGAACTCGGGCAGCTGCCGCATGCGCCGAAATAGCGGATCGAAAGCACGTTGCCTTCCAGTCCGACGATCTGCAGATCCCCGCCATCCGACACCAGCGCCGGGCGCACCTGCTGATCGAGCAATTTCCGGATCGCAGCCAGCCTGGGCTCGTCATTTTCGAAACTGGCGAGGGCATCAGACTCCGGTCTCTGGGCAGCTTCCGCTTCGCGGATCGGCATCGCAATCTCGCGCACCAGCGTAGGCCAGTCCGCCTGGCCGTCCTGGGTGACGGTGATCCATTTGTCCATGTAATAGACGTTGACCACATGCGGGATCGCAAACAGCTTGGCGGCAAGCGAATCGGCGGCGGCCGACGCGGCGCTGTCGAAGGAACAGGCGGTGCCCCAGGTCAGCCTGTCCTTCAGCACGAACTTGACCGCGTTCGGATTCGGTGTGTCTTCGATGTCAGCGATTCTAGGCACGCTGGGCCTCCGGATCGGCTTCGCCTTCGGTCGAGACGGATGCTGCGGAATGCAACGCGGCGTGCAGCGTATGCCACGGCAGGATCGCGCACTTAACCCGCGACGGCAGGTCCTTGACGCCGACAAACACTTTCAGCTTGCCAAGATGGTTAGCTGTGCCGTCGGGATTGAGCGTGCCGGTCGCCATACCCCTGAATTCCTCGACCAATGTTTCGGCTTCCTGTACCGCCTTGCCCTTGACCGCCCCGGTCATCATCGAGGCCGATGCCTTGCAGATCGCGCAGCCCTCGCCCTCGAAGGCAATGCTGTCGATCTTGCCGTCCAGGACATTCATCGTCAGCTTGATGTGGTCGCCGCACAGCGGGTTGTGGCCTTCCGCATGCCGGTTCGCACCCGTGATCGAACCGAAGTTCCTCGGTTTGCGATTGTGGTCCAGGATCACTTCCTGATAGAGCTGGCGCATGTCGCTCATGAGAACATCTCCTGTACCTTGCGGATGCCGTCTACCAGTTTGTCGATCTCCTGCCTGGTGTTGTAAAAGGCAAAGGATACCCGCGCGGTGGCCGGTACATGGAAGCGCTGCATCACTGGCTGGGCGCAATGATGGCCGGTCCGGATCGCGATGCCGTCGTCGTTCAGTAGCGTGCCCACGTCATGCGGGTGCACACCTGCAATCTCGAACGACAGCACCGCGGCTTTTTTCGCGGCCGTGCCTATGATCCTGACTCCGTCGAGTGCGGATATTTTCCGTGTCGCATAATCGAGGAGTTCATGTTCATAAGCCTCGATATTGGCCAGACCGATGCCGTTCAGATAATCGATCGCCGCACCCAGCGCGATCGCCGCCATGATGGGCGGGGTGCCCGCCTCGAATTTGGCAGGGATGACGTTGTAGGTGGTCTTTTCGAAAGTCACCGAAAGTATCATGTCGCCGCCGCCCTGGAAGGGCTGCATCTTCTCCAGCAGCTGTGCCTTGCCGTACAGCACGCCGATCCCGGTCGGCCCGCACAGCTTGTGTCCCGAGAACGCATAGAAGTCGCAGTCCAGGTCCTGCACGTCGATCGGCTGGTGCGGCGCTGCCTGGGCGCCGTCCAGCAATACCGGCACGCCATGCCGGTGGGCGTAGGCGACCATCTGCTTGACCGGATTCACAGTGCCCAGCGCATTCGACACATGGGTCAGCGCCAGGAACCGGGTCTTTTCGTTGAACAGCGCTTCGAATTCCTCGATCAGCAGCTCGCCGGCATCGTTCATCGGGATCACGCGCAATACCGCACCCTTTTCCTGTGCCAGCATCTGCCAGGGGACGATATTGGCATGGTGTTCAAGCGCGGACAGGATGATCTCGTCGCCCTTGCCGATGAAGGCGCGGCCGTAGCCGTGCATCACCAGGTTGATGGCTTCGGTGGTGCCGCGCGTGAAGATGATCTCGCGCGATTCACCGGCTTTCAGGAAATGCTGCACCTTGACGCGCGCCGCCTCGAATTCCGCGGTGGCCAATTCGCTCAGATAATGTACCGCGCGATGGATATTGGCGTGCTCCGCAGTCTGGTAGCGCACGATGCGGTCGATCACCGCCTGCGGCATCTGGCTGCTGGCCGCATTATCCAGATAGACCAGCGGCTTGCCCGACACCTTCAGGCCCAGTATCGGGAAATCAGCCCTGACTTTCCCGATATCGATGCGGCCAAAATTCAAGTTCTCGACCTTCATGCGCTTACCTTGTCCATGCCTTGCAGTATGGTTTTGCCCAGCATGTCGACCAGTTCGGGTACGGGTATCCGGTCTATGATCTCCGCGGCAAAGGCATGGGTCAGCAGATTCCGTGCACGTTCCCCGGTCAGTCCCCGGCTCTTCAGGAAGAACAGCGCATCGGCATCGATCTGGCCTATCGTCGCGCCGTGCTTGCAGCTGACATCATCGTTGAAGATCTCGAGCTGTGGCTGAGTGTCGATGTGGGCCTTGCCGGAAAGCAGCAGATTACGGCTGCTTTGCACCGAATCGGTCCCCACCGCACCGGTATGGACGATGATCTTGCCGCTGAAAACCGCGTGCGCAGACCCATCGGCGATGCATTTGTGCAACTGGTGGCTTTTGCCCCGCGCGGCGGCATGATCGATCCGGGTGTGGGTATCGGCGATCTGGCGCCCCGCGATCAGTGCCAGGCCGTTCAGTTGCATCTCGGCGCCCTCGCCTTGCTGGACAATATGCAGGGAATGGCGCGACACGCGCGCACCGAAAGCCAGCGAGGTGGATATATAGACGCTGTTTCTGCCCGCTTCGACCGAACAGTGGCCGATATGGAATGCATTCTTCTGTTCGCGCTGCACCCGTATGTGCTGCAATTGCGCATCGTCCTTCACCACCACCTCGGTCACCGCATTGGTCAAATAGGTCCCGCCATCCATTCCAACAAAGTCTTCAATTATCGTCGCGCGGCTCAACGGCTCCAGCACCACCATGCAGCGCGGATAGATCGCAGAGGGAGTCTCGCGTTTGCTCGCGACATGCAGCAGCTGGATCGGCTTGGCCGTTTCCCCTGTCACATGGACCCGGGAACCGTCCTCGAAGAAGTTGGTGTTCAACGCGACGAATGCATCCTGCTTGTAGCGGGCATACCTGCCGAAATGTGATTCCAGCAGCGAGTCCCCGCCGTCGGCCTTGAAAGGCTCGCCGAAAGATTCGGCCAGGGATCCCACCGTCACAGCGGCGCCCGCATCGTTCAAATCCGAAAGCTCGGCGACATAGGAGCCATCGACAAAAACCAGACGGATCGCCCCCGGGATCAGGTACTGCCCGATATCAGATAGCGTCAGCCGGGCAAAAGTATCGACCGGATCGAAGCCGTGCAGATACAGCGGCGACAGATCGGTGAAGCGCCAATCCTCCTGCCGCGGCGAGGGGAAGTTGAGCGTCCTGGCTGCTGCCTGCGCCTCCCCGCGGATATTATCCAGCCAGCCGATGGACTTGATGGCCGGGCCGCGCAACAGCTGCTCGAAGCATTGTTCCCTGGTTAGATTCCCATGGGTAAGATTCTTCGGGGTGGGATTTTGCGGACTCAGGTTCACGCTGCCGCCCTGAGCCAGTCGTAGCCGCGCGCTTCCAGTTCCAGCGCAAGTTCCTTGCCGCCGGTCCTGACGATGCGTCCGCCATCCATCACATGCACGTAATCGGGCACGATGTAGTTCAACAGGCGCTGGTAATGGGTCACCATCACCACCGCATTGTCTGCCGAGAGCAGGCTGTTCACGCCGTTCGCGACGATGCGCAGCGCGTCTATGTCGAGGCCGGAATCGGTCTCATCCAGGATCGCGAGTCTGGGTTCGAGTACCGCCATCTGCAGTATCTCGTTGCGTTTCTTCTCGCCGCCGGAAAAACCTTCATTGACGCTGCGCTTGAGGAACACCGGATCCATTTCGACGACCTTGAGCTTCTGCTGAACCAGATCGTCGAATTCGAGCGGATCGAGTTCCTCCAGACCGCGCTCTGCCTGCAGTGTGTTGTAGGCTAGACGCAGCAATGCGCTGTTCGATACGCCGGGTATCTCGACCGGGTACTGGAACGCCAGAAACAGCCCGGCCCGGGCACGCTGTTCCGGCTCGAGTGAAAAAAGATCCTTGCCTTCGAAAATTGCCTGGCCGCCGGTCACGGTGTAGTCGGGATGCCCCGCCAGCACCTTGGAGAAGGTGCTCTTGCCCGAACCGTTGATGCCCATGATGGCGTGCACCTCACCCGCGCGCACGGTGAGGTCGACACCTTTCAGTATCTCGACACCGTCGACTGCCGCTTTGAGATTCTTTACTTCCAGCAATATCCTGCTGTCTTTGTAGATCACCCTACGCTCCCTTCAAGTTTCAGGCCGAGCAGCTTGCTTGCCTCGACCGCAAATTCCATCGGCAGATGCACGAACACGTCCTTGCAAAAGCCGTTGATGATCATCGAGATCGCCTCTTCCGGGTCGATCCCCCGTTGGGCGAAGAAGAACATCTGGTCTTCGCCTATCTTCGATGTCGACGCCTCGTGTTCTATGGTTGCCGTGGTGTTCTGCACGTCTATCGTCGGGAAGGTGTTCGCGATACAGCGGTCGCCGATCAACATCGAATCGCACTGCGAATAGTTCCTGGCTCCGGTCGCGCGGCTGCCGACCTTGACCAGGCCGCGATAGCTGTTGTTCGAGCGCCCGGCGGATATCCCTTTCGCGATGATCTTGCTGCGGGTGTTTTTGCCGATATGGATCATTTTCGTCCCGGTATCGGCCTGCTGCAGATGGTTGGTCAGCGCCACCGAATAGAACTCTCCGGTGGAATTGTCGCCCAGCAGCACGCAGCTCGGATACTTCCACGTGATCGCCGAACCGGTCTCGACCTGGGTCCAGGAGATCTTGGAATTGACGCCCTTGCACAGGCCGCGTTTGGTGACGAAATTGTAGATGCCGCCCTTGCCGTTTTCGTCGCCGGCATACCAGTTCTGCACCGTCGAATATTTGATGTCAGCATTGTCCAGCGCGACCAGTTCGACCACCGCCGCATGCAACTGGTTGGTGTCGAACTGCGGCGCGGTGCAACCTTCCAGGTAAGACACCGAGCTGCCTTCCTCGGCAATGATCAGCGTGCGCTCGAATTGCCCCGAGCCCTCGGTGTTGATCCTGAAATAGGTGGACAGGTCCATCGGGCATTGGGTCCCCTTCGGGATGTAGCAGAACGAACCGTCGGTGAACACCGCCGAATTGAGCGCCGCATAGAAATTATCGCCGGTCGGCACCACGCTGCCCAGGTATTGCTTGACCAGTTCGGGATGCTCGCGCACGGCTTCGGAAAACGAACAGAAGATGATCCCGATCTCGGCCAGCTTGGCCTTGTAGGTCGTGGTCACCGAAACGCTGTCGAAGATCACGTCAACGGCGACGCCGGTCATCAGCTTTTGCTCGTGCAATGGTACGCCGAGTTTTTCAAAGGTGCGTCTCAGTTCCGGATCGACCTCGTCCATGCTGGCCAACTGCTTCTTCGGTTTGGGTTGGGCGAAGTAGATGATGTCCTGGAAATCGATCGGGGGGTGGCTCACATTCGCCCAGCCGGGATCTTCCATCGTCAGCCAGTGCCGGTAAGCCTCGAGGCGAAATTCGAGCAGCCATTCCGGCTCCTCCTTCTTTTGCGAAATAAGACGTATCACAGCCTCGCTCAGGCCCTTGGGCACCGCTTCGGTTTCGATGTCGGTGACGAAACCGTGTTTGTATGGCTGGTTGACCAGGTTATGCAGCGCTGTGCTCATGACTTATCCTTCAGACCGCAAAGCTTTCGCCGCACCCGCACTGATTTTTGGCATTGGGATTATTGAATTTGAATACATGGCCCAAGCCCTCCTTCACATAGGCGAGTTCGGTGCCTTCCAGGAATGGCAGGCTTCCCGCATCTACCAGCACTTTCGCTCCATAGGCTTCAAAGACAGCATCGTTCTCCGACACTTGCTGCGCGATATCGATGGTGTAGGCGAAGCCGCTGCATCCCGATTTTTTGACGCCCAGCCGCAACCCGATACCGGCGCCGCTCTTTTCGATCTGCGCCCGGATATGTCGGGCTGCCGATTCAGTTAATGTGATTGCCATGTTGTTCTCCAGTATGGATTCATAATGATGCGTTACGGGTATGGATCGCACTCATATCCACGACTTGTGCCTTGGGCGCGATCATTTCAGCCAGGCTCACCTTGGCGAGAGCCTCCTGTATCAGGTGGTTGATGCCCTGCAGCTTGCCCTTGGTCGAGCAGTAAGATTCACGTTCGCATGTCGATGTGCTGCTGCATTCGGTGATGGAGATCGGGCCATCCATCGCGTTGATGATCTCCGCGATCGAAATATCCTTGGGATAGCGCGCCAGTGCGTAACCGCCCTTGGCACCAAGCACGGACTCCACCAGATGACAGCGGGCCAGTATCTTGAGGATCTTGCTGACCGTCGGCACAGCGATGCCCAAGCTGCCCGCCACCTCGCTGGCGCTGTGCACCGCCCGGTCGCGGGCCATGAAGGCCATCACTTGGCAGCTGTAATCCGTTAATTTGCTCAGTCGTAACATTGGGCACCACTCAAACAGAGACCATTTTAGTACTAGTTAGTTCGCAAAGCAATACCTGTATCATGCTATTGCTAGCAACAACAGCAGGAACATGGAACAGCCAGGATAGATGGAGGATGCAATAAAAAGAACGTTGGCTGGGCAAATTTAAAAGTCAGGCAGAACTGCTATCTGAGCCGGTAGCTATATCAAGCTTCAAGTATTGCAATAATACCTTTGATTTCATTGCGCAAAAAAGCCACATTGAGTTCGGCACGGATATCAACGACTTCCTGCTGGTGCGGGTTTTCCAAGTGATTGCGTGCGCCGCTGATCGTGAAGCCCTGGCCATACAGCAGTTCACGAATGCGGCGTATCAGCATCACTTCATGATGCTGGTAGTAGCGGCGATTGCCGCTGCGTTTCACCGGCTTGAGTTGGGTAAATTCCTGTTCCCAATAGCGCAACACATGCGCCTTGACCCCGCACAATTCGCTGACTTCACCTATCGTGAAATAGCGCTTCGCTGGTATCGGCGGAAGTTCGGAATTAGGCTTGTGGTTTTCCATGATAGGACTTTTCCACCATGGTTTTCAATTTCTGGCTGGGGTGAAAGGTAACCACCCGGCGCGCAGTGATGGGGATCTCTTCGCCAGTCTTGGGATTGCGCCCGGGACGCTGCGGTTTGTCGCGTAACTGGAAATTGCCGAATCCGGATAATTTAACACTTTCGCCCTGCTCCAGTTTCAAGCGAATTTCTTCAAAAAAGGCTTCCACCATGTCCTTGGCTTCACGCTTGTTCAGTCCAACTTTTTCAAACAATAAATCTGCCAGTTCGGCCTTGGTTAATGTCATGCTCTCCCCTTCTTATATGCGCAACTGGGCGCCTTGTTGTTGCAAGACGTGAAGCAGGCGCGCGACGCTTTGATCAATTTCAGAATCAGTTAATGTTTTTCGAGTATCTTGTAATAACACGCGGAATGCAAGGCTTTTTTTGCCTTGTTCAATACCCTTGCCGCGATATACATCGAACAGTGCCAACTCTGTCACATAGGGCACTCTTGCAATTTGCATGGCCTGCGACAATGACTGGGCGGTCACCTCTTCATCCACGATCACCGCCAGATCACGCCGCACCGCAGGAAAGCGCGAGACTTCGCTTACTTTGGATACACTGCCGTCTGTCAATACAGCCAAATCAACTTCGAACCAGACCGCAGCTTGCGCCAGGTCATATTGCTGCTGCCATTGAGGATGCAGTTCGCCGATCCAGCCGATCGTGTGTTCATTGAACAGAATGCGCGCAGACCTTCCAGGATGTGAAGCCGGGTGCTGCGCAGCCTCGAAATTCAATAGGCGCGGGAAGAGCAAGGCTTCGACATCGCCCTTCACGTCATAAAAATCCACATTGCGTGCAACCATCCCCCACTGCTCAGGAAGCGCGGCACCGTAAGCCAATCCAGCGATGCGTTCGTGCTGTATATAGCTGCCAGCCTCGGCGACGAAACAGCCACCCGCTTCGAACAAACGCACACGCGGCTGTTTGCGTGCAAGGTTAGCGCGCAAGCCGTTCAGCAAGCCACCAAGCAGGCTGCTGCGCATCACGCTCATCTGGCTGGCAATCGGATTCTTCAAGGCGATGGGTGCGGCATTCCCGCACAAGTCGAATTCCCATCCGGCTTCCACGAACGCGTAGTTGATGGTCTCCTGATAATCGCGCTGCACCAACGCTTGGCGCAGTTTTCCCAGGGGATTCTGCGCCTCAGGTTGGGGCAAGATACTCATCCTGGCTTGCGGCGGCAGCGGGGCTATTCTCTGATAGCCATGCACGCGTGCGATTTCTTCGATCAGATCTTCTTCTATCGCGATATCAAAGCGGTAACTGGGCGCTGTCACCGAGAACTCTTCGCCTTGCCGCTGCAAAGCCATACCCAAACGCGACAGTATCTGTGCGATCTCGCCGGCGTCGATAGACACACCCAACACCCGCTGCACGCGCGACGGACGCAGTATCACCGGGTGACGCGCCGGGAGTTCGCCGCAGATCTCCGTCACTGTGCCAGCCCGACCGCCGCAGATGTCAAGAATCAGTTGCGTGGCCCGATCCAGTGCCGATTGCGTGGCAGTGAAGTCCACCCCGCGTTCGAACCGGTATGAAGAATCCGAAGCGAAACCCAGGCGGCGCGATTTCCCGGCAATCACGCCTGGGACAAAGAACGCGCTCTCCAGGAAGATGTCGACGGTTGCATCGTCCACTGCACTATCCGCGCTTCCCATCACTCCGGCCAGCGCGATCGGATGCCTGTCATCTGCGATCACCAGCATGTCTTCCTGCAGGGCGATCTCCTGCTGATTCAACAGCTTCAGCTTCTCGTACGCGCGCGCGAAACGTACTTCCAGGCTACCCTGTATCCTAGCCAGATCGAACGCGTGCAGCGGCTGCCCCAGTTCGAGCATCACATAATTGGTTACATCCACCAGCGCGCCGATGCTGTGCAGCCCGCAGCGCTCCAGACGCTGCGCCATCCAGGCCGGCGTGGCAGCTTTTGCGTTCACGCCCGAGATGACGCGCCCGGTGTAGCGGGGGCAGGCTGCGGATGCGCTTACGCTGACCTTGCAGCCCAAGCCGGCGTCTTGCTTGAACGTAGCACTCGGCAACGGCTGGACCGGCGCACCGGTCAGTGCAGCCACTTCACGGGCTAGGCCATGCAAGGACAGGCAGTCGCTGCGATTCGGCGTGAGCTTGAGCGTGATCAGATGATCGTCCAGATCGAGACAGGCACGGATGCTTTGTCCAACCATCACATCGTCAGGCAGCACCATCAGGCCGTCACTTTCCTGCGCCAATCCCAGTTCCTTGGCCGAACACATCATGCCGAAGGATGCGACGCCGCGCACCTTGGCCTGCTTGATCTCGATGGGCTTCTCCATACCGCTGCCAGGCAGCTTCGCGCCCACCAGCGCGCAAGGTGCTTTCATGCCCACCTTGACGTTCTGTGCGCCACACACGATGGTCAGCGCTTCACCCTGCCCCGCATCCACGCTCAGTACGTTCAACCGGTCGGCATCCGGGTGTTTGTGTTTGGTCAGCACCTGCGCGACAACGACCTTGTCGAAGGCGGGCGCGACCTCGGACACCCCCTCCACTTCCAGTCCTGCCATCGTCAGCAGGTGGGCCAGCTCCTCGCTGGAGAGCGACGGGTTCACTAGGCTGCGCAGCCAGGATTCGGAAAATTGCATATTCGGTTCAGGCGAATTGTTTAAGGAATTGCATGTCGTTCTCGAAGAACAACCTGAGATCGTTCACGCCGTAACGCAGCATGGCCAAGCGCTCGACTCCCATGCCGAAAGCAAAGCCGGTGTATCTCTCGCTGTCTATGCCGACATGCTTGAGCACGTTCGGATGAACCATGCCGCAGCCGCCGATTTCCAGCCATCCGCCTTTCCAGTTCATGTCAATCTCGGCCGATGGTTCGGTAAACGGGAAAAACGAGGGCCGGAATCGCACCTGCATGTCCGACGTTTCGAAAAAGCACATCAGAAAATCGGCGATCACGCCCTTGAGGTCGGCGAAGCTGACCCGCTCCCCTATCCACAAGCCTTCGACCTGATGGAACATCGGAGAATGAGTGGCATCGGAGTCGACGCGATAGACGCGCCCCGGCGCGATAACGCGTATGTCGGGCATCGTTTCCAGATGTTGATATTTTCCATGATGTGCCTGCATATAGCGAATCTGGATCGGCGAGGTGTGCGTACGCAGCACATGCTGATCATCTATATAGAATGTGTCATGCATTGCGCGCGCCGGATGGTCTTCCGGGATGTTCAGTGCCGTGAAATTGTAGAAATCAGTCTCAATGTCCGGGCCTTCAGCCACAGCAAAGCCGATCGAGTGGAACAGCACTTCAATCCGTTCCAGTGTGCGCGTGACCGGATGCAAACCACCGATGCCCTGGCCTCGACCCGGTAGGGTCACATCCAGGGATTCCGCCGCCAGTTTCTGTTCCAGCTTGTCCCGTTGCAGCGCATCACGGCGATGTTGCAGCGCAGCTTCGAGGCTTTGCTTGACTTGATTGATGCGCGCACCGGCGGCAGGTCTTTCTTCCGCAGACAGCTTGCCCAGTCCTTTGAGCAATGCAGTCAGGCTGCCGTCCTTGCCCAGGTAGCGTGCCTTGACCTGCTCCAGTTCGGCTTCGTCGCGAATCAATGCGAACTGCTGCAGGGCCTGATCGAGAATTTGTTGGAGTTCTTGCATTATATTCCGCTCACCTTCAGTTGCCGCGGGAAGATCGCCGCAATGCAGCAGGTTAGACAACCTCCTCTTGCTATGGCAAATTCACCTGGAGAGGCTGGAAACAAAAAAAGGAGGCTTACCGCCTCCTTTCTCTTGCAGCGGTCTGGCTTATATGCCCAGACTGACTTTGGCTTGCACCACGAATTGTGCGAATGCCGGTTTATCGAATATCGCGATGTCGGACAACACCTTGCGATCGACCTGAATCGACGCTTTCTTCAAGCCGTTCATGAACACGCTATAGCTCATACCTTGTTCACGTGCTGCCGCATTAATACGCGCGATCCACAGCGTGCGGAACTGGCGCTTCTTCTGCCGACGGTCACGGTAGGCATATTGCCCGGCTTTCATCACCGCTTGCTTGGCGATGCGGTAGACATTTTTGCGGCGGCCTCGATAGCCCTTAGCCAGATCCAGGATCTTTTTATGGCTGGCACGCGCCGTTACACCACGTTTTACTCTTGCCATGGTCTGCTCCTTATGCGTAAGGCATCATGGCGCGAACCGATGCTGTGTTGGTTGAATGGACTTCAGCCGTGCCGCGCAGCTGGCGTTTGTTTTTGGTGGTTTTCTTGGTCAGGATATGACGTTTGAAAGCTTGCGAGCGCTTGATGCTTCCGCCGGCACGGAGCTTGAAACGCTTGGCCGCCCCGCTTTTGGTTTTCATCTTGGGCATAACTTCTCCTTAAATTATGGTGCCAGGTGTTTTCCTGCGGAAAAGCTTGTTAACCCATACACCACTTGTTATCGGGACTTTTTGTTGCTTCATTTCGGCCATCCCTTGCTGCCGAAACAATTAAACCTAACTGGCCTTTTTCTTGGACTTCGGTGACAGCACCATCACCATCTGGCGGCCTTCCATTTTCGGGAACTGCTCTACCACACCATATTCCTCGAGGTCGGCCCTGACGCGTTCAATCAGACGCATACCAATCTCCTGGTGGGCCATTTCACGGCCGCGAAAACGCAATGTGACTTTGGTCTTGTCGCCTTCCCCCAAAAACTTGATCAGGTTGCGTAACTTGATGTTGTAGTCGCCTTCATCGGTGCCTGGTCGAAACTTGATTTCCTTGATCTGAACCTGTTTCTGTTTGAGCTTGGCCTCGTGTTGCTTCTTGCTTTCGGCATATTTGAATTTGCCTATGTCCATGATGCGGCAAACCGGGGGCTCAGCCAATGGAGAAATTTCCACCAAATCCAATTCCGCTTCACCCGCCAAACGCAAGGCCTCGGCTATGTTCACGATCCCCAAGGGCTCTTTTTCTACACCAACGAGCCGCACCTGCGGTGCGGTAATCATTTCATTGATGCGCTGCGATTTATCTTGTGCTATTGCAATATCTCCCCATGTACGATATTAAGCCGTGCTTCCCGTTTTAATCTCGGATTGCAAACGCTGGAGCAGGGCTTCCAGCGTCAACTGTCCGACATCTTCACCGCTTCGGGTACGCACGGCCACCAAATTTCCCGCTACCTCCTTATCACCCACAATCAGCTGATAAGGTAATTTTTGCAGGCTATGTTCGCGTATTTTATAGGTAATCTTTTCATTACGCAAATCCAATTGCACCCTCAATCCTGCCTCGCGCAACAAATGAGCCACCCGCATTGCATATTTTTCCTGCGCCTGGGATATATTCATCAGCACCGCCTGGACCGGCGAAAGCCACAGCGGCAAGGCGCCGGCATGATTCTCGATCAGAATGCCTATGAAGCGTTCAAGCGAGCCCAGTATTGCCCGGTGCAGCATCACCGGAACCTTGCGGGTGTTATCTTCGTCGACAAATTCGGCGCCCAAGCGGCCCGGCATCGAGAAGTCCACTTGTATCGTGCCGCACTGCCAGGACCGGCCAATGGCATCCTTGATGTGGAATTCGATCTTGGGGCCATAGAACGCACCCTCCCCAGGCAACTCCACCCAGTCCAGGTGCGATGCGCGCAGTGCCGAACGCAGCGCCTGCTCGGATTTTTCCCATATCTCGTCCGAGCCGACCCGGCTGTCCGGACGCAGTGCCAGTTTCACCGAGACGTCGTGGAAACCGAAATCCCGATAAACCTTCAGGACCAGCGCGTTGAAGGCGGTCACCTCGGGTTCGATCTGATCCTCGGTGCAGAAGATGTGACCATCGTCCTGCACGAAACCGCGCACCCGCATCAGGCCGTGCAGCCCGCCGGAGGGCTCGTTGCGGTGGCAGGAGCCGAATTCGCCATAACGCAGCGGCAGCTCACGGTAGGAGCGCAGATCGGAATTGAAAACCTGGATATGACCGGGACAGTTCATCGGCTTGATCGCGAACTCATGCTTTTCCGATTCCGTGGTGAACATGCCGGCCTTGAAGTGTTCCCAGTGGCCTGATTTCTCCCACAATACACGATCGATGATCTGCGGGCAGCGGATCTCCTGGTAGCCGTTATCGCGATAGACCTTGCGCATGTACTGTTCGATCACCTGCCACAGCGCCCAGCCTCTGGGATGCCAGAACACCATGCCGGGTGCCTCATCCTGCATATGGAACAGATCCAGCTGTTTGCCCAGTTTGCGGTGGTCGCGTTTCTCGGCTTCTTCGATCTGATGCAGATAAGCATCCAGATCCTCCTTCTTTGCCCAGGCCGTGCCGTAGATGCGCTGCAGCATTTCGTTCTTCGAGTCGCCGCGCCAGTATGCGCCGGCCAGCTTCATCAGCTTGAATGCTTTCAGTTTGCCGGTCGAGGGCACATGCGGGCCGCGGCACAAATCGGTAAAGTCGCCCTCGGTGTACAACGACACATCCTGGTCAGCCGGGATCGAAGCAATGATCTCCGCCTTGTAATGCTCCTTGATGCCTTTGAAATAACTCACCGCCTCATCGCGCGGCAATACCTTGCGCGTCACCGGGATATCCTGCTTGGCGAGCTCGATCATGCGCTTCTCGATCGCGGTCAGGTCCTCCGGGGTAAACGGGCGAGGGTAGGAAAAATCGTAGTAGAAACCGTTTTCGATAACCGGACCGATCGTCACTTGCGCATCGGGGAACAATTCCTTTACCGCATAAGCCAGCAGGTGCGCAGTGGAATGACGGATGATCTCGACACCCTCGGCATCCTTGTCCGTGATGATCGCCAGTGCCGCATCTTGTTCGATCAGATGTGAGGTGTCGACCAGATGCCCGTCGACCCTGCCGGCAAGCGCGGCACGCGCCAGGCCTGCGCCTATGCTGAGCGCAACCTCGGCTACCGTGGCTGGCTGGGCGTAGCTGCGGTGCGAGCCATCTGGCAAAGTAATGATTACTGGCATGTCTTCTTTTCTATTCTGGAAATACAAAGTGCGGCAATGCCGCACTCGAAATGCTGTCGGACGCAATCGGATCCCTTGCAGCCATCGCCAACAGGCGGCCAACCCTGCCAAAGATTCCGTCACGACCGTGCATTATAGTGGTACTGGCGGAATTTACAATTCATTGCTTGTGTCCGGACAAATGCGAACTCGAGAGTTGTTCGCTCAAAGACAACATGACCAATCCGGCTTTAGCCTTATAATTGCATCCTGTCAGTGAATTCTGAGGGCCAATTCCTATGCACAATTCAATTCATATGTCCGCCCGCCGGGAATCGCCCGGCGCTGCGGCACGGGGCTTCACGCTAATCGAAATCATGGTTGTGGTCGTCATCATGGGCATCCTTGCTGCATTGATTGTTCCCAAATTGATGGGGCGCACCGACGATGCGCGCATCATCGCGGCGAAACAGGACATTGCCACGTTGATGCAGGCACTCAAGCTCTACAAACTGGACAACCAGCGCTATCCGACAACTGAACAGGGGTTGCAGGCACTGATTGAAAAACCGACTTCAGGTCCAGCCGCCAATGGCTGGAAAACTGGAGGCTACCTGGACAAACTGCCCAATGATCCTTGGGGCAACCCCTATCAGTACCTGTCTCCGGGCATCAAGGGTGAAATAGACGTGTTCTCATTGGGTGCGGATGGTCAACCTGGGGGAACCGGAAATGATGCCGACATTGGCTCTTGGGACTTGTAGGCACATTGACCGGATCTCTTCGAACCAAACATAGCTCGAAACCTTTGCGGCTGTCCGGCGGATTTACCCTGCTTGAGTTGCTGGTTGTGATGGTCATCGTCGGAATCACGCTCGGCGCGGTTTCGTTCAATGCAATGCCCAGCGAACGCCAAGTATTGCAATACGATGCACAAAAGATCGCTTTGCTATTGCAATCGGCACGCGACGAGGCAATTGTGCGCAACCGTCTGGTCGCCTTCGAGGCGGACGCCAATGGTTACCGCTTTTGGGTGCGCGAAAACAATGCATGGCAACCGCTTGCCGGAGACGATCTGTTGCGCGAACGTCAATTCAAACGTTCGCCGGTTGCCTTGTCCATAGTCCCTCCTGTAATTGATCAAACGGCCCCTTTGCGCATCATCTTTGGGCGTGAACCTGTTGGTACACCCTTTGTGCTGACGCTTGCAATCGGAGATAGCCAGGTTGCAATCCGTGCTGACGGAATCGGACACTTCGTGGTTGAATGAGATGCGCCACAGCACTCATCTTTTCTTGAAAAAATCCAAATATCGCAATGCAGGGTTTACCTTGCTCGAAGTGCTCGTGGCACTGGTTATCGTCGGGACGGCTTTGGGTGCGAGCCTGCGTGCGGTCGGTAGCCTGACGCAAAACAGCAGCGACTTGCGCGCTTCGATGATGGCGACCTGGTCGGCGGAAAACCAGTTGTCGCAGATCCGGCTGGCCCATGAATGGCCGGCACTGGGACAACGCAGGTTCGATTGTGTGCAGGGAGAATTGCTGCTGGTGTGCGAAGAAGACGTATTCGCCACTCCCAACCCATTCTTCCGCCGTGTCGAGGTATCCGTCTTCGATACACAAAATACCGGGCGGCGCATTGTCAAACTGACACAGGTGGTGTCGAATGCGCAATAGCTCGAATCCGCTTGATCGCGCGCGCCGCACCCAGCACCGGGGACTGACCCTGATCGAGTTGCTGGTTGCCATCAGCGTGCTCGGTGTCGTTGCCGTGCTCGGATGGCGCGGGCTCGACAGCATCGTCAGGACGCGCATTGCGCTCACCGACGATCTTGAGCAAACCCGCGGAATGCAACTTGCGTTTGCCCAACTGCAAAGTGATTGCGCTCATCTGGCCAACCCATACATGTTGCCGAACAGCGCGCCGCTTTTCACCGCTCAAAACCAGCTTACCATGGTACGCACCGTGTTTGCCGACAATCAGCCTACACGTTTGCAAGTCATTTCCTACCAAGTCCAAAACGGCCTGCTGACACGCCGCGAATCTTTGGCGACGCGAGATATCGCAGTGCTCAACTCGCTGTTGCTGAACGCCGAAAATAACACTGACTCGAGCCCGGCGGTAGTGCTGCAATCCGGAGTGTCGGCAATGACGATGCGATTCTGGATCAATGGCGGCAACGCTTGGCTCACTAATCTGGGCATGCTGACGCCGACGCCTGTTGTTCCGGGCGGGGTGGCAAGCCCTGCCCTGCTGACCGGTCTGGAAGTCACGATACACCTGAGCGGAAGCAATACCGGCATGCTTAAGGTGTTTTTGCTGGGTGCGGTGTGAATACACTTAATTCACGCCATCGGCAGCGCGGCGTCGCAGTGATCGTTGCGCTACTGCTGACAACCCTCGCGATCACCATTGTTGCCAGCCTGTTCTGGCAACAGCAAGTGCAGGTTCGCTCAATCGAAAATCAGCGCCTGCAGCTGCAAATGCAATGGGTGCTGCGCGGAGCACTTGATTGGGCCGGCCTGATTCTGCGCGAAGATGCGAAGTATTCGATCGTCGATACACTCGATGAACCATGGGCGGTTCCACTTGCTGAAACTCGGCTCGATCAGTATGTCGAAAATAGCCAGACGGATACCAATAACGCGGGAGCAATCCTTTCGGGCAGCATCAGCGATGCCCAGGCACGCTACAATCTGACCAACCTGAGTACCAATGGGGTCATCAACCCGGCAGAGGTTGCCGTTTTCGGGCAGCTGCTCAGCAACGCCCGGTTGAATCCCGCATTGGCGCAGGCAACGGCCAATCTGATGGCGCTTGCGCAACAAGCAGCTATAGCCTATGCCGCCAATACAGCAAATCCGGGCGCCAAATCCGGCCCGCAGCCGATGAATTTTACCCAGGTAGACGATTTGCTTGCTGTGCCAGGGTTTACTCCGGAGATGCTCGACACAATCAGGAATTTCGTGATCTTTCTGCCGGCAGCCACCCCGGTCAATGCAAACACTGCACCGGCCGAGGTATTGGCTGCCCGCATCATCGGACTTTCGCTCAGTGCAGCGAACACGCTGGTGGCAAGCCGGAATTCGCTCAGTTTCCGCGACGTCTCAGACATTACACAGCGCTTGCCGCCCAGCGCCTTGATCGCGGTCCAGAATGTATCGGTCATGACCAATTACTTTTTGGTCAACGGCAAAGTGAGCATCAACCAGGCAGAAATGCAGATGCAAGCGCTGATTGCGCGCAATGGCATATATACCAATATCATCTGGATCAGGGAAAATTAATGTTCATCGGCGTGTGAATGACCAACCGGCAATGACTTTGGCTGTCTGCACGGCCGATTTAACGGCAATTTCAGGGCCGATCTTCCCGGTACTATTACTTTCCGGATGTCATGTTAAGATATCGTCACAGGCATGATAAATGTGCATGCTGCCACTGAGTAAAGCCTGCGAGACCCATTGAGTACGCTCTATATCCGCCTTGTTTCCAAAGCCGCTGCCGACGACAGGACTGACTGGTCTGCCATGACGTGCATGTTCGCGCAGGTGTCGCATCGCGGCACGATCGAGCGCCAGGGTATGGCGCCATTGATGGACTTGTCCGGCACTGCGGCAAATGCGCAACGCGTAGTGGTGCTGTTGGCTGGCAGTGATGTAACGATGTTGCGTTTGCTGGTACCGCCGCTATCTCCAGCCAGACTGAAGGCTGCATTGCCAAATCTGGTCGAGGATCACCTGCTTGCCGATCCGGGGGACTGTGTCGTTGTCGCCGGCGCACATTCCGACGGGTTACGCACCATTGCAGTGGTCCAGCGCGGCTGGCTCGAGAGCCTGGTCAATGCCTTGAAAGCATTCGGTGTGCGAGAAATTTCGGTTTTTCCGGCCCAATTGTGTCTGCCCAGTCAGACCGATCAGCCAGGCAGCGTCACCGCCGCTGTCAGCGATGTCATGGGCAGCAACATGAATGCGGCTATCGAAATCACGTTGCGCCTGTCGGAGCAGGATGGCGTCGGATTGACGATGGCGCATGAAGCTGATGAATCTGCTGCACATGCAGCGTTGCAGGCATTATCCGCTGTGGTTCCTGATAAACCGGTCGTCCTGTATGTGCCGCAATCCATGGTGCGAGCCTATCAGCAAGAGGCCAGTGACACTCTCGCGCTGGGCAGGCGCATCAGCGTGTCCGCCGACGACTGGCCGCGCTGGATTGCCGGTGCCAACCTCGCGACGCTCGATCTGATGGCAGGACTGGCTGCGGAAACCGGCCCCAGCCTGGACTGGCGCAGGTGGCGCTGGCCGCTGGCGCTCGCCGCCGCAGTTCTGATTACCAACCTCGCCGCATTGAACATCGGCTGGTGGCATATGAAGTCGGAAAGCAACTCGCTGCGTGCGGCGATGATGCGGATCTACAAATCGGCCTATCCGAATGAGGCCGTGATTATCGACCCCCTGGCGCAGATGCGCCGGAAGATTGCTGTTGCCAAACAGGATTCGGGGGCCGCCGCTCCGGACGATTTCACAGCGATCGCTGCGGCCTTGGGTGAGGCTTGGCCGAGCGCTGCAACAACTGCGGGCCAGCCGGCGGCGGCTATAGCTGCACTCGAATATCACGATCACAGCCTGTTCGTGCGCCTGAAACCTGCCGCTAATATACCGACACAGCAGATGCAAACCGCTCTGGCCAAATTCGATCTGACACTTGAACTTGACCCTGCACAAGCAGGTGCCGTCGTATGGAAAATCAGGAGCACAAAATGAACTGGGCTGCGCTGATCGGCCAATCCAGGCAAACATTCTCGGAATTCTGGGCCGGTCGTGATGCGCGCGAACGCGCCATGCTCGGCATGGCTGCTTTGGTCGCGATATTCGGCCTGATCTACGCTTTGCTGGTCGACCCGGCTCTGAGTGGTCGAGCCCGGCTGAGCAAGGACCTTCCCTTGCTGCGACTACAGGTTGCGCAGATGCAGGCATTGGCAAATCAGGCTGCGGCACTTTCCAGTCAGCCCTCTTCACCGCTGCCGCCGCTGTCCAAGCAAGATATCGAGACGGCGCTTGCGCAATATGGCTTGAAGCCGCAAAACGTGTTGCCGACAGGCGATTCCGTGAAAGTGCTGCTCGCAAATTCTTCATTTACCGGTATCATCGCCTGGCTGGATCAGATGCAAAAATCCGCCCGGATTTCGGTGGTCGATGCCGATATCGTCGCGCTGCCTCAACCCGACATGGCTAATGCGTCATTCACATTGCGGCAACCCTCACATGATTGATCCAATAACCGGATTGTCCGGCACTTCCCGGGAGACTCTCCGCGATGCCGGGCTCACCCTGTTGCCCCAATCGATTTTCCCGCGCCGGGCTTGGAAAAGGCACGGAAAGGGGATACATTGCGTCGCTGGCTGACATGGTTGTCGGCGGGAGTTGCCAGTGTCACCTTTACCGTGGCGACATTCATTCCGGCAAGCTGGTTGGTACCGATTCTGGAAAAGCAAACCGCGGGACGTTTAACGCTGGGTGAGGCGCGCGGAACATTGTGGCGAGGCTCGGCTTTTATCGGGGGCGCAGCAAGCGCTGGTGATCCGGTAACGCCGCTATTGCCGGGACGCTTTTCGTGGCAATTGTCCCCTGTGCTGTTGCTGGGAAGTGTCGATGCCAAGCTGGAAAACAGCGCAGCGCTGTCACAGCCGATCAGCTTTAAGGGCGGCTGGCATCAATGGCAAGTGAGCCCAGGGGCGATTATTTTACCGGCGCAGCGCTTGTCGGCGTTAGGTGCGCCGCTGAATACGCTGCAACCATCGGGCCAGATGCGCTTGGCATGGGGGCCGCTGCAGGTGGCGTTGCAGCATGGACAAATCGGGGTGGTCGGCACCATGCAACTGGAAATGACGGATATGAGTTCGCGGTTGTCTCCGATCAAACCCTTGGGCAGTTATGACCTGATAATGGATTGGCGGGAAACACAGGCTTCCGTGACCCTCAAGACGATCAAAGGCCCGATGTTGTTAAGCGGTTCGGGAGCGATAACAAATGGACGCCTGCAATTTTCCGGCACCGCTCAAGCCGATGCCGGACAGGAAGAAAGGCTGGCGAATTTCCTGAACTTGCTCGGCCAAAGCCGTAGAGTGGGTGACAAATACATTACTGCTCTGGACTTCAATTGATAAAGTTAAATTGAATATGAATAACTCATCAGAAAAAAGACAATATCCAACCACGCTGCGGAGCCGCAGCGCGATAATGATATTGTTGTGTGCAATACTGTGCATGCAATCCGTGCAGGCGCAGGATCAGAGCCAGAATATTGCCGCAGTTTCCGGCATCAATGCAATCAGCAGTGCCGATAGAAAACCGGTTCCGCAAGCAGCGACATCGCCGAAAATGGCCGCGGCTGCGGACAAGGATGCCGGCGCGAACACCGGCACGCTTAATTTTGTCGATGCCGATATTGATTCGGTGATTGCTGCGGTTGGTGACTATACCAATACGACATTCATCATCGATCCCAGGGTGAAAGGCACGCTGACGCTGGTGTCCGAAAAGCCGCTGACTAAATCCCAGGCGTTCCAGTTATTGACATCCGTGCTGCGCCTGCGCGGTTATACCGTGGTAACCGGCAACGGCTATTCCAAAGTTGTGCCCGAAGCGGATGCCAAACTGCAGGCAGGCCCGCTTCAATCCGCTTCCGGACAGCCCGGGACCGTGCATGGGGACCAGATTGCGACCCAGGTATTTCGTTTGAATTTCGAATCCGCAGCCAACTTGGTGGCGGTGCTGCGCCCATTGATTTCACCCAACAATACCATCAATGCAAATCCCGGAAACAACACGCTGGTGATCACCGATTATGCAGACAATCTGTTGCGGCTGGCAAAAATAATCTCTACGCTGGATCAACCGACAGGCAGCAATATGGATATGATGCCTATTCGTTACGCTGTCGCCAGCGATGTTGCAATGATGGCCAACCGGCTGTTGGAACCCGATGCAAAGGCTGCCGCAGGGAGTGCCGAGCGCATCACAGTGCTGGCATATCCACGTACCAACTCGGTATTGATACGCGCACCGTCCGAAGCGCGTGTCAATTTGGCGAAAGCGCTGATCCAGAAACTCGATCAGCCGACCGCACAACCCGGCAATGTGCATGTGGTCTATCTGAGAAATGCCGATGCAACCCTGCTTGCGCAAACCCTGCGTGCCGTCGTGACTTCCGATAGTTCGCCCATATCGGCACCAACCTCTTCGAGCCGCTTTTCCACACCCAATTCATCGGCATTTTCTGGCACGTCTTCGTCTTCATCTTCGACTTCCTCACCCATGTCCGGACAACCTCCGGTATCGCCACAGTCCGCGCTATCCGCCATGTCATCCGCCTCGCCTCAAACTTCAGGCCAGACATCCCAGCAAGGCGGGGCGGCGGGTGGCGGATTCATCCAGGCAGATCCGACCACCAACACGCTGATCATTACTGCCAGCGAGTCTGTCTATCGCGACCTGCGCATCGTCATCGATCAGCTTGATGCACGCCGCGCCCAGGTTTATATCGAGGCAATGATCGTTGAAGTGGATGCAAATAACTCGGCCGAATTGGGTGCGCAATGGGCGGGCCTCGCAGGAAACAAGAATGGCACCGAGGTTGGTGCAATAACCGGGTTCAGACCTCAGACCAGCGGCAACAATCTGATCAGTCAGGCTGTCGCCAGATCCTCCGGGACCATTGTTCCGCCGGGCAATGGTCTGACGCTTGGGATTCTTAACCAGTCAGGCTTGGGAACATTGATCCATCTGCTGGCGACAGACACCAGTGCGAATATCCTGTCGATGCCCAATATCCTCACACTCGACAATGAAGAAGCAAAGATTATCGTCGGACAGAACGTGCCTTTCATCACCGGTCAATACACTACGCCCGGCACTGTCGGGGTGACTCCATTCCAGACCGTCGATCGCCAGGATATCGGTCTGACTCTGAGAGTGAAGCCGCAAATCTCCCAGGGCGGCACGGTCAAGATGGCGATCTATCAGGAAACTTCTGCTATCACTGATGCCACCAACCCGGCCGGGCTGATCACCAGCAAGCGTTCCCTGGATACGGACGTGCTGGTCGACGACGGACAGATCATCGTGCTGGGTGGTTTGATCGATGACAACGTGCAGGACACCGTCGAAAAAGTGCCGGTGCTGGGCGATATCCCATTCATCGGCAATTTGTTCAAGTTCAAATCGCGCAGCCGTGTCAAGACCAACCTGATGGTGTTTTTGCGGCCAACGATCATCCGCAGCAATGATCAGAGCGTCGACTTGGCTGGTGATCGTTATGATTTCATCCGCAATGAAGAAATCGCCGGCCTGCCTGAGCACTCCAGCGCATTGCCAAATCTGGATAAGCCGCAGCTTGAACCGTTGCAGGACGGCCAAATCCAGGGGGCTAAATTGTTCAACCGGCTGGATAAAGGTTCATTCTTCAGGGACATCGTGCCCAAGCCGCCCGAAACCCTGAAGCCTGCATTTCCGGCTGGCCCCGTTCCGCAACAACCGGCAGCGGCCACACCTCAGCCGTAATTTGCAATTGGAATGATGTAATGGATACCCGCCTACTCCCCTACGCGTTTGCACGTGATTTTGCGCTACTCGTCGGCCGCAGTTCCGCTGCAGACGACGTGGTCGAAGTCTGGATATCCGATGCGACCCAGCCCAGCGCAGTCGCCGAAGTGAGCCGCTGTTTCGGCCGCATCAGGCTGAAATCGATGCCGCGCGAGGAGCTCGAGGCCGCCATTGCAAAAGCCTATGCAGGCTCCGGCGGCAACGCTGCACAGGTCATCGATGAATACGAATCCGATCTCGATCTGGACAAGCTGATGCTGGACGTGCCGGCGATCGAAGACTTGCTCGAATCCGCGGATGACGCGCCGGTGATCCGGATGATCAATGCGCTGCTGACCCAGGCATTGCGCGAAGGCGCTTCGGATATCCATATTGAACCGTTCGAGCAGACTTCGGTAGTACGCTTCCGCATCGACGGCACGCTGCGCGACGTAGTGCGGCCAAGGAAGGCGATTCATGCCTCGCTGATTTCGCGCATCAAGATCATGGCGCAGCTGGATATCGCCGAAAAACGCCTGCCTCAAGATGGCCGCATCACGTTGCGCGTCGGCGGCAAGCCGGTCGATGTGCGGGTTTCCACGCTTCCCACCGCACATGGTGAACGCGCGGTGCTGCGCCTGCTCGACAAGGAATCCGGCAAGCTTGACCTGCTAAGCCTGGGCATGAGCGCCGATGTCCAGGCACAATTCGACAAGCTGATCACGCAACCCTATGGCATCGTGCTGGTCACCGGCCCGACCGGCTCGGGTAAAACCACCACCCTGTATGCAGCGCTGTCCCGGCTGAACAACACCAGCACCAACATCCTGACGGTCGAGGACCCGGTCGAATACGAAGTGGCCGGCATCGGACAGACCCAGGTGAATGCGCGCATAGACATGACGTTTGCCAAGGCGTTGCGCGCGATCCTGCGCCAGGACCCCGACATCATCATGATAGGCGAGATCCGCGATCTGGAAACCGCAGAAATAGCGGTGCAGGCTTCCCTGACCGGCCATCTGGTGCTGGCCACACTGCACACCAATGATTCCGCAGCGGCGGTCACGCGCCTGCTCGACATGGGCATCGAACCTTTCCTGCTGTCGTCGTCGCTGCTCGGCGTGCTCGCCCAACGTCTGGTGCGCAAACTATGCGAACACTGCAAGCGGCAAGATGGACGATTCTGGCATGAGGTCGGCTGCGATCAGTGCGGTCACACCGGCTATCAGGGCAGGATCGGTGTCTATGAGTTGCTGCAGACCACCGATCAGATCCGCGCGCAAATCCATGATCGCGCCTCTGAAGCAGAAATCCGCGCCACCGCGCAACGGGACGGCATGCGCACGATGCGCGAGGATGGCGAGCGCTGGTTGGCCGACGGCACGACGTCGCTGGCGGAGTTGCTGCGCGTCACCAAGGAACAGGAATAAGGACGCGCCGTGCCAGCATTCCGTTATGAAGCTGTCGATGCTGCAGGCGCCATCCGGAAAGGCGTGGTTAATGCCGATAGCGCCCGGGCAGCGCGCACCGATCTGCGTGCCCAGGGTTTGGTGACGATCAGCGTAGCTGCCATCGCAACCCAAGCCGATGCAACAGGACTGGTCAAGCACAGCGCTTTTGGCAACCGTTTGTCCACGATCGAGCTAGCGCTGTTCACCCGGCAATTGGCGAGCCTGCTCGAGGCCAGCCTGCCCCTGGAGCAGGCCTTTTCGGCGTTGCTGGAACAGGCAGAACGTCCCTATATGCGTGACCTGATCGCTTCGATCCGCTCGGAAGTGATGGGGGGGGCGTCGCTTTCCGATGCGCTGGCGCAACATCCGCGCGATTTTGCCGACATCTATCGTGCACTGGTCGCATCCGGCGAGCAGATTGGCCAATTGGCAAAGGTGCTGTCGCGGCTGGCCGACTACATCGAGCGGCGCAATGCGCTGGTGCAAAAGGTCAAGCTCGCGTTTACTTATCCTGCGATCGTAACCGTAGTGGCATTTCTGATCGTGATTTTCCTGCTGACCTATGTGGTGCCGCAGATCGTCTCGGTTTTCGCCAATACCAAACAAAAATTGCCATTCCTGACGATCGTGATGCTGGGCGTTTCGGATTTCGTGCGGCACTATGGCTGGATCGTTTTGCTTGTATTCATCGCACTGGCTTATGCCTGGCGCCGTGCGCTCAAGAACCCCGCCATCAAGATGAGCTGGCACACCTGGCTGTTGTCGGCGCCCCTGTATGGAAAATTCGAGCGCAGCCTCAACACCGCGCGCTTCGCCAGCACTTTGGCGATCACCACCGGTTCCGGCGTGCCGATATTGCGAGCCTTGCAAACCAGCCGCGACACACTGACCAATGTTGCGATGCGTGCGCAGGTCGAAGAGGCAGCCAACAGCGTGCGCGAAGGCGTCAGCCTGGCACGCGCCCTGTCGGCGCACAAGCACTTCCCGCCGCTGCTGATACACATGATCCGTGCCGGTGAGGTCACCGGAGAATTGCCGGCAATGCTGCAAAGAGCGTCAAACTCGCAGGAACAGGATCTGGAACGGCGCGCAATGACCATCGCCGGTCTGCTGGAACCGGCGCTGATACTGGCGATGGGCGTGGTGGTACTGCTGATCGTGCTGGCTGTGCTGATGCCCATCATCGAGATCAATCAGTTGGTCCACTGACGATATACGGGAACGCAGATATGAGGATTGCAATGAACCGCGGGCCACAAATCACAAGCTTTGTGTTCTTTGTCGTGCTGTGCGCTTCGACAGCATACTGGACGCTGCAATGGCTTGCCCCTGCCCCGCGCCCCGTCGCCGCACCCGTGCAGGACGCCCGGCCCATGGCGGATCCGTCCGCTGCTGCAAGCCTGCTCGGTGGCCATTCGACAGCAGACCTGGCCAGCAATTTTCAGTTGACCGGAGTGGTGATGGCGAGCAACCCAGACCAGAGCGTAGCGATCATTGCGGTCAACGGCAAGCCGGCACAGGCAATCCGCACCAATAAAGAAGTAGCCCCCGGCGTCACCGTCAAGGAAGTGCATAAGCGCCATGTACTGCTCAACGACGGCGGCGTGATCAAAAGACTGGAGCTGCCCAAAGGCAGCAAAGCACAGTTGACAGCAGGTATGTCAAACTACGCTGCCGGCCAGGTACCCTTGCCCGCAACGCAGCCGGCTCTGCGGCCAAACTCCCGATAATTCTTTCCAAATCGTCCTGCCCTGCCGCAGCTGTAATACCCGGATTTCCCGAACCCATCCCTGTGCCGCATTATCGAGGTTTCCCTGTTTGATGACGGTGACTATGCGGCAAGGAGAAATTAAAAAACTGGCACGTCATGCCGGGAAATCAGAGAAACCGGAATGCCTCGTCATTGCGAGGAGCATAGCGACGCGGCAATCCAGAACGGCAAACCGCTGGATTGCTTCACTTTGTTCGCAATGACGGCAAGGATGTCTTGAATGATGGCAATACCAATAATAGTTGCCGCTCGCCGGCGGGATCATCATGTCAGATTCTCATTGCGTTCGCATAACGGCTCGGCGTGGTACCCCAAGCTTTTTTGAAGTGCCGCGTAAAGTGGCTCTGATCGGAAAATCCGATGTCAGTCGCAACGTTCACGGGCGGCACACCGGCTTTTAATAGTTCGCGGGCAGCATTAATGCGCACCTTGATCTGAAAGGCATGCGGAGTCATGCCAACGTACTTTGCAAAAATCCGCACCAAGTGGAATCGGCTGAGTCCGGATAGTGCAACAAGTTCATCCAGGCTTACCGATTCTGCATATTTCTCCAGGAGGTAACGCTTAATACGTGCAACAGCATGATGTGCATTCATGCCACCCAGTATTGGAGGTCTGTGCTCGGTATGTTCCAGCAGAATGCGCACACATGCGGTGAACAAAGACTGCTGTTCGAGCAAACTTTCTGCGGTTTCTGCTGCATGGCAGAAACGATAAAGTGACATAAATAATCTGGGATCATTGTTGCTGGCAGACCGCAAATGTGGTGCCGTTGGTAGTCCAAGTTCTTTTGCCGCATCGGTAATAATGGTCGGTGAAATTAATAACACCCTGTAATCGGCAGGCTTATAAACCACAGTGTTGCAATGCGTCTCTCCCGGTTCCATCAGCATGTTGCCGCCGTCAACCGTAGAGAATTCCTTGCCGCTGTATCGCCAACTGGTTGCGACCTGCGCGCACGAACATATCGTGTATGTTTCGTGAAAGACTCGCCACATTCTGGGTGAGTTGTTTGCGATGATAAGTTCTGTTCCCGGGATGGATACCGGGCGGATAAAGCTCAGGTTTTCTCCTGAGTGCTGTTGCGACATGAACGTCACCCTCCTCTGACGATTAAAAACATCCTAAAAGTGTGCTGAATTTTTGTCAATCGCTGCGTTGCCCGCTGCCGCCGACTGTTTTGATATTCAGGAAAAGTAGTCGATGTAGAAAACTACTCCATTCTTCGATGCAGAAAACCACTCCATTCTTCACCTTATTTGAAACAGCAATAACGTTCCATTCTCAGCAATATCTTTCTATTCAATCTGGGCAGACTTGTCGCACAATCACTTCGGATTTAAAAGAACAGTTCAAAATGTTTGGGTTGTGACCTGCCCCCGTAGCCGTACCACCGCAAAGTAGCAAAGTCCTTGGGTTGCGAGCTTAAACCATTTCGCTGCTGTGCCAGAACCGCTCTATCTTTCACAACATCCGGGGAGTCGTCATCATGAAATCTAACATCCGCAGTAATTTCCAAAATCTCATCACCTTGTCCATGGCTGCTGGATTATCTTTCTTGTTGTTCGCGTGCGGCGGAGGTGGCGGCGGTGGCACGACTGCGCTTACTTCTTCGGTGTCCTTCAACACAGTTGGACCAACCACCTGGACGGTTCCAGCGGGAGTCACCTCAATCAATGTCATCGCGACTGGCGGGGGTGGAGGAGCAGGCAACGCAAACGACAGCGGCGGCGGCGGCGGCACTGTGACTTCGACCTTGACGGTTACTCCGGGGCAGGTTCTGAGTCTGTTTGTCGGTGGTGGGGGTGGCAGTGGTGGTAGTGGTGTTGGTGGTGGTGGTGGTGGCTCCTCCAACATTACCGATCAAAGTGGCACTAGCCTGATCATAGCTAGCGGCGGTGGTGGTGGTGGCGGGACCGGCGGCATCGGGAGCAACGGCAGTGGCTTCGGCGCCGCTACCAGCAACAGCGGCGGCACTGGCGGTAATGGTGGCAACGGTATTGGTGCTATTGGCGGCAGTGGCTACGGAGGCAACGGTGGCCCTGGCGGCAACGGCGACGGAGGCAACGGTGGTGCCGCAAACACAAGCGTCGGCGGTGGCAGCGGCGGCAGCGGGAGCGGGAAGGGAGGGACTGCCGGAATTAATGGCACCGGAGGCGACGGTGGTGGTGGTGGTGGTGGATAGAGCGGAGGCGGAGGCGACGGCGCTGGTGGTGGTGGTGGTGGCAGCTTCGGCCCTCCTGGAAGTTCCTTTGCGCCAGGGAGTAACGGCGGTAACGGCTTAGGTAGCGGCGGTGGAAATGGATCGATCACGATATCCTACTAAAGTAAGTATCGCTCGGCACAGAGGTGGGATTCCCTATCGTGGGTTAAACGTTGCATAAATATGTGAAAGAAGCGCAACGAACCGTAGAACCTAATACAGGAAAACTGAGGACTCGATTTCAGTTTGCTGCGTCATACACCGTATGGCCGGGCTAGTCTGAACAGGCTGGACCGGCTGTTTACGGCATGCCATTCCGGCAATCTTCTGCAACAGCTTCGCTATCTCTGAAAGTTTTCAAACTCATCAGGTATTCTGCACCACGATCTTGGGGAAGGCCGCGCTATGATCCTGGGCCATATCCGCGACCTTGACCGCGATGCGGCGTGCGATCTGCTTATAGACCCGGGCGATACTGCCATCGGGGTCGGCCGCGACGGTGGGATTGCCTGAATCCGCCTGTTCGCGGATGCGGATGTCCAGCGGCAAGCCGCCCAAGAACTCGACGTTGTAATCCGCGCACATCTTCTCGCCGCCGCCCGCGCCGAAGATATGTTCCTCATGGCCGCATTTCGAGCAGATGTGCGTGCTCATGTTCTCGACGATGCCGACGATCTTGATGCCGACCTTCTCGAACATCTTCAGCCCCTTGCGCGCATCCATCAGCGCGATGTCCTGCGGCGTGGTGACGATCACCGCGCCGGTGACCGGTACTTTTTGCGCTAGCGTGAGCTGGATGTCGCCGGTGCCGGGCGGCAGGTCGACCACCAGATAATCCAGATTGTCCCAGCGGGTCTGGTGCAGCAACTGGTCGAGTGCCTGGGTGACCATAGGGCCGCGCCACACCATGGGCGTGTCTTCGCCGTCTATCATGAAGCCGATGGACATCGCTTGCAGGCCGTGGTTGATCATCGGCTCCAGGGATTTGCCGTCAACCGAAGTGGGTTGGCCTGAGATGCCCAGCATCGTCGGCTGTGAGGGGCCGTAGATGTCGGCATCCAGCACTCCGACGCGCGCGCCTTCGGCAGCCAGGGCCAATGCAAGATTGACCGCGGTGGTGGACTTGCCCACGCCGCCCTTGCCGCTGGCCACCGCGATGATGTTCTTGACGCCCTCGACCAGCTTCACGCCGCGCTGCACCGCGTGCGGCACGACTTTGCTGGACACGGTCACGCTGACCTTGCCCACACCCGGCAATGATGCCTTGAGATGCGCTTCGACCATCGCGCGGATCTCGTCCCACACGCTCTTCGCCGGATAGCCCAGCATGATCTCCAGCGATACATCGGTTCCGCTGACTTTGACGTTCTTGACCGACTTGCCGCTGACAAAATCTTTTTTGGTATTCGGATCGGTCAGATTCTTCAATGCGTTCTGCACATCTGTTTCGTTAAAACTCATCGCTTGCTCCTGGATTCAGATAAAAGACAGATAGAGGATTTTAAACTATACCGACTATTTTTATCGGGTATTTTTACCGGTATATTTTTCAAGCGTTTCCCTTAGGGCGAGGTTCGCGGCTGGCGCCGGCGGCAGCCAGTCTACCCAGATAGTCCTGCCAGAGCGAAGCCTGATCTTGCGCCAATCCATAAAGATATTCCCAGGTATAGAGACCGGTATCATGCCCGTCATCGAAATTGATCTGCACCGCGTAACTGCCGACCGGGACCAGCGAACTTACGCCGACATCTCTTTTGCCGATCTGCAGAACTTGCTGCCCCGGGCCATGGCCGCTGACATCGGCCGACGGCGAATACACCCGCAGGAATTCATAGGGTAGCTGATAGCAGACACCATCGCTGAACGTGATCTCGAGCAAGTGTGATTGCTGGTGCAGCTTGATTTCCGTGGGTTGCTCTGACATGGCTCTGAAGTTGCTCCTGTAGCTGGTTTCTGATGTCAAAATCTATCGTGGTTTGTAATATATGTTTGCCAAACGGACGATCTGTTCGCAGGGGAAATCCGGCAATTCGCCAAACTTTTGCCGCGCCGTCACTAGCAGCGCCGCTACATCACGCACCTGATCGCTGCCATCCACTGCAGATTGCAATCCCTTCAGGCCGCCACATTGCATGCGCATCTCCTGGGCATGCGGCAGAGGACCGTCGATGTGCATCTTGCCCAGCGAGAAGGTGAAATTCTTCCGCAGCAGATCACGCAATTCGATGCAAAGCCGATGCGCTTCGACATTGTTGCAGGCAACGATCTCGCGTTCGGCAATATTGTGCTTCTCCGCCCTGGAACAGGCCGCACACATGGTCAATATGGATTTTTCAAACGGGCAAGCTCGCGGGACCGATGCTGACAGCGCCTGACGATAGGCCGTTTCGTCCATTGCACCGCTTAATCATCCTGCGGGTTGGGCGCTGCCGCACGAATCTCATTGAGCAGATCCTCGGCGTGTAATTCATTGTCGGCGAAAATCACCTTGATGACACAAGGCTTTCCATCGCCCGATCCACCAAGCGCAAGTTCGCCGCGCAGCTGCTTGGCCCGGCTCGATGCTTCCCGAAACGCCTCATGCTGTTCCAGCTTTTCCAGCCGCCGGATCGGCAGCTCAGTTATCTTGTATACGAAATAGGGCATTGGGATCTTTCTGTTAATCACAGGGTACGACTTGATCAGTGTTTATCCGCCGGCTTGAGGAACGTCACCACATTCGATCCGGGTACGTTCTTGCTCGTACAGCTCCCCTCCCCGACTCCGGCATCGCGCTCGGCCTCATGCAGCACGTTGATCACATCCACATAATGCTTCTGCTTCACCATCATCAGTGCGGTCAGTCCGCCCTCGTTGCGCGCCATGACATCCGCACCCGCCCGCAGCAGCGTTTCGACCACCGCTGTCTCGCCGTAGCCTGCCGCCAGCATCAAGGGACGAATGCCATAACCGATAGGCGCCTCGACATTCGCTCCGGCATCAACCAGGGCCTGTACCACATCCGCAAACCCCCGGTCCTGCTCTGCGTTGTATGCCGCTTTCATCAATGCAGTCCAGCCGCGCTCATCGCTGGCGTTGACATCGGCGCCCGCTGCGATCAATGCCACGACCACGGGCAGATTGCCGGTATGCGCCGCAATCATCAAAAGCGTGGCGCCTTCACTGTCACGCAGATTGGCATCGTCTCCGGCAAGCAGTCTCTGCTGCACGCCAGCGACATCCCCTGCCCTGATCACTTCAAGTAATTTCTCAGACATAAGATCTCTTTCTCGACCATATTCGAAACTATCCCGCCAACCCGGTATTCCTCTTCACCCATAATCGGCAAAGCAGTGCTAAATCGCAGGGCTATTTCAGCCGTGACCAGATTTGATTTTTGACCACATAAAGCAGGAAGGTCAGGATGACCAGATATCCGATCACGTAATATCCCAGCTTGTGCCGCTCCTGTTCGTACGGATCCGCCGCCCAGTCAAGGAATGACACGATATCATGCGCGTTCTTCTTGAGTTCTTCGCGTTGGGCAGGGTCGGTCGCCGTGCTTATTCCAAGCGGGTCTGGCATATGGGTTGCTGGGAAAATACTATTGTGTGTTACCCCGTCCGGCGTGTTGTAATAGCCCAACAGGTAGGAATACACATAGCTTGGCCCACCCTCGCGGGCATGAGTCATCAAGCTCAGGTCCGGTGGAACCTTCCCGAATGTTAGCACGGCGGTCTGGTCGGACATCATTCCGGAAAGCTGACTGTCCAGCGGTTGGTCGCTGCGCATGGAATCGATTTTTTTCCTGTCAATGCCCAACTTGAGCAGATCGAGATACGTGATGTATTTCAGCGTATGACAAGTATGGCAAGTATTCATAAAGTCGTCCATGCCGCGCTCGATTGCCGGCCGATCGGTATCGACCTTGATATTCTGCAGCGTTGCTTCTTCTGCCCATACGTGTGTAGAACAACACAATATCAACAACGCGATGAATTTTTTCATTTGGCATCTCCACTACGACGGTTCGCCCGAACATTGTTTTTATTCCTGGCTTCTCTTTCCATCAACTCCATCAATGCGGGGGGAAGGCCGCGCTTGATCAACCATCTCTCTTCAGCTTTCGATATGAATGGAATCAGGAAAAACGAGCCAAAATAGAAAATTGTTGCAATATGCCCGATCAGAAGTGTCCGATTGGTCACCGGGTGAGCACCGACATAACCCAACAACAGCATATTTGTAAGGAACAGGTAAAATCCCAGCTTGACTATAGGTCGGTTGCTTGCACCACCAGGAATGCGCGATCGATCCAGTAGCGGCATGAACGCAAACATCATCACCGACAGTCCCATCGCCACCACACCACCCACCATATTGGGCACCGAGCGCAAAATCGCATAGAAAGGCAAAAAATACCATTCCGGGACGATTTCGGCCGGGGTTTGCATCGGATTGGCCGGAATATAGTTGGCCGGATCCATCAGAATATTCGGAAAAAAGAACACGAAAACGCTGAACACGATCAAAAATATGCCCAGGCCAAACAAATCCTTACTGGTGAAATACGGATGGAACGGAATATTATCCTTGGCTGCCAGATCAATGCCGCTCGGGTTGCTGCTTTTGACGGTATGCAGTGCGATCAGGTGCACCACCACCGCGCCGATAATCAGAAACGGCAACAAATAGTGCAGGGAGAAAAAGCGCGTCAGCGTTGCATCGCTTACGCTATAGTCGCCGCGCAGCCAAGTCACGATTTGATCGCCGAAATAAGGAGTGACCTTGAACAGATTGGTAATCACCGTCGCGCCCCAGTAAGACATTTGACCCCACGGCAACAGATAGCCCATGAATGCTGTTGCCATCAGCAGCAGCAACAATCCTTGTCCGGTCCACCACATCAGTTCGCGCGGCGCGCGGTATGAACCGTAATACAGCGTGCGCGCCATATGGATATAGATCACCAGAAAAAAGGCGGATGCACCGGTTGCGTGCATGAAGCGCAACAGCCAGCCGTAATTCACATCGCGCATGATGTGCTGTATGGAATCGAATGACAGTGCGGCATCCGCCTTGTAATGCATGGCCAGAAAGATCCCGGTGGCAACCTGAAGCACCAGCACGAAACCGGCCAGAAAGCCGAAATTCCACCAATAGCTGAGATTGCGCGGGGTGGGATATTCAGTCAGGTCGTGTCTGACGAAATTGCTAAGAGGAAAACGCTGGTCTACCCAGTTGATAATTCTGCTTTTCATGGTCCTCTCCTATGCCTAGCCGATGATGATCTTGTCCGCAGCAATAAATTTATAGGGCGGCAAGTTCAAATTTTTTGGTGCGGGGCCGCGCACGACCCGGCCGCTGTCGTCATACTCGCTGCCATGGCAGGGACATAACCAGCCTGCCTCACCCTTGTTCGGCACGCACCCCATGTGCGTGCATATCCCGATCACAACCAGCCATTCCGGCCGCTGAACGCGCTGGCTGTCAGGTTCTGGATCTATGACGCCACTGGTGGCTTCCATCGCCTTGATCTCCTCGGGGGTGCGATGAAAGATGAATATCGGTTTTCCCTGCCAGGCGACCGTGTGCATGCCGCCCTCCGGAATCCCCGACAGATCGACCTCGGTCGTCGCCCTGGCCAGCACGTCAGCGCTCGGATTCATGCTGGCGACAAAAGGCAGGCACGCAGCTGCTGCGCCGGCGGCGCCCACGGCAGCGGTTGCCTTGATCAAGAAATTGCGGCGTTTGGCATCGCCCAAAGTATCGCTTTCAGCCATTTCGTTCTCCCGATTGATATGAATATGGAACCCAGATTTCTGCTACTGCCTTACAGTCTTTTTCAGGGCATCACGAATCGCATCCGGCGTTTTCATGATATTCATGAAGCTGTTCTTTCCCATCATGCTCAAATCGGGAAAATTGATTGCGATCCGGAAGCGTGCATACAACGCATAAACCTTGTTTCCGGAAACCAGAATTTCATAGGGCAAATGCGCGGTCGATTTTAACTGGTGAAAGTCAATCACGCTCATGATAAATTTGTCATCCATATATTGATCCGCTTCGGTGGAAGCCTTCAGCGCCACGCCAAACACACTCTCCTGCTTTCCGGGGATGTCGACACGATAGACTGGCGTGACACCATTCTTGTTGTCGGCCAATTTTGCGCTCACTGCCTTCACGGCTTCGTCGTAACTCGGGTATTCGGCCAACACATCCGGCTCATCGAAATACTCCATACCTATCATATAGTGGTAGCGGCGCAACTGCTTGGCCGTCAGACCCTGGCTGGATCCGAATTCCTCGACCCTGCCGAGGTCCTTGGCCAGTTCAGCCGCGACATTCGCCAGCTCGCCTTTCATGCGGTAGGCATTGGCCATATACACAGGGTTGGTGTAGCTCACCTGCACCTCGTCCTTTACCTGGGTGATCGCGACTCTCTGCGCTGCGCCAAATCCGCCGAGTTCGGATGCCGCCGCATTGGCTTTCAGTTCATCGTTGGTCACGACCAGGATATTCGCATCTGGATAGGGCGAATAATCCCCGACGATAGTGAATCCGCCGGATTTCAGCGCGGCCCTGGCCTGCTCGGTCTTTTCGACGAGCGCGCCCGGACCTTTGTAGGCCAGCACGAACGGCTTCAGATATACCTCGGCGGCCTGTGCATGGCCCAAACTGAACAGGATGATCGCCGGCAGAAATATGCTTTTGATGAATAATCTGTACATCGCATTTCTCCTCAAGAGTCATAGATGGAAGTAAACGGCATTCATGTTGCGTGGTTATCAGGCTTGAACCATGACAGTTTATCGCGCAGCGAGACGACGCCCCCTACGATGATCAGCGTCGGCGCATGCAGCTTTTCGGCTTGCGCGATGTCCGCAAGATTGGCCAGGGTGCCGGTGACGACACGCTGATGTTGCGTGGTGCCTTGCTGCACGATCGCGGCCGGCGTGTTCCCGGATAAGCCATGTCTGACAAGTTCGGTGCAGAGGGTTGCCAGTCCATGTAAACCCATGTAGACCACGATGGTCTGCCTGGGGCGGGCCAGCGCGTCCCAGTCCAGGTTCATGCTGCCGTCTTTCAGATGGCCGGTCACAAATATGCAGGATTGCGCATGATCGCGGTGAGTCAACGGTATACCTGCATAGGCGGATACGCCGGAAGCAGCGGTGATGCCCGGCACGACCTGGAACGGGATGCCTTCCGTGGCCAGGGTCTCGATCTCCTCGCCCCCCCTGCCAAAAATGAACGGGTCCCCCCCCTTGAGGCGCAGCACGCGCTGGCCCTGTTTGGCCAGTCTTACCAACAAATCGTTGATTTCTTCCTGCTGCAGGGTGTGGTCATTGCGCTTTTTGCCCACATAGATACGCGACGCATCACGACGCGTCATCTCCAGTATCGGCTTGGACACGAGATTGTCGTATACCACCACATCGGCTTTTTGCATCAGGCGCATGGCGCGAAAGGTCAGCAAGTCCGGGTCGCCGGGGCCTGCGCCGACCAGATACACCTCTCCGCGCAGGATATTGTCCTCGCTGGCCAGCATCTGCTTCAGCAACTGTTCGGCGCTGCTTTCATCTCCGCTCAGCACTTTCTCGGCCACCACCCCTTCCAGCGCGTTCTCCCAGAAGATGCGACGCTTCGCCGGGTTGGTGACTTGCTGTTTGACCAGCACGCGGAAACGTTCTGCGAATGCCGCAAGCCGGCTGTAATTCTGCGGGATCATTGACTCCAGTTTGCCGCGCATGATGCGGGTCAGCACTGGTGACGCCCCTCCGCTGGAGAAGGCCACCATCAGCGGCGACCGATCGAGGATGGCCGGCATGATGAAACTGCATAACTCGGGATCATCCACCACGTTCACCGGGATGTTGCGCGCATGGGACAGTTCCGAGACTTGCCGGTTGACGCTGCGGTCGTCGGTCGCCGCGATAACCAGCGCCACACCATCCAGGTGGTGCTCGTCGAAACGCGCTACGATGGCCTCGACACGTTGTTGCTGTGCCAGCTCAGATGCGATCTCCGGGGCAACTACGCGCACATTGGCTCCGGCTTCGAGCAGCACGCCGGCCTTGCGCACCGCGACTTCGCCACCGCCGACCACCAGACACTTCCTGTCCCGGACATCTGCAAAGATAGGCAAATAGTCCATCATCCTTGTACCGCTCTAAGGATCAACGGCGCCAGCGTTTCCGGCAGCCTGATGTTTCCAGCAAGGACGAATTCATGCGCGCGCCCGGACATCTTCTGCCAAGTCCTGCGGATGATGTGTATCCACTTCGCTTCGTCATATTCCGGGTGCTGCGAGGCAAATCCGGTGATGTAGTGCTCAATGAACACTAGGTCGACCACATCTTCCATCAGCTGCGTCTCCGGATTGACCTTCAACCCCCTTTTGCCGACGATGGCCTTCACCCTGTCGATCATCTCATCGTCATAGCCCACCTCCTGCATGATGCGTCCGGCGGTCGCGGCATGGAATTTGTACAGGCCAGTGCGCCATTGCAGATAACCCGCCTTGTCCTTCGGATAGTTGCTGCGTGGGGTCTTCCAGCGCTGGATGTGCTGGGCGTGCACCGCGAGTTTTACCGGCTCCGATGCTTCCGGGGCATAGCGCGCCTGCATTTCGCTCATGCGTAGTGAATAGAGTAGTTCCTTGGAATATTCCCTGCCGGCTACCGTTTCCTTGCTCGGGTCTTCATTATTGGCTTGGTCGAACGCGGCGATAGCTGCTTCATAGAGTTTCTGTTTCATATTGTGGGTTGGCAGGATTTATTGATTCTGGATATTTGCGCTGTTCCAGTTTTTCCCGGACAAATGCGACGAATCGGGTCGCCCAGTAGCAACTGCCGATGTTACGCAAGTGGGTGTAGGAGGCCAGCAGATTGTGCAGCACAAGCCCGTCCCGTTCACCATCGATACCATAGCCGCGCTCTACATGGTAAGCGAATCGGGTGCCGGAAGGCAGGTTTTCCAGGCTGGAATAATGGAACTCATGCGCAAAAATATAAGGTTGATTTTCTCGTTTGCTTGGCTTCGCCCCCCTCGCTGCGCTCTCCCCGCTTGCGGGATAACCAGCGACTTGCTCGCTTGTGGGCTTAGTCGAATGGCTAGTAGTTTCTTCAGAGAATTGAGGAGAGGACCTTCCGTTAGGTTTATTCGGGCGCGGCCATGGATGTGCCTCATCCTCCTTGAGATGTACATAGCCGCGACCGATCGGCCGGTCATGCATCTTCACATCGCCGGGGATCGCGCCGACCATATCGTAGGTGCGTCCGTGATATTCGATACTGCGCGCCAGATACATCAATCCGCCACATTCGGCATAGACAGGCATGCCATCTTCTATTGACTGTTTGATATGAGCGCGCAAGGAACTGTTGGCTTCGAGTTTGCCCGCGCTGGTCTCTGGGAAGCCGCCGCCTATATATAGCGCATCCACTTGTGGCAGGTGTATATCGCGCAGCGTGTCGAACGGAACCAGCTCCGCTCCTGCCGCCTCCAGCGCATCAAGGTCGTCGGCGTAATAGAAACCGAAGGCGGAATCACGCGCGATCCCGATACGCACTTTACTTTCCCCTCCCCCTACAAGGGGGAGGGTGGGTGTAGAGGCGTTCATACCCAGAAATTCTATCCCCATCTTAGCCTTCCCGCTTAAATGAGGAAGAAACGTTACTGAATCGCTGCCTATAGAAGACAGTGACAACAGCTTATCCAGGTCGACCTGCTGTGCAATGGCATCACCAATCTGCATTATCTTGGCCGTTGCGGCATCTGATTCGTTGCTGGGCATCAGGCCCAAATGACGTTCGACGATGCTTAGCCTTTCGTCGTGGTGGATCGCTCCGACTACCGGCACATCGGTATAGTGTTCGATGACACTGCGCAACTTGGCTTCATGCCTGGACCCGCCGAGATTGTTTAGGATCACCCCGGCGACATTGATGTCGCGATCGAATGCCTGGTATCCGAGGATCAGCGGTGCGATACCGCGTGTCATTCCGCGCGCATCGATTACCAGGAAAACCGGCAGGCCGAGCAGCTTTGCCAAAGCGGCGTTGCTGTTGCTGCCGTCGAGCGCGAGACCATCGTACAGCCCCTTGTTCCCCTCGACCAGATTCACTTCAGTGCTGTGGCGCGCAAAGGTAGTGGTGATGTCATCGCTTTGCATCAGGTACAGGTCGAGGTTGCGGCAGGCACGGCCCGATGCCAGGCTGAGCCACATCGGATCGATGTAATCTGGGCCTTTCTTGAACGGCTGGACTGAATGTCCAAGCTTGCTCAGGGATGCACACAACCCTGTGCTGACCATCGTTTTCCCGGATGACTTATGCGCTGCGGAAATCAGCATCCGGTTCATGATGAAATTAGTCCGTTAATCCCTGGCCAGCAGTTTGCAATCTGTCATGCGGAATGAAATCGAGCACATGAACGCTGACGGTCGTGATCAGAAATGCGATGCCCAGACCGCCCAATCCCAGCAGAAACTCCGGCAGCGAGGGGTGGTACAAGCCGATTTGCCCGTCGCCGAAACTGCTCTTGACCTCATATCCTGGAAACAGGTTCAGCGGGAACGCCTGTCCACCGATGATGAATACGTATAGCAGCGCAAATCCGCCCGCAATCACCAGCAGGGATGCCGCAATCACGCTGCGGGTATCGCCCAGCCCCGGAAGGAAAATCAGGGCCAGCGGCAAGACACTGCCCAGCAGACCATATCCCCACCAGAACAGCTGTGGATAGACCCCGCCGTCCACCAGGATGAAGTGTTCAAATGCGGATTGATGCGCGAAATACAGGTTGGTCAAATGATAGGCCGCGACCAGGTATAACTCTGCAATGATGAAAATACCGAGCAGGTTCTTCATGCGCCTGACGATTTCCGGGGTATGTTCCTTGCCGTTCCAGGCATAGATGGTCGACTGGACAACATGGAACACGGCCAAGCCCCATGCAAACGAGATCACGATGAACATCGGCGCCAGCAAGGCTGAGCCATAGGCCTGCCTGGCGACAAGGAAAGCAAAGATCAGCCCCGTGCCTGTAGTGAGTATGAATCGCCAAGCGAACACCACAAAGCCTACCGGTTTCGACCATGGATTCATGCGTTGCTCCATCATGGTCCAGAGATAGATTCCTGCAAAAGCGAACATGCCTGAATACAGCATTACGTTCCAGGCAAACACCGAAGTAAAGTTGAAGTGGGTCGCGGCCACGATGACGCGATCGGGCCGCCCCAGGTCGAGCATCAATACTGTCAGCCCGCCAGCCAGCAGCGCGATCGACAACAGGCTGGCCAGCGGCGCTCTGGCCTTGTATATGGCCTTACCGAACACGGAACCGATCGACGCGACATTGAGCACCCCCGAGGCCGCGACGATCATGAAAATTGCGAACACATGGGGCAGCCCCCATACGATCTGGTTGTTCATGCCGGTGATGATGTGTCCATATTCTTCCATTCTATGCGCCGCATACAAACCCATCAGCACAACCAGGCCACCCGCAGACACCAATGCGTAGTAGAGCCTGTTTTTCAACTGCAACGGAGAATGTCTGGCCATGTCTATTCAGATCCCTTGATAGCGTATGCCTGTATTCAACTCAAGATCGGCACGGATCTGCGTCGATGCCACGGTGCGTATCTTTTTTGAAATCTCGCTCTCGGGATCGTTCAAATTCCCGAAAAGAATGGACTTGTTCGGGCATGCTTCGGCGCAGGCTGGTATCTTGCCGTTATCGACACGCTGAACGCACAGCGTGCAGCTTTCCACGGTACCCTTGCCGCGCGGCACATCGGGTTTCTGGTCATGCAGCGGCTCATGCACAAAGGAACGCGCCTTGTAAGGACAGGCCATCATGCAATAGCGGCAGCCAATGCAAATATGCTTGTCCACCAGCACGATACCGTCGGCCCGCTTGAAGGAAGCACCGGTCGGGCAGACATCCACACAGGGCGGTTCCTCGCAATGCTGGCACATCATCGGTAGCGACAGAGATCGGCCGCTGCGCATGTCCTTCAACTCGACCTTGCGTATCCATTGCGAGTCGGTCGGACCCAGCCCACCGGACAGGCCGTTTTCCTTGCTGCACGCTTTCACGCAATCGTTGCAGCCGTCGGCACAGTTCGCAGTATCGATCAGCATGCCCCAGCGCACCTTGCTCGAAACACCCTCGGATTTGCCATGAGCCATATCGAACAGCAACATCCCGGGAGCAATGGCGACTGCCGCAGCCCCGACCGAGGTCTTCAGGAACTGTCTGCGCTGCACGTCAGTATCGCTCATTGGGCTTCTTTCACTGCTAATACGGAGCTTCGTTTGCTGGAGTGGCATTCAAAGCAATCTATCTTGACTGCTTCGTAACGGTGACAGCCCTCGCAGAAACTATCAGCCCGCCCGATCACGCTGTTATCGCGCAAGCTTGCATGGCATTCAACGCAGTTTTTCAGGCTGAATTTCCCGCCGCGCATGCCCTGGTGTACAGTTTCATCACGTTGCTGAAAAAGAACCTGCATATGGTTCTTGCGCATCCACTGGGGCTCTGCCACACAGTGTCCGCCCTTGCCGATATCGAGCTTGGGCATGCCGTATATTTCCGAGGCAAAGGCAGAAGCACACATGCAAAGTGCCAACAGCAGTGCAAATGGTTTCAACATTTCTATTGCCCGTACATTTTAATTATTCGCCGAGGCCCATCTGGATATATCCGGTCGGGCAGACATCCGCGCATATATGGCAGCCTATGCACTTGTTGTAATCGGTATCAACATAGCGACCCAGCGTAGCTTTGGCCTTGGGTACCCGGAACACCGCTGTTTGCGGGCAATACACCACGCAGTTGTCGCATTCGAAACACATGCCGCAGCTCATGCAGCGTTTGGCCTCTGCCACTGCCTGGTCCTGAGGAAGAACGCCCAGACGGTCCTCGAAGTTGCCCAGCGCGGATTCCTTGCTCAGGGTAATCACGTTGCGCTTATTGCGCGCGACGATCGAAAAGTGACCCAGGAACAGTTTATCGTGAGGGATTACATAGCGATCTGAGCGATCATCGAAATTGTGCACTGCGACATTGCTATCGTATGTGCCGCGCAACGGTTCGTGAATTTCTTTGACTTCAAGCCCTTTTTCCATCATCTTGCGCATCAGGTCGAATTGATGAGCATCGATCTTGGGGCGCTTTTCCAGGTCTTGGCCAAGCAGATAATTGTGTATGCCATCTGCCGCGATCGAGCCATGACCGATCGCAGTGGTCAGCAGATGCGGCCTGATAATATCGCCGCCGGCAAATATGCCTTTCTGCCCGGCAACCAGATAATTGCGATCTGTCGAGACCGCGCCTTTGCCGTTATTGAATTCTTCCAGCCCGGTAAAGTCCACTGCCTGTCCAATCGCAGATACGATCAGATCAGCAGGTATATCCTGCTCGGTACCCGCAATATTCTTGACTTCAAGCTTTCCGCTCACCAATCTTTGCTTCGCACTCGCAGACGCGCAGTGCGGTGGCGCGACCGTCTGCGCCGCGCACGATACCGATTGGAGCCAAGCCGCCGCGTATCACGATTCCTTCGGCGAGGGCCTGCTCGATCTCGTGCTTGTTCGCCTGCATCTTGTCGATCGGAAAGATCGAAGTCAGCGTCACGTCGGCACCCTGCTTGACTGATATTTCGGCCACATCGTGCGCCATCTGGCCTGCGATGGCCTGTTCGAAATCAGTTGGCTTTGAATCCTCAAGATGGCCCAGGCGCCGAGCAACCGTCGCCACGTCGATCGATGTATCGCCGCCGCCAATTACCACCACCCGTTTGCCGACATGCTGAAGACGACCGTCGTTGAAGGCCTTGAGAAAGGCCGTAGCTGTGACTACGTTGGGTGCCGAGCTGTCAGCGAAGCGGCAACGCACGCCCTGCCTGCGCACCCATGCCGAGGAAAACCGCATCGAACTCATTGCGTATCTGTTCCAGCGTGACATCCGTGCCCACGCGACATTTCATTCGTGTTTTCACACCCAGATCGATGATGCGTTTTATTTCCGCATCCAGCACTTCACGCGGGGTACGGAAACCCGGGATCCCGTAGCGCATCATGCCGCCCAGATGCTCGTGTTCGTCGAACACGGTGACTTCGTGGCCCTTCAGGGTGAGTTGATAGGCACAGGACAAGCTAGCGGGGCCACCACCGATGACCGCCACCTTCTTGCCGGTAGGCAAGGCATTGCTATGATAGGAGAGATTATTGGATATCGCGTACTCGCCGAGAAAGTGTTCCACCGAATTGATGCCTACGTGATCTTCCAGCGCATTCCGGTTGCACCCGGTCTCGCATGGTGCCGGGCAAACCCGGCCCATCACCGAAGGAAACGGGTTAGCCTCCGTCAAGCGGCGGAATGCATATTCCTGCCAAGGCATGGCTGGTTTGCCGTCGGCCCCGACTGGTGGCTTTTCGGTACCGCGCACGATCGCAAGATAACCGCGTATGTCCTCACCTGCAGGGCAGCTCCCTTGGCAGGGCGGTGTGGATTGAATATAGGTCGGGCACTTGTGCGAAAAACTCGACTGCAATATCTTTTCGTTGAAGCGGCCAATCTTGTTGTCGCCATCCTTGTAACGGCGGAAAGTTATTTGCTGTGTTGTTTCAGTTGTTGATGACATTGCCTGCCTCCAGTGAATTGTTATTTCGCACCCAGCCTGATCGCATTGCTGACCAGCTGGTGAACACCGCCAACCATGTTTCTCTCGAACCCGTAATACGGCATCACTTTGGAGAATTGTGTCTTGCATATCGCGCATATGCACGCCATGAAATTGACTCCATGCTCATCAGCCGCATGCTTTAATGCCTCCATGCGCGGAAGCGCACCCTTGACGCGCACATCCATTAAATCATCAGTCAACAATCCGCCGCCGCCGCCGCAACAAAAAGTCCGTTCATGTGTAGTGCCGGGATTCATTTCGTAGAAGTTGTTGGCGACTGCCTTAATGATGTTGCGCGGGATGTCGAACTGGCCGCCCGGATAGTCGCCCATGCGGGAACCGCGCGCCACGTTGCATGAATCGTGAAAGGTGATGATGTGCTTGTCATTGGCTTCCTTGTCGAATGACAGCGCGCCCTGCTCGATCAGGTCCCAGCGTGAATTCACAGATATGCACCGGCTGTTTGTAGCGATGGTCGAGCTGTTTCTGCAGCAGCATCGCGAACTGGTCGTTCGGATCCGCCCCGTCGCCGACGCCGGTCAGGGTATTCCAGAAGCTGTATGCGACGCGCCAGGCATGACCGCATTCCCCCACCACGATACGCTTGACACCCAACTCCAGTGCAACCTCGCGGATACGCAATGCGATCTTGCGCAACTGTTCGTAATTGCCGATGAACATGCCAAAATTGCCCGCTTCGGAAGCGAATGAGGATAGCGTCCAGCTGGTACCCGCGGCATGAAACACCTTGGCGTAGCCGATCAGGCTGTCGATATGCGGCTCGGCAAAGAAGTCCGCGGAAGGGGTAATCAGCAGGACTTCCGCGCCCTTGACGTCAACCGGAAAGCGCACATCGACGCCGGTGGCTTCCTTGACATCCTCTTCCAGGCCCTCCAGCGTATCTTTCAATGCGGGTCCAGGCAGCCCGAGATTGTTGCCTATCTTGTGTACCTTGCCGATGATCTCATTGTCGTATTTCTGTCCGTACCCGACAGAATCGAGAATTTCGCGAGCCGCCATCGTGACTTCGGCGGTATCGATCCCGTACGGGCAAAACACCGAACAACGCCGGCACTCCGAACACTGGTGGTAGTAGTTGTGCCATTCGTCCAGCACTTCGCGGGTCAGATCGCGCGCACCGACCAGCTTGGGAAATAATTTTCCAGGCAAGGTGAAATAGCGCCGGTATACGCTGCGCATCAGATCCTGCCGCGCCACCGGCATGTTCTTCGGATCCTGCGTGCCTATGAAGTAATGGCATTTATCCGAACAGGCTCCGCAATGCACACAGCTATCCATATACACCGTGAGCGAACGGTATTTGCCGAGCAGCTCGCCCATCTTGGCATATCGCCTGATCATGCCAGTCGTCGACCAGTTTGCCGGGAAAACCAAGTGCTTCCTGAATCTTCTCGCTTGCGACAAAGGGGCCGTCGCCTTCCATCGCTCCCGGCTTCAAAGCCGGAACGATGGGAATGATGCGGTAGGCCGGTGCAGTGATCGTAGCGCTCATTTGGACTCCAATTTCCTTCCCCAGCTCGAGATATGCCGCTTGTCGCGGGAGTTGTCCACCTGATTGCGACCAGGTGAAAAAAACAATCCCGGAGCATGCAGCAATTTGCTGATCGGGAAGATCATCATCAGCATCGCGACCAGTGATAGATGCACATACAAGGCGATGCTGGAAGGCAAGGGTTGCAAATCGAAATGCATCATGCCGAGCATGAAACCCTTCACAGCGATCACATCGGTATGCACAAAGAACCTCATCGTCAGACCGGATGCCGCGATCGCGACGAAAAGAGCCAGCATCAAGTGATCGGATGGGGTGGAGATATAGCGAATGCGCTCGACAAATATGCGCCGCGCCCAAAGACCTGCGACACCGATCAACATGGTGATTCCAGCATACATTCCGAACGGTTGTATCATTGCTACCCAGGCCCAGACCGGATCGGTGAAGTAACGCAAGTGCCGCATCAAGACCAGGGCCAGACTCACATGAAACAACCATCCCATGCTCCAGGTCCATAGATTCGCCTTGAACAGGCTTTCAAACAGGAATACTTCGCGCATCATGCGCAACACTACCCCGCCGGTGGTGATTGGCGCAGGCGTGGTCGGGATTTTAAGCGGCGCGGGAGTGCGGGTATAAATGCCTATACGGTATAGAGTGCCCATAACAAACACCAGGGTGGCAAAGTAAAACAGGATTGCAAATAAGGTGCTCATCGTGAGTCAGGTGGAAACTATCCACTCAGTTATCTTGATCAGACACAACCGGTCGGTTTCGGCAATCCGGCGATCTTGCACGCCTGTTTGCCCGGTCCGTAAGGAAATAGACCGTACAGATATTCGCTGTTGCCCTTGTCGGCACCAAGCTTTTTGCCTATCGCCTTGGTCAAGACACGCACAGCCGGTGCAATCTGATACTCTTCAAAATACTCGCGCAGGAAATTGATGACTTCCCAGTGCTGCTCTGTCATGTCGACGTTTTCTGTCTTTGCGATGTACTCTGCAACATCCTTATTCCAGTCAGCCAGATTGACGAGGTAACCTTCTTCGTCGGTTTCGTAGGTTTTGCCGTCAACTTCGATATTGGCCATGGTAATTCTCCTTTTAATAAGTACAGGTTAGAGCCAAGATTGGCAGTTTTTATTGGTCGCGGTGAGATCGACGAAGCCGCCATAATCGACCGGTGTGACATCTGCGATTATGCGATCGGCAAGCCCGCGCGCTTCAAGGTCAGGCTGCAAAACATAGACTTTGAAGCGGCCCATCGCCTCGCGTATTTTACCCTCAAATGCATTGCCGGATGTCGCGGCATAGACGGCATCTTCGATCAGCAGGATATCCCCGCGTTGAGCCACGCGCAAACAATTGTCCAGCGCACTGTTGGTAAGCGGAGATTTGTTGATGATATGCAACATATAACGATACCCCCTCAGAAGCTCAAGACCACGTCTTGCTGATCCATCAACTCGCCCATTTCTGCGCGCCCCAGCACGGTCACATCCACCAGCAGATCTTCCTCGCTGAGGCCGCGCGCTTCCATAGATTCCTTCTCGACATACAATTTCTCGATGTCGTAACCTTCCAGTGCGCGATAGGCCGGCGAAAAGTTCTTGGTTGCGATCCCTTTGGTTTGCTGCCCCTTTTTCAGCTGATATACGCCATCGTCCAGAAACACCAGAGACACATCCTGATCAAAAGCAGCCGTGATCAAAACCACTTCAAGAGATTCCAGCGCGTAGATCGTTCCATGTGGCGCCTTGCGGTTGACAAACATGAATTTTTTGACATCACTCATTCGATTCCCCTCGATCAATCGCCGAACACGATCAGGCGATCCGTCTTGACGCCCGCCTCGACCAGTTGCCCCAGGCCTGAAATCCGGAATCCCTTTGCCAGATTCTCTTCCCGGATGCCGCGCCGCAATGCTGCTGCAACACAAACCACCAGATCCACGCCATGTTCTTCGTTAAGCTTGCTCCAGCGGCTCACGATATTCCGGTCGTCCTGAGGGGGTTCGGTCAGCCTGGAGGCATTATTCACACCATCGTGGTAGAAAAATACGCGCCATACCTCGTGCCCCTTGTCGATGGCCGCCTTGCAGAACAAGTATGCTGTATCGCTGGCCTCGTGCTGGTAGGGTCCTTCGTTAACGATTACACCGAATTTCATACGGCCGCTCCCGGTTAAAAGCGAATATGAGTGGATGCGTTTAGCGTCGCACGCGAGCCGCGCCAATCATCGATCAGGTACTTGGTGAAAGGCAAGTCGGTCTTCTCGAAGAAACGTGGCCAGCCGATACGCTCGATCCAGTCAGCCATGCGCTCCCAGGCACGGGCATCTTCCTTGTACACATGCAATATGCGCTTCACCACCTCGTTGACTTCCGGCCATCTTGGCGCATTGTTGGGTAGTCCCGATGCAACCATTTTCATGAACGTCGGCTTGCCGCGCGCATTGGAGTTCTTGCCGCCCACCCAGATCGCCAGCTTGGAATACTCCGGGTCATTGATCTGCATCGGTGGGCAGGGAGGGTAGCACGCGCCGCAGCACATGCACTTGGTCTCATCGATCTCCAGCGACGGCTTGCCGTTCACCATGGCAGGGCGTATCGCCGCAACCGGGCAACGCGCCACAACCGTAGGACGCTCGCACACGTTCGCAACCAGGTCATGGTTGATCACCGGCGGCTTGGTATGTTGCACGATGATCGCGATGTCTGCCTGTCCGCCGCAATTGATCTCGCAGCATGAAGTGGACAGGTGCACGCGATTCGGCATTTCCTCGCGTTTGAATTCCGTTATCAACTCATCCATCAGCGCTTTGACCACGCCCGACGCATCGGTACCCGGAATATCGCAGTGCAGCCAGCCTTGCGTGTGGGCGATCATTGAAATGGAATTGCCGGTACCACCCACCGGGAAGCCGTGCTTTTCCAACTCTGCGATCAGCGGATTCACTTTTTCAGCCTTGGACACCATGAATTCGATGTTGGAGCGGATGGTGAAGCGCACATGGCCTTCCGCATACTTGTCGGCGATATCGCACAACAGGCGGATCGTGCCCACGTCCATCTGCCGCTGGGTGCCGGCACGCACCGACCAGATCTGGTCGCCGCTATGCGCTACATGACGCAACACCCCGGGGCGTGGACGGTCATGATACTTCCACTTGCCGTAGTTCTTTGCCATCAGCGGATGCAGGTACTTCTTGTTCTCCGGCACACCGGTTTCTTTGGGCTTGCGCTTTTGCGCTGGTTTTTCTTGAACAGCTTGATTCATTTTAATGTCTCCTCAGGCGGCCTGCTTCTTGGCATTGATCTTGGCAACTTCCTCATCCCAGCCATCGGTGCGGACATAAGGATTCATGCGTGGCGTGGACACCATGTTGGCATCCACTTCGATCTCCAACGCATCAAGGAAATTGACCAGGCCGATGCGCTCGATCATTTCACCGGTACGCTCGTGCTCAAGCGCGTTTTCCGCGAAGAAGTCGATGATGCGCTGGCCGAGATCGACCAGTTTTTCCATATCCTCATCGGTTTCCAGCTTCATGAACGGAACCACTACCGTGCCCATCAGGTCGCCGATCTTGAGAGTGCGCTTGCCACCCACCAGGATGGTCGCACCCTTGTCTTCACCGGGAGCCAAGCGCCCCGGTCATCACGTTGATGCAGTGCATGCAGCGCACACAATCGTGGTTATCAATCTCTACCGCGTGCGTGTCGTTGATCGCCACGCTGGAAATGTGCTCGCCGCTCCTGACTTTGCCGATCTCCTTGAGTTGAAATGTCTTGGTAGGGCAACGCGCAACAACGTCATTCACCAGTTCGTCCATACCGTGCTTCGCGAACCAATTTTTCGCCAACTCTTCGTCGGTGCGGATGTTGTCGCGCCAAGTCCCGATCACAGCCATGTCGGCACGCTGCACGGAATTCATGCAGTCGTTCGGGCAGCCGGAGAATTTGAATTTGAATTTGTACGGCAAGGACGGACGATGTATGTCGTCAAGAAATGTGTTCAGCACGGTTCGGTGAGCCTTTGCTTCGTCGTAGCAGGATTGCTCGCAGCGAGCCGCCCCCACGCAAGACATCGAGGTACGCACCGCCGGGCCGGCTCCACCCAGATCGAACCCCAGTTCGTTGATCTCGTCGAAAGCCTTTTGCACGTTGTCCGTGGTCGCACCCTGGAACATGATGTCTCCGGACTGGCCGTGGAATGCGATCAAACCTGAACCATGCCGCTCCCAGATGTCGCACATGTCGCGCAGCACCTTGGTGTCGTAGTGCATGCCAGGCGGCGGCATCACGCGCAAGGTATGGAATTCAGCGCAGTCCTTATAAACTGGCTGGCCGCTTTCGTCTTTCAGTTCGGTAAAACGCGGAATGATCCCGCCACCATAGCCGAACACGCCGACCGTTCCACCCTTCCAGTAGCCTTTTTTGGTCCTGTATGAAGCTTCCAGTTGCCCGAGCAGGTCAACCACGTAATCCTTGTCTTTTGCCAATTCTTTCAGGCCAGTCACAAAACTCGGCCATGGTCCATCCTCGAGTTGGTCGAGATTTGGGGTATCATGCATCTTCTTAGCCATAATAATCTTCCTTTCAATAATGTTGCCCGGCGCCACTGCTGGCAATCGAAGTTTAATGACCCGGCAGAGGCGGGAATTTTTAATCTGTCCGGGCTTTTCCGCTTATATCTGCCGGCTTGCCCATGTCTTTCATGTATTAGGATATTAAGATATATTACAAACTTTATTCCATCACCCTTACCGGCTATCTTCAATAACCCTTAAGGGTAGTGTTGCACTGTCCCCCAGTAGTATTCCAATATCAAGAATATTAGCGATAAACTTGCAGCCTGTTAAAAGTATCCATAACGCCTCGTTCGGATTATCCTCGGCGTCGTTAGATATACCTCCGAGCGAAGGGAAGTGATCATGGCACAAATCAGCGGGTCGATAAAACTCAAGGTTCCACTAGGCAGCCAGGAAATTGAATTGCAGCAGATTGATCATGTAGAAGGCGGCATGAGCCTTTTGCGTATCCGCATACGTGAAGGCAAGCGTTTCACGATCTTCGACATAGATCCCGCAACAGCAGAACAGTGGGCGATCGCGATGCAGAACTGGGCCAACGCGCAAAAAATTACCCGCAATGGCTGACCAGACTCCAGAAATCATCGACGTTGTGTTCGACCTTGACGGTGCGACTCTCCCCCCCGCATATCCATTTGCACTATGGGCTGCGTTGGAGGATCACTTTCCTCAACTTGCCGAAGAAAAGTATGTCGGGGTATTGCCGCTGCGCGGCACGACCAGCAACGCGGGGCTGCTGCTGCCGAAACGCGCGAAGCTGGTGCTGCGTTTGCCGGTATCGATCGCGGACCAGGCCGTTGCACACCTGACCGGACAGCAGCTCGATGTGGGCGGCCATCACCTGCATCTGGGTGCCGCAAGGAAACGGCCGATCTGCGCCCACCCGACGATTCATGCGGATCTGGTAGCGGGCGTGATCGACGAAGTGCGTTTCTCGGAAAGCATCCATGCACAATTGGGTGACATGGGAATCAAAGGTAATCTGATCTGCGGCAAACGCCGCTCCATCGACGATGGGCGGCAAACCATCGATGGTTTCAGCCTGGTGGTGCACGACCTGAAACCGGACGCATCGCTTTATTTGCAATATGTCGGGCTGGGAAAGGATCGACGTTACGGTTGTGGCATCTTTGTGCCGTCCAAAGTCATTTCCGGTCTCGGAGAGGATTGAATTTATACAACGGAGGAAAGTCATGGGATATGTAGTTGCAGGTAATGAGCTGGAAACCGATGCAGACGGCTACTTGCTGGAACCGAATTTCAGTGAAGAGGTAGTCGGCGTGATAGCTGCCGCAGAAGGCATCGAACTAACCCCCAAACATTGGGAAATCGTCAACTTCATGCGCGAGCAGTACCGCGAACATGGGCATACGCCCAATTTCCGCAATATGCTGAAAGGCGTCAATGAATTCTGGCCCGAGGCGGACAGCAAAGCACTCTATGACCTGTTTCCTACCGGCCCGGCCAAACAAGGCGCAAAAGTCGCCGGCCTGCCACAACCCTATGGCAAGGGCGGTTATTGAAGCACCAATGTTTGGATATTGATATGTTGCAAAACCAACAGGAAAACTGAACATGAGCCCTCAAGACTTGTATGCGAATGTAAAGCTGGATATGCGCGGCCTGACCTGCCCGGCACCGCTGCTCGGCGCCAAACGAGTGATCGACGATCTGAAGAATGAACAGATACTGTTGCTGATCTCGGACTGCCCCGGCACCAAGGACGATCTTTACTCGTGGGCCGAACAGACCCACAACAAGGTATTAAAGACACAAGCAATGCCGGATGGCGGCACCGGTTACTACGTGATGAAAGGCAAAGGTGCCATGCGCAAGGCGAATGTGATTCTCGATATTCGCGGTGTACATTGTCCCGGACCGATCGTCGAAGCCAAGAAGCTGCTGAATGGCATGAGTTCGGGAGAGATCCTGAAACTGGTCAGCGATTGCCCCGGGATACGTTCCGACATTGTCGGCTGGGCAGACTCAACCGGCGTCAACATCATCAGCACCATCGAGGCGGCCGCCGGCGAATTTGAATTTTTCCTGCAAAAGAGCTGAACGGAACCGGCACCCCGATCGACATGCGCATCAAGAGCCAGTGGTTCAAAAGCGACCGTGAAAAGACCCCGCAAGAGATCGCCGGGGCAATGGCTTTCACGCTGTGGCGTATCGCCGACAACGCACTCAAGAACACCCGCAGGGCGAATTTCGGGATCGCGATCGGTCCCCAATACTTTTTGTTCCTGACCGAGTTCCTGGTGTTTTTGGTCCAGGTCGCAGACCGCATCGCTTATCGCCAATTGGCACCCGAAGCACGCTTCGCATTCACCAGCACGCTGGCCAATCGTGTCGCGGAAACGCTGGCAGAGAATCAGGGCCGATTGATGGATGGCAGCACCGATTACAAGCAGCAGTTCATCGACAAACTCAACCAGCGCGCGGGAGAATATGCCGACTTCAACTATGGGCCGGATGGCCCTGAATTCGCCTTCACCCGCTACCTGGCATTCTGCATGCGCGCAGTCATGGATGAAAAGGATGTTGAATGGGTGATCGACCAGATGATGAGCATAGAAGCACCCTCTGCCGTGGAAATGGTGGAAAAAACCATGCAGAACCTGTTTTCCAGGGAACCGCCGCAAACGCGCATCCGCAAGGTCACCAGCGGCGACTGAGGCCCCGAACTCTCCATGCAAAGCCCTTTCGCCCTCGACAACGATCCCGCATACCAGCGCTGGCACGAGCGCAAACTGGCACAAGCCATCATCGACAGCGGTGATCTGATCGTCGAGATCAAAGATCCGCGTAGACTGACCCAGGCCGAGCATGCCGCGCTGCTGGATCGTTGCCGGCGCAGCAACATGGTGGTCTATGCCACTCGCAACGCATCAAATGCCCAGGCCGATGAAGAGACCGTGCGCCAACTCGGTTTGCAGTTCGGGCTGAACAGCCTCGATGCGAACTGGCTGGCCGGCGAACAGGGCATCAGCCGCATCACCGTGTGCGCGGACGACGGCCAGCGCCAGGCTTATATTCCTTATACCGACCGCCCCATCAAATGGCACACCGACGGCTATTACAACCCGCCCGAACGGCGGATACGCGGCATGCTGATGCATTGCGTGCAGAGCGCCGGCCAAGGCGGCGAGAACCGGTTGATCGACCATGAGATCGTGTACCTGATGTTGCGCGATGAAAACCCCGAGTTCATCCGCGCCTTGTCCGCAGCGGATGCGATGACGATACCGGAGCGCATCGACGAATTCGGCATCGCTCGCGCCGCCCAGACCGGCCCGGTGTTCACGCACGACCCGGCCAGCGCTGCACTGCACATGCGCTATACCGCGCGCACCCGCAGCATCGCATGGAAACTGGACGCCGCCACATCGGCTGCTGTCGCCGCATTGGAACGACTGCTCGCCTCGGAGCTGCGGCATATCCACCGCCTGCGGCTCGAACCCGGCATGGGGCTGCTGTGCAACAACGTACTGCACGACCGTGCCGCGTTTGCTGACGATGCGACCGCACCGCGCCTGTTGTTCCGGGCAAGATACCACGAGCGCATCGCGGCCAGCTGATCGCCGCATTCCTGAAACGCCCCTGTCTAGTGGCCGACAAAAAGCCCGCCATCTTGCGATGGCGGGCTTAAGTTTGCATCGATTAGCTATTGCGGCAATTACCAGCCGTAGGAGATGCCGATCGAGTCTTCGTGCATGCCGATGTTGGCATTGCCGCCGCCGAAAGTACCAGGGATGGAACCGGCACCGTTGACGGTATTCTGGAAGGCATGAATATAAGCCACGGTGATCTCGGACTTGTCCGCCAGCGTCCAGGTCCCGCCCAACGTCAGGTGGTTCTGCACCACGCCCGGCGCCACCATGTTAAGCAGCGTCTGGTCGCTCGGGATCTGCTGGTTGTTATGGTTCAGACCGGCGCGCAGCGTCAGTCGGGAATCGTAGACATAGCTCATGCCGAGCTTGAGCACGGTCATGTTCTGCCAGCCGAAACCCGGCCCGCCGGATGCACCAAATTGTGTTGGTTGAGGAAAGGTATTGCCGACGGAAGAGACACCCGAATAATCGATCTGGTCTACGTCGAACGCCACCGTGGTCACTGGCGTGGCCTTGACTGCGACGCCCAGGCCATAGCTGGCCGGCACGTCGAAACTGCCCTGGTCGGCGAACAGTCCGCTGTAGCTGCTGAACTTGCTCATTTTGGTCTTGCTCTGGTAAGTCGCGCCCAAGGTTACCATGGGGGTGACTTCCCCGGTCCAGCCCAGCTTGATGCCATAGCCGGTCGAGGTATCCGTGCCCTTATTGGTTACAGAGCCTGGATTGGCAGAGTAGGTTGTATTATCAAATGGTTGCAACCCTGTGGCGCTGAACATCTGATATGCGATATTCAGCGATACGCCGACCGAGTTGGTCGCGTTGAGCTTCTTCGACCAGGTCGGCGCGATGAACAACTGTTCGAGGTTAATACCCAAGGGACCTTGGGCACCAAAGGATGCGAACGGGTTGCTATTGTACTGGGTATTCATGCCGCCATAGCCATACACCACCACGCCCAGCGCGGTATCCGGGTTGACCATCTTGTTGTAGCCAAAATCCGGGATGAAAAAGTTGCTGCGCCCGTTGCCGCTATAACTTCCATTCAGGCCGAATGTATTCCCGGTGATGTCTGCGCTGCGGTCCGGCTTGAACCAGGTCAGCGCGAAATCGACACGATCGCCGACCAACACCATGCCGGCCGGGTTGGCGGCAGCCGCAAACGCATCCTGTGGCAATGCGATGCCCGCTCCCCCCATCGATTCGGTCTTCGGGCCGACGCCGATCGGAAAATATCCGTTCGTCGCATGCGCCAGCGGCGACGCCATCACACCCGCGGTTAACAACGAAATCACCAGCTTGCTTTTCTTCAGTTTCATGACGATACCCCTCTATAATTATAGTAAGAAACAATCCCCATTACTGCACAGCCATTACAAGTCAAACAAACAAACAGATATCGGTATCCCCGGCAAAACCCATGAACATCGCGGCACCGCCGTATTCGCATTGGTCGATGAATTCGCTCTTGTCGAATTCGAACAGGTCGACCGTCATCTGGCAGGCAATGAATTTCACCTCGGCTTCCAGGCACAAGTCGCGTAGTTCCTGCAGCGATGCGACCCCGTGCTTCTTCAGCTTTTGCTTCATCATCATGGTCGCCATCGACTCCATGCCGGGCAACATCTGCACCATCACCGGCATCGGCACCGGCATCGGCATCGCCGGGTTGGCCAATGGGCTGATCATCACGCTGGACAGATCCTTGCGCAGCAACTGCAGTCCGTAGAAAGTGAAAAACACCTGCACTTCGTAGCCCAGCGCAGCGGCGGTCGAGGCAAGTATGAAAGGTGGATAGGCCATATCCAGCGTGCCCTTGGTGGCAATGATCGCCATTTTTTTAGTAGTCATGTCTTCCCCTCAAGTTTGATTATGGATAGCGGTCGGCAGCTTATTTTTTCTTCATGTAAAAAGTAAACGCGCCATTCGCTTCTTCCGTTGCAAGCAAACTGTTGCCGGTCTGGTCCGCAAATGCCTGCATATCCTTGATAGCACCCGAGTCGGTCGCAACCAGTTTCAATACCTGACCGGAAGCCATATCCGCAAGTGCTTTTTTGGTTTTCAGGATGGGTAGCGGGCAAGACAAACCGCTCGCATCAAATTCTTTGTCAAAGTTCATTATTTTATCTCCTGCTGGTTATTAAATTTCAGTCATTACCGATATCTCGTCGGAGACGGGCATCGAACAAGGCAACCATTATAGGAATAAGCAACCAAGCAGCGTCCATACCCACAAAGTGTCCGTGGAATAACCCGTAAGGGTTATTTGTAACGCAAGGCGCTCATTCTGTTTTTTTTGATTATATGGCAACTCGATCCTATGTGGATTGCCGTGCGGCATGTTGCAGCAGCGATCATGCAAAATCAAGGTGCCGTCGGGCGAATCTCCCTCCCGGTATTGAGGTCTGTGCCGCAGTAAGAGTAGAATCACGCGCTTGCGTAGTTTGGCTAACCAGCAAGCCGGAGAAAAATAATCAGGATGGACATGGTCGGTGTGTTGCCGTTGGATGTCGCAGAGGCAGTCGTCATGTCCTGGCTGGTACCGGGATTGCTTGGTTTGGCACTGCAGCGCAGACCGCAACTGATCGCCAACGTCATTTTTCCCCTCAGCGCGCTGACCTCCCTGGTGCTTGCCGCAACCGGGCTGTGGGCGCTCGGCGAGCCTGTCAGCCATACCGTATTGCCGCTGGGCCTGCCGGGTTTGCCGATGCATCTGAGTCTTGATCCGCTCTCTGCATTCTTCCTGATTTTGCTGGGCGGCGCATCGGCCGGCATATCACTGTTCAGCGCCGGATATTTCAAATCCATGCGGGGCAACAAACTGGGCCTGCTGTGTCTGGAATACCACCTGTTTCTGGCCGGCATGGCACTGGTATTGCTGGCCGACGATGCCTACATGTTCATGGTGGCGTGGGAGACGATGGCCCTGTCCTCCTATTTGCTGGTGACCACCGATCACAACATCCCCGACATCCGCAAGGCAGGCTACCTGTATCTGCTGATCGCTCACGTCGGAGCAATCGCGATCCTGCTCAGCTTTGGCGTGATCCAGGGCGGGCATGGCATCGGCGCCTATACCTTTGCGGCGATGCGCGAAGCGCATCTGCCGGGGTTCTGGGCTTCGGTGGCGTTCCTGCTGGCGCTGTTCGGCTTTGGCGCGAAAGCAGGTATGTTGCCACTGCACGTCTGGCTGCCCGAAGCACACCCTGCAGCGCCCTCGCCTGTTTCCGCATTGATGAGCGGCATCATGCTGAAAACGGCAATCTACGGCATCCTGCGCATGACTTTCGATCTGCTGGGCATGCAGCAATGGTGGTGGGGCGTTCTGACATTGGGGCTGGGCTTGATGACCGCGATCTTCGGCGTGATGTTCGCTGCCGTGCAGGGCGACATGAAGCGGCTGCTGGCATATTCTTCGATCGAGAATATCGGACTGCTACTGGTGGGGATCGGCCTGACCATCATCTTCCATGTCTATGGCAAGGACGCCCTCGCCGCCCTGTCGCTGACCGCGACGCTGTACCACAGCCTGAATCATGCGTTCTTCAAGAGTCTGCTGTTCGTCGGCACAGGCTCGATTCTGCATGCGACCGGCGAACGCAACATGGGTCGCATGGGCGGGCTGATCCACCACATGCCCTGGGTCGCTGCGCTGATGCTGGTCGGCGTGCTGTCCTTGTCCGGGCTGCCGCCGTTCAATGGTTTCGTTTCGGAATGGCTGTTGCTGCAGGCATTCCTGCTGTCGCCGGGTCTGCCCAACAGCTACATCAATATGCTGATACCTGTGGCGGCGGGGGTAATCGCGCTGGCTGCAGCATTGGCGGCCTACGTGATGGTTAAATTCTATGGGGTCATTTTCCTCGGCCAGACGCGCGGTGAGGTGCGGAATCACGCGCACGATGCCGGCATCTGGGAACGCATCGGGCTAAGCTGGCTTGCGCTGGTCTGTGTGGTGCTTGGACTGTCTCCGGTGTTCGTGGTGGGGCAACTTGATCTGGTGACGCAGACCCTGGTTGGAAGAGGACTGGGCAATGCCGCCCCCGGCTGGCTGTTCCTCGCCCCGGTCGATATCGAGCGCGCCAGTTATAGCCCGGTGTACTTTCTGCTGGCGGTGTTGGGTGTAATGCTGGTGACCGCACTGGTGGTGCATTATTTCTATCACGGCCGAATGCACCGCGGCCCGGCATGGGACTGCGGCTTCCCCGGAACAGACTTCGCGGATGCAGGACACTGCCGAAGGGTTCGGACAGCCGATACGGCGCATCTTCGAGCCGTTCTTCCGCATCGAAAGCGAGTTGCCAGGCGCCTTCGATGCGCATCCACGCTATCACGGGCGCAGCGAAGACCGTATCTGGTACGCGCTGTATCTACCGATCAAGCGCATCACCGAAAAGCTCTCGTCATGGGTTTCGCTGTTGCAGCATGGGCGTATCCATCTGTATCTGACATATACCTTCGTGACGCTGATCGTGTTGCTGGCATTTGTATGATGAGCTCCGATCAGGCCCTCGGCTTCCTGTTCCAAATCTACCAATCGCTGCTGGTCGTGCTGCTGGCGCCATTGCTGACAGGCTGGGTGAACCAGTGCCGCGCCTGGCTGCAAAACCGCTCCGGCCCCGGCGTGATGCAACCCTATCGCACGCTGCGCAAGCTGTTCCGCAAGGATGCGGTGATGGCCTATAACGCTTCGCCTGCTGTTCCGCGCCACGCCCTATATCCTGTTCGGCTGCATGTGGCTGGCGGTCGCGATCATTCCGATCATTGCGGTGGATCTGCCGTTCTCGCCCGCCGCCGATGTGATCGCGCTGGTCGGCGTGTTTGCTCTGGCGCGGGTGTTCCTCGCGCTCGCCGCAATGGATATCGGCACGGCATTCGGCACACTCGGCGCGCGGCGCGAGATGCTGGTAGTCGTTCCTTGCCGAACCGGCATTGCTGATGGTGTTCTTTACCGCCTCTATGATCAGCCACTCGACCCAGCTGCCGCGCATCGTCGAAGCGCTGGCGCAGCACCAGTTCGTGCTGTACCCGAGTCTTGCATTTGCCGGGCTGGCGTTCGTGATCGTGCTGCTGGCCGAGAACGCGCGCATCCCGGTGGACAATCCAGCCACGCACCTGGAATTGACCATGATCCACGAGGCGATGATCCTTGAATATTCGGCACGCCACCTGGCGCTGGTGGAATGGGCGAGCAGTCTCAAACTGTTCGCCTATATTTCGATCGGCATCGCGCTGTTCGTGCCCTACGGCATTGCCGAGGTGGGCACCATGGCCGGGAATTGGGCGGGTGCTGCCGCTGGCCATCTTTGCACTGCTGGTGAAACTGGTGCTGGCCGGTGCCGCTCTGGCCTTGCTGGAAGCCCTGCTCGCCAAGATGCGCATTTTCCGTGCACCGGAGTTTCTGGGCACAGCATTCTTGCTGGCGGTGCTGGGTCTGTTGATCCACTTCCTGCTGGGTGCATGACAATGCCTTACACGATACAAACCATCAACCTGCTCGCATCGCTGCTGTTGCTGATCGCGTTCGCGATGCTGTCGCAACGTCGCATCCTGTCGCTGATCAATCTGTTTGCCTGGCAGGGGCTGGTGCTGTCGCTCAGCACCTTTGTGGTGGCGTATTCGACGGCCAGCACCACTTGTATTACTCCGCCGGATTGACCTTGTTGCTCAAGGTGCTGGTGTTGCCGTGGCTGCTGCATCGCCTGATGCGCAAGCTGAACGTCAGATGGGACGTGGAAACCCTGATCAACATCCCGACCACGATGCTGGTCGGCATCGGACTGGTGATCTTTTCCTTCAACCTGGCCGCGCCGATCTCGCAACTCTCCGAAAGCATCACGCGCGGCCTGATCGGCATCGCACTGGCCAGCGTGCTGCTGTCGATGCTGATGATGCTGACGCGGCGCAAAGCGATCCCTCAGGTGGTCGGTTTCCTGGCGATGGAAAACGGCCTGTTCTTTGCCGCAACCAGCGCCACACACGGAATGCCGCTGGTGGTGGAACTGGGCATCGCACTGGACGTGCTGGTCGCCACTTTCATATTCGGCATCTTCTTCTTCCAGATCCGCGAGACCTTCGACAGCCTGGATATCTCGCACATGGAGAAACTCAAAGATGATTGAGGCCCGGGAACGATGGAGACTTGGCAATGATTGACCTGCAGCTGATGGCGCTATTGCTGACCCCGCTGTCGGGTGGCTTGCTGCTGGCCGTATTCGGTTCGCGCAGCTGGGCGGCGGAGCTGAATTCGGCTGATGAGTTTCTGCACCTTTATCGCGGCTGTGGTGCTTGACCATGCGCGTGATCGACGCGGGGCCGCAGGTCGCGTTCAACGAGCAGTTCTTCATCGACCAGTTCAATGTCTTCCTGGTCGCGCTGACTGCATTCGTCGCATTCACCACCTCGCTGTTCTCGCGCCCCTACATGCGCATCGAACAGCACCACGGCAAACTCACCACGCCGATGCTGCATCTGTACTACAGCATGTACCAGCTGTTCACGCTGGCGATGCTGGTTGCACTGACCTCCAACAACATGGGCATCATCTGGGTGGCGATGGAAGCGGCCACGCTGACCACGGTGCTGCTGGTCAGCCTGTACCGCACACCGGCCAGCATCGAGGCGGCATGGAAGTATTTCATCCTGTGCGGGGTGGGCATCGCGCTCGCGCTGTTCGGCACCATTCTGCTGTATTTCGCCGCCGAGCGTGTGCTCGGCGAAGGCGGCACAGCGCTGCTGTGGACACACCTGAACCAGGTGAAGACCGGGCTGGAGCCCACCGTGCTCAAACTGGCATTCGTGTTCCTGCTGGTCGGCTATGGCACCAAGATCGGGCTGGTGCCGTTGCACAGCTGGTTGCCGGATGCACATGCGGAAGGACCCACACCCGTCTCCGCAGTGCTCTCGGGTCTGCTGCTGAATGTCGCGCTATGTGCAGTGATGCGCAGCAAGGTGCTGGTTGATGGCGCCTTGGCCACGACGGGCGGACAGCATTTCGCCGGCAACCTGATGCTGGGATTCGGCCTGTTGTCGGTGGTGGTCGCAGCCCTGTTCCTGTCGCGGCAAAAGGACATCAAGCGCATGTTCGCCTATTCCTCTATCGAGCACATGGGGCTGATCACATTCGCTTTCGGCATGGGCGGACCGGTCGCCACCTTCGCGGCGATGCTGCATATGACGGTGCATAGCCTGACCAAGTCCGCGATCTTCTTCGCGGTCGGCCATGCGGTGCAAAAAGCCGGCACGCAGCAGATGGAAAACATACGCGGGATGATACAGCTCAGTCCGACGGTGGGCTGGGGTTTGATGCTGGGCACGCTGGCGATCCTGGGTATGCCGCCGTTCGGTGTGTTCGCCAGCGAATTCCTGATCATCACCACCGCGATGCACGATTATCCATGGACGACACCGGTACTGCTGATCGCGCTGGGTATTGCGTTCGCCGCGGTGTTCGGCAAGGTGCAGCCTATCGTGTTCGGCGAAACCACCGCGCGTCGCTTGCCGCAACAGCCGGCACTGATTCCTGTGTTCGCGCACCTGTTGCTGGTGCTGATCCTCGGGCTGTATATGCCGCGCTATCTGGCCGACTGGTATCGCCAGGCGGCGGCTTTATTGGGCGGATAAAACATGGGGCCCTCTAAAATGCAGAATTCCGGGATGAACCGCAAGGAGCCGCGCAACAAATGACGAGGCATATCATGATTGATAGACACGGAATGAGCGAGCATGTGAGGCCACGATTTGCCCGAAAAATGAATTGATAGAGGTTCCCGCATGCCAATAACTCATCCCAATCTCCACCTGACCCAACTCGCTGGCCCGATTCCCTCGTGGTTGGGCAAAATCGAACCCGGCGACCTGCTGCCAATCTGCAACAACGTGCATGACGGCGGCGGCAGGCTGGTGGCATTGTGGGGCAGCGATGATCGGGCACAAGGCAATGGGTACGTTTTGCATATTGCGCTGGTCAATGAAGCGGGCTTGATCTGTTTGAGCGTGCCCTTGCCTGCCGGACAACCCGGTTATCCGGATGTCAGCAGTATCTTTCCGGTGGCTAACCGCATGCAGCGTGCGGCATATGACCTGCTCGGCATTTATACGCACGCAGGACAGGATCATCGCAAATGGTTGCGCCACGGCGCATGGCATGGCGGCAGCTTTCCGTTGCGCAAGGATTTCGATGCTGCACAATGTCGTACCGATGATGCGGATAACTACCCTTTCGTGCAAGTGGAAGGACAGGGTGTTCATGAAATCGCCGTGGGACCAGTGCATGCGGGCACCATCGAGCCGGGCCACTTCCGCTTTTCCGTGGTCGGCGAAAAAATACTGCGTCTTGAGGAACGTTTCGGCTATACCCACAAGGGTATCGAAAAACGCTTCGAAAGCATGAGCCTGCAACAGGGCGCAAAACTCGCCGGACGGGTGAGCGGCGACAGCACGGTCGCTTATGCCTGGGCATACGCGATGGCAGCGGAAAGCATCGCCGCCGTCACACCGCCGGATCACGCACTGTGGTTGCGCGCGCTGTTCCTGGAACGCGAGCGCATCGCCAATCACCTTGGCGATCTCGGTTATCTCGGCAACGATGTCGCGTTGTCGTTCGGCTACACGCAGTTCTGGATTTTGAAGGAGCAGGTGCTGCGCAACAATGGCGCGCTGTTCGGGCATCGCTACCTGATGGACAGGATCATTCCGGGAGGTGTTGCGGCGGATTTGACGGAACCGGGAAGGCGTACGCTGTTGGAGGAATGCGCAATGCTGGAGCGCGAGGTGCGTGTACTGCGCGGTATCTACGAAGAGCATGCCGGGGTGCAGGATCGCTTCATCGGGGCCGGGCGCATCGAGCCCAGGCTGGCTGCCCAGCTGGGCTTGTGCGGTCTGGCTGGGCGTGCCAGCTCGCAGGCATGGGATACGCGCGTGCAGTTTCCCTGCGCCCCTTATGACCAACTGGACGTGCAGATGGCGACCTATCGCAACGGCGATGTAGCGGCGCGTGTGATTGTGCGCTTCGACGAGCTGTTCGAATCGTTGCGTTTGCAGCGCGAAATTCTGGCCAGACTGATGCCCGATGGCGAGTTGGCGCTGGATCTGGAAAAACTGCCCGGGCAGGGTTTCGGCGTGGGCATGGTGGAAGGTTGGCGAGGCGAGGTGCTGGTGGCGATACACACCGATACGGACGGTGATCTCGCGCGCGTGCATCCGCATGACCCTTCCTGGCAAAACTGGCCGGTGCTGGAACATGCCGTCCTGGGCAACATCGTGCCGGATTTCCCGCTGATCAACAAATCGTTCAATCTCAGTTATTCAGGGCAAGACCTGTAGAGGCGACTCATATGTATCGATTCATCAGACAGATCATCAAGACCGGCATCAAGACAGAAGCCGCACCACTGCCGGATGAGTTGATGCGGGCCAATACGCAGCGGCTGCATGAGGAAATCCTGCATGTATTCGGCAGCGCGCTGAATATTCGCCATGTCGATGCTGGATCGTGCAACGGCTGTGAACTGGAGATCCATTCGCTCAGCAACGCCTATTACAACATCGAGGGACTGGGCATCAAATTCGTCGCCAGCCCGCATCATGCAGACATGCTGCTGGTCACCGGCCCGGTGTCGCGCCATATGGTGACTGCGCTCAGGCGCACTTTTGATGCCACGCCGGAACCCAGGCTGGTGGTGGCGATCGGCGAGTGCGCTTGCGATGGTGGAATATTCGGCGAGAGTTACGCCAGTTGCGGCAAAGTCTCCAACGTCATTCCTGTCGACGTGGCGGTCTGCGGCTGCCCGCCCACACCCACTGCGATACTGCAGGGCATACTCACTGCGGTCAGTGTGCAGAAATGACCAGCCATCCTGGTTCCGGATCGAAAGAGAACGATACCAGTCTTCGGCACATCACACACGCACCACCAGCACCGGCCTGTCGGAGAGTCCTACGATCTTTTGCGTGGTGCCGCCAAAGGGTGTCCGGACCACATTGCTTTCGCCATGTCGGCCGACGACGATCAAATCTGTCCTCAGTGTCTTTGCGGCTTCGAGTATCTGTTCAAAGGGTATGCCGAACAAAATCAGGCTGCGCACTTCAGCCCCGGCCGCGCTTGCCAGGGCAACGGTATGACCGATGGTTCTTTCGACTTCGGTATGCAGTGCCGGCGTGTCGTGCTGGATGGCGCTGACAATGGTGAGCGGCAAATTGCATTGAACCGCTATCGCGGCGGCCACAGTGGCGACATGTTCGGCAGCCATCGAAGTGTCAATTGCCGCCATCACACCTTGTGACCACATGCCCGAGGCGCGTGGTACAAACAGCACGTGGCACGGTGCGTGGCCGACGACCTTGCTCACCGTTTCGCCAATCAGCAGGTTGGATAAGAAGCTGCGTTTGTCGCGCCTGTGCGTGACGATAAGATCGACCTTGCGTTCGGATGCTTCAAGAACGATCTCCTGATAGGGTTCTTCACCACGCCTCGCCAGGATATCAAGGTGAACACCCAGCTGCTTTGCGCTGGCTCGCAATCCGGCGATTTTTGCAGCAGCCTCGCGCTCGGCACGCACGGCCAGTTCAGGCGCGACGATCTCGAATTCCGGATTGCTCACGACCGGCACCACTACCGCCAACCGGGCTTCGCAGCGGCGCGCCATTTCAAATGCGACGCGCTCAGCGCCGCTATCGAACTCGGAATGTTCGGTGGCCAGCAAAATGCGTTCAAATGGATGTTTCATAAAGTGACTTAATGTGCAGAAAAAATACCCGAGGCGGAGACCAGCAGCACGACGATCTCAAGTGCGCAGATCGTCAGGTAGGTGCCGTTTCTGGTTTTTGCATAGTGTGGCATGATCGCCAGTATGCCAACGATCGAACATCCCGACAGTATGGCGATACCGAGTTGACTGGCAAAATCTCCTTTGCCAACATTGAACAGCCAACTCCAGCCAGTCTGCATACCGGTAGCCTTGATAAAATCCGAGGTAGACAACCCCCACAGCTGCGGCAGCTGTCCCAGGGGAACTTTCGCCGGCAGCCAGCCAAGCATATAGGCGGTAAAACTCACGATCAGCACAATAAATCCAGCCAGCGTGCTCCAGTGCAGCACGCTGGCATAGAGCAATTGCTCTGGATGGGATTTGCTTCCGGTTTTCATATTCATCTCATACCCAGATGCCGAGTCCCTTGAGCAGGGTACGCGCACCGGCGAACAGTAGAATGGCGATGACCATGTTGCGGATCACCGCAGCCTTGAGTATCGTCAGCAGATGTGCGCCTATGCGTGCGCCTATCATCATGCCGATCACTGAGGGAACGGCGATGATCGGCAATATCGCACCATTGTTCAAATAATACCAAGTGGCCGAGGAGCTGGCCATCGACAGGATCATGCTGGAGGTGCCCGCCGCCACCTTGAGCGGAACGCCCATCAGCAGGTTCAGCCCCGGCACATTGGCCCAACCGGCGCCGACACCGAACAGGCCGCCCAGAAAACCGATGATCAGAAACAGTACCAATCCCGCAGGCATGCGATGCGCCTGCCAGGCGATCTCTTTGCCGGAAATAACGTCATGAAATACGCCATGGATGCCCAGCGCCGCAGACAATGGGTCGGGCTGCGGCACATGGGGAAATTCGGATTTTTTTGCTATGACCATCAGCGCGGCAATGCCGAGTATCGTGATACCCAGCGAGATTTGCACGATATTGGCTGGCAATATCAGGCCGAGCATGGCCCCCGCAATCGAACTGATGGACGCGGCCAGCGCGAGTGGCATCGCCAAGCGCAGGTTGGCCATGCCGTTTTTCAGCAGTGACGGGCCTGCTGCAAGTGCGCTTGCCAGCGCCACCAGCAGTCCCGCACCACGCACGAAGTCCAGATGGAAAGGAAAGAAGCTGCCGACGATGGGCACGAACAGCACACCGCCGCCGACACCCGCCGGCACCGCAATGATACCGAGAAAAAAGCACACCACGAACAGCGCGAGTGGCCATAGCCACCATGCATCCGGTTCTATGCTGGGCACTGCACTGGCAGCTTCTGCCGGGAGCATGCACAACGCCAAGAGGCAGAACGCCAGCCAGAGCATCATGCGGAGACTTGGTGGGTGACTGGATTGGGATTTTGCCATATCAGCTGGTGCGCCCGTATTGGTAATATTTAAAGTCACTGCGGCAAAATCATCGTGGCTATTCTGCGCTGGGCGCAGTATGCGCAAATGGCAATGTCACCATCCATAGCTGTGATGAGCTATTGCCTTATAGCCCGTAAGGGTTATCGAGGTTTGACAGCGAAAGTTTTAACATGATTACAAGTTCATGGAGTTATATTTAAAATTCGGGTTTTCTGTAGATGCCGAGTCGCGCAAGAATTCGATCATTCCACCTAAAGAATGTAATCCAGCGTTTTTGCTTACGCTGCTATTGGAACGAATAGACGAATCCTGAGGCATCTCTTAAAGCAATAATTGTTAAATCGGAGATTAGCATGGCACTGGTAAATCCGCACGGCGGACGCGAACTCAATCCTCTGCTGCTTGAAGGCAAAGCACTCACCGAGGAATTGCAAAAGGCATCCTCTCTGCCCAAGGTCCGCGTCAGCTCGCGCGAAAAAGGTGATCTGATCATGCTCGGCATCGGCGGCTTCACCCCGTTGAACGGCTTCATGACCCGCGCCGACTGGGAAGGCGTGTGCGACGGAATGAAGATGTCCAACGGCCTGTTTTGGCCCATCCCGATCACGTTGTCCACCGACAAGACCAGCGCCGATAAGCTCAAGACCGGTGCGGAAGTCGCGCTGACTGATCCGGACAACGGCGAGATCCTTGCCACGATGAAGGTCACCGAGAAATACGCAATCGACAAGGCGCACGAATGCGCGATGGTATTCAAGACCACGGATCCCGAACATCCCGGCGTAAAAATGGTGATGGAACAGGGCGAGGTCAATCTTGCCGGGCCGGTCAGGGTGCTGTCACAGGGTGATTTCATTGACAAATACGGCGACTTGTTCATGACGCCTGCGCAGACCCGCGCATTGTTCGAATCCTATGGCTGGTCGAAAGTAGCCGCTTTCCAGACGCGCAACCCGATGCACCGTTCGCATGAATACCTTGCCAAGATCGCGATCGAGACCTGCGACGGCGTGCTGGTTCACTCGCTGCTGGGCCAGCTCAAACCGGGCGATATTCCGGCCGATGTCCGTTCCGAGGCAATTTCGGTGTTGCTGGACAAATATTTCGTCAAGAAAACGGTAGTGCAGGCCGGTTATCCGCTCGACATGCGCTACGCTGGCCCGCGCGAAGCGCTGCTGCATGCACTGTTCCGCCAAAACTACGGCTGCTCCCACCTGATCGTCGGGCGCGACCATGCCGGCGTCGGCAACTACTACGGCCCGTTCGATGCGCATCACATCTTCGACGATATCCCGAAAGGTTCGCTGGAGACGCAGGCGCTCAAGATAGACTGGACATTCTGGTGCTACAAGTGCGGAGGCATGGCATCGGCACGCACCTGCCCGCATGATGAAAAGGACCGCTTGCTGGTTTCCGGCACCAAGCTGCGCAAATGGTTGTCCGAAGGCGCGGATGTTCCAGCTGAATTCAGCCGGCCCGAAGTGCTGGAGATACTGCGCGCCTATTACGCGGGACTTGCGGAAAATGAAAAGGTGGAAGTTAAGCTCAGCGGTCATTCGGGACGCTAGAGAACACCCCCCAACCGATTGAATGATATTTTGCGTTTGAAATTTTTGAGGAGAACCTGATGTTCACGAGCAACCACTTCGCCGAACTTTCGGCATCAATTCCAACCGCCTACATGCAGGGGTATATTGTCCTGATGATCCTGCTGGTCATGGGCGGGACCATACTTGACATGATGCATAAGAAAAGTGCGCAATACTTTTTCGAAAATGCGAAAAAAGCCAAGAAGCGCGCAAAACGATCAGTGGGTGGCGGAGAAAAAGCAGCGCTTGCCGCTTCAGTGCTGGTGAAGGAAGTATTAACATCAGGCGAATTCAATAATACGAGACGCAGGCTTTCCCATCTGTTGACCATGTGGGGTACCGTCATTTTCGTCGTGACAACCGCGATCATGATTTTTGGCTACCCCACGCCGGCCAACCCCACCCCTGCTCTGCTGCCGCAGCTATGGCATATCGGCGCACTGATGCTGGCTGCTGGCGGATACTGGTTCTGGTTTTTTATCCGCGTTGATGTGTCAGCGGAAGGCCTGCCATGGTTTCGGTTCGAGCGTGCTGATTTGTTCATTCTCTCGCTTCTTGCCACCTCGACTTTCGCATTGATCTGGTCATTTACCGGCGGTGGATTGAGCATATTCTTTGCCTTGTTCATTCTGTCCAGCACGGTTCTCTTTGGCGGCGTTTATTGGTCCAAGTTTGCTCACATGTTCTTCAAGCCTGCTGCTGCCTACCAGAAAAAAATTACCCGGGCCGATGGTTCCCGGGAGAACTTGCCTCCCGACTATGATCTGACGGATCCCGAAGTACAGCGCAAGTTTCCGGATATTCCCATGTATATGGGCAAGAACCCGCCCAACATGGGGCTTTGCATCAAGGCTGAAAAACCAAACCACTACTGACACCGACTTGACCGATTATCCATAAGCAATAGAGGAAAATATTATGCCAACTTTTGTATATATGACACGTTGTGATGGTTGTGGAGAATGCGTTGACATCTGCCCGTCCGACATCATGCACATCGATAAAAAGCTGCGTCGTGCCTACAACATCGAACCCAATATGTGCTGGGAGTGCTATTCCTGCGTAAAAGCCTGCCCGCACCAGGCGATTGATGTACGCGGCTATGCCGACTTTGCACCGCTTGGTCACTCGGTACGTGTGCTCCGTGATGAAGAGAAAGGCACCATTGCGTGGAGCATCAAGTTCCGCAACGGTAAAAAGGATATGGAGCTGCTGGCACCTATCACGACCAAGCCCTGGGGCAAGCATATTCCCAAGCTGGCTGATCAGCCTGCCCCCAGCAAGGAGATGCGCGACAGCCAACTGTTGTTCAATGAGCCTAAATACATCCGCATGGATGAAGGTGGGTTGCACACACTGGAATCCAATGGCCTGGAAATCAAAAAAGGGGTGCAATACTAATGAGCTACGAGACAATTGTTGAAGACAATATCGACATCCTGGTTGTGGGTGCGGGCCTGGGCGGTACCGGTGGAGCATTTGAAGCAAGATATTGGGGTCAGAACAAGAAGATCGTCATCGCCGAAAAGGCAAACATCATGCGTTCCGGTGCGGTAGCCCAGGGCCTGTATGCGATCAACTGTTACATGGGTACACGCTTTGGAGAGAACAATCCCGAAGATCATGTGCGCTATGCACGTATCGACCTGATGGGTATGGTGCGGGAAGACTTGCTGTTTGACATGGCACGCCACGTAGACTCCACTGTGCATAACTTTGAAGAGTGGGGTCTTCCCATCATGCGCAACGAGAAGAAGGGATCGTTCCTGCGTGAAGGGCGTTGGCAGATCATGATCCATGGTGAATCCTACAAGCCTATCGTTGCTGAAGCGGCCAAGAAGTCAGCGGACAAGGTTTTCAACCGCATCTGTGTGACCCACCTCCTGATGGATGAATCCAGGGAAAACCGTGTTGCCGGTGCCGTGGGCTTTAATGTTCGCACGGGTAACTACCACGTGTTCAAGTCCAAGACCGTTATCTGTGGTGCCGGCGGTGCTTCCAACATCTTCAAGCCGCGTTCTATTGGTGAAGGTGCGGGTCGTGTCTGGTACGCACCGTGGTCTTCGGGTTCTGCCTATGGTCTGATGATCGAGGCAGGCGCGAAAATGACACAGATGGAAAACCGTATCGTACTGGCTCGATTCAAGGATGGTTACGGTCCGGTAGGAGCCTACTTCCTGCATCTCAAGACCTATACCCAGAATGCCTACGGCGAAGAGTATGAGTCCAAGTGGTTCCCGGCACTTCAGCAAATGGTAGGCAAGGAATACCTGGACCCGGAAGTTTCGCACAGAACTCACAGGCCCATTCCAACCTGCCTGCGTAACCACGCAATAATCAACGAGGTTAATGCCGGTCGTGGCCCTATCCACATGGTCACGATGGAAGCCTTCCAGGATCCTCATCTTGAAGAGATCGGTTGGCACAACTTCCTGGGCATGACCGTTGGTCAGGCGGTGCTTTGGGCAGCCACAGACGTTGATCCCAAGTACGAAAACCCCGAGCTGACCACCTCCGAGCCTTATGTCATGGGTTCACATGCTACCGGTTGCGGCGCCTGGTGCTCAGGTCCGGAAGATATATCTCCGCCGGAGTACTACTGGGGCTATAACCGCATGACGACTATTGAAGGCCTGTTTGGTGCCGGTGATGCGGTAGGCGGCACACCCCACGCCTTCTCATCGGGTTCTTTCACTGAAGGGCGTCTGGCGGCCAAGGCTGCCTGCAAATATATCGATGATGGCAAAGCAGAGGGCATCCGTGTTTCTGACGCCCAGATCAATCGCCGCAAGGAACAGATCTACAAACCCATGGAAACTTACCGTGTTTTCAGCAATGAAGTGGTTGCCGGTACTGTAAATCCCAACTTCATCAATCCGAGACAGGGTCTTGATCGTTTGCAGAAGCTGATGGATGAGTACTGTGGTGGTTTTGGTGTCAACTACATGACCAACGACAAGCTCCTGAACATCGGCCTGAAGAAGATGGCAATTCTGGGAGAAGATCTGGAAATGGTTGCTGCCTCAGACATCCATGAACTGCTGCGCGCATGGGAACTGAAGCATCGTTTCCTGACTTCCGAAAGCGTGTTCCAGCATACGTTGTTCCGTAAGGAAACACGCTGGCCGGGTTACTACTACCGTGGCGATGTAATGAAGCTGGATGACAAGAACTGGCATGTACTGACTGTTTCCCGCCGTGATCCCAAGACGGGCGACTACACGATGGAAAAAGCGCCGCTCTACCACCTGGTGGGCGATGTGGAGAAAGCGCCGCCAGAAGCGCACTAAGCACATGCGAGCCTGATCTGCCAGTATTTAACATCAGGCCTGCGCAAATAAATTTGCGACAACCTGTTGGTGCACTGAAAGAGGACCGGCATATCTTTGTTGGTCCTTTTTTTATCCGTACAGCGAGCAGTGTGACGTCGCCTTGGATGAAATCATGAAATGCTGTGGATGTGAAATTTTTTATGAATATTCTTGAAAAAACAGATGAAGAGATTCTGGAGTTGGCCAACCCGATGTGGGCCGATCTTATCAAGTACTCCAACGAAGGAAACTACGGTGCTTTCACGCGCAATTTTTCGAGCACTTTTATTGCGGGTGCGAATGAGATTGAAATGGGCAAGCAGTTTGCGAGAAGTGACCTTGCGAAAAACCTGTCAGAAGATTATTCATATCTTGGCATGATACGCCGCGGAGAATATGTCACTGTTTTGTATAAAGTGATAAACAAAAAAAATAAAAGTGAATGGCTGGGCAGACTGGTGTTGGGGTATGAAAAGGACAAGGTGAGAATTTTTGGCGCCACCCTGTTTTAACACAGAGATAATGGTTTATTGCTTATGTCTGACACAATTGAAAATGAAAAATTCGTCGAGCTGAATTACAAGGTCATCGATAACAAAACCGGTGACGTGCTGGTTACCGTGGATTATCCGCTGGGTTATGTTCATGGCGTGAATGATGTGATGTCGGAACAAGTGACCAGGGAGCTGTATGGCAAAAAAGTAGGCGATATCATCGAAGTGCCGGTAGACACTGGAAAGTTATACGGTGAGAGAGATGAATCACTGGTATTTACCGATCGTATAGATAATGTCCCGGAAGAATATCGGGAAATTGGCATGACCATCACCATGGAAAATGAAAAGGGTGAGCCCAGAACCTTCATCGTCACACGGTTCGACGACAAGACATTGACCGTCGACGGCAACAACCCGTTATGCGGCAGGGATGTCACCTTCATGCTGGAAGTTTTGTCGATACGCGATGCTAGCGAAGCAGAGATCGAGCTTGGCGGAGCGGTTGGCGCCGATCCGGACTTGAATGAAATACTTGACCGGGCAAAATGAAATTCTCGACCATTTACACAATCTACCCGGAAAACCGGGCCCTGGAACGTGCAATAGCCAGTTCAATAGCCGTGCTCAGTGCAGAATTCGCCGCATCTGCCACTCCGGACAGGAAGGTAACCGCAGCGGACAATTTCCTATACACACGGGGTAACTTTGAACAGCATAGCTTCAGTTCCAAGATTTATGAAAATTTGATCGAGGCGCTGGAGGCATCGCTGAAAGATGCGCCTGTTACAGGCACTCTTGCTCCAAATAAAAATCGCGATCAGGAACCGGCAGCCTGGGCCGAGACCCAGAATAACCTGGGAAATATTCTTGCGGCACTGGGACAACAGCGCAGAGATACTGCATTGTTCGAAAGGGCCATTCAGTGCTTTAACCATGCATTGGAAGCCCTGAGCCAGGAAGACTCGCCTGCTGCATGGGCGGCTACGCAATATAACCTGGGTACGGCAAACCAGGCGCTGGGCCGGCTGCTCGATGCCACCAAGCCGTTAAAGATCGCCGTAGATGCCTACACCAATGCCTTGTTGGTCTGGACGCGGGATAAGTCTCCGCAAGACTGGATGTATACCATGCATCAACTGGGTGCTACTTTGCATACGTACGGGAAGCTGCTTAAAGGTAACCGTCAATTTCAAAAATCCGTCGTTGCCTATAAAAATGCACTTGCCGTGCTCGACGCAGATAATTACGCATTGGAATTAACCGCGACCCACAATAATCGGGCTGCCGTTTTGCATCACCTCGGCGAATCGGAAGAAAATCCTGATCGTTTGAGGGAAGCGATAAACTCGTACGAAAAGGCGTTGACGGTCAGCATGGAGCAGCAGTTGCCCATCCATCTGTCTGTCATCTGCCGCGTGAATAAGGCGACAGCACAGAATGTGTTTGCTCAATTGACCAACGATGCCGCGCTAGCAGAAGAAATCGCGGACGAATTTGAAGTGATCATGGAATGTTTTCCCCATGCGCTGCAGCCGCTCTGCCTGAAGCATTGCCAGGAACAGCTGAAGATCGCGCGGTCACAGTCAAAAGCGCATGAACGCCAGATTGTCTAGAAAGGGGCGGATTCAAATCCGCGCGGAAAGTTTATATTCCATGTTGATGAATGAGCCGGTATCTGCCAGGAAACGGATCGTTCTGGCACCGAACCCGACTTCCGGGCTGGATTCGGCTTTATCGATGGATAAAGTCAGCACCACCCCCAGCCTTGGAGACAGATTGTGGCTTTTGCAGACCTCGACGATTTTTCCCTTGATGGGTTCCAGCTGCTTTACGATGATGTCCGTCAAGGCAAATACGTCCACCTCTCCAGTCATGGTCTCGGTCGATAACTCCCATGAACTGATCACGGGTTTATCCAGGCCGCTATATGCGCCCGCAGCATCGACCGAGGTGGGTTCTATCCCGAGCATGCGTGTGATGTTGTCGGGGTCAAAATGATAACCCAGCAGTGCAAAGTAAGCCCGTCCCTGATTCGATGCCAAGATCGTTTCCCTGTTGAAGATTCCGTGCCGAAATATAACGCACCGGAGTATAACGTACCAAAGTATGAAGTATAGGACAGGAGGTGTTCCGTTGTCGCCTGAAGCTTCACAGGAAAAGAAAAGAGACCCCAATGATCCGTGCCTGTTTTGCAGGGATCCGCGCGGGGTATCGCTACAGCATGAGCTTGCCTACAGTGCTCGCGACTCCTACCCCACAAGCCCGGGACACACCCTGGTCATCCCGCGCCGGCACGTCGCCAGCTTTTTCGACCTGACAGCAGAAGAAGTGGCTGCCTGCATGAGCCTCATCAAGGAGGAGAAAGAGCGCATCGATCGGGAGTTCAATCCGGATGGCTACAATATCGGCGTTAACATCGGACCGGCGGCCGGCCAAAGTGTCTTCCATGTCCATATCCACATCATCCCGCGCTACAACGGGGACGTTGAAAATCCCCAGGGAGGGGTGCGGCACGTGCTTCCAAAGAAGGCACATTACACGCGCTAAAGAGTATAATTACGCCAGCTGATTGGGAGGGGCTGACATGCCTGCTTATATACCTCCCGTTTTCAACCACCCGTTTTCTGCAACCTTAAGGAGATATGATCGTGAGTGATGACAAGAAGCCTTTTACCCGCCCCAAGGTTCCCGAAGGGAAAGCATTCCGCGTGACGACCCGCCAGAAGGAAATTGTACCGGGGCAGTTTTTTGTAGGCTATGAAACCATCTGGGAACCGCACCAGAAAGAAGTGCCTTACACCACCCCCAAAAAGCCTTAAGCGCTAACCAGCAAAAATATTCAGCCGCGCGGAGCCTGCAAGGTCGCGCGGCTATCATTTTGGATTTACTTTTCCGATCAGGCCACTGCCACGCGCGCTGCGCCTTTTTTCATCGAACCTATCACTGCAGCATCGTCGAATCCCGCTCGCTGGAAGCGGCGCAGCACTTCATCCACGGCATTGGGCGCAACGGCCACCAGCAGCCCGCCACTGGTTTGCGCATCGGCCAGCAGCCGGCGCTGCCAGCTTTGCAGATGATCGGCGAAATCCACGTCCTTGCCGTAGCTGGCCAGATTGCGGTCTATCGCTCCCGGGCCGTAGCCCTGCTGCGCCAGCGGCAGCGCCTCGGACAGCACCGGCACGTTCGCGAAATCCACTGACGCACCCAAACCCGAGCCGCGGCATATTTCCAACAGATGGCCGAGCAGGCCGAAACCGGTGACGTCGGTCAGCGCATGCACGGCTTCCAGCGCGGACAGCTCGCTGCCGACGGTGTTGAGCTGCGTGGTGGTCTCTATCATCTGCCGGTAAGCCGCGTCAGACAGCGCCTCCTTCTTCAGCGCCGCGGCCAGCACCCCCACTCCCAGTCCCTTGCCCAGCACCAGCACGTCGCCAGCCTGCGCGCGGCTGTTCTTCTTCAGCCTGTCCGGATGCACGATGCCGATCGCCACCAGGCCGTAGATCGGCTCGACCGAATCGATCGAATGTCCGCCGGCCAGCGGTATCCCGGCCTCGGCACATACCGCTTCGCCGCCCTGCAGGATGCCGCGTATCGTTTCGACCGGCAGTTTGCTGATCGGCATGCCGACGATGGCCAGCGCCATGATCGGCGTGCCTCCCATCGCATACACGTCGGACAGCGCATTGGTCGCGGCGATGCGTCCGAAGTCGAACGGATCGTCGACGATGGGCATGAAAAAATCGGTGGTCGCGATGATCGCCTGCTGGTCGTTCAGCCGGTACACCGCCGCATCGTCGCTGGTCTCGGTGCCGACCAGCAGATTGGCGAAAGGCAGCTTTTCCTTCGCCGTTCCTAATATCTCCTGCAACAGGGCCGGCGCGATTTTGCAGCCGCAGCCGCCGCCGTGCGACAATTGGGTCAACTTGATTTCTGGCATTATTTCCGACACGAACTACTCCTTAATCTTTGAAAAACCTTTGCAGAAGTCGTCGAGGCGGATGCAGTGCAAGGCGCACGGAACACAGCGACCGAGGCATATCACATGGATAGACGAAGGAGCGAGTACCGCGCAACACAGCAATGCGCCGCCGCAGACACTTATTGCAAAGGTTTATTGATGCTATTCAGAACCGCGAACTTATCACAGCTGGACCAGTTTGACGAAATTATCGACGTGCGCACCCCGGCGGAATTCGCCGAGGACCACATTCCCGGCGCGGTCAACTGCCCGGTGTTGTCGAACGAGGAGCGCATCACCGTCGGCACGCTGTACCAGCAGGTATCGCCGTTCGAGGCGCGCAAGCTCGGCGCCGCGCTGATCGCAAAGAATATCGCGCATCATCTGGAGACACGCTTCCACGATTATCCCAAGTCCTGGCGGCCGCTGGTCTATTGCTGGCGCGGCGGCCAGCGCAGCGGCGCGATGAGCATCATCCTCGCGCAGGTGGGCTGGGCCGCGCACAAGCTGGAAGGCGGTTACAAGACCTACCGTCGCTACGTGCTGGAACAGCTGGAGACGTTGCCGTCGCGCTATACCTTCAGGGTGGTCTGCGGCCCGACCGGTTCCGGCAAGAGCCGATTGCTCGCGGCGCTGGCCCAAGTTGGCCAGCAGGTGCTCGACCTCGAAGGACTGGCGCAGCATCGCGGTTCGGTGCTGGGTAATCTGCCGCAGCAGCCGCAACCGTCGCAGAAATGGTTCGACAGCCTTTTACTGCAGGCCCTGCGCGGCTTCGATCCCTCGCGCCCGGTGTATGTCGAGGCGGAGAGCAAGAAGATCGGCAGCATCGCGCTGCCTTCCTCTTTGTTCGATGCGATGCACGCCAGTCCCTGCCTGTTGCTGGAGGTGCCGCTGGAGATCCGCGTGGCCGGGCTGCTGGAAGATTACCGCTACTATGTCGAGCACCCCGAGACCTTCATCGAGCACCTGAAGCCGCTGCATAAATTCCACGGCGCGAAACAGCTGGAGCACTGGAGTGCCATGATACGCGCCGGAGACTTCCCGGCCATGGTCGCGGAGCTGCTGACGCTGCACTACGACCCGAGCTACGCGAAAGCCATCACCGGCCACTATGCGCAGCTGGATAAAGCGCAGCACGTGCATCTGACCAGCCTGTCAGCAGAAACATTAAAAGCAATAGCGCAAGGTTTGTAGGAGCGGGCCCTGCGTGTGTTGTTGGGGCTTTAGCCCCTTACAACCACGGCGTACCCCTTGCGGGTGCTGCCCGCGAACAAAAGACAATCGCGGGCATGGCCCGCTCCTACATGGCATCGAACAGCCAGGCATCCATCGCCAGCATGCCGTAGGTCATCACCTGGTTCAAGCGCTGCGCGCCGGCGATGTGGTCCGCCGCGCCGAGCATGACGAACAGCGGCAGCAGATGCTCGTCGGTGGGATGGTTCTCTACCGCATGCGGCGCAAGCTTGCGGTAATCTTTCAGTGCGGCAATATCACCCGCCGCGATCTTGTCCGCGATCCAGTCGCAGAAATCGGTGACCCAGTCCGGCGGCGGCGCCCCCTGGGGATGACGGAACAGCGCGCGCAGATTGTGCGAGATCGAGCCGCTGCCAACGATCAGCACGCCCTGCTCCCGCAATGGACGCAACGCGCGGCCCAGCGCGACATGCCATGCCGGATCGCGTTCCGGCTGCAGCGACAGCTGCGCGACCGGGATATCCGCACTGGGATACATCAAGCTCAGCGGCACCCAGGCGCCGTGGTCCAGCCCGTGAGTGTCGTCCAGCTGCACCGGGATGCCGGCCTGCTGCAGCGCGAGCGCGGCAGCTTCGGCTACCTGCGGCGCGCCGGGCGCGGGATATTGCATCTTGTACAGCTCGGCGGGAAATCCGCTGAAATCGTGGATGGTTTCCGGCTGCACTGCGCGGCTGACGGTCGGGACATGCGATTCCCAGTGCGCAGAGATCACCAGGATAGAGGCCGGCTCCGGCAGCTGTTCGCCCAGCCTGCGCCAGGCCGCGCCGGTAGCGCCGGGATCCAGCGGCACCGTGGGCGCGCCATGTGAAACGAACAGGACAGGCATTTTCATGCGCCGGATTGTATACCGATTTGAGAGCGCATATCGGCAGTACGCCCGCGGATTATTGATGTTCTTCTATATCATGACACTTATCCTCTCCCCCACCCTCTTCCGCAAGCGGGAGAGGGTGGCCGCAGGCCGAGAGAGGGTTTGCACGTCGCATGGGGCAATGCTATTAATTATAAAAAGCTCAATAAATAATTATTTAATCTGCAACGCTGCATCTGCACTAGAATTACGGCACATACAGGGAGAAGAGAAACATGGAAATCAGGCGATTGGGCGGCAGCGACCTGCAGGTGTCGGCGCTGTGCCTCGGCACGATGACCTTCGGCGAGCAGAACAGCGAGGCCGAGGCGCATGCCCAGCTCGACATGGCGGTATCGCGCGGGATCAATTTCATCGACGCAGCCGAGATGTACCCGGTGCCGCCGCGCGCCGAGACCCAGGGGCGCACCGAGCGCTACATCGGCAGCTGGCTGAAACGCCAGCCCCGCGACAAGCTGATCGTCGCGACCAAGATCGCCGGGCCTTCGCGCGGCTTCGCCTGGATACGCAACGGACCCAAGATCAACCGCGAGCAGATCAATGCCGCGATAGACACCAGCCTGCAACGGCTGCAGACCGACTACGTCGACATCTACCAGATCCACTGGCCGGACCGCTATGTGCCGATGTTCGGCGGCTACAGCTACGACGCCGCGCAGGAACACGACACCACGCCCATCACCGAACAGCTGCAAGTGCTGGCCGAGCTGGTCAAGGCCGGCAAGGTGCGCCACATCGGACTTTCCAACGAGACGCCGTGGGGCATCAGCGAATTCGTGCGCATCGCGCAGCAGATGGATTTGCCGCGCATCGTCACGGTGCAGAACGCATACCACCTGATGAACCGCACCTTCGAATACGGCCTCGCGGAAGTCTGCCGCCACACCCAGGTCGGGCTGCTCGCCTACAGCCCGCTCGCGTTCGGCCACCTGACCGGCAAATACCTCGCGGACCCGAACGCGAAGGGGCGCATCACGCTGTTCCCGAATTTCGGCCAGCGCTACGCGAAACCCAACGTGCCCGCGGCCAGCGCGGAATACCTGCGCATCGCAAACGAAGCGGGCCTCTCCCCCGCTACGCTGGCGCTGGCCTTCGCACGCACGCGCTGGTTCACCGGCAGCGTGATCATAGGCGCGACCAACCTCGAACAGCTGAAGGAGAACATAGCCAGCGCCGACGTGACGCTATCGGCAGAAGTGCTGGAAAATATCGAAGCGGTGCACAGACTATATCCGAACCCTGCGCCCTGACATGCTTGTGCTTGCCCACAACGCGCCGGATGTCGACATCTGCCACAGCCTGCCGCAAGCAGGATTTCATCCACGCCAATTTCAACGCTGTTCCCTGTAGATTCTTACAGCTATTCCAGTCAAGAATCATCAGCTATCTTGCAAGTGCTAGGAATATGGATGCAATTTATTAAAATTGCATTAGAATATGCTGATTCGCCTCAAGTGCAGCATTCACCACAGTGTGGTGGAAACGATGGACTTCGATAAAGGCCACCACCATGATCTCGGATGCAGGACATAGTCGTGAAAGGAATCCCGAAGCAGCTTTGAACCTGCCGCACGGCAACTGGAACACGCTGACGCTGCTCGCCGCAGCGATCACCGGCGTGCTGGGGATTGTCGTGCTGGCCGGCTGGATGTTTTCCGTTCCCCTGTTGAAGAGCGTGCTCCCCGGTGCGGTCGAGATGAAAGCCAACACGGCGATCGGCCTGATACTGTGTGCCTGCGCCTTGTACCTGTTCGGCAACCGCTCATCGCAGCCGCAACAGCGTATTGCGCAAGCTTTGGGTGTCGCCGTGATGGCACTCGGCCTCGCCACAATGGGCGAATACCTGTTCGGCTGGCGACTGGGGATAGACGAATTGCTGTTCCGGGACACCGACATCGCCTACAACATCATACGCGGCCGCATGTCGCCCTACTCCGCCGCCGCGTTCGCGATGATAGGACTGGCCCTGACCATTTTGCCATGGCGTGCACTGGGCGCGCTGGCGCAGCTATTATCGATACTGGTGTTGGCCATAGGCGGGATCTCGTTCCTCGGCTATGTGTGGAACGCCGGCGAACTGGTCACCGATCGCTTGCTGCCGCCGTTGGCAGTGAATACCGCTGCCGCATTCGCATTGCTCGGGATCGGCATGATACGCGCAAGCTCGGCATCAGGACATCATCATACTGGCCGGAGCTCGGTCGAGATCAAGATACTGGCCGGATTTGTCAGCGCAATCGTGCTGCTGTTCATAATGGGCGGATATACCTATCGCGCAGGAGCCGAATACGAAAATTCTGCGCAATGGGTCGAGCACACCCGGGAAGTTCTCGCCGAATTAAGCAAACTCTATGGCACGATAGCCCAAGTCGAGTCATCGCAGCGCGGTTACCTGCTTACCGGGAAGCAGGCCTTCAAGGTGGAGCGCCAGCGCTTCGTCACCGACCTGGACGAAGACAAGCACAATCTGGCGCAACTCGTCTCCGACAACCCGGCACAACTGGAAAGCCTGGCAAAACTCAAGGTGCTGCTCGCCCAGCGTATGGACGAGCTCAACAAGCATCTGGTGATCTTCGAATACCGCGGCTTGTCCGCTGCCAGGACCGAGATCTCCCGCGAAGACGGGATCAATCAGATGCGGGACATAAGCGACTTGATCCTTCGCATGGACAAAGCGGAATCGCAGCTATTGTCAGCCCGCCAGGCGACCCTGAAGCAGGAACGACGATTCATACTTGTTTCGCTGCTGGCTACGCTGCTGGTCGCTGTAGCCCTCCTCACCACGCTGTTTCTGGCAATCCGCCGCGAAATCATGGCGCGCGCACAGGCGCGGGATCAGCTGCGCGCCAGCGAGGAAAATCTCTCCGTCACGCTGGACTCGATCGGCGATGCGGTGATGACCACCGATGCGCAGGGACGGGTGACTCGCCTCAACCCTGTCGCCGAACAACTCACCGGCTGGGCGCAGGCCGAGGCGGCCGGACATCCGGTGGACGATGTGTTCCACATCATCAACCACCAGACACGCCAGCCCGCCACCATCCCGGTAGCGACAACCCTGGCGCAGGGTGTCATTCAAGGGTTGGCCAACGACACCGTGCTGATCGCACGCGACGGCAGCGAGCGCCCCATCGCCGACAGTTGCGCACCGATACGCAATCGCGACGGAATCATCTCCGGTGCGGTGCTGGTGTTTCGCGACGTGAGCAATGAATACGCGGCGCAAGCGGCTTTGCATGATAGCGCTATGCGCATCCGGACGATACTCGATACTGTAGCGGACGGCATCATCACGATCAGCGAACACGGTCTCATCGAGTCTTTCAACCCCGCAGCAGAGCAGATTTTCGGCTACACCGCCGCTGAAACCAACGGGCAAAGTATCGGCAAGTTGATGCCTGAACCGTACCGCAGCGAACACGAAAACTACATCGAGCGTTACTGCCTCACCGGTGAGGCGCATATCATTGGCAAGGAACGCGAAGTCTCAGGACTGCACAAGGATGGCCGCACTTTCCCATTGAATCTGCTGGTGAGCGAGATGTGGCTTGGAAAGCAGCGCCACTTCACCGGAATCATGCGTGACATTTCGGCGCGCAAAGAAGCCGAAGATCAGCTCGACCTTTTTTTCTCACTCTCGCTGGATATGTTGTGCATCTCAAGCAAGGACGGTTATTTCAAGCGCATCAGTCCCGCATTCACGCGAACATTGGGCTGGAGCACAGAAGAGATCCTGGCACGGCCGTTTCTCGATTTCGTGCACCCGGACGATACTGCTGCCACGTTGCGCGAAGTCGAGCGGCAGGTCGCTGCCGGTGAAAGGGTATTGAATTTCGAAAACCGTTATCGGCACAAGGACGGTTCGTGGCGCATATTGTCCTGGAAATCCGTACCCGATGCGAGCGGGCTCATGTTCGCTACGGCGCGCGATGTTACCGCACACAAGCAAGCTGAGCAGGATCTGATCGTGGCCAAGAATCAGGCCGAAATGGCCAACCGCGCCAAGGATTCCTTCCTTGCAACGATGAGCCACGAGATCCGCACCCCGCTCACCGGCATGCTGGGCATGCTGGAAGTGCTTTCGCTGACTCCGCTCAATCACGACCAGAACGAGACGCTGCAGGCGGCGTGGGAATCGGCCAGGAACCTGCTGCGCATCGTCAACGACATCCTGGACTGGTCCAAGATCGAAGCCGGCAAACTGCATCTCACGCCGCATGCGACCTCCATTCCCCAGCTGCTGCAGGAGGTCATCAACACCTACTCACGGGTAGCCAGCGCCAAAAGCCTGGTGTTGCGGCAACACATCGACACACGCATCAGTCCGGCACACATCGTCGATGCGCTGCGACTCTCCCAGGTGCTGAACAACTTCGTCAGCAATGCGATCAAGTTCACCCATAGCGGCGAAATCTCGCTTAGCGCCACTCTGCTCGAGAAAATCGACAGCGGCGAGCGGATACGCTTTGCCGTCAAGGATACCGGCATCGGCATCGCCAGGGACGCGCAGCAGCACCTGTTCCGGCGCTTCCAGCAGGAGAGTGTCAACACCGCCAGGATGTTCGGCGGAACCGGACTGGGGCTGGCGATCTGCAAGAGCCTGGTTGATCTGATGGATGGGCAGATAGAACTGGTCAGCGAGCCGGGCGAGGGATCCACCTTCAGTATCACGCTGACCCTGCCGGTTTCGGGTGTGCCCGGGGAGGCACTGCAAACTCAAAACCTCACCGTGGAACAAAGAGCAGTCAAGCCCCTGTTTGACGGCGGCGCCGACGCACCGCTGGTGCTGGCGGTGGACGATCATCCGATCAACCGCGATCTGCTGGTACGCCAGATCAAGTTGCTCGGCCTGCGCGCCGAAACGGCGGAAAATGGCGCCGAGGCACTGCTGATGTGGCGGGAAAAAGCCTTTGCGCTGATCATTTCCGACTGCCACATGCCGGAGATGGATGGCTATGCCCTGTCGCGTGCTATACGCAAAACCGAGTCCGAAAAAGGACTCCCCCGCACCGTTATCATCGCCTGGACAGCCAACGCGCTCCCCAAGGAAAACGAGCAATGCTTCGCTTCCGGCATGGATGATCTGCTGGTCAAACCGGCCAATCTTGCGCAACTGAAAAAGACGCTGGCCAAGTGGCTGTCCATTCCCGAATCCAGCGACAGCGCACCCGCACATCCGTTGCGCGACATTGATGATGGCCGGATCAAGGAGCCGATCGATTTTGACCAGCTGAAGCAGGTTGTGCCGGACAGCGCCGAGCATATGCAAGTGCTGCTCGACTTTCAGTCGTCTATTCGCACCGACCGCACCAGCCTGGCCGAAATGCTGGCACAGGGCGACCCGGCCAAAGTGGCCAGCGCAGCGCATCGGATGAAAGGCTCCAGCAGAATGGTGGGAGCAACATACATTGCGGCAGCTTGCGCGGCCATCGAACATGCGGCGCAGGATGGTGATCTTGCCGGTGCAGCGAAAGCAGAATTCGCATTGGAAGAGGCCGTGCGACAGTTTGAATCATTCCTTGCCCAGGCAAGAAATCCGAAGGTGTACAAATGAATATCCGTGAACTGAGTATCCTGGTTGTCGAGGATGACGACTTTCAGCGCAAGATGGCCATCAAAATGCTGCGCACACTCGAAGTGTCGTCGATAACCGACGTGAGCGACGGCAAGCTGGCACTTGAAATGATCCGCGGGGAGAATAATGTCCCGGTAGATATCGTCATTTGCGATTTGAACATGCCGGAAATGGATGGACTCGAGTTTGTGCGGCACATGGGACATGGACACCACGACATTTCTATCATCATCATCAGCGCGCTGGGCAACAGGCTGCTGGCCTCGGCGGTGCGTATGGCTAAAATGTATGGCGTCAAACTGCTGGGGGCGGTCGAGAAACCGATCATGCTGGGGCAGCTCAAGGAGTTGCTTGAAAAATTCGATCGTTCGGAGGTCAAATGGCAACGGCAGCCTGCAGTCACTGAAAGCTTTACGCTTGATGAAGTATTGCATGGCATCCGAGCAAAGCAGTTTGAGCCTTTCTTCCAACCCAAAGTGGATCTGAAAACGGGCCGTCTGGTGGGGGCCGAAGCATTGGCGCGCTGGATCCATCCGGAGCGTGGTGTGATCAGCCCCTATGCCTTCATTCCACTGCTTGAGCAGAGCGGCAATATTGATCAACTTACGTTTATGATGCTGGAAAAAGCCGCCGCAGCCTGCCGTTTGTTTCACGACGAAGGCTACATACATTCCATCGCGGTCAATCTTTCGCTGGTCTCGCTGGACGATACGACGGTGGCGGACAGGATCACCCACGTGGTGCGAAATGCCGGGCTAGACACACGCCATGTCATTCTGGAAATCACCGAAACCGCGGCCATGACCGACGTTGCACATGCGCTGGAAAACCTGGCGCGCCTGTGCATGAATGGATTCCAGCTTTCCATCGACGATTACGGAACCGGCTATTCCAGCCTGCAGCAGCTCACCCGCATCGCCTTCAGCGAACTCAAGATCGACCAGTCCTTCGTGAAAGACTTCGCCGACAACGAAGCTTTGCGCATCGTGGTCGAGTCGAGCATAGACATGGCGCATAAACTGAAGGTCAAGAGCGTGGCCGAAGGGGTGGAGACGCAACAGGACTGGGATACGCTGAAGAACGTGGGATGCGATACCGCACAGGGTTACTTCATTGCCAAACCGATGGATATGGTCTCGTTCCTCGAGTTCTGCAAAGAAAACAAATCCAATTAGCGCACAGTTCTGAATGTCGACTCGAAGCATTCGAACAGATTGAAGCGGTGTACAGGCGCTATCCGAATCCGGCACCGTAAGACAGAATTGCATACAGCTCGCGTAGGATGGGTGGAGCGTAGCGATACCCATCATTTCCTTTGATTTTATCGTTGGGTATCGCTACGCTCCACCCAACCTACCAATATCCGCTTCCTCGAAGCCGTGATGTCAGCAATGGGCACGCTGCTGCCGGACACGAACCTGAATTCATACCTCCGAAGCTGCCGTTCGCAACTGACGGCAAAGGCCGAGATGCAGACAAATACCAGTAAATTATTTTTGGTAATTTCATTTGTGCGTGGCACGCATCTCATCCCGTGCGCAGCCAACGGCTCCTCGCTTGGTCAAACGCTTTCGATGAACTCCAGCGCATTGCCGTCCGGGTCGCGGCAGAACAGCGCCTTGCGCCCTGATGCGCTCAGCGTGCAGCCTATCCCGGCCTGATCCAGCCGCCTGGCCAACGCGGCAACATCGGATGCCCCCAGCGCGACGTGGCGGTCGCGCCCGCCGTGCGCGGGGCGCTGCAGTCCGGCTTCCGGATCGGGCAGCCGCATCAGGTGGATCTGCTGGCCCGGTGCGACGTCGTACCACACGCCGTCAAAACTCATCTCGGGGCGATTGGGATCGGGCTGCAGCCCCAGCACACCTTCGTAAAAGGCGCGCGACCGGGCCAGGTCTGCGCAGAGGAAGGTCGCATGCAGGATCGCGGTGATCATCGCGCTGTCCGCCGCGGGGTGTGCTCGGGGGCCATCGGTAGCGGTCGTCATGTGGTGCCTGTAAGGGTGGACTGCACGGATTATACCTGCGGCACCCTCTGGCATTTATGCCGGGCGCCTGCACCGGGCCGGCTTTTCTTGTGCGGCAGGAGGAGTAACATAGGCGGCACCTGTAACCACCGGGAGCGAGATCATGACGAACATCGTGCAAATGCTGGGGGATGAAGCGGAGCATCTGTTGCAGCACCGCTGCGCCGGGATACCGAAGGAATCGCTGCATCTGCCGGGGCCGGATTACATCGAGCGCGTGGTCGCGATCAAGGACCGCAAACCCGGCGTGCTGCGCAGCCTGCAGGCGCTGTATGGCACCGGGCGGCTGGCCAACACCGGCTACCTTTCGCTGCTGCCGGTGGATCAGGGCGTGGAACATTCCGGCGGCGCGTCGTTCGCGCCCAACCCGGTCTATTTCGATCCGGAGAACATCGTGAAGCTCGCGATCGAGGGCGGCTGCAACGGCGTGGCCTCGACGCTGGGCGTGCTGTCCTCGGTGGCGCGGCGCTATGCGCACCGGATTCCGTTCATCGTGAAGATCAACCACAACGAGCTGCTGACCTACCCCAACGAATTCGACCAGACGCTGTTCGCCAGCGTGGACCAGGCGTTCGACCTGGGCGCGGTCGCGGTGGGCGCGACGGTGTTTTACGGTTCGACAGAATCGCGCCGCCAGATACTGGAAGTGTCGGAGGCATTCGCGCACGCGCACGAGCTCGGCATGGCGACGATACTGTGGGCCTATCTGCGCAACCCGGCGTTCAAGACTGCGGACAAGGATTACCACGTGTCCGCCGACCTGACCGGCCAGGCCAACCACCTCGCGGTGACCATCAATGCTGACATCGTCAAGCAGAAGATGGCCGAGAACAACGGCGGCTACACCGCGCTGAAATTCGGCAAGACCAATCCGAAGGTGTACAGCGAATTGACCAGCGACCACCCGATCGACCTGGTGCGCTACCAGGTGGCGAACTGCTACATGGGCCGGGTCGGCATGATCAACTCCGGCGGCGAATCGGGCAAGGACGACCTGCACCAGGCCGTGCACACCGCGGTAATCAACAAGCGCGCCGGCGGCATGGGGCTGATCTCCGGGCGCAAGGCGTTCCAGAAGCCGATGAAGGACGGCATCGCGCTGCTGAATGCGATCCAGGATGTATACGCAGACAAGAGCGTGACAGTGGCCTGAAGGCCCTAGCCCGGCATCACTGCGCAGCGCGGTCCGCCCGGTGCCGGTTCTCCGACAGCAGACTGGCCGAGACAATCAGCGCAGCGCCGACCCAGCCACGCATCCGCATCACCTCGCCGGCCAGCAGATAGGAGGACAGCGCCGCCACCACCAGCTCGAACAGGAACAGCAGCGCGGCACGGTTGGACGGCATATAGGTGACCCCGTACTGCACCGCATAGCCGGTGGCGCACAGCGCGGTGCCGAGCAGAGCCAGCACCAGCCAGGCCTGGACCGTGAAGTGCGCAGGCATCAGCGCCCCGCCCTGCCAGAACAGCAGCGGCAGCGTCAGTAATACAGTGCCGGACAGCACGCTCCAGGTCTTGGCCTCCACGCTCAAGTACGCCGCGCGGCGCGAAACCACGTTGGAAAGCGCGAACCCTATCCCGGCCGACAGGCCTGTCCATTCGGAAAGATTCTGTGGCAGCGGCAGGCCTTGCTGCGGCTCCCACAGCATGATCCCCGCGCCGCTGCAGGACAGCGCCATCACCAGGTAGCCGTAGCGGTCCAGCCGTTCGCCCAGCAGCCAGTAGGAGAACAGCACGGTCCACAGCGGCGCGAGATAGAACAGCAGCAGCACGCGCATCACCTCGCCGTGCAGCATCGCCAGCACATAGCCCAGATTGGTCCAGCCCGCGCTCAGCACCAGTGCGGCTGTCCACCCGCTCGCTGCGGCCCTGTGATGGGTGCGCAGTTCGCGCCATACGCGCGGCAGCATGAAGGCCCCGATCAGCATCGCCAGCACATAGGTTGTCAGTGTCGCCAGCGGGCCTGACAGGCCTGCCTGCAGCAACACCCGGTAGGGATACCAGATCAGCCCCCATACCAGCGCGCCGCTCAGTATCCCGGCGACTCGGCAAAGCATTTCGCTGTGATGACACCGGCCAATCCCCATTTGTGCGATGCGCCCGTATAATGCGCGCTGATTTTGGCGCGCCATTGAGACAGAATGATGAATCCCGACCTGCAAAAATTACAGCCCTATCCTTTCCAGAGGCTGGCCGCGCTGTTCGGCGAGGTGTCCCCCAGCCGGGACCATGCGGCGATCAGCCTGTCGATCGGCGAACCCAGGCACGCCACGCCGCAATTCATCCGCGACGCGCTGACCGCGAACCTCGACGGGCTGGCGAATTATCCCACAACCGCCGGCGGCGACGCGCTGCGCAACGCGATCGCCGGCTGGCTAAGCACGCGCTACGGTATCCCGGCGCCGGACGCCAGGACCCAGGTATTGCCGGTGAACGGCAGCCGCGAGGCGCTGTTCGCATTCGCCCAGGCGGTCATCGACCGGACGAAAAGCAACCCCGCGGTGGTCTGCCCCAACCCGTTCTACCAGATCTACGAAGGCGCGGCGTTCCTGGCCGGGGCCACGCCGTATTTCCTGAACACGCTGCCGGATGACGACTATGCGCTGAATCTGGCTCAACTTCCGGAAACGGTCTGGCAGCGCACCCAGCTGGTCTATGTGTGCTCGCCGGGCAATCCGACCGGGCGGGTGATGCCGCTGGCCGAATGGCAGGCATTGTTCGAACTGTCCGACCGCTACGGCTTTGTGATCGCGTCCGACGAATGCTATTCCGAGATCTATTTTGACGCACCGTCGGAGGGCGGAACAGGGGCCCCGCGCGGCGGGGATGTGACCCCGGAGATGAATGCAGCGGCCGTTTCAATCAGGCCTGGCGCAACTATGCCCGTTCGCGGACGCCCGCCGCTGGGCGCGCTGCAGGCCGCCCGGCTGCTCGGTCGCGACGACTACCGCAACCTGGTGGTGTTCTCCAGCCTGTCGAAGCGCTCCAACGTGCCCGGCATGCGTTCCGGCTTTGTCGCGGGCGATGCCGGTGTCATCGAAAAGTTCGCGCTGTATCGCACCTATCACGGTTCGGCGATGAATCCGGCGATCCAGGCGGCCAGCATCGCCGCCTGGAACGACGAGGCCCACGTCGCCGAGAACCGCCGCCTGTATACCGAGAAATTCACCCAGGTCACCCAGATACTCGCGCCGGTGCTGCCGGTGCAGATGCCGGATGCCGGCTTCTACCTGTGGCTGCGCACGCCGGTCTCCGACACCGCCTTCGCGCAACAACTGTATCGCGACTATAATGTCGCCGTGTTGCCGGGCAGCTATCTCGCGCGCAGCGCGGACGGCGTGAATCCGGGCAGGGATTTCGTGCGCATCGCGCTGGTCGCCAGCACCGCCGAGGCGATGGAGGCCGCGCAGCGCATCGCAGCATACGTTTCGACACTGGACTGACACTCAAACTACAGAAAGCCATCATGGATCAATTGCAGCAAATCATCGAACAGGGTTTCGAGCGCCGCGCCGAGATCACCCCGCGCAATGCCGACGCGCAGCTCAAGGAAGCAGTCGACAGCGTCATCGCCCAGCTCGACCAGGGCAAGCTGCGCGTAGCCGAGAAGATAGACGGCCAGTGGGTCACCCACCAATGGCTGAAGAAGGCGGTGCTGCTGTCGTTCCGCCTGGAGGACAACGCCTTCATCAAGGGCGGTTTCACCAACTACTACGACAAGGTGCCGTCCAAGTTCGCCGACTACAACAGCCGCGATTTCCGCGAAGGCGGCTTCCGCGTGGTGCCGCCCGCGGCCGCGCGCAGGGGCGCATACATCGCCAAGAACGTGGTGCTGATGCCCTCCTACGTCAACATCGGCGCCTATGTCGACGAAGGCACGATGGTGGACACCTGGGCTACGGTCGGTTCCTGCGCGCAGATCGGCAAGAACGTGCATCTCTCCGGCGGCGTCGGCATCGGCGGCGTGCTCGAACCGGTGCAGGCCAACCCGACCATCATCGGCGACAACTGCTTCGTCGGCGCGCGCTCCGAGATCGTCGAAGGCGTGATCCTCGAGGACAACGTGGTGATGTCGATGGGCGTGTTCATCGGGCAAAGCACCAAGATCTACGACCGCGAGACCGGCGAGATCAGCTATGGCCGGGTGCCGGCCGGCTCGGTGGTGGTCAGCGGCAGCCTGCCCGCCAAGGATGGCAGCTACAGCCTGTACTGCGCGGTGATCGTCAAGAAGGTCGATGCCAAGACCCTGTCCAAGGTCGGCATCAACGAATTGCTGCGCGGGATCTGATCCGATTGAACAGGTCCGGCACTTTGGTACCTCAAGAAATCGCAGCGAGCAGCCCGAGTGCAAGGAGCCGTGGAGCAAGCGTAGGATGGGTGGAGCACAGCGATACCCATCATTATCTTTTGTTGTTACCGTTGGGTATCGCTACGCTCCACCCAACCTGCCAATGTCCGCTTCCTCGAAGCCGTAGTATCGGCAACGGGCGCAAAGCAGTAAAGCATTAAAATTGACTTTAATTGGAGCAACGCGAAGTATGGCAACCAGATTCTGGATTTTGAGGAGCCCACGATGATCATCACACCGTTACTGCAACTCGCCGCCAACAAGAGCGCATCGGACCTGTTCTTCTCGGTCGGCGCGCCGGTCAACATCAAGATCGAAGGCATCACGATGCCGGTCAACGCCCAGGTGCTCGACGGCGAGGTGGTCAAGCGCATCGCCTACGAGATGATGACGCCGAAACAGGTCGCAGAATTCGAAACCAGGCTGGAATTGAATTTCTCGTTCAATGCCGCAGGCATCGGGACGTTCCGCATCAACGTGTTCCGCCAGCGCGGCGACGTGGCCATCGTGGCCCGCTATATCAAGGCCAGGATAGGGAACGCCGAGGAATTGAACCTGCCCGAGATACTCAAAGAACTGATCATGGAAAAGCGCGGCCTGGTGCTGGTGGTCGGCGCGACCGGTTCCGGTAAATCCACGACGCTCGCCTCGATGATAGAACATCGCAGCAACACCACCGGCGGCCACATCCTGACGATAGAGGAACCGATCGAATATATTTTCAGGCACGGCAAGTCCATCGTGAATCAGCGCGAGATCGGCTCGGACACGCTCTCCTACGAAAACGCCCTGTCCAGCGGAATGCGCGAGGCACCCGATGTGCTGATGATAGGCGAGGTGCGCGAACGCGAAACGCTCAAGCACGCCCTGATCTTCGCCCAGACCGGGCATCTGTGCCTGGCCACGCTGCACGCCAACAACAGTTACCATGCATTGAACCGCATCGTGAACTTCTTCCCCTATGAATCGCGCCAGGGGGTGCTGGCCGATTTGTCGATGTGCTTGCGCGCGGTAATCTCGCAGCGCCTGGTGCGCAACGTGAAAGGCAAACAGGTCCCCGCTGTGGAGATCCTGCTGAACACGACGCTGATCGCCGACCAGATCAAGAACGACGAACTGGACAAGATACGCGAGTCGATCGAAAAGAGCGTGTCCGCCGGTTCGCAGACTTTCGAGCAGGCGCTTTACAGACTGCTGAAGAAGGGAGAGATCACCAAGGAAGAAGCACTGCGCAATGCCGATTCGGCCAGCAACCTGTCTTCGCTGGTCGATTTCTCGGAGCGCACCAGCACCCAGAAAGTCCCGGTATTCGATCCCAAGCAGATTGCCGGTGCTCCCGCCCCGAAGTCCGATCTCGGCAGCATCAAGCTCAACCTGAATGACTAAGCTATATGGCATCGCAAACTGCAGCACGGTGAAGAAAGCGCGCGACTGGCTGGCTGCCCATCACATCGCGGTCGAGTTCCACGATTTCAACAAGCACGGGCTGGATGAAGCGACTGCACTATCCTGGCTGAAGCAAACCGACTGGACCAAACTGGTCAATCGCAGCGGGCTGACCTGGCGCGGCCTGCCGGAACAGCGCAAGCAGGACATCCAGGATGCTGCATGCCGCGCTCGCGCTGATGCTGGAAAAGACCAGCGTGATCAAACGCCCGTTGCTGGAACAGAACGGCAAACTGCTGCATGTCGGTTTCGACGCGGCGGCTTATTCGAAAATCTTCAAAGTGCAACCCTGAATACATCATGTCTGAATCCATCACTGCAAACCACGCGTCAGGCACACTGGAACTCGCCAAAGCGCTGATCGCGCGCCGCTCGCTGACCCCGGATGATGCCGGCTGCCAGGACATCCTGATCGAGCGCCTGGAAAGCCTCGGTTTCAGCATCGAGCGCATGCGCTTCGGCAACGTCGACAATTTCTGGGCGCGGCGCGGCACGACCGGCCCCGTCGTGGTGTTCGCCGGGCACACCGATGTCGTCCCCAGCGGCCCGGCCGAATCATGGTTCAGCCCGCCGTTCGAGCCGACGATACGCGACGGCATGCTGTACGGGCGCGGCGCGGCCGACATGAAGACCTCGATCGCCGCCTTCATCACCGCGATCGAGGCGTTCCTCGGCACAGCATCCGAAACACGGCGGTTCGATCGCGCTGCTGATCACCTCCGACGAAGAAGGCGTGGCGGTGGACGGCACCGTACGCGTCGTCGAAGTCGTTGCAGGCGCGCGGCGAAACGATAGATTATTGCATCGTCGGCGAACCGACCTCGAACAAGAAGGTCGGCGACATGATCAAGAACGGGCGGCGCGGATCGCTGTCCGGCACGCTGATCGTCAAGGGCGTGCAGGGCCACATCGCCTATCCGCACCTGGTGAAGAACCCGATCCACATGGCCGCGCCGGCGATCGCCGAGCTCGCCGCCACCACCTGGGACAACGGCAACGAATATTTTCCGCCGACCTCCTGGCAGATCTCCAACATCAACGGCGGCACCGGCGCGACCAATGTGGTGCCCGGCACGGTCGAAATCTGGTTCAACTTCCGCTTCTCCACCGCCAGCACCGAACAGGGACTGAAGGACAAGGTCCATGCAATCCTCGACCGGCATGGCCTGAGCTATGACCTGAAGTGGGAATTGTCCGGCAAGCCGTACCTCACTGCCAAGGGCAGCCTGGTCGCCGCGATCAGCCGGGCGATCGAACAGTCATACGGCATCACGCCCGAGCTTTCCACCAGCGGCGGCACCTCGGACGGACGCTTCATCGCCGACATCTGCCCGCAGGTGATCGAGTTCGGGCCGCTGAATGCGACGATACACAAGCTCAACGAATGCGTGGGCGTGGCCGACATCGAGCCGCTCAAGCTGACTTACCAGCGCACGCTGGAGATCCTGCTTTGCACATGAGCGATTATCTGTCCGAAGCCGCACAAAGCCTGCACACCGTGCGCGACTATCTGCGCTTCGCGGTGAGCCGCTTCAACCAGGCCAGGCTGTTCTTCGGACACGGCAGCAATGACGCCTACGACGAAGCCGTATACCTGATCCTGCATACGCTGCACCTGCCGCTGGACCGGCTGGAGCCATTCATCGATGCACGCCTGACCGCCAGCGAGCGCGCCGAGGTGCTGGACATCATCCGCCAGCGCGTCGAAAAGCGCATCCCTGCGGCGTATCTGACCCATCAGGCATGGCTGGGCGATTTCAGCTTTTATGTGGACGAGCGCGTCATTGTGCCGCGCTCGTTCATCGCCGAACTGCTGATCGAACGGCTCAGCCCGTGGATCGCCGATGCGGATGATGTCCACAGCGTGCTCGACCTGTGCACCGGCAGCGGCTGCCTGGCCATCCTCGCCGCGCACGCCTTTCCCTATGCCCGGGTGGACGCGGCGGACCTGTCTGCGGACGCGCTGGCCGTGGCCGAACGCAACGTCGCCGACTACCGGCTGCAGGACCGCATCAGCCTGATCGAATCGGATCTGTACACCAAACTCGGCGGCAAACGTTACGACCTGATCGTCAGCAACCCTCCCTACGTCGATGCCGCCTCGGTCGCAGCGCTGCCGCAGGAATATCTGTACGAGCCAAAAATGGCGCTCGGCAGCGGGCAAGACGGCCTGGATGCGACGCGCATCATCCTCGAACAGGCCGCGCAGCACCTCAATCCGCGACGGCATATTGATCGTCGAGATCGGCCACAACCGCGACGCGCTGGAAGCCGCCTACCCTGACCTGCCGTTCACCTGGCTGGATGTGTCCGCAGGCGACCAATTCGTGTTCATGCTGCACAGAAACGATCTTTTGCAATGTCCGTAGACCACTACGAAAATTTTCCTGTTGCTTCCATCCTGATGCCCAAGCACCTGCGCAAGCCGGTCGCGGCGATCTACCATTTCGCCCGCGCCGCGGACGACATCGCCGACGAGGGCAAATTGCCCGACGATGAACGCCTGCGGCAGCTCGACGGGTTCCGCGCGGAACTGGCGCGCATCGCGCGCAACGAGACGCCGCTCACCCCGCTGTTCCAGAACCTCGCCGCCGAAATCCGCCAGCATGCGCTGCCGCTGCAACCCTTTCATGACCTGCTCGATGCGTTCTCGCAGGACGTGGTCAAGAAGCACTATGCCGATTTCCCCGACCTGCTGGACTACTGCCGCCGTTCCGCCAACCCGGTCGGCAACCTGCTGCTGCACCTGTACGGCGAAGCCACGCCGGTCAACATCGCCTATTCGGATGCGATCTGCACCAGCCTGCAGATCATCAATTTCTGGCAGGACGTCGCGAAGGACTATGCGATCGGGCGCATCTATCTGCCGCTGGATGAGCTGGCGCAATATGGCGTCGGCGAGCAGCAGATCGCGCAGGGCATCTGCGACGATGGCTGGCGCGCGCTGATGAAGTTCCAGGTGGACAGGGCGCGCGCGCTGATGATCTCGGGCAAGCCGCTGGGCAGCATCCTCACCGGCCGCATCGGCCTGGAGATGCGCATGATCATCGCCGGCGGCCTGCGCATCCTCGCCAAGCTTGAAGCCGCGCGCTACGACATGTTCCGCCAGCGCCCGGTATTGAAGCCGCATGACTGGGTTATCATGCTGGCCAAAAGTGCTCCTTTTTGACTATCGTTATGAATCCTTACCAGTATTGCCAGGACAAGGCTGCCGCCAGCGGTTCCAGTTTCTACTACAGCTTCCGCTTCCTGCCCGGGGAAAAACGCCGCGCGATCACCGCGCTGTATGCCTTCTGCCGCGAAGTCGACGACGTCGTCGACGAATGCTCGGATGCCGATGTGGCGCGCACCACACTCAACTGGTGGCGCAGCGAAGTCGCCTCGGTCTATGGCGGAATCCCGCAGCACCCGGTCGCACAGGCGCTGGTGCCTGTGGTGCAGCGCTTCAACCTGTCGCAGGAACACCTGCTCGAGATCATCGACGGCATGGAGATGGACCTCGATCAGCCGCGCTATGCCGACTTCAAATCGCTGCAACTATACTGCTACCGCGTCGCCTCGGTGGTCGGCCTGCTCGCCGCCGGGATCTTCGGCTACACCGACCGCAAGACGCTGAAGTACGCGCACGACCTCGGCATCGCCTTCCAGCTCACCAATATCATCCGCGACGTCGGCGAAGACGCGCGCCGCAACCGCATCTATATCCCGATGGACGAGATGCAGCAGTTCGGCGTGACTGCGGCGGATATCCTCGATTCCAAAGAGACCGAAAACTTCCAGCAAGCTGATGGCGTTCCAGGTCGAGCGCGCGCGGCGCTACTACAAGCAAGCAATCGACCAGCTGCCCGCGGCCGACCGCAAGTCGCAGCGCACCGGACTGATCATGGCGGCGATCTATCAGGCCACATTGGATGAGGTCGTCGCCAGCGGCTGCCATGTGCTGAAGGAGCGCGTCTCGCTGGGCACCGCTTACAAACTCTGGCTGGCGGTCAGGACCTGGCTGGCCTCATAGAACATCGGCTTCCTTCCTCCTTTGAGGGGAAAGGTCAGGATGGGGGTAAATACTCAAAAAAACAACCTGCCAAAATGAACCAATGAACAACCATCAACAAAAAAATGTCGCAGTGGTCGGCGGCGGCTACGCCGGCATGGCCGCCGCCGTCGCACTGGCCGATTGCGGCGTGAACGTCACCGTATTCGAAAGCGCCAAGCAACTCGGCGGGCGCGCGCGCGGCGTGCACTATCAGGACACGGTACTGGACAACGGCCAGCATCTGCTGCTCGGCTGCTATATCCAGACCCTGAACATCATCGAAAAGGTCGGCGGCAATATCGAACAGGATTTCCTGCGCCTGCCGCTGCAACTCGATCTGCACGGCGAATTCTCGCTGAAAGCCCCGCGCCTGTCCGCTCCTTTCCATTTGCTGGTTGCGCTGCTGACCGCACAGGGTCTGACGCCGCGCGAACGCCTGCATGCCGCGCGCTTCATGCTCGCGTTGCGCCGCATCAACTTTCAACTCCCCTCTCACATTCATGGGAGAGGGGCCGAAGCAGAGGGAGGCGACATCAGCGTCACCGAACTGCTCGCGCAACACAGCCAGGATGCGGACCTGAGTGCGAAGCTCTGGGAACCGCTGTGCATCGCCGCACTGAACACGCCGATCCGCAAGGCCTCCGCCCGGATATTCCTGAATGTGCTGCGCGACGCACTGAACCAGTCGCGCGCATACAGCGACATGCTGCTGCCGCGCATCAATTTCACCGCGCTGTTCCCGCAGCGCGCTGCAGACTATGTCGAACTGAAGCGGGGCAAGGTGTGCATAGGATGCGCCGTGGAAGCGTTGCATCCGCTCGAAGACGGTATCGCGATCACCACTGCGCTGGGCACCGAGGAATTCAGCCATGTGGTCTGTGCCGCAGCGCCTGCCGCAGCGGCGAAACTGCTGCGCCCCATCCCGGAACTTGCGGCCACCGTCGCCTTGATCGACGGCCTTGAACAGCAGCCGATCTACACCGTGTACCTGCAATATCCGGTTCGGGTCGCGCTGCCCCACGCGATGCTCGGTCTGCACCGGCGTTACAGCCAGTGGCTGTTCGACAAGGGGCGCATCGCCGGCCAGCGCGGACTGCTCGCCGCCGTGATCAGCGCGGAAGGCATACATCAGGAGCTGCCGCAGGATGAACTGGCGCAAAGGGTGATCGCGGAACTGCGCGAGGAATTCGGCATCGCCGAAGCGCCGCACTGGTTCAAGGTCATCGCCGAAAAGCGCGCCACGTTCTGCTGCTCGCCCAATCTGCAAAGACCGCTGCAACTGACCCCCCTGCCCCGTTTGCTGCTGGCCGGCGACTACACCGCCGGCGATTATCCCGCCACGCTGGAGGGTGCGGTAATCAGCGGGTTGAAATGCGCGGATGTGATCAGCGCGTAGCGCTGGCACGAGGGGCACGATCTTGTGCCCATGCGGATACCCAATTGCGTTCTTTTTATAACTTCACCCGGCTCAGCCGCAGCGCATTCGTGATCACCGACACCGAGCTGAAACTCATCGCCGCCGCCGCAATGATGGGTGACAGCAGCAGGCCGAAGAACGGATACAACACCCCGGCCGCGACCGGCACGCCGAGCGAGTTGTAGACGAAGGCGAAGAACAGGTTCTGGCGGATGTTATGCATCGTCGCGCGCGACAAGCGCACGGCGCGGACGATTCCATTCAAATCCCCTTTCACCAGCGTGATGCCCGCGCTTTCCATCGCGACGTCGGTGCCGGTGCCCATCGCGATGCCGACCTGTGCCTGCGCCAGCGCGGGCGCATCGTTGATGCCATCGCCGGCCATTGCGACGAAGCGTCCCTGACTCTGCAATTGCCTGACGACGGCCGCCTTGCGGTCGGGCAGCACTTCGGCCTCGACGCGGTCTATGCCGAGTTTTCTCGCCACCGCTTCCGCGGTGATGCGGTTGTCGCCGGTCAGCATAATGACCTGCACGCCTTCCGCATGCAGCGCGCGAATCGCGTCCGGCGCGGAAGCCTTGACCGGGTCGGCGACACCGAGCAAGCCTGCTGCCTTGCCATCCACCGCGAGCAGCATCACGGTCTGGCCCTCGCCGCGCAAAGCATCAGCGCGTGCGGCAAGTTCGCCGGCTGCAATGTGCATGTCCTCGAACAGTTTGAGATTGCCGAGCGCGACTGCGTGACCGTCAACCGTTCCCGCCACACCCTTGCCGGTGTATGACTCGAAACCGCTCACTGTGGCGAGCGTCATTCCTTTTTCCTGCGCGCCGCCGACGATCGCGGCAGCCAGCGGATGTTCGCTGGCGCGCTCCAGGCTTGCACCGAGGCGCAGCACTGCGCTTTCGTCATGTCCCGCGAGCGCCGTCACCGACACCAGCTTCGGTTTCCCTTCGGTCAGCGTGCCGGTCTTGTCCACCACCAGCGTATCGACCTTCTCCATCGTCTCCAGCGCCTCGGCGTTCTTGATCAGCACGCCGAGCGTCGCGCCGCGCCCGGTGCCCACCATGATGGACATCGGCGTCGCCAGCCCCAGCGCGCACGGGCACGCGATGATGAGCACCGCCACGGCATTGACGATGGCATGTGCCAGGCGCGGCTCAGGGCCGAGCATGCCCCACACTGCGAACGAGGCGATCGCGGCCAGCACTACTGCCGGGACGAAATAGCCTGCCGTGACATCGGCGAGCCGCTGGATGGGCGCGCGAGAGCGCTGTGCCTCGCTGACCATCTGCACGATGTGCGCGAGCAGCGTATCCGCGCCGACTTTTTCGGCGCGCATCAGCAAGCTGCCGGTGCCGTTGACCGTTCCGCCGATCAGGCGCGCGTCCTTGGTCTTCTCGACCGGGATGGATTCGCCCGTGACCATGGATTCGTCTAGCGAGCTCGACCCTTCGAGCACCATGCCATCAACCGGGACCTTTTCGCCGGGGCGTACGCGCAGCACGTGGCCGGTCTGCACTTGCTCCAGCGGGATATCCTCCTCGACGGCGCCTTTACCATCGACGCCGGGGCGCACGATGCGCGCCGTCCTGGGCGCGAGACCGAGCAGCAGCTTGATCGCCGCACCGGTCCGGCTGCGTGCGCGCAGTTCCATCACCTGCCCCATCAGCACCAGCGCGATGATGGTGGCCGCCGCCTCGAAATACACCGGCACCGCACCCATCATCGTGTGCATCGCAGGAGGAAATATACCCGGCAGCAGCATCGCCACGACGCTGTAGCTCCACGCCACGCCGACGCCGAGCGCGATCAGCGTGAACATGTTGAAATGCCGGCTCACGATCGATGCCCAGCCGCGCTGGAACAGCGGCCAGCCGCCCCACAGCACCACCGGGGTCGCGAGCAGGAATTCGAACCATTGCAGTGCCGTCATCGAAACCGACTGCGGTATCGCCTGCGGCAGCAGGTCGGCGGTCATCGCGATGATGAATACCGGCAGCGCCAGCGCCGTGCTGATCCAGAAGCGGCGTGTCATGTCATCCAGTTCGGTATTGTCCTCGACCGGCATCTGACCGGGCACGAATGCCATATCCGGTTCCAGCGCCATGCCGCAGATCGGGCAACTACCCGGCCTGGGCTCGCGCACTTCCGGATCCATCGGGCAGATGTAGGTCACACCCGGTATCGCGGCCTCAGGCTGCTTCGGTGCGGGATGCAGATATTTTTCCGGGTCGGCAGAGAACTTTGCCTGGCATTTTGGATTGCAGAACAGATAGGTGTTGCCGCCGTAGTCGTAACGCAGCGTGGTATCCGGCTTGACCGTCATGCCGCACACCGGGTCTATGTTGTTCGGGCTTGAATTCGGCTTCTGGCCCGCTATCGGTCCCATGGCTGTGTCCATATCCTTCTCCTTGCAGATAACAACAGGAAATCAGCGCGCGTAGGCCTCGGTCGCGTAGCGGCGCATCATGCGGTGGCTGTTGAAGTAGGATGCGTTCTTGCTGATTGCGCCTTTCATCACCCTGATCCATCCGCCATGGTCTGCGTCGTAATACAGCGGCAGCACCACCTGTTCCAGCTTGTCGTAAAGCACGCGGGCATTGTTATCCGGCATGCCCGCCGTGTCGCCGATCGCCCAGCCGGTCACGCCTTCGATGCAGCCCTCTATCCACCATCCGTCCAGCACCGACAGATTGGGCACGCCGTTGAACGCGGCCTTCATGCCGCTGGTGCCGGAAGCCTCGAGCGGCGGCAGCGGCGTGTTGAGCCACACATCCACCCCTGCGGTCAATGCCTGCGCCAGTGCCATATCGTACTCGGGCAAATACACCACCGTGATCGTGCCGGCCAGCTCGCGCGCATGCGCACACAGCTGTTCGATCAGGTGTTTGCCGTTGTCATCCTGCGGATGCGCCTTGCCGGCGAGCACGATCTGGAACGGCTGGCTGCGCGCGATCTGCTTCAGCCGCCCGAGGTCGGTGAACAGCAGGTCGGGACGCTTGTAGGCGGTCATGCGCCGCGCGAAGCCGAGTAGCGGAATCTCCGGCTTCAGCGTCACTCCGGTCAGGGTTTGCACCCTCTCGATCAGCTGCTGTTTTGCCTGCACATGCGCTTCCCAGATCGCGACATCCGGGATGCAGCAGTCGGCGCGCATCAGCAGCTGCGGCTCGTGGCACCAGCCCGCCAGGTAATGATCGTAAAGCTGGCGGAAATGCTCGTTCGCCCAGACGAAGGGATGCACGCCATTGGTGATCGCATGGACCTTGTAGCCGGGATACATCGCATTCGACACTTCGGCGTGTTTCTTCGCGACGCCGTTGACGTATTCGCTCAGGTTCAGCGCCAGCCGCGTCATGTTCAGGCTGTCTTCGCCGGCCAGACGCCTGATCTCTTCAATGTCGAAATCGTTGTCGAGCACGCGCTGCACCATGTCGTAGGGAAAGCGGTCGTGACCGGCTTCGACCGGGGTGTGAGTGGTGAAGCTGCACAGATCGCGCACGCGCGGCAGGTCGTAGCGCGATTCGCCGGGACGCAATTCCTCGACAGGATAAGTGAACCGGCGCATCAGCTCCAGCCCGAGCAGCGCGGAGTGGCCCTCGTTCATGTGGAAATGCCGGATCGTGAAACCGACCGCCTGCAGCAGGCGCACGCCGCCGATGCCGAGCACGATTTCCTGCTTGAGCCGGTAGGTGTTGTCTCCGCCGTAGAGATAGTGGGTGATCTCACGGTCGTCGCTGCTGTTCTCGTTCAGGTCGGTGTCGAGCAGCAGCACCGGCTGGCGCCCGCCCATGCTGCCTTCCAGCACATACAGCCAGGCCCCTATCCACACCGTGCGCCCGTCTATCGGCACGGCGATCTTGGCATCCAGCGGTTGCGCCCAGCGCTTCGGATCCCAGGTCGCCGGATGTTCCAGTTGCCGGCCTTGCGTGTCGATTTCCTGGCGGAAGTAGCCGGCGCGGCTGACCAGGCTGACCGCGACCATCGGCAATTCAAGGTCGGTCGCCGAACGCACAGTATCGCCGGCCAGTACGCCCAACCCACCGGAGTAGGTCGGGATCTCGCTGCGCAACGCGATCTCCATCGAAAAATAGGCAACGCGTGGTTCGTGGATGAATTCGTCGAGCATGATCGCTACCTTCTCTCAGAATGGCCCTCGCTGTCAGGATTGCAAAGTGCAATTGCATTTTACTCCTTCCATCCAGTGAAGTGATTTAATCTCGCACTTCAGAACCTCGCGCATCCGGACCAGTGCTTACTGCTCCATGATCGCCTTTTGACATGAAGCTCAGGCTGAGGAAAATCAAGGGAGCATCGGTTAATCAACCCGCCTGATTACTTTAGGATGAATATTGTGCTATAGTAATTTAGATGAGCAATAAATCAACATGCTGCAGGCTTTCCGTGTCATCGCAACGCGGGGTGGCTTGGTTCGTTCTGTTTACGCTACTGTTCATCCAGGTCAAAGTGGCTGCAGGCGGTTGTCTGGTCTCTGACTACTTGCCCCCCCTGCAAAAGTCGGAACAACCTATGCAAATGAAGACTGCCGGCGATCCTTGCACAGGGCACAGTTCGCCGGGCAAGCAGTTATGCATCAAGCACTGCGAGCAGAGTTCGAATACGCCAAAATACGCCTTTGACCTTCCGCTTTTTGCACCCGCCGTTGTTACTACCGGTGCGGCGTTGTTCATCATGGCGGATTCCGCCGGCTACGCACCTCCCGCACAGCCCGCCGCCACTACCGGGCCTCCCCCCTATCTGCGCTATCTCCGGCTGCTGAATTAGCCGTTCTCCCTATCGAATCCTGTCGTTCGCATCTGCAGCGAGGCTGCGGTGCGCACTTGAATTCGAGTCCTGTCCTGAAGAACGTTTGGAGGCACAGCGCTTTCACTACTGCCAGCGCTGCCTCTGTATTCATCCTCTCCATCGGAAATGCGAACTCGGCCAGTGAATTTCAAATTTGAAGGAATGATTGCGATGAAAAAGAATACCTTTGTTGTTTCCGTAATGACCGTTGCAGCCCTGTCAGGCGTCGTCCCGATGTTCGATGTCCAGCACGCCGACGCAAGTACACTCAACCCGACCATCATCGCCGATGCTGGTATGAACATGGACGGCATGGACATGAAGGAGATAAAAATGGAGAAAACGCCGGTCACCCATCGCGGTACCGGCACCGTCAGGAAGATAGACGCCGCCAAAGGGATGGTGACCTTGGCGCATGGTCCGATCGCGTCCCTGAACTGGCCCGCAATGACGATGCGTTTCAAGTTGAAGGATGCGGCGCTTGCGCGGGGAATCAAGGCCGGTGATGCTGTTGACTTCGAGCTTGTTCAGTCGGGCAGCGATTATCTGGTCACGCGCCTTCAGCCGTCGGGGAAATAGGCGTACAGCGGTGTAGCGGTCAGCGCTGCCCGCGGATTGGTCAAACCGCACCCACCAGAGTCATACGCGGGTAGCGGTGATTCTTCGCCGTTTGGAGGTTATATGCATTCTTTTATATCAGATTTTAAAAATCACATGCGGATTGGCGCCGCAGGTATCGGTTTGCCGATTTTGATGGTCTGCACAGCACTGATGCTTGCTCTGCCGGCAGTTGCACAGAATCAGCTGTCGCTGGCCGATGCGCAGCGGCTGGCCGTCGAGCGCTCGCGCCAACTGGCCGGACAGGATGCTGCCGCTGCCGCGGACCGCGACATGGCTGTCTCAGCCGCGCAAAATCCAGACCCGGTATTGCGCGTCGGCGTCGAAAATCTTCCGGTAACCGGTGCGGACCAGTTCAGCATCAACCAGGATTTCATGACCCAGCGCACCATAGGCGTGAGTCAGGAGATCACGCGTGGTGACAAGAAACGGCTGCGCGGGGAACATTACCAGCGCGAGGCCGACAAGGTGCTTGCCGAAAAAGCCGAGATGGCCCTGATCATCCGGCGTGACACCGCGTTGGCCTGGCTGGATCGCTATTATTCCGAGGCGAGCGCCGAATTGATGTCCGAGCAGATTCGCCAGGCTCAGGGAGAAATCGAGGCGGCGCAAGCAGCATATCGTTCGGGACGTGGCAGCCAGTCCGATGTGCTGGCTGCCCGCGCGACTTTAGTGGGATTGCAGGACCGCGCCAGCGAGATTGTGCGCAAGGCGCACACCGCGAAAATCGCGCTGGTGCGCCAGATCGGCGAGCCTGGCGATCTTCCACTCGCCGACAAGCCAGCGATCGACCATATCCCGATCGACGCCGGTGCGCTTGATCAACATGTTGCGATGCATCCGGAAATTGTCGTACTGGCAAAACAGGAAGACCTGGCGGCAACCGACGCGCGCCTCGCCCAGGCCAACAGGCTATCCGACTGGAGCGTCGATTTGTCTTATGGGCAGCGCGGGCCGCAGTATTCCAACATGGCTTCGATCGGGGTTTCGATCCCGCTGCAATGGGATCAGGAAAATCGCCAGGATCGCGACGTGGCGGCCAAACTTGCGCTGGCTGAGCAGATCCGCGCGCAGCGTGAAGAAGCGATGCGCGCAGCGATCGCCGAGGTGCAGACCATGATCGCCGACTGGGACAGCGCACGCGAGCGGCAAGCCAGGCTGGAACAGGAGTTGGTGCCGCTCGCCGCCGAACGCACCCAGGCAGCACTGTCGGCTTACCGCAGCGGCAAATCTTCGCTGAACGATGTGTTGGTCGCCCGCCGCAACGAAGTTGACGCCCGTTTGCAGGCGCTGCAAATGCAGGCGGAAGCCGCGCGCTTGTGGGCGCAACTCAATTTCCATTTCCTGCATGATGATACCGGGCGCGCTGCGCCAGACAAGGATGCGCAATGAAAACCGGACCTGTCGTTTTTTTCCTGGCTACACTCATCATAATCGGTACGGTGGGCTACATCAGCTACCGTATCGGCCTCCACCAGAGCACGGCACCGGTTCCGATGACCCCGGCCACCGGAACAGAATCCGCCAATGCGGCCGATCCGGCAAAGGGCAAGCAGGTATTGTACTGGCATGATCCCATGGTGCCCAACCAGCGCTTCGACAAGCCGGGCAAGTCGCCTTTCATGAACATGCCGCTGGTGCCGGTCTATGCCGACATGGGCAGCGATGGCGGAAAGATTTCGATCGATCCGCGCATTCAGCAGAACCTTGGGATTCGTATCGCCGAAGTCACCAGGGGCAATTTGACCTCCAGCATCGAAGTGGTCGGCAACGTGGCCTACGACGAGCGCGCGTTGAAAGTGGTGCAAGCGCGCGCCAATGGCTTTGTCGAAAAACTCTACGTCCGGGCGACGCTCGATCCGGTGCGCAAAAACCAGGCACTTGCCGAGCTGTATGTCCCGGATTGGGTCGCGGCACAGGAAGATTTCCTGACGGCGCAGCATTTGGCAGCGCAGGAAGGCAGCACGGCAAATCTTGAACTGGTCGGCGCCGCGCGTCAGCGCATGCGCCTGGCCGGCATGTCGGAACAGCAGAGGCGGCTGGCCGCATCCAGCGGGAAAGTTCAGCAGCGGCTGGTCGTCGCCGCACCGGTCAGCGGTGTGGTCACCGAACTTGATGCGCGCGAAGGCATGACGGTGACGAACGCTGCGCCGCTGTTCCGCATCAACGGGCTGGATACGGTCTGGGTCTACGCACAGGTGCCGGAAGACATCGCCGCACAGGTGCGCCCCGGCAATTCCGTCGAGGTGCGAACGGCATCGCTCTCCGGCATGGTGTTCAAGGGCAAGGTTAGCACGGTGCTGCCGGACGTTGACCCGGTGACGCGCACCCTGAAGGCACGCATCGAGCTGGCCAATCCCGCGCAGCGACTGGTTCCGGGCATGTTTGCCACCGTGAATTTCTCGCCCGAAGAGCGCAAGAATGTGCTGCTGGTGCCCAGCGAAGCGGTGATACAGACCGGCAAGCGCAGGGTTGCCATCGTGGTACAGAACGACGGCAAATTTGTCCCGGTGGACATCGAAACCGGTGGCGAAAGCAAGGGACAAACGGAAATCCGCAAGGGCCTGGAGCCGGGACAGAAGGTCGTCGTTTCCGGACAGTTCCTGATCGACTCGGAAGCCAGCCTGAGAGCCACCTCGTTGCGTATGGGCAATGATCCCAAGCCTGCCGGCAATGCTGCGGCAACGCATCACGGCAGCGGCAGGATCGAAGCGCTCGACGCGCAATCCGTCACCATCTCGCACGGGCCTATCCCCAGCCTGCAATGGGGTGCGATGACCATGAGCTTCAAGCTGCCCGCGAGCAGAATAGCGCAGGACATCAAGATCGGCGATCGCGTGGACTTCGAGATACGCGCTGTTCCGGACGGGGAATTTGAAATCGTGTCTATCGTCCGGACCCGCGGAGCACAACCATGATAGCCCGGATGATACGCTGGTCGATCGCCAACCGTTTTCTGGTGCTGCTGGGGACATTGATGCTGGCCGCATGGGGTGTCTGGTCCTTGTCCAGAACGCCGCTCGATGCCCTGCCCGACCTGTCCGATGTGCAGGTCATCATCCGCACCAGCTGGCCCGGGCAGGCGCCGCAGATCGTCGAGAACCAGGTGACCTACCCGTTGACGACGACCATGTTGTCGGTGCCGGGAGCCAGGACGGTGCGCGGATATTCCTTCTTCGGCGACTCTTTCGTTTACGTCCTGTTCGCGGATGGCACCGATCCGTATTGGGCGCGTTCGCGCGTGCTCGAGTACCTGAACCAGGTGCAGTCACGTTTACCGCCACAGGCCAGATCTTCGCTCGGGCCGGATGCGACCGGCGTGGGCTGGATATACGAATATGCGCTGGTCGATCACAGCGGCAAGCTCGATCTGTCGCAACTGCGCGCACTGCAGGACTGGTTTCTGAAATATGAACTGAAGACCGTGCCCGACGTGTCGGAAGTGGCCAGTATCGGCGGCATGGTGCGCCAGTACCAGATCGTGCTCGATCCCGAGCGGCTGCGCGCCTACAACATCCCGCAGAGCAAGGTAATCGAGGCCATCGGCAAAGCCAATCAGGAGGCGGGAGGTTCGGTGCTGGAGTTGGGCGAGGCCGAGTATATGGTGCGCGCCTCGGGCTATCTGAAATCGCTGGATGATTTCCGCAAGATACCGCTGGCGACTACTGCTGCCGGCATATCGGTGCGGCTGGGCGATGTGGCGCGCATTCAGATCGGGCCGGAAATGCGCCGCGGCATTGCGGAATTGAACGGTGAAGGCGAAGTAGCCGGCGGCGTGATCGTGATGCGTTCCGGCAAAAATGCACTGGAGACGATAGCAGCTGTCAAGGCCAAGCTGGTGGCGCTCAAGGCAAGTTTGCCTGCGGGCGTTGAGCTTGTGACCACTTATGACCGTTCCGCGCTGATCGATCGTGCGGTCGAGAACCTGACGCGCAAATTGATCGAGGAATTCATCGTCGTCACCATCGTGTGCGGAATTTTTCTGTTTCATCTGCGCTCCGCGCTGGTTGCAATCGTGTCGCTGCCGCTGGGCATACTTACGGCTTTTATCGTGATGCGCTATCAGGGCGTGAACGCAAACATCATGTCGCTGGGCGGCATTGCAATCGCGATCGGCGCGATGGTCGATGCGGCAGTGGTGATGATAGAGAACGCGCACAAACACGTCGAAACATGGAAGCATGGCCACCCCGGCCAGATCCTTGCCGGCAACGAACAGTGGGAAGTAATTGCCGATGCCGCCGCCGAAGTCGGACCTGCGCTGTTCTTCTCACTGTTGATCATCACGCTGTCGTTCATTCCGGTGTTGACGCTGGAAGCCCAGGAAGGCAGGCTATTCTCGCCGCTGGCCTTTACCAAGACCTATGCGATGGCCGCCGCCGCGAGTCTTGCGATCACGCTGATTCCGGTGTTGATGGGTTATTTGATCAGGGGCAACGTCCCCGTCGAGCAGAAAAACCCGCTCAACCGTTTCCTGATCCGCATCTACCGCCCCTTGCTGGACGGCGTGTTGCGTCGGCCCAAGACGATACTGCTGGGGGCGGCCGTGCTGGCGATCGCAACGCTGTGGCCGGTCAGCCGCCTGGGCGGCGAATTCATGCCGCCGCTGGATGAGGGAGATCTGCTGTACATGCCGACCGCCCTGCCGGGTATCAGCGCGGGTAAAGTCGCGGAACTGTTGCAGCAAACCGACCGCCTGATCAAGACGGTGCCGGAAGTGGAAAGCGTATTCGGCAAGGCAGGCCGTGCCGAGACTGCTACTGACCCGGCCCCGATGGAAATGTTCGAAACCACGATACGGTTAAAGCCGCGCGCGCAATGGCGGCCCGGCATGACCCCGGAGCGGCTGATCGAAGAACTGGACCGCACCTTGAAGGTGCCGGGCTTGACGAATATCTGGGTGCCGCCGATCCGCAACCGCATCGACATGCTGGCCACCGGTATCAAGAGCCCGGTGGGCATCAAGGTGGCAGGCATGGATCTCGCCGAAATAGACCGCCTGGCCAGCGAGATCGAACGCGTGGTCAAATCCGTTCCCGGTGTTTCTTCCGCCTTTGCAGAACGGTTAAGCGGCGGGCGGTATATCGACGTAGACATCGATCGCGATGCCGCCGCGCGCTACGGGATGAATATCGCCGATGTGCAAAGCATCGTGTCGTCCGCAGTCGGCGGGGAAAATATCGGCGAGACTGTCGAGGGCCTGCAGCGCTTCCCGATCAACGTGCGCTATCCGCGGGAATTCCGCGACTCGCTGGAAAACCTGCGCAGGCTGCCAATACTCACCGAACGCGGCGCGCAGATCAGTCTCGGTGAGGTGGCGGCAATTCACATCGCCGACGGCCCGCCGATGTTGAGAACCGAGAATGCGCGGCTTGCCGGCTGGGTATATGTGGATATTCGCGGCCGCGACCTGAGCTCCGTGGTGCATGACATGCAGGCAGCGGTAGCCGGACAGGTGAAGCTGCCGCCTGGCTATTCGGTCAGCTGGTCCGGGCAGTTCGAGTTTATGGAACACGCCAAGGCCAGGCTCAAGATCGTGGTCCCGGCAACGCTGATGATCATCTTCGTGCTGCTGTATCTCACCTTCGGAAATTTCGGCGAAGCGCTGCTGATCATGGCAACATTGCCATTCGCTCTGGCAGGTGGTGCCTGGTTCATGTGGGCACTGGGCTACAACCTGTCGGTTGCGAGCGGTGTCGGGTTCATCGCACTGGCAGGTGTGGCGGCGGAGTTCGGCGTGATCATGCTGCTGTATCTGAAGAGTTCATGGAATGAGCGGATACGCGAAGGCAGAACCGGCTTGGCAGATCTGCTGGATGCGATACGCGAGGGCGCGGTGATGCGCGTACGCCCGAAGGCGATGACCGTTGCGGTAATCATTGCCGGATTGATGCCCATCATGCTCGGCAGCGGAACGGGATCGGAGATCATGCAGCGCATCGCCGCCCCGATGGTGGGCGGCATGATCACGGCACCGCTGCTGTCGATGTTCGTCATTCCCGCGGCTTACTTGCTGATGCGTCGTCCCTCCAGCTGATTACACGTTTAACCGTACAGCTTGCGCCCGCGGATGCGCGCGCGATGGGCCCTGCGCTGTTCGCTTTCGGTGAGTGGCTTGGGTTTGGAACCCTCGAACGGATTCTTGCTGGAGTTGTACTGGATCTTCAGCGGTGTGCCTTTCAGTTTGAACACCTCGCAGAAGGTGCGCTCCAGATAGCGTGAATAGCTGGCCGGCACGTCGTCCAGGCCGCTGCCGTGGATCACGATCAGCGGCGGATTGCTGCCGCCCTGGTGGGCATAGCGCATCTTGGGAATGAAGCGGCCGACTTTCGGCGGCTGCTGTTTTTCCAGCGCGCCGATCAGCGCGCGCGTCAGCTTCGGCGTGGACAGCTTGGCCATCGCCGCGGCATAGGCTTCGTTCGCCGATTTCAGCACCGCTGCGATCCCGCTGCCGTTCAATGCCGAGATGAAATGCAGCTTGGCGAAATCCAGGAAATGCAGCTTGCGTTCGATGTCGCGCTTGACCTGATCGCGCTGGTGCTGGTCCAGGCCATCCCATTTATTCACCGCAAGCACCAATGCGCGCCCCGCCTGCAGCACATAATCGGCGACATGCGCGTCCTGCTCGGTGATCTGGTCGCGGGCATCCACCACCAGCACCACGACGTTGGCATCCTCGATCGCCTGCATGGTCTTGATCACCGAGAATTTCTCCACCGCCGCGTCGACCTTGCCGCGGCGGCGCACCCCGGCGGTGTCGATGATGGTGTATTGCTTGCCGTCGCGCTCAAAGTCGATGTAGATGCTGTCGCGCGTGGTGCCGGGCTGGTCGAACGCGATCACGCGCTGCTCGCCGAGTATCGCGTTCACCAGCGTGGATTTGCCGACATTGGGACGGCCGACGATGGCCAGTTTGGGCGGATGTTCGTGGCTGGTTTCCTCCTCGACTTCGGGCGGGAAATCCTGCAGCGCGATCTCGACCACTTCGGTGACGTTGTCGCCATGCGCCGACGAGATCGGATACGGTTCGCCCAGCCCCAGCTCGAAGAATTCGGCGGTCACCCTGGCGCGCGCCATGCCTTCGGCCTTGTTGACCAGCAGCAGGATGGGCTTGCCGGTCTTGCGCAACTGTTCGGCGATGATCGCGTCCTGCGGCGTGCAGCCGGCCCTTCCGTCGACCAGGAACATCACCACGTCGGCTTCGTCCACCGCCTGGCGGCTTTGCTTGGCCATCTCGAACAGGATGCCTTCCTTGGCGACCGGCTCCAGACCGCCGGTATCCACTACCAGATAGGGCCTGTCGCCGACCCTGCCGCGTCCGTAGTGACGGTCGCGGGTCAGCCCCGGCAAATCGGCGACCAGCGCGTCGCGACTGCGCGTGAGGCGGTTGAACAGGGTGGACTTGCCCACATTCGGACGACCTACCAGGACTATTGTGGGCAGCATGGAGTAAGCTATTTGAGCGTCAGCGAATACAGCTCGCCGCCGCTGGTTTGCACCAGGAATCCGCCGTCCAGCTCCAGCGCTTGGGTCCAGATCGCGCCGCCGTCAAGCTGGATGCGCGCGGCCAGGCTCCCGTCATCCCGGTTCAATCCGAACAGATAGCCTTTGTAATCCCCTACCACAACGAAATTTCCAAGCGCATAAGGGGTCGTCACACCACGCAACAGCAACTGGTCGTTCTTCCACATCGTGCTGCCGCTGCTCTTGTCCAAAGCAATCACAGCCCCCTGCGCATCGGTCAGGTAAATGAATCTACGCAGCAGCATCAGCCCCTTGTCGCTGGATATGTCGCGATTCCACAACGGGCCGCCTTGCGCGATGCCGAAACAGGCCACGCGCCCCTGGAACGAAATGGCGCAAACCTGTTCATCGTCGACTGCAGGGTCGCTGGTGATATCGCTGATGCGTTCCAGTTCGGTATTGCCGGTAGGCTGAGAGACGATGCTTTCCCAGACCACCTCGCCATTCTTGATGTTGATTGCCGCCAACTTGCCTCCGGCGAATCCAACATATGCCACGCCGCGCTGGATGATTATGCCTGCATGGCTGCGCACCACCAACGCCGGCGTGCTGCGCTCGTACACCCAGATGCTTTTGCCGTCCGCCGCATTGAGTCCGGTGATATGGCCGTCGCCGGTACGCACCAGCACCACGCCATCCGCCACCGATGACACATACAGCACTTCGCTGGATACCTTGCTCTTCCAGCGCAGCTTGCCATCCTCGCCGTAAGCCTGGACATTTCCCTTGTCTCCGCCCACCAGCACCAAGCCCTCGCCGCTCGCCACGCCCCCTCCGCTGACGGTCAGACCGGTTTCGATGCGCCACACCTGCTTGCCGGTGGCGCGATCCAGGCGGCTCAGGCTGCCATTGCCGGATACGGCATAAATTGCGTCCTGGGTGATCGCGGGTTGTTGCGGATTCGCACCCGAGCTACCGACATCGGTATGCCAGCGGACTGCGAATGTGGCGGTCTGGTGGAAATCCACCAAAGCAGCCGGCTCCGGGCTATCCTTCACGCCGGCCCAGTCGGGAGAGGAATCACTGGTCGATGAGCAGCCTGTGGCAACCAGCATGGCCAATATCGACAGCAGGCCCGGAACCCGCACTGCCTGGGCACAAGCCTTCAATGTCATTTAGCCGCGCCCAGGGCATCCAGCTTCATCGAGATGAGACTGCGATACAGGCTTTGCGGTTCGAACTTGTCGTAGGCCAGCTTGTATGCGCTCATTGCCTGATCCGTCTTGCCTTGCGCACTCAGCACATCGCCTTTCAGGTCGTCATACAGGCCATCGAACGATGCGGTATGTTTTTCATCCAGCTGCAGCAGCGCATTCGGGTAATTCTTTTCGTCCAGCAACACCGATGCAAGGCGCAATCTTGCGACATCGACGAGTGTCGCTTCGCCGGCATGGCCGATCACCCATTGCAATTGCATCTCGGCACGCGGCAAATCCTGGCTCAACTCGTTCACCTGTGCCGCCAGCAGCGCGGCACGCGCGGCATAGGCGGTAGACGGAAATTTGTTCATCACCGCGCCGGCCGCGTCATTGACGCGCTTGGGGTCCTTGCTGGCGATCTGCTCGATCACCTGCTGATACAGGATTGCGGCTTCGCTGGCCTGACTTCCCTGGTAATACTGCCAGCCACGCCAGCCGCCTATCGCAATGACAACGCCAAGCAGCGTGATGAGTATCCAGTTGCCGTGGTCGTTCCACCATGCCCTCAGCGCGTCGAGTTGTTCCTGTTCCTGCAAATCCAGTGTCGCCATTTCCTACTCCTACTTGATTAATTCGTTGACTGTTTTGGTCAGATCCCGCACGTTCACACGCACCTGCTCACCACCCTGCATCGGTTTGACGCTGATTTCGTTGACGCGCGCCTCGTCGTCGCCGATGACCAAGGCAACGCGCGCGCCGCTGGCATCGGCTTTCTTCATCTGTGATTTGAAACTGCCGCCGCCGCAATGCAGCAGCACTTTCAGGTTGCCGTCGCGCAACTGCTCTGCGGCCTGGCCGGCCAGCACAGCGGCCAGTTCGCCATGATGCACCACATACACATCCACCTGCTGTTTCGGCAACGCCATGCCGTCGTCCTGCAGCAGCGCCAGCAATCTTTCCACCCCCATGCGCGAATCCGGTCGCCGCAGCAGCTTTGGCGCCGATCTGCCCGACCAGGCCGTCATAGCGTCCCCCTGCGCAGATGGTGCCTTGCGCGCCCAATCGGGTCGTCACCCATTCGAACACGGTGCGATTGTAGTAATCCAGCCCGCGCACCAGGCGCGGATTGATCTCGAAGGAGATCTGGTGTTGCCTGAGCATCGTTTGCACCTGCTCGAAGTGCAACAAGGCGTCGTCTTCCAGCTCATCGATCAGCCTGGGTGCGGCGGAGATCAGGTCCTGCATCGCCGGATTCTTGCTGTCCAGGATGCGCAACGGGTTGCTGTGCAAACGCCGTTGTGCCTCGGCATCCAGCGCGTCAGCATGCCGTTCGAAATAGGCTATCAATTTTACGCGATGGCGCTGCCGCGCGTCGGCATCACCCAGCGTATTCAGTTGCAGCGCAACATCGGCCAGTCCCAGCTTGCGCCACAGCCTGGCGCACATCACGATCTGCTCGACGTCGATATCGGGACCGGCGAAACCCAGCGCTTCGACGCCGAATTGATGGAACTGGCGGTAGCGGCCCTTTTGCGGGCGCTCATGGCGGAACATCGGCCCCGAATACCATAAACGTTGCGGCGCGTTGTACAGCAGATTGTGCTGCAGCACCGCGCGCACGCAGGAAGCCGTCCCTTCGGGGCGCAAGGTCAGGTGGTCGCCGTTCAGGGCATCATCGAAACTGTACATCTCCTTTTCGACGATGTCGGTCACTTCGCCGATGGCGCGCTTGAACAATGCGGTGGGCTCGACCAGCGGCATGCGGATGTTGCGGTAGCCGTAACTGTGCAGCCAGTCGCGCGCGGTCTCTTCGAACCACAGCCACAGCTCCGCTTCATCCGGCAGAATATCATTCATGCCGCGCACGGCCTGGAGTGTCTCGTTGCTCATAATTTAATTTTGAACGGCGCACCGGAAGCGAAAAGCCCCCGGCTGCTATTTTTCACGTTTCAGATATTTCCGCGCCACATATTCATCGACAATGCCGGTGAATTCCCCGGCAATGTTATCGCCGCGCAGCGTCATCGCCTTTGCGCCATCGATGTAGACCGGCGCAGCCGGACTCTCGCCGGTTCCCGGCAGGCTGATGCCGATGTTGGCCAGTTTGCTTTCGCCCGGCCCGTTGACGACACATCCCATCACCGCCACGGTCATGCTCTCGACACCTTGATAGCGTTCGCGCCAGAGCGGCATCTGCTTGCGCAAATGAATCTGTATGCTTTGCGCCAGTTCCTGAAAGAAACTGCTGGTGGTCCGGCCGCAACCCGGGCACGCCGTCACCATGGGCGCAAATGCGCGCAAGCCCAGCGTCTGCAGTATCTCCTGTCCGACCAGCACTTCCTGGGTGCGATCTCCGTCCGGCTCGGGCGTCAGCGAGATGCGTATCGTGTCGCCTATCCCTTCCTGCAACAATACCGCCAGTGCGGCGGTCGACGCGACTATCCCCTTGGACCCCATGCCCGCCTCGGTCAGGCCGAGATGCAGCGCATAGTCGCACTGCAGTTTCAGCGAGCGGTAGACTGCGATCAGATCCTGCACATCGCTGACCTTGCATGACAACACGATGCGGTCATGAGCCATGCCCAGCTGCTCGGCGCGGGCCGCACTTTCCAGTGCCGATGCGATCAGCGCGGCGCGGGTCACCTCGCCCGCCGTTCTGGGCTGTGGCAGACGCGAATTTTCGTCCATCATGCGCACCACCAGGTTCTGGTCCAGGCTGCCCCAGTTCACCCCGATGCGCACCGGCTTGTCATAGCGGATGGCGGTTTCTATCATCATCGTGAACGGATCGTCCGCGCTGCGGCTGCGCCCGACGTTGCCGGGGTTGATGCGGTACTTGGCCAGGGCCTGCGCGCAATCCGGATAATCGGTGAGCAGGCGATGGCCGTTGTAATGGAAGTCGCCGACCAGCGGCACCTCGCAGCCCATGCCGTCCAGCCGTGCGCGTATGTTGGCCACCTGCGCGGCGGCCTCGGGGGTATTGACGGTGATGCGCACCAGTTCGGAACCGGCCTGGGCCAATTCGAATACCTGTCGGGCGGTCGCCTCGGCATCGGCCGTATCGGTGTTGGTCATGGCCTGCACCACGACCGGCGCACCGCCTCCGATCAGGACCTTGCCGACCAGCACCCGCTGGGAAGGACGACGCATGAGGATAGCTGCATTCATGTTTATTTCAGCTTCAGGTGTGCCACTTCGCTGTACTGGTTGATGTACGGCTTCAGATCCACTTCCCTGCCCTGGTAGAACAGACTGGCCGATGCGGCATGTCCGATCAGCATCGAAAATGGCGGATTGCCTTCCACGCGCAATTCGCTGCCGGGCGGATTGACCTGCGACGACAGTATCTTGCCGTCCTTGTCCTTGATTTCCGTCCAGGACTCTTCACCGAAGATCAGCAGCAGCTCCGCAGTCTCCGCCATCGCGTCGGACGACGGCAGCGTATCGGAAGCCGCCACGGAACTTGCCGCAGCCAAGGCCGCCGCTTTGGCCTTGGAGCGCTTGGCCTGCGTCTTGGCCTCCCGGACCGAAGAGGCAGCCGTGGATGAGCGCAGCTTGGGAGTGATCGGTTCTATCGTGCTGGACTTGAGCACCAGCGGTTCGGCGAGCATCCTGGCGCTGGGAAGCTTGGAAACCTTGGGCGGTGCAGCCTCCGGCGTTTCTTCCGGATTTTTTGATTGCTCCCGCACCGGTTCTTCTGACGGCTCCTTCGGCTGAGCCTGGGTAAGGTCAGCCGGGAGCAGATCAGCCGGTGGCGATGCAGCGGACATCTCCCTGGATGATTCCCTGGTCTGCTCTTTCGAATGTTTCAGCGGTGTCTTGAAGTGCCAGTAGGAGAACCCCGCCACGATCAGTGCCAGCACGGCAGCGGCAGTCAGCCAGATCAGATTTTGCTGGCGGTCCGATTGATCGCTCGGAAACGGCATCTTGACCGCAGTCTGCGGCAACTCCGGGATGGCCGCTTTTGCCGGCGGCAGGTTTGCCAGCAAGGCTTCCGCATCCAGTCTTAAAATCTTGGCATAACTGCGCACGAAACCGCGCAGGAAAGCAACCTCGGGAAGATTCCCGTAATCGTCCGCTTCCAGCGCTTCGATCTGGCGCGGCGCAAATTTGATCTGTCCCGCCACCTCGGTCACCGTCAGGCCGAGCTTTTCCCGCGCCGCGCGCAGTATGCTGCCGGTTGAAGCCGCGGATCCCGCAGCCGGATGCTTGCCTTGCCCGGGATTATGTTCAGGATGTTGTTCCATCATTTACCCTTCATCAACAATTGGGTTTCATGCGATCCGGGAAACAGGTTGCGCAGCTGCATGCTGTATTTCGCCTCCGCGGCGCGATCACCGGCCTGGCGGCTGATGCGCACCCCAAGCCAGAGTTGCTCCGCATTCAAACTGTCGGAATTCTGGACAAAGCTGTTGAAATATTGCCTGGCGGCGAGATAATTGCCGTCGGCAAGACTCAAGTCTGCCAAGGCATACATCGCCGGAGGCAAGCCGGGCTGCAAACTCAGCGCCCTTTTCAGAAAGTCTTCGGCATCGCTGTTTTTGCCGGCCTTTTTGTAGCACAGACCGGCATTCAGGTAAGCAAGGCCGGGCGTCGTATACAAGGGGTTCTTCAGCGCTGCCATGAACTGGGGAATGGCTTCCCTTTCCCTGCCGCGCTGGCACAAAAACAGACCATAGTTGTTATGCGTGTCAGAATCCGTGTCATCGAGACTCAGGCTCCTCCTGAAATCCGCCTCTGCATCCCGGTCCTCGCGCAGCGACATGTTGACCAGCCCGCGCACACTGTAGGCGGGCGCATAATCAGGATCAGCGTCGATGGCCTGTTTCAACTCGTCCAGCGCGACCCCCATCTGCGAGCGCTGATAGTACAAGCTGGCCAGTTCAGTATGCACCTTGGCGATCTTATAGGGTTTTGAGTCAACCCCAGGGGTGCTGCAGCCGGCAAAAACCAGCAGGGAAAACACCGGCAAGAAACAACGCGCCATCCATCTTTTCATCATGCACCTCGATTCATCATCGGGGCAGCTTCAACCGGACGGAGCAATGTACGCCGGGTCCTGTCCTGTACCTGGCCGGCCAGCTGTCCGCAGGCTGCGGCGATATCGTCGCCGCGCGTCTTGCGCGTCGTGGTCACGATATCCGCCTGCATCAGCACATCGCGGAAGCGCTGGATTGCATCCGGGCGCGAGCGCCGGTAATGCGTCTGCGGGAACGGATTGAACGGGATCAGGTTGAATTTGCACGGCACATCGCGCACCAGATTCACCAGCTCGCGGGCCTGCTGTACCGTATCGTTGACACCCTCCAGCATCACGTATTCGAAGGTGATGAAATCGCGCGGCGCGCGTTCCAGATAACGCCGGCAGGCGGCCAGCAGCATCTTCAGCGGATATTTCTGGTTGATCGGTACCAGCTCGTCGCGCAGCCTGTCGTTCGGCGCATGCAGCGACACCGCCAGCGCCACCGGACACTCGTCGCGCAACCTGTCCAGCGCCGGCACGATGCCGGATGTGGACACCGTCACGCGTCGCCGCGACAGGCCATAAGCCTGATCGTCCAGCATCAGGCGCAGTGCGCTGACGGTGTTGTCGAAGTTCAGCAGCGGCTCGCCCATGCCCATCATCACCACGTTGCTGATCTGCCAGTTGCCCTCGGCATCCTTGCCCAGCTGATGGTTGGCCCACCACAGCTGGCCGATGATCTCGGCGACGCTGAGGTTGCGGTTGAAACCCTGCTTGCCGGTGGAACAGAACGAGCAGTTCAGCGCGCAGCCGGCCTGGCTCGAGATGCACAGCGTTCCCCTGGTTTCTTCGGGTATGTACACCGCTTCCACGGCATTGCCGGTGCCGACGTCCAGCAGCCACTTGCGCGTGCCGTCGTCGGACAGTTCTTCGCGCATCACTTCCGGGGCGGCGACGCATGCAGTTTTGTGCGAGCTTGTCGCGCAAGGCTACGGCGATGTCGGTCATCGCGGCGAAATCGGACTCCCCATTCCTGTATATCCAGCGCATCAGCTGGCGCGCACGGAAAGGCTGCTCGCCCATGTCCGCGAGATAGGCCGCCAGTGCGTGCGCATCGAAATCGAGGAGATTCTGCATCGGGGAAAGGAACTCAGCGCGTATGAATGTTCTTCGCCGCGAAGAAGTATGCGATCTCGGCAGCGGCATTCTCCGCGGAGTCGGAGCCATGCACCGCATTGGCATCGATGCTGTCGGCGAAGTCGGCGCGTATCGTGCCCTTCTCGGCCTTCTTCGGATCGGTCGCACCCATCAGGTCGCGGTTCTTCAGCACGGCGCCCTCGCCTTCCAGCACCTGGATCATCACCGGGCCGGAGATCATGAAATCCACCAGGTCCTTGAAGAATGGGCGCGCGCGATGCACATCATAGAAACCTTCGGCCTCGGCACGGGTGAGGTGGCGCATCTGCGCAGCGACGATCTTCAGGCCGGCACTCTCGAAGCGGGTATAGATCTGGCCGATGACATTCTTCGCAACGGCATCGGGCTTGATAATCGACAGGGTACGTTCAACAGCCATGCTACTTTCTCCAGACTAGGTAAGGGTTAATAAAAAAGACCGGGCATTCTATCAGGATTTGCCTACCCGCGTGCCCGTAATTCAATCGCAATCGCCGCTTCACGGCCATGCGCCCGATACTCGGCCGCGATCGCCACCCCCGGTACGCACACCAGTTTTTCGCCGCAATACAGCAGCGGCATGCGCTCGCGTTGCCAGGGTGTGATGTGCTGTTCCTGCAGCATGTTCTTCAGCGTGCGCGTTGCTGCGTTCGGATGGGGACGCAGGGTCTCGCCGCCCCGGCGCAGGCGCAGCGTCACCGGCGCCCGCTGCAGCTCGGCCAGGCTGATGCCGGCACCGTCGACCTGGCGGAAGCTCACCCGTGCGTGCAGAGCAGGCCAATCCAGCTCGGTTTCTCCCCGCCAGGGCAGCACCAGGCCAGGGTCGAATTGCTCCGGCACGCGCAGGGCATACACCCGGTCCTGGTAGCGGCGTACCTGCCAGCCGCTGTACTCGACGCACACCGCCGCATCCGGCCTTGCAGCGCAGAGCTGGTGCAGCATGTCGTCCAGCTGCACCAGCTGCGGCATCGGCGCGCCGGCACCATGCAGGAAATAGCGCAGCAGGTTCTTCGCCCTTGCCGGATCGAGCGACTGCAGCGCATGCATGGCCATGGTTTCACCTGCGATCATCCCGGCGCCATCCTGCCGCGCCATCTCATCCAGCAAGGTGCTGGCCTCGGCAAAATGCCCCGCGCTGCGCATCAGCGTGTCGCGGTAGGCAGGAAATCTTTCGCCCAGCAACGGCAACACGCGGTGCCGCAAAAAATTGCGCGGATAGCTGTCGTCGGCATTGCTTTCATCCTCTATCCAGCGCAGGTGGTGAGCCGCAGCATAAGCCAGTATCTGCTGGCGCGAGCTATGCAGCAGCGGCCTGACCAGCACTGCCGGACTGCTGCCGTCAGCCGGCCTGGACGGACTCAGTACAGGCATTGCGCTTGCTCCGCGCAGTCCCGATCCGCGCAGCAATTGCAGCAGCAGCGTCTCGGCCTGGTCATCGGCATGGTGTGCCAGCGCCACGTAATCGCAGGACTGCCCGGCAAACGCGGCATGGCGCAGCTTGCGCGCGGCCGCCTCGATGCCATGCTCGCGCAACGGGGCCATATCGACGCGCTCGATATGCAGGGTGATATTCAGGCTGGCGCACAGCTGGGTGCAGAAATCGGACCAGGCATCGGCATTCGGGCTGATGCCGTGATGGACATGCAGAGCGGAGAGCTCCCAGGAGAACCGGGACGAGAGTTTGTGCAGCAGGTGCAGCAGCACCACCGAGTCGACGCCGCCGCTCAAACCGACCAATATCGAGCTATGCGCAGGCAGCAGCGGAGCGATCTGCGCCGCGACGCGCTCTATGAGGTTAGCTGAGTGCGACTTCCTTGAATTTGCCATAACTCATCAGCCGGTTGAAGCGATCCTGCATCAGGTTCGCAACCGGTTTGTGTTGCGCGGTCTTGAGCGCATCCTGCAACGCCTTCTTCACGTTTTGCATGGTTGCCGGATAATCCCGGTGCGCGCCGCCCAGCGGTTCGGCTGATGATCTTGTCCACCAGGCCCAGGGCCTTCAGCCTGGTCGCGGTAATGCCCAGGGTTTCCGCGGCATCCGGCGCCTTTTCCGCGCTCTTCCACAGGATGGAAGCGCAGCCTTCCGGCGAAATCACCGAGTAGGTGCTGTATTGCAGCATCAGCAGCGCGTCGCCGACCGCAATCGCCAGCGCGCCGCCGGAACCGCCCTCGCCGATCACGGTGCAGATGATAGGCACGCGCAGTTCGCTCATCTCGTAAAGGTTGCGCCCGATCGCCTCGGACTGGCCGCGCTCCTCCGCGCCGACGCCCGGATAGGCTCCCGGCGTGTCGATGAAGGTCATGATCGGGATGCCGAACTTCTCCGCCAGGCGCATCATGCGCATTGCCTTGCGATACCCTTCCGGGCGCGGCATGCCAAAATTGCGCACGATCTTTTCCTTGGTATCGCGGCCCTTCTGATGGCCGATCACCATCACGCTCTGTCCGTTGAACCGGGCCAGACCTCCGACGATCGCCTTGTCGTCGGCAAAAACCCGGTCGCCGTGCAGTTCCTCGAAATCGGTGAACAGCGCCTGGACGTAATCCAGCGTGTAAGGGCGCTGCGGATGGCGCGACACCTGCGATATCTGCCAAGGCGTCAGCTTGCTGTACACGTCCTTGGTCAGCGCCTCGCTCTTCTTGGACAGGCGCGAAATCTCGTCGGCGATATCCACGGCCGAGTCGTCCTGTACATAGCGCAGTTGCTCGATCTTGTCCTCGAGCTCGGCTATGGAAGTTTCAAAATCCAGAAAGGATACTTTCATGTTCTGATTCCCGTAAAAATTCGCCGCGATGATACTACAAACCGAAGAACCGTTTAATCGTCGCCAGCACTTCGTTGTTCTGGTGATTGAAGGTCTTGTTCAGCGATTCCTCGCCCATATTCTGCATCGCGCTGTCCAGTTGCGCGCGCCGCTCGACCAGGATGTGCGATATTTCATCGGCAATGCTCGGGCGCGCCAGCATGATCTCTTCAAATGCCTCCTTGTCGAGGCGGTAACATTCTACATCCGTCCTGGCGATCACTGAAGCCACGCGCGGCGCGCCGGTCATCAGGCTCATCTCGCCGAAGAAATCGCCTTTGCCGAGCAGATTCAGCCTGCACTTCTCCCCGTTCGGCGACTCGACATACACCTCGGTTTCGCCGTTGATGATGACAAATAGCCAGTGCTGTGCGGCCGCGCCCTGCCTGGTAATCAGGTTGCCTTTGGCAAATGGCGCGTACTTGAGGCGTGCTGCCAGTTTCTGCAGTTCCTCGTCGGTCATCTGCCGGAACAGTTCGACACGCTTGAGGGTTTTGACGCGGCGCGTCAATTCACGCTGGTAGGCCGCCTCGGCGTATTTCTCGTTTTCCCTGACGTAATGCACGCTTTGCTCTTCCACGGCAAGCTTGATGCCGGCGCGTTTCAGCGCGGTATACACATGCCAGCGCACCGCCCCGTCAGTCGGATCATCCGCCGCCAGGTCGACCAGCCAGTAGCGCAGCGCATAACGCGCGTAGCCCTTGTCGATCTCCATCAACACGCAACTGGGCTCGGGCTTTTTTGCGACATTGTGGATCTCGGCCTGGCGGACCGCATCCTCCACCGCGCCGAACACCTTGGCCGGGGTGACTTCCAGGCTCACGCCAAACCAGATCCAGCGTCGCCACTGCACCGGCTGGTCACTGCGCCTGCCCAGCACCATGAACTTGTTTTTCATCAGCTGGCTGTTCGGGAACACCACGGTTTCCCAGTTGCGCGTCTCCACCAATGTGGAACGCCAGCGGATGTCGACCACACGCCCGGCGATTTCGTCCACCTTGATCCAGTCGCCGATCTGGATCGAGCTATCCAACTGCAGCGCCAGGCCGCCGAGCATATTGCCCAGCGTGTCCTGCATCGCAAAAGCCACCACGGCAGTGATCATCGCCGATGTCGCCACGATGCTGCCCAGATCCAGTCCGGCGTAGCGCAATCGCACCATGCCCCATGCGATATAGGCGATGATCACGAAGATATCCTCGGTGATGCGCGGCATGGTGATGCGCACCAGAGGCAAAATGAGGCGGAACACCAGCAAGCCCCACAGCCGGATCAGCGCGATCCCGCCGCCTATCACAAAAGCTTCATGCAACACTGCGGCGGCCGTCTCGAATTGCAGCGCATGGATCAGGCCGCTGACAAACTGCCCGATCAGACAGGCAAAAAAGAAACCCAGCGTGTTGATGATGCTGCGGCGTTCTTCCTTGTGGAAATGGACCAGCAGGAATGTCAGGGACAGCATCATCACCAGCACGAGCGTAGATTCATCGCGCCAGAAATAATGTAACGCGGTATCCCAAAAAGACACAGTCACTCCCCCACGTTCCGATGAGGCATTCTACACCAACGGATATGGCGTCCGGCGCTGCACTGGATGATGAGTGCCGCCGAATATCCCGCGCGGGGAGAGAGTGGCATGGTATCGCTACACGATACTCAGGTTGACAAATATTCGGCCAAATCCCCGGCTCCCCGCCACAACGCCCATGCAGCGCGGCGCGTCAGCCGCGTGCGCCGCAGGCTGTCTCTGCCCGGAATATCCAGTTGCAATCCTGCGATCTTTCCCGAACGCAACGCCTGAAATATCGGCTGCGCATAGCCTGTCTCGAACTCCTGCAAGGCGGTGCGCCACGCAGCCAGATCGCCGCGCTGCAATGCCCCACGCAAACCGGTCCAGACCAGCAATTGCCTGTCTGTGGACGGTTCATCATGCCATTGCTCTGCCCATAGCGAAAACGGGATGCCTGCGGATAAGGCAAACATCTCAGTCAGCACATCATCCGAACTCACGCTGTCGTAATTTTTATGAGCTAACGCACCCGCAAGGGGTAGGCCGGCGGGTTCCCCGCTGCTGCGCATCGACCCGCTCGCTCTGTCACAGCCGCCGCCCCAAAACCAGACGCTGTTGATGATCGCTTCGCCGCGCGCTACACGGGCTTCGTTGACGGGATGGGCATGCAACAGCATCTGGACCTCGTTGAACAGCTGGTGCCAGCGCGCCGCATCCTCGCCCGCCGGCAATATCCCGCGCACATCACCCCCTAGCGCTTGCGACAGCGGCTTGGTGCGGATGCGCGGCAACTCGCTCAGCCGCAGATACCAGCGCTGCGCATGCGGCGCATGGAATTCGAAGCCCTGCCCGGCAAAATGGCCGTTCAAGCTCGCGCACAGCACCGCCGCTTCGGCATCGCTCACCTGCACTGCGGACAACAGCACGCGATCGCGCTGCAGGCTCAGGCTCACCGGGTCGGCGCGCAGCCAGCAGCCGGCAGCCAGCCCGTCGAAGGCTGCCGAAATCGGAGCGATCGGCGCATCGCCCGGCGACTCATCTGCCGACCCGGCGATCCCGAACGATAGGCACAGCAGCTGTTCCAGTGAAACCGGTTCGAGGATTTCGCAGCACCCGCGCCCCAGCAGTTTTTGCAGCGCAGGCAAGGACAGGCCCGCGCATGCCTCGCCAGCAAGTGCCTGCGGCAAGAACAGATCGGGGATGACTAGATGGACGAATTTCATGGTGATGCAGTGTACCCGACTATCTGGTCTGCGCATGCGAGGCGGACCATGCATCGGATATTCCGTGCTGCAGAAGAAACAACAAAGGGCTGCGGCGGGATATTCCTGTTATCAGGAAGAAACAGCCGCCGATTGTGAGGCCCCGGCTTCAATCAATTCCGTTGCCAGTGCCGGGCATAAGCTTTCGTATCGTCCAGCCATTCATGGAAATCGCCGGTGTATCCATCCACATCGGCAAGGAACTCCTGCTCGCCTTTCGCCAGCGGATTCGGTTGCCGCGCCCGGCGCGACATGCGGGCCAATACGTCGGCGATGCCGTCGATCCGCGCGTAGCTGGTGAGCCAATCCTCGTTTGCCATCATCGACAATGCGGGATGTGACGAGACGGGAAGATCGATCAGCCTGTCCCTGATCAGGCTATAGACCCCGGCGCAATATTCATCGAGTGGCTGATGATGGATGGCAGTCCAGTGATGGGCCAGCAAGTGATCGTAGATCACATCGACGATCACCCCGGCATAGCGTCTGCGCTGTGCAGAGATGCGGGAGCGGCTGCGGCAAAAGGCTGGCTGCGACTCCACGTAGCTGTCTATCGCGCGATGCAAAGCCACGCCCCTTGCCAGATCGTCCGGCAACAGCCCGGGCAAAGGCCCCTTGATCCAGTCCCCGATCACACCGCCGACGATCAAGGCGGGCTGGTCTCCCGCCAACAATGCATGGGCCAGGAAGTTCAATCGCCCTTCTCCTTGTCGCTGTTTTGCAGCGCTATGGCCGCATGGCCATCAATGTAAATCCACCATGCCCAAAGCTGCCACTTGCGTTGTTCAGAACCGGTCATTCAGACAATCCCGCTTCTCCCCGAACACATAGAATGTAGTCAGCTTATTTTCAATTCCATCCTTTGTATGCAATCTTTCAAGCTCTGCGTCATATTCAGTTTTGGCCAAGGCCATTTGTTGCGGGGACAAGCTAGCAAGAGGATGGGGAAACTGACCAGGCGCTGGACGCATAGTACCTACCCAAGCCTCCCTTGCTTCATCCAGGCTGATATAAGTCGAGTTGGCATCGACAACGATATCAATATTCGCATATCCGGCTTCCTCCAGCAGGGTTCGGCATTTTTCGACCGTGCCGGTTGGTTGATTCATCAAGTAAGTGACGCCGTGCTTAGCCAATACCGACTGTGCAACGACGCCCGAGACGAATGCATTTTCCGAAAAAGCGTGAAAACCCAGCTTGCCTCCGGGCTTCAGCAATTCATACCAGTGAACCAGAACGGCATGCAGGTCAGTCATCAGAATAAATGCGGAGCTGCAGAAAATGTAATCGAAGGAATTCGGCGGGAATCTGAGTGCATCTCCATCACCACGCTCAAAACTTACATTTTGCAGTTCGGTTGCTTTTGCCCTCGCCTTTTCCAGCATGCCCTCTGAAATATCCACCCCGAGAACAGAGCCAGTCGAGACCCACCTTGTTGGATGACCCGCATTGTAACCGCCTCATTATTGTCTGTTGACTGTTCCAGCCGGACTTTCGCAATCAATCAGATGCCGTTAGCAAATCATGGTGCTGCTTGGCCAACCATGAAGACACACCCTCCAGCGAGCGGAAGTCGTCCGCGGCCCTGGCATCGATATCGGCAAAGCGCGCCTGCGCCATGCGCGCCAGCGCGCGCCCCGGGCCCAGTTCCAGAAACACGCGGCAGCCGCGTTCATACAGCGTGTCCAGGCAGTTGGCCCATGCGATGGTGCGGTCCAGTTGCAGCGCCAGCTTGTCGATCGCGCTGTCGCGGCGCTCCACCCAGGCCGCATCGATGCCGGCGACCACCGGTGTGGCCGGTGCGGTGAGCGAGGAATCTTCCAGCAGCGCGCGAAACGGCTGGACCGCAGCGCTGAGCAACGGCGTATGCGACGCCAGCCCCACTTTCAGCGGGGTCACCCTGGCACCATGCCCGATGAATGCCGCGCTCAATATTTGCAGGGCTCCGTCCTCGCCGCCGATGATGAATTCGTCTTCACTGATCGCGATCGCGATCCAGGCGCGCCGGCCGGAACACAGTCTGTCTATCTCACCGCGGTGCAGTCCCTGCAGCGCCAGCAGACCTCCGGGTGTTGCGGCTGCAGCCTGATCCATCAGTGCCGCGCGCGCGGCAGCGATGCGCGCCAGCCCGGCCGCATCCAGCGCACCCGCGCAGGCATAGGCGCCCAGCTCGCCGACGCTGTAGCCGCAGAAGGCCGCAGCTTGCGGCGAATCAGGCCTCAGCGCGGTCCACAGCGCCAGCTGGGCAACGCAGATCAGCGGTTGCGCGATCGCGTTGCGGAACATCGCGTCGGGCTGCGCGAGCACATCGCGCAGGCGGAAGCCGAGCACCGCCTCGCCGGCCCGGATGACTCCGGCGGCAGCGGGATGATGCGCGATCTTGTCCAGCATCGCCGGATGCTGCGCACCCTGGCCGGAACACAGGATCGCCAGACTCATAGCTGGGTTCTCATGGTTGGGTTCTCATGGTTGGGTTCTCATGGTTGGGCTCTCATGGGCTGGCCAGTCTGCAGCAAGTGCACGAACCAGGCCGCGGACAGCAGGTCGGCGCAGCCGCCCGGCGACAGATTCCTTTGCCGAGCAGCGGCGATGCAGGGCTTGCGCATGCTGCCTGCCAGCCTGCGGCGAATACGCTGCCGCGCTCGAGGAACTCGGCGGCCTGCATCTGGATGAATTGCAGTCCTTCGGCTCCGCCGCGAAACAGCACGTTGGTGTCCGTGGTCACCGCCAGCAGCAGGAAGAACGCATGCAGCAGTGCATGTTCCGTGTCGGCGCCACGCGCCAGCGCGCTGCGCAAACCCGGCAGCGCGGTCTCGAACACCGAAGGGAATCCCTGCAGCGCTTCGCCGCGCGCACCGGCGACGCCGTGGCGCGCGGCCATCAATTGCCCGTGGCTGGGTAGCGTGCACGGCAAGCGCGATCGCGCGCAGCTCGCGGCTCCAGTTGGCAAGCACGATCGCGCGCAGGTTTTGATCTGAAGGCGCGATATTGCGTGCAAGCGCATGGCCTGCGGCGGCGGCGAGTATGCCGAGCGTGAAGATCGCGCCGCGGTGCGTATTGATACCGCATGTGGCGCGCAACATGCGCGCTTCGGCAGCGAGACCGAGTCGCTGCAGCTCGGCGAATCCGGCAGCGCACATCCCGGCTGCGGCGATCGCCGCGAAATAACCGCGCAGCGAGAACAGGCTGCGCACAAAGGTTGCGGCATCCATGTCGCGGTGCGCACCGTTGTCGATCAAGCTGACCAGGCCCGGCTTGGGGTACAGCGCCAGTTCGCGGTGCAGGCTGCGCACCGCCAGCAGCGCGATGTAATGCGCACCTCGCGGTACGGACGAAGTTGCAGGAATCGGTTCGTCCTGAGTAGCCCGCTGTGCTGGCCTATCGAAGGGCCTGTCTTCAGCAACAGCCAGTTTCAGATTCATGCCAGCCGCTCCAGCAATTCGCCGGCGGCGACCAGTTCCGCGCTGGAGATCCGTTTCACCAGTACGCGCTGGTCGCCGCCGGATTTCAATGTCGCCCATTCGCGCCATGACACTGCGTCGCCGCCGAACAGCACCTCACCGTCGGCGCGCAAGCCGTGATGCTGTTCCCAGCGCGCCAGCAGCGCGATGCCCTGCCGCAACTGCGCATGCGTATGCGGCTGCCACAGCAGGTCGATGTCGGAGTGCGGGGTCAGATACCGGATACCGCTCAGCGCCTGCCATGCCAGCGAGCCGAACACACGCAGCTCGATTCCGATGTCGCCGGCCGCACCGTCCAGCTCGGCCAGCGCACCCTGCCATCCGGCCGGCGCATGCGCGATCGCATCGTCCAGCCGCAATGGCGGTGTATAGCGCGCGATGTGGCGTGCAGGCACGTTCAGCGCAATGCGGCGCTTGCCCAGCGCAGGCGGCAGCGCCAGGCCCAATGCAATCGTTCCGGCTGCGATGCTGTTCGAAGATTATTTTCGCAGCATGGTTCTAATTGTAGGAGCGGGCCATGCCCGCGATTGCCTTTCTGTTCGCGGGCATGGCCCGCTCCTACAGGTGCCCGGCCAAAAGTTTTTCGGACACCATCGATATCTTTGTACACAGACTGACGCGCGACCACCAGCGGCCGATCCGCCGCCAGCCATGCTTCGGCATACTGGCGCATTTCGTCATCGCCGACATGCGTGGCAACGGACACACGGCATTCCGGCCGCAGCCACACCAGCGTATGCCGGGCCAGCCTGTCCGATGATGCCGACTCAGCCACTGGCCAGCACCCGCTCGACGACTACGTCGGCGAACAGCCGTCCGCCGCGCTCCAGCCCGACGTTCGCGGCGCTGGTCAGTCGCATCGGCATGCTCCAGCGCATCGGCCAGGCAGGCCGACAGGTCGCCTTGCCACAATGCCGCCAGGCCGCCCATCTTCAGATAGTTCTTCGCGCCCGGCGCGAACACCGGCGATGTCTTGCTGAGTTCGGTCAGCCTTTCCTCGCTGATGCGCGTCACCCTGGCCATCGCCGGCAGACCCATCACGCGTATCTCGGCCTCGGGCAGCGCGGCGCAGACATCCGCCATCATGCCGTTGGCGAGGAAGCCTCCGGACAGCGCCTGCTCGTAGACCAGGCTGACGATCTTGTGGCCGTTGTTGCGCGCCATCGCTACGCACTTGGCCAGGTGCGCCATATAGCCGTTCAGGCCGAGCAGCTCGTCGCGATGGCGCAGGCGCTGGCCGCTGGTGTCAACCAGGAACACGATGGGCCGCCCGGGATGATCGCGCATCACGGCCAGCACCTCCGCCGCCATCGCCAGCGCGAGCTCGACGCCGACCTCGGTGTGGTTGGTGGTGCCGATCACCGCGACGGTGTGCTTGCCGCAGCGTCCCTCGCCGGACAGCAGGTCGCCATCCTGTTTGATATCGTGGCCGGCAGGAAATAATTGATCGGCGACTTTTTTCCATTCCATGTTAAGGCCTCAATAAGTGAAACTTGCCCGAAAAACATTTGACCACCCACCGTAGGAGCGGGCCATGCCCGCGATTGATTTTTTTGTTCGCGGGCATGGCCCGCTCCTAATGATGGCTTTCCATCTGTTCGCGGGCCGCTCTGAACAACTCAGGACAGGTACACCCGCTCCTCAAAATCGTCAGCGATTTTCATCACAATCACTTTGCCCTGCGCCCCTGCGCGGCCGCGACGAACTCGTCGTTTTCCATCATCGCCAGCGCCTCCGGATCGGCCCAGCCCAGCTCGCGCCAGATCTCGCTGCCGTCCCTGCACTCGCCGAAGCGCTGCACCCGGTCGGCCAGCAGCCGGTGCTCCCGTTCCAGCGCTTGCAGCGACCAGTCGTCGCCGTTGGCGATGCTGGCGACGATCGCGGCGCGGAAAGCCGCGATGCTGTCAGCAACGATGGTGTCGCATTCGCCGAGCAGATAGCGGTGCTTGCCGCCTACGGTGCGCCACACCAGCGCGCGGTCGCGCGAGTCGTATTCCTCGACGCCGCGCGCGGTCTCGATCACCTCCGGGCCGGACAGGCCGAGCCGGCCCTCTTCGCTGATGATGATAGCGCTGGCGCAGCGCGACGCGATGCCCATGCCGCCGAAGCAGCCATACTGACCGCCGATTACAACAATAACCGGCACGCCCGCCGCGCGCGCGGCCAGGATCGCGCGCATCACTTCCGACACCGCGATCAGCCCGGCATTGGCTTCCTGCAATCGCACGCCGCCGGTCTCGACAGCAGCAGCACCGCGGCGGCCGGACGGTCGCGCACCGCGCGCTCCAGCATGCCGACGATCTTCGCGCCGTGCACCTCGCCCACCGCCCCGCCCATGAAGCCGCCTTCCTGGGCGGCGATGAATATCCTTTTCCCGGCGATGCGGCCCTGCCCGATGACCACGCCGTCGTCGAATGCGGCCGGCTGTTCCAGCGTCGCCAGATGCGGACTGGTCACGCCGCTCCGCCGCGGGCAGCCATTCATCGAAACTGTCCTGCATCCAGCAGACCGGCGATGCGCGCACGCGCGCTGCTCTCGTAATAGCTGTGTCATTATTTATGCTATACCTTTGTAGGTCTCGATCGCCTGGTCCAGGCGCAGGCTGACGATCGCCGGCGTGGCGCCCGCATCGTTGACCGAGATGCGGATGTCGCCGGCACGATGGCGCGCGAAGAAATCCTGCATCACCGCCTGCCATATCTTGCCGAAACCGTTGGCCGCGGTGTTGACCTCGATCTCGCAGGCGCCGCCGAGCGCGGCCGGCTCCACCAGCACCTCGAGATTGCCCGAGCCCAGCACACCGACGATGGACGTCACGCCCTGCGTAGGCTTCCCGCCGTCAAAACGATATTTCAGATTTTCGATGGTCATGTTTTGTGCTCCTTACCAATTCCTGAACCTACACCTTTGCGGCTGGATACGACTCAACATAACTCTCCCCGCCCGCTCCGTAGTACGTCACGTTTCGCGCAACAAAATCCACATCGTAACTTACAACACCAGCCTTCCAGGCCGCCATCAAGAACTCCGGGAATGTACTTTCGCCAGCCTGGTCAGCCCGTAGCGCAACGATCAGGGCTTCGCGATCGAACCGCGGTACGTCTACCATGCCATCGACCAGGGGCGTCCCTTGCATCATGACCGGGCCCTCTTCAGTCAAGTACAAGCTTTGGCAAGCGGGTAAGGACCAGAGGTTGCGCGTTACTCCCGCTCGGCGTAGTGTCTCGGCGAGATATGGAAAGCCGCCGACCTTTGGACGCCCTGCCATCGCCCGTTGCTGGGCTGATTTGAGATTTTCAATCGATTTGCTCATAGACCATCATCTCCCCAATGTCATTGATGCAGGTATCAACCATGAACCCGGCAGATCACCAATTCCTGAATCGCACCGGCGGCCGGTACAGCCCGCCCGATGCGCGCACCAGGTCCTTGATCGAGCGCGCGGCGAGCAGGTCGCGCGTGGCGTCGCGCTTGTCGATGCCGATATCCTCGGCGCGCCGGATCACGCCGCGGTCGCGCAGGTTCTCGACGATGCGCTGATCCCGGCCCAGGCCGATCTCCGTGTATCCCGCAACGCCGCGTATCGCCTGTTCGCGCTCTTCGGCATTGCGCGCACAGCAGCAGGTTGGCGATGCCCTCTTCGGTGAGGATGTGGGTGACATCGTCGCCGTAGATCATCACCGGCGGGATCGGCATGTTCGCCGATTCGGCCAGCTTCCACGCATCGAGCGTCTCGCACGAAGGCCGGGTGCATGTGCTCGCGGAAGGTCTCGACCATCTGCACCACCAGCTTGCGGCCGCGCGGCATGCCGGCGATGTCGGCTGCGCCTCTGCTCGCCGGCCTTCAGCCAGGCCGGGCTGGCATGGCGCCGCCCCGCGGCATCCGCGCCCATGTTGGGCGCGCCGCCGAATCCGGCGATGCGGTCCAGCGTCGCGGTCGAGCTGTTGCCTGCCAGATCGATCTGCAGCGTCGAGCCGATGAACATGTCGCAGGCATAGTGGCCGGCCGCCTGGCGAGAATGCGCGGTTGGAGCGCATCGACCCGTCCGGCCCGGTGAAGAACACGTCCGGGCGCGCGGCGATGTAATCCTCCATGCCGAGCTCGGAACCGAACGAGTGGATCGACTTCGACGAAACCGGCCTCGATCGCCGGAATCAGCGTCGGATGCGGGATTCAGCGCCCAGTGGCTGCAGATCTTGCCCTTCAGCCCGAGGCTGCGCCGCGTAGGTGGGCAGCAGCAATTCGATCGCGGCGGTGTCGAAACCGATGCCGTGGTTCAGGCGCTGCACGCCGTATTCGGCGTAGATGCCCTTGATCGCCATCATCGCCATCAGCACCTGGATCTCGGAGATCTGCGCCGGGTCGCGCGTGAACAGCGGCTCGATGAAATGCGGGCGCGGGCTCGGGACCACGAAGTTCACCCAGTCGCCGGGGATGTCGACGCGCGGCACCTTGTCCACCAGCTCGTTGACCTGCGCGATCACGATGCCGTTCTTGAACGCGGTGGCCTCGACGATGGCCGGCGTGTCCTCGGTGTTCGGGCCGGTGTACAGATTGCCCTGCGCATCGGCGGACTGCGCGGCCACCAGCGCGACATGCGGCGTCAGGTCGACGAAATAGCGGCTGAACAGTTCGAGATAGGTGTGGATCGCGCCGATGCGTATCTGCCCCTTGCCCACCATGCGCGCCAGCCGCGCGGCCTGCGGGCCGGAGAACGAGAAGTCGAGCTGCTCGGCGATGCCGAGCTCGATACAGGTCGAGATGCTCGGGCAGCGCCAGCACCGATTGCAGCATGTGCAGTTTGTTGACCTTCGCGGGATCGACTTGCGTCAGCGCCTGCGCCAGGAAATCCGCCTGCTTCTGGTTGTTGCCCTCCAGGCACACGCGGTCACCCGGCTCGATCACGGCTTCGAGCAGCTGCACCGCCAGATCGGCGCTCACCACCTTGTCGCGCAGCGACGCGCCCAGCGCCGATGCGGCGCGTTCCAGCTTGCGGTTGCGTCGCTGGCGTTCGTGATCCCAGATTTTTTCGGATGGGTTTAGCATAATGTGAGCTGTCTGCTTTAATTCCCCTGATTGCGGCATTCTACACAATCGATGTTATTTCTCCATGCGCCAGGCTCAACAGGAAAAATCCGGGCTGACCCAAGCTATGTAACGCCGCAAGGCGAAATGCGCGAGGCATATCGCTATGTATATAATGGTGCAACATCCTCACTCCCGGACAGCCCATGTACCAGAGTTACTTTGGCCTCGCCGAAGACCCGTTCTCGATCGCGCCCGATCCCCGCTATCTCTACATGAGCCGGCGCCACCAGGAGGCGCTCGCGCATCTGCTGTATGGCGTGAATGCCGGCGGCGGGTTCGTGCTGCTCACCGGGGAGGTGGGCGCCGGCAAGACCACGGTGTGCCGCTGCCTGCTCGAACAGATTCCGGAATCCTGCGACGTGGCCTACATTTTCAATCCCAAGCTAACGGTCGAGGAACTGCTCTCGACCATCTGCGCCGAATTCGGCATCAGCTGTCCGCCCGGCAACACCAGCGTCAAGGTATACATCGACTGCATCAACGCCTACCTGCTGGCCGCACATGCCAGTGGCAGGCATACGGTGCTGGTCATAGACGAGGCACAGAACCTCTCCGCTGACGTACTGGAGCAACTGCGGCTGCTGACTAATCTGGAAACCAACCAGCGCAAGCTGTTGCAGATCATCCTGCTGGGCCAGCCCGAGTTGGCGGAAATGCTGGCGCGGCCGGAACTGCGCCAGCTCGGGCAACGCATCATCGCGCGTTATCATCTGGGGCCGCTGGGCAAGCAGGAAGTCGCCGCTTATGTTCAACACCGGCTGACGGTTGCCGGCGCGCAGCGCCCGCTGTTCCCGGCTGCGCTGACCGGGAAACTGTACCGCCTGAGCGGAGGCATACCGCGCATCATCAACCTGTTGTGCGACCGCGCACTGCTGGGCACCTACGCGCAAAGCCGGGAGCGGGTGGATCGCGCGACGCTGAAGCAAGCGGCGCGCGAGGTGTTCCACCATCCGGCGGCGCAACGCAGCATGTTGCTCCCCATTCTGGCAGGCCTGCTGCTGGCCGTGCTGGCGGCGGCGCTGTACCAGCTCGCAACGCAAACACCGGCACAGAGCAAAGCCGAAGTGCAAACGGCAGCCGCCAGGCCGGCGGGATTGCCGAATATGCTGGAATGGCCGGCAAACTATCCGCTCTCGCGCAGCCGGGAAATGGCCTACGCTGCGCTGTTCAAGGCATGGGGCGCAAACTATCAGGGGGGTGACGAGTGCCTGCACGCTGCAGCCATAGACTTGCGTTGCCTGAGCGCGCGCGGCGGACTGAATGAATTGCGCCAGTTGAATCTGCCCGCAGTCCTGCCGATGCACGACCAACAAGGTAACCAGTTCGATGCGACTTTGACCAGGCTGGACAAGCAGTCCGCTACCTTTGTGCTCGGCGGCGCAACCAGGACCGTTTCCGTGGGCGCATTTGCACAGCAATGGTCCGGGAACTACACGCTGCTGTGGCGCATGCCGCCGGTGGCCCACAACAAGCTGCGCCCGGGCGATCGCGGCCCGGATGTGGAATGGCTGGGCAAACAACTTGCGCAGGTTCACGGCAAGGTGGCGGAATCCGCCGGGGGTCAAGTATTCGATGCAGCCATGATGCGTGAAGTCAAACAGTTCCAGCTCGCCCAGGGACTCGTACCCGACGGCGCTGTCGGACCCCGGACCATGATGTATCTGAGCGTCGCCACGGACCAGAACGCGCCGAAGTTGCAGCGCGAGCAGGAGAAGTAATCAACATGTCGTATATCCTGGATGCGCTCAAAAAATCCGACCAGCAGCGTCAGCGCGGCGCTACACCGACATTGCAGGCAGCACAGCTGGACGTGGTTGTGCCCAAACGGCCCCTGTTGATCCATTACGGTCTGTTTGCTGCGGTATTGCTGGTCACTGGAATCATGATAGGCTGGTTGCGACCATGGCAAGCTGAGCGGCGGCCGCCCGCTCCGGCGCATCCAGGGACAGAAACTGCTGCCGCGAAAGCGCCTATGCCGATTTCGCAGCAAGCACCGGCACCTTTGACCGCAGCGGCGCCATCGAGCGTACCGCCAGAAATGTCCGGCAAAACAACGCAGAGGATTCCTGCAGATGAGCGGGCGCGAACCGCTGTCCCCACGACAGCTGCGTTGCAGCCGGGCCAGCCGGCGCTCGCAAGCTCCGCGACACCCGGCTCCGCGACATCCGCTACGGCGCAGCCGATTGCGGGTGATTCCGCCGCACTTGCCGGCGCGGCACAGCAGCAGAAAGCGCTACGCATGGACGAACTGCCGGTGCAAATCCAGCGCGAAATCCCACCCATGACGGTTCAGCTGCATGCCTATTCGAACCTGCCCGGCGAGCGTATCGTGTACATCAACTCCACCAAGTTGCGGGAAGGCGATTCACTGGTGCCGGGACTCATGCTGGAACAGATCACACCGGACGGAATGATCTTCAGCTACAAGGGATATCGATTCCTGCACGGTATCCGCTAGCTCCAAGTATTGCACCAACACGCACAGCAAGATCGGGGCAGAGTCTCGCGCCTGCGTTCATCATGCTCAAGCTGCGCATCAACAACAACTGGCGGAATACCCCTATGCGCTATCGGGAAATTGGATGGCCCGGGCTCGAATTTTTCCGCATAAAAAATATCCAGGCCAGAACCCATTCGACCTTTTTTGTGTGAGAATAGATTTCGTTGTTGTGTCATTTAAATAAAAATTTTATGGGGGAGTAAAGATGCTCAAGCTTGATTCACATCCATCCGGCCGCCATTTTCTGCATGTTCCCGGTCCCAATCCGGTCCCGTCGCGCATACTGAGGGCGATCAGCCTGCCACCCATCGATCATCGCGGCCCGGAGTTCGGCCAACTGGCCTTGCAAATACTTTCCGATATCAAGCATATCTTCAAAACCAAACAACCCGTCATCATCTATTCGGCATCCGGAACCGGTGCATGGGAAGGCGCGCTGGTGAACACGCTGTCTCCCGGCGACCAGGTACTGATGTATGAGACCGGCCAGTTCGCGACCCTGTGGAAAGACCTGGCCGCCCGGCTCGGACTGCAAACCGAGTTCCTGGGACAGACCGGCGATAAGGAATGGCGCGGCGGCGTCGATGCGGCGATGATAGAAGCGCGCCTGAAGGCCGACACCCAGCATCAGATCAAGGCGGTCTGCGTGGTGCACAACGAGACCTCGACCGGGGTCATCTCCAGCATACCCGCGATACGCAAGGCGATCGATGCGGCAAAACATCCGGCCCTGCTGATGGTCGATACGGTCTCGGGGCTGGGTTCCGCCGATTACCGCCACGATGAATGGGGTGTGGACGTGACGATATGCGGCTCGCAAAAAGGGCTGATGCTGCCTCCCGGCCTGGGCTTCAATGCGATCTCCTCCAAGGCGCTCGAAGCCAGCAAGACCGCAAAATCGCCCAAGGCCTTCTTGGCCTGGGACGACATTCTGGCGGCGAACAACACCGGCTACTGGCCGACCACACCTGCGATCAATCTACTGTATGGCCTGCACGAGGCGATGGAGTTGCTGCAGGGTGAAGGCTTGGATAACGTGTTTGCCCGCCATCAGCGCTTGGGCGAAGCGACCCGTGCAGCGGTTGCGGCATGGGGGCTGGAGACCCAATGCATGGACCCGGCCTGCCATTCACCGGTAGTCACCGCAGTCAGGACGCCGCAGGGAGTGGATGCGGATGCACTGCGCAAACTGATCCTGGAGCGTTACAACCTATCGCTGGGCACCGGCCTGGGCAAGATCAAGGGGCGCGTATTCAGGATAGGCCACCTCGGGGATTGCAACGCGCTGACCTTGCTGGCTGCGATCAGCGGCTGCGAAATGGGCTTGAAAGCGTTCGGCGTCAAGCTGAAAGGCAGCGGTATCCTGGCTGCCCAGGAAGTGCTGCAATAACGCGTCTGGCAACAAAGCTGCAGAGACCAGGCGTACCAGCGTAAGACAGGCTGCACGGATAACGTGCAGCCTGGGTCTGCGCATCACATCTGCTGCAGCGCCTCGACGAACACCTCGACCGGCTGCGCTCCGGAGATGCCCGACTTTTCATCGAACACGAAGAACGGCACGCCGGAGATGCCGAATACCGCTGCGCGAGATTCGTCGGCCCGCACCGCATCGGCATACTGATCGCTGTCCAGCATCGCCAGTGCCTCGCTTTCAGGGATGCCGAAGCCGGGGGCGAGCTGCGCCAGCGCAGCACGTTCTCCCACCGCCAAGGCCTGGCAAAAATAGCCGCGCATGATGGATTCGACGGCCTGCTCGCCCGCTTGCCTGTCGGCGGCGAAATGGATCAGGCGGTGCGCGTCGAAGCTGTTGCCGCGTTTGGCGATGTCCATGCGGTATTCCAGGCCGGCTTGCCTGGCCTGCGCGGTCACCCGCGCAATCATCCCGTCTGCTTCCTGCAAGCCGACCTGATATTTGTGCGCCAGCATCTCCCTGATCGGGCCGGGTTGTTGCCTGGGCGCATTCGGGTCCAGCTCGAAGCTGCGCCAGATCACATCTATGTTTTCGCACTTGCCAGATAGTGCGAGCGCAGCCTCGAAACGGCGTTTGCCGATATAGCACCAGGGGCAGACCACGTCCGACCAGATTTCAATTTGCATCGTTTATCCCCATGAATCGGGCTGCGTCGTTGGCTTGATCGTTGTTCAACAACTGCAGCAATCCGGGATTGTAGCAACCGGCGACAGCGCCCGGTTTGAATTTTAGTCTTCAATTTGATTTTCGCCGGCTCAGGGCTGCTCCCGGCACGCCGCGTCGATCAGCCGTCGGGCGATGCTGGGCGGTTCCGGCAACAACGGCAATGCGCTGCGCGGGAACCACCTGGCATCCTCGATTTCTGACGGATCGGGCGTGATGACCCCTGCTGCGTAGTCGGCAAGGAATGCCACCATCAGGGAATGGGGAAACGGCCAGGACTGGCTGCTGAAATACCTGAGGTTGGTGATGGCTATGCCGACTTCTTCGAGCACCTCGCGGCTGGCGCATTGCTCCAGGGTTTCGCCGGCCTCGACGAACCCGGCCAGCGCGCTGAAGATACCGGGCCTGAAACGGGGGCTGCGGGCCAGCAACAGTTCATCGCCGCGGCTGATCAGCACCATCACGGCCGGCGAGATCCGCGGATAGGCGACCAGGCCGCAGTCCGGGCACGACATCGCGAACTGCCCGGCCTTGATCGTTGTCGGCGCGCCGCACCTGCCGCAGTAGCGGTGGTTCTGCTGCCAGTCCAGCAGCTGGATGGCGCGCCCGGCCAGATAGATCGCCTCCGCGCCGGCCACGCTGAATAGGCTGCGCAACGACATCAGCTCCCCGCCTATGCTTTCCGGGAGCCGGTCCAGCTCCGCTGCATAGCAGGGGACCCCCTGCCATTCTCCGACCAGCAACGCGTCCCTGGGACCGCCAAAATCTGACGCCAAGCCGCGCGGGAAGATATTTCCTCCACGCCTGTCGATGGCCGTCAGCAGTTGATTCTCGTACCGCAGCAGCCAGTAGTTCAATGCGCTCATAGTACTCCCAACGCAATTGGCAAACGAAGCTAAGGAACCTCTGATTAAGTCCTCCATGAGCCGCGTTGCTGACAAAATCGCGATGATCGCAAGGCGTGCGACGAAGGTAGCGGCTGCGACACGTTACTGCGCAGCAGCTGCTTGCGGGAGCAGCCGCCTGCCGCCACTCCCGCACCGACGCTACGCGCACCGTGTCATGGCGGCAGCCGAGACTACGATGCCGAGGAGCACAACGCCGCGAGCGCGCGATTTTGTCGCAACCCCCATGGGCACTGGTTTTGCGGGCGGTCTGCTGCGTTGCGCTGCGGCTGCGACACGTTACTGCGCAGCAGCCGCTTGCGGGAGCAGCCGCTGGCAGCCCTTCCCGCGCCGTACGGCTGCGCCGCCCCGTGTCAGGGCTGCTCACGAAGGGGATCAACCATTCGCTGCCTCGTGCGCCTTGCACTCCATCCCGCAAAACCGGGTGCGCGGCCATGTGGGACTTAATCAGAGGTTCCCTAACCTTATAGTTTCACAATTGCATTTTCCAGCATGATCCTGATGTCGTCGGTCGCTGGCAGTTTGTCCGCATGGATACGCACTACCGGGATCCCGGCGGCGCTCAATGCCTCGTCTTTGGTGTTATCGGCTTTTTGCCTGGCCTCCAGCTCGTGGGTTTTCCCGTCAAGCTCGATGCAGGTCAGCACAACGAACGCCTTGTCGCAGATCACAAAATCAACACTCTTGCGACTGATCTTGTTGAACCATGATTGCCAGTCATCGCATTTTTTTACACCGACAATATCGGCAAGCCTGACTTGTGCCATGACCTGGTGGTCGGGCATTGCTTGGATCAGCCTGTGGAACAGCACTTGCTCTCGTTCACCCAGCAGCGATCTCTTCTTGATGTAGGGCGGGGTATCCAGAGCTTTCGCCTTCTTCTTTTTGTGAGCCGCTATTTGCATCACTATAAAAACGATAAACACGATTACGATAGCCAGAAACTGCAGTTTCATTGTTATTTCCTGATGTTGTTGGTTGTAGAACGGTTAAGGAACCTCTGATTAAGTCCCACATGGCCGCGCACTCGGTTTTGCGGGATGGGATGCAAGGCACGCGAGGCAGCGAATGGTTGATCCCCTTCGCAACGAGCGCAACGCAGCAGACCGCCCGCAAAACCAGTGCCCATGGGGGTTGCGACAAAATCGCGCGCTCGCGTCGTTGTGCTCCTCGGCATCGTAGTCCCGGCCACGACCTTCGTCGCACGCCTTGCGATCATCGCGATTTTGTCAGCAACGCGGCTCATGGAGGACTTAATCAGAGGTTCCTTAAGGGATTAAACAACAGTTACCGCTCTTGACCCGGGATCTTTGCGGAAGTTTGGACACGGTTTTCTGGGTGTGTTTATTTTTTGACTTGCAAACCTGCATGGATAAACCCCAGGCCTGATTATAGTTGTTTTGCCGCCTGCCTCACTTTGCTTCAAGCTCACATCAGGTTCACCGCGTTATCGGCACCATCGTGGTGCATTTGCTCCCCGCACATGGACTTGTCTGCCGCTTTAACAAGCCCAGGTGCGCTATCTGGCTCATTGGCATATTAATTGCGGCTAGTCGATTGAGCATAAACAAAAATAAGTATGCGCGTGCACTTATTCGAGGACGCTGTCCTCTGCTCAAAATCGACAGGGGGATAATCATGACTTTAAAAATAGCCTATAGCACTTTAAGTGAAGCCGGCAAAAATGCAAGCAACGCGGATTTCTCCGGCGTCCAGATTCCGGGGAAGGAATTGCTGTCTACCAAGGGTATTGCTGCCGCGATTGCAGACGGGATGGGAGACAGCATGGGAGGCCGCAAAGCGGCCGAGTATGCGGTACTCAGCATATTGAACGATTACTATGACACTCCGGAAACCTGGGGCATACCACATTCTCTGGACAAGTTGATCAGCGCTATCAACCGCTGGCTGGTTTCCCAGAATGGTTCACGCCGCGAACTCTCCAACATGGCCAGCACCTTGAGCGTACTGGTCTTGCACGGCAATCGCTACACGCTGGCACATGTCGGCGACACCCGGATATATCGCCTGCGCGGTGAAGATCTCACGCTGCTGACCCACGACCATGTTTGGGAAATGCCCAGCATGAACCATGTGCTCAAACGCGCTGTTGGCTTGGATCAATATCTGGTGGCCGATTTTGAGACTGGAGAGCTGAGAAAAGGGGATGTCTTCCTGATGGTATCGGACGGGGTATGGGAGGTGCTGGGGCCGGACCGGTTACTGCATATTCTGCGGCAGCATGCTGAACCTCAACAAGCGGCCCGAGTCCTGATCGACAGCGCATTGGATGCCGGCAGCTCCGGCAATGTCACGGCAATGGTTTTGCGCATTGACGACACATCCGAGGAAACCCTGAGCGAAATGCTGCTGGAAAGGGCCAGCCTGGTCTTGCCCCCGCAGTTGAATCCAGGCCAAAGAATCGACGCATTCGAGGTGGTCAGTCTGCTTAACGGCTCGCGCGACAAGCTCATCTATAAAGTCAAGGAAACCGCCAGTGGCCGCATGCTGATACTCAAGACCCTGCCAAGATCGATGGCGGGTAACACACAAGCGATCCACAATCTTATTGCAGAAGAATGGATGGGGAAACACCTGCCATCCCAGTATTTTCCCCAGTTCATTACCGCTCAGCCGGGAGACCGGCATTTTCTTTATACGGTCAGGAGTTATCTTGAGGGAAGGACGCTGGAAAACATGCTTGCGGAAGGGCATCACTTTACCGCCGACGAAACAGTCCAGCTTGCGATCAAGCTGACCAAAGGGCTGGGAGTATTGCACAGGCACAATATCATTCATCGCAATATCCGTCCGGGAAATCTGCACCTGGGCACAGATGGAAGGCTGCGCATCCTCGATCTGAGCAAGGCCACCAATCCCGGATTGACCCATCCGACGGAAACAAGCTATTCCGGTTCAAAAAATTATATGGCGCCTGAAATTTTTCAAAACGAAACCGCCAATATCCAGAGCGATCTGTATAGCGCCGGGGTTACGCTTTATTATCTGCTGACCGAAAAATATCCCTATGGTGATATGGAATCTTCCAGCCACGGCACCTCGTTCGATCCCATCCCGCCTGCAAGTTATCGTCCCGACATCCCGGCCTGGCTTGAAAATATCCTGCTCAAGGCGGTGGCCAGACGCAGCAATCAACGGTTTGAAATGCCGGAAGAGTTTTTGTTGGCGCTGGAGCGCGGCGAAACCGCACCCGTGCCCGCCTTCGTTCCGACGCCGCTGGCCAGCCGCGATCCCCTGTTCATGTGGAAAGTGATGGCCGCCATTTCAATCTTTATCAACCTCATGCTGTTATATATAGACGCTGCCAAAGTTGCCTGTTTCGACTTTGACCCCCCGTGGTAGCGATGCCGGAACAACGAATTACGGCATAACCCGTGCGGAATGACTAGAATTCTTTCCAGTCATCGTGCTTGCCATTGTTCGACTTTACCGGTTTACCAGCGATAATCGGCGACGCCGGTGAGTCAATCTGCGAACTGTGGTGCGGGACGGCCGGTTCCGCTGCAGATAACTCACCTGACAGCATCGTCGCCGCATCCAGTTTGAAGCTGCCGACTGTCCGCATCAGGACTTCTGCCTGCGCCTCCATCGATTCTGCCGAGGCTGCGGCATGTTCTACCAGCGCTGTGTTCTGCTGGATGAATTCGTCCAGCTGCACGATTGCGCGATTGACGTTTTCGATGCTGGTGCCTTGCTCAGCAGTTGTCGCAGAAATATCCTTCATCAAAGATGCCACCAGCTGCACTGAGGTGACGACATCGCTGATTGTGTCTGCCGCATCCTTTACCTGCCTCGATCCAACTGTCACACGTTCCACCGAGCTTGCTATCAATTGCTTGATTTCCCTGGCTGCAGCGGCGGAACGTTGCGCCAGGTTGCGCACTTCGCCGGCGACAACGGCAAATCCGCGGCCCTGTTCGCCGGCACGCGCCGCTTCGACGGCTGCGTTCAGAGCCAGGATGTTGGTCTGGAAAGCGATTCCGTCAATCACGCTGATAATGTCTTCTATCATTTTCGAGGACTCATTGATGGAAGTCATCGTCGTCACCAGCTTTTCGACTGTTGCACCGCTTTGTTCGGCGACAGCGCAGCTGCCTTGTGCAAGCTGATACGCATGCCTGGCGTTTTCGGCATTCTGGCGCACGGATGAGAGCAGCACTTCCATGCTGGCGGTGGTCTGCTGCAGACCCGACGCCTGTTCTTCGGTGCGCCGAGACAGGTCGGCATTTCCGGAGGCGATCTCATGCGAAGCGACGGTGATGGATTCGGTGACGCTGCGTATATTGGCAACGATTGCGGAAATCTTGCGGATCATGTCCCTGACTGCGAACAGCAAGCTGCCGCTGTCCCCGCTCTTAACGTCTACCTCGACCGTCAGGTCACCGCCTGCCACTCGCCTGACCACCCCGGACGCATAAACCGGTTCTCCGCCGGTCTCGCCCAGCACGCCACGAGCGATCCATATTCCAAATAAGGCTGCGATCAGGGAAGCCGCCAAGCCACCGATGATCATGATGTCTATCGCAGACTGGGCATGGTCCACAATGCCGGACGTGGTCCTGTGCGCCTGTGCGACCTGCTGCCCCCGAAAATCCGATAGCTGGCTGGCGAGCGCCGCGCTGTACCGGTCGAAATCGGCACTCGCTGCGGAAGCGGTCGCCGGCTGGTTGCCGGCAACATTGCCGAGTTCGGCCTCTGCAATGACTTTGCCGCTGGCGTAAAAGCGATCGAAGCCTGCCTTGATCGCTTCGACCTGACCGCCATCATTCTGCAGCAACAGCTGTTTGTATTCTTTTACGACGTCCAGAAAATGCTGGTTCGAGTCTGCGGCGCTCTGTAGCGTTTTCGGGTCGCGAGAGGCCGCTGCAACAGCCAGATATTGCCGGACCTCGAGACGACCGAGATTCATTTCATCCGCCAGCAGGATGCCGGACAGCGCTTTCTGGTCTTCATGCTTGGCATCCCGGGCAAGATGCGCAAGATGCAAACCCGCCAACAGAAAAGTGGCTGCGTACATCGCCACCACGACTGAAACAGCAATCAACATCCGTTTGCCGACACCTAATATTCCGACCATGACGATCCCCAGAATTAATGATGCATCTTAGTACCGATATTCTCTGACAGCCATGCCAACTGCGGCACCGGCTTGCATACACAACCGCCCATTATCATCGGCGGCCATATGCCTGCTGCCTTTCCAGTATCACCAGCGCAATCCCGCCGAGTATCGCTGCGGACGACAATACCAGGCGCAAGGTCAGCGGCTCGCCGAGGAAAATGACGCCGCCCAGCGCCGCAATGACCGGAACGCTGAGTTGCACGGTCGCGGCCTTGGCGGCTTTCAACGCAGGCAACGCCGTGTACCAGATGGAGTAGCCGATCCCGGAAGTCAGTGCGCCCGACGCAACGGCGTACCAGAATCCGGTGCTATCCAGAGAGAGGTGGCCGGCCATCAATACGCTCCATGCGGCCGCAATGGGGACGGTGCGCTGGAAATTCCCCGCCGTTACCCGGGTGGGATCACCCGCGCCTTTGCCGCGCAAGGAATAGATGCCCCAGGCCATGCCCGATCCCAGCATCAACAGGGAACCTAACAGTGGGGGTGCAGAGAGTCCCGGAAGCAGCAACCCGACCAGCCCTGAGAGCGCGAGCACCAGGCCGGCGAGCTGCAGCCCCGACAGCCGCTCTCCCGCCCAGATGCCATGGGCTATCATCGTTGCCTGGACCGCGCCAAAAAGCAGTAGAGCACCTATTCCCGCAGACAGGCTGGCGTAGGCATAAGACAGGAAGATCGCGTACACAAACAGCGCGAATGCGGACAGCCAGTTTCCCCTGCCGCTGTGTGCTTTGCGGCTTATGTTCACGACCAGCCACAGCATCAGCGCGCCGGAGATCAGGCGTATCGTGGTGAAGCTGGCGGCATCGATGCCGGTGTGTTTCAAAGCCGCACGGCACAGCAAGGAATTGCCGGCAAATGCAATCATCGCCAGCGAGGTCAGGACGGTCAGGCGCAAAAATGGGATAGCGGGATTTTCCAACAGCGATTGCTCGGATGTTCCGGAGATAAGGAAAACTCAGATCTTCGGGCAAACCAGCATTGCCAGCCAGTCGCCGGAGGAGTCCGGCACAATATAAAAATATCTTGCTTGTGGTGGTGACTGGGATTGGGCGATGCTGCCATTCTTGCGGTACTTGATGATGGTCAGCGGTGCGATGCGCTTGCCCATGCAATCGATCTCGAAATAGGTGGAAGTGACAGACAGCACGCCGGGCCTGTTGGCAATGATCTCATCGCTCACCATCGTGGCCAATGCGTCTTGCATGTTGAAATCAGAAGGGAGCATACCTTTGCTGGATTCCAGCTTGAGGAATTCCGGGACATATCCGCTTGCGATCCTGCTCGCCGCTTCATCCATGATCCGATCGCCATCCTTGCTTTTGAAATAGCTTTTGATGGTCTTCTCTGAAATGTCCTTGACCCAGATGCGCACCGTGCCCTTGTCGGGGCGCCGGACGTCTGCGGCGTCAAAGAACGAGGCCTTGTCCTTGCCGACAATGCCCGCATATTGCCAGTCGGCCGCTAAACCATCTGCCGCAGCGCACAGAAAACCAGCAATCAGCAGCTTCCGGATCAATGCCATGAACAAGCTCCAGAACCCGGCGGGCGGATTATGCATCCGATGTACCAACCGCGCGCAGGCCAAATATCCGCAGTAGCCGGCATTTCCGCAGCTTCAGATCCGCAACCGGTCCACGGCCCGGCTGACCGATTCATCGCTCTTGGCAACCCTGTCGGCCGCTGCCAGCAGCGCTTCTTCTGCCATCTTCTGCCTTTCCGGACTCAGCGATTTGGCCTGCTGAAAGACCGCGATCGTCTCGGTGAACTTGGCATGTTGTTCGGTGGATTTGGCGACCGCCTTGTGTATGGTGTTGACGATGTTGTGGAGCTTTTCCTGCATCAGTGAAAGATTGCCCAGCAAGCTGCCCTGCTTCGCTTTCCCGATCTCCACATCCAGGTTGCCTGACGATATCTGGGCCATCGCCGCGCTGGCCAGCGCAGGATCGCCGCCCAGCGGGGTGATCACCATCGATTCGATCAGCACGCCGACCAGCACGCTGAGCAATATCGCGAGTATGGCGCCGCCGCCCAGGATAATGGCTGCCGTGGTAATAGCGCCCTGGCGCAGCTCCGCTTTCGGATAAGCCGCATACACCTTGTAGTTCCATCCGGCAACGTTGCGCGAGTCTACCTGCCAGCCCTCGGGCACCGACTTGAGCGTCGCTGCAGCCTGTTCCGGAGTGATGCCGTAGCTGCTGAAGCGCACCTTGCCGGAGTTGTCGGTCAGAGCCAGGAAGCCGCTGTTCAGGATCTTGGCCTGCTGGATCGCGGTTTCGACCCCGCCTAGCGAAGCTTCATAGCCGACGTAATAGATGCCGATCAGTTTGTTGTCATTGTCCAGGATGGGTTGATACGAGGTAAAGAACGGATTGCCCAGGATGTCGACCACGCCTTCGAATCCCTGCGTCGTGCTGAGCGCCGCAAATGCCGGGCCGTTCGGATCGAGCACGGTTCCGACTGCGCGGAAGCCGTCCTGCTTCTTGATGTTGGTTGCGATGCGCACAAAGGAGTCGCCGGACTTGGAAAAGATCGTCGCGGTGCCGCCGACCAGGTTGACCAGTTTGTCCACGATGCGGAAATTCAGCGCTTGCGGCTCACTGCCGAAAGAGATGTTGGGCGCGCTGACACCGGGCACGATTTCCACCGGGGCCCCGGCGGAAGGTTTGCCCGCAGCCCCGGCGATATCCTGCAGCACGTTCATCGCAGCCGAGGTCTTGGTCTTCATCAAACGCGCGGATTCGTCGAGCAGACGTTGCACCGCATCCAGGTTCGCCTGGACCTTTTCGGCAGCTGCCTGCTGCTGGTTCTGGTAAGCATTGAACGCCAGCGCCACGGCGCTCAGCGTGATCAGCACGATGGTCGGAACAACGACCGACCCGATGATTTTTGCTTTAAAGCTCATTGCCATTTTTCTGACCTCTCAGTTGGTTTGCTAAGCTGTGGTTTGATTGATGCCGTGGATCAGGGTGGTGAATTCGTCCGTCAGGTCATTGCGCTGGGTCGCGATCAACTGAATGATGGGTTTGAGCGCATTCCTGATGCCGATTACGGAATCGGCGTTCTGTACCGCGCGGGCAAAATGTGGATTATCCGGGAAGTGATTCAGGCAAAAATCCCCCAGCATGAATTGGGCCTCTATCAAATCGATGTTGTCGGCCAATCTCCATGTCATATTTTGAGAGGCCGGCGAATTGTTTGGCGAGCTTTCCATCCCCACTCCCGAATATTTGTTGCTTGATCGAGTTTGAAACGCATTCCCGCATAGCATGCACTCCAGACAGGTGGATTCTATCAGGTGCCGGTACGGTCACATCCGCTGCGATCCCCTGATCTGTGCCGGGACCTGCGCTACAGATGATAAAGCATATACCAAATCCGGGCTACGCATTCAATCCCAGCTTGGCGGCCAGGCCGATGCGCTGCAGCTTGCCGGTCGCGCCCTTGGGGATCTCGGCCATGAACAGGATTTTCTTCGGCACCTTGAAATCCGCCAGATGGATTTCCGCAAAGTCGTGCAGTTCGCGCTCGGTCAGGCTGAAACCCTCGCGCAATACCACGGCGGCTGCGACATCTTCGCCCAGTTTATCGTGCGGCACCGCAAAGGTGACCACCTGCATCACCGCAGGGTGGTGCATCAGGACCTCATCGACCTCCAGCGGGGAAATCTTCTCCCCGCCGCGGTTGATGATCTCCTTCAAACGGCCGGTCAGCGTCAGGTAGCCATCGCTGCTCAATGAACCCTGATCGCCGGTGCGGAACCAGCCGTCGATGAATGCTTCCGCATTCGCCTTGGGATTGTTCTCGTAACCCGGTGTGACGTTCTCGCCGCGGATCACGACCTCACCGATCGCATCCGGGCCGAGCAGCTTGCCGTCCGCTGTCCATGATCGCGACTTCCGGCCCGGCAGCGATCCCGACCGAACCCGGGATGCGCCGCGCAGGAGGCAAAGGATTGCTCGCCATCTGGTGCGCCGCTTCGGTCATGCCATACGACTCGATCAAGGGCGCCTTGAAGACCTGCTCCAGTTCCGCGATGACCTTGGTCGGCATCGAGGATGAGGAGGAACGAATGAAGCGCAGCGGATTGCTTTCGATCACATTCATATTGTGCGATGCACGCGACAATATGGTCTGGTGCATGGTCGGGACGGCGGTGTACCAGGTCGGCTTGCACTCCTTCATCCAGCCGAAGAATTTCAGCGCATTGAAACCGGGGGTGCAGAAGATCTGGCTGCCGACCGCCAGCGGCGCCAGCACGCCGGCGATCAGCCCGTGGATATGGAACAGCGGCATTATATGCAGGCCGCGGTCGTCTGCCCGGAGATTCAGCGTCACGCTGATGTTGCGCGCGGACGCACATACGTTCTTCTGGGTCAGCGGCACGATCTTGGGGCGGGAGGTGGTGCCGGAAGTATGCAGGATCAGCGCGATGTCGCCGGTTTGTGCCATTCCACCGTTTGCGCCTGGCTGGCCTGGATGCCGTGTGCCCGAGATCGTGAAACTGCCCGCGCCAATTTCCGGGTGGGGCGTCAGTTCCAGGATTGCGATGCCCAGCTTCTCGGCGACTTCCCGCGCAGGGGTCTCGCTTCCGTGAGCGACCACCAGCGCCCTGGCTTTCAGATCGAGCAGATAAAATTCGAATTCATCGGCACGATAGGCCATGTTCAATGGCGCCGCGGTGCAGCCGCTGGCGATCGCGACGAACGCGGTGGCCATCTCGGGGCAATTGGGCAGCACGATCCCGACCCGGTCACCGTTGCCTATGCCCAGCCGGTTGAGTGTGTTCACGGTATCTTCCACCAGCCGGTTCAAAGCCTGGTAGGTCAGCGGTTTTGCGGCAGGTGCCGTGATCGCGACCGCGTCAGGTGTGTCCTTCGCGTGGATCGCGATCATTTCGGAGAGGGTGGCGAATTTTTTCATGATGGGCCTGGTGAGTGTAGTAATGGATCGGGTCGGCTGATGATAGCGGATCAGGTCAGGCGCAAGGTTGCCTTATGCTGTTGCAGGTTCCTGGCCAGCAGCGAAGCCAGTGCGTAGACGGCATCGATGTTGGGCGTCGGGGTTCCGGTGATGCGGCCGAGCTCGATCACCGAGCCGACCAGCGCCTCCAGCTCGATCGGCCGGCCCAGTTCGACATCCTGCAGCATCGAGGTCTTGTGCTGGCCTACCGCCTGCGCTCCGTTGATGCGCTTTTCCAGCGTGACCCTGAACTGGACGCCCAGCTTTTCTCCTATGCCCTGTGCCTCGCGCATCATGTTCGCTGCCAGCTCGCGCGTGGCGGGAAACACGCAGATGTCCTCCAGCGTGGCATGGGTCAGCGCGCTGATCGGGTTGAAACTCAGGTTGCCCCACAGTTTCAGCCAGATCTCGGAGCGGATATCGTTGATGATCGGCGCCTTGAACCCGGCATTTTTGAACGCGTCGCTGATCGCGCGTATGCTGGGCGTGTCGCTGCCGTCCAGCTCGCCCAGCGTAAAGCGGTTCCCCTCGATCACCTTGATCACGCCCGGACTGATCACTTCGCTGGCCGGATACACGACACTGCCGATCACGCGATCGACCGGGATGTATTTTGCGATGACGCCGTCGGGATCGACCGCCTTGACCGGGGTGCCCTGATAGCGCTGTCCCAGTTCGCCCGGCAGCTTGTGGAAATACCACCAGGGTATGCCGTTCTGCATCGTGATCACGCGGGTATCCGCATACATCAGCGCCGGCAGATCGGCGGCAACCGCAGCGACCTGGTGCGCCTTGAGCGCCAGTATCACCACATCCTGGACACCGGCTTCCGCGATCGCCGAGGTCGCCTTGATCGGCTGGGCCAGCAGTTCCCTGCCGTCCTCCTCGATCAGCTTCAATCCGTTCTGCTGCACCGCCGCCAGATTGGCGCCGCGCAGGATCAGCGTCACCTCGTTCCCGCTCAGCGCCAGCTTGACACCGAGCATCCCCCCTATCGCACCCGCACCTACGATACAAATCTTCATATGTGTGTTCTTTAATTATGGTTGAAAAATCAGACTGGAGCGGCTGCCCCATAGGTATTGCGCAATGTACCTATGCCCTCGATATGCACTTCGACCACCGCTCCCGGCTTCATCGGCAATACGCCCAGCGAGGTCCCGCAAGCGATCACGTCTCCCGGTTCCAGCGTCATGTCCTGGCTTAGCGCGGACACTATCTTTTCAGGGGAGAATATCATGTCGCTGCATGGATAATTCTGGCGTTCTCTGCCGTTGAGCAGGGTCCTGACATGCAGCAACTTCCAGTCCAGCCCGGTTGCGATAACCGGTCCGATCGCACCGAAACCGTCGAAGCATTTGGCCCGGGTCCATTGCGCAAATGAGGCATCTTTTGCGATCAGATCCAGCGCCGTGATGTCGTTGATGCAGGTATAGCCGAATATCGCCTGCCCGGCCTCCTCCTCGTCAGCATTTTTGCAGCGTTTGCCGATCACGATGCCCAGTTCGCCCTCGTAGACCACCCTGCCATCGTAACCGACCGGTTGCGGCACATTGTATTCGTGCGCGCAATAGCTGTTGGGCGTCTTGACGAAATACAGCGGCTCGGCGGGAATGGCCAGATTCTGCCTGGCCGCCTGCGCATGGTAGTTGTTCCATAGCGCGATGAACTTGCCCGGACGGCAGGGCAGATCGGCACTGACCTCAGTAAGCGTGATTTCTGCTCCGGTCCTGCGAGGATGGTCAAACAAATCGCCTTCGCAGACCAGGACCCGGTCACCGGCGATTTGGCCGAAACCCGGCTTGCCTCCGTGAAGAAAAGCGATCCACTGTGCCATAGGAATTATCTGTACAACTTATCTGAACGTGCGGGGTGTTACCAGTCAGAAGTATGCTCTATTGGCCTGGCATTGTCTGCATATCATCACGGTTCGTGCCTGCACTTCAGCCCTGGCCGGCATGCATTTTGCGCATCATGAAATTAGTGCCGGGCGATTCAAGCTCCATTTCCGGAAACCCATTTCCACAAATTCAAACTGTGATGACCTTGCCAGCTGTACGCCCTGCCTTGCAACATGGCTTTGTTCCGCCGCGCCCCGTCGCGGCTGCCGCAAAATCAACCTGCGGGTATCTCCCCGTCGACCCACACTACCGATGCGGCCAGTAGAATAATTTTGCCTGTAGAGGGCAACACGTACAAGTCAATTCGATTAATTACCCGGTCAGCATCATGGGCAGCGGCCTGATTGACGGCATCCGGCATCTAAGTTATAAACCGCCGTGCGATTGCGCAGAAATCAAAAAAGCGGATCGCTGTCCCTAGTCAGGACTAGTTAGCCAGGACTGAATTCCGAGTATCCAGCGTTGAGCGCGCGGGGCCGTTTACGATGACGTCTTTCGTAACACTGCCGAATATTATTTTTATAAAAAGCTTCGGGAGAAATATCCATGAGCACTCAGAATCAAACTGCAGCAGGCAGTGCCACTCATAGCGGCATGATGAGTAATCGTTGGATCCAACTGGTACTGGGCATCCTGTGCATGGCCATGATAGCCAACCTGCAGTATGGCTGGACGGTGTTCGTCGATCCCATGCACGACAAGATGGGATGGACCAAGGCGGCCATCCAGGTCGCCTTTTCCATTTTTGTACTCACCGAAACATGGCTGGTCCCGGTCGAAGGCTGGGCGATGGATAAATTCGGCCCCCGTCCCGTCGTGATGTTCGGTGCCGTTCTGGTGGCGGCTGCCTGGGTGATGAATTCGATGGCGGATTCCCTCGAAATGCTGTACTTCGCGGCGGTAATCGCCGGCGTCGGCGCCGGTTGCGTGTATGGTACCTGCGTGGGCAACGCGCTGAAGCTGTTTCCGGACAAGCGCGGCCTGGCCGCCGGCCTGACAGCCGCCGGATTCGGCGCCGGTGCGGCGATCACCATCATCCCGATCTCCAACATGGTGAAGACCGGCGGCTACCAGCAGGCCTTCTTCACCTTCGGTCTGCTCCAGGGCGCGGTGATCCTGGTGCTGGCGTTATTCCTTATCCGTGCGCCGCTCAGGTCCGTAGCCGGAGCCGCCAACAAGGTCAATCCCCTGACACAGCACAACTACACGCCTAAGGAGATGCTGAAGACCCCGGTGTTCTGGTTGCTCTACCTCTGCTTCGTGCTGGTCGCCGCCGGCGGCATCATCGCCGCGGCACAGGTCGCACCGATCGCCAAGGACTACGGCGTCGCGGCGCTGCCGATCGATGTTTTCGGCGCGACCATGCCGCTGCTGACCCTGGTCCTGGTGATCGACAACCTGTGCAATGGTTTCACCCGGCCACTGACCGGCTGGATATCAGACAAGCTGGGCCGCGAGAACACCATGCTGCTGGTATTCACGGGTGAAGGCGTGGCGATCCTGGGCCTGATGCAGTTCGGCCACTCTGCGCTCGGCTTCATGATCTTTGCGCCGATGATATTCCTCTGCTGGGGCGAGATTTTCTCCATCTTCCCTGCAGTCAGCTGCGACACTTTCGGCACGAAGTTTGCCGCGGCCAACAACGGCTTCCTGTATACGGCCAAAGGCACGGCCTCGCTGCTGGTGCCGCTGGCCAGCGTGCTCAAGGCGTCCACCGGCAGCTGGGTGGCGGTACTCTGGGTCGCCGCGATCATGAGTATCGTGGCCGCCCTGCTGTCCAAGTTCGTGATCTGCCCGATGCGCAAAAAAATGATCGACGGGAAAAACGTGGCTGCACAAAGCCTCAAGCCTGCCTGAAAATCGAACCGGACGAAGCAGGCTGTTGAGTCCGCTTTGTCCGCGTCCGTTTTGTCCGCATCATCGGCTGCAGCTCTCTCAGCGGATATGCAGCAAAGCTGCTACGAACAACATCAACAGCATGGATGGAACAACGCCGCTTGGATGAGTGCGCGAGAAATGTTGACAGTACCTGCTTTGCTAGGTATTTTGCATCCAGTTCAAAAAATGAATTCCAAATTCAAATGATCTGTGTTCCTGACCTGTACTGTTGCCGTCCAGCCCCATAACAACCAGAGGAGAAATCATGAAGTCTTACGTACGGAGTTTGATATTGTCTGCTGTTGCAGCTGTACTGGCCCTGGGCCTGCCCGCAGCGAGCCACGCGCAAGAGGTCAAGGTGCTCAAACTTTCGCATCAGTTCCCTGCCTCGAATGGTGATGATGGCGATTTCCGCGATCGTCTGGCGCGCAAGTTCGCCAAGGAAGTCGAGGAAAAATCCGGCGGATCGCTCAAGATCGAAATCTACCCCGGCAGCTCGATGATGAAACCGATGAGCCAGTTCGGCGCCCTGCGCAAGGGCATCCTGGACATGTCCGTATTGCCGCTGGCCTACGGCAGCGGCGAAGTTCCCGAAGTGGGCCTGACACTGATGCCGGCGCTGGTGCAGAGCTATGATCAGGGCCTGCGCTGGAAGACCGCGCCGATAGGCGCCGCACTGAGCAAGATCCTCGAAGACAAGGGCATCAAGATCGTGACCTGGGTGTGGCAAGCCGGCGGCATCGTCAGCCGGGATAAGCCCATCGTTACTCCGGACGACGCGAAGGGTCTGAAGATACGCGGCGGCGACAAGACCATAGATCTGATGCTGCAGGGCGCAGGCGGCTCGGCGCCGAACATCCCCTCCAGCGACATCTACAACGCGATGTCCTCCGGCGTGCTGGATGCAGCCGTCACCTCGAGCACTTCATTGATCAGCTACCGCCTCTATGAAGTCTCCAAGTCGGTGACCACCGCGACCGACAAGTCATTCTGGTTCATGTTCGAGCCCTTGCTGATCTCCAAGGCCTCCTGGGACACCCTCACTCCCAAACAGCAGAAAATCGTGATGGAAGTGGGCGCCTCGCTCGAACCCTTCGCGGTTGAAGGCGCCAAGAAGGACGACAAGCGGCTCGGCGAAGTGTATGGCAAGGCCGGCTGCAAGGTGCTGGAGATGCACCAGGCTGCCTTTGACCAGTGGCTGGCCATCGCCAAGCAGACCTCCTACAAGAACTTTGCGGACAATGTGCCGAATGGCCAGCAGCTGCTGAACATGGCCCTGTCAGTCAAATAATGAAATCATGAACTCGCCTTCCCACCAGAGCCCCGGCATGAATAACCGGGGGGTGGGTGGCCGACCCGTCTGGCGGCGATTTGCGCGGCTGGTAAGGGGCTTCAATGTCCTGAGCGGCTATCTCTCCGGCATCACCATCGTGGTCACCAGCGTCATCGTCTGCTATGGCGTGGTGATGCGCTATTTTTTCTCATCGCCCATAGACTGGGGTCTGGAGCTGTCGATTTTCCTGCTGATCATCGCCACCTTCATGAGCGCCGGCTATACCCAGCTGCTGCGCGGCCACGTATCCATCGAAGTGCTGGACCACCTGCTCTCCCGGCGCGCCAACAGGTGGCGCTACCTGATCGGGGACACCCTGTCGCTGGTGTTCTGCGCCTTCCTTACCTGGAATTCCTGGGAGTTCTTCCATGAGGCCTTCCAGGATGGTCGGGTTACCGACAGCACCTGGTCTCCCAAGCTGTGGGTCCCGTATATCTTCATGGCGATCGGGATGACTTCGTTGTCGCTGCAGCTGCTGGTGCAGATCGTCGACGCGCTGATCGACTGGAAAAAGGACGGCGTCAAAATGCATGAATCAGCGACCGCGCCTGAATGGAAGGAATGATGGATACCAGTACCATAGGCCTGCTCTATGCCGGAATCACCCTGCTGCTGCTGTTTTCGGGGATGCCGATCGCGTTCGCGCTGGGCCTTTCAGCGCTCGGATTCATCATGGTATTCATGCCAGCCCCGATGATCCAATCGATGGCAGAGACCATATTTTCCGAACTGAACAATTTCACGCTGCTGACCATCCCGCTGTTCGTGCTGATGGGCGCGGCAATCGGCAAGACCCGCGCCGGCTCGGATGTCTACAATTCCCTGAACGCCTGGATGTACAAAATCCCGGGCGGACTCGGGCTGGCCAATGTGTCCGCCTGCGCCGTATTCGCCGCGATGTGCGGCTCCAGTCCGGCGACCTGTTCCGCGATCGGCTCCTCGGGAATACCACAACTGATCAAACGCGGCTATTCGGAAGGCCTGGCCGCCGGCCTGATCGCCGCGGGCGGCACGCTGGGCATCCTGATCCCGCCGTCGATCACGCTGATACTCTATGGCCTCGCCTCCGAACAATCGATCGGGCGTCTGTTCATGGCCGGCATCGGCCCGGGCGTACTGCTGGTCGTGCTGTTCGCCTTCTGGGTGATGCTGAAATACAGCCTGGAACGCAAAGCCGCCCTCGCGGCAGCCGGCGCCGCCCAACATACATCCACCCGCCACGCGGTCACGGAACAGGAGAACTACTCCTGGCGCGACCGCATGGAGTCGCTGCCGCGCCTGCTCCCCTTTGTGATCCTGATCGCGGTCATCATGGTCGCCCTGTATGGCGGGCTCGCCACCCCTTCGGAAGTCGCCGGCATAGGCGCAGCCGGCGCCCTGATCATGGTGGTGACCGTTTATCATTGCTGGAGGAAGGAAGATATCAAGGCGATCCTTTCCGGCACGGTACGCGAAAGCACGATGATCATGATGATCATCGCAACTTCCGCGCTGTTCACCTTCGTGATGAGCTACCTGGGTGTGACCCAGCAGGCAGCAACCTGGCTGGTCGGCCTGGGTCTGTCGAAATGGGCATTCTTCATCGGCGTGAACCTCTTCCTCGTCGTGCTCGGCTTCTTCCTGCCGCCGGTGGCGATCATCCTGATGGTGACGCCCATCATCCTGCCCTCGCTCAAGTCCATGGGAATAGACCTGATCTGGTTCGGTGTCATCATGACGATACTGATGGAAATGGGCCTGATCCATCCGCCGGTCGGACTTAACCTGTTCGTGATCAACGGCATTGCGCCCGACATCAAACTCAGCAACATCATCTGGGGCACCCTGCCGTTTATCGGCCTGATGGTGCTGGGTATCCTGATCCTGTGCCTGTTTCCGGAAATCGCCGTGTGGCTGCCCAACCATTTTTACAAGGGCAGCTGAGCTGAGTGTGGGGATTCTGCGCAAAGAATTCCTGGCGGCATCAGGCCGCACAAGGAGAATACCGGTAAATCACGGGTCGTTTACAACGTATCTATAAACTGCATCAGGCAGTTTCTTCACGCCGCCATCCCGTATCCTGCTTACAAGATGAACTCGATTGCTCGCGCGCCACGGTCAACCGTATCATTCAACAGATGCGCCTGTATTTCAACGCACCGATTGAATATGACCGATCTCGCAACGGCTACCACGGTTGTGCAACCTGTTGCAGTCCGGCACCGGTTCCACGGATTTGGTTCCCGCGCCGAGGCGCGGGCGAGAATTGAAACAGCAGGCCGGCCAGGAGCAACCCAAACAAACCGCATGGCAATCAGCTGCCTCGACGTTTGGCTACGCGAGTTGGTAAAAAAATGCCTGCCGCACCGTGTTGTGGCACACTAGCGCCCGTTCCATCACGTCGACAATAATTTTGCAACCTTACGAACTGTTCATCGGCCTGCGCTACACCCGAGCCAAACGGCGCAACCACTTCATTTCATTCATCTCGCTGATCTCGATGCTGGGCATGGCGCTGGGCGTGATGGCGCTGATCGTGGTGCTGTCGGTGATGAACGGCTTCCAGAAGGAAATCCGCGCGCGCATGCTGGGCGCAACACCCCACCTGGAAGTGGTCGCCGACGGCGGCCGGATGAATAACTGGCCATCCGTTCTGGACAAGGTCGTGCAAAATCCGCATGTCCTGGCCGCCGCGCCCTATGTCGGCGGGCAGGGCATGCTGTCTTTCGGCGAAAATGTGCAAGGCGTGATGGTGCGCGGCATCGAACCGGCAAAAGAGTCCGCAATCACCGAACTGGCCAGCAAAATCAAGGTTGGCTCGCTGTACGATTTACGCAGCGGTGAATTCGGCGTCGTGCTGGGCGTCGATCTGGCGCGTGCACTCGGCGTACGGGTCGGGGACAAGGTCATGCTGATCGCCCCACAGGGCATGATCACGCCGGCCGGCATGATGCCGCGCCTCAAGCAATTCCGCATCGTGGGAATATTCGAAATCGGCATGGCACCGTACGACAACAACCTCGCGCTGATCAATATCGTCGACGCGCAAAAGCTCTACCAGCTCGGCGACACGGTGAGCGGCATCAGCGCCAAGTTGCGCGACGTCGATCTTGCCCCGCAGGTGGCGCGCGAGATCCAGAGCCGGCTGCCCGATGACCTGTACGTGAATGACTGGACGCACCAGAACAGCAACTATTTCCGCGCGGTGCAGATGGAAAAGAAAATGATGTTCATCATCCTGTCGCTGATCGTCGCGGTCGCCGCGTTCAATATCGTGTCGACGCTGGTGATGGCGGTTACCGACAAGCAGGCCGACATCGCAATCCTGCGCACCCTGGGCGCATCGCCGCGCAGCATCATGAAGATCTTCATCGTGCAGGGCGTGGTGATCGGTGTGGTCGGCACGCTGCTGGGTGCCATCAGCGGCGTCATTCTTGCGCTCAACCTGGACGTGGTCGTGCCGTTCATCGAGCATCTGTTCGGGGTGCAGTTCCTATCCAAGGATGTTTATTACATCAGCGAATTACCTTCCGACCTGCGCTACCACGAGGTCGCGGTGGTCTCTGGCATATCCTTCGTGATCAGCCTGCTAGCCACGATCTACCCCAGCTACCGGGCATCGCAGACGCAACCCGCGGAAGCGCTTCGTTATGAATAGTCGGAGGACGGATGAAGCAGTGTACAGGTTGGGTGGAGCGCAGCGATACCCATCCTGCATTTTCCGTCCCGGCTTGTCCGGCTTCGGTTTATAAGGGTGTTTTATGACTATCATTTCCTGCCGCGACCTGCGCAAGACCTTCACCATCGGCAAGGTGGATGTGGCGGTACTCAAAGGTGTCGATCTCGACGTGCGGCGCGGCGAGCGCATCGCGGTCGTCGGGGCATCGGGTTCGGGCAAGAGCACGTTGCTGCACCTGCTCGGCGGACTGGACCAGGCCAGCGGCGGCAGCGTGCAGATACTCGGGCGGGACATGCAGAGCCTGGATGAGACACAGCGCGGCGAGATGCGCAACCGCTCGCTCGGCTTTGTGTACCAGTTCCATCACCTGCTGCCTGAATTCACCGCGCTGGAAAACGTCGCAATGCCGCTGCTGATACGCGGGATGAAGCTCGCCGAAGCCGCGCCGCTCGCCGCCGCGATGCTGGAACAGGTGGGGCTCGCACAGCGGCTCGAACACCATCCCTCCGAACTTTCCGGCGGTGAACGCCAACGCACTGCGGTGGCGCGCGCGCTGGTGACGGAGCCGGCTTGCGTGCTCGCGGACGAGCCAACCGGCAACCTTGACCGCAACAGCGCCGAGGCGCTATTCGACCTGATGCAGCTGCTCAACGAGAAGCTCGACACCAGTTTCATCGTGGTGACGCACGATATGGAACTGGCCAAACGTATGCAACGCAGCCTGCGCCTGATCGATGGGGTGTTGCAGACGGTATAGGCAAACCCGCGCAGCCCTGCTTACTCGCTGTAGAACTGCGGCATCACGATGCGCTGCGTCGCTCACGGCGGGCAATCACCAGACTCACCCCGACGGCTGTCAGCGCAGTGCCCGCCACGGTCGTGGCGGTGATCGGTTCGGAGAACAGCAGCCAGGCCATCAACGCGGTGGTCGGCGGCACCAGATACATCAGGCTGGTGACGACGGTGGCAGCACCGCGCTGGATCAGCAGGTACAACAGTGAACTGCCGCCCAGCGTCAGAGCCAACACCGACCATGCCAGCGCACCGACAAACCGGGTACTCCATTGGACAGACTCGGCTTCGAGCAGCGCGATCGGCAAGGTCACGATCAATGCCGCCAGCAGCTGCACAGTATTCGCGCTACGCACATCGCAGGGTGCGACAAATCTTTTCTGGTACAAGGTTCCGACCGTGATGCTCAGCAGCGCGAAGACCGCCAGGGAAAAATTGAAGGCGTCTGCTTCGCCGCCCGTACCGAACTTGCGTGACACCACCAGCACCAGCCCGGCGAAACCCAGCAGCAGCCCCTCCCATTGCCTACGGGTGATCCAGCCGCCTGTAGAGGACAACCAGAAAGCCGTCAGCACCGGCTGCAAACCGACGATCAGCGCAATCAACCCGGCGCCCATACCCGCCTTCACGGCAGCCCACACGCCGCCCAGATAGCCGCCGTGCATCAGCACGCCGGTGACAGACAGATGCAGCCACTGTGCGCGGGTGCCCGGCCAGGACACACCGGCCAGCATGATCCATGGCAGGAAGCACAGGATCGAGAAGGTATAGCGCAGCGCCAGAAAGGTCATCGGCGGAGCCAGCGGCATGCCATAGCGCGCGACGATGAAGCCGGTGCTCCATATCAGCACGAACACCAGCGGCATCGCCCGGATCAGGATATCGCCGCCGGTGCGTTCATTCATGGTATAGACAGAACATAAATTTCAAATAATCAAACGGAACATTCCCGCACGACCGTGAATGGTAACTAGCTAGTCAGGTCGGGCTCTGTTGTGCCGTGCTCGGGCGCGCCACCTGATCAGCACCGCGATCCGCCACATCACCCGTACCCCAACATAGCCAAGGATCGCCAGACTTGCACCCAGCATCGGCAAACCCATCAAAAAAGGTTGGCCCAACATCACCATCCAGTCCCATATCCTGCCGATGAAGTCATGCCAATGCAATTCGGGAAACGGCGGCGGCAGCAGCGTCTCGCCTGCACGCGCTCCGCTCACCCATGCTCCGATCCTGAAAGCCAGCAGATACAGCGGCACGATCGTGAACGGATTGGTGTATAGCGTGGTGATCAGCGCAACCGGGAGATTGACCCGGAACAGCATGGCCAGCAATGCGGCAGAAATCATTTGCAGCGGTCCCGGCACCAGGCCGCAAAACAAGCCGACTGCCACGCCGCCCGCCACCGAGCGGCGATGCAGATGCCACAGCTTCGGATGCAGCAACCTGGCGCCGAAAGGGCGGAGCCAGCGGTTCTGCTTGACCGTATCGGGACCGGGCAAATTGCGCAGGAATAATTTTCGCATGACGCCATTCTAGTCGCGCGCTACTCTATGCGCATGGTTATGTTTGCGATCTTTTTTGCACTGGGCGTATGGCTGCTGCAACAACAGCCCGCATTGCCAAGCCTGGTCTGGGCATGGCTGCTGCCGCTGTTCGCGCTCGGCCTGTTCCTTCCGCCCCAGCCTCCAGCTCTGCGTCTTGCACGCGCCCTGCTGCTGGCGATATTTGCGCTGGGCCTCGGCTTCTATCATGCCGCATCGCAATCCGCACAGCGCCTGGCCGTGACATTGCCGGATCAATGGCAGGGACGCGACATCAAGGTGATCGGCGTGGTCGCCGATCTGCCGCGCCAGCATGAACACGGCCAGCGTTTCGGATTCGACGTGGAGCAGATACTCACAGCCCAAGCCAGCGTGCCCAGGCACATCTACCTCAGCACCTACCGCTACCGGGATAGTGCTGCACCGGAATTCCGCGCCGGGGAACGCTGGCAGATCACGCTGCGGCTCAAACAGCCGCATGGAAGCAGTAACCCGCACGGTTTCGATTTCGAAATATGGGCGCTGGAACACGATGTGCGCGCTGTAGGTTATGTCAGCAACAAAGCCGACAACCTGCGATTGGCATCACGGGCGGACGGTCTGGGTTATCGCATCGAAAGCTGGCGCGAAGCCGTGCGCGGCAAATTCAACGCGCAACTGCCGGGTGCACCTTACGCAGGCGTGTTGATTGCATTGGCCGTCGGCGACCAGGGCAGCATCCCTCAGTCACAGTGGCAGGTGTTCACGCGCACGGGCGTGAACCATCTGATGAGCATCTCCGGCCTGCACATCACCATGCTGGCCAGCCTGGGTTTTGCCGTGACTTACTGGCTGTGGCGGCGCAGCACCCGCCTTACGCTGTTGCTGCCGGCGCGCAAGGCGGCCGCGTTGACGGCGGTGCTGGTAGCGCTGCTCTATGCGCTGCTGTCCGGCTTCGCGGTGCCGGCACAGCGCACCGTGTATATGGTGGCCGCAGTCGCCGCCGCGCTGTGGCTGAACCGCAATTTTTCGCCCGGACAAATACTCGCTATCGCGTTGCTCGGCGTGCTGATACCCGATCCCTGGGCAGTGATGTCGCCCGGCTTCTGGCTGTCTTTCGCCGCGGTGACGCTGATCCTGTATGTCACTGCCTATCGCCTGAAGCCCTCACACTGGCTGGTGGAGTACGGCAAGGTGCAATGGGCAATGACCATAGGCCTGATCCCGCTGCTGCTAGCGCTGTTCCAGCAAGTGTCGCTGGTCTCGCCGCTGGCCAACGCCTTCGCGATCCCGTTGGTCAGTTTGGTGGTCGTGCCGCTGACCCTGCTCGGCGCAATGCTGCCCGCGTATTTCGGAGCACCGCTGTGGCTGGCGCATCAGGTGATGAGCTGGGCGATGGCGCTGCTGGAATGGCTTAACGGCCTGCCGCAGGCAGTGTGGACCCAGCACGCGCCGCCGCCATGGAGCATCGTTGCCGGCATGCTGGGAGTGTTGATCATCCTGTTGCCGCGCGGCTTTCCGGCACGCTGGCTGGGATTCCTGTTTCTGCTGCCTATGTTCTTCAATGCCCCCGAACCTCCGGCGCAGGATACCGTGCGCGTGCTTGTCTTCGATGTCGGCCAAGGACTGGCGGTCGCGGCGCAAACCCGGCATCACGCCTTGCTCTATGATGCCGGCCCGGATTTCAGCGCTGGCTCGGACAGCGGCAACCGCATTCTGGTCCCGTCGCTGCGTGCGCTGGGCATCAGCAAACTGGACGGGCTGATCCTCACCCATGACGACAACGACCACACCGGCGGCGCCGCTTCGGTGATGCAGGCGATGCCGGTAGACTGGGTCTCCTCTTCGCTGCCGGAACAGCATCCGCTACTGCAGCTGGCGTCGGTTAAACGGCGCTGCCTGGACGGACAGGCATGGCAATGGGACGGTATCGAATTCGAGATGCTGCATCCCGATGCGGCCAGCTATGCCGATGCTGCGATCCGCGACAACGATATGGGTTGCGTGCTGCGCATCAGCATCGGCAGCAAGCACATTTTGCTGGCTGCGGATATCGAAAAGGAATCGGAACGGCAGCTGCTGGCCGAACATCCGGACAAACTGCCCGCAGCCTTCCTGGTCGTTCCGCACCACGGCAGCAGAACTTCGTCCGGCGCTGGCTTCGTCGCCGCCGTGCACCCGGAATTCGCGGTATTCACTGCGGGCTATCTGAACCGCTTCGGCCATCCCAACCGCGAAATCGAGCAACGCTATGCGCACAGCGGCGCAGAACTGCTGCGCACGGATCAGGACGGCGCTATTCTGGTGGAGATGAATGCGCAGGGCCTGCAGGTGGAGCGCTACCGCGACACCCACCGCCGTTATTGGATGCGCGCGCCGCATCCTTATCCTGAGCCGGCAAGCAATTATCCGGACAATTGATCAGAGCGGGTTGATTGTTATCATTCAAATCCGGATAATCACCTTGACGGGGGTCAAGCAAGCTCCCTCGCTTCAATATGACACATCGTCCAAGGTCTGCCCTGAAATGGGAAATTATCCAGGGAGGAGTCGTGGACGCATCACAGCATAAAATTCCGGGCAACACCCAGGTTGACAACAGTCAGGCTCCCGGACCGGTCACGCTGGTCCAGGCCTTCCGGTATTGGCTGAAACTGGGCTTCATCAGTTTCGGCGGACCGGCAGGACAGATCGCGATCATGCACCAGGACCTGGTCGAGAAGCAGCGCTGGCTCTCCGAACGGCGGTTTCTGCATGCACTCAACTATTGCATGCTGCTGCCGGGACCGGAGGCGCAACAGCTTGCCGTATACATCGGCTGGATGATGCACAGGACCTGGGGCGGCATCGTCGCCGGCACGCTGTTCGTGCTGCCGTCGCTGTTCATCCTGATATTGCTGTCGTGGGTCTATCTCGCCTACGGCAACCTGCCGGCAGTGGCGGGTGTGATGTACGGCATCAAGCCGGCCGTCACTGCGATCGTGCTGTTCGCTGCCTACCGCATCGGTTCGCGCGCGTTGAACAACGGCATTTTATGGGCCATGGCTGTGGCCGCGTTTGTCGCGATCTTTGCGTTCCATGCACCCTTCCCGGTGATCGTGCTGGCGGCGGGATTGATCGGCTATATCGGCGGCAGGGTCGCGCCGGATAAATTTGCTGGCGGCGGGCACGCAAAGGCAAAAGACGGTTACGGCACTGCGCTGATCGCCGATGACACGCTGACACCCGGGCACGCGCGTTTCAGCTGGGCGCGGCTGTTGCGCGTCGCGTTCACCGGTGTGGCGATCTGGGCAGCGGCGATGCTGCTGCTGGCTGGAAAATTCGGCTGGCAGGGCGCGTATACGCAGATGGCCTGGTTTTTCACCAAGGCGGCACTGCTGACTTTCGGCGGCGCCTATGCCGTGCTGCCCTATGTCTATCAGGGTGCGGTCGAACACTACCACTGGCTGACCCCGCTGCAAATGATGGACGGGCTGGCATTGGGCGAAACCACACCGGGGCCGCTGATCATCGTCGTCGCATTCGTCGGTTTCGTCGGCGGCTGGAGTCACGCATTGCTCGGCCCGGAGCAGCCGTTTCTCGCCGCCGCAAGTGCCGCGGCCGTCGTGACGTTCTTCACCTTCCTGCCGTCATTCATATTCATTTTTATCGGCGGGCCGCTGGTGGAAAGCACTCACGGCGACCTGAAATTTACCGCACCGCTGACCGGCATCAGCGCAGCGGTAGTAGGCGTGATGCTCAACCTGACGGTATTTTTTGCCTACCACATGCTGTGGCCGCAAAGCTGGGCGGGGCGTTTTGAATGGTTTTCCGCGCTGCTCGGGGCAGCTGCAATGCTGGCACTGATGCGCTATCGCGCGGGCGTCATCCCGGTAATCCTCGGATGCGCGGCAGCCGGATCGATCTATCGGCTGCTGGCTTGACCCAATTCACGGCAAGGCCGGCTCGCGCAGACAGCGTAATATGCGTAACATTCCATCCATGAGCAAACCAGACAAAGGTACCAAAATGAAACCAGGCAGGGCGATTCAAGTGTTCCGATCAACCATTGCGGCCGTCATGGCATATGCAACGATAACCCTGCTAGGCGGCTGGCCGGCACTGGCGGATACGCCGCCCCCTGTGAGCGTCGGCGTGTATGCCCAGCATTCGGGAGGCAAGATAGTTTACTACTATCGCGTCATCAACAACACCCAGCAAACCATCGCTGCCGTTACGATCGGACTCGATCAAGGGCAGGATGTGAACCCCAACAATGATCTATACGAACTGGTTGAATTGCCATCCGGCTGGAATGAAAAATTCGGCATTCCATCGACCAGCTCCAGCGCTCCGACAGGCTGGCACGTTGGTCTGGTCGCACCCGAGCAGCAAAATACCCCGCATGCGATCTCATGGTCGCCGATAAATGACAGGACGCCCAAACTGCTTCCCGGACAGAATCTGGGCAAAATGAGCATCTCGCTGGACAAGGCCGACAACAACTATCTAACCGCACATGCGATGGTCACTTTTTCCGACGGCAGCCCGGCAAGCCTGACGGTCCCGCTGGAACGCCTCGACACTACTCCGCCCGGCTTCACGGTAAATCTGAGCCCGGATACGATCGTTGCACAGGGAAACAAATTTGTCGCAATCAATGCCGCCTTCTCCCTCAAGGACGACTACGACCGCATGCCCGAAATCAAACTCGTATCGATCACCTGCAATGAGAGCTTGAATCCGGGTGATATCAGCGACGCCAGCATCGGCCTCGACGACCGCTATTTCAAATTGCGCGCAGCCAGCAGCGGTTTTTCCGGACGGGTTTACACCGCGACTTATTCGGCAACCGATGCTTCCGGCAACCAGGCTCTGGCTTCTGCTGAGGTAAGAGTAGCAAGATGAAATAGCCCGCGCATGGACTGCGAATTCAAGCCAGCCCCTTAACTGCCGCGCCTGTCATTCCGCGATTCTTGTGTCACCATCGCTCCGGAGAAGCCGAATCCGGATAGCCGGTCATGGCAACACTGTCCCGTACTGGCGCCAGGGGAATCCCCGGGGAATCCAACGGCATCAGGCAAGTATCGATGCTCGCCTTCGGATTTTCCCTGTCGGGATCGTGTATCTTCATTGACATAATCAATCCCGGAATAAAGTGCTAAAATACCGCGATATTTGCGCACGAACGCACAAGCACAAGCAAATTTTGCGGCACACATTAGGTGTACAGCAATTCCCAATGTGGACTTGTTACATCATTGCCAACCGCCAACGGCAAAGGCGTTCAGGGTCGCCCCCGCTTTAAGGAATTCAAATAGTGAAAAAATTGTATTGCATGTTCATCGTTGCAATGGTGCTCCCCTTGCTCGGCGGATGCCTGGACAACGGTTCAACCTATGCACCTCCGGCAAATTTCGCGGCAACGGCGGGAGATGGCAGGGTCACCCTCACCTGGACCCAGAACTACAGTATCGATTACTGGGTATTCACTGCGACAGACCCCAGCCTCACTGCATTCAACTGGATCGATTTGCCCAATGCGCACACTTATCCGATCGTCCCTATGCCGCTTTATCTATGCAACCTGTATATCGGGGATCAATATTATTTTGCGGCCAATGGCCGCACCAGTGGCGGACCCGGCGGACCAAGCAGCCCAACCATCGGCGCGACACCCTACGACGCAAGCACCAGGTGGACGGTCAATTCCCCGGTGTCGACCGCCAATCTTTATGGAGTTGGGTATACCAATTTAATGTCCTGCTGGGGTAATCTGACGACCAATGCCGCCGGCACATTTGCCGCGGTTGGCGCCGGTGGTGCAATTTATACCAGTTCCGATGGCATCAGCTGGGTCAACCAGCCGGCCCCGGCAGGATTCAATAGCGACCTCTATGCTGTAACCGGCTTCTCCGCTTTTGCCAATGTCATGTCGGAGTACCCGGTCACATGGCCGATGCTCTGGGTCGCAGTCGGGAAGGGAGGATCTTCGCTATATAGCACCGATGGCATCAATTGGCAGCTTGGAGGATCCACGAGCAATGCCCAGCCCTACTTCACAACCAACCAGAACCTGAATGCAATCACTCAGGCTAACGGCCTCTTTTTAGCGGTTGGCGATCAAGGAACGATCATGCTTACGATGAATGGCCATGACTGGTATCAGGAGAGCTCGCAAACCACCCAAAATCTGCGCGGTGTATCGCATGGCATCTTTTATGCCGCAGTCGGCGATAATGGCACCTTGCTTACCAGTCCCGACGGCAGCGTGTGGACGCCGCAGACCCAGGTGGCCAGCATGACCAGCAGCAATCTGCGCCAGGTTGCTGTTTCGACTGGCGGCCTGATCGTCGCGGTAGGGGATGGTGGCACGATTTTGAACAGCACCAACAACGGCTTCAACTGGAATATGCAAATTCTGAGCGGAAAGCCGAACCTGATCAGCGTTACCGTGGAAAACAAGGTATTCGCCAACGCGCTGGGCGATCCGCTGTTGCTGGGCTTGGTCCCGAGCACCGAGTTTGTAGCGATGGACAGCGCCGGCAATGTATATAACAGCGTGGATGGGGCCTCCTGGACGGGTCCGTTAGCCACCGGTTTCAGCAACCCGAATGTGATGTTCAGCAGCGGTTTTGGCTACATCGCCGCAGGAAACAGCGGCACCATGGCCTATGCCTTCTAAATTACCGCACCGGCCGGGCCTGTTTTACTTGCATGTCGCACCCGGGGAGATTTCGACGATGATAGCGTTACTACAATGCTGAGCCTGATCGCCTCAACCATCGTGTTTTTCATTGCGGCGTGGTTCCTTAATCGCTATCTGGATGAGCAAGGCATCCCCAAGGGCATGACGCGCGGTCTGACGGTTCTGGTGCTCGCTTCCCTGATGTCCTGGGGTGCCGGCTGGGCGGTAGACTGGACCCAGGGCAAAATCGAAGGTACCGCTGCAGTTCAATCGCCGGGGGATTTGTCGCTGATTTTGAAAGCGGCAAACCAGGGGCAGCCCTAGCCCCTGGGCTGATACGATCGCCCATCGCAGCGCAGGTAATCAACGGCCGGTTGAACCATTGCTCACCACTTCTATCGCGTAGTCACGGCCCAACCATTCGCCGGCGCCCACACCATGGAAAGTAAAATCAATCCGTTGCCCATCACGCAGCGCTTTGGTGTCAAGCTCAACCGCATGAAGTCCAAGGCCGATGTCCTGCAATAAAATATCCTGTATCGATTGCCATCCATCGATACCCCAGTGGACGCTACCTGAGCCGGGCAGTGCAACGAGCAGCGTCTGTCCGGCTTTGATCTTGTGGACCGGCGCCTGCGGCATCCAGATCGCTTTCATTACCGTGGGGCGTTCCCCCTTATAGCGCTGCCAGGTGGCGCTAGGCCGGTCGTATGGGCGGCCGAGCTTTCTGGATGCCAGCAGCTTGATGTATTCGGCATGCGCCCAGACCAGCGGCATTGCCGACCCGGTGGGGCGACCCGGATAGAGCCTGCGCTGCGGTATCGGATCGCTGTCCCACACCTGCTCCGGGATCATGCCTCCGTAACCGCTCATCGCCACCATGGCCTCCAGGTAAGAAAGCGGGTCCTTTCCGGCGACGATTTCATAGTGGCCGCGTTCACCGGTCAACAGCGGCCAGGCGCGTCCTCTGCCCACTCCATCGAACGGCGCCCCGTCCTTGTGTTCGCCATAGCCGTCGCCATTGTAGCGGTGCCAGCCCGGGCCGCTGGGTGTATCCACTTTCAGCAGCGCATCGATCACGCGGATGCTGTCCAGCAACAGCGGATCATCCGCCTTGCGCAGACCGAATCGCACCAACTGCAGGCAATCGATGCCGACCTGTTCCTCGGCAGGCAACGCCGGATCATTGGCGCGGTTCTTGATCGGTATCACGTCGAGCAGCACGTTCGGATTGATTTCACGCTCGGTCGTCGGCGCATTGCGGATATAGTAGCCGCGCACACCAATGCGATGCGCGAGCGCCGTATCGAACACCGCAGTCCAGTCCTCGATATGCGCATTCCAGAAATCGGCCAGCGCCAATGCAAACTCGCGCGACCAGGGTTGCAGCCACTCAGCCCCATCGACCAGTGCCGCGATGCAAACGGATAGTGTGAATGCATTGATCCCGGTGTTCTCTTCCCAGCGATCCTGCTGGCTGATCGGCCCATTTCGCGCAATGAATCCGAGCGCCCGAGTAATCATGTCTGACACCTCTATGCCGTGCAACGCATCGCGTTCGGCAAGCGCCGCCGCGAGCAGCACGGGGAATGCCGATTCGTCGAGCTGTACGCCCTGCCAATAGGGTTTCCCGCCCAGCCACTGGTTCTGGTACCAGTGGCCGTCGGCATGCTGGGTAGCAATCAGATAGCGCAGAATATCGCGTGCCTCGTTTTCGGTGCCCAGGGCCAGCAGTGCGCCGGCACTTTCCACCAGATCGCGCGGCCACACCAAATGGTACCCGCCGAGTTCATCGCGGGTGTTGCCCCAGGGAATGCTGAGGCTCGCTACCATCGCCCCCGGATAGATTTTATCCTGGTGCGCACGCAACACCATCGCCGAAATCGCGCACTGCTGGCGCAGCGCAGGCAGGGAATGGTGCAGATCATCGAATTGCTCCTCGCAGCGCAGATGCCATGCAGACCAGTCATCCACCAATTGTTGCCATGGCTCGGCAAAAGGCCGCATCAGAGCCGAAATGGCCAGCGTGGCAGCTGATTCCTTGCTGCTGGAAAATCCCAGCGCAAGTGTGGCGTGCCTGGGCAATTCTCCGATCAGTGCCACGTTGCCCGGCCCGGCAAAGGAATATTGCCATTGCATGCGGTCATGGCGCGAGAAATCCTGCCAGCCATCACTGGTGCCGACATAGCCGGTGCTGGCACGCACCCATGCATCGTGCTGGCTGGCATCCACCGCCGCCAAAGCCAGCCCAAAAGGTCCTTGTTCGGCCCAAAGTACCCGGCGGCCGCGATAACTCTGCACCTCAGCCTCGTTGGCATGCCCGCTTCCGCCCAGGTGCGGCGCCAGCAGCACATACGGACGCAGGCCGGGATCTCCTTCCAGTTGGACATCCACCAGCAACACGTCCCGCTCGGAATCGGGCGCAATCCTCAACCTGAGCTTGAATCTGTCATGCTGATGAACAATTTCTATCGCCGGAATGCCTTGCCCCGCCCAGACCAGGTGATAGTTTTCCATGCGCTTCACCTCGACCCAGAATCCCTGGTCGTCGGCAACGATGAAGCCCAGGTCGCGAATCTGCGGAATGTCGGTGCGCGGATAAAATACTTCATTCACGATGCCGCTGCCTATCGTGAACCACAGGCGCGAAGGCCCCAGGGCGCAACCTACTGCGTCCTTGGCGCTGCTGCACCACGTGGGCGGGATGCCGGGGATTCCCGGCGCGTGCGCACTATTTTCCTGCTCGTTTATCTGGCTCATGATGGATGTTGTCCTTATCCGGATTTATCCGGCTGTATTGTTGGCAAGCGTCGGCATCAACCAGCTGTTGCTGTCCCTGGCCACCAGCAAATCGCCAGACTCGGGGCCCCAAGAGCCTGCGGCGTAGTTCGGAAAATCGGATGCAGGATTTTCGGCCCAGACATCCAGAACAGGCATCAGAATCTTCCAGGCGGCTTCCACCTGATCCGCACGCATGAACAGCGTTGCATCGCCGTTCATCACATCGCCCAGCAGGGTTTCGTACGCCGCCGGCGAGTCGGCCTGGAATGCGTCCTTGTAGCTGAAGCGCATGTCGACCGGACTGAGCCGCAACGGAGAACCGGGCTGCTTGGCCATGAATTTGAGCACGATGCCCTGCTCCGGATTGATCTGGATCACCAGCCGGGTGGGTTGGGCATTCAAGCCAGTCGATGCAGGGAATGCACGGTGCGGGACATCGCGGAAACGGATAGATATCTCGGTGACATTTGATGTCATGCGCTTTCCGGTACGCAAATAGAACGGCACATCCTGCCAGCGCCAGTTGTCGACATAAAGCTTAAGCGCTGCATAGGTTTCCGTGTCGGAATGCGGGGATACGTCGGGTTCGTCGCGGTATCGCGGCAGCTTTGCCCCATGGATCCACCCTTCGGCATATTGACCGCGTGCGGCGTACAGATCGACGGCATCGCGCGGTATAGGCCGCAGCGAGCGCAGCACATCGACCTTTTTGCCGCGTATGTCGTCTGCGTCATAGGCAACCGGAGGTTCCATAGCGACCAGGCACAGCAGCTGGAGCAAATGATTTTGCACCATATCGCGCAACGCCCCGGCATGCTCGTAATAGCCTCCGCGCTTCTCCACACCCAGCGTTTCTGCGGCGGTTATCGCGACGTGGTCGACATAGCGACGGTTCCAGATCGGCTCAAAGATGGGATTCGCGAATCGCATCGCCAGGATATTCTGCACCGTCTCCTTGCCGAGAAAATGATCGATGCGGAACAGTTGGCGCTCTTCGAAATTCCTGCACAGCGCATTGTTGATTTCATGGAAGGACTCAAGGTCGTTGCCCAGCGGCTTTTCGACGACCAGACGCACATGATCGCGATCCTGGGACAGCCCGGCTGTGCCAAGACCGCTCGCAATCGGCTGAAACAATGAAGGCGGCGTAGCCAGGTAAAATACACGGCCTGCCTTGACTCCCCATTTAGCCTCCTGGGTGTCGAGTTCCTTGGCCAGTTTGCTGAACCCCCCGGCATCGTTCACGTCCACCCTGATGTAGCGAATCATCCCTGCAAATGAAATCCATTCGTCCGGCTTGGGCGCACCGCGCCGCGAATTTTGTATCACGCCCTGGTGCAGGTGTTCGGCAATCGCGGCATCATCGCTGTCCAATCGATCCACCGCCAGCAACTGAAAACGGTGCGGCAAATGTCCGTCCAGGAACAAGTTGAATAAAGCCGGCACCACCAGGCGCCAGGACAGATCCCCGCTTGCGCCAAACAGGACAAACAGGGTATCCACTGGACTATTCGTCACCTTCATTTACTTCTCCCGATTGATTAGCAGAACGCTTGTTCAACTCTGACTCAGAATATCACCTGATCCGGAAATAAGTGTGTCGAAAATCATCTGCAACATAACAATAATTTCATGATTCAAGACCGGAACCGCGTGTCATCATTGGTTGCCTGATGCCGGCGCCATGATGAATCAACCTATCCGCGACAAGTGCAGCGCACGCCGACCGCTTGTCCGGATGGATTCGCTAGTGCGCAGCAAAATTATCTGCCGTCACTGCGTCAGATAATATGGCGTGCAGACGATCTGCACTTTTTATTGTTTCTTTCGGAGAGTATCTATGAAATCAAGTTTGATGATCGCAATGGTGGCAGCTGTACTGTCGACCACCACCCTGACTTCCCCCGCATTCTCGGCAACATCTGCTGACGCAATGAAAAAACCGGCAAAAATGACCTGTGAAGAATTCATTGCGCTCGATGATGTGCAAAAACCCAAAGTCGTCTACTGGGCCGAGGGCTTCAGCAAAAAGGGCAAGCCGGTCGATTCAGTGGTCGACCTTGATGAAACAGACCGGCTGATTCCGATCCTTGTGACCGAATGCAAAAAGACTCCCAAGCTGACTTTATGGCAAAAGCTCAAAAAGCATTTATAACATCCCGCTGCATGGACCGGTGCGGAGCTTGCCGGTTTGCTCGCGGTCTTGTGCCGAACAGTCGGCGAGCGTAACGTTGGCATTGCGCTGGCCAACGCTGAACATATGGAAACGTGCTGCCGAAATCAATATTTGGCGATCACATTCCACCCAGGATACCGGATGATTCGGTTTTCTATATCGAATAGCAGTTCAGAATCAATGGCGGAAATTCAATATCTGTACGAGTGATTCCGGACCGTGCATTATTGTGTCTACCGCTGAATAATTAAGGGGGAACCAGGATGCAAATCGCAATGGTGGGACTGGGGCGCATGGGCGCCAACATGGTACGCCGCTTGATGCTGGGCGGTCACGACTGCGTGGTTTACGATCGGAATCCGGAAGCTGTCGCACAACTGGTTGCGGAAGGCGCCACCGGCACAACCAGCCTGCAGGAACTGACTAAAAAGCTCACTCCACCGCGGGCCGTTTGGGTGATGGTGCCTGCGGGCGACATAACCGAAAACACGGTAATGGAATTGTCCTGCAATTTCTCGGCCGGCGACGTCATCATCGATGGCGGCAACAGTTATTTCAAGGATGACATACGGCGGGCCAAGGTGCTCGCATCGCGCAACATTCACTATCTCGATGCAGGCACCAGCGGCGGGGTGTGGGGACTGGAACGCGGCTACTGCCTGATGGTCGGCGGCGATTCCGCTGCAGTCAGGCGTCTCGAACCGGTGTTCGGCACCCTGGCGCCCGGGGCTTCTGGCATCGCTCCCTCGCCGGGACGAGCCGCTGGCGGCAGCGCGGAACTGGGCTGGCTGTATTGCGGCCCGTGCGGTGCCGGACACTTCGTCAAGATGGTGCACAATGGTATCGAATATGGCCTGATGCAGGCCTATGCGGAGGGTTTCGACATCCTGAAGTCCGCCAATGCCGAGAACCTGCCTGAGGAACAGCGCTACGAATTCGATCTGGCCGACATCGCCGAAGTGTGGCGGCGCGGCAGCGTGATCACTTCCTGGTTGCTGGATTTGTCTGCAAATGCACTGGCGCACAACCCTGATCTATCGAATTACAGCGGCTATGTACAGGACTCAGGTGAGGGACGCTGGACTGTGCAGGCCGCGATCGAACAATCTGTCCCGGCTGAGGTGCTGACTGCCGCGCTGTATGCCCGCTTTCGCTCGCGCCAGGAACATACCTTTGCCGACAGAATTCTCTCTGCGATGCGCCATGGCTTCGGTGGTCACGTCGAGCCGCCGGCAAAGTAGCTCGAAAAATTCTGGCCCATGAACTTGTTGCAGACTTGCCGCTGGCACGAATTCGTTAGCCAGTCCGGACTGGAAAACGCTGCGCTTCGCTTGATTCTGGATTCTGCACAACAGGCAATCTCCTCACGGGGAGAATTCCGCATCGTTCTTGCCGGAGGCAATACGCCGCGAAATATTTACCGGGCGCTCGGCAGCGCCGAGGCAAACTGGCCGGCATGGCATGTCTACTTCGGCGATGAAAGATGCCTTCCAGTTTCGAATCCCGAGCGCAACAGCTGCATGGCAAGGATGGAGTGGCTGGATCATGTTGCAATCCCGCCCCGGCAGATACACATCATCCCGGCGGAGCTTGGCGCAGAATCCGCCGCTGTGCTGTATGCGCTCGAACTGGCGGATGTCGACACCTTCGATCTGGTGCTGCTCGGATTGGGCGAGGATGGCCATACCGCCAGCCTATTTCCCGGAAGAGCGTGGGAACACGCAGCGTTGCTGCCGACAGTCATGGCGGTTCGCGATGCGCCCAAGCCGCCACCGCAACGGGTTACACTCAGCCCGGAACGCCTGAGCCAAGCCAAGCGGGTGATATTTTTGGTCAGCGGAGCGGAAAAACGCCAGGCAGTCGTCAACTGGCGTAAAGAGGTAGCAATACCGGCGAGCAGGATACGCCCGCATGCAGGTGTGGATGTTTTCATCAGCATAAACGGAGATCCGGCGATCTGATATATACCGCGGACGTTCGGAAATAACGGCCACGCCATCAATGCGACAAGCCCGGGAACAATTCCAGCATCCCCTCGGCGATGAATTGCACCGCCATCGCGGCGAGGATCAATCCCATCACCCGTGTGGCGATGTTGAGCCCGCCTGTGCCCAGGCGCACGCCTATCGGTTCAGCCAAACGTAACACCCCCCAGACGATAGCGGCGACGCCGATTATCCCCAGGTTGAAAACCAGTTTACCCGTCAGGCTGCCTGCCTGATGGGCATCGACGATCGCCAGGCTGATCGCACCCGGGCCCGCCAGCAGCGGGATCGCCAGCGGTACCACAGAGATGTCTTCCTTGGCTTCCGCTTCGACCTGCTCCGCGTCGGTGTGCTGCGCCGGGCTGGTCTTGGCACCGAACATCGCGATCGCGATCAGTAGCACCAGCAAGCCTCCGGCAATGCGGAACGCCGGCACGCCGATGCCGAAGAACGACAGCAAGGTGTCACCCGCCCAGACTGCGATCGTCAATATCACCGCGACCGCGATCGAAGCCTTCAGCGTGGTGCGGTACATTTCCGCGGAAGAACGGCCTGCCATCAGGCTGAGGTAGATCGGGATGGTGCCGAACGGATTCAGGATCGCGAAGAGTCCTACCAGGAACTTGATGTGCTCGGTCCAGACCGGGAACAATGTCATTGCAGTTTCAATCCGCAGCAATGCCTATTTGGCTTCGTCTATCATCTGCCGGGTCGCGGCTTCGACCTCCTGCGCGACGCTGGCCAGGCCCGCATCCTGCGACAATGCCGCCAGCAGGGGCACAGGCCTGATCATGCCTATCCTGGTCTTGCCCTGCTCGGTGTAAACCGAGATCCTGCATGGCAGCGCCATGTTCAAATTCATGTCGGTGGAAAGTACCTTGCCTGCCTGTCCGGGATTGCACACCTCGAACACCTTGCAGTTCTCGGCAAAGGCGATCCCCTTGCTGCGCAGCGTGGCGCCAAGATCATGGATGTGCAACACGCCGAATTGATGGCGCTTGACCGCCGCCTCAAGATCGGCCGCGGCCTGCTCGAATGTTTTGCTGCTTGCGGCGATGTAATACATGCAATCTCCCCGGTTTCATTTTGGCAACGCATGCGAGATTAGGCCAGTAACGCAACCTTGTCCAGCGGGTGTCGTGCGCAAGCCTTCCGGACTTGCCATTCGCCACGACTGTGCTACCCTGCTGCGATGAAACAATTACCGCATTACCTCGCTGCGCTGCTGGCCGTTGCCTGGGTGGGCAGCCTGTGGGCAATCGGTTATCTCGCCGTGCCTGTACTGTTCTACGCCCAGCCCGACCGGCAGCTGGCCGGCATGCTGGCCGGGCATATGTTCGCCCTGACCGCTTATCTGGGCATGCTGTGCGGCGCATATCTGCTGCTGCACCGCGCCAGCCTGTCCGGCCGCCCGGCATTTCGGGACCCGCTGTTCTGGACTGTCGCGGCAATGCTGTCCATCTCGCTGCTGCTCAAGTTCGGCTTCCAGCCGGTGATGGATGGGTTGAAGCAGCAGGCCTTGCCGCTGGACGTGATGCACAGTGCATTAGCCGGCCGCTTCAGGATGCTGCATGGCCTGTCCAGCATCGCCTACCTGATACAAAGCCTGCTCGGCGTATTCCTGGTGGTGGGAAGCAGCCGCAGTGATCGCGGGACCGCCTGAAAAACCGCGAGGGCCGCTTGCGCGGCCCTCGATACCAGGTCTGAATTGCCGGAACAGGACGGGCTGTTTCAGGCGATCGCCTTGATCACATCCTCGACCACCTTCTTCGCATCTCCGAACACCATCATGGTCTTGTCCATGTAAAACAGGTCATTGTCCAGCCCTGCGTACCCGGTAGCCATGCTGCGCTTGACCACCAGAACGGTGCGCGCCTTGTGGGCCTCGAGGATGGGCATGCCGTAGATCGGGCTGGACTTGTCGTTCTTTGCGGCAGGATTCACCACATCGTTCGCGCCTATCACCAGCACCACATCGGTGTCGGCGAACTCGTTGTTGATCTCGTCCATCTCGACGACCTGTTCGTAGGGTACTTCGGCTTCGGCCAGCAGCACGTTCATGTGTCCGGGCATGCGGCCGGCCACAGGATGGATCGCGTAACGCACCTTGACGCCCTTCTCGGTGAGCAGCTTGGACATTTCGTTGATCGCATGCTGTGCCCGCGCCACCGCCAGCCCGTAACCAGGCACGATGATCACGCTGTCGGCATTGCTCATCAGGAACGCCGCGTCGTCGGCGCTGCCGCTGCGATAGGTCTTCTGCACGCCGTCACCGGTCGCTGCAGCAGCCTCGCCGCCGAAGCCGCCCAGGATCACGTTGAAGAAGGCCCGGTTCATCGCCTTGCACATGATATAGGACAGGATCGCGCCGGAGCTGCCCACCAGCGAACCGGCGATGATCAGCATGTTGTTGTTCAGCGTGAAGCCGATGCCGGCCGCGGCCCAGCCCGAATAGGAGTTCAGCATCGACACCACCACCGGCATGTCGGCGCCGCCGATCGGCATGATCAGCAGCACGCCCAGCAGCAGCGCGATCGCGGTCATGATCAGGAAAGGCGTCCAGCTCGGCGAAAAATAGAAAGCCACACCGAACCCAATCATCACCACGCCCAGCGCCAAATTCAGCCAGTGCTGACCGGCAAATACCAGCGGTTTGCTGCCCAGTTTGCCGGACAGCTTGCCGAACGCGATGATGGAACCGGTGAAGGTGATCGCGCCGATAAAGGTGCCGATGAACAGTTCGATGCGATTCGAACCGTGCAGCATTTCTCCTGCGTGGGCGATGCCATAGGCGACCGGGTTGTTGAATGCGGACATCGCAATCAGCACCGCCGCCAGGCCGACCAGCGAGTGCATCGCCGCAACCAGCTCGGGCATCGCCGTCATCTGGATGCGCCGCGCGACGAACCAGCCGATGTTGCCGCCGACCACGATGGCCAGCAGGATCGCCGCAATGTTGTGCGTGATGGTCAGCGTGGTCAGCACCGCGATGGCCATGCCGGCCATACCCAGCATGTTGCCGCGGCGCGCCGAGACCGGCGAACTCAGCCCCTTCAAGGCAAGGATGAACATAACGGCAGCGCCCAGGTAGGCAAGTGCGACATAATTTGCAGACATACTTACTTACCTTTCTTCTTGAACATACCCAGCATGCGCTGCGTGACGAGAAAGCCGCCGAACACGTTCACCGCGGCCAGGGCCACTGCAACCAGGCCCAGCACTGTGCCGACATCCAGCTTTTCCGGCCCGGCCGCGAGCATCGCGCCGACGATGATGATGCCGGATATCGCATTGGTCACTGCCATCAGCGGGGTGTGCAATGCGGGGGTGACATTCCAGACCACGTGGTAACCGACAAAGATCGCCAGCACGAACACGGTCAGATTCAGGACAAAAGGATCAACTGCGCCAGTCATGATTTTCTCCAGTAATTATTTTGCGGTTGCGATCCCGCTCCTGCACAACAAGGTGCCGGCAATGATGTCGTCTTCCATATTGATGTTCATCGCACCGGTCTTGTCGCACAGCAGATTGAGGAAGTTGAGCAGGTTGCGCGCATAGAATGCACTGGCATCCGCCGCCACCAGTCCGGCCAGATTGGGTTCTCCAACGATGGTGACGCCGTGCTTGACCACGGTCTTGCCGAGTTCCGACAACGGGCAATTGCCTCCCGCTTCCACCGCCATATCCACCACCACCGAACCTGGCTTCATCTGCTTCACGGTATCCTCATGCAGTAGCAGCGGCGCCGGGCGGCCGGGGATCAGCGCCGTGGTGATGATGATATCGGATTGTTTGGCGCGCTCGGCCACCAACAAGGCCTGGCGCTGCATCCAGGATGCGGGCATCGGCCGGGCATACCCCCCCACGCCTTTGGCGATCTCGCGTTCCTCATCGGTCTCGAACGGCACATCGATGAATTTGGCGCCCAGTGATTCGACCTGTTCCTTGGCAGCCGGACGCACATCGGAAGCTTCGACCACTGCGCCCAGGCGCTTGGCTGTCGCGATCGCCTGCAAGCCCGCCACGCCCACGCCGAGTATCAGCACGCGCGCCGCTTTCACTGTTCCAGCGGCAGTCATCAGCATCGGCATGAAGCGCTGATACAGATTTGCGCCCAGTATCACCGCCTTGTAACCAGCGATGTTGGCCTGCGAGGAAAGCACGTCCATCGCCTGTGCGCGCGAAGTCCGCGGCAATTTTTCCATCGCAAAAGCGGTGATGCCCTGCTGGGTGTAAGCCGCGACCTGCTCCGACTGGTGCGGAGCAAGCAGGCCGATCAACACGGTATCGCGCGGCAGCTTCGCGAGTTCTTCGGACGTGGGCGCCCGGACTTTGAGCACGATCTGCGACTGCCCATATAGGCCGGTTGCATCCACCAGCGTGGCCCCCGCCGCTTCGAATTCAGAATCAGGAATATGTGCGCCTTTGCCCGCCCCGCTTTGCACCAGCACGGTGTGGCCGGATGCCAGCATCTTTTTTATCGTCTCCGGTGTAGCCGCAACACGGGTTTCGCCTGCACGCAACTCCGCAGGAATGCCTATACGCATGAACTTCTCCTATTTCTTTCGTGGAATTTTCTGATGCCGGGAATCGGGTTTTGCTCCGGGCTGAATTTTTTGTGCCGGCGATTATACCTGCACTGCTCCCTAGTGACTATTTATGCTCTGTCCAGCTGGTTGACGCGCAATCTGCGCTTGCCAAAATGATCATTCAATCAGGATTCAGGAAAACCAGCGCAGGAAAGCTGCAGAACCAAGGGCAACCACTCCGAATGCAAATGACACGCGCCAGGCAAGTTGCTGCCTGCCCTTGGCCCACCCGTGTCCCTTTCTGAAATAAGCGAATGCCAGGACAAATCCGGCAAGGGCGCAAAACATCTTGATCAGAAGCGCATCCACCGCTATGCCGTGAATATCCGGCAGGTGCCTCTCATAAAGAAAAGTGGTGATGCCAAACAACGTGCCACTCGCCGCTTGGGCTGCCCAGGCAATGGCCAGCAACAATGCAAGCCAGCGCTGAACCGGCGCATTGCCGCGCACCAGCCATAAAGCCGATGCGGCGGTAGCTACAACGGTTGCAGCGCCTAGATTATGTACGACCTGGATGAGTGCATAAATAAAATTTTGCACTTTCGTATCAACTGCTATTGAACCGTGGTTGTCACCGTGCTTTCGACTCCGGTCAGGGCATGGCTGACCGTTGCTTCTTTGACCACGATGGTGTGCTTGCCGGGAGACAGTTGCGGCAAGTCGATGCTGCACGGGCAATGGCCAACGTCACGATCGACGATAGGATGCTGGTCATCGACGTAGATATGCACGTGGTTGCCGTCGGGGCTCAGATGCACATTGAATTCCAGCTTGTTTCCGCTTCCACCGGGCAGAACCGCGCCGTTTGCCGGCGAGATGATCGTGATCGAACCTGCCGTATCGGCCGCAAAAACCGGACCAGCCAAAACAACCAATGCCAAACCAACGAGCAACTTGTTGAAATGTTTCATGACTTTCTCCTTTACTGAAATTAACACGAGTAATACGGTCAACTACGGGAGCGAATTCAGCGCCCTATTTGAAAAAAAGTCAAGCCTGCCAACTCAGCGCTCCGAATGATAGGGCTAACCTTGTTCGCACCCCGGTTTTCTCCGATACAGCCATCACTGCGGCAAGGTCTATCCAGGACTAGACTCGCCCCATCCCACACGTCATAACTGCCTGAAGCACCCAGATAAAGGAAAGCCCTGCGGCACAAGAGGGTAGTACTGTCTACCGCAAAAATGTACTATTGGAAGACCGAAGTAATTACTGATTCCGGATTCAGGCAGTCTTTCACAATTTGGCAAGCAAGTGTCGCAGATCTCAAAGGTGCAAGCGTGCAGCATGGAAAACGGAAGGAGGTTCTGGAGATGAGTAATGCCCTTTGAACTGATCGAAAATGGCCATCAGGACAGCGCGGCACCGCTGGTCGTGATTATCGACGACGAGTTCACCAGCCGCGCGATCCTGGAAAAAATCGTACTCAGCATCCAGAAGAACGTCACCGCAAAATCGTTTGCAGATGCGGTCACAGCGCTGACCTGGATCAAGGAAAATCCTCCGGACCTGATCATTGTCGATTACCTGATGAGCGGCATGTCCGGCCTGGAAGCCTTGCAGCAGATGCGACTGATCTATTCACTGGAGGGCGTGCCTATCGTCGTGGTCACTGCCTCGGAGGAACGGGGCATCAAGTACCAGGCACTCGAAGCTGGGGCCACCGACTTTATCACCAAGCCGATCGACCCTTATGAATGCCGGGTCAGGTGCCGCAACATGCTGAATCTGCGCTTGCAGCAGAAGATCATCCTGAGCCACTCGCACTTCCTGGAACAGCGCGTGGAGGATGCGACCCGGCAGATCCGTTCGCGGGAACAGGAAACCCTGTTCAGGCTGGCGAAAGCCGGCGAATACCGCGACGAGGAAACCGGCAACCACATCATCCGGATGGCCAGATATTCCCGTCTGATCGCCGAGGAACTGGGCCTGATGTCGGATCACTGCGACCTGATCGAACTCGCCGCCCCGATGCACGATATCGGCAAGATCGGGATCCCGGACCACATCCTGCAGAAGCCCGGCAAGTTGAGTCCGGAAGAAATGACCATCATGAAAACCCATCCGCTGATCGGCTTCCGGATACTTCAGGACAGCCCGTCGAAGTATCTGATGCTGGGCGCAACCATCGCTTTGTCGCACCATGAGAAATATGACGGCAGCGGCTATCCGAACGGCAAGCGCGGCGATGGCATCCCGTTGGAAGCTCGCATCGTCGCCGTTGCCGACGTCTACGATGCGCTGACCTCTAACCGCCCCTACAAAAAGGCATGGTCGAACGAGGACAGCCTAGAATACCTCACCTCGAACAGCGGGAAGCATTTCGACCCGGCCTGCGTGGAGGCATTCGTCGAACAGTACGCCAAGATCATCCATATCCAGAATCAGCTTCAGGACCAGCCAGAAGCAACTACCGGGAACTGACTTCATGAAACATGCTATCGGAAAATTATTTCAAAAGTTTCAGGAAAGCTTTCTCAATCATGGCAGCGAATATGAGCAAGCATTGATAAGAATTTTCCTGACCCTGTCCGTATTTATCTACCTTAGTTACAGAATTATTTTCGACGAAGCATTCCAGAACCTCAAATCAGTTTATCTGGCTTCAATAATTTACCTTTCCATTTCCCTGATATTTGCGCTTTTTCATATTTCGCAACAACCATCCGTCCAAAAGCAGGCAGTTCTGGTCTATGTTTATCGACGTTATGCATAGTGACCTTTGCAATGTCTTTCAGGCGGCGAAGTCGGGCTCGCGCTCTATGGCATCTATCTTTGGCTAGCAGTCGGCAACGGCTTGCGGTACGGATCGAAATCGCTGCTTATGGCACAAGGTACTGAGCCTCATAGGATTCGCCGTAGTAATACTGACTAATGAGTATTGGACCTCGCATCACAGACCCTCTGGCATTGGTTTGTTGTTAACACTTATAGCAATTCCGCTTTTTACATTCTCCCTGTTCACCAGGCTGCAACAGGCCATCGTACATGCTCAGGAAGCCAACAAGGCGAAGAGCTTCTTCCTGGCCAAAGTGAGTCATGAAATCCGTACACCACTGAATGGAATCATCGGGGCAAGTGAACTGATAATGAACACCCCTCTCAATGCAAGATCAGAAGGAACTGGTCGAACGCCATGAAAAACTCCGGGGCACATCTTGCTTAAGCTTATTGAAAGCGTGCTGGATTTTTCAAAAATTGAAAGCGGAAAATTGACTTCCGAAATATCGATTTTGATTTGCACCAGCTGGTAAGCAGCAGTGCAAGCATATTTGCGCATGCAGGCGGAAAAAACAGGGCTTGCGATTGCATTAATCCGCGTTTCGCCGGAAACCAGTATTTGCTCCGAGGAGATGCTCAGCAGCTCCGACAGGTCATCATCAATCTGCTCGGGAATGCCATCAAATTCACCAACAAGGAAAAGTCGAGTTACGAGTCAGCACACTCGATCAGGATGAATCATCAAGGCACGCCTGCGCTTTGAAGTGATTGATACCGGTATCGGCATTCCAGAAGAATGCGCAGCCGGTCAATTTTCGAAAGCTTTAAGCAGGTTCACATCCGACATGTCAACTAACTATGGAGGAACCGGACTGGGAACTGCCATTTCAAAGCAATTGGTTGAATTCATGGGTGGAAGAATCGGCCTGAGCAGCATCATTGATCAGGGCACCACCTTCTGGTTTGAGCTTGCCGTTCGAAAAGTCAACAGAAGCCTCATTCTCTGGAAGCGACACAAACACTCCAGCATGCGCGTGTACTTGGAGCAGGAATATCCGAAAGCGAGCAAGCCAACGTTGCAGCCTATCTGAACAGCTGGGGAGTTCGATTCAATCATGCAGAATCAGTCGATCAGCTGTTGCATCAGCATCGAGAAATGCCATCCGCCTGGAAGACAGCAAAATCATGTCATTCTTTGCAACCCCACAAGGCATCGGTCTATGCCCCGAGAGACTTCATCTCCGAAATTTGGTCCAAACATCACCTTGGCAAGAATGTCGTTGATCATGCTGGACGATGGGCCGGAAAGACACAGTGAAACATGAGATGGTCACAATGGGCTATGATTGCTTGCTCAACACCCCAATAAACAAGACTCTGCTTATTCAATACCCTGCATCGGGTAATGTCCTCGGCCGACGCAGGGTTCAACGACGTCATCTCATTCATCAAGCACTATGAGCGCACCAGCATGGAGAAACGGCCACTCCAGATTCTGGTTGCTGACGACAACGCAACCAACCGGATGATCATTTCCAAAATACTGGAACGCGCCGGGCACAGTGTCGACTTGATGGAAAATGGCGAACAGGCACTGGATTTCCTGGAAGACAAGCGATACGACTTGGCAATCATGGATATGCACATGCCGGTCGTGGACGGAATCGAGGCAATGAAGATATTCCGGATGATGGAGAGAACCACGCCGCGCCATGCCGTTCGTGATACTCACCGCAAATGCAACCGTCGAAGCTCAACGCGAATGTGAAGAGGCGGGAGTCGATGCATATCTCACCAAGCCGATAGATGCCTACTCACTGCTTGAAACCATAGCCAGACTTACCGGTAAACAAAGCAAGGCAGTCGACTTGCCAAGAATTCCAGACGGCAAGACAACTGCGAGCGGAAATGAGTTATTGATCAACGAGGGAACCCTGAGCCACCTCGATCTATTGGATGAGAAAGCGGGAATTTCCTTCAGGATGTCATTGAGGGCTTTTTGCTGAATGGTGAGCAGTTGATTGCGGACATGCGCAAAGCCGTACGTTTAACCAAGACCACAAGACATTCAGGGAGATTGCTCATGCGCTGCAGGGTAGTTCTGGGAATGTAGGGGCAGAGGCGCTATTGCTCCGCCTGCCAAGAAATATCGACATTGAAACGGTCCGATATGCAAATTTCAGCCAATGCCCTGCTGCAATAAGACTCAAAATTGCTTTGACGCCACCAGACTTGCAATGCTCCGCAAGTTGGAGGCGTCCAAGCAATCCACTCTCATTAGCAGAAAATAAGCGGCCACCCTCGGGATCATGCTGTTGCCTGGAAGGTCTGAATTCCGGCTTCAACAGCACGCTCTAACAACTTCATGTTCCCGTAGAGCTTTTGCTGCGATCGCACGAACCTGTCCATTACCTTGAGATCCTTTTCAGTCAGCCGCAGAGCTGCCTCCACCCAAATGTTGGTGATATCCAGCATCTCCTGGTAGGTTATCGGATTGAACCGCTGCCTTGCCTTTTGCAACGCCATGTATCCGTTGGATCGCCGTGCCTGCTTTTCAACGAAGTCGTACACCGCCTCCTCACCCTGCCCGTCATTCGACCAGAACATCGACCAATCCGAGCTCGTGCAATTCTTCAGCGCTGTACAATTTCGCACCGAGTATCATTTTCTCAGCCTGATTCACGCCGATCTTCCTTGCGACCAAGCTGAATGCACCATGGCCCGGAATCAGATTGAACAGCATTTCGGGAAAACCCATTTTGGTGCTGCGTTCTGCAATGATCAAGTCGCTGGTCAGCGCAGCTTCCAGCCCTCCTCCCAGTGCATCACCTTGCACCAACGAAATTGTGATCAGCGGCAAGCCGAAATGGCACATTCTGGAGTACATGACATCCAGACATAAGATCGAGTAATCCAGCAATGCCTGTTGGTCTTTTTCCCTGATCAATTTGCTGAATAATTCGAGATGTCCCCCAAGATTGAATGCTCCCGGATGTATCGATGACACCACCGAATAATTGACCGGATACAGTTGATCGCCGATCTGTATGTTGCCCCCGCACCGTTCTATCGTTTTGTGATTGTGATACAGGTCATCCAGCAATTCTTTGGTGCAGCAAGGTACTCCTTCCGGATTCATTTCCGTCCACAATATTCCCTGCTCGTGATCAAATCGTGTGGCTAGCTGCGAATACTGTGGTTTAAGCGGATTGTTTGCGTTAGTGAACAGTTCTAAGGTTCCCATTTCAATGTCCTCTCTATAAATGCCTTTGATTGAGGATAAACCGCCCGCTATTGCATAGAAGGGAAGATTTACCCGCCTTTTTGCCACGTATGCCCAGATATAAAGGCCTAATCGATACATGACATGGATTTCATATTAGCAGGTATTCCCGATAAATCATGCTTACAGACAAAGGGGGCTTATCCCCATTTCATCCCGCTATAATGGCGCGATATCAATTGTTGAACGATCCCATGCCCGCGATACGCCTGCTGCCTGACCTGCTCATCAACCAGATCGCCGCCGGCGAGGTGATCGAACGCCCCGCCGCTGCATTGAAGGAACTGCTGGAAAACAGCCTGGATGCCGGCGCCACTCAGATCGCGGTACAGCTTGAAGGCGGCGGCATCAGGCTGCTGCGCGTGCGCGACAACGGCCATGGCATCGCCCGAGACGAATTGCCGCTCGCACTGATGCGCCATGCAACCAGCAAGATCGCCTCGCTGGATGATCTGCAGCGCGTGGCAAGCATGGGCTTCCGCGGCGAGGCGTTGGCCAGTATGGCTGCAGTGGCCCAGCTCGAGTTGACCAGCCGAACCCACGGCGAAGGCGAAACGCACGGCTGGAAGATCGAAGCAATCGACGGACGGCTCAGCGCCCCCTCCCCGTCCAGCCATGCGCAGGGCACTACGGTCGAGATACGCGAGATGTATTTCAACACGCCGGCGCGGCGCAAATTCCTGAAGTCTGAATCCACCGAATATGCGTGGTGCGAGGAGACCTTCAAGCGCATCGCGCTGTCCCGGCCGGACGTCGGGTTCTCGCTGCAGCACAACGGCAGGACGGTGTGGCAGCTTCCCGCGCAGGACCCTGCGGCCCGCATCGCCGCGATCCTCGGCGAGGAATTCGGCCACACCGCCGTTCTCGTATCGCGCAGCTCTGCGAACCTGTCGCTGCGCGGCCTGGCGGCGCTGCCCGCCTATTCCCGCGCCAGCCGCGATGCGCAGTATTTCTTCGTCAATGGTCGCTTCGTGCGCGACAAGGTGGCCAGCCACGCGTTGCGCCAGGCCTATCAGGACATCCTGCACCACCAGCGCCATCCCGCCTACGTGCTGTTTTTCGAGCTGCCGCCGGAACAGGTGGATGTGAACGTGCACCCGGCCAAGAGCGAAGTGCGCTTCCGCGAAAGCCAGGGAATACATCAATTCATTTTCCACACATTGCAAGAAGCGCTCGCCATTCCCGCCAGCGGCCAAGAGGCCCGCGCAATCGAACCACAACGGCCCACATCGTTCATTCCGACACAGCAATCCATGCGGCTTGGCGTTGCAGAACGGGAAGCAGCCTATCGCCTTTGGGAATCACAAACGAACAACAACGTAGAATGGGTTGAGCGTAGCGATACCCATCACTCCTCAACGCAAGCAATCGATGGGTATCGCTACGCTCAACCCATCCTACAAGAATCTGAACATCCCCTCGGCTTCGCCCTCGCTCAACTTTCGGGCGTCTATATCCTCACGCAGAATGCGCACGGCCTGATCGTCGTCGACATGCACGCCGCGCATGAGCGCATCGTATACGAAAAACTCAAGGCTTCGCTGGATAACGAACAGGTCGCCACCCAAACACTGCTGATCCCGGTGAGTTTCTATGCCGACACGCTGGATGTGGCCACCGTGGAAGCCGAACAGGATGCGCTCGGCAAACTCGGCTTCGACATCGCGCCGCTCTCGCCGACTACGCTGGCGGTGCGCGCGATGCCGGTGATGCTCAAGCAATCCGAGGCCGAGGCGGCCGCGCACGACGTGATAGCCGAACTGCGCGAATTCGGCGCAAGCCGCACGATGACGGAACGGCGCGACGAGCTGCTCGCCACGCTGGCCTGCCATGGTGCGGTGCGCGCCAACCGCATCCTGAGCATCACCGAGATGAACGCGCTGCTGCGCGAGATGGAACAGACCGAGCGCTCCGGCCAATGCAATCACGGACGACCGACCTGGTTCCAGATAACGCTGGGGGAGCTCGACAAGATGTTCATGCGCGGGAAATAGATTTCAGATGAAGACTTCTGTTTCACGCATCGCCTTCGCCTCCTTCATCGGCACCGCCATCGAGTTTTACGATTTCTATATCTATGGCCTCGCGGTCGCGATGGTGATCGGGCCGGTGTTCTTTCCGAGCAGTGACGCCGCCGCACAATCGCTGAGCGCGTTCCTGACCTTCGGCATCGCATTCCTCGCGCGCCCGTTCGGCGCACTGTTGTTCGGCCATTTCGGCGACAGCATCGGACGCAAGGAGACGCTGGTCGCCTCACTCCTGGTGATGGGCATTTCCACCGCCTTGATCGGCGTGCTGCCGGGCTACGAGATGGTGGGCTGGGCAGCGCCCGCGATGCTGTGCCTGCTGCGCTTCGGCCAGGGCATAGGCTTGGGCGGCGAATGGGGCGGTGCGGCACTGCTCGCTGCGGAATATGCGCCCGAGGGCCGCCGCGGCTGGTTCGGCATGTTCCCTCAGCTCGGCCCCTCGGTCGGTTTCCTGTTCGCGGTCGGCGGCTTCCTGCTGCTGGCGGATGCGCTGGACGACGCGCAGTTCCGTGCCTGGGGCTGGCGCATCCCGTTTTTGGCCAGCTCGGTACTGGTCGCGGTCGGCCTCTATGTGCGATTGAAGCTGGCCGAAACGCCGGTATTCGCCAAAGCGCTGGCGCAACATCGGCCTGCGCAGCTGCCGCTCGCGCAACTGTTCTCTCACCACGCCGTGCCGCTGATACTTGGCGCGCTGTCCATCGTGGTGTGCTACGCGCTGTTCTACATCACCACAGTATTCACGCTGAGTTACGGCGTCGCCGTGCTGCACATCCCGCGCCCGCAATACCTCGCCATGCTGTGCATCGCGATCGTGTTCATGGCGATCGCAACACCGTTCGCCGCGATCGCGGGCGACCGCTACGGCCGCCGCCCGGTGCTGCTGGCTTCCGGCATAGCCGCGCTGCTGTCCGGCTTTCTGCTGGCGCCGGCGATGCAGAGCGGATCATCCGTCGCGATCACGCTGTTCCTGTCGCTGGAACTGTTCCTGATGGGTGCGACCTACGCGCCGCTGGGTGCGCTGTTGCCGGAGCTGTTTCCGACACGGGTGCGCTATACCGGCGCGGGCGCGGCCTACAATTTGGGCGGGATACTGGGCGCATCGCTCGCGCCCTACATCGCGCAGCGGCTGGTGGCGGCAGGCGGACTGAGCTGGGTCGGCGGTTATGTGTCGGTTGCGGCCGCGATCAGTGTCGCCGCGGTTTACCTGATGCGCGAAACCGGCCGCGGGGAACTCGCGTGAGCACGCTGCCGCCGGCGATCTTCCTGATGGGCCCGACCGCTTCCGGCAAGACCGCGATCGCGGTGGAACTCATCAGGCGCCTGCCGCTGGAGATCATCAGCGTGGATTCGGCGCTGGTCTACCGCGACATGGACATAGGCACGGCCAAGCCGGATGCCGCGACGCTGGCCAGGGCCCCGCATCACCTGATCGGCATCATAGACCCGACTGACGCCTATTCCGCCGCCGCGTTCCGCCGCGATGCGCTGCGATTGATGGCGGACATCACTGCACGCGGCAAGATCCCGCTGCTGGTCGGCGGCACCATGCTCTACTTCAACGCGCTGCGCAAGGGCCTGAGCGAACTGCCCGAGGCCGATCCGGCGATACGCGCGGAGCTCGATGCCGAGAACGCCGAGCACGGCATCGAAGCGCTGCACCGCATGCTGCGCGATGTCGATCCGGAGACCGCGGCGCGGCTGAAGCCGACCGATACGCAGCGGATACAGCGCGCGATGGAAATCTATCGCATCACCGGAAAGCCGATGTCCGGGCTGCTCGCGCGGCGGCAGCAGCCTGAACTGCCCTGGCGCATCATCCCCATCGCGCTGATTCCGTCCAGCCGCGCGCAGCTGCATGTCCGCATTGCGGCGCGCTTCGAGGCGATGCTGCAACAGGGCCTGGTCGACGAGCTGCGCATGCTGCGCGGCAAATATCGGTTGCATGCCGACCTGCCATCGATGCGCTGTGTCGGCTACCGCCAGGCCTGGCAATTCATCGAAGGCGAGATCACCGAGGCGCAGCTGCAGGAAACCGGCATCGCGGCAACGCGTCAATTGGCCAAGCGTCAGCTCACCTGGCTGCGCGCGATGCCGGACAATATCGGATTCGACTGCCTGAATAATAAGCTCACAGAGCAAGTGTTTGACGCATTGCAAACAGCTATACAAATAAAATGATGCACCGAATAGCCTGTTTGTCCATCGGCAATCAAGGGGAGTAAGAATGGAAAGTTCACTGAACAGAGCAGAAGTTAAGTCCGGGTTTCCGGGCGGGAACGATCCCCTGCTTTCAAAACTGCTGCATCGCTATAAAAGCAGCGTAGAAACCGAGCACGAGCAAGCCACCCTCAGACTGTTACTCACCTGCGCAGGAGTCTTCTACATTTGGCTAATCGCCCGCTTTGATCTGATCGGCACAGTCACAGAACGTTCCACCGCGATCAGATTTTGGGCACATGGGTGGTTCCCCTCCGCATATTTTTTGTACGCGACAGTACACATCGCTTCTCTGATGGCAAATCCCGCAAGGCTGATATTGCGCAGAATCGTCATGCCGCTTCTTGACAACACCTGCATAACTATTCTGGCTCTGCACGGCGGATTGTTCACCCCATTTGTAGCACTTTACTTCTGGATAGCCGTAGGATATGGATTTAGGTATGGGCCGAACTGGCTGGTCTACTCAGCCAGCTCCAGCATCATGTTCATCTCGCTGGCCTTTTACCTGGCTCCTGCATGGAATGCAGGCTCAACTGCCGGCTTTTCGATAATTCTGAGTTTATCCATCGTTTCTGGTTATACCTACTTTTTGCTTCGTCGTTTGAAACTGGTCCAACAGAAACTGGTGTTCAAGGCCAGCGAACTTGAAGCTTTGGCGACCCGCGATTCGCTGACCGGGCTTGCCAACCGTGCGTTGCTGATGGACCGTCTGGCACAAGCGATCAGCCTGGCGATGCGCACGGACGGGAATGTCGCCGTGCTGTTCGTCGACATAGACGGGATGAAGGCCGTTAACGATCAGATCGGTCATGCCGCCGGAGACGGGTTGCTGATCGAGGTGGCAAGCAGGCTTCAGGCCCGTTTGCGGGCTGCCGATACCTGCGCCAGGATTGCCGGCGACGAGTTCGTCATCATGCTGGAAGGGGTCACCGACCGGCATAGCGTTATACGCGTGGCGAATATCGTTCTGCAGGAAGTATCCAGCGTGACATCGATTGCCGATAGCCCTGTCAGGATTTCTGCCAGCATCGGCATCGCATGGCTGACATCCTTACCTATAATGTCCTGGAAACCCGATGCCCTGCTGGCTGCAGCCGATAATGCGATGTATTCCGCCAAAAAAAGCGGCAAGAACAGATACTGCATCGCTGGAGATAATCGCCCTTGGGAGCCCGCTGTGCAATGAATAGGACTGCCGTTGCATGTTGTCATTAGCGCTGGAATGGCTATTTGCGGCATAATGCGCGCCATCCCTGATACAGCACGCCAACTTCATAGCCATGAAAATCGCCATTACCGGTACCGGTTACGTAGGACTCTCCAATGCGGTGCTGCTCGCTCAGCACAACGAGGTGGTTGCAATCGACATCTCCGCCGAAAAGGTCGCGATGATCAACCGCAAGCAGTCGCCGATAGAAGATGCGGAGATCGAGGAATACCTGGCCCATCACCCGCTCAATCTGAAGGCCACGCTGGACAAGCGCGAGGCCTATGCCGGGGCAGACTACGTCATCATCGCCACGCCCACCGACTACGATCCGGAAACCAACTATTTCAACACACGCTCGATTGAATCGGTGATCCAGGATGTGCTGGGCATCAACCCGCAGGCAGTGATGGTGATCAAGTCCACCATCCCGGTCGGCTACACCATGAAGGCCAGGGCCAGGTTCAATTGCGACAGGCTGATCTTCTCGCCGGAATTCCTGCGCGAGGGCCGCGCGCTGTACGACAATCTGCATCCCTCTCGCATCGTGGTCGGCGAACGCTCGAAGCGCGCTGAGGTGTTTGCCGGCCTGTTGAAGCAGGGTGCGATCAAACAGGATATCGCGGTGCTGTTCACCGATTCGACCGAAGCCGAGGCGATCAAGCTGTTCGCCAACACCTACCTAGCGATGCGCGTGGCCTATTTCAACGAACTCGACTCCTACGCCGCCACCCATGGGCTGGATACCCGGCAGATCATCCAGGGCGTCTGTCTCGACCCGCGCATCGGCGACCACTACAACAACCCCTCGTTCGGTTACGGTGGCTACTGCCTGCCCAAGGACACCAAGCAGCTATTGGCCAACTACCAGGATGTGCCGCAGAACCTGATCAATGCCATCGTCGACTCCAACACCACGCGCAAGGATTTCATCGCCTTCGACATCCTGAAGCGCAATCCCAGGGTAGTGGGCATCCACCGCCTGGTGATGAAGAGCGGCTCGGACAACTTCCGCTCCTCCAGCGTGCAGGGCATCATGAAGCGCATCAAGGCCAAGGGGGTTGAGGTCATCGTCTACGAGCCCGCGCTGAAGGATGCCGAATTCTTCCACTCCCGGGTGGTGAACGACATAGCACAGTTCAAGAGGGAATCGGACGTCATCGTCGCCAACCGCATCACCGACGACATCCGCGACGTGTCCGACAAGGTCTATAGCCGCGACCTGTTCGGCAAGGACTGAACAGCAGGTCAGCTGCCCCTGCCCTGGCTGGCCAGCGTACCGGAACGCCCGGCCACCTCGCCCATCACCATCTCGCAGCGCGGTAGTGCGGCGAGGTCCAGCCCGTCGAGGTATTGCTGCATAGACACCAGTTCGTAGCCCTGCGCCTGCCAGCCCTGCAATAATTGTTCGAAGATCGGCAGCCATTTCCCGCCTTCCAGCTCGGCATGCAGCGTGTATACGTGGTCGGAAGGCGATTCGGTCAGATTCAGGATGTGCTGCGCGATGTTGTCCGGCGTGATGCCGTCCCGGTTCATCAGTTCGTCCAGCGTCGGCAAGGTCGTAGGCAGCTGCGGGCAGGCGACGATCTCGGCCTGCCAGGTCGGAATGTAAGGATGGGTGCCGCGCTGTCCGAACTGTATTTGAACCCCAGACGCTGCATCATGCGCAGCGCATGGCGGTTCATCTGCCAGCCAGCCGCAGCGTGGCAGTGCGGGGCCTCGCCGAAGATCTCCGTATAGCGATCCACCGCGCGCTGCAATTCGCGCCGGGTCCAGCCTGCATCCTTGTGTACTACATGATCCTGCCAGCGGATATGGTCGTAACAGTGGATGCCGATCTCGAAGCCGGCATCCCTCACCATGCGCATGATGTCGGCGCATTTCCGGCCGATATCCGGGCCAGGCAGCAGCGTGCCATACAGCAAGGTCTTGATGCCGTAGTGCTCCACCACCGAGGTGCGCGACACCTTGCTTCATGAAGCCGGGACGGAACACGCGCTTGATCGCGCGCCCGGTGTGGTCGGGGCCAAGCGAAAAAAAGAAGGTCGCCTGCGCATTATAGCGCTGCAGTGCTTCGACCAGCCGCGGCACGCCTTCGCGGGTGCCGCGATAGGTATCAACGTCAATCTTGAGGGCGAGTTGTTTGGTCATTTGTCACCCCTCTCCCCAACCCCTCTCACGCTGCGGGATAACCAACGACTTAGACATCGTTTTTTGATGGCTTAGTCGGATGGCTAGAATTTCATCAGAGGGGTGCGCGTCAGCGCGGGAGAGGGCCTGTATCAGTCCACCAGGCCGCGCGCTTCGGCCACCTGGCCGCGGTACGCGTCGAAGATGTTGCGCAAGGTATCGGCCATGTTGATGGTCGGCTTCCAGTCCAGCTCTTCGCAGGTGTTGGTGATCTTGGGCACGCGGTTCTGCACGTCCTGGTAACCCTTGCCGTAATAGGCAGCAGAAGTCGTTTCGACGATCTTTACCTTGGCCGCGGAGTCGCGGTATTCGGCATATTCCTTGGCCAGTTTCAGCATCATGTCGGCCAGATCGCGGATCGCGTAGTTGTTGGCCGGGTTACCGATGTTGTAGATCTTGCCGGTTGCGACGCCATTCTTGTTTTCGATGATCTTCATCAGCGCGGCAATGCCGTCGTCGATGTAGGTGAACGCGCGTTTCTGGTGGCCGCCGTCGACCAGGCTGATGTTCTCGCCGCGCACGATGTGGCCGAGGAACTGCGTAACCACACGCGAGCTGCCTTCCTTGGGCGTATGGATCGAATCCAGGCCCGCACCTATCCAGTTGAACGGGCGGAACAGCGTGAAGTTCAAGCCTTCCATGCCGTAGCCCCAGATCACGCGGTCCATCAGCTGTTTCGAGCAGGAATAGATCCAGCGCGGCTTGTTGATCGGGCCGCAGATCAGTTCGGATTCCGCCGGATCGAATTCCTCGTCGTGGCACATGCCATACACTTCCGAAGTGGAAGGGAACACCAGATGCTTGCCGTATTTGACCGACGCGCGGACGATGGGCAGATTGGCCTCGAAGTCCAGTTCGAACACGCGCAGCGGCTGCTTCACATAGGTTGACGGCGTGGCGATCGCGACCAGCGGCAGGATCACGTCGCACTTCCTGACGTGGTACTCGACCCATTCCTTGTTGATCGTGATGTCGCCCTCGAAGAAGTGAAAACGCGGCTTGCCGATCAGGTCGGAGATGCGGTCAGTGCTCATGTCCATGCCGTACACTTCCCAGTCGGTGGTCGCGAGGATGCGGTTGGAAAGATGGTGGCCGATAAATCCGTTCACGCCGAGTATCAGTACTTTTTTCATTTTCGTTTCCTTAACAATTGAATTCAAATCTTTGTGTGCCGTACTTCGCGGCAAACTCCGCCGCGCTCATGGCCACATCATCCAGCTCGAAGCGCACCACGCGCAGCACCCCGCTGCCGCAGATCGCATAGGCCCTGCCTTCCTTCACGTAGAAGGCCGGCCGCTCCTTTCCGACAGCGGTACATTTCGTTACCAATGTCTGCAATATGCGTACAGGTTTTCCCATCAATGCCGTCGTCGCGCCCGGATAGGGCGGCGCCACCGCGCGCACCAGGTTGTGTATCTGCTGCGCGGATCTGCGACCAGTCGATGATGCCGTCCTCCGCCTTGCGTCCGCCGAAATATTCGCCCTGGCTCAGGTCCTGCCTGATCCTGGGCGCATTGCCCGCCAGCAATGCGGGCAATGCATCGTTCAGCGCCATCTCCGCCGCCACGGTCACTTTCTGGAACACTTGCAGCGCCGTGTCGTTGGGCAGGATCGGCACGGCCTGCTGCGCGACGATGTCGCCGTTGTCCGGCTTCTCGGTCATGTAATGCAGCGTGCTGCCGGTTTCCGTTCTCGCCGTGGATTATCGCCCAATTCACCGGCACCCGGCCGCGGTATTTCGGCAACAGCGAACCGTGCATGTTCAGCGCGCCGCGCTTGGGTATTGCCAGCAATTCGCGATTTCAGCATCTCGCGGTAATAGAACGAAAAGAAAAAATCCGGCTGCAGTGCACGAATCTGCGCGACGACTTCCGGGGTGTTCGGGTTGTCCGGCGTGATGGTCGGTATGCCGTGCAGCGCAGCCAGTTCGGCCACGCTGTCGAACCAGATGGTTTCCTTCGGGTTGTCCCTGTGCGTCACCACCAGCGCGACATCCACGCCGTGCGCCAGCAGAACGGATCAAGCAACGGACGCCGACATTGTGGTACGCAAAAACGACGGCAGTACTCATAGACTCGTTCCCGAACCAGGATCATCGGCGTCCTGCCCGTCGTGCCCGCACCGCGGCTGCGCCCACCGTGGCACGACGGCTACGCCGACATTATGGTACGCAAACACTACAGCCCTGCTCATCGACCCGCTTCCCGGAAACAAGAGCATAGGCGTCCTGCCCGTCGTGCCCGCACCGCGGCTGCGCCCACCGTGGCACGACGGCTACCCCTCCATTGTGGTACGCAAAAACGACCACCCGGCTCATTGATGAACCGCCGATTCAGCTTTCTCCTTGCCCCTTGCCCCCTGCCCCTTGTCACGCTGTTCAAGTATCGCCTCGACCAGATAGCGCGGCCGGTGGCGCACCTGCTGGTAGATGCGGCCGATGTATTCGCCGAGCAGGCCGATGCCGAACAGCGTGATGCCGATCAGGAAGAAGGCGATCGCGAACAGCGTGAACAGCCCTTCCGCTTCGGGGCCGATGATCAGGCGGCGCACGAACAGGAATACCACGAAGAACGCCAGACAGCACGCGAGATCGCTATGCCCAGCATCGAGAACATCTGCAGCGGCACCAGCGAAAAGCTGGTCATCAGGTCGAAATTCAGGCGGATCAGGCTGTACAGCGAATACTTGGATTCGCCCGCCTCGCGCTCTTCATGCCCCACCACCACCTCGGCCGGGTTGCGCGCAAAGGTGTAGGCCAGCGCCGGGATGAAGGTGCTCACCTCCTTGCAGCTGTTGATCGCATCGACGATGCGCCGGTCATAGGCGCGGAACATGCAGCCCTGGTCGGTCATCTTGATGCGCGTGATGCGCTCGCGCAGCCGGTTCATCATCGCGCGACGCGACATGCCGCCACCAGCTGTCGCTGCGCTGGCGGCGGATCGAGCCGACGTAATCGTGGCCCTCGTCCATCTTCGCCAGCAGCAGGCCGGTGTCCTCGGGCGGATTCTGCAGATCGGCGTCCAGCGTGACGATGCGCTGCCCGCGGCAATGCTCGAAAGCCGCCATGATCGCCATGTGCTGGCCGAAATTGCCGTTGAACAGGATCACCCGCGTCACATCGGGACGCTTCTGGAACTGCTCGCGCAGGATCGCCGCCGAACGGTCGCGGCTGCCGTCGTTGACGAACAGGATCTCGTAGGGGATGGCCGAGCTGGTCCAGCGCCGGATACAGACGGTCGAACAAGGCCTGCAGGCCCTGCTCTTCGTTGTAGACGGGGATGACGACGGAAAGTTGGGGGTTATTCATAAGGGCGGCATTTTACCGCATGAGGGCGAGGTTAGCGAAATCCGCGGATAATCTAGGATGGGTGGACGAAGGATGCCCATCAAAGAAAGCGATGGGTAGCTTTGCATAGCCATCTGACTAGACTGTCAAAGAACGACAGCCGAGTCATTGGTTATCGCTATGCTCAACCCTTCCTACCGCGCTATACGATGAGTAATCGCTGCGCTCAACCCATCCTACCTCGCCAATTTAGAAGACACAGCCAACACTTCGCGCATCGCCGCACAGGTGCGCGCTACATCCGCCTCGTTCATCGCATAGAACATCGGCAGCGAGACGATCTGCTTGCCGACGCGTTCGGCGACCGGGAACATGCCTTCCTTGAAGCCCCGCGCGCGATACAGCTTGAACAGGTGGATCGGCGCGTAGTGGAAGCCGACGCCGATGTTGTGCGCTTTCATCTTTTCCATGAACTCGGGACGGGTGATGCGCTCCGGCAGCTCGACCTGGAACAGGTGCCAGTTGGTCGATTCGAAATCCTGCGGCGGCAGTTGCGCGCCGGTCTGCTGCCTCGAAATCGCTGCCCAGCGTCACGAAATAATGTTTGGCCAGCTTGCGCCGCTGCGCGGTGATGTCGTTCAATTTCGCGAACTGCCCCAGACCGATCGCGGCGGCGATGTCGGTCATGTTGAATTTGCCGCCCAGCACGTCGACTTCGATGCCGTCCCAGCCGCTGCGCGTCACGCCCTGCAGTCGATATTTTTCCGCGAGCACGGCTTCAGCCTCGTTGTTCAGCACCAGACAGCCACCCTCGGAGGTGGTGATGTTCTTGTTGGCCTGAAAACTGAACGAGACGAAATCGCCAAACGAGCCGATTGGCTTGCCTTTCCAGGTCGAGCCGATCGCCTGCGCCGCATCCTCGATCACGCGCAGTTTGTGTTTGGCGGCGATCGCATACAGCCTGTCCATGTCCACCGGCTTGCCGGCCAGGTACACCGGGATGACCGCGCGGGTCTTCGGCGTGATCGCCGCTTCGAGCTTGTCCAGGTCGATGTTGCGCGTGACCGGGTCGATGTCGGCGAACACCGGCGTTGCGCCGACCTCGATGATCACATTCGCGGTGGCGACCCAGGAGATCGGCGTGGTGATGACTTCGTCGCCGGGGCCGATGCCCGCGATGCGCAGCGCGATCTCCATCGTGCAGGTGCCGGAATTGAAGGTGCGCACCGGACGGCCGCCGAAATAGGCGGAAAGCTGTTTCTCGAATTCCTGCACCTTGGGGCCGCTGGTGATCCAGCCCGAGCGCAGCACCTCGCCGACTGAGGCTATCGTGGCTTCGTCTATGGTTGGTTTGGAGAATGGCAGAAACGTATTGGTCATATGAACAATGAGAATTGAATTTATTAAGCCCGGGATATCACGATGACACCCAGGATGATGATACCCATCCCGACCAGCTTGGTCGGGTTGAAGGCTTCGCCGAGCAGATACCAGGCTGCGATCGCATTCACCACGTAGGCCATGGACAGCATCGGAAATGCGATGCTAACCGGCACGCGCGACAGCGCAAGTATCCAGATCACGACGCTGAGCGCATAACAGCCCAGCGCAACCAGGATGTGCCACTCGGTCGCCAGCTTCCAGCCTATCGGCACGATGTTCCCGGCACTGAACTCGAAATGGCCGATCGCGTTGGTGCCCGCCTTCATCAGTATCTGAGCGGCGGCGTTGAGCATCACGCCGGTGAAGATAAGCCCGAAGCTGACCAGGTTCATATGAAACTTCCGGAAAATATCATGCGCGTCGCCCATCTCATGGTTTGCTCACCACGATATATTGCGCATCTTCATAGATGATCTTCATCGCCAGTCCCATCTGCTTGAGTTGCGTGTATGTGGGCACCGGCATCATCGCCAGCGCGGCCGCTTGCGCCTGCCAGACCTGCGCGAAGCTGGCATAGTCGGGTATATAGCGCTGCGGTTCCTGCATGATACCGAATGCCATCTCATCCTGATACTGCACCAGCGTGAAGGTGCGCTTCAGGTAGAACGGCAGTGTCTGTTCGTAGGTATCCACCGAATAAAACGGTTCATCCGCCTGGACGTAGGGGCGTATCGCCTGGGCGATATAGTAGGCGGAGCGCTCCTTCGCGATCGTGTTGTAGCCGGACGAGCCGAGCTGCGCGGCGACGAGCGAACTCAACGCCAGCACCAGCACTGCGGAAAATTTGTGGTCTTGGGGACGGCGCAGCAACAGCAGCGCGGCGATAACGCCCAACGTCCAGATCAGCGCCGCGGCTGCCAGCCACCAGGCATAGGCGCTGTAACCTTGCAGCTGCAGCGGTGTGTCCGCCAGCCGCGCGGTAAACGGCGCCAGGATCAGGCCCAGCAAGGTCAGCGGCAGGATGGGTGCGATCAGCCAGAACAATCTGCGCGCGCTGATCCCGGCCAGCTGCCTGCCCATCAGCAGCGCCAGCGCCGGAAACATCGGCAGCAGATAGGAGGGCAGCTTGGAATCGGATATCGTGAAGAACAGGTAGATGAACACCGCCCACACCAGCAGGAAGCGCGCGGCATTGAAGATCCTGTCCCCGGGAACACCGTCCGGCAGCCTGCTGCCGCGCCAGGCGTGGATCAACGTATCGAACATCAGCGCTGTCCACGGCAGCATGCCGGCCAGCAGCACCGGGATGAAGTAATACCAGGGCTGGTAGCGCCCCAGTTCCTTGGTGGTGAAGCGCGTGAAATGCTCGTAGATGAAGAACTTCTGGAAGAACTCCGGATTGGCCTTCATCACCAGATAGAACCAGGGCACGGTGATCAGCAGGAACACCGTCAGCCCGGCCAGCCAGTGCATGCGTTTGAGCACCGAAAAATCGCGCTGCGCGACCATGTAGATGAACAGCGCGGCGCCCGGCAATACCACTCCCATCAGCCCCTTGCTCAATACGGCCAGGCCCAGGGCAGCCCAGGCCAACAGCATCCAGCGGGTACTGCGCGTCTGCCCGTGCTGTTGCGCGATCAATAACGAGACTATGCCCAGCGTGATGAAGAACGTGACCCCCATGTCCAGCGTGTTGATATGTCCCATCAGCGCATACAGCATGCTGCTGCCCAGCAGTATCGCGGCATAGGCCGCCGCCTCGCGTCCGAACAAGCGCAGGCCCGCGAACCACACCAGCAGGATGCCGGCAAAGCCGGTCAGCCCGTCCCACAGCCGCGAGGTCCATTGGTGCTCGCCGAACACCTCGTATGCGACGGCCGTGGTCCAGTATTGCAGCGGTGGCTTCTCGAAATATTTCAGATCGTTCAGGCGCGGCGTGACCCAGTCGCCGCTGACCACCATCTCGCGCGGGATCTCGGCATAGCGGCCCTCGTCGGGCTTGATCAATTTGCGGTATTCGAGATTGGAGAACCAGATCAGTGCAACGGCGATCAGCAGCCACCAAAGCCGTTTATTGGAAACACTTTTCATCGCGGTTACTGCTTCTCGGTCCAGCCTGCACGCAACTCGCTCGCGGCCTGGAAGGTCTGCTCGAGCTGAACCGCATCTCCGGCTGCCAGCGCGGTACACATCCGGTTCAACTCTGCGATGTAACTCTGCAACTCGTTCAGCAACGCTGCGCGGTTGGACAAACAGATGTCGCGCCACATCTCGGGTGAACTCGCGGCGATGCGGGTGAAGTCGCGGAATCCGCTGGCGGCAAAGGACAGCAGCAGGTCGCGGTTGCCGCGCTGCGCCAGATCGTGCACCAGCGCGAAAGAAAGCAGATGCGGCAGATGGCTCACCGCCGCGAACACCGCATCGTGTTCGGCATGGGTCAGCCGGTGGACAGTCGCGCCGCAGGCCTGCCAGGCGGCTTCAACGCGCGCGACCGTATGGACGGAGTTCTCCGGCAGCGGGGTCAATATGACTTTCTTGCCCAGATACAGGTCCGCTCCTGCCGCAGCCGCACCGCTCAGCTCGGCGCCGGCGACAGGATGCGCGGGTACGAACTGCGCCACCTTGCCGTCCAACTGCGCATAGGCGTCGCGCACCACGTCGCTCTTGGTGCTGCCGCCATCGGTGACCAGCGTGTGTGCGCCGAGGTGCGGCGCGATGCGCGCCATCAGCTGCGCCATCTGCCCGACCGGGGTCGCCAGCAGCACCAGGTCCGCATCGCTCACTTCGGCGCCGATGTCCTGGCCGATACGGTCGATGATGCCGAGGTCGCGCGCCTGCTGCAGATTGCCCGCGCTGCGCCCGAAGCCGACCACCTCGCGCACCGCACCCGCCTTGCGCAATGCCAGCGCGAACGAGCCGCCGATCAGGCCTACGCCGAACACAACGATCTTGTGGAATGACCGTGTCGTCATGATTCGCTATGATGTATCAGTTGTCCGGAGGCATCCAGCACGCGGACACTGACCGGGATACCGTTGCGCACGCTGTCGGTCACGACGCAAAAGTCCTCGAACTGGGCGGCGCAGTGGGCCAGGCGCTCGACCGGCTGATGCAGGTGGATATCCACGACGAAGCCGCCGACGCGCAACCTGCCCTGTTCGTTGCGCATCATCTCGCCGGTGACTTTCGCGGTGATGCCCTGCGGGTCCTGCTTGAACTTGCCCAGGCAGAACAGCAGGCTGGCGGACAGGCAATTCGCCACCGCAGCAGCCAGCAGGCGCGATGCATTCGGGCCGGCGCCGGCACCCAGCGGTGCCGGTTCGTCCAGTTGCAGATCAGGCACGCCGGCCAGGTCAAACTCCACGTTGAACCGGTAATCCTGCTGCCGGGTCAGCGTCAGCGTGAATTCCATCTCGGCCATGTCGCGTCTCCTAGAGTGTGCGGCCTATTGCCCTGGCAATTCCGCCCAGCGTCCCCATCAGGTCTTTCAATTCCTGCGGCGTCAGCGCCTGGTCCGCATCGCACCATGCCTCGCAGGGGTTCGGGTGCATCTCGACCAGCAGTCCGTCCGCACCCGCAGCGATCGCCGCCTGCGACAACGCGGGCACCATCCACGCCTTGCCGCCGGCGTGCGATGGATCGACGATCACCGGCAAGTGCGTTTCCTTCTTCAGCACCGGGATCGCTGTCACGTCCAGCACGTTTCGGTAGTAAGTCTCGAAGGTGCGGATGCCGCGTTCGCAGAAGATGATGTTGTGGTTGCCGCCCGCCGCGATATATTCCGCCGCCATCAGCCATTCCGAGATCGTCGCCGACATGCCGCGCTTCAGGATCACCGGCTTGTTGACGCGCCCGACTTCCTTGAGCAGGTCGAAGTTCTGCATGTTGCGCGTGCCGATCTGGATCACGTCGACGTCGTTTTCGATGAAGGTGTCCAGCATGCGGATGTCCATCAGTTCGGTGACGATGGGCAGCTTGTATTTGCTGGCCGCGTTGCGGAAGATGTCCAGACCTTCCTTGCCCTTGCCCTGGAAGGTGTATGGGCTGGTGCGCGGCTTGAACGCGCCGCCGCGCATCAGACGGCAGCCGGCCTCATGCACGAACTTCGCCGACAGGTCCATCTGCTGCTGCGTCTCGACCGAACACGGCCCGGCGATGATCTGGATCTGGTTGCCGCCCAGCGGCACGCCGGAGATATCGATCACGGTATTCTGCTTGTGCGATTCGCGCGACACGATCTTGTATTGCTTGGCGATGTGCATCGCCGATTCCACGCCGGGCAGCGGCGTAAACATCTCCTCGGTCAGCGGGCTTTCGTCGCCGATCGCACCGATCACGGTGCGCTCGATGCCGCGCGAGATATTGGCCTTCAATCCGGCCGTTTCCAGTCTTTTCACCACTGCGCCGATTTGCTCGTCAGTGACGTCTTTTCCCATTACGATGATCATCTATAGCTCTCCGCGGGCAGGGTCAATATGACCATGCCTATTTAATGAATCCCGCATGCCTCCTCCTCAATCCTCCCCCGCAAGCGGGAGAGGAAGCGAACGAACGCTACGCGAGATTTTCCGTTAACGCCTGCTGCAATGCAGACAAAAATTTTTCATTCTCTGTTTCCAGACCGATACTCACGCGCAGATAGTCCGGCATCGCATAATTGGCGATCGGCCTGACGATCACGCCCAGCTCCAGCAGCCGCCGGTAGATGCGCGCCGCGTCCCTGATCTTGAAGCTGACGAAGTTGCCGCAGGACGGGATATGCTCCAGTCCCAACCTGGTCAAGCCGTCGACTATACGTTTCATGCCGCGCAGATTCAATTCGAAGGTCAGTCTTACGAAATCGGTGTCCTGCAGAGCCGCGACCGCGGCGGCCTGCGCCAGGCTGTTGACGTTGAACGGCTGGCGCACGCGGTTCATCATGTCGGCCACCTGCGGGTCGGCGAACGCATAGCCGACGCGCAATCCGGCCAGTCCGTAGGCCTTGGAGAACGTGCGCGAGATGATCAGGTTGGGGAACTCCTTCAGCCAGGGCACGCTGTCATAGCGGCATTCCACCGGCAGGTATTCGTTGTAGGCCTCGTCCAGCACCACCAGGATCTGCGGCGGCAACGCACGCATGAACGCCAGCAAGTCTGCCGCACTCAGGAAAGTGCCGGTCGGATTGTTCGGATTGGCAATGAACACCAGCTTGGCCTGCTGCTCGACAGCGGTCTTCAATATGGCTTGCAGGTCGTGGCCGTATGCGACCGCGGGCACGTTGACGCCGGTCGCCCCGACCGCCTGCGTCGCCAGTGGGTACACCGCGAAAGCATGGGCCGAGTACACCGCCTTGTCGCCCACCGTCAGGAAAGCGCGCGCGGCCAGTTCCAGCATGTCGTTCGAACCGTTGCCCAGCACCATGTTTGCGTGCGCTACGCCATAGCGCTTCGACAGCGCGTCCTTCAGCTCAAAACCGTTGCCGTCCGGATACAGCGCGATGGTCTTGATCGCCTCGGACATCGCGGCAACGGCGCGCGGGCTGCAGCCCAACGGATTCTCGTTCGACGCCAGCTTGACGATGCCGCTGATGCCCAGTTCGCGCTCCAGCTCGGCGATCGGCTTGCCTGGCTGGTAGGGCGCGATCGCGCGGATGTAGGCCGGAGCCAGTTCTGAATAATTCATTTTCAATCAATACACTTTCATTTATTTCTACATAGCGACAGAAATCGTAGCGAGCGAATCGGCATTGGGGAAGCCCGGAGCACAGGCACCGGAGTGTACACGTAGTACATGAGGATGCCGCGCACCGCGCGACCCCGATGTCGGTTCGCGCAGTAGATTTATGCGCTATGTAGCAACCGGATATGAGCCCAGCACCTTCACGAACGCGGCGACCTGTTTCAGTTCGGCCAGTGCCGCAGCCACGTTGCTATCGGCCTGGTGACCCTCGATGTCCATGTAGAACACATATTCCCACAGGCCGGAACGCGCCGGGCGCGACTCCAGCTTGGTCATGCTGACGCCGTGCCTGGCCAGCGGCACCAGCAGGTCGTGCACCGCGCCGGGACGGTTCGCGGTCGACATCACCAGCGATGTCTTGTCCTTGCCCGACGGCGCCACATTCTGGTTGCCTATCACCAGGAATCTTGTGGTGTTGCGCGGGTCATCCTCGATGTTCTGGGCGAGCACAGCCACTCCATACAGCTCGGCCGCATTTTTGCCGGCGATCGCCGCGCTGCCGGGATGCTCTGCAGCCAGGCGCACCGCTTCCGCGTTGCTGGAGACCGGGTTGCGCGCCGCCTTGGGCAGGTTCGCATTCAGCCAGCTCTGGCATTGCCCGAACGATTGCGGATGGGAGTACACCGTGCCTGATCGCATCCATTCCGGAACAGCGCGAGATCAGGCACTGGTGCACCGGCAGCATCACTTCGCCGCACACCCTGGCCCTCTCGGTCTGCAGCAGCAGATCAAGGTTGTGCCCTATCATGCCCTCGTTGGAATTCTCGACCGGCACCACGCCATAATTGGCGCTGCCGCCTTCGACCGCGCGGAATATCTCGTCGAAGGTCGCACACGGCATGCCCTCGGTCGCATGTCCGAAGCGCTTGCGCATCGCGGCCTCGCTGAACGTGCCCTGTGGACCCAGGTATGCAACCTTGAGCGGAGCCTCCAGCGCGCGACACTGCGACATGATCTCGGTATAGAGTTGCGCCACCGCATCATTGGACAGCGGGCCGGGATTGGCCTGCTGCAGGCGGCGCAGGATCTGCGCCTCGCGCTCGGGACGCAGCACCGCGCCGTTATCCTTCAGATGGCCGATCTGCTGCGCCAGCCCGGCGCGCTGATTTAACAGGCGCAGCAGCTGATCGTCGATCTGGTCGATATGTTCACGACATTTCTTCAGTTCTTCGGACATCGCCGGTTCAACCTTTCGTGCGGGCAAACTCACCCATGAAATCCACCAGCGCCTGCACACCCGCGTGCGGCATCGCATTGTAAATCGACGCGCGCATGCCGCCCACCGAGCGATGCCCTTTCAACTGCAGCAAACCGCGCGCATCGGCCTGCCTGAGGAATTCGCCGTCCAGGCCTGCATCCTTCAGGGTGCCAGTACTATTTATGGTAAAGGGCACGTTCATCCGCGAACGGTCCGCCCGGTTGACCGGGCAGTTGTAAAAGCCATTGCTGGCGTCGATCGCGCGATACAGCAATTCAGCCTTGGCGATGTTGCTCTTCTCCATCGCCGCGACGCCGCCGTTCTTCTTCAGCCACGGAACACCAGCCCGGCGATGTAGATTGCATAGGTTGGCGGCGTGTTGTACATCGAGCCGTTGTCGGCATGAGTCTTGTAATCCAGCATGGTCGGCAGGCGCGGGTCTGCATGCCCGAGCAGGTCGTCGCGCACGATGACGATGGCCAGGCCTGCCGGACCGATGTTCTTCTGCGCGCCGGCATAGATCAGACCAAACCTGGAGATATCCAGCGGACGCGACAGGATATTGGACGACATGTCCGCCACCAGCGGCACCGCGCCTACATCCGGCACCCAGTTGAACTCGACGCCGCCTATCGTCTCGTTCGTGCGTGTAATGCAGATAGGCCGCATCCTTGTCCAGCTTCCAGGTATCCAAAGCCGGCACGTAGCTGCCGTTCCTGTCCGCGTTGCTCGCCGCCACGTTCACATTGCAGAACTTCTGCGCCTCGGCGATGGCCTTCTTCGACCATTCGCCGGTGATCACATAATCCGCCTTGCCCTTGCCGCGCAACAGATTGAACGGAATCATCGCGAATTGCAGATGGGCGCCTCCCTGCAGGAACAACACCTTGTAGTTGGCGGGTATGCCCATCAATTCGCGCAGGTCGGCCTCGGCCTCAGCCTGGATACCCGTGAACTCCTTGCCGCGGTGCGACATCTCCATCACCGACATGCCGCTGCCGTGCCAGTCGATCAATTCAGCCTGGGCCTGTTGCAACACTTCTTTCGGCAACACTGCCGGGCCCGCACCAAAGTTGTATATGGTCATTTTATTTTCCTTGATAAGGGAGAAGAGAGAAGGGGGAAGGGCAAAATCATCGTGATTCACACCCCGGCTTTTACCCTTATCTCTTCCCCCTTGCCCCTTCCCGCTATTGTTCCTCTTCCGGTTCGGCGATGCGGCTCAAACCGGCCAGCTTCTCGCCCTTCTCGACGTTCATCAGCGTGACGCCCTGGGTGGTGCGGCCCATCTCGCGTATCTCCTTGACGCGGGTGCGGATCAGCACGCCGCTGGTGCCGATCAGCATGATCTCGTCATCGACGTCGACCAGCGTCGCGGCGACCACCTTGCCGTTGCGCTCGGAAGTCTTGATCGCGATCATGCCCTGGGTGCCGCGCGCGTGGCGGGTGTATTCGACGATCGGGCTGCGCTTGCCGTAGCCGTTCTCGGTCGCGGTGAGCACGCTCTGCTGCTCGTTCTCGGCCACCAGCAGCGAGATTACCTTGCCGCCCCGCTCTTCCCTCCCCGGGACAGGTTCATGCCGCGCACCCCGCGCGTGTCGCGCCCCATCGAGCGCACATCGTTCTCGTCAAAGCGCACCGCCTTGCCCTCGTCGGAGAACAGCATCACGTCGTGCTTGCCGTCGGTCAGCGCGACACCGATCAGGTAATCGCCGTCGTCCAGCGCGATCGCGATGATGCCCTTGGTGCGCGGGTTGGCGAACTGCGACAGCGCGGTCTTCTTCACCGTGCCGTCCGAGGTGGCAAAGAACACGAACTTGTCCTCGCTGAATTCCTTGACCGGCAGGATCGCGTTGATCTTCTCGTTCGCCTCCAGCGGCAGCAGGTTCACGATCGGCTTGCCGCGCGAGACGCGGCTGCCCTGCGGCACCTCGTAGACCTTGAGCCAATACACCCGCCCGCGGTTGGAGAAACACAGAATGTAGTCGTGGGTGTTGGCGATGAACAGGTTGTCGATGAAATCATCTTCCTTGGTCGCGGTCGCCTGCTTGCCGCGGCCGCCGCGTTTCTGCGCCTTGTATTCGTCGAGGCGCTGCGCCTTCATGTAGCCGCCGTGCGACAGCGTGACCACGACCTCTTCCGCCTCGATCAGGTCCTCCATGCTCATGTCCTGGGTGTGGGTGATGATCTCGCTGCGGCGCTTGTCGCCGAACTGCGCTTTCACCGCCACCAGCTCGTCATGGATGATCTGCGTGACACGCTCCGGCTTGGCCAGGATGTCCAGCAGGTCGGTGATTTTGTCCATCACTTCGCGGTATTCGCCGACGATCTTGTCCTGCTCCAGACCGGTCAGGCGCTGCAGCCTCAATTCCAGGATCGCCTGCGCCTGCGCATCGGAAAGGAAATAGCCGCGCTCCTTGCCCTTGCCGACCAGGCCGAACTGCGGCAGCAAGCCATCCGGCCGCGACGCGTCGCTGACCCGGCTGAGCATGTCCTCCACCAGCGACGAGCGCCAGCCCCTCGCCATCAGCTCGCGCTTGGCATCGGCAGGCGTCGGCGCAGCCTTGATCAACGCGATGATTTCGTCCACATTGGACAATGCCACGGCCAGCCCTTCCAGGATATGGCCGCGTTCGCGCGCCTTGCGCAATTCGAATATCGTGCGGCGCGTGACCACTTCGCGGCGATGGCGCAGGAACGCATCGATCACCTGTTTGAGGTTGAGCAACTTGGGCTGGCCGTCGATGATCGCAACCATGTTGATGCCGAAGCTGTCCTGCAGCTGGGTGTCCTTGTACAGCTTGTTGAGGATCACGTCGGCGTTCTCGCCGCGCCTGAGCTCGATCACCGCGCGCATCCCGGACTTGTCCGATTCGTCGCGGATCTCGGAAATGCCTTCGAGTTTCTTCTCGCGCACCAACTCGCCGATCTTGATCAGCAGATTGGCCTTGTTCACCTGGTAGGGCAGTTCGTCGATGATGATGGCCTGGCGCTCGCCCTTGCCGATATCCTCGAAATGGGTGCGGCCGCGCATCACCACGCGGCCGCGGCCGGTGCGGTAGCCCTCCTTCACGCCGGCCAGGCCGTAGATGAAACCGGCGGTCGGGAAATCCGGCGCGGGGATGATATTCGATCAATTGCTCGACATCGAGATCAGGGTCCTTCAACAGCGCAACGCAGGCATCCACCACTTCGCCCAGGTTGTGCGGCGGGATGTTGGTCGCCATGCCCACCGCGATACCGGAGGAGCCGTTCACCAGCAGGTTGGGGAAGCGCGACGGGAACACCAGCGGCTCGTTCTCGGAGCCGTCGTAGTTGGGCCCGAAATCGACCGTCTCCTTGTCCAGATCGGCGAGCAGCTCGTGCGCGATCCTGGCCATGCGGATCTCGGTATAACGCATCGCCGCCGCATTGTCTCCGTCCACCGAACCAAAGTTGCCCTGCCCGTCCACCAGCGGATAGCGCAGCGAAAAATCCTGCGCCATGCGCACGATGGTGTCGTACACCGCGGTATCGCCGTGCGGGTGGTATTTACCGATCACGTCGCCGACGATACGCGCCGACTTCTTGTAGGCCTTGTTCCAGTCATTGGAAAGCTCGTGCATCGCGAACAGCACGCGCCTGTGCACCGGCTTCAGGCCGTCGCGCACATCGGGCAATGCGCGGCCGACGATGACGCTCATCGCATAGTCCAGATAGGACTTGCGCATCTCCTCTTCCAGGCTGACGGGGTGTGTTTCTTTGGCGAATTGTTGTTCCATGGATAGACTCTTACCTCAGGCTGATTGCGGCATGACAAAGCGCGCATTTTAGCACAGCGACACCACCCTGAGCCACCCGGCTGGCAGCCCGCGGATTTGGCTAATGCAGCGAGTTTTGTTAGAGTCGGCACCTCGTCAATCAACCGCACACCTGTTCAGGCCATGACCAACGCCGACCCGATCGAACTGGAAAAATTCTCGCAACTGGCCCACAAATGGTGGGATCCGAACAGCGAATTCAAGCCGCTGCACGACATCAACCCGCTGCGCCTGGGCTATATCGACCGCCATGCCGGACTCGCCGGCAAGACCGTGCTGGATGTCGGCTGCGGCGGCGGCATCCTGTCGGAAAGCATGGCCGGACTGGGCGCCCATGTCACCGGCATAGACCTGTCCGACAAGGCCCTGCAGGTCGCCAAGCTGCACTTGCTGGAAAGCGGCAAGCAGGTCGATTACCGCAAGGTCGCGGTCGAGGACTCTCGCCGCGGAACAACCTGCGCACTACGACGTGGTCACCTGCCTGGAGATGCTCGAACACGTGCCCGACCCGCACAGCGTGATCGCGGCCTGCGCCAAGCTGGTCAAACCGGGCGGCTGGGTGTTCTTCTCCACGCTAAACCGCAACCCGAAGTCCTACCTGTTCGCCGTGATCGGCGCGGAATACGTGCTGAACCTGCTGCCGCGCGGCACGCACGACTATGCCAAATTCATCAAGCCTTCCGAACTGGCGCAGTCCTGCCGCAATGCCGGGCTGAATGTGGCCGACCTGACCGGCATGAGCTACAACCCGCTCAGCAAAGTCTATACATTGGGCCAGGATACCAGCGTCAACTACATGATCGCTTGCCGTAAATCATAAAAAAAGCGCCGGGTCGACATATACCCGGGCCGTCGCAAGAAAATAATGCAACAGAAGGGGAGCCATAATCCATGCCGTTAAGCTGGAACGAGATCCGCAACCGTGCCCACGAATTCTCCAAGCGCTGGGAGGGCGAAAGCTCGGAGCGCGCCGAGGCGCAGAGCTTCTGGAACGATTTCTTCTCGGTGTTCGGCATCGAGCGCAAGCGCGTCGCCATCTTTGAAAAGCAGGTCGAGATCACCCGCGCCGGTGAAAAACTCAAGCATGGCCGCATCGACGCCTTCTGGAAAGGCGTGCTGCTGATCGAGCACAAAAGCCTCGGTCAGGATTTGAGCCGCGCTTTCGCGCAGGGCGCCGATTATTTCGATGGACTGGCCGAGCGCGACTTGCCGCGTTACATACTCGTCTCCGATTTCGCGCGCTTCCGCCTTTACGATCTCGAAGAAAACACCGAAACCGAATTCAAGCTCACCGACCTGCACAAGCGCATCAAGCACTTCGCCTTCATCGCCGGATACCGCACGCAGACCATCGCGCCGCAGAACCCGGTCAACATCAAGGCTGCCGAACGCATGGGCAAGCTGCACGACGCGCTCAAGGCAGTCGGGTACGCAGGCCATCCGCTCGAAGTGCTGCTGGTGCGCCTGCTGTTCTGCCTGTTCGCCGAAGACACCGGCATCTTCCAGCCCGTCGGCGCGTTCCGCGCCTGGATAGAAGAACGCACCACAGCGGATGGCTCCGACCTCGGGCCGCAACTCGCGCAACTGTTCCAGGTGCTGAACACGCCGGAAAACAAGCGCTCGAAAAATCTCGACGAGCAGCTCGCCGCGTTTCCCTACGTCAACGGCAAGCTGTTCGAGGAGATGCTGCCCATCGCCGACTTCGACGCCGCGATGCGCGAAGCGCTGCTCGATTGCTGCGCGCTGGACTGGAGCGCCATCTCGCCCGCGATCTTCGGCGCGTTGTTCCAGAGCATCATGGACGCCAAGGCGCGGCGCAACATCGGCGCGCACTACACCTCTGAAGAGAACATCCTCAAGCTCATCCAGCCGCTGTTCCTCGACGACCTGTGGGAAGAATTCAAGCGCGTGAAGAACAACAGGAACAAACTGTTCGAGTTTCACAAGAAGCTGCGCACGCTCACCTTTTTCGACCCCGCCTGCGGCTGCGGCAACTTTCTGGTGATCGCCTACCGCGAACTGCGCAAGCTGGAGCTCGACGTGCTGCGCGCGGTGCATGCAGGGCCCGGCTCGCGCTTCCTCGACATTCATTCCGAGATCAGCGTGGACGTGGACCAGTTCTTCGGCATCGAGATCGAGGAATTTCCGGCGCAGATCGCCCAGGTCGCACTGTGGCTGATGGACCACCAGATGAACGTGCGCGTGTCGGAAGAATTCGGCATGTACTTCGCGCGCATCCCGCTCAAGACCTCGCCACACATCGTTAACGGCAATGCGCTCACGCTGGACTGGAACGACGTGCTGCCAGCGGAACGCGCGAGCTATGTGTTCGGCAATCCGCCGTTCGTGGGCAAGTCATATCAAACCACGCCACAAAAGGAGGACATGGAAAAGGTCGTGAGCGGAATTAGGGGCGCGGGTGTTCTTGATTACGTCGCCGCGTGGTACGTGAAAGCTGCGCATTACATTAAAGGGACCGTAATACGTTGCGCCTTCGTTTCCACCAATAGCATCACTCAGGGCGAGCAGGTTGGCGTGCTGTGGGGCTGGCTGCTCGCGCAAGGCATCCGCATCCACTTCGCCCATCGCACCTTCCAGTGGAGCAACGAAGCGAGTGGCATGGCGGCAGTGCATTGCGTCATCATTGGTTTCGGCGCATTCGACGCAGAGACCAAAACTATATACGAATATGAGGACATCAAGGGCGAACCACATGCGGTCATAGCCAAGAACATCAATCCATATTTGGTTGATGCACCAACAGCATTGCTCGAAAAAAGACGCATGCCAATTTGTAGCGCTCCTGAGATGGTTTATGGCAGCAAACCTACTGACGGTGGGCATCTGTTGCTATCGGAAGAAGAAAAGGAAGAGCTGGTAGCTGCCGAGCCGGAAGCCGAAGTGTGGATACACCGCTTTATTGGCGCAGATGAATTTTTGTATAACACACCGCGCTACTGCTTGTGGTTGGCGAATTGCCCACCCAATCAATTGCGTCAGTTGCCCAAGGTAATGGCGCGTGTCGAAGCAGTGCGTGAAATGCGCAAGGCGAGCAAGAAAGGGCCAACGCGCGAACTGGCTGCCACGCCGACTCTATTTGGCGAATTACGCCAGCCAACTAGCGATTACCTTGCCATCCCAGAAGTTTCATCTGAGCGACGCACATATTTACCCATTGGCTACATGTCGCCAGAGGTAATCGCAAGCAATAGGCTTTACACGATGACTAACGTCAATCTCTATCATTTCGGCGTACTGTCTTCCATCATGCACAACGCATGGATGCGCTACACCTGCGGGCGACTAGAAAGTCGTTATTGCTATTCAACTGGGATCGTCTACAACAACTACCCGTGGCCCGAGTGCAGCGACGCGCAGCGCAGCAAGATCGAGGAAGCGGCGCAAGCTGTGCTGGATGCCCGCGCGCAATTCCCGCAAAGCTCGCTGGCCGATCTCTACGACCCGCTGACGATGCCGCCCGCGCTGGTGAAGGCGCACCAAGCGCTCGACCGCGCCGTGGATGCCTGCTACCGCAAAGCCGCTTTCGCCAGCGACGCTCAACGCGTGGAATTCCTGTTCGAGCGCTACCAGCAGCTCACCAGCCTGCTACCCGCGGAAAAAGCCAAGCCGAAGCGGAAGAAAGCTGAATGAGCCGCTACAGCTACCGCGTATACATAGACGAATCCGGCGAGGAGGGTTTCATCTTCAAGCCGGATGGCACGGGCAGTTCGCGCTGGCTGGTGCTCTCCGCTGTTGTCACGCGCCACGAAAACGATTTGCAGGTGGTCCGATTGATGGAGAAAACACGCGCGATGCTGGGGCGGCCTCCCAAACAGGCATTGCATTTCTGCAAGCTCGGGCACGCCCAGCGCGTCGCTTATGCGCGCGAGATCGCGCAGGCGCAGTTGCGCACGGTGACAGTATTGATCCACAAACCTTCCATCCGCGAACCGGAGCGCTTCCAGTCGCAGAAACATTTGTTGTACCGCTATGCCTGCCGCTATTTGCTGGAGCGGGTTTCGTGGCTATGCCGCGATCACCGGAAAGCCGACGCTGGCGAGTCCCGCGCCGAGATCATTTTTTCCAACCGCAGCCAGATGTCTTATGACGAGCTGCGCAATTACCTGCGCCGGTTGCGCGATGAAACCAGCGAGATGTCGGTAAACGTGGATTGGTCGGTGATAGACCCGGATTTCATCCGCGCGGTGGAGCATACACAACTGGCCGGGCTGCAAGTGGCAGACGCGGTGGCCTCCGGCTACTTCGCTGCGATCAACCCGAACCAGTACGGCGATGTCGAAGACAGGTACGCACGTCTGATGTTGCCTGTCTGTTACCGGCACAAAGGCGCATTGCTCGGATATGGCCTGAAATTCTGGCCGGGAGATTTCGATACACTGGAAAAGGAAAACCCCCAGCTTGGTATTTTTGCTGAGGGTTGAAATTGATGCAGGCCCCAAGTTCGAGGATCCCACCCATCCGGGCTGCCACTGTCGCCAGCGACCTCTACAAGCCTTGCGCTTGCCTGCGGAAGAAGTATAACCAACTTCTTTCTCGAAGTGTAAGCTTTTTAATGATTCCCGGACAATGAAATGATCAAGGCAGTCCTTTTCGACCTCGACGGCACCTTCGCAGACACCGCACCCGATCTCGCCGCCGCGCTTAACCACACCCGCGCCTCGCGCCAGCTGCCGCCGCTGCCCCTGGCCATGCTGCGCCCGCAGGCTTCGCACGGCTCGCGCGGCCTGATCAAGACCGGCTTCGGCATCGAGCCGGGACAGCCGGATTACGACACCCTGCGCGACATCTTCCTCGACTACTACGCGGACAACATCTGCGTGCATACCCGCTTGTTCGACGGCACCGACCAGCTGGTCTCCGCACTGGAGCAGCGCGGCATCCAGTGGGGTATCGTCACCAACAAGCCGCACCGCTACACCGTGCCGCTGATGCAGGCGCTGGGCTATGCCGACCGCGCCGCCTGCATGGTCAGCGGCGATACCTGCGCCCACGCGAAACCGCATCCCGAACCGCTGCTCAAAGCCTGCGAGATCATCGGCGCCCCTCCCGGGCAATGCCTCTATCTCGGCGACGACCTGCGCGACATGCAGGCCGCCAACGCCGCCGGGATGCGCGGCATCATCGCCAGTTACGGCTACGTCAGCGCCGACGCATCCGTCGAGAACTGGAGCGCGCAGGCCAGCATCCAGCGGCCGACGGAACTTATCGAGCACCTCACCCTCTGAGTCTGCTATAATTTGTATCGTATTAACACAACGGGGACGACTTGGCTTCGACGTGGGTTACAAAGCAGCGTAGGGCATACCGAGGACCCGCCACCTCGTAAATCAGCTGGAAAAAACTAGTCGCAAACGACGAAAAGTACGCTTTAGCAGCTTAGTCCTGCTAGACCTCACACCCTGCTGTCTGTGGAGGGGCTCAAAGCCGCAAGGCCGAGATGAGTGAGGTAATTTACACAGAATCGTGCCGGTCAGGGTCACTTTGACCGGAGCTAGAAACAAGGTGACTCGTCCTTTACCAGCCCGCCGGTTGGCGTGTACGGGATCAAATCAAACAGCCTGGCTAAGTATGTAGAACTGCCTGTAGAGGACTTGCGGACGCGGGTTCAATTCCCGCCGTCTCCACCAACAAATAAAAACGACACCCTCGTGGTGTCGTTTTTATTTGTTGGATTGTGATTGCATGAAAATTGAATTCGCGTCCGGTACGGGCACGGGGCGGAGGGCGTAAATCAAACAGCACCTGCGTGCTGTTTTTAGCCCCGCAGACTTACTCGCATGCGTGTCTGCTGGCCATGACGGCAGACCCCCCACATGGAAGCTAGCGCAACCCACCCAAACAATGCGGACCCGGTGATAAGGTCTCCATTAGCTGATCGGCCAATTTGTAGTATCGTTGCGGCTTCGATAAATGAGACTTGGGGATACTCCGATGATAAAAATCAACTATTACAGATTAATTCTACTGCCAGCCATTCTTGTAATGGCATTTCCTTTTCAAACATGGGCTGCTGACCCAAACCCTGAAGCTTCGAACTGGCAAAAAATCGGTGAAAGCGAAGTTTCAACCACATACATCGATACAGGTTCAAACCGGGATATGGGCAATTCCATTAGAAGAATCAGAACAGTCATTAATTTCAAAAAGCGCTTTGGCAAAGCTATGTCATCTCTAACAGTTAATGAATTCGACTGCAAGAATAGATCTGTCAGGTATGTAAAAGGCGAAGGGTTTTCAGAAACCTATGCTCAAGGATCGCTTATCGGCACCACTCTTCCTGAAGATATCGGGATGGAGCCGGGGAAATTCCTGCCGATAGATATTAAAAACCTGATGTTGCGCCATCAATATGATTTGGCATGCGGCAAATAATCATCGCTATTGATTCAATTCCGGACCACGCCTGAAGCAAAATAAAAAGCGTGAAGCACCCTGAACGTGACCTGGGAAACAATGGATTCAATTTGGCGCTGCATTGATTGCCAATTTCACGATTCAGCAACGGATTGAGACGCAGCCTTACCCGGCGCGCAAAGTGTGGCAGTTTGGCGAGACTGGACGGGATAAAACGGCTATTTGGTGTCCTCGACAGGAATCGAACCTGTAATTGACCCTTAGGAGGGGCCGGTTATATCCATTTAACTACGGGGACATGGCTGCATCGGATCGCGTCCGCATTTTAGCGCAACCGGCCAAAAATTTCCGGCTCCATATCGTTTCTACTTAGAGCAAACGGGCGCCAGGAATACTGGTTTTGATGGAGTCAGAACAGTTGCCGGCTCGCTGTGCCGCTTGTTACCCCAATGGATTAATTGATCCGACTGGTGCGACTGGCTGCCCAACCGATCAGGGATAACAAGGCCAGACCGCCGCCGATCAGCAGAATGCCGATCACTTCGCCCATGCTGAATTCCTCAGCCATCATCAGGCGGGCAGAAACGATCGCCACCACCGGTGTGCCCAGCACTGAAAGGCTGGCCTCCCATGCAGGTACCCGGTCGAGTATTGTGATCCACAGCCACCAGCCCAGCGCAGTGCTGATCACTGCCATGAAGGCAAGAATGCCGATGTAGTACATGGTCCAGTCGGTGGGTCGCCCCGGAACCATCAGCGCCAGCAGCACCAGGGGCACAGATCCAAGCAACATCTGCCACGCGGTAAGAGAAAGCAGGTCTACCGGTCGTTGAGAGCGCAGACGCTTGACCAGAACCGTGCCGATGGCCCAGCACAAAGCAGCGGCAAGGCCGAGGAACTTGCTGAAAAGGCTGGAACGCATATCCCAGGGTTCGATTATCAGTACCAGTCCGGCCAGCGTGCTCAGGGCAGCCAGCCACTGCTTGCCGCGAATGCGCTCCCCGAGAACCGGCCAGGCAATCAGCAGCGTCCAGATCGGCATCGTAAAAACCAGCACCGCCGTCTTGCCCGGGCCGCCCTCGACCAAAGCCCATGTTTGCAACGCCATGAAGCCGGTTACCTGCATCAACCCTATTGCCAGCGTCGGTCCTGGCGCCACCAGCACCAGCGGCTTCCCCATCAGCCTGACAGTCAGGAGCAGCGCCACAGCTCCTCCGACACAACGCTCAGCCGCGAAAACGAAGGGCGAGGCATAAACCAGCGCCTGCTTGGCCATGACCCAGCTGTATCCCCAGATGACGGTCAGAACAAACAGTGCAAACGGAAGCAGCCAACGGGCAGAATTTGTATGGAATGGCATCAGGCTAAGATGGTTTGCCGATCCATGCAAATGCGGAAAAAAGCTGCCCGCACGGATCCAGCACAGCCTTTGCAATTTTCAAGGATAGATATTTTCCAGCGCTCCGGTCGCAAACAAAGCCGGATCGTTCGAGCTGACATGAGAATATGCCTGGTTGGCGGACACCATCACCACGCCGGAAGCGGCAGGAATCACACCCGAAGCAGGAAAGTAGTATGTGCCCAGGCCCAGCCATGGCGTGTCCAGGGTCAGCGTACCCTGGACTCCGGGGTTGGCTGTTGACGTGTAACTTGTCGTATAGGTGAACGGACCGCTGCCGGGATAGGGATTGACCAGGGTCGTGATCGTCACCTGATTTTGATTTCCTTCGTTGTTATTGACGAAATAGTTGCCGTCGGCTGTTCCCGGGACCAGGCTTGCATAGGCTGACAGTACCATGTGCCCATATGCGGGAGTAGTCTTATCGTCGCGATCGATCACGCCCATCATTTGACCGTTCAGTGCCATGGAAGCAAAAAACCATCCGACGTGGTTGTTATTGCTGTCAAGAAGATTGTAAACGCCCTGATTGAGCAGTGCGGATGTCGCGACTATCGTTCCAGTCTGAATAGGCGATGTGCATGGATTCTTTGCCTGATTGGTGATGTCGCCGCCAATACAGTTGGTATATGCAGCGGTAGTCGGGTTGATTTCGGCAATGGTCATCGATCCGTATTGCGACACACAGGTACCGGAGGGCGCGCTGGCAGCATTGCTTATGCCCAATGTATTACAGCTGAAACCCTGATAATTGTAGGTGCCATTCACAATCAGCAGGGAGGGGGTCGGGTTGGCTATCCCGAAAACCGGAAGGTTGGAACTGCCGAAATTATTGATCGCCAAGTGGCCGGCGACATTTCCGATCAACGGCAATAGCGTGCCGCTCGTTATGAAGCCGTCCAAAGACGGGCCGAGATTATATGATCCGCCATGATTCACGCCCAGCAGCAAACCGCTACCGGTTTGCCCGGGTGTGATGCCTGAAGCAGGGTAGCTGGTGTCGATCACGGTATACACGTAAGCCATATTCGCGCCATCGACGCTGATTTGCAGCACTTCGCCCACACCTGCCGAAGTCATATAGGTAGGGGAAGCCGTAATGCCCCCGCCCCCACATGCCACTAACAGGATGGCTGCCATGCATACCGCCACCAGCGTCTCGGCAGCCATGGAAAATTTCCTCTTGAAGTTCACGCTGACATCCCCTAATCGAATTTGGCCTATGAGTTCCCAATAACCCGATATCGTATCATGTTCACAGCCTAATCCTCGCCAACATTTTCCGGGATGAAGCAGGATGACAAAATTTTTGTATCAGAACAAAAACAAACAGTCCCTGGCTTAATTTCACAATACATTGATAGAACAAGGATTATTTAATTCCGGTGCTGCCGCATCCAGATTTGCATATGAATCTTTGCCGGGGTAATCCGGCATGGTTACAAAATGAACAAATGCGGCGGTTCCGTTTGCTTTAAGCTGATGCCGCAGTGATTATTATTTTGCATTTTTAGATTGGATTGATGCCATGCGTTATTCCAGTGAACACCGAGGCACTGTTTCTTTCTCGGAGCCGCGTTTTCGATCATGTTGACAGCAGGATGAGTCCAGCGAAGAAAGAGCTGATGGATCCGCTGCAGTGCGCGGGGCCAGCCCGACGCCACAGGCAATGATGGAAGTTGTCCCTGAGCAAACCACCACGGCCTTCCTGAATGCCTATATCAAGAAAGACCAGTTCGCGCAGGATTGGCCGAGAAATGACACACAGCGGCGGCTGGGTCAAGTGGGCCAGATCAAAGAAAAATGGCAAGCGGCTCCGGCGCAGTCCGGTCCGATGCCGCAATGACAAGCGCTAACGCTAACTATCTGCCCGACCTTTGCCGGCGGCGTCAGGTTGAATGCCGGGATGGTGCGTCGCCCCGTAGATAAAAAGCTGGTAGCATCGAAGCATTCCCCGGGCAACGATGAGCTAGCTGCGGCAATGGTAAAAACCTAGAGACAGGGCATAGGCCACAACAGTATGAAAAAAATAATTTATTGGATTGCCGTATGGTTGCTTGCCGGTGCGACCGGGTTCTGGATATTCCACAAACAGGCGGCCCCCCCGGCACAGCCAGACGACAAGAAACCAGGCCTGAGTTCCGATGGAAGGGCCATGCCGGTTCAGGCTGCGATCGCCAGGAGCGGCGATATCGATGTCTTTATCAATGCGCTGGGCACCGTCACCGCGCGCAATACCGCCATAGTCAAAACGCGCGTCAATGGCTTGCTTGAACGCATCATTTTTCACGATGGCCAGATAGTCAAGGAAGGTGCGGTGCTGGCGCAGATCGATCCGCGCCCGTTCCAGGTGGTCCTCGACCAGGCCAAGGGCCAGCTGGCGCGGGACCAGGCACAGCTGGCCGGTGCCAGACTGGACCTGAAACGCTACCGCGATCTATGGGCCAAGGACTCGATCGCCAAACAGCAGGTCGACGATCAGGAAGCCCTGGTGCTGCAGGATGAAGGTATCGTGCTGAGCGATCGCGCCCAAGTAGAGAGCGCCCAGTTGAACGTCGATTTCACCCATATCTCTGCTCCTCTATCCGGACGGACGGGGATACGCCAGGTCGATGCAGGCAACATGATCAACACCACCGATGTCAACGGCCTGGTGACTATCACCCAGACCGAACCGATCTATGTCCTGTTTGCGATACCGGCCGATAATCTTCCTGCAGTGCTGGCACACCTGCATGCAGGCAGGACGCTCGCCGTCGACGCCTACGACAGGGACGGCAACAACAGACTGGCAAGCGGAAAACTGCTGACGGCAGACAACCAGGTTAATGTCGCCACTGGAACCGTCATGATCAAGGCGGAATTTGTCAACACCGACGAAGCCCTGTTCCCCAACCAGTTCGTGAATGCCCGCCTGCGTGTGGAGACGCTGCACAACGCGATACTGGTGCCGACTGCGGCGCTGCAGCGCGGCACCCAGGGGACATTCGTGTATGTCGTCGGCCAGGATCAGACGGTCTCGGTCCGTCCTGTCAGGGCCGGGCCGATTTCAAACGATATCGTCGCGATCGTGCAAGGACTTGCCGCCGGCGAACAGGTTGTGACCGACGGCACGGACAAATTGCGTGCAGGCGCAAAAGTCGAAGTGACAACGCCAGGCGCGCGCCGATTGCCGCCAATCATGCAGCCGGGCGGCGCTCGGCGCCGACTCGGCCGGGCAGCAGAAGCGCATGCGCGAGCAGCGTCAGCCGCGCGCGAGTGGCGCCGCCAACCAGAGCCCGCAGTGAATCCATCTCGTCTTTTCATCCAGCGGCCGGTAGCGACCTCGCTGCTGATGGTCGCGATTGTCCTGGCCGGGCTGATGGGCTACCGCGAGCTGCCGATCTCCGCGCTGCCCGAGGTAGATTACCCGACGATCCAGGTCACCACGCTCTATCCCGGAGCCAGCCCCGACGTCACGACCTCATCGATCACCGCACCGCTGGAACGCCAATTCGGCCAGATGCCGGGCCTGAACCAGATGTCATCGGCGAGCTCCGGCGGCGCATCGGTAATCACGCTGCAATTCAGCCTGAACCTGGGGCTGGATGTCGCCGAACAGGAAGTCCAGGCTGCAATCAACGCTGCCAGCACGTTCCTGCCGACCGGCTTGCCGATGCCGCCGATCTACAGCAAGGTCAATCCTGCCGATGCTCCCATCATCACGCTGGCAGTCACTTCGGCGACGCTGCCGCTGCCCAAGATCGAAGACCTGGCGGACACGCGGCTGGCACAGAAGCTGTCGCAGATATCCGGCGTCGGCCTGGTCAGCCTGGGCGGCGGCCAGCGACCGGCGGTGCGTATTCTGGCCAACCCCAAGGCCCTGACGGCACTGGGCCTCAACCTGGAAGACCTGCGCAGCGCGATCGGAAATGCCAACCTCAACATGGCCAAGGGCAGTTTCGACGGACCGATGCGCGCATCCACGCTGGATGCCAACGACCAGCTCAAATCCGCAACCGAATACCTTGACCTGATCATCGCCTGGAAGAACGGCTCGCCAGTGCGTGTCCGCGATATTGCCGAGGCAATCGACGGCGCCGAAAACACGCGCCTGGCCGCGTGGGCCAACCATGCTCCCGCTATCATTCTCAACATCCAGCGACAGCCGGGGGCGAACGTCATCGAGACCGTCGACCGGATCAAGAAGATATTGCCGCAATTGCAGGCGACCCTGCCCGGTACCGTGGATGTCCAGCTGCTGACCGACCGCACCACGACAATTCGCGCCTCGGTGCGCGACGTCCAGTTCGAGCTATTGCTGGCCGTGGCACTGGTGGTCATGGTGATATTCGTGTTCCTGCGCAATGTCCCGGCGACGCTGATCCCCGGGGTTGCCGTGCCGCTGTCGCTGATCGGCACCTTCGGCGTGATGTACCTGGCGGGTTTTTCGATCAACAACCTGACCTTGATGGCGCTGACGATCGCCACCGGCTTTGTCGTCGACGACGCCATCGTCATGATCGAAAACATTTCGCGCTATGTCGAGGCTGGCGAGCCACCGCTGCAGGCCGCGCTGAAGGGCTCCGAGCAGATTGGTTTCACCATCATCTCGTTGACCTTCTCGCTGATTGCGGTGCTGATCCCGCTGCTGTTCATGGGCGATGTGGTTGGAAGACTGTTCCGCGAATTTGCGATTACGCTGGCGGTATCCATCCTGATTTCCGCGATAGTGTCACTGACGCTGACGCCGATGATGTGCGCACGCTTGCTGCACCATACTCCTTCCGAGCAACAGGGCCGTTTCTACCGCGCCAGCGGGGCATTTTTTGAGCGGGTGATCGCGCGCTATGGCATCTGGCTGAACTGGGTGCTTGACCGCCAGGGTGCAACCCTGCTCGTCGCCGCCGCCACGCTGGCACTCACGGCGCTGCTGTATGTGTTCGTGCCCAAGGGATTTTTTCCGGTGCAGGACACCGGCGTGATCCAGGCGATCACCGAAGCGCCGCAATCGGTCTCTTTCGCCTCAATGGCAGAACGCCAGCAGCGTGTTGCGGATACCGTGCTGGCCGATCCGGCGGTGGCGAGCCTGTCCTCGTTCATCGGCGTCGACGGCACCAATATCACCCTGAACAGCGGCCGCATGCTGATCAACCTGAAGCCCAAGTCCGAGCGTGACGCCGATGCCAGCGGCGTGATTCGCCGCCTGCAATCGCATCTTGACCGGCTCGGCGGCATCACCACCTATATGCAGCCGGTGCAGGACCTGACGATAGAGGACCGCGTCAGCCGCACCCAATACCAGTACAGCCTGCAGGATGCCAATCCCGACGAACTCGCGCTGTGGGTGCCGAAACTGGTATCACGCCTGCGCAGTGTGCCCGAACTGCTGGACGTCGCCAGCGATACCCAGGATCAGGGTTTGCAGGCCTATATCGACATCGACCGTTCCAGCGCAGGACGCGTCGGGATCACCACTGCCGCGATCGACAACGCGCTTTACGACGCGTTTGGCCAGCGTCTGATCTCGACGATATTCACGCAATCCAACCTGTATCGTGTCGTACTTGAAGTCAAACCTGAATTCCGCAAAGGGATCCCTGCGCTGAATGACATCTACATCGTTTCGCCCAGCGGCAGCCAGGTTCCACTGCTGTCGGTCGCGCACGTGACCGAGAAGACCACCCAGCTCGCGGTCAATCACATCGGCCAGTTCCCGGCCTCGACCATTTCATTCAACCTGGCGCCCGGCGCTTCGCTCGGCGCAGCAGTCGGCGCGATACGCCAGGCAAGCGCGGAGTTGAATATGCCAGCCAGCGTAGAGACCAGCTTCCAGGGCGCGGCGCAGGCCTTCCGGGCTTCGCTAGACAATACCCTGCTGCTGATCCTTGCCGCCATTGTCACGATGTACATCGTGCTCGGCGTGCTTTACGAGAGCTTCATCCATCCGGTGACGATACTGTCGACGCTGCCGTCGGCCGGCGTCGGCGCGCTGCTCGCGCTGCTGGTGTCGGGGAATGACCTCGGCATAGTGGCGATCATCGGTATCATCCTGCTGATCGGCATCGTCAAGAAGAATGCCATCATGATGATCGATTTCGCGCTCAACGCTGAACGCGAGCACGGCAAGACGCCGCGCGCAGCGATCTACGAGGCCTGTTTGCTGCGCTTCCGCCCGATCCTGATGACCACGATGTCGGCGCTGCTGGGCGCGCTGCCGCTGATGCTGGGCAGTGGCGTCGGCTCCGAGCTGCGCCACCCTCTGGGCATCACCATGGTGGGCGGTCTGATTGTCAGTCAGATACTGACGCTGTTCACGACGCCCGTCATCTACCTTGCGTTCGACCGCTTTGCAAGACGCGGTTCGGCAGTCATCCCGGCATGAACATTTCCGCCCCCTTCATCAACCGCCCGGTCGCGACGACGCTGCTGACGCTGGGCCTGGCGCTGGCCGGGGCGGTGTCGTTCACCTTGCTGCCGGTGGCGCCTCTGCCGCAAGTCGATTTCCCGACGATAGCCGTGCAGGCCTCGCTGCCCGGCGCCAGCCCGGAAACCATGGCTGCCACGGTGGCGACCCCGCTTGAACGGACGCTGGGCACGATCGCCGGTATCACGGAAATCACTTCCAGCAGCTCGCTGGGTAATACCCGCGTCATCCTGCAATTCGACCTTTCCCGCAATATCGACGGCGCAGCGCGCGATGTGCAGGCGGCGATCAATGCCTCGCTCACGCTGCTTCCGACCGGCCTGCCCAACAATCCGACTTACCGCAAGGTCAACCCGGCAGATGCGCCCATCATCATCCTGTCGCTGACTTCGCCATCGATGTCGCGAGGGCAGATGTACGATGCCGCATCGACCATCCTGGCCCAGAAGATTGCTCAGCTCGACGGAGTCGGCCAGGTTGTGGTCGGCGGCTCCTCGCTGCCTGCGGTGCGGGTCGAACTCAATCCGCCGGCATTGACCCGGCTCGGCATCGGTCCGGAAGACGTGCGCAATGCCATCATTGCAACCAACGTCAACCGGCCCAAGGGCGCATTCGAAATCGGTGGCCTCCACTATCAGATCCTCGCCAACGATCAGGCCAAGACCGCAGCCGACTATATACCGGTGATCGTTGCCTACCACAACGGCGCGGCGGTGCGCATCGGCGATATCGCCAGTGTCCTCGATTCGGAACAGGACGTGCGCAATGCCGGATTGTTCAACGGCAAACCGGCGGTAATGCTGATCGTGTATCGCCAGCCCGGCGCCAATATTATCCAGACTGTGGATCGCGTGCGTGCATTGCTGCCTCAATTGCGCGCCGCCATCCCGGGTGCCATCGACCTCAACGTGATGATGGACCGCACGCCGACGATACGCGCCTCGCTGCATGAGGTCGAACGCACGCTGGTCACTTCCGTGATACTGGTTGTGCTGGTGGTGTTCCTGTTCCTGCGCAACGCCAGGGCGGCGCTGATACCCAGTATCGCCGTGCCGGTATCGCTGATCGGCACGTTCGCGGTGATGTATCTGGCGGGATTCAGCCTGAATACGTTGTCGCTGATGGCATTGACCATCGCCACCGGCTTTGTCATCGACGATGCGGTAGTGGTTCTGGAGAATGTGTCGCGCCATATCGAGAACGGGAGCACCCCGTTCGACGCTGCGTTGCGCGGTGCGCGCGAGGTCAGCTTTACCGTGCTGTCGATGAGCTTGTCGCTGATCGCGGTGTTCATTCCCATCCTGCTGATGGGGGGCATCATCGGACGGCTGTTCCGCGAGTTTGCCGTCACGCTTTCCGCCGCGATCCTGGTCTCGCTGCTGCTGTCGCTGACCACTACGCCGATGATGTGCGCGCGGCTGCTCAAGCCGCACAACGACGGCAAGCACGGACGCCTCTACCACACCGGCGAGCGCTATTTCGCGGCGGCGCTGGAGCGGTATCGCGTCACGCTGGACTGGGCGCTGGCACACGGCCGTATCATGCTGCTGGTGCTGGCGGCCACGATCGGGCTGAACATCTACCTGTACAGTATCGTGCCCAAGGGATTCTTCCCGCAGCAGGACGTGGGGCGGATGATAGGCATCATCCAGGCCGACCAGAGCATCTCGTTCCAGGCGATGCGCGAAAAACTGGCCAATTATGTCGACATCGTGCGCGCCGATCCCGGGGTGGACAATGTCATCGCTTTCACCGGTGGTGGACAAATCAACACGGGGTTCATGTTCGTGTCACTGAAGCCGCTCTCGGAGCGGAACATCTCTGCCGACAGGATCATCGCGCGGCTGCGTCCCAAGATCGCCCGCGAGCCGGGCTCCAGCCTGTTCCTGCAGCCGCAGCAGGATATCCGGGTCGGCGGCCGCCCCAGCAATGCCCAGTACCAATATACCCTGCAAGCCGACACGATCAGCGAGCTGCGTACCTGGGAACCGCGCATCCGCGAGGCGCTGAAACATCTGCCGCAGCTTGCCGACGTCAATACCGACGAGCAGGACAAAGGCTTGCAAACCACGCTGGTGGTGGACCGCGACGCCGCTGGACGGCTCGGCATTTCGCAGTTTCTGATCGACTCCACGCTCAACGATCTGTTTGGCCAGCGCCTGGTGTCGACGATATACAACCCGCTCAACCAGTACCGCGTGGTGCTGGAGGCGGCGCCGCAATACTGGCAGAGTCCGGAAACGCTGAAGGACCTGTACATCATCGCGCCCGGTCCCAACGGGACAACGGTCCAGGTGCCATTGTCCGCGTTTGCGCATTACGAACCGACCTCCACTCCGCTCGCGGTCAATCACCAGGGACAATTCGCCGCATCTACGATCTCTTTCAATCTGCCGGTCGGCACTTCGCTGTCCGCAGCTACCAGGGCGATCGATGGCGCGATACTCCGGCTGGGCGTGCCGAGTTCGGTGCAAGGCAGTTTTCAGGGTACCGCAAAAGCATTCCAGGCCTCTCTGAGCAGCCAGCCGCTGCTGATATTGGCTGCACTGATCACGGTCTATCTGGTGCTGGGCATACTCTACGAAAGCCTGATCCATCCGCTGACGATACTCTCCACGCTGCCTTCTGCCGGCGTCGGCGCGTTGCTGGCACTGATGGCTTTCGGTTCGGAATTCTCCATCATCGCGCTGATCGGCGTGATCCTGTTGATCGGCATCGTCAAGAAGAATGCGATCATGATGATCGATTTCGCGATAGACGCCGAGCGGCGTGACGGCCTGTCACCTCGCGATGCAATCTATCAGGCCTGTCTGCTGCGCTTTCGCCCGATCATGATCACCACGATGGCGGCTTTATTCGGCGCAATACCCCTGGCGATCGGATTCTCAGATGGCGCCGAGTTCCGGCGGCCTCTGGGTATCGCTATCGTCGGCGGACTGATGCTGAGCCAGTTGCTGACGCTGTATACTACCCCGGTGGTCTATCTCTACCTCGACCGGTTCCGGCTCTGGTGCAAAGATGTCTGGCCGGCAAGCGGTTCTGCTCTCCCGGCGGTGCGCCATGAATGACATGAATCCGATGTTGAAAACGCTAACGCTGCTGCTGTTGCTGGGGCTGGCCGGCTGCATGGTCGGCCCGGACTACCGGCGCCCCGATGTCGAAACCCCGGCTGCCTACAAGGAAGCAGGCAATTGGAAGCCGGCCGATCCCGGTGACGAGATTCCGCGTGGAAAATGGTGGGAGATCTATCGCGATGCCGAGTTGAACGGTCTGGTGTCGCAGATCGAGATATCCAACCAGAATGTTGCTGTCGCTGCTGCGCAATACCGGCAGGCGCTGGCGCTGCTGGGTGTGGCCGAGGCTGCCTACTTTCCGGCTGTGGGCGCCGGATTGGCGGTCGGGCGCGGACAGGGCTCTGCTCCGTCTTCGTCGATCGGCACATCGACCGTGACGCCAGGCTCGCCGATCTACAATATTGCACGCCCGACGCTGAGCGCCAGCTGGGAACCCGACATCTGGGGGCAGATCGGACGCAATGTCGAATCCAGCAAAGCATCGGCACAGGCCAGCCAATCTGATTTGCAGTCCGCACTGCTGTCGACCCAGGGAACGCTGGTGCAGTCCTATTTCCAGCTGCGCATCGACGACGAAGAACAACGCCTGCTGGCTCAGACCAGCAAGGCCTACGAACGCTCGCTGGAGATCACCCAAAACCGTTATACCTCTGGCGTAGCCAGCCGCGTTGACGTCGCCATGGCCGAAACGCAGCTGAAATCAGCCCAGGCCCAGGCCATCGATCTGGGCGTGCAGCGGGCACAACTGGAACATGCGATCGCGGTACTGATCGGTAAACCGCCGGCAGAATTCCAGATCAAGCCGGTTAAAGGGTTGCCGATACTCCCGTCAGTCCCGCCCGGACTTCCTTCGGCATTGCTCGAGCGGCGACCCGATATCGCCGGCGCCGAGCGCCGCATGGCTGCAGCCAATGCCCAGATCGGCGTGGCACAGGGCGCATTTTTTCCGGCACTGACCCTGGACGGCAACGTCGGCTTCCAGAACTCCGGTTTCTCGCAATTGTTCACGCTGCCCAGCCGTTTCTGGTCGGTAGGCTCATCCCTGGCGATGACCGTGTTCAATGGCGGGGCATTCTCGGCACAAAAGGATGCCGCGATCGCGTCCTATGATGCCAGCGTCGCCACCTACCGCCAGACAGTGCTCTCCGCTTTCCAGGAAGTTGAAGACAACATCGCCGCGCTGCGCCAGTTGGCGGACGAAACTGTCGAGCAGGATGCAGCAACCCAGTCAGCCAACCAGGCCATGCTGTTGACCGAAAACCTGTATCTAGCCGGCACAGTGAGCTACCTGAATGTCGTGACGGCGCAGGCAACGGCACTCGGCGCACAGCAAACCAGCCTGAATATCTCCGGGCGCAGACTGCTCGCCAACGCGGCACTGATCACGGCTTTGGGGGGAACCTGGCAAACGGACAGCAAAAAATGACAACGATCATCGCTCGCAAGTCGCGAACCTGGTTTGCCTCAGCCTTGTAGTCATTGCGCCCGACTGATTGTCCGTGTCGGCTCGCTGAAAGGAAGAGCTGAACAACCCTGCTGATGAGGCTGGTCCTCAGTACACCAGCACGTTGGTGGCGGCAACACATTCGGCGACGAAAGTCGCGGCGCCGACGATGGTGGCACCTTCAACCATGTCCTGCTGGGCAATCTTGCGCGACCCGACGCACGGGCCGCACACATACAGCTTGCCACCCGATTCGTTGTAGGTCTTCAACAGATCCTTGAGCGGCGGGAAACCGGACGCCGCCACGTGATCGGGTATTCCTTTGACTGTCAGCATCACACCGTTGCCCTGGAACCCCATCAGCACATCGACGTCCGATGCCTGTGCAGTAACTGCCATCACGAACGGGATCGTCGCAAGTTCCGGATTTTCCGGCCCATGCGTGACCATCAACACCAGTTTTTTGCGATTTTCTGCCATGACAGCTGCTCCTCATCTGGTTGGAAACAACGGCCTGAGTTGTGACCGGATAAGCGGCAGCGTTTTCAGGCCGAAGCGAGCAGGTATGCGCCGCTGATCGCGATCGCACCCCCCACCAGTCTGGACAGCGCAGCATAATGCCGGTGAGTGGCGACACCCAAGCCGATCCCGCTGAGGTGCAGGGTTGCCGTCGCGGCAAGAAAGCCCAGCGCATATTCCACAGGCGCGGCGGACTGCGGCAGTTCCAGACCGTGCGCATAGCCGTGCAGCAGGCCGAACAGCGCGGTGATCGCGACACCGAGCGATGCCGGCAGTTGCAGCGAGAGAGCGGTCAGCAAGCCCAGCGCCAGCACCGAAACGGCGATGCCCGCCTCAACCAGCGGCAGTCCTTGCCAGTGCATCGCGATACCGGCGCCGGCGGCAAGCATGGTCATGAACGTGGCAGGCAGCAACCATATCTTCCGTCCGCCGCCCTGGACGGCCCACAATCCCACCGCGACCATCGCAAGCAGGTGATCGAGGCCGGAGAATGGATGCATTAGGCCCGCAGCGAAGCCCGAGACGTCGTGGCCGGGATGCGCCCATGCAGCGCCGCTGCTGCCGAACAACAGGATCGCTGCCAATAATTTTGCGGTCGAGTTACGCATGATATTCCTCCTGAATGATTTACCTGATCTTGACCTTGATCAACTCTTCCCCTGCCGGGTCGGTCACATGCACCGCGCAGGCGATGCACGGATCGAAGCTGTGTACCGTGCGCAAAATCTCGATCGGCTGTTTGGGATCATATAGCTGGTGGCCTTTCAGCGCGGCTTCGTAAGGCCCCTCCTGACCCGCCGCATCGCGCGGGCCGGCATTCCAGGTCGACGGAACGACCGCCTGGTAATTGTCTATCCTGGTGTCCTTGATCACAACCCAGTGCGCCAGCGCACCGCGCGGCGCTTCGGTGTAACCGACGCCCTTTGCAAGTGCCGGCCATGTGGAAGGGTCCCAAAACTTGTCATTGTGCGTCTTCACGTCACCGGCCTTGATGTTGGCGATCAGCTGGTCGTACCAGCCTTGCATCGCATCGGCAAAAATCTTTGTTTCCAGCGTGCGCGCGGCGGTGCGGCCCAGCGTTGAATACAGCGCGGTCACCGGCAAGTCGAGTTTATGCAGCGTCATGTTCACCAGCTCTTTGGTCTGCGCATGTCCTCTCGCATACAACATCAGCACCCGCGCCAGCGGCCCCACTTCCATAGCCTTGCCCTGCCAGCGCGGCGACTTCAGCCAGGAATAGGATGCATCGGTGTCGAGATTGGCATAAGGCGGCTTCGGTCCGGTGTAATTCAGCCGGGTCTCGCCCCGGTATGGATGCAGACCTTTATCCTTGCCCGCGCTGTAGTCATACCAGGAGTGCGCGACGAATTCCTGGATCTGGTTTTCTGCTTCGAGGTCCACCGGATGAATCACCGCAAGATCGCGGTTCAGGATTACGCCGGAGGGAATCAGAAAACTGGACGGATCACTCATGCCCTTTTCCGGAAAATCGCCATAGGTCATGAAATTCCCCACGCCCTCGCCTTTCGTGCTCCAGTCCTTGTAGAAGCCGGCAATCGCCAAGGTATCCGGGACATACACCTGATCGACGAAATCGCGCATCTGCCGAATCACGTTCTGCACCAGTTCCAGCCCGACCATATTCAGCGAGGTCGCCGCTTCGCCGCCGCGGAAGTGCGGACCGTTGCCCTGTCCCTGATGCTGCGGATGGATGCTGATCGCGCACGGCACGCCGCCGACCAGGAAGTTGGGGTGCGGGTTCTTGCCGCCGAAAATCGCGTGCAGCTTCGCCACTTCGCGTTGCCACGCCAGCGCATCGAGGTAATGCGCCACCGCCATCAGGTTGGCTTCCGGCGGCAACTTGTAGGCCGGGTGCCCCCAGTAGCCATTGGCGAATATGCCGAGCTGGCCTCCTTCGACGAAGGTCTTGAGGCGCTTTTGCACATCGGTGAAATAGCCGGGCGACGATCTCGGGTAGGCAGGACTCACAGTTTGCGCCAGCGTCGACGTGGCTTTGGGATCGGCCTTCAGCGCCGAGACCACGTCCACCCAGTCCAGCGCGTGCAGGTGATAGAAATGCATCACATGGTCGTGGACGAATTGTGCCGCGATCATCAGGTTGCGGATCAGCTGCGCATTCGGCGGAACCTCGTATTTCAGCGCATTTTCCACCGCGCGCACCGAAGCAATCCCGTGCACCAGCGTGCACACGCCGCAAATGCGCTGCGCGAACGCCCAGGCGTCGCGCGGGTCGCGTCCGCGCAGGATAATCTCGATGCCACGCACCATTGTGCCGGCGCTGGAAGCCCGCGTGATGCGGTTTTCCGCATCGGTCTCGGCTTCGATGCGCAAATGGCCTTCAATCCGGGTGATCGGGTCTACAACGACGGTTTGAGTCATGGTCTACTCCCCTCCTGTTTCACCGGTGCGGCCAGATGTTCCGCGATCAGTTCGGTCAATCCGATCACCTGCTGGTCCATGTGGTAGTGCTCCAGGCCGTCTTCGAGCATCGTGCGGCAGTTGGAACATGAGGTCACCAGCGTTTTCACGTTGACGGCTTCCAGCTGCGATTTTTTGCGGCTGAACACCTTGAGCCGCAATTCATCGGCGCGCGGAATCGCGCTGACGCCGCCGCCGCCGCCACAGCACCAGTTGTGTATGCCAGATTCGGGCATCTCGACAAAATTCGGCGCCACCATGCTCAGCAGATTGCGCGGCTGTTCGATCACACCGCCGCGCCGCACCATCTGGCAGGGGTCGTGGAAGGTCATACGCGTATCGTCCATGCCCTCGGTGCGCAGCCTGCCCTCGATGCGCAACTGGTCGAGCAGCTCGATGATGTGCACGACTTCGAAGGGATAGGGCCGACCGATCAGATTGGGTCCTTCCCAGCGCAGCGCGGTATAGGCATGCCCGCATTCCGGGCTGATCACGTATTTCACCTTGAGTTTTTCCGCGGCATACACGATGCGGTTGACCAGTTCCGCGGCCAGATCGGATGAGCCGATCTGGATGCCGCTGTTGGTCGCCTCGAATCCATCCGATGACATCGTCCAGGAGACGCCGGCTTGATTAAATATCCGCGTCACCGCAGTGATGATCTCGCTGTAATTGGCGACCTCGGCTGAAGACAGGATCAGCAGGTAATCTGCGCCTTCCCGATCGAGCGGCACGGTCAGGCCGGTTTCCTGTTCGGTATGCCGGAAGTGCGCCTTGAGGGTATTGACGGTGACGCCCATCGGGCTGCCGAGTTCGATCGCGCGGCGCGTCGACTCTTTCAGACCCTCGGGCGCATGGCCGGATGCCACCATGCCTTCGCGCATCTTGCGCACCATGTAGGTGATGTCATTGCCCACCGGACATACCAGCGAACAGCGTCCACACAAGGTACAGCTGTCGTAGACCAGCGGTCCCCATGCATCGAGTTCGGCATCGCTGACGGGTTTGCTCAGGCCCAGCATTTTCATCAGCTTGCCCCAGAAAGTGAATTCCTGCTGCCACACGCGGCGCATCGGCGCGAGCTTGTGGATAGGGGTGTACTTGGGATCCTGGGTTTCGGTATAGAACAAACAGGCATCGGCACACAGTCCGCAATGCACACAGGCCGAGAAAAATGACGCCATCGGCGCGTCGATCTGTTCGATCATGCTTTGAACTCCGCGTTGGAGAGAAGTGCTCATACGGTCGCCTCCTTGTAAGTTGGAGTAGTATCATTAAATCTGCGGCCTCGGCGACAGCAGTCACTCGCGGACGCTCCCATCCCCGCTGTACGGGGGCGCCCCAGAGCGTTGGACGAGGACCCCGCGAAGAGGGATCGTCCAGCGTAGGGGATACCGGCGACATTGAACGGGGCGCAGCATCCCGCTCCGGAGTCACATCCCCACTTTGTGGGGCCCCTGCTCTGTCCTACGCGGTCGCCCTGCTCGCTGCTCATGCCTTCACACCCTTGTACCCGGCGATCGCGCCGTTGTACCAGCGCGCGCTGAAAGCAGTCAGCATGTGCGCGAGCTTGGTGAACGGGATTGCGATCAGCAGCAGCTCTACAGTGGCGATATGCACGGCCAGCATCTGCTGATATCCCGAAGCGGTGCCTTGCTTCAGCATAATTCCGGTCAGCAAGGGCAGAAAGGTAAGTGTCCAGGTCAAATAATCCTGGTAGTCGGAGATCAGGCGTTTTACCGGATCGGTAAGGCGGTGCACCAGCAGCGCGATCATAGCGGCCATGGTCAGGATCGCGGTGATCGTAATCAGGCTGGGCGGCAGGGCGGGCCAGCCGAACCTCAATACCGAGCGCAGCAACTCGATGTGCTGGCTCAGGAACAGCAGCGTGATCAGGAATCCCAGATGAAAGAAATAACCCGTGATCAGGATGAAATGGCCGCGCGGAGTCAGGTTCATCGAAATCAATGAACGGTGCCACATCGTGCGCAAGCCCGGTCCCCACTCCGAGCCGCGCGGCGCAGCGAAATTCTTTTTGCGGCCAAGCAATATGAGTTGGAGCATCCGGTAGACCATGCCAAGCACAAACACTGCTGTGGCGATCTGCAAACCCGGGCCGCGTACAAAATCCAGCCATTCCTGTTGGTTCATGCTCCCTCTCCTTCCCGATCTCGATTTGCGTCCTACAGATCAATCACAGATCCTTGACGGTCAACTTTTCATGCGCTTGTTGGGCGCGGCGGCGCTTGGCGCGATCCGCCGCGCTCAGAGCCACTGCAATGCCGGCGCCAGCAATGGCCGCGCCGGCGACGACGGTTTCGAGATTCGCAGTCGGCACCGACAACGGCGTGTAAAAACTGCCGCCATCCCAGAACTGCGGCTCGGAACAACCCAGGCAGCCGTGCCCGGATTCGATCGGGAAGCTGGTGCCGCCATTCCATTTGGTCGTGGCACAGGCATTGTGCGTGGTCGGTCCCTTGCAGCCCAGCTCGAACAGGCACCAGCCGTTGCGCGCACCTTCGTCATCGAAACTTTTCGCGAACTTGCCCTGATCGTAAAATGGGCGGCGATAGCAGCGGTCGTGTATGGTCTCGCCGTAAAAGGATTTCGGGCGCCCCAAAGGATCCAGCTCGGGCAACTCTCCGAAAGTCAGGTATTGCGCCAGCACGCCGGTGATCACCACCGGGATCGGAGGACAGCCGGAAATATTGATGATGGGCTTGTCCTTGATGATGTCGGACACCGCCACCGCGCCGGTCGGGTTGGGCTTCGCATTGGGGATGCCGCCGAACGCCGCGCAGGTACCGACCGCGATGATCGCTGCCGCGCCCTTCGCCGTTTCCTGCAGCAGATCGAGGTTGGTCCTGCCGGCGATCGTCGAATAGACACCGTCGTGAAGCATCGGGATCGCCCCATCGACCACCAGCAGATATTTGCCGAAGAAATTCTTCATCGCATCCTCGCGCGATTTTTCCGCGCCATAACCGGAAGCTGCCTGCAGCGTGTGATGGTAGTCGAGCGAGATCATATTGAAGATCATGTTCTCCAACGTCGGTGTATGCGAGCGCGTCAGCGATTCGGTGCAGCCGGTGCATTCCTGGAATGACAGCCAGATCACCGAAGGACGCATGGACTTGGCCAGCGTTTCGGCGATCGCAGTTGCGGTGCCGGGCGGCAGCGCCATCAGCGACGCCATCGCGGTGCAGAATTTCAGGAACGCGCGGCGGCTGATACCCTGTTGGGCGAGACGTTCGCCCAGTGTGTCGTGTTGGTTCATTGCTGCACCTCGTCGTTGAGTTGAGCTTCGTTGAGTTGAGCGCGTAACAATTCCAGGCCGGCGCATATGTCGTCGGGCTGGCTCTGGATGATTTCCGGAATCCGGGCGATCTCTATCATGTCCGCCACGATGTCACCCTCGGCGTTGTAGTGCGTTACCCACCACACGCCGGGATAGCGCGTCTCGGCGATCTCGCTGGTCCCGATCGCTTCGATGCGCGCAGATACTTCGCCCTGGCCGAGCGTTTGGCGCAGCAGCTCGTATTCGCCCGGTGCAAACGGCAGACTGTTGAGGTCTATCATCCCGGTCTCGCCGCCGGTCGCGAGCTTTTCCAGGCGCGCGGCGATTTCCGTCTGCAGCGCGCGGATATTGCCTACCGAATAGGCATGCTCCGCTGGAGCAAAGATGGGGATGATCATGGAATTTTTGGTGGGCAAGCTCATGCGTGCCACTCCGCGATGAGTTGCAGCGCCTGGCCGCAGGCTTGCCGGATCGCGCCGGCGACCGGCGCCGAGGGCGAGTCGCCCCAAGCCATGGTTTGCGGCTGGATGCCGATCAGCGCGCGCCGCTGCGGCAATCGGCCGGCGAGCAGCGCGATCGCCATCAGGTCGATCAGACTCACCTCATGCACGCTGCACTTGCGGTTGCTGCCGATGAAGGCGTCCATCTGCTCGCCGACGAACATCCTGGTAGAACCGGGTTCGCCGTCATACTGCGCGGCATCGATCACGATCAGATGTTCGGCATCCTCGATCGAACCCGCCAGGGAAAAACTCAGTGTGCCGCCGTCCAGCAGCTCGACGTCGTCGCGCTGCGCCGCCAGACCGGAAAGCATCCTTATCGCATGTACGCCGGCACCCTCGTCCTGCAACAGGGTGTTGCCGATGCCAAGTATCAACGTTCTGCGATGGTCACTCATGGTCATGTTTCCTTGAGCAGACGACACGCGCAATCTAGCACTGTGATATTGAAACTTCAACCGAGTAAAACGTTAATGTTTTGTTACTTTATCATTGCTGCATGATGCCCCGATCGGGAGTAGACTTGCAAAACCCGATTCTATGGAGATCCGCCATGTGCCTCGGTATCCCAATGCAAATCGTCGCGATCGACGGCTACAATGCGCGCTGCAGCGCCAGGGGAGTGACGCGCGAAGTCAGCCTGTTCATGCTGCAGCACGAGCCGGTCGCGGTGGATGATTTCGTGATGGTGCATGTCGGCTATGCACTGCAGAAGATGACCGAGCAGGAAGCGCGCTCAACCTGGGAGCTGCTCGATGAAGTGCTGGCCCATGATCCGGACCAGCAAATCAGCCGGAGTTAGACCATGACGCTGAGCGCAAGGGATTGGTTGGAAAAAATCCGTGCTTTACCATTGCAGCGCCGCGTGCGCATCATGAACGTCTGCGGCGGGCACGAACGCTCGATCACGATGGCGGGCCTGCGCGTTGCGCTGCCGCAGACCGTCGAATTGATACCCGGCCCGGGCTGTCCGGTGTGCGTCTGCCCCGAGGAGGATGTCTATCTTGCGATCCGGCTGGCGTTGCATGCCGGCGTGATCCTGGTCGCGTTCGGCGACATGTTGCGCGTGCCGGTGAACGTACCCAGATCCGAGCCGCGTTCGCTGGAACAGGCCAAGGCCGCAGGCGCAGATATACGCCCGGTAGCCAGCCCGCAGGAGGCGGTGAAAATCGCCAGCGAGAACCCGCAGCGCCAGGTGGTGTTCTTCGTTGCCGGTTTCGAGACCACGACCGCGCCAGTGGCGGCGATGCTGCTGGAGGACATACCCGATAATCTGTTCCTGCTGCTGTCGTGCCGACTGACCTGGCCGGCGGTCGCGATGCTGCTAAATTCCGGTAGCGCCCGGTTTCGATGCCTTGGTCGCGCCCGGCCATGTCGCCACGGTGATGGGCCCGGAGGAATGGGAATTCGTCGCCGAACAGCATGGCATCCCAGCCGCGGTTGCAGGCTTTACACCGGTGTCGCTGCTCGCGGCGATGTATTCGGTATTGCGCCAACTGCTCGAAGCAGAATGCTTTCTCGACAACTGCTACCCCGAAGTGGTGCGCCCCGGCGGCAATGCGACGGCACAAGCGCAGCTTGCCCAGGCGATGCGTGTCGTAGATGCGAACTGGCGCGGCATCGGCATCATCCCGGCGTCGGGTTATAAGCTCGCGGCGCGCTTCGAGCAGCACGATGCGCGCAGACAATTTGTCGGATATGAAGCTGAAGGACGCAAGCGGGTCGGCGAGATGCCGCCGGGTTGCGATTGCGCACGCGTGGTGCTGGGGAAGATCTACCCGAACGAATGCAGGCTGTTCGGCACCGCCTGCACGCCGCGCACGCCGGTCGGTCCCTGCATGGTATCGGACGAAGGCGCGTGCCGGATCTGGCGGGCTAGCGGTGTGAAGTCGCCCTCAACCGTCTAAGCCGGAAAAATACTCAATCCGCAAGGATATCGCCGGGCATGGCCTCGCGCAGCGCCTGCCGCTTCGCCGCGACTGCGGCATCACATCCTGCCCTGACCCATCCCAGCCATTCCGCCAGACCTGCGCCGCTGGTCGCGGATACGCGGATCACCCGTATGTCCTTATTGATGCGCCGCGCATTCGCCACGGCGAGGTCGGCATCGAAGTCCAGATGCGGCAACAGGTCGCACTTGCTGAGCAGCATCATGTCGGCGGCGCGGAACATGTCGGGATATTTGAGCGGCTTGTCCTCGCCCTCGGTCACCGAGAAGATCACCACCTTGTGCGCCTCACCCAGATCGAAACCCGCCGGGCAAACCAGGTTGCCGACGTTCTCGATCAGCAGCAGGCTGTCATCCTTCAGCGCCAGCCGCTGCATCGCCTGCCCCACCATGTGCGCATCCAGATGACAGCCCTTGCCGGTGTTGATCTGCAGCGCCGGCGCGCCGGCGGCGCGGATGCGCGCGGCATCATTGTCGGTCTGCTGATCACCCTCAATCACCGCGAGCGGCTGCGAGCCATTCAAGGCCAAGATGGTCTTCACCAGCAGCGTGGTTTTGCCCGAGCCCGGGCTGGATACCAGATTCAGCGCGAAGATTCCGTGCCGGGAAAGGTGACGGCGGTTCTCGCCGGCATAGTCGTTGTTCTTCGCGAGTATGTCGCGCTCTATCTTCACCATGCGCGACTGGCTGATGCCGGGCGCATGCGCGCCTGCAGCGCCGGCGCCGAAATCGATGGTATCTTTCGCAGCGGGATGGCCGGGTTCGTGCGCTGCGCCCGCTGGATGCACGCGATAGCGCAGCTCCCCGCCGGATTTGCGCGGCCGCTGCAGCGCATGGCCTGCTATCAGTGTCTGGCCCTTCCCGCATCCGCATGTCATGCACATACTATCCTCCTTAAAGGAGTTGCTATTCTACTTCCAGTTCCCTGACCCGCATTTCCTCGCCTCCGGTCACCTCGATCTGAAAGCTGCCGCAATCCGGGCAAGGCTGATGACGGGCGGTCACCGCCACATTGCCGGCGCACTCCATGCACCAGGCCTTGCCGGCGGTCTCGATGATCTCCAGCCGCGCATCCTCGGCAACGCTGTCGCGCGTCACCGCATCGAAGCAGAAACGCAGCGACTCCGTTTCGACGCCGGCCAGCTGGCCGATCTCCAGCCACACTGTCCTGACCCTGGCGTATCCTTCGGATCGCGCGGCATCTTCGATGATCTGCAGCACGCTCTCGGCGATCGACATCTCATGCATCGCAAACCCCGCTCCTGGCGATTGGCCCCTGGCCGAACAAACCGTGGCAATCATGTTGAACCTTAAATCCCCGATTGGCAATTCCCGCATCAGCAAATCCGTGGCAGCGGATCGTCTTCCAGCTCCTCCAGTATCCGCTCTCCACCCAGTTCGGTTTCCAGAACGACCTGTGCATGGCCGGTTTCGATCCGGCCGATCTGTGCGGAACTCTCCCCGCCCGGCAGTGCGCGCCACGCAGCCAATGCGGCCTCGGCCTGCGCAGCCGCGACCACCGCCACGACCCGGCCTTCGCAGGCAAGGAACATGGCATCGTAGCCGAGTATCTCGCACACGGCGCGCACCCGCTCGCGCACCGGTATATGCGGCTCGCGCAGGCGTATCGTGAATCCGGTGGAACGGGCGATCTCGTGCATCACCGTGGCCAGGCCGCCGCGCGTCGGGTCGCGCATGAAGCGCAGGCCGTTCAGCGCCAGCAGCACCTGCGTCAGCGGCAGCACGCTGGCCGCGTCCGACAGCAGTTCGCCGTGCAGACCGAACTGCTCGCGCGCCAGCATCACCGCGATGCCATGGTCGCCTATCGGCCCGCTGACCAGCACGGCATCGCCGGGCTGGATATGACGGAGCCCAAGCCGCAGATGTCGCGGCCGCACGCCGACGCCGGTCACAGACAGATACAGGCCGCCGCCCTCTCCGCGCCTGACCACCTTGGTGTCGCCGGCAACGACGGTCACGTTCGCCTCGCGCGCGGCATCGGCCAGGCTGATGACGATGCGTTCCAGCTGCGCGATCTCGAAACCTTCCTCGATGAAGGCGCTCAGCGTGAGGTAATGCGGCACAGCGCCGGACACCGCGAGATCGTTGACCGTGCCGTGCACCGCGAGCGAGCCTATCGTGCCGCCGGGAAATTCCAGCGGCTGCACCGTGAAGCCGTCGGTGGTCACCATCAACTGGCCATCCAGTGCGGGCAGCGCCGCAGCATCCACATCCACATCGAGCAGGGGATTGGCAAGATGGCGTGCGAATACACGCTCGATCAGTTCGCGCATGTAGCGCCCGCCGTTGCCGTGGGCAAGACTGATGTGAGTATCATCCATACCGGCAGCCCGCCTCTATCAGCTGGCCCAACGCCAGACCGCCGTCGTTGCACGGCGTATGCTGCTGCAGATGCACCTCGAACCCGGCGGCACCGAGTTCCTGAATCGCGAGTTCGGCGAGCAGTTTGTTCTGGAACACACCGCCGGTCAAACCCACCGCGTCGAACGGCATGCGCTGATGAATGTATTGTGTTTGCGCGACTATGGAATGAGCCAGGCTCAGGTGGAACTGCATCGCGCGTTGCGCCACCGGCACTTCATTGCGGCGCAATGCATGCAACAGCGGCGTCCAGTCGGCGAGCAGCAGCCCCTCGTCGTTTTCATGCAGCGGCAGATCTATCGCCGCGGCTTCACCCAAACCCGCGTCATCGGCTGCCACCGCCTCCAGCAGCATCGGCCCCTGCCCCTCAAAACTGGCCGTATCGACCAGCCCGAGCAGGCTGGAAGCGGCATCGAACAAACGGCCCGCCGCTGCGCTGACAGGCGCATTCAGGCCGTGCTGCCAGGCGCTTTTCAGCAGCACCGCATCGCGCTCGCCCGAGCGCCAATCGAGTCCGCTCTCCCAGCACAGCGCCGCCGCCGAGCGCCACGGTTCGCGTCCGGCGCGTTCACCGCCGGGCAGGCGGAACGGCTTGAAACTGGAGACGCGCTGCCAAACGCCCGGCTTGCCGTGCAGCGCCTCGCCGCCCCACAGCGTGCCATCCTCGCCCAGGCCCACGCCATCCCAGGTGAAGGTCAGCCAGGTCTTGTCCTGCCCCTGTTCGAATGCCAGCGCGGCGGCATGGGCGCAATGGTGCTGCACCCGATACAGAGACAATCCCTGCTTCGCCGCCCAGCGGCTGCTGGCATAACCGGGGTGTATATCACAGGCGATGGCCCGCGCCTCGACGCCGTACAGTTTTTGCAGATCCGCGATCACCTGCGCAAAGATCTCCAGGCTGCGCGGCGCGTCCAGGTCGCCGATGTGCGGCGACAGCACCGCGCGATCGTTCCAGCCCAGCGCGATCGCGTTCTTCATGTGGCCACCCACCGCCAGCAGCGGTTGCGGCAAACTGAACGGCAGATCGAATTCCAGCGGGGCGACGCCGCGCCCGGCACGCAGCAGCCGCGGTTTACCCGCGATGACGCGCAGCACGCTGTCATCCGCCGGGCGCGCGATGGTGCGGTTGTGGTGCAAAAAGGCCTGTGCAACCTTGCCGAGCCGCGCTTCGGCGTCGGCGTTGCCGGTCAGCACCGGTTCGCCGCTGACATTGCCCGATGTGGCGACCAGCGGCGATCCGAAACTTTCCAGCAGCAGATGATGCAGCGGGCTGTAGGGCAGCATCGCGCCGATCTCGTGCAATCCCGGCGCAATGATCTCCGGCAGGCTTGAATCCACGCGCCGCGGTATCAGCACGATGGGCCGCGACACATCGCACAGCGCGGTTGCGGTCACTGCATCGAGTTCCAAATCCTCGCGCACCCGCTGCAATCCGTCCTCTCCCTGCCACGGGAACATCAGCGCCAGCGGCTTGTGCGGCCTGTGCTTGGCGGCGCGCAGCCGCGCGATGGCCGCGGGATCCAGCGCATCGCAGACCAGGTGATAGCCGCCTATGCCTTTCACCGCGACGGTCTCGCCGCGACGCAGGGAGTCGACGCACGCCTGCAACGCGGCATCGCCCCGGGCACTTACCTCGCCAGGTTGATGCAGCGCAACGAAACTCAGCTGCGGCCCGCACTCCGGGCAGGCCAGCGGCTGGGCATGGAAGCGGCGGTCGCGCGGATCCCGGTATTCGGCGCGGCAACGCGGGCACAGTTCAAAGCCCGCCATCGTGGTATTCGGCCTGTCGTAGGGCATTGCAGTGATCAGCGTATAGCGCGGCCCGCACTGGGTGCAGTTGATGAACGGGTAGCGGTAGCGCCTGTCTTCGGGAGTCCGCATCTCGCGGCGGCAATCGTCGCACAGAAAACTGTCCGGCGGGATGTGTACGTCGGGTTGCGGCGGCAACGGCGCTGGGCAGAATCTCGAAACCATCCAGTTCGCGCCATGCAATGGCCTGACAGGAAACGAGATGCGGGCGCGCCAGCGGCGGCGCATCAGAGAGCAGTGCGGCAGCGAACAGGTCCAGCGCCGCGGGCTCGCCCTGCGCTTCCACCAGTACCTCGCCGGTGAGATTCTGTACTGCGCCGCATAATTCAAGACGCTGCGCCAGATTGAACACGAAGGCACGGTAACCCACGCCCTGCACACGCCCGCCCATCAGCCAGCGGCGGGCTTCGCCCGGGATGTTTCGCGAGGAAAAGGATTGGTCGCCAGTGCTCATATGTGTTTGACAAACAACGGAACGTGACCGTAGCCGCCCCCACTGATAGGATGCTGCACTTATTTTTCTTCTTCTGCCACCTTCTTATACTTGTAATCTTTCGGGGCCTTTTCATCCAGCGCGCGCGCATCCCAGCCCAGCTTGAAACTGATCCGGATCAGGTGGCGCTCCCAATCGCTCAGATTGTCGCCACAGCTGGCCATTGCGATCGGCAGCCACACTTCGAAGGCTTCTCTTTTGCGCAGGTTGGTTCGTTTATATTTCATCAAACAATCTTTATCGGGTCACACGGTTTTTATTCTTCGATTCAGATTGTTCGGGCCATGGTATCGGCGCCGGAACCGGAATCACAAACTCAGCCAGGCAGAGGATCGCGGTGGCATCCAATAAGCTGCTGCAGCGTCACCGCCCTTCCCCTTGCCCGCTGGGACCGCAATCAGTATATCAAACCTGCAATACGCGCTGGACAGCAACTTGAGGTCAGGCACGATAGCGCATTTGCCACACCGGAAAGGACTATGGTATAGGTATACGATGATTTCGCAAACAGCATCTGGCAGTTGCAGCCTGCCCGCATCGACTGACATGGCGTTTCAGTTGGCACCGCACGGACATGGCATCCCGGAATTGATTATCCACAACAGCACAAAATCAGAGGAGAAGTCGTCAATGGCAAAGAATCTGCCCAAGGAAGTAGAAGCATTGATCAAAACCGAGAGCGAATTGACTGCCGCCGGCATCAAAGCACTTGACGAAAAGCAATCGGCCAGACTGGCACGGGTGCGCTCCGAGCTGGCGGGCATAGCCGCCGCCCACCCCGGCATCCTTGAGCATGTACGCAAGGACATTGAGCAGGGACTGGCCTTGCTGGGGAAAAGAAACTACCAGAAGGGCTTGTCCCTGGTCAGGCGGACGCTGCTCCCGCTGGCAACCCGGGCGACACCCGGCCTGGTGGTCACCGCGGCCGTCATTGCAAAACTGAACCATGGCGGCGCCGGCATCGGCGACCATACCCTGATCTCGCTGGAACAGAACAAGCTGTGCAAACGCACGGACCACGGCGACCTGGTCCTGCCCTGGGAATGGGATATGTGACAAGCCGGATTGAAGCTGGGCAGGATTTTCCCGCCAGCCACAACCTGCTGTGCAGCGATCTGCATGATAGCTTGGCCTGCCAGGCTACGGGGACTGCTTTCAGGTATGCTATTGCAACACTTGTTGGGCAGGCCATATCCGGTCATTGCGTTTGATTGTGCTTGAACCGCTGCCTTTGCGCTGAATACGGATTATCCGGGGAAACTCCAAATCGTGGCTGCCCTCCTTACTCAAAACAAGCTGAGATCAATGACGCTGGCGCTCGCGATACTGGCGGTCGCGTTGCTGATCGCGATCATGTTGATGCCGCCGTCGACGAGCCTGGTACCTGGCCACATTGGCATGCTGTCGCTGCACCTGCTGCTGGAACTATTCGCGATTATCATAGCGATCCTGATCGTGACCGTGTCCTGGTATACATTCGATATTCGCGAATCAGATTCTGCAAAAATCCTGATCTGCGGGTTTTTGATCGTTGCCTGCTGCGATGTGATGCATGCGCTTACCTATAAAGGCATGCCGCCATTCCTGTCCGCAAGCAGCACGCCGAAAGCGATCTTCTTCTGGCTGATGGGACGCACAGTTGAAGTCAGTTCGATGGCACTGATTGCACTCGGCTGCTTGCCGCCCCTGTCACGCAAATTCTGGCTGGGCATGGGCATCGCCGTGTCTGCTGTGCTTGTTTGGGCGGGTTCCTACCACATCGACGCATTTCCGGCCACCTTTACCGAAGGGCAGGGCGTCACCGGATTTAAAGCCGCTTACGAGTACGCTTTGTGTTTCCTGAATGTCGCAGTCGCGTTGCTGTTCTGGAGGAAAGCCGAAAACACGCTGCAGCCCCGCTATTACCTGCTGGCCTTGTCCAGCTTCGTGATTGGGATAGGCGAAATCTCGTTCACCGCTTATGTTGCCCCGTCGGATTTCCAGAACATCTTCGGGCATGTTTACAAATTAGCGGCTTATGCGCTGCTGTATCGTGCTACCTTCGTGACCAGTATTCGCGCACCATTCAACAAAATCCGCGAGTCCGAGAACAAGTTGCGCGAAAGCGAAGCGCGCTATCACTCGGCGCTGTCCTCGCTGTCCGAAGGAGTCGTCATCCAGGGAAGAGGCGGTGAGATTCTGACCGCCAATAATGCGGCGGGAGCCATACTCGGCCTGACCGCAGAACAGCTGACCGGACGCAGCTTAAGCGATCAAGGTTGGCGAAACATTCATGAAGACGGGACTTCCTGGTCCGGCGACACCCATCCCTCCATCGTGACTTTGCAAACCGGCAAGGCAGTTGCGGGCGCAGTCATGGGTATCCATAAGCCGGATGGCGCACTGTGCTGGATTTCCGTCAATGTGGAACCCATCGTTTCAACCGGCGTACATACGCCCTACAAAACGGTGACCTCGTTCACCGATATCACGTCGCGCAGAGAATCCGAAACACAGCTGCGCATTGCTGCGATCGCCTTCGAGTCCCAGGACAGCATCATGATCACCGATACCCGTGGTGTGATCCTGCAGGTCAACAAGGCATTTTCCGGGAGCACAGGCTATTCCGCCGAGGAAGTAATCGGCTGTACCCCAAGCCTGCTCAAATCCGGACGGCATGGTCAGGATTTCTACCGCGCGATGTGGAAAACCATAGAACTAACCGGCAGCTGGCAGGGAGAAATATGGGATAAACGCAAGAATGGCGAGATCTACCCAAAATGGCTATCCATCACCGCCGTCAAGGGAGCCGACGGGGTCGTCACCCATTATGTCGGCTCGCACATCGACATGACCGAGCGCCAGCGCATCCTGAGCGAAACGGAAGCACAGCTCAGGCGCTATCAGACGCTGATGCGAAATGCGCTCGATGGCATCCACATCATGGACATCCGGGGTAACATCGTCGAAGTCAATGACGCTTTCTGCGGCATGCTGGGCTACACCCGGGAAGAAGCGCTTCGACTCAATATTGCCGACTGGAATTCGCAATTCTCCAAACAGGAGTTGATGACAAGACTGAGGTCCCTGATCGGCAATAGCGCAAGGTTCGAAACCTTGCACCGCCGCAAGGACGGGAAGGAGATCAATGTCGAAATCAGCACCACCGGCATCGAGATCGATGGTCAGGCCTATTTGTACGCCTCCAGCCGGGACATCACTGACAGCAAGGCTGCCGTGGCGGAAATCAGGCACCTGGCATTTTACGACCAGCTGACCAGCCTGCCCAACCGTCAATTCATGCTGGATCGGCTTCAGGAGGCGCTGGTTACTGCGGCACGAACCGGCAAGATGGGAGCGCTGCTGCTGATCGACCTGGATAATTTCAAGACCCTCAATGACACGCTGGGCCATGACACCGGCGATCGCTTCCTGAAACAGGTCGCGCAGCGCCTCAATATCTGCGTCCGTGAAACCGACATGGTGGCTCGCCTGGGCGGGGACGAATTCATCGTAATGCTGGAAAACCTGAGTGAATCTCCGCCCGGTGCGGCGGCACAGACCGAAATCGTCGGCGAGAAAATCCTCTCTGCGCTCGATCAAACCAGCCTGCTTGCCTTTCACGAATATCACTGCACTGCCAGCATCGGAGCGGTCCTGTTCAACGACAATTCGCAGTCGACCGACGAGCTGATGAAGCGGGCAGACATCGCGATGTACCAGGCCAAAAAATCGGGACGCAACAATTTGCGCTTCTTCGATCCTCACATGCAGGATTCGATCAAAGCCAGGGCGGAACTGGAGGGCGAATTGCGCAAGGCGCTTGAGAACCGGCAATTCCATCTGTATTACCAGATCCAGGTCGACAATTCATCGCATCCTTTGGGCGCGGAATCGTTGATACGCTGGATCCACCCTGAACGCGGAATGATAGCGCCAACGCAATTCATATCCCTGGCGGAAGAAACCGGGCTGATCCTGCCCATCGGGCTATGGGTGCTGGAAACGGCCTGCGCCCAGATCAAGGCATGGCAGCAGCAGCCGCATACCTGTGAACTGGTTCTGGCGGTGAACGTCAGCGTCAGACAATTCCATCAGCCCGGCTTCGTGGCGCAGGTGCAGAGCGCGCTGCTGCGCCATACGATCGATGCGAGACTGCTCAAACTGGAATTGACCGAAGGCATGCTGCTGGAGAACATCGACGACACGATTACCACGATGAATGCCTTGAACCAGATCGGGGTACAGTTCTCGCTGGATGATTTCGGCACCGGCTATTCGTCCCTGCAATACCTGAAGCGTTTGCCGCTGGATCAGATCAAGATCGACCAGTCGTTCGTGCGCGATATCGCCACGGATAGCAGCGACAAGGCGATCGTCCGTACCATTATTGCAATGGCTCAAAGCCTGGACATCGCCGTCATCGCCGAAGGGGTGGAGACCGAGGAGCAGCGGCAATTCCTGATGAGCAACGGCTGTTCCCAATATCAGGGCTATCTGTTTGGCAGACCGGTACCGATCGAACAGTTCGATGCGCTATTGAAACGCGCTTGACTGCTCTTTCAAGGTGGAGAAGACAGCCTGCCTCAAGCGCACAATTCAGGCGCGTTTCTTGAACTCGTTGGTGCGGGTATCGATCTCGATCTTGTCTCCGATCTCGATGAAGGCAGCAACCGGCAATTCGAAGCCGGTGTTGATCTTGGCCGGCTTCATCACCTTGCCGGAGGTATCGCCGCGCACCGCCGGTTCGGTGTAGATGACTTCGCGCACGATGGTGTTGGGCAATTCGACCGAGATCGCCTTGTCGTTATAGAACACCACTTCGCATGGCATGCCGTCCTCGACGTAGTTGATCGCGTCGCCCATGCTTTCGGCTTCGATTTCATACTGGTTGTATTCGCCGTCCATGAACACATACATCGGATCGGCAAAATAGGAATAAGTGCACTTCCTTGCGATCCAGGATGATCTGGTCGAACTTGTCGTCGGCGTTGTACACGGTTTCCTTGGCGGCTTCGGTCAGCAGATTCTTCATCTTCATCTTGACCACCGAACCATTGCGCCCGGAACGGCTGTACTCGGCCTTGAGCACGACCATCGGTTCCGTGCCCACCATGATGACGTTACCTGCGCGAACTTCTTGTGCTGTTTTCATGTTTACTGCCCTCAATTTTCAAGGCGCGCATTCTACCGATTTCCTGATAAAAATCCAGTAAATTCAAAGCCAGATTATTCGCGGACAAATGCTGCGTCCACAGCCGCGCGTGCCGGTCCAGTTCGTCGCGCGCCGCAACGAAAGACAACCACGCCTGCCCTGTTTCACTCCGGCCGCCAAGATTCCAGGCCCGCCACAGATTCTCCACAGCCCGGCTGGCATCGCGGCTGAGGGCAATGTCGTGCAACATGAGGAAGGCTTGCAGCTTTTTCAAGTGCACCCCGTCATGCTGCGGGATAGATGTGCCAGATGAATGGCCGTCCGGCCCATTGCGCGCGCACGAAGGAATCCTCGCCACGGACAAAGTTGACATCGCAAGCCCACAACAGCAAGTCATAACGTTCCTGCTCGACGAACGGCAGCAGCTTGACGCTAAGCATTCCGCGCGCATAGGCCTTCCCCGCACACGGCGACGCATCGCCGAAATATCGCCCGATCCGGGGCAGCAACAGGCCTTCCGGCACCAGGCACAGCACCGGCTGCGTGCCTGCGCTCCAAATATCGAGCAATCCGTCGATGGCGGTATTTGCATAGCCGAACAGCGATACTTTCAGCGTTCCAGCCGCCGGCGTAGCGGCCCCTATGGACTGCCAGAATGCGCGTTGCTGCTCTGCGTCATGCTGAAAGGCATCGCGCCGCACCAACAGGTCGCGCTCCAATAGCAGCCCGCCGGTGTGTTGGGTAAAACCCGGAAAGAAAAAATATTTGGTCAGCGGCAAGCCGGGATGCGGCGAAGGCAGCTTGTGGTGGCTCTCGACCCAATCTTCGGCGCTCAGGTATTCCAGGTTGATCCAGGCCGGCTGCGCAGCCGGGGCAGCCGGGGCCGCCATTGCCTCGATATAAGCGGGCGGCAGCTTGCAGGCAAAGGCCTCGATCACCAGTTCGGCAGGCTGTACTTGCGGAAATGGCTTGCGCCACAACCGGACTTCGACTCCCCTGCACTGCTGTTGCTCGGCCGCAGCATCCGCTTCCGGGCACAGCCTGGCCAGACTCGCCAGATCGTCCACCCACAAGCGCACCGCGAGGCCATGCTCATTCGCCAATTGCCGCGCCAGCCGCCAGCACACGCCGATGTCGCCGTAGTTGTCGATGACGTTGCAAAAAATGTCGCAGCGCATTCCCGTGACGTTCATGCCAGTTACCGCCGCTTATTCCGCATGCAAGGCCTCGACCGGGTTCAGCCTGGCCGCTCTCCGTGCCGGCATCACGCCGGCCAGCAGGCCGATGCCGACCGCGGTCAGTTCCGCCAGCAGCGCGAACAGCCATGGGGTGTGCACCGGCAGCGCCGGAAAAAGCAGGTGCATCAGCTGGGTGATGCCCACTCCCAGCGCCAGCCCGGCCAACCCGCCCAGCGCAGACAGCAGCATCGCTTCGCCCAGGAACAGCGTCAGCACTTGCCGTTCGCGTGCGCCCAGGGCGCGCATCAGGCCGATCTCGCCGGTGCGTTCGGTGACGGCCATGGTCATGATGGTCAGGATGCCTACGCCGCCGACCAGCAGCGAGATACCGCCCAATGCGCCGACCGCGAAGGTGATCACATCCAGCACCGATCCGAGCACTTCAAGAGCCTTCTGCTGCGGGATCAGCGTGAAGTCTTCGCGCCCGTGCCGCTCCTTGAGCACCCGCGTGATGTTGTTTAGCACAGTTTGCAGATCAGCATTGGCACTGTAGCTCAAATGGATCTCCATCAGACCCGGACGATTGAACAACTCCAGCGCGCGCGCGGCAGGGATGATCACGGTATCGTCCATGTCGAAACCGAGTATCTGCCCCTTCGGTTCCATTACACCGACCACCCGGTAGCGTTGCCCGCCTATGCGCAAATAGCTGCCCAGTGGATTCATCTCGGCGAACAATTCCTGGCGCACTTTCGATCCGAGCACGACCAGGGCACGCGCCTGGGTGGGATCCTCATCGGGCAGAAAGCTGCCCGTCTGCACCCGGCTTGCCAGCACTTGGGTGAAATCGTGCCCGGCCCCGTATACCGTGGTACGGCGTGTTTTGCCGTCGAAACGCAATTCGGCATTGCCGGTGACGCTGGGATCCACATACTCGACATTGGGCAAGTGGCGCAATGACTGCGCATCCTCGATGGATAATTGCCTGACTGACCCGAAGACGCCCGCATTGCCGCCCTGGGTCTGTGTTTTGCCGGGCTGGATCGAGATCAGATTGGTCCCGAACTGGCTGAACTCGGACAGCACAAACTGGTGCAGACCTTCGCCGATCGAAGTCAGCATGATCACCGCAGTGATGCCGATCGCAACACCCAGCGCGGTCAGGAAACTGCGCAGCCGATAGGTGGTGATGCTCGAGGTGGTGAGGCGGACAAGATCGGGGAATAACATGACAGGGTCATTCCGGCGGCACGGAATCCGTGCCGCAGCGTATCAGGCAGGCGGAGCAGCAGCTGTCTTGACCAGGTGGATTTGCGCCCCGGCCTGCGGCGCATCATGAAGGCTGGCCGTGAGGCGATACATGATCATTTCCCCCTTGCCTTTGACATGGATAGTGGCGGGCGGCTCAAAGGCGTATTCGTGGCGTATCCTGTTATAAGTGGTTTTATCCACCTGGATCACATCCTGCACCGCTTCATCGGTCAGACGGCTGGCAATATTCACCGTGTCTCCCCACAGATCGTAGATAAAACGTTTGGTGCCGATTACCCCGGCAACCACCGGCCCGGTAGCGATGCCGGTATGTATGCCCAGCTTGTACCTGGCCAGGCCCGGATTCTCAGTGACGTACTTGCGCATTTCCAATGACAGATCGGCGATATCCCGCGTGTAATCGGTCTTGCTGCGGTTCAGCCCTCCCACGACCATATAGGCATCTCCTATGGTTTTGATCTTTTCCACACCGTATTTTTCGCACAATTCATCAAAACCGGAAAAAATGGTATTCAGCAAGCCCACCATCTGTTCCGGAGAAAGCGACTCGGTAAGCTGGGTAAAATTGACCAGATCGGCGAACATTACCGTCACATCCGCGTGCCCGTCCGCGATCAGCCCCTGATGATCCTTCAGCCGTTGTGCAATGCTGCTCGGCAATACGTTAAGCAAAACACGCTCGGATTTTTTCTGCTCTTCGGCCAGCAATTGATGCTGCTGATCCAGCTGGTTATTGATCTTGTCCATCTCCACGACAAAGTAGCGCATCAGGAAATACATGATAGAAGACATCGCGGCAAAGTTGAGCGCAAAGAATAAACCGATGGTCTTCATCGTTACTCCGCTACTGCCCTCGGAACCCAGGTAGTAATCGAATGTTCCGGAAATCACCGTCATCACCATGTAAGCAACGAACCAGGGAACGGATTCCTTCCAGCCGGAAACCACCAATGCGCCTATCGGGGCCAGCAAAGCCCATAGCATCACCCCGCTGGCTGTGACCGCGTTGCCGATGCTCCACTGCATGACGAATGGGACAAACAGGAACAGACTCAACTGCACAAAACGGAATAGTTCGAACTTCTTGGTTTTCAGGAAGTGGACCAGCGAGGCAACCGAGACCACCTGATAGATCAGCGGGATATTGGCTGAAAAATGGATCCCCATTATCCAGTAGATACCCAGCCAGAGCACCACGGCCAGATTCATGAAGGCGCACGCAAAGATCAACAAATCCTTGTGCAGTTTGTCTTCCTGGGTGTACGCAGTAGCCGCAACTATTTCAGAAAACTTTGCCATTTAGGAAATTCCCGGAATCGCCTCCAGTGTTAAGTTTTAAGGCGCCATTTGCAAATGCCGCACATCATACCTGAATCGATCAAATAAGAAATATACCTGATAGCGTGATCGATTTGTTTCGGCTTCTTCATAAATTGTCCGGAAAACGCTAGAATAAACGTTTTGCAACTAAGCCACTTCTTAAGGGATCCCAATATGTCGATGTCCGACCGCGACGGTTATATCTGGTACGACGGCAAGCTTGTGCCCTGGCGCGATGCCACTACCCATGTGCTGACTCATACGCTGCACTATGGCATGGGCGTGTTCGAAGGTGTGCGCGCCTACAAGGCCGCCAATGGCACGGCGATTTTCCGTCTGCAGGAGCATACCGAACGGCTGTTCAATTCCGCCCATATCTTCCAGATGAAAATGCCCTATGACAAGGCAACTATCATCGAGGCGCACCGCGAAGTGGTGCGCGCCAACAAACTGGAATCATGCTACATCCGCCCGATCGCTTTCTATGGCTCCGAGGCGATGGGCATCGCTGCCACAACGCTGTCCACGCATGTCGCGGTCGCCGCCTGGCCCTGGGGCGCTTACCTGGGCGACGAAGGCATGCAAAAAGGCATACGCGTGAAGACTTCCAGCTTCACCCGCCACCACGTCAACATCAACATGTGCAGGGCGAAATCGGTCAGCTCCTATTCCAATTCCATCCTGGCACACCAGGAAGTCGCCAACGACCACTATGATGAAGCGCTGCTGCTGGATGTGGATGGCTACGTGGCCGAGGGCGCCGGCGAGAACGTCTTCATCGTCAAGAAAGGCAAGCTGTACACACCAGACCTGACCTCCTGCCTGGAAGGCATCACGCGCGATTCCGTGATCACGCTGGCCCAGGAAATGGGTATAGAAGTGATCGAGAAACGCATCACCCGCGACGAGGTCTATTGCGCCGAAGAAGCCTTCTTCACCGGAACGGCAGCGGAAGTCACGCCGATCAGGGAACTGGACCACCGCACCATAGGCAGCGGTTCACGCGGCCCGGTCACAGGCAAACTACAGCAGGCTTTTTTTGAATGTGTCGCCGGCAAGCATCCGCAGCATGCCAACTGGCTGAGCTATGTCTAAGGAGAACAAAGTGAGCAAACACGACATCACCCGGCGTTATGTCGAGGTCACGGCCCAGGATTTGCCATTGACCTGTCCGATGCCGGACATGAATCTGTGGAACGCCCATCCGAAAGTGGTGATCCCGCTCAACCAAGGCGGCGAAGCGCGCTGCCCTTACTGCGGCACGTTGTACCACTTCAAGGGCGAGCTGCCGCGCCCCCATCATTGATCACGCCAACCTCAGGCGCAATGTACAAAATACTGATTATCGGCCCCAGCTGGGTGGGTGACACCCTGCTGATGCAACCGATGCTGGTGCGCCTGAAGCAGCGCCATCCCGACAGCCAGATCGATGTGCTCGCCCCGCCGTGGACCGAGGCACTGCTGCGCGCGATACCCGAAGTGCATCAGGTCATCAGCAACCCTTTCCCGCATGGCGCGCTGGAGCTGAAACAGCGCTCTAGGCTCGGCGCGCAGCTGCGCGAGACGGGATACGACCAGGCCATCGTCCTGCCCAATTCGCTGAAATCTGCGCTCGTACCCTTTTTTGCGCGCATCCCGTTGCGCACCGGCTATGTCGGCGAGGCTCGATATGGACTGCTCAACGATGCGCGCCGCTTGAATAAAACCAGATTGCCATTGATGGTCGAGCGCTTCGCCCAGCTCGCCGAACCGGCCGGCGATGATGTCCTGCGTCCTTTACCCAATCCCGTGCTATCCGTGGCCGCCGCACAACGCGATGCCACGCTGCGCAAACTCGGGTTGACGCCGGACCAACCCGTCGCGGTATTTTGTCCCGGCGCCGAATACGGCCCGGCCAAGCGCTGGCCGGTTCCCTACTTCGCCGAGATCGCCCAGCGCCTGCAGAAACATGGCTTCGTGGTATGGATGGTCGGTTCGGCCAATGACAGGGAGATCGCGGACAAGATCGTCGCGCTGGGCAATCAGGCCTGCCGCAACCTGTGCGGCAGCACCGATCTGGGCGATGCCATCGCTTTGCTTTCCTGCGCGCAACTGGTAATCAGCAACGATTCCGGTCTGATGCACCTGGCTGCCGCACTGGATATACCGATGCTTGCGCTATTCGGTTCCAGCAGCCCGCGGTTCACCCCGCCGCTCTCGACCCATGCACAAGTCGTCAAACTCGACTTGAAATGCAGCCCGTGCTTCAAGCGCGAATGCCCTCTGGGACATTTCAACTGCATGGTGCAACTTACGCCGGATATGGTCTGGCAAAAGATCGAGCAGATGTGATGAACAACATCCCCAACCCTCCTCCCAACCTCCTCCCGCAAGCGGGAGAGGGAGCGAACGAATTGCTGCGCAAATTTCCTCCTCCCGAAATCTTCAAGGCCTATGACATACGCGGCATCGTCGGCAAGACGCTGACGCCGGACATCGTTGAGGCCATCGGCCATGCCATCGGTTCCGAGGCCAACGCCCGTGGCCAGCACACCATCGCGATCGGGCGCGACGGCAGACTGTCGGGCCCGGAGCTGATCGCCGCTCTGGCGCGCGGCATCCGCAAAAGCGGCATCGACGTGATCGATGTGGGCTGCGTGCCGACGCCTATGGTGTATTTCGCCGCATACCAGCTGGATACCCACTGCGCGGTGATGCTCACCGGCAGCCACAATCCGCCGGACTACAACGGTCTGAAGATGGTGCTGGCCGGTGAAACATTGTCCGGCGAAACCATCCAGAAATTACGCCTACGCATCGAACAGGACGACCTCAGCCATGGCAGCGGCAGTTATCGGCAGCAGGACATCAGCGCGGAATACATCGCGCGCATCGTCTCGGACATCAGGCTGGCCCGGCCGATGAAGGTCACCGTGGATTGCGGCAACGGCGTGGCCGGCGCTTATGTTGCCGAGCTGTATCGCCGGCTCGGCTGCACCGTGCAGGAGATGTATTGCGAAGTGGACGGGCACTTCCCCAACCATCACCCGGACCCGTCCGACCCGCACAATCTGCAGGACCTGATCGCCGCCTTGCGCGACAACGATTCCGAGCTGGGGCTGGCATTCGACGGTGACGGCGACCGCCTCGGCGTGGTCACCAGGGATGGCAGGATCATCTACCCGGATCGCCAGCTGATGCTGTATGCGGCCGACGTATTGAGCCGCAATCCCGGCGCAGAGATCATCTTCGACGTCAAATCGACGCGCAATCTTTTTGCATGGATACGCGAACACGGCGGCAAGCCGACGCTATGGAAAACCGGACACTCACTGGTCAAGGCCAAAATGAAGGAAAGCGGCGCACTGCTGGCCGGCGAGATGAGCGGTCATGTGTTCTTCAAGGAACGCTGGTACGGGTTTGATGACGGGCTTTATACCGGGGCGCGCCTGCTGGAGATACTGAGCAAGGTGAAAGATCCGAGTGCTGCTTTGAATGCGCTGCCGGATGCGGTCTGCACGCCGGAGTTGCACATACACACTGCAGAGGGCGAGAACCACGCACTGCTGGCACAACTGAAGAACAGCGCACGATTCACCGACCCGAAAGAGATCATCACACTGGACGGTTTGCGTGTGGAATATGCGGACGGCTTCGGCCTGGCGCGACCCAGCAACACCACACCGGTGATCGTGTTGCGGTTTGAAGCTGACAACGAAGCTGCATTGAAGAGGATCCAGGACGACTTCCGCAACCTATTCCTGCAAGCCGCGCCGCATCTGAAATTGCCGTTCTAACGCGACACGATCAAACGCTATCCCTTGACCCATCCCGCGCGGAAAAATTCATCCTGCGCTGCTGCGGATGCATCCAGTATGCCAAACGCTCGCGGAAGAATTCGGCGTATCCCGCAAGGTCGACAGGCTTTGCCACAAAACTGTTCGCGCCGGCCTTATAACTCAACAACACATCATCGTGGGTGTAGTAGGCGGAAAACGCCAGGATCGGAATTTCGCCGGTGGCAGCATATTCGCGCAGTTTGCGCAATGCCGCCAGGCCATCCAGCTTGGGCAATTTCAGATCCAGCAGGATGATGTTGGGCATCGGCTTATTTTCGTGCACGATGGCGTTGAACCAATCAAGCAGGGCATCCCCGCCGGCCACTGATGTCAAATCGATGTCGGGACAAGTCTCTGCTGCAGCACGACGCGCCATGTCTATTTGAACCAAATCGTCATCGACCAGCAACGCGTTATAACGACCTGTGTCCATCTGTATCGCCCCCAAGTGTGAGCATTGATCCAAACTGTACAGTGTCCGGTACTGCGGACAAATCGCGTATTGCCCCGGCTATAACTTTCCCTGCACCCAGGCTGGAACCGAGGCCAATGCTGCAGCCAGATTCCCGGGTTGCGTGCCGCCGGCCATCGCCATGTCCGGCGCTGCTGCGACGCGTTACCGGCTTAGCCGGCCGCTTGCGGGAGCAGCTTGCGATCGCCATAACTATAGCTTCTCCCTCACCCAGGCTGGAACGGAAGCCAATGCTGCAGCCAGATTCCCGGGTTGCGTGCCGCCTGCTGTCGCCATGTCCGGCGCTGCTGCGACGCGTTACCGGCTTAGCCGGCCGCTTGCGGGAGCAGCTTGCGAGGCCGGATTCGCCATAACTATAGCTTCTCCCTCACCCAGGCTGGAACGGAAGCCAATGCTGCAGCCAGATTCCCGGGTTGCGTGCCGCCGGCCATCGCCATGTCCGGCCTCCCCCCGCCCTTGCCGCCGACCTGCTGGGCGACCATGTTCACCAGCTCGCCGGCCTTGATCTTCCCAATCAAATCAGGGGTCACGCCGGCGATCAGGCTGACCTTGCCGTCGGCCACCGCAGCCAGCACGATCGCCGCCGTCTTGAGCTTGTCCTTCAGCTTGTCCAATGTCTCGCGCAATACCGCGGCATCCGCGCCTTCGAGTTTCGCGGCCAGCACCTTCACGCCGTTGATGTCCTGCGCCTGATTGACCAATTCGTCGCCTTGCGAGACAGCCAGTTTCGATTTCAGCGCGGCGAGTTCTTTCTCCAATGTCTTCACGTTGTCCATGATCTGGCTGATGCGCGATGCCGCTTCTTGCGGCTGCACCTTCATTGCTTCGGCGACCTGTGCCAATTGCTGCTGCTGCTGTTCCACCCATGCCAGCGCATTCTCGCCCGTCACCGCTTCGATGCGGCGCACGCCCGCAGCCACACCCGATTCCCCGATAATCTTGAACAGGCCGATATCGCCGGTCCTGTGCACATGGGTTCCGCCGCACAGTTCGCGCGAGCTGCCGATGTCGAGCACCCGCACCGTCTCGCCGTATTTCTCGCCGAACAGCATCATCGCTCCAGTCTTCTGCGCCGACTCGATGTCCATCACGCGCGCCTGCGTGGCGCTGTTGGCGAGGATCTCGGCATTCACACGAGTTTCGATTTCGCGTATCTGCGCTTCCGTCACCGGCGTGTTGTGCGAAAAATCGAAACGCGTGCGCTCGGCATTGACCAGACTGCCTTTCTGCTGCACGTGCGCGCCCAGCACCTCGCGCAGCGCCTTGTGCATCAGATGCGTGACCGAATGGTTGCGCATCGTCGCGGCACGCAGTGTCAGGTTCACCTGCGCGGTCACATGGTCGCCCACATTAAGTGTGCCCGTAGCGAGCAGGCCGTGGTGGCCATAGACATCGGCCTTGATCTTCTGCGTGTCGCTGACATCGAACTTGGCCGAGCCGCTGACCAGCAGCCCCTCGTCGCCGACCTGGCCGCCGCTCTCGGCATAGAACGGCGTGGTGTCGAGCACGACCACGCCATGCTGGCCGGATTTCAGTTGCGCAACCGGCGTGCCGTCGACATAGAGCGCGACGATCTTCGCCTGCGCTTCCAGCTTCTCGTAGCCGACGAAGGTGTTGCCTGCGCCGCTGTATTCCAGCATCTTGTCCATCTTGAATTTCCCCGCCGCGCGCGCCTGCGACTTCTGCTTTTCCATCGCGGCATTGAAACCGGCTTCGTCGACCTTGACGCCGCGCTCGCGGCACACGTCGTTGGTCAGGTCGAGCGGAAACCCGAAGGTATCGTGCAGTTTGAACGCGACATCGCCGGGCAGTACCAAACCTGCCCAAGTTCTTTCAACGCACTTAAATTTCACCCCTGAACCAAATGAAGCGCTAATTACCGAAGGAGCGTTTGTGAGTTGTTCTCTTGGTATAACGAAAAGCATTGGTGCAGGTTCGTCGCCCAGACCCTCTACTTTTTCAACATAACCCCAATATGGGCAAGTGCCAGAGCTAATTCGCCCCTCCTCCAACAAATTCCCACTTGTGAGCAGTTGTTGGCGATCCAAAGAAGAATCCAATATCTCCATCCCAACACCCAACGTCTCAAAGAAGCGCTCTTCTTCCGTCTTCAACACGTCGACGATGCGCTTTTCATTTTTGGCGAGGTTGGGATAGGCCGCCCCCATCAGCTTGACCAGGTCGGGCACCAACTTGTGGAAGAACGGCGACTTCTGCCCCAGCTTGTAGCCGTGGCGGATCGCGCGGCGCACGATGCGGCGCTGCACATAGCCGCGCCCTTCGTTGCTCGGGATCACGCCATCGCTCACCAGAAAGGCGGTCGCGCGGATGTGGTCGGCGATGACCCTCAATGAGGGATTGCTCAAGTCCTTGCAGTGCGTCTCGCGCGCAGCGGCCTTGATCAATGTCTGGAACAGGTCGATCTCGTAATTGGAATGCACGTGCTGCAGGATGGCGGCCAGCCGCTCCAGTCCCATGCCGGTGTCGACGCAGGGCGCGGGCAGGGGCTTGATGCTGCCGTCCTCGGCCATGTCGAACTGCATGAACACGTTGTTCCAGATTTCGATGTAGCGGTCGCCGTCCGCATCCGGACTACCGGGCGGCCCGCCGGGTATCTCCGGGCCGTGGTCGTAGAAGATCTCGCTGCACGGGCCGCAGGGGCCGGTGTCCGCCATCATCCAGAAATTGTCGGACATGTAGCGCCCGCCCTTGTTGTCGCCGATGCGCACCACGCGCTCCCTGGGCAGGCCGATCTCCCTGGTCCAGATGTCGTAGGCCTCATCGTCGTCAATGTAAACCGTGGCCCAGAGTTTGTCCGCCGGCAGCTTGTACACTTCGGTCAGCAGTTCCCAGGCCCACTTCAGCGCCTCGCGCTTGAAGTAGTCGCCGAAACTCCAGTTGCCCAGCATCTCGAAGAAAGTGTGGTGGCGCGCGGTATAGCCGACGTTCTCCAGGTCGTTGTGCTTGCCGCCCGCGCGCAAACAGGCCTGCACCGACGCGGCGCGCACATAGGGGCGCTTGTCGGTGCCGAGGAACACGTCCTTGAACTGCACCATGCCGGAGTTGGTGAACATCAGCGTCGGGTCGTTGCCCGGCACCAGCGGGCTGGAGGCGACCACGGTGTGGCCTTGGGAGGCGAAAAAATCTAGAAATTTCTGGCGGATCTCACTGCTTTTCATTGCACACCCTGGCTATCGAATACACACCTAAAACAAGGCGCGCATGATACCACGGGCGGCTCCGGCAGCTATATCAGCCATATGCTGGACAGGCGGCCGGGATGGAGGCACAGGCGGGAGACTCTCACTCCTCCGCGGTGGACTCCTTCAGCAACCGGAAGATCGCGTCCATCGAAAACCCGCGCGATTGCATGAATCGGACCTGCCTGGCTTTATCCTTCTCATCCTGCGGGGGCGTACCGAATTTCCTTTGCCACACCTCGCGCGCGGCTTCCAGTTCGCCGTCCTTCAAAGCAGGAAGCGCGGCGACTATCAATTCTTCGGAGATACCCTTCTGGCGCAGCTCGTGGGCGATGCGCTGGGTGCCGAAACGGCCGCGTCGGGCGTGGATCAATTGCATCGCGGCGCGCTCGTCCGACAGCCAGCCGCGCGCGGTCAGATCGTCCAGCAATGCATCCAGATCGGCCGGGGCGGAGGAAGCGGATGACTGCCCGGGTTCGGCATCGGCCTGCAGATGCGGCAGCAACTTGCCGCGCAGCTCGGCACGGCTGTATTCGCGGCGCGCCAGATATTGCAGCGCGCGTGTCCGCAAACTGACCTCAGGCTTTTTCCTCACCCGGATGCCCGGCGATAACTTACTCGGAGACTTTCGCGCCGGATTTTGCTGCGCCCTTTTCAGCAGTCTTTTCGCCGCTCTTCGCCGGAGCAGTCTCACCGCCTTCCAGCAGCGCCACACCGACGGCGGCCCGCACCTTGTTTTCGATCTCGCGGGCGACCTCCGGATGCTCGCGCAGGTATTCGCGCGCGTTGTCCTTGCCCTGGCCGATCTTCTCGCCCTTGTAGGCATACCAGGCACCGGCTTTTTCCACCAGCTTGTGCTGCACGCCCAACTCGATGATCTCGCCTTCGCGCGAGATGCCCTCGCCGTAAAGGATGTCGAACAGCGCTTCGCGGAACGGCGGGGCCACCTTGTTCTTCACGATCTTGACGCGGGTCTCGTTGCCGATCACCTCGTCGCCTTTCTTGATCGCACCGATACGGCGGATGTCGAGACGCACCGAGGCGTAGAACTTGAGCGCATTGCCGCCGGTGGTGGTCTCCGGATTGCCGAACATCACGCCTATCTTCATCCGGATTTGGTTGATGAAGATGACCATGGTGTTGGAACGGTTGATGTTGGCGGTGAGCTTGCGCAGCGCCTGCGACATCAGGCGCGCATGCAAGCCCATCTGCGCATCGCCCATTTCGCCTTCAATCTCGGCCTTGGGCGTCAGCGCGGCAACGGAGTCCACCACCACGACGTCCACCGAACCCGAGCGCACCAGCATGTCGACGATCTCCAGCGCCTGCTCGCCGTTGTCCGGTTGCGAGATCAGCAGGTCTTCCACCTTGACGCCCAGCTTCTGCGCGTATTGCGGGTCAAGCGCGTGTTCCGCGTCGATGAAGGCCGCAGTGCCGCCCAGCTTCTGCATCTCGGCGATGACCTGCAAGGTGAGCGTCGTTTTGCCGGAAGACTCCGGGCCATATATCTCGATCACGCGACCGCGCGGCAGGCCGCCGACACCGAGCGCGATGTCCAGGCCCAGCGACCCGGTGGAAACAACCTGTATGTCCCGCGCCACATCATGTTCTCCCAGGCGCATGATGGAACCCTTGCCGAACTGCTTCTCGATCTGGCTCAGCGCCGCCGCGAGCGCCTTGTTTTTGTTGTCGTCCATTTTTATTTCCTTTCGAAAGTGATGGCGGATTGTGGCACATCCTTCCGGATTTGTACAGAACGTTCGTTCTCTGGCTGATTCAGGCCGTCTCGGTCGCTCGATCGAGCAGGTCGAGCACCCCCTGCAAGGCGATGTGCACCGACCGGGCGCGCACTTCTGCACGGTCGCCATCGAGCCGATGGCGCTGCGCGTGAGTCGCGCCGTCCTTGACTCCCCAGGCGAACCACACCGTACCCACCGGCTTGTCCGCTGTGCCGCCATCCGGCCCGGCGATGCCGCTGACCGCCAGCGCCACTTGTGCGGCGCTGTGCTGCAGCGCGCCCGCCACCATCTCGCGCACCGTCAGCTCGGACACCGCGCCATGCTGCCTGAGCGTCTCCGCGCTCACCCCCAGCATCTGCTGCTTGGACAGGTTGGAGTAAGTGACGAAGCCGCGCTCGAACCAGGCCGAACTGCCTGCCACCTCGGTGACCGCCTGCGCGACGCCGCCGCCGGTGCAGGATTCCGCGGTCGCCAGCAGCAAACCGTGCGATTTAAGCAATGCTCCGACTTGTGCGGCAAGTATGTTCACAATCCACCCCGTAAAACCACTCCCTCTCCCCCAGCCAGCTGCGCCCCCTCGCTACGCTCTCCCCGCTTGCGGGAGAGGGTGGCCGAATGGCCGGGAGAGGGTTAACCGAGTCCGCGCGCAAGGTCATTGCGGATGTCCACCACCGCCTCCAGCCCCACCGCGACGCGGATCAGGCCGTCGCCGATGCCTGCCGCGGCGCGCGCCTCCGGCGTGATGCGCGCATGGGTGGTGCTGGCCGGGTGGGTGATCGTGGTCTTGGCGTCGCCCAGGTTCGCGGTGATCGACAGCAATTTCGTATTATCGATCACGCGCCATGCCGCATCCTTGCCGCTGCCCTGGGATGATGCGACCTCGAACGACACGATGCCGCCTCCGGTCTTCTGCTGCTTCATCGCCAGTTCATGCTGCGGATGCGACGGCAGGCCGGGATAAAACACCCGTGCCACACCAGGCTGCGCTTCCAGCCAGCGCGCCAGTTCCAGCGCGTTGGCGCTGTGCGCGTCCATGCGCAGCTTGAGTGTCTCCAGCCCTTTGAGGAATACCCAGGCGTTGAAAGCGCTCATCGTCGGGCCGGCGGTGCGCAGGAAGCCATACACGCTTTCCAGATTCTTTTTGCTGCCCAGCACCGCGCCGCCCAGCACCCGCCCCTGCCCGTCGATGTACTTGGTCGCAGAGTGAATCACGATGTCCGCGCCCAGCAGCAGCGGGCGCTGCAGTATCGGCGTGCAGAAACAGTTGTCCACCGCCAGCAGCGCGCCGCATCGCTTCGCCACGGCGGCGATCGCCGCGATATCGGAAATCTCGGTGAGTGGATTCGACGGCGTCTCCAGAAAGAACAGCCTGGTTTCCGCACGCACGGCGGCCTTCCATTCGGCAACATCGGTGGCCGACACATAGGTCGTCTCGACCCCGAATTTTTTGATGATGTTGTTGAACAGGTTGACCGTCGCGCCAAACAGGCTGCGCGACGCGACGACATGATCGCCGGCTTTCAGCACGCCCATCACGCAGGCCAGGATCGCCGACATGCCGGATGCGGTCGCAACGCACTGCTCTGCCCCTTCCAGCGCGGCGAGCCGCTCCTCGAACATCGTGACAGTCGGATTGGTGAAGCGTGAATAGATGTTGCCCGGCTGTTCGCCGATGAAACGCGCGGCGGCTTGCGCGGCATTCTCGAATACGAAGCTGGAAGTCAGGAACAGCGCCTCGCTGTGCTCGCCGAACTGGCTGCGCACCGCGCCGGCATGCACCGCCAGCGTTTCCGGCTGATAGGATGATTCGGACATGATGCCCCCTTGAAAACACAAAACCCGGATAGCTTGAGCTAAACCGGGTTTCCCACGCTTTAGCCGAATTTATCAAGCGCCCGCAAGCTGATCCTCAAATCGGCGCCGGAGCAAGTTATCACCTGCCTTGTTCCGTTGTCAACCCGGGATGGTCACATCGAGGCGGCGCTTATCGGCAGATTCAGTTCCATCTGGTCGTCATCGGCCGCGAGGTTGGCCTTGCCGCCGCCGCGCAAAGCTTCCAGCCGGTTCAGATAGTCGGCGCTGATATCCCCGGTGATGTAGTTGCCGTCGAAACATGACGCATCGAAGCTGTTGATGTGCGGATTGGCCTTGTGCACCGCAGCCTTGAGATCGGCGAGATCCTGGTAGATGATGCGGTCCGCGCCGATCTCGCGGCAGATTTCATCGTCGCTGCGCCCGGTCGCGATCAGCTCGTGCGGGCTGGGCATGTCGATGCCATACACATTCGGGAAACGCACCGGCGGTGCAGCAGAAGCAAAGTAGACCTTGCGCGCCCCCGCATCGCGCGCCATCTGCACGATCTCGCGGCTGGTGGTGCCGCGCACGATGGAATCGTCCACCAGCAGCACGTTCTTGTCCTTGAACTCGACGCCGATCGCATTCAGTTTCTGGCGCACCGATTTTTTGCGCATCGCCTGCCCCGGCATGATGAAGGTCCTGCCGATGTAACGGTTCTTCACAAAACCTTCGCGGAACGGGATGTTGAGGCGGTTCGCCAGCTGCAGGGCGCTGGGGCGGCTGGAATCCGGGATCGGTATCACCACGTCGATATCGATCTCTTTCCAGCTGCGCTTGATCTTGTCGGCCAGGTACTCTCCCATGTACAGGCGCGATTCGTACACCGATACGCCGTCGATCACCGAATCGGGGCGCGCCAGGTAGACATATTCGAAGATGCACGGATTCAGGCTCGCCTGGTCGCTGCATTGCCGGCTGTGCAGATTGCCGTTGAAGTCGACGAACACCGCCTCGCCCGGTGCGATATCGCGCAGGAATTTGAAACCCAATGTATCCAGTGCCACGCTTTCCGACGCGACCAGGTATTCAGTCCCGTGGGCGGCCTCATTCACGCCTATCACCAGCGGGCGGATGCCGTAGATATCGCGGAATGCCAGCAGGCCGTAGCCCGCGATCATCGCAACCACGGCATACGCGCCGCGGCAGCGGTGATGCACGCCGCTCACCGCGGCAAAGATCGATTGCACATCCAGGCGGTATTGCCGGGAATTGACCTGCAGTTCATGCGCCAACACGTTCAGCAGCACCTCGGAATCCGAGTTGGTGTTGACGTGGCGCAGATCGCCGACGAACAGTTGTTCCTTCAGTTCCTCGGCATTGGTCAGGTTGCCGTTGTGTCCGAGCATGATACCGAACGGCGAGTTGACATAGAACGGTTGCGCTTCGTTGTGGTCCACCGCCGAGCCGGCAGTCGGATAACGCACATGCGCGATCCCGGCATTCCCGAGCAGCGAACGCATGTGGCGCGTGCGGAACACGTCGCGCACCAGACCGTTGTCCTTGTGCAGATGGAACGTCTGTCCGTCCAATGTCGCGATGCCGGCCGCATCCTGGCCGCGATGCTGCAACACCTGCAAACCGTCATACAACAGCTGATTGGCGGGTGCTTGCGAGATCAATCCGAGTATGCCGCACATTAATTTCTCATCCTAAATAGTTCACTTCCGAATCCCGTAATGGATACGCTGCGCCACGCTCTCCGGCAGCCACGCCTTGGTCAGCAGCGCGGCATTTTCCAGCGCCCTGCTGGTCAGCGCATTTCGCCAGAATGGCTGCTGATAATAATTGGTCAAGCCGACCAGCCATACCAGTACCAGCAATATCAGCGCGCCGCGCACCACGCCGAATAGTCCGCCCATTACCTTGTCCGACCAACCCGAGCCTACCGCCTTCAGCAGTTTTGCGAGCAGCCTGGTCAACACGCTCCATACGATCAGCGCGGCGATGAACACCAGCGCATAAGCGCCCACTACACGCGCGCCCTCTTCCTTCAGCGGCAGCATTGGCGCCAGGTGGCCGGCGAGCAATTTGCATAACACCAGCGCGAACGGCCAACCCAGCAAGGCCATCAACTCATGAACCAACCCCCGCCACAAGCCAAGCAGGGAAGAAAGCAGCAATATCCCGATGACGACAAAATCTAATCCGGTCATTTGGCGCTGAGTATCACCGGGTGCATCCCATGTTTTTCCAGCAGCTTGCCGGCCTTCTCAGCCTTATCGCGATCCGGGTAAGGGCCCACGCGCACCCTGATCTTGTCGCCGGCTTTCTCGGTATAGGCCTTGAATCCCCATTTCTTCAATTTGTTGAGCTCTTGCCTGGCCGCATCCGGATTTGAGTACGCGCCTACCTGGGCGACATAAGTTTCGCCAGGCTGCGCGCTTTCGGCTGGCGCAGGTTTGATCGTGTCTTTATGCGATGGTGCCTTGACCGCATGCTGGCTCGGCGCAGCATGCGGGGGGTTTTCCTGTGTCACAGGGGCAGGCGCGATTATCTCGGGCTTTACGATCGGAACCGGTGTGGACACGACCCCCGATACCGGTGGGGTGACCGCAACTTCTGATACTGCCGTTCCAGGAATGAACTCGCCGACCTTGTCTGGAGACGGGATGCTCAGATCAATGTCTTTACCCACCGGTCCGGGTTCCCGGTCCAGCACCATAGGCAGTATCACCACCACCGCAAGCGTGAGCGCGATCGCACCGATCAAACGGCGGCGCGCTTTGCGCCTGAGATTCAGTTCGTCGTCTGTCTGCTGTTTTGCCATGCTTTCGATCTCGCCTGTCTGATTTCTTACCGGGAAACGGACAACCCCTTTGCGGCCATCGCTTCCGCCACCGTATGGAATGATCCGAAGGCGATGATTCTATCATTTTCGCCTGCTGCTTCACAGGCATAACGCAGCGCAGCGGCGATGCTGTTGCAGGATTTGATCGCGCCGCGCACCCTCTGCTGCTGCAGCACCTGTTCCAGTTCTGCGGAAGTCGCGCCGCGCGGCAGATCTATCCCCGCGACCAGCCAGGTGTCGATGTGCGGATCGAGCGCCTCCACCACCCCGGCGATATCCTTGTCCTTCAGCATGGAAAATACCGCCCAGGTATGCGGGCATGGCGGCAAGCCGGCCAGATTCTGCGCCAGCGAGCGCGCGGCATGGGGGTTGTGCGCGACATCCAGGATCAGCGCCGGTTTGCCCGGCACGAACTGGAAGCGTCCCGCCAGTTGCACTTCGACCAGTCCGCGCCGCACCGCGTCCATGCCGACCGGCAACAGCTCCCGGAGCGCGTCCAGCGCCGCCAGCGCCGCGCTGGCATTATGCAGCTGGAACGCGCCGCGCAGCGCCGGATAGGGCAGCGCATTGCGTGAACCGGCCTTACTGAAATAATCCCACTGCCCCTGATGCTGCCTGAATCCGAATTGATCGCCTATGCACCACAACTCCGCGCCGATCCGTTGCGCCTGGGTGCGTATCGCCTGCGGCACATCATCATCCGCACAGATCGCGACCCTGCCGCCGCGCATGATCCCGGCCTTTTCATACGCGATCGCCTCGCGCGTATCGCCCAGATAGTCGGTATGGTCGATGTCCACGCTGGCGATCACCGCGCAGTCGCTGTCGAACACGTTGACCGCATCCAGCCTGCCGCCCAGTCCGACTTCGAGTATCGCGACATCCACCTGGTGCTCGATGAAGCACTGCATCGCGGCCAGTGTCCCAAATTCAAAATAGGTGAGCGGGATATCCCCGCGCGCCTGCTCTATCCCTTCGAACGAAGCACACAACTCCGCATCGCTCGCCTGCCGCTTTGCGATGCGCACCCGCTCGTTGTAGTGCAGCAGGTGCGGCGAGGTGTAGCAGCCCGACGCGGTATCCGGCGGCGTGCAGCATGGATTCCAGCATCGCGCACACCGAACCCTTGCCGTTGGTGCCGCCGACCGTGATGACCGGGAAGCCGGGCTGGAGACCAAGCCGCTGCCTCACCTGTGCGACGCGCTCCAGGCCGAGCGCGATGGTCTTGGGGTGCAGGGATTCGAGGTAGGTCAGCCAGCCGGCAAGCGTGTTGGGCATTTGGTGTTGTAGGGTGGATAAGCGCAGCGCATCCACCGGGCAAAAGGTGGATGCGCTGCGCTTATCCACCCTACGTGACTCCAAACGGCTTCTTAGTGTGGGTCAAAAGCACGCCCCCTGCTCTAATCTGCCTATCCTGGACTAAGCCGCCTCGATCTCCGCCACCGCCGACTGCTTGGTCAGCAGTGTGATCAGCGTTGCCAGTTGATCGCGCATCTCGCGCCGGTCGACGATCATGTCTATGGCGCCGTGCTCAAGCAAAAACTCCGCACGCTGAAAGCCTTCGGGCAACGTCTCGCGGACCGTCTGCTGGATCACGCGCGCGCCTGCGAAGCCGATCAATGCGCCGGGTTCGGCGATCACCACGTCGCCCATGAAGGCAAAACTGGCGGACACGCCGCCCATGGTCGGGTCGGTCAGCACCGAGATGAACGGCAACCGTTCCTGGCTCAGCTGCGTCAGTGCGGCGCAGGTCTTGGCCATCTGCATCAGCGACAGCAGCCCTTCCTGCATCCGTGCGCCGCCGCTGGCGGCGAAGCAGATGAACGGGCATTTCTGTTCCAGTGCGACCTGCACGCCGCGCACGAAACGCTCTCCGACCACCGAACCCATCGACCCGCCCATGAAATTGAATTCGAACGCAGCGGCGACCACCGGCACCGCATGGATGCTGCCCTGCATTACCACCAGCGCATCCTCTTCGTCGGTGGCCTTCTTCGCAGCGAGCAGGCGGTCCTGAATATTTCTTGCTGTCCTTGAACTTGAGTGTGTCGAGCGGCAAAACTTCAGCCCCGATCTCGAAGCGCCCTTCGCCATCCAGCAACAGATCGAGCCGGGTGCGCGCAGTGATACGGTGATGATGGTTGCACTTCGGGCAGACGCTCTGATTCTTTTCCAGATCGGAGTGATACAGCACCGCCTGGCAGGACGGACATTTGGTCCACAATCCTTCCGGCACGTTCTTCTTGGCATCACCTTCGCGGCGCTTGATCTTGGGCGGCAATAATTTCTGGAACCAGCTCATGGCTTATCCTCCATTCCTATCATTTATTTATCTCCCCCCTCCCGGCCCTCGGCCACCCTCTCCCGCTTGCGGGAGAGGGGTTGGGGGGGAGGGTCAGGCCTTATCTACAGCCTGGCGCAATTCCTCGACCAGCTTGCTGACGTTGGCAACGACATTCTGTGCGGTCGAATCTTCAATCTCCTGCACGATGCGGCTGCCGACCACCACGCCATCGCACAGCTTCGCCACTGCCAGCGCAGTCGCCGCATCGCGGATGCCGAAACCTACGCCGATCGGCAGATTGATGTGCTGGCGCAGCTGCGGAATCTTCTGTTCGATGGCGGACAGGTCCAGATGTCCCGCGCCGGTCACACCCTTCAGCGACACATAATACACATAACCGCGTGCCTGTTTGGCGACACGCTCGACTCGGGCGTCGGTGCTGGTCGGCGCAAGCAGGAAAATCGGATCGATGCCGTGCCGGTCCAGATGCGCGAACGCCTCATGACTTTCTTCCGGCGGGAAATCTACCGTCAGCACGCCGTCCACGCCGACCTCGGCACAGCGCTTCGCAAAGGTCTCCCAGCCCATCGCCTCGATCGGATTGCCATAGCCCATCAGCACGATCGGCGTGCTCACGTCTTTGCTTGCGGAATTCCGCAACCATATCCAGCACGTGATGCAGCGTAACCCCGTGTTTGAGCGCGCGCTCGGAAGCACGCTGTATCGTCGGACCGTCCGCCATCGGGTCGGAGAACGGCACGCCCAGTTCGATCACGTCCGCACCGGCTTCCACCAGCGCATGCAGCAACGGAACGGTCAATTCCGGATCGGGATCACCCGCCGTGATGAACGGGATCAGCGCCTTGCGCTGGCGCTGCCTGAGCTTGTCGAAAGTAGAATTGAATGCGGCTCATAGCGTGATCCCCGACAGGCGCGCCACGGTATTGATGTCCTTGTCGCCGCGCCCGGACAGGTTGACCAGCAACACCTTGTCCTTGGCCATCGCCGGCGCGATCTTCATCGCATGCGCCAGCGCATGGCTGGATTCCAGCGCGGGGATGATGCCTTCCAGATGGCACAGGTCGTGGAATGCGCGCAGCGCCTCGTCGTCATTGATCGCGACATACTCTGCGCGTCCGCTGTCCTTCAGCCAGGCGTGCTCTGGACCGACGCCGGGATAGTCGAGTCCGGCCGAGATCGAATGCGTCTCGATGATCTGGCCGTTCTCGTCCTGCATCAGATAGGTCTTGTTGCCGTGCAGCACGCCGACCGGGCTGTTGGCGGTCAGCGGCGCGGCATGCTGCCCGCTGGCGATGCCATGACCGCCCGCTTCCACGCCGATCAGCTTCACGCCGGGCATGTCGATGTAGGAATAGAACACGCCCATCGCGTTCGAGCCGCCGCCGACGCAGGCGATCACCGCATCCGGCTGGCGCCCGGCCAGTTCCGGCATCTGCACCACGGCTTCCTTGCCGACGACCGCATTGAAATCGCGCACCATCATCGGATAAGGATGCGGGCCCGCCACCGTGCCGATGATGTAGAAGGTGTTTTCGATGTTGGTCACCCAGTCGCGCATCGCCTCGTTGAGCGCATCCTTGAGCGTCTTGGAACCGCTCTCCACCGGCACCACGGTCGCGCCCAGCAGCTTCATGCGGAACACGTTGGGCGACTGGCGCTGCACGTCCGCCGCGCCCATGTATACGACGCACTCCATGCCGTAGCGCGCCGCGACGGTCGCAGTCGCCACGCCGTGCTGGCCTGCTCCGGTCTCGGCGATCACGCGCTTCTTGCCCATGCGCCTGGCCAGCAACGCCTGGCCTATGGTGTTGTTCACCTTGTGCGCGCCGGTGTGGTTCAGGTCTTCGCGCTTCAGATATATCTGCGCGCCGCCGAGGTGTTCGGACAGGTGTCTGGCGTGATAGATCGGGCTGGGACGGCCGACATAATGTTTGAGGTCATAATTGAGTTCGGCGATGAATTCGGGATCATGACGGTATTTTTCGTAAGCCTGGTTCAGCTCTTCCAGCGCGCCCATCAGGGTTTCGGCGACATAGATGCCGCCATAGGGGCCGAAATGGCCGGTACTATCGGGATAGTTGTACATCTGTTCGCTTGACCTCGTTGATGAACGCGGCGATCTTCGCCGCATCCTTGATTCCTTTGCCCGACTCCACACCACTGGACACATCCACCGCGTAGGGCCGCACTTGTTCGACCGCTGACGCGACATTTTCCGCGTCCAGCCCGCCGGACAAGATCACCGGCGACAGGCAGTTGCCTGGGGATCAAGGCCCAGTCGAAGGATATCCCGGTGCCGCCGGGTATGCCTTCCACATGCGCATCCAGCAGCAAGCCTTTCGCACCATGAAAATCGGACGCGCATTGTAGCAAATCCACCCCTGCGCTGACGCGGATCGCCTTCAAATAAGGCCGGTCGAATTGAGCGCAGTATTGCGGCGCTTCGTCGCCATGGAACTGCAGCAAGTCCAGCGGCACGCTGGCCAGCACTTCGTGTACATATGCCGCTTCGGCGTCGACAAACAAGCCGACCACGGTCACGAATGGCGGCAAGGCATTTGCCAGTTGCCTGGCTTGCGCGATGCCGACATGGCGCGGACTGCGCTGATAGAACACGAGTCCGATGGCATCCGCACCGCTGTGCGCGGCTGTCAGCGCATCCTCGACGCGTGTGATACCGCAAATTTTTACTCTGGTCACAACCACTCCTGTTGGGGCAAACCCCATTTCGCTTCATACCGGATGCGAGTCAAGTATAAGCCATCCGGCGCGAAGGTCGGTGCGGCCAGGCTGCGCTCGCGACTGGCCAGCACCTCGGACAGCCAGGCTGGCGAATACTTCCCTTTGCCCACATACACCAGACAACCGACGATATTGCGCACCATGTGGTGCAGGAATGCATCAGCGCTCAAGTCAAACACCAGCATCTCGCCGTGCCGGGAAATGTCCAGTTGCTGAAGATGCTTGACCGGCGATTTGGCCTGACATTGCGCGGCCCGGAACGCGCTGAAATCATGCTCGCCCAACAGGTGGCGCGAGGCATCCTGCATCGCGGAAATATCCAGCGGCGCATGGAACCAGCCCGCTTTCCCGGTATGAATGGCAGGGCGAACGGGCCGGTTGATCAAAAGATAACGGTAACTGCGGCCATGCGCGGAAAAACGCGCATGGAAATCATCCGCTACCGGATGCCCCCACAGCACCGCGATGCTGTCCGGCAATAGCGCATTCGCTCCGCGCACCCAGGCTGACAGCGGACGTTTTGCCCCGGTATCAAAATGCACCACTTGTTCCAGCGCATGTACACCGGTATCGGTGCGTCCCGCAGCGATCACCGAGACCGGCTCCCGGGCCACCTGGCTCAGCGCTGCCTGCAAGGTATCCTGGACGGTATTGCCCTCAGCCTGGCTCTGCCATCCGCAAAACGGTTGGCCGTCATATTCCACCCCCAGCGCAATTCTCATCGGATTGCTCCCCACAGCAGCAACAGTACAAAACCCAGCAACAGTGCATCCTGTATGCCGAAACGGTACAAGGTCACCTCCATTTGTCCGCCGGGCTCGTCATGCTGCTCGAACAAGCTGCGGAGTTTATCCTGCCAGGTGTGAGCATCCCTCAGCACCGCCATCTCTGCATAATGCAGCGTCAATGCCAAGCGCAGCGCAACCCGCTCGCGCGACAAGCCCAATAATTGCAGGGGGGCCAACAGGGTATAGAGGCCGGCAATCAGCTGCTGGCGATGCAAACGCTCAAGCAATATGGCCAACCCGGCCAAACTAGCCACCAAGCGGATCAGCTGCAAAATGCCGTCAATCAGACCTTCGCGGCTGGGTGCGAATATTCCCAGCCAGTCCGGCTGCGGCTGCCCGGGTGTGGTATAGGCATAAATCAGCAACAGCGACAGCATGACCCAGCGGGTGCGGCGCAACAACTGCATGAACTTTCGAGTTGACACCAATGCAGCAGCCAATAAAATCGAGGCAGCCGCTATCAGCAATATGCCCGGTGTCAAAGCTTGCATTGCAGCGGCAAGCAAACACCAGGTCAGAATTTGCGCGGCAGGATGGAACTTCAAATCTCACTCCAGGATGAGTCGCCGGCGCCTGACGACTTGACCGATCAGCTATGCAACAGGGTTGCGGCCTGGTCGGTTGGCTATATGGCAGCGACTAGCTAGATCAGCTGATCGAACAAGGCTTGCGCAGCTTCGCGCTGCTGTGCATCGCCTTCGCGCAAAACTTCTTCAATGATTTCGCGCGCCCCGTCATTATCGCCCATTTCCTGGTAAGCCTTGGCCAAATCAAGCTTGGTCGCTACCTCCTGCCATTGATCGTTTTTCCCGGCTGCCGCAGGCTCGCTTGGCGCCGCCAAGGGATCATCGAAGTTCAAACTGATCCCCGCAAACGCCATGCCGGCCGACGGAGCCGCTGGAACAGGTTTCTCAACCGCATCTTCAATCGGAAAATCCAGCGTGAATGCCATACCGCCATCGTCAGCCGGTTTGCTTGCTTCAGGCTGCGCACTGGACGCAAATGCATGACTGCCCGTCACATCAAAAATCAAACCACCTGCATCAGACATAGTCGCCGAGTCAGCAGCAGGCATTGCAGGGTTGGTGGATGTAACATCGAAATCCATCCCCTGTCCGCCTGACAGCACCATCGTCTTGTCCTCGCCACCCAGAAAATCCTGTTCTGCCGATGAACCCGCCTGTGCTGCTTGAGTTGCCGTATCGAAATCGAAGTCCAGCACCGAGGCCTGCGTCGGCGCCACAGGTTCGGGCGTTGCGTTGAAAGCCATCATCTGCACGGTCGCACTGCCGGTATCCTCCATGGACCCGAACCCGCCACCACCGTATAGGGGATTAGCCGGATCCAGCTTGCGGCCCATTTCAACGGCCTGTTTCCAGGCTTCATCGTCGCCTGAACCCTGCAGCTTGCGCGCCAAAGCGGAGAAGGAACCGGCATCCTTGCGGCTGGCATATATACCCAGCAGCTTGAGGTGTATTTGGTGATTGTTCGGAGTATTTTGCAGGGCTTCCTTGAGGATTTCTTCCGCCTGCGCGTCGCGGCCAAAGTTGAGGAACAGGTCCGCTTCACTGATGGGATCGACGCTTTCTGATTGGGGTGGTTCTGCTGCAGGCTGTGCTGCAAACGCACGGGTAAAGTCTCCGGTATCGGGTGAGGGAACAACCGGCTGAGTCATGCGCCCGGTGATCGATCCAACATCCTCGGCGGTTTCGCCTAGGGGTTCGCCGTCATCCTGTTTTTTTTTTCGCCGCTTCAATATGACGCCGAGCAGGGCCATAAGCACCAAAGCTGCCCCGCCGCCACCCAGATAAAGCGGTTCATTCAATATCTGATCAACCAGGGAAGGTTCTGGCCGTACCACTATGGATTTAGGCTTTGCTGCATTGGCTGCCGCAGGTTTCACGGGTGGCCCGGGAACCACAGAATTTTGCGGATGCGCCAAAGCCGCCGCTTCGGTTTTCAGTTGCGCCAAGTGTTTCATGTCCTGGATATTCTTTTCCAGCATTGCAGCTCGCATCTGCCCTTCCTGCTCAGCCTTGGCCTTGGCAATCGCATCTTCCTGTGCCGCGTTTTTCCTGTCTTGCGCAGACATGGCTTTGCTGCCGGCACCCGTTTCAGCCTGATCGCCGGGAGCCTCGCCCTTGGACAATCTCAACACTTCTTTGGCGGATTCCTTGGCCACCGGTGCATTGTCCAAAACCGAACTGGTAATTTTTCCGGAAGCAACCTGCTGAGCGGCTTGAGGCTGGCTGGCCGGCTTGGCAGCACTGGCCAGTTTTTGCCGGTAGGCATTCCAATTTTCAGCCTGAGCACGAATCTCCTTTACCGCGTCGGTCAACGTCACCTGCTCATAGTCGTCCTGGCTGGGCAGATGCAAAATCTTGCCGGCCCTGATTCGATTCATATTCCTGCCGTCGAACTGGCTGGCATTGGCGTGATACAGCGCCACCAGCATACGCTCAAGGTTCATATCGGCCAGTTTGTATCTGGCAGCAATTTTGTACAGGGTGTCGCCGCGATGCACCTCGATAGCCTCCTTTTTCTCCGGCACGGGAGGGACGGCCGAAGCCGCCTGCACCATCGGCTCAACTTCTACCGGGGTTGCCTGTTCGCCCAACTTGGCTGGGTTTAGGCTGGAAGCTTCCGGGACGGCGGATGCAGCTGCCGATACTTCCGGTACGGCGGATTGTGCAACGGGTACCGCCGCGGTAACCGGCTCGACCGGATTGACCGCATTGATCACCTGCACTTCTGGAACGGCAGATGCTGCGAAAATCCTGGCAGGTTCGGCGGGTTGCAATGTCGGTGCGACAGGTTGAACCGCTGCTGGCGCAGGCTGTACCGGCACGTAGTCGACCGGGTCAAGCAGGAATGTATATTCACGGGACAACTTTCCTGCGGGCCAACTCAATTCAACCAGCAAACTCACAAAGGGGTCGTTGATCGGCTGCGCGCTGCTGACATTGATGTAGGGATCACCATTTGCCCGGGTCTGAATCTCGAATTTGAATTTGTTGCCATAGGGATAATCGAGACCGGCTGTCTTATATGAGTCGATCGAGGCAAGGTGCACAACCAGACTGCTTTTCTCTGACTTGCCGACCTCCATCAAATCAATTTCTGCTTTCAGTGGCTGCCCCAAAGCCGAAGCCACATTTATTCCGCCCAGGCCAACAGCATGAACAGACACAGACAAAGCCAAACCGGCAATAGCCCAGAGCAACTTCAGCAGTGATTTTTGCACTCGACCACCCTCACCATTTTTAACAGACAATACAAAATAACATCAAAGAGTTATAAGCACAAGCTCATAATGTTTTTCGCATTATGTCCTAATTGAGGTATTTCGCAACCAGAATTTCTGCGATTTGCACGCTGTTCAGGGCTGCCCCCTTGCGCAAATTGTCGCTGACCACCCACAGATTCAAGCCCATCGGGTGGGAAATATCGTCGCGGATGCGCCCGACATAAGTCGCATCGTTGCCTGCGGCTTCAATCGGCGTAGGGTAGCCGCCCGGTTCGCGCCTGTCCATCACGATCACGCCGGGAGCCTGCTCCAGCAAGGCTCTCGCCTCGACGGCAGTGATCCTCTTGCGGGTCTCGATATGAACAGCCTCGGAGTGTCCATAGAATACCGGCACGCGCACCGCAGTCGGGTTGACCACAATGGAATCGTCTTCCATGATCTTCCGGGTCTCCCAGACCATCTTCATTTCCTCCTTGGTGTAGCCGTTCTCCAAAAACACATCGATATGCGGCAGCACGTTGAAGGCAATGCGCTTGGGATACACCTCGACTTTCACGTCCTGATGATTGAACAAGGCGCGAGTCTGTTCGGCTAGCTCCTCAATCGCCTCCTTGCCGGTGCCGGACACCGCCTGGTAAGTCGCGACATTGATACGCGCGATGCCCACTGCGTCCTGGATAGGCTTCAGCGCCACCAGCATCTGCATTGTCGAGCAATTCGGGTTGGCGATGATGCCGCGATTCTTGTATTGCGCGATCGCGTGCGGGTTCACCTCCGTCACCACCAGCGGAATATCCCGGTCATAGCGAAAGTGCGCGGTATTGTCGATCACCACGCAACCGGCAGCCGCCGCGATCGGCGCATATTTTTCCGACACACTGCCGCCTGCCGAGAACAAACCTATCTGCGTTTTGGAGAAGTCGAAGTCTTCCACGTCGATAACGGCAAGGTCTTCCCCCTTGAAGCTGACCGTGGAACCTGCCGAGCGGCTGGAGGCAAGCGGGTAGAGGTTGCGCACCGGGAACTTGCGCTGTTCCAGTATCGACAACATCACCTCACCCACCGCACCGGTTGCACCTAATATACACACATCATATTGCTTGCTCATGCTTGCTCTTTCCAAAGTGAATTTTATAAATTCCTGACTACCGCATCGCCCATCGCTTCAGTACCGATCTTCTGATTGCCCGCTTCGGCAATGTCCGCGGTACGCAAGCCCTGTTGCAGCGTGTGGCGCACCGCGGTCTCGATCTGCTGCGCGACGTCTTCCCTTGCGAAGGTGTAACGCATCATCATCGCCGCCGACAGGATCGTTGCCAACGGGTTGGCGATGTCCTTGCCAGCGATGTCCGGCGCCGACCCATGGCAAGGCTCATACAGGCCTTTGTTGTTCGCATCCAGCGATGCCGAGGGCAGCATGCCGATCGAGCCGGTCAACATCGACGCTTCATCGGACAGGATGTCGCCAAAGATATTACCGGTCAGGATCACGTCGAACTGCTTCGGCGCCCGCACCAGCTGCATCGCGGCATTGTCGACATACATGTGCGTCAACGCCACGTCCGGGTACTGCCTGGCCACATCGGTCACGATCTCGCGCCAGAACATGCTGGTGTCCAGCACGTTGGCCTTGTCCACCGAACAGACTGATTTGCCGCGCTTCATTGCGATCTGGAAGCCGACATGCGCCACGCGACGAATCTCGAATTCGCTGTACAGCATGGTATCGAAGCCCTGGCGCTCACCGTCCTCAAGCGTGCGGATGCCGCGCGGCTGGCCGAAGTAAATGTCTCCGGTCAGTTCGCGCAAGATCATGATATCCAGGCCCGACACCAGTTCGGGCTTAAGACTGGAAGCATTGACCAGTTCGGGATACACCAGCGCCGGACGCAGGTTGGCAAACAATCCCAGGCCCTTGCGAATACGCAACAGTCCCTGCTCGGGACGCAACGGCCGGGCCAGCTTATCGTATTGGTAGCCACCCACTGCACCCAGCAACACCGCATCGGAAGCCTGTGCGAGTTTGAGCGTTGCGTCCGGCAAGGGATCGCCCGCCGCATCGTAGCCTGCTCCGCCGATATGCGCATATTCCAATTCCACTTTCAATCCGTTGCGGCGCAACGCATCCAGCACTTTCACCGCTTGCGCCACGATTTCCGGTCCGATGCCGTCACCCGGCAAAACTGCGATCTTCATTTACATTTCCTGTCAAGATTACAATTCAAAAAAATGTCCCCGCAGATCGCACAGATTGGAATCTGCGTGATCTGTGCAAACTCCGGATGTGCATTTAATTCAGGCATACAACCAGGGTTGTGCGGCACGGTGTTTCGCCTCGTAACTTTTGATCTCATCGACATGCTGCAGGGTCAAACCGATATCATCCAACCCGTTCAACAAGCAGTGCTTGCGAAATGTCTCGACCTCGAACGTATACACCGTGCCATCCGGCGCCGTAATGGTTTGCCGCTCCAGGTCGATCTTCAGCTCATAGCCGTCATGGCCAGCCACCGCCTTGAACAACTCGTCCACCTGCTGCTCAGCCAAACGTATCGGCAGCAAGCCGTTCTTGAAACAGTTGTTGAAAAAGATGTCGGCAAAGCTGGTCGCAATAATGGCGCGAATACCATAATCATCCAATGCCCAAGGAGCGTGCTCGCGGGAGGAGCCGCAGCCGAAATTTTCGCGCGCCAGCAGTATCTGCGCACCCTGATAGCGCGGCTGGTTCAGCACGAAATCCGGGTTCAACGGACGTTTCGAGTTATCCATGCCCGGCTCACCGTGATCCAGATAACGCCATGCATCAAACAGATTCGGGCCGAAACCGGAACGCTTGATCGACTTCAGGAACTGCTTCGGGATGATCGCATCGGTATCCACATTGGCACGATCCAGCGGCGCGACCAGGCCATCCAGCACGGTAAATTTTCGCATTAGCGTGTCCTTTATATTTTTTTCATTTCTTGTCGTCTTGCGATTTGCCGCCACTCTTGTCCAGCTTTTTCCCGAGCTTTGCGCCGGCGTCTTTAACCTCGTTGCCAGCCTTGTGCAACCCATTTTCTATGCCCGACTCGCGCGCACCTTTTGAGATGCCTTGCCCGATCGACTGCAATCCCTTTTCCACATTCTGCAGGTTCAACCCGCTGTTCTTCTCATCGCCGTTGTCAGCCCCGAATGCCTGTTGAACTGCGCCCAGCCCGAGCAATACCAGCAAAACAATTATTTGCCTCAATTTCTCACTCCTCATCGTCTTTATTGAACTCTACAATTATCATGAATTGCAACGGCAGCGGGATGCTCCGCCCCCGCGCCTGTTAAGACCGGCTCACATCCACGAAATGCCCTGCGATGGCCGCCGCCGCAGCCATTTCCGGACTGACCAGATGAGTGCGCCCGCCCTGCCCTTGCCGCCCCTCGAAGTTGCGGTTGGAAGTCGAGGCGCAACGTTCGCCCGGCTCCAGTTTATCGTCATTCATCGCCAGGCACATCGAACAGCCGGGTTCGCGCCATTCAAAACCAGCCGCGATAAAGACCTGGTCCAGACCTTCCTGTTCTGCCTGTCGCTTCACCAGTCCGGAACCCGGCACGACCATCGCCAGTTTGACGTTCGCCGCGACATGTTTGCCTCGAGCGATCGCAGCCGCAGCACGCAAATCCTCGATACGGGAATTGGTGCAGGAGCCGATGAAGACTTTGTCGATGCCGATCTCGGCGATGGGCGTGTTGGCCGCCAGGCCCATATAGCGCAGCGCGCGCGCGGCGGCTTCACGCTTGACCGGATCGCTGAAAGTCGCCGGATCCGGCACGCGTCCGTCAACCGCAACCACCATTTCCGGCGATGTTCCCCAGGTCACTTGCGGCCTGATCTGTGTGGCATCCACCCGAACGACCTTGTCGAACTGCGCGCCCTCGTCGCTGCGCAAAGTGCGCCAGTATGCAACTGCCTGTTCCCACAACTCGCCGCGGGGAGCGAATGGCCGCCCCTTCAGATAGTTGATGGTATTGTCATCCACGCCGACCATGCCGGAGCGCGCACCGGCTTCGATCGCCATATTGCACAAAGTCATGCGCCCTTCCATCGAGAGACGGCGTATCGTATCGCCGGCAAACTCGATGGCATAGCCTGTTCCGCCTGCCGTGCCTATCTTGCCGATCACCGCCAACGCGATGTCCTTGGCGGTGACGCCCCTGCCCAACGCGCCTTCTACCACCACTTGCATGGCACTGGATTTCTTGATCAGCAAACATTGCGTTGCCATCACATGCTCGACCTCGGACGTGCCGATGCCGAACGCCAGAGCTGCAAAGGCACCGTGCGTGCTGGTATGGGAATCGCCGCACACCACAGTCATGCCAGGCAAAGTCGCCCCCTGCTCCGGCCCGATCACGTGCACGATGCCCTGGCGCGGGTCGTTCATCCTGAATTCGGTCACGCCGAATTCTGCGCAATTGCTGTCCAGCGTCTCCACCTGCAGCCGCGATACCGGATCGTAGATGCGTTCCACGCGGCGCACCGTGGGCACATTATGATCTGCGACCGCAAGAATCGAAGCGCTGCGCCAGAGTCCGCGCCCGGCCAGCTTGAGTCCTTCAAATGCCTGCGGGCTGGTCACCTCATGCACCAGATGGCGGTCGATGTAAATCAACGCGGTGCCGTCATTTTCCTGCCGCACCACGTGAGCATCCCAGAGTTTGTCGTAAAGATTTTGTGCCTTCATGTCATTTCACCCGGCGGATAGCGCCTTTTGGAACGGATGATTATGCCATAACAGGCGTGCCCAGGTCTAAGCCTCTGCGCCAGCCAGTCTCTGATAGCGGCATTCCAAAACAATCGCAGGACCGATCCGCGAACAGGACATTTCGTCTTTATAACCAACACAATACTTTGGGCACAACGCAGATACGCTTCGTGTTAGCATAGCGCGATGAAGAACGAACGCACCCGATTTCGCCGGAACAGTTTTGATGTGGCCAACATCGTTAACGTGACCGATCCGGTATCGGTGAGCGATGCGGTGAAATGCATTTTTCTCGACCTCTACCCGCACGCGAGCACCGCTATCCTGGAACAGGCCGTGAGCGACATTTCCCGGATGTACCGCGGCGAGCATCCTGACTTTGCGCCGTGCGATACCGGCTATCATGACTTGCAGCACATTATGGACGTGACACTGGCCAGCGCACGCTTGCTGGACGGTTACGAGCGCACGCAAAGCAACGGCAAAAGATTGGGGGAGGAGTTGTTTGCCTTCGGCATTCTGATGGCGCTGTTTCACGACAGCGGTTACCTGCGTAAACGTGATAGCGAAGATCACAGGCAAGGCGCCGAATTCACACTGATTCATGTCTCGCGCAGCGAAGAACGGCTGAAAAGTTATTTGCCGTCGGCCGGCATGAGCGAGTTGTCGGAGGCCGCCAAAGTGATTCATTACACCGGCTATGAGATTCCGATTGAGCACGTCCAGGTCACCTCCCCTGTATATCAGGTAATCGGGAGTCTGGTGGCATCCGCAGACATACTGGCACAGATGTCTGATCGCTGTTACCTTGAAAAATGCTATGACCGGCTGTACAGCGAATTCGTCCTTGCGGGCATCGCCAGAAAACGCAACGGGAGCGGCAATGAGCAAGTCATTTTCTCCTCCCCGCAGGATCTGGTAATAAAGACGCCTGAATTTTACCGCGGCGCAAGAAAGCGCATGAACGATGCGCTGAATGGTGTCTATCGCTACGCAGAAAAACATTTCTGCGGGCAGAATCTGTATCTCGAAGCGATCGAGAAAAATATCCTGTTTGCGGAATATATGATCGCGCACAATGCCGACATCGGGATGCTGCAACGCACCCCTCCACGGACCCCGGGCTCTGATCTGTCTTCCCCTGCAACAGCCAGCAGAAGACAATTGGTGGAAGACCGCCGGGAAAGAAATAGCGACCGCAGGCAAAACCCGGCGCAACGCTACCCGGAGCTTCTGGAAAGAAGGCTGAATTCGGCTGACAGAAGGCAAGACGCTGCATCAAAAAAATCCATCTAGCGCGCTTCTGATCTTCCGTGATTGCCCAGACAACTGATTAGATTTTTCAGCGCCCCGTTTCGGCCACAATCCAAATCGCAATGAGCAACCACCCCGCAGCCGCCACCAGGAAAAGAATCCCGGGGCAAAATCCAAAATCATTTCCCGGACTGATACTCGCCGGACTTTTGCTGGTGACCCTGCCGTTGATGCTGCCGCTGATATACAGCGCAGCTTCGATCAACCAGCTTTCCAAGCAGAGCCGCGAGGCCGTATACAAGGCAGAGCAAATCGCACACTACAGCCGCATATTGGTCGACCTAGCGGCAACCATGGAGCGCAGCACCAGGCTGTCACTGATTTTGGCTGACAATTCACTGCTGAAGGGATATTACCAGGGACATGAAAAATTTCAGGAGACGCTGCAAACCCTGAAAGACCTGCCTCTGTCTGACCAACAGATCCAGCTTGTGCAATCCATGGACTCGGCCGAGTCCTCAATTTATGGTGATGTACTGAAAATTTCCAGGACACCTCAAAATGGCGTCAAATCGAGTGTCAATTTTTCTCCGCTGCTGGAATCCACACAGGCATTCCTGAACCACGGCGACGCCCCGATCGAACAGGAGATTCAGGCAATACAGGAGATGGCTGGCAAGGCAAACAGCAGCATCCTCTGGATGCTGATGGGATTGATACCATTTGCAATCCTGCTGGCATATGGATTCTCGGTATTGATTGTCAGGCCGATTCGGCAGATCGACGATGCGATACGCTCGATGGGCAATGGAAAGCTGACAAATACCATAAAAATAAGCGGGCCACAGGACCTGCAACTGCTGGGAGAAAGGCTGGACTGGATGCGCCAGCGCCTGCTGGAAATTGAAGACCAGAAAACCACATTTTTGCAGCATGTCTCTCACGAACTCAAAACTCCGCTGACTTCAATCCGCGAAGGAGCAAACCTGCTCTCGGACGGAATCGCCGGCGAACTGAATGCCAAGCAAGGCGAGATTGCAAGGATACTGTTCGCAAACAGCATACAGCTGCAAAAAAGAATCGAAGACCTGTTAAACTTCAGCGCACTTCAGGCCGGGGAAACCGGGCAAACCACACTGGCCAAACAAAATTGTGCGATCAGGGCGATACTCGACACGGTGGTGCACGATCAATATCTGGCAATGAAAAACAAATCGTTGCATATCGAACTCCTTTGCCCCGATGCATCAATATTTTGCGACAAACAAAAAGTCGGAATTATCGTGGACAATCTGCTTTCCAATGCGATCAAATATTCCCCTGAAGGCGGACTCATCAAAATCCATGCGGTGAATATCAACAACACCGTCAGACTGGATGTGATTGATTCGGGACCCGGTATAGATCCGATGGACCGGGGGAAGATTTTCGAAGCTTTTTACCAGGGACGCAAAACGCACCAGGGCCACATCAAGGGGACAGGACTCGGGTTGTCCATTGCCCGCGAATATGCATTGGCTCATGGGGGTAATATAGAATTGGTAGAACACGAAGCAGGCACCTGCTTCCGAGTCACCCTACCGCTAACATTTGCAACGGCACCGACATGAACCGCAAAACCCAGTTGATCCGAACTGCCAACGCGCTGATGGTCGTATCCATACTCGGCTCCTGCACCAATGCGGCAATTCATCCTTCCGCAACAACGGATGTTGCATCTTGCCCGCCGCAACCCGGCATTACCCTGACCTTGAATCGGGCCGTGCTGTACTACACCTGCATAGGCTCGTTGTCCCAACCTGACCTGGCAACGGAATACAACGCGACCAAGGAAAGCTATACAAAAACCGGGAGCGATTCCGATCGCGTCAAACTGGCCATGCTGCTGTCGCTGCCCAACACTTCATTTCAAAGCATCGCGGAAGCACTCAAGCTGCTGCAAGACCCGCCCGCCAATCCGGCATCCCCGCCTCCCGCCCTGCACAACCTGGCCAGGATGCTGAATGTGCTGCTCACCGAACAGCAGCGGGAAAGCGACACCTCGAATGACCTTGCCAAGGCACTCGCTGCCGAAAAAGCCCATTCCGAGTTTCTCCAGGGGAAGATCGATGCCGTCAAGAATCTGGAAATCAACATGATACACAGGGATCAGCCATGAGTTCGGCGCAACCGTCAGCCATGCCACCGCGCAAGATATTGATCGTCGACGATGATACCGACTTGCTGCAGCTGCTTTCAATGCGGCTCACCTCCTCCGGATTCGATGTGGCAACGGCGGGCAGCGCCGAAGCAGCGATCAACAGCCTGGATATATCCAGGCCGCATCTGGTAATAACTGACATGCGCATGCCGGGCATGGACGGCATGGCGTTGTTCGAATATATACACAAAACCCTTCCCACCCTCCCTGTCATCATGCTGACCGCTCATGGCACAATCCCGGACGCCGTCAACGCCACCCAGCGCGGACTGTTCGGTTATCTGACCAAGCCTTTCGACAGCAGGGTGCTGCTCAGTCATGTAGACAAGGCGCTCCATCTTTCTTCCACCGCCTCGCAGCAGCCCGGACAAGCGAATAACTGGCGCGCGGATATCATTACCCAGAGCGCGGCGATGGAAGATATCCTGACAAAAGCCAGACTCGTGGCAGAAGGCGATGCGAGCGTGCTGATCAGGGGCGAGAGCGGAACCGGCAAGGAACTGCTTGCGCACGCGATCCACAATGCAAGCGGCAGATCGCAAGGCCTGTTCGTGGCTATCAATTGCGCCGCCATTCCTGAACAACTGCTCGAATCTGAACTTTTCGGATATTCCAAGGGCGCATTTACCGGTGCGGTCAGGGACCATAAGGGATTATTCCAGTCAGCGACGGGCGGCACCGTTTTTCTGGATGAAATCGGCGATATGCCCCTGGTCCTGCAAAGCAAACTGTTGCGCGTGATCCAGGAAAAACGGGTCACTCCGCTTGGCTCCACCCAGACCATCCCTCTCGATGTGCGTATTATTTCAGCGACCCACCGCGACCTGAAAGCGGAAATCGCTGCCGGGAACTTCCGCGAAGATATCTACTATCGGCTTAACGTCGTGGAACTGGTGATCCCGGCCCTGTCGCAGCGCCGTGAAGATATCCCGCTATTGGCCAAGCATTTTCTTGCGTTGCTTGCCAAAAAATACAATAAAAACATCACCGGGTTTTCGACCGAGGCTATGGAAACGCTGATCAGCAGTGCTTGGCCCGGAAACGTCCGGCAGCTTCAGAATGTTGTCGAGCAAAGCGTGGTCCTGTGCACCACCCCGCTGATCTCCTCGGTTCTGGTTCAGCAGAATATTCACAATGCGGAGGAGATGCTGACTTCACTTGAAGAAGCCAAAAGGCGCTTTGAACGGGATTACCTGATCCGCATTCTCAAAATAACCGAAGGCAACGTAACCCAGGCAGCAAAGTTATCCAAGCGCAACCGGACTGAATTTTACAAGCTGCTCCAGAAGCACCAGATCGACCCTTCCCTGAACAGGAATTGAATGAATATCCGGGCCCTGTGATGAGCCTGCAAGCAAAAGCAACTACTTGACTGACGCAAGTTCGAAACATCCACATTACATCCCGTCCCAGCTTCACCTCGGCAGCCCATCCTACCCGTCTCCTTTTGATGACAGCCATAATTCCTTTTTATTACTGCATGTTACCTCGACATCCGGGCTGATCACCAACCATGCCGTCTCTTCCTGACGACAGGTTTTCAGGGATTGAACAACTGAACAAGCGGTAAACTCACCGCTATTCTGCGATTAATCTTTATTTATCATAACGATGCAATAACATTTTATTTCTGGCCCGATAGTTGCTTGATGGTAGTCAAAGTACACTACCTCAAGATCACAATGAATCGAAATGACGCCCCGGCCACAATCCGAACCGCAAGAATTTCACCGCCCATCCGTCGCGGCAGCATGGTACCGCGCCCCTGGGCCGGTTTCTGGCATGGCTTGGGGAGTGCCCTGTTTCGCAGAGCTGGTATTAACCAGGAAGTAGACCACCCCTCCCCCTCCTGGAAGGGGGCAGCTTCGATGCGCAGAATGGCTTTGGTGATGCTCGTCATCGCCAGCGCCGTCTGTGCCGCCGTTCTCCTTTACCATACGGAGATGGTCGGAAGTGCTCACCCGGTTCTGCATTTTATTCAACTGGTGCTGTTTGCTTTGCTACTGGGCTGGGTAACGGCCGGCTTTGTAACTGCGCTGATGGGCTTATGGGTGCTTTGGCGGGCTGACCCTTACGCCCTGTCTGCAGACGCGGCCCGTCGCCAGGCCTTGAGTCACGATGCGCGCACAGCCATCATCATGCCGATCTGCAACGAGCCGGTTGGTCCTGTTTTTGCCGGGTTGCGCGCCACCTGCGAATCCCTGGCGGATAGTGAGGGAAGTGACCTGTTCGATGTTTACGTGCTGTCAGACAGTTACAACCCAGCCATATGCGCGCAGGAACTCGCGGCCTGGTCTACCCTGCAGCAACAACTCGGGGAGCGTTGCCGTATCTATTACCGGCTGCGCCAGCGCCGCACCAGGCGCAAGGCCGGCAATGTCGCGGACTTCTGCCGCCGCTGGGGACGCAATTACCGCTACATGGTAGTACTCGATGCGGACAGCGTGATGTCCGGAGAGACCATTACCACGCTGGTACGCCTGATGGAGGCCAACCCGAAAGCAGGCATCATCCAGACTGCCCCGCGCGCCTGCGGCGTGCAGACCCTGCATGCCCGCGCCCAGCAGTTTGCCGGGCGTGTAGTCGGACGATTGTTCACTGCGGGCATGATGTATTGGCAATTGGGCGAATCCCATTACTGGGGACATAACGCCATCATCCGTGTCGAGCCGTTCATGCAGCATTGCGCCTTGGCCAAATTGTCCGGCCGCGGCGGGCTCTCCGGAGAGATTCTGTCGCACGATTTCGTCGAAGCGGCGCTGATGCGCCGTGCCGGCTATTACACCTGGCTCACCACCGACCTGGAAGGCAGTTACGAGCAGCAGCCGTCCAACCTGATGGAAGAACTTCAGCGCGATCGCCGCTGGTGCCAGGGCAACCTGATGAATTTTCGCCTGATCACCGAACCGGGTTTCCAGCCGGTGCACCGTGCCATGCTGTTCACCGGCGCAATGGCGTATGTGTCTGCTCCGCTGTGGCTATGCTTCCTGCTGGCCAGTTTAAGCCTGCGGCTGCTGGAACCGCATACCGGATCCACCGGATTCTTCTCCTATCTGCAAATGTCGCCTCCGCTGCAATGGTTGTGGGGACTGACCCTGACCCTGCTGTTCCTGCCGCGCGTGCTGGCGGTAGGAGCAGTCCTGCTGCGCGGCGAGCAACCGGCTTATGGCGGCGCTGCCGCATTGATCAAAAGTTCCATCCTGGAAGCAGTCCTGTCTGCGCTGCAGGCACCGATCCGCATGATGGCTCATACCTTGTTTGTCGTCACTGCGCTGACCGGGCTGAACCTCGAGTGGAAATCTCCGCAGCGCGAATCCCAGTCCATCCTGTGGCGCGATGCTTTCCAGCGTTTCGTGCCCATCATGGTCGCCGTCGGCTGCGGGCTATCGGCAACCTTCCATGCCTATCACGATGCGGTATGGTGGCTGCTGCCGGTCGGTTTGCCGCTGCTGCTCGCAGCACCGCTGGCGGTTCTGACCAGCGAATCCCGCTGGGGCCTGTCCTTGCAACGCCGCCGCTGGCTGCTCACGCCGGAGGAACGTTCGACTCCCACCGTATTGGTGCGCGCCTGGGCTTGAGGTTTGCCTCAGGCTTGGACCCAGTGAGCTGTAGCAAATAAATCAAGGTTCTAACATGTCCGAATTCAACCGTCGCCAATTTCTTGGCCTGCTGGCTGCTGCCGCTGCTTCAAGTGCTTTTCCCTGGTCCGATGCGATCTCCGCCGAAACCGGATTGGCGCTGGGTTCTGCTTCTCCCTTCTCCTGGGAGGGGCTGATAGAACAAGCCCGGCTGCTGGCGCAGCAGGCATACCAGCCTATCTCCCAACCCAACCGCGACGTGCTCGAACAGATCGATTGGGCTGCTCACGGAAAAATCCGCTTCAAACCAGAGGATGCGCTGTTCGCCAACGGACCGGGACAGTACCCGATCGCTTTTTTTCACCCGGGACGCTTTTTCCAGTTTCCGGTGCAGATGTATCGCCTCGACAGTTCCCGGAACGAAAAACAACCCCAGTTGATCGCACGTGAAATCCTGTACGACAAGCATCATTTCGAGATGCCAGACGACAGCCCTGCCCAGCAATTGGGAGCCCATACCAGCTACGCCGGCTTCCGTATCCAGGAAAGTCGCCTCGGCGACCAGTCACGCCTCGATTGGCAACACAACGACTGGGCGGCATTTCTGGGGGCCTCGTATTTCCGCGCGATCGGCGACGAGTATCAATACGGCCTTTCGGCACGGGGCATCGCGATCAATGTGGTAGAACCGGACCATCCCGAGGAATTTCCGGCATTCACCCGGTTCTATTTCGCCCCATCGAAGGACAACTCAAACACGGTGGATGTCTACGCCCTGCTGGATGGTCCCAGCATCACCGGCGCCTACCGCTTTGCGATGACGCGCGGGAGTGGAGTCGTGATGGACATCGAAGCCAACCTGTTCCTGCGCAAGGATGTTGAACGCTTCGGCATCGCACCGGCCACTTCGATGTACTGGTTCTCCGGGAAGGACAAGCCTTTCCAGATAGACTGGCGCCCCGAGGTGCATGATTCGGACGGCCTGGCACTGTGGACCGGCGCCGATGAGCATATCTGGCGCCCCCTGATCGACCGCCAGACCATCAACGTGTCATCCTTTGCCGACCGCAACCCGCGCGGATTCGGCCTGATGCAGCGGGAGCGCCGTTTCGGGGAATACCTAGACGAAGTACATTACGAGCGCCGTCCCAGCCTGTGGATCGAACCGCTGGATCAGTGGGGCGAGGGTTCGGTGCAGTTGGTCGAGCTGAGCACGGATGAAGAACTTTACGACAACATCGTCGCGATGTGGGTGCCGCGCGAAAAAGCCAAGGCAGGCTCCAGCTATCGTTTGCGCTACCGCCTGCACTGGCAAGCCGAGGAACCGTTCAAGACCGGTCTGGCGCGCTGTGTGGCCACCCGCATCGGGCGCGGCGGCGAACCGGCACAACGTCCGCCCGGGGTGCACAAATTCGAGGTCGAATTCAAGGGCGGCGAACTCGATCATCTCGTCCCCGGCGCCAAAGTGGAAGCCGTGCTGTCGGTTGCGCGCGGCACGATATCGAACGTGCTAACCCAGCCCCTCCCCAACGGGGAGCCGGGGCATTGGTTCACGCGCTTCGATTTCGGCGTGCCGGAGAAGGAAACCGATCCGGTTGACATACGCCTGTTCCTCCGTTCGGGGAAACAGACGCTCACTGAAACCTGGCTGTACCAATACCATCCGGTCTGAGATTCAGCCACCCTGGACTACCGGGCCCGGCGCATTGCCGCCGTGCCACAGCTTCCACAGCACCAGCAACAGCCCCAGCAACGCAGCGCCGGCGCTGCATGAGTAAAGCACACTCGCGCCATAGTGCTGCCAGACCGGGCCGCTCGCCAGGCCGCCCAGCATGCCCCCCGCTCCATAGGTGAGGCTGCCGAACAGGGCCTGTCCTCTGGACTGGTGCCGCCCCTGGAAGAATTCGTGCACCAGCCCCATCGAAGCGGCGTGGTAGGCCCCGAAGGTGGCGGCATGCAGCACTTGCGCGATAAACAGCAGCGTCAGGAAATCTATCCCCCAGCCGATCAGCGCGAAACGGACGATCGCGGCGCCGAAGCTGGCCAGCAGGATGCGGGTGTAGCCGAAACGGCGCACCAGCGCAGGCATCAGGAAGAACACTCCGATCTCGCAGATCACCCCCAGCGCCCACAGCCCGCCGACTGCGCTTTTCGCATAGCCATGATCGACCAGGTATATGGAATAAAAGGTGTAATAGGGGCCGTGCGCGACCGACATCAGGAAGCAGGCGCCGAACAGCGCCAGCACGCGCGGCTGCAGCACAATCCGCCTGATCGGCTGATGGTCGGTATGGTGCGCCAGCACTTCGACAGGCGGGATCTGGCGCGAGAACACCAGGATGCCCAGCTCGCAGGCAAGCCCGGCCCACAGCAGCCATGCTATCGCAATGTGGTCAAAGGCATAGCCCAGCCCCAGCACCGACACGATGAAGCCGATCGAACCCCATGAGCGGATGCGGCCGTAACGCGCGCTGTGCTTGCCCAGATAAGTCAGCGTGGTCGCCTCGACCAGCGGCATCGAGGCGCTCCAGAAGAAGCCCATCAGCGCCAGCACCAGGAACATCCCCCGGAAGCCGGTCGCCGCAAACACGCCCAGATAGCTCAGCACGCTCAGCATCGCGGCGATCTGCACCACCAGCAGGCGCCTGCCGCTATGGTCGGCCAGCCAGCCCCACAGGCTGGGAGCTACCATGCGCATCACCGGCTGGATCGACATCAGGATGGCGATCTCGACCGCATCGAAACCTATGGACTTCAGGTATAGGCTCCAATAGGGCGCGAACATCCCCACGAAGGCGTAATAGAAGAAATAGAATCCGGCGATACGCCAGTGGTAATTCTTGGGCTTGGACATGACGACGCCGCACTCGGAAGGCGCGCATTATCTCATGCGCAAAAAATAATTTTGCATTGGCACTTGAAATGGGTGAATTGGCCCCCATTGCTGACAGGTCAAAATTTGGAGAATGGCATGGAACTGAACGATACCAACCCGCAACCCGAAGCCCAGAATACACCCCAGACCGGGACGGAAACCTCCGCGAAAAGCGCTGCCGAGGTGATGCCCAGCCTGGAAGAACTGCTCAAGGCAGCCGAGCGCAAGGCGCAGGAACATTACGATGCCTGGATGTATGCCAAGGCTGAGGGCGAGAACATCCGCCGCCGCGCCGTCGAGGACGTCAGCAAGGCACAGAAATTCGCGGTTGAGCGCTTCTCCGGCGAATTGCTGGCGGTGATGGACAGCCTGCAAGCCGGTCTTGCGGTGCAGACCGAGAATGTCGAGAGTTTCAAGAGCGGCATGGAACTGACATTGAAGCAGCTTTCCAGCGCCTTCGATAAATTCAACATCAAGGAAATCAACCCGGTCGGCGAAAAACTCGATCCGCACAAGCATCAGGCGATCGGCATGGTGGAAAGCGACCAGCCTGCCAACACCGTGGTCAGCGTGATGCAAAAAGGCTACACATTGAGCGACCGCGTGCTGCGCCCGGCCATGGTGACGGTGGCCAAGGGGAAAGACTAAACGGGAAGGGTAAAGGGGGAAGAAAGCAGGGCAGAACCACTCCCTGAACAAAGAGCGCCGGGGTTATCCTTCTCACTTCCCGCTTCTCACTTCCCCAACCAAAGCACTTGAAATATCCGGCTCCGCCCTGATGTTAGGCGGCAAGGCAATAGACTGTTTCGTTTTAAGCATACAACTGAAAGGAAAGCATCATGGGAAAAATCATCGGTATCGATCTGGGCACGACCAACTCCTGCGTGGCCATCATGGAAAACGGCAAGACCAAGGTGATCGAGAACGCGGAAGGAGCCCGCACCACCCCGTCGATCATCGCCTACATGGAAGACGGCGAGATCCTGGTCGGTGCGCCGGCCAAGCGCCAGGCCGTGACCAACCCCAAGAACACGCTGTACGGCGTCAAACGTCTGATCGGCCGCCGTTTCGAGGAGCCCATGGTGCAGAAGGACATCGGCATGGTGCCCTATTCCATCGTCAAGGCGAAGAATGGCGACGCATGGGTGAAAGTACGCGACAAGGAAATCTCTGCGCCGGAGATCTCCGCGCAAGTGCTGACCAAGATGAAGAAAACCGCCGAAGACTATCTCGGCGAACCGGTCAGCGAAGCGGTCATCACCGTGCCGGCCTACTTCAACGATGCGCAACGCCAGGCCACCAAGGATGCCGGCCGTATCGCAGGCCTGGAGGTGAAGCGCATCATCAATGAGCCGACCGCAGCCGCGCTGGCTTTCGGGCTGGACAAGCAGGAAGGCGACCGCAAGATCGCGGTCTATGACCTGGGCGGCGGCACCTTCGATATCTCCATCATCGATATTGCCGAGATCGAAGGCGAGCATCAGTTCGAGGTGATGTCCACCAACGGCGACACCTTCCTCGGCGGCGAAGACTTCGACATGCGTGTCATCGAATTCCTGGTCGACGAGTTCAAGAAGGAGAGCGGCATAGACCTGAAGAAGGACATGCTGGCACTGCAGCGCCTGAAAGATGCGGCCGAAAAAGCCAAGATCGAGTTGTCCAGCGCTCAGCAAACCGAAGTGAATCTGCCCTATATCACCGCGGATGCCAGCGGCCCGAAACACCTGGCGGTGAAGATCACCCGCGCCAAGCTGGAAAGCCTGGTCGAAGACCTGGTCGCCCGCACGATAGAGCCGTGCAAGATCGCGATGAAAGACGCGGGTGTTTCGACGTCCGACATCGCCGACGTGATCCTGGTCGGCGGCCAGACCCGCATGCCCATGGTGCAGGAAAAAGTCAAAGCCTTCTTCGGCAAGGAACCGCGCAAGGACGTCAATCCTGACGAAGCCGTCGCAGTCGGTGCCGCGATCCAGGGCGGCGTCCTGCAGGGCGAAGTCAAGGACGTGCTGTTGCTCGACGTGACTCCGCTGAGCCTGGGTATCGAAACCATGGGCGGGGTGATGACCAAGCTGATCAAGAAGAACACCACGATCCCGACCAAGGCTTCGCAGGTGTTCTCGACCGCCGAGGACAACCAGAATGCGGTAACCATCCATGTGCTGCAGGGCGAGCGCGAAGTGGTGTCCGGCAACAAGAGCCTGGGACAGTTCAACCTGTCCGACATCCCGCCGGCACCGCGCGGCATGCCGCAGATCGAAGTGACTTTCGACATCGACGCGAACGGCATCCTGCATGTGTCGGCCAAGGACAAGGCGACCGGCAAGGAGAACAAGATCAAGATCCAGGCCAGCTCCGGTCTGAGCGAAGCGGAAATCCAGAAGATGGTGCAGGATGCCGAAGCCCATGCCGAAGACGACCGCAAGGCCCTGGAACTGGTAACCGCGCGCAACCAGCTTGATTCGCTGATCCATGGCACGCACAAGTCGCTGAAAGAATATGGCGACCAGCTGAGTGCCGAGGAGAAGACCAGCATCGAGTCTGCGCTGAAGGATGCCGAGGCAGTAGTCAAGACAGACGACAAGGACGCCATTGAAGCCAAGACTGCCGCTCTGTCTACCGCTGCGCAAAAACTCGGCGAGAAGATGTACGCAGCCGAACAAGCCAAGGCGCAGGCCTCCCAGGGTGGCGCGCAACCCGAAGCCAAGGCTGGCGAAGGCGACGTGGTGGATGCAGAATTCACCGAAGTCAAGGACGAAAAGAAGTAGCAGCGAGAAGGGATCAAGGGGGAAGGGACAAGGGTGTGAAGCGCGCTCACCGCAACTTGAAAGCTTGGCAACAAGCAATTGAGTTGGTGACTGCGATTTACACCTCCACTTCCTCTTTTCCTGCCCGGGAAAAGTTCGGATTATCCAGCCAGATGCAACGTGCGGCAGTTTCTGTTCCTGCGAACATTGCAGAAGGCTTTGCCCGTAATGGCACGAAAGAACTGCTACACTTCCTGAGCATCGCAGCTGGTTCGTTATCCGAGCTGGATACCCTGATTGAGCTTGCCGCGAAGTTAGACTACTTGAATAATGCAGAGGAGTTGAACGGAAAAGTAGATGAAGTATCGGGATTATTGATGGGTCTGTCCGCTTCCATCAAGCGCCGCACACCCTGACCCTTCCCACTTCCCTCTTCTCCCTTCCCACAATAAATGGCAAAAAAAGACTACTACGAAGTTCTCGGAATCAACCGCGATGCCTCTGATGAAGAAATAAAAAAGGCCTATCGCAAGCTGGCGATGAAGCACCATCCCGACCGCAATCCGGACAACCCGAAAGCCGAGGAACATTTCAAGGAAGCCAAGGAAGCCTACGAAACGCTGAGCGACAGCCAGAAGCGGGCCGCCTACGACCAGCATGGCCATGCCGCATTCGAAGGCGGCATGGGTGGCGGGGGCCCGTTCGGCGCAGGTGCGCAGGGTTTTGATTTCTCCGACATCTTTGGCGACATCTTCGGTGGCGGGCGCGGCGGCGGCGGACGCAGCAGCGTGCAGCGCGGCGCCGATCTTCGCTACAACCTCGAAATCACCCTCGAACAAGCCGCGCGCGGCACCGAGACCAAGATCCGCATACCTTCGATGGAAGAATGCGAGACTTGCCATGGCACCGGCGCCAAACCCGGCACCACACCGACCACCTGCACCACCTGCGCCGGCCATGGCCAGGTGCGCATGCAGCAAGGCTTCTTCTCGATCCAGCAGACCTGTCCGCGCTGCCACGGCAGCGGCAAGATGATCACCTCGCCGTGCAAGGACTGCAACGGCAACGGACGCATCAAGCAGCACAAAACCTTGTCGGTCAAAATCCCTCCCGGCGTGGACAATGAGGACCGTATCCGCCTGGCCAACGAGGGCGAACACGGCGCAAACGGGGGGCCGTCAGGCGATCTGTATGTGGTGATCAACATCAAGCCGCACGCGGTATTCCAGCGCGACCACAACGACCTGCATTGCGAAATGCCGATCAGCTTCACTACCGCCGCGCTCGGCGGCTCGATCGAGATACCCACGCTGGATGGGGTGGCCACGGTCAAGATTCCCGCCGAGACGCAAAGCGGAAAAGTGTTCCGCTTGCGCGGCAAGGGCATCAAGGGTGTACGCAGCACCAGCCATGGCGACCTGCATTGCCACGTTGCGGTGGAAACGCCGGTGAATCTGACCGATCGGCAGAAAGAGCTGCTGCGCGAGTTCGAGGCCATCAACGAAAAGGACAGCGAACGCCACAACCCGCGCGCAAAATCATGGATGAACAAGGTCAAGGATTTCTTCGCCGGCTGACCACCCTGCTTGCAGAGATGGGCGTGTTGCAGGGGTAACCGGAATACGGCGAACAACCCGCCAGGTCGGCTCGGGCATCGGCCCAACTTCAATTACAATTCGCGACCATGTCACGCTCAAAAGCCTTTTATATCCATCTCGCGATCAGCACGGCCATCGCGGCCATCGCGATCGGGCTGATGCTGCTGCTCTGGTACAGACCGCCGTTCTTCTCCGCGCTCGACGGACAGCATTTCCTGCTGATCCTGCTCGGGGTCGATGTGGTGCTCGGGCCTGTTTTCACGCTGATGATCTTCAACCCGCGCAAGAGCCGCAGGGCACTGACCTTCGATCTGTCGGTGATAGCGCTGCTGCAGACCGCGGCGCTGATCTACGGCATCGGCGTGATGTTTCATGCGCGGCCGGTATTCGTCGTGTTCAGCCGGGATTCCTTCGATCTGGTCACCGCCAATATGTTGAGCAATCAGGATCTGGCCAAGGTCCGGAACCCGGACTACCGTTCGCTTCCGCTCACCGGGCCGATTTTTGTTTACTCGGAATTGCCCACCGGAATCAAGGAACGCAACGAAGTGGTATTGGGTGCATTCTCCGGAAAAGATTTGCCGCAGTTCCCGCAATACTACCAACCCTACGGCGAACATGCTGGCGTTGCAGGCCAGGCTGCCAGGCCTGTAGCCGAACTGAAGAAACTGAATCCGGCGCAAGCCGCCGCAATAGACGATGCAATCCGCGCCAGCGGACGCAGCGAATCCGAAGTCGGTTTCCTCCCGCTGCGCGCCAAATACCATGACGAGTCAGTTTTAGTGGAGAAAAGCGACGGCAGGATATTGCAGTTATTGCGGATCAAACCCTGGGTGCGCACCATCCTCGTTCCGCAGCGAAAAAACTAACGCGCTGCCCGGAAGCGTAAGCAATTGCAGGAACGGGTCACGCCCGCGACCGGAAGTTTTCCGGACGCCTGCCGGAATCACCGCAGCGTCAATCCCCGCCGGCCTGCACCGGCTGCTTCACATAGAACAGCTGCAAACCCTGACTGCGGATCTTTTCGTGCAATTGTTCGGCGAGCGCATCATCGACGATGAATTCGACCTTGACCGCCAGTTCGCCGGCCAATTCGAAAAAGGTTTCCTCATGCATGCGCCCGTGCCGGCCGAATCCGGCAATCGCGCGGAACACGGAGCCGCCGTGCGCACCCAGTGCCTTTGCTTCTTCCAGCAACCACTCGTACATGGGCATGCCGCGATGGCGCTGTTTCTCGCTGATGTAGAACGAAAGCAGGATCATGATTTCCCCCTATCCAATTCCCCCTCGCTACGCTCTCCCTCTGCGCAAGCGGGAGAAAGAGCAAACGTGTGGCAACGCGACGCTCGTGTTAATTGTGCAGCCATTTGAAAGTCTGGATCCCCAGCACCGTCATCAGCAGCGAGCCACCCAGATGGCTGGCGATGATCGCCGACCCCCATGCATACTGGCCGCGCATCAGCAGAGTGACAGTCTCCGCCGAAAAGGTGGAAAAAGTGGTTAGTCCACCGAGGAAGCCGGTGATGACCAGCAGCCGCCATTCCGGCGCCAAGCCGGGATACTGCGCAAAAAAGGCTACCGACATCCCGATCAGGTAGCCGCCGATCAGATTGGCAGAAAGCGTGCCCAGCGGCAGCTCAGGCAGCGCCGGGTTGAGCCACAGCCCCAGGCCCCAGCGCAGCCATGCGCCGCATGCCGCGCCGGTCCCGATTGCAAGAAAAGCATAGAACATCACTGTCACCCTAAAATGGAAATCCGCTCATCGCCGAGCCATCCGCGTCATTCGACGACACGCACCAGCGCAAATCCGCCTCCCGGCGTGCGCATGTTGGTCGTCTGCCCCTGATACAGCCGTCCAGCCACGAGCTGGATCTGCCCCTCATACACATAGCAGCGCACATCAAATTTGAGTAGCGTAGCCGCGGCGCCCTCCGCGCATACCGCACGCTCGCCCGGAACCACCAGCTTTTGCGCGACATAGCCACCCTGCATGATCTCGCCGAACACGCGCTTGGTGAGTTTTTCGCCGCGGTAAGCGCCCTTGCCGCCGTAGCCGCTGGCCGGCTTGAAGAACCATAGCCTGCGTTCTTCCCACAACTGCCCGGCCATGTCCGGCTGCACAGCCACGGTATTGGGGATGCCGGCGTACAACACCGAGATGTCGTCTTCGTTCACGCCCAGTTCGCGCAATCCCTGCACCTCGGTCAGCCTGACCAGGTTGCGCTTGTCGGCGTATTGCGCATAGGCATAGGGGTGCGGGGTCAACACCACCTTTCCGTCCAGGTAAGCCTGGCGGAGATTCTGGTGCTGTTGCAGGGAAAAATCGGTCAGGCGGTTGTACACCATATCGATCTTCTCGTGGCCGAAGTGCAAGCCATCTTCGCGCAACTGCAATGCCACAGGATCGGCGATATGCACTGCAATCCCGGCGCTTTCGATCGATCCTTTTGCCAGCAGGAACTCGGGATAGAGGTACTGCGTTTCCGGCTGATCGTCGGCGATCACGATATTATTGAACGGTGCGGAACCGCGTTCCAGACGCCATTCGTTGCGGAACATCATCAGAAACGCCGAATCGAGGTTCTCGATTGCGGCGGCCTTGCCGGGCAGGCCGGCATCGCGCTGGCTGTCGATCAGCAAACGATTGAAAAATGCCCCCCCTGCGTTGGTGTTGATCTCGATCAGGTGTGCACCCTGTTCGTCGAGATGGAAGTCATAGCCGAAGAACACTCCCTTGGCGGCCGGCTTGGTCCCGCCGCTCTCCACCTGCCAGCCGGGAAGCCCGACCACTTTTTCCACGGTGGTAATCACTTCGTACATCATGCGCAGCTGCGCGGGTGAGATGAATACCGGTACAGCAGCAAACAGATGTGGGCAGCGCTCCGTCACCAGGCTGTGCCATGCCTCGCCCTGCGCCCGCAGTGCATGCTGCAACGCGGCCTGGTCCAGCCCGGCCTCGTTGCAATCGGCATTGAGTCGGTCTGCTTCGTTCACTCCAGCCCCAGCAGCTTTTGTTTCAGGTCGGCCTGGGCGGGCTTTTCCCCGAGCCAGACCGTCAGCAGCGCACGGTTGAACGACTCGCCGGGAATGGTGCCCTTCAGCGTCCCGTTCAGCACGATCTGCGTGCCGTGGTCCGGCAGATAGTCCAGCACCACCACGTCGCCGTCCCTGACCTCGCCGATCTCATGGAAAATCGCGGTGAGCTGCTGCAGCTGCGGCGCCAGCGCCTGCATCTGCGCCGGCGTCTGGTTCGCGCTGATCGCCTCGTTGAATGCGTGCAGCATCTTCTCGTCGCTGAGATCGCGCAGCATATGCATCTCCATCCGCTTCTCGCCGGGCTGGTTCAGTGCGGCCCCGGCATCGTGCGTCTTTTCTCCCAGATACAGCGCTGCGGCATACACCTTGAAGAAGAACCAGGTGCGCAGCCCGGCGCCGTTCAGCACCAAATCGCGGTTCCCGACATGGACGCTGTCTGCCAGCTTCACGCCCGAGACCTCCAGCGCCGCCGCGTTCAGGCTGAACAGCACAAAGCAGATCAGCAACAATATTTTTTTCATTTTCATTTTTTCAATTCAGATAAATCGCAGGGATTTGATTTCAGCCCACCCCGTATGAGCGGGCCATGCCCGCGATTCATAAGTTGTTCGCGGGCATGGCCCGCTCCTACAAAGACTCAAACACTCCGGCCGCCCCCATGCCGGTGCCTATGCACATCGTCACCATGCCGTATTTCTGCTTGCGCCGGCGCAGCCCGTGCAGCAAGGTCGCGGTACGGATCGCGCCGGTCGCCCCGAGCGGATGGCCGAGCGCGATCGCGCCGCCCAGCGGGTTCACGATCTTCGGGTCCAGCCCGACATCCTGGATCACCGCCAGCGACTGCGCGGCGAACGCCTCGTTCAGCTCTATCCAGCCGATGTCGTCCAGCTTCAGCCCGGCCTGCTTCAGCACGCGCGGGATCGCCTCCTTGGGGCCTATGCCCATGATCTCCGGCGGCACACCGGCTACGCTATAGCCGACGAAGCGGCCGATCGGCGTCAGGTTATAACGCTTCAGCGCGGCCTCGCTGCACAGCAGCACCGCGCCCGCACCATCGGACATCTGCGAGCTGTTGCCGGCGGTGACCGAGCCCTTCAGCGCGAACACCGTCTTCAGCTTGGCCAGCGCCTCGATCGAGGTATCCGCGCGCGGACCCTCGTCCTGCGCCACTGCGTGCGATCTGGTCTTCACCTCGCGGCTCGCGCTGTCGGGGACATGCTCGGTAATGGTGTAGGGGGATATCTCGTCGTTGAACTCGCCGTTCCTGGTCGCGGCGATGGCACGCTCGTGGCTCTGCAGCGCGAACGCATCCTGCGCCTCGCGCGACACCTTCCAGCGCTCGGCGACCTTCTCGGCGGTGATCCCCATCCCGAACGCGATCGCGAGGTTTTCGTCGTGCGCGAATATCTCGGGGTTGAACGCGATCTTGTTTCCCATCATCGGCACCATGCTCATGCTCTCGGTGCCCGCGGCGATCATCACCTCGGCCTCGCCGAGGCGGATGCGGTCCGCCGCCATCGCCACCGCCTGCAGCCCGGAGGAACAAAATCGGTTCACCGTGACGCCCGGCACGCCGACCGGCAGCCCGGCCAGCAGCAGGCCGATGCGCGCCACGTTCATGCCCTGTTCCGCCTCCGGCATCGCGCAGCCGACGATCACGTCGGCGATCTGGGATTTGTCCAGCGACGGCGCCTGCGCCAGCACGCTCTTCAGCACGTGCGCCAGCAGGTCGTCGGGACGGGTATTGCGGAACATGCCGCGCGGCGCCTTGCCGACCGGCGTGCGCGTCGCGGCAACGATATAGGCTTCCTGAACTTGTTTGCTCATATATACCTCCGGTGTATGGGTTGGTTCATGGCGCTATTTCTTTTGATCCTATGGTACCTGCAACTTAACGTTTTGCCGCCGCGCGAAAAACCGCATTGCGTTCCCGCTTGCCGACCGCAACCACGATCACCAGCAACACATTGTCCCGCACCTCGTACACCAGCCGGTATCCCACGCTGCGCAGCTTGATCTTGTACCGGTCCTTGTGGCCAGTGAGTTTTGCCGAAGGAACGCGCGGATGCTGCAAACGTTCGGCCAGCTTCATCTTGAATTGTTCGCGGGCTGCCGCATCCAGCCTGCGCCATTCCAGCAGCGCATCGGGGTGAAAGCTCAGCTCATAGCTCATCGAGCTTGACCCGCACCGGGCGCTTGCCGTCTTTCAGCCGTACATCGGCAATCGCGTTCAACTCCAGGTCTTCCAGCTTGTCCATCAGCGCCTCATAAGCCTTGGCTGGCACGCAGTAGAAAGTCGGTTCGTTGCGATTCAGGATCGCCACCGGAAAACCCTCACCCGCAGCGACCGTCGCCATCGGATTCTTTTTCAGCTCTGAAACGCTTGCGGTTGTTTCCGCCAAAATCACATGTGCCATTCGATTTTCCCTCTATTTAATGGTGCCAAGAATAGCACCCTAAACAGGTCTCCACAATGGTCGCTTATTGGCGCTCGAGAAATCAATTCGAACCCGACCCCTTATCGCTCATTGCCGATGGTATATCGGGAGACGCTTCCAAAATCTCTTTTACATTCCTCTTTAGCGCAGGCGTAATTCCAAGGTAAGTTGTAAATCCATAAATCGCCAATGCCAATAGACAAAGAACAGCATATTTTGCAGGAAAATCGATTGTGAATTTGCAGCCATAGCCTAAGCATCCGTCAACATCAGGAAACATACGTATTTGTAACAGCATCATGAAGTTTGAAATGAAATCAACTCTTGAATTCCAGCCCTCCGCAATCATTAATGCAAACAATATCAAGAGTCCGCAAACCAAGACCACGACAATCCCAAATTTTTCGTGATATTTCATAACTACTCCCTTTTTATATTTTCTAACTACGATCCCCAAGAAACTTGCGGATAATAGAATTATCCCAACAAAAAATAACAGGTTCTTATTTTTAACTTCGGCCTGTTGGAGTTGAATACGAACCTCATCAGCTGCTTCCTCAGCTCTTTGTGCAGCCTCTTCTTGTGCTTTAGCAGCTTGCTTGGCATTGTTCAATAGCTCTTCTTGTTGACGCTTAGCTATAAATGCATCCATTTCTGCATTCATTCGTTGCATTTCAAGTTGAGACTTCTCAAGCTGTAATTGTGCCTCTCGATTTTGATCCTCCATTTTTTGAAGCCAAACGTCGGAAGATTCATCAGCAATAGAAATAGCCACAGGACTCATAGCAATCATGAGCAAAGCTAGCAATGACCATTTGATAATCATCAGAAGACTTCCTAGAAATAAATTAGGAAAACGTTGAACAAGCACCCGCTCAACGCAATACTTGCTCATCCGTTACAGAATTATTGAATAAAAATCGTCTTTCGTCCTGCATCAGCTATCTACATGTAGATGTTTTCAATTAACCAATTTTCATATTCTTGGCGATTCTTCGCAACGACACCAAGCTTATCGCCATCCCCATTTGCTCGCTGAATAGATAAATAAGCTTCATCGAAAACGTTAAGGATTAACGTTTCTCCCTCTTCTCCATCATGATGTTTTAAACGATTCCGAGAACGATTCCATTCGTTAAATGCATCCCTTTCCTTTCGATTCCCTGCGTAGGCTAGGCCTGATTTTTTACGAACCTCAACAATATGCTCCCATACTTCCTTTGCCGCTGGCAGCTTACCTTGCTGTTCTAATAAACCACTAAAAATACTGTCTGCAGCTCCTGCCAATGTGATGGCAGAAATACGCTTTCCTTTCAGAAAAAGATCAATGGCATCTTCCAACTGTACCTTGGCCAAAACGTCTTTGCCAATTTCCGAGTCTGCCTCTTCAGAATATTTTCCCATAACATCCGTTCCTTACAAGAAGGACTTGCATCATTTCAATTCCGCAGCGGCTTCCCGTTCTTGAGCATGTACTCCACCCGCGCCCGGGTCTTGTCGGTCGCCAGCAATTCCATGAAGTTCTTGCGTTCCAGGTCGAGCAGCCATTGCTCGTCCACCAGACTGCCGCTGTCCACGTCGCCGCCGCACATCGTCTCGGCGATGCGGCAGCCGATGTCGTAATCGTGCTCGGAGATGAAGCCGCCTTCGAGCATGTTCACCATCGCGGCCTTCAGCGTCGCGATGCCGGTGCGCCCGGCCACCGGTATCTGGCGCGGCTGCAGCGGCGGACGGTAAGCGGTGGCGGCCAGCGCGCGGGCTTCTTCCTTCGCGACATGCAGCAGCTCGAACTGGTTCAGTACGATGCGGTCGGACTGCCTGAGGTAGCCCATCTCGCGCGCCAGCTTCGCGCTCTTGGCGACCTCGCCCATCGCGATCTGCTGGAAGTAGCGCTTCAGGTGCGGGAAGATGTCGCCGCTCCCGCCTGAAAGATAACGCGCCTCCTGCGCCGCGCGCGACGCCATCTCCTTGCAGCCGCCGCCGGCGGGCAGCACGCCGACGCCGACCTCGACCAGGCCGATGTAGCTTTCCAGCGATGCAACAATCCGGGTGCAGTGGATCGAGAATTCGCAGCCGCCGCCCAGCGCGAGGCCGTATACCGCGGCGATCGTCGGAACCTGCGCATATCTCAGCCGCTGCGACACCTGCTGGAATTTCGCGACCACTTCCTCGACGCGCGGCACGTTGCCCGCCGCGGCGTTGACGATGTCGCCCAGACCGCCGCCGCCGGCGATGGTGTATTTGACCCGGTTTGCCGCACCCTTGAGTTTGTCGAACATCCCGGCAGGCGGCGCGTCGGCGGCCTCCTGCACGCCCTGCATCAGCTGCAGCAGGTGCGCGCCGGCCGAGAACGGCGCCTCGGTCTGCCAGACGATCAGCGCCTTGAAATGCGCCTCGGCCTCGGCGATCGCGCGCAGCATGCCGTCCAGCACCTCGTTGCTGATCGCGTGCATCTTCGATTTGAAGCTGACGATCGCGATGTCGTCACCGCTGTGCCACATGCGGATGTCGTCGGTCTCGAACACGGTCTCGCCGTACTGCACCGGCTCGCCGAGCAGGTGGTCGGGGAACGGCTGGCGCCGGTACACCGGCAGCGTGGAGCGCGGCTGGTAATTGCTGCCGGCCGGCGCATAGGAGCCCTGCGGCGTGTGCACGCCGGTGCGCGAGGGATCGGTGGCCCAGGCCGGCAGTGGCACATCGGACATCGCCTTGTCCGCGGCGATGTCGGCGGCGATCCAGCCGGCCACCTGCTGCCAGCCGGCCGCCTGCCAGATCTCGAACGGCCCGCTGTCCCAGCCGAAGCCCCAGCGCACCGCGAGGTCGAGGTCGCGCGCATTGTTGGCGATGCTGCCCAGCTGCAGCGCACAGTAGTGGAACACGTCGCGGAACGTCGCCCACAGGAACTTCGCCTGCGGATGCTGACTGGCATGCAGCCCGGCGAGTTTCTTCGCCCAGTCGCGCTCGCGCAATATCTCCTTGACCGCGTGATCGGCCTCGCCTTCGGACAGCCGGTATTCCTCGGTATGCAGGTCCAGCACGCGGATCTCTTTGCCGATCTTCTGGTAGATGCCCTTTCTGGTCTTCTGTCCGAGCGCGCCCTGGTCCACCAGCCGGTTCATCCAGTCCGGCAACTCGAAATGCTTGTGCCACGGGTCGTCGGTCAGGTTCTCGCGCATCGTGTTGACCACGTGCGCGAACACGTCCAGGCCGACCACATCCAGCGTGCGGAAGGTCGCGCTCTTGGGCCGGCCGAGATAACGCCCGGTCAGCGCGTCGACGATCTCGAAGCCGAGGTTGTATGCGCGCGCGTGGTGCTGGGTGGCCAGCATCGAGAACACGCCGATGCGGTTGGCGATGAAGTTGGGGGTGTCCTTCGCGCGCACCACGCCCTTGCCCAGCGTGGAGACCAGGAACTCCTCGAGCTGGTCGAGCAGCGTGGCCTCGGTGCCGGTGCACGGGATCAGCTCGACCAGGTGCATGTAACGCGGCGGATTGAAGAAATGGATGCCGCAGAAGCGGTGGCGCAGCTGCTCCGGGAACGCCGCCGCGAGCAGGTTGATCGACAGGCCCGAGGTGTTGGTCGCGAAGATGGTGTGCGCGCCGAGGTATGGCGCGACCTTGCGGTACAGGTCGGATTTCCAGTCTATCTTTTCGGCGATCGCCTCGATCACCAGGTCGCATCCGCGCAGCAGCTCCAGGTGCTGTTCGTAGTTGGCCGGCTGGATGAACGCTATCCTGGCCGGGCTGGAGGCCGGTGCCGGCTCGAGTTTCTTCAAGCCATCCAGTGCCTTGTTCACATTGCCGTTCGCGTCTCCCTCTTTGGCAGGCAGTTCGAACAGCAAGGTCTCGACATTGGCATTGACCAGGTGCGCCGCGATCTGCGCGCCCATCACGCCGGCGCCCAGCACCGCGACTTTGCGGATATAAAAATTATCGTTCATTGTCTTCTCCAATTTGATTCATCAATCGCCGATGCCATGACTCATACACCCATCCCCCTTGCAGGGGAAGGCCGGGATGGGGGTAGTAACGTTGATTGGCATTGCGCAAAGTTCACCCTCTCCCTAACCCTCCCCCTGCAAGGGGGAGGGGATAACATTCATTCTTCCCGCGGCGCCTTCATTCTTCCGGCGGCAGCGGGCGCGGCCTGCGGTCGTCGCCGACGGCGACATAGGTCAGCGTGGCCTCGGTCACCTTGACGCACACCGGCTTGGCCGGATCGCGCTGCGCATACACCTCGACCTCGACGGTGATCGACGTCGTCCCCACCTTCACGATTCTGGTGTAGAAGCTCACCACGTCGCCGACGAAGATGGGCTGCCTGAACAGGAAGGAATTCACCGCGACCGTGGCCACCCGCCCCTTGGCGCGATGCAGCGCCGGGATGCTGCCGGCGATATCGACCTGGCCCATCAGCCAGCCGCCGAAGATGTCCCCGGTGGCATTGGCATTCTCGGGCATCGCCGCGACGCGTATCGTCGGCTCGCGCTGCGGCAGGGTGGTGTATTGATGGTCATCCAAAATTAACGCCTTTCATATAGTTGATCGATTTCTTTGGCGTAGCGCGCCGACACCTGCGGACGCTTCAGCTTCAGCGTCGGCGTCAGCAGGCCGTTCTCTATGCTCCACGGCTCGGTCAGCAGCAGCACGCGGCGTACGTTGGCATAGCCGGGGAATTCCCTGATCTGTTCCGCGATGCGCTCCAGCACCTGCTGCTCGACGCGGCTGTCGTGCAGCGACTCCGGCATGTCGGCACGCACCCCGAGCTGCCGCGCGTAGGCCTGCCATTGCTCGGGATTGACCACCGCCAGCGCCACCAGCGTCGGGCGCGCCTCGCCATACACCATCACCTGCTCGAACAGCCGGTCGCGCAGGATCGCATCCTCGATGTCGGCCGGCGGCACTTTTTCGCCGTTCGACATCACGATGATCTCCTTAAGCCGCCCGGTGATGTAGATGTGCCCGGTCTCGCCGATGCGTGCGGTGTCGCCGGTGTTCAGCCAGCCGTCCTTGTCGATCATCGCCGCGGTGGCAGCGGGGTTGTTCCAGTAGCCCAGCATCACCGAAGGTCCCCGCACCAGCAGTGCATCCTGCTCGCCGATGCGCACCTCGATGCCTTCCAGCGGCAGGCCGACGCTGGAGGGATGGTTGTTGTCCATCAGATTCGCGCTGATCACCGGGCTGGTTTCGGTCAGGCCATAGCCCTGGATCAGCGGCAGGCCGAGCGCAATGAACAGGCGCGACACCTTGGGCGACAGCGCCGCACCGCCGCTGACCGCGATGCGCAGCCGCCCGCCCAGTCTGGCCATCACCTTGTCCGCGACCAGCATTTTCAGCAGCGGCCACAACAGCAGCCTGGGTTGCCAGCCGCGCCTGCCCTGCTGATGCTCGAAGCGGTCCCAGCCGATATCCACCGCCAGCGCGAACAGCATGTGGCGCAGCCGCGGTCCCTCTTCCAGCTTGGCATGGATCGCGTTGTAGATGCGCTCGTAGATGCGCGGCACGGAGACCAGCACGGTCGGGCGGATCATCTGCAGGTCATCGGACAGCAGCGGAATCGAGCGCGCATAAGTGATCACCCCGCCGGCGGCCATGAAATAGTATTCCACGGTGCGCTCGAAGGTATGCGACAGCGGCAGGAACGAAAGCGAGCAATCGTTGTGGCGCAAACGGAACACCTTGTTCGAGGCATAGGCGTTGTACAGAATGTTGTAGTGCGACAGCATCACGCCCTTGGGTTTGCCGGTGGTGCCGGAGGTATAGATGATCGTCGCCAGTGCATCGCGATCGCGCACCCGCTCCCAGCCCATCTTGCCATGTGCCGGCAGCCATTCTCCGGCGCACTGCAGGCGTGGCTCGCCGTCCGCGGCGATCCTGTCCAGGCTGACCAGACGCTGCACGCCGCCGAGCTGATCGCGTACCGAGCGCAGCGCCTGCCATTGCTCGGCGGTCTCGAACAGCAGCACTTTAACCTGCGCATCGTTGATGATGTAGGCGACGTTGTCGGGGCGGTCCACGGTGTACAGCGGCACCACCACCAGGCCCAGCGATATCGCCGCCTGTTCGAACATCACCCATTCCGGACAATTGCGCAGCATCAGCGCGACGCGGTCGCCGGCGGTCAGCTTTTCGCTTTGCAGCGCCACCTGCCAGCGCGTCATCTGTTCCAGTGCCTGCGCCCAGGTCAGGGTCAGCCAGTCCTGCCGGTGCGTGTCGAAATAGCGGTAGGCAATGCTGTCCGGTGTGAGTTTTACCCGCTCCAGGAACAAGCCATGCAGCGTGCCTGCCTGATCCGGTGTGATGACATCCTGTTGCTGCGTCCCCATCTCTCTCCCCTGCTGGTCATCCAAGAATCAAATCACTTGAGGAATAAATCATCGAACAGCGGCGTCCCCGGCGCCACTGCGTATCGCTCGAAGTCGCTCTCCCCGGCTGCGCGCAACACCTCCTCGTCGATGAAAAAATTCCCGCTGCAGCTGCGGCTGTCGCGCAGCAGAATCGCGTGCGCCGCATCGGCAACGATGGCGGGTTTGCGCGAGGCGCGCAGCACCGCTTCGGGAAAATTGAACTCGATCGCGGCCGTGGCGATCGTGGTGCGCGGCCACAGGCAATTGGCCCCTATAGCTTTGGCACCGCTCCCGTCGGCGGCGAATTCCCGCGCCAGACCGAGCATGCACATGCTCATGCCGTATTTCGAGATCGTATAAGCCAGGTGCGGCGCAAACCATCTCGCATCCAGGTTCAGCGGCGGCGACAGCGTCAGGATGTGCGGGTTGGCCGCGCGCTTCAAATGCGGGATGCAGGCTTGCGAGGCCAGGAAAGTCGCGCGCATGTTCACGTCCCACATCAGATCGAGCCGCTTCGCGGTGGTCTCCAGCGTGGCCGTCATGCCGATCGCGCTGGCATTGTTGACCAGCAGCATCGATGCCGCCGAAATGTCCGGCCGCCTGCTCCACCGCGGCCAGGATCGCCTGTTCGTCGCGCACGTCGAGCTGGATCGCCAGCGCCCGGCCGCCGGCTTGCACCACCTCGTCGGCAACCGCGTGTATCGTGCCGGGCAATTTGGGATGCGGCGACGCGGTCTTGCCGGTGATCACGACATTGGCGCCGTCGCGCGCGCAGCGCAGCGCGATCTCGCGGCCGATGCCGCGGCTGGAGCCGGTGATGAATATGGTCTTGCCGCGCAAACCGGACATAAAAGGCCACCCCTGTTGGTCCGCAGATTACGCAGATGCACGCAGATTCAAGGCCAAACCTCGCCGGATCGGAGTTTTGAAATCTGCTTAATCTGCGGACTGTATTTTCTGCTGACTGTCGTTATTTGCCTGCCCGCAATTCCTCGGGCGCGAAATCATCCACCATGATCACCTTGCGCCGCAGCGCGTAGTCGCGCTCCAGCTGCAAAGCCTGTTCCGCGCTGATGAGGCCGAGGTCGCGCGCCTCGGCGATGCGCAGCAATTCTTCCAGCGCGTTGAGCTTGCCGGTCTTGCGCGCCTGTTCCAGCACCTCCTGCAGCGGCTCGCATTCCAGGGTGCTGGCCAGCGCCGCCTCCAGCGCGCCGATCGCATCCTGCTCGTCGTTCGGGATGTAGATCCCGTGGTCAGGCGGTCGCGCGCCGCGCCCGGCTTCATCATCAGGGCGGCGATCTGGTGCCCAAGGTGATCGGACGGCGGGACCAGGCTTTTTCCCAGCGGAAACACCAGGACGCTGATCAGGCTGCGCGCCCAGGCGTTCGGGAAGTTCTGGATCACGCCGTCGAAGGCCTGCTGGATCTTGTACAGCGCGTCCTGCATGGCCCAATCCAGCAGCGGCAAATCTTCGGCAGGGCGGCCGTCGTCCTCGAAGCGCTTCAGCGACGCCGAACACAGATACAGCTGGCTCAACACGTCGCCGAGCCGCGCGGAGATCTTCTCGCGCCGCTTCAGCGCGCCGCCCAGCACCGCCATCGCGATGTCCGCGCTCAGCGCAAACGCGGCCGAGAACCGCGTCAGCTGCTGGTAATAGCGGTGCGTTTCAACCCCTTCCGGCGTTTCCATGCCGCGCCCGCCGGTCAGCCCGAACACCAGGCTGCGCGCGGCGTTGCTCAGCGCGAAAGTGAGGTGTCCGAACAGCGCCGCGTCGAATTCGCGCAGCGCGCGCTTGTGATCCTGATCGTGAACTGCGGCGATCTCCCTGAGCACATAGGGATGGGAACGGATCGCCCCCTGACCGAAGATCATCAGCGTGCGCGTCAGGATATTTGCGCCTTCGACGGTGATCGCAACCGGCATCTGCTGATAGAAACGCCCCAGATAATTGTCCGGCCCGAGGCTGATGCCCTTGCCGCCATGCACATCCATCGCGTCGTTGATCACAACGCGGCAACGCTCGGTCGAATGGTATTTGATGATCGCCGAAACCACCGATGGCTTTTCGCCCATATCCAGCGCCAGCGCAGTGAAACGGCGCGCCGCCTCCACCATGTAAGTATGGGCGCCGATGCGCGCCAGCGGTTCTTCGACGCCCTCGAATTTGCCGACCGCAACCTTGAATTGCTTGCGCACCCGGCCATACGCACCGCAGGCGCGCGCGACCAGTTTCATGCCGCCGATGCTGCTGGCCGGCAGCGAGATCGAGCGGCCTGCCGCCAGGCATTCCATCAGCATGCGCCAGCCCTGGCCGACGCGCGAGGTGCCGCCGATGATGTAATCCATCGGGATAAACACGCCCTTGCCCTGGGTCGGGCCGTTCAGGAAAGCCGAGTTCAGCGGGAAATGGCGGCGGCCGATCTGCACGCCCGGGGTATCGGTCGGGATCAGCGCCAGCGTGATGCCGCGGCTGGTCTCGCCGCCGAGCAGGCGTTCCGGGTCATACAGCTTGAACGCCAGGCCGAGCAGCGTCGCCGCCGGCGCCAGCGTGATGTAGCGCTTCTCCCAGGTCAGGCGTATGCCCAGCACGTCCTGCTGTCCGGCGAATTCGCCGTGGCACACCACACCGTAATCGGGGATCGCGCCGGCATCGGAACCCGCAAACGGACCGGTCAGCGCAAAACAGGGCACTTCCAGCCCCTTGGCCAGACGGTGCAGATATTTTTCCTTTTGTGCTTCGGTGCCGTAGTGCAGCAGCAGCTCGGCCGGCCCCAGCGAATTCGGCACCATCACCGTTACCGCCGCCGTGCCGCTGCGCGATGCCACCTTGCTCACCACCGCCGAATGCGCCTGCGCGGAAAACTCCAGTCCGCCGTAGCGCTTCGGAATGATCATGCCGAAGAAGCCCTTGTCCTTGATGAATTGCCAGGCTTGCGGGGGCAGGTCGGCGCGATGGTGGGTGATGTCCCAGTCGTCCAGCATCGCGCACAGCTGCTCGATTTCGTTATCCAGAAAAGCCTGTTCTGCCGGGCTCAGTCCGCACTTCGGCATCGCCAGCAGCTTGTGCCAGTCGGGATTGCCGCTGAACAATTCGCCGTCCCACCACACCGTGCCGGCATCGATCGCCTCCTGTTCGGTGGCGGAGATCTGCGGCAGCACCTTGCGGAAAATCTTCAGCACCGCGCCACTCACCACGTTGCGCCGCACCACCGGGATGCCGAACAGCACGATGTAGAGCAGCAGCAGGCTGCCGGCCACCAGCAGCACGTTGTCCGAAAAACTGGCCTGTATCGCGATCACCGGAACAATTACCATCGCCGCCAGCACCCAGCTGGTGATCGAAGCACGGAAGAACGCCAGAATGACGATGATCGCCAGCGCGATCAGTAGAGTTAAGACCATGTTCTTCGCTTCTCCAGATTTATTATTTTTGTGCAACCGTACTTTAACGCGATACCACCACCAGCACAACAATGCGCCATGCGCTCACACGCAAACAAGCCGCACATCCGGCTGAAATTCCCGGCTATCGACCATGGTTGCACCGGTATAGACAGAATTTCGGGCGCCGCCGTCAACGCACCCGGTTCACCGCATCTTCCACCCGGTCCACCGCGATGATCTCGATGCCCGCGATCTTCTGCCGGGGCGCGTTCGCCTTGGGAATGATCGCGTGCGTGAACCCCAGCTTGGCGGCCTCGCGCAAACGTTCCTGGCCGCGCTGCACCGGGCGCACTTCCCCGGCCAGGCCGACTTCGCCGAACACCACCAGTTTTTCCGGCAGCGGCTTGTTGCGCAAACTCGACACCATCGCGAGGATCACCGCCAGGTCGGCGCCCGGTTCGGTGATCTTCACGCCGCCCACCGCATTGATGAACACGTCCTGGTCGTAGCAGGCGATGCCGGCATGGCGGTGCAGCACCGCGAGCAGCATCGCCAGGCGGTTCTGTTCCAGCCCCAGCGACAGCCGGCGCACGTTCGGCGAGTGCGCCTCGTCGAGCAGCGCCTGGATCTCCACCAGCAGCGGGCGGGTGCCTTCCTGGGTGACCATCACGCAGGAGCCGGCGACTTGCTCGCCGTGCTGCGACAGGAACAGCGCGGAGGGGTTGCTCACCTCGCGCAGCCCCTTCTCGGTCATCGCGAACACGCCGAGCTCGTTGACCGCACCGAAGCGGTTCTTGAACGCGCGGATCAGGCGGAAACTGGAATGGGTATCGCCCTCGAAGTACAGCACCGTGTCGACGATGTGCTCCAGCACGCGCGGCCCGGCCAGCGCGCCTTCCTTGGTCACATGGCCGACCAGGATCATGGTGATGTCGCTGCTCTTGGCGATGCGCGTCAGCTGCGCGGCGCATTCGCGCACCTGCGCCACCGAACCTGGCGCCGAAGTCAGCTGCTCGGAGTAGACGGTCTGGATCGAATCGATCACCACCACGTCGGGCCTGTCCTGTGCAATCGCGGCCTGGATCTTTTCCAGCTGGATCTCGGGCAGCAGGCGCAAACGGCTGGCGTCCAGCGACAGGCGCTTGGCGCGCAGCGCGATCTGCTGCGCCGATTCTTCGCCGCTGACATACAAGGTGCTCTGCTGCCCGGACAGATGCGCCAGCACCTGCAGCAGCAGCGTGGATTTACCGATGCCGGGATCGCCGCCGATCAGCACCACCGCCCCCTGCACCAGCCCGCCGCCCAGCACGCGATCGAATTCCTCGATGCCGGTCGGCGTGCGCGGCACTTCGGCGGCTTCCACCTCGGCCAGCAGCTGCACCCTGCCGTTCACCGCCAGCGCGCTGAAGCGGTTCTTCCCGCCCGCCGCCACTTCGGCCACGCTCTCGATCAACGTGTTCCATGCCTCGCAATGCGGGCATTGCCCCTGCCACTTGCTGGTCTGCCCGCCGCATTCGCTGCAGGAATAGATCGTCTTTACCTTTGCCATGCCCGCCCTTGTATTCAATACATCCTGATTCCGCGCCGCAAAAAGGCCGAACAAACTGCCGGCCTATTTATCCAGCAAGCCCAGCTTCAGCATATTCTTCACCATGACCTTGATATAGCTCTCGCTGATGGCCTTGGTCGTATCGCTCAAGCCGGTCTCAGCGGAGGCCGCCCAGATCAGCTTGTCATTCCCGGACTGGTACAGATTGGTCTCCATGACCGCATATTCATTTTCGGCGATATAGCCCGGCGAGTACATATACTGGTAGCCATAGCCATAGTAGTCGGGCCACGAGTTGTAGTAAGGCGGCGGGAAATAGGGGGTCGGCGGCACATAGGTTCGCACGGTCTTCTTGCTGATCAGCCGGGTGATCAGGATCGCATCGGCACCCAGTTCTTTTACCTTGGACGCGAGCGCCTTGCTGTCATCCTGCTGCATGCCGGGCAACACCGTATAGCTGGCGATCGCTTGCGTCCCTCTGGCTTCCAGTTGCACGACGAACTCATCTTCAAAAATTCTCCGGTACAGCGGGCTCTTGAACACGCCGACGACCATGATCCTGGCGGGGCGCGTCTGGTAAGCCGGATCTTTCCAGACCGAGTTCAGCTGTGTCGTCGCGCACGCGGCAAGGGCCAGCGCAAAGGCCGCCAGGATAACCATGAAATTGCGGAATTGACCTGTCATCGTCGAGCTTTCCCATATTCAGATGAATGAACAAAACTTGCGCCAGCCTGCGCGGCCAGGCCACATACGGCGATCATCGCGCATTCATTCGGCAATCACACGCTCGATGCGCCGGTCTGGCACCAGCCACATCACCGCGACCGCGACGTATAACGCTCCCGCCAGCCACTGGCTCCAGAATGCGGCCGGTATCGCGATCCCATACAGCAGCGGCGAGATCTTGCCCTTGCGGTCGTGCCCTACTGCCTTGGCCAGCAGCGCATCCTTGCCGCCGCTGACCGAAATGATGCAGTTCTGCAATAACCAGTAAGCCACGGCCGCCATCAGCAGCACCACGCCGTACAGCGCAGTCGGCAGCGCGGCAAAATGATTCTCCCCCATCCAGCCGGTCACGAACGGCACCAGCGACAGCCAGAACAGCAGATGCAGGTTCGCCCACAGCACGCCGCCGCTGACGCGCTGCACCGTATGCAGCATGTGGTGATGATTGTTCCAGTAGATGCCGAGATAGACGAAACTGAGCACATAGCTCAGGAACACCGGCAGCAGAGCCTGCAGCGACTGCCAATCGGAACCGTGCGGCACTTTCAGCTCCAGCACCATGATCGTGATGATGATCGCGATCACGCCGTCGCTGAATGCCTCCAAACGCGTCTTTCCCATGGTTATTCCCGGCTCACTTCATGCGCGAAGGCAGCTTGATCGTATTCCCCCCCACGATGAACACACCTTTGCCCTGGTGATGCAGCGTGCGCGGCTGCTTCATCGCGGGGTCTATCCATGCCTTGACCACCTCCAGCACGAAGAAGTTGTACTTGTTCACCATCCGCGTATCCGCCACCCTGCATTCGAGATTGGCATAGCACTCGGCGATCAGCGGCGCCTCCACCAGCGATGCGGGAAGCGGCGTCAGCTTGAATTTCCTGAACTTGTCCACTCTCTTGCCCGAACAGTTGCCGACACCCACCACCTGCTTCGCCATTTCCACGGTCGGGATGCTGATCACGCATTCCTTCGTCGCGACCAGCGCATCGAAGCTGTGGTTGCGCCCGCTGATCACGCAACCCACCAGCGGCGGTTCGAATTCCATCATCGTGTGCCAGGACTGGGTCATCACATTCTGTTTGCCGCGCAGCGCGGTGGTCACCAGCACCACCGGCCCCGGCTCCAGCAGGCGGTAGACGCGGGACAAGGGCAATGTCTTGTTTGCCATGGCCGTCCATCCTTTCATCGCATAAACGTCTGACCCGGCAATTATATCCGCGATCTGCGCGATGCAGCGGAGCCGGAGCGATTTTCGGCAGCAGCCGGTCACGAACAAAAAATAGAACCGGCGAAAATGGTAAACTCAGCGCCCCAAAATCCACCGGGCTCTGATTCTATCCATGACCGCACCAGACAAAACCGCCCTGCCAAGCCGGCGCAACGCGATCCTGCTGCGCATCGCCGGTGTCACCGCTATCATTATTTGCGCCGTTGCCGCCTGGTGGTTTTTTTCCTGGCAATGGTCCAGCAGCACCGATGATGCCTATGTGGGCGGCGACATCGTATCCGTGACTTCGCTGACCAGGGGCAGCGTGGCATCCATATACTCAGACACCACCCAGGCCGTGACAGAAGGCCTGTTGCTGGTGCAACTGGACGACAGCGACGCGCGCCTGCAACTGGATGGCGCCGAAGCCGAACTGGCTGCTGCGGTGCGCGAGGTGCGCGGCCTGTATGCGATCGACCGCGGAAATCTGCCGCTGATAGCGCAGCGCCGCGCCGACCTGGCGCGGGCGCAAGCCGAGCTGGCCAGCAGCGAAGCGACGCTGGCGCTGGCCGAAGCCGAACTCAGGCGCCGCGAGGAATTGGTCAAGCAGAATTTCATTTCGACGGAAAGCCTGCAGAACGCGCAAACCGCACGCGATGCGGCACGCGCCCAGCATGATGCGGCACTCAGCGCGGTGCAGGCGAGCAATTCGGCGATCGCGCAAAGCCTGGATCAGGCCGGTGTTTCCAGCGCGCGCGTCGACAACACCTCGCTGGAAAACCACCCCAATGTGCGCGCCGCCGCCGCAAAGGTTCGCGCAGCCGCGCTCGCGCTGGCGCGCACCCGCGTGCTGGCGCCGGTCAGCGGCCAGGTGGCCAAACGTTCGGTGGAGATCGGTGCGTGGGTGCAACCCGGCGACAATCTGATGGCGATCGTGCCGCTGGACAAAATCTGGGTGGATGCCAATTTCAAGGAAACCGAACTGAGCAATGTGCGCATCGGGCAGCCGGTCGCGCTGACTTCGGATTTCTACGGCAGCTCGGTCGAATTCCATGGCCGCGTAGTCGGCCTGGTTCCGGGCACCGGTTCCGCCTTCGCGCTGCTGCCGGCGCAGAATGCCACCGGCAACTGGGTCAAGATCGTGCAGCGCCTGCCGGTGCGCATCGCGCTGGACAGCAAGGAGTTGCAGCAACACCCGCTGCGCATCGGCCTGTCGGTGGATGCAACGATAGACACGCATGACCGCAGCGGCGCGGCGCTGACCGTGCTGCCCAACACCGGCGCGATCGCCGCCACTGCAGTATACGCACAGGACATCAAGGCCGCCGACGCGCTGGTGGCCGAGATCATCGCCGCCAATCTGGGGCGCAAGTGATCCGGCCAGCAACCGGGATGGCACGGCCTGGCCCGGCGGATCCCTCCCGCTCTGAATCTACCGGAACCCGATGAATTCCGCGCAAGCCGCCCCGCTCAGCGGCATCAAACTGATACTGGCGACGCTTGCACTCGGCATGGGCTCGTTCATGAACATTTTGGACCTGACCATCGTCAATGTCGCGGTGCCGACGATGGCCGGCGATTTCGCAGTCAGCCCGACGCAGGCCACCTGGATCATCACTTCCTATTCGGTGGCCGAGGCCATCATGCTGCCGCTGGCCGGCTTCCTGGCCGGACGCTTTGGCGAAGTGCGCAGCTTCGTCGCCGCGACGCTGCTGTTCACGCTGGCTTCGCTGCTGTGCGCGATCGCGGTCTCATTCCCGATGCTGCTTGCCGCGCGCGTGCTGCAGGGGGTGTTTGGCGCATCGATGATCCCGCTGTCGCAAACGCTGCTGACCGCAATCTATCCGCCGCACAAGCGCGGGCTGGCGCTGGGCATCTGGGCGATGACCACGGTAATCGCACCGATCGCCGGTCCATTGGCCGGCGGTTGGCTGACCGACAACGCTTCCTGGCACTGGATCTTTCTGGTCAACCTGCCGGTGGGTCTGCTGGTGGGAATTTCAGTCGCGGCACTGCTGGCGCATCGCGACGCGCTGCAACCCGGCAAACGCGATCAGCAAATGGACTGGGTCGGCTTGTCCCTGCTGATCGCCGGCATCGGCTCGCTGCAGATCCTGCTCGACAAGGGAAACGAACTGGACTGGTTCAGCTCCGGCGTGATCATCTCACTGGCGGCCATCGCGGCACTCGCACTGCTGGTTTTTGTTGTATGGGAACTGGATGCGGAGCATCCCCTGGTCGATTTGCGCCTGTTCGCGCGGCGCAATTTCCTGGTGGGCGCGCTATGCCTGATGCTGGGCATGATGGCATTCTTCGGCGTGGTCGTGATCATCCCGCTGTGGTTGCAGACCTTCCAGGGTTATACCTCGCTGTGGGCAGGCAAGTCGGTGGCGTTCGGCGGCGTGCTGGCGGTCATCCTCGGCCCCATCATCGGAGCCAACATCGGGCGCATCGATGCGCGCGCCATCACCACTTTCGGTTTCATCGTGTTTGCACTGGTAGGCTATTGGAGCGCGCGCTTCACCCCGGATATCGACTATTGGACGATCGCGCTGAGCCGCTTGTATATGGGTATCGGCATCAGCTGCTTCTTCCTGCCGCTGGTCACGATCAGCCTGTCCGGATTGCCGCCCGAACGCATCGCCGCGGCCTCGGGGCTATCCAACTTCATGCGCAATCTGGGCGCCAGCTTCGGCACCGCAATCACCACCTGGCTGTGGACCAGCAGGGCATCCGAATACCACGCCAGACTGACGGAAAACATCCAGCCCTACAATCCTGTGGCCAATGATTACCTGAAACAGTTGCATCATCTCGGCATGCCGGCCGATGCCGCATACGCCTATCTGGAAAACCTCATCAACGGTCAGGCCTATACGATGGCCACCGACCAGATTCTGAAGATTTCCGCGACGCTGATGCTGTCGCTGGTGCTGCTGATCTGGTGGGCAAAACCGCCATTCGTCGCCAGCCGCGGCGGCGCGCATTGACTTCGGCCCGCGCCCCCGGACAACGCAGCCGGTGCGATTGCTATTGCTGCCTGGACGCAGACCAGTTGTAGCTGCGCACCTTGCCCTGCGTGTCAAACTTGATCTGCAGGATTTTCAGCTTGGCGGCGCTCATGTCAGACACCTTGCCTTCGGCGTAGTAATAGTCCCATTCGTCGAAGCGCTCTCCGTTTGCAGCCAGGCTGATCCCCACGCTGGTCGGCTCACCCAGCCAGGAGAGAACCTGCTGTTGTGTAGTGACGCCCTGCTGGAGCTTGGCGGCGAACACGCCCACATCAAAATCGCGGCCCACCTTGATCGATGCACAGGCGCCGAGCAGCAGCACGGAAAACAGAATTATCGAAATACGCGAGAAATTTTTCATCACATCTCCTGTTGGATGATTTGCAGAAACAGCACACCAAACCTTCCGGGCAGAACCATATGCCCCTTCCAGGTTGGTCTTAAATGTAAACGCGATTTAGTATAACCCCATAATCGAAAATTACCCTCTTCCGCACTCCCTCGCGTAAAATCCCGGTCGCGCTTGAACAGCTCCCTGTCGAAAATCCACTGCTCCTCTGACCCAATTCATCCATTCCCCGTGTCCGCCGAAGTCGAACGCTTCTTTTCCGAACAAAGTCCGCTGGCCGGCGAAGTCGCGGGCTTCCGCCCGCGCGCGCAGCAGCGCGAGATGGCGCTGGCGGTAGCCAAGGCGATACGCGACAACGCTATCCTGGTGGTCGAGGCCGGCACCGGCACCGGCAAGACCTTCGCCTATCTGGTGCCGGCATTACTCGCCGGCGGCAAGGTGATCATCTCCACCGGCACCAAAAATCTGCAGGATCAGCTGTTCCAGAAGGACCTGCCGATGGTGCGCGATGCACTGCGTGCGCCGGTATCGGTGGCGCTGCTCAAGGGGCGTTCCAACTATGTATGCCATTACCATCTGGCGCGCACCGAATCGGATGGCCTGTTCAAGACGCGCGAAGACATCCGGCATCTGGGCAAGATCAAGCAATACGCCAAGGTCAGCGACTCCGGCGACAAGGGCGGGCTGGCCGATGTGCCGGAGAACGCGGCTATCTGGATGCAGGTGACCTCGACGCGCGACAACTGCCTCGGCCAGGAATGCCCCAACCACAAGGAATGCTTCGTGCTCAAGGCGCGCAGCGAGGCAATGCAGGCGGACATCGTCGTGGTGAACCATCACCTGTTCTTCGCCGACGTGATGCTGCGCGACGAGGGTGTCGCTGAACTGTTGCCGGCCTGCAACACCGTGATCTTCGACGAGGCACACCAGTTGCCGGAGACCGCCAGCCTGTTTTTCGGCGAGACGCTGTCCACCACGCTGCTGCTCGACCTGGCGCGCGACACGCGGGTCGAGACGGCTGCAGCGGCGAAGGATTTCGCGGCGCTGCCCAAGGCCTGCGACGAACTGGACAAGGCCGCGCGCGACCTGCGGCTGGTGTTCAAGAAAGAAGGCCGTATGCCCGCCAGCGCGACGGAGAATTTCAGGGAGTTCGCGCCCGCGCTGAAGTTCCTGGGCGAGAAGCTGGCACAACTGAGTGGCCTGCTGGAACAACAGGCGCAGCGCAGTGAAGGGCTGGAGAATTGCTGGCAGCGCGCGCAGGCACTTACCCAACAGCTTAAGCATTGGCAGGAAGATGCCCCTGGTACAGAAGCAGGAAACGCGGGGAGCCTCGAGAAACCGTCGCGAGCGGCCGGAGTGCAAGGCGCACGGAGCGCAACGACCGAGACATATCATGAAGATAGGCGAGGAAGTGAGCACCGCGCAACACAGCAATCCGGTCGCGTAGCAGGTTTGGCGAGTGCTTCCGTACGCTGGCTGGAAGTATTCCACCACTCGCTGCAACTCAACACCACGCCGCTGTCGATCGCCGAGATCTTCGAAAAGCAGATAGGCGGCAGTGCGCGCGCGTGGATATTCACGTCCGCGACGTTGGCGGTGAAGCAGGATTTTTCGCTCTACCAGACCGAGATGGGTTTGCTCGATGCGAAGACTGCATGCTGGGACAGTCCGTTCGATTACGCCGCGCATGCGCTGCTGTATGCCCCGGCCGGCCTGCCGGAGCCCAACAGCGAAGGCTATACCGAGGCGGTGGTGCAGGCGGCGTTGCCGCTGATCGAAGCCAGCAAGGGCCGCGCCTTTATGCTGTTCACCAGTTTGCGCGCAATGCAGCGTGCCCATGAAATTCTGACAGCCGAATTCGACCGGCGCGGCTTGGATTATCCGCTGATGCTGCAGGGCGAGGGTTCGCGCAGTGAATTGCTGACACGCTTCCGTGACCACGGCAACGCGGTGCTGCTCGGCAGCCAGTCATTCTGGGAAGGGGTGGACGTGCGCGGCGAGGCCTTGTCGCTGGTGATCATCGACAAGCTGCCGTTCGCCCCGCCCGACGATCCGGTCCTGGCGGCGCGCATCGAACAGCTCAACCGGCAGGGGCGCAATGCCTTCATGGAATACCAGTTGCCGCGCGCAATCATCGCGCTGAAACAGGGCGCGGGCAGATTGATACGGGATGAGGCCGACCGCGGCGTGCTGATGATCTGCGACCCGCGCCTGATCAGCAAACCCTATGGCAAACGCATCTGGCAGAGCCTGCCACCGATGAAGCGCACCCGGGTCGAGGCGGAGGCGACCGGATTCTTCAAGGTCGTCGATGCCAGCCAGTCATCCGCCGGTATACCTTGAAAGATCACTGCAGGATATCGATATCGGAGACACCGAATGGATAGTTCCAAACCCAACTATATAAGGCAAACGATGACACTGCAGGAATTGCGCTATGCCGTGGCATTGGCCGACACCGGCCATTTCGGCCGCGCGGCCGAAGCCTGTTTCGTCAGCCAGTCCACGCTTTCCACCCAGATCAGGAAGCTCGAGGATTATCTCGGTCTGGCATTGTTCGACCGCAGCCTGAAATCGGTGACGCTGACCCCGGCCGGGCGCGATATCGTCGATTCTGCACGGCGCATCATCGAGGAAGCCAACCGCATCCATGAACTATCGCGCCAAATCAAGGATCCCATGGTGCGTTCGATCCATCTCGGCGTCATCCCGACACTGGGACCGTATTACCTGCCCCATGTGCTGCCGCCGGTCCACGAACATTTCCCGAAACTGAGGCTGTTGCTGCGCGAGGAGATGACCCCGCATGTGCTTGCCCACTTGGCCGAGGGCAAGCTGGATGCAGGCCTGCTGGCACTCCCCCTGCCTGTCGGTGACCCCGCGCTGGAGATAGTCCCGCTTTTCTCCGAGCCATTTTTCGCCGCGCTACCTGCAGGCCATGCCCTGGCAGCTGAAAAGGAGATACATATCGAAGAACTGGCCCATGCCGGACTGTTTTTGCTGGAAGAGGGGCACTGCCTGCGCAACCAGGCGCTGGAGGCATGCCACCTGGCCGAACTCGACAACGAAGAAATCCGCGCGACCAGCCTGGAGACCTTGCGCCAGATGGTCGGAATGGGGCTGGGGGTGACGCTGCTGCCCGCGATGGCCGGTGCTCAATCCCATGGCCTGGAAAATCGCATTGTGCTGCGCCCGCTCGCCGCCCCGGGCGCATCGCGCATGATAGGACTGGTATGGCGGCGGCGTTCCCCGCTGGCACCCACGCTGGAAAAACTGGCGGAGCTACTGCAGGACTTGTTGCCACCGGGTACCACTGCAGCGGCATGAGCAGGGCCTGGCCAATCTACGTTATCGATTGCGATTATCGAAACAATTTACTTTTTCCATGATGGTCAAAAGAGTATGCTGTGCGCCTTGGCTCGTGGTCAGTCATATGACCGACAGCCATTTTTTAACCTAACCTAGTGAGGTGAATATCATGAAACTGAAAGGCAGCAAGACCGAGCAGCACCTGAAGGACGCCTTTGCGGGCGAATCGATGGCCAACCGCCGCTATCTGTATTTCGCGGCCAAGGCCGATGTCGAAGGCTACAACGATGTGTCCGCGCTGTTTCGCTCCACCGCGGAAGGCGAGACCGGCCATGCACACGGCCACCTGGAATATCTGGAGCAATGCGGCGACCCGGCCACCGGCCTGCCCTTCGGCGGCACCGAGAACAACCTGAAGAGCGCGGTGGCGGGCGAGACCCACGAGTACACCGACATGTATCCGGGCATGGCCAAGACCGCCCGCGAGGAAGGTTTCAACGAAGTCGCGGACTGGTTCGAAACCCTGGCCAAGGCCGAGCGTTCCCACGCCAACCGTTACCAGAAAGCCTTGAACGAATTCAAGGCCTGAGGCCGGATTCGATAGCACCACCCGGCCGCGTGCCCGCGGCCGGTTTTCTCCCGATCAAACCAAGCACTGGACGAAGCCATGGCCACCACTACCCGCGAAGGCAATCTTGAAGCGCCGACCCGCCACCCGCTGGACTGGAACAATCCGGATTTTTACAACGAAGCCTCGCTGCACCAGGAGATGGAACGGGTGTTCGACATCTGCCACGGTTGCCGCCGCTGCGTCAGCCTGTGCCAGTCGTTTCCGACATTGTTCGACCTGGTCGACGAATCCGCCACGATGGAAGTGGATGGCGTCGCCAAGGCCGATTACAACAAGGTGGTCGACCATTGCTATCTGTGCGACCTGTGCTACATGACCAAGTGCCCCTATGTGCCGCCGCACGAGTGGAACGTGGACTTCCCGCACCTGATGCTCAGGGCCAAGGCGGTGAAATACCGGCAGGGCGATGTGAGACTGCGCGACCGCATACTGACCAGCACCGATATCGTCGGCAGCCTGGCTGGCATCCCGGTGGTCGCCCAGGTGGTGAATGCAGTCAACAAGGTCGGCATTGCGCGCAAGGGACTGGAAGCGGTCGCGGGCATCCATGCCGATGCCTGGGTGCCGGAATACCACAGCAAATCCTTGCGCAGCCGGCTGGCCGAGATGCATCGCAGCGCCAGCCATGCCGAACCGGCCGGAACCACCACCGGCAAGGTAGCGCTGTTCGCCACCTGTTACATGAACCGCAACGAGCCGGGGCCGGGCGAGGACTTCGTCGCAGTGTTCGAGCATAACGGCATTCCGGTCACATTGGCGGAACAGGAGCGCTGCTGCGGCATGCCCAAACTGGAACTGGGCAATCTGGAAGCGGTGGCGCAAGCCAAGCAGCACAATATCCCGGTGCTGGCCAAACTGGTCGACCAGGGCTGGGATCTGACCGCGCTGGTTCCGTCCTGCGTGTTGATGTTCAAACAGGAATTGCCGCTGATGTTCCCCGACGATCCCGAGGTGCAGAAAGTGAAGGAGGCCTTCTTCGACCCGTTCGAATACCTGATGCTGCGTCACCGCGAAGGCAAACTCAAGACCGACTTCAAACAGTCGCTGGGCAAGGTGGCGTATCACGCCGCCTGCCACCAGCGCGTGCAGAACATCGGCCAGAAGACCCGCGAAGCGCTCGCGCTGGTGCCGGACACGCTGGTGGAGATCATCGAGCGCTGCTCCGGCCACGACGGCACTTATGCGGTCAAGAAGGAATTCCACGCATCGGCGATGAAGATCGTGATGCCGGTGGTGGACCGCGTGGTCAAGGCCGAGGCGCAGCATTACGGCAGCGACTGCGCGATGGCCGGCCACCATATCGAGAACGGCCTCAGGGATGGCCGTGCGCCGCAGCACCCGATCACGCTGCTGCGCCTGGCTTATGCTATTTGAACAGGATGAATACGATGATGCATCTGACCCGCGAAAAACTGTACAGCCTTGAGGAATACGCCCGCGTGCGGCCCGAGTTCCGCGCCAGGGTCATCGCACACAAGACTAACCGCAGGCTGGCGCTAGGCCCGCATGCCACGCTGTATTTCGAGGACAGCCTGACGATGCAATACCAGGTGCAGGAGATGCTGCGCCTGGAGCGTATCTTCGAACAGGAAGGCATCGAGCAGGAGCTGGGAGTCTACAATCCGCTGATTCCCGACGGCAGCAACTGGAAAGCGACTTTCATGGTCGAGTACCCGGACGTGGAACAGCGCCGCGCCGCGCTGGCGCGCCTGCTCGGCATCGAGAAAACCATCTGGCTGCAGGCCGCAGGCTGCGCCAGGGTCTACCCGATCGCCAACGAGGACCTGGACCGGGAGACCGAAGACAAGACTGCCGCAGTGCACTTCCTGCGCTTCGAACTCACGCCGGAGATGGTTGCCGCGATCAAGCGCGGCGCCAGCCTGCGGGCCGGCATAGACCACGCCGAATACCGCATGGAAGTGGAAGTGCCGGCAAATGTGCGCGACTCGCTGGCGGGCGATCTGGACTGATCCCGGCTGACTCCAGCCGTCCCGGCTATCGCAAATCGTTTATCGCAGGGAGGATGAGCTGGGCAAACTGAGCATTTGGCACTGGCTGATCGTCGCGCTGATCTTCGGCACCGGCAAGCTGCGCGACATCGGCAGCGATCCCGGCGGCGCGGTGAAGGGTTTCAGGGAAGCGATGCGTTCCGGAGATCGATCTCCCGGACAGATCGGGGAAAGCGGCGCGACCAGCGCAGAACCGCAAAAAGACCGGGACTCCACCCGCGTCTAAGCCCGGACCGTGAACAAACGAGGGATGTGAACAAGCGCGGCAGCCGCTAAGCGACCATTGCTTCGTCGCGCAAGCGCAACGCCTCTTCGATGTCCACCGCTACCACTTTGGACACGCCCTTCTCCTGCATCGTCACGCCGACCAGCTGCTGGGCCAGTTCCATCGTGATCTTGTTGTGGCTGATGAACACGAACTGGGTATGCTGCGACATCTTCCTGATCAGCGCGCACAGCCTTTCGGTATTGGTGTCGTCCAGCGGCGCGTCCACTTCATCGAGCAGGCAGAACGGCGCCGGATTCAGCTGGAACAGCGAGAAGATCAGCGCGATCGCGGTCAGCGCCTTTTCCCCGCCGGACAGCAGATGGATGGAGCTGTTCTTCTTGCCCGGCGGCTGCGCCATCACCTGCACGCCGCTGTCGAGGATCTCTTCCCCGGTCAGCACCAGCCTGGCCTCGCCGCCGGCAAACAGCACCGGGAACATTTCCGACAGATGCTGGTTGACCTGGTTATAGGTGTCCATCAGCAGATCGCGCGACTCCTTGTCGATGCGGCGTATCGCATCTTCCAGTGTCGCCATCGCCTCGTTCAGGTCCCTGGCCTGTGCATCCAGGTAAGCCTTGCGCTCGGTCGCCGCCTGCAGCTCCTCGAGCGCCGCGAGATTCACCGCGCCCAGCGCCTCGATGTCGGCATTCAGCCGGTTCAGCTCGTTCTGCAGCGCGTTCGGCTTGTTGCTGCCCGCTTCCAGCAGCGGCAGCAGCGCCTGCTCGTCCACCCCCTGCAATTGCTCCGACCATTGCTCGAAATGCAGCCGCGACTCCTGCTCCTTGAGCGTCAGTTCGTTGAGTTTCTCGCGCAGCGGATTCAATTTGTGCTCGCAGGCCAGCCGTTCCTGCTCCAGCTTCTGCAGCTCGACCGTGGCGGCTTCCAGCGTGTTGCGCGCCTCGCCCAGCGCCTGTTCGCAGGACTGGCGCAGCAGCAGGGCCTCCTGCAATTGCTGCTGCGCACCATCGTCCTCGCCGGCCGACAGGTCGGCGCGCAGCTGCGCCAGGTTTTGCTCGAACTGTGCCAGCGCATCGGTGATCTGCTGGATATTGTGCTGCAGGTCGGCGATTTTCTCGGTGCAGGTCTGGGCAAAGAAGCGCGCTTCCTGCAAGGCATGCTGGGCGTGCTGGGAACGGCTGCGCTGCTCGCGCAACGCGATATCCTGGGCATTGGCCTGGCGCTGCGCCTCATCGACCTGCGCATAGAACGCGGCGATCTGCTCGCGCAGCATCGCCATTTGTTCATCTATGCCGCTCTGCTGGCGCTGTTCGGTATGCAGCAGGTCGGCAACTTCCTGCATCTCGCGTTCGATCTGGGCGGCCCGCTCGACACTGCGCTCGTGCGCCTGGTTGAGCTTGAGGATGTGCATCTGCAAAGCGTGCAGACGTTGCTGCAATTCGTTGCCGCTGGCGCGCAGCGGCGCGATCTGCGTCTCGATGGCTTGATACTGCTGCTCGGCCTCGGCGACCTGCCGCCTGGAATATTCCGCGTTGCGGGTCTGCTCGTCCAGCTCCAGCTCCAGTTTCTCGATCTCGCGCTGCCGGGCCAATACGCCGTGCAACTGGCTGTCGGGCGCGTGGAACAACACGCTGTGCGCACCGATCAGATGTCCCTGCGGCGTGACGAACCAGCCGCCCGCCGGCAACTGCGCGCGCAGCGCATAACCCTGCGCAACATCCGCCACCGCATAGACGCCGTTGAGCCAGTCGCGCATCACCGGCAACACCTGAGCGTCCTGGCATTGCACATAGCTCGATCAGCGGTTTCAGCTGACCTGACCCGCCATCGTCTTGACCGTTGCCGGATGGGGAAAACCTGTCCAATGCTGAAAACAGGGCCAGCTTGGCCGGCGGCACCTCGCCCCAGGCTGCCGCCACGTCCAGCGACGGCAAGGCCAGCGCGTTCAGGCGCTCGCGCAGCACGGCTTCCAGCGCGTCTTCCCAGCCGCTGTCGATGCGTATCGATTGCCACAGGCGCGGCATGTTATCCAGTTGATGCTGCTGCAGCCAGGCGTTCAGGTTCTTGTCGCTGTCGATCTGGCGCTGCAACTGCTGCAAGGCATCAAGCCTGGCCTCGGTCTGTGCCAGCACCCGCTCCTGCTGCTGCAGCGAATCGCGCTGGTTGCCGCGCTGCGCATCGGCCAGCGGCAGCTGTTCCTGCAACTGCGCCAGTTTCTCGACCTGATGCGCGCGTTCCGCTTCGAGCTCGGCCAGCTGTTGCTGCGCCTGCTGCAGCGCGTTGGCGTCGGCGCCAGGCAGATTGTCCTTTTCCATCAGCAGGCGCAAACGCCGCGAATCCAGCTGCTGGATGTTGCGCTGCAGATTGGTACGCTGGGTCTCGGCCAGTTGCATCTGCTGCTGCAGCAGCAGATGTTCGCGCTGCAATTCGTTGTGGCGTTCCTGGGCAATGCGCGCCGCCTGTTCCGCCTGCGGCAGGTTCCGGCCTTCCGCCTCGGCCAGCTGTTCGGCTTCGGTCACTTTGGCACCGGCGCCTTCCTGCTGGCGCTGCCAGTGTTCCAGCAGCGCATGCACACCCTGGCGCTGGTGTTGCTGTTGTTCGATCTGGCGCTCGGTGTTGGCCAGTTGCTGCGTCATGCGCTGGCGCTGCTCGGCGACGTGCTTGATGTGCTGCTCCAGCCGCGCGATCTCGGCATTCGCCGTGTATAGCTCGCCCTGTTTGGCATGCAGCGCGTCGGAAAGCCGGTAATGCCCGTTGCGTGCAGTTTCCAGCCGGCTTTCGATGTCGCGCAGCCGGGCGGTCTCCGCTTCCAGTTCGGTGCGCGTCTTCTCGGTGGCCTGCGCGAATTTCGCGCGCTGGGCTTCGGCCTCGAGCTTCTTCACCAGCCAGAACAAACGCTGGGTGGTGTCGCGCCGGGTTTCCAGCTCACGGTATTGTTTCGCCACTTCGGCCTGCGCGCCCAGATGCACCAGCTGCTTTTCCAGTTCCTGCAGGATATCGCTGACGCGCAGCAGGTTGTCGCGCGTGTCGCCGATGCGCAATTCCGTCTCACGGCGGCGGTCGCGGTATTTGGAGACGCCGGCAGCCTCCTCGAGGAAGATGCGCAACTCCTCCGGTTTGGCCTCGATGATGCGCGAGATCATGCCCTGCTCGATGATCGCATAGGCGCGCGCCCCCAGGCCGGTGCCGAGGAAGATGTCGGTGATATCCTTGCGCCGCACATGCTGATTGTTGATGTGGTATGTGGATTCGCCGTCGCGCTGCAATATGCGTTTGATCGAGATCTCGGCGTAGCTGGCCCACTGGCCGTTTGCCTTGCCCAGCGAGTTGTCGAAGATCAGCTCGACGCTGGCACGCGACACCGGCTTGCGCTTGCTGGAGCCGTTGAAAATCACGTCCTGCATGGTCTCGCCGCGCAGCGCGGACGCCTTGGATTCGCCCAGCACCCAGCGCAATGCGTCGATCACATTGGACTTGCCGCAACCGTTGGGGCCGACGACGCCCACGATCTGCCCCGGCAGCGCGATGTGCGTGGGATCGACAAAGGATTTGAAGCCGGCCAGTTTGATGTGGGATAAACGCAATTTCGAAGTCGCGACGTTATAATGCGCGCCATTCTAACCGAACCTGGCGGGCACACCAAATGACTACCCAACCGAGCAAGATGCTGGAAACCTTTCCCAACCCCAGCCCGCAGCGCGACTACCATATCCACATGGAGATCCCCGAATTCACCTGCTTGTGCCCCAAGACCGGCCAGCCGGACTTCGCCACGCTGACGCTGGATTACATCGCGGACCAGCAGTGCATCGAACTGAAAAGCCTCAAGCTGTATATCTGGTCGTTCCGCAACGAGGGCCATTTCCACGAGGATGTCACCAACCGCATCCTGGACGACCTGGCCGCCGCGATCCAGCCGCGCTTCCTGCGCCTGACCGCCCGGTTCTATGTGCGCGGCGGCATCTTCACCAATGTGGTGGCAGAGCACCGCAAGCCGGGCTGGCAACCCGCGCCGCACGTCGAATTGAACCGCTTCGAGCCGCAGTCGAACACCCGCGGCTGAAGCCAGCATGTTGCGTGCATGATGTTTTTGGGGCTGGACTTCGGCACTTCCGGCGCGCGCGCCTGCGTCATCGGCCGGGACAGATCCATAGTCTGGGAACGGCGCGTCGCATATCCGGACCCCGCCCGGCAAACGCCAGACGCATGGCGAGCCGCGCTGCACACTCTGCTCGGCGCGCTGCCGAAACGCCTCGGCGGCCGCTTGCAGGGCCTGGCGATAGACGGCACCTCGGGCAGCGTGCTGCTGTGCGATGCAGCGTTGCAGCCTTGCTCACCCGCCCTGCTATACAACGACAACCGCTCACAGCATCAGGCCAGCCAACTCCAGGCTTGCGCGCCGGACCGGCATGCCGTTTGTGCCGCCACCTCCGGGCTGGCCAAGTTCCTGTGGCTGACCCGGCAAGGCAGCTTCGAACAGGCCGAGTATTTTCTGCACCAGGCCGACTGGCTCAGCGCGCAGCTCAGCGGGAATCCCGGCATCAGCGACTATCACAATGCGCTGAAGACCGGCTACGATGCAGAAGCCCTGCGCTGGCCGGATTGGGTGATGGCCCTGCCGCACTCGCATCTGCTGCCGCAGGTGGTCGCACCCGGGACAGTGATCGGCCAGGTCCGGCCCGACATCGCCGCAGAATTCGGCATTGCCCCGCAATGCGTGATCCGCGCCGGCACCACCGACAGCAGCGCCGCCTTCATCGCCAGCGGTATAGCTCAGACCGGGGTCGGCGTGACCACGCTGGGCACGACGCTGGTGCTGAAACAGCTTTCGGGGCGGCGCATCGACGCGCCGGAATACGGCGTATACAGCCACCGCTATGGCGATCTGTGGCTGGTGGGGGGCGCATCGAATGCCGGCGCCGGCGCGCTGCGCGCTCATTTCAGCGATGCGCAGCTCGACCAACTGAGCGCGCAGATCGATCCGCTGACCGACAGCCCGCTGGATTACTACCCGCTGACCTCCCCCGGCGAGCGTTTCCCGGTCGCCGATGCGCGGCTCGCGCCGCGGCTCGAGCCGCGTCCCGGCAGCAATGCGGAATTCCTGCATGGCTTGCTGCAGGGTTTGGCGCGCATCGAAGCGGCCGGCTATGCCAGGCTGGCCGAACTGGGCGCGCCGCCGCTGGTGCGCGTCGTGACCAGCGGGGGCGGAGCAAAAAATACCGTATGGGAAACGCTGCGCGCAAGGGCGCTCGGTGTGCCTGTCAGCGCAGCGGCACATTGTGAAGCGGCTTATGGCAGCGCGCTGCTGTGTCTCGACGGAACTGATCTGTCGCGCAGCGCGGTCTCGAATTGAACCAGCGGCAGCGGCCGGCCGAACAGATAACCCTGGAAGGCGGGACAGCCGCGCAGATCAAGAAACTCGCGCTGCGCCTCGGTTTCAACCCCTTCGGCGATGACTTCGAAACCAAGTATCTCGGTCATCGCGAGAATGGTCTGCACGATCGCGGCATCGTTGGGGTCGGTCGCGATATCGCGCACAAAGGTCTGGTCGATCTTGATCTGGTCCAGCGGCAGCTGCTTCAGGTACTGCAACGAAGAATAGCCGGTGCCGAAATCATCCATCGAGAAATTGATCCCCAGCGACTTGATTTCATGCATTTTGCCGATCGCGTCTGCAACGTTTCCCAGCACGGTGGATTCGGTCAGCTCCAGCTTGAGCCGGGCAGGATTTGCGCCGCTTTCCTGCAGCACGCGCTGCAGCTGTGCGACGAAATCGGGCTGGCGGAACTGTTTGGCGCTGACATTCACCGCCAGCGTCAGGTCGCGGGTCAGCGGATCATCCTGCCACACCCTGAGCTGCGCGCAGGCGCTTTGCAGCACCCACAAACCGATCGGCACGATCAGCCCGATCTCTTCTGCCAGCGGAATAAATTCGCCGGGCAGCACCAGGCCACGCCGGGGATGCTCCCAGCGCAACAACACTTCCGCGCCTAACGGACGGCGCAGCCTGTCCACCTGTATCTGGTAATAGAGGCGGAACAGCTGCTGATCAAGCGCCTGGCGCAGATCCGCTTCCAGTGTGGCGCGCGCCTCCAGCACGGTTTGCATGTGCGGATCGAAAAAGCGTATCGCATTGCGCCCTTCCGCCTTGGCTTGATACATTGCAACATCGGTGTGCTGCAGCAGATCAGCCGCGCTTTCATGATGGCCGCGAAACAGGCTGACGCCGATACTGGCCGTGGAGACACACTCGAATTCGGTCAGCACATAGGGCTGGTTCAGTTCGCTGAGTATCTTTTCCGCAATCACCTCGGTCAGCGCCGCCGCCTCGGTCTCGACACCGCTCAGGTTTTCCAGCACCACGACGAATTCATCGCCGCCCATCCGGGCCACGCTGTCCCCCTCGCGCACGCATGACTGCAAACGGCGCGCCACCGCGACCAGCAACTTGTCGCCTGCCGCATGGCCGCGCGTGTCATTGACGGTCTTGAAGTGGTCCAGATCCAGAAACAGCAACGCGCCATATGCGCTGGTGCGCGTGCCTAGCGCCATCGCCTGTTGCAGACGATCCAGCAGCAAGCGCCGGTTCGGCAACCCGGTCAGTGCATCGTAGAACGCCAACTGGTGGATCTCCTGTTCGGATTGCTTGAGGGCGCTGATGTCGCGGAATATCGCAACATAATGCGTCACCTGTTTGTGCTGGTCGTAAACAGCGGTGATCGTCATTAGTTTCGGGTAGATGGTGCCGTCCTTGCGTCTGTCCCAAATCTCGCCTGACCATTTGCCGCTAGCCAGCAGCACCGACCACATCGCCCGGTAAAAAGCCGCATCGTGGCGTCCGGAGCGGAACAGGCTCGGGTCCTGCCCGACCACTTCTGCTGCGCTATAACCGGTGATGTCCCGAAAGGCCTGATTGACGCGCAATATCCTGGCATCGGGCGAGGTGATCATGATCGCCTCCTGGGTATCGAAGGTGGCCGCGGCGATGCGCAGATCCTCCTCGGCACGCTTGCGCTCGGTGATGTCGCGGCTCGATGCGTAGAGATAATACTGGCCGTCTATCTCGGCGCCGGTGGTGCTGATCTCGACTTCGATCACCGACCCGTCCTTGCGGCGGTGTCGGGTCTCGAACAACGCACCGTCCAGATGGATCAACTGCCTGAAGCGTTCCATCAGCGCTTCGCGCGACCATTGCGTATCCCAGTCCGCCACGTTGAGTTTCGCCGCCTCCGCCTGCGTATAGCCCAGCATGCGGCAGAAGGTGGCGTTGGTCTCGACGATGTTGCCGTCCATATCCATGATGTGGATGCCTTCCAGTGCGGAATTCATCAACGCCTGATGCCGGCGCATCAGCACTTCCGATTTCTGTTCGATCTGCTTGCGTTCGGTGATGTCGCGGGTGATCCCCAGCATCGACGTGATCCTGCCCTGCGCATCGCGCATCGGCACCTCATAGGTCTCCAGCCAGCGCCGGTTGCCTTTCAGGCCGACCGCCTCGAATTCCAGGCTGGCAGATTCGCCGGCAAACACGCGCCGCATCAGCGTCACAAACTCCCTGCGATGGGCAGGCGCGACGATGCCAAGCGCCTTGTGCCCGATCACCTGTTCCGGCGTATCCGCCTCCAGCATGCGCAGGCCGGCGGGATTCATCTGCAGCACGGTGCCGTCCTCCGACATCAATTTGACGCATTCCGGTTCGGCTTCGAACATCGCGCGCAGCTGCATCTCGCTGGCAATCAGTTGCCGCTCCGCCTGTTTGCGTTCCGACAAATCGATGCCCATGCCGACCAGCACGCGTTCGCCGTCATGTTGAACGCTGCGTCCGGTAAAGTAGTACGGAATCCGGGTGCCGTCCTTTGCCACCAGCTCGGCTTCTACGACAGTCTCTCCGACGGCGAACACCTTGCGGATGTTATCCTCGATCAGCTGGCGGTCGGTGCCGGCAAATAAATCCAGCGCATGGCAGCGCGCGATCTCCTCGCCGCTGTATTGCAGCACGCGCTCCAGCTGTTTGTTCCACTTCAGAAAGCGCCCCGATCCGTCCAGCACGTAAAAAATGCCCGGCAATGTCCGGATCAGCCCCTCATTCATATTCCTGTCCAGGTTGACGGCTTGCTCGGCCTGCTTGCGCCTGGCCTGCAACGCGGCGACCATCAGGTTGACCAGGACCAATGTCGCAAGATACAGCCACAACACGAACAAACCGCGCTCAGGGTCGGCGGTATGGTACGGCCCGGCACCCAGACCGGTTGCCACGGCGGCGATACCGGCCGGCAGCAGCACGGCCAGGGATGAGCCGCCAATGCCAAAGCGCATCGCCGACCAGACTACCAGCGGCAGCAGCGTGAAAACCAGCGGCAAGGAATGGTTGCCATTTTCGTTGTTCAGGAAGAACACACCCCAGCCCAGCACCAGCGTGAGCAAAGCCCAGGCGAGGAATTCCAGCTTGTGCGCCGCGATGTCCTTGAGCATGCTGCCGGACAGATTGAGCAGCAGCGGCACTACCATCAGCACCCCGACGACATCGCCCGCCCACCAGAACAGCCAGGCCAGGCCGCTGTCCTGCACCGGCAATGCCCTGAACAACAGCAGGCTGATCAACCCTGCACTGGCGCTGACCAGCATGCCCAGCGCAGCGCTTGCGACCAGCAGCGTGATGTCCCTGGGACGATCCAGCGCCTCCTGGAATTTCAGCCGCTGCAGCATGCGCGCAGCAAGCAGCGGCCCCGCGGTATTGCCCAGCGCGATGCAGCCGTCCAGCAGCGGAGCCGCATCGATCGAATAATTGATCGCCAGCGCACCCAGGAACACCCCCGGCCAGCAGCCGTTTCCCCAGCGCAGCAATGCCGCTACCGCGATACCGGCAGGCAGCCACACCAGCGAGATATGGGGGTCGATGGATGCAAGCGCCAGGCCCATCCTGCCGCAGACAAAATAGGCCAGCACTATCGTCAGCAGTTTTGCGCCATCCGCGGCCGTGCGGTGTTTGAATAATTGAGTCATGATCGCGGACGGGGTAATCATGGGATCTGCGTCAGGAGAAATGCGCGCCCGGCCTGTCCGGGCGTGCGCCATCCGGCGCAGCACAGCGGGCGGCCTGGAATAACGCTGTTGTCAAACAGGTAGCCAAACGGGTAGATGGTATCGGCGGCCACGCAATGCCCCTTGTGTTGCAGATTGATGGATTATTTTTCATGTTCCGGCAAGGGCATATTAATTGCAATCCCGCCCGGCAGGAAGACAAAAATAGACCCCACAGACAAGACGGACACGGCGCAACACCCTATAATCACGGCTTCAATTTATACCCGCACCTCCGGAGCCCGCCATGTCGTCCAATACCCTAGCAACCAGCCCTTTCAACACCCTCAAAAATTTCGACCTCGCCAGCGGCAAACAGGGCACACTGTATTCGCTGCCTGCGCTGGAAGCCGCCGGCATCGGAAAAATTTCGCGCCTGCCGGTGTCGATCCGCATCGTGCTGGAAGCGGTGCTGCGCAACTGCGATGGCAAGAAGGTGACCGAGCAGCATGTGCGCGAACTGGCGAACTGGCAGCCGAACGCGCCGCGCAGCGAAGAAATCCCATTCGTCGTCGCGCGCATCGTGCTGCAGGATTTCACCGGCGTGCCGCTGCTGGCCGACCTCGCCGCGATGCGCAGCGTTGCGAGCAGCATGGGCAAAAACCCGAAACTGATCGAGCCGCTGGTACCGGTCGACCTGGTGGTGGACCACTCGGTGCAGGTCGACCATTACGGCACCAGGGATGCGCTGGACCAGAACATGAAGCTGGAATTCCAGCGCAACCAGGAGCGTTACCAGTTCATGAAATGGGGCATGCAGGCCTTCGATACCTTCAAGGTCGTGCCGCCCGGCATCGGCATCGTGCACCAGGTGAACCTCGAATATCTTGCGCGCGGCGTGCACCAATCCAAGGACAATGTGTATTACCCGGATACGCTGGTCGGCACCGACAGCCACACCACGATGATCAACGGCATCGGCGTGGTCGGCTGGGGCGTCGGCGGCATCGAGGCCGAGGCCGGCATGCTCGGCCAGCCGGTGTTCTTCCTGACGCCGGATGTGGTCGGCGTGAACCTGAAGGGCAAGCTGCATCCCGCCTGCACCGCGACCGATCTGGTGCTGACGATCACCGAGATGCTGCGCAAGGCCAAGGTGGTGGGCAAGTTCGTCGAGTTCTTCGGCGCGGGCGCCGCGTCGCTGCCGGTCACCGATCGCGCGACGCTCGCCAACATGGCGCCCGAATACGGCGCGACGATGGGCTTCTTCCCGGTCGACGACAGGACGCTGGAATATTTCAGGGGCACCGGTCGCAGCGACGAAGAGATCGATGCCTTTGCCGCCTACTTCAGGGCGCAGGGCATGTACGGCATGCCGAACAAGGGCGACATCGACTACAGCCAGACGCTGGAACTCGACCTGTCCAGCGTGATGCCCTCGCTCGCCGGCCCGAAACGGCCGCAGGACCGCATCGACCTCGACCGGGTCAAAGCGACCTTCACAACATTGTTCGCGAAACCCGTGACGGAAAACGGCTTCGCCAGGAAGCCGGAAGACCTGGCCGTGAACTACAAGACTTCCGATGGCATCGCAATCCGCAACGGCGACGTGCTGATCGCCGCTATCACCTCCTGCACCAACACCTCCAATCCAGGCGTGCTGCTGGCGGCCGGGCTGCTGGCGAAGAAAGCGGTCGAACTGGGGCTTACGGTCAAGCCGCATATCAAGACCTCGCTCGCGCCGGGCTCGCGCGTGGTCACCGATTACCTCTCCAAGGCCGGGTTGCTGCCTTACCTCGAAAAACTCGGCTTTTATCTGGCCGGCTACGGCTGTACCACCTGTATCGGCAACGCCGGCCCGCTGGCGCCGGCGATCGAGGATGCGGTGGTCAAGCACGACCTGGTGTGCGCGGCGGTGCTGTCCGGCAACCGCAATTTCGAGGCGCGCATCCATCCCAACATCCGCGCCAACTTCCTCGCCTCGCCTCCGCTGGTGGTCGCCTATGCGATCGCCGGCACGATGCTGAAGGACTTCCGTACCGAGCCGCTCGGAAAGGCCAAGGATGGCAGGGACGTATACATCGGCGACATCTGGCCGGCGCACGCCGAAGTGCAGGAGCTGATGAAGCTGGCGATGAACGCACCCACCTTCCGCCGCCTGTACTCGGATCTGGCCGACGCCACGCCGCTGTGGAAGCAGATCGCCGCCCCGACCGGCCAGGTTTACGACTGGCCGGAATCGACCTACATCGCCGAGCCGCCGTTTTTCCATGCTTTCTCGATGCAAGCCGCCGCGATCGGCAACGTTTCCGGCGCGCGCGCCCTGGCGATCTTCGGCGACTCGGTCACCACCGACCACATTTCGCCCGCCGGCTCGATCAAACCCAGCTCGCCCGCGGGCAGCTATCTGCAAGACCATCATGTGACGGTCGCCGATTTCAACAGCTACGGCGCGCGGCGCGGCAACCATGAAGTGATGATGCGCGGCACTTTCGCCAACGTGCGCATCAAGAACCTGATGCTGCCCACGAATGCCGGACGGCAGCCGCATCGAGGGCGGCTACACGCTGTACCAGGGACAGCAGATGCCGATCTATGACGCCGCGATGCACTACATCGCCGATAAAACCCCAACCGTCATCTTCGCCGGCGAGGAATACGGCACCGGCTCCAGCCGCGACTGGGCCGCGAAAGGCACGCAGCTGCTGGGCGTCAAAGCGGTGATCGCCAAATCCTACGAGCGCATCCACCGCAGCAACCTGGTCGGCATGGGCGTGCTGCCGCTGCAGTTCAAGGGCGACACCAGTGTCACCGCGCTGAAACTCAGCGGCGACGAGACGTTTCGACATCGGCGGCATCGCCGGCGATCTGAAACCGCAACAGGATGTGACGCTGACAATCACACGCCGCGACGGCAGCACCCAGCAGCTGCCGCTGCTGCTGCGCATCGACACACCGATCGAAGTGGACTACTACCGGCACGGCGGCATCCTGCCTTATGTGTTGCGCGAGCTGGTATCAAAATAAAGCAGCGCAGCGTGGGCACTTGTACCACCATGCGGCTGCTTTGATAGAAAGGAAACACGATGACCACCAGGACAGAACGCGACTCATTCGGACCAATCGAAGTGCCTGTCGAACATCTGTGGGGCGCGCAGACGCAGCGCTCGCTGCAATATTTCCATATCTCGTCCGAGCGCATGCCGGACGAGATCGTGCTGGCACTCGCCGAAATCAAGCGCGCCTGCGCCCTGGTCAACCTCGAACTCGGCCTGTTGAACCAGGACAAGGCGAGCGCGATCATGCAGGCGGCGGACGAAGTGCTGACCGGCCTGTGCCAGCGCGAATTCCCGCTGTCGGTCTGGCAGACCGGCTCGGGCACGCAGAGCAACATGAACGTCAACGAGGTGCTCGCCAACCGCGCCTCCGAGCTGCTCGGCGGCGAGCGCGGCACAGCACGCAAGGTCCATGCGAACGACGAGGTCAATCTCGGCCAGTCCTCCAACGACATCTTCCCGACCGCGATGCATGTCGCCGCGGCGACCGGCATCCGCAACAAGCTGCTGCCGGCATTGCTGCACGCTGCGCGCGGCACTGCAAGCGAAGGCCGAAGCGTTCGCCGATATCGTCAAGATCGGCCGCACCCATTTGCAGGATGCGACACCGCTGACGCTGGGCCAGGAATTCTCCGGCTATGTGGCGCAGCTGGACCAGGCCGAGACGATGCTCGATCGCGGCGCTGACGCCGCTGTATCAGCTGGCGGCCGGCGGCACGGCGGTCGGCACCGGACTGAACACCCACGCCGAATTCGGCGCGCGCGTCGCGGCAGAACTGGCGCAGCGCACCGGCCTGCCATTTTGCAGCGCCGCCAACAAATTCGCCGTGCTGGCGGCGCATGATGCGCTGGTGGCCGCGCACGGCGCGCTCAAGACGCTGGCCGCCGCGCTGATGAAGATTGCCAACGACGTGCGCTGGCTGTCGTCCGGCCCGCGTTCCGGGCTGGGCGAGATCAGCATCCCGGAAAACGAGCCGGGCAGCTCGATCATGCCGGGCAAGGTGAATCCCGACCCAGTGCGAAGCGCTGACGATGCTGTGCTGCCAGGTGTTCGGCAACGACGTTGCGATCACCATCGGCGGCGCATCCGGCAACTTCGAGCTGAATGTGTTCAAGCCGCTGATCGCGCATAACTTCGCGCAAAGTCTGCGCCTGCTCGCCGACGGCATGGCCAGCTTCGAGGAACATTGCGTGCGCGGCATAGAGGCCAATCGCGGCCGCATCGAGGAACTGATGGAACGCTCGCTGATGCTGGTCACCGCGCTGACCCCGCACATCGGTTACGACCGCGCCGCCGAGATCGCCAAGCGCGCCCACCATGACGGCAGCACGCTGAAGCAGGCGGCGCTGGCGCTGGGCTATGTCAGCGAGCGCGATTTCGAACGCTGGGTGCTTCCGGCCGACATGGTCCACCCCGGCAAAACCTGACATCTCATGATCACATCGCAATGGCCGATCACCCCTGCACCGGCAAGCGCCCGGCCGTAGCACGGGGTTTGGCGGCCATGCTATCATCGACCACGATTCAGGGAAATTCATGCAACCGGCCCGGACAGCTGCTCCGGAAGCCAAGTTCTGGCACTGCGCCGGACAGATAACTCCAGACATAAGGAGCGTACATGAAGCATTACGATGAACCCGACGACCCGCGTCGCCGCGTGCTGATCCACGCGCTCGCCGCCGGATTGTTCTCGGCCGGATTCACCGGGTCCAGCGCGCTGGCTTTCGACCTGTTCGGCACCCGGCCACGGCAGTTGCCGCCGGGCCAGTCGATCTACCGCATCACCGGTGTAGCCACGGTTAACGGCAAGGAAGCAACACCGGCAACCCTGATCCAGCCCGGCGATACGGTGCAGACCGGAAAGCACAGCGAGTTGATCTTCGCCGTCGACACGCATGCGATGATATTGCGCAGCGACAGCCATCTGGTGATCGAGGCCAGGAAAAATCCGGCGGCTGCAATACCGCTTCCGGCAAACAAACCCGGAGCGCAAACCCTGGCAGAAGAGTTGAATCCGCTCGCGCTGCTGATCAGCGGTTTCAGGATGCTGACCGGCAAGCTGCTGACGGTGTCGCGCCACTCGCCTATGCAGGTGCACACCGCGACCGCGACCATAGGCATACGCGGCACCGGTTTCTATGTCGAGGCCGATCCCGAACAGACCTATTTCTGCACCTGCTACGGCGTCACCGATGTCGCAGCCAGCGCCGACCCGGCCAGCAAGACCACGGTCGTGTCCACGCACCACAGCCGGCCGCTGTATATCGTCAAAGACCAGTCGCAGGGCAACAACATCCGCAATGCGCCTTTCATCAACCATACCGACCAGGAGCTGACGCTGATTGAAGCGCTGGTCGGACGCACCACGCCGTTCATCTTCCCGAACGATATTTATAACGCGCCGCGCCGGGATTACTGAACGCTATTTCAACCCGGCACTTGTAGGTGCGCCATGCCCGCGAACAATCGACAATCGCGGGCATGGCCCGCTCCTGCATAAAATCAAAGGCCGTTCTCGATTTACTGCGAACGGCCTTTTCATTTCAGTTGCCGCCTCAGTACGGCGCGCCGTTCAGTATCCAGTTCACGAACATGTTGTATGCGGCCGCATAGTACTGCCCCACATTCGCATATGACGAGCAGGGCGCGGTGCTGCAGGACCCGGTGGCCGCCGGGTTCAGAACCAAGCCACCGCCGTGATGGTGGCCGCTGGGCTTCTGCAGCAGCGGACTGGCCGCGACATCGGTGAAGTTGATGCGTCCGCGCAGCTCGGTCCAGAACCAGTTGTCATCAGTCGCATCGACCTTCCCGTCGCCGTTGCGGTCGATGTCGGTATAGAAGATCGGCGGCGGTCCACCGGAGTAATGGCAATTTGATGCGCATCCGGCGGGGCCCTGCAGCACCGCCTTGATGTTGGCGAAATGCGGCGCCGCCGGCAACGGATTCGTCGTCGTGCCCATGGTGCTGTCTATCGTCAGGTTCAACGTCACCGGCGCACTCTGTGTGGTGCCGTTGCCAACGACAAGTTGAAGTACATAACTGCCGTCCGGAGCAGTAAGAGTTGGTGTGGCGGAATTGGAGCCCGCCAGCGTCACCCCCGGCCCGGCACCAGAAATGATCGACCAGTTATAAGTAGTCGCATACAGGCTGTTCGCGGCCGACAAGGTGGCTGGCGACGTGGTGGTGTGGTCCGGGCCCGGGTCGGCGACCGGACGGCCCGGCTTCAGCACCGCGCCGCTGGCATCCTCGACCGCCTGGCTCTGCGCACCCTGCAGGAAGGCCGCCAGCGTGGGCGGGTCGTTGCTGCTCCAGAAGCGCTCGTATACGATCCGCGCCAGCGGCATGTTGCCGCGGTCGATCACATGCGCCTTGATGCGGGAAGCATAACCGTAGAAATCGGAATTGAAGGCCATGGGGTCGCATGCCGAACCATTCAACGTGCAGTAGCTGTCGAAATTAAGATCACCCATGCCATAGGCTGCGACACCGCGCTGGATATGGCAGGTGCGGCAGTAAGGCGCGACCACGGTCTTGTACAGGTTCTCAGCAGCTGCGCCATAGGTCGCGGCCTGCCAGCCCGCCGGCAGATAGGTATCAGAAAACGTCGCACTGGGCAGGCCGGGGCCGCCATAGGCCGTCTTGATGATGTTGGCGGCGGTGCCGGCCCATTCATAACCGTTCGCCACACGACGATACGCATCTTCGGGATAGCTGGTCGTTGCGGGTATAGGATAGCTGCTCAACACCATTTCGTTGATCGATTTCAGTGCGGCCTCCTGGTCGGCGCGGGTGTAGCCCGGCGTGGTGGAATAGCCGAAGCTGTCGACGATCAGCGGTTGCATATGCGCCTGGACATCGCCGCGTTTCTGCGAGGCCGAGTTGCCCACCCAGGGAAACAGCGCCAGGTTGGTCGGCGAACCGGTTGCCGGCGTCAGCGGATCGCCGCGCCCGCCGTGGCAGGTGATGCAGATGCCCGGCATCGCCTTGTCGCCGCGGCCGTCGAGATCGGCGGCCAGCAGGCGCGCTCCGGTGTTAGGGTCGAAGGTATAGAATTTCGCGAACTTGATGGTGTTATCGCAGGTCGACGGATCGGATAAGGAGCTACAGGGCCCCGCGCTGAACTCTATCGCGTTGGTGCCCACATGCCAGCGCGGGTCCTGCACCACCGCCGCGTCCAGGTTCAGACTGGAATAAGTGTAATAGGCGGCGGGCGCGACCAGATAGTTTTCCACCATCACCGCGATCGTGAACGTGCCATTGCTGGCCGTTTTACTCTGACGCGCGGTGATGCGCCGCCCATAGCCGAGATCCTTCTGGTCGCCGACGACGACCGTGGTCTCGGTCCCGGTGCTGAGGTTGCCGAAGCCGTTCGCGGCCTTCCATTTATCCAGCGTATCCTCGCTGTTGTTCGGGTCGATCGCGGCGTAATAGGCAGCCGCATAGGCCGTGGTGTTGGTCTGCAGCGTGCCGTCTGGCTGCTGCTGCGGATTGGGGAACAGCAGGAAACTGTCGGGGCCGCTGGTCGGCGCAATCGCTATCGCGCTCATCGGAAATACGTCGCCGGGGTTGCCGCCGCTGCACGACGCCAGCAACAGCGTTGCCGCGGTCACGCAGGCACAGGCAGAGAAATAATGTCGATTGCGCATGATCGGCCCTTCAGAAGTTCACCAGATAGACGATGAAAAACTGGTTGGCGACATAGCTTTCCGCAGGCGCATAGCTGGGCTGCAGGCTGGACTTCGACGTGATCCGCCGCCAGGAGATATCCAGCGCATGACTGGAGCCAAAACCGATGTTGTAGCCCAGCGTCGAGATCAGCGTCGTGCCGTCGAAGCGGTAGCTGTCCATGCCGGTGAACACATCGTCCGCGGCAAACACCTTGGCAATGTCGATCAGGCCGAGCGTGGGATGGCCGGTGGACACCACGTCGCCGCGGTGATAATCGCCGCTCAGATACAGTGTGCCGCTGCGCGTCACGACGTAATCCAGGTTCGCCCGCGCCGAATTATCGGCAGTAGTGAAAACCTCGCTGTAGGCATGGCGCTGGTTATGGGATAGCGCGCCGAACAGCTGGATGCGGTCGGTCACCGGCTGCAGCACCGACGCGCCGGCCGAATAATGCCAGCCGTCGCGCAGCTTGGATTCATATTGCTCGCCGAACACCCGCCCGAACAGCGAAAAGGTCGGCGTGGCGAATTCGGAGGAACTGCGGTACTGGTATTCGCCGCTGGCGCCGCCGATCGCGCGGCTCAGCCCCCGGTAAGTGACGTAGCGTTCTCCACCCACCAGCGCGGTCGCGCGCACCCGGGTATGTTCGGTAAGCAGATGCGTATAGGGCATGCTCAGGTTGATGCTGTAGGAGCGGTCGGAAAGCCGGTCTGCCGGGGTATTTGCGCGCGTCACGTTGTCGTCATACATGAAGCCGGCATCGGCCCTGATGTTCAAGGCTTTGGCATAATCAGACTGATCGGCCTGCGCGCTGCCGCACATCAGGCCGATCAGCATCGCCGCGACGGCTGCACGCGGCTCCCGCGGCGCAGACGCGCGCCCGCTGCCGAGCTCGAAATATTCGGTGAAAAACTTCACGAAGTCCCCCTGGACCGATCGGTTATTTGTCTGTTGCAGCTTGCAGCGGATGATGTGCAACAGGCGCAAACAAGTTGCTGCCTTGATCCCGGATTTGAGTATATCCGAAATGATCGAAAACAGCTGCAACCGCGATTGCACCGGGATTCATGCCGGGATCCGCGGACCGCAGTGTTGAGATTCAGGCTGCCGGATTGCAGAGGGCATGATCCGGCATCCTGGTTCTGCCCGGCCGATCCAAAATTCCTTGCGGACGGATAATCAAGCTGCTATCGTCGATTCAGCGTACTCAAGTATCCAGCCATGACCGTTGCGCAAAAACCCGATTACTTCATATTGCTTCCCGGCATATTCACCGTGCTGATCGGCGGCAGCGTGCTGTTCGGCTGGATATTCGATTTTCCACTGTTGACACGCCTCAGCCCCGGCTGGAATCCGATGGTGCCGAGCGCAGCGCTGTGCTTCATTCTGAGCGGCCTGGCTTTGCTGAACGCCAGTAAATCCCCGCAAGCACCGGTGCCGGCCGCGCAACGCATATTTGTCTGGCTGGTATTGCTGCTGGCGGCAGCAAACGCTGCAGAGCTTGCAAGCGGCCATGTATCCGGCATCGAGTTTCTGCTGCCCGGCACGGGCTTGAAGTTCGACGGGCATATATCTCCGCAGACCATAGGCGGCTTCGTGATATTCGCCGCCGGAATGCTGGCAATGCAATGGGCCGACAAGCGCAAGGTCAGGATGGCGATCCGCGTCATGGCAGGCGCGCTGCTGGCCTTGGGGTTGGGCACAGCGATCGGATACTGGCTCAATTTCAAATACGTATTCAGATCCCTGTATACCCGCACCGGGCTGGAATGGATGGCCTTCCATACCGCCGTCGGGATTGCCCTGCTCGGCGCCGGCTTGCTGTGTCTGGTGCTGCGCTGCAAGCAGCGCGGCGCAGCAAATACCGTGGAACAGCAGGCCACGCTGATCTATCGCTCAACCTTGCTGGTGTTGACCGCAACTGCCATCACCACCGGCCTGGTCGGAATGTCCTATCTGGAGCAGACTATCAAGCAGCAGGAATCGTCGATCATGGCTCAGCTGCTGAAGGCAAGAAGCACGAATATAGGCAACAATCTGGATAATCGCATCATGCAATCGCTGGTAGCCGGCCAGGATCCGGAATTCAGAGAGTCCGCAGCGGCATCGCTGCGCGATAGCGGCAACAGATCGGCCTTGCTGCTGGCAAGCCGGATTGCCGAACCCCTGCTCTCCCTGGGATTTACCGGGATCGGCGCAGAGATCGGCAGCCGGCGCAGGATATTTGCCGGTCGCTTGCTCGCCGATACCGCCACCAGCACACGGATCAGAAGCGAATACGCGGATGTTTCGCTTGCCTGGGACAACGGCTATATCCTGCGGGTGCGATTGCCGCTGGGCAACGCGTCGCGCGGGATCCCTGCCGGCTACCTGGTATTCGAGCAGACGCTCCTCCATCTGGACCGGATTTTCGACGAGGCCAATCGCTGGGGGGAAACCGGCTCGATGACCATGTGCGCCCGCCTCGATCAGAAGCAATTGCTGTGCTTCCCGCAGCGCGAACAGCCTGCCACTTTTGTGGTTCCGGACAACTACAGAGGCAAGCCGCTGCCGATGGCTTATGCACTGAACCGTCAAAGCGGCATATCAACCCTGACCGATTACCGCGGCCACAACGTGCTGTCCGCTTACGGCCCGGTGGCTGACACCGGCCTGGGCCTGGTACTGCGCAAGGACCTGGACGAAGTCTATGCGCCGATCCGGAACGAGCTGCTGGTCGGCATTCCGCTGATCACGTTCATGGTCGGGTTAGGGATATGGCTGATCCGCTCGCGCATCCGCCCGCTGATTCTTGACATCGCCGGCGCCCATGCCGCCGAGAGTGCCGCCAGGAGCCGTTTCGATGCCGCGATGCAGAGCAGCCCGGACGGATTCGTGATCTATGAAAATGTGAAGAATCGCGCCGGCGAAATCGTCGATTTCCGCTGCGTGTATTTGAATCAACATGCCAGTGCGATGACCAGATTGTCTTCGGCAAACCAGGAAGGAATCGCGCTGGGCAAATCCTATCTGGAGACCTTTCCCGAGCGTGGCGGGATTTTTGCCCGATTCAGAACGATCACGCTGACCGGGCAATTGCAGGTCGATGAATTATCACTGCCCGGCAACGATGGTGCCACGCTGTGGTATCTGCGCCAGATGGTGCCGATGCCACAGGGTCTGGCCATTACCTACCGCAACATCACCAAGGAAAAGCAGCTGATCCAGCAGCTGGAAGAATCGAACCAGCTGCGCAGCGCAATCGTCGAGGGCGCCGCCTACTCGATCATCTCCACCGGTATTGACGGCACCATCCTGACTTTCAACCAGGCAGCCGAGCGCATGCTCTGGTATCGCGCCGACGAGCTGATCGGCAAGGGCACGCCGGAAATCATCCACGATCCCGAGGAACTGCGGGAACGCGCCGCGACGCTGAGCCAGGAGCTCGGCCATCCGGTCGCTCCCGGTTTCGAGGTGCTGGTGGCCAAGGCGAAATTGAACTTGCAGGACGAACGCGAATGGGCCTATGTGCGCAAGGATGGCTCGCGCTTCCCGGTGCGGCTGTCAGTCACCGCGCTGCGCGATGCGAACAACAACCTGCGCGGGTTTCTCGGCATCGCTTACGACATTTCCGAGCAGAAGCGCGCCGAAGAATACATACGCCACATCGCGCTGCACGATGTGCTCACCGGATTGCCCAACCGCGCGCTGCTCGATGACCGGGTGATGGTGGCGATCGAACGGCAGCGCAGGAACAACAGCACATTTGCATTGGCGATGATAGACATTGACCGCTTCAAGCATATCAACGATACGATGGGCCACCACATCGGCGACATCCTGCTCAAGGAGTTCGTCAAGCGGGTCAAATCCTGTCTGCGCCCCACCGATACGCTGGCGCGCATGGGCGGCGACGAATTCGTGCTGCTGCTGCCGGAAAGCGATGAGGCGCGCACCAGGATAGTCGTCGATCGCATCCAGCTCGAACTGACGCAGCCCATCGACGTGGGTGTGCATGCGGTACACATCACTGCCAGCATCGGCATCAGCATCTACCCGCGTGACGGCCAAAGCCTGCACGAGCTGTTGCGCTGCGCCGATGTGGCGATGTACTGGGTCAAGGAACATGGCCGCAACGGATGCAAGGTATTCCTGCGCGAGATGGACAGCGGCGGCACCGACCGGCTGAAGCTGGAAAGGGAATTGCATCTTGCCCTGGACAACCAGGGATTTTCGCTGTTCTATCAACCCAAGGTAGATCTGCAGAGCAACGCCATTTTCGGCGTCGAAGCCCTGCTGCGCATGCGCAGCGCGGATGGCCAGCTGGCGCCGCCAGCCGAGTATATCCCGCTGGCCGAAGAAACCGGCATGATCGTGCCGATAGGACTATGGATACTGGAAACCGCCTGCCGCGATGCGGTCAGGATCAGCCGGACGCTGGGCACCGAACTCAAGGTCGCGGTGAACATCTCGCCGCGGCAATTCATGAATGGCGACCTGGTCAGCACGGTCCGGAATGTGCTCGCGAAGACCGGACTGGCTGCCAGCCGGCTGGAACTCGAAATCACCGAAGGCGTGCTGATGGACGAGCGCAACGGCGTGGTCACCGCACTGTTCGAACTGCACACTCTGGGCGTGACCATCGCGATCGACGACTTCGGCACCGGCTATTCGAGCCTGAGCTACCTGAAGCGCTACCCGATCAGCAAACTCAAGATCGACCAGTCCTTCATCCGCGACATGACCCGCGATACGGGAGATGCGGCGCTGGTCAACACCATCATCGCGATGGGGCACAACCTGGGGATCTCGGTCGTCGCGGAAGGCATAGAGACAGCAGAACAGCTGGCCCTGCTCGCCGCAAGCGGTTGCGACCTGGGCCAGGGCTTTTATATCGCGCGCCCGATGCCCTACGATGACCTGGCGCAATGGCTGGCCGGCGACAGCCGCTGGAAGCCGGACCGGGCCTGAACCCCGGCCCGGTATCTCTGCGTTGGGCCGGGTCGATGAGCGCCGCTTTGGTCTCGGTGCATTGGGGAACCTCTGAGTAAGCATCCCCCGGCAAAGCCGGGGGCTTAAGCAGAGGCTCCTTAGCGCCGCAGGAACTGGATGAAGGCCTTCAGCGGTGCCGGCAGATGCTGGCGGCTTGCATAATACAGATACCAGCTATGGTAGGTTGGAGACCAATCGGTCAGCATCGGCACCAGCCGGCCGGCCGCAATATCCTGCTCCATATAGGCTTCCGCCATGTAACCGATGCCGATGCCGTCGCGGCTGGCCTTGACCATCAGGTCGACATCGTTGACGATCAGCGGCCCGTTGACTCCGACCTCGATCTTTTTCTTGTTCTTCTCGAACTCCCAGGTGACGATCTGCTGGTTGCCGCGCCGGAAGCGGATACAGGTGTGGCCTTGCAAATCCTGCGGGGTTTTGGGCAGCGCATGCAGCGCAAGATATTCCGGGGCAGCCACTGCGATGATGCGCGACGGGGCGCTGGCCTTGACCATCACCATGTCCTGGGCGATCAGCCTGCCGTAGCGGATGCCTGCATCGAACCTCCCTTTGACGATATCGGTGTTGGTATCGTCGACATGGATGTCCAGTTCGATCGCCGGATAGGCTGCCAGGAAACCCTTCAGCATCGGCGCAAGAATCATCTGTGCGGGTATCGATGAAACGCTCAGGCGCAGTGTGCCGACAGGCGCATCGCGGAAATCATTGATCGATTCAACCGCAGTGTGCAGTTCGTCAAATGCGGGACGAATCCGCGCCAGCAGGTGTTCACCGGCCTCGGTCAGGGATACGCTGCGCGTGGTGCGATGCAGCAGGCGCACGCCCAGCCGCTGCTCCAGCGTGCGTATCGTCTGGCTCAGCGTCGACGGCGCCAGGCCGAGATGGATCGCCGCCCGGGAAAAGTTGCCTTGCTCGACAACCTCGATGAAAGCGCGCAATTCGGCGAATTCACTGCCGCGCATGCTCATTGCCATTCTGGATATCCTCCCGGGCGGGTTCCGCCACTATTCGGTTTGAACAAACAATGTATATACATTATTGGGTATTATCGGCGCAATCCCGCTCTACTACAATCCCGCACCTGAATTCGAACATGACGCGGAACAGCAGATGACCAACCCAGGCAACAACAAGAACCGGATGCGGCGCTACCTGTTTATCGGCGGAGCGCTTGCATTCACGACCGCCGCCGTGGTTTTCTATTTCACCGGCGGACGCATCGTCTCCACCGACGACGCCTATGTCCAGGCCGCCCGCGTCGACATCAGCAGCAATATTGCAGGGCGCGTAACGAAAATACTGGTCAGGGAAAACCAGCAGGTGCACCAGGGCGACCCCCTGTTCCAGCTGGATGATCGCGATTACCTGATCGCGATCGAGGATGCCAGGGCCAAACTGGCCGATGCCAGATTGCAGATAGGCGCGCTGAAAGCGACCTACAAACAACGCCTGGCCGATGTGCGCGCAGCCGAAGCAACCGTCCTGTATCAAACCCGTGAATTCGAGCGCCAGAAAAATCTGGCAGCCAGGGGGATTGCATCGCAGGCGCAACTGGATCAGGCGCAGCACGCGCTGGCCGATGCCCGGCAAAAGCTGATCGCCGCAAAGCAGGTGAAAAGCAACGTGCGCATGCTGCTGAGCGGCGATCCGGAGCTGGACATCGATGATCACCCCGCGATCCAGCAAGCCCGGGCGATGCTGGACCGGGCGCTGTTGAATCTGAGCTATACCGTGATCAAGGCACCGATGGATGGCATCGTTTCCAGGGTAGATCAATTCCAGGCCGGCAACTACGTCAATGCTGCGGTGCCGCTATTCGCGCTGACTTCCGCCAGGAATGTGTGGATCCAGGCCAACTTCAAGGAGACGGATCTCGCCCACATGCGCCCCGGCCAGCAGGCGACGATCGAGGTGGACGCCTACCCTGGCCGCGCTTTTCACGGCAGCGTCGACAGCCTGAGTTCCGGCACCGGATCGAGCTTTTCGCTGCTGCCGCCCGAAAACGCCACCGGTAACTGGGTCAAGGTGGTGCAGCGCTTGCCGGTACGCATCCGTATCGACGATCTCGATCCCAGCCAGCCGCTGCATGCCGGCTTGAGCGCGATCGTGGAGGTCGATACGCTGCGCAGCCGGCTGAAAGACCTGTGGTAATGACCGAGCAAGCTCCGCATCCATCCCCGCTTGAAGAGGTGATCGAGGAGGCCGGCGAAGGCGCCGCCACACCGCACCCGCCGCACTCCGACGACGCCGTCAAGCGCCTGAACCGCCCGCTGATCACCTTCTCGATCATGGCCGCCACCATCATGCAGTCACTGGATTCGACCATCGCCAACGTCGCGCTGCCGCAAATGCAGGGCACGCTGTCTGCGACCCAGGACCAGATGGGCTGGGTGCTGACCTCCTATATCATTGCAGCGGCGATCATGATCCCGCTGACCGGATGGCTGGCCGGACGCTTCGGGCGCAAGCAGGTATTCCTGATCTCCATCGTCGGCTTCACGCTGACTTCCGCGCTGTGCGGACTCGCCGCGACCCTGCCGGAAATCGTGCTGTTCCGGCTGCTGCAGGGTATCTCCGGCGCCGCGCTGGTGCCGTTGTCGCAGGCGGTGCTGTTCGACATCAACCCGCCGCACAATCATGGCAAGGCGATGGCGATCTGGGGCGTGGGAGTGACGCTGGGGCCGGTGCTGGGGCCGATGCTGGGAGGATGGCTGACCGAAGATTACAGCTGGCGCTGGGTATTCTTCATCAATGTGCCGATCGGGATCGTCGCGTTCCTGGGGCTTACCGCCTCGCTGCCGGAAACGAAAAGGATTTTCAGCCGCTTCGACTTCTTCGGTTTCGCGACGCTGAGCCTGTGCGTGGGTGCATTGCAGCTGTTCCTCGACCGCGGCGAGCTCAACGACTGGTTCAATTCCGGCGAGATCATCGCCGAGGCGATGGTATCGGCGATCGCGCTGTATTATTTCCTGGTGCATTCCTTCACCCACCCGCATCCCTTTTTGAGCCCGGCGTTGTTTGCCGACCGCAATTTCGTGATGTCCAACCTCTTCATCTTCCTGATCGGGGTGGTGCTGTTCGCGACGCTGGCGCTGGTCCCGCCGATGCTGCAGAACGAGATGGCTTATCCGGTGATCGTCAGCGGGCTGGTCACCGCACCGCGCGGCGCCGGAACCATGCTAGGGATGATGGTGGTCGGCAAGCTGATCAACCGCTTCGATGCGCGCACCATCATGGCTGCAGGTCTGGGGCTGACGGCATTTTCGCTGTGGCAGATGACGAATTTCGACTTGCTGATGGACGAGAAGCTGATCGTAGTTTCCGGCGTGATCCAGGGATTCGGCATCGGCCTGGTCTACGTGCCGCTCTCCACGGTCGCCTTCGGTACGCTGCCGGCAGCGCTGCGCAACGAAGGCACGGCGTTCTTCAACCTGCTGCGCAACCTCGGCAGCGCGATCGGCATCTCCGTTGTAGTGACGCTGCTGACGCAGAACACGCAGATCATGCATGCGACGCTGGCGGAACATGTCACGCCATACAATCTGAACGACCCGGCCTTTGCATCCAGCCACATCGATCCCCACAGCCTGCCGGGGATCGCTGCGCTGAACCACATGATCACCAACCAGGCGGCGATGATCGCCTATGTCAACGACTACAAGCTGATGATGGTGCTGACCATAGCGGTGATCCCGTTGCTGTTGCTGTTGCGCCCGCCGGTGCATGCGCAGGGCAAGCAGGAAGTGGCGGTGATGGAATGAACATGAACGGACAACACCCGCTGCGCGCGGTCCACCTGGCGAAAACCGGGCTGCTGGCGACCCTGTTGCCGGTTACATTGCTGCTGTATGCGTGCAGCTCCGGCCCGGACTTCAGGACACCGCCCCCGCCCGGAACCGGAGCCTATACCTCAAAAACCGACGCCGTGCCACTGCCGCAGCGCATCGCGCTGGGCAAGCAGATCGAGACCGAATGGTGGACGCTGTTTGCGTCTGCTCCGCTGAACGAACTGATCCGCCAGGCGGTGGAAAACAACTACGACCTGGCTTCGGCCAAACAGACGCTGGCGCAGGCGCAAGAAGCCGTGAAAGCACAGAACGGAAGTTTGCTGCCGCAAATCTCGCTCGGCGCCGCAGCCGGACGCCAGGAATACGGCGTGGCATTGTTCGGACCGAGCAATTTCAACATACCGCCGTTCAGCTACTACGAACTGGGCCCGACGCTGAGCTGGATGCCTGATTTCTTCGGCGGCGGAAAGCGCGCGACCGAGCGGCAACAGGCCCTGGCGGATTACCAGGTGCATCAGATCGACGCGACCTACATCACGCTGACCGGCAATACCGTCACGGCTGCACTGGAAACGGCCGCGGCCAATGCGGAGAGCGCCGCCGCAGGAGACATCATCGCCGAGGACCGCAAGACACTGGAGCTGGTTCAGGCTTCCGATGCCGCGGGGGCAGCCACACAGGTGGATGTGACCAGCGCGCAAAGCCAGCTATATGCCGACCAGGCGCTGCTGCCGCCGCTGCAGCAGCGTTTGAGCGCCAGCCGTCATGCGCTTGCGCTACTCGTCGGCAAGGCTCCCGCCGACTGGACCCCGCCTGACTTCGATTTCGGCAGTTTCGCATTGCCGCCACAACTGCCGGTGAGCCTGCCTTCGGAGCTGGTCAAACGGCGGCCCGACATCCTCGCAGCGGAAGCCAACCTGCATGCAGCGAGCGCGGCAATCGGCATCGCCACGGCCAACCTTTACCCGCAGCTGACGCTGAGCGCAAACATGCTGCAGGAAGCGCTGACGCCTGCCGGCATATTCAGCAGCGCCGCCACCGCCTGGTCGCTCGCAGCCGGGGTAACCGCCCCGATCTTCAACGGCGGCACGCTGACGGCACAGAAGCGCGAGGCGGAGCATGCCTACCAGTCGGCATTGGCGCAATACCGCCAGACCATCCTGGTCGCATTCATGCAGGTGGCCGACGCGCTGACGTCACTGGCCCACGACGACGACGCAGTCGCGATCGTGGACAATGCGACGAAAGCAGCCGCCGCGACGCTGGAGATGATGCGCGCCAGCTATCAGGCGGGGGCTGCCGGACTGCTGCAGGTACAGGACGCACAGCGCGCACTGGCGAAGGCACGCCTGGATACAATACGCGCCAGGCATCAGCGCTATCTGGATTGCGTGCGCCTGTTTGTCGCACTGGGCGGTTCGCCGCTGGCCGCAAAACAATCCTGAACCGGATAGTCCTGTCCCCCTGCTGCGACCCGCAATCCCCCGGCTTATTTTTTCCAGGAAAGGATCAGCGGTTCCTTTCTCGGCGTGGCCGGGGTCGCGCCGGCGGGGACGCCGAGTACGACAGGTGCGACGACCGAGTATTCATCCGGGATGCCGAGTTCCGCCTTGACCTTGTGGATGTTCAGCGCGGCAACCGCAGACCCGATCACGCAGCTGCCCAGGCCGAGGGAGCTGGCCGCCAGCATCAGGTTCTCCGCCGCCAGCCAGCAGTCGGCCACGACGAATTGCCCGAGCGGCTTGGCGCAGATCACGATCAGGGTATCGGCGCCATGGAAGATGTTGAAATCCGGGCGGATGAAATGATCGAAGGAATGGCTGATCCCCTGGGCATTGCGGTGGCGCGCCTCTTCGACGAACAGCGGCTTGGCCAGATCGGACAGGCGCTGCAACAGCGCATGCTCCTGCACCACCACGAATGCCCAGGGTTCTTCGTGGATCGCCGTGGGCGCATGCACCGCGGCGTCGAGCAGGGTCTGTAGCGTGGCTTCATCGAGGGGAGTGGGCGCATAGCTGCGCACCGAATGCCGGGCATGGATGGCTTGCAATACGGGATTGCCGGCGCGCTGTAAGCTGCTTTCATGCATGGATATCTCCTTCTGAAAGGTTGCTGGCGCAAGCATAAAGACTAACGGCGGGCGCTGCAAACAGCACTGCCCCGGACTGTCGTACCGCTCCGGGTCGCACCAGATGCCGGCCACGGCGAACCCGGGCTATTCGTCCTGCATCTCCCGGCCCGGGAACAGCTGTTCGGTGTAGCCGAATTTAGTCAGGTCGGTGATGCGCATCGGATACAGGATGCCGTCGAGATGATCGCATTCGTGCTGCACCACACGGGCATGGAAACCGCCGACACTGCGCTCGATCAGCGCGCCGTATTCGTCGCAGCCCTGATAGCGGATCTGCGCGTGGCGCGGCACCAGGCCGCGCAACCCGGGCACGCTGAGGCAGCCTTCCCAGCCCTCCTCGATGCCGTCGTCCAGCGGCGTGATCAGCGGATTGATCAGCACCGTCTCCGGCACGCTCTCGGCATCGGGGTAGCGTGAATTCTTTTGCACGCCAAAGATCACCACGCGCAGCGCCACGCCGATCTGCGGCGCGGCCAGGCCGGCGCCGTTCAGCGCCGCCATCGTGTCGCGCATATCGGCCAGCAGCGCATGCAATTCCGGCGTGTCGAAGCGGTAGACCGGCGCGGAGCGCTGCCACAGGCGCTCGTCGCCCATGCGCAATACGGTTCTAATCGTCATTATGGTTCACCGCGTATTCCAGGATGCTGCGCACCCGCGCCATCGCGGCCGATGCAACCACATTGACGCTTTCGATATTGATGCCGGCCGCACTGTCGCTGCGTCCGGCCGCGTAGTTCGCCACCACCGCGATGATCGCATAATCCAGTTCCAGTTCCTTGGCCAGCGCGGTTTCCGGCATGCCGGTCATGCCCACCATGTCGGCGCCGTCGCGTTCGTAGCGGTTGATCTCGGCTATGCTGTCCAGGCGCGGACCCTGTGTGGCGGCATACACGCCGCCGTCGACGCAGGGCTGCTGCGCGGCCTGCGCGCTGCGCAGGATATGGCTGCGCAAGCGGGCGCTGTAGGGAAAGGTGAAATCGGCGTTGCTAAACGGCTTGTCGCGCCGCTCGAAGAAGGTCGAGTCGCGGCCATGGGTGTAATCCATGATCTGGTCCGGTATCACGATCACGCCGGGCTTGAGGTCGGCGCGGATGCCGCCTACGGTCGCCACCGAAATGATCCTGGTCGCGCCCTGCTCGCGCAGCGCCCACAGGTTGGCACGGTAGTTGACCAGGTGCGGCGGTATCGTGTGGCCGTAACCGTGACGCGCCAGGAAGACCACTTCGTGCTGGTTCAGCGTGCCGAACAGGAATGCGCCCGACGGCTCGCCATAGGGGGTGCGCATCACCTGCTGGTGCGTGATCGCCAGGTTAGCCAACTGGGTCAGGCCACGGCCGCCGATGATCGCAAGCATTAGAAAACCTCCAGAAATCGTAGCGAGCGGTTCGAGAGCAAGGCGCACGGAGCTTTGCATGGCCATTCGACTAAGCCGGCAACCAAACGCCAGCCAAGTCGCTGGTCAGCGCAATGACCGAGACATATCTCATTGATAGGCGAGGAATGAGCACCGTGCAACGCAGCTATCGAATCGCGCAGTAGATTTATTGAGGTTTTCACGACTACTCCCTGACTGCGTAGATCGCGGGCAGGTTGCGCCACGCGCCTTCGATATCCATGCCATAGCCGAACACGAAACGGTCCGGCAATTCCATCCCGACGAAATCCGCGTGTATCGGCTTCCTGCGGCCGTGCCGCTTGTCGGCAAACACAGCGCTGTAGCACCGATCCGCGCCCAGCTGCAGCACGCGCTCATGCAGCGCGGCCAGCGTATGGCCCTCGTCGAGGATGTCGTCCAGCAGCAGCACCACGCGGCCGCGCACGTTCTCGCGCGGCTCCACCTTCCAGTGCATCGCGCCGCCGTGCCGCGCATCGCCATAGCGCGACACATGCACATAATCGAAGTCCAGCGGAAAATCCAGCAGCGGCAACAGCTGGCCGCTGAACACCACCGCCCCGCCCATCACCGACAGCAGCAGCGGATGGCCGTCGGAAAATTTCGCATTGATCTGCCCTGCGACCCGGTGCAGCGCCTCCTGCACCTGTGCGGCGGAATACAGCAGTTCCGCCCGTTGCAGGATTTCGCGCGCGTGCTGCACAGATACAGTCATGATTATCCCGGGCGGTCCGTTCGTTCAGAGGCTGTTCAGGTAGGCGGCGAATTCCGCGCTCACCTCGGGATGCTTCAGCCCCAGCGCCACGGTCGCCTTCAGGTAGCCGAGCTTGGAGCCGCAATCGTAGCGCGTCCCGCTGAAGCGGTAGGCAAGCATCTTTTCTTCGCGCATCAGCGCGGCGATGCCGTCGGTCAGCTGGATCTCGCCGCCGGCGCCGGCCTGCACCTTTTCCAGGTAATCGAAGATGCGCGGCGTCAGGATGTAGCGCCCGACCACGCCCAGCGTGGTAGGCGCATCCTCGGGTTTGGGCTTTTCGACGATGCCGTTGACCTGCTCGAGGTCGTCCTGCAGCGGCACACTGCTGACGATGCCGTACTGGCGGGTCTGCTCGCGCGGCACGTCCTGCACGCCCAGGATCGAGCACTGATGCTGGCTGAACACTTCCACCATCTGCCGGATGATAGGCGGTTCGCCGTCGATCAGGTCGTCCGCCAGCAGTACTGCGAACGGCTCATCCTGCACCACCGGCTTTGCGCACAGCACCGCATGGCCCAGACCCAGTGGTTCGACCTGGCGGATATAGATGCAGTTGATATGCGCGGGCGTGACTTCGCGCACGATACGCAGCAGTTCGTCCTTGCCGCGCATCGCCAGCTCGGCTTCGAGCTCGTAGGCCTTGTCGAAATGGTCCTCGATCGAGCGCTTGTTGCGCCCCGTGATGAACACCATGTCGGTGATGCCGGCCGCCACCGCCTCTTCCACCGCATACTGGATCAGCGGCTTGTCGACGATGGGCATCATCTCCTTGGGGCTGACCTTGGTCGCCGGCAGGAAGCGGCTGCCCATGCCCGCGACTGGAAAAACGGCCTTAGTAATGCGTTTCATGATTTGGCGCTCCATTTGAATTTTGAGGAATACGATGGCCCGTGGCGACATAAAGGCCGTTTTCGGCGCAGGCTAATCTGCAAGGCAGGTTAAGCCCGCAAGGGCGGCCGCAGCCAAAAACTCTCCTGATTTTCATTCAACTATCCTCACAAAATTCCAATAACGAAGGCCGTTTTCGGCGCAGGCTAATCTGCAAGGCAGGTTAAGCCCGTATGGGCGGCCGTAACCAAACACCGCTTTGGTGATTTTTTTCGTGTGTTATCCAAATTGATAAAAGTCTGCTATTCCCCTTCACACGCGTGTAAGAGGGGATGCTGAACTCAACCTCGCAGGGAAGCGGATGCAGATCGCTCCAGCAATTGCATCAATCCCTGTTCATCCAGCACCGCAACGCCCAGCTCGCGCGCCTTGTCCAGCTTGCTGCCGGCTTCGGCGCCGGCCACCACGTAATCGGTCTTCTTCGACACGCTGCCCGCGACTTTCGCGCCCAGCGCCTCCAGTTTTTCCTTCGCTTCTTCTCGCGCGATGCCGAGTGTACCAGTAAGCACAAAAGTCTTGCCAGCCAGCGGCAGCTGCTGCACCGCTACGCCCGCGCCTTCCTGCGGCGCGACACCGCTATTCAACAGGGCTCGTATCACGCCGACGTTGTGCTGCTCCGCAAAGAAGTCCACGATGCTCTGCGCCACCACCGGCCCGACATCCCGCACCTGCTGCAGCTGTGCTGCGTCCGCGTGCAGCAGATTTTCCAGTGTGCCGAAATGGCGCGCCAGGTCCTTCGCAGTCGCCTCGCCGACGTTGCGTATGCCCAGTGCATAGACAAAGCGCGCCAGCGTGGTCTGCCTGCTGTGCGCGATCGCATCGAGCAGCTTGTGCGCGGACTTCTCGCCCATGCGCTCCAGCCCGGCCAGTTTCTGCAAATTCACTTTGCGTCCGTCGTACAGGTCGGCCGGCGTACCGACGATGCCGCCATCCACCAGCTGATCGACCAGCTTGTCACCCAGTCCCTCGATATCCAGCGCGCGGCGGCCGGCAAAATGCAGCAGCGCCTGCTTGCGTTGCGCCGGGCAGAACAGGCCGCCGCTGCAGCGCCAGTCGGCCTCGCCCTGTTCGCGCACGATCGCGCTGCCGCACACCGGACAATGGCCGTGCAACAGCTTGAACAGATCGAACGCCTCCCCCCTCTTCCGCTCGCCCTGATAACCAGCCACTTGGTTACCGTTTTTTGGCGACCTAGTGGAATGGCTAGTAGTTTCATCAGTGCCGTGCGCAGCAAGGTGTATCGAAGGGTCGAGCACCACGCCCACTATTTCCGGGATCACGTCGCCGGCACGGCGCACGATCACCATGTCGCCGATGCGCACATCCTTGCGCCGCGTCTCATCCTCGTTGTGCAGCGTGGCGTTGCTGACCGTGGTGCCGCCGACGAACACCGGCTCCAGTTTCGCCACCGGCGTCAGCTTGCCGGTGCGCCCGACCTGCACCTCTATGCCGTTGAGCCTGGTCATCTGCTCTTCCGCCGGGAACTTGTGCGCGACTGCCCAGCGCGGCTCGCGCGTCACGAAGCCGAGCCGGGCCTGCAACGCCAGGCTGTTGACCTTGTACACCACGCCGTCGATGTCGAACGGCAGGCTGTCGCGCTGCGCGGCGATGCGCCGGTGGAATTCCACCAATCCCTGCGCGCCCGATACGACCTTGCGCTCGGCGCTCACCGGCACGCCCATGCGCTGCAGCGCATCCAGCACCGCGCTGTGCGTTGCAGGCATGTCCCAGCCTCGGGTCTCGCCCAGCCCGTAGGCGAAGAACGACAGCGGACGCCGCGCAGCCAGCGCCGGGTCGAGCTGGCGTATGCTGCCGGCCGCGCCGTTGCGCGGGTTGACCAGCGTGGCCAGGCCGTGCTCGCGCTGCTTCTCGTTGTAATGCTCGAAGTCGTGGCGCGACATGTATACCTCGCCGCGCACCTCCAGCACCTCAGGAATCGCCGCTAAAGCGGCTGCGTCGTCGCATTGCTGCGTTGTGCGATGCTCATTTGCTCGCCTATCCGGTCGATATGTCTCGGTCGCTGTGCTTCGCGCGTCTTGCACTGCATCCGCCTCGCCTGCTTTTCCGGCGACTCCCGCGCCCACCCCAAAATTCAAATGCAGCGGGATGCAATGGATGGTGCGCACGTTCTGCGTCACGTCTTCGCCGGTCTCGCCGTCGCCGCGCGTCGCGGCCTGTACCAGCACGCCGCGTTCGTAGCGAAGATTGATCGCAAGGCCGTCGAATTTCAGCTCGCAACAATACTCGATCGCCGCATCGGGCTGGCTCTTGTCCAGGTCCAGTTCACGACGCACCCGCGCATCGAACTCGATCGCCCCTGCGTCGCTGATGTCGGTCTCGGTGCGGATCGACAGCATCGGAAGCGCATGGCGCGCCGCAGCAAAACCTTCCAGCGGCTTGCCGCCGATGCGCTGTGTCGGTGAATCGGGAGTGCGCAGTTCGGGATACTGCGCTTCGAGAGACTGCAATTCGCGGAACAGCCTGTCGTATTCCGCGTCGGGAACGGCCGGGGCGTCCAGCACGTAATAGCGGTAGTCGTAATCGCTGATCTGCTCGCGCAGCCTGTCGACGCGGCGGATGACTTCCTGATCTGCCATCAGGAGAACAGCCTGCGCGCCTGCGAACTGCCCGGCGTGATGCCGCGGACCAGCATCTTCTTTTCGACCTCAATGATCCTTGAGCGGATGATCGCAAGCCCGCTTTCACTCAGGTCGACGCGGTGATCGTCCACCATCCTGACCTGCAGCTCGATCGACAATTCGCGCGCCGCGTGCATCATGCGCTCGAACTGGCTGGCAGGCTCTTCGACGCGCGGCACGTCCAGCAGCAGCGTCAGGCCCGGCGTGCTGAAGGTGTCCAGCGACAGGTGCTGGAACGGCTGGTTGTCCTGGTTGATCAGGCTGAACAGGCTGTGCCCCTGGGCATCCAGCAGATGGAACGCGCCATCCGCCTCCAGTGTCATGCCCAGCAGCGCGGCGGCCTGCGCGATCCTCCTGGCCGGCAACATGCGCCCCTTGGGCGGCATCAGATTGACGCCGGCCATCTGATCGACCTCGGCGCAGAACGCATCCAGCTCCGCCGCATGATGGTGGGTTTCGCGGATGTCGGGCACGGTGGCATCCGCCTTGATCGGGCTGGCGACGCCGAGCACCAGATCGCGGAAATCGGCCAGTCTGGCTTCACTGATCGCACCGCTCCGATCCACCAGCTGCAGCGCGATACGGAAACGTTCATACAGCACCTGGCTGTCGGCGATCGCGCGTTCCCATTTTTTCGCAGTCAGCGTCAGGCCGCACACCTGCACCGGCTTGCGGAAATCGAACTTGCGCTGCCACAGGCCATCCAGCGCGGCGGCGTGAGCGGGTTCGGCCAGGCGCAGCTCGATGATGAAATCGCTGCGCGCATTCAGCAACGCACAGGGATCATCCGGCCTGAGGGAATTCCCGGTTGCGGGGACAGCGGCGCCGGCGACTTCCGGCAGGATCGCCTCGTCCATTATCCCGGCCATTGCCGTCTGCTGCAGCACCGGATCGGCGGCGTCCAGCTGGTACAAGACATCCGCGTGGCCGGCCTTGAACGCGGCACCGAACTTGCGCCGGTACAGCCTTTGCTGCCACCAGCCATACAGGTATACCGCGACGATCACGGCCAGGCCGATGGCCAACAGGGCTGTTTGCAATTCGCTCATAGGACGACCATAACAATTATCCGGGTGGCAGGATTATCTCACGGCAGCTCAGGCCAGCGGCAATTCCGCGTTGCTCATGCCGATCGCGGCGAGCTCGTCCAGCGCCTTCAGGAACGATGGTTGTTCGTGCAGCTGGCCCAGCGATCCCGGATGCGGCTTGCCGCGCATATGAGCCAGCCTTGCGCGGCTGGCGGCGGGCATCTCACTATCCAGGCCGCGCAGCAGTTCATCCGCCGATTCCGGCCGGTTGCACACCAGCACCATGTCGCAACCCGCATGCAGCGCGGCCTCGGCGCGCTGGACGATGCCGCCCGCAACAGTGGCGCCTTCCATGCTCAGGTCGTCGCTGAAGATCACGCCCTCGAAGCCGAGCTGCCCGCGCAAAATTTTCTTCAGCCACACCGGCGAAAATCCGGCCGGGCGGCTGTCCACCTTCGGATAGATCACATGGGCGGGCATCACCGCGGTCAGGCCGAAATTCACCATCTGGCGGAACGGCACCAGGTCGCACAGCTCGATATCGACGAAATCGCGCTGGTCGACAGGGATGTCCAGATGCGAATCGGCTGCGACAAAACCGTGACCGGGGAAATGCTTGCCGACCGACGCCATACCGCCCTGCCTCAGCCCCAGCAGCAGGCTGTGCGCCAGCTCGGCGATCGCCTGCGGGTCGCTGTGGAACGCGCGGTCGCCAATCACACCGCTTTGGCCGTGATCGACATCCAACACCGGCGTAAAACTGAAATCGACGCCGCAGGCGCGCAGCTCGGCGGCCAGCACATAGCCGGCCTGCTGCGCCAGATGGCGCGCGCGCTGCGGGTGCGCGTCCCAGATCCTGCCGAGCTCGCGCATCGCGGGTATCTTGGTGAAACCTTCGCGGAAGCGTTGCACCCTGCCACCCTCGTGGTCGACCGCGATCAGCAGCGGCGGGGCGCGCAGTGCATGGATCGCCGCGGTGAGCTCGGCCAACTGGCCCGGCGACTCATAGTTGCGCTTGAACAGGATCACACCGCCGACCAGCGGATGGCGCAGCCGCGCCCCGTCCTCCGGCGTCAGCCGCGTACCCAGCACATCCAGCATCACCGGCCCCAGGCCCATAAACACTCCCGTTAATTTTAGAGACCACATAAATTGCGGCAACCCACCCTTTCCCCCGACCCTCTCCCGCTTGCAGGTGAGGGTGGCCGCTGCACCGGGAGAGGGGTTGCATGTCAAAGATACAATCGACTTACACAACCTCAACGGTCCAGCGGGCTGACCACGCCCTTGCCGCCCTTGTTCAGGACGTGAGTGTATATCATCGTGGTGGAAACATCCGAATTGCCGAGCAGCTCCTGCACTGTCCTGATGTCGTAGCCGGCCTGCAGCAGATGCGTGGCGAACGCATGGCGCAACACATGCGGGGTAACCGGTTTGTGTATACCCGCGATCTTCGCCGCCTCGCGCACGGCCGGTTGCACGCTGGCCTGATAAAGATGGTGACGACGTTCGATACCGGCGCGCGTGCCGCGCTTCGCCTTGGAGGCGTTGCCGGGCAGCTTCACGCCGTCAATCGCAAACATCTCGCGGCCTATCATCCCTCGCCGGTCGCAGATGAACAGCACCTGGCTGAACACCTTGGCGATGTCATCCACCAATGCGCTGACGAAACCCGCGATAGTGGTGAAATGCGGGCAGGTGTCGCCGGAGAGCGCGATGAAGGTGATGTGTTCTCTACAAGCCCGCTCGATGGCACGGCTGCTGACGATGCCCTGGCTGTAGGCGGACAGTACGACCTTGAACAGCATGGCGGGCGGATAGGCCGATGCGCCGGTCTCGTCGTTGCAGAACTTCGCATCGAAACCTGACCGGTCGATCTCGTGATCGAGCAGATGGTTCAGCGCGTGTTCGATGGTGCCGGGCAGAAGTTGCCGTCGCAGGACCACCGCGAGAAAGCGCGGGCTGGTGTCGATGTGTTTGTAACGCGCCATGTCCGTCTGCGAAATTCAACTCCCTGTTCGACCTTGATATTTGGGTTGGTTCGCGGCACGATGCGCAAATGATGATACTTTTTCTACAGCTTCGTTAGCCCGCGAACCAACGACGCTACGACTCCATGATCTATCTACTCGGCATACGGCATTCTCTTCAAACCGAATGTGATTGTCCCGGGCCAAACCTATCAAAAAAATTCGAGCGATTTAAGTCCTATCTTCACGATACCGTCCGCTCCACCATGGTTGCCGCGATAGCAGAGGAAACGAATCAGGAGATTGAAAACCGCACCAACGAAAAGTCAATTGAGCGATTTAAGTCCTATCTTCACGATACCGTCCGCTCCACCATGGTTGCCGCGATAGCAGAGGAAACGAATCAGGAGATTGAAAACCGCACCAACGAAAAGTCAATGGCAAGACTCATTGCTGAAGGCATGAGTCCTCCGATTCTTTACGTTCCATGCGAGGCCAACAGCGAGGAAAGAAAAGCACTGGGCATTCCAACTGACGAAGAAATCCTTGACCGCTGTCGCGGTCAAGGAGTGAGCGACCCCTTGGAGCAATGCAGAGATTCCGAACTCCTAAAGTATTTTCCGCTGAGAGAGAAGTTCTGGATAGAACGCCTTCGGCGGGTAGCGGTCGGTGCGACTCTATTCTTGTGCGGACCAAATCATATCCGGACGTTCTCTTGTCGCCTTACTGAGAACGGAATTCCATGCAAGATCATGTCCTTCGATTGGTGGGCATCGGGCGAAACAGAATACGGCGTACTTCCGCTGGAAGAGAGACCGATATGACCGCTCCACTTCAACGCAGGCTAACACATCATTCCACCGGACCTGCGCAAAAAGCCGCGCAGTCCGGTGAATTCAGACGTTGAGCATCTCAATAATGAAAGCGCAACTGAGCGATCATCAATGCATCATTCTCGACGCGGTACACCATGCGATGTTCATCCATGATTCGGCGTGACCAAAATCCTGACAGCGCGTGCTTCAACGGTTCTGGCTTGCCCACCCCGGTGAAAGGCTCGCGCTGTGTTTCCCGTATCAACTTGTTGATTCGATCAATCATGTGCTTGTCCTGCTTTTGCCTATATAGGTAGTCTTCCCATGCCTCGTCAGCGAAAATCCGTTTCACCTGGCCAGCTTCCGCACAACCCCTTTGCCAGAGTTCAGTTGTGCGGCAGCCGCGAGAAGGCGCTTCGCATTGGCGGGCGTACGCAACAGGTAGGCAGTTTCCTCCAGCGCCTTGTAGTCTTCGAGGGAGAGCATTACGACGGACTGCTCTCCGTTGCGAGCAATGATCAAAGCTTCGTGGTCGTCGCAAACGCGATCCATGGCGCTGGCGAGATTCGCGCGAACGGTGGTGTAGGTAATTGCATCCATAGCGGGACTCCTTGCATATGTACGCGTTACTGTACATCACAAATAGCAAGCTGTCTGGCATGCATAACGACGACAAAGGGAGAAAGATGATATGGCGATCACACTCGCGTTCGACGTCTACGGGACGCTGATCGACACACAGGGCGTCATCGTTTCGCTGAGGAAGTTTGTCGGCGACAAGGCGCATGAATTCTCGCGTGTCTGGCGCGAGAAGCAGCTCGAATATTCATTCCGCCGCGGCCTGATGCAGAATTACGCAGATTTTTCCGTATGCACCCGCCATGCGCTCGATTACACGGATGCGTATCTTGGCGCCCGGCTTGGACAGAAAGACAAAGAAGAGCTGATGGGCGTATACAGCTTATTGCCGGCGTTCGACGATGCAAAAGAGGGCTTGGCCCGGGCAAGGAAAGCCGGGTTCAGGTTGTTCGCATTCTCGAACGGCAACGCCGATGCAGTGGAGGCTTTGTTGAGGAATGCCGCCATCAGGGACTATTTCACCGGGGTCGTCAGTGTCGACGGAATCAAATCCTTCAAACCCGACCCCGCAGTCTACAGTTATTTCCTCAGACAGTCAGGTGCGCCGGGAACCGATGCCTGGCTCGTCTCCAGCAATCCGTTCGATGTGATCGGAGCGATCTCCTCGGGTATGCGGGCTGCCTGGATCAGGCGTTCACCGGACGCATTATTCGATCCCTGGGGCATCGAGCCGACATTGACATCGAACAGCCTTGTGGACCTGCCCGAACTAATCGAACGTGTGTGCGCCTGACCCCCGATCGCGCCATTCATCGCACTGGATGCTGCGCGGCTCATGGAGGACTTAATCAGAGGTTCCCTAGCACACGCTTGCGAGCCGCGAGGGCATCATCGCAAAGAAAGCTCTGTCGCAGGCGCTCGAAATGCTACAAAATGCGCACCTCGCAATGTCCCGCCGCCATTTAATCAAGGAGCCAAAATAAATGTATAACTTGTTCAAACCCGAACAGCCCGCCGGACTGATGGATTTCGTGCGCGCTGCGAAGTCCTGCATCAGCGAGATCACGCCTGCGGAGCTCACTGCGAAGCTGGATGCCCAAGAAGACCTGCTGCTGATCGACGTGCGCGAGCCTGCCGAGTTCGAGCATGGCCATATCGGCGGCGCACATCTGGTGCCGCGCGGCATCATCGAAGCGGCCGCCGACACCAGCTACCCCAAGCACTATGCACCGCTCTCCGGCGCGCGCGAGCGGCAGCTCGTGGTCTATTGCGCCACCAGCGGCCGCTCGGCGATGGCCGCCGCGGTGTTGCAGATGATGGGATACCGGAACGTGCTCAACCTCGCCGGCGGCATCGCGCGCTGGGAAGCCGAAGGCCTGCCGCAGGTGCGCGAGGCGGAATACTAGGCCGGCATTGACGCCGCATGTACGGCATCGACAATTTCGACCTCCTGATCGTCCCCGGCTGGCACAATTCGGGGCCCGATCACTGGCAGACGCACTGGCAGGCGGCGTTCCCCAACATGCGCCGCGTCGAGCAGGACGACTGGGAGGTGCCGGTCTATTCCAATTGGTCGCGCCGGCTCAGCGAGGCGGTCGCGCAGTGCGAACAGCCGGTGCTGCTGGTCGCGCATAGCCTGGGAACCGCGCTGGTCACGCGCTGGGCGCAGGATGCAGGGGCGGGCCCTGTGGCCGGCGCTTTCCTGGTCGCGACCAGCGACGTCGATCGCTTCGCCGGAACGCCGGGAAATCCGATGCGCGGCTTCGACCCCATCATGATGAAGCCGCTGCCGTTCCGGTCGTCCGTGCTGGCCAGCCATAACGACGAGCGCGTCGATTTCGAACGCGCAGCGGCTTTCGCGTCGGCCTGGGGTGCGCGCCTGATCGATGTCGGGTCGCTGGGCCATATCGGGTCGGCGGCCAGGCTGGGTGTCTGGCCGCAGGGACTGATCTGGTTAGGCCAGTTCATCGCGTCGATAACCGCCGAAGACTACCGGCGCGCCCGCGATGCGGCACGCGCGGGAAAGTCTGGCTGATTGCAGGAAGCTCCTGCCGCCGCGCAGGTTAGCGGTGGGGCAGCTGCATCATGCCGCCGTTGACGGCCGCATCGATCAGGAACACCGAGCCGTCTTCAGTGAGGTGGCAATAATCCCACGCAAGGGGTGTGAGTTTGGTCGCGGAGGTTGAAATCAGGCAGCCATCGGCATTGCACAGCAGATCGATCGGCGAAACGAATCCGACGCCATGTTCCTTGGCGAACGCCCCGATCTGGCGGTTCGCCTGGGAAGAATCGGGATTGAAATGCAGGTAGGTGCGATCAACCCTGCCTGGCACGAACACCTGAGCGCCCACCTTGGGCTGCCTGGTTTCAAAGCACGGCAGTTGCCCGACCAGCACGATATGGGGAACCTCGAGACTGCGCAGCATTTGAATCGTCGATTTCAATTTGTCGTAATCCAGCCGCTTCCATTTCCCGCTGCCGTCATACATCTCCCAATTTGCAGCCATTATCACTGTATCTGGACGAAGCGCCTTGATTCTTTGCATGACATATTGATTTATATCCCTGCACTTTGCGCGGCCATCCTCGGAAAAACCAACAACAGGAGGACAGCCGCCTGCGTTGTACTGCGCCAGATCGAAGCCCGCCAGTTGTTTTTGCCTTTTGAGCCCGGGGTACAGGGAGGCCGCGTGAGAGTCCCCCCAGATCATGACCAGCGGCCTGGGCAGCGCATTATTCGCCACCCCGCTGCAGTCATCGGCAAAGGCGGATGGGCCAGAGCGGCTATCCCGTGCAGCAAGGAAACATTGATTGAGCCTGTAGCCGGACACCCAATCATATCCGGCCCCGCCGGCTGCCCGGTTAGCCTTCCTGAATTCCAGGCCATCACGGTGATAGGTGTCGTAACCGATATAGCCAACCATGAGCATGACCAGGCCGAGTCCCAGGGCCAGTCCTTTGACGGTTCCTTCGCGGCGATTGCGAATCGGCGTTTCAATGAATTTGAATGTCAGCCACGCCAGCACGATGCTGGCAAAAATCGCCGCAATCCGGATCGCATGCGATGTGGAATGACCATTGATGATGCGCGCAAAGCTAAGCAGCGGCCAATGCCACAGATACAGCGGATAACTGATCAGCCCGATCCAGACAAATGGCCTGCTTGCCAGCACATGGCGGTTGAGCCACGCGCCGGGACCGGCGGAAATCATCAGGAACGCGCCTAGTGTCGGCAGCAGCGCCCACCAGCCCGGGAAGGCGGAGCTCGCACTCACCGTCAGCACCGCTGCCGCGATCAATGCAAACCCGCCCGTCGATTGCGCATTGCGCCGCATGGGAGTATTGCGGCCGAGATAATCCGGCTGGTGCAGCGTGATGTATGCCAATATGCCGCCCGTCATCAGCTCCCAGAAACGGGGCAGCGGCGAATAGAATGCGCCCGCCGGATCCGCGCCGACGGCGTGGATATTCGCGGCAAAGGACAGCACCGCAATCAATACGGTCGTCATCAGGAACCCGTGTTTGCGCTTCCACACCAGGCCTAGCAGCAGGGGCCAGACAATGTAAAACTGTTCCTCTATCCCCAGCGACCACAGGTGCAGCAGCGGCTTGGTCTTTTCATCGGCATCGAAATAGCCGGATTCGGACCAGAAGGCGAAGTTGGACACGAACCCCGCTCCTGAAGCGATGTGCTTGCCGAGCTGCTTGAAATCGTCAGCGTCCATCACCTGCCAGCCCGCCGTATAGCAGGCAAGCAGAACCAGGATCAGCGCGGGAAAGATGCGCTTGACGCGCCGTGCATAGAACTCCGCATAGCCGAAGCTGCCCCGCTCCAGATTGCCAAAGATGATTGTTGAGATCAGATAACCTGAAATGACGAAAAAGATGTCTACACCAATAAATCCCCCCTTGATCCAGCCGGGGAATGCATGGAAGCCGACAACGGAAAGAATTGCAATGGCACGCAGCCCATCGATGTCTGCACGGTATTGGGGGTGCGATAAATGTTGCTGATTCACGGGGGTGCCAGTCGTTGTTTAAGATCGGTTGATCGCATGTCCAGGTGGGTACCGGGGTACAGCTGTATGTCGCCGCCCATCGAAATAGAAAAAGGAGCCAGGCATTTAACCTGGCTCCTTGACTGTCTGGTGCACCCGAAGAGGTTTGAATACCGGCCTCTTGGTTCGCGGCTTGCAGATTGACCCATATTTTATGGTATGTCAGATTTATAAACCACTCCGCACCCCCTTCAATCACTATTTTTTGGTGACTTTTACATTGCGGTTCCTTCAGGGCCACTGCAATAAAACCATTGGGCTGGCATTTTTCGCATTATTGCCGATTCTGATTTTCCCGGCCAGTATGTTGTGAGCAGGCCCGGCTTCCCATTTGGCCATGCCAATATATTCGGACTGCCTTGACCACACCGGAAAGACGGCCGGTTCGATCCGGTGAATTTCACCTAGCGTTATTCCATTCATTATTCTTCAGAAAATCAGTTGTTCTTGGCTCCTTGTTGTATCCATTTTTTCAGGGTTTCGATTTTATCCTTGGCCAGGCCTCCTTCCATCCCGAATGGCATTTTGATCGAAGGATGAGCCCGCCCCTCGACCAGTTCGATCAAAACGCTGGTATAGCTGTCCCCTGGATTGATGACCGAGCCGAAGTTGGTACCCTTCATCAGGCTCTGGTAGGTGCTCATATTCAAGCCGCTTTTCACGTAGCCCTTGCCTCCTGGTTCGTGGCAATTCAGGCAATAGTCATGCAGGATGGGATAGACATCATTCTTGTAGCTGATTTCTTTCTGCTCCTGGACCGGTGATCCCATGGCAGGAATGGAAAGCAGTGCAATCACGGCAGCGTATAGCAAAGTTATGTTTTTCATATAGCGCCTCATAATGTAAGTTTCACATGTAAAGACCATGATTCTTCAAGTTCGGCAATGCATCGTCACCAAACAAAATAATGCATCTTTGAAAACAAGAATCCTATTTTGCCAAGCCTGCAATATATTCCGACATGGACTTGATTTCAGCGTCGTTCGCGCCCATGCCTCGCGACGGCATCACTCCAAGCTTCCAGCCAAACGAACCGCCCTTGGTAACATTGGCTGCGATTTTTCCGGCGGCGTCCTTATCACCCTTGTATTTTGCGGAGATATCCTTGTATGACGGGCCAATGACTTTTTTGTCGATGGCGTGGCATGTGCCACACTTTGCCTTGCCGGCCGCCGGCATATCCGCTGCCAGGGAGGTCCCGGCAACGACCAGTCCAACCATTGCAATAATGTTTAAAGTAATTGATTTCATTTCATTCTCCTTCTCGGTTGTTCAATGCGGATGATGTTCATGGCCAATGATTTATTTTCATGGCCCCTACGCCAATTTGTGAACAGCAAACGCCCTGCTTTCAGGCTCGATCTTGTCCCCCCAGGGCGGCAACAGCTTGGTCATCAGCCACAGCATGATATAAGGGCAGACCGATATAACGGCTACAACGAACAGACTCTCGCGTCCGAACAATTCAGGGTAGAAGGTCAGCAATCCCTTCATGGTCTTGGACAACTCCTGCCCTCCGATCACTACGTTCCAGCGCATCGCCAGTACGCCTATCATGATGGACAAACCACTCAGAAAAAGCCAGTTAACCAGGCGCTTCCCATGTACATTAAATATCAGCAGCGCCGATGTGACAGTCAGGACAAAGATCGACATTGCCCATTGAATCACCATCCCGGCCCAGATCGGACCTTCAATCAGCTTTCTCACGGTTTCGACACCTTCGCGCGCCTTATAGAATATTTCCAGCAATTCCAATCCTTCGATCACCATCACGATGGTGATGCCGGTAAATAATACATACAACAAGCCGCGCATGGTTTCGTCGATTATCGGTGTCTTGCGGAACTTGGATACGATCACATACAGGACGATCAGCAGTCCGACTCCCGAAGCTACCGCCGACAACAGGAAAATGACGGGCATCAAATCTGAAGACCACCATTCGCGCGTCTTCAATGATCCGAATACGAAACCGACATACCCATGCAAACCGCACGCGGCCGGAATGCCGATCATGGCCAGTATACGTGCGAATTTATGATCGATGGCCAAGGCCCGCGGCGAAACATCATCGGAACCCAAAGTCAGCCAGCCATAGACTTTGCCCATTACACCGGTTCTCGCCTTGGACATTGCGACGATATCCGCACGGAATGCAAACCAGGTCTCCAGCAGCAACAGGCACAGGTAAAACCCGGCGACATATCCGAACGCCGCCATCGCCGAAGTCCAATGCGGCGTGATGACCGCGTTGAATGCACGGGTTGGCTGACCCAGGTGAAATAACAACGGTGAAGGCGCGAAAATCATAAAGCACAGCGCGGTCAGCAAGGCAAACCGGGAGATCGGCGCAAAGCTTTTTATGTTAAACACATGATCCAGGCTGGATACCACGAACGCACCCGCCACCAAGCCGGTGATGTAGGGGTAAATTACGATCAGTTGACTCCACGGAAAATCGGTCTCGTTCGGATAAACGTATCCGACATACGGGGTGACGTGCTCAAATACGTGTTTCATCACACTACCTCCTTGTCTAAACCTTTATAAAACACGTTCGGTGCATTGCCCATTTCCGGTTTCAGCACTTGCACGTGATTATTCCGGATAAATTGGCTTACCGGACTTTCCGGGTCGTTGCGATCGCCGAAAATGCGCGAACCCGTTGGGCAGACCTCGACGCATGCCGGATTCAGCCCTTTGGTGATGCGGTGGTAGCACCAATTGCATTTTTCAGCGGTGCCTCTGGATTCGTTGAAACTTCGCGCACCGTAGGGGCATGCCTGTACGCAATACTGGCATCCGATACAATAAGTCGTGTCTATCAGCACCGGACCGTCTTTGGACTTGAACGTCGCGCCGGTCGGACATACCTCGACGCACGATGGATGTTCGCATTGATTGCACAGCTTCGCCACAAAAAATGCCTTTTCAACCTTGGCATCCCTGTAGCGGTTGTCGAACCGGAATTTCGTCTCCGATCCGGCATTCGCTATATTTTTCGGATCGGCCTGGCTGTCGATGAGCGCGGTATCCGATCCTTCCAGATAGACATAGCGCTCCACCCAGGTACGGTGGTGATTCGCGTCCATTTGCACGCTGTTTTCCATCTTGCACGCTTCCATGCAGCGTAAACAGCCTATGCAGCGGGTGGTGTCGACACCCATCGCCCATTGGTGGTCGTTCCAATTGTATTCGGGTATCTTGGGCGGGTTATTGACCGCTTCGGCGTATTGCTCGTCGTTTTGCTGGTACGCGTGCTTCCCGGTTCCGGTTTCAGCTGCGCCTATCGCACTGCCCGCGCCAACCGCACCGACAATCGCACCTGCACAAGCCACGCCCTTGCCCAACAATCCCAGGAAATCGCGGCGCGAAATGCCGCGTGCGTCCTCTTCTGTTTGCATTTTTTGAGTAGTCATTTTTTTCTCACTAGGTAATTTAATCATTGGCATTTCACGCTGGCGAAATAAGCCGACAGGTTGTCTATATCGGAATCAGACAGCGTTTTGGCTACACTCGACATAACCGCATGATTGCGACTGTCGTCCTTGAATGATTTGAGCGCAACGGACAGATATCCGGCATTTTGCCCGGCCAGATTGGGCCACACCCGACTGGCGCTGATTCCGGCTGCTCCCGCGCCGCGAAGGCCGCCGGCACTGTGACATGCTGCACAGCCCGCCTGCGCGACCTTGGCTTTACCCAGTTCGGCTTTGGCTTTGTCACCTCCGCTTACCTGGCAATTTGCTCTGGAAAAATAAGCCGCCACATTGCGCATGTCCGCATTGCTCAGACCGGCCGCCATGCCGCTCATCGTGTCGTTCTTGCGCGTCCCCGACTTGAATGCCTCGAGCGAATTGACCAGATAGCCCGCATGTTGCCCTGCCAGGTTGGGCCATTCCGGATTGACGCTGATTCCGGCTTTGCCATGGCATGCCGCGCAGGCTGCCGCCACTGACTTTCCGGCGCCTGCATCCCCAGCCATTTCAGCGGTCAGCGGAAGCGCCTTGCCTGTAACCGGATCGTATGGCGGCCGCGGCAGTGCGGCAAAAACGACTCTGGGCGAATGCGGATTGTGGCAATCAGTGCACAACTCGTTCCCGCCATGGCTCTCAACCACGATCTGCGGCTGCATCGCGGGGCGCGCCTCCAGTTTTTCATGACAGGTCAGACATACACTCTGCATATCTTTCGCAGGCAGCATCAAATTCCTGCCCGGCATATCCGCCGGATGATCTATATGTTTATGGGTGATCGTGGTCACCCTGTCCTCGATGGAAAGCGGCATGGCTTCCTTGGATGGATGATTGCCTGCCGGTCCGGTGTGGCAAACTTCACAATTGGGGCCGTTTTTGATGACTACGCCTTGAATGGCATCATTCCTGGTCGCTTTCCGATGGATACCGGCTGACCATTCGGCGTAAATCTCCTTGTGACATGACTGGCAGGATGCCGATCCTTGAAGCTTTGGAACTTTGGAAGCGATTTCTGCCACCGCATTCCCACGGTAATGCCCATATCGATAAAATGAGTCCGGGATCAGAAATTTCTTTGCTGCAATAGCAACGATTGCAAATACCGCAACCAGTAGCATCAAACGGACAATGTGCTTAGGCATATGCGCCTCCAATTTTTTTCCTGGTTAATCAGACAATCTGCGGTCCAACTTGCCATCAAGGCAGCCGGCTTGACTCCAATTCAAAAACACTTCGCGAACCTGCGTGAACTGAAAGGATTTGTCGAAAAAGTAATCCGCATTGGCGCGCTTGCAAGCATCCCGATAAAATTCGTCGTTGCAGTTGGTCAACACCATCACTTTGATAGCGGCATGATGCAGTTTGATATTCTTCAACACGGCAATTCCTGATCCGGATTGCAGCTTCAGATCGAGTATCACGACATCGGGCAGCAACGCATTAATATGTTCGATGGCACCCAGCTCGTCCGCCGCGTAACCGACTACCCTGACATCGCGAAGATCAGACAGCATGGATTGCAGGCTTGCGCGCATTGCCGCTGAATCTTCTACAATAAATACGTTCATCATTTCGCCTATTTACGCTTATTGGTTTGCAGAATCGTTGTGCGAATTATGTTGCCGCACTGTTGCCGGCGGTAGCGATGTTTGTCTTATAATATTGTCGGAGTTTGTCTGACATCTCGCCCCGGACGGTGGCGGAGATCCAGGATGGCGAATCGCGGGCCAGGCATATCACACCCTGCCCATCATGCTTTCGTACAGCATGGTCGTGGACTTCCGGGCTGCAGCCTTTTCGGGATCAACCAACGATCTGGCGCCATTCCCGGTATTCACAATCTTGCCGCATGCAACCGCGAAGTTTGGCTGCTCCAGTCAATCCGCATCCGGGGAAATCGAATACCACCGGCATGCCTTGATGGCATGCATACCCGACGTTAGAACTTCCCGTCAACCAGGCAGCTATGCAGGAGGCAGCAATGGAACTGGCGGGAAAGACCGCATATCCAGGATCAGCCTGTTAAACTTGATATATTATTATCGTACCAGGGGGAGATTGTGCAGATACTGACAGCGGCTGAAACGAATATCGGTCGCTCGGTCCTTGATCTGTGCAGATCTGATCAACCCCGTTGATAATTGCTCGCGGACTCGCATGGTCAAACACCACCTGAAGGAATTCTTCGGCTCCCCCCGGGGGGGGATGAGCTTAATCGCCTTGTTGATACTGACGGCTGAATTCCTGATCATGGTATTGATAGAGATTGCCTTCAAGCCGATCTTCGGCCCGAACATCACCGCCATGTTCTGGGAATTTCTGGATCCACTTTTGCTGACTCTTATCGTCACTCCCTGCATCTATGTTTTGGCTGTGCGCCCGCAGGAAAAGCAAAAGGTCATGCTTCAGCAGCAATTCAGCGAACTGAGCATCACCGCCGTCACTTTTGAATCCCTGGAAGGAGTGGTAGTAACCGATGCCCGCAATAACATCCTCAAGGTGAATCATTCATTCACGGAAATTACCGGGTATACCAACGAAGACGTGATTGGAAAAACGCCCGGGATGCTCCGCTCAGGCCGACATGACAAGGAATTCTACCGCAACATGTGGCAAATTCTGGAGCGAGACCGGTTCTGGAGCGGTGAGGTCTGGAACCGCCGCAAGAACGGCGATGTTTACCCGGAGTGGCTGACCATCACTGCCGTGCTTGGAAGCGACGGGCAAGTTGCCAACTATGTCGGCATTTTCTCGGATATCTCCGACCGCAAAGCAGGAGAACAGCAATTGCGCAAACTCACTGCGCATATCCAGACTGCACGCGAGGAGGAAAAAACCAGGATCGCCCGCGAAATCCACGACGACCTTGGCGGTACGCTGACCGCACTTAAAATGGACCTGTACCGGCTGAAAGGCAAATTGCCGGATAATCAGGATACATCGCCGTTACTCGAGCATATCGAGTCCATGACACAACTGATCGATAGTGCGGTGAGCGTCACACGGCGCGTTATCAGCGACCTGCATCCGGCCATACTCGACGATCTCGGCCTGGTGGCGGCGCTGGAATGGCAATGCGGGCAATTCCACAAACGCACCGGCATCGCGTGCAAGGTCCACAGCACTGAGGATAAAAACGACGAAATAAAATTGGACAAGACCCAGGCAATCAGTCTGTTTCGCATCTGCCAGGAAGCGCTAACCAATGTGTCGCAGCACTCCGGCGCAACCCGGGTCGGTGTCGAATTCCACCAGGGCGATGAAGAAATCATTCTATCGATCAGCGACAATGGACGCGGCCTGCCTGAAAAGCACATCATTGCACAGACTTCCTATGGCATGCGCGGCATGCGCGAGCGCGTCGCACAACTGGAAGGCCAGATCATTTTCGACAGCACTCCAGGTGGCGGCCTGCGTGTGACGGTGATATTGCCGCTCGCTGCCGAGCATGACAAGGGAGAAAATACATGATACGAGTTTTGATTGCCGACGACCACGCCATCATCCGTCATGGGCTGAAACAGATCGTTGAGGAAAGCGGAGAAATGCGCGTGGTGGCTGAGGCAGATTGCGGCATCAATGCACTGCGCAAGATACGCGAGATCGAATGCGACGTGGTTCTACTCGACATTTCCATGCCGGACATGAGCGGTATCGATGTCCTCAAACAGATCCATGCGGAAAAACCCCAATTGCCGATATTGATCCTCAGCATCTACTCGGAAGATCAATACGCCACCCGTCTAATCAAGGCCGGCGCTGCTGGCTACATGACCAAGGAGAGTGCGCCGTCGGAAGTGGTCAAGGCGCTACTCCGCGTAGCCGGCGGAAAAAAGTACATCAGCCCTTCTGTGGCCGAAATACTAGCCAACGATCTTGGCGCGGCAGATGAAAGACTTCCTCACCAGAATCTGTCGGACCGCGAGTACCAAATATTCCTGCTGCTTGCATCGGCCAAGGCTGTTTCCGAGATCGCAGACATTTTGGCCTTGAGCGTGAAGACCGTCAGCACCTACCGCAGTCGCATTCTGGAAAAAATGCGTCTGAAGAACAATGCCGAACTGATGCGCTATGCTGTCGATAACCAACTCGCACAATGAGCAACGCCCCGTTCAGAATCGGGCTGCTGTCGGGGAGCATAGGACGCGGTGGAATCGCAGCCACGGCAAGACTGGCCAGATGAAACCTGTGGCAAGACCGCCAGCTTGCCGGGACATCCCATAAGCTTTTCGATGGATGCACTTCCAGAGCGCTTCATCTTCATGCCTTCTGTTGCCATGTAATGTCAGACAAACACTGACAACAAAATCTCTTCCTCACTTACAAAATTATAAGACAAACCTCGCTACCGCCCCGGAAAGTGCGCGAACATACTGCGCCCATCGATTTTGCAAAGCGGCAAGCGCAAGAAGTGAAATGTGCATGCATTTGTGGCGGAAGATTCGCTGGCGATGCGTGAATCCCCGTTTACCCGAATTATCCAAAGCGCTTGAGTATGCAAATCTCTTCAACGGATTTCTATAACGAAGGAGTTGATCATGCAATTCAAGAATGCACTTTGGGTTGTCTTCACGTTACTCACTGCAGCGCTTTGGGTACCCCAGGCAAATGCGATCCCCGCGTTCTCGCGACAGGTCGGCATGGCTTGCAGCGCCTGCCATTACCAGCATTTTCCGGCACTGAACAGTTTTGGACGCGCTTTTAAAGAAGGCGGTTTCACGATGATCGGCTCTGAAAACAAGGTTGAGGGCGATGGCTTGTCGATACCTGCTGTCCTGAACGCATCTCTGGTCGGCTATATCACCGAAACGAAAACCAATGGCCCGACTACTGGCTCAACCCCTACCACCAAGACCAGCAACAATGGTTCTTTGCAAATACCGCTACAGTCCAGCCTGTTCCTGGCCGGGCGCGCCGGTGAACATACCGGCTTCATGACTGAGATCAATCTCACTCCTGCCAGCGGCGGTACCATACCGGATGGCACTATCGGCATGGTGATGTTAAAGGTACCGTTCGTATATGACGTGGGCAACGTGAAGGCAGGACTGGTTCCGTTCAGCACCCCTAACGGCCCGGCTGACAGCTTCGAAGTGTTGAACACCGGCGCGGTTGCCGTGCATGTCTTTAACCAGTGGGACATGAATGCGATTTCTGCCCAGCAATACATCGGCACTGCAACGGCGGCATCCGGCCTGGCCTTCATCGCCAGCAACGACAACTTCTTCGCCAACTTCGCGAAGTGGGGCGCCAACCAGGGCTCAGGCGCTTCCGGTTCGCCGACATCCAACTACCTGCGTGCCGCTTGGACGACCGCCGCTATCCCCGGTTTCGACAGCGCGATCGGTTTCCAGGTATGGAATGGAACCAGTGTGGTAGATGCAGGCTCTGCCGGTGGGGCGGTTAATCCGCTTGTTGTCAGTGGCGTCGTAAACACCAAGGCCTCTGCGATCGACGCACAGATGATGGGCGACGTCGGCGGCATGCCGCTGTTGCTGATTGCTTCCTATGCGAATGCCCCGGCATCTTCCCTTACAGCTGATGTCGATCAAAACTTGTTCAATGCGAACCCATTCACCAGGAAATCGCTGAACTTCGGCGCAGAACTCGGCGTGATTCCGGGCGTAGCTACGGTGCAACTCGGTCTGCGTCAAGCAAGCTCGGGCGCCTATGCTGACGGGGCCACACCAGGCAGCGGCAACGCCACCGACAATGCGATCATGGTAGGTGCAACTTACAGTATCGAACAGAACATCCGGGCGGAGTTGACCTACTCCAAATACAGCGGTGACATGTACAACGCAGCGAATGCTGCGCTTGCAGGTGCTCAATATACAGGCACCAACTTTACGATGCTCGACCTGGCATTCGGATTCTGATCCGAAACCAAGCTCGCGATAACTATTTCACGTTCCTCCTCCCTGAACGTGACGTCTTAACCCCCCAAGTTAAGACATTGCGCCCCTGCTCCGCAAGGTTCAGGGGCTTTTTTTGTTCCCCATTCCTGCCGTTCCGGTTCCACTTGTTCGAATGCACCAGACTTTACCGCAGGCGAATCAAGAATGAAATTTATCAACCTGCAATCAGTTTGGTCGAAAAATTCGGTGTAAAGCGTTGCCTTCAATTATGGTATGCGCACCTGTCGGCTGACCATCTGGCCCCGTATGCGGATCGCCTCTGCGCAGGTTGGCTGGAAATTCGGATGAGCCGGAAACTGCGTCACGGAATGGCACGTTTATGCCACAGCGCCAGAAATGGAAGAGGGTTGGATTACTCCAACCCTTTGAATGACTGGTGCGCACGAAGCGATTCGAACGCCCGACCCCTTGGTTCGTAGGGGCCGCCCGTAAGTAACTGTTTTTATTGATATTCAGCAACTTGCGGCGCTTGCCATTTTTGCATCACAACGGCGTCAAACTGCACTCACATCATGCCCAACTTGGGCGTGACACATTCCCGCTTGCCACAATCAGGCGTGAAGCTATAATGCACATCTGGAGAGCGTATGCCGAAACAGCCTAAGGAAGCCCTGCTCGAACAAGAGCGCTTCGAATTAAAGCCAAAGTCCGGTGGCGGCCTGCTCAGATACGAAGTATGGGGATATGCCGACAAAGATAAAACCATAGTCACGCGCTATAACCTGGCTTATATCAACCATGCAATGCACCGCGGCGATAACGGACGTGTATTGGGATTCGACAACGCACACGATTACCATCACCGGCATTATATGGGCAAGATTGAATCAATTGAATTCACCAGCTACGAAGCAATACTGGAACGCTTCCAGAAAGAATGGCAAGAAATTGTCCAAAAGAATAGGAGACCGAAATAATGAGCAAACAGATCATCCGCACCGGCAACATCGAGGGATTCTTTGACCGCGCACGCATTGCTGCACGCAAAGCGGATCAAGGCGGAAAATTCGCAGGGACCATAACCCTCTCGTTCGAAGACCCACAACGCATGTTCACCGTGCTGTCGGAAGCGCGCCGCCGCCTGATAACCGAAGTGCTGCTCGAACCCAAGTCGATCAGCGAATTATCCACCGCCCTGCACCGCAACCGTTCCTCGATCACCAAGGACGTTAGCCTGCTGGAAAGCATAGGGCTGATCGTCTCGCAAAAACAGGTAAATCCCGGCCACGGCATCCAGAAGGTTGTGCGCTCGGTAGCCCCGCGCATCGAGATGGTCGCCACCTTGGGTTAATCAAAATCACCAGTCAGGCCACGACTTCCGCTCTTCGGCTTTAGCAGATCATCAGGGGTTGCAAACTGAAACTACCGGTCTGCACGCCAATCCAGACGTTCAGTGCGAGTGCAGATTATCTAGTTTTGGGCAACCCGGCAACTCAATAATTATGGTTCTGTTCTGTTCTACTCTTTTAGGACACCACTGATGATTGATCAAAATGGGCTGTGCGCCCGGTTAAATACTTTTAAACCAGCGTCAACAAAAGCGAACAAAGTATGGGCCTCTAGCCTGGCAACCCATCTATGCGTCGCTTGACAAGGATGGGTGCGTACACCCAGATGAGCAACGCAAAGGCAATAATCCATGCGGCCTGTGCGACACCCAGCCACAACAGGTAATACTCCGGAGTTATCATAGGCATTAGCACCCGGGCTACGTAGGCTGCGAACAATGACATGAAAGCAGGGGCAAGCAAGCGCGAATGTTGTTGAATATCGCGGCCTGTGTGTCCGAGAGAGATGCGCGCCATCATTCCTGCGGTCATCATGCCGATGCCGCCCAATGCGAACGCATGCAATGCAATGGAAGGCGACAAGGATAAAAAAGGTGCAAGTGCCTTGAGCAGGAATCCGAATGTGGCTCCGCCATAGCCGACGTATAACACCCACAATAGCGGCTTGTTCCAGATGCCCCTGGTGTGCCATCCCGCCAGCCGCATCGCGTGAGTCGCGAAAAGAAACCCTGCGAGCGCGGCAGTAACCGCTACATTTCGCCAGAACACATCGGAAACCAAGAACAGCACAAACAGATAGATGCTGGAGCGATCTATCCACGCCCGGTTCCTTAATTTTACCGGATAGCCGACACCTCGCTCGATGAACATCGGCAACACGCGCCGCGCCATGCTGTAGACCAGTGCAAGCAGAACATATAATCCGGAATACAGGCCCCACATCACACCTTGCTCCAGCACACCCGACACGCCGAGATAGAAGCAGAGGTTGGCCAGCGTCAACAGCACCAATTTGGACGCGATGCCGATTTGCTCATGTTGTTTTGCACGCAGGATCGGACTGAAGATCGCCACGCTAAGCCAGAGATCGAAAGCCAGATCCAGCACCATCATCGGCAGTGCTTGCTCAGGTATCAACCACCCGGCTATTCGTGCCGCGAGCCACAGCGTGGCCAGGCTTGCCAGCTGGAATCCCTTGAGGGTGTTGACTTGAGTCCAGTTGCGCACGGCGGTTAACAGGAATCCGGCAACCACGGCCATGCCATATCCGAAGACCATTTCATGTGCGTGCCAGTGCATAGTCGAGAACGGCAAGCGCGGCGCCGGCCAGCCATAGACATAGACGCCGCCCCAGATGAATATCGAGATCAGCGAGAACAAACCCGCCAGCAGAAAGAACGGTCGAAAGCCGAGATTGAACAGGGCAAATGAGGGGGTGGGTCTGGCTGATTCGTTGCTGTGCACAATCAAACCTTCTATTCAAAGACTAAAGGCAAATGGAAGATCGCGATTGGCAAAATTGCAGTCTTTAATTTCCGCCATTATCCTGTATGTTGGCGCTAATACGATATTGACCCAGATGCTGATGTTTGACTGGCCCATCATAACTCATTTATTTTCCATTTATAAAATTGACATACGATCCTGGCGGGAGGGTCAATGAATTTTCGGCATCTGGGTCAATATCGTATCAGCACCATACGGTTGGAATGCGACTGAGGGAGGCAGGAACACGCGAAGAAACGATTGCAGACATCCTGTGGCACACACCGCCAAGGCATGACGGCTCATTACTCGGTGGTACAGATTGATGAGCTTGTAGATGCCTTAAATCGCATCACAGATGAACGCAGTCGGGTCAATCGTAGCCTTGCCATGATTCGGCGGGAACATCTCGGGAAAGAAAGTCCCCATCGAAAAGAAAATGGGTTAGACCATTTCTGATCTAACCCGTTGATTTGATGGTGCGCCCGGAGCGATTCGAACGCCCGACCCCTTGGTTCGTAGCCAAGTACTCTATCCAGCTGAGCTACGGGCGCGCACTAACTTTTTACATTGAGTGTCGGCTCTGACCCGCTGCCGACTCACCCAAGTTTGCTTCCCTTATGCAGGGGGCAACTGCGAATTTCAAAGCGATTGCGGCGTTACCATCTAGTGTTGGGTTCCAATACCAGAGCGACTCCCGCAACAGCCCCTTATTCAAGGCCGCGCATCATATCAGGGAATCCAGCATTATGGAACAGGGCAGGCGAAACGATCGGCTGCTGTTCCCGAAATTCCGATCGCAAGCTGAATGTTGCTCGTCGACCGGTTGCTGAAGCGTTTTATTGTAATCTGACAGTCGTTCACGATTGGCGGCATGAAGAATACCGATGGCCTGATATTCGGCGATCCATCTGTGGCTTATCCCATGGATAAAAAAGCCAGACCTTGCGGTCTGGCTTTTCGTCGGAGCAGCGTGGCACCGGCTTCAGGAGGACCAATCGTCCCCGCCCGAAATATCGGCAATATTGGAGCTGTCATCCCATGAAGTGTTGTCGGCAATCCCGAAATCCTGGCCACCCATGTTGTCCGATTGATTATCCCATGCAGTGTTCATAGGCTGGGCCATGGGGGCCGCGTTGGCATTGCCGCTGTTGCCGTCCATGAAGTGATGCACCAGTTCTTCGCCCGCCACCATGCCAGCACCGAGTGCCGCACCGGTTGCCAAGCCGGAAATGATCCCCGACCCCATCCCAGGTGCCGCTGGCGCGGCATAGCCTGCGCCGCCCATTGGCATGTATCCCGGGGGTGACATGCCGGGCTGGTAATTACCCGGATATGCGGCTTGAACGGCATTGGGTCTGGACAACGCACGCATGATGAAGGTGATGATTACGATCGATGCTACGCCCAAAAACAGCCAGCCCCATGGAAAACCTTGTTGAGGTCCCTGGCTGGCGGCCACCGGGACCAAACCTGCATGGGCTGCCGATACCATCGCTTTAAGCTGCTGAACGGCTTGCGGGGTGGCAAATGCCAAACCCGGCTCCAGCCGTTCCGCATTATTCAGCTCATCGTTGGCTTCGGCCAGATGACCGGTCTTGGCCAGCAGCTCGGCATCGACATAATGTGCCTTGGCGCTGTTCGGATGATCCTTGAGCACCTGATTGATCATGCGCTGAGCATCATCCAGGCGCCCTGCCTGAGCCGCTGCGTAGATCTGGTTCAATGTCGGAGTATCGGCGGCAAACACCCCTCCGGCCATCAGCATTGATGCAATAAAGGTAATTCCGGTTAGCAAGTTTCTCAACATTTAAATCTCCCGTCGAAATGTGCCAAAAGGTTGGCAGGTTACAAAAGCATGCATCAGACTGATATGTGCTGATTTAGTTTCTTTGGTGTCGGCAATTGCACTTCCGCTGGTGCTGCACCTTCATCAAACTGCCTGATCAATCAACCGCCAAGCTATCAACCTCGGGCCAGAATGAAAGACAGCATGATGTATTTTAAGCGGTCAATTTGATGATACGATTAAACCATGGCGAATGCCCAGACATTTGATTTTATCAACACGCCCGAGGTCAGGTTCAGCAACCTGCTCGACGAGGATCCGCTCGGCGAAGAGTTCTGGAAATACTGGCTCGGAACAGCGCGATACAGCGAGCTGCGCCGTCATTTCAGCGCGCTGGGCGAGAGCGGCGCGTTCGCCACCGGGCTTTCTGACCGCGCCGACAAACAGGGGCCGGCGCTCGAAACCCACGATGCCCGGGGCATGCGCGTAGACCGCGTAGTCCAGCACCCCGACTACCGCGAGCTGGAGCAGCTTTCATACGGGCGCGGCATCGTCGGGATCAAATACCAGCCAAGGTTTCTCGCCAAACATCGCGCACACCGGCACCTTGCCGGATTCGGCGCGGGATATTATTTCGCCCAGAGCGAGATCGGCCTGTATTGCCCGATCTGCATGACCGACGGTGTAGGCCGGGTGCTCGAGCGCAGACCCCAAGGAACGCAGACCCCGCTGTATCAAATGACGATCGACCATCTCAGCGCCAGCGATGCGGGCGAACTGTGGCAGGGTGCGATGTTCCTGACCGAAAAGCAGGGCGGTTCGGATGTCGGCGCCAATGCCGTCACTGCTACCCGGCAGGGCAGGCGCTGGCTGCTCAACGGCGACAAGTGGTTTTGCTCCAATGTCGCGGCCGACGCAATCCTCGCGCTGGCACGCATGCCGGGAGGCGTATCCGGCACCAAGGGTCTGGGACTGTTTCTGGTACTGCGCCAAAAGCCCGCCGGCAATTCCGCGACGATCCGCATCCACCGCCTCAAGAACAAACTCGGTGTGCGCTCCATGCCGACCGGCGAGGTGACATTCGAGAACACCGAGGCCTACCTGGTCGCCGGTGAGAACGAAGGCTTCAAGCAGATGGCAGAGATGCTCAACCTGTCGCGGCTGTATAACGCCGTTGCGAGCGTCGCCGGCATGCGCAGGGCCGTGCTCGAGGCGCTCAAATACGGCGCCGGACGCAAAGCCTTCGGGCAAAAGCTCAACCAGCTGCCGCTGTGGCGCGCGGCGATGGCCGACCTGGTGGCCGAACATCTGGGTATCTTCACGCTGGTGTTCGAGACCGTGCGCGCGCTGGACCGCGCCGACAACGGCGACGAAGCGGCGCGCAAGCTGGTGCGCATCGCGATACCGATGGCCAAGGCCCTGAGCGGCAAGCTCGCGGTGTTCGCGGTCAGCGAAGCGATGGAGGCGATCGGCGGCAATGCCTACATTGAAGAGAGCATCCTGCCCCGGCTGCTGCGCGACTGCCAGGTGCTGCCGATCTGGGAAGGCACGACGCACATCCTCACGCTGGACGCGCTGCGGGCAATACACAAGGAAGGGAGCCATGAAGCCTTGTTCGAGCGCATCCGGCAGGCGCTTGCGCGTGCAAAAAAACTCGATATCGCACCGCTCCAGGCCAGGCTGGATGACGACATCCGGAAACTCGGCATGCTATTCAAACAAGCTACGGAGCTGCAGCAACGCGAGGCGCGGCAATGGCTGGAATGTGCCGGCCGGACACTGACGCTGGCGTTGCTGCTTGAGAATGCGGCCCACCCGCCGCTGCGCCAAGCCTGTGTCGCCGCATATAAAAGACTGGCCGTCCGGCCCACCGGGGTGATGCCGGTATGCCATGGCAAGCCGGCCGAGCTGATCGATACCGAAGCGGTGCTGCTCGGCTGCGCAATTCCCTAGATTCTCAGCGTTCCGCGATCACCGCTGCCGGGCAATGCCGGGCAGACGCTGGTATGTCGTGATGGCGAATTGGAAGCCGGGAATCGGCGTCGCCAAAAAAAGAACCCTACTCACAACGAAGGGCCCGGGTTACCTGGCGGAGAGGGAGGGATTCGAACCCTCGATACAAGTTTAAGCTCGTATGCGCCCTTAGCAGGGGCGTGCCTTCGACCTCTCGGCCACCTCTCCGAAGGCCGCGCATAGTAATGTACTAACCCCGAAAGGTCAAACGACTTATTGCCTCGCGAACCCTCAGGCGTCTTCCTGATCCAGGCCGAAGGCCTTGTGCAGCACACGCACCGCCAGTTCCAGATATTTTTCGTCGATCACCACGGAGATCTTGATCTCCGAGGTCGAGATCATCTGGATGTTGATGCCCTCCTCCGCCAGCGTGCGGAACATCTTGCTGGCGATGCCGACGTGCGAGCGCATCCCGACGCCGACCACCGAGACCTTGGCCGCCTTGTTGTCGCCGATCACCTCGCGCGCGCCGATGTGCAACTGCACCTTGTTCTTCAGGATGTCCATCGTCTTGGCGAACTCGTTGCGGTGCACGGTGAACGAGAAATCGGTGGTGCCGTCCACACCGACGTTCTGGATGATGATGTCCACGTCGATGTTGGCGTCTGAGACCGGCCCGAGGATCTGATAGGCGATGCCGGGCTTGTCGGGCACGCCCATCACGGTGATCTTTGCTTCGTCGCGGTTGAACGCGATTCCGGAAATGATGGCTTGTTCCATTTTGTCGTTGTCCTCAAAAGTAATCAGCGTGCCTTCGCCCTCTTCCTCAAAGCTGGACAGCACGCGCAGCTTGACCTTGTACTTGCCGGCGAATTCCACCGAGCGGATCTGCAGCACCTTGGAGCCCAGGCTGGCCATCTCCAGCATCTCTTCGAAGGTGATGGTCTTCAGGCGGCGCGCCTCGGGCACCATGCGCGGGTCGGTGGTATACACGCCATCCACGTCGGTATAGATCTGGCATTCATCGGCGCGCAACGCCGCAGCGACCGCCACACCGGTGGTATCCGAACCGCCGCGCCCCAGCGTGGTGATGTTGCCGTGTTCGTCCACACCCTGGAAACCCGCCACCACCACCACGCAATCATCCGCCAGATCGGCGCGGATGTTCTGCTCGTCGATCGCGACGATGCGCGCCTTGGTGTAAGCGCTGTCGGTCAGTATCTTGACCTGGGCGCCGGTGTAACTCTTGGCTTTCAGCCCCTGTTCCTTCAGCGCCATCGCCAGCAGGCCGATGGTGACCTGCTCGCCGGTGGAGATGATCACATCCAGCTCGCGCGGATCGGGATGCTTCTGAATCTCATGGGCCAGACCTATCAGCCGGTTGGTCTCGCCGCTCATCGCGGACACCACCACCACCACCTGATGCCCGAGCGCCTTGAACTTGGCGACACGGCGCGCCACGTTCTTGATGCGTTCCGGACTGCCTACCGATGTGCCGCCGTACTTCTGGACTATGAGTGCCACGTTTATTCCATGCCTGACTTGAAAAGTGGGCGCGATTCTAGCGCAACTGGCCGAAAAAAACGAGGCGGGATCGAGCTGCGGTGCAACGTAAGACAACGGTTCGCACAGCTTGCGGGTGCTAGAATCTGTCCACCCGAACCGCAGATGCCCAACCCCGCGATGACAGCCATCACCCCGCGCTACCTCCCGCCAGCCGCCGTGCAGCACTTGCGCGACAGCGGCTATATACCGGCCCTGGCGAGGATATTCGCGGCGCGCGGCATTACCGACAGCGCCCAGCTGGACACCGCCCTGGCCGGGCTGCTGCCTTTCGATGCGCTGAAGAATGCGCGCGCGATGGCGTGTTTGCTGGCCGATGCGATCGCCGCGAAAAAGAAATTTATGGTCATCGCCGACTACGATGCCGACGGCGCGACGGCCTGTGCGGTGGCCGTGCGCGGCCTGCGCGCGTTCGGCGCGCGGATCGATTTCATCGTGCCCAATCGTTTCGAATACGGCTACGGTTTGACGCCCGAGATCGTGCAACTTGCGGCGCAATCTGCTCCGGACATACTGATCACCGTGGACAACGGCATCGCCAGCGTCGAGGGTGTGGCCGAGGCCAACCGGCTCGGCATGCAGGTGCTGGTCACCGACCACCACCTGCCCGGCGACACGCTGCCGGATGCAGCCTGCATCGTCAACCCCAACCAGCCCGGCTGCAGCTTCCCCAGCAAGAATCTGGCGGGCGTCGGCGTGATGTTCTATGTGCTGTTGGCATTGCGTGCGGAACTGCGCACCCGGGGAACATTTGCGGACGGAAAAACCACCCTCTCCCCCTCCCCTCTCCCGCTGGCGGGAGAGGGTGGCGCGCAGCATCGGGAGAGGGACGGGAAAAGAGAACCGAATCTCGGCAAGCTGCTCGACCTCGTCGCGCTGGGTACCGTCGCCGACGTGGTCAAACTGGATCAGAACAACCGCATCCTGGTGCAGCAGGGCCTGCTGCGCATCCGCGCCGGTCGCGCGTGCGCCGGGATCCGTGCTTTGCTGCAAGTCGCAAAAAAAGATCCGGCGCGGGTCTCCAGTCTGGACCTGGGTTTTGCCGTCGGCCCGCGCCTGAACGCCGCGGGCCGGCTGGACGACATGAGTCTGGGCATCAGTTGCCTGCTGGCCGACGATGCGGTGGAGGCGCTGGCGATCGCCGCCAGGCTGGATGGACTCAATCGCGAACGGCGCAGCATCGAAACGGAGATGCAGGACAGCGCCCTCGCGGCACTGGAACAGATCGACCCTAAGGACAATTTTAGTCTCACGCTGTTCGACGAATCCTGGCACCAGGGCGTGATCGGCATCCTGGCCTCGCGCCTCAAGGACAGGTTCCATCGCCCGGTGATCGCGTTTGCGCGCGCCCACAACGGGGAATTGAAGGGCTCTGGCCGCTCGATCGCGGGCTTGCATCTGCGCGACGCGCTGGACCTGGTCAGCAAACGCCATCCCGCGCTGATCAGGAAATTCGGCGGGCATGCGGCGGCGGCGGGCTTGAGCATCGCCGAAACCGGCTTTGAAGACTTCGCCTCCGCCTTCGAAACAATTTGCGGCGAACAGCTAGCCGCCGGCGATCTGGCGCAGCGCATCGAAACCGATGGCGCGCTGGAACCGGACGAAATAAATCTGGAAGTGGCACGCCTGCTGGATCAGCAAGTGTGGGGACAAGGCTTCCCTGCCCCGCAATTCAACGATGAATTCATCGTGCAGAACCAGCGTGTGGTGGGCGAGAAGCATCTCAAACTGCGTCTCGACTCGGGAGGAAAACTCATCGAGGCGATACTGTTCGGGCATTCGGAACCCTTGCCGGACCATATCCACGCCGTGTTCAGCCTGAGCGTCAACGAATACAATGGCGCGCAAAGCCTGCAACTGATCGTCCGTCACTGGCAGGACGCAAAGGAGTAATGCGATGGAAGCCGGTTTCCTGCTGAGCAATGGCATTGAAGCCTTGCCGCAATTCCTCACCAGCCTCGCCATCGGATTGCTGATCGGACTGGAGCGCGAGCGCACCCCATCGGCCAAAGCCGGGCTGCGCACCTTTGCGCTGGTCGCGCTGTTCGGCACGCTGTGTGCGCTGCTTGCCATGAAACTCGGTTCGCCCTGGTTGCTGATCGCCGGCCTGTTGGCCGTCGCCGGCATGATCATCGCCGCGTACCTGAACAATCCGCGCGATGAAAGCGACCCCGGCACCACCACCGTGATCGCCTTGCTGCTGTGCTACGGCCTGGGCGCGATGGTCTGGTACGGCCTGGCCAAGCTGGCCATCATGCTGGCGATAGGCACCACCGCGCTGCTCTATTTCAAACCGGAATTGCGCGGCTTATCACAGAAGCTGACGCGCCGCGATCTGGTCGCCGTGCTGCAATTCTCGGTGCTGACATTTATCGTGCTGCCCATCCTGCCGGATCAGAGTTACGGCCCCTATGCTGCCTTCAATCCGCACCAGGCCTGGCTGATGGTGGTGCTGATCTCCGGCATCAGCCTGGCGGGTTACACCGCGCTGCATCTGGTGGGAACCCGCTATGGCGCGCCGCTGCTGGGTTTTCTCGGCGGCCTCGTTTCGAGCACCGCGACCACCTTGCTCTACGCAAAGAACAGCAAGAGCAACCAGACTTTGGCCCATCTTGCCGCGTCGGTGATCGTGATCGCCGGCATGATGGTGTTGCTGCGTCTGCTGGTGATCAGCGCCGTGGTCGCCTATGGCACGCTGCCCGCCCTGCTCCCGGTGCTCGCGGGCGGCTTCCTGTTCGGCCTGGCCGTCGCTTTATACAACTGGCGCAAGATGAGCAAGGCAACCGGACTCAACATCCCGGAAACCTCCAATCCCGCCGAACTGCACACCGCGATCGGCTTCGGCCTGCTGTATGTGGGCGTCCTGCTGATCTCCGCATGGATGCAGGATGTCGCGGGCAGCCGTGGCCTGTATGCGGTAGCCCTTGTGTCGGGACTGACCGATGTTGATCCAATTACCCTGTCCAGCCTGCGCCTGTTCAATCTCAGGCAATTGAGCGAACACCAGACCGTCACCGCAATCGCAATCGCCTTTATCTCCAATATCGCGTTCAAATTCGGCATGGTGGTATTCATCGGCGGCTGGAAGCTGGCCCGGCTGGTCGCCACCGGCTTCGCTGCGATGGTCTGCGGAGTGCTGCTGGGTCTGCTATTGTTGTAAACAGCCAGCTTGCTGGCGATTGCTCGCTGGCGAAAATTCCTTGGCGAACAAGTTCGCTCCTGCATGTTGGGTGTCCGCCGGCTCCTGCAGAGCATGTATAATTGCGCCCTTTTCAGCAAGCGATTACATCATGGAAGCCGAACAACTCAACTCCCTCTCCAACCAGCTGCAGGACCTGGCATCCCGCAGCGCAGAATTGCGGAGGTATCTTTGACTACGATACCAAGCAGGAGCGCCTGGTAGAAGTCAGCGAGCTCGCCGAAAATCCGGCCATCTGGCAGGACAGCCAAGCGCGCGCAGGAACTGGGGCGCGAGCGCAAGATGCTGGAAGGGGTGGTGCTCGGCCTGACCAGTATCCAGCAAGACCTCGGCGACGCGCGCGAACTGTTCGAGATGGCTCAGGCAGAAAACGACGATGCCAGCCTGAACAGCACCGCCGCCGACATCCAGGACATCGAGCAGCGTGTCGCAGCGATGGAATTCCGCCGCATGTTCTCGCACCCGATGGACCCGAACAACTGCTTCGTCGATATCCAGGCCGGCTCCGGCGGCACCGAGGCGCAGGACTGGGCCGCGATGCTGCTGCGCATGTATCTGCGCTACTGCGAGCGCAAAGGCTTTGCCGTCGAGGTGCTGGAACAATCCGACGGCGAGGTCGCCGGCATCAAGGGCGCCTCGCTGAAAGTCTCGGGTGACTATGCCTACGGCCATCTGCGCACCGAGACCGGCGTGCACCGGCTGGTACGCAAGTCGCCATTCGATTCCGGCAACCGCCGCCATACCTCGTTCTCCAGCGTGTTCGTCTATCCCGAAGTCGACGAATCGATCGAGGTCGAAATCAACCCCGCCGACCTGCGCGTGGACACCTACCGCGCCTCGGGTGCCGGCGGACAGCACATCAACAAGACCGACTCGGCGGTGCGCATCACCCACCTGCCGACCAACATCGTGGTGCAATGCCAGAGCGACCGTTCGCAGCACCGCAACCGCGCCGAGGCGATGGCGATGCTGAAGTCGCGGCTGTACGAAGAGGAGCTGCGCAAGCGCAACGCGGAGAAACAGGCGATGGAAGACGGCAAGACCGACATCGGCTGGGGCCACCAGATCCGCTCCTACGTGCTCGACCAATCGCGCATCAAGGACCTGCGCACCAATCACGAAGTCGGCAACACCCAGGCCGTGCTCGACGGCGATCTGGACGACTTCATCTCGGCCAGTTTGAAGCAAGGAGTGTGAATCCGGTCACCGCCGGCATTTGCGGTCCGGCATCACGTGAGCGCAGCGCGTTATTCCACGCTGCCGAAAGACGGGTCGCTGGAATAAGGCGGCAGCGGCAAACCCGCGATGCGGCTGGCCTGGCTGACCGGCCCGCCGGGGAAGAGTTCGTAGAGTCTGCGCCTGCCATGCCCGCCGGAGAACCCCTCTTCCAGTTCACTCAGGATCTCGCGGGCGCTGGCGGCGTCGCCATGCTCGCGGTAGCGCTCGCGCAGGTAGATTACGATCTCCCAGTGTTCGTCGGTCAGGATCAATGCCCTCGGCTTCCGCTTGGCGCTGCGCGAACAGCGGCGACCAGGACGCAAGACCGAACATGTTGCCTTCGGGGTCGTTCTGGGCCAGATAGATGTTGGCTGTGGCTTTGTTGATGTCCAGCATGATGGCTCCTCCTTATTCACGGTTGCGAATCGAAGTCCTGATTGCACGCCGGAAACGATGCAGTCTACTACCGATCTGCCGGCATATGTAAGCGAGCACAGGAACAATCCCGTGATGCGCTGGCGTACATTGACTCCGCCGGCACTGCGATCTCGCCGCGATGCCAGCGCTGATCGCGCTGCCGAAATTGCGTCCTGACGGTGCATTCGTGACACAATCCCATGCCTGTTAAGCAATCAACCAATTAACTTGAACCCAGACCAAGCACCATGACTAGCCGAACTCCGACCCCGCACAATCCGAACAACCCTTCGACAAAGCTCAGGACAGGCCTTTGGCCGGACAGCCCGCAGGACGAAAACCAGATCATCGCGGAACGCCGCGCCAAGCTTCATGCGATACGCCAGGCCGGCGTCGCCTTCCCGAACGATTTCGAGCGCAAGCATTTGGCCGGCGACCTGCACGGCGAGTTCGGCGCAAAGACCCATGACGAGCTGGAGGCCTTGCAGGTCTATGTCGCGGTAGCCGGGCGCATGATGCTGAAACGGGTGATGGGCAAGGCCAGCTTTGCGACGATCCAGGACATGAGCGGCAGGATCCAGCTGTTCATCAGCAACAACGATACCGGCGAAGAGGCGCACAACGCGTTCAAGCATCATGACCTCGGCGACATCCTCGGCGCCACCGGCGTGCTGTTCAAGACCAAGACCGGCGAGCTTTCGGTGCGCGTCGCGCAGGTGCGCCTGCTGACCAAGGCGCTGCGCCCGCTGCCGGAGAAATTTCACGGCCTGACCGACCAGGAGCAGAAATACCGCCAGCGCTATCTCGACCTGATCACCAACGAGGACGCGCGCAAGGTGTTCGTCACGCGCACGAAGATCATCCAGGCGATACGCGAATTCTTCATCTGCAATGGCTATCTGGAAGTCGAAACACCGATGATGCACCCGATCCCCGGCGGCGCGGCGGCCAAGCCTTTCGAGACGCACCACAACGCGCTGGACATGAAGATGTATCTGCGCATCGCGCCGGAGCTGTACCTGAAACGGCTGGTGGTGGGCGGCTTCGAGAAAGTGTTCGAGATCAACCGCAATTTCCGCAACGAGGGGTTGTCCACGCGCCACAACCCGGAATTCACCATGCTGGAATTCTACGAGGCCTACCGCGACTACAAGTATCTGATGGACTTCAGCGAAAGCCTGTTCCGCGAAGTGGCGCAAAAGGTGCTGGGCAGGACGCTGATCAGCTATCAGGGCAGGGAGCTGGACCTGGGCAAGCCATTCCACCGCCTGACAATGGTGCAGGCAATCCGGAAATACCATCCGCAGTTCACCACCGCGCAGCTCAACGACCGCGATTTCGTGATCGCCGAACTGCAGGACCTGAAAGCCAAGTACAAGCCCGAGGACGGCATCGGCGGATTGCAGCTGTCGCTGTTCGAGGAACTGGCCGAGGCGCAGCTGTTCGAGCCGACTTTCATCGTCGACTACCCGATCGAGGTGTCGCCGCTGGCGCGCAGCAGCGACAGGAATCCCGGGATCACCGAGCGCTTCGAGCTGTTCATCGTCGGGCGCGAGATCGCCAACGGTTTCTCGGAACTGAACGACGCCGAAGACCAGGCCGCGCGCTTCGATGCGCAGGTCGCGGCGAAAGAGGCCGGGGACGAGGAAGCGATGTTCAAGGACAGCGACTTCGTGCGCGCGCTGGAATACGGCCTGCCGCCAACCGCCGGGGAAGGCATCGGCATAGACCGGCTGGTGATGCTGCTGACCGATTCCCCCAGCATACGCGATGTGATTCTGTTCCCGCACATGCGGCCGGAAATCTGACATGCCTCTCGTGCTGAGTGTGATTCCGCATGCGCCCCGAGTAATGCACAAATGCAGAATCCCGTGATTGTCATTCCTGCTAAAGCTGGAATCGGGATAATAGCGTGGCCGAACTCCCGCTTGCGCGGGAGCGGCGTATCGCTCTTAAGATCATCCCGATGATCGGCACTAACACACTATCCCGTCTGCTCCAGCAATACCCGATGCTGCGCGAACTGCCCGACCAGGACGCGCTGCTGGCAGCTGCAAGTGTGCTGCAGCTCCCGGCAGGAACTGTGGTGTTTGACGAGAACCAGCCCTGCCAGGGGTTTCCGCTGCTGCTTTCCGGCAGCATCCGTGTCATCAAGGCCGCCCCGAACGGGCGCGAATTGCAGCTGTATCGCGTCATGCCGGGCGAGAGCTGCATCCTCACCAGCAGCTGTTTGCTCGGCAACACGCGTTACCAGGCGCGCGGTGTCGTCGGAACAGGCGCTTGAGATGGTGCTGTTGCCCGCCGCCGCCTTTCACACACTGGTCGACAATCAGGAAGCGTTTCGCAGCTATGTATTCCATTTGTTTTCCGACCGGCTTACCGACCTGATGCAACTGGTTTCCGCGGTGGCTTTTCAGAAACTGGACCAGCGCCTTGCCGCACTGCTGGCCGCCAAATCCAGCCCTGTACACACTACGCACCAGGCATTGGCCGATGAACTGGGCAGCGCGCGGGAAATCGTCAGCCGTTTGCTGAAAAGCTTCTCCGAACAAGGCTGGGTCAAGCTGGGGCGCGAACAGATCGATATCACCGATGCGGCCGCGCTCAAAAAATTCGCCAGCCTTTAGCAGTAAAATCCGCGAACATTCCCCAATAATTTCCCTGTGTGATTTTTATCACAGACAAACCGGCGCAATCTGCCTAGTCTGCACTCATCCCAACTTACTCGAAGGAGATTAAAATGAAAATCAATGAAGGAACCATCGACCGCACATTGCGCGTCATTGCCGGCCTGCTCCTGATCGGGCTGGCCGCTACCGGAACAGTAGGCGCATGGGGCTGGATCGGCGTGCTGCCGCTCTTGACCGGTATTGTCGGCATCTGTCCAGCCTATTCGATCCTCGGCATGAGCACCTGCCCGATGAAAAAATAGACATTCACAAACACTCATCAAGCCCGTCAGCTCATGGAGCTGCCGGGCCTTTTTCCGGATTGCTCCGGAGATGATCCGGAACAAGCCGCAGCAGCGCCCTTTACAAACACGGATGCATTACATTAAATTGGGGTCATGAAGCGCATCCTGCTGTTGTCGATACTGCTGCTCAGCGCCTGTTCATCGGTCCACAAGGAAGTGCGGGGCCCTGCCGGCAGCGCATCCAGCGTCACCAACTATGCTCAGAGCCTGATCGGCATACCTTACCGATATGGCGGCAACTCTCCGGATTCCGGATTCGACTGCAGCGGCTTTGTCGACCATGTGTACCGCCACACGCTGGGTATCAATCTGCCGCGCAGCTCAGACAAGATCAGCCGTATCGGCAGCCCCGTCAGTTCAGGCAAGCTGCGCCCCGGCGACCTGGTTTTCTTCGACACGCTGCGGCAGAAGTATTCCCATGTCGGCATCTATCTGGGCGGGTACCGCTTCATCCATGCGCCGAGCAGCGGCGGCAGGGTCCGCACCGAAGACATGCGCGAAACCTACTGGAGAAAACGCTACAACGGCGCACGGCGCATCACTACTCGCGGCTAGATCTGCGCGCCTGTTTCAATGCCTGCGCCAGCTGGAACACCGACATCGCATAATAGTCGCTGTTGTTATAGCTCCTGATGACTTCGAAATTGTTGAATGCCAGCCAGAATTCCTTGCCGTCGGCGACGGTAAAATCGATCAGCCGGGCGGTCTGATCCTGTCCATGGGCAATCTTTCCGGCAACTACGATGCCGGATGCCGACCATGCGGCAACATCGCGCGGAGTGGAGATATCCCCCGGACAGGTATCCGAGCGGACATGCGCACGCAGCGCAACCGGCGCAACCGCCCCACTCCCTTTAGCTTGGGCAGATCGAGCGCCCACGCTGGTGACCCAGCCATAGTTCTTCAGATAGTTGGCGACGCTGCCTATCGCATCCCCGTCTTCATGCAGCAGATCGATCCTGTGATTGCCGTTGAAGTCCACCGCATAAGCGCGGTAACTGCTGGGCATGAATTGCGCGATCCCCAGCGCCCCGGCATAGGATCCGCGCACCGCCAGCAAATCGTATTGCTGTTCGCGTGCCAGCAGTAAATAATTTTCCAGTTCCTTGCGGAAAAAACCAGCCCGCGGCGGATAACCGAAGGCCAGCGTGGTCAGCGCATCCAGGGTTCTAAAACTGCCCGCATCCTGCCCGTAGACGGTTTCCACCCCGATCACCGCAATGATGATCTCCTGGGGTACGCCGTATTTCCGCTCCGCACGCTGCAGCGTATTCCGGTATTTATTCCAGAACTTCAGCCCCAGGCTGATGCGCTCCGGATTGACGAAAGCTGCGCGATATTCCGGCCATGGCTTAAGCGTGGCCGGACGGGATATCGCCTCGATCACAGCCGGCAATGACTGCGCATGATCGAACGCGCTGACCAGCTCGGCACGCTTGAAATTGTGCTTTGCGACCATCTCGTCGATGAATTCCGGTATCCCGGGCAGGTCCGCCGCGGCGGCGGAACCGGCCGCAAGGCACAGCAACAGCAAAAATATCAAGCGTATCGATTTCATGTAGTACGGATTCTAACCGATGGCTACCCGGCAGCGCGCCGAAACTATGCCTCCGGGCCCTGCCCGCTGCGCGAGCCCCGGCCATTGCTCCATACGCCCAGCAGCGCCCGATACCGCGCCGGCCCGGGCTCTCGCTACGGCTGCTGTCGCGATGTATACTTGCCGATCCGATATTTTCACTTGCAGAAAGATTCAAATCATGGACAACTCCGCGCAACACCACCGCCTGATCATCCTCGGCTCCGGCCCGGCCGGGTATACCGCCGCTGTTTATGCCGCGCGCGCCAACCTGAATCCGGTATTGATCGCCGGCCTGGCGCAGGGCGGACAATTGATGACCACCACCGAGGTGGACAACTGGCCTGCTGATGCGATGGGCGTGCAAGGTCCGGAACTGATGGCGCGCTTCCAGCAGCACGCGGAGCGCTTCAACACTCAGATTGTGTCGGACCACATCCATACCGCCAAGCTGCAGCAGAAGCCATTTTTGTTGATCGGGGATGCCGGCAGCTACAGCTGCGATGCGCTGGTCATCGCCACCGGAGCATCGGCGCAATATCTCGGCCTGCCATCCGAACAGGACTTCATGGGACGCGGGGTTTCCGGCTGCGCGACCTGCGACGGATTTTTCTATCGCGGCCAGGATGTCGCGGTGGTGGGCGGCGGCAATACCGCCGTCGAAGAGGCCCTGTATCTGTCCAACATCGCCAAACATGTCACGCTGGTGCACCGGCGCGATACCTTCCGCGCCGAACGCATCATGGTCGACCAGCTGATGAAAAGGGTGCAGGAGGGAAGGATCACGCTGCAACTGAACAGCACGTTGGATGAAGTGCTCGGCGACAGCAGCGGCGTAACCGGCATGCGCGTCAAGCTGGCGCAGAGCGGCGACAAGAAGGACATCCCGTTATCCGGCGTGTTCATCGCCATCGGCCACAAACCCAACACGGATATCTTCGCCGGACAGCTGGAAATGATCAACGGCTATATCCAGACCCATGGCGGCTCGCATGGCAACGCCACGGCGACCAGCATCTCCGGAGTGTTCGCGGCGGGGGATGTGCAGGACCAGATCTATCGCCAGGCGGTCACCAGCGCCGCAACCGGCTGCATGGCGGCGCTCGATGCCGACAAATATCTCGCATCGCTGAGCAAAGTCTAGGCAGGATCCTCAGCACAAGCGGCATCGTGAAAAAGACCCCGGTCTCCAGGCCCGACCAGACCACACCCGACGATGCCGCGCTGTTCCGCGCCACAGTCGGAACAGTGCAGCCGCTGGCCGAACAGAACCGCATCACACCGCAAGCGGCCCCGCGCAAACCCCAGCGACGCACTACGGCCCAAGCGCCGGCGATACCCGATACGCTGTCCGATTTTGCGGCGGAACAAGTGCCGGATGAATATTTGAGCAATGGCCAGTCGCGCATCACCTTGCGAAAATTGCGGCGCGGCGTATGGCCGGTTCAGGACAGCCTGGACCTGCATGGCAACCACAGCGATGCAGCACGCAAATTGCTGCAGGAATTCCTGCATCAGGCGATGCAGCAAGAACTGCGCTGCGTACTGGTGATACACGGCAAGGGACTGAACAGCCGGGAGGGTGAGGCGGTATTGCGCAAACTCGCGCGCCACTGGCTTGCACAGCATGCGCGCGTTCTCGGATTTTGCGATGCGCCGCCCAATCAGGGTGGCAGCGGCGCGGTGCTGGTTCTGCTGAAATCCGGCCGCTAGCTCTTCTTGCTCATCACATATCTCAGGTACTCGAAGAACATTTCGCACCAGTCCTGGTCATTTTCCTTCAGCGAATGCAGCAGCTTCTGGACTTCCGTGACGGGCCACTTGGGATTGTAGGACACCAGCATGTGCGCGGGATAGATTTCCAGCGACGTGCTGAGGCGGCTGGCCATCTTGCTGATCCCGTTGAGCATCACGGCGATATCCTTGTCGGATTCGATCTCGGCCGTCAAGTCACCGTATATCTTGGGATTTTGCTTGGTGAACTCGATGAACTTGGTCAGTATGTAAAAGAATTCGCCCTTGTTCTCCTTGCCCACCGGATCACCCATCATGAACGGCATTACCGACAATTCCAGCCAGTAGTAGCCCAATTTCGGATTGCGGTGCTTGGATACGCTGATGTAACCCTTGCGCTCCTTGGCACGCTGCACCGAATCATCCAGCAACAATTTCTCCGACCCGCGCGTGGCAACCGCCTTGCCGTCCAGCACTTCGGGCTTGAACATGAAGAAGTTCGGATATTCCTCGTACAGCTTTCCGGAGTGATTGTGATCACGGTAATAGGCATTGAACAGTTTCAACACCATTGCGGCATTTTTTTCCACATCGTAATAGATTTGATTGGCAACGGCCCCAGCCTTGCTGTCCGGCATAACACACCCCTATTAATTCTCCAATTTTTTACAACTTATCGGGTTGCAATCATACCCCCACATGCTAGACTTGTCAGTGCCTTCATCTGAACTCAACGGGACGGATACGATCCCGGTTCAAACTTCTAAACTGATACAGGAATGCCCGCAATGTACAGATATCTGCTCGTTTTGATGCTGCTCGCCTGCACCAACACCTATGCCGCAATCAGCAAATGGGTGGATGCCGATGGCCAGATTCATTATTCCGACGAGCCTCCGCCGGCGAACGTGGTACAGAAAACCCTGCGCGCGGATAACGACACCCAGGATGTCCAGGGCTCCAGTGGCGCGGCGGCACCGAAAACCCTGGCGGAACGCGAAGCGGATTTGAAAAAAGCCGAGATTGCAAAGAAAAAAGCGGCCGAAAGCGCAGCACAAAAACAGGCTGCAACTGCGGCTCAACAAGCCAATTGCGCCAATGCCCAGCAAAACCTGAGGACTCTGCAGTCTGGCATACGCATCATGGAAGCCGATGCAAATGGCCAGCCAGGCTACATCGATGACGCCGAGCGGGCTCAGCGCGTCGCCAACGCTCAAAACGATATCAGCACCTACTGCAAATAATCACCGCAGCGGCAGCGCTAACCCAGCGGGCATGCGCTACTACCGGGAAACCGCCTCGGCCCACAGGTCGTGCTCGTCCGAATCGGTGACTTTTACCTCGACGAAATCACCCACCTTCAGCTGTTGGCCATTTTCGATGTATACCACGCCGTCGATATCCGGCGCATCGGCCGGACTGCGCGCGACTGCGCCCTCTTCCCCGACCTCGTCCACCAGCACGGTGATGGTCTTGCCTATCTTCCGCTCCAGACGAACCGCGCTGATTTTCTCCTGCAGCAACATCAGCCTCGCCAGGCGCTCCTGCTGCACTTCGGGTGCAATGTGATCGGGCAGCGCGTTTGCCGCCGCCCCGTCCACCGGCGAATAGGCGAATGCACCCACCCGGTCCAGCTGGGCCTGTTCAAGGAAGTCCAGCAGCGCGGCGAACTCTTGTTCGGTCTCGCCGGGAAAACCGACGATGAAGGTGCTGCGCAGCGTGATGTCCGGGCAGATCTCGCGCCATTGTCTGATGCGCGCCAGCACATTCTCGCTGCTGGCCGGACGTTTCATCAATTTCAGAATGCGCGGGCTGGCATGCTGGAACGGGATATCCAGATACGGCAGTATTTTCCGTTCGGCCATCAGCGGGATCACTTCGTCGACATGCGGATAGGGGTACACATAATGCAGGCGCACCCAGGGTCGTTCTCCGTCCGCTGTTCTCAGGTCACCCAGCGCCGCGGCCAGCCCGGTCATCCGGCTCCTGAGCGGCTTGCCGCCCCAGAAGCCGGTGCGGTATTTGACATCCACTCCGTAGGCGCTGGTGTCCTGCGAGATTACCAGCAGCTCTTTCACACCGGCGTTGACCAGGGTCTGCGCTTCCTGCATCACCTCGCCGACCGGGCGGCTGACCAGATCGCCGCGCATGCTCGGAATGATGCAGAAGGTGCAGCGATGGTTGCAGCCTTCGGAAATCTTCACATAGGCGTAGTGCCTGGGGGTAAGTCTGATGCCCTGTGCCGGTACCAGGTCCATATAGGGATCATGCGGCTTCGGCAGGTGCAAATGCACGGCCGACATCACCTCATCGGCGGCGTGCGGCCCGGTGACGGCAAGCACGCTCGGATGCGCCTGTTTCACCACATCGCCTTTCGCCCCCAGGCAACCGGTCACGATCACCTTGCCGTTTTCCGCCAGCGCTTCGCCGATCGCGTCCAGCGATTCAGCCACCGCGCTGTCGATGAAACCGCAGGTATTGACCACCACCATATCGGCATCCTGATAACTGGCGGAGATCAGATAGCCCTCGGCGCGCAGCCGCGTCAGGATGTGCTCGGAATCCACGGTCGCTTTTGGGCAACCGAGCGAGACGAATCCGACGCTGGGAATCTTGTTCTTCGGCTTCTTGGTACTGGCAAGGGAGGACATGAAATTGCGCTGGAAATAACAAGGGCGCGATTATACAGCCAGGCGAGGGGCGGCGCTTTGATAGGAATAGAGTGAGTGGTAGGATGCTGGTACTTTGTAGCCTAATCTGTGATAGTCCACATCATGTCTACCTCTCTTGAACTCGCAGCCGAAGTGCTCCCACATTTTCAAGAAAATGTTCTCCGCGGTTCCCATCACACTTACGGCTTCTATGCTCATGCCATTGGGCGCAATCCAGCCACAGAAGGCCCAGTCATTGGAAAAGCCATGCACGCTATTGGCGCAGCATGCATCTTTACATGCATTCCAGTTGCCCCTATTTATTTCGTCGAACGTGCTGATGGTGAATGGCGTGGTATCTTTGAGAACGCATACGCTGAAATTGCCCACGTCCGTCCGGCATGGAACACACTTGCAGTCTCCGCACGAATCTACAAGTACACCAAGCAAGATTTTCAGCACATTGAAAATGCAATTCGCCGGGTGATTCCGGAGCACTTTCCAACTGAATGGCAAACACCCCGGCAACTCTGGAGCTACATTATTTACGCTAAAGCCGTCGGAGATACAACATGGCTACAGCGAGCCCTCGCAGCCTATGAACGAATCATTGCCCAAGCACGTGGCCCACGTAGCCCGCGTAGGATGGGTTGAGCAACACAATGCCCATCGTTCGCCTTGATGGGTATCCTTCGTCAACCCATCCTACATCCTGAACGCTTTGAACACTGCCCTCTTCCCCTGTGCGCCGCCGAGTAGCGCAGGCTGGACAGGGGATTTCGGCGAGGACTGTTTGAGCACGTAGTGCGAGTTCCGCAGCCGCCTGACCAGCCGAGCAACGGAGGGAACCCCGCAGGGGCGGTAAACCGGGGCGGCGTTTCTTTGATTACTTTCTTTGGCCGCACAAAGAAAGTAATCGGCGTGCGGGGCCGCACCCCGCGACTTTGATTTTATGTATTTGAAAAGCTGGATACCGGCCCACACCCGCAAGGAGTACGCCGTGGTTGTAAGGGGCTAAAGCCCCAACAACACACGCAGCACCGGAATGACAACCTACTCCGCCAACCACATCGCCATCAACCCCACCGTCGTCACGCCAAAAGCGATCAACCCCACCTGCTCCAGCGTGTCGCGCAGCTCTACGCGCTTGTGCAAACCCGGGATCAGGTCGGCCACAGAGACATAAAGTAAACTCGCCGCCGCCAAGGCCAGCAACGACGGTATCCACGATTGCATGGTCTGCAACACGAAGTAACCCAGCGCACCGCCTACCACCGAAGCGAAGCTGGAGATAATGTTCAACTGAAAAGCCTTGGTCTTGCTGTAGCCGGAATGCAGCAGAATCGCGAAGTCGCCGACTTCCTGCGGGATCTCGTGCGCGATGATCGCCAGCGCGGTCACGATGCCGAGATGCATATCGGTGAGAAAAGCCGCCGCGATGATGATGCCATCGACGAAGTTGTGGAAGGTGTCACCGACGGTGATCATCAGTCCACTGCGTCCGTGGTCATGGTTGTGTTCGCTGCCAAGCAGCTCATGCGCCTCGCAATGCTCGTGATGGCAGTGCCTCCACAGCACCAGCTTTTCCAGGATAAAGAACAGCATGATGCCGAACAGCACCGTGCCGCTCAGCACTGCGACATTCGGCGTCAGCCTGATCGCCTCGGGCAGGATATCGAGGAACACCGCGCCGAGCATCGCGCCGATGGCATAGCTCACCATCATGCCGAGGTATTTCTGCGCATGGCGATTGAGTGCGAATACGGCCGCGCATATCACGCTCAAAGCGCCACCCGCAACACAGGCGGCAATGATCCAGGCCAATTTGCTCATTGGGAGTGTTTGCGAAAATCAGGGGCGCGGATTATATCAGGTCGACGATAGTCCCCGGCTATTCCAGCCAGATAAACGTCCCCATGCGCCCGGTTGCACCGTCCCGGCGGTACGAGAAAAATCGCTCGCGTTCGAGGTAAGTGCAGTAGCCGCCGCCGTAAATCCGGCTGATCCCCAGCGCGTTCAGGCGCAGGCTGGCCAGCTGGTAAAGGTCGGCTAACCATTTGCCAGGCTGCCCCGGCTTGAAGGCCGACGCCGCTTGCGGCTGTGTGTCGATGAATGCCGCACGCACTTCCGCGCCCACTTCAAATGCGCTTGGGCCGATTGCGGGACCCAGCCACGCGAACAGATCCTTGGGCGCAACCTCCATCGCCTGCACTGCAGCCTCGATCACTCCGGCCGCCAGGCCTTTCCAGCCGGCATGTGCCGCCCCGACCACACGCCCCTGAATATCGCACAGCAGCACCGGCAGGCAGTCGGCGGTCATCACCACGCACACTGCATTGCGCCGCCGCGCGACGCAGGCATCCGCCCGGGGGAGACAGCCTGCGCTATCGGCATTCGCCACACTCGTGCCATGCACCTGTTCCAGCCATACCGGCTCGCCGGGCAGCAGCGCGTTAAGCAACATGCGGTTGCGCGCCACGGCCAGCGGTGCATCGCCGACATGATCGCCCAGATTGAGACTGTCATAGGGCGCGCCGCTGGTGCCGCCTTGACGGGTGGTCTGCAGGGCCCTGACATTGGCGGGGGCGGGCCAGTCCGGGATGATCAGGCCGGGAATGGTCCTGCTATCTGGCTGGCGCATGCGCAATTGCCTTTATCTTTTGCAGCAGTTGCACCATGTCATGCGGCAACGGCGCATGCCATTCCATCATCTCGCCGCTCACCGGATGCAGCAACCCGAGACGAGTGGCATGCAGCGCCTGGCGCGGAAAGTTGTTCAGCAATTCGCGCAGTTGCGGCGCGCATTTCTGCGGGCCTTTGCAATACACGCTGTCGCCTACCAGGGGATGGCCGATCTGGGCCAGATGCACACGAATCTGATGGGTGCGCCCGGTTTCCAGACGGCAGCGCAGCAGCGTGCAGCCCTGTCCTGAGCCTGTCGAAGCGGTCGGAAATCTTGTTTCGATCTGATAATGCGTGACCGCAGGTTTGCCGCTTTCCACCACGGCCATCTTGATGCGCTGGGCGGGATGGCGGCCGATCGGTGCATCCACTTTGCCAGATCTGACCAGTTCACCATGCACCAGAGCCAGGTACTCGCGCCGTACGCTGCGGGCCTCCAGCTGGCGCACCAGCGCAGTTTGCGCGGCGATGGTTTTGGCGACCACCAGCAAGCCGCTGGTATCCTTGTCCAGCCGGTGCACGATGCCGGCGCGCGGCACCTCCGCCAATTGCGGCGCGTGATGCAGCAGGGCGTTGAGCATTGTGCCTTCCCAGTTGCCGCTGCCGGGATGCACCACCAGCCCGGCCGGCTTGTTGATCACCAGCAGCGCATCGTCTTCATACAGGATATCGAGCGCGATGTCCTCTGCCAGGTAGGGCTGCTCGGAAGGATGGGATTGCGGCAGCACCTCCAGGTGCTCCCCGCCCCACATTTTCTGACTGACGGCCACGGCATAAGCAGCGTCCACCCTGACTTGCTGCCGCCGCACCCATTCCTGCAAGCGGCTGCGCGAATACTCGGGAAATAGCCTGACCAATGCCTGATCGAGGCGCAGGCCGGCGTAATCATCCGGGACGATGAAATGCAAAGGCCCGGGAAGCGCAAAGCCCGCATCGGTGCCGGATTCATCGCCTGTCATGCTCCCGGCTTGCGTGGAGGACGCTGCGCCCAATGCCAGCGATCCTTCAGGCTGTGGTGAAGTTGCGGAATCCTTATGCCCGCCTTTGGTATAATCGGCAGAATAATTTTTTGGATGTGCCATGCGCCATAGTTTAGTCGTATTTCTGTTGCTTACGTTAACTGCATGCAGTTTATTCAGCTCCAAGCCGGATATCGATAGCCCGGGAACCTCGGGAAAAACGCCGCCGGTTGAGCAGATGTATCTTGCCGCCAAGAAAACCCTGGATGACAGCAACTATGATGATGCACTCAAGCAATTTGAGTCCCTGCAATCGCATTATCCCTACGGGCGCTATGCGCAACAGTCGCAACTGGAAATCGCCTATATCTATTTCAAACAGAAAGAGGCTGATTCAGCCATTGCTGCCGCTGATCGTTTCATCAAACAATACCCCAACAGCCCCCAGGTCGACTATGCGTATTACGTCAAGGGGCTAGCCAATTTCACTCCCGATCTCGGCATGTTTGGCACGATGTTCGGACAGGATTCCACGGAACGCGATCCGAAAGCGGCGCAGACTTCATTTGCCGCATTCAAGGATCTGGTTTCGCGTTTCCCCACCAGCAAATATGCGCCAGACTCCAGGTTGCGCATGCAGTATCTGCTTAACTCGCTGGCTAAATATGATATCAACGTCGCCAGCTATTATTTGCGCCGCGAAGCGTATGTCGCGGCGGCAAACCGCGCCACCGATGTGCTGACACGCTACCCCAACTCTCCCTCGAATCGCGATGCGCTGATGATTCTGGTGCAAAGTTATGACGCGTTGGGATTGGAGCAGCTGCGTAACGATACCCTGCGCGTGCTGCGCATGAACTATCCGCTGTCGATCGCCAAGCTGCCGCGCAAATTCAGCGAAAATCCCTAGCCGTCGGATCGATTGAGCTTTCCATAATTGATGATAACGCTTTAAACCAGTACGAATTCGGGCAACCTTGGTCACTTCTTCATTCCCGCGCAGGCGGGAATCCAGCGTGTCATATAAGTTCCGCGCAGCGGGCAGCCCCATGTTTAGGGTGTTGCCGCCTCTTCGTAGTGGGTGTTGTATCTATGTGGATTGCCGCCTGCGCCGGCATGGCGGCGGCTGTAAAGATATCTGTCATGAATTATGAAAAAATCAATAATTATGCTCGTTGCAACCCGATAAAATGAAATTCTGCAGCCTATGCGGCGCTCCGGTCGAATTGAGGCTCCCGCCCGACGACAGCCGGCCCCGCCATATATGTGTCTCCTGCGGTGAGATCCATTATCAGAATCCCAAGTTGATCGTGGGAGCCATCCCGGTATGGCAGGATAAAATCCTGCTGTGCCGGCGCGCCATCGAACCTTGCCTCGGGCTCTGGACCCTCCCTGCCGGTTTCATGGAGAACGGCGAAACCACGGCCGAAGCAGCCGCGCGCGAAACCCTGGAAGAGGCCAATGCGCGGGTGGCGATAGGCGATTTGTATTCCCTGTACAACCTGCCCTACATCAACCAGGTGCACCTGCTGTTTCGCGCCAAGTTGCTGGATCCGGATTTCTCCCCCGGCGCCGAAAGTCTGGAAGTTCAATTGTTTTCCGAGCAAGACATCCCCTGGGAAAAAATCGCCTTCCGCCCGGTGCGTTTTTCGCTGGAGCATTATTTTGCCGACCGCCGGGCAGGCCTATACCAGTTCCGTATCGGAGACCTGGCCCCGCCTGGCAAGACAATTTAGCAGCTTCGTGTTCGTCTTCATTCCGACTATACTTCTTGCCGCCCATCCGACCTTTACAACAATGAATCGAATTCCAATACTTTTGCTGCGATTATCCCTGCTGTCCGGTTTCCTGTTTCTGGCCGGTTGCGCCGGAGCGCACAATCCGAACGACCCTCTGGAGCCGCTCAACCGCGGCATCTACAAATTCAACGACACGCTGGACAAGGCCGTCCTCAAACCGGTGGCCAAAGGCTATGTTGCCGTGATGCCGACTTTTGCCCGGATCATGGTATCTAATTTCTTTTCCAACCTTGACGATGTGGTCGTGACCGCCAACGATCTGCTGCAGTTCAAGCTGAGACAGGGATTTTCCGACGGCATGCGCGTGTTTGTGAACACCACGATCGGTTTTTTCGGACTGATAGACGTCGCTTCCAACGGGAGCCTGAAGAAGCATAATGAGGATTTTGGCCAGACTCTGGGCAAATGGGGGATAGGCAACGGCCCCTATCTGGTACTGCCCATCCTCGGCCCAAGTACCCTGCGCGACAGTGTCGGACTTTATGCCGATGGCTATACCAGCCCGCTGTACCAGATCCCGGACATGCGCGTGCGCAACCAGGCCTACATTACCAAAGGAGTCAGCGTACGAGCAGGTCTGATGGATCAGGAAAAGGTCCTGGACGAGGCGATGATAGACCCGTATGAATTCACCCGGGACAGTTATCTGCAGTATCGGAAAAACCTGGTGTATGACGGCAACCCGCCGCGGATACGCTACGACGACGAGGACGAAGACAGCGGCAAGCCATAGCCTGACGGGGCCGTGTGCTCCCGGACATGCTGCTGGTCCCGGGCACACAACCCGCTTCAGTTTCCCGGCTCGATATCCAGTGCTCAAAAGGCATCCCGGACCTGCATTCGGCTATTGTCTCGAAATCCTTTATTGACCGCTGCGCAGCACGGCGATACGTTCATCCAGCGGCGGATGGGTCATGAAAATCCTTGCCAGAGCGTGGCCGCCGGAAATGCCGAACGCCGCCATTTTTTCCGGCAGGCTGGTCTGCTCATGATTGATCTTGAGGCGCTCCAGCGCAGCGATCATTTTCCCGCGCCCGGCCAGATGCGCTCCGCCTGCATCGGCGCGGAATTCCCGCTGGCGCGAGAACCACATCACGATGATGCTGGCGAGTATGCCCAACACCAGTTGCGCCGCAATCTCGGCAACGAATGCACCGATCCCGGGGCCGTTGCGTTCGTCATTTTTGAGCAGCACGCGATCCACAAAATAGCCGAATAACTTGGCGAAAAAAATCACGAAGGTATTCACCACCCCCTGGATCAGCGCCAGCGTCACCATGTCGCCATTCGCGACATGGCTCATCTCATGGCCCAGCACGGCCTCCACCTCATCCTTGCTCATCGCGTGGAGCAAGCCCGTGCTCACCGCCACCAGCGCATCGTTGCGGTTCCATCCGGTGGCGAAGGCATTCACATCGGGCGCATCGTAGATCGCCACTTCCGGCATGCCGATCCCGGCAGCCGCGGCGTGCCTGCGCACCGTATCCACCAGCCAGCGTTCGGTGGGGTCGACCGGGTTATCGATCACCCGGGCGCCGACCATGCGCTTGGCAGACCATTTGGACATCACCAGCGAAACCAGAGAACCGGCAAAACCGATCACGGCAGAAAGCAACAACAACGCGTTGAAGTTGATGCCGCCGCTTGCGTCCAGCCAGCGATCCACACCGAGCAGACGCAGCGTGATGTTGATCACGAACACCACTGCCAGGTTGGTCAAAACGAACAGGAATATCCTTTTCATGAATCATCGTCTCCTATGTCAGGGTTGCGCGATACCGGCCACGCTCTGGCCCGGCCCCAGGCATCAGCCGCGATGCGCCAGTCAGATGGGGAGTGGCCACCGGATTTCAAGGGCCGGGCTTGCGGTGGTAAACTTGCCGAACTTCGATTTCCCGTCAGAGGTTAAGTTGCAACAATTGCTCAATCACCCCGCCGTGCAAGCAGGTTTTGCCCCTTTCCTGACGGCACTGATCAGCGCCGAATTGTTCCGGCGTGTCCGGCTGAGCGGACTGGCCATCATCGCCGGGTTTGCGCTTATGCTTTATCTGGCCAGCGATTTCACACTGGAGCCGCTGACTGCCACGCGTAAAATCGTAATACTGGGCTTGCTGGGTTCGGCGCTCGGACTTTTGCCCGGCCCGTTGCAACCTCGCTGGCTGTCATCCTGGCTGCCTGTGCTCGGCGGGGCCGCCGCCATCTGGACTACACAGCGCATCCTCCAGCAGCATACGCTGCAACTGGGGCTGTTGTGGGGCGCCGGCTGCACAGCCTACGCCGCATTCCTGGTCTGGGGTATGGACAATCTCAGAAACGAGCCGGTGCGCGCCGCATCCGCCGCCAGCGCGCTGGGAATCGGCACCGGGGGCTCGGCGCTGGTCGGCGCCTCCGCGCTGCTCGGGCAGTTCGGCTTGGCCCTGGGCTCGGCCGCTAGCGCCTACCTGTTTATCCATATGGCCAGCAACAAGGCGTTGCCGGTCGGCAGGATATTCACGCTGCCACTCGCGCTTATTGCCGGATTGACCGGCTGCATCGCTGTGCTCAGCGCGGAACTTCCCTGGTATGCATTGCCTGCACTGGCAGCGATACCGGCAGCCGCCTGGCTGATGCCATTGCCCGGAAAATCGCTGCGGATACAAACCCTGGTGTGCTCGTTGCCGGCCTTTGCGTTGGCCGCTGGTGCGATTTATATAACCTGGCGCACAGCCGGAGATGTGCCCTTCTGATTTTCACGGTCCGGCGGCATCGCGTTTCTTTCGCATGCAAGCAGTATCCGGTATTGCCCTATAATCCGGGCACCCATTATTTATCCCAGACGTTACATGCTTGCCTACCTGCTGCGTCGTATCCTGTACGCTGTCCCTATCCTGATCGGGGTCAATCTGCTTACTTTCGCGTTGTTTTTCGTGGCCAACACCCCGGACGACATGGCGCGCATGCAGCTGGGCATCAAGCGCGTCACACCGGATGCGATCGAGCAGTGGAAACAGCAGCACGGTTATGACAAGCCATTGTTGATTAACCGCGCTGCCGGAGGCACAGGCATCGTCACCGACACGATATTCTGGCGGAAGTCCGCCAGCATGTTCGCGCTGGATTTCGGCTACTCGGATGATGGCCGCAACATCAGCCGGGAAATCGCAACGCGCATGGGCCCCAGCCTCGCAATTGCACTGCCAACCTTGTTGATCGGCCTGGTGGTTTATGTCAGTTTCGCGCTGTTGATGACGCTGTTTCGGGCCAGCGCGCTGGACATCACCGGTGTAGCGCTGTGCGTGCTGCTGATGTCGATATCGGGCTTGTTTTATATCATCGGCGGGCAATTCGTGGTCAGCAAGCTGTGGCATCTGGTACCGATCTCGGGTTATCAAGGCGGCATCGACGCGTTCAAGTTCGTGGTGCTGCCTATCGTCATCGGCGTGGCCGGCAGCGTCGGTTCCAGCAGCCGCTGGTATCGCACCATCTTTCTCGATGAGATCGGCAAGGACTATGTGCGCACCGCGCGCGCCAAGGGTTTGTCCGAGTTGCGCGTGCTGTTCACCCATGTGTTGAAAAACGCGATGATCCCGATTCTGACCGGGGTGGTGGTGGTCATCCCTTCGTTGTTTCTTGGCAGCCTGCTAACCGAATCGTTTTTCGGCATCCCGGGTTTGGGCAGCTACACGATAGATGCGATCAATGCCCAGGATTTCAGCGTGGTGCGCGCAATGGTGTTTCTCGGTTCGCTGCTTTACATCATTGGCTTGATTCTCACCGATATCTCCTACACCATCGTCGATCCCAGGGTAAGGCTGCAATGAGTTTCATGCCGGTCATTCTGTGGAGCGACGCGCTGGTATTTTTGCTGCTGGCGGCAGGCATCGCCTGCGCGTGGTATGTGCGGCAGCGCGAACATCTGCTGCTTCCGTGGAAGCGCGTGGCACAAAACGCGACGGCCATGGTGTCTTTGCTGATCCTGTCATTGTTTCTGCTGGCCGGGCTGCTCGACACACTGCACTACCGGGTCGCATTGCCGGAAAACAATCATGGCGAAACAATATATTCCCCAGAAGTGCTGAGCGTTTTCGACAAACTGCTTACTCCGCTGCGCACGCATACCGAAAAAACTTATTCCGCGCCGTTGGCCGTGATGCTGTATGCCAAGGAAAACATCAGCGCTGCGAACGGCACAGTGTCGCGGGATTACCCGCGCTTGCGCTATGGCGGCGCGTATCTGGCCGACCCGCGCCAGCGCGACGCCGATGTGCTGCGGCGCGGGCTGGCTGGCACGTTTGCCGGGTTGATGGTTGGCTTGCTGATCGCGCTGGGCAGCAAGAAATTGCTGAAGCGACACGGCTGGCCGGCACGCCCGCTGCTGATCGCAACCCTGTGCATTGCCGCCATCATCGGCATAACCGTCAATCTGGCCGGCGCATATCACGTGCTCGGCACCGACAAGGTCGGACAGGATGTGCTGTACTTGTCGCTGAAAAGCATACGCACCGGACTGATCATAGGCACGGTAACCACACTGGTGACCTTGCCGCTGTCCTTGCTGCTGGGCATCGCTGCGGGATATTTGCGCGGCTGGGTGGATGATGCGATCCAGTACCTCTATACCGTGCTGTATTCGATACCCAGCGTGCTACTGATTGCGGCGGCGGTGCTGATGATGCAGGTGACCATCGATACGCATCCGCAGTGGTTCGACACTGCCGCGTCGCGCGCCGACTTGCGGCTGGTGTTCCTGTGCCTGATCCTCGGTGTCACCAGCTGGACCGGATTGTGCCGGCTGTTGCGCGGCGAGACACTGAAGCTGCGCGAGATGGAATACATCCAGGCGGCGCAGTCGTTCGGCGTGCCCACATTGCGTATTCTCACCCGCCACATCCTGCCGAACGTGATGCACATCGTGCTGATCTCACTGGTGATGGATTTCAGCAGCCTGGTGCTGGCCGAAGCAGTGTTGTCCTATGTCGGCGTAGGCGTCGATCCTTCGATGATCAGTTTCGGCACGATGATCAATTCAGCGCGCCTGGAATTGGGACGTGAACCGGTAGTGTGGTGGGCACTGGCCTCCGCCTTCGGTTTCATGCTGACGCTGGTGCTGGCAGCGAACCTGTTTGCCGACACGGTGCGCGATGCATTCGATCCACGCCTGAATCGCAGCGCAGCGGTGGCGTGATGGCGAACATCCTGCGCGTCTCTGATCTGGTCACGCAGTTGCGCAGCGGTGAGCGCATCGTGGACGACATTTCTTTCGACATCGATGCCGGAAAAACCTACGCACTGCTTGGGGAATCCGGCTGCGGCAAATCAATGACGGCACTGTCGCTGCTGCGTCTGCTGCCTGACGGAATAGTTCATGCAGGCGGCACTGCACAACTGGATGAGATTAATCTGTTCGATTTGCCCGAACGCGAGATGCGCGATGTGCGCGGCGGCACAGCAGCGATGATCTTTCAGGAACCGGGGCTGAGCCTGAACCCGGTGATGACGCTGGGCCGGCAGATCGCCGAAGTGCTCAAGCTGCACCAGGGTCTGCGCGGCGCAGCGGCGCAGCGGCGCAGCGTGGAACTGCTTAGCCAGGTGGGCATCCCCGATGCCGCCAGGCGCACCACGGAATATCCGTTCCAGCTTTCCGGCGGGATGAAACAGCGCGCGATGATTGCGATGGCTCTCGCCGGGCAGCCCAGATTGCTGGTGGCAGACGAACCAACCACGGCGCTGGATGTCACGACGCAGGCACAGGTTTTGCAGCTGCTGCGCGATACCCAGTCGGCCAGCGGCATGTCGATATTGCTGATCACCCACGACCTGGGTGTAGTGGCTGAAATGGCGGATCACGCGGGAGTGATGTATGCAGGCCAGATCGTCGAACAAGCCAGTCGCGCGCAATTGCTGTCCCGGCCATTGCACCCCTATACCCGGAAATTATTGGCTGCATTGCCCAATGCGAAATACCGCAACCTGCCGCTGGCGGCCATCCCGGGCAGCGTTCCGGCACTGGGCAGCATTACCCGGGGTTGCCGTTTTGCCTCGCGCTGCAGCGAAGCCTGGTCGCTATGCAGCGAGCAGGCGCCGGCCTGGACGATGCTGGAACAGGGTCAAGCCGTGCGCTGTCATCTCTATCAGGCGCAGGGAGCGGGAAACAAGGCTGCCGAAGCCACACGCGGGCAGAACCAATACATCGAGGCCATCCCGCACCTTGTACCCCGCTCCTCGCTGTTGCAGGTCTCGGACCTGCGCGTTCATTTCCCGATCCGCAGGGGCATCCTGCAGAGGACAATCGGGCTGGTAAAGGCAGTGGATGGTGTTTCGCTGGACATCCCTCACGGGCGGACCCTGGCGCTGGTTGGCGAATCCGGCTGCGGCAAAACCACGCTGGGCAAGGCGCTGCTGCAACTGATCCAGCCGACTTCCGGCAAAGTACTGTTCGCCGGGCGCGACTTGATCGGGCTAGGCCCGGGTGAATTGCGCGCCCGGCGTGGCGCGATGCAAATGGTGTTCCAGGATCCGTATGCCTCGCTGAATCCGAAAATGCGCGTCGCGGAGATCCTCGACGAGGGAATGACCGCGCTGAACCTGCATCGCGATCGCGCAGCCCGGCAGGAGCACATCAATGCGCTGCTCGCAGAAGTTGGCTTGGCACAGACGGCAAAGTGGCGCTATCCGCACGAGTTCTCCGGCGGTCAGCGGCAGCGTATCGCAATCGCGCGCGCGCTTGCCGTTTCGCCCCAGCTGCTGATTTGCGATGAGCCAACCAGCGCGCTGGACGTGTCGGTGCAGGCGCAGATATTGAACCTGCTGAAGTCGCTGCAACAGGAATTGGGCCTGAGCTATTTATTCATCACCCACAACCTTGCAGTGGTCGAATACCTCGCGCATGAAGTGTGCGTGATGTATCTCGGGCGCATCGTCGAGCGCGGCACAGCCGATGAAGTATTGCGCAAACCCAGGCATCCCTACACCCGGGCGCTATTGTCCGCCGTGCCGCAGATTGATGGCACGCAGGCCGGGCGTATCAGGCTGGAAGGGGACTTGCCTTCCCCGTCCGATCCGCCGCATGGCTGCCATTTTGCCCCCCGCTGCGCGCATGCCACAGAACAATGCCGCCAAAGTTATCCGCCGGCAACGAGTTTCTCGGCTACACACAGCGCGCATTGCCATTTGTATCCGCCTGATCCGGATTGACTGCAACCGATATTAGGTTTACAACAACATCAGGTACTCCGCCAGGCATACGGAGTTTTAGCGGAAGTTGATCACGATAATTTCAATTTTAAGGAGTGCATCATGAGTGCCAAATCAGCAGAATTGGAAACTGAGGTCAGCCGGGAAAAACTGCTCCAGGATTTTCGGCTGGTCGTGACTGACGCAGAGGAATTGCTGCGTGCAACAGCCGGCGTTGCGGGCGAGAAAGTCTCTGCGGCACGCGAACGCATCCAGGAAAACCTGGCCTCCGCCAGGACGCGCCTTGCCGCGGCCGAAGAAGCGGTAGTCGCAAGAACCAGGGAAGCAGCGAAGGCGACCGACGAGTATGTGCATGAAAACCCGTGGAAGGCTGTCGGGATCGGCGCCGCAGTAGGCGTGATAGTCGGAATGCTGATCGGGCGCGGCCGTTAACCCATGCCTGAGACCAGCCCCGGATTGATGGCATCGATCAGGCAACTGGTTTCGACGCTGGCATCGATCGTTTCGACCAGACTCGAGTTGCTGGCGAACGAACTGCAAGTCGAGCGTCTGCGCCTGCTCCGGATGCTGATATTGGTGCTGTCCGCGCTGTTCAGTTTCGGGATGGCGGCATTGCTGCTGGTCGCATACGTCGTGGTGCTGTTCTGGGATGACCACCGGCTCGCTGCAATCGGCGTACTCGGCGCAATGTTCTTTGCCCTGGGTGCGTTGCTGGCCTGGTTGTTGCGCAACCAGGCCCGCACCCGATTATTCTCCGACAGCCTCGCCGAACTGGCGAAAGACAGGCAACATCTGGATGCCGGCCATGAGTGACCCGAAGTCGGCGTTGATGCAACGTCGCGCTGAACTGCTGGCGAGGATCGCTGCGCAACGCTGCGATGCGGCCAGGATCGCCGCAAGGTTGAGTACACCGCTTGGGATCGCCGATCGCGGAATAGCCGTGATTCGCTTCATCGGCGCAAAACCATCCTTGACGGCGGCCATCATGGCTGTATTTGTGGCCCGCCGACACGGGATGGTGTCCTTGGCCAGAAGTAGTTTGATTTTGTGGGGGCGATACCGCCGGCTCAGCTCAATATTGGCCAGACTGTCGTTGCGAGGCTAGATCCCGCGCGGAGGAATGTTCTTGATCTCGGTGTTGTCAGCCACTTTCCGGCCCCGCTCGATGGCTTTCCTGCGATGCCCGGAGGTTCTTCGAACTCCGGTTTCGGCAACCGCGATGATCTGACCGGGTCTGATTATTTTCATCGGGCCGTTCCATTGTCTCAGCCTGGCAACGCTGACATGATAGTGATGCGCGATACCCGACAGCGTTTCGCCCCGGCGCACGACGTGCCTGACCGAGCGGGACAGGTCATCGGCGGCGACATGCATGTTGAAGGCCTCGAATTGATTTTCCGGTTCATCGCCGTTAACCGGGACCAGCAACGTTTGTCCGGTGCTGATATTACCGCGCCTGGAAAGGCCGTTGACTTCTTTGAGATTTTCCAGGGACAGCCCGAATCGCGGTGCTAATTTGTCGAGACGCTCGCCCTTCTTGGGCTGGTAGGGCTGCCAGCTTACCAGCGGTTTGTCATAGCTTTCAAGATTTGCGCGGAAAGCCGCGATCCTGTCTATCGGCAGCAAAATCAGATCGCTGCCGCCCTGCAGGATCACCGGACGATTGTGCGCGGGATTGAGGGCCATGAATTCATCCATCGAGATACCCGCCAATTCCGCAGCCAGTTTGACATCCATATGCTGGGTCGTCTCGACTGCCGCAAAATAGGGTTCATCGGGGATCTCCTGCAGCGTCAGCCCGAAGCTGGCCGGGTTGGCAACGATGTTCTTGATGGCCATCAGCTTGGGCACGTAATTCCGCGTCTCCCTCAGCAATTTCAGGCTGGCATAGTTGGTCGGCAGACCACGCCTGCGGTTGTGCGCCTGCGCGCGCAACACCGCTCCTTCGCCGCAGTTGTATGCCGCCAGCGCCAATTGCCAATCACCGAACATATCATGCAGTTTTTGCAGGTAATCGAGCGCGCCGTTGGTCGCGCTGATCACATCGCGACGGCCGTCATACCACCAGTTCTGCTGCATGCCGAATTTTTTGCCGGTAGAGGGTATGAACTGCCAGATGCCGGATGCGCGGCTGACCGAATAGGCGCTCGGATTGAATGCACTTTCAACCATCGGCAGCAGAGCGATCTCGCTCGGCATTCCGCGGCGTTCCACTTCCTCGGTGATGTAATACAGATAGAGGCGCGCACGCTCGGTCATGCGCGCAACATAATCGGGATTGTCGGCATACCATCTTTCCTGCCTGGCAACCAGTTTGGAATTCAATTCCGGCATCGCAAAACCGGCGCGGATGCGCGCCCACAGGTCATGCGCAGCCATATCGGCTTTCAATGCTTCCGGGGATTCCGGGATCAGCTCTATCCTGATATCACGCGCGGTGGGCAACCATTCAGGCGCAACTTCGCTCGTCATCGGGCTGTTCAGCGCAAGCTGCTCCGCGGCTTCAGCAAGCATCGGCGTAGCCGCGGCAAACATCCCGAACACTGCAAAAATAATCAGTCGAATCAAAGACACATAGACCCTTTTGGAAGGAAACTGGCGAGATGGTAGCCGAGGTGCCACGGCCAGGTCAACTGCATGGCCCGGATGTTGTAGAGAAACAACATGCGTAAAGGTGTCATTGCGGCCACGGTGCACCCGAAATTGCCCTGCTTCCCCGCAAGGTCAGGTTTTCAGCGCTGAGCCTCTTTCAGCTGCTCCAGAACAGCCGGGTTTTGGTTACGTCCGCTGCGCTTGAGATCGCTTATGCGATGTCGGCCTGCTCCGAAACCCCGCCTGTCAGCGTATCGCCTCTTTTAACTGCTCCAGGATCGCAGGGTTTTCCAGTGTGGAGACATCCTGGCTGATCTCTTCGCCATTGGCGATCGTGCGCAGCAAGCGTCGCATGATCTTGCCGGAACGCGTTTTGGGCAGGTTGTCACCGAAACGGATCTCGTCCGGTTTGGCGATCGGGCCGATCTCCTTGCTGACCCAGTCGCGCAGCGTCTCGACGATCTGCCTGACCTTGGCCGGATCGGTGGGGCGGGCGCCTTTCAGCACGACGAATGCGACTACAGCCTCGCCCTTGATATCGTGCGGACGGCCGACCACGGCAGCTTCGGCCACCAGCGGACTGGCGACCAGCGCAGACTCGATCTCCATCGTGCCCAGGCGATGCCCCGAAACCTTAAGCACATCGTCGTTGCGCCCCATGATCCAGATATAGCCATCCTCGTCGCGATGCGCGGAATCCCCGGCGAGGTAGTAGCCGCGCATCTCTTCGGGGAAGTAATTCTTCCTGAAGCGCTCCGGGTCTCCCCAGATGGTGCGTATCTGGGATGGAAACGGCTTGGTGATGACCAGCGAACCGCCGTGTTGCGTGCCGACTTCGAGTCCGGTCTCATCGACCACTGCAACCTGGATACCAGGTATCGGCAGCGTGCAGGAACCCGGTTTGATCGGCACCGCGCCCGGCAGCGGAGCGATCATGTGGCAACCGGTCTCGGTCTGCCACCAGGTGTCTACGATAGGGCAGCGCGCCTGGCCCACCGTGTTGTAGTACCACATCCACGCTTCCGGATTGATCGGCTCACCGACCGTGCCGAGCAGGCGCAACGAGGACAGATCATATTTCCCGGGCAGATCGCCGCCGAGTTTGATCAGCGAACGTATCGCAGTGGGCGCTGTGTAGAAGGTGGTGACCGGTGATCCTGGATCATCTTCCAGAATCGCCCGGCATCGGGATAAGTCGGTATCCCTTCGTAGATCACCTGCGTTGCGCCGATCGCCAGAGGGCCGTAGGCAACATAGCTGTGGCCGGTGACCCAGCCGACATCGGCCGTGCACCAGAAGATATCGGAAGACTTGTAGTCGAACACCCACTGCATCGTCAGCATTGCGCCGAGCAGGTAGCCGCCGCTGGAATGCTGCACGCCTTTGGGTTTGCCGGTGGAACCCGAGGTGTAGAGGATGAACAGCGGATGTTCCGCACCCACCCATTCCGGCTCGCATTGGGTGCGCTGCGCATTGAACAGGTCGTGCCACCAGATATCCAGGTCCTCGTTCCACTCGACATCGCTTCCGGCACGCCGATACACGATGACGCTGTGCACGCTTTCGCATTGACCCAGCGCAAGCGTTTCGTCGACGATGGATTTCAACGGCATCAGTTTGCCGCCGCGCATCTGCGCATCTGCGGTGATGACTGCGCAGGCCTGCGCATCGATGATGCGCTCATGCAGGCTTTTGGCGGAAAAGCCGCCGAACACCACGGAATGGATCGCGCCGATGCGGGCGCAGGCTTGCATCGCGATCACCGCTTCGACGCTCATCGGCAGATAAATGACGACGCGGTCACCCTTGCCGATGCCGCGCGATTTCAGGGCGTTGGCGAACTGGCTGACGCGGCCGTGCAATTCGCGATAACTCACTTTGGTTACCTTGCCGTCGTCAGCCTCGAAGATGATCGCAGTCTTTTCCGGCTGGGTTGCCAGATGTTTGTCGAGGCAGTTGTAGGAAACGTTCAGTTCGCCGTCCTCGAACCATTTGTAGAAAGGGGCATTGCTCTGGTCCAGTATCCGGGAAAAAGGCTTGTTCCAGAGCAGGGTATCTTTCGCCAGCCTGGCCCAGAAACCTTCGTAGTCCTGCGCTGCAGCTTCGCACAACTCGCGATACTGAGCCATTCCGGACACATTGGCCTGCCTGGCAAATTCAGCGGAAGGACTGAATACGCGGATTTCCTTCAATACCGACTCGATGTTGGACATGCGATCTCCAGAATTGCTATCAATGGGTTGCGATTATCATTAGCGGCTTCGTATTCAATGCACGGCAGGGCGAGAATGTAATTTTTTTCATTGCCTGTCAATATCGGACAGACGCCTTGCCGCGCGCTTCAGCGGTTTCCGCCGGATTCCGGGTTGACCACGATTCTGATCAGCGTATCCGCAGCGCTGTCCTGCTGCAGATTGGAGAAGGTCAGCTGCCCCTCATTTTTATAAAACATTTCGGTGCGCTGCGTATCTCCGCCGAAATAAAACGGCTGGTATTGCTTGCCCGTGATACGGCTATCCATATGGTTCGGCTGACCGATCAGGTTCTCGACCCGCTCCAGCTTCATGCCGATTTGCAGCTGGGCGAATTTGCTGCCCGGAGCGGGGGTGCCGACGATTTCTCCCTTGACCAGGCCGTCGGCTGAAATCACCGTCCTGGCTTCAGCTTTCGGCTTCGCTTTGGCGTGAGGGGATTTCGCCTTGGCGGTTTCGACTTTCTGCGGTGACGCGCAGCCCTGCAAGGCAAGCAAGCAAACGCCCGAGATTACCCAGCCATACCGGTACATAATATCAGCCCAAATAAAAAGCAGGATGCAATGACAGCCGACGTCAGTCAAATCCGGTCCGGATATCGCACGGAGTCATCTTCAGTACGTGAGCCGGCCGTCGGCGATTTTACCCTGAAACAGCTGGCTAAAAAAGCCAGCTCAATAATGGCCGTTCGGGCGATTGAATAACCACCACTTTACAATCCCTCCCGACGTCCGCGGGATGTACAATGGAAACAGTCCATACCCCCGACAATACCGATGCCGCGCCTTGCCTGCCAACCCTATGTCGCTCTGACTGCAACATTTGCGGCAAGGATCCCGACCTGCGCGGCGGAAATGCCGAAACTGCGGGCAGTGTGCTTTGAGCGATGAAGCTATCCGACTATACGAAATTCAGCATCGGCTTCAAGCTGGGCTCGCTGCTGGCCGCATTCGGTATCCTGGCCACCAGCCTGACCGGCTATTACTTCTACTCGTCCAGCAGCAAGATGCTGACCAATGCGGCACAGCGAGACTTGCTGACCGCCACGCAGGTGGTAGGGCGCAACATGAAAATCATCATCGATGTGATCGCCGAAGACTCGCAGCTGCTTGCAGCCATGCCGTTGACCAGCAATGTTTTTGAATCTCCGAATGAGGCGACCGGGGAACGCGACAAGAAAATATTGGCCGACACCTTCACTGCGATGCTGTCGGCGCATCCGGAATATTTCCAGATTCGTCTGATCGGCATCGGCCAGCACGGCATGGAACTGGTCCGCGTCGATCGCAACGGCAAAAAATTCGTCCGGGTGCTGGCAGGCGATTTGCAGCACAAGGAACACTACCCTTATGTTGCCGGCACGCTGCGGCTGGCGCGGGGAGATATCTATCTGTCGGACATCGCCATCAATCATGAACAGGGAGCGCACTCCGGCCTGAACAAGCCGACGGTGACAGTCTCCACACCGGTGATTTCAACCAGCGGCAAGCGGCTTGGGCTGATCGTGATCAATATCGACCTGATCGGTCTTTCCCGGCTGCTGAAGGGAAACCTGCCCGATGCCTATCAGTTATACCTGAGCAACCAGCGGGGGGATTTTCTGGTCCACCCGGATACCACCCAGACTTTCGGTTTCGACCGGGGCAAGCACATCCTGATCCAGGACTCGTTTGCACCGGTGGCGTCGCTGATCCAGGGTCAGGCGATGAATGTCGTGATGAATGCAGAGGAGACCAACGGCAAGCAGGTCGCGGCTTTCGTGCGCCTGCCGTTCGGCGACACCATCGACAAGCGTTTCGTGATCCTGGGTTTGTCACAGCCGGTGGACCATATCACGCGCGAGACCGCTCGGCTCAGGTGGAATACGATCCAGATCATACTGGCATTCAGCGCCCTTGCGCTGATCCTGTCCGCGCTCGTTTCCCGCATCGTCACCGGCCCGCTGAATGCAATGGTCGGCGCGATCAACCACTTCTCAAAGGATCATGCGATCAGCACCTTGCCGCTCACGCGTACCGACGAACTCGGACTGCTGTCGCGCAGCTTTCATGACATGCAGACACAGATCATGGCGCATCTGGCTGAATTGAACGAAAGCCGCAAAGCGCTGGACCATCTGGCCCAGCACGACACCTTGACCAAACTGCCCAACCGCAGGATGTTCTTCGACCGGCTGGAACATGCCATTTCCGGCTCGCGGCGTAGCGGCAAGCACCTGGCTGTATTGTTTGTCGACCTGGACCACTTCAAGGAAATCAATGACACGCTCGGTCATGCAGCAGGCGACAAGGTATTGGTCGGCGTCGCTACCCTGCTGAAATCCTCGCTGCGCGAGATCGACACCGTGGCACGCCTGGGCGGCGATGAATTCGTCGTGCTGATCGACCTGATAGACGACCCGGCCCAGGTCACCACCGTGGTGCAGAAGTTGCATACCCTGTTTCAACAAACCATGCAGATCGAAGGACATCAGTTGGACGTCCATGCCAGCATCGGCATCAGCATCTATCCGCAGGATGGCCAGAATGCGGATGAATTGATGCAGAATGCCGACCGTGCGATGTATAGCTCGAAAAAGGTCGGCGGTAACACCTCCAGTTTTCACGCATTTGCAACGGGAAGACCGGGCTGATCCGCATTCCGCGGAGCATGGCCAGTGGATTTGCGGGGCAGAAGCCACCCCTGCTCCCGATTGCGCATAATTTTGAAACGCTGCACGGCAACAGCGCTTGCTAAAATGCGGGCGCAAGATGGCGACAGGAACAAGTCCGCAACTCTGAAAATGCAGGAATAATGCAAACTGACAACGCTGCGCATCACCCAATCCCGGCTATCGGTTTTGGATTTTCATTCGACGATTTGTATCACCGCGAGGGGCTGGTCCGCCTCGATGCTGCCTTCCTCGATTTCCTGGGCGAAGGCGATGCCGCGTTGCGTGCGCAACTTGAAGCGGCGCGCCTGCAGAGCAATCCCGGCAACCAGACGCAGTCGGCTCTGCTGATTGCGCTGGCCCCCCATCTCGAAGATTTTCTGGCCCGGCTGTTCGGCATCGATATGCAAGTGCGGGCACTGGCCGCCCGCCATCACCAACTGGCGCCGCTCTACCATTGCAAGCGCCTGTTCGTGCAGCGCCGCGCAATGACAAAAGTGAAACCGGACGAAGCAGCAACGCTCGACGCCCCGGCGCTCGAAGCGCAGTTGGCAGCCTATATCGGCACCCGCTTCAGCGAACTCGCATTTGCCGAAGAAGTTGCCCATTGGATGCTGGATGAAGCGGCCCACGCCGCCCAATTGCAGCTCGCGACCCGCTACGCTGCATGGGCGGTGCACACCCCGGCCGGGCGGGCCCGCCACGGCAACGGCGTGCTGTTCAAGGCACCCAACAAACTCGATTTCGAGCACCTAATCCCGCTGGCCAGCATCAACCTGGATGGCATCTCCGCTTATCGTCTCGACGGGCATGGGCTGCGCCACCGCGACGGATTCGCATTGACCGATGCCGGAACCGATCTGACCGGCGCGCTCGACCAGGCCAATTACTGCATCTGGTGCCACGAGCAGTCCAAGGATTCCTGCTCCAAGGGCCTCAAGGAAAAACCCGCAGCGGACGGCAGCACTGCCGCGTTCAGGAAAAATATTTTCGGCGTGAAGCTGGCCGGCTGCCCGTTGGAGGAAAAGATATCCGAGTTTCACAAGGTCAAGGCCCAGGGTCATGCGCTGGGCGCGCTGGCGATGATCGTTGTCGACAATCCCATGGTCGCGGCCACTGGACACCGCATCTGCAACGACTGCATGAAATCCTGCATCTACCAGAAACAGCAACCGGTCGATATCCCGCAGGCTGAGACGCGCACGCTCAAGGATGTGCTGGACCTGCCGTGGGGCTTCGAAATATACAGCCTGCTGACGCGCTGGAATCCGCTGCATCTGCAGCGGCCATATCCCAAGGCGCCCAGCGGGCGCCGCGTGCTGATCGCCGGGATGGGACCGGCGGGCTTTACCCTGGCCCATCACCTGATCAATGACGGACATACCGTGGTTGGCATCGACGGCTTGAAGATCGAGCCGCTGCCCCCGCACCTGGGCGGCGTTGCAGCCAACGGCGAGCGTGTGCCCTTTGCCGCTGTCCGCGACATCTCGGTGCTGCATGAATCACTGGATCAGCGCGTGCTGGCCGGGTTCGGCGGCGTCGCCGAATATGGCATCACAGTGCGCTGGGACAAGAATTTCCTGAAACTGATCCGGCTGCTGCTGGAACGGCGCAGCCAGTTTGCGCTGTTCGGCGGCGTGCGCTTCGGCGGTACCCTGACGGTTGACAGCGCTTTTGCCGCAGGCTTCGACCACATCGCGCTGGCCAACGGCGCCGGCCGGCCGACCGTGCTGGATATTCCCAACGGACTGGCGCGCGGCGTGCGCACCGCCTCGGATTTTCTGATGGCGCTGCAATTGACCGGCGCGGCAAAAACCGACTCCATTGCCAATCTGCAAATACGCCTGCCGGTTGTGGTGATCGGCGGCGGACTCACCGCAATAGATACGGCCACCGAGTCGCTGGCCTATTATCCGGTGCAGGTCGAAAAATTCCTGCACCGCTACCGCATCCTGGCGGCCGAGCAAGGCGAGGCTGCGGTGCGCGCGCGCTGGACCGCCGAGGAGCAGCAGGTCGCCGACGAATTCCTGGATCATGCGCGCGCGCTCGAGGCCGAGCGCAGCAGCGCGGCGGCGGCGGGCCGCGAACCGCATATCATCGAACTGCTGCAGGGCTGGGGCGGGGTCACTGTCGCCTACCGCAAACGATTGATCGACAGTCCCTCCTACACGCTGAACCATGAGGAAGTCGAAAAAGCGCTGGAGGAAGGAATCTACTTTGCCGAGGGACTCAACCCGGCACGCATCGAGGTCGATGAATTCGGCGCCGTGCGCGGGCTCCGGATGACCATCCAGCAGCGCAGCGCGGAAGGCGCCTGGAGCACAGGCGCAGAAACCGAAATCGCGGCGTGCACGATATTGATCGCCGCCGGTACCCAGCCCAATACCGTGCTGGCGCGCGAAGACCCGGGAAATTTTGCACTTGACGGCCGCTACTTCCAGGCTTGCGACGAAAATGGCGACCCGATGCGGCCCGAGCCGGCAACATCCAAACCGAAGACTGTCCAGGTGCTGCTGGCCAAGCGTGCCGACGGCCGCTTCATCAGCTTCTTCGGCGATCTGCACCCGTCCTATTTCGGCAATGTGGTCAAGGCGATGGGCGGGGCCAAGCAGGGCTATCCCGCAGTCAGTGCGGTGCTGGCACGCGTGCCCCCGGCTTCGGATCTGTCCGACGCCGGATTTCTGGCCGAAATCAACCAGGCGCTGCGCGCCGTAGTTCATCAGGTGATCCGCTTGACGCCGAACATCGTCGAAGTGGTGATCCGGGCGCCGCTGGCCGCGCAGAATTTTCGCCCGGGACAATTCTACCGGCTGCAGAATTACGAAACCCGTGCGCTCGCGATCGACAACACCTGTCTGGCGATGGAGGGCCTCGCACTGACCGGCGCCTGGGTGGATCCCGGGCGCGGCCTGATCTCGACCATCGTGCTGGAGATGGGCGGCTCGGCGGACCTGTGTGCGCTGCTCAAGCCCGGAGAACCGGTGGTATTGATGGGGCCGACCGGCACGCCGACCGAGCTCCCCGGCGATGAGACCGTGACGCTGGTCGGCGGGGGGCTGGGGAATGCAGTACTGTTCTCGATCGGCCAGGCATTGCGCGCGGCCGGGTCGAAAGTGCTGTATTTCGCCGGCTACAAGAAATCGCTAGACCGCTACAAGGTCGCCGAGATCGAGAATGCCGCCGATGTCGTGGTCTGGTGCTGCGACGAGGCGCCCGGCTTCGCCCCCACCCGAGCGCAGGATCGCAGCTTCGTCGGCAACATCGTCGAGGCGATGGCAGCCTATGCGGGCGGCAAGCTGGGCGTACAAACCATACCGTTCGCCGACACCGACCGCATCGTCGCGATCGGCTCTGACGGCATGATGGCGGCGGTGGCGGCGGCACGCCACCGCGAATTGCGCCCGTATCTGAAGCCGCATCACTTTGCGATCGGCTCGATCAATTCGCCGATGCAGTGCATGATGAAAGAGATCTGCGCCCAGTGTCTGCAGGCGCAGACCGATCCGGAGACCGGCAAGACCACCTATGTGTTTTCCTGCTTCAACCAGGATCAGGAACTGGACCGCGTCGATTTCCCCGGACTGAAAGCCCGGTTGCGGCAAAACTCGGTACAGGAAAAATTGACCGCGCAATGGATAGACCGTTGCCTGGTCCGCCTGAAACTGCGCAACGCCGCGGCTTAGTCCGGAAATCGCACCCGCCAGCGCGGAAGATTTCATTTGCGCGCCGAATAATTCCGCCAAACGTGTCAAAATATACAGTCGATGAAGAACAGCGGATACTGACGGCCTACGCGACATGGACCGGCAAAAGGATGAGAAAAGGACATGGAACTCAAAGAGACCTGTTTGGATACCGAACTGATGTACCAAGGCGATTTTATCCGGGTACGCAAGGATAATGTGAGACTGCCGGACGGGAATGTAGCCAGCCGGGAATACATCACCCACCCCGGCGCGGTCGCCGTGCTGGCGCTGCTGGATAACGGCAATCTGGTGATGGAACGGCAATTCCGCTATGCCCCGCAGCGCGAGTTCATCGAGCTGCCGGCAGGCAAGATCGACCATGGCGAAGACATCCTGGTTTGCGCCCAGCGCGAGTTGCTGGAAGAGACCGGCTACGTGGCCAGCAAATGGGTCCATCTCGCCACTGCCTGGCCGTGCATCGGTTACGCAGACGAACGCATGGAATATTTCCTTGCGCGCGGGCTGTCGCAGCAGGGGCGCAAACTCGACGACGGTGAATTCCTCGAGGTGTTCGAATTGCCCCTGGCTGAAGCGCTGGAGTGGGTCAGGCTGGGCAAGATCAACGAAAGCAAGACCATAGTCGGTCTGTTCTGGCTGGAGAAACATCTGAATGGCTGGAACGCCTGACCATACAGACCACCGGGTGCAATGCCGCGGCGGGGTATGAGTCAATACAATTTACGGGACTGATTGAAGCCCGGGTATCAAACAGCAGCACACAAGCAGTCCATAACCACAGGCCGCCGGCGGGATCGGATCGATGCTGCCCGGCGGCAAATATCAAGAGGAGAAAGCAGTTGGAAAATCTGAAAATCAGCAGCGATGCCTTGTTCATTCTGCTCGGCGCGATCATGGTGCTGGCGATGCATGCAGGCTTCGCTTTTCTGGAGCTGGGCACGGTGCGCAAGAAAAACCAGGTGAACGCGCTGGTCAAGATACTGACCGACTTCGCAGTATCCACGCTGGCCTATTTTTTTATCGGCTATTTCATCGCTTATGGCGTAAATTTTTTCACCGGCGCCGAGGAACTGGCACAAAAGAACGGTTACGAGCTGGTCAAATTCTTTTTCCTGCTGACTTTCGCCGCCGCGATCCCGGCCATCGTCTCCGGCGGCATCGCCGAACGTGCGAGATTCAATCCGCAGATGGCCGCCACTTTCACGCTGGTCGGATTCGTCTACCCGTTCTTTGAAGGCATCGCCTGGAATCATCGTTTCGGATTCCAGAACTGGCTGCAGGCGACTTTCGGCGCGGAGTTCCATGATTTCGCCGGCTCGGTGGTCGTGCATGCGGTGGGCGGCTGGATAGCGCTGGCCGCAGTGCTGTTGCTGGGTGCGCGGCACGGGCGCTACACCCATGACGGCCGCATCTCCGCACATCCGCCTTCCAGCATACCATTCCTCGCACTGGGCGCATGGATACTGACGGTGGGCTGGTTCGGCTTCAATGTCATGTCGGCGCAGGAGATCAGCAAAATCAGCGGTCTGGTCGCAGTGAATTCGCTGATGGCGATGGTGGGCGGCACGCTGGCCGCACTATGGATGGGGAAGAACGACCCCGGTTTCGTGCACAACGGTCCGTTGGCCGGATTGGTCGCGATATGCGCCGGTTCCGACCTGATGCACCCGATAGGCGCCTTGTTCGTCGGCGGCGTCGCAGGCGCGCTGTTCGTCGCGATGTTCACGCTGACGCAAAACCGCTGGAAGATCGACGATGTGCTCGGAGTATGGCCGCTGCACGGTTTGTGCGGCGCATGGGGCGGCATCGCCGCAGGAATATTCGGCCTCACGGCACTCGGCGGCAGGGGCGGCGTCAGCTTTATGTCGCAGCTGTGCGGCACGCTGCTCGGTGTCGTGATCGCTTTTGCCGGCGGTTACCTGGTCTACGGCATATTGAAAAAGCTGGTCGGCATACGCCTGAGCGCCGAGGAAGAATTCAATGGCACCGATTTAAGCGTGCATAAAATCTCGGCGACGCCGGAGCGCGAATCCGGCTGGTGAACGCGCAGGTATGCCCCGCTAATACCTCAGGCCGACTGCAAACCGTGCCGGATAGGCATAGCGGTATGGGTGAAAGCCCCGGCACCGATCCGCCAGCGTCTCGGTAGCGATCGTAAGTTTATTTTCAAAATTCATGCCTATCGCCCAGGCGATACCTGACCTGCACATGACACAGCAAACTCTACAGCATTTTAATATGCAACTTTCTCGATCAAAAAAACTGCCGAAAAAATATTACAAGAAAGCAATTGGCCTTGGTGCAACAATCCGGGCTTGAAATTGCAAGACGCTTCAACCCTGGCTTTTAAGACCTTCCAAATAAATACTTTGTCCGGAAATTCCGCTTTCCAGATTCAGCAAGGTTTCCCTGAACTCCATCCAATACGACCAGATCATGATTCCAACCAGCTTTGATGTGCTCAATTGCCTTGACTGATGATATGCCTCATTCAGATAACTGGAGTAGTAGCCAGTTTGCGATTCGCAAGTGTAGGTATCAATTTCATCGACGTCGAAATCTGCAAGCTTTATTAATTTCTCCAACGACTTGATTGAATATAGATGCAAGTGCCTGGGCGGCTCCCATCCTCTCCAATATTCCTTGAATAGGGTTGCGCCCAGACTCTCCACGTTCGGGGTGGTGATGACTATTCGCCCCCCGGGTTTTAATAAGCCATGACATTTTTTCAGAACCGCCATCGGGTCTACCAAATGCTCGACGGTTTGATTCAACGTGACGACATCAAACTGCTGCCCGATTTCAAGATTTGTCACGTCTCCGGTGTAAACGTTAATTTGGTATTTTCTTGAAATTCTCTCAGCAACCTTGGGATCGATATCCACACCCGTAACGTCCCATCCCCTTTTTTTCATTCGATATAAAAATCTTCCGCCACCTACACCCAGCTCCAAAAGAGAACCGGGTTTATCGTCCCTCAGGCCCATATATTTCAGCCGTGCCGCCTGTTTTCTGACACCCAGAATAATCTCCTGAGGCATTGATATTATTAATAATATTTTCTTTACCAGGCTCAATATGATTTTTTGGCCGAAGCCCTGCTCCGCTTTGGAATGGCTATGGTAGTTTTCATATGTCTTGGGTATTTCACTATCAATGGGGCGCGGTGATAACCAAACTGACAAACAACTCTGGTCACTGCAAATGTTGTAATCCCACCCCCCTGCAATTTGATGATCCGGGTCCTGTATATTTTTTTGAAATGGAACACCACCCGAGCCGCACAAATCACATTGATCAACATCCTTTGTTTGTATGTTCACTGGATTCATTAATTCACCGTTCTGGATTATCGGGATATGCACTGACTTGTCTTGAAAGAGGTAAATTCACAACTGCAGCGTTAGCTTCATTCAGGCAATTGATGCATTTTCAGAAACGCAATGGACTAGCCCGTTGCCGGGCTCCCGCATCGCGCAAAGCATGAAGTGAAATAGCGGCTTCAACAGCTGTACATATACCCCATCATTCAGAAACATCCGCCACATCAATTTTCCTGAATCAAGCATGTGGCATCCCCTTTCGGATGGCGGGCAAGCCAGGGACAGAATCAGCCGGCCAAAGTGGCCCGCCCACGTTTCAGCAATTTCAAAAGGAAAGGACTTCTGACTTAACCAGGATGATGGGCTGCCTGTGCTGAAACCTGGAGAAAATCCGGATCAATCCTTGATTGCCTCGATCTCGAATACCAGCTTTACCTCGTCACCAATGTTCGGCAGTCCGTATTTCACGCCAAAATCCGAACGCTTGATCTGCGCGGTTGCTGCGGCGCCGCATTCAGCTTTCTGGTTCATCGGATTGGTGCCGCAGTTGAATTCATCTATTGTCAGCGTGACCGGTTTGGTGACACCCGAAATGGTCAGGTTTCCATCCACGCTGGAAGGCACATCACCCTTGAAATGCACCGCAGTGGATTTATAAGTAATTTCGGGAAATTCCGCGGCGTTGAAAAAATCCGGCGAGCGCAGGTGCTCATCGCGTTTTACATAACCAGTGGTGACAGAATCGGTTGCGATCACAACATCCACCGCCCCCTGTTTCGCCGCGCGATCCAGCACGATCTTGCCGCCGGTCTTTTCGAAGCGGCCATGCATTGTCGAGAAACCCAGATGGTTGATGCTGAAATTCGGGAAAGTATGAAAGGGATCTATCGTGTAACTGTCGGCGGCCAGAGCGCCGATCGGGAGTGCGGCACACAGGGCGAAAACGGCAAATACGGACTTGCGCATGAACATTCCTTTCATATGATGAATATAAATTTAACAGTCTAAGCAAACATACCAATCGAGAATCAGCATAACAATCGAAGCCGTTTGTGTAAAGCCGCTGCCCCGATCTGGATTTTTGACCACACATTTTTGCGGCAATGCGCTATCATGCGCGCAGCAGGAACGAATTGGCTGCCACAATATCAGCCGGGGCCAAATTGCTTGATCCGGGCACACACTTTATTTTGAAAGGTTCATCATGGATTCCAAAACCCGCACACTCATATTCACGGTAGTCATCTCTATAATCCTGTGGCTGCTGGGAGGCTTTGTATTCAGCCATGCGCTCGGAATGGTCTGCGTGTTTGTCAGCATCGCCATCATCGGTTATGCAGCTGGCGATTTGATGGACACGCCAGAGCTGCCGCACGGCGGTGACGGCAAGCAGAAATAACCCGGCAGCAATCCACGACTAAACGCCACCTTGGGTGGCGTTTTCGTTCAGGCCTGAACCGTCGCCTGCCTGAATACCCGCTCGACCGGCGCTTCCGGCAACGCTCATTTCCTGTCACCGCGCAGGCGCAGCATGCGCCACAGCCATGCTGCAAACAGCAATGCTGCCACTGCTCCCAGCCACAACGGCCAGAGCATCGGCCGGTTCCAGTCGCGGCGCAATGCATCGCGCCGCTTGGCATCCACGCGCCAATATTTGAGCTTGTTGTTTGCCATCACGCTGGCCTTGACGTTGCTCAGCCAGCTTTGTTGCAGCACATAATTCTTCGGGTGATAACCCCATAGCCACGGCGAGTCGCGACGCAGGATTTCCAACATCCGGTCTATGATCGCCTGGCGCGCCGGGCTGTTTTCCATATTCTTCATCTGTTCGAACAATTTGTCATACTCAGGGTTGCTGTAATTCGACGCGTTCTCCCCGCCCTTGCCGACCTTGGCCTGGGCGCTGCTCAACAGAAACAGGAAATTTTCAGGATCGGGATAATCGGCATTCCAGCCGTAATAGAACATCTGTGTATCGCCCTTGCGTATCTTGTCCTGAAAGCGGTTGTAGTCGGTGCTGCGCGCCACCAGCTGCACGTTGATCTTGGCGAATTGTTTGCGCATCCAGTCGATCCGGGATTTGTCGCCCGCCCCGCCCGCCGTGGTATCCAGATTGATCACCAGCGGCCGGCCGGTTTGCGCATCCACGCCGTTCGGATAACCGGCTTCGGCAAGCAGCTGCCGGGCTGCTTCGATCGGTTTGCGCTTCGGTGCGCCGTCGACCCAGTCATACACATAATGGTTGATCCCGACCTCGCCGTCGCGGTAACCGAAGATTCCGGGCGGTATCGGCGACTGGGCGGCGATGCCGCGCCCGTTGGCAAAAATGGAGATGAATTCCTCGAAGTCCACCGCGATTGAAATCGCCTGGCGCAGCTTGCGCGCCCGCTCGGAGCTTCCCCCGACTACAGGATCGAGCCAGTTGAATCCGGTATAAATCGTGGATGCCGCCACCGCTGTCGAGAGCTTGATGCCCTGTGCCTTCATCGCGTCGCTTACCGTTGCCTCTCCGCCCACATTCACCTGCACCGCCTGGTCGAAGCTGTCCGAGCTGATTCCGGACGCATCGTAATAGCCCTGCAGAAACTTGTTCCAATACGGGATGGTTTCCTTCTCCAGCGTGAACACGATCTGGTCTATCAGCGGCAATGGCTTCCCCGCATCGGTCAACAATCCGGCTGCGGCATCGCCCGCTTCCCCTTCGTCCGGATAGGTCTCGGAGTCGTAATACGGATTGCGTGTCATCACCATGCGCTGGTTTGGATTATTTTCCGAAAGATAATACGGCCCACTGCCCACCGGCCACCAATCCAGCGTGAGATTGCGTTCGCGCATACCAACCTGCGCGTAAAACCGCTCCGCCTCCTCGGGCATGGGCGCAAAGAACGGCATTGCCAGCCAGTAGGCGAACTGCGGATATTTGCCGATGATTTCGATGCGGTAAGTATGTTCGTCAACTACCTGCACGCCGGGCAGCGGAAACTGGTTCAGGTCGGGAAGCGCACCGGGATGGCTCTTGACCGCCTGCTGCAGCTTGGCGGCATAGTCTTTCAGGCCGACGATATACTGGCTCATCACGCCGAAAATCGGCGCATGCAGCAGCGGATTGGCAAGGCGCTTGATCTGGTAGGCATAATCCGCCGCCGTGACGGTGCGCGTTCCGCTGCGGGGAAAGTCGCCCAGGCCATGGATGCCGCTCAGATCGTGCGCCGTCAGATGCGCATATTCCGGTTTGCCCTGCGCATTTTTGGCAAAGGCCGGGTGGGGCTGATAGCGCATGCCGGGTTTGATATGAATCTCGTATAGGCTATAGGCGATCCTGCTCGACGGCGCGGTATCCGGCAACCGCCGGTGCTGCTTGTCCAGGTAATGCACCGTCGGCATTGTGCTTGCGGCAAGCGGCACCAGCTGATAGGGGCGTTTCAGGTAATGGTATTGCAATGGCGGCGCATAGATCTGCGCGAGGAAATCGTATTCGTTCTCGCTGTATGCCTGCGCCGGATCGAGATGTTTGGGTCGCTCGGTGAACGCGGTATAAAAAATCGGCTTGCCTTCATCCGCCGCCGGATAGGGATCGTTCCACAACCCGCTGTCGCAGGCGGAAAGCAGCACAATCCAGAAAAACACGAATATCACTCTCATCGGCGAAGTTTAGCGGAATCGCACCCGCGCGTCATGGTCAAGCTTGACACCGTCCGGCAGTTGCACAACACTGTGCGGGCGCTGATCATCCTCCCCAACACACTTGACCCGGCACACCCGGAATAAACCCTGCCTGAAACGCAGGACCGACCATGAACCCTGACTGGCATAGCTTCCTGATCCGACAAGGCGCAACCATCGCGGCGGATGCAGTGCGGCATTTCGGTGACCCTGCTGCCGAACTGGATGCTGCGGCGCACAGCACCGTGGTGTGCGAGCTCGGCCAATTCGGCACGCTGCGCGTTTCCGGCGAGGACGCGCAATCGTTCCTGCAGAACCTGCTCAGCAACGACATCCGCGCAGTCGGCGCCAGGCGGGCGCAGATCAGCAGCTTCAACAATGCCAAGGGAAGGATGCTGGCGACGCTGCTGATCTGGCGCGATGGGGACGGCTATCTGCTGCAATTGCCCAGGGAATTGTGCGAGCCGATACGGAAAAAGTTGTCGATGTACGTACTGCGCTCCAAGGTCAAAATCAGCGATGCCGGCTGCGAGGTCATCTCCCTGGGCCTGTCCGGCGCAAAAGCGCAGCAGATCGTGCAGGCGAAATTCGGCGAACTACCGGGTCTCCCGCTCGGCGTCACCGGCGATGCAGCAGCCTGCGCAATACGGATCGGCGAGGAGCGCTTTCTGATCAGCACCACCGCAACTGACGCTGCCGCGCTGTGGCTTGATCTCAGCCGGCACGCACAAGCGGTTGGCAGCGCATGCTGGGACTGGCTCAACATCCGTTCCGGCATCCCGGTGATCCTGCCGCAAACCCAGGAGCAGTTCGTCGCGCAGATGGCCAATCTTGAGCTGATCGGCGGGGTGAGCTTCAACAAGGGCTGTTATCCCGGACAGGAGATCGTCGCGCGCATGCAGTATCTGGGCAAACTGAAACGGCGCATGTATCTGGCGCATCTGGACCCGGAGAGCGCGGCCACAGGCGATGCGCCGCAGGCCGGAGACGAGCTGTTCAGCGCCGACATGGATGGCCAGGCGGGCGGCATGATCGTCAACGCGGCCGTCGCGCCGGGCGGGGGCTACGATGTGCTGGCATCGGTGCAAGTCTCCAGCCGCGCGGATCACCCGGTGCACTGGAAATCGCTGCAGGGTGCGGCGCTGCAATTCCTGCCGCTGCCCTATCCGCTTCCGGCCGCTTCGGTTTAGCCCAGGAAGTCCGACACGGCAGCGGCATCGAACGGCCAGTCGAGCTCGGCATCGTTGTCACAGCGCTGCAATACCGGTATCCGCAAGCGATACTTGTCGAACAACAGATCGTCCTCGGCAATGTCAATATGCACCGCAGCGGCCCCTGCCTGAAGCAGGATATCCTCCGCTGCTGCGCACAGATGGCAGCCCCGGGTGCCGTAGAGCTTCACGCTTGCCTGTACTGCATCCATTGCGGAACGGATCGCTACAGTTGTAGCGTCATCCTGATGTGCGGCAGGCCGGCATCGGTGAACTCTTCGCCCTGCTCGACGAAGCCGAAGCTGCGATAGAACGGCAAGGCATAGGTCTGCGCATCCACCTCCACCTGCTTGTAGTCGTGCGCGCGCGCATAGTCGAGCAACGCCTCCATGATCGCAGTGCCGACCTTTTGCTTGCGCCACTGCGGCTTCACCGCGATGCGGCCGATGTGGCCATTGGGCAGCATCCGCCCGCTGCCGACCGCTTCGCCGCGCAGGCTGATCGCCAGCGCATGGCGGCATCCCTCGTCCAGCCCATCCCACTCCAGCTCTGGCGGAACGCCCTGCTCGCGGATGAACACGGCCTCGCGCACCGATCTGAGCAGGGGCTCGCCGTCGTGCCAGCACACCAGACTCACGGTAAATGGATTGCTCATGTTTGCGCGCTCCCGTTAATTCACCCGATGATATCGACTTCGGTTCCCGCAGGCACCAGCTCGAACAGTTCGGTCAGTTCGGCGTTGCGCATCCGGATGCAGCCCAGCGAGCCGGGAATGCCGAGTGGCACCGCATCGGGCGTGCCATGGATGTATATATAGCGACGCATCGTGTCCTTGTCTCCCAGACGATTGAATCCCATTTCGCAACCCGACAGCCACAGGATACGCGTCAATATCCAGTCGCGCCCGGGAAATTGCGCGCCCAGTTCCGGCGTGTAGAGCTCGCCGGTGGGTCGACGCCCGACGAACACGGTATTCTGCGCCGCGCCGGCGCCGATCTTGGCGCGGATGATATGTTTGCCGCGCGGCGTGCGGTAACTGCCGGAAACTTCGCCAACGCCGTTTTTCGCGCTGGATATCGCGTAGCGGCGCAGCAGTTTTCCTGCGTCATCGAGCAATTCGAGCTGCTGGGCGGCGATCTGAACGTTGATCTTCATGATTGCTTTTGCTGCTGCAAGCGCCGCAGCGCAAAAAAATCGCTGAGCCTGGCGCCGCATTCCCCGGCCAACACGCCGCCCACCACTTCCGCGTGGTGATTCAGGCGCAGCTCGGCGAACGCATCCAGCACGCTGCCGCACGCACCGGTCTTCGGGTCGGCCGCCCCATACACCAGCCGGGCGATGCGCGCGTGCATGATTGCGCCGGCGCACATCAGGCACGGTTCCAGCGTCACGAACAGCTCGCAGCCGGGCAGCCGGTAATTGCCGATGTTCTGCGCGGCATCGCGCAGCGCCAGCATCTCGGCATGGGCCGAGGGGTCGCGGCGCGAGATCGGCGCATTGTAGCCGCGCCCGACGACCTCACCATCCTTCACCACCACTGCCCCCACCGGCACCTCGCCGGCGGCCTGCGCCCGGCCTGCCAGCCCCAGTGCCAAGCGCATGTAATCCGCATCAGCCATAACGATCAAATGGTTTCATCATGCAATGTAGTCAAAACGGCATGAACCGTAGCACAACCGGGGCGGTTTGACGAGGGCACAATGACGCTTGCCTTTGTTGCCATTTTTGACAAGAATGTAGCCATCATTCGCGGGTCACTTCATGTCAGAAAACACAGTTGCAGATTTTTCACTGCCGGCCACAGGCAACAGGACCTTCACCCTTTCCGGCGCGCGCGGCAAGCATCTGGTCATCTATTTCTACCCCAAGGACAACACTCCGGGCTGCACCACCGAGGCGCAGCAGTTCCGCGATCTGTATCCCGAATTCGGCAAGGCGCAATGCGAAGTCGTGGGCATCTCGCGCGACAGCCTCAAGTCGCACGAAAACTTCAAAGCCAAATTCGCGCTCCCCTTCGAGCTGCTTGCCGACAGCGACGAAACCGCATGCAGGCAGTTCGGCGTGATCAAGCAAAAGAACCTGTACGGCAAACAGGTGCGCGGCATCGAGCGCAGCACCTTCGTGTTTGACAAGGACGGCGCATTGCGCCGGGAATGGCGCGGGATCAGGGCCGACCGCCACGCGCAGGAAGTGCTGGATTTCGTCACATCACTCAATTAGAGGAAACTCATGACACCACGCAATCAGCCTGCAAAGCAGACCGGCACCAAACTGTTCGTGATGGACACCAACGTGCTGCTGCACGACCCGACCAGCCTGTTCCGCTTTGAAGAACACGATATCTGCCTGCCGATGTTCGTGCTGGAAGAGCTGGACAACAAGAAGAAAGGCATGACCGAAGTCGCCAGGAATGCGCGCCAGGCCAGCCGCTTCCTCGACCAGATCGTCAGCGATGCGCCGCACAAGATCGAGGAAGGCATCGCGCTCGAGTCGCCTGCCCACAAGAATTGCACCGGGCGGCTGTACCTGCAAACCAGTTTCGTCAAATACGAGTTGCCGCAGAACCTGGAACTGGGCAAGGCGGATAACGCGATACTCGGCGTCGTCATCGGCCTGCAGAAGCAGCAACCGCAGCGCGCCATCATCCTGGTCAGCAAGGATATCAACATGCGCATCAAGGCGCGCGCGCTGGGCCTGGAAGCGCAGGACTACTTCAACGACAAGGTGCTGGAAGACAGCGACCTGCTCTACACCGGCGTGCTGCCGTTGCCGGCCGATTTCTGGGAACGCCACGACCAGAACATGAAATCCTGGCAGAAGGACGGCCACACCTATTACCAGATCCAGGGGCCGCTGTGCGGCGCGCTGTTCGTCAACCAGTTCGTCTTTCAGGAAAACGGCAGTGCACCGTTCTATGCCGTGGTGCTGGAGCAGGATGACCAGACCGCGCTGCTGCGCACGCTGACCGATTACACGCACAGCAAGAACAACGTGTGGGGCATCACCGCGCGCAACCGCGAACAGAACTTCGTGCTCAACCTGCTGATGAACCCCGAGATCGATTTCGTCACGCTGCTGGGGCAGGCCGGCACCGGCAAGACCCTGCTGACATTGGCGGCGGGTTTGCTGCAAACCCTGGAATCCAAGCTGTATTCCGAGATCATCATTACTCGCGTGACGGTCCCGGTCGGCGAGGACATCGGCTTCCTGCCCGGAACCGAAGAGGAGAAAATGACGCCGTGGATGGGCGCGCTGGAAGACAACCTCGATGTGCTGAACAAATCCGACGACGAAGGCGGCGACTGGGGACGCGCCGCAACGCGCGATTTGATACGTTCGAGAATCAAGGTAAAATCGCTCAATTTCATGCGCGGGCGCACCTTCCTCAACAAGTATGTCATCATAGACGAAGCGCAAAATCTGACGCCCAAACAGATGAAGACGCTGGTCACCCGCGCCGGCCCCGGCACCAAGGTGGTGTGCATGGGCAACATCGCGCAGATCGACACGCCCTATCTCACCGAGGGCAGCTCCGGGCTGACCTATGTGGTGGACCGCTTCAAAGGCTGGGCCCACGGCGGCCATGTCACGCTGATGCGCGGTGAACGCTCGCGACTGGCCGATCATGCCGGTGAAGTACTGTAGATAATAACGATCCCGATTAAAGGAACAGGCGGCTCAGGAAGCAATGGATAAACCGATCGTGAAATCCGACTCCGAATGGCGCGAACAACTCACGCCCGAGCAATATCAGGTGTGCCGCCAGTGCGGCACCGAGCCTCCGTTCACCGGAATCTACTGGGATTGCCATGAAGCCGGGATCTACCGCTGTGCCTGTTGCGGCAGCGCACTGTTCGACTCGTCGGCGAAGTTCGATTCCGGCTCGGGCTGGCCGAGTTTCCGCCAACCCCATCAATCCGCAAGCGTGGTCTCGCGCACCGACACCAGCCACGGCATGACACGCATCGAAGTTTGCTGCAAGCAGTGCGGGGCTCATCTCGGCCATGTGTTCCCCGACGGCCCGCGCCCTACCGGGCAGCGCTATTGCATCAATTCCGTCGCACTCACGCTGGACACGGAATAGACTGGCGCCATCATGAAACTGCTCTTCGACCTGTTCCCCATCCTGCTGTTTTTCATCGCGTTCAAACTGGAGGGAATCTATGTCGCGACCGCCGCCGCGATCGGCGCCACCGTCGTGCAGATCGCCTGGACCAAATACCGGCACGGCAAAGTCGACAAGATGCTGTGGGTCAGCCTGGCCATCGTCGGCGTATTCGGCGGCGCCACGCTGCTGCTGCATGACGAGCGCTTCATCAAGTGGAAGCCAACCGTGCTGTACTGGGCGTTTTCGCTGATCCTGCTGTGCTCCGACCTGCTGCTGCACAAGAACCTGATGCGCAACATGCTGCAGGAAAAGATCGCACTGCCGCTGCATGTCTGGAAGCGCTTCAACCTGAGCTGGAGCCTGTTCTTTGCGATACTCGGCTTCATCAATTTGTATGTGGCGTTCCACTTCTCCACCGAAACCTGGGTGGATTTCAAACTGTTCGGTTTCACCGCGCTGATGCTGGTGTTCATCCTGGCGCAGGGTGTGTGGCTGTCGAAATATATCGACGAAAAAAAGGAAGACAACTAAAGGAGCTTGCATCAATGTGGTATGCGATCATAGGTCAGGATTCTCCGGGCAGTCTGGAAAAGCGCATAACCGCGCGCCCCGCGCATGTCGCCCGGCTGCAAACGTTGCAAAACGAGGGGCGGCTGCTGCTGGCAGGGCCGTTCCCCGCGGTGGATGCGCCCGATCCGGGAGCAGCCGGATTCAGCGGCAGCCTGATTGTGGCTGAATTTGCCACGCTGTCCGTTGCGCAGGAATGGGCGAATGCAGACCCTTACGTGGTGGCCGGTGTTTATGCGGAAGTCCGGGTGCAGCCTTTCAGGAAGACTTTCCCGCAGTGAACCAACGCGAAGCAAAAATGCGCGCACGTCTTGCGCTGCTTGAGCCCGAGCAGATGGAAATCATCGACGAAAGCCACCGGCACGCCGGACATGCAGGCGCCCGCGGCGGCGGCGGGCATTATGTGGTGCGCATCGTAGCGGCGCAGTTTGCCGGCAAAACTACGATTGCACGCCATCGTATGATATATTCCGCTCTTGGGGATTTGATGCAGCGTGACATCCACGCTCTGACCATACAGGCGCTTGCGCCGAATGAGCTTCAAGCAGCAACACTTTGATAATTTCTTAGAGGACACGCCATGTTAAAAACTGGACAATTTGCATTACTGGCAATATTCGGCTTACTCGTGATCAACCCGGCTTTTGCCGAGGACAAATCGGCTGCCATGGTGAACGGCGTCTCCATTCCACAGTCGCTGATCGATCTGCGCGTCAAGGATGCCGTCGATCATGGCCAGGCAGACACCCCGGATCTGCGCAAGGCGATCCGCGAGCAAATGATCAATATCGAAGTTCTCGCGCAAGCGGCAAAAAAGGACGGCCTCGACAAGAGTCCTGATGTCATCGAACAGACTACGCTCGCCAAGGACTCCGTACTGGTCAGCGCATATATCCAAAATTATGCCAAAGCCCATCCCATCACCGACGATCAGCTCAAGCAGGAATACGACAAGCTGAAAGCGCGGCTGGGCGACAAGGAATACAAGGTCAGCCACATTCTGGTGAGCACCGAAGACGAAGCCAAGGCCATCATCGCCCAGCTCGGCAAGAAGGCCAGCTTCGAAAAGCTCGCCAAGGAAAAGTCCAAGGACGCCGGCTCTGCGGCACATGGCGGTGCGTTAGGCTGGGCTGTTCCAAGCAATTATGTTCCGGCGTTTGCCGATGCGCTGATCGCGCTGAAGAAAGGCACATACACGAAACAGCCGGTGCAAACCCAATTCGGCTGGCACATCATCAAGCTGGACGATATCCGCCCGCTGAAGATGCCGACCTTTGAAGAAGTCAAACCGCAAATCCAGCAACGCCTGCAACAGGAAGGGATACAGAACATGATCGCCGACCTGCGCGGCAAGGCCAAGATCGAATAGCGCCTGGCCAGGAGCAACACAATAAACAAGGACGCCGCAGGCGTCCTTGTTTATTTCTGCCGATCCGCTTGCTGCATATTCCCGACATACCGGGCAGGTTTACGCGAGCGCGCCGATTATTCGCATATCATCGCAGCCGCCCCCGCATCCGGGAGCCGCACGATGCAATGTCCCGGAAGCAACCAGGCTTCAAACCTGGTTCATCCGCCATCGCCGGCCTGCTTTAATGATGTATTCTTGCAAAATGCCGGTCAGCTATGGCTCTTTGCTCCGGTGTCAATGCCGCGTAAAGCTGCTTTAGCGCCTCATCCATCTTCTCGAAGCTCGCCAGGCGCTCCCGCATCAGTTCGATATGGCGATCAAAGCGCTCCGGTGCCGTTTGCGGTTTGTCATGCATCGCTTCATTCATCCGGTCTCTTATCTCCTTGACATTGCTCCTGGTTTTTTCAGCATACGCAGCCCATGTTTGCTCCTGATCCTTGGTGATTTTCAGTTCCTTCTTGAAGTTGGCAAGGCGCGTTTCGACTTTCGCGACCGGATCAGGATGTGGGCCGGGCATGCCGTTGGCCCCGCTCGCTGCAGCTTCAGCGGCATAAGCGGGGGCGAGCATGCTCGCTCCCACCAGGATGGACAACACCAATATGATTTTCTGAATATTCTTCATGAATAACTCCTTAACGTATTAAATTGAGGGGCAGTACCTACCCCGGATTATTGCAGGCGTATCCTGGTCAAGAATCAATCATCATCGCCGCCCTCGAAACCTCCATCTCCGAAACCTCCATACCCGAACCCGCCATCCCCAAAGCCGCCATAGCCACCGCCATCCATGCCGCCGCCGAATCCAAAACCCTCATCCCCGCCATACCCGTAATTGCCATACCCGCCAGCCATCGGCATGCCCACGCAACCAGCCAATGCCAGCAGCAACGCGCTCGCAAATATCAATTTTTTCATTTAACCCTCTCTGTCATAAAAACCTTTCCGCCGGACCGCTCAACGGCCCATTTCAGTTGCATGCCCTATGGTGCAATCTGGCAGCAACGAAATCATTTTTGCACGCTGATGAGCAGCACGCCGGAAAGAACCAAAATCGAGCCGATAATCTGCAGCAAGGACACCGGCTCGCCCAACAAATAATATGCAAGAATAATCGTTATCACCGGCCCCGCAGCACTGACCAGAGCGGCTCTCTCGGGGCCGATTCTGCGTATCCCCGCTGACAGGAAAATGGCGGGAAGAACCGTCGAAAATACCGCCATCGCCAAAGCCACAGCGTAAGCTTTCAACGGCAAGCTCAGCGCACTCACGGGGCGCAACAATGAAAACTGGAGCATGCTTGCCAAACAGGCCGATATCATCGCAACGGCGGTAAAGCGCGCCGCGCCTATTCTGAAAATGATAACGTCTCCGCCGAGAAGATAACAGGCAAATGTCAGCCCGTTTCCCAACACCAGCATCCCGCCGAGAATAATATTTTTATCGTTGAACGATGCGTCATGCATGAATGCAAGATAGATTCCGCCATAACTCAACAGCAGCGCGAATATCTGTCTCTTTGCGATGGGTTTCCGGTAAACCAGCGCAGACAAGAGCACCACGATCGTCGGGTAAAGAAACAGGATCATCCGCTCCAGCCCCGCAGAAACGTACTGCAAACCGAGAAGATCCAGAAAGCTTCCCACATAATAGCCGAGAAAACCCAAGCCGCCTGCGGCGAGCAGCTCCATCCAGCCCATCCCGTCTCCGCGGAACCAGATCAGCATGAATACGAAAAAGGGCAGGGAAAAGGACATACGCAGCCCGAGCAGCGTGACCGGGTCCACTCCGAAGCCGTAGGCGATTTTGACCAGCACACCTTTTGCCGAAAAACCCGCTGCAGCGGCAAAAACAAGGGCAATTCCCAATACCGGATGATTTGTTGCCGTGGCGTAGAATCGGGCCGGTGGCTCGGTTACACCCTCCCCGCCGGGCGACGCGACGGCTACGCCGCCACGCGCTGATGGCAATTTACGCAGCGGATCCATAGGCAAAGCCGGGAAGCGGCCGTTCAATTCGCATGCGCCCCGGCCTGTCCGCCTGCCGGGATTGCCTTCGATTCCTGCAACCTGTATTGCTCCATCAAAAGCTTGGGGTCGTTGTATTTATCCGCGCGCTCATCGCTCATGATTGCGGCATACACGCGATCGAGCACCGTGCCATCAATCTCCTTGATGCCCGCGCTGGCCAAACGCTGGCGCAGAATATTGCGGCCGCTGTGGCGCCCTATGACCATCCTGGACTCCGCACCGAAATCCGCAGCGCGCATGAACTCGTAGGTAAAGCGGTATTTCATGATTCCTTGCTGATGCATGCCGGCCTCGGTCGAAAATGCATTGCGTCCGATAATCGGCTTGTGCGATGGAATGTTGAGATTGAGATGGCTCGCAACCAGGGAACACGTTTCATGCAAACGGTGCTGCACGATGTCATGTGTGCGATGCAGACGCTCCCCCTTGTGGCAAAGAATCGCGACTATTTCTTCCATGCTTGCGTTTCCCGCGCGCTCGCCGATGCCGCATAATGTCGTCTGGACCTCATCGGCGCCGGCTTCGATGCCCGCGATGCTGTTGGCCACCGCGAGCCCCAGATCATTGTGGCAATGCACCGAGATTTGAATATCCTCGCCGACGAAGTCTCTCAATTCCTTCACCAGCGCATAATATTCGCCGGGCAGGCAATGACCGACGGTGTCGGGCACCACAATCGCCATGATGCCGTGTTCGATGCCTGCCCCGATGAGCTGCTTGATGAATGAAAAGTCGCCCCGGGTCGCATCCTCCAGCAACAGCGAAACCTCCCTGAATCCAACGCGCTTTGCGTGATCAATCGCATCCACCGTTTCCTGCATGACTTGCTGCCGGGTTATGCCGCGCTTGTATTTGATGTGGATGTCCGAACCCACCGATGCCAGCTGTATCCTCGGATTGGCGGCCGATTCCATCGACTCGGCGCACGCATCAATATCCGCAGCAACCGTTCTGGCAAAGCCGCATGGCACGGCACGGCTCAATACTTTGCAGATCTGCCGTGCAGATTGGAAATCATCGGGAGATGACGCAGGGAAACCAATTTCAATGGTATTGACGCCCAGTCTTTCGCAGGCTTGCGCGATCCCGACTTTCTGCCCGGTGGTCAGCGAATAGCCCGGTGCCTGCTCGCCATCGCGCAAAGTTGTATCAAAAATACTGACATGCTTTATAAGATCCATCAATCTCTCCCCAAGGCTGCGGCATCGATACCGCAAAAAATGCGCAGCTTATGGAACCTCTGATTAAGTCCTCCACGAGCCGCGTTGCTGACAAAATCGCGATGATCGCAAGGCGTGCGACGAAGGTAGCGGCTGCGACACGTTACTGCGCAGCAGCTGCTTGCGGGAGCAGCCGCCTGCCGCCACTCCCGCACCGACGCTTCGCGCCCCGTGTCATGGCGGCAGCCGGGACTACGATGCCGAGGAGCACAACGCCGCGAGCGCGCGATTTTGTCGCAACCCCAGTGGGCACTGGTTTTGCGGGCGGTCTGCTGCGTTGCGCTGCGGCTGCGACACGTTACTGCGTAGCAGCCGCTTGCGGGAGCAGCCGCTGGCAGCCCTTCCCGCACCGTACGGCTGCGCCGCCCCGTGTCAGGGCTGCTCACGAAGGGGATCAACCATTCGCTGCCTCGCGCGCCTTGCATCCCATCCCGCAAAACCGAGTGCGCGGCCATGTGGGACTTAATCAGAGGTTCCTTAAATCTGCCCATGACTGTTTTCCTGCTGAACGGACCGTTCGAGTTACACAGCAATGTAAGTTGCCCCATGCACTTCGCTTGCATGCTGTTATTTTCATACGGCCACCAACGCAACACTGGTACTGGCAAGTTATATTTTTTCATATCGCCGAAGTTTTACCGCTTGCCTTGACAGCCCGGCTTCAGGCAAAGTTCACCAGTTCGCCATTTCTAAAAATGATTTAATGAAATCCGGCCGATTTTGTGCGAAGCTGATCCCGTCGTTTGATCCGGCAAGGTTGTTGCCCGTGCGCAAATCCTTTGCACCCTGTTTTCTGGAGTTCGGATGCGCGAATTCATATCGGAACCAGTCGAGTATTGACATGAAACCTCCGATGCATTTGACCGGAAGCGGAAGCACATCGACAATCTCGCTGCAACCGGCCAGGGGTGGGCATAGGCCCGCCGGTTATGCATGCAATATGAGCGTCGTCCCCAATGTGATCCGATTGCCTGAATCTGACCAATGAATCCATCCATCCAGGACGAAGATAGCGTGCCCGGCACGCCGGAATCGAATCCCCTGCAAGGCCTCTCCAGCGCCGAAGCCCGCCAACGGCTGTTGCAATACGGCCCCAACCAGGTGGCAGAAGATCACCCCCATCCCTGGCTGCTGTTGCTGCGCAAATTCTGGGCTCCTGTCCCATGGATGCTGGAGGCGACGATCGTGCTGCAGTTCGCGCTGGGCAAATCCAGCGAGGCGTACATCATCGCCGTGCTGCTGGTGTTCAATGCATTGCTGGGTTTTGCCCAGGAGCATCGCGCCAACAGCGCGCTGGCGCTGCTGAAACAGCGCCTGGCGATCCAGGTGCGCGTGCTGCGCGATAAAATCTGGCAGCAGGCACCCGCGCAGGAACTGGTGCCCGGCGACGTGGTGCATCTGCGCATGGGCGATCTGGCGCCGGCCGACATCCGCCTGCTCGACGGCCAGCTGCTGGTCGACCAGTCCGCTCTGACCGGCGAATCCCTGCCGGTCGATGCCGGCCCGGGAGCCACCCTGCATGCCGGGTCTATCATCAAGCGCGGCGAAGCATCGGGAGAGGTCAACGCGACCGGCGCGCATACCTATTTCGGCAAGACTGCCGAACTGGTGCGCAGCGCAAAGACGGCAAGTCATCTGGAGACGCTGATCGTCACCATCGTCAAATATCTGGTGACGCTGGACGCGGTCCTGGTCGCCGCACTGCTGCTGTATAGCTGGATCAGCGGCATCGCGCTCGGCGAGGTGCTGCCGTTCGCGCTGATCCTGCTGGTGGCGTCGGTGCCGATCGCGCTGCCGGCCACCTACACCGTCGCCACCGCGCTGGGTGCGCTGGAACTGGCCAAACGCGGCGTGCTGGTGACGCGGCTGTCGGCGATCGAGGAAGCCGCCGCGATGGATGTGCTGGCCAGCGACAAGACCGGCACGATCACGCAAAACCGCCTCGCCCTCAGCGCGCTGCATGCCTATCCGCCCTGTGCCGACGATCAGTTGCTGCGCTGGGCCGCGCTGGCCTGCGACCATGCGACCCAGGATCCGATCGACCTGGCCATCCTCGATGCGGCGCAGTCGCGCGGCCTGCTTGACGGCCTGCCGCAGCGCCTGGACTTCATCCCGTTCGATCCCGAAACCAAACGCTCGGAAGCGCATTACCGGCAGAACGGGGAAAATTTGCGCGTGCTCAAGGGCGCGCCGCGCATGATCGCGTCGCTGACCGGCGCGCCCGACATCGCTGCCGATGTGGAACGCCTGGGTGCGGACGGCTCGCGCGTGCTGGCGATCGCCTCCGGGATGGGCGGCGCCGGCCCGCAACTCGCCGGGCTGGTGGCGCTGCAAGATCCTCCCCGGGAAGATTCGCAGGCGCTGATCCGCAACCTGCACGACCTCGGCATCAGGGTGCTGATGGTCTCCGGCGATGGTCCGGCCACGGCCCGCGCTGTCGCCGAACAGGTCGGCATCGGCGCGCGGGTATGCGCGCCGGAAAACTTCGCCGACGCGATGCAGCACGGCGCTCTCGACTATGACGTGTACGCGCGGGTATTGCCGGAAGACAAGTATCGCCTGGTGCAGGCATTGCAGCGCAGCGGCCATGTCGTCGGCATGAGCGGCGACGGCGTCAACGACGCGCCTGCACTCAAGCAGGCCGAGGTAGGCATCGCCGTGGCCAATGCCACCGATGTCGCCAAGGCCGCCGCCAGTCTGGTGCTGACCAATCCCGGGCTGGCGGAAGTCGAGGCTGCGGTGGAGACCAGCAGGCGCATCAACCAGCGCATGCTGACCTACACCATGAACAAGATCATCAAGACGCTGGAGATCGCGGTGTTCCTCAGTGTCGGCGTGATGCTGACCGGGGTGTTCGTGATCACCCCGCTGCTGATCGTGCTGCTGCTGTTCACCAACGACTTTGTGACGATGTCCATCGCCACCGATCACGTTTCCTATTCGCGCAAACCCGAGCGCTGGAATATTCCCAATCTGATGCTGACGTCGGGCATCCTCGCGGGACTGGTTCTGCTCCTGTCGTTCGGGGTGTTTTTTGCCGGACGCGACTGGCTGCATCTGCCGCTGGGCCAGCTGCAGACGCTGATCTTCGTAATGCTGGTGCTGACCGGACAGGGCAACGTGTATCTGGTGCGCGAGCGCCGCCATTTCTGGCGATCCCTGCCCAGCCGCTGGCTGATGCTGGCTTCGCTGCTGGACATTCTGGTAGTCGCTTTGCTGGCCACCCAGGGAATATTGATGACGGCAATCCCGCTGTGGCTGGTCGCCGGACTGCTGGTTCTGGTGCTGGCTTATTTGCTGCTGATGGATTTCATCAAGATACGCGTGTTCCGGCATTTCGGCTTCTGACTGCGGCGGAAAATTTGCGCCGCAGCGGCAGGCTCTGATTATAATACCGGCATCGCGATTAACCTGGGGGCAGGCATGCAACGCAATCTTCTCGGTGTGATGGTTATTTCCGCGGGTATCGCGGGATGTGCCAGCAAACCGGTTCCGCCGCCCGACAACACCCCGCTCAAACCCACTGCGGTGATCGAACAGCGGGTCATCAACAACGGCATCAAGGGCATTTTCCCGTTCGAAAGCACCGAGCTGCATTATGTGCGCGCCGACATGCGCCGCGACGAAGCCACGCTCAAGGGTATCGGCACTTTCTCCGGCTTTCTGGTCGGCACGCATTCCAGCACCGGAATCACGCGCATCGACCGCAAGCTGCGCTGGTCGCTGTACACCGGCAGACAGGAATACACCGAATGTCCGTTGAAGGGGTGCGTCAAGCCGGCCACGCGCCCACCCGTCGAACAAAAGGCAGCCACTCCCGAAGCGCAGCATGAATCCGGCTGCACGATGCACGTCGTACACACCAGCTTTGCTGTTCAGGCGACCGGCCAGAAACAATCCATCAATGGCTTCGATACCAGCGAATACCGGGTTGCCTGGGTGGTCAAGCTGCGCGACAAGGCTGCACGCAATACCACCAGCACCCTGAATATCGAGATATGGACTACGCCGCTGACTCGCGCAATACGCGACACGCTGGCCATCGAAGCAAGCTATGCACGCGCCTATTCCGGCACTGCTGCCGGAACAGGCAGGCAGCAGATAATCCCTGCCGATGCGGCCACTCTGATTTCGGCCTATCTCGCCAGTTCGCTGAAGCCGGGTGACCTGGATGCCTTCCTCGCGGCAGGCAAGCAAATGCAAAAGATCAACGGCTACCCGATCTTGACCCATCTTGCCTGGAACCTGGAGGGCAATGCCTGTGCGTCCGGACCTTCGACGCAAGCGGCAGACACTTCCTCCGCCAACCCGCCTCCGGCCAGTGCCGGAGGACTGGCCTCAAGTTTCGCCGGAATGTTCGCGGAAAAGAAAGCCGGAGAATCGATAAATCAGGCTGCGGCCGAACCTATCCTGTCGTTCACCACAGAAGTGAAGTCCTTGAGGATAGAGCCGCTGCACGACAGCCTGTTTAGCGTGCCCCCCAGTTACCGGCTGGTGTCGCAGCCCTAGGTGAAGCGGATGCTCGCCCGCTTGGCCGGATCAGCATGAGCAAGGGTGTACCCCGCAGGGTTCCGTACCAAAGCCGGCGCTGCGACCAGCACAATTTTTCCGGATGTCAGATCAGGAGAATCATATGAAATCCAGGACAGCAGCTCTCGCACTGGCACTGGCGATGCTGGCCATCGTCGCATGGGGATTGTTCTTCGAGGCCGGCTCAACCAGCATCATCATCAACGGCCACCAGCTCGCTGGGCCGCTCAAGGGTACGATAGGTGCTGCCGGGCTGATCGTCGGCCTGATCGCGCTGTTCTGTGCGGCCATCTTCCTGCTGTTTGTGTTCGCGGGTATCTGGATTTTGATCCTGGGCGGCGTGATTGTCGCCGGCCTGATCCTGGCGGGATCGGCATTCCCGTTCCTGCTGCTTGTGCTGCTGCCGCTGGCCGTGGTCTGGCTGTTCATTGCGATCATGCGGAAATCCGGAGGCTGAATATCCAGACTAATGTAGCGGCCTGGCTGTATCTGCGACCCAGCGGCAAAAAACCGACGCGGAGGACAATAGCATGGGCTTGTTTGAGAAATGGCTCGCCGTGGTTGTGGCGACGATCAATCCCCTGACCGGACGGGCGATCGCTATCCCACTCGGCGTCGAATTGGGCCTGCCGGCATTCTGGGTGTGTGTTGCCGCGGGCATCAGCAATTTCATGCTGGCCGCGACGATCACACTGGCGATCGACAAGCTCGAGCATATACCCGCAATCAGGCGCTATATCGAGAAAAAGCGCGGCAAGCGCATCACGCGTTTCATCGAAGGCAAGGGCCTGTTTTACGCCGTCATCTTCGGGCCCTTGCTGCTGGGCACGTTCACCGTGATCCTGGTATTCCAGGCGCTGGGGACAGACAGGAAACGCATGCTGGTCTACAGCCTGATCAGCGCGATCATCCTGACGCCGCTGATCGCCTGGGTGGCGCTAGAGTACAAGGACCTGCTCACCGAGCTGCTGCACAACCTGAACAGCGCCGGCTGAGGTGCTGATCGCGCCCGGTTGTATCCGCCGCACAAGGTCATTGGGCTGATTCCAGTTTCCGGTAGATTGCATCGCCCATCAGCAAATAGCCGGTGGTCGAAAAATGGGTGTTGTTCGCGGGATACACGTCGATGACCTTGTCCCTGATGGCCTGGCGCACCGGCTTGAGCAGGTTCACCGAGGGAACCCGCAGTTCCAGCTTGTCCCAGAACTGTTTGTCCGGATATAAGTACGCCGTCGACTTGTTCGGCACGACGACCCAGATCGGGGTCAGCCCGCGGAACCGGGTATTCAGGATTGCCGTATCGGCTATCACGCTGTCCTGCACATCCTGCGCGCTGTCTTTGCCCAGGAACAGCGCATCGCGGCAAGCGCGGTGGCTGAACAATTCACAGCCGCCGCTGACCCGCGCCACCCTGACGCGCCCCAGGGTATAGCCCTGGAAGCCCGGTTGTGCGCTCGAATGCTCGTAGGCTAGCAGATGAGCCTCGGTGCTGATCCCGACCGACAGCTTGCCGGACCAGTCCTTGCGCTCGGGATCGAACACCGTGGCAGGCGGCAGCCGGGGCCGGGATTCGTCATAGCTGTGGCGCAACTCCATATTTTTGCAGGAAACCGAATCGGCGAACCTGTCGCGGGCAAAGCGCTCGACGACTTCGATCACCACATATCTACCCTTGAATCCTTGTGCACGCAGCCAGACCGGGAAATCCGCGCAAACGGCGCGGATGTTCTCCCAATGTTCGGTATGCACCCGCAAGCCGTGTCCAGTCAGCACGGTCTGCCACACCCGGTCGTCGGAAAAGCTGTCGCCGATTACCAGCACATCGGCATCCTGCCAGGTAGACTGCTGCATCAGCGCCGGAGCTATCGCCGGCTGCGCGCGGGTCCAACCGAACAGCGGTTCCGGCAGCATGCCTATCCGGGTCAGGTCGCCCTGGTAGCTGGCCAGCGGCAGGAAATAGAAGCCGGCTGCGCCATACAGCGCAACCATCAGGAACACGAGAACCGAAAAAAACCTGGCGTATTTCATGGTTCAGAACTGGAAGTAGAGGAAGGGGCTGTAGCTGCCGAACCGGTCCAGCACGAGGAACAGCAGATACAGCACCACACCGGCCTGGGCTGCTGCCAGGACGAAACTGCCGCCGATGAATTTGAGCCGGGTGGAATTGGGGAACAGCCATACCCAGGCCAGCCCCAGGACCAGCAAAATGGAAAGTCCGCGCCCCGATTGCTCGGTACTGGTCAGCAACTGCCCGTGCAGCACCGCATCGAGGGCGATCGGGCGCGACGCCACACCGTACATCGCCTTGAGGATCACCATCGCCTGGGAAAGATCGCTGGAGCGGAACAGCACCCAGGCCGACACCACCGCGATGAAGGTGAGCGCGGCTCCCGTCAGGCGCGACAGCCATGACGCAACCCGGCCTGACAGCCTTTCAGTGAACATCTCGCGCCACAAGTGGTTAATCACCAGATACACGCCATGCAGCCCGCCCCACAGCACAAATGTCCAGCCCGCGCCGTGCCACAGCCCGCCCAGCAGCATCGTGGCCATCAGGTTGGCATAGCGCCGGAACTTTCCCTGGCGGTTGCCGCCCAGCGGGATATACAGGTAGTCGCGCAGGAAACGCGACAGCGTGATGTGCCAGCGCCGCCAGAATTCGATGATGCTGGCCGCCTTGTAGGGAGAATCGAAATTGATCGGCAAGCGTATCCCGAACATCAGCGCAATGCCCAGCGCCATGTCGGTGTAGCCGGAGAAATCGAAATAGATCTGCAGCGTATATGCCAGCGCCCCGGCCCAGGCCTCATAGGCAGTGGGCAGCAGACCGGATGCAACATCATGCTGTATGCCGCTGAACACGCCGCCGACATAGGGAGCCAGCGCATCGGCCATCAGCGTCTTCTTGCACAGGCCGAGCGTGAACAGCATCAGGCCGGTCGCGACATTGCCCCAGGCTATGCGGTAGGCCGTATGGTGCGCAAACTGCGGCATCATCTCCTTGTGGTGCAACACCGGACCCGCGATCAGGTGCGGGAAATAGGTGACGAACAGCGTGTAGTGTATGAAGTTGTATTCCTTCACCTTGCCCTGGTAGGCATCCACCAGGAAAGCGATCTGGGTAAAGGTGAAGAAGGAGATGCCCAGCGGCAGGATGATATTGCCCAGCGAGAGATGGCTGCCTGCGACCGCATTGATGTTGCCGAGAAAGAAATTGGCGTATTTGTAGTAGCCGAGCAGCAGCAGGTTGGCGGTTATCGCGGTGATCAGCAGGCGCTTGCCGCCGGATACGTCATGCCGGACACCCGCCTTGGCGATCCACACACCGAACGCATAGTTGAACATGACGGAACCCAGCAGCAGGCCGATATAAGCCGGATTCCACCAGCCATAGAAGAACAGCGAGGCCGCGGCCAGCCAGGCTGCGGCGAACTTGTGGCCGATGCGTGCCAAGCGGAAATACACCAGCCACACTATCGGCAAAAACAAAAAAATGAAGCTATAGGAGTTGAACAGCATGGTGCGTTATTACCGGCTGGAGTAAACAGCAGTGAGAAAGATGCCTGGACCGGTTCTGGAACAGCGACGCAAGTGCAATTTTATATTCTTTCCGAATCCTGATTAAACACGCTGTTCAGCAGCACGCAACAGGGTCTGCCGGCGGCCCGGCTACCCGGCTGCTTTTCATCTGCAGCGCTGTTCATCCCACCCATTTGCGCGCGTTCTGGAACATTTTCAGCCAGGCGCCGTTCTCCTGCCAGCCGTAGGGATGCCAGGAGTTCTGCACCGCGCGGAACACGCGTTCCGGATGCGGCATCATGATGGTGAAGCGCCCGTTCGGCGTGGTCAGACCGGTGATGCCCTGCGGCGAACCGTTCGGATTGAGCGGATAGGTCTCGGTCGCATTGCCGCGATGGTCCACATAGCGCAGCGCCACCAGTTTCTGCGCAGCTTTCAGGTGCTTGCCGTCGCCGAACTCGGCATAGCCCTCGCCATGAGACACCACGATGGGCATGCGGCTGCCCGCCATGCCATCGAACAGGATAGACGGCGAAGGCTGCACCTCGACCATCACGAAGCGCGCCTCGAACTGCTCGGAGCGGTTACGCGCGAAGTGCGCCCAGTTGTCTGCGCCGGGAATGATCTCGTGCAGCTGGCTCATCATCTGGCAGCCGTTGCACACACCCAGCGCAAAGGTATCCCTGCGCTTGAAGAAGGCCTCGAACTCGTCGCGCGCGCGGGAGTTGAACAGGATGGATTTCGCCCAGCCCGCGCCGGCCCCCAGCACATCGCCGTAAGAGAACCCGCCGCAGGCCGCAAAGCCCTTGAAGTCGCGCAAAGAGACGCGGCCGCTGATGATGTCGCTCATGTGCACGTCCACCGCGGTGAAACCGGCGCGGTCGAATGCCGCCGCCATTTCCACCTGGCCGTTGACGCCCTGTTCGCGCAGGATCGCGATCTGCGGACGGGTGCGCAGCAGTACCGGCGCAAGCTTCTCGTTCAGGTCATAACTCAGGCTGACGTGCAAGCCGGGATCGGCGGCATCCAGCAGGCGCTCGAATTCCTGCCGCGCGCAATCCGGATTGTCGCGCAGCTTCTGCATCCGGTAGCTGGTCTCCGACCAGATGCGCTGCAGCTCAACGCCGCTCGCGCTGTACAGTTTCTCCCCGGCGCGCACAATCTCGAGCATGCCGGTCTGATTCAAGGTGGCGATCTTGTGCACGCCCTTCAATCCCGCGTCATGCGCCAGCTCCAGAACGTGCTGCACATCCCGGTTGCGCACCTGTATCACCGCGCCCAGTTCTTCATTGAACAAGGCGCGCAATATATCGCCGTGGGACTCGTCCAGATTGATCGTCAGCCCGATGTGTCCGGCAAACGCCATTTCGCACAGCGTGACGAACGCGCCGCCATCGGAACGGTCGTGATAGCTGTACAGCTTGCCCTCCTCGTTCAGCTTCTGTATCAGCCCGAAGAAGGATTTCAGCAGCTGCGGGTCGTCCACGTCCGGCGCGACATCGCCGACCTGCTTGTATACCTGGGCCAGCGCGGAGCCGCCCATCCGGTTCCTGCCCTGGCCCAGATCGATCAGCAGCAGCGCGGTGTCCAGGAAAGGCGCCAGCTGCGGCGTCAGCGTCTCGCGCGCATCGGGACAGGGCGCGAACGCGGTGACGATCAGCGACAGCGGCGCAGTGACGGCTTTGTTTTCCCCGCCGTCCTGCCATACCGTCTTCATCGACATCGAATCCTTGCCGACCGGGATGCTGATGCCGAGCTGCGGGCACAGCTCCATGCCCACCGCGCGCACCGTGTCGAACAGCGCCGCGTCTTCGCCATGATGACCGGCCGCAGCCATCCAGTTCGCCGACAGTTTGATGTCGCCTATCTGGTCTATGCGCGCCGCCGCGATGTTGGTGATCGCCTCGCCCACCGCCATGCGCCCCGATGCCGGCGCATTCACCAGCGCCAGCGGGGTGCGTTCGCCGATCGCGAATGCCTCGGCGCGATGGCTGTCGAAGCCCATCAGCGTGACCGCAACATCGGCCACCGGCACCTGCCAGGGGCCGACCATCTGGTCGCGCGCGGTCATGCCGCCGACGCTGCGGTCGCCTATGCTGATCAGGAAAGTCTTGTTCGCCACCGCCGGCAGGCGCAACACCCGCTCTATCGCCTCGTCCAGCGCGATCTTGCCGATGTCGCATGAGCTCAGCCGCTGCGTTTCGCGCACCACGCTGCGCGTCATCTTCGGCGGCTTGCCGAGCAGCACCGGCAGCGGCATGTCCACCGGGTAATTGTCGAAACGCATGTCATGCACGGTGAGCTGGTCATCCGCGGTGGCGACCCCGATCACCGCGAACGGACAGCGTTCGCGCTCGCAAAATGCGCGGAACTGATCCAGCCGCTCGGGCGCGATCGCCAGCACATAGCGTTCCTGCGACTCGTTGCACCAGATCTGCTGCGGCGACATGCCAGTCTCGTCCAGCGGTATCCTGCGCAAATCGAAGCGCGCGCCGCGCCCGCCGCCATGCACCAGCTCCGGCAGCGCGTTCGACATACCGCCGGCGCCGACATCGTGGATCGACAGGATCGGATTGTTCGCCGCCCAGCTGCCAGCAGCGGTCGATCACCTCCTGCGCGCGGCGCTGCATCTCGGGATTGCCGCGCTGCACCGAATCGAAATCCAGCTTTTCGGCATTGCTGCCGGTGTCCATGCTGGACGCGGCGCCGCCGCCCAGGCCGATCAGCATGCCGGGGCCGCCCAGATGCACCACCAGCGCACCGGCCGGCAGCTCATGCTTGTGGGTGTGGATCGCCGCGATGTTGCCGACCCCGCCGGCCAGCATGATGGGTTTGTGATAGCCGCGCATCTCGCCGCTGACGTGTCTCCTCGAAGGTGCGGAAATAGCCGGCCAGGTTCGGCCGGCCGAATTCGTTGTTGAATGCCGCGGCGCCGATCGGGCCGTCCAGCATGATCTGCAGCGCGGAGACGATGCGCTCAGGTTTGCCATAAGTCTGGGAAGGGTTCAAGGGAGAAGGGACCGCAGCTTCGGCGCTCAAGGGTAAAGTCGAGGAAGGCGCTGTGGCTTTCCCCTGCTCCCTTCCCTCTTCACCCTTCTGATATTTTTCCCACGGCTGCTCGAACCCCGGGATGTTCAGGTTGGAAACCGAGAAACCGGTCAGCCCGGCCTTGGGTTTGGAACCCGTGCCGGTCGCGCCCTCGTCGCGTATCTCGCCGCCGGAGCCGGTCGCGGCGCCCGCGAACGGCGCGATCGCGGTGGGATGGTTGTGCGTCTCGACCTTCATCAGCGTGTGCGTCAGCTCGTCGCTGAACGCGTAGCCGCCATCGGCGCGCGGATAGAAGCGCTCGACGCGCGCGCCCTCGATCACCGACGAGTTGTCGGAATACGCCACCACCGTGCCCTGCGGGCTGAGCTTGTGCGTGTTGCGTATCATGCCGAACAGCGACATCGATTGCGGTTCGCCGTCGATCACCCAGTCGGCATTGAATATCTTGTGGCGGCAATGCTCGGAATTGGCCTGCGCAAACATCATCAATTCGACATCGGTGGGATTGCGCTTCAGCTTTTTGAAATTCTCGACCAGGTATTCGATCTCGTCCTGCGACAGCGCCATGCCCATATCGAGATTGGCTTTTGCCAAAGCGTCGCTGCCGCCCTTCAGCACATCGACGCTGGCCAACGCTTGTGGCTCGCCGTGGCGGAATATCAGCTCCGCCGCGCCGTCCAGATCGCGCAGCACCGATTCGGTCATGCGGTCATGCAGCAGCGGTGCGATCGCCGCTTTCTGTTCGCCGCTCAGTTCCTTGCCGCTGCCGGTTTTCAGGTAATACACCACGCCGCGCTCGATGCGCTGCACACCCGACAAGCCGCAGTGCCGCGCGATATCGGTGGCCTTGGTCGACCACGGCGAGATCGTGCCCAGGCGCGGCACCACCAGCAGGCGCTGCAGGGTGCCGGCCTGTGCCGGCTCGCCGGCGTGTTGATCCAGGCCCAGCACCTGGTCGAGCCGCCTGGCTTCCTCGCTACCGAACCCGGTGTGATGCACTTGCTGCGGCGCGGTTGCAGAACCTTTCGCACCTTCGCCGCGCAACTGGATGAAATAGCAGTGGCGCGTATCGGCAATCGCGACATCGGGCGCCACCGCAAGCAGTACGCTGTGAAGTTTTTCCAGACGAAAGGCGGACAGGGCAGCGGAGCCGACGGAAACTCGAAACATGGGGATCGCAATCCACAAGAAATATCAGGGCGCGATTATACTATGCACAACCCCGATAAATGATTACCGAGAAATGAACGAACGCATCCCCGTCCTGACCCGGAACAAGGTCATCGCGAATTTCCCAAAACGTCCGCACGACAGCCACAAGGCGCTGTTCGGTACGGTTACGGTGATCGGCGGCGCTTCCGGCATGGTCGGCGCAGCGCTGCTCGCGGCGCGCGGCGCGCTCAAGCTCGGCGCGGGCTGCGTGCATGCCGGCCTGCTGGCGGAGGACGCTCCCGCAGTTGATCTCGTCCAGCCGGAGCTGATGTTGCATCCTGCTGCAGATCTTATCCGCCACCGCCCTCTCCCCAACCCTCTGGATGAAACAACTAGCCATTCGACTAGGTTGCAAACTTCCGCAGCCAAGTCGCTGGTTACCCCGCAAGCGGGAGGGGGGCAAACGTGAAATGCATTTCCAATCCTGACGTGGTTGCGATCGGTTGCGGCATGGGCACCTCGACACCCGCCTACCAGCTGCTGTACCAGGCGCTGCAGCTGAAGTGCCCGCTGGTACTGGACGCCGATGCGCTCAACCTGCTCGCCAGCCATGGCGATCTGCAGGACGATCTGCGCAAAAGAAAGGACGCAAGTGTGCTCACCCCCCACCCCGGCGAAGCCGCGCATCTGCTGGCTTGCGGCACCAGGGAAATCCAGGCAGACCGCGTCGCGGCCGTGCGGCAACTGGCGCACCAGTTCGGCTGCAGCGTGGTACTGAAGGGCGCACACAGCCTGTGCGCCACCCGCAGCGGCAAGCTGTATGTCAATAAAACCGGCAATCCCGGCATGAGCAGCCCGGGTATGGGCGATGTGCTGACCGGCATAATCGCCGCGTTCATCGCGCAGGGCATGGACGCGGACGATGCGCTGCTGCTGGCCGTGCACCTGCATGGCGCGGCGGGCGACGCGCTGGCGGAACAGGGTATCGCGCTCGGCATGACCGCGACCGATGTCACCGAGTGGGCGCGCTGGCTGCTGAACCAGTGGCTGACGACTGGCCGCCCGGCTTAGCTCCTTATCAACCATGAGTTTCACGATCGACATCTCCGAGGAGGCCGGCGTGCGCTACCTGCATTTCGGCTCGGACTGGATACAGGGCGCGATGCGCATCGCGCGCCCGTGGAACCTGGAGCTGGAATACACCCGCGAGATGATGGTTACGCTGCTGCTGCGCGAGGGTGGCGGCAGAGCCGCCGGGTACCCCGAGGCGTACTCCTCGCGGGTGCTGCGCGACGACAGACGCTGGCCGCGCAAAGTGCTGCTGATCGGCCTGGGCGCGGCTTCGCTGACCAAATTCCTGTACCGGCACTACCCGCTTGCACACCTCACCGTGGTCGAGATCGAACCCGCCGTGATCGCCGCGGCCCGGCAGTACTTCAAGTTGCCGGAAGATCCCCGGCGGATCGACATCGTGAGCGGCGACGGTGTCGAATATGTGCTCGGCACCGCAAAAAAATTCGACCTGGTGCTGGTGGACGGCTACGACGCACAGGCGCGCAGCGGCGCGCTGGAAACGCTGCGCTTTTATCAGGCGTGCCGCGCCTGCCTGGGCAGCGACGGCATCATCGCAATCAACCTGCTGACCGGCAGCCGCGGCTTCAATCCGACCGTGAACCGCATCCTCAGAGCCTTCGACGATCGCGCGCTGGTATTGCCGTCCTGTGAAAGCGGCAATGCGATCGCGGTTGCCGCGGCGGGCAATCCGGTCGAGATGTCGTTCGACGAATTGAAGGAACAGGCGCTGGCACTGAAGGAACAAACCGGTTTGAACCTGCTGCCGACGCTGGCGCGCCTGGCGCAAGCCAGAACCTGTTTGAATGACACTCTGACGCTATGATCCGCGCTTTCGCCTGGCACCGAAACACAGCGCTGCCCTATCGGGCAGATCGAAGCCATGGATAGCGCGAAAAAGAAAGCCGGTGCAAGCCCGTTCTCGACTTTCAGGGAATCAATCGCGCTGCTGCACACGCGGCGTTTCGGCACATTCTGGTTTGCCTCGCTGCTGTCCAACATCGGCACCTGGGCTCAGCAGATCGCCCAACCCTGGCTGCTGCTCAGTCTTGGCGCCTCTTCATTCCTGATCGGCCTTAATGCGTTCGCGTTGAATGCACCGGTATTATTCCTGACCCTGCTGGGCGGCTTGCTGGCGGACCGCGCCGATCGTCGTCAAGTGATCGCAAAGTATCAATCCATCCAGATGATGTGCCCCACATTGCTGGTGCTGCTGTTGCTGCTGGGGATGGCAAAGCCGTGGATGATCATTGCACTCTCGCTGGTGGTGGGGGTCACGGATGCGCTGTCAATGCCGTCGTTCCAGTCGATTGTTCCCTCGATAGTCGAACGCAAGCAGATTGCGTCCGGACTTGCATTGAACTCGACGCAATTCAACCTCTCGCGCATCCTGGGGCCCGCCCTGGCCGGGATATTAATGGTCAGTGTCGGCGCAGTCTGGTGTTTCGCGCTAAACGCAGCGTCCTATATACCTTTCATCGCCGTCGCGCTATGGATACTGCCGCGCCAGACAGCCAGGAAGCCTGCCGACGGTCAATCCGGACATCTGCTCGCCAGCCTGCTGGAAATCGCCCGCATGCCGCGCTTGCGCGGCGCCCTGCTCACGGTCTTGCTGAGCAGTCTGCTGTGCGCACCCCTGGTCACCTTCATTCCGGTGCTGATCAAGGATGTGTTTCATGGCGATGCCGGACATTTGAGCATTGCCGTCGGCGCATTCGGCGTCGGCGGATTATGCGGTGCGATCCTGCTGCTATTCGTCGATACCGAGCATGACAGGCGGGAACTGTGCTCCTGGTTTGCCGGAGCATACGGCATGGTCCTGGTGCTGATCGCGCTGAGTCCCTGGTTCTGGGGACTGACGGCATTGCTGGTTGTGGCCGGGGCAACGATGAGCGTCAGCAACATTTCCGCGAACACGCTAGTCCAGGCTGATACGCCGGCGCAACTGCGCGGCGAAGCCGTCAGTCTTTACATGCTTGCGATGCGCGGCGGGCTTTCGATCGGCAGCCTGTTGACGGGCGTTTCGGTAAGCCTGATCGGCATAAACCATGCACTGCTGCTCAATGGCGCGATTGCCGTAGCGGCGCAAGTGCTGGTGGGGCGGAAATGGCTGCACAGCGGTTATTGGGGTTTCCATATTTGATGCCAGTGACGCATCTTTCGGAATGCGGCAAGGGTGACATGAATTATGGAAATCAATAATTTGCCCAGCCAGCCCTACCGGCTTATTTCGCCGGATCGGGCATCTTGCCGGCTTCCGCCGGCTGGGCAGACTCCCAGCCGCCGCCCAGCGCCTTGAGCAGGTTTACCGCCGCGACAAACTGTCCGCCGCGCACCTGCGACTGGATGTTCAAGGCTGACAACTGGTTTTGCTGGGCAGCCGCAAGCGACAGCGCATTGTCCAGTCCCTCGTTGTAGCGCAACACGGCAATTTTATAGGCCTGATCCTGGTTGCGCACCGCTGCATCCTGCTGTTGCACGGCTGACTCCAGGCCGTGCAGATCGCCCAGCGCATCCTGCGCCTCCTGAATCGCGACCAGCACGGTCTGCCGGTAATTGGCCAGCGCCGCAACATAGCCGGCTTGCGCAAAATCGACGCCGGCGCGGATTCTACCGCCGTCGAACAGGGTCTGGGTGGACTGCACCCCGAGCGACCAGGCCACCGAAGGCAACGAGACCAGGTTGGTCAGGCTGCTGGATTCATATCCGGCGAACACCGGCGACAGCATCAGCGACGGATAGAACGCCGCCTTGGCCACGCCTATCTGGGCATTCGCCGCCGCCATCGCACGTTCAGCCGAGGCGATATCCGGGCGCCGCTGCAGCAGGCTGGCCGGCACGCCGGACGGAATCGCCGGCAGCGTTGCCGGCAACGCGCCTGCACTCAACCTGAAACTCGCAGCCGGTACGCCTGCCAGCGTCGCCAGCATATCCTCGAACTGCTTGCGCTGATTCTTCATCAGCTCCAATTGGGCCTTGCTCGACTCTACCAGCGCGCTCTGCAAAACCACATCGATCTCGGCGGCCAGGCCCAGATCGCGGCGTATGCTGATCAAGCCGAGCACCTTTTCCTGCAGGCTGACCGAATCGCCGACGAAGCGTATCTCCTCGTCGAGCTGGCGCAATTGAAAATATGCCGAGGCCACCCGGGCGGTCATGACCAGGCGCACGTTCTCGCGGTCTGCATCGGCTTGTTGCGCGCTGGCGCGGGCGCTTTCGACATCGCGGCGGACGCGCCCCAGCCAGTCGACTTCATAATTGACCGTCAGTGCCGGATAGAAATCGTTCTGCACCGTGCTCATGTTCGGGAAACTGTAGTATGACAGCGGCCGGTTCTCTGAAATACGTCTGCGCAAAATCCCGCTATCCAGCGCGACCGTGGGTGACTGCGCCGCGGCATGCGCATTGCTCTGCGCCAGTGCCTGATCCAGGCGCGCTACCGCGATCTTCAGGCTGGGGTTGTCCTGCAGGCAATCGCTTTCCAGTTCGTCGAGCTGGCGGTCACCGAAAGCTTTCCACCATTCATGCCTGGGGAGGTCATCGGCGGGACTGGCCAGCTGCCAGCCCGGATCGGTCTTCCAGTTGACCGGCATATCCGTTACGTCGGGACGATGATAGTCCGGGCCGATGCTGGCACACGCCGCACACAGCAGCGGCAAGCCGAGCAGCAGCGAAACGCGCCGCATCGCAGTCATCTCCCTTTCCCGGCATCGTCGGCGATCATCACCGGCTGGCCGTCGCTGATCGTATCGGGGGGATTCATGATCACCCGGTCATCGGGCTTCAAGCCGGTGCGGATTTCCGCGACCCGGCCATAGTCGGTACCGACAACAACCTTTTGCAGCCTGACCTTGCCGTCCGGCCCGGCGATGGCGACCCGGCTGCCCTCCGCACTGAACAGCAGGGTATTGGTCGGCAGCGTCAATCCGCCAGCGGATTTCAGCTTGAGTGCAACGTCGACATAGGCGCCGGGCATCAGGCTGTGGCCGGGGTTCGCCACCTGGATCTCGATCTGCAGCGTGCGCGTAACCGGATCGATCGCGCCGGCGCTGCGCACGATGCGCCCATGGGCTGGCTTGCCGGCGGCTTCCGCGCGCAGGATATCCACATTGTCGCCGACCTTCACTTGCTCTGCCTGGCCCTGCGGCACATAGGCGTACAGGCGCAAGGTATCGATTTTGGCCACGGCAAACATCGATTGCCCGGTTCCGCCGTTGCCGGCATTCACCAGATCGCCGTTGTCGATATTGCGCCGCGTCACGATGCCGTCGAACGGCGCCACCACCCGGGCAAAACCCTGCTGTTCGCGCACGCGCTTGTAGGCTGCCTCGGCCTGTTTGTACGCGGAAAACTTCACATCGTATTCCTGCTGTGAAACCGCATCCTGCTGGCGCAGCTTGCTCCAGCGCCGGTATTCGATCCCGGCCTGTTCGAAATTGGCCCTGGTCTCATCCACCTGCTTGTTGACCTCGGGAATCTCCAGCACCGCCAGCAGCGTGCCCGCCTTGACCGGCTGGCCGATATCCTTGTACCACTGCTTCACGTAGCCGCTGGCGCGCGCGAAGATGCGTGCTTCGTACAGGCCTTGCAGCGTGCCCGGCAGGGTCAGCCGGGTCTCGCTGGCCGCGCTGCTGGGCAGCACGGTGCGCACATGCAGAACATTGCCGGCCGCTGCCCGCGCGGCCAGCATCTCGGCGTTTGCATGGCGCAGCAGCAGCACCCGGCCAAAACCGAGCAGCAACAGTCCGAGGACAACCGCGACCGCCATGCTGGCGATGCGCACCACCCTGGCGCGATACATTTGCTCGGCATGGCTGATCCGGGGAAGTTCGGGAGTATTCTGAAGTGCTGGGCGTTGATCGCTCATATTGCGTCCTGGGCAGTGACAGTGGAGGGGCCTGGGGTAGCGCCGCCGGGCTTGCGTGCCGTGCGCGCGGCGATACGTTCATGGATGGCGGCGAACAGCACCGGAACAAAGAACAGCGTCGACACGGTGGCGAACAGCAAACCGCCGATCACCGCGCGGCCGAGCGGCGCATTCTGCTCCGATCCGTCGCCTATGCCTATCGCCATCGGGATCATGCCTATGATCATCGCCAGTGCCGTCATCAGCACCGGACGCAAGCGGGTGGCGCCAGCCTCGAGCGCGGCGGCCACCGGCAACAGGCCGGCGGCGATCTGCTGGCGCGCGAAGGTGATCACGAGCACGCTGTTGGCGGTCGCCACGCCCATGGTCATGATCGCCCCGGTCAGCGCCGGCACGCTCAGATCGGTGCCGGTCAATACCAGCATCCAGGCGATGCCCGCGAGTGCTGCCAGCAGCGCGCTGATGATGATGAAGGGATCGATCCAGGACTGGAAGTTGACCACGATCAGCAGATACACCAGCACGATGGCCCCGAGTATCCCGAGGCCCAGATCCATATAGGAGGACTGCATGGTTTGCACCTGCCCGCGCAGCGCGATGCGGCTGCCGGGCGGCAGATTCGGCCTGGCCTGGTCGACGATCTTCTGGATCTCCCCGGCTACCGAGCCCAGATCACGGCCGCGCACGCTGACGTAGATATCGGCCGCGGGCAACAGATTGTAGCGGGTCATGATGGCCGGTTCCCTGGTCGCCGCGACACTCACCAGATTGCCCAGCAGCTGGGGCGGCTGGCTCGCATTACCCGGGGACGCATCGCCCGGGGACTGGATCGGCAGTTGCAGCAGGTCGTCCATCGAGTGGATCTGGTACTGCGGCGTCTGCGCCTGCAGGTTGTAGACGATGCTATTGGCCGGATTGAGCCAGAATGCCGGCTGGGTCTGCTGGCTCCCGGACAGCGGCAGCAGGATATTCTGTGCGACGTCGGCGGGGCTGACGCCCATGTTCTGCAGGCGCGCACGATCCATGTCCAGGGCTATCGTCGGCTCATCCAGGCGCTGCTGCAGGCGCACGTCCACCGCGCCGCTGACGGCCTTGATCGGACCGATCAGCTTCCCGGCAAAGGCGTAGTTTTCAGCATAGCTCTTGCCATAGACTTGCACGTCAATCGCGGCGGGTATGCCGAAATTCAGGATCTGGGTGACGATGTCCGCGGGCTGGAAAAAGAACTCGACGCCGGGGAAGCGCGCCTGCAGCACCTCAGGTATCCGGTCTATGTATCTGCTGCTCGGCTGATGCCCGGGTTTCAGCGAAATCAGCATCTCCGTGTCCAGTGTGCCTATCGTGCCGGAGTTGCTGTAGGAAAGATTGATGCCGCTGTAGGGTAGCCCGATGTTGTCGATGATGGAGGCAATCTCTTGGTCCGGGATGATCTCGCGCAGCACTTTCTCGACCCGGTCGGCAAGCTTTGCCGTTTCCTCTATCCGGGTGCCGGTTGGCGCGCGCATATGCAGCTTGATCTGGCCGGTATCGACATCAGGAAACAGGTCGCGTCCCAGCATCAGATACAGTCCGCACGACAGCAGGCAAAACGCGGCAAAGCCGGCGAGGAAGCTGCGGCGCTGGCCGAGCAGGTGACCGAGCAGGTGGATATAGACCTTGCGCAGCACTTCGAAGCGGCGGTTGAAGCCGTCATGCGCCGTGTGTATCCAGCGCGAGATCCGGCCGGCGCGCGCCTGGCGGCCCATCAGCAGCAGCGCCATGGTCGGCACCAGCGTGCGCGACATCAGGTAGGAGGCCAGCATCGCGAACACCACCGCCTCGGCCATCGGCACGAACAGATAGTGCGCCGTGCCGCCGAGGAAGAACATCGGCAGGAACACGATGCAGATGCACAGCGTGGAGACGAACGCCGGCACGGCGATCTCGCCGGCCCCTTCCAGGATCGCGCTATGCAGGTCCGAGCCCATGTGCAGATGGCGCTCGATATTCTCTATGGTCACCGTCGCGTCGTCGACCAGGATACCGACCGCCAGCGCCAGCCCGCCCAGCGTCATGATGTTGATGGTCTCGCCCACCGCATGCAACAGCACGATCGAGGAAAAGATCGACAGCGGGATCGAGATCGCAATGATGGAGGTGGTGCGCCAGTTGCCCAGAAACAGCAACAGCAGCAGCGCCGTCAGCACCGCCGCGAGCAGCGCTTCATGGGTGACGCCGGTGATCGCGGTCCTGACGAAGATCGACTGGTCTGCCATCAGCGCGATCTCGACCCCCTTGGGCAGCAGCGGCATCAGAGTCGGCAATTTCGCCTTCAGCCCGCTGACCACATCCAGCGTCGAGGCTCCGCCATTCTTGTAGATCGACAACAGCAGGCCGCGCTCGCCGTTCTGCTTGACGATATTGGTCTGCGGCGAAAAGCCGTCGCGCACATGGGCGACTTCGCGCAAGAAGGTGGTCGCGCCGTTCACGGTCTTGACCGGGATGTCGTTCAACCCGGCGATGGTCGGCGGCGAGCCGTTCAGGTCGACGTTGTATTCGGTCTCGCCGATTTTTGCGGTGCCGGACGGCAGCGCCAGGTTCTGGCTGTTCACCGCATTGATCACGTCGGTCGGGGTCATCCCCTTGGCCAGCAGCGCCTGGCTGTCGAGGTCGACCGATATCAAGCGCATCTTCCCGCCGTAGGGCCAGGGAATCGCGACCCCCGGTATCGTCACCAGCTGCGGCCTCAGGTTGTTGACGGCGATGTCGAACATCTCCTGCTCCGACAAATCGCGGCCCGACAAACCCAGCTGGATCACCGGCACGCTGGAAGCCGTGTACTTGATGATCAGCGGCGGCGTGATCCCGACCGGCATCGCCCGGGTGATGGTCTGCGACACCGCGGCGATCTGCGCGATCGCGGTCTGGATATTCGCGTTCGGCTGGAAATAGATCTTCACCACCGAGATGCCATACAGCGACTGCGACTCGATATGCTCGATGTCGTCCACCGTGGTGGTCAGGATGCGCTCGTCGACCGAGGTGATGCGGTCGGACATCTGCTGCGGCGAAAAGCCGGTGTAGTTCCAGATCACGCTGACCACCGGGATGTTGATCTCCGGCAGGATGTCCACCGGCGTGCGCAGGATCGCGAGCGGCGTGGCGAGCAGGATCACGATCGCCATCACGATGAAGGTGTAGGGCCGCCGCAGCGCTAATTCAACTATCCACATCAGGAAAAATTACCTTTTATATTCTTCTGGTGTCGCCATCCCGGAATTTTCCGGGGCACGCCGGGGCTTTGCCGGCACACAGGGGGCAGGATTCTAGCATTTCCGGGAATGCCCGCTTCCGTTCGCAAATGATAACTGGCGCTTTGAACGTATTTTAGACAACAAGGCCGTCGAGCTTCAGAATGTCAGAACGAATCATTGCGTCAAGCTGGGCATGGATAATATTTATGATTTTCGGTCCAATCATGCCTACCCAGAGGACGGCTTGAAACACGGCTTTCTGACTCTTAAGGTTCAGATCATAATTCAGGGGAACGATCTGAACCTTCGTGCCAACTCAATGCCAGGAAAGCCCGTTGCGCCCACGTTATTGCCACATCACCAAGTCCAATGGGCTCCAATGATGGAATTTGATGCGCGTCAGCAAGTTCCGGTGGGAGCAAAATCAGCAGGGGTACAATTCAAACTATGGAGTGATGAGCATGAAATTCCATTGCTCATTCGCATTGCATCTCTAAGCGATGGGGGTTCATAAAAGAATATTCCGGCCCGTCGGGAGTAGCATAAGTTCTGCTCATTAAGCCACAGACCTTTTTTATAGCTTATCTCACCCAAGCGTGAAATGCGAAATCGTCGTAACGGAATTCTCCTGGGAGTAGCTTACTTGAGCGGACTTACCTTAATTTCCTATGCGGATTCTTGTGTAGCACTAGACTTGTAATCTTTGTATCGCCGATTCGCAAACGGCAGCATAGCTCGCGTAGGATGGGTTAAGCAACGCGATACCCATCTTCATCTTTGATGGGTATCCTTCGTCAACCCATCCTACGTACTCAGGCGGGAGGCGCCTGCGCGGCATCCCGCAGAAATCGGCCGGGAATGGTTGCGGGACGAATGCCCGATCCCGGCCCGGATCAATCCATACAGCTCGCTTAGGATGGGTTAAGCAACGCGATACCCATCTTCATCTTTGATGGGTATCCTTCGTCAACCCATCCTGCATACTCAGGCGGGAGGCGCCTGCGCGGCGCCCGCAGAGGTCGGCCTGGAATGGTTGCGGGACGAATGCCCGATCCCGGCCCGGATCAGTGCATCCGGTAAAGCCTGGTCCATCCGCTAAAGCTCAGTCCATCCTGCGCAGCATCATCCGTGTCATCAACCCGTCCTTGCTGATGAACTGGTGCTTGATCGCGCCGAGCAGATGCAGCAGCACCACCGCGATCAGCACGTTGACCAGCTGCTCGTGCACCTCGTGGGCGAACACGTTGTGGAAGCCGTGCGCCTTCGGCAGCAAGGACGCATCACCGGCCAGCAATGCGGCACCGACCTTGCTGGTCAGCACGATCGCGATGCCGCTCAGCGGCAACAGGAACAGCAGCGTATAGAGCAGGTGGTGCACGCCCCGGGCCAGCTTGTCCAGCGGCGCATCGCCGGTGGCAGGCGGCGCCCCGTCCTGGCGGCGCGCAAACGCGCGGAACAGCGTCAGCAACAGCACCGTGCCGCCCGCAGCAATATGCACGATATAGCCGGCCAGCGTGGCCTTGCTGTCGTCGGTCGAGTCGGCCAGGCTGTCGCCCAGATACCAGGCAAGGATCAGCATAACCAGGGTCAGCCAATGGACGATCACGATGCGCTTGCTGTATTGCTTCATAAGTTCTGAACTCCTGTCAATTATTCAATTATCGGAATGATGCCAATCTTCCAGCCATAATTTTCCAGTATGGGCCAGCCGCGTTACCATTTTATTATCATGCGGGATGCAATGTACCGCAAAGGCAGCCGCCGTGCAGCTGTTTCCTGGCCGGCAAACCGCGGCTTAGCGCATATGCGCTGATCGCGCTATGCTCTCGCCAGCGCAAGGCACGGATACCCCATGAGCATAGCGAACGATGCAGTGCCGTTTGCCGGCCTGAGCAGCGCAGTAGCGCAGCGCCGCCTCGCCGAATACGGCCATAACGAACTGAACCCGCCGCGGCCGCACCGGCTGTGGCACGTCGTCGCCGACGTGCTGCGCCAGCCGATGTTCCTGCTGCTGATCGCCGCCGGCGCGATCTACCTGGTGCTGGGCGATGTCGGGGATGCGCTGATGCTGATGTTCTTCGTGCTGATCGTGATCACGCTGACCGTGGTCCAGCAGCGCAAGAGCGAGCGGGTGCTGGAAGCGCTGCGCGACCTGTCCAGCCCGCGCGCGCTGGTGCTGCGCGACGGCAGGCAGCAGCGCATCCCGGGGCGCGATGTGGTGCCGGGCGACCTGATGCTGCTCAAGGAAGGCGATCGCGTCGCGGCCGATGCGCTGCTGCTCAGCTGCAACAACCTCTCCGCCGACGAATCCATGCTGACCGGCGAATCGGTGCCGGTGCACAAGCGCCCCGGCGCCTCCGGCGAATCCGCGCGCGCGCCGGGCGGCGACGGCCAGCCCTGGGTCTATGCCGGGACGGTGCTGGTGCAGGGCAGCGGCATCGCGCAGGTGACCGCGACCGGCAAGTCCAGCGCGATCGGGCAGATCGGCGGATCGCTGCAACGCGCCCGCCCCGGCGCCTCGCCGCTGCGGCTGCAGACCGACGCGCTGGTGCGGCGGCTGGCGCTATTCGCGGCCGCCATCTGCACGGTGCTGGTGCTGGCCTACGGCATCGCGCACCGCAACTGGCTGGACGCGCTGCTGGCCGGCATCAGCCTGGCGATGGCCTCGCTGCCGGAGGAATTCCCGGTGATCCTGTCGGTGTTCATGGCGCTGGGCGCATGGCGCATCTCGCGGCGCAACGTGCTGACGCGGCGGCTGGATGCGATCGAGACGCTGGGCGCGACCACGGTGCTGTGCACCGACAAGACCGGCACGCTCACCGAGAACCGCATGGTGATCCGCAAGCTGTACAGCGCCGGCACCATGCCGGGCCAGGGCCGGCTGCTGGACGTGGTTCCCGGCAGCGAGCTGCCCGAGCCCTGGCACGAACTGGTGGAATTCGGCATCCTCGCCAGCGTGCGCGAACCGTTCGATCCGATGGAGCGCGCGCTGCACGAGCTGGGCAAGCGCACGCTGAGCGGCAGCGAGCACCTGCACGCGTCATGGGAGCTGGTGCACGAGTACGGCCTGTCGCCGGAACTGGCGGCGATGACGCACGTCTGGCACGGTGCAGACCGGGAGCGCCAGATGGTTGCCGCGAAGGGCGCGCCGGAAGCCATCATCGACCTTTGCCACCTGCCCGAAGCCGAGGCCGCGCCGGTCGCCCGGGTCGCCGACGAGCTGGCCGCCCAGGGGCTGCGCGTGCTGGGCGTCGCGCGCGCCGAACTGCAGCCCGGCCAGGCATGGCCGGCGCAACAGCACGACATCGCGTTCTCGTTCGTCGGCCTGCTCGGCCTGCAGGACCCGCTGCGGCCGGATGCGGTCGATGCGGTCGCGCAGTGCCACGCGGCCGGCATACGCGTGGTGATGATCACCGGCGACCATGCGCGCACCGCGCAGGCGATCGCGCGCGAGCTGGGCCTGCCCGCGGCGGATGTGCTGACCGGCAGCGAACTGGACGCGCTGTCCGAGGCGGCGCTGCGCGCAAGACTGAAGCAGGTGCGGGTGTTCGCGCGCATCGTGCCGCAGCAGAAGCTGCGCATCGTCGAGGCATTCAAGGCCAATGGCGAGATCGTCGCGATGACCGGGGACGGCGTCAACGACGCGCCCGCGCTGAAGGCCGCGCACATCGGCGTCGCGATGGGCGGCCGCGGCACCGACGTCGCGCGCGAAGCGGCCGGGCTGGTGCTGCTCAGCGACGACTTCGCCTCGCTGGCCGCGACGATACGGCTGGGGCGGCGCATCTACGCCAACCTGCGCAAGGCGATGAGCTACGCGCTGGCGGTGCATATCCCGATCGTCGGCATCGCGCTGCTGCCGGCGCTGATCGGCGCGCCGCTGCTGCTGCTGCCCGCGCACATCATGTTCCTGCAGCTGATCATCGACCCGGCCTGCTCGATCTTCTTCGAGGCCGAGCCCGAGGACGCCGGCATCATGCAGCGTCCGCCCAGGGCGCCCGGCGAGGCGCTGTTCGGCGGAAAACTGCTGGCGGGCAGCCTGTTGCAGGGGCTGGCGGCCTTCATCGTCGCTGCCGCAGTCTATGCCTGGGCGTGGTCGGCCGCGCTGGAACAGGATGCCGTGCGCGCGCTGGTGTTCACCGCGATGGTGGCCGGGAACATCGCGCTGGTGTTCAGCAACCGTTCCGCGGACGCGTCCTGGCGGCGCACCTGGTCGCGCGACAACCCGGTGCTGGCGTGGATCGTGCCGGGTGGCCTGGCCGGACTCGCGCTGGTGCTGGGCGTGCCGGCGCTGCGCGAACTGTTCCATTTTTCCGGCAATGCGCCGCAGCTGCTCGGCGCCGGGATGCTGGCCGCCGGCGCGGTGCTGCTTTCCGGCGCGGCGATCAAGCGCATGCGCTGAACCGGGTGCGGATATCGGCGCGCTGCATTACCATAGACACAACGACACACCGGAGGATCATCCATGCCAGCAACACTGCGCCTGCCTGTCTGCCGCTGCACCCATCGCGTTGCGGTGGCCTCATGAGCGCGACCCCGAAGCCCGGCTATGCGTCCGCGGTGCAGGCTGTCGCCGCGCAAGCCATCACCACCGACAGCAGCGGGCTGGTCACCCGCGACATCGGCATCCGCACCGCCGACGGCGAGATGCCCGGCTATCTGGCTTATCCCGAAAACCGTAGCGGCTTGCCCGTGGTGCTGGTGGTGCAGGAGATCTTCGGCGTGCACGAGCACATCCGCGACATCTGCCGCCGCCTCGCGCAGCTGGGTTATCTGGCGATCGCGCCGGAGCTGTTTGCGCGCCACGGCAACGTGTCCGCGATGACCGACATCAACGAGATCCTGTCCAATGTGGTCGGCAAGACTGCCGACGCGCAGGTGATCGCCGACCTGGATGCCACCGTGGAGCATCTGCGCACGCTGTCCGTCGCGGATGCCGGCCGCATCGCGATCACCGGCTACTGCTGGGGCGGCCGCATCACCTGGCTGTACTGCGCGCACAACGCAAAGCTCAAGGCGGGCGTGGCCTGGTACGGCAAGCTCGCCCCGCCGGCCAGCGCGCTGCAACCGCTGCACCCGGTGGACATCGTCCCCCGGCTGGCCGTGCCGGTGCTGGGCCTGTATGGCGGCCAGGATGGCAGCATCCCGCTGACTGACGTAACGCGCATGCAGCAGCTGCTGGCAGGTGGAAACAGTGCTTCGGAGATCGTCGTCTACCCGGATGCGCCGCATGCCTTTTTCGCCGATTACCGTCCGAGCTACCGCAGGGAAACCGCCGCAGACGGCTGGAAGCGCCTGCTCGCGTGGCTGGCCGCGCATGGCATGCGCGGCGCCTGACACGGCTGGCTACTGTCCCGCTGTTTCGCTGCGCCGCTCCAGTTCTTCCCGGCGCGACCCGGCCGGATGATCACCGGCTACGCTTTCAGACTACGGCCAGCCGGTAACCCACCCCCACCTCGGTGAGCAGGAAGCGCGGGCGCGCGGGGTCCTGCTCCAGCTTGTGGCGCAATGCGCCCATGTAGATGCGCAGGTAATGGGCGTGCTCCACATGGCTGGGCCCCCACACTTCGCTGAGCAGCAGGCGGTGCGTCAGCACCTTGCCGGCGTGCCTGACCAGCACCGTGAGCAAACGATATTCGATCGGGGTAAGGTGAACTTCCGCGCCTGCGACCGTAACCCTGCGATGTACCATGTCCACTTCCAGCGCGCCCACCGAGAAAACTCCCGGTTCGTTCCCGTTCCCCGCATCAGGCAGGTGCCGCAACGCCACGCGCATCCTTGCCAGCAGCTCGCCGACGCCGAAAGGTTTGACCAGATAATCGTCGGCGCCGGCATCCAGCGCGGAAATCTTGTCGCTTTCCTGCGAGCGCGCGGACAGGATGATGACCGGAGCGGAACACCAGACGCGCAACTGCCTGACCACTTCCACGCCGTCGATGTCGGGCAGGCCGAGGTCGAGTATGACCAGGTCCGGCTTGCGCGTCGCGGCTTCGGTCAGCCCCTGCCTGCCGGTTTCCGCCTCGTATACCCTGTAGCCTTCCGCCGCCAGCGCGGTCCTCAGGAAGCGGCGTATCTGCGCTTCGTCCTCGATGACGATGATGGTGGCGGAATTGCTCATGACGGCACGGCCTCCTCCCGCTCCACCGGCGGCGGCTCGGTCAACGGCAGCGCAAAACGGAATGCTGCGCCGCCAGACGGCAGATTATCGGCCCATATCCGCCCGCCGTGCGCCTGCACGATGGCGCGGCAGATCGTCAATCCGAGACCCGCTCCTCCCTGGTTGCCTTCCCCGGCGACGCGATGGAATTTTTCGAAGATGCGCTGTTCTTCCCCGGCCGGGATCCCGTGCCCCCGATCGGATACGGTCACCACCAGTTCGTCCGCTGAGGTCGTAGCGGAAATCCCGATCGGCGTTCCGGGCGGCGTGTACTTCGCCGCATTCTCCAGCAGGTTCGCAAACACCCGCTCGATCAGCAGGCTGTCTATCTCGACCAGCGGCAGGTCGCGCGGCAGCGTGACGCTAACCGGATGGCCGGCCAGGCGCGTGCCCATACCGGCCAATGCCGCACCGACCACTTCTTCCAGCGGTTGCCATTGCCGGTTCAGCACCACAGCGCCGGCTTCCAGCCGTGCCATGTCCAGCAGATTGTTGGCCAGTCCGGCCATGCGTACCGCCTCGTCATAAATGGTCATACCGAGTTCGCGGCGCGCATGCTCGCCCAGCTTGTCCTGGTCCTGCACCAGGCTGCTGGACGCGCCGATGATCGCCGCCAGCGGGGTGCGCAGGTCATGCGAGATCGCCGACAGCAGGGAGTTGCGCAGCTGTTCGGCTTCGATCTCCAGCTGGGCGTTGTGCGCTTCTGCCGACAGCCTGACCCGCTCCAGCGCCAGCGCAATCTGGCTGCTGAACGTCTCCAGCAGCCGCTGCTGCTCGGGCAAGGCAAGCCGCGCCGGATTGAGCGGCAATAAGGCCAGCACGCCTATCATTGCGGAAGCGGCCTTCAGCGGCAGGTACACCATTTCCCCCCCGGGCAAGGTATCGGTACCCTGGCCCGCCATCTGCCCATGGTCATATACCCATTGCGCGACGCTCAGGTCGCTGCCGTGGCAGGATTGCGCCGACCCATGTTCAGCGGGATATACGATGCGCCCGGTCTGGTCCGGCAGCAACACCACGGCCTGCACCTCGAACACCTCTGCGACATGCCTGACCGCGATGCTGACGACATTCTCCACGCCGCGTGTCGCGGCCAGTTCGCGGCTCATCGCATACAGCGAAGCCATCCGCCGCTCGCGGTGGCCGGCGACCTTGGCCTGGTGGCGGGTGCTTGCCGTCATGCTGCTGATCACCAGCGCGACCACCAGCATCACGGCGAAAGTGACCAGATACTGCGTATCCGAGACGGCAAAGCTGAATCGCGGCGGCACGAAAAAGAAATCGAACAGCACCACGCTCAGGAACGAGCTGAGCACCGATGGTCCGCGCCCATAGCGCGTCGCCACCGCCACCACGCCCAGCAGGTAAACCATGATCAGGTTGGACAATGCGAAATGGCCAAGCATGAACCAGGCTGCCGCGGTGCAGATCGCCGTCGCCGCAACCGCCCATGCATAACCCGCGCGCCACCAGAACAGCGCACGCGGCTCCTCGGATGCCAGCCCGAGGTACAACCGGCTGCGCGAAAAGTAGGGGTTCTCCTTCATCTGCGACAGGAAGTCGGCTTCCCTGCCCACCACGTGGATGTCGATGTCACCGGCCTGGCGGACGATGGTGTCGACCAGCGACCCGAACAGCCAGCGTTTCCAGCCCAAGCGTGTCGGCTTGCCCAGCACGACGCGGGTGGCATTGCGGGCGCGGGCATATGCAACCACCTCTTCGGCCAGCCGGTAGCCGCTCAGCGTAACCGTCTCTGCGCCCAGCTCCTCGGCCAGTTTCAGCGTGCGCAGTATCGCATCGCGCTGCTCCCTGGAAAGACGCTGCAGCCTGGCGGTCTCGACATATACGACGATCCATTCCGCCTTCAGCGACTGCGCCAGGCGATACGCCGCGCGCACCAGGTTTTCGGCAGAGCCGCCCGGCCCGATGCAGACCAGCAGCCGTTCCTTCACCTGCCACACATCCTGGATCGCATGATCTTCGCGGTAGTCGCGCATCTGCGCATCGACACGGTCCGCGGTGCGCCGCAGCGCCAGTTCGCGCAGCGCGATCAGGTTGCCCTTGCGGAAGAAATTCTGCGCAGCGCGTTCCGCCTGCTGGGGAAGATAGACCTTGCCTTCCTTGAGTCGCTGCAACAGCTCATCCGGCGGCAGGTCGATCAGCTCGATCTCGTCGGCGCCTTCAAGCACCGCGTCGGGCACGGTCTCCCATACCGGGATGCCGGTGATCTGCGAGACCACATCATTGAGACTTTCGATGTGCTGGACGTTGATCGCGGTATACACATCGATGCCCGCTTCCAGCAATTCCTCGACATCCTGCCAGCGCTTGGGATGGCGCGAACCGGGAGTGTTGGCATGCGCCAGCTCGTCCACCAGGATCAGCGCCGGATGGCGTTTGAGCGCGGCATCCAGATCGAATTCGCGCAGCTGGGTGCCGCGGTACTCCACCATCCGTGGCGGAAGCACTTCCAGCCCTTGCAGCAGCTGCTCGGTCTCGGCGCGCCGGTGCGTTTCGACATAACCGGCCACCACATCCAGCCCTGCCGCACGGCGCTCGCGCGCGGCCAGCAGCATGCCGAAGGTCTTTCCGACGCCGGCGCTGGCGCCGAAGAATATCTTCAGGCGGCCGCGGCGGCGCCTGGCTTCTGCGCGCTGTACTCTTTCCAGCAAAGAGTCGGGGTCGGGACGTTGGTCATCCATGCATGCAGTTTAGCGCAATGCGTCTAGGGCCAGAGTTGAGTTCCAGCACATTCACCGCAGGCTCCCCGAGGATGCCGAACTGGCGGCCCTGGGTATGCTCCGCCACCAGCTTGCGCAAGATATCCGGATCGAGCTTGCGCACCCGGGCCACGCGGGCAAGCTGGTATTCCGCGGCGGCGGGGCTGATGTGCGGATCGAGCCCGCTGGCTGAAGCAGTGACCAGATCCACCGGAACCGGCTGCCGATTGCCCGGGTCGGCGTCGCGCAGCGTCTGCACCCTGGCCTTGACCGCCTCCAGCAGCGCAGGGTTGGTCGGCCCCAGGTTGGAGCCGCCGGATGCCGAGGCGTTGTTGGGCATCGGGCCGGTCGCCGACGGGCGGCCCCAGAAATACCCGGGGCCCGAGAACGACTGGCCGATCAGGCCGGAGCCGACCGGCTTGCCGTCCTTCACGATCAGGCTGCCGTTGGCCCTGGCAGCCATGGTGGCCTGCGCGATGCCGGTGACGAGCAGCGGATATGCGATGCCGGTCAGCAGCGACAGCAGCACGAAGCTGACAATGGCGGGACGAAGTTCTTTGAACATGATGTTTCCTTTCTCAAGCCAGATGCAGGGCGACCAGCAGCATGTCGATCAGCTTGATGCCGACGAACGGGACGACGATGCCGCCCAGGCCGTAGACCAGCAGGTTGTCGCGCAGCAGCACGTTGGCGCCAATGGCGCGGTACTTCACACCCTTCAGCGCCAGCGGCACCAGCGCGATGATGATCAGCGCATTGAAGATCACCGCCGACAGGATGGCGCTGGAAGGCGTGGCCAGATGCATCACGTTCAGCGCACCCAATGCCGGGTAGGTCGTGGCGAAGGCGGCCGGGATGATGGCGAAATATTTGGCCACATCGTTGGCGATGCTGAAGGTGGTGAGCGAACCGCGCGTCATCAGCATCTGCTTTCCGGTCTCGACGATCTCGATCAGCTTGGTCGGGTTGGAATCCAGATCCACCATGTTGCCGGCTTCCTTGGCCGCCTGCGTGCCGGTGTTCATCGCCACCGCCACGTCTGCCTGTGCCAATGCGGGCGCGTCGTTGGTGCCGTCCCCGGTCATCGCCACCAGGCGGCCCTGCGCCTGGTGCTCGCGGATCAGCTTCAGCTTGGCCTCCGGCGTTGCCTCGGCGAGAAAATCGTCCACGCCCGCTTCGGCCGCGATGGCCGCGGCGGTCAGGCGGTTGTCGCCGGTGATCATGATGGTCTTGATGCCCATGCGGCGCAGTTCGGCGAAACGCTCCTTGATGCCGCCCTTCACCACGTCCTTGAGTTCGATCACACCCATCACCCTGGTGCCGTCTGCCACCACCAGCGGCGTGCTGCCGCGGCGCGAGACGTTATCGACGATGACGTTCACTTCCGGGGGAAACTGGCCGCCCAGGCTGACAATGTGATTGCGGATGGCATCGGCGGCGCCTTTGCGGATCTGGCGCGCTGCCGCGCCGCCATGCGCCGGGACATTGACGCCGCTCATGCGCGTCTGCGCGCTGAACGGGATGAAGGTCGCGCCCATCTCGTGGATATTGCGTTCGCGCAGGCCGAATTTCTCCTTGGCCAGCACCACGATGCTGCGACCCTCAGGCGTCTCATCGGCCAGCGACGCGAGCTGCGCCGCATCCGCCAGCTCGGCCTCGGTCACGCCGCCGGCATGCAGGAAGTTGCTGGCCTGGCGGTTGCCCAGGGTGATCGTGCCGGTCTTGTCCAGCAGCAGCACGTCCACATCGCCCGCCGCTTCAACAGCACGGCCCGACGTGGCGATCACGTTCTTCTGCAGCATGCGGCCCATGCCGGCCACGCCGATGGCAGACAGCAGGCCGCCGATGGTGGTGGGAATCAGGCACACCAGCAGTGCCACCAGCACGGTGATGCTGACCGGCGTCCCGGCCTTGACAGCCGCGACGCTATATAGCGAGAACGGCAGCAGCGTGACGATCACGAACAGGAAGATCAGCGTCATCGCCACCAGCAGGATGGTCAGCGCGATCTCGTTGGGCGTTTTCTGGCGCTTGGCGCCCTCCACCATCGCGATCATGCGATCGAGGAAGGTCTCGCCCGGGTTGGTGGTGATGCGCACCACCAGCCAGTCCGACAGCACACGTGTGCCGCCGGTCACTGCACTGAAGTCGCCGCCGGATTCGCGTATCACCGGCGCACTCTCGCCGGTGATGGCGCTCTCGTCCACCGAGGCCACACCCTCGATCACTGTGCCGTCGCCGGGGATGAAATCGCCGGCCTCCACCAGCACCACGTCGTCCTTGCGCAACCCGGAACCGGGTACCAGAACGTACTTCTCGCCGTAGACCGGGCGATCCAGTTTCCTGGCCTGGATATCGCGTTTGGCGCTGCGCATCGCGGCGGCCTGCGCGCGGCTGCGGCCTTCGGCCATCGCCTCGGCGAAGTTGGCGAACAGCACGGTGAACCACAGCCACAGCGTGATGGCGAGGATGAAGCCGGCCGGTGCTTCGCCGTGGCCGAACAGTGCCTGGAACAACAGCCCCGTCGTCAGCAGGCTGCCCACCCACACCACGAACATCACCGGATTCCTCATCTGCTGGCGCGGGTTCAGTTTCCGGAACGAATCGACCACCGCTTGCCGGGCGATCTCGCGCTCGAACAGCGCGAATGAAACGGTCTTGCCTGTCATATCTGTCTCCTAACGAACGCCGATCATGTTCAGGTGCTCGATCACCGGACCCAGCGCCAGCGCCGGCACGAAGTTCAGCGCGCCCACCAGCAACACGGTGCCGACCAGCAGCCACACGAACAGCGGAGTATGCGTCGCCATGCTGCCTACACTGACCGGGATGCGCTTCTTGCCGGCCAGCGAGCCGGCCAGCGCCAGCACCGGAATGATCAGCCAGAAACGGCCGAACCAGACGGCGAGCCCGAGCGCACTGTTGTAAAATGGCGTGTTGGCGGAAATGCCGGCGAACGCGCTGCCGTTGTTGCCGACCGCCGAAGAAAAGGCATACAGCACTTCGCTGAAGCCGTGGGCGCCGGGATTGAAAATGCCGCTTCTTCCCGCCTCCAGCATGACGGCCAGCGCAGTACCGCCGAGGATGATCAGCGGCGGAATCAGGATCACCAGCGAAGCCATCTTGATGTCGAACGCCTCGATTTTCTTGCCCAGATATTCGGGCGTGCGGCCTATCATCAGCCCGGCCAGGAACACCGCGATCACGGCGTATACCAGCATGCCGTACAGGCCGGAGCCGACGCCGCCAAAGATCACCTCGCCCAGCTGGATCTGCGCCAGCGGCACGAGGCCGCCCAGCGGCGTGAACGAATCATGCATCGCGTTCACAGCGCCGCAGGAGGCCGCGGTGGTGATGGTGGCGAACAAGGCGGAGTTGACGATGCCGAAGCGCGTCTCCTTGCCTTCCATGTTGCCGCCGGCCTGTGCGACTCCATGCTGGGTGGCGTAGGGACTCTGGTCCACACCCATGGCCATGAACGCGGGATTGCCCTGCAGCTCGGCATATACGGCTACGGCGAGGAAGCCGACGAACAATACGGTCATGGAGATCAGGATCGCCCAGCCCTGGCGCGTATCGCCCACCATGCTGCCAAAGGTGTAGCACAGCCCGGCCGGGATCAGGAAGATCGCCAGCATTGCCAGCAAGTTGGAGAACGGCGTGGGGTTTTCGAACGGGTGAGCCGAGTTGGCGTTGAAGAAACCGCCGCCATTGGTGCCGAGCTGCTTGATCGCTTCCTGCGAGGCGACCGGTCCCATGGCAATGACCTGATCATGCGTGGTGACCTTCTCGGTAACCGGATTGCCGGCAGCGTCCTTCAGCGCGTTGCCTGCCGCATCCACTTTGGGATTGTCATAGGTGGTCGCCTCCACCGTGGTCACGGTCTGGTAGGCGGACAGGTTCTGTATCACCCCCTGGCCGACCAGCACCAGCGCCAGGACGATGGAGAGCGGCAGCAGGATGTAGATGATGCTGCGCGTCATGTCTACCCAGAAATTGCCTATGGTCTCCACGGTGTGGCGCGCGAAGCCGCGGATCAGTGCGATGGCGACGGCCATGCCGGTGGCGGCCGAGAAGAAGTTCTGCACCGTCAGCCCGGCCATCTGCGTGAAGTAGCTCATCGTGGACTCGCCGGCATAGCCCTGCCAGTTGGTGTTGGTGACGAAGCTCAGGGCGGTGTTGAACGAGGAGTCTGGCGAGACCGCACCCATGCCCTGCGGGTTCAGCGGCAGCATGCCCTGCAGGCGCTGCAACAGGTACACCGCCAGCACGCCGAGCAGGCTGAACCACAGCACGGCCAGCGCGTAGCCTGTCCAGCGCATTTCCAGTCTGTCGATTCCGCACACGCGATAGAACAGGTTCTCCGCCGGTTGCAGCCAGCGCACCAACACGGGCAGGTTGCCGTCGTAAACGCGCCGCATGTAAACCCCCAGTGGTCTGGTCAGCACCAGCAGCACGCCCAGATAGAGGACAATCTGGAAAATTCCGTTGATCATGAGAACAGCTCCGGTTTAAAAAAGGCAACCGCGAGATAGACCATCAGCAGGATGGCGACGATGGCGCCAACAATATAGAACGTCATGATTTGCCTCCCAGCTTTTGCAGGCCGTGCACGAACAGCACGCTCAGGCCGAAGAAGGCAAGGATCAGCAACAGATATAACCAGTCCATTTCAATTCTCCTTGCAGGAACTCAAGGAGACGCATGGTAGAGACTGCCGGATCAAAACGGCATAAAAATCCGGAGTTCGGGTATAAAGAAGGCGTAAAGAATCCGGCAATCCGGTCGGCCGGTGGCTGGAATTCCCGGTAGCGGCGGGGCTTCGCAAGCGCCGCCTGATGCAGACGAACCGCCCGCTACCCTGAGTTTTCGCTGCGCCGTTCCAGCTCTTCCCAGCGCGCCAGAGACGCCTGCAGTTCGCTTTCGATCTGCTCGCTGCGCGCCTGCAGCTGCTGCGCGCGTCTGGCATCGCTGCGATACAGCGCACCGTCGGCAAGCTGCGCGGCGATGTCGCCCTGCTCGAGCTCCAGCGCCTCGATGCGCTTCGGCAATTGTTCCAGCTCGCGCTGCTCCCTGAAGCCGAGTTTGCCGGCAGACTTCGGTTTTTCCACCGGCGCTGCTGTGTTGCGCGGTGGAGTTGGAACAGTTGGTTTCGCCGATGCCGCAGGCTTCAGCGCTGCAGCTTGGGCCTGGTATTTCTTGACCCGCACCCAGTCCTCGTAGCCGCCGACATATTCGACCAGCTTGCCGTCGCCCTCGAACGCGATCACCTGGGTGACCACGTTGTCGAGGAAGGAACGGTCGTGGCTGACCAGGAACAGCGTGCCGTCATAGTTGGCGAGCAGTTCCTCGAGCAGCTCCAGCGTCTCGATGTCGAGGTCGTTGGTCGGCTCGTCCAGCACCAGCACGTTGGCCGGCTGGGTGAACAGCCGTGCCAGCAGCAAGCGGTTGCGCTCGCCGCCGGAACAGCTCCTGACCGGCGAACGCGCGCGCTCCGGCGGGAACAGGAAATCGCCGAGATAGCTGATCACGTGTTTCTTCTGCCCGGCGATCTCGATGAAATCCGAGCCCTGGCTGATGGTGTCGGCCAGCGTCGCGTCGTCATCCAGCTGCGCGCGCAGCTGGTCGAAATAGGCCACCGATATCTTGGTGCCGAGCTTGACCTGCCCGCTGTCGGGCTGCAGCTCGCCGAGGATGATCTTCAGCAGCGTGCTCTTGCCGGCGCCGTTCGGCCCCAGCAGCCCGATCTTGTCGCCGCGCTGGATGCGGCAGGAAAAATCATCGATGATCCTGCGCCCGCCATACGCTTTGCAGACGCTGGTCAGTTCCGCGACCAGCTTGCCGGAGCGCTCGCCGGCATCCACGCTCATCTCGACCTTGCCGACCTTCTCGCGGCGCGCGGCGCGCTCGCGGCGCAAAGCTTCGAGGCGCAGCACGCGGCCTTCGTTGCGGGTGCGGCGCGCCTTGACACCCTGGCGTATCCACACCTCTTCCTGCGCCAGCACCTTGTCGAACTTGGCGTTGACCACCGCCTCGTCGGCCAGCATGCGTTCCTTGATCGCCTGATAGGCGGAGAAATTGCCGGGAAAACTCGCCAGCTTGCCGCGGTCCAGCTCGACGATGCGCGTCGCGACGTTGTCGAGAAAGCGCCGGTCATGGGTGACGAACAGCACGCTGCCGATGAAATCATTCAGCAGTCCTTCCAGCCATTCGATAGACTCAAAATCCAGGTGGTTGGTCGGCTCGTCGAGGATCAGCACGTCCGGCTCGGCCACCAGCGCCTGCGCCAATGCGACGCGCTTGCGCTGCCCGCCGGACAATTCGCCTATGCGTTTGTCTGGGTCCAGATCGAGTTTGCTGATCGCGGTCTCTATGCGCGCTTCGACTTGCCATCCGTCCTGTGCTTCCAGTTGGGTCTGCAACAGCTGCATCTGTTCCAGCAGTTTGTCATAGTCCGCATCCGGTTCGGAAAGCTGGTGCGAGACCTCGTGATAATCGTGCAGCAGCTGCTGCAGCTTGCCCAGACCTTTCGCGACCGCATCGAACACCGTGTCGTCGGCATCCAGCACCGGCTCCTGGCTGACATGGCAGATGCGCGCGGTCGGCATGCGCCACACCAGTCCGTCATCCAGCGTGGCCAGTCCCGCCAGCACGCGCATCATGCTGGACTTGCCGCCGCCGTTGCGCCCGATCAGGCCGACGCGCTCGCCCTCGTCGAGTTGAAAATCTGCATGGTCCAGCAGCGCGACGTGACCGAAGGCGAGACAGGCCTTGTCCAGAGTGATATACGGCATGGATTATTTTGAATGATATTTTGATAATAAATGGTCGGATGTAGCCTGGATAGATTGTAGGAGCGGGCCATGCCCGCGAAAAGGTGTTCGCGGGCATGGCCCGCTCCTACAAGACCCGAGGTTATTGCATTGTTAGCGCAAATCGTAATTACAGAGTCGCTCCTGCGGTCAATTTCTTCAGGTCATCGATGATCTGCTTCGAGTGGCGCGAAGTATCCACGCTCAGATACACCTTGCTGACCTTGCCTTGCGGGTCGATCAAAAAGGTATAGCGCCGCGCGAATTTGATCAGCCACAGATCCAGCAGCGCGCCATAGCGCGCCGCAGTCGCACCCCTCTCGTCGGCCAGCAGCGGGAACGGCAGATGGTATTTCTTCGCGAATTCCGCATGGCTGCCGCTGTCGTCGACGCTGATCCCGACCACCTGCGCGCCCAGCTCGGCTATCTGCTTCAGGTCGTCGCGGAACGCGCACGCCTCCTGGGTGCAGCCCGGCGTATCGTCCCTGGGATAGAAATACAGCACCAGCCACTGGCCGCGATAATCCTGCAAGCTGTGCGGCTTGCCGTTCTGGTCGGGCAGGCTGAAATCCGGCGCCGGCCCGCCCGCTTGCGGCAGCTCGCCCGCGCGCGCCGCGCGCGCCACCAGCAACGCCGCGCACATGATCAACGCGGCAACAATCGCCAGCCACTTCATATCCATCTCCTCAAAACCGGCAAGCGCCGAACCATACCCCGGCTGGAATTCCACCCAAACCAGGGTTGAGATGATACCAGTCAAACACCCTGCCGCGCTCGTGCTTGTAGGCATACAGTCCGGTCAGCGTGCCATACAGCACGTTGGCCAACCGCAATGCCCGGCCGTTTCAACCCGGCTGCCCGGCATTCCGCTCAATCAACCTGCACCATTATGGAATCTGCCGCACCACGATGGGATGGGATTGCCAGGGCAGCGGACAGGCGATATCCTGCAGCGCGGTTCTATGCATTGAAATTCCGCCAGACTCGCATTTGGCATGCATGTTGCTGAATACTTCATCAAAGCGCCGGCAGGTTGCCGGGGCCAACAATCTGAATGAGGTGAATGACTATGGAAACTATTGCCGGCCCGGAAAAAAAACCGGAAAACAAATCAGGGAGTAAATCCGTCTGGTTCCACCATCGCTGGTGGCAGCTGGTGTTCGGGCTGGTTGCGATGATGTCGATCTCGAGTTCGCAATATGCCTGGGCGTTGTTCGTGAAGCCGTTGCAGGCCTCGCTCGGATCCAGCCTGGCTGCGGTCCAGGTCACGTTTTCCATCCTCATTGTGCTGCAAACCTGGCTTTCGCCGCTGCAGGGCTACCTGATCCAGAAATTCGGCCCCCGCTTGCTGATCTCCGCCGGCGCGATCTTGACCGGCGGCAGCTGGGTGATGGCGGCCTCGGTGCACGGCCTGGCCGGCCTGTATCTTTCCTATGGGGTGATGGGCGGCCTCGGCACCGGGATCATCTACGTCGGCATCGTCGGCCTGATGGTGCAATGCTTCCCGGACAAGCGCGGCCTGGCCACCGGCGTGGTCGCAGCCGGCTACGGCTTCGGCGCGATCATGACGACCTTCCCGATCGCGACGATGATCAAGGACGCCGGCTATGAGCATGCGCTGACCACATTCGGCCTGATACTTGGCCTGGTAGGCTTGGCCGTCGCCCAGGGACTGCGCCGCCCGGCATCCGCCCTGCCGGCGCAGGCAGCCGCAGCTTCCGGAAAAGTGTACCAGGGCACACGCGATTTCGGCTCGCGCGAGATGCTGAAATCGCCGGTGTTCTGGCTACTGTTCGCGATGATGACGATGATGTCCACCGGCGGCCTGATGGTGATCTCGCAGATGGGCGCATTCGCGAAGGACTTCGGCGTCAGCGACGTGCTGGTGTTCGGCATGGCCGCGCTGCCGCTGGCGATGTCGATAGACCGCTTCACCAACGGATTGACGCGCCCCTTCTTCGGCTGGGTTTCCGACCGCATCGGCCGCGAGAACACCATGTTCATCGCCTTCCTGCTGGAAGCGGCCGCGATCCTGACGATGCTCGCGTTCAAGGACAATGCGCTGGCCTTTGTGCTGCTGTCCGGCGTGGTGTTCTTCGGCTGGGGCGAGATCTTCTCGCTGTTCCCGGCCACGCTGACCGACATCTTCGGCACCCGCAATGCGACCGCCAATTATGGCTTCCTGTACATGGCCCAGGGCGTCGGCGCGATCCTCGGTGCACCGGTCGCCGCGCTGCTGCATGAAAGCACGCAGAGCTGGGTGCCGATCTTCGGCATCGTCGCGCTGATGGACGTGGCGACCGCGCTGCTGGCGTTCTTCGTGCTGAAAGCCTGGCGCAAACGCATGGTTGCGCCGCCCGTCGCGATCGAGCTGGCGGTGGCAGCCGCCGGCTGATCTGCACGGCGCAAACCAGGCTGCGGCCATCGCTATGGCCGCAGCTTTTGCATGCAATGATTGAACCTGCCCCGATAGACAGCCCTGCGCTTCGACTGCAGGCGGACTCCCTCTCTCTGGTAGACTTCGATACCGTCGCAGAATCCTGCAAGACCAGAGATCAGGTCGAGGCAAGGCAAGACATCGGATTGGTATTTGAAAAACCGGGAGTAAAACAATACATGACGAATGAACCGAAAACCCGTGGCGCGATGGCAGTCGCGCCGCATTTTCTGGCAGCGCAAGCAGCACGCGATGTGCTGAAAGAAGGCGGCAACGCGATCGAGGCCATGGTCGCCGCCGCAGCGACCATCGCGATGGTCTATCCGCACATGACCGGGCTGGGCGGCGACGCATTCTGGATGATCCACGAGCCGGGGCAGGAACCCATAGCCATAGACGCCTGCGGCGGCGCGGCGGCGGGATTGACCGCGTCGTTCTATACGGCAAAAGGATTGCACAGCATCCCGGTGCGCGGCCCGCTGGCCGCGAACACTGTAGCCGGCACGGTGTCCGGCTGGGAACGCGCGCTGGAATTCAGCCGGCAGCGCTGGGACGGACACATGCCGTTGTCGCGTTTGTTCGAGGCAGCGATCGATTATGCGGAGCACGGCGTGCCGGTCAGCGCCAGCCAGATGCGCAGCACCACGGCCAAGCTGGCCGAGCTGGAACAGCAGCCGGGTTTTGCCGGATGTTTCCTGGCCGGCGGCAAGCCACCCGCGCAGGGTAGCCTGTTCTTGCAGCCGCGCATGGCGGCGCTGCTGCGCCATCTCGCCCGCACCGGCCTGGACGATTTCTATCGCGGCGAACTGGCGCAGACCATCGCCGCCGACCTGGCCGCGATCGGCAGTCCGGTTGCGCTTTCCGACCTGAATGCCTACCGCGCCGAGCGGGTGAAACCGCTGGCGCTGGCGCACAGCCTGGGCACGCTGTACAACCTGCCGCCGCCCACCCAAGGCGTGGTGTCGCTGATGATACTCGGCATCCTCGACCGCCTCGGCCTGGACAACATCGCAGCCGACAGCGCCGACTATGTGCATTGCGCCGTCGAGGCGACCAAGCAGGCGTTCAAGGTCCGCGACACGCATGTCACCGATCCGCGCTATATGCGCATAGACGCGCAGGACTGTTTGAAGCCGGGATTCCTGAATCCGCTGGCGGGTGCGGTCAAGATGGATCGTGCACTGCCCTGGGGAAAGAACCTCGTCCCCGGCGATACCGTATGGATGGGCGCCATCGACAGCCAGGGGCGCGCAGTCAGCTTCATCCAGAGCATCTACCACGAGTTCGGCAGCGGCGTGGTGCTGCAACACAGCGGGCTGAACTGGCAGAACCGCGGCTGCAGTTTCTCGCTGCAGCCGAACGCGCTGAACGAACTCAAGCCCGGACGCAAGCCCTTCCACACGCTGAACCCGGCGCTGGCGCGGCTGCATGACGGGCGGGTGATGGTGTACGGCACGATGGGCGGCGACGGCCAGCCGCAGACCCAGGCCGCGGTATTCACCCGCGCGGTGATCTACGGCCAAAGCCTGCAGCAGGCGGTCAGCGCGCCGCGCTGGCTGCTCGGGCGCACCTGGGGCTCGGCCTCGAACACCTTGAAACTCGAAGCGCGCTTCGGCGCGGACATCGTGGCGTCGCTGCGAAGCCGCGGCCACGAGATCGAGATGCTGGGGGAATTCGACGAAGCGATGGGCCATGCCGGCGCGATCGTCCTGAACACCGACGGCACGCTGGAAGGAGCTTCCGACCCGCGCAGCGACGGCGGCGTCGCCGGGTTCTGACCGGGTCTAACGCTGTTTCGTCTCCGCGGCCTGTCCGTATCCGGCAAAGCGCTGCTGCGCCTCGCGGAATTCCTGCGCGCTCAGCAGCACCGGCTCGCCGGCCTGCAGCGCGCGCAGATACATCTCGCTGAGCGTCTCGACCTCGACGGTGATCCTGAACGCCTCGGCGAGATCGGCGCCGGTTGCGATCATGCCGTGGTTCGCCAGCAGGCAGGCCTTGCGCTCCTGCAGCGCGGCCAGCGCGTTGTCCGATAATTGCTGCGTGCCGAAGGTCGCATATTGCGCGCAGCGTATCGTGTCGCCGCCGACCAGCGCGATCATGTAGTGGAAAGGCGGGATGTCGCGGCGCAGACAGGCCAGCGCGGTGGCCGCGAGCGAGTGGGTATGCACCACCGCGCCGACATCCCCGCGCTGCGCCAATATGTCGCGATGGAACAGCCACTCGCTGGAAGGCTGCCAGCGCCCGCGCGAGGTTCCGTCCATCTGCACGAACACGATGTCGTCTTCGCTCAGCCCTTCCGCGCCCATGCCCGAAGGCGTGATCAGCATGCCGTCGCCGAATCTGGCCGACAGATTGCCCGAGGTGCCGCGGTTCAGCCCCAGTTCGTCGAGTTGCTGCGTGATGCGCACCAGTTCGCTGCGTAGTTCGTTCTCGTTCATTACCTCACCTATTCAGTTTCCCTCTCCCCCTCTCCCCCTGCGGGAGAGGGCGGCCGAAGGTCGGGAGAGGGTTGCGGAGCCAGCGCGCTGCTCATGGAGTAAGCGTGAGCCGCTACCACGCCGCGCTCGGTGATCAGCCCCGTCACCAGCCGCGCCGGGGTCACATCGAAGCCGTAGTTCGCGGCGCGCGAGCCTTGCGGCGTAAGTTGAACGCTGCGCACCTGGCCATCGTCGCATAGCCCGGAGATGTGCGTCACCTCTGCTTCCGCGCGTTCCTCGATCGGGATATCCTTCACGCCGTCCTGCAGCGTCCAGTCTATCGTCGGCGTCGGCAGCGCGACGTAGAACGGCACGCCATTATCGTGTGCAGCCAGCGCCTTCAGATAGGTGCCGATCTTGTTGCAGACATCTCCAGTTGAAGTAACGCGATCGGCGCCGACGATGACCATGTCCACCCTGCCGTGCTGCATCAAATGACCGCCGGTATTGTCCGCGATCACCGTGTGCGGCACGCCGTATTGGCCCAGTTCCCACGCGGTCAGGCTGGCGCCCTGGTTGCGCGGGCGGGTCTCGTCCACCCATACATGCAGCGGAACGCCCGCGTCGTATGCCTTATATATAGGCGCCAGCGCAGTACCCCAATCCACCGTCGCCAGCCAGCCGGCATTGCAGTGCGTCAAAATATTCACCGTCGTTTGCTTCTGGTCATGCATAGCACGGATCAACGCGCTGCCATGCCGGCCTATGCTCTCGTTGATCGCGACATCCTCGTCGGCGATGCGCGCCGCCTGCTGCCACGCCGCCGCGGCGCGCTCGCTTTCTGGCAGCGGCGCCAGCAGCGCGCGCATCTTCTCCACCGCCCAGCGCAGGTTCACCGCGGTCGGGCGCGCCAATAATAATTTGTCGCAGGTCGCTTTCAGCGCCGCGTCGGAGGCATGGTGGCGTATCGACAGCGCCACGCCATATGCCGCCGTCACGCCGATCAGTGGCGCGCCGCGCACCTGCATGTCCTTGATCGCGCGCTCGGCATCGCGCATGCTCTCCAGCCGTAATGTGGCGAAGATATGCGGCAGCCTGGTCTGGTCGATGATCTCCACCGCCGTGTTGTCGGCAGCGGGCCAGATGGTGCGATAGGGTGTGCCGTTAACCTTCATAAAATTTTCTCATTGGCAGCTTGGATTGAACGCAGTGATACCCAACAAAATAACGATGGGTATCGCGTTGCTCAACCCATCCTACGCTTGCTGACCGAGAGGCCACGACCATTGTTTCTCGGCCTTCCATATGTGTGTGACGAAAGAGGTAGTGATATAGCATTTGTTCCCAACCATCTAGTTAAGGTGCCAAATAATCCTGTATTTCACAAATCACTTGTCTTAGATTTTCCAAGAAAATCTCCTAACGTCTAAATTACAAATGTATTCATGTCAACTCATGTGAAACCTGATAAAAATCGTAACGAGCGGTTCGAGAGCAAGGCGCACGGAACGCAGAAACCGGAATGTACTTAAAGTACATGAGGATTTCGAGTACCGCGCAACATAGCTATCGAATCGCGCAGCAGATTTTTACAGGTTTCCATTAGTCGCCTTCGAACTCGCATAAAGCAAACACCCTGTGACCATGTTTCTCCAGCCGCGCGCGACCACCGATGTCCGGCAGGTCGATGATGAAGCAGCATTCGACGATCTTGCCGCCCATCTTGTCGATCAGTTTGCAGGCGGCTTCCGCGGTGCCACCAGTCGCGATCAGGTCGTCGACCAGCAATATCTTTTCGCCTTTTGAGATCGCATCGGTGTGGATCTCGATGCGGTCGGTGCCGTATTCGAGTTCGTAGTCGTGGCCTATGGTCTCGGCGGGCAACTTGCCTTTCTTGCGGATCGGGATGAAGCCCTTGCCCAGCGCATAGGCCAGCGGCGCACCCAAAATGAAGCCGCGCGATTCGATGCCGGCGATCTTGTCTATCTTCACGCCCTGGTAGCGGCGCACCAGCTCGTCTATCGTCAGGCGGAAACCCACCGGGTCCTTCAACAGGGTGGTGATGTCGCGGAACTGGATGCCCTGCTTCGGGTAGTGCGGAACGGTTCTTATTTTGGATTTGATAGTCATGCTGATTCCTTACTATTCAAAGAGCAAATTGCAGGCATCATTTGTAGGAGCGGGCCATGCCCGCGACCAATATATCCCGTTCGCCCTGAGTATGTCGAAGGGTCGCGGGCATGGCCCGCTCCTGCAATTATTTATTCAACACCCGCCCGGCCACCGCGGACAGCTTCTCGACCATCTTCGCATCGCGCGCTTCGGGTGCGGTGATGATCGCGTGCCGCAGCGCGCTGCGGCAGCTGCATGCGGCTGCACCGGCATCATTCTTCACCAGTGGTGCGACATGCTTCACCAGCGCGCGCGCCTTGTCTGCATTCGCCAGCAGCACCTTGACGATTGCCTCGACCGTGACGTCGTCGTGATCGGGATGCCAGCAGTCGTAGTCGGTGACCATCGCGACGGTGGCGTAACAGATCTCGGCTTCGCGCGCGAGCTTGGCTTCCGGCATATTGGTCATCCCGATCACATCGCATTGCCAGGAGCGGTAAAGTTCGGATTCGGCCAGACTGGAGAACTGCGGCCCTTCCATCACCAGATAGGTGCCGCCGCGCAACACATCGATATCGATCTGCTGTGCCGCAGCGAACAAGTGATCGCCGAGACGGCGGCACACTGGATGCGCCATCGACACATGTGCGACCAGGCCGTTGCCGAAGAAACTCTTGTCGCGCGCGTAAGTGCGGTCGATGAACTGGTCGACGATGACGAACATGCCCGGCGTCAGGTGTTCACGCAGCGAACCGACCGCACTGACCGAGACGATGTCGGTCACGCCCAGCCGCTTCAGCGCGTCGATGTTGGCACGGTAGTTGATCTCCGACGGCGGCAGCCTGTGCCCGCGCCCGTGGCGCGGCAGGAAGGCGATAGCCTGCCGCCCAAGGTCACCGATCGGCAGTTCGCCGATCAGCACCTCGTCGGACGGCTCACCGAACGAGGATTCCGCCCTGACCCAGCGCGTGTGTTCCAGCCCCTCGATGTTGTATACGCCGCTGCCGCCGATGATCGCCAACATTCCCACTCCCCTTACCTCTATTTCACAATCGAACCTTCATGTCGCGATGGGCACGCGCGGCGTCAGCGCGCACATCAGTTCGTAACTGACCGTTCCGGCCGCCTGCGCGACCTCCTCGACCGGCATGCCCTCGCCCCACAGCACCACGCGGCTGCCGACATCGGCTTGCGGCAAGCCGCTCAGGTCCGCATACAGCATGTCCATGGAGACGCGCCCGAGTGTGCGCGTGCGCTGCCCGTCGACCAGTACCGGCGTGCCATTGGGTGCATGGCGGGGATAGCCGTCGGCATAGCCGCAGGCGACGATGCCGATGCGCATCGGATGTTCTGCGCGGAACAATGCGCCATAGCCGACTTCGTCGCCGGCGCGCAGCTGCTGCGTGGCGATGATCTGGCTGGAGAGCGTCATCGCCGGTTTCAGACCGAGTTGTTGCGCGCTGACTTCACCACCGCTTTCATGGGCAAACGGCGACGCGCCATACAGCATGATGCCGGGGCGCACCCAGTCGGCGTGGGTTTCCGGATAGCGCAGCAGCGCGGCGGAATTCGCCAGCGAGCGCGGGACACGATGCTGCGCGGCGACATCGTTGAACAGCGCCAGCGGTTCCGCCACGCCGCGCGCCTCGTCGGCATTGGCGAAATGCGTCATCAGCGTGATGTCGCGCACCGCGCGGTGGCGGCGCAACTGCTCCAGCGCCTGCGCCACCTGCCCCGGCGCGAGACCCAGGCGGTTCATGCCGCTGTTGACCTTGAGCCACACAGCCAGCCTTGCCCTGCCGGGACAGGCATCCAGCATCGCGATCTGCCAGGGACTATGGATCACGCAAGCGAGGTCATGCTCCGCGATGAGCGGCAATTCTTGCGCGCTGAAAAAGCCTTCCAGCAGCAGGATGGTCTGGCGCAAACCCGCCTCGCGCAGGCGCAGCGCATCCAGGATATCCAGCAGTGCGAAGCCGTCGCTTGCGGCCAACGCTTCGGCCGCGCGCATCAAACCGTGACCGTACCCGTCCGCCTTGATCACGGACAGGATGCGCGCAGAAGTGGCGCGGCGCGCGACCCGGAAATTGTTCTCCAGTGCGCTCAGATCGATATGGGCTAGTATCGGGCGTGCCATGGCTGTTTCGGATGATTCCTGTCGCTGCAAGATGATTGAATTCGGCGCGAATGATAGCAGGGGCAATCCTTTCGTGTTATAAAACGAATTGATAAATAACAAGCTTGATTAATGAATCCCGGTTTCTACGTCATCCTTGCTGCGCAGTTCTTTTCCGCGCTCGCCGACAACGCCCTGCTGATCGCCGCCATTGCCCTGTTGCAAACCCTGCACGCGCCCAACTGGCACACGCCTATATTGCAGGAAGCCTTCATCTTCTCCTACATCGTGCTGGCGCCGTTCGTCGGCGTGTTCGCCGACTCGCTGCCCAAGGGCCGCGTGATGTTCATCAGCAACAACATCAAGATATTCGGCTGCCTCGCGATGCTGTTCGGGCTCGACCCGCTGTTCGCCTATGGCCTGGTCGGCCTCGGCGCGGCGATCTATTCGCCGGCCAAGTACGGCATCCTGACTGAATACCTGCCGCCGGAAAAGCTGGTGCTGGCGAACAGCTGGATGGAAGGGCTGACGGTGCTGGCGATCATACTCGGCGCAGTCGTCGGCGGCGTGATAGTCAGCCCCAGCGTGGCCGGGCCGATGCTGAAGTGGTGGGATGTGCCGTTCATCGACACCGGCATCGACACCCCGCCGGAACTGGCGATCACGATCATCACCGCGATCTATCTCGTTGCCGCGGCATTCAACCTGTATATCCCCAAGGTGGCGATCGACCACAAGCCGCTCAGCCGCAACCCCGCTTACCTGCTCGCCGAATTCTTCCACTGCTTCAGGCTGCTGTGGAAAGACCCGCTGGGCCAGGTCTCGCTCGCGGTCACCACGCTGTTCTGGGGCGTGGGCGCCACGCTGCGCCTGCTGCTGCTGGCCTGGGCGGCTGTGGCATTGCATTTCGACATCAGCGCAGGAGCCCAGCTGACCGCCTGGTTTGCCGTCGGCATCGCGCTCGGCGCGGTGCTGGCGGCGCGGTTCGTCAGGCTCGAACATTCGGTAAAAGTGCTGCCGGTCGGCATCGCGATGGGGCTGATGGTGCTGCTGATGATCCCGATCAGCAACAGCACGCTGGCCACGCTGCTGCTGATCGCGCTCGGCGCGATGGGCGGCTATTTCGTCGTGCCGATGAATGCGCTGCTGCAGCATCGCGGCCATCTGCTGATGGGTTCGGGCAGCTCGATCGCGGTGCAGAATTTCAACGAGAACCTGAGCATCTTCGCGATGCTGGGACTGTATGCGGCGATGCAGAGGATGCACCTCAGCCTCTATCTCATCATCCTGGCGTTCGGCCTGCTGCTGGCCGGCATCATGGCCGCGCTGTACAAGCGCCACGGCCACGACCAGGACCAGGGACAGCTGTAATTCCTGTTCAGATAAAATCACGCAGGGTATAGGAGCGGGCCATGCCCGCGACCAACTGCTCGCGGGCCGCTTCGACCAGTTCAGGACAGGCACGTCCCGCTCCTACACACATCTCAACAACCCTTCACCCGACTTTATCTTCCATCGCTTTCACAGCCATGCACAGATCCTGCCAGGCCTTGGCTTTTTCCGCAGGGGTGCGCAACAGATAGGCGGGATGGTAGGTCACCAGCAAAGGTATAGTCACCCCGACACGGTGCGACGAAGTCGTCTGGTGCGGGACGGGTGACTGGCGACTGCCCTCAACCCCTTCCCCACCTTCAACTCCTTGCGCTGTCGCCAACCTGTACTCATGCAGCTTGCCGCGCAGGCTGGCCAGCGTCGCGTCCCTGCCCAGCAAGGCATTCGAAGCGACCTTGCCCAGCGCCACGATCATCCTGGGCTGGATCAGCTCGATCTGGCGCTGCAGGTAAGGCAGGCAGGTGGCGATCTCGTCCGCTTCCGGGTTGCGGTTGCCCGGCGGGCGGCACTTGACGATGTTGGCGATATACACATCCTTGCCGCGCTTCAGTCCGATCGCCAGCAGCATGTTGTCGAGCAGCTTGCCGGCCTGTCCGACGAAGGGCTCGCCCTGCGCATCCTCATCGGCACCCGGTCCTTCGCCTACGAACAGCCAGCCGGCTTTCTCGTCGCCGACGCCGAACACCGTCTGCGTGCATCCGGCGCGCAGCTTGCAGGCGGCGCAGTCGCGCACCGCCTGTTTCAGCTGCGGCCAGCCGAGATCGCCGATCCCGGATGCCGGTTCACGGACTTGCGGCGCCGGGCTGCGTTGCAGTCCGGTCAGCGGCTCGATCGATGGCGCCGCAGCGGGCGCAGCCGGGATCGCTTCGGGCAGGGGCTGTTCTGCTGCAGCAACATCCGGCGCCGCTGCAGCGGCTGCAGGCTGCGGCTCGCGCAACACCCACAGCGGATACAGATTCAGCTCCCGCAATACCGCTTCACGCCTGTCCATTTTCCTTCTCCTGCCCCTCGCCCGCAGGCGGGGGATATTGCGCCAGTTCGCACGCCATCGTGACCGCATCTTCGCTGCCGCTGGCATTGCGGTAATAGCGATGGCGCACGCCGATCGCGGCGAAGCCGGCGCTTCGGTACAGGGCCAGCGCCGCGGTATTGGCGGCGCGCACCTCGAGAAACACGCGGCGCAGCTTCAGTGCGAGCGCGGCATCCAGCATCGCGCGGAGCAGCGCACGCCCCAGACCCTTGCGCTGGTGCTTTGCCGCCACCCCGATGTTCAGCAGCTCGGCTTCACCCAGCAGCGGCAGCAGCACCGCATAGCCGCGTATCTCCCCATCCTGTTCATCGACAATGCACACATAAGCGTGGCTCAGCGCATCGGCGAAATTGCCGCGCGTCCAGGGATAGGTCTGCACCGCCAGCTCGATCGCCAGCACCGCATCCACATCGTCCGCTGTCATCGCGCGCATCGGTGGCCCCTAGCCGGATTCCCGTTCGCTGGTTTTCAGCGCCACCTTGTCGCGCAGATACAGCGGCAGCGCTTCTGCCGCATCCACGCCGCGTCCGGCAACGATTTTGGCGGCGCCGAGCGCGGCGACCGCGGCCGCCTGCGGCACGGCAGCGCCATCGACACCGCACAAAGCCCCGCGATATCTGGCCTGCAAAGCGGCGCCATGCGCGGCAAAACCGCTGCCGGCGCCGAACCAGTCGGTGCCCGGCAACGCGGGCGCGTCCTCGGGCTTGCACAGGCACGGTTCGCTCAGCGTCGCCCATACACCGCCACGATATTCATAAGCGGCGTGATAGATCTCGCCCATGCGCGCATCCAGCGCCGCGATCACACGTGCTTGTCCGGTAGCCTCGGCCAGCGCCAGCAGCGTGCACACGCCGGCCACCGGGATATCCGCGCCGAACGCCAGACCCTGTGCCGCACCGCAGGCAATGCGCACGCCGGTGAACGAGCCCGGCCCCTTGCCGAACGCGATGCCGTCGAGCTGGTTGATGCCGATCCCCGCCTCAACCAGCAACGCATCGATCATCGCGATCAGCAGCTCGGAATGCCGCTGCCCGGCCAGCGCGCTGCGCGCCATAACAGCGCCGTCCTGCCACAGCGCGACGGAACAATATTCTGTCGATGTATCCAATGCCAGTACGCGCATCACCGCTTTCGAAGCGCGCAGTAGATTATTGGGGAATTCCATCAGTCGGCCAGCAGCAACACCACCGCCTGCGCCGCGATGCCCTCGCCGCGCCCGGTCAGGCCGAGCTTCTCGGTGGTGGTCGCCTTGACATTGACGGCGCTACGCTCGACGCGCAGGTCGGCGGCGATGTTCTCCACCATCTGCAAGATATGCGGCGCCATCTTCGGCTCCTGCGCGATGATGGTCGCATCCACGTTGCCGACGCGATAGCCCTGCTCGCGCACCAGGTGCAGCGCTTCGCGCAGCAGGATGCGGCTGTCGATGTTGCTGTATTTCGCCTCGCTGTCGGAAAAATGCCTGCCGATGTCGCCCAGCGCCGCAGCACCGAGCAGTGCATCGCAGATCGCATGCAGCAGCACGTCGGCATCGGAATGGCCGAGCAGGCCTTTTGGATACGGGATCTCGACTCCGCCGATGATCAGCTTGCGTCCTGTTACCAGCTGATGCACGTCGTAACCCTGGCCGATGCGCATGTTCATCCTCCCAGCCGGCTGAGCAGCAATTCCGCAAGCAGCAAGTCCTGCGGATAAGTCACCTTGAAATTGCCCGGTTCGCTGGCCACCAGCTTCGGATGCAAGCCCAGCGCTTCGACCGCCGAGGCTTCGTCGGTAAAGCTGCCGGCCTGCTGCAGCGCCTGCGCCAGCAGACCGGCGCGGAACATCTGCGGGGTTTGCGCCTGCCACAGGCGCTCGCGGCTTTCGGTGCGCAGGATGCGGTCCTGGTCGTCGGCGCGCTTCAGCGTATCCGCGACCGGCACGGCCAGGATGCCGCCCACCGCGTCATCGCGCACTTCCGCGATCAATCTGGACAGCTGTGCCTGGGTCAAACAGGGCCGCGCCGCGTCATGCACCAGCACCCAATCGTCGGGCTCCAGTTCCGACGCCAGCAGACCGTTCAGCACCGTGTCGGCACGCCTTTCCCCGCCGCAAAACAGCGGCTGCAGCTTGCCGCCGAAACGCGACCAGTCATGAGCGTGATACAGCGTGTCATCCGCAGCCAGCACCACGAACACCGTGGCTATATCCGGGCAGGCGCACAGCGCCCGCACAGCGTGCGCGATCATCGGCTGCCCGGCCAACGGCAGGTACTGCTTGGGCAACTCTTGCCCCATGCGCTTGCCGAAGCCGGCTGCGGGAACCAATGCGTGGAAATCGGTCATACCGCGATTGTAAATTAAAAGTTTGATTGCGCGCTTGGCTTATAATGCGCGCCCTTCAATTCAGCCAGCCCATCGTGCTTTTTTCCTCGAAATCATCCCGCCCGCGCTACACCAGTCTGGCCGGCTCGTCCGACGCGCTGGCGCTGGCCCAGTATGCCGGGACCCACTCTCCGCTGGTGGTGGTCGCCGCCAATGCGCTGGAGGCGCAGCGGCTGGTCGAGGAGATCCCGTTCTTTGCGCCGCGACTGAGGGTCCATCTGCTGCCGGACTGGGAGACGCTGCCTTATGACCATTTCTCGCCGCATCAGGACCTGATCTCGGAACGGCTCGCCACGCTGCACCATGTGCGCACCGGCGCATCCGACGTGATCGTGGTGCCGGTGACCACGGTGCTGTATCCGCTGCCGCCGGTCGAATATCTGGCCGCGTTCACGTTTTTTCTGAAGCGCGGCGAAAAGCTGGACCTGGCCGGCTTCCGCGAGCAGATGACGTTCGCCGGGTACAGCCATGTGCAGCAGGTGCTGTCGCCCGGCGAATACTGCGTGCGCGGCGGCATCGTCGATCTGTTCGCGATGGGCAGCGTGCTGCCCTACCGCATCGACCTGTTCGACGACGAGATCGAGACCATCGCCACTTTCGACGTAGACACCCAGCGCACCCTGTATCCGGTGCCCGAGATCCGGCTGTTGCCGGCGCGCGAGTTCCCGCTCGACGAGGCCGGCCAGTCGCGCTTCCGCCAGAACTTCCGCGAACGCTTCGAAGGCGACCCCTCCCGCTCGCACATCTACAAGAACGTTAGCAAGGGCAATGCCCCGGCGGGCATCGAATATTACCTGCCGCTGTTCTTCGAAAAGACCGCGACACTGTTCGACTACCTGCCGGCGAAAGCCACGCTGTGTCTGCACCACGACGTCAACGAGGCGATCGCGACGTTTGCCAAAGACACCGCATCGCGCTACCAGCTGTTGCGCGGCGACCCGCAGCGCCCGCTGCTGGAACCGCAGGAACTGTTCCTCGATGCCGAACAGTTCTTCATCCGCGCGAAGGACTTTGCGCGGCTGGACATCATTTCAACACCCCCCCTCCTTCCGGGAGAGGGGTCAGGGGTGAGGGAGCAGGCCAAATCACTGATCCCGTGCCCCACCGCGCCGCTGCCCGACATAGCGGTGAACCGCCGCGCAGAGAACCCCACCCAAGCGTTCCGGGCCTTCCTGCAGGGCTACGCCGGCCGCGTGCTGCTGCTGGCCGACAGCCTGGGACGGCGCGAGATCGTCTCCGCCTACCTGAACGAATACGGCCTGTCGCCGGTGGCATGCGAAGACTACGCGGCTTTCCTCGCCGGCAAGGAAAGATTCATGCTCGGCGTCGGCCCCGTCCAAAACGGTTTCATACTTTTACAAGAGACACCTGATGTCGCTGAAGAACCGTCGCGAGCAGGCCGGGATGCAAGGCACCGCACAGCGAGCGACGCGGCATACCATGAAGGTAGACGAGAAACGAGCGAGCACGCAACGCAGCAGCCTGGACGCGCAGCAGCTTATTCTGCAGCATCCATCGCGCTGGTCACCGAGACCGAGCTGTATGCGGCGCAGCCGCGCAGCCGCGCCGCGCGCGCCGCGAAGAAGACCAATGTCGAAGGCATGCTGCGCGACCTGTCGGAACTCAAGACCGGCGATCCGGTGGTGCATGAACAGCACGGCATCGCGCGCTATGCCGGCCTGGTCAATCTCGACCTCGGCGAAGGCGAGAACGAGTTCCTGCTGCTGGAATATGCCGGCGGCGACAAGCTGTACGTGCCGGTCGCGCAACTGCATGTGATCAGCCGCTACAGCGGCGGTGCACCCGAGACCGCGCCGCTGCACAAGCTCGGCACCGCAGCCTGGGACAAGGCGAAACGCCGTGCGATGCAGCAGGTGCGCGATGCCGCCGCCGAGCTGCTGAACCTCTACGCGCAGCGCGCGCTGCGCAAGGGCTACGCCTTCAAACTGAGCTCGCACGACTACGAGGCGTTCGCCGCCGGTTTCGGTTTCGAGGAGACGCCCGACCAGGCCGCCGCGATAGCAGCGGTGATCGGCGACCTGCAATCCGGCAAGCCTATGGACCGGCTGATCTGCGGCGATGTCGGCTTCGGCAAGACCGAGGTCGCGCTGCGCGCGGCGTTCGTCGCGGCGATGGACGGCAAGCAGGTCGCGGTGCTGGTGCCGACCACGCTGCTCGCCGAGCAGCATTTCCAGAATTTCTCCGACCGCTTCGCCGACCTGCCGGTCAAGATCGCCGAGCTGTCGCGCTTCCGCTCCGCGAAGGAACAGAACCAGGCGCTGCAGGACATGGCGGACGGCAAACTCGACATCATCATCGGCACCCACAAGCTGATCCAGAAGGGCGTGAAGTTCCACAACCTCGGCCTGGTCATCATCGACGAGGAACACCGTTTCGGCGTGCAGCAGAAGGAAAGGCTGAAGGCGTTGCGGGCGGAGGTGGACGTGCTGACGCTGACCGCGACGCCGATCCCGCGCACGCTGGCGATGTCGCTGGAAGGGCTGCGCGATTTCTCGGTGATCGCCACCGCGCCGCAGCGCCGGCTGTCGATCAAGACCTTCGTCGCGCAGGCCGGCAACGGCATCATCCGCGAGGCGGTGCTGCGCGAACTGAAGCGCGGCGGCCAGGTGTATTTCCTGCACAACGAGGTGGAGACGATCGCCAACATGGCGCAGAGGCTGGAGGCGCTGCTGCCGGAGGCGCGCATCCGCATCGCGCACGGGCAGATGAACGAGCGCGACCTGGAAACGGTGATGCGCGATTTCTACCAGCAGCGTTTCAACGTGCTGCTGTGCACCACGATCATCGAGACCGGCATCGACATCCCCACCGCCAACACCATCATCATGAACCGCGCCGACCGTTTCGGCCTGGCGCAGCTGCACCAGCTGCGCGGCCGCGTCGGGCGCTCGCACCACCAGGCCTATGCCTATCTGCTGGTCGAGACCGAGGCGCTGACCGCGCAGGCAAAGAAGCGCCTGGAGGCGATCCAGGCGATGGAACAGCTGGGCAGCGGTTTCTACCTGGCCATGCACGACCTGGAGATACGCGGCGCCGGCGAGGTGCTGGGCGAATCGCAGAGCGGCGAGATGCAGGAGATCGGCTTCTCGCTATACACCGACATGCTGAACGCCGCGATCACCTCGCTGCGCCAGGGCAAGGAGCCGGACATCGCGCATCCGCTCGGCGTCACCACCGAGATCAACCTGCACACGCCCGCGCTGCTGCCCAACGAGTACTGCGGCGACATCCACCAGCGGCTGGTGATCTACAAGCGCCTGGCCAACTGCAACACCCAGCAGGAACTGGACGAGATGCACCAGGAACTGGTCGACCGCTTCGGCCTGCCACCGCAACCCGCGCAGGTGTTGCTCGACAGCCACCGCCTGCGCATCCTTGCAAAGCCGCTCGGCATCAGCAAGGTGGACGCGTCGGCCGAGGCGATCCAGATCCAGTTCGTGCCGAACCCGCCGATAGACCCGATGAAGATCATCACGCTGATCCAGAGCAAGCGCCACGTCAAGATGGCCGGCCAGGACAAACTGCGCATCGAGTTGAAATACGGCGACATCGCACAACGCGTGCTCGCGATCAGGAACTTCTTTCACGAGCTGGTCTAGCGGCACCCCGGGCATTCCCTCGCATTGACACAGTCCGGAACATTCCAATATGATTCCCCGGCGTAGTGCTGATTCCCCGAAGTAGCGCCGATCCCGGGCAGGCGCCGGGGGCGCGTGGTTATGCCAGGTGGACAGCGCGGAACGGGTACCGCAACCCTCACCCGTAGTCTCTACCGGGATATCTATGCTGCCGAAACACTATAGCACCGAAACATCCGGCACCGCCGAAGGCACCGCATAACAAGGGAATCCCATGTTTCGATTACTGCGCTACTTCTCGATCGCGAGTCTGGTTTCGATGCTGCTGGCTGCCATCCTGCTTGGCATCCTCCATCAATTGTTCGAGAAGCAGCAACTGCTCAGGTTCGGCGAAAGCCGCAACATCATGCTGGCGCGGGTGTTTTCCAACAGCATCTGGCCGCAATATCAGAGCCTCGCCAAGGCCGGAAAGACGCTGGATGCAGCCGCCTTGCGCGGCCGCCCGGAGGTCGCCAGATTAAGCCGCAGCCTGCGCGAAGCAATGCGCGGCAGCCCGACTGTCGGCGTCAGCGTATACCTGCTCAACGGACGCACGCTGTTTTCGTCTGATACCGCCCAGATCGGCGTCACCGACAGCAACGATCCGGCCTTTCTTGCGGCGCGGCTGGGCCAGCCATCGAGCCAGATCGTCAACGACGACAAGTCCGGCCTGTTCGGCGGCAAGCTGGCCGGCCGGGACGTGCTGTCCAGCTACCTCCCGGTGCGCGGCGGCGAGGACGAGCCCATCGAGGCGGTCATCGAAGATATATACCGATGTCACCGAGCTGCAGGAAGGCGAGGCCAGGGAGGAACGCCTGCTGATCCTGAGCGTGGCCGCGGTGCTGGCGGCGCTCTACGGCATCCTGTTCTTCATCGTCAGGCACGCCGACCGGATCATCCGGAACCAGTACGAGCAGCAACAACGCATCGAACAGAGCCTGCGCCACATCGACCACCCACGACGCGCTGACCAACCTGCCCAACCGCCTGCTGCTGCTGGACCGGATCAAGCAATCGCTGCCCTCGGCGGAACGCCACAACAATCTGCTGGCCGTCGCCACGATCGATCTCGACAATTTCCAGAACATCAATAATTCGCTGGGCCACCAGGTCGGCGACAATGTCCTGAAGATCGTCGCGCAGCGCCTGTCGCAGTGCCTGCGCGAGGGCGACACGATCGCGCGCGTCGGCGGCGATGAATTCGTCGTCAAGTCTGCCCGACATACATTCCAACGTGAACCTGTTCCAGATCGCCAAGAAGATGCTCGGCATCATATCGGTGCCGATCGAATCCGAGGGGCGCGAGCTGCACCTGACCGCCAGCATCGGCATCGCCCTGTATCCGGAACATGGCAGCGATGCCGAAACACTGATGCGCAAGGCCGACATGGCGATGCACAGCGCCAAACGTCTCGGGCCGCAACCGGCACCAGATGTTCGTCGAACACATGGACGAGCAGGTCCAGCAACAGGTGCAATTGGAAGACGAGTTGTGGCGGGCGATGAAGAACAACGAGTTCGTGCTTTATTACCAGCCTGTCGTCGACCTGAATTCCGGCGCGATCATCGGCGCCGAGGCGCTGCTGCGCTGGCCGAACCGGCACGGGGACTGGATCTCGCCGAGCGAGTTCATCCCGCTGACGGAGCAATGCGGCCTGATCGTGCCGCTCAGCGAATGGGTGTTCAGCGAGGCTTGCACGCAGCTGCAGATGTGGCGGGAAAGCCGAACCCGAACTGGGCGACCTGACGATGTCGGTCAACCTGTCGCCGCGCCATTTCGAGACAGCGGGGCTGGCGACGATGATCGCCGGCGTGGTCGAACAGGCCGGAATCGACCCGAAGCGCCTGTATATCGAGATCACCGAGAGCATGCTGACCGGCAACAACGAATCGGTACTCGCCAACTTTGCGGGGCTCAAGCGCATCGGCATCAGGTTCTCGCTGGACGATTTCGGCACCGGCTATTCCAGCCTGGGATACCTGCGGAACTTCACCCGATCGACCTGCTCAAGATCGATCGCACCTTTGTCGAGGGCCTGCCCGAAAACGCCGACAATGCCGCGATCGTGACGACGATCATCGCGCTGGCCAACAGTGTCAACCTCTCCGTGGTTGCAAAGGGAGTCGAGACTGCCGCGCAGGCGGCGTTCCTGCAGCAGCAGGGCTGCCACTATGCGCAGGGCTTCCTGTTCGGCCGGCCGTTGCCGCCCGACGAATTCCTGTCGCTGGTACTGGAACGGCTCGGCAAGAATCGCCGCAGAGTCGCCGTTCGTTACCCCCCCGCAATAGCAGCCGGGCCTCGCTAACCGGTTCCGGCAACCCGTCCTCCGCGGACAAACCGCGGCTGATGCACATCCGGCCGCAGCAAGACTCCCCTGCCCGGGCCCGGGTGAATTAGAATGGCGCAGGCCGGTACGGGATCGACACCGGCAACCCATCGCGCAACACCAACCCGTCGACCCAATGAACCTGATCATCCAAGCCGAACAACCGATAGCCGCCACCCACCTCGACCATCTCGCGCAGCTGTCCCGGAGCAGCCGGCGCGAGCAGATCTCCGCGCACGCATTTCGCCTGAGCGCAGCCGCGCATCATCCCGGCATCGCGCCCTATTGCCTGGAGCACCGGCTCGATCACGGCTTCGTGCCGGATGGCCGCTCGCTGGAGGATTTCGGGCTGGTGGTGATGGACATGGATTCCACGCTGATCACGATCGAGTGCATAGACGAGATCGCCGACATGCAGGGACTGAAACCGCAGGTCGCGGCCATCACCGAGGCGGCGATGCGCGGCGAGATCGATTTCGCCGAAAGCCTGCGCCGCCGCGTCGCGCTGCTGGAAGGTCTGGACGAACACGCGCTGCAGCAGGTATACGACGAGCGCCTGCGCCTGTCGCCAGGCGCCGAGACCCTGCTGGCGGCGCTGAAATCGCGCGGCATCAGGACCCTGCTGGTATCTGGCGGTTTCGTGTTCTTTACCGACCGCCTCCAGGCCAGGCTGGGGCTGGACTACACCCATGCCAACACGCTCGAGGTCGCCCACGGCAGGCTCACCGGCAAGGTGTGCGGAAAGATCTTCGATGCCCAGGGCAAGGCCGACTGGCTGGTCAAGGTCCGCGACGAACTGAACCTGAAGCCGGAACAGGTGATCGCGATCGGCGACGGGGCGAACGACCTGAAGATGATGGCCCAGGCGGGCATCAGCATCGCCTATCACGCCAAACCGGTGGTGCGCGAGCAGGCCAGCTATGCGCTGAATTTCGTCGGGCTGGACGGGCTGCTGAACCTGCTGTCCGACCGGCACTGACCGCGCCCCCGGCAGGGCCATGCATCCGCGCCAGCGCTGGCGGAGCGCCCGGCTCCCGGCCCCCCGACGCCGGGCAAAAAGCAAATTGCGTGCCCCGCTTCTGATCATTCCGGCTAAGTCACTGTAGCGCCGAATCAAAAAAAACCGGCCAAAATTTTTGCTTGCAAAAACCGCCCTGCCGCCTACAATTAGTCTGAAATTATCGGCCAGCCACTACCTATAGTGGTTTTTTGTTTTTCCGGGACCCAGCATCCCGCGCAACCAAGGGAGTCCACATCGTGCTCGAAACCAAAAGCGTTCCCCCTACATCGTCCAGCGATCCGTCCCCTGTGGGCAACGATCACGGCAAGCCGGTATCAGCACAGCAGAAACTGGGCGAGCTCTCCAATAAAATCGCCGGCGATCCGGCCAGCGCAGCAGGCGCCCCGATGACCCAGGAAATCAGCACCGAAGTATTGCTGGAAAAATACGCCGAGCCCGGCGAGCATTCGGTCGAGGACGTGCGCCGCCGCGTCGCGCGCGGTCTGGCCCAGGCGGAAAAACCGGAACAGCGCGCGCGCTGGGAAGAGGAATTTTTCCAGGCGCAGCAGCACGGTTTCGTGCCGGCCGGCCGCATCAACTCGGCCGCCGGACTGAAGAGCCAGGCGACGCTGATCAACTGTTTCGTGCAGCCGGTCGGCGATGCGATCTCCGGCATCATCGACGGCAAGCCCGGCATCTACGACGCGCTGCAGCAGGCCGCCGAAACCATGCGGCGCGGCGGCGGCGTCGGCTACGATTTTTCGGCTATCCGCCCCGAGGGCGCCCAGGTCAAGGGCACCAATTCGCGCGCCAGCGGGCCGATCTCCTACATGCGCGTGTTCGACCGCTCCTGCGAAACCGTGGAATCGGCCGGCGCGCGGCGCGGCGCGCAGATGGGCGTGCTGCGCTGCGACCATCCCGACATCGAGCGTTTCATCCACGCCAAGGACCAGGGCGACCTGCGCAACTTCAACATCTCGGTCGGCGTCACCGACGAACTGATGCACGCGGTGGAGCACAACCTGCCGTTCGAGCTGGTGCACCGCGCGGAACCCTCGGTCGCGCTGAAGGAACAGGGCGCCGCGCGGCGCGCCGACGGCAAGTGGGTATACCGCAAGGTGCAGGCCGCCGACCTGTGGAAGCAGATCATGGAGAGCACCTACGACCACGCCGAACCCGGCGTGCTGTTCATCGACCTGATGAACCGCGACAACAACCTGTCCTATTGCGAAAACATCGAGGCCACCAACCCCTGCGTCACCGCCGATACCTGGGTGATGACAGACCGCGGCGCGCGCCAGGTGCGCAGCCTGATCGGCGAGACATTTTCAGCCGTGGTCGACAGCAAGTCCTATCCCACCGAATCGCAAGGCTTCTTCTTCACCGGCACCAAACCGGTGTTGCGCCTGAAAACTGCCGAAGGATATTCGTTGCGGCTTACCGCAGACCATCCGGTGTTGCGCGTCTCGCGCATGACACGCCACATGCGCGAAACCGAATGGGTCAAGGCCGGCGAACTGCGCAGCGACGATCAGATCGTGTTGCACGATCATCGCGCGATGCAGGCATGGAACGGTGTGCATAATGAAAACGAAGGCTATCTGATCGGCCTGCTGATCGGCGATGGCACGCTCAAGAACGACAAAGCGGTGCTCAGCGTCTGGGATGCCGCCGCGCTGAAGATCGCCAACGGAGCGGACATGGTCCCATCCGCCGGGATCGCCGGGGTGATGCATGCCGCTGAACATGCGGCGCGCTCGTTGCCGCACCGCGCAGATTTCAACGGCTGGCAAAAGCCGATCGATGGACGCGGCGAATATCGCCTGGCGACAGCTGCGTTGCGCACGCTGGCACTGGAGCTGGGCCTGACGCCCGGCAACAAGCGCTTCACTGCGGCGATGGAAACCGGCTCATCCGACTTCTATCGCGGCGTATTGCGCGGCATGTTCGATGCCGACGGTTCGGTGCAGGGCTCGCAGCAAAAAGGCATCAGCATCCGCCTGACGCAGATCGACCTCGGCAACCTGGAGGCAGTGCAGCGCATGCTGCAGCGTCTCGGCATCATCTCCACGATCTATCAAAACCGCCGCCCGGATGGCATGAAGTCATTGCCGGATGGCAAAGGAAACTCCAGGGAATATCCCTGCCAGGCACTGCATGAACTCATCATCAGCGGCGAGAACATCGTTCGTTATGCCGGACTGATCGGCTTTGCGGACAGCGACAAGATGGGCAGGCTGAATGGCCTGCTGAGTGATTATCAGCGCAAGCCGAACGCCGAGCGTTTTGTCGCGACTGTGTTGTCATTGGAAAACGATGGCGTGGAAGATGTATATGACGTGACCGTTGCCGGGGTGCATGCCTTCGATGCCAATGGCCTGTATGTCCACAATTGCGCGGAACAGCCGCTGCCTCCCTATGGCTGCTGTTGCCTGGGTTCGATCGACCTGACGCGCATGGTGAAGGACCCGTTCGCGGCGCAGGCCGGCTTCGACCAGGAAGCGTTCAAGAAACTGGTGCGCGTGGCGACGCGCATGCTGGACGACGTGCTGGACGTCACCGCCTGGCCGCTGCCGGAACAACAACTGGAAGCGCAGAACAAGCGCCGCGTCGGGCTGGGTTTCACCGGCTTGGGCGACACGCTGGCGATGCTGGGCCTGCGCTACGACACCGATGCGGCGCGCGCATTCGCCGCGGACATCTCGCGCGTGATGCGCGACGAGGCCTATCTCGCCTCGGTGGAACTGGCGCAGGAGCGCGGCGCGTTCCCGCTGCTGGATGCCGATCAGTATCTGGCCGCGCCGCGCTTCGCCTCGCGCCTGCCCGACGCGATCAAGGACCAGATCCGCAAGCACGGCATACGCAACAGCCACCTGCTGTCGATCGCGCCGACCGGCACGATCTCGCTGGCGTTCGCCGACAACGCCTCGAACGGCATCGAGCCGCCGTTCTCGTGGTTTTACACGCGCAAGAAGCGCATGGCCGAGGGCGGCACCAGGGACTACCCGGTCGAGGATCACGCCTGGCGTCTGTACAAGCACATGGGCGGCGACACCAGCCACCTGCCGCCCGCCTTCGTCACCGCGCTGGAGATCAGCGCGATCGACCACATGAAGATGGTGGCGGCGGTCGCGCCGTTCGTCGACACCTCGATCAGCAAGACCGTCAACGTGCCCGCCGACTATCCCTACGAGGACTTCAAGGGCCTATACAGCGCGGCATGGAAGGCCGGACTGAAGGGCCTGGCGACCTACCGCCCGAACAACGTGCTGGGCGCAGTGCTGTCGGTCACGCCGGAGACCAAGCCGGAGAAGGCCGAAAAGCCCGAGGAACAGCCGCAGGATTTCATCTTCGACCAGGACCGCCGCATCGTGCTGGAAGCGGCTCCCAAGCCCGCTCTGGCCTCGCTGCGCTGGCCGGGCCGCCCGGAACTGCCGAACGGCAGCGAGGGCTGGGTCTCGCAGGTGGTGAAGCATCCGCTCGGCAGTTTCGTGGTGTTCGTCTCGCACACCGCCAACGGCCACAACCATCCGTTCGAGGTCTGGGTGAACGGCTCCGAGCAGCCGCGCGGCCTCGGCGCGCTGGCGAAGTCGCTGTCGATGGACATGCGCACCGAGGATGCGGTGTGGGTGCGGATGAAGCTCGAGATGCTGATGAAGACCGCCGGCGACGACGCCTTCGACATGGCTATGCCGCCCGACGGCGAGGTCAAGCGCATGCCCAGCCTGGTGTCCGCGTTCGCGCACCTGCTGAAATACCGCATCGAGGCGCTGGGCGCGCTGGAAGCCAGCGCCGACGCAGCCACGCCGATGATGGACGCGCTGTTTGCGAAGAAGGAACCGAAGACCGGCACCGACGGCACCATGAGCTGGACCGTGGACATCGCCAATGCGGGCACCGGCGACGACTTCGTGCTGGGCCTGAAGGAACTGATGCTGCCGGACGGGCAGCGCCGCCCCTACTCGATGTGGCTGGCCGGCGTGTATCCACGCGCGCTGGACGGGCTGTGCAAGGTGCTGAGCCTGGACATGCGCGTGATCGACCCGGCCTGGATCGGCATGAAGCTGCGCAAGCTGCTCAACTTCGGCGAGCCGCTGGGCGACTTCATGGCGCGCGTGCCCGGCGGCATCAAGATGGAAAGCTACCCCTCGACGGTCTCCTACGTCGCCAAGCTGATCATCCACCGCTACGCGATGCTCGGCATCCTCGACGAGAACGGCTTTCCGATACAGCACATGGGCGTGATGGATGTGCCGAAGAAGAAAAGCAAGGCCGCCGGCCCCAAGACGCTGGCCGGCAAGCACTGCAAGGAATGCGGCAACGCCACGCTGATCAAGAAGGACGGCTGCGAGTTCTGCACCAGTTGCGGCGCGATCGGGGCGTGCGGGTGATATTTCTCTATGACGAATTTTGACTTCATAGCCTCAAAAGAATTTAGAAAGTCTTTAGAAGCCGACTACAATGAAATGCGCACTTGTACAGAGGCAAGTGCTTGGAAAAGCGTACAGGTGCTCGCAGGAAGTATCGTTGAGTCTTTGCTAATTGATTATCTATTAACTACACCAAACCCAAAAAGAACGAAAAAAGACCCGCTTAAACTTGATTTAGCAGAAGCCATTTTAATATGTCGTGATGAAAAAATATTGTCTGAAAGAGCTTCAGATTTGTGCAGTGTCGTTAAATCATATCGAAATTTGATACATCCTGGGCGATTGGTGCGTTTACAAGAACAAGCACCAAATGAAGATAGTGCTAACGTAGCATTAGCATTAATCGCTATGATCACGGATGATCTGGCAAAAGTTTTGCGAGCCTCGGTTGGCCTTACATCCGAACAGATACTTTCCAAGATAGAGCGAGATTCAAATTCAATAACAATACTGAAGCATCTATTGGCTGAAGTATCGGAACAACATCGCGAACGTCTACTCTTAGAACTTATTCCAACAGCTCATCAAAAAATTTCCGATGACATTAATCCATTCGATGATGAGGCAGAAGAGTTACAAGCATTAGCAAAACGCCTCGAGACAGCATACCGGATTATTCTTGAAGCTGTTTTACCAGATACCCGTAAACGGGTCGCATTAGAATTTGTTCGTGTGTTACGAGAAGAGGATGGTAAAAGAGTGTTGCAATACGGTAATGCATTCTTTAGGCCGGCCGACTTGGAATTTTTAAGTGCGCATAATGTCGCTATGGTACGTGAACATCTTATTGGAAATGCACCCTCTGTGCATACTAAGATAACTGCTAGTCGGTTAAGTGGAATTGCACCTTATCTTGACGACTCTCACGTTGCAAAATGGTTAGATCCATTTATTAGAACTCTCGTGTCTAACACCAAAAATGATTCGATCAAACAAGGCGTGCGTAGCCTCTTGACTGATGAGGTATTGAAAACCTCTGATCAACTTTACCCAACAATTTGTGGCCGGTTGCAGATTTGGATTGAGCATTTCAACAATAACTCAGAGGCTGACAAATCAGCAGTTATCCAAGAACTTAAAACTGAAATTGAAGATTGGCGGATTCCGTTTTAGTTAAGCAATCAGAAGGTGCCGTAGTCCAAAATAACAGTCGGGTACGGACCACGTTTTCCTGAATTACAGGGGGACGGCAGCCGCGACTGGATGAATTGCACGGAACTCCGTCCCCGATGCCAGTCCAATTTTTATTTGGAGGCGCCATGAGCATAAAGATACGCAGCACCGAACTCTCCCCCGCGGAATCATCGTTCCTGAAATGGCAATATGGTTTTGACGAAGAGGACGAACCGTTCGAACGCGCGTTGTGGCAGGCCATCCTGCGCGCCTGGGAGGCCGATAACGCCGCTGGAAAGGACGCAGGCACACACCACCTCGAACGCCTCGGCTGCAGCGGCGCTTACCCCCAGGAAGTCGAGTTGTACAAACGGTTCAGGTCCGCAGGCAGCGACGAAGTCTGGAACGAACTGATCCGCCGTGCCGCACTGTCCGATCGCCGCACTGCCAGGATCGATACGCCGGCCAGTCGCCGTCGCAACGACAGGAATCCCCGGGGAGAGACCACGGTTTCGATTCCACGCAATTGAAGCGTTAAGGGACGGAACTGAACATTACGGGACAGACCACGGTTTCCAGACTACCGAATCGATGGGGTCAGACTCGATTGATCCGGCAGATTTCAGAGGAGCCGTACCGTCGAATTCCAGGAAATTGGTCACTGGCCCGAGTTTTCCATGGACCTTGCTGAATGCGTTGGTGAGCCGGTTTGAGTGAGTCGGACGGCGGGGCTCAGTCGCCGTCTTCATTCTCCATCGCCAGTTGCGATTTGAGCACATAGGTATCGATGTCGAAGTCGGTGCTGTCCGCGACCGCGGCCAGGACCAGGCGCGGGACGCGCTCCCGCTCCTCGTCGGTCTCGTATTTCGAGAAGCCCTTCGCGGCCGCCTCGGCGAACAGTTTCTCCGTCATCCGCTTTGCCCGCACCTCGTGGCTCTCGATGTCGGAATTGGCGCCGGGAGGGATGTTTTCCTCGATCCAGCTATCGACCCACCTCATGAAGCGCTTGCTCATGATCCACCCATCTCCTGTATCGTATTCGGGGCCGGTTTCCCGCGCACACTGTGACCCACCCGATATTCCGGTTTAAGTGCATAAAAGTATACTGCATGGCATCGACTGCTTCAATTGCCGGTTGATGCAACAATAGGGGACAGACTGAGGCAACCCGGCTTTCCCAGACAGTTCAATTTAGCGACTCGCGATTGGCCTCTTCAAACGCAATCGGGCTGACTCTGGTTAGAATACCGATATGCCCGCCCTTCATAGTTGAGCCGACTCATGAATTCAAAAGCAAGACCCGGAGTGTTTGACTGTCTCGCTTGGCCTAAAGTACAGCCATCAAACACACAGGAGGAGCACAAATTGTCGAAGAACATCGGGAGACTGGCTGATGCAACATTGAGTGATCCCCGCTGGACATCCGTAATCGGTCGCGATCCCCAGGCAGACGGTCAGTTCTACTATTCTGTTAAAACAACCGGCGTTTACTGTCGTCCGTCGTGCGGTTCACGCACACCAAGGCCCGAGAATGTAAGCTTTCACGCAACGGCTGAAGAGGCGGAGCATGCGGGGTTCCGGCCATGCAAACGTTGCAAGCCGGATCAACCGCCGCTCGCCGAACGGCATGCCGGGCTTGTGGCCGGTTTGTGTCGTCAGATCGAAAATGCCGAAACGCCACCCGACCTGGAAAGCCTGGCCCAAAGTGCCCAGATGAGCATTTTTCACTTACATCGCATTTTCAAGGCAGTGACAGGTGTGACGCCCAGGGCTTACGCGGCAGCGCTCCGCGCCAGGAAAGTGCGGGACGAACTGGGTCGTAACGGCAGCGTGACCGATGTGATCTATGAGGCCGGCTACAACTCCAATGGCCGCTTTTACGAGGAATCGAACCGCCTGTTGGGCATGACGCCAAAGAATTACAAGTCCGGCGGGACCAACGCCACGATCCGCTTCGCCATTGGCGAATGCGCCCTTGGTGCTATCCTGGTTGCCAGCAGCGAACGAGGAATTTGCGCAATTTTGCTGGGTGACGACCCCAATGCCCTGGCACGCGATCTGCAAGATCGTTTCCCCAAGGCTGAACTGATAGGCGGAGATTCCGGATTTGAGCAAATGGTTGCGAAGGTCGTTGGATTCGTCGAAATGCCAAAAATCGGCCTCGACTTGCCTCTCGATGTTCGCGGTACTGCCTTTCAGCAACGGGTCTGGCAGGCATTGAGCGAAATTCCTGCCGGGGCGACAGTAAGCTACGGCGATATCGCCCAACGCATCGGGTCGCCAAAATCTGCGCGCGCCGTGGCCCGCGCCTGCGCGGCTAATGCCTTGGCCGTAGCCATCCCATGTCACCGGGTGGTACGCAACGATGGCGGTTTGTCCGGTTATCGCTGGGGCGTCGAACGCAAACGTGCCTTGCTGGAGCGGGAGGCCAAGGGGTGAACCACCAGTTCGAACAGAAAATGCCGCCATTGGCCGATGTCTGCGGTTTGCCGCAATATCGCCGCGCTCTATTCGTACAATAAGGTATTTCGCAGGCGCATCCATTTGCATCGTCAAGGATTCGGCCAGGGGGAATACAAGTATTCCGCTATCCCTTGCCAGACCTGATTGGCGACTTGAGGTCGCGCCTTATCTGCACATGGCTCCCATTGCCTATCGCCGGCATGAACAGATGTGTCTGCCGACCCGCGTCCTGGCGCGACACGACGAATTCATTGCACGTTGCCATGCAGCCGGACAGCGGCCGGTGGCCGCAACGCGCGGTTCCTATCGGGTTAATATCCTGCACGGCGCATCGTGCATTCGTTCAGGGGTCCCCCATCCGTCACATCGAAACACCAGGTGGCTAGTGCATGTCCATGTGCACATGGTTTGCATGGGACTTTAATTAAATTCCCGACATTGCGGCTACGGTAAAACGGGGTTCTGTTGCCGGGCTAAGCGCAAGACCTCCTCATTGATCGGAACCACTGACTTCACCATTCCCCGCGAAAATTCCTTTAACATTTGGTTATAAGTTGATATGGGATTATTCCTGTACAAAGCCTGGGCAATTGAGTAGGATTTCATTCCCATCTTCGGGCCTATTTTCGGGTTTGATATGGATAAGGATACTCAAAACGATTTAAATTTCGAGAATGCGGGTGAACGTACTTACCGTTTAATTTTTGAATATTCTCAAGACGGCATCGTCATTGCCGACGACGAAAGCTATTATCTCGATGCAAATCCCAGTGCGTGCAAAATGCTCGGGTACACACACGATGAATTCGTCGGCCTGCATGCATTCAACATCGTCGCTGCGGATGAAATTTCACAGGTCGCCCCTGCCCTGGAAGCGATCCGCTCCAGGAATGAATACTATCGGGAATGGCGATTGCGTCGCAAAGACGGATCCGTTTTTCTGGCGGAAGTCATGGCCACCAAGATGCCAGATGGCCGGCTGCTCGGAATAATTCGGGATATCACGGATCGCAAACAAGCAGAAATCACATCAACGAGGCTGGCTGCGATTGTTGGCTCCTCGCAAGACGCAATCATAGGAAAAAACCTGGACGGCTATATCACGAGCTGGAACAGGGGAGCCGAAGACATGTTTGGTTTCCAGGCGAGTGAAATGATCGGCACCTCGATCAAGCGGATCATTCCAGAAAATCTTCAGTTCGAGGAAGATCAAATCCTGGCCCAACTTGGACGCGGCGAAAAAGTGGAGCAATTCGATACGCAGCGATTAACCAAAGAGCACCAACTGATTGACGTATCCATCACCGTATCCCCGATCAAGGATTCTGAGGGCAAGATCATCGGTGCTTCAAAAATTGCCTGCAATATCTCTCGACGTAAAATCGCAGAAGCGAAGCTGCGTCAATTAACCAGACTTTACAACGCCCTCAGCCAATGCAACCAGGCAATCGTACGTTGCACCAGCCACAATGAACTTTTCCCCAAAGTTTGCCGGGATACAGTCGAACATGGCGGATTGAAAATGGCATGGATAGGCTTGGTTGACAAGGGCAGAAATGCGGTCAAGCCGGTGGCTTCATTCGGCACAGGAACCGAGTACCTGGACGGCATTGAAATTTCGCTCGATCCGGATTCCCCGCACAGGGCCACCGCGATAGCCGGGGCGATTCATGAAAGCCGGCCATACTGGATACAGGATTTCAAGCAAGATCCGGCCGTCATCAACTGGAAAAATCGCGGCGCAAAATACGGTTGGGGTGCCGTGGCCATTTTGCCGCTGTTTCGAAAAGGCGTCTCGATCGGGATATTCGGCATCTATAGCGGCGAATCAAATGCATTCGATGAATCGATGCAAAGGCTTCTGGTTGAAATGTCGGTTGACATCAGTTTCGCATTGGACAACTTTGACAGGATCGCTGAACGCAATCAAGCGCTGGAAACGATCAAATTCCAGAACACCATCCTGCAGACCCAGCAGGAGACTTCCCTTGACGCCATCCTTGTCGTAGACGAGAACGGGACAATAATTTCATACAATCGACAATTCATCGACTTGTGGCGACTCCCGGAACATCTGGTGCGTACCCGCAAGGATCAGCCCGCCCTGAAATATGTACTTGACCAGATCACGGATGAAGAAGCATTCATCGCCCGAGTCAATTATCTCTATGAACACCATGACGAGAAGAGCAAAGAGGAAATATTGCTGAAGGACGGCAGGATTATCGACCGCTATTCCGCCCCGGTTGTCGGCGTGCTTGGTGAGTATTACGGAAGGGTCTGGTATTTTCGCGATATCACGGAACGCAAGCGTGCCGTTGAACGAATCAGTTATCTGGCGAATTTCGATGCCCTGACCGGCTTGCCCAACCGTGCCCAATTGGCCGACCATTTGATCTACGCACGCAGCCTGGCGAAACGCCATAACGGCCATTTCGCGATGATGTTCATCGATATCGACCGGTTCAAGGATATCAACGACACGCTTGGTCACAGCCTGGGCGACACCCTGCTGGTTGAAATCGCCCGGCGCATACAGTCAATATTGCGCGAAGAAGATACCGCCGCCCGCCTGGGCGGCGACGAATTCATCCTGATGCTGCCGGACTGCGATTCGCACGGAGCTGCCATGGTCGCGGAAAAATTGCTGCAGGTTATCTCCGAGCACCACCGGATCGAGCAACATGACCTCGTCGTGACTGCTTCGATCGGCATTGCAATCTATCCGGGAGACGGAGAGGATATGGAAACACTGTCCAGGAATGCAGATACAGCCATGTATCAGGCAAAGCATGAAGGACGCGCATGTTTTCGCTTCTTTACTGCCGAAATGCAATCATTTGTATTTATGCAAATGAGACTGATCAATGCATTACGATCCGCGCTGCAGCTGAACCAATTCCATGTGCATTACCAGCCCCAAATATCCTTGCAGGACGGAGGCATCATCGGCGCGGAAGCCTTGCTGCGCTGGGAGCATCCCGAACTGGGCAACATTTCGCCGGCAGTATTCATTCCGGCCGCGGAAGATTCCGGGCTGATCCTGCAGATTGGGGAATGGGTGTTGCGCACTGCGGTAAACCAGATGAAGCGCTGGATGGCCAACGGCCACCCGCCCTTCGTCATTGCCGTCAACCTGTCTGCAGTACAGTTCCGTCATCCCAGTCTGCCTGACCTGGTAACCAGCATTCTCAACGAAGCCCAATTGCCCCCTGAATATCTTGAGCTGGAGTTGACGGAGAGAGTAGCAATGTTTGACCCTCAGGGCGCGATAGCTGTGATGAACAATCTGCATGATCGTGGCATCCGCATGTCGATAGACGATTTCGGCACCGGTTATTCATCCTTGAGCTACCTGAAGAAATTCATGGTATACAAGCTCAAGATCGACCAGTCCTTCGTTCGAGACATCGGTACTGACCAGGAAGACAAGGCCATCGTTGCGGCGATTATCAACATGTCGAAAAGTCTCGGTTTGCAAACGATAGCCGAAGGCGTGGAAACTGCCGAACAGCTTGCCCACCTGCGCGAACAAGGTTGCGACGAGGCGCAGGGTTATTACTTCAGCAAACCGCTGCCTTCAGACCAGATGGATGCATTCCTTGTTGGCGACAAATGATGAACAAACCAGCAACCGTCCCGGGTCACTGGCGAGCATCATCCCTGGACTTCGACACTCCCGATTTTCGGCAATCAGTTGCGGAATTCAGTTTGAACAGGCTTCTCACTACGAGCGTTTTAATATCGCTGGAAACGGATCGGGGCCAGACTTCAATCATTCTTGATGACCGCACCGCTCCGGCCATGCATGTATGATTATCGCTGTGCTGCAGGCCAGCATGTGACCGGCAGCTCGGTCCGAAGGTCAGCCTAAAACGCCAGTCGCAGCTTATGCGGTAATCGATAGTGGCAGTTGCGGATTATGCGCGGAATCGGAAGGTGCCGGATTCGAATTGCTTTGAGGTGGGCTGAGGCTGGAAAAAGAATCCGACTCAGGCACCTTGTGTACCTTCATCACTCCCACACAATCTGTTTCAGGAAGCCATCATGGTCGATCCCGGCAAGTGGCGGTTCGGCTTTCGGGCTTGCCATTGCTACAGCCGCCGGGCGGTTTCGAAAATATCCTGCCAGCTATCAGCGGTCCCCGCATGCAGGCTTAAGCCCCCCGGCTCGGGTCTCCTGCACGGATCGGCATCGAACGCAGCAGCCAAACGATATGCATCCGGCGAAAAATAGGCCATCACTTCGCAATGAAGACGGCCCTCAGATTCGTGCCGGATAAAAACCGCTGCGTTTTGCCGCCTCTCCCCTCCCTGATAAATCGCTGCATAGGATGCCAGGATTCGATCGAGGGCCCCGGTTGCCAGCATCGCATCGCCAAGGTTTTTGACAAACCAGCCGGACATCTGCGCGCCTAGCCGGTACTCCAGCCTCTGGGACGTTTCATGCCGGCAACCCTGCATGCCTGTTTCACATAGCCATATGGAAACAATTCGAAGATGATGTTCCGGGATTCGGGCCCCAATCGCGTCGCGAGATGCTTCGTGACATGGCGCACATCCGGCGCGACCTGGTTTTCGTCATACCACTTGCGCATGAAGTTGATCGCATCCCAATGGTCGTCCGTAAGCTGGATATTTTCCTGGCTGGCGAATTCGCCGGCGATCTCTTCCGTCCACGTCGAAGGATCAACCAGATAGCCTTCGTCATCAATGTCTGGCAGTTGCATATAATTTCTCCCGATAGGACAAATGCAAGAACAATTCGATTCGATTAAATGGTGTGCTGATAAATAGTGCATTGGTAATATATCATACTATGATACTATTGCAACATGAAACTTGTATCATGATGCAATCAATTTGCCCGGGAAGATCATGGCGGGAAACATCCTGAATAAAGCGGAGTTCGCGGCACTCTCGGACTTTCGCTATCAGTTGCGCAGTTTTGTCCGGTTCAGCGAGGACATCACCGACGGATTCGGGGTCACGAATCTGCAATACCTGTTGCTGTTGCATATCAAAGGATACAAGGATCGCGAGTGGGCGACGGTCGGTGAACTTGCCGAACGGTTGCAAACCCACCATAACGGCGTCGTGTCACTTGCCTCGCGATGCGAAAAGCTCGGTTTGATATATCGGCAACGGGGGACTTCCGATAAGCGCGAGGTGCAGATCTATCTCACGCCGAAAGGCAATAAACTGGTCACAAAGATCGCGGGTTTGCATCGCGATGAACTATTGAGCCTGCAAGGGAAGTTCAGGATTCCCGGCAGGCAGACGTTGGGGTCGAAATAATGAACGCAGTAACGCCTGACTATAATTCTGGCGATGCCGCCATCAACGATGGCTAAAAAATTCCCGGCACATCCCGCACACCCCGAACGTATCTGCTGGGGCTGCGACCGCTACTGTCCGGTTCACGACATGTGTTGCGGCAACGGTTCAGATCGCGCGCAGCATCCCGTCGAATTGTTTGGGGATGACTGGCTTGAACTTCTCAACGAAGGGGCTGATCCTGCAGAAGCGCCGAAAGATTCCGGAAGTTGAGCTCCGGCCACGAAGGGCCAAATGGACAAAAGGTGCCGGAGTCGAATTGTATTTGAGCTGGGGAATTAAAGGTGCCAGATTGAGCCGACCCGGCTTTTCCGGACAGTTCAATCCAGCACCTCGCAGTTGGCCACTTGATACGCAACCGGGCCGACATGACCCGGCGTCAATAGCAATGGCGGGCATACCAAGATTCCACCAACCAATCACCAAAGCGGTCGGCATCGAATATTTTTCCGGGGATGTCGGCATTATCGGAATATCCGTGAGATGATTTCCGTTCTGTTTCATTGCCGAATATCGAATATGCGTAAAAATCAGAATCACGATGCCCGGGCAACCACAAAGATCATCGCGCTGCTGGCGGCGCTGGGTCTGCTGGCCATGCTGGGGTGCGGCCAGAAAGATGGGGGCGGCACTGTGCTGATCCTCGAACTGGAAAATTCGGAGAATGTTCATCAGTACTGGGTGTTCAATCCCTATATTACAACGATCGCGAAATGCAATGCTGCCGCAGAGCAGGCGATTGCACAGATCCTTGCGAGCAACGTCGTCCCCAAGGATTCCAGGGTGACGAGCTGGCGCTGTTCATACACCCCACCCGAAAATAGCGAGTGATGCGCAAAGACCGGCTGTAAAGCCAACGGGCCGGCATCACGCCTCATCCAAAGGCGTAGTCGAAACGAACAAATCCCGGGAACGACTGCGCAACTGACCCCATCGACACATCGGACTTCCACGACCGGCACATGAATTAACCGGGCGCGAGCCAGGGCCAGCCGGCATCGGCGGCGCGAACCATTTCAATCGGCTCGCGCAGCGCGATGATCAGATCAGGGACGGCACTTGTAAATCGAAAATGTGCGCTTGCCCAACTCTGGCGATTCGCCCTTTACCAGCGTATCGGCACCGTCGTCTACCGCTGTATTGCGTGCCATCTGCAGCAAATTGGCTTCCACGTCTTCTGCACTCCGGGTCATCATCACGCCCACTGTGGCAAGAACGCTGACGGTGACTTTTCCGAATGACTTGCAGTTGGCGACCTGATCGGCATCCGCCAGTGACACCCGGTCGGACCCTTCGCGCACCGGTATCATGCTGCTGGCGCATCCGCTCAACCCGGCTAGCAACGGCACGGTGACTGCGATAACTGATAATCCTTTTGATAATTGCATGGAACCTCCCGGTGGGTTATGTATTGACTTCACTGATGCCTGCACTTTGAAATCCGGCTCGACTGCTTTCTGGTCCAGCGGCACATTATCCTGCATCGACGAGCTTATGTTACCGTCAAAAATATAACATACCGGAATAAAGTCTGGACACACGGGGACGGGGACGCACCGAGTCGGGGCCTGCGGTCTGGCACCAAGCATCGGCCTGCGTCACTATAGAACCGGTTTTCAATTCCCGGCTTTTCGCACGAGCCTGGAGGCAAAATCATTGAACAGGATGCGGGTTGATGTCGTTCCCCTTGCTGCTGTGAGCACAAATGTCGAGCCATCCCCTATAATTCCTTGTGCTAAGGAACCTCTGATTAAGTCCCACATGGCTGCGCACTCGGTTTTGCGGGATGGGATGCAAGGCGCGCGAGGCCGCGAATGGTTGATCCCCTTCGCAACAAGCGCAACGCAGCAGACCGCCCGCAAAGCCAGTGCCCACACGGGTTGCGACAAAATCGCGCGCTCGCGGCGTTGTGCTCCTCGGCATCGTAGTCTCGGCTACGACCTTCGTCGCACGCCTTGCGATCATCGCGATTTTGTCAGCAACGCGGCTCATGGAGGACTTAATCAGAGGTTCCCTAACTTACCTGATGGAGATATCCCGTATGAAGTCGATTTCTTTGCTGGCCGTGCTCTCGATCTTGTTTTCGTTGTCGCTGGCCGGCTGCGCGCATAACCGCATCATCATCGACCAGAAAGGTGTCGACATGGCCGCCTACAACCAGGATCTCGCGGAATGCCGCGCTTATGCCGAGCAATCCGGGGGCACCGGGGCCGAGGCTGCGAAAGGTGCCGTCGGCGGCGCAGTGGTCGGCGGTGCGATCGGGGCAGCCGTTGGCAATGAAAGAACCGCAGAAAGACTCGGGGGAGCAGGCGCGGTCATCGGCGCTGTGCGCGGCGCAAGAAAAAACCGGGCGGAAAAATTGAAGATCGTGAAAACCTGTTTGTCGGGCCGGGGCTACAAAGTCCTCAATTGACGAATGGGCAGTGCGGGGTTCGCTGCACAGCCTGGAGCCGAGTCCAAGAGAGCGCACCGCAGCAAAAGTCAGTCCACGCCTCCCCGGAAGTACCTTCCTGGAATTCAAAGGCCGTTCCCGGGATGGCTGGCAGGGGTCGATCAGCCGGCCAAATCAGCGCAGTCGCTGCAGCTCTTTCCAGTGATCGGCGTTTTCTGCTTTAACCTTGATCTGCTGGCGCTGGAGTTTCACCGGAAGCAGCGGGACATGACGCGATGTGCGCTGCGCGATCGCCGGCTTGCCCGCGATTGCAGAGGGCGCCCTGCCGGTTTCCAGCCTGAAAATACTGACTGCATTCACCAGCACTTCTGCTTGACCATGCATGGACTCGGCCGCTGCGGCCGCCTGCTCGACCAGCGCGGCATTCTGCTGAGTCATGTCGTCCATCTGGGTGATCGCCTGATTGACTTACATGGACTTTAAAACCAGCCGTCCGCCTTGCGGTCCAGCTCCGGCTTGCACTCCTTCAACTGGGCATTGTAGGCAGCCGCTTTGCCCCTGACCTTTTCCGCCACCTGCCTCAACCACCCCTGGTGCTTCCAGCCGCCGCTCTGGTAGGCATCGTATCCTTCATGGTAGACGATGTACTGGTTATAGGCGTCCCATTTGGAGATACCCAGGGTGCGTTGCGTCGTGTTGGTATACCAGCCGACAAAGTCGATTGCGTCGGCAAAGTTATCACGATCATGGCCGCGGTTGCCGGTCTCCTGCACATATTTGTCCCAGGTCTGGTCCTGCGCCTGGGCATAACCATAAGCCGAAGAGCGGCGCGGCAAGGGGATGAACAGGAACCAGTCGCGCCCCGGTTTTGCATCGCTGACGAAACGCGACTCCTGATCGATGATCGCCATCATGACCCACACCGGCGTTCCCCAGCGCTGGTTCGCATCGCGGGCGGACTTGTACCATTGGGTATCGCCGCGGAAGATGGAGCAGATATTGTCGGTATGCGCAGGCTGATAAGTGGCGCAGCCGGAGCTCAGCAGCATGACCATCGCAGCAAGGCAGAAATGGGGCTTGGGCATCATGCCGATATTATCCGCATATTGCCGCAGCGAGCAATGTGTGCTTCCCGGCGCCCCGCGGCTGATTCGCCCAGAACAATATTCCCTTCGGGATATATCCTGCCACATCACCATCCGGATCTCAGGCACGCTTGCCTTATCATCCGTGCAAGTGATTTCTTAATATAATGCCATCCAGTAACCATATGTATTTCAGCCATCAACACAAAATATAGAGAGGGATCAGCCCGTGAAAATATTTGTCCTGTTTTGTTTCGTATTATTGCTTGCCGCATGCAGCCGCGACCCCCACGACACCAAAGTGCCCATGGATATTTCGAAGTGGAGTACCACTGTAAAACCGGCCCTGCAGAAACTGACGCCCGAGGAACAAGCCTTATTTACCCAGTATATAAGGCGACATACGACAGGGGGGGCTGAAACAAGGTCGATTGGGGATAAGGCCGATCCAATTCCGGAGGACTTGACGATAGGCAGGGCAATTGAAGATCAACGCAGCTATATTGCCAGCGAGCAGGTTAAACAGCCTGTGCAAACCCAGGGGCCCGCCCATTAACCAAGCCGAACACTGAAATACCCGATCACTGCAATAAAAGTGTCGCCATATAATTGGCTGTGCGTACAAAAGGCGTCCGCATCAAATAATCATCCCGGGCTGCCGGCGATTCGATTTATCTTTCATCCGCGCAGGCGGCCGAAACATCGATTCATCTCCACCAGCCTTGGTTCTGTAGCAAAGGCCGGCTCACGTTGCGCGACTTCAGCCCGCATAGCCTATAATCCTGTCGTGCCGGTATCTTGTGGCACGCGGCTGATTGCCGCGGAGCATGTATCTTATCGATCACCATTTATGAATCTTTGGAGAAACACATGAAACAACTTAAAGCCGTATTGTTAAGCTTCGTTGTCGGCGGCGCAATCGGGCTGTGGTTAGGCGTGAACATCGGGCGCGAAGTACCCTTGTATTCCAATCCTTTCAACCCCCAATCGTTGAACCAGAAGCTCAAGGATGTCACCGGGGAAACGTTGGAAAAAGGCGGCCATGCCCTGGAAAAAACCGGACAGGCCCTGCAGGACAAGCTCAAATAACAGGCTGCAGCAATCTGCTGCCAATTACCGGTCAGGTGCTTTGATACAGCAGGCTCAGCTTCCGGTCTGCCTGTTCATACTGATCATCAGCACGCCGGCCAATACCAGCACCGAACCTGTCATCTGCACCGGCGACAACTGCTCGCCGAGGAACACGTAAGCAAGATAAATCGTCGAGACCGGGCCGATCGAGCCTATCATCGAAGTATGCATGGAACCGATGCGGCGCATCGCCGCAGCCAGCAGGAAGGCCGGCAACACGGTGGAAAGCAGCGCCATCGCGATGCTCAATCCATACACCCTGAGCGGAAGAACCAGGTCAGCAAGCGCATGTGTCGCCGCGAACTGCAGCAAACATGCAGCGCTGGCCACCGTCATCGCATAAGCGGTGAACCGGGTCGCGCCTATCCTGGCGATGCTGTGCCCGGCACCCACCAGATACACCGCGTAAGCCAGCGCGCTGCCGAACACCAGTATCGAGCCCAGCGGCGCATCCTGCTGCATCACATGCATGTCATGCAGGAACACCAGCGCGATGCCCGCATAGCTGAGCCCCAGCGCAAGCACGACGGTGCGCCCCGCCCTGTGCCTGAAGACCAGCACCGAGATCAGCACGACCATGGTCGGATACAGGAACAAAATCAGCCTTTCCAGACCCGCGCTGATGTATTGCAGGCCGAGAAAATCCAGGTAACTGGCCAGGTAATAGCCGACCAGTCCCAGCCCGACCACGGCGAGTTTGTCTTTAACCGAAAGCGCCCCGGTATGCCTGTTCCGGTTTTCCCTTGCCGCGACGATCAGGAAGAACGGCAATGAGAATGCCATGCGCAGCGCCAGCAGTGTGACGGGATCGACCGCATCGATATAAGCCAGTTTGACCATCACCGCTTTCGCGGAAAAGCCGATCGCCGCGATCAGCGCGAAGCCGATACCGGCGATCTTCTGGCGCGAAGAAAAGATATTGTGTGCCGCAGTAGACATGTGGGACCTTAAAAAACCGCGGGTCCTGTGTAAGGCCCGGGCTGTCGCGGCCTAAACAATCACAATCAGACCCGCGCGCTGTATGGAAATGCTTCAGGAAGACAGGGACGCGGATGTGCGCCACAATCGTTCGACGAGGAGGTTGTTGCGTTGAATTGGAGAATCAGGGGTTCTCATGGCTGGGTATCATACGAAAACGATTTCGCGATGTCGAATCGATTCCTTTTGCGCAGCGCGATCAGCAACGCCCACATGCCCAGCGCGATATAACAGATCAGGGACCATTCCGGGATGTTGAGCGTGAGGAAAGTCCAGCCTTTTTCTGCGCATTCGCCGGAACCGTGCATCAGCTCCTTCAGCACGCCGGACATCGGCATGGTTTCCAGCATGTAATCCAGCCCCGGGCCGCACGCCGGCACCTGGTCTTTGGGAAGATGTTGTATCCAGATGTGGCGCCACGCGACACCCACTCCGGTGATCGCCAGCAACACCACCAGCGCGGCATAGATGCGCTCGCCAAGCCGTTTCGGCCCGTGCAGCGCAGCCAGTGCGAACACCACCAGCAGAACGATGAAGATCACCCGTTGCACCATACACAGCGGGCATGGATCCTGGTGTTTGACATATTGAAGGAACAGGGCGAAACCCATCAGGCCGCCTGCGAACAGCGCGCCAGCCAGATAGAGCCAGCGATTGGAGATGCTTTGCCAGAATTTGCACATGATTGCCTGAACCTTTGATCCGAGCCGTTATTCCGGCGCGGGCGAAGAGTAATCGATGGGATTCGGCGGTGTCAATTGACCGCCATCGTTGCTCAACTCCAGTCTGATCGGCCGTTTTTCGTGGGGGATGGCGCCGGTGTAGCCGCACCGCCCCGAAACGTGATGATCAGACCGGAACGGTCAGAGGCTTGATTGCTTTCTTCAGGATGACAGGCGGCATATCGGTATTGCGATTGTTGTTGCTGTCGACCAGCTGCTGCAATGAGATATCTTCCAGATAGCTGTATATCTTCTTGTTCAAGCCCATCCACAGATCATGCGTCAGACAGGGATGGTTTTCGCCCATGCAGTCGCCCTTGCCGCCGCATTTGGTCGCATCCAGCGGCTCATCCACCGCCACCACGATCTCGGCGATGGAGATCTGGTTGCCCGGCCGCGCCAGGAAATAACCTCCGCCCGGCCCGCGCACGCTTTCGACGATCCGGTTTCTGCGCAGCTTGCCGAACAACTGTTCCAGATATGAAAGCGAAATCTTTTGCCGTTCGCTGATTGCCGCCAGCGTAACCGGAGCATTTCCGCCGCGCATCGCAAGGTCGATCATCGCAGTCACGGCAAAACGTCCCTTAGTAGTCAATCGCATGTTACCTCCTGATCATTGGGCTTAATTCGAATTGATGGATCTCGGTGGATTCAAACCAGTTCTGACTCACGCCGAGTTCCAGTTGCGGACAATACAATACCCAATTTTTTCAGTCAACTATTTTGTTCAAATGATTAGGGTCAAATTTGTCTGCGGTGGCACGCTCATCTGACACGGGGACACCCATTTTTTCGAGTTGCTGCAGGATGAAATCGATGCGCTGATCCACCGTCACACTATGTCCGATCAGGCCATGCAAGGCCTTGTTGACCGGGTCGCTCTGGTCGTTGCCGATACCGTAGGCATTGAACCCGGATTTGGCCTTCTTCTCTTCGTCCAGGATGCGCGCCGGGATGCCGGCTGCTGTCGCTCCCGCGGGAACATCCTTGACCACCACCGCATTCGAGCCGATCTTCGCGCCGTCGCCAACCGTGATCGGACCGAGTATCTTGGCACCGGCCCCCACCACCACGCCGTTGCCCAAGGTTGGATGGCGCTTGCCCTCCTTCCAGGACGTGCCGCCCAGCGTGACGCCATGGTACAGGGTCACGTCATCGCCCACCTCGGCGGTCTCGCCGATCACGACGCCCATGCCGTGATCGATGAAGAACCGTCTGCCTATGGTCGCACCCGGATGAATCTCGACACCGGTCAGCCAGCGCGCGATATGCGACAGGAATCGCGCCAGCCATTTCAGGTTGGCATGCCACAGCCGGTTCGACAGGCGATGCAGGATGCGCGCATGCAGGCCCGGGTAGCAGGTCAGCACTTCAAAAGTGCTGCGCGCGGCCGGGTCGCGGTCGAATACGCTGGCAATGTCTTCTCTGATATTCCTGAACATCATGGCTGTCTGGAGATGCCTGGGTTCTCTTGCTGGTAGCGCGCCCTGAGGCGGCTATTATACTCGGTGGCAACGCTCAGGATGCCGCGCAGGATGTTGATTTCCTCCTGCTCAAGGCGTGCCCTGGCATACAGGCGGCGCAGCCGCTGCATCATCCGCGCCGGATTCTGCGTGGTGAGGAATCCGATCTCGAACAGGGTCTTTTCCATGTGCGAAAAAAACCCTTCCATCTGTTCATGCGCAGCCGGCTGCAGCTGCTGCGTGACCGGCAGGAATCCTTGCGCCGCCACGCCCAGCTCATAGGCCATCACCTGCACCGCGGCGGCAAGATTCAGCGACGAGAATTCGGGATCGGCGGGGATATTCACCAGCACCTGCGCCTTGCCCAGCTCCTCGTTGGTCAATCCCGACATCTCGGTGCCGAACAGCAGCGCCACCGGTTGCGAGACGGCCTGCTGCAACAGCAGCGGCATCGCCTCGCGCGGCGTTTTCACCTCGATCGAGATATCGCGCAGCCGCGCCGTCATCGCCATCGTGTACACCACGCCGTGCAGGGCTTCGTCGATGGAACCGCATACCACCGCATCGTGCAGCACATCATCGGCCCCGGCCGCCATCGCTTCGGCCTGCGGATCGGGGAAATGGCGCGGGTTGATCAGATACAGGCGGCGCAGACCCATCGTCTTCATCGCGCGCGCCGCCGCGCCGATATTGCCCGGATGGGTGGTATGGCTGAGGACGACTCTTACATGATCCAAATGATTTTGTTTATTCAAAACGCAATACCCTCTAAAATACCCGGCCGGAATCACCCGGCCGCTGATTAAACTCCGCTCATTAAACTTAAGGCAAGCCATGCACCCCATGCTCAACATCGCGGTGAAAGCCGCGCGTCGCGCCGGCAATCTGATCCACCGTTCCGCCGACAAGATCGATCACCTCACCATCACGCGGAAATCCCACGCGGATTTCGTCAGCGAAGTGGACAGGGCGGCCGAGCAAACCATCATCGAAACCTTGCTGGATGCCTATCCCGACCATGCGATTCTAGCAGAAGAGAGCGGCGGCCAAGGCGAATCGGACTACCTGTGGATCATCGATCCGCTCGACGGCACGACCAATTTTTTGCACGGCATCCCGCAATACGCCGTGTCCATCGGCCTGCAGCACAAGGGCATCATCACCCAGGCGGTGGTGTACGACCCGGTCAAGAATGAACTGTTCACCGCGACGCGCGGCCGCGGCGCATTCCTCAACGACAAGCGCCTGCGCGTCAGCAAATGCCTGCAGCTGGCCGACAGCCTGATCGGCACCGGATTCCCCTATACCCGGTTCGAGCACATGGACGCCTATCTCGGCATCTTCAAAGACCTGATGCAGAAGACCGCCGGCCTGCGCCGCCCCGGCTCCGCCGCGCTGGACCTGGCATGGGTGGCGGCGGGGCGCTACGACGGTTTCTTCGAGACCGGCCTGAAGCCCTGGGACATCGCCGCAGGCACGCTGCTGATTACCGAGGCAGGCGGCATGGTCAGCGACCTCGCCGGCAACGACAGCTATCTGCGGTCCGGGCACCTGTGCGCAGGCAACCCCAACATCCATCCGCTGCTGCTGGAAGTGATGGCGCCGCATCTGACGGCAGGATTGAAAGGAAAATAGCCCGGCTGGTCAAGTGTCGCGCTTGAGTATCTGGAATGCGCCGGTCGCATCGCCGGGAATACCGAACCGGTAGGTGTTCTTGCCGGCCGCCTTGGCGGCATACATCGCCTTGTCCGCAACGATCAGCAGCATCCCCTTGGACGGCGCATCATCGGGATAGCACGCGATTCCGATGCTTGCGCCGATCTGCACCGGGATGCCTTCCAGATCGAAGGGTTGCGCGATCGATTCGACTATCTTTCCGGCCAGCATCGCCACATCCTCGTGCCCATGCGTATCGTTCAGGATAATCGTGAATTCATCGCCGCCGAGGCGCGCCAGGGTATCGCTCTCGCGAACGCACAGCCGCAGGCGCGCCGACACCTGCGCCAGCAGCAGATCGCCGACATGATGCCCATGCGCATCGTTGACTTGTTTGAAGCCGTCCAGATCGATGAACAACAGCGCCAGACTGACGTGGTTGCGCCTGGCCACGACGATGGCCTGCCCCAGCCGGTCGTAAAACAGCGTGCGATTCGGCAAATTGGTCAGCTCATCGTAGTGCGCCAGCTGTTCGATGCGCTGCAGCGCAAGCTTTTGTTCTCCGACGTCGCGCAGCAGCGCGGTGAAAAAATGCGCATCGCCGTACTTGACTTCAGTTATAGATATTTCCATCGGAAACAGCATGCCATTTTTGCGCCGCCCCTGAAGCTCCTGGGTTTTGCCGATCACACGCGCCTGTCCGGTCTGCAAATAGCGTGCGATATATCCATCGTGCTTATCCTGATGCGGGGGCGGCAGCAGCATTGAGACATTCTTTCCCAGTATCTCGGCTTCGCTATAGCCGAATATTTTTTGCGCGGCGCGATTGAAAGACAGCAGCTCGCCTGTGGTGTCGATCGTGACTATCCCTTCCACCGCCATTTCAAGGATTTTGTGCGACTTGATGTTCTCCAGCTCCAACGCCTTTTGCAGCGGCGTCACCACCAGGAACCAGAAGAACGGGACACACAGCGAGGTGAGCAGCGACGAGTCGACAAAGGCTTCGGTCCAGTTATCCGGTTTGATCTGGATGATTGCGAGCAGATACATGATGCCCATCTCGGCCATAAAGACGAATATGAGCAATATCAGAAATATCTTCAGCGGGTGCTGTTTGTCATACATGTCTCAATGGCCCGGGAATGCCGGCTCCGGATTATTCTGGTCAAGCTGATCAAACAACGCTTTGCACTTCAAACCGGCCAGGCTAACTGCCTTATAATCATGCAAGAAACCAGCCCTGCAATCCGACCGCGATGAACAATCGAGATATTACCCCAAACCACACGCCGATGATGCAGCAATACCTGCGCATCAAGGCGGAACATCCCGACCTGTTGCTGTTCTATCGCATGGGCGATTTCTACGAGTTGTTCCACGATGACGCGACACGCGCGGCCAAGTTGCTCGATATCACGCTGACCCAGCGCGGCGCATCCAACGGACAGCCTATCAAGATGGCAGGCGTGCCCTACCACGCCGCCGAACAATATCTGGCGCGGCTGGTGAAGCTGGGCGAGTCGGTGGCGATCTGCGAACAGATCGGCGACCCTGCCACCAGCAAGGGACCGGTCGAGCGCAAGGTGGTGCGCATCGTCACGCCCGGCACGCTGACCGATTCGGCACTGCTGGAAGAGAAGCGCGACAGCCTGCTGCTGGCAGTGCATCAGCGCCAGGACAAACTGGGGCTGGCCTGGCTGAATCTCGCCTCGGGACAATTGTTCGTGTGTGAAACCTCTGCAGAAAATCTGCCTGCCGAACTGGAGCGCCTGCAGCCTTCGGAGATTCTGCTCGCGGAGAATGTTGCCGCGCCGCAAAGCGATGCGCCGAGCAAAACCTTGCCCGCATGGCATTTCGAACTCGATGCTTCGCGGCGCGCATTGTGCCAGCAATTCGCCACGCTCGATCTTGCCGGGTTCGGCTGCGATGATCTCACCGTGGGACTGGAAGCCGCCGGCGCCTTGCTCGGCTACGCAAAGCTTACGCAAGGGCAGAGCATCGCGCACATCCGCGGCGTGCAGGTATACAGCGCGGATCGCCACGTGCGTATGGACGCCGCGACACGGCGCAATCTGGAGATCACCCGGACGCTGCGCGGCGAGGCCGCCCCAACGCTGCTGTCGCTGCTCGACACCTGCGCGACCAACATGGGCAGCCGGTTGCTGCATCATTGGCTGCACCATCCGCTGCGCGACCGTGCCGTGCTGAATGCGCGGCTGGATGCAGTAGAATATCTACGATCCCCTCTCCCCCCTCCCCTCAAGGGGCGAGGGAATTGTTCCGCAGCGTCCATGAACACCTCAAACCCTGCGTCGATGTCGAACGCATCACCGCGCGCATCGCACTGCGCAGCGCGCGCCCGCGCGACCTGTCGGGCCTGCGCGACACCCTCAAGCAACTCCCCGAATTACACGCCATCCTCAGTAGGGTGGGTAGCTCGGCTGCCCACGCGGAAACCTGCGATGAAAGCCGCGTGGGCACAGAAATGTGCCCACCCTACGCATTGCTGCAAGCCCTCGTCGACGCACTGCAAGCCGACCACACCCTAGTCGACCTGCTGCAAAAAGCCATCAAACCCGAACCCTCCTCCGTATTACGAGAAGGCGGCGTGATCGCCGACGGCTACGATGCCGAGCTGGACGAGCTGCGCGGCATCCAGACCCACTGCGGGGATTTCCTGCTGGCACTGGAAGCGCGCGAACGTGCGCGCACCGGGATCGCCACGCTGAAAGTCGAATACAACCGCGTGCACGGCTTCTACATCGAGGTGACGCACGCGCAAAGCGCCAACGTGCCGGACGATTACCGCCGCCGCCAGACGCTGAAGAATGCCGAGCGCTATATCACGCCGGAACTCAAGGCCTTCGAGGACAAGGCGCTGTCGGCCAACGAGCGCGCACTGGCACGCGAGCGTTTCCTCTATGAACAGTTGCTCGACCGGCTATCACCTTTCATCCCGCAACTGCAGCACATCGCCGCAGCGATCGCCGAACTGGATGTGCTCGCCACCTTTGCCGAACGCGCGGCCACGTTGAATCTCAGCGCGCCGCGATTTTCCGCCGAGCCGCAGATCAGCATCAGCAAAGGGCGGCACCCGGTGGTGGAGGCGCAGGTCCTGGAAAAAAACCATCAGCCCTTCACACCCAACGACACCTCGCTGAACGACGCACGGCGCATGCTGCTGATCACCGGCCCAAACATGGGCGGCAAGTCCACCTATATGCGCCAGGTCGCACTGATCGCCCTGCTCGCGCATGTCGGCTGCTTTGTCCCCGCGCAAGCAGCCGTGCTCGGCGAGATCGACCAGATCTATCACCCGCATCGGCGCGTCGGACGACCTCGCCAGCGGACGCTCGACGTTCATGGTCGAGATGACCGAGGCCGCCAACATCCTGCACAACGCCACTGAAAAAAGCCTGGTGCTGGTGGACGAGATCGGGCGCGGCACCTCCACCTTCGACGGCCTCGCGCTCGCCTACGCAATCGCGCGCCACCTGCTGGAAAGGAACCGCAGCTACACACTGTTCGCGACGCATTATTTCGAGCTGACGCGGCTCAGCGAGGAATTCGACCAGCTCGCCAACGTCCACCTCGCCGCGATCGAGCACCAGCACAGCATCGTGTTCCTGCACAGCGTCAACGAAGGCGCGGCCAGCCAGAGCTACGGCCTGCAGGTCGCCGCACTCGCCGGCGTGCCCAGTGACGTGATCCGCACCGCGAAGAAACAGCTGCTCAGGCTGGAACAGAACAGCGCCGCACAGAATCCGCAGGGCGACCTGTTCGACCACAAAACTGTCGTTGAACCGGAAGAACCGGCGGAGCATCCAGTGTTGCAGTCACTGCGGAATTTGCAGCCGGACGAATTGAGTCCGAAGGAAGCGCTGGAGAGGCTATATCAATTGAAGAAGCTGGTATAGGTTGGATTCGCGGCTTTTCGCGTTAACCAATGACTAGACTGGCGTCTTTTGGCAGCCTAGTCAGTTTGCTATGCAAAGCAACCCAACATCAAAATCAAAATCGCCGGGATAGCCCGGCGGGATTGATTTGATTTTTTCGAAAACAACAGCGCAGCAGGTTTTCTATTGCTGACCGGTCTTGCCCACTGCGGCGATCCCCGATATCTTGCCGAGCACCTCGGACAATTCCTTTACCCTGGCCTCCAGCTCGGCCACCTTAACGGCATTGGCCCCCTGTCCGGATAACTCCTTGAGCCTGGCTTCCAGCATCACCGCCCGCTCGGCCATTTCGGCTGATTTTGCCTGTTCCTGCATCAGGCTTGCGCGCAGTTGCTCGACGGTCTGCTGCAGCTCGAGAGATCTGCTCTTCTCCTCCTGAAGCTGGGCATTCTTCTTTGCCAATTCGAGTGATTTTTCCTGCGCCTCGGTCAGATTGCTCAGCGCGGCAACCATCTTTTCGTCGTCCGAGAATACGCGGGTTTTTACGGTTTTGTCCATGTCATCCATTCTCGCGATTTTCGCTCTGCAAGGCAACGCCAGACGATTGCCAAATCCGGTGTGACAGGTTTGCGCTGGCCTAAGGTGTTGCGGAAACCGGGGCAGGTTTTTGATCGTCTGCCGCAGGCGGCGGGGTTGAAACACCTGCATTGATCACCGCTTTTTCCAGCGAGGCTCTGTCCGCGGGTTGTATGCTGTCCGCAGGCTGGTCCGGGTCTGCCAGATTGGCCGGGTGCGGGGCATCCGCTTGGCCCTTGGGCGCGCTGTCATTTGTCGCAAGCGCCCTGGATTGGTTTGTTCCTGGGGCCTTGCCCGATTTTGCAGCGATTTTTCCGGAAGCCTTGGCCTGCGACTGCTGCGATTTGAGAGGTTCTGGCGGTTCGGGGGGCCGGTGGGTTGCCATGCCCTCAAGCAGGATCTGCATCTGTGTTTTTTGTCTCTTGTTTGCCGGCGTGAAGTCTTCAGAATCATAAACGGGTGGGCTTACCCGCATCCTTGCGCTCAAGGGAAGCGGCGGCGGCGTACTCAGCATTTTTTGCAATTCGACCCATCCTTGCGAGGCTGCGGCGGCAACCAGCACTAGCGCCAGCAACCTCAACATCCATGCGCGGCGTTTCTTATCCCGTTCACAGATTACGCGGATTCTGGGCCTGCCGAAAATCGTGCGGATGACTTTCGCCTCGCCGATATCCATGCCTGAGCCTGCCTTGGGACTGACCTCGGCCGCCAGCAGCTGACGGTCTCGAATATCGAATTGGCTGATCTCATATACCATTATTACTCCTGAGTAGTGCAGCTCGATGGCGACATGATAGCAAGTTATCGCCTGGCTACAACCGGGAATATCATGGCAATTTTCCCCGGAGCGCAACAGACCAATCCGGCTTGCTTATAATGCAAGTCCTGATACGCCATCCCGGTCCACCATCCTCCCATGCCGCATCTAATCATTTCGATCTCAGGCCATGGCTACGGCCATGTCGCGCAGACTGCACCGATCCTGAACCGGCTGCATCAATATCGGCCGGACCTGCGTATCACGGTGCGTTCTGCCGTGGCGCCTGCCCATTTGCGTACTCGCATCAACGCGCCTTTCCTCCACCTGCCCGGGGCGGACGACATCGGCATGGAGATGTCATCTGCGCTGGATGTGCGCATCGAAGAAAGTCGCGCTGCCTACCGCGCTTTCCATGCAAACTGGGATCGACGCATCGCAGATGAGGCACGTCTGCTCAACGAACTCGGCGCCGACATGGTGCTGTCGAATGTCGCTCACCTGCCGCTGGCCGGCGCGCAACAGGCCGGCATTCCGAATGCCGCGCTGTGCTCGCTGAACTGGTCGGATATCTATCGGCATTATTATGGCAATGACGATATTGCCGCGCAAATACTCTCCTGCTATGCCAATGCCGATGCTTTCCTGCGAGCGACGCCGGGTATGGTGATGGACGATCTGCCCAATCTGATCCCGGTACCCCCGATCGCCGCGATCGGCACCAACCGCCGCGCTGAACTCGATCGGCATCTGAAACTATCCGGCGCCGAAAAACTGGTGCTGGTCAGCCTGGGCGGCATCGCCAGCCGTTTGCCGATAGAGCGCTGGCCCAGAATCCACGGGGTGCGCTGGCTGGTACAGCAAAGCTGGGAGGCCGTTCATCCCGACGCCATCATCCTCGAATCGTTGCCGCTGAATTTCAGCGACCTGCTCGCCAGTTGCGACGCGCTGATCTGCAAACCCGGTTATGGCAGCTTCGTCGAGGCTGCGAGTTGCGGCGTGCCGGTGCTCTATGTCAACCGCGCGGACTGGCCGGAATCATCCGCGCTGATTGCCTGGCTGCAGCGGTGCGGACTGTGCCGCGAAGTCTCGCGCGCAACGCTGGAACAGGGACGGGTCGCAGCACCGCTGGAAGATTTATGGAACGCGCCCCGGCCGGTGCCGGTCACCCCGGCAGGCGCAGAGCAGGTTGCGGAGTGGCTGGCCGAAAGGCTCGATTTGTAGTTTGTTGCCAGAACGTAAACTAAGGAACCTCTGATTAAGTCCTCCATGAGCCGCGTTGCTGACAAAATCGCGATGATCGCAAGGCGTGCGACGAAGGTAGCGGCTGCGACACGTTACTGATAAAACTACTAGCCATTCGACTAGGCCATCAAAAGACGATGACCAAGTCGCTGGTCATGCGTAGCAGCCGATTGCGGGAGCAGATGCAATGTACAAAAAGTCTGTCACTTCGCGACCCTGCATTCCAAATTCTTGAGCAACAACGCACTGTCGAGCGCATAACCAATGACTTAGTTGGTGTAGTTTGCCAACTTAGTCAGATGGCTAGTAGTTTCATCGGTAGTTTTACAGTGGCTTTTTTAGTGGACGTGGCCGCCCGGTTCATGCACATGACCATGCTCCAATTCTTCTTCCGTGGCTGGCCGCACCCCGGTCACGGTGCAATTGAAGGTCAGCGTCTTGCCCGCCAGCGGATGATTGCCGTCCACTGTCACTTCGTCATCGGTCACTTCCACCACGGTGAACAGCATGAAATCGTCCTCGTCCGAAGCCTCGGGAGCACCCTCGAACTGCATGCCCACGGCGACTTCTCGGGGGAACGAGCTGCGCGGTTCCACTTCCACCAGATTGTGGTCGTATTCACCGAATGCGTCGTCGGGCTCCATCGTGACACTGCACCTGTCGCCCACACCCTTGCCGTGCAGCGCCTCTTCGACCAGAGGGAAAATGCCATCGTAGCCGCCGTGCAGGTAACTGATCTGCTCTTCCACCTTTTCCAGCAATTCGCCAGCCGCGTCAAACAACTCATAATTCAACGAGACTACCGTGTCTTTGGCGATTTTCATTTCATATCCTTTATCAAATTGAGAATTTCCTGGGCATGGCCGTGCGCCTGCACGCCATACATGACATGGCGCAGCTTGCCATGCCGGTCGATCACGAACGTGGAACGCTTGATCGACAATTTTTTTTGCACATCGCCATTGCGGCCGGGTTCGGCGGCGGCTTCCTTTTCATACATCACACCATAGCGTTTGCAGACTCGCGCATCGGGGTCTGAAAGCAGCAATACTGACAGGCCGAATTTGTCGCGAAACGACGCATGGCTCAGACAGTCATCGCGGCTGACACCGACCACGACGGTATCAAGCTTGCTGAAATCATCCTCAAGCGCGCTGAATTCATTGGCTTCCATCGTACAGCCAGGCGTATCGTCCTTGGGATAAAAATACAACACGACATTTTTTTTGCCTTGCATGGATCCAAGGCTGACAGTTTTCATGTCACTATCCGGCAACTCGAAGTGCGGAGCTTCCATTCCGGCAACAAGCGGTACGACCTGCATATATATTTCCCCCGTGCGGCATTTTAAACATATTTCGGCAGCGCCAGATAAAGAATTTTTACGCTGTCCTGATTGATCATCGGGCAGCTATAATCGCCTCGATGAAAAACCAACTTGCACTGCTGGGAGGCCTGACAGCCGGCCAATTCCTGCGCGATTACTGGCAGAAAAAGCCCTTGCTGATCCGCCGGGCCATCCCGGGATTCAGCGGTCTTGCTCGACCCCGGGCAACTGATTGCGCTGGCCTGCACCGAAGATGTGCAAGCGCGTCTGGTGACCAGGCGGCGCGGCAAATTCGAATTGCGGCAAGCGCCATTCGAAGCTGAAGATTTCGACCGGGTCCGCAGGGGCAAGGCCGGCTGGACGGTGCTGGTGCAGGGGGTGAACCATTACCTGCCCGAGGCGGCCGCGCTGCTGAAACAATTTTCCTTCATCCCGCATGCGCGGCTGGACGATCTGATGGTGAGCTATGCGCCCAGAGGAGGCGGAGTCGGGCCGCATTTCGATTCCTACGACGTGTTTCTGCTGCAGGGTTCCGGGCATAGACGCTGGCAGATTTCCGCGCAGGCCGATCGCAAGCTGATCGCCGGGGCGCCGCTGCGCATCCTGAGCGATTTCAGGGTCGAGCAGGAATGGGTGCTGGAATCCGGCGACATGCTGTACCTGCCGCCGCACTATGCGCACAACGGCATCGCCGAGGACGACTGCATGACCTACTCGATCGGCTTCCGCACGCCGGCCTACCAGGAACTGGCCGAGCAATTCCTGGTGTATCTGCAGGACCGGATAGCGGTGGACGGCATGTATGCCGATCCGGATCTGAAAACCCAGCGCCACCCGTCCGAAATCAGCTCCGCAATGCTGGCTCAGGCCAGGCAGGCGATCGGCAAAGTGCGCTGGGACAGCGAAGACATCGCAAATTTTCTTGGCTGCTACCTGAGCGAGCCCAAGCCGCATATCTTCTTCGCTCCACCCGAACGCCCGCTGAGTCCGGCAAGATTTGAGCAGGCCATCGAAAAACGTGGCGTAAAGCTGGATCTGAAGAGCCAGATGCTTTGCCACCGCGGCTGGATATTCATCAACGGCGAGGCACACCGGGCAGACTCGCCGTTTTATACGCTGCTGCGCAGACTGGCCGATGAACGCGAATTACCCCCCTTGGCAGACTGCCCGGACGGCCTGATCGAATTGCTTTACCAGTGGTATCTGGACGGGTATATTTCTCCGTTCTGACCATCAGGAGCGGCCATGGCTCGGGAGCTGCCGCAACACACCAGGCTGGACGGCAGCGCTGACCACGTCGCCGCACTCGACACGCTGAGCAAACTGACCCGGCAAAAACTGTATCTGTTCGACAGGGATTTCGACGGTTTGGGGTACGACACCGAGGCAAGGCATGTCACGCTGCGCAATTTCCTGCTTGCCAGCCCGGCAAACCAGCTGTTCGTGCTGGCGCATGACGTCGGCTATCTGGGCACGCGCTGCCCGCGCATGATCACGCTGCTGCACCAGTTCGGTACCAGCATGTTCATCTATCAGACACCCAGGCATCTGCAGCGCATCTGCGTACCTTTTTCTGTCGCAGACGCGACGAATTATGTGCGCCGCTTCCATTTTGACGATCCCCGCGGGATACTGGCCCTGCATGATCCCGAAACAGCCCGCGCCCTGCAGTCGCGCTTCCTGGGCATGTGGACGGTCTCCGGCCCGGCGCCGGCGACCAGCCAGCTGAGATTATAAAAAAAAGTTTATAAATTCGCTCAAATTCCCTTGCGCTGCTGCTAGAATGCGGCGCCTTTGATCTGGCCTGCATCCCGGTTTGGGTTAGGGATGCGTCCCAATCGCGGCAAATGGATGATCGTGTACCTCAACCCTCCCCTTAAGGAAATCAAAATGAAACGTATTGCTCTTGTTGTTGCCCTGCTGGCTCTTGCCGCCTGCGGTCAAAAGGCTGCAGAAGCTCCAGCCCCTGCTCCGGTTGAAACGGCTCCTGCCGCATCGGCTCCCGCTGCTGCTCCGGCTGCCGCCCCTGCCCCGGCTGCCGATTCGATGAAGAAATAAGTTTCATCCTGCATCAATAATAAAGCCGGCCTGCGCCGGCTTTATTATTTCGAGCCACCGGCCGTATTTCATTGTTCAGATAATTTCGCGCCAGGCAAAGCCCTGTTCCTGACTTGCCACCCCCACCCAGCTTGAGTCGCATCTGGCGGCAACGCTCAATGCCTGCACCGCAAGCGCCGGCGTGTTGTTGCTGCGGCTGAGATGCGCGGCAATCAAGTGCTGCAATCTGCCCAGATCCAGGCTGGCCAGAATAGCGGCAGCCTGCTGATTGTTCAGATGGCCGAGACGGCCGCCGATGCGCTGTTTCAGGCTGTAGGGATAATCGCCGGACATCAGCATTCCGGCATCGTGGTTGCATTCCAGCACCAACGCATCGCAGCCGCTCAAGGTCTGCTGGATATGGGCGGTGCTGCAACCGGCATCGGTCAGCACGCCCAGGCGCTGCGCCCCGTCGCTGAACACGAACTGCACCGGCTCGGCAGCATCGTGCGGAACGGGATAGGGGATGACCTCGATGTCGCCGATCGCAAACGCAACATGCGAATCGATTTCGCGGATACCGGCAACGCTGGAAAATGCTGTTGCCTGGGTACGCAATGTGCCGTGGGTGAGCCAGACCGGCAGATTGAATTTGCGCGCCAGGCGCGCCACACCGCTGATGTGATCGCCGTGTTCGTGCGTAACCACGATACCGCTCAGCTGCTCCGCGGATAGGCCGATGCGCCCCATGCGCATCTGGATTTCCTGCAAGCCGAAGCCGCAGTCCATCAGCACCAAAGTCCGGCCGACCGAGACCAGCAGTGCGTTTCCTTCGCTGCCGCTACCCAGGGATGCAAAGCGCATGGTACAGGGAACTCACTTCACTGCTTGCTGACAGTTTGATAGATACTGTCCAGCATCTCCTGGCTTGCCTTGTTGTTTGCACCGCTCTGATCGGTGACCGACACCTGGCAGCTGGCTCCGTTGTCTTTGACGTTCACGCGATAGTGCCTGGAAGTATCCACATTGTTCTTCCAGAACTTCAGCTTGTCCAGCCAGCCAGTCTCGATCTTGATCGGACGCAAGTAATAAACGCCCTTTTCGCGGTCCTTGTCTTCCACGCCCAGGCCGGCATTCTCGATGGCCAGCCCGACTTTGCGCCAGGAGCGGTCGAAGGTATCGTTCATCACAATGACGGTGTTGCCCGGAGAAATCTCGCGCAGGTTGGCTGCCCCGGGCAGCCCCGGCGCACTGACCAGCGGGGTGGCAGCCTCCACTGCGTTGGCTGCCGCGGTACCGGCTGCAACCACCGAACTCGCCACAGCAAGGGACCGGCTTTCCACAAACGCATCGGCCGCCCGCTCCTTGCTGCTGCCGAAGCGCACCATCAAGCGCTGCAGCATGATCGCCTCTTTCTCCGGAGCATTGCCGCCAGGCTGCCATTTGGACACCCTTCTGTCGCTGGAAAATATTTCCTCCATACCGCGCTGGGAAATGTACAACTCGGTACTCGCGCCGTCATTGCTTCGTTCCAGACGGGTCGTATACTGGTCGCGCTCGCCGACCAGATAAGTTTCTTCGTTGAGCGGGTTACCGTCGTCATCGCGGTAATCGTATTTAGGCAACTTGGCACTGTCATTCACCCAGCCGGTCATCATCACGCCTGCCCCGCGGTTCTCGCTTTTGATTTCCATGCCGATGTCCTGCCAGAATTGCTTGACCACAGGCCAGACATTTTCCGCCCGGTCGTTTATCACCAGCCAGCGCTGCGAGCCGCTGTGTTCCAGGCGCACCTTCGGGATATCCGGCAATATATCGACGACAGCCCCGCCATTGGATTTGGCGGCTTCACCCTTGTTGTAATCAGAATAAGTTGCAACGCCTCCGCCGTCCGCCTGCGGCAGCTTGTAACGCGGATCGGATAAAGGCGTGGTCAGGTCCGGCGGCAGTTCGAGCGTCGGCGCCCGCGCCGCGGCGGAGCCATAATCAATGCGATTTTGATCGGATGAAAACATGCTGCAACTGATCAACGACAACAACACTGCGGTGGAAACGCCGACTCGAAAAACTCTCATTGTTTCTCTCTTAGAAATATCAATTGATGGATCGGCTCGCTTACTTGACCTGCACCCCGGCCTGGCGCAGCGCCGCTTCGACCACGGCATGGGCGGATGGCGACAACGGCGTGAGCGGCAAGCGCAGCGCGTTTTTGATCAAGCCCATGCGCGCCAGCGCCCATTTCACCGGAATCGGGTTGGCTTCGACGAACAGATTGCGATGCAAAGCCAGCAGCCTGGAATTGATCTCGCGCGCCTGCGCGACTGCGCCGTTCCGCGCGGCGACAAACATTTCGTGCATCAGCCTGGGCGCAACGTTGGCGGTCACCGAAATGTTGCCGTGCGCGCCCAGCAGCAGCAAGGCCAGCGTGCTGGCATCGTCGCCGCTGTATATCGCAAAATCCCCGTGCGCACGCTTCAACAAAGCCGCGCGCTGCAGCAGATCGCTGCCGCGCTCGATGTTACCGGTCGCGTCCTTGATGCCGACGATATTGGGGATCTGTGCCAGGCGCAGCACCGTGTCGTTGCCCAAATCCGCAACGGTGCGCCCCGGCACGTTGTAAAGAATGTGCGGCATGTCCACCGCTTCGGCAATGGCCTTGAAATGCTGATACAAGCCCTCCTGGGTCGGCTTGTTGTAATAGGGAACCACCGACAACGAGGCATCCGCACCAGCTTTTTTCGAGAATGCGGCCAGTTCGATCGCCTCGCGGGTCGAATTTGCGCCGGTGCCGGCGATGACAGGGATGCGCTTGGCGGCATGCTTGACTGCCTCGGCGATCAGTAATTCGTGCTCTGCGACATCCACGGTCGGCGATTCGCCGGTGGTGCCGGCCACGACGATGCCATCCGTGCCCTGTTCAACATGGAAATCGATCAACGCGCGGAACGCAGCCAGGTCGAGGCCCCCATCCTCGTGCATCGGAGTGACGATTGCAACAATACTGCCCTGCATCATTTGGAATCTTCGCCGGAAAATAAATAGGCTATTCTACCGCAATAAGGCCGCGCCCCAAAGGGTTGCGCAATAAATGTATCGGTTCCGGGGCCGGAATCCGCTGCCCGCCGATAACCAGCGCAAAAAACCGCGGTAGCGGCGCCGCTGTGGATACAGGGGACAGTCAGATCAAATCTGCGGCGGCCGATCGGGTGTATTCCGCACTCCAACTCGTCAGTTGCAGTTAATCGTGATCGCCGGAGGAGAAGCAAGACTACCGCTGGCCCCGGCAGTGATAGTGCAACTGCCGGAAACGACCGGATTTACCGACAGGGTATAGCTTGCAGTCCCGCTCGGATAGGTAAGCGAAATATTGTCTAGCATCGTGTAGCTGCCGGCGCCGTTTCCCAGCGGGCCGTTGCCCAGCGGGTTGGCTTCGGATTTGATCGCATACGTGGTGCCACCGCTGTTGATGCTGATGCCCAATGCGAAGTTGGAATGGAAATTCTGCGGGCTCGCTGGCCAGTTGATGCTGACGGGTAGTATTGAGGTTGTCATTGCGGGGGCAGGGCTGGCAAGGCCGCTCATCCTGGTAAATACGTCGCTGCGGCTGAACGTGATATTGCCAACCACGTTGCCGCCCTGCAGATACAGACCAGTCCGGGACGCCATGTTGAATGAAACCGTGCCCAAATTATTCCCGAATGTACCGCTGCCGACACCGTTGACCGGGGTCCCGAAATAATTGCTGGGGGTCCAGGTACCGCTGAAAATGCCGGGATTCGGCTGGTCGCCGTTCATGATCCCTGAAAAGGTCCCGTCCGGGGACAGGATCAGGTACACCGGCGTGCCGTGGCCAGATACGCCCACCGGGTTATACACGCCATACCAGCCGCCCAGATAAAGATTGTTGGTCAACAGGATGCTGGGGTTGGACGTCGCCTGAGTGATCGTGAACGCTGAGGATCCGCCTGTATCAATCGTAGCGGAGCTTGCGCCGCTGCTTATTGTGCCGGTGTAACTCACGCCGGCGGACGATGTCAGCGAAAACTGCACTGCAGGATTGGCAGGAGGCGTCGCGGTCGAGCCAGCCCAAGTGCCGGCCAGGATGTCCCCGCTGGACGTGAAGCCGGTCATGTTGCCGTCCGGCTGGAAATAGAAAGTGCCGGTCGGTCCGCCGCTGCTTGTACTGGTTGCGTTCCAGACCGTTCCGATCACATTGGCTGCGTTGACTCCCTGATTCATGTTCAGCGTGGCGTCGGTGGCAGAGGTGACGCTGGCAACCCCGCCCACGGCAGTCACTGCGGCTTGCAACTGCGACTGCAGGTTAGGCGTGTAAGGGCCGGTAAGCGGGAAGAAGAACAGATTGAGATAAGGCGGCGGAATAAACAAGGGTGGATACAAATACGGCGCCACCAGCGGCTGAAACATCGCGATTGCGTCATTCTGGTTGATCGTGAATACGCCGTCCGCGGCCGGCTGGTTGGCAGTGACATTGCGCGCAACGACAATGCTGTTCAAGGTTCCCAGCACCTGGCCGATCAACTGGGTCGGCAGAAATGACGTGGACACGCCGCCCAGATCGACCGGTGTGACCGTGACATTGCCGGCCGGTGTAGCCAAGGGAAACACCGAGCCCAGGGTAACATCCCCGGTAGTAAATGTGACGATATCCCCGAAGGCGTATCTGAAATAGCCCTGGGCATCGGTGCTGCCGGCAACACCCGAGGTGGTTCTGTAATTGATTCCGCTCACCGGGGCATCCAGAAACACCCCGGTCATCGTGATGTAGGGGTTGATCGGTATCTGGCTGCTGCCTCCGCAGCCGGAAACCAGGGCCAGCAGCACAAACGGTATCGCGGCCGCGCCGCCCCTGATGTAATTCAACAATGCATTCAAAACGTTGTCCCTTGTATTCAGGTTCGGAAATCGAATGTGCAAAGTTCAGGCTACTTTGCTTGATTTGCCAAAGCCGGTCATTAGACCATATATAAAATCGCTAAGCAAAAATTGGGCTCACCTGTGCCGCAGTCCAGCCGCTTGGGTTGCGCGACAAAAGCCCTGCGACTATGAAATAATGCCCTACTCTTGAATCTGACCCTCGCCATGCCCGCCACGACCCTCGCCGCAATGCACGCCGGCGATATCGCCACGATCGTTTCGATACACGCCGATGAAGCGCTGCATTTGCGCCTGCTTGCGCTGGGTTTTCGCAGCGGCAAACAGGTCGAACTGATCCGCGGGGCAAAATTTTCCGGCCCGCTGCAAGTGCGCATCGGCACCACCGATGTCATTTTGCGACGCGCCGAAGCGGCCAAGATCAAGGTGCAAAGGGCATGAAAAGAATCGCCCTGCTGGGCATGCCCAACACCGGCAAATCCACGCTGTTCAACCGCATGACCGGCGGCGCGGCAAGGGTCGGAAACTGGCCGGGCATCACGGTCGAATTGCTCAGCGGCAGGATACTGTTGGGCGACGACATGGTAGAGATCATCGACCTGCCCGGCATCTACGATCTGCACGGTTATTCCGACGACGAACAGGTGGTGCGCCATTTTCTGCACGATAACGTTCCCGACCTTGCGCTGGTGATCCTCAACACTACCCAGATCGAACGCCAGATCAGCCTGCTGCTGCAGCTCAAGCTGCTTGACATCAACCTGGTGGTGATATTGAACATGGCGGACGAGGCGAAGAAATTCGGCATCAGCGTGGATGCCGCGAAGATGTCCGAACTGCTGGGCTTGCCGATCTTTTTACTCAGCGCAAAATACGGCAGCGGTTACCTGGAGGCGATGCAGGCCGTCACCCGGGCGCTGCGCTACCCGACGCCGGGCATGGCGGAACATTTGCGCAGCCAGCTCGAACAGGACCAGCATATCGAAACGGAAATGGCGCGCGTGCTGAAGCACACCGTGCAAGTCCCGGCGCGGCTGTCGGACCACCTCACCGAAAAGCTGGACAGCGTGTTGCTGCATCCCTGGCTGGGTCTGCCGGTGTTTTTCGCGGTGATGTACCTGTTGTTCCAGGGCATCTTCATCCTCGGCCAGCCGCTGCAATCCGGCATCGCCACTGCATTCAGCTGGCTGCGCGAGGCCGCGCTGGTTCCATTATTGGCCGGCCTGCCGCATCCGATCCAGGGATTCCTGCTGGACGGCATCTACAACGGCGTGGCCACCGTCGCGGCATTCGTGCCTATCATTATCCTGTTCTTCCTGTTCATGGCGCTGGTCGAGGACAGCGGTTACCTGTCGCGCGCGGCATTCCTGATGGATGCGCTGATGGCGCGCCTCGGCCTGGACGGACGCAGCTTCGTGATGCTGCTGATGGGCTTCGGCTGCAACGTCCCCGCGCTGATGGGCACGCGGGTGATGCGTTCGCGCGCGATGCGCCTGCTGACGATGCTGGTGATCCCGTTTTCGCTGTGCTCGGCGCGCCTGCAGGTATTCATTTTTTTTAGCGCCGCGCTGTTCTCGCCCCGGGCCGCGCCTGAAGTCCTGTTCAGTTTGTATCTGTTCAGTTTCGCCGCCGCGATACTTACCGCATTGATCTTCAAGGACAGGTTCCGCAACAACGAACCGTTCGTGCTGGAACTGCCGCCCTACCGCTTCCCCACGCTGCGCCAGATGGTATTGCGCGGCTGGCTGGAGGTGCGCCACTTCCTGCGCCGCGCCAGCAAATTCATCGTCGCCGGCGTGGTGATGGTGTGGCTGCTCACCCATCTGCCGCCGTCCGCCGCTCCGGCCAGTGCCAACACGCTGGCGGGCATGATAGGCGGCGTGCTGCAACCGCTGTTTGCACCGATTGGAATCAACCAGCAGTTGACGATCGCGCTGATCTTCGGCTTCATCGCGAAGGAAATCGTAATCGGCGCGCTCGCGGTGATCTACGGCCTGGGCGGCGCTGCACTGGGCAACGCGATCGGGCAGCAACTGGACTGGGTACAGGGCTACAGCTTCATGCTGTTCACGCTGCTCTATACCCCCTGCCTCGCCACGGTTGCGACGCTGCAAAGCGAATCCAAGCAGGTCCGCTTCACCTTGCTGTCGCTGGCCTGGTCACTGGGGCTGGCCTGGCTGGTAAGTCTGGCGTTCTATCAGGGCGCAAGGGCGCTTGGATATTAAGTCCGGCAATGCAAAGCAGATTCCATCATCGTCGCGGATCAATGCAAATGGTCTATATGTCCGCATATTCAAAGTAGTAAGATGAATATTCCCTGCTGGCAGCCAGCGTAATTTGGGCATCACTTCATCAACCCACCCACAACCAAGAAGGAGAATTGGCCATGAGCGCAAAAAAAAGCAAATCAGCTGCTATCAATATCGGTATCGGCGACAAGGATAGAGAGAAGATCGCAAAAGGACTTTCCGCGCTGCTCGCCGACAGCTATACCCTCTACCTGATGACGCACAACTTCCACTGGAATGTCAAAGGCCCGGAGTTCAACAGCCTGCATCTGATGTTCATGGGCCAGTACACCGAACAGTGGAACGCGCTCGACATCATCGCCGAACGCATCCGCGCGCTGGGTCATCCGGCGCCCGGCACCTACAAGGAGTTCGTCAAACTGGCCAGCATCAAGGAAGTCGAAGGGGTGCCCAAGGCGATGGACATGGTCCGCCATCTGGTGGCCGCGCAGGAAGCCACGGCGCGCACCGCACGCGAGCTGTTTCCGCTGGTGGATGCGGCGAACGACCAGCCGACCGCCGATGTGCTGACACAGCGCCTGGACGTGCACGAGAAGACCGCCTGGATGTTGCGCAGCCTGCTCGAGGATTGAGTCAGAACCTCAGGAATCATTGCAGCCTGCTCAGCCGGACCGGTAGCTTTAGTCCGGCAATCGACCTGCCGGCGATCACCTGCAGGCGACCCCCTGCAGGCGACCCCCTGCAGATATAGCTCAGGGGCGGCCCAATCAATGATCCGCACAGACGATCCCATCGCAAATACATCTGCGTCCGGCCGGCAAAGCCGGCCTGGTTGCGCTCAACCAGGTCATCGCACGCGCGGTGCAACGCAGGCATGAGCGCCATCGCGGAAAAAGGCGGCGGCAGCTTCCAGGGCATCAAGCTGCTGCTGTGCGAGAATCCGCTGCCGCCGCTGGACGAGGCGATTGCCGCTGCGCAGGCCGAGGTGCCGCACGGCAACTATTACACCGAGCCCTATTCTGCGCCGCTGCGCCAACTCATCAGCGGGCAGCTCGGCGTGCCGGAACGGCTGATCCACATCAACGCCGGTTCCGAGCTGATCCTGCGCCAGCTGTTCGAGCGTTACGGCCAGCAGGTGCATTTGCTGATGCCGACTTATATGCTGTTCCCCGAGATCGCCCGGCGCTATACGGAACAGCGCCTGCTACCGGAGCGGGACTTCGCATTTGACCTGAACCGGCTGGCAATCCCGGACGGCACGACGCTCGCAGTCATCGTCAATCCCAACAACCCCAACGGCGGCATCTGCGACATGCAGCCATTGCCGGGGCTGCTGCGCCGCCATCCGCAGACAAACTTCCTGGTCGACGAGGCGTTCATCGGCCTGGCCGGAGAATCGGTGGCGCGTCTGGTGCCAGCGCATGCCAACCTGCTGGTGACGCGTACGCTGTCCAAGGCCCACAGCCTGGCAGGTTTCCGCGTCGGCTACGGCATATTCCCTGAAGCCATCGCCGACGACCTGAACCAGCGCAACGATGCCTACCCGCTCGCCCGCCCCAGCCAGGCAGCGGCGATCGCGACACTGCAGCATGAGGAAAAGATACGCGCCCGCGCAGTGCAGTTGCGCGCCTGGGCCGACGAACTCGCAGCGCAGCTGCGCACCCTGGGTGTGCGCACCTATCCGACTGCAACCTATTTCTTCCTCGCCGACTTCGCGCCCCATAACGCGGCGCAGCTGGCCCAGTCGCTCGCGGCCAGGGGGATCCTGGTCAAGCCTCTGGGCGACCCGATGCTGGGCAAGGGCTACATGCGCGTAACCACCTCGCAGCCGGCGGACAACGCCTATTTTGTCGAGGTGCTGCGCGCATTGCTGGCATAGCTGGTGCCCGGCCATTTCAGTTGCCTGCCGTTGATTTGTGCAAAAATCATCGAAGCTGGCGTACCGCTCCGATTTCCCGGATAGTGGCGGCCCGGCTTTTTGAATCACTCAACGAAATATCCGACACGATTTTATGCAGCCACCGTTCCCCGCTTCCCCGCCGTCCCCGTTGCGCAATCGGAGTTTCATCAAGCTGCTGGCCTTCCGTGTGCAGGTCGTACTGGCCTACCAGATCATGATGGTGGTGGTCGGCTGGCATATCTATGAACTGACGCACGACACGCTCGCGCTCGGCCTGGTCGGGCTGGCCGAGGCGATCCCGTATTTCTGCTGTGCGCTGTTCGCCGGTTACGCGGTCGATCATCATTCGCGGCGCATGTTCGGTGTGCTGGCCAGCGTCGTGACCGCGCTGAACGCGCTGATGCTGGCTGCGACCACCACGATGCCCGGGAGCCGCGAAGCGCTGTGGATCTACGCAACCATCGCCAGCGCCGGCGTGGCGCGCGCCTTTATCAGCCCGTCCTACAATGCGCTGTTCGCACTGGCGCTGCCGCGCGAGCTATACGCCCGCGCGGCCGGGATAGGCAGCTCGGTGTTCCAGCTTGCGCTGGTGGCCGGGCCGGCACTGGGCGGCGCGCTGGTGGGATGGGCCAGCATGACGATCGCCTATTCGGCCTCAGCGATCCTCGCGATCGGCGCGGCGATCACGCTGCTGTCGCTGCGCATCGCCGAACCCCCGCCCGCAGCGCCCGCTCCGGTATTGTCCAGCATCGGGGCAGGCCTGCGCTTCGTCTACCGCAACCAGCTGATCCTCGGCGCACAGGCGCTGGACATGTTCGCGGTGCTGTTCGGCGGAGCGGTCGCGATGCTGCCCGCCTTCGTCCGGGATGTGTTCGATTACGGGCCCGAGGGTCTGGGCATACTGCGCGCCGCACCCGCGGTAGGCGCGATCCTGATCGGCATCACGCTCGCCCGGTATCCGCTGAACCGGCATGCGGGGCGCTTGCTGCTGGCAGCCGTTGCCGGGTTCGGCCTCTGCATCATCGCGTTCGCGCTGAGCACCGGCTTCTGGCTGGCGGCGCTGTTCCTGATGCTGTCCGGGATCTGCGACGGCGTGTCGGTGGTGACCAGGACCACGATCATGCAGCTGGCGACGCCCGATGCGATGCGCGGGCGCGTGGCCGCGATCAACGGCATCTTCATCGGTTCATCCAACGAGCTGGGCGCATTCGAATCGGGTGTGGCTGCACGCCTGATGGGCCTGATCCCGTCGGTGATATTCGGCGGCACCATGACGCTGCTGGTGGTTGCGGCGACCGCCCGGTTTGCCCCCAGGCTGCGCAAGCTTGACCTGCGCCAATTGCATTAGGGTAGGATACGGCCTGATCCCAGGCGCGACATCATCAGCCTGGTGAATACCTAGAAAACCAATTCCAACCGAAAAATAACGGAGTAATCAATGAGCAAACTTTTCTCGCCCATCCAGTTGCGCGGATTGACTGTCAAGAACCGCATCTTCATGTCGCCGATGTGCCAGTATTCCGCGCAACACGGCATCCTGAACGAATGGCATCGCATCCACTACGGCAGTCGCGCCGTGGGCGGAGCCGGGCTGGTGATGATAGAGGCCAGCTCGGTCTCTCCAGAGGGGCGCATCTCGCCTTACGATTCGGGCATCTGGTCGGAACGGCATGCGGAGGCAATGCGCCCGATCACCGCTTTCATCAAGGAACAGGGCGCGACACCGGCGATCCAGCTGGCCCATGCCGGGCGCAAGGGATCCTGCGCCCAGCCCTGGATGGGCGGGAAGGGGATAGCCATCGAGGATGGCGGCTGGCAACCGATGGCGCCCAGCGCCGTGCCATTCGCTGCCGACTACAATCTGCCCAGGGAAATGAGCCAGGTTGACATCGACCGGGTAATTGCCGAATTCGCCGCAGCCACAAAGCTGGCATTGAGCGCCGGTTTCGAGGCGGTGGAGATCCACCTCGCGCACGGCTATCTGCTGCACCAGTTCCTGTCGCCGCTGAGCAACCGCCGCACAGACTCCTACGGCGGCAGCCTGGAAAACCGGATGCGCCTGCCCGTGCAGGTCGCGCAAACCGTGCGCGAGCTGTGGCCGGAAGACAAACCGGTGATGGTGCGCATCTCCGCGACGGACTGGGTCGACGGCGGCTGGGATATGGCCGGGTCGCTGGCACTGGTGCGTCAGCTCAAGGCTATCGGCATCGACATGGTCGACGTCTCTTCCGGCGGACTGGTTCCGGGTGCGGTGATCCCCGCCGCGCCGGGATACCAGACCGCGTTCGCCGCCGAGCTGCGCCGCGAAACCGGCATGGCGATCAGCGCCGTCGGGATGATCACCGACGCGATCCAGGCCGAGCATATCCTGGTCACGCAACAGGCAGACGTCGTGTCGATTGCCCGCGAACTGTTGCGCGACCCATACTGGCCGCTGCATGCGGCAAGGAGCCTGGGCGTGGATCTGTCCTGGCCGCAGCAATACCAGCGCGCCAAACACTGATTCGGGGAAGGGACATTTCGGCTGCGCGCCGGAATGTCAGGACTTGCCCGGTTGCCGTTGTTTCCCGGCCTAGATGGGGTTATCATGCGCGCGATGAAACCTGCCCGTTTGTTCCTGCCGTTGCTGTGCGCATTCTTGCTGCTGTTTGCACAGCAGGCCGGTGCGGCGCATACCCTGAGCCATGTGCTCGAGGAACAGTCGCAACATCACAAGCATGCATCCGACTCCCCCGCCTGCGAGAAATGCGCCGCCTACGCGCAGCTGGGCAGCGCGCTGAGCACCTGCCCCATCGCATTTACCCCGCCGCAACTAGCGGGCGTATCCATACGCCACGGCATCGCCGCTTTCCATAACATCCTCCTGCTTGCCGCCTCCGCGCGCGGCCCCCCCGCTCCGCTCCAGGTTTACGCATAAACGCCTGTCCTGCGCCGCTACCGCGCCGCGACAGGTCCTGCAATACACCGGAGAAACACCATGTTTAAGCACGCCATATTGTGTGCGGCACTGTCCACCCCGCTGTGCGTCCATGCTGCCGACAGCCAGCAGCCGGACCCGGCAACAGGGCAAACTGAACAAACGGTCGAAACGACCAAAAAAAGCATCATCCAGGGCCTGATCCGGGATACGCTGGGGCGTCCGATCGCGCAGGCAGACGTCACACTCAAGGCAGCCAGCGGAGCAGTGGCGGGTCACACCGCCAGCAATGCGGCAGGACAGTTCACCTTTACCGCGATAGCACCCGGCACCTACGCGGTGTTGTCGGACAAGGCCGGCTATGAAACCGGCTCTTCCATCGTCACGCTCTCCGCCGAAACGGCCAGCACCACAATCACGCTGGCCGCTTCCAAGGTGCAGGAGATAGACATCAGCGCAACCCGGCTGGTTACCGCCCGCAATGGCCTGTCACCGAAGACCGGCGGCAGCGTTTACCACTTCGACGCCAAAGATATCAACAGCCTGCCGCAAGGGGAAAATACACCGCTCAACGAAGTGCTGCTGCAGGCGCCGGGGGTGGCCAATGATTCCAACGGCCAGTTCCACATCCGCGGCGACCACGGCAATGTCCAATACCGCGTCAACGGCGTGATCCTGCCGGAAGGCATCAGCGGGTTCGGTCAGGCGCTGGATGCCCGCTTCGCGCAGGGAATCAATCTGCTGACCGGGGCCCTGCCTGCCCAGTATGGCTACCGCACTGCAGGCGTGATCGAGATCGACACCAAAACCAACTTTCAAGGCGGCGGCCACATCGATATGTATGGCGGCAGCAACCAGACCTACAATCCCAGCATCGAATACGGCAACACCGAGGGCCCGCTGTCCTATTTCGTCGATGGCTCCTACCTGAGCAGCAATAACGGCATCGCCAACACCACCTCCAGCGTCAATCCGATCCACGACAACACCCAGCAGGCCAAGGGGTTCGCCTACATGTCCTATTTGCTCAACCCCGACACCAAGCTGAGCTTGATGTTCGGCAGCTATGACGGCCGCTTCCAGATACCCAATACGCCCGGATTATCGGCCAACCCGAGCTATCTCACGCAACTGGGACTGAACGGATACGACTCGGCCGCACTGAACGACCAGCAGCGCGAGGTAAACCGTTACGCGGTGGGCTCGCTGCAAAGTTCGCTCAACGACAGATTCGACTACCAGGTGTCGCTGTTCACGCGCTACTCCAGTCTCAATTACATGCCCAACGTGACCGGCGACCTGGCTTTCAACGGAGTTGCAGCCGATGTGTTCCGCAGCAGCGCCAGCAGCGGCATCCAGGCGGATGGCAGCTATCGCCTGAATGAAACGCACACGCTGCGCATGGGCACATTCGGCAGCGTCGAAAACATCGTCAGCAACAACACTTCTGCGGTGTTTCCGGTCAGCTCTGGTGCGGTTTCCGGATCGGCCTACAACATCACCGACAACAATGCAAAGAATGGCAACACGCTGTTCGGGCTTTATCTTCAGGATGAATGGAAAGCCACCAGCAAGCTGACCGTGAACTACGGCGAACGCTTCGACCAGGTCAACGCCTACGTCAACGAGCATCAGTTCAGCCCCAGGGTGGGGCTGGTGTACAAGAGCAGCGAGCGGACCAACTGGCACACCGGCTTTGCCAGATACTTCACGCCGCCGCCGAACGAACTGGTTTCAACTTCCGATCTGGCGCTGTTCCAGAACACCACCAATGCGGCATCGGGACAGAACTCGCCGGTCAAGTCGGAGCGCGCCAATTACCTGGATGCCGGCGTCACCCATCAGCTGACCGAGGCCGTCAATCTGGGCATCGACACCTTCTACAAGCAGACCCAGAACACCCTCGACGAGGGACAGTTCGGACCCGCGCTGATCATGACGCCGTTCAATTATGCGCAGGGCAAGATCTATGGCGTCGAACTGACCGGCAACTACAAAGCCGGCAACGTATCCGGCTATGCCAATCTGGCCAGGACCGTCAGCATGGCGAAGGACATCATTTCCAGCCAGTATCTGTTCGACCCCGCCACACTCAATTATGCAGCCAACAACTGGGTCAACGTCGACCACGAACAGGCGCTGACCGTTTCCACCGGCGGAACTTATCTCTGGTCCGGCACCCACTTCAGCAGCGACGTGATCTACCAGAGTGGATTGCGCAACGGCTTTGCCAACACCACCCATTTGCCCGGCTATACCGTGGTGAATCTCGGTGCTACCCGCAAGATGACGCTGTATGGAATCGGCGAGGTCGAGACCCGGCTGGTCGCCGAGAACGTGCTGGACAAGATCTATGAAATCCGGGACGGCACCGGCATCGGCGTATTCGCGCCGCAGTATGGTGTGCGGCGCGGGCTGTTTCTCGGCCTGTCCAAACAATTGTAAATCAGCTCATCCCGTGACAACCGATTAAAGGAAGCAGACATGCAAGAAATCTCCGAAGCAATCCAGGCCATGAAATTCGGCGGCGCCACCATCTACCCGCTGCTGTTCCTGGCAATTCTGGCGCTGGTCATCATCATCGACAAACTCTATCTGTACCGGCGCTATATCCGCCTGCCGAAGACTCTGTTCATCCTGGTTGAAACCTATGCTTTCGCCTGGGACAAACTGGAGCAGGAACTCGCCGCGCTGCCGCCGGAAAACTACTACGCGCGGTTCTTCCGCGTCGTCACCGATAACCTCGACAAGCCGGTGTGGTGGCTGGAATCGCGCGCCGGCGACGAAGCGCAGCTGATCGAGGAAGGCATGGGGCGCGGCATGTGGGTGCTGGAAACCATCGTGACCGGCGCACCGCTGCTCGGCCTGCTCGGCACCATCACCGGCATGATGCATGCGTTCAACCTGATCGGCGGCACCGGCCTGGTCGATCCCAGCGGCGTCACCGGCGGCGTGGCACAAGCGCTGATTGCAACTGCCATCGGCATCTTCATCGCAATCTTCGCGCTGTTCGGGTTCAACTTCTTTTCGCGCCGCCAGGTCAGGGTGCTGGAGGAAATGGAGCGGCTGGGCACGCGCATGATAGACAATATCCGGCTGAACCAGCAGCAACCGGTTGAAAAATCATGAGGGGTCAGCCATGAAGCTGCGCAAATCCCGCGAGTACAAACGCGGCCGCATCGAGATCATCCCGATGATAGACGTAATGTTTTTCCTGCTGGCGACTTTCATGCTGGCTTCGCTGTCGATGCAGAACCTGCACTCGCTGCCGGTCAACCTGCCGCAGGGACATGCTGCGCCGATGCAGGCCAAGACGCCGATCACGCTGTCGATCACATCCGACAGCCGCATCTATCTGGACAAGATCCCGGTCACGCTGGACAGCCTGACCGCTACACTGAAATCGATGCTGAGCGGCCCGGATGCAAGCATCATCGTCGCCGCCGACAGCAGCGCCCCGAACGGCATTACGGTGCAGGCCATGCTCAAGGCGCGCGCAGCGGGCGCGCAGCATTTCCTGATCGCAGTCAAACATGTCGACTAGCATCCTGCCCTGGTCCGTGCAGGCCAGGTTTGATTCGCCGTGGCGGCGGCTGCACTGGACGCTGCCGCTGGCGCTGCTGATCTGCGCGGTCACCTTCAGCCTGTTCGCCTATTCGATGTGGCGCCCCGTGTTGCATTCTCCCGACCCGACACCGGTCACGGCCGAGATGATCGAACTGCCCGCACCGGCGCCAGCACAGCCGCAGGTCCGCCAGAAAATCATCCAACAACCCAGGATCAAACCCGCCGAGCAACCGGCGCCCACCCCTCCCGCCCAGCCCAGCGCAACCACTCCGCCGCCAAGCACCCCAGTCACTGCGCCACCGCCGCCGGTAGCCAGCGAAAATCATGGTGCACAGGCGCTGATCCGGCCGTTGCCGGTGATACCCGATGAATTGCGCGAAGAAGCGATGAACGAAGCCGCGACCGTGCGCTTCACCATCGCCGTGGACGGCAGCGCGACCTTCGAACTGGTCAAGCCCACGCAGAATCCCCGGCTCAACCGGCTGTTGACCGACACGCTGAAAAACTGGAAATTCATGCCCGCGATCAAGGACGGCCAACCGGTTCCCTCGGTCGAGGTGATGATCATCCGCCTGCATGTCAATTAGCCGCAAACCTGAAGTGGCGATGCCGTTGCTCAAGACGGTGCGCACGGTTGCGCTGCTGGAAGCGGCCAAGGGCACGCTGGTGATCCTGACCGGTTTTGGCGCACTCTCGCTGGTCCATCGCGATGCCCAGCAATTCGCCGAGCGGCTGGTCGGCCATCTGCACCTCAACCCGGCCAAGCATTTCCCGCAGATCTTCATCGACGCCGCCGCCCATCTCAGCGATGCCCGCTTGTGGATGCTGGCCGCATTCGCGGCAAGCTACGGCCTGGTGCGCTTTATCGAGGCCTGGGGTCTGTGGCATGGCCGGCGCTGGGCCGAATGGTTCGCCACCGTCAGCGGCGCGATCTATGTCCCGTTCGAGATCTATGAATTGCTGCACAAGACCAGCTGGCTATCTGTGGGTGCGCTTGTGGTAAATTTGCTGGTGGTCGGTTTGATGGTGTTCGCATTGCGGCGCAGCCATCCGGTGCAAAACCGCAATGCGCAGAAATAACCCTCAAGGAGCCTGGCAGTGCTGACTTTCATGAGCGTGGCTTTGCTGATTTACGGTTCCATGCATCTGTATGCCTTCGGCAAAGTGTGGATGGCGTTTCCGCATTCGTCCGGACTCGGACTGGCACTGGTGCTGTCCGGCGTCCTACTGACTTTTTCCCCGCTGCTGGTCTGGTTCCTCGAAAGGCAAAGCTGGCACCGCCTGACCGTCGCTACCGCCTGGGCGAGCTATACCTGGATGGGATATCTGTTCCTGTTTCTTTGCGTCGGCCTGCTGTTCGATCTCGGCCATGCGCTCGCAACCTTGCTGCATCTGAATTGGCCGCTGCGATCGGCGGCAGCTTTCCGCATCACCGGCTTGCTGGCGCTGGTCTTGCTGGGTTACGGATTTGCCGAGGCGCGGCAGATACGGATTGAACGAATCAACATCACCACCCCCAAGCTCGCATCCGGGCGCGTCACGATCGCGCAGATTTCCGACTTGCACCTGGGCATGATGCTGGGAGATCAATTTCTGGACCGTGTCATCGCGAAGCTGCGCGAACTCAAGCCCGACATCGTCGTGGCTACCGGAGACATCGTCGACGGGCAAGGCGACGATCTGGCTGCGCTTGCGCGGCGTTTTCGCGAATACCGGCCCCCGCTGGGCGCGTATGCCGTCACCGGCAATCACGAATACTATGCCGGGCTGGAAAACTCGCTGCGCTTTCTGCGCGGCGCAGGCTTCACGGTGCTGCGCGGCGAGTCGGCCAAAGCCGGCGGCATCGTGCTCGTGGGCGTCGACGACCCGACTGCAGTGTCGGCCGGACCAACGGCGCTGCCGGACACCCGCAAGGCACTCACCGCGGGCGGCGCGCATGACTACATCGTGCTGCTCAAGCATCAGCCGGTGGTGGATAGCCAAACGCCATTCGACCTGCAGTTGTCGGGGCACGTCCACGGCGGCCAGATCTTCCCGTTCGTCTATCTGACGCGGCTGGCCTACCGCGTACACACCGGCCTCACCGATCTGGACTATGGGCGCAAGCTCTACGTCAGCCGCGGTGCCGGCACCTGGGGCCCGCCGATACGTTTGTTTGCTCCCCCCGAGATCGCGCTGATCACGATAGCGGGCGAAAAAAAATGATTGCACTGCAGGGATGCAGCAATAACGGTGGCGACCTTCCGGTCACAACAGCGTGAGAGTGATTCCCGAAGACGCTCGTAGAATCTAGAAATATCCGGTGACCATGGCCCCGAAGCCATAGTCCGGGCTGCTGGTGGAAAAACCTTTCAGAAAGTATCCCTGCAACCTGGTGCTGCTGGATGTCATTTGCGACAGAAACACCGTCACATCGAGCAGATTCGCATTGCCCGGGACGGGACTTTGCTGCGCATCCAGCATCATTCCGGCACTGGCGGTGTCACTCAACTCCTGGCTGACGCCGAGCGTGCCGTAGGGCACGTTGCTCAGCGGGTATCCGGCGGGTGAACCGTAGACTTTATACCCCGCGGTGGCAAACAGCGTGGTGTCGTCCAGCCAGTAATAGCCGTCGAACTGGGCCGAATAATCGTTCTCCCCGGTTCCCAGTCCCTTGCTGGCATCCGCGGTTCCGAACTTGATATTGCCGAACATATCGACATCAAGCCTATCGCCGGAGTACAAGGTATAGCCGGCCGACGCGGTGATATCGCCCAAGCCGGAACTGGTGGTCCTGGCCGTTTGGGTGTTGTTGGAATTGCCGGAACCGACGGAATTGCTTGCAGCCCCCTGGCGAACCCGCCCTATGCCCGGAACTACCCCGCCCGGCCCGGTGATGCTGATGTAAGGCACGGTCAGCATCAGCGTGACTCTGTCGGACTGGTATTTTCCGGTGACCGGGATTTCGAAGATGTCGGTCGTCGTGGTATTGCCATATTTGCCCGAACTGTAGTCAAACCCAGCACTCAGGCTGAACCGGCCATTCACCCCGCCCGGAACCTGATCCTCCATTTCCGGTATCTGTTCAGTCGCCACCAGAGCCTGCTCGGCCAATGCCGGCATCGGGGCGGCGAGCATCGCCAGTACGGCAAGCATTTTTTGCATGATCTGCTCCCTTGCATGAAACACCACGGCAGCGAGCCGCAGGACAGGCCGGCATCAGGCCAGCCGGAATTTCAGTTCGCCGAGCTTTTCGATCGAACTCACGATCTCGTCGCCGGGCTTGAGCCAGACCTGTTTGTCCTTGGGGTAACCCAGGATCACGCCCTGCGGCGTGCCGGTATAGATGATGTCGCCCGGCTCCAGCGTCCAGTGCTTCGAAATGTAGGCTATCATCTGCTGGGTATTGAAGATGAAATCGTTCGTGCTCCAGTCCTGGCGCACCTCGCCATTGACCAGCGTCTTTATCTTCAGATTGTTCGGGTCGCCGACCAGGTCGGCCGAAACGAAATACGGCCCTATCGGCGCAAACTTGTCCAGCGTCTTGCCTATCATCCATTGGCTGCTCGGGGTTTCCAGCTGCAGGTCGCGCGCGGAAAAATCATTTGCGGTGCAATATCCGGCGACATAGTCCAGCGCGTCGGCTTCGGCTACGTTGCGCGCCGCCTTGCCCATCACGATCAGCATCTCGGTCTCGTAGTCGAATTTGTAGGCGACATCCCTGGGCGGCAGCTCTATCGTGCATTGATGCGCGGCCAGCGCATTGTTGTACTTGTTGAACAACGGCGGCACGCGCGGCTCTTTCATGCCGATCTCCTGCGCATGACGCTTGTAGTTGAGGCCGACGCACACAATCTTGCCGGGATGGGTGAACAGCCGGCCGTAGCGGATGCTGCCTTCGTCGAGCAGCGCCGGCCTGGCCTTGGCACTGCCGCCCGCGGCAGCGATCCTGCCCAGACCCGCAGCATTTCCCTCGCGCAGCAGCTCCTCCATCGTCAGCGGCGACTGGATACCGAGCAGCCGCGACGCCGCGCGCACGTCGATCACGCCGCTGGCGGTCTTGATGCCGAGCGTCTCGGTACCGTCGGCATGGGCGATAGCCAGCAGCGTGAGGCCTTTGGGCATCTCATGCGGCCCGGAATATTTCTTGTGTTGCGCTTCCGGCTTGGCGCCGGCTTCCGGGATCCCCAGGGCAACGCCGGCGGTAACCGCTGTCGATGCTGCCAGGAAAGTGCGTCTTGTAATCATGATATCTCCTCCCTTTAATGTTCAGGATGTGGAGCTGCGCGGTAAAGCCGGTTCGCCAGCCGTGTGTATCGATCACGTCAACCTTGCATTCCTGCCCTTCCGCCAGCCGTGAAGCCGGCGGCCGGTATCTGATCGGTTCAATCGTACAACTTGGCGGCCCGTTTGTCAGTTATGTTTCGATCATTGCCCAGCTCGAACATGGACGTAGCCCGACATCACTTTTTCGCGTTCTGCTTCTCCAGTTCCTCGATCGCCTCTTGCGCTATTTCCCGCACTTCTTCGTTGGCATCGCTGAGGCAGGCTTCAACATGAACGCGCGCAGACGCGCTGCCGCTCAGGCCGAGCAGATGGCATGCATCGGCACGCACGCGATGGTCGGCATGCCGGGTCAGCTCGGCCAGCCGCGGCAGCAGCAGGCGCAGCGCTGCCGTTCCGGCATGGGCTTCCAGCAATGCGCTGACGCCGAGGCGCACTTCGAGCTTGGCACCGGGATCCGCGACGATGGCGAGCAGCGGTGTGAGGCGCTGCGTATCTGCGTCGATGAAGGCTGCAGCCTGCTGGTAACCGCCCTGTTTCAGCAGATGCTCAACATAGCGGGCGATTCCTTCTTCGCCGCTCGCCCACTTGGCCCACTGGCGCAAGTCGGAAGGACTGTGCGCGCCGGTGAGAGTGAATGGGCCCAGGCGCAGCCAGGGGGTGGCACGCACGCCTTGTTCCGCAGCCAGTTCGGGGTGCGCGGCGATATTCACCACCGTCAGCCTGCCGATCAGCCCCAGCTTGACCAGTTCGCCCAGCCCCTGCATAACGCTGGCGCAGTGCGCGCAGCCGTTGGCGACGAACAGCAGGGCCTCGGCGGGAATGGCGGTAGCTGGCGTGGTCGTCATCGCGGCTATGCCTGCTCGCCCTGCAGCGTCACGACGATGCAGCGGCTGCCGCCGTGGTTGCGATGCTCGCACAAATAGATACCCTGCCAGGTTCCCAGCCTGGGCCTGCCATCGGCGATCGGGATGTTCAGGCTGTTGCCGAGCAGGCTGGATTTGATGTGCGCGGGCAGGTCGTCCGCACCTTCGTCGCCATGCAGGTAAACGGCTTCGTCCTCGGGTACGGCGCGATTGAAATAGCGTTCGAAATCCTGGCGCACCGTGGGATCTGCGTTCTCGTTGATGGTCAATGATGCGGAAGTGTGCATGATGAAAACATGCAGGATGCCAATCCCGAGATCGCGCAGCTCGGGCAATTCGCGCAACAGTTCATCGGTGATCAGATGGAAGCCTCGCGGCCTGGGTTTCAGCTGTATTTCCTTTTGTATCCACATATCGAATTCCTGCACTTGCCTGCCTCACGCGGCGGCTTTCGCTGCGGCAATCAATCGCGCCGCAATGCCGCCTCGAACTGCACGATCGGCACGGGCTTGCCGAACATATAACCCTGGAATTGGGTGCAATCGGTGTGGAGCAGGAATTGCCGCTGCGCCTCGGTCTCCACCCCTTCTGCAATGACATCCAGGTCCATGATCTTCGCCATTGCGACGATCGTGCGCACGATCGACCTGCTGTGATTGTCGGAGGAGATGTCGCGCACGAACGACTGGTCGATCTTTAGCTGATCCAGTGGCAGTTGTTTGAGGTACTGCAGCGATGAATAGCCGGTTCCGAAATCGTCCAGCGCGAACTGGACGCCGATCTCCTTCAAGGCGCTCATTGTCACGATCGAATCCCGCATGTTTTCGATCAACAGGCTTTCGGTCAGTTCCAGCTTGAGCAGCTTCGGGTTGATCTCATGGCGCAGGATGACGGCAATCAGTTGTTCGACGAAATCAGACTGGCGCAGCTGTTTTGCGCTGATGTTGACAGCCAGCACCAGATCGCGGGTGAGCGGCTGTTGCTGCCATGTGCTGAGTTGCGCGCAGGCCGTTTCCAGCACCCATAGCCCGATAGGCTGGATCAGTCCTGCCTCTTCTGCCAGCGGAATGAATTGTTCGGAAGGCACGTAACCCTGCTCCGGATGCAGCCAGCGGATCAACGCCTCTGCCCCTAACGGGCGCAGTGTATCGTCTACCTGCACCTGATAGTGCAACTCGAATTGCCGGCCCTCGATCGCCTTGCGCAATTCGCCTTCAAGGGATGCGCGGGCATGGATGACCTCCTGCATCTCCGGATCGAAGAAACGCAGCGTGTTGCGGCCCGCTTTTTTGGCCTGATACATCGCGATGTCGGCCATTTTCATCAATTCGTCTATCGAATGCTGCTGTGCGTTGAAAATAATCGCGCCGATGCTGGGTGTGCTGTGGCATTCGTGCAGCACCAGCTTGTATGGCTGACTGAGGGCCGCAAGAATTTTATTGCCGACTGCTTCGGTCTGGGCCGCGGCTTCGATCTGCTGCCCGTCCAGGTTTTCCAGCATCACGACAAATTCGTCGCCGCCCAGACGCGCCACCGTATCGTTTTCGCGCACGCAGGCTTTCAGCCGTTGCGCGACCTGTTGCAGCAGTAAATCTCCGACGCCATGTCCGAGCGTGTCGTTAAGCGCCTTGAAATTGTCCAGATCGATGAACAGCAGCGCACCTCCATGTCCGCTGCGCGAACTGGCAGCCAATGCATGCCCGAGCCGGTCGATCAGCAACCGGCGATTGGGCAGCTGCGTCAGCGCATCGTAAAACGCCAGATTTCTGATCGCGTCCTCGGCCGCTTTGAGTTCGGTTATATCGATATGCGACCCGACATAATGGGTGACGGTCCCGTTATCTCCGTAGACCGCGGTTATCGTGAGCCATTTCGGGTAGATCTCGCCGTTCTTGCGGCGATCCCAGATTTCCCCCTGCCAGGTTCCGGTGAAAAGAATGGCCTCCCACATCTTGCGGTAAAATTCCGCGTCGTGGCGGCCGGATTTGAGCAGTCGCGTGGTCTGGCCCACGACTTCCGCGGCCGCATAGCCGGTGGACGCGGTAAATGCCTGGTTCACCCGCAGGACCACGCCGTCTGCATCGGTGATCACGATACCTTCGTTGGCCATGAAGGCCGTTGCCGCGATCCTGAGTTCCGACTCGATCCGCTTGCGCTCGGTGATGTCCTGTGTGATGGCGATGCCGCCGACGATATTGTCCCTGCCATCCCGGAACGGGGCGCAGGTCATGTCTATCCACCTGTCGGCATCGCTGTAGGTCGCGGTATACCGCCCTTCGTAATGCCCGGTCCTGCCTTCCAGCACCGCTTCAAGCGCCGGCAGGATGGACTGATCCCTGAGCTGTTTCAGGTCACGGCCGACCATGCTTTCGGGCGTGCTGTTCAGGATCGCGGCGAAGCGGTCATTGCAATAGGTGTTGATGAGGTCGGCGTCGTAATGGAAGATACCGATCGGCGAATAATTCAGCAGCAAACGGTAACGCTCCTCGCTTGCCCTGATGGCTTCCTCGCGTGCGGCTGCTTCCAGATGCAGCGTGATGTTCTCGCGCATGCTGCGATTGATGCGCGCCAGGCTCATGATCATGAAGCCGAGATAAATCACCACCGCCGTCCCCATAGCCTGGTGCACACCGCCCCCTTCGGCATACAGGCGGATCGCAAGCGGCACGGTCACGACGACTGAAAATGCAATCGCGCTGACCAGGTCAGTCGAAAAGGAAATCACGCCGCCGGCCGTCATTCCGGCCAGCATGAAGATCAGGAACATCTGATGCTGCGGATCACCGGGGAGGAAAAACAGAAATCCGGCCGAGCCCCAGACTACGCCGGCGGCCAGTACGACCAGGCGGAATCTGTCCAGCCGCGCATGAATGGCCGCAGCATCGTCCACCGGGGAGCGTTGATAGACAATGATCAGGACAGCCCGCGCCAGCGAGGCCAGCAGCATCATCGCACACCAGATAAACAGCACGCTGGGTGCAATCACTTCCCTCGCCATATAGGCAAGAATCACCGCGAGGGTTACGCTGGCGATCAGCGATATGTTGCTCACCGAAAGCAGCTGCCGCAGCTGTGCGGCTTGTATCGCCGCCTTGTTGTCTGGAGTGTTGGTCACTGTTTGGTTATTGTTCAAGCTAGCCATTCATCACAGCCGGGCAAGTCCGGGCAGTGTACGGGCGTGCCGCTTGGATTATGCCCTAAAATGCTTGCATGAACAGCAAGCAACAACGATCGGGCAGAACAAGCTGGCTGGTGCAAACTGTCATTTCCGCAGTTTTCATGGAATCATTCCGGCTTTGCATCTCACCCTTATCCAGATGGACAGCCTGACAGCCAAACGTTATTTGCCGTGGGTAGTGGCGACTGCGCTATTCATGGAGCAGCTGGACTCGACCATCGTCAACACGGCTGTACCGGCGATGGCGGAAAGTCTGCACGTCGCACCGCTGAGCCTGAAATCGGTGGTCGCCAGTTACATCCTGAGCCTGGCGGTATGCATCCCGATCAGCGGCTGGATGGCCGACCGCTTTGGCACGCGCCGCGTGTTCGGCTCGGCCGTGGGGGTGTTCACCCTGTCCTCGCTGCTGTGCGGCCTGTCACTGAGCGTGACCATGCTGGTTGCAGCGCGCATCATGCAGGGCATCGGCGCCGCAATGATGATGCCGGTCGGACGGCTGGCCATCATCCGCACCTTTCCCAAATCGGAATTGCTGCAGGCGATGAATTTCGTGATCCTTCCGGCTTTGATCGGACCGTTGCTGGGTCCGACGATAGGCGGGCTGATCGTGCACTGGCTGCCGTGGCGGATCATATTCTTCATCAATATTCCGGTAGGAATCGCGGCATTGTTGTTGATCCGCCTGCATATGCCCGATTACCACGGCAGCGAACGGCGGCCACTCGACGTGACCGGTCTGGTGCTGTTTGGCGCCGGCACGGCCCTGCTTTCCTGGTTGCTGGAAGTGTTTGGCGAACACGATATCGGGGCCGCCCCTGCAACGGCGGTATTCCTGGTGTCGCTGGCTTTGCTGGGCGCCTACGCATGGCATGCGCACAGCACACGCTACCCGCTGCTGCGCCTTGGTTTGTTTCGCGTGCGCACCTTCCGCGTCTCGGTAATCGGCGGTTTCATCACCCGGCTGGGTCTGGGCGGACTGCCCTTCCTGCTGCCACTGCTGTATCAGGTCGGGCTCGGTTTCCCGGCATGGGAATCGGGCTTGCTGATGATGCCTGCGGCTGCCGCTGCGATGGGCATGAAGGTGTTCTCGATCGGCATCCTGCGGCGTTTCGGATTCCGCAGGATATTGATCGTCAACACGCTGCTGATTGGCGTCACCATCAGCCTGTTCGCCTGGGTCGGCCCCGCAACGCCGGTGATGCTGATCGCACTGCTCGGCCTGATCCAGGGATTCTTCAATTCGCTGCAATTCTCCAGCATGAATTCGATGGCCTATGCCGACGTCATCGAATCCGACTCGAGCATGGCCAGCACGATCGCCAGTTCGATGCAGCAGATGTCGATGAGTTTCGGCCTGGCCTGCGGAACGCTGGTGGCCGGCTGGTATCTCGGCAGTCTGCCGCAGACCGACCAGGCAGCAGTCACGCGCGCATTGCATTCCGCATTCCTGACACTGGGCGGACTGACCCTGATCTCGTCGCTGTCGTTCTGGACACTCAGGACAGCGGATGGAGAAAATGTCAGCAGCGGCGGCACAGCCATCGCAGACGACCCTGCGTAGCAGGGTCATCCCTGCCTCGACCGATGCGCTGCCGCCTTGATCACGCGCAGCCACACCTGCCCCCCGTTAGTGTGTAGAATAAGTTCGTCGGCAAAAAGGAAAGGAATGGTGAAACGTGATCAAATTCTTTTTAGGGGTGCTGGTGTGGTGCGGCCTCGGAATATCGGCTGCAGCAACAGCCGGTGAAAACAGCGGCGTGTATATCTTCGGCGCGGCCGGCCAATCCCAGAAATCCACTATTACCAATGACAACCAGGACGCATTTTCACTATTTCTTGGTTATCAATTGAATTCAAAATGGGCCATTGAAGGGGGGTATGTCGATATCGGATCAAGCAGTTATTCCGGCAATATATCGGTTGGCGGCGTGACCGGATCAGCAAACCTGTCGACAAAATCGAGTGCAGCCAGTTTTACCCTGGTCCGGACATGGAATGTCCCGGACAATTTCGGCAATAACGGATTTTCCTTCCTGGCCAAGTTCGGTTTTGCCCAGGTCAAATCCAGCGCCAGTGGAACAGCCACGATTCCGACCATCTTTTCAACAGCATCAGACTACTCAAAGCGCGGTGTCACTTTCGGTCTGGGCGCCAAATACGACGTCGATCAATACTGGGCGATCCGGGCTGACGCAGATTCCTATGATACCGGCCTATCGGCCTATGGCCGGGTCCCTGTCTACACGCTGGGGATGAGTTACAAATTCTAGAGGCTGCCCTGTCATCAGTCCCGCGTTGACCAGCAAGCGGCCAAACCGGCATCCGCAACGGGGCTGAGAAATCCCCAAGGAACCTCTGATTAAGTCCTCCATGAGCCGCGTTGCTGTCAAAATCGCGATGATCGCAAGGCGTGCGACGAAGGTCGTAGCCGGGACTACGATGCCGAGGAGCACAACGCCGCGAGCGCACGATTTTGTCGCAACCCTAGTGGGCACTGGTTTTGCGGGCGGTCTGCTGCGTTGCGCTGCGGCTGCGACACGTTACTGCGCAGCAGCCGCTTGCGGGAGCAGCCGCTGGCAGCCCTTCCCGCACCGTACGGCTGCGCCGCCCCGTGTCAGGGCTGCTCACGAAGGGGGTCAACCATTCGCTGCCTCGCGCGCCTTGCACCCCATCCCGCAAAACCGAGTGCGCGGCCATGTGGGACTTAATCAGAGGTTCCTTAACCTTTGCCGATGAACTGTTCGAGGTGCGCGACGAAGGCGCGGGTCTTGGCCGGCAGATAGCGGCGCATCGGCATTACCGCCCAGGCCGGGACCGCGGGCAGACACCATTCCGGCAACACCCTCACTAATCGCTTGCGGCGTACGTCCTCGGCCACGAAGCGGTCCGGCAAGGCGCCGATGCCTGCGCCATCCAGCAACAGCTGCTGCAGCACGTCCAGCGAATTCAGCGTGATCCGCCCTGGCGGGACTCCTTCCCATACCGCCTTGCCGCGCATCAGCTTCCACGGGACTGCGCTGCCGCGTCCGGACAGCAGGCGCAGCGCGGCATGCTGCGCCAGGTCATCCGGATGTTCCGGCGCGGGATGCAGCGCGAGATAGATCGGGCTGGCGTAAAGGCCGAAGCTCTGCTCGTCTATCTTGCGCGCCACCAGTGTCGCGTCGCTGTCCAGCGTTCCCATGCGTATCGCCAGGTCGAAGCGTTCGGCTATCAGGTCGACGCGCCGCGACGTCAGGTCGAGATCGAGCTGCACCTCGGGATAGGTCTCGATAAAGGTGGCGAAGGCCCGCGAAAAATGCTGCATCGCATATTCCCCCGGCATCGACACGCGCAGGCGCCCGCGCGGCCGCTCTTCCCGGCTGTGCACGAAGTCGCGGGTGGCGGCGACCTCATCCGCCACGCGCCGGCAATGGTCGAGGAATTCCTGGCCGAATTCGGTCAGCGTCAGACGGCGCGTGCTGCGCAACAATAGCCGCTGCCCCAGCGCCGCCTCGAGATTGCTCAAGCGCCGCGAGACCGTGGCCTTGGGCATGCCGAGATGCTCGGCGGCGCGCACCATGCTTTCCTGTTCGACGATTGCGACGAACAGGATGTAGTCATCTGCAGAGATATTCATTTGTTCCATTTACGGAACAGTCTATCTCACTTGCCTATCTTTATCTATCTTTTTGAGCCACATATGATGGCCCCGCTTTCTCACCACGGAGGAAAACATCATGAACCGCATCAACCAGGTTGCATTGCGCCAGTCGCGCGGCATCGAACGCATCGTCGAAGGCATCGCCACCTCGGACGGCGCGGGCGTCAAACTGACCCGGGTGCTGTCCGGCAAGCTGCAACAGCGTCTCGACCCGTTCCTGATGCTGGATGCGTTCAGCAGCGACGATCCCGACGACTATATCGCCGGCTTTCCGGATCATCCGCATCGCGGCTTCGAGACCGTGACTTACATGTTGGCTGGACATATGCGGCACCGCGACAGCGCCGGGCACGAAGGGCTGCTGGAAAACGGCGGTGTGCAATGGATGACCGCGGGGCGGGGCGTGATCCACTCCGAGATTCCGGAACAGGTGGACGGCCTGATGGAAGGCTTCCAGCTCTGGCTCAACCTGCCGGCGCAGCGCAAGTTGATTGCAGCGTGGTATCGCGATTTTCCCAGTGAGGCGATACCCGAATATGTCACCCCGCAGGGCGTCACGGTACGGGTGATCGCCGGGAGCAGCAACGGCGTGGCCGGCGCCGTCACACGCGAGATCACCGAACCGCTGTATCTCGATGTCCACCTGCCTGCCGGCGCCGGATTCTCGACTGCGCTGCCGGCCTCGCACAACGCATTCATCTATGTCTATCGCGGGGCGGTGACAGTAGCCGGCGTTACGGTAGCTACACGCCGCATGGGCATCCTGGACAACTCGGCGGAAGCCGACGGCGTGGCACTGACTGCGAACGAGGCTGCGCGCCTGATCCTGGTCGCGGGCCGACCGCTGAACGAACCCATCGTGCAGTACGGACCGTTCGTGATGAACGAACAGCAGGAGATACACCAGGCGCTGGCCGAACGACTACAACAACGGGCATCGGTTTGCCTGAACCGCAAGCAAGGGGCCTTGCCGATATTCAACACAACAGAAAGGAGCAACTGACATGAGCAACGACAAATATCTTCAAACAGTTCAACTGACGGCGTCGCGAATCTGGTCACCAGACCCGCGATCGGCGGCCTGCTGGTGCTCGTTGCACGGCTCATCGCCTCGGCGATCTTCATCATCGCCGGGTTCAGCAAGCTGGGCGCAGGCTATGCCGGAACGCCAGGCCTACATGGCACTCCGCCGGCGTCCCCGGCGCGCTGCTGCCGCTGGTGATCGCGCTGGAGATCGGCGGCGGGCTCGCCTTGCTGCTCGGCTTCCAGACCCGGCTGGTCGCCTTCCTGCTGGCCGGGTTCAGCATCGTCACCGCATTGATCTTCCACACCGGCGCGGACCAGATGCAGCAGATCATGCTGATGAAGAATCTCGCGATGGCCGGCGGACTGCTGGCGTTCACGGTATTCGGCGCCGGCCGGCTCGAGCTCTGGACGGCAGAGCCTCGGGCAGGCGCACCGCGTGTGAGTTGGAACCACCCCGGCATAAAAATCAGAGAGACTTACTCAAGGAAAAATAAATGGCAAAGACAGCAGTGGTTTATCATTCCGGCTACGGCCACACCAAGCGCATGGCCGAGGCCGTCGCCGAAGGCGCCGGCGCCAAACTGGTCGCGATCGATGCCGAAGGCAATTTGCCCGACAGCGGCTGGGAGATCCTGAATGCGGCCGACGCAATCATCATGGGCAGCCCGACCTACATGGGCAACGTCAGCTGGCAGTTCAAGAAGTTCGCCGATGCCTCTTCCAAGCCCTGGTTCAGCCAGCAATGGAAGGACAAGGTGTTCGCCGGTTTCACCAACAGCGCGACGATGAACGGCGACAAGCTGTCCACGCTGCACTACCTGTTCACGCTGGCAATGCAGCACAGCGGCATCTGGGTCGGCACCGGCCTGATGCCCAGCAACGCCAAGGCGGCGCAGCGCAACGACGTCAACTACGTCGGCTCGTCCAGCGGCGCGATGGCGCAATCGCCATCGGACAGCAGCCCGGCCGAGATGCTGCCCGGCGATCTCGAAACCGCCAGGGTATTCGGCAAGCGCGTCGCCGAAGTGGCGGCCAGATTCAGGGCTTGACCGCTGCATCCTTAAAGCCGTTCTTGCAGCCGCTGTTGCGGCTGCTTTTTCATGCGCGCAAGCTGCCGCTATTGATGCCGGAAGCTATTATTGATACTTCCATAATTCATGACACCCTTGTCGTCATTGCGAACGAAGTGAAGCAATCCAGCGGTTTGCTGTTCTGGATTGCCGCGTCGCTATGCTCCTCGCAATGACGGGTATATTGGATTGCCACGTCGGCCTCGTCCCTGCCGCGCAGCGCTCGCAGCTGAAGCCTTGATGCAATGACGGGAATCCGAAATGCCGTCATTGCGAACGAAGTGAAGCAATCCAGCAAGACCAAAATGCACTTTGTTTAAACCATCTGGATTGCCACGTCGGCTTCGCCTACTCGCAATGACGACGTATTCTGGATTCCTGCTTGTCCGCAGGACAGTTTATCCTGAGTCCATCAAAGAACGGGAATGAGGTGCCAGTTTTTTTATTGAGCTTTCCAGAATACATGACAATATTCGCCGTTCGCATTACCTCCCTCATCCCCCACCCTTCTCCGGCAGAGAGAAGGGCTGAGGGTGGGGAACGTGGTGTCATGATTCTGGAAACATCAATAAATGCGATTGAGCGATAGCCCATCATTTTCCAGTCCAGGTCCGGCTCGTATTTTCCGGCGGGATTTTCTGTCGTTGCGCCAAACTCGATCTGTTCGCCCGGTTTGATCGGAAATACCCTGGCGGAGTCGTTGCCCAGCGCTTTCATGTACTCTTCCGGCGTGCCCTTCAGTACCGGGAACGTGCCGTCGTGCACCGGCAATGCATACTTGGGCTGATTCATGACTCGCGTAGCGTATGCCGCGTCCTGCGGGCTCATCACAAAATACCCGCCGAGGATCATGGGCCGGGTTTGTAATTCACCTTTTTTCATGTCTTGACCAAGCCGGGTCGCCGGTATCTAGCACGTTTTCCAGCTTTCAACCCACTGCTGCCACCATGACCTTTGCCGGTGGCCGGATTATCTCCATTTGCATGGTTCTTGGGTGGCCTTGATCTTGATGTCGTGCCGTCCCGCCCTTGCCGAAGCGCACTGCGGTCTCCGGGGCGGGGGCGACCACGTTTCCATCGTGCCGCCGGTCCTTCTACCGGCACCTTGTTCGCTTCTAGCGCAGGCGCGTCTGCGGCGGATCGAAGTGGCCGTGCGTCGCCGGGGCTGGGCCGATCTTATCCAGGTTCTTTTTCCTGGCGTTTCATCATAGCCACCAGGTCAATGACTATCACCTTGCCGCCGGGCGTGGTGATCCTCGCCCAGGCCACTCTATCCGACCTTGCTTGCAGCGGTGTCGGTTTGCACGAGGCGATACCGGCGGCGAACAGGAATATAAAATCAGTGCAAATCTGGCGTGCGTCGACTCCCTCCCCTATTTACTTATCCGTACAGGCCATGCCTGCTCGTGCCGCCCATCGCTCTCTTCCCTCGTTCAAACGTGACTATGCTGCGGGCCATCTGGCCCAGTTGGGCATGACCCGGCCATTGCGCTGGAGATGCCCGCCTTCTGCCTAGCGACTGCTCGGTACCGACCCATGCCGGATTCCAGGCCACTTCGACACTGGTGGTCCAGGCTTGCCCCTTCCAGGCGGTCATCTGCCTGTATAGGAAATCAGGCTGTCCATTACATGCCTTCCCGGCCGCAGTTTTCGCCGGTTTCCGTCCCATCCCCCGTCAGGACAAAGAACACGCGCAACTCGGGAGTGAAGATCGCGTTTCCATCGGATTTCCCCCATCGGATCTTTTTCGCCCGTAGCCTGAACCTCGACTTCGTAGGAAACCAGTTTCCACCGCCTGTATCTTTTTTTCGTCGTCGGCAAAACTCGGCTGCAATGGCACGATATCCAACTGTATCGGAACATCATAGCCACCCCCTCAATGAACACGCAATGGATGCGCAGCGGCCGTCCGCAGCGATGATTTTGGGGCACGTCCATTTTGTCGTGTTAGCCTAATCTGGAGTCAGGCATCCGAATGACAGCGAGCTTACGTGGCGGCACACATTTAAGCCTTGATAGAATGGGGATAGGGGGATTGGATTCAATCAGAACGCATGCTCGCCAGGAGGGAGAAAAGCAATGGCAATGATTGCTTCATCGCCAGCGCAGAGTCTCCTTTCGCCTGCCGATCAAGATCTTTCGACGGACGGTAAAATGATGGCGATGGTAGCCGTATCCGATCTGCGCTGCGGGTATGCCCGAACCGGGGGAGAGGTGGCTGACGCGGGGATGTTGTTGGCCGACTTCGCCACCTTCCCGGAGGGAGGAGGGCTTTGACTCCCTCTGACTGCAGCACTAGCCATTCCACTAAGCCTGCAAGCAGGCAAACGCTGGTTATCCCTCCGGGAAGAGGGGGTGAGGGTGAGGGTACATGTGTGTCATGAATCCGGTCTCGAATAGAGACCGGCTGATTTGATTCGCGCTTGCAGGGAGTGGAGCCATGCCCGGGAAATACTGCATCTCGTTCGAAGAAATCGAGTTGTCGCAATGGTGGAAAAAGGATGAGGATTGGCATGCTGACACGGGTGGTTGGAGATCCATCGTCGCGCAACCCTGTGCGAACGGTTCGTGGCGCAAGGAGGACACGGCAGGCTGGCGGAAGTGATCGTGCTCGATCGATCGTGCACATGCTCCAGGAATTCTCCGCTGTCATTTGCCAATGATGCGGTGGCGCTGGACTGGCGCAGGAAGCGGTCGCGGGCGGGCGAGAAATCATCGAAACGTGCGGCGAAGGTTCCTCGATACGCCGTTCATGCACAGCGAGTCGATGCAGATCCATGAAGATGGCCGACCGAATTGCTCCGGGGCACCGGCAACCCAAACAGCCTGGACTTCGATCTGAGGCACAAGGCGATCATTGCAGGTTCGGCCGCTATCCGCACCGCAACCGTCTCTTGGGCAGGAAATCGACTGACGAGGAGATTGAGCTCTGAAGAAACCGAGTTCAGGGTCTTGACGCACACAGTCGTACGAACGCAGGCGTGCGTATAGACAAGCAAGGGGTGGGGCAGACCGGGAATAAATGAAGAACCGATGTTTTATGTGGCTGTTTACCGGCAAGTAACTATACAAATTTAGCTCATTTACCTTTACGGTTTCACTCTCCGATGCGCATCACACATCTCCGCCAACGCCTGCGTGATCTCGTGCTAGCCGTGCCACGAGACGGCTGCGTGCGGCTGGACCCAGGTGAGTTCGTATGACAGCAAGGGGAGTCCCGCAGAATCTTTTTCTGCTGCGCTGCGCAAGGAGCTGCCCGCCATCCAGTCGGGATCCTGGATGGGGCTGGCGCGTCGCGGGCGCACATCCCGTTGATCAGGAGGAAGCACGCTTGCTGGTGGAAGTTGCCGATGGAGATGGTGGAGAGCGATGCTTGCTGCTGTGTGCGGGCTGGGTGCGTTTCGAACGCAGGTGGGTCGGCGGTGGGCTGTGTGTTCTGCATGAGCGGGTGTGATGGCTGGTACGGCAGCCTGCAGCGCTGATCGTCGCCCAGGTGGTGCCGTGCCAGCGCGTGCGTGAGCAAGGTGGTGTTCATGGGTATGGGCGAACTGGTGCACAATCTGGACAACGAGGTCGAGGCGATTGATGCTGGGGACGCAGGCAACATCGGCCACAAGAATCTGGTTGTTTACGGTGGGTGATGTGTGGGTTGAGTGGGTTGATGCTCTTTCTAGCTCTTTCCCGATAGGCCAACCCTCTCCCGCGAGCGGGGGAGGGGGTAGAATGAAAGAATGAAACCCTTGATTCCTGCGGAAGAAGGAGCGAACGTGAAATGCAATCTTTCAATCCTGTCAACCTGCGCTCGCGCTGCTGCTGCACAGCACGATGGCTAACTTTGCGCTTGTTGTCGCGCGCGCCCAGATTCGCGATAAAGAACTGGTGGAACGTGTGAGGCCTATGCGTGTGTGACTCCCTATCCAGTGCAATACAATGGACGGTGCTGGGAAGGCATCAATGAACAGCGATGCGAGGTGGAGAGGATAGCGAGCGGTTCTCTGGCTTTCATGCGGTGATGAATCATTCCGTTCAGCACAGTCATCGGGCTGGACTATCGCTGCCCTCGCTCGTCGGATCGCGTCTATCGTGCAGGCCCTGAAGCGGCATGGGGTCTCGCAGGTACGCGACTCCGCAGGGCAGGACATCAAGGGGCGTGCGGGCAGTTGTGGGGCGGGCGGTGCCGGCCGGGTCATGCAGTGAAAAACATGCAGGGTCGTAAACGTAGCGATTCCGCCATGCCAACCTAAAAGGTCGACGGCTATGTTATCCACCCTCGACTGATCCATCCTACGACTGATCCACCCTACGAATTATCCACCCTACGACTACGAATCGATTCAGACACATCCCACTGCATGAAAAAGAACCTCTTCGACCAAGGCCGAGATCGCGCTGCTGGACCTTTGCCGGCCTTGAGCCTGTGCAACATCCATGCGCCGGCCAGCCGCCGGGAGTTTGAGCTGCGGCCGAAATCAGGGCTGTGGGCATCTACTGGCTCCGATACCGTCGAAACCGGTTGTCGCCGGCGAGTCAGCGAAGGGCGCACGTGGTGCAGTTTGCGCTGCGCGACAAGGCTCGACCTGTTCCAGCTGGTCGGGAAGCAGGAATACCGTTCCTGATCGAGCGGCTGCAAATCGGAACAGCTGATCAGGCGGCTCGGCCTCAGCTCGGACGCAGGCACGTCCACGCGAAGCTGGGTGGATTCAACGCGGTGGTCCGATCTCAACACGGTATCCGGCATGGATGGTTACTCGCGGAGATGGGCGTACGCGCAGCGGTGGCCCGATGTTGAAACAGTAGGTTTTGCCAAATCGAGGCATGTGACCACCTCGACTGGTCGAACCGGTGCCACCCAGCAGATACGCTACGCGGCCTCGCATGTTGTACGCGGCGCTGAAAGTCCTGGAGGCGCTGAACCTGCGCCGCGAGGATCTGCCGATCATGGTCCTGATGATCGTCCTCGGACAGCGGCTTGGGCGTCGACCCGGCAACGACTCCTGCAGCGAAGACGGAGCCGAGCAAGCCGATCCATCGGCGCATCCAGCGACGATGATGATGCGGGTAAAGGCAGTGGCGCGTCCGTCATCGATTCGGCTTCAGCGGCGTACTGATTGCGCCTTCGCGCCGGTTCTCGTGCTCCCTCCCGCTGTCGGGGCTGGCGGCGTTGCTGCTGGTAAAGACGCGGGTCACGGGCTCGCGCGGCGGATACAGGTATTTGCCGGCCTGGATCGAGTCGCCGCCCTTCCGGCTCGCGAGGATAGGCTTCCTGGAACTCTGGGCGGTAGGCTGGCAACGGAGCGGCGCGCGGAATGGCGGTTCCATTGATCCTTCCTCGTTGCTGCTGTTCCCAGTCACGCCGAATGCTCGCCCCAGTGCGGAGGTAGCGTCGGCATGCGAGCCGCCGAAATACGGCGGCGGCCTGCGAGAGTAGCGCACTGGCACGCGCAGCACATACAGGGGCACTAATCACGCGCCACCATTTGCCATGGCCGTATACCAGCTGCTCCATACCAGTCGTCGCCGATGCACTGAGACAGGCCGTCGTAGAGAATTTAAATCGACCTGGGAATGTAGAGACGGGAGAACCTGGCACCGGGACGAGTTCGGGTGGCGGCAGGTTGATGCCGATGCTTACGCCGGGAACGCTGACGCCGATGCCGACACTCACCTCGGCATGGGCTCGTTTATCGGGAAGAACAGGGATCCGGCACAGGGGATTTGGCACTGCTGGATAAACAGCCATCATTCTGACAGGTTCTACCAGTTAAGTGCAAGGCAAGCACGTCATTCATGGCGCCGTTCAGCCGATTGTTTCTTCCCAGGCGGTTGATGTGCCGTTTCCTAATCAACAGCCCGGCAGAAACTGGCTCCACCACCTCCCCGGATATGACTTCCATTTTCGCCGTGCTGTACAACTTCTGATGAGTCTTTCCTCGGTTACCACTGGCTACTCCTTGAAGTATTTCTGCGGGGAATGCATAAGCTACCATTTCCTGCCGCGACAAATATATCCCGTTCGCCCTGATTGCGGGTCGTCCTCCTACGGGTGCTGCGGTCTTTATTCAGGGCATGGCCCGTGACAACTCTGCATCTGCTTGGGCAAGGGCAGATCTTACCTTTTGTGGCACAGATGATCGCCCGGAGCCAACACTGTTAGAATCCGATGGAAGCATCGTTCGCCCTGAGCACATCAAAGGTAAAAAGAGACGTCACCGATACAACCGTCCCTCCGTTTATAGGTTCGACAAGCTCACCACCAATGGAGGGACTTAATCGGTGCTTGCCTTCACGCTGCAGCGCAATAGCGCATCGCCCAACAAGGATGTGGAGCTGCTGGGCGACAGCGCGAAGCTGGGTGGCCTTGTGCATGAACGGCAAGACGCTGCGCATAAGGTAGACAAGGGTGGCTACACCATCGCACGACGGGAAGTTGCGCATCGCCAATGCACCGGGGCTGCACGCTGGAAATCCGCAACATCTGCTGCCCGCGAAGAACACCACGCTGTCGGGCCTGTATGTGTCGGGCGGCAACTTCTTCACGCAATGCGAGGCCGAGGGCTTTCGCCGCATCACGTATTTCCTCGACCGTCCCGACGTCATGGCCACCTACACGGTCACGCTGCGCGCCGACAAGGCGGACTATCCGGTGCTGCTGTCGAACGGCAACCTGATCGAAGAAGGCGATCTGCCCGACGGCCGCCATTTCGCCACGCTGGGAAGATCCGTTCAAGAAGCCGAGCTATCTGTTCGCGCTGGTGGCCGGCAAGCTGGTCGCGCTCGAACAGCGCATGCAAGAGCGGCTCGGGCAAGGAAAAGCTGCTGCAGGTCTGGGTCGAGCCGCACGATCTCGACAAGACCGCAGCACGCGATGGATTCGCTGGTCCACTCGATCGAATGGGACGAGGAGCGCTTCGGCCTGGAGCTCGATCTGGACCGCTTCATGATCGTCGCGGTGAGCGACTTCAACATGGGCGCGATGGAAAACAAGGGCTTGAACATCTTCAACACGAAGTACGTGCTGGCGAACCCCGAAACGGCGACCGACATCGACTTCGGCAACATCGAAGCGGTGGTCGGCCACGAGTATTTCCACAACTGGACCGGCAACCGCGTGACCTGCCGCGACTGGTTCCAGTTGAGCCTGAAGGAAGGCCTGACCGTGTTCCGCGACCAGGAATTTTCCGCCGACATGGCCGCCGGCTGCGAACCGCGGCGCCGCCAGCGACGCGGCGCGCGCGACCAAGCGCATCGACGACGTGCGCGTGCTGCGCCAGATGCAGTTCGCCGAAGACGCGGGTCCGATGGCGCATCCGGTGCGCCCGGAAAGCTACGTCGAGATCAACAACTTCTACACGATGACCGTCTACGAGAAAGGCGCGGAAGTCGTGCGGATGTACCAGACGCTGTTCGGCCGCGACGGTTTCCGCCGCGGCATGGACCTGTACTTTCCAGCGTCACGACGGCCAGGCGGTCACCTGCGACGACTTCCGCGCGCCATGGCCGACGGCAACGGCCGCGATCTCGCGCAGTTCGAGCGCTGGTATAGCCAGGCGGGCACGCCGCGCTCAGCGTGCAAACCCACTACGACGCTGCCGCCAAACAGACCTATGCACTGACGCTCAGCCAAAGCTGCAAGCCCGGCGCCGGGCAAAAGAACACCCTGCCTTCCATATCCCCGTTGCGGTTGGCCTGCTCGATGACAAGGGCCGCGACATGGCGCTGTATCTTGAGGGCGCTGCCGAAGTCTGCAAGCCGGCAGCCACCACCTGCGTGCTGGAGCTGACCCAGGCAAAGCAGACGTTCATCTTTAACCGCGTCAGCACAAAACCCACGCCATCGTTGCTGCGCAACTTCTCCGCGCCGGTGGTGATGGAATACGACTATACCGACCGGGAGCTGGCGCAGCTGATGGCGCATGACAGCGATGCCTTCAACCGTTGGGAGGCCGGACAACGCCTGGCGATGCAACGTCTGTTGAAGCTGATCAAGCAGGTGCAGGCGGGTGAAACGCTGACGCTGGATGAGCTGTTCATCAACGCCTTGCGCACCACGCTCAACGACCAGACGCTTGACGCCGTCTTTCATTGAGGTGGTGCTGACGCTGCCTTCGGAATTGATGCTGGCCGAACAGTGCGCAGTGATAGACCCGCAGGCGATCCACACTGCGCGCCAGTTCATGCGCAAGACGTTGTCTGAAAGACTCAAGGCCGATTTCATCGCCGCCTATGAAGCCAACCTGACGCCCGGCAAATACAGCCCCGATGCCAGATCGGCCGGCAAGCGCGGCCTGAAGAATCTTTGCCTGTCTTATCTTCTCGGCTGGCAAGATGAATCCACGCTGCAACTGGCGCACGCGCAGATCGCCGCCGCCGACAACATGACCGACCGCTTGGCCGCGCTGATGTGCGCTGGTCAACACCGGCAGCAAGACGGCACAACAGCCATTGAACCGCTTCTATCAGTGATTTCAAGAACGAGGCGCTGGTGGTCGACAAATGGTTCAGCCTGCAGGCGGTGGCGATGCATACCGATGTAAAAGCGGTGCGCAAGCTGATGACCCATCCCGCGTTCACGCTGAAAAATCCCAACCGCGCACGCAGCCTGATCTTCAGTTTCTGCAACGCCAATCCGTCGCAGTTCCATGCCGCGGATGGCAGCGGCTATGCGTTCTGGGCGGAACAGGTGATCGCGCTCGAACAAGCTGAACCCGCAAGTGGCCGCGCGCCTGGCACGCACGCTGGATCGCTGGAAAAAATACCGGCCCGCGCTACTGATATAATTCGCTGCAACAAAACTCGCCAAACTGGCGAGTTGTTTTGGGAGAAAACGATGGAAGTCAGCGCCAGCCTGAACCAGAAAATCGCCCAAGCTGTCCAGACCTCAATGCAGATCGAAGGCTGCAAGCCGGTACAATCCGATGCGGTCAAAAAACAGGCACAAGCCCTGATGGAACAGCACCGTGTCCAAGTATCAGTTCACAGAAAGTGACATCTACCTGCCCGGCACCGACATTCCCAGGAACCGCCTGGGAATAGAAACGCCGGACTTGTTGCACGAAGTGGAAGCAACGCTGCTACAACAGGCTTACACCCGCTTCATCACCGATCTCGCTCCCGCAGTCCGCTTCGACGAAGATTTCTTCAAAGGGCTTCACCGCGACACCTACGAATCCCTGTACGAATGGGCGGGCCAATACCGCACTGTGGATATTAGCAAAGGTGGTTCGCTATTCTGCCGCGCCGCCTACCTTGAACAGGAATCGCTGCGCATCTTCCGCGAACTGGAACAAGAGCAATACCTGAAACAGGCCGGAAATGGACCGTGGAAACATTTGCCGAACGCCTCGCCTATTACCAGTCCGAACTGATCGCCCTGCATCCCTTTTACGAACTCAACGGCCGCATCACCCGCCTGTTCTTCGACCTCATCGCCGTATGCAACAACTACGAACCCATCGACTACAGCCAGGCACTGGAAGAAGGCCCCTCCGGCCTGAATGCCTACGTCGAGGCCTCTATTCTTTGCGTACAACGCGCCGACAGCAGCAAGTTGCAGCAGATCATCCTGCAAGGGTTGCGGCGAACCGGGACAACTTAAAACAATTCGACTCCGACACCAATGACACGCTACGATCTTCAACCTGCTTGGCCAACAAGTTTTTCTCGACAAGTAAATCACAAGATTTCGGGACGTTAAATTTCGAGTACTCAGAGTAAGACACACATGATCAGCCACTTCGATTGCTGAGAGCTAAAGGGGTTAGCTCAGCTTCTCAATGTCATCTTCAGAATCATGAGTGGGCTGAAACTAAACTCAGAAGCTCCCCCTTAATCCCTTCTGCACGTGAGGAACCTGTATTATTCCCTTGATATTGGAGGCCAATATTCCCCCAACAGAGCTTGCATTTAATAGTTCGGTATAAACTTTTTCGTTGACATCAAAATATTGATAAATCGCACCATTATTAAATTCAATCTCAAGTGTTGAACTGTCAGGATCGTAACCAACAGAAGCGACATTGCTTGATGCAACCGGGGTTCTTTGCACAATTACCTCCTATTTAATCTTTAACAACTTTACTAATTTTTGGATTCTGAGCTCTCCAAGTCTCAGTCAATTCTTCATAATCAGGGTTTGCTTCCATAGGGATTCCCCATCCACCTGGGTTCTGTGAATCATCTAATGGTACTTCATCATAAACAACTGGATCTTGACTGTCAGGCCTTGCGTTCTTGGGCGGTGGTTCAATAAAAGTGCGCATTGGCAGCTTTACTGCCTCACCAAGAATTATGGCTTCTCCAGTTCTCAGTATAGGCATCATACTTGTTAGGCCATCTAAATTATCTGGCAATGCAGATGTTATGTGATTTCTGTCTGTAGCATTAGTTAATCTCAACGCGAAGAATGTACCGCATTGAGAGAGAATTGTAGGATTAATTTCCGAAGGCCTTTGGCTAACAATCATGGCACCAATGCCATACTTACGACCTTCCTTCACGATTCGTTGAACAACCTTCGACGCCATCCCTTTAAAATCATCATTCAAATACAGGTGGGCTTCTTCCATAACTATAAGCAAAGGACGATGCCTGCCTCCTTGAGATAAGTTTCTTGCCCAAAACAATGCTTCGTACAATATCCTAAGTAAAGCGCCTATGGTCGTTTGCAGAATATCGGGTGGTACTCCTGAAAGGTCCAATACCGCAGCGGGCCTATCACTGCCTATCCAATCTTTCAAAAGACTATCCAAATCTCGGACGACTTCTCCATCAACTTTTGGCGTCCACTCGCCAGGTTTAAATATAAAGTTATATCTTGGAATTCTCAATTGATTCGAATAACAGGAGCTGTTTTCCCAAATTAAGTGACCCCGGTAAGTAATTTATCTTCTCGACATCGCCTTTGTCATCTTTAACATTTTTGAAAATTGGTGGTATACCCTCGTTAGGGTTACCTTTCAGTTCTTGACCGTTTGCATCAAGTTCATAAGCTAAATTATCTATCGGCTTGCCTGCTTGTTTGCTGTAATAAGTACCGAAAGGCTCAAGATATAGCTCATGCCACAAATTATGGATGCTAAAAGGAATTGGTGAGTCGACACTAAGTGTATCTACCGACGCACCTTTCTTCGGATAATTTGTAATGGAGCTATTCTTATATTTTTGGACTCTTTCTAATACTATATTCTTATCCTTTTCATTATTAAACTCACCGAAACAAATTTCACAAAGTTCATCAAAATTCAAAGCCCAAAAAGGTATGTGCAATTCCTTTTCTTTTGAAATATCTGCATTGATTTTATAAATGTGCGCCTTGTCTTTTAGCGCGTGTCCATATTCTCCATGCAAGTCCAGCATAATTATTCTAGAAGAGGGATATTTATTTTTGTCTGACAATGCGTTTATGATGCTTGCTACAGTTGTAGATTTACCTGAGCCTGTTGTACCAACCACCGCGGAATGCCTTGTAATTAACTTATTAACATCAATTAAGGCGGGGATAGAGTCCGCGTTTGAGATATGTCCAACTTTTACAAAATATGGTTTATCCGGTTGGCCATATATATTTTTAAGTTCCTTTTCAGAAACTAGATGCACTTCATCACCAATTGTTGGATATTGGGATAGGCCTCTTTGGAAGACACCATTTCTTTGGCTTTCGCCAATCAATTGAATACTCATCCATCTATCACCTGAAGCCTTAGTTTCAACTCATTCTCAGGTTTTGCGCTTGCTCCTACCTGACTAACAATACCTAACAAGTCATTAAAACCAATTGGTATGCGGATGAAACTACCAATTTGACCTACCCTATACCCCTGCCCATCAATATAAACAAAACCTGTTAGTGAGCTTTTAGATAAAATAATTCTGACTGTCGTTCCATTCACATCTTGCACATCTCCAAGATACGTTTCCTTGCTAGACATTTTGAAGATCCTTAGTTATACCAATTATCTTCTTCAAAAATTCTGTAAATACAGCAAAGTCACCAAGTCGCATTAATTCTTTAGTTGCTGGTGGATCACCGGCAATTGTCTCTACTGGAACAAACGGTAATAGATCAATAGCATCATCATCCTCGATAGGTGATTTTTTCCATTGGCCCACATTTGTTCCGATTATCGCCTTATCAAAAGTCCAAATGTTTAAATTGTGTTGCTTCTTAGCCAGCCTATATGCCTCTGGGTATGTTTCATCACCACCCTTCTGCTCCTGGCTTCTTTTCATAATTTCCAAACATTAAACCCAACACCATTGCAGTTGGGTTTGCCTTTAAAGCGTTAACTATCGTGTCATTTAGATGGTCATCACCAAACGAATAGCCGCACAAAATTAAAAATGAAGATTTTTTTCGAATGAACCTATTGAGTTGGTCTATCAATGCCAAATATGGCATTTTCCGACTTTCTTCATATTTCAAGTGCGATGGGTAAATCAGATGCGACGCATCTGCCTTAACTTCCGATGAGCGATACACTCGAATTTGCTTCCCAACATTTTCTTGATACCAGCTAATTGAGCGATGAATCTTCCACAGCCGAGTCCAGTGCTTAGGGATTAAATTGTCTTCAACCGCTCTTAAATCAAAAAAAGATCTTCTTGAACCCACGAAGCCATCAAAATAAGGCACTTCAGAATCTTCAAGTGCCTGGTTCAGTCAAGAGATCGTAGTTAGTTGTAAATATCTATATCGCAATCTTCCGGTCAATCGACCTAATCCAATTACATAGGCGGTGATAAGGTGTTTCAAATGATGGGCAGTTGGACATCAATCTTTTTTACGATTTCTTTGCAAATATCCTTTTCCAATTGAATTAAATCTGCTTCATCAAGACGCGGACATTCCCGCCTTTGGAAACAAGCAATAAACTCCTAAGGAAGCTTAGTACATCCTCAATATTCTCAATGTCCTTGCCAGCCTTCTTTAACTCAGCAAGCAAGATACTGTATTTACCATTCCCTTTTAATTGTTGGTTGATAAATTTTGATAGGTTTAAAACATCAGGTATTAATGGCCACTGGTCTTCTGGCAAAGGTATTGATAATGGACAACCTGCCGCAATAAAAAACCCAATCGACTCATTGTCCTGTGAGAGAGATTGCCTTAAATATTTTAAATGCCTTAGGGGGTCGTGATAATTTTCCATATAGCTATTTACCTTTAATCAATCAGTTAAGATTAGCAAAAACCAACAAAGGGCAATTAGGCACTTTGCAATAGTTTAATAATTTATTTTGACTATAAACTTTCATCAGGCAACTCTAGCATTTTAAAATCTAAACATATTAGGCCATGTATTCATTGGGTCAAATCACTAATCTAACTATATCTCCTCATTTGGAAGTTCCAAATGCACAATATCATTTAATAGCGGTAGCGTATTTTGAGCTATGGCTTGCAGTTCACCTACAAAACTAGCCATCGTTTCAGTGACACGATTGATTTGCATTTCACGTGCAGCCCATTGCTTTTGCATTGTTCTCTTTCTCGAATTTAATTGGGTTTTCATTGCCACAAAAGAATCAACGACTGTTCGGATTTTTCGTGAAAAGTTTTCACTGGTCATGTAGGTGTAAAGCTGCTCCATTTTTTCTTCTTTTCCTGTATTGACCATCTCTACACGATGGGTTTCCAGTAGTAATGTACGAAGTGCTTCAGCAACCGGACGAATCATCTGTGGACTGACAACCCATACCCCATCACGTTGGAAATAAAGGCTCATCGACTCCCTTGGGCAACGCTGAAGTAACTAATACCGCTATGCGAGCATCAGCACCTTGCTGGTCATCTTTTAGTTTTTGCAGCCACGAATCAGACCAGTTTTCAGCTCGTTTGGCCTCCCAGATGATACGGCCACACACATGGCCGGTAGGTGTGCAAACGGTCTGTAACACATCAGCGCCGCGCACGCCTTTTTTAACTTCTTCAATTTGGTCATGCCGAAATGAATCGACTAGCGTGTGCTCGATTTCAAGTTCAAGTACTTCACCCTGCAGCTGCTGTGATCCTTGTTCCAGCTTGCGCCGCAAGTCTTCATTAGCTTTCTGTGCATCTTCAATCTTTTTCTCTTATATTCCGCCTCCATCATGAGAAAGCGATTGCTTTCCTTGTGACTGATCTCTGCAGTCAGCTTCTGTCGCTCCGCATCTAGTTGACGCTGGATTTCTAATTTAAGATTATCTTGCGATTCTTCAAGAGCCTTCCTTTGCTTTCGCAAATCTAACTCTTGCTCTCTGAACGCCTTAAGCTTTTCCTCTTTTTCAGCCAACTCATCGGCCAAGGATTTTTTCTCTAACTCAAATTCCTCCAATGCTTTTGCTTTTGCATCTACCTGGACTTTAGCAATTTGCTTTTTTGCATCTTCTGCAGCCTTATTTTGCTCAGCAATCTGCTCTTGGAGTTTGGCGATCTGGCCTGAAAATTGTTTTTGTGGCTTTGCGTTCGGCTTCATTTTCAATTTGTGCTTCAAGCTCTTTCCGTTGGTCTGCGAACGCTTGATCAAACTCAGCTTCATAACGCTCTATGGTCTGACGTGTTATCCCCAGATCAAGGGGAAAGTGATGATCACACTTTGGACAGACGATGGTTTCATTAGAAGTGATGATTATTCTTTGAGTCATTCGATATTTCTCCTTCCCGCTGCAATTCCAACCATGGAGTGCAAGCTTTGCCAGTCAATTTGATTTCGAAACTGACCTTTGTGGCTTACATCAATATAATTATCCGGCGATTCCCGAAAAATAGTTACAAACGATCTTGCTAACATACCAGCACGCCACCCCACAACGTTTGCGAAAGATATTGACAGTAATTGCCTGTATAGTCGCCACCCTTCAGTGTTTTCCTCGTGTTCAGCCAGTAGCGATTCAGTAACACAAAGTCGATTAACCAATTCGGTACGAGGTCCCTCTAGCTTGAAATGTTCTCTAAATGAATATGGCCTGATGAGGCCCACCACGATCCACTTCCTCTAATGGACCACCATCACGTTTCATGCATGGACATGTTGTTCTTCTACGAGCACTATCTGTCCAAATGATGTCTGTAGGAAATCGAATAATGCTTCTGTCTGAATAGATTGCTCAGAATTTTTCTTTATATTCGTGTCAACCCTTTCAACATCAGGTTCTTATTAGTGCGTCTCGCCATCATCCATACCAAAATGCAACAGGCTAGAAATATCCTGTAGCGCCCAGTTCTGTTCCTACTCATCTATATATTTGATGACATGATGCCCCCAACCTATGTCAGATGAGAATTGGATTCCTACCACGAACCCTTAAGCAGCTGCCTTCAGAACCCTTCAGTACCTGAATCGAATTGTTTATGGGTGGAGTTAAGAGAGGCTCGAGATAATTCCGGTTCCGGTAGTTACACCGCAACTGCCTTTCCACACTTCCGGGATGGCGTCTGGCAATGGCGATGAGCAGGGCGTTTTGGCGGCTCCGCTGGGTTAGCCGGCCTTGCTCCCAATCTTGCAGTGTTCGCCGGAAACGCCCATCAGTTTAGCGAATGCGGATTAAGAGAGACAGGCCAGACTTCATGCGTGCTGATATGACAGGAGATACCGCCACCTTGTGCACCTGGCGGCGCGTTCGGCTTTTCATTTGTTGCACCGATTGCAGCAGGTTTTGTCGCCAGGTTGCGTTTAGCAGTGTTCTTGCGTGTTGGTTTTACAGTTACCGGCATGTCATTTTCTCTTTTATGGCTTTCAGTCTGTGGGCGGGTATGCTCTGGTGTTGAGTTTCTGGCGTGATCAGCAGCAGCCAGATCGTTCCGTCAGCACCAAGTTGTGGCATTCACGCGCACGCCGCCGCTCTTACTTTTACCTTTACGTCTCCAGCGTACTTTGCTGACAACCGCCCGGAACCGCGCACCACGTCGCCCGCATCGTAGTGCTCCGCTATAGGTGACGAATTCGCCGCGTTCTTCTTCAGTCCAATAGTGTTTGACGTAACGCTGAAAACTTTGGTTTCGGCAACGGTAAGCATGAATGGAATTAACGGCAATGCCGTTCTGACGTAAATGGCAAATTAAAGCAGATCGCTAAAGGTCTAGCTTCAATTCGAATTATTTTTTTGAGCTGCTCCACCAGTTTCCAAGTTTCCCTGTATTGATGGGTGTAACATACTACGTTACAATCATTTCCCATGATAAAGAGCTTTTCACACAAAGGTATCAAGGCCTTTTTTGAGACAGGCTCCAGGGCTGGCATTCAGGCAGCACATGCACCGCGCTTACGATTGCAATTGGCCGCGTTGAATCGCGCAAAAGTACCTGCCGACATGGCCGTGCCCAACTGGAAGTTGCATGCGCTAAAGGGGAATCTTGCAGGCCACTGGGCGATCACGGTAAATGGAAACTGGCGCATCACTTTTCGATTCGAGAATGGCGATGCGCTGCTGGTGGATTATCAGGACTATCACTGAGAGGTAAAAAATGGCAACCATGCATAACCCGCCGCACCCCGGCGAAATCCTGCGCGAATGGCTGGGCGAAATGAGCGTAACCGATGCGGCGCAGCATCTCGGTGTGGCACGCGCGACGCTTTCCCGCGTGTTGAACGGCTCCTCCGGTATCTCGGCAGATATGGCATTGCGTCTTCAGGCCGCGTTAGGCACCAGCCCTGAAATGTGGATGGGGTTGCAGGATGATTACGAGCTTTGGCTGGCATCCAAGGAGAAACGCCCACGCATCGCCCCTTTATCTCTTGGCGGCGTAATTTCCAAGGAAGCATCATGCCCATCACCCCTGAAGACCGCGCCCACGCGCAAGACCTGCTGAACTTCATCGACGCCAGCCCCAGCCCGTGGCATGCCGTGCAGTCCATCACGCAACGTTTGCAGGCACAGGGTTTTGTGCGACTTGCAGGAGAAGCTGCGCTGGAAGCTGGAAGCGGGCTGCGGCTATTACGTGGTGCGCGGTGCGTCGCTGATCGCGTTCAGGATCGGGCAGCAGCCTTTGCCTGATACCGGCTTGCGCATGATAGGCGCGCACACCGATTCGCCCGGCTTGCGCCTCAAGACCAATGCGGCACAGGCCGGTGACGGCGTGGTGCGCCTGGGTGTGGAGATATACGGCGGGCCGATACTGGCGACCTTTACCGATCGCGACCTGAGTCTGGCCGGGCGCGTGAATGTGCGCACGGCGCAGGATTCGGCACAGGGTCGGACGGGTTTGAAACACGCTTGGTCAACTTCGAGCAGCCGCTGCTGCGCCTGCCCAACCTCGCCATCCACATGAACCGCGAGGTGAACGAGAAAGGTCTCGTGCTGAACAAGCAGACCGAGTTGCCATTGCTGTTTGCGATCGCCGATGACAAACTTCACGATGGAAAATTTTCCGGGCGCGAGCAATTCCTCAAGCTGCTTGCGGATGAATTGAAAGTGAAGGCAGCGGACATCCTCACCTACGAGCTCGCCGTGACCGACACGCAGCCCGGCGCCTTCTGGGGTGCGGAGCAGGAATTCATCGCCAGCAGCCAGCTCGACAATCTCGCCTCGTGCCACGCCGCGCTCACCGCGCTGCTCGCCACCGCCAAGCCGGCGGCCACCTGCATCGCAGCCTTTTTCGACCATGAAGAAGTGGGCAGCGAAAGCGCTGCGGGCGCGGGCGGCAGTTTTGCCAATGATGTGATCGCGCGCATTTCACTGTGCATGGGGCTGGATGAGGAACAACAGCATTGCGCGGCGGCACACAGCTTTTTCATCAGCGCGGACATGGCGCACGCATGGCAGCCCAATTTCCCCAACGCCTACGAACCCAATCACCGCGTGATGGTGAATGCCGGCCCGGTGATCAAGACCAACGCCAGCCAGCGCTACACCACCAATGCGGATACCGCCGCGCGCTTCATCACGCTGTGCGAACGTGCCGGTGTGCCCTGCCAGAACTACACCCACCGCACCGACCTCGGTTGCGGCAGCACCATCGGGCCTATCGTGGCGGCCAGCCTGGGTATCGCCAGCGTGGATGTCGGCTCGCCGATGTGGGCGATGCACAGCCTGCGTGAAAGCGCCGGCGTGCAGGATGTGGCTTACATGATCAGGGTGATGAAAGCGGCGTTTGGCAGCTAAGGTTCAAAAGTAGCGCAGCGGAGGAAGACCCCGATTTATTGTAGAAACAAAAAGCCCGGCGTTGCCGGGCTTACCCTCTCCCTAGCCCTCCCCCTGCGAGGGGGAGGGGACTAAATGGGGTGATTACGCATTATCGAACGTCATCACGCTACCCTTGCAGTCCACCCTGATCGTATCTATCGCGGCGGTGGGAGATCGGCCAGATGAGCGCTTGTTGCCGAAGTTTTCCGTGGTCGTCATGTCGTCTGCTCTACACCGGCAATGCCTCATCATCGATCCGTTTGCATTCAACCATGATCGACTGCCCGATCTCGGATTGATAGCGGGTATCCAGCGACTCCTGCATCTCATGACTGAGATAAAGCCCGGTTTCACGGGAAGTCGTTGCAGCGACCTGCCTTGCCAGCTGGTCACTGAGGTCTGACAGGTGTTTGCGCAAATCCATCGGCATGCTGCGCTTGGAGCGGGACAGCCAGTTTGTGGCGAGCGTTGCGCCCTGGGCCCGGGTCATCCATAGGTCATGTTCGTAGTAAACGGACAGGCGCTCGGCCACGAGGGCGTAGATCAATGCAACGCATACCCCACGCTCTGTTTCAGGCGGGGTGGGAACATCCTGCTCGTTCAATTGCCGGTCTCCTTATTCACGATTTATTTACGTTAACACGATATTCGTGCGCACATGTCTTTCCGAACACAATCAATGGCTCAGTCCCTTTTTGAATTTGAACTGATCAATATAGTTGCATAGCGAACTATGTTGTGTTAAGGTTCCGTCATGTTCGATCAATGCCTTTATTTCAATACGACTGCGCTGGCGCGTGTGCTCGAGCGCGAGTGGACTGCCGCCTTCAAGCCATTCGGATTGACGCCCGCCCAGGCCTTCATGTTGCGGGTGATCCTGGAGAAGCCGGGCTCGCTGCAAAGCGAGGTGGCCAGGGAGATGACGATTACGCGCTCTACCGCGACACGGACACTGGACGGTTTGCAGAAATTGAAACTCATCGAGCGGCGCACCGGCGGGCGCGACGGGCGGGAGCTGGAGATTCATCCGACAGCCCGCGCGCTGTCTTTAAGGGATCCGATCAATTCGGCCAGCGGAGAAGTGACCAGGCGGCTGAAAAAATCATTAAGTGTCCCGCGTTTCGAGGAAGCGGTCGCCAAGGTGGTTGCGGTGCGCAAAAGCCTTGAATGATTTTTTTTGACTTTATAGTTGTATAGCGAACTAAACCGGAAAGGAGTTATCATGGACCCATTACAGAACATCCTCCTGTCATCACCGCCAGCTGATGAAATGAGCCTCGTACACGCATGCCGCATTGCGTGCCTGAAGAGCATGCAGGCGTTTGAAGCATGGCTGGATACGCTGGCGCTTTTCGTGAATCACATAAGAAATCGGATCAAAAGCCATGCGAATTATGCAGAAACGCTGCGCGAATTGAATACGCTCGACGACCGGACACTGCGGGAACTCGGCATCAATCGCAACGATTTTAAAGCCATAGCCAAGGGCACTTTTTTTACCGACGCTACCCGTCTTCAGCGGAAAAAGGCAGGCTAAGGGATCAGCCCGATTGATATTCATCCACGATCCGGTCAGGGACGGACCACGATCGATTGCAGAAAAAAGCCCGGCTATGCCGGGCTTTTTCATTGCAGCAACCGCTTACATTCATTTATCGAACTTCATCACACCGTTTTTGCAGTCCACCTTGATCGTATCCTTTGCGGCGAACTTGCCTTCGAGGATCAGCTTGGCCAGCGGATTCTCCAGTTGCGCCTGGATCGCGCGCTTCAGCGGACGCGCGCCGTACACCGGGTCGAAGCCTGCGTTGGCGATCTCGGCCAGCGCGGCATCGCTGATGTCCAGCTTCATCTCCATCGCGGCCAACCGCGTCTCCAGATATTTCAGCTGGATGCGCGCGATCGACTTGATGTTCTTCTCGTCGAGCGCATGGAACACCACGACCTCGTCGATGCGGTTGATGAATTCGGGACGGAAGTAGCTCTTCACTTCGCCCATCACCGCGAGCTTGATGACCTGGTAATCGTCGCCGGACATCTGCTGGATCATCTGGCTGCCGAGGTTGGAGGTCATCACGATCACGGTGTTCTTGAAGTCCACGGTGCGCCCCTGGCCGTCGGTCATGCGCCCGTCGTCCAGCGCCTGCAGCAGCACGTTGAACACGTCGGGATGCGCCTTCTCCACTTCATCGAGCAGGATGACGCTGTAAGGTTTGCGCCGCACCGCCTCGGTCAACCCGCCGCCTTCTTCATAGCCGACATAGCCGGGCGGCGCACCGATCAGGCGCGCGACGGAATGCTTCTCCATGTACTCGCTCATGTCGATGCGGATCAGGTGGTCCTCCGAGTCGAACATGAAGCCGGCCAGCGCCTTGCACAGCTCGGTCTTGCCCACCCCGGTCGGCCCGAGGAACAGGAAGGAACCATAAGGACGGTTCGGATCGGACAGGCCGGAACGCGAACGGCGGATCGCGTCCGACACCAGCTTGACCGCCTCGTCCTGCCCGACCACGCGCTCGTGCAGCTTGTCTTCCATGTGCAGCAGCTTGTCGCGCTCGCCCTGCATCATCTTGGATACCGGGATGCCGGTCGCGCGGCTGACCACTTCGGCGATCTCTTCCGCGCCGACCTGGGTGCGCAGCAGACGGTTCTTCGGCTTGTTCTCTTCGGCATGCACCGCCTCCTTCAGCTTGGCTTCGAGCTGCGGCAGCTTGCCGTACTGCAGCTCGGCCACCTGCTCCAGCTTGCCTTCGCGTTGCAAGCGGACGATCTCGGCGCGCACCTTGTCCATCTCTTCCTTCAGATGTGCGGTGCCCTGCGCCGCGCCCTTTTCCGCCTTCCATATCTCTTCGAGGTCGGCATACTCGCGCTGCAGCTTGCCGATCTCATCTTCGATCAGTGCGAAACGTTTCTGCGAGGCCTCGTCCTTCTCCTTCTTCACCGCCTCGCGCTCGATCTTCAGCTGGATCAGGCGGCGATCGAGCTTGTCCATCACCTCGGGTTTGGAATCGATCTCCATCTTGACGCGCGCGGCGGCCTCGTCGATCAGGTCGATGGCCTTGTCCGGCAGGAAGCGGTCGGTGATGTAGCGGTTGGAAAGCTCGGCCGCGGCGACGATGGCCGGGTCGGTGATGTCGACGCCGTGGTGCAGTTCGTACCTTTCCTGCAGACCGCGCAGGATCGCGATGGTCGATTCGACGCTCGGTTCTTCCACCAGCACCTTCTGGAAGCGGCGTTCCAGCGCGGCATCCTTCTCGATGTATTTGCGGTATTCGTCCAGCGTGGTCGCGCCGACGCAATGCAGTTCGCCGCGCGCCAGCGCCGGCTTCAGCATGTTGCCGGCATCCATCGCGCCCTCAGCCTTGCCCGCGCCGACCATGGTGTGCAGCTCGTCGATGAACACGATGGTCTGGCCTTCGTCCTGCGCCAGTTCCTTCAGCACGTTCTTCAGGCGTTCCTCGAACTCGCCGCGATATTTCGCGCCGGCCAGCAGCGCCGCCATGTCCAGGCTCAGCACCTTCTTGCCCTTCAGCGACTCCGGCACTTCGCCGTTGACGATGCGCTGCGCCAGGCCCTCGACGATCGCGGTCTTGCCGACGCCGGGCTCGCCGATCAGCACCGGATTGTTCTTGGTGCGGCGCTGCAGCACCTGGATCGCGCGGCGGATCTCGTCGTCGCGGCCGATCACCGGGTCGAGCTTGCCCTGGCGGGCGCGCTCGGTCAGGTCTATCGTGTATTTCTTCAGGGACTCGCGCTGGCCTTCGGCTTCCTGCGAACCCACCGTCTCGCCGCCGCGCACATCATTGATCGCCTGCTCCAGCGGCGCGCGCGCTACTCCGTGCTGCTTGAGCAGACGTCCGGTCTCGCCCTTGTCGTCGCAGGCGGCGAGCAAAAACATCTCGGAGGCGATGAACTGGTCGCCGCGCTTCTGCGCCGCCTTGTCGGTCAGATTGAGCAGACTGGACAGATCGCGCCCGACCTGCACTTCGCCGCCGTGGCCTTCGACCTTGGGCAGGCGCTCGACCGCATCTTTCAGCGCGTTCTTCAGCGGCGTGACATTGCCGCCGGCGCGCGCCAGCAGCGAACCCGCGCCGCTGTCGGCGTCGTTGAGCAGGGCCAGCAGCAGGTGCTGCGGCTCGATGAACTGGTTGTCGCTGCCGACTGCCAGGCTCTGCGCATCGGACAGCGCCTGCTGCAGCTTGGTGGTGAATTTGTCGAAGCGCATGGCATCCCTTTCGAATATGAATACGTCCCAAATGGAGGAGGTGATGCCCGAATTCAAGTGCCTAGCAGCAATTCTTTCACCAAGCCGGGAAACCGTAGCGACACACACCGCTGTCACCATGCCCCTGAAAATATCGTAAGATGAAATCCTTGAAATCACAGGAATCATGCAGGGCCAAGGAAGATATGTAGCTACCGTATTCAACAATCAAGGAGAACGATGATGGCGAAAAAGAATGCTTTTTATGCGCAATCCGGCGGTGTCACGGCAGTGATCAATGCCTCGGCCTGCGGGGTGATCGAGACCGCGCGCAAGCACAAGGACAAGATCGGCAAGGTGTATGCCGGCCGCAACGGCATCATCGGCGCTCTGACCGAAGACCTGATCGACACCACCCAGGAATCCGCCAAGGCCATTTCCTCGCTGCGTTACACGCCCTCCGGCGCATTCGGTTCCTGCCGCTACAAACTCAAGAGCCTGGAAGCCAACAAACGCGAATACGAGCGCCTGATCGAAGTGTTCAAGGCGCACAACATCGGCTACTTCTTCTATAACGGCGGCGGCGACTCCGCCGACACCTGCTACAAGATCTCGCAGCTTTCCGAAAAACTGGGTTACCCGGTGCAGGCCATCCATGTCCCCAAGACCGTGGACAACGACCTGCCGATCACCGACTGCTGCCCCGGCTTCGGCTCGGTGGCGAAATACATCGCCGTCTCGACGCTGGAGGCCAGCTACGATGTGTGCTCGATGGCCAAGACCTCGACCAAGGTGTTCGTCATCGAAGTGATGGGCCGCCATGCCGGCTGGATCGCGGCGGCCGGCGGGCTGGTCGAGGACCATGGCATCCCGGTCGTCATCCTGTTCCCCGAGATCGAATTTGATCAAAAAAAATTCCTCGCCAGGGTCGATGCGATGGTGAAGAAGCACGGCTATTGCAGCGTGGTGGTATCGGAAGGCTGCCATTACCCGGACGGGCGTTTCCTCGCCGAACAGGGTACGCGCGACGCCTTCGGCCATGCCCAGCTCGGCGGCGCCGCGCCGGTCGTCGCCAATATGGTCAAGGACGCGCTCGGCTACAAATTCCACTGGGCCGTGGCCGATTACCTGCAACGCGCCGCGCGCCACATCGCCTCGAAGACCGACGTCGACCAGGCCTATGCACTGGGCAAGGCGGCCGTCGAACTTGCACTGAAAGGACAGAATGCGGTGATGCCCACGGTAGACCGCATCTCCGACAAACCCTACAAATGGAAGATCGGTGTCGCTCCGCTCTCCAAGGTCGCGAATGTGGAAAAATTCATGCCGCGCGATTTCATCACCGCAGACGGTTTCGGCATCACCGCAAAATGCCGCACCTACCTGCTACCGCTGATCAAGGGCGAAGACTATCCGCCCTACAAGGATGGCCTGCCGCAGTATGTGCGCCTGAAGAATGTCGCGGTGCCGAAGAAGCTGGCCGGCTTCAGTATCTGATCAGCTGATATTGCCATTGCCTAAGTGAGATACTTGCTATCACAGGGACATGTCTTCCGCTATGTCCCAGGGCTGACATTTTAGCAAGCGTAGGATGGGTGGAGCACAGCGATAACCAATGACTAGGCTGTTGTTTTTTGACAGCCTAGTCAGATGGCTATGCAAGGCTACCCATCATTTCCTTTTTTTACCGTTGGGTATCGCTACGCTCCACCCAACCTACCTGCCAATGTCCGCTTCTGCGCAGGCGTAATGTCGGCAACGGGCACACAGCGGCAATTACCAAGAATTTCCTGATAACCCCTAAAGGTTTTCGCCTTCCATCACGCTTACCATTCCACACCTGTCCGCGCTTCGAATTATCCGTGCCCAGTGATACAATCCGCGCTTTTCAATCACAACCCAGAAGGTGCAGCATCATGAGTTTGAACAAAGTCCCGTCCGGACAGAATCTGCCCAGACGATTTCAATGTGATCATCGAGATCCCGCAACACGGAGAACCGGTCAAATATGAAGTGGACAAGGAATCCGGCGCGATCTTTGTGGATCGCTTCATGAACACCGCGATGCACTACCCTTGCAACTACGGTTATATCCCGCACACGCTGTCCGACGACGGCGACCCGGTCGATGTGCTGGTCATCACGCCGGTTCCGCTGAACAGCGGCGTGGTGGTGCGCTGTCGCCCGCTTGCAGTGCTGAAGATGGAAGACGAATCGGGTCAGGATGCCAAGGTGCTGGCTGTTCCGGTCGACAAGCTGTCGACGCTGTATCGCGGACTGAAAAATATACGGAACTACCCCCCATCGTCCTGAAGCAGATCGAGCATTTCTTCGCGCACTACAAGGATCTGGAACCGAACAAGTGGGTGAAGATCGGCGGCTGGGAAGGCATAGAAGAAGCCCGCAAGGAGATCATGCTGGGTGTCGCCAACTACCAGAGCAGCCCCGACAAACCCAGCTTCTAGCAGATGGTTATTCCATTTTAAAACGATAACAACGATCATGCAGGGTGGATAAGCGCAACGCATCCATCCATTTGATCGGACTACGGCTTGGAATGAAGCCACAACGGAGGGAGGAGCCATGACGGCAAGGATCATAGACGGCAAGACTATCGCGCAGGAAGTGCGCGCCGAGTGGAAAATCCGCGCCGATGCGCTGAAGGCGCGCGGCATCACGCCGGGGTTGGCGGTCATCATCGTCGGCGAAGATCCCGCCTCCAGGGTATATGTCGCGAACAAGGTGAAAGCCTGCGCCGAGCTCGGCCTGCATTCCGAACACATCGTGATGTCCGCCGATACACCCGAGGCCGAACTGCTGGCGAGGATAGCCGCGCTGAATAACGACCCGAATATCCACGGCATCCTGGTGCAACTGCCGGTGCCCAAACACATCGACAGCAGCAAGGTGCTGGAGGCGATCAGCCCGGACAAGGACGTGGACGGCTTTCACCCGATGAATGTCGGCGCACTGGTCACCGGCAACATGCGCTTCGCGCCCTGCACGCCCTATGGTTGCGATGAAACTGCTGGAAAAAAGCGGCGTGTCCATCGAAGGCAAACATGCCGTCGTCGTGGGCCGCAGCAACATCGTCGGCAAACCGATGGCGCTGTTACTGCTGCAGGCCAACGCTACCGTCACGATCTGCACTTCGAAGACCGTCGACCTCGCAAAGTTCACCCGCGATGCCGACATCCTGGTCGTCGCGACCGGCAGGCCGAAAATGATCACCGGCGACATGATCAAACCGGGAGCGGCAGTGATCGATGTCGGCATCAACCGCCTGCCGGACGGCAAGCTGTGCGGCGACGTTGATTTCGATTCCGCAAAGGAAGTCGCCGGATGGATCACGCCGGTGCCGGGAGGGGTCGGCCCGATGACCATCACGATGCTGGTGGCGAATACCGTCCAGGCCGCTGAGCGCTGCGCGATATAGGGTATCGACCACCGGCAGCCGCATCACCTTCGATGGCGGGAACCCGCCGACGATAGCCGGCGAATTGAAAAGATAGTCTATTCGATCACTGGCGGCCGATCTTATCCTGCCAGGCCGCTATCTTGTTTTTGGCAAACTGCGCATTGGACGCATCCGGAACCAGCTCCAGATAATATTCCATATGCGCCACGGCTGCCGTATACCACCCGGTATCGCCCAATATCGTTGCCGCCTTCAACTGCCCTTCCGGCCAGCAGGGATAGGCCTTCAACGCTTTGAGATATTCGTCCGCCGCCCTGTCAAGGTTCTTTTCACGGAGCGCGTTTTCTGCCAACACCTGTTGACGCTGAGCCTCCTCGGGGATCGGCGGTTTTTCCTGTAAAGCATGCCAGGATTGGCAGCTTAGCTTGAACTTCTCGAAGTTGGTCGCCAGTATCTGGTCCAGATCATGTCTTGCATCAAGCACCAGCACCCTTAATGCCTTTGCCGCGTTTTCCGCATCGGACTGGGTCCAACTGGACGATAGCCAATAGTATTTGTGCTTTTGAACATAATCGGTATACGACAGCTTCCAGGCCGGGTATCTGAATGCCGCGCCCGGCTTATAGCTGACGACGATCGATTCCGGCAGCAAGGAAGTGAGCTGAATGACATCGGCCCTGTTTTTGGTAGGATCGGTGTACTTGATGTAGCGCACCTCCCCGGGTTGAATGTGAAACACAACATTTTTTACCAGTGGCGTACGCTCCATTTCACTTTTGAATACTTTGCGCGCCTCAACAACATCCACTGAATCGGATAACAAATTCAAACTTTGTGTATTCGGCCCGGCTGGGGAGGTTTCAGCGGAATTTGTAGCACAACCGGACAGCAACCAGCCCAGCATGCACAAAAATAATGTTGCGGATTTTGTGAATTCTAAATTCATGGCGCCTCTCATTGTCTTTGAATCAGGAATATCCGACTCATCGAAACCATATGGTCGAAATCATTGCAATCCCAGTCAATTGGAATCCAGGGAAACTGGCAGGCTGCCTGGAAATCGTTTTGCCGTGATGGAAGGCGCTGGCGCCACACGCAAAAAATATTCCTCGCGCCGACCATTCCTTCCTGATATTCAGCGTGCCGGAACACCGTTAGGTGCAGCGGACAAAGTAGCCGGCGGGGTAGCCGGCACGGCTTGCCATCCGGCCGGGCATGAGGGTACATATGGATAGTAGGCATGGGCAGCAGCACAGTAATACCAGTACTGAACCGGCGCAGGCGCCACATTAACCGCCGCACCATCCGCCGGTGGAGGCTGCATATAAACTGTTTGCGGCTGGCTCAAGCCATAAACAACTGCGCCACCAACCAGACTCGGGAATAGCCAGTCGTTCCCCCACCCCCAGCCGCCACCCCATCCGCCACCCCAGCCTTCTCCCCATCCGCCTCGCCAGCCATCTCCCCATCCGCCTCGCCAGCCATCTCCCCATCCGCCTCGCCAGCCCTCATGACCCCAACCGCCGCGTTCCATGCCACCGCGTTGCATGCCACCGCGTTCCATCCCGCCGCGGCCAAAACCTCCGCCATGCCCCATCCCGCCGCCTCCATGGCCGCCTTCAGCATATGCCGGTGCGGTCGACAAAATCGCCAAAAATACAATAATCAGTTTTTTCATTGCGTCACTCCCAATCGATATTCAACCTGACAAAAATGCCGGCAACAATGCAACAATCGATGCTTGTGTCATTGCATTTGCAGGTGCAACCAACCATAGGGCATGTCACCGCAAACTCATCACCGTAATGTTTCAAAATTCGACTGATCAAACAAAATATTGTTCCGCCGAATCACCAGTCAATTCGAAGGAAACTCGCTCCATCTCAAACCCGCAATAGCCCGCCAATGCCAGTATATTAGACTCTCGATTAAAAAGGCGATCAAGACCCAAGGCTACCATACGGGTTCCCTGAAACCGGAGCATATCAGCCTATGCTTCGCCGCGGTGCATGGATGCACTGCTCAATCAGACATGACTAGTTGCGATTCCCTGCAGCCGCCTGGATTTGTGATGGCGAGATTTCAACCACCCAGGCGAATCCGGTTATCAGCCTGCCGGGATGAGTGCCTTTACCTCGATCTGCAACTGCTTTGCAACTGCCTCGACAGCATCATCCAGCGCCTTCTGAGCCTGGATATCTAACGAATCTGCATGCGGATGCTGCTTCAACACCGCTTCTGAAAATTCGCGTATCGCTTTCAGATGGCCATCATCACTTTTCTTTCCGGGATTCGCCGCCTGGAAATACAACAATCCGTCGCGCAGGGTGACTGCCAGCAAATAGCAGCTTGCCCCCTGTGCAAATACTTTGGGATCTCGCACTTCATAATACCGGCTGGGAAAGCCTCCCTGCAATGAATGCGCTTTTGCAAACTGCGTCGCAATCTGTTCCACGAAGGTTTGCGCCCGGTTGAGTTGCGGCGCGAGAGTGATGTGGTATTGGCCGGGACGCTGGATGATAACCGGACTTTCCAATATTACAGGCCTCGCCCGGCGTATCGTAATAACAATCAGGGTAATGATGGTAATCAGTAGCAGTGACTCGCCCATTTTCAGTTCCTATGTAATTTGGAGCTTGCTCCCGGTTGGTCGCAAACTCGGGTCAGCTTGGCTTGAAATCCGGAAAGCTTGCGCTTTCCATCCATTTTTTGATGCGGTTGGCATCCCCGACCCTAGTGTGCTTACCCCAGGAATCGAGCAACACGATGATGACCGGACGCTTCTTGATTATCGCTTGCATCACCAAACAGAGTCCAGCCTCACTGATGTATCCGGTCTTGCTCACTCCGATATCCCACGAGGCATTCCTGACCAGCGGGTTGGTGTTGCTGAAACGCATGATGCGTCCGCTCAAACCCTCGACTGAATGTGATGTGCTGGTGGTGTACTGGTGGATCAATGGATAATAACTTGCCGCAGCAACCATCTTGACCAGGTCCTGGGCAGTGGAAACATTGTCGCTGTCCAGCCCCGTCGGGTCAAAAAATCGGGTGTTTTGCATTCCCAGCACTCGCGCCTTGGAATTCATCGCGGCCACCATGGCTTGCGGGCCACCCGGATAACTTCGCGCCAGAGCCAGCGCAGCCCTGTTCTCCGAAGCCATCAATGCCAGCCTGAGCAATTCACTGCGGGTCAGCGTCATGCCCACACGCAACCTGGATTTGGTCCTTCTGATCCGGTTCAGGTCGTCCTCAGTGACGTTGACTTCCTGCTCCATAGGCAAATGAGCATCAAGCGTCACCATCGCGGTCATCAACTTCGTAATGGAAGCGATCGGCACGATTGTTTCAGAATTTTTGTGGTACAGCGGCTGCCGGGTTTGCTCATCGAATATCAGCGCTATGTTCGACCGCAGTTTAAGCGGCGGAACTTTGTGTGCTTTTGGATGTGCCGGCGACTGATCCTGCTTGGGCTGGTCGTTATCCTGCCCGGCACTGGCAGCATGCACGGCCAGCACATAAGCAAACAACACCAACACCCATAATCGTTTTTTCATTATCTCCCTGCCCTGCAACCACTACACGGGACGAAGCATACCTTAAATTTAATGAAAATCAAAAGACAGGCTGCAGATGTTCTTCCTGTTTCTGAAGATTCCACATTTGCGTATACACACTGTTGTGCGCAAGCAGCTCGCGATGCGTCCCGCGCTCGGCGATGCGCCCCTTATCCATCACCAGGATCTGGTCCGCATCCACCACGGTGGAAAGGCGGTGGGCAATCACCAGCGTGGTGCGATTTTGCGCGATCGTGCGCAGCTCCGCCTGGATCGCCTTCTCCGATTTTGAATCGAGCGCGGAAGTCGCTTCATCGAAAATCAGGATCGCCGGTCTTTTCAGGATGGCCCGTGCAATCGCCACGCGCTGCTTTTCGCCTCCGGACAACTTCAAGCCGCGCTCGCCCACCATGCTTTCATAACCGAGCGGCAGCGACTCGATGAAATCGTGGATGTGGGCAGCCTGGGCTGCCGCGATTATTTCGTCGCGGGTCGCATCGGGGCGCCCATAGGCGATGTTGTAATAAATCGTATCGTTGAACAGCACGGTGTCCTGGGGCACTATACCTATTGCCGCGCGCAGGCTGGCCTGGGTCACTCCGCGGATATCCTGCCCATTGACCAGTATCCGCCCCTGCTGTACGTCGTAAAACCGGAACAGCAAACGCGACAAAGTGGATTTGCCCGCGCCGCTGGCCCCAACCACCGCCACTTTATGGCCGACAGGAATGACAAAACTCACATCGAACAATATCTGCCGGTCCGGCGCATAAGCGAAACTGACATGCTCGAAACGCACCTCCGACACGTTACTGGTGGAACTACTGGCCATTCGACTCGGCGAGCCAACAACGCTCGCCAAGTCGCTGGTCATGGCGCAGCCAGCCGATTGCGGGAGGAGGTGCGATGCGGCCACTCCCGCACCCATCGGCTCCGCCGCACCGTCTCGTGGCCGCACCTCCGACACGTTACTGGTCTTGCCTGCATGAAGCTCAACTGCATCCGGCGCATCTGCGATCTCGCGATGCTCGTCGAGCAGGCTGAACATCTTTTCCATGTCGGCCAGCGCGTTGCGGATCTCGCGATACACAAAGCCGAGGAAATGCAACGGCATATACAGCTGGATCATGAACACGTTGACCAGCACCAGATCGCCTACCGTCATCTTGCCCTTGACCACCTGGTCGGCCGCCAGCAGCATCAGTATCGTGATACCGATCGCTATGATCACGCTCTGCACGGAATTGAGCAGTGCCAAAGACGTCTGGTTGCGCACCGCGGCAGTCTCCCAGTGCGCCATATTATGGTCATAACGCTTCGCCTCATATTGTTCGTTGCCGAAATACTTTACTGTTTCATAATTCAGCAGGCTGTCGATGGCGCGGGTATTGGCTTTCGAATCGAGGTCATTCATCGTGCGCCGCACCACCATGCGCCACTCGGTGATGAACAAGGTGAACGCAATGTAGATTACCAGCGTGATGAAGGTAATGATGGCAAACCATACGCTGTACTTTTTGAGCAGGATTGCCGCTACCAGTCCGATCTCCAGCAGCGTCGGCAGAATGTTGAACAGCGTGAAATTAAGCAGAAAACCGATCCCGCGCGTGCCACGCTCTATGTCGCGCGACACTCCGCCGGTCTGCCGGTCCAGATGAAAGCGCAAACTCAGACTGTGCAAGTGTTCGAATACCTTCAAAGCCACCCGCCGGATCGCGCGCTGCGTCACGTTGGCAAAAACCGCATCGCGCAATTCGCCGAACAGCGTGCTTAACAAGCGCAGCACCCCATAGCCGACCACCAGGAACACCGGCACGACCAGCACCGACTTGGTCTTGTCCATCGCATCGATGATTGACTTCAGAACCAGCGGCACCGACACATTGGCCAGCTTCGAAAATAGCAGCAGGCTCATCGCGACAATCACGCGCCACTTGAATTCCAGAAGATAAGGAATCAGGGAACGCAAGGTCTGCCAATCGGCGCGGTTGCTGTTTCTGGCCGGCTGGATCGTGGAAGGGCGCATATCGGGATTACGCAAATGAAAGGAGTTGATTATAGCGCGTGCGGAATCGCCACATCAGCATATAGCTGGCAGCCGCAATTGGTGCATTCATTCCAGCGCATCCTGCTTAATCGAAATCTGAACACATCAGATCGACTTGCCATAGCCCAGCAGACCGATCAGCAAGCGCACGACCCAGTAACTGATGCTCGCCACCAGCCTATCCAGCCAACCGCGCGTCACGCCATAGCCGTCGCCGACGCGAGCCGCTTCGCCGTCTATCGCCGCAAGCATGCTCGCACGCAGCTCCCCGGCAAACCCGGCATCCCGCACCGCCAGATTCGCCTCCAGCGCCAGCAGCAAGCTGAATGGATCGATATTCGAAGAACCTACCGTTGCCCACAGCCCATCCACCACGGCAACCTTGGCGTGCAGATAGCTGGGCTGATACTCGTAGATCTCGACGCCTGCAGCCAGCAGTTGGTCATAAAGCGCATGCGTCGCGTAGTGCTGCACGCGGTATTCGACCTTGCCTTGCAGCAGCAACAGCACCCGGACACCGCGCTGCGCGGCTTGTATCAACGCCTGGCGAAATGCGCGTCTGGGCAAAAAATAGGCATTGGCAATGATGATCTCGTTCTGCGCGCCGGTTATCGCCTGGAGGTAGGCGTTTTCGATGTCATGCCGATGACGCAGGTTATCGCGCAACAGCAACGTGATGCCCTGCACAGCCACATGTTTGGTCCGAGCCCGGATGAACCGCCTGATCTCCTTGCCGCGCCGGCGGAAGTTGGCCCATGACACCACGCCCCACAGGCGCCGCATCGTCGTATGGATCTCGCCGGCTACAGCGCCCTGCACACGCACCGCATAGTCGAGACGCGGGGAGATGAAACCATCGCGCCTGGACACATCGTTGATGATATTGATGCCGCCGACAAAAGCCAGCTCTCCGTCCAGCACCACCAATTTGCGGTGAAGACGGCGAAGACGCCTCATCCGGCTGCGGCGCAGCGTGAACGGCGAGATTTCGCGGCGGAACCATTGCACCTGGATCTTCGCGTCGCGCAACTCCTCCAGCCAGGACATTGGCAATTCCGCCGAGCCGTATCCATCCAGCATCATGCGTACCACCACCCCGCGCGCGGCGGCGCGCCTCAATGCGTCCACGACCATGCGGCCGGTCTCGTCAGCGGTAAAAATATAGGTTTCCAGGTAGATGGAATGCTGCGCGGCGTCGATATCCGCGCACAATTGCGGGAAGTATGCCGCGCCGTTCTTCAGCAGCATCAACTGGTTTTGCGCCACACGATGAACGTTGTTCATGACCTTTTGAGTTGCACGGAAAGCGCGGCATGGTCCGACAAACGCAGCCAGTTTCCCCCGGTATGCACGTTGCTGTGCAGCACGTCGAAGCCGCGTACATAGATGCGGTCCAGACGCAGCAGCGGCAGCCTGGACGGGAAACTGTACGCCGGCTTGCCGTGATGCAGGTAGAACACATCGTGGATATGCAGCTCGCTGGCCAGCATCCTGCTCAACTGGTTGCGCCAGTCGTTGAAATCCCCCGCGATGATCAGCGGCGCTGCGGCGGGAATTTCGCTGCGCGCATATTCGATCAGCGCACCGGCCTGTTCGCGGCGGCCTTTGGCAAACAAGCCGAAATGCGCGCACAGGCAATGCACAGGGCCCTGCCCCGGCAATTCGATCTCGCTGTGCAACAGGCCGCGGCTCTCGAAGCGGTGCGCGGAAACATCGGTGTTGAACGATTGCAGGATCGGGAAGCGGCTGAGGATCGCATTGCCATGGTGCCCCGCTTCATACACCGAATTCTTGCCGTAGGCGGAATGCGGCCAGATATCTGCCGCGATGAAATCGTGCTGCGCGCCTTGCGGATAATTGTGGTAACGCTCGCCATGCCCGGTATGCTCGCCCTGCACCTCCTGCAGGAACACGATGTCGGCGTCCAGCTCGCGCAGCCGCTCGCGCAATTCGTGCAGCACCACGCGGTGGTTGAAATAGGACAGCCCCTTGTGGATGTTGTAGGTGGCGATCTTCAGGGTAGTCATGGGAGGTATTTTACCCGCAATGAGTGCCGGTGGTAGGAGCTGGCCCTGCGTGTGCTGTTGGGGCTTCAGCCCCTTACAGCCAAGGCGTACCCCTTGCGGGTGCTGCCCGCGAAATTCAACTTCAAATCTTGAATCAACATCGCCGGGCTACCCCCGGCGATGTTGACTTAAGTTTTTGTAAATGATGTTGGGTTGCTTTGCATAGCCAACTGACTAGGCTGCCAAAAGACGCCAGCCAAGTCATTGGTTAACGCGATAAAGCTGCTAACCCAACTACACGCTGCTCCGGCGAATTCGCATTAAGCCTTTATCAATGATGTTGGGTTACGCGCTGCGCGCTAACCCAACCTACGAATTTCATATCTCCGCAACTCAGGCATTGCCGATGCCGCGTGTCGGCAACCCGATCTGCTTCGCGAACGCCAGCATCCGCTGGATCGGCAACACTGCCCTCGGGATGATAGACGGATCGACGTGTATTTCATTGCGTCCCGTTTCCAGCACCTCGGCAAGATTCAGCAGGCCGTTCATCGCCATCCACGGGCAATGGGAACAACTCTTGCAGGTCGCGCCGACACCCGATGTCGGCGCTTCGAGGAAGATCTTGTGCGGGGACAAAGTGCGCATCTGGTGCAGTATGCCGTTGTCGGTGGCAACGATGAATTCCTTCGCATCCAGTTGCTGCGCGGCCTTGATCAGCTGCGTCGTGGAACCGACGATGTCGGCGAGCTGGATGACCGATCGCGGCGACTCGGGATGCACCAGCACCTTGGCGAGCGGGTGCTGCGCTTTCAGCTCGCCCAGTTCCTTGGCCTTGTATTCGTCGTGCACGATGCACGATCCCTGCCACAGCAGCATGTCCGCGCCGGTCTGTTCCTGCACGTAGTTGCCGAGATGGCGGTCCGGCGCCCACAGCACTTTCTTGCCCTGCTCCTTGAGATGCTTTACCACCGGCAGTGCAATCGAGCTGGTCACCATCCAGTCGGCGCGCGCCTTCACCGCCGCGCTGGTGTTGGCGTACACGACCACGGTGCGGTCCGGGTGCACGTCGCAGAATGCGCTGAACTCGTCCGCCGGGCAGCCGAGGTCGAGCGAACATTCCGCCTCGAGGTCCGGCATCAGCACGCGCTTCTCCGGATTCAGGATCTTCGCGGTCTCGCCCATGAAGCGCACCCCCGCGACGACGATGGTCTTGGCCGGATGCTTGTGGCCGAAGTTAGCCATGTCCAGCGAATCGGAAACGATGCCGCCGGTGGCTTCCGCGAGATCCTGCAAGTCGGCATGCACGTAGTAATGCGACACCAGCACCGCATCCTGTTGCTTCAACATTTTCTTGATGCGCGCGATCAGTTCGGGTTTCTCCGCCGCGTCCGGTTCACGCGGAACCCTGGCCCACGCCACAGCGGTCGGGGAGCCGGGGTGTTCATAGGCATAAGGGATGGCATTTTCACTCATTCAGATTTCCTCGGTTAGCGCGCGTTTGCCCGGATACGTCGCGGCAATTCCAGTATCGCAGCGCGATTGCTCGGAGAAAAGACTTTGTCCGCCGCATCCCGCCACGAAAGCCACTGGCAGTTCAAATGCTCGCTTGGTTCAATTTGGATATCCACAGCATGTGGAAGTTGCAAACCGAACACGTGCTCGGTGTTGTGCGTGATGCCGGGAGCATAACGGTATCGCCAGTGCGGATAGATTTCGTAGACGTTTTGCGTCTGCCAGTCGGCCAGCGCGTATTGCCGGACATCCAGCCCGGTCTCTTCGCGCACCTCGCGCAACGCCGTTTCGCCCAGCATCTCTTCATCGTCGCGGCTGCCGGTCACCGATTGCCAGTAGCCGGGATGATCGGCGCGCTCCAGCAACAGCACATCCCCGTCAGCAGTGTAGATCACCACCAGCACCGAGACCGGCTGTTTGTATTGCACCTTCATACTCCTGGCTTCAGTTCGAAGGCAAGACAAGGCGGCGACGAGTGAGCGACGCTGGCAGTGCTGATAGCACGACTATAACCAGCGACTTGCCCGCTTGCGGGCTTAGTCGAATGGCTAGTTGTTCCATCAGGAGTGAACGAGGAAGCCAACGCAGTATCGCCGATGAAATGAAGTCAGGAAAAGAATATCCAGAACGCCTTGCTACGCTGGCGCCAATACACCACCGTATCAGCCAGTATGTCCAGCGCGATCTCCCTGTCGTTGGCGGAAAGGCCAAGGGTGTCGCTGGGATTGCGCAACAGCAGAACGTAGCCCTTCGCCTGATGCCACGACAAGTCACATAACTCGTCGGCCAAGGCATCCCAATTCGCGCCAAATTCGGGCGGAAATTGAGCCGCAACAGCCAGGGCCTTAAGCAGATTCTGCTTGCCCTTTACGCCTTTAAGGTCGACATCGAACAGCGCAAAACCGGCGGCTTCGGCCGCACCGATCAGGGTTTCCACACTGCAACCAAGTGTATAGCTGCCCGCCGCTTCGCAGTTACCCAGCTGTTGCGCCAATGCGTGGCCCTGTTGTTGTGCCCATGCGTCCATGGCTACTCCTGAATTCGTTTGAAAGTTTTGTAATGATCGGCAGTGAAATAATATTCGCCGGATTCGCCGCTGATAATGCGTCGCGCACCCCGGTTACGGGCGCCCGGCGTTTTAACGGTGTACTCGTGATAGTAGCCGCGCGGATGTTTCGGCAAAATCCGCTCGAAATTACCGAACACCGCGCCATCACGCGGATAGTCGAACGGCCCTCCGCGCTTGATGGCACGCAGCGTGTCACGTCCCTGCGGCGGCAATTGGGCAACCCTGATTGTCGCCGGATCGGCATGCGCACCTTGCGCTGTGCGATGCGTATGCGCTTGCGCACCCTCAGGCAACCACAGCACAGCCAGAAAAATGATCAGCCAAGCTCGCAATAGCCGAACCATTATTATTCCTTGGTCACTTCAGCCGTGGTTGTCACTTGCTGGCGCAGGCGGATGTGCAGGTCGCGCAACTGCCGTTCATCCACTGCGCTCGGCGCCTGGGTGAGCAGGCATTGCGCGCGCTGGGTCTTGGGGAAAGCGATTACGTCGCGGATGGATTCCGAGCCGGTCATCATCGTCACGATGCGGTCCAGCCCGAACGCCAACCCGCCGTGGGGCGGCGCGCCATATTGCAGCGCATCAAGCAGGAAGCCGAACTTGAGCCGCGCCTCTTCTGCGCCGATATTGAGCGCGCGGAATACCTGCGACTGCACCGCCTCCTGGTGGATACGCACCGAACCGCCACCGATCTCCGAACCGTTCAGCGCCAGATCGTAAGCCTTGGCCAGACAGCGCCCGGGATCGCTTTGCAGCAGCGCCAGGTGTTCGTCCTTGGGCGCGGTGAACGGATGATGGCAGGCGTTCCAGCGCTGACCTTCCTCGTCATACTCGAACATCGGAAAATCCACTACCCACAGCGGCTCCCACGCCTTGCCGTTGGTGTAGCCTTTGTCGTGTCCCAGCTTGGTGCGCAATGCGCCCAGCGCATCGTTGACGATCCTGGCCTTGTCAGCGCCGAAGAAGATGATGTCGCCGTTCTGCGCGCCGGTCCTGGCTATGATCGTGTGCAACGCAGATTCGTGAAGATTTTTCACTATCGGCGACTGCAGGCCGTTCTCGTTGAGCTGCGTGATATCGTTGACCTTGATATAGGCCAGCCCCTTCGCGCCGTAAATACCGACGAATTTCGTGTATTCGTCGATCTCGCCGCGCGAGAACGCACCGCCACCGGGCACACGCAGCGCCGCGACCCGGCCATCCTCTGAATTGGCCACGCCAGCGAACACCTTGAATGCGACATCCCTTACCGCATCGGTAACTTCGGTCAGCTCCAGCGTCACGCGCAGATCCGGCTTGTCGGAACCGTAGCGCGCCATTGCCTCGGCGTGGGTCATCCGCGGGAACGGGTTAGGCAGATCCACATCCAGGGTTTCCTGAAAAATCTCGCGGATCATCTCCTCCATCAGTGAGGTGATCTGGGTCTCGTTCAGGAAAGAAGTCTCGATATCCACCTGGGTGAATTCAGGCTGCCGGTCTGCGCGCAGATCCTCGTCGCGAAAACACTTGGTGATCTGATAATAGCGGTCGAAGCCCGCCACCATCAGCATCTGTTTGAACAGCTGCGGCGATTGCGGCAGCGCAAAAAACTCTCCGGGGTGCACGCGCGACGGCACCAGATAATCACGCGCCCCTTCCGGCGTAGACTTGGTCAGCATCGGCGTCTCGATGTCGATGAAACCGCGGCTGTCGAGGAAGCGGCGGAACGCCATCGCCACCTTGTAGCGCAGCATCATGTTCTTCTGCATCTGCGGACGGCGCAGGTCGATCACACGATGGGTCAGACGCACGGTCTCGGACAGGTTCTCGTCGTCCAGCTGGAAAGGCGGGGTCAGAGCGGTATTCAGCACCTCGATCTCGTGGCACAGAATCTCGATCTCGCCGCTGGTTATGTTCGGATTGGTCGTGCCGGCCGGCCGGCGGCGCACCTTGCCGGTGACGCGCAGCACGAATTCGTTGCGCACCGATTCGGCAATCCTGAACATCCCGGCACGATCCGGATCACAAACGACCTGGGCAAGACCTTCGCGGTCGCGCAAGTCGATGAAGATCACGCCGCCGTGGTCGCGGCGGCGATGCGCCCAGCCGCACAGGCTGACGGTTTGGTCAAGTTGGTCGGTGTTGAGCAGTCCGCAGTAATGAGTTCGCATGGTTCAGATTCTAAAAAGGGGGTGATCAGGATTTCGGCACATCGATGCGATGGGTGCCGGCGCCCAGGTCTGCCGCCACACCCATCGAAACGATGGAGCGCAACGCCACATCCACCGTCATATCAAGCACTATGGTGTCTGCTTTGCGCACGAAAAAATAAAAGCCGTTCACCGGGCTGGGTGTGGTAGGGATAAAAACCGCCACGTATTCGTCGTCGAACCGGCTGCTTACCTCGCCGGGCAGGCTGGTCTGAAACGCCAGCGACCAGGCTTGTGGATGTGGGTAGCGCACCAGCAGTACCTTGCGGAAAGAATTGCCGCTGCCCGAAAGCAAGGTATCGCTGACCTGCTTCACTCCCTTGTATATGCTGCCGACGAAAGGAACGTGCAGCATGGCCTTTTCCCATTGCGCCCACAAATGCTGGCCGAACACGTTGCGCATCAGCAAACCGGTCAGGCCTACTACCGCCAGGGTCAGAATGATGCCAAGGCCCGGGATGTGCATACCCAGCACCTTGTCCGGCCGCCATTGTTCTGGCAGCAGCGTCAGCGTCTGGTCCATCGTCCCTATGGTCAGATTCAACACCCACAGCGTGATGCCCAGCGGAACCCAGACCAGCAGGCCGGTGATGAAATATTTTTTCATGTGTTAGATATTGCCGCCGGCTTCCGGGCAGGAACCTGCGCTGGCGCAAGGCGCGCAAGCAGTTTCAGCCTTGGGTGCAGTCTTGGCCGGACCGTTCTTGAAGTCCGTCACGTAATAGCCGCTGCCTTTGAGTTGAAAGCCGGCAGCGGTCAATTGCTTGGTAAAAGTCTGTTTGCCGCATTCTGGGCAGCTGCCAACCGGTGCATCGCTCATTTTCTGCATCACATCCTTTTGGCAACCGCAACTACTGCAACGATATGCATAAATAGGCATCGCTTCTTCCTGTCGGGTAATTTACAAAGGCGGGCATTATACCCGAGGGCACCGCTAAAGCGCAGCCTGGATAGGCAGTTAGCGGGAGCAAAAAATAAAGCCGACTCGCGTCGGCTTTATCGAAGATTAAAACTTCGCTATTTGTCCAGAGCCAAAATGAAATCCACCAACTCCTTGATCTCGCCCTGCTTCGTGCCGGCCGCATCCATCGGCGGCATCGCCATCGAACCCCAGTTTCCTGAGCCACCTTTGGACACTTTGGCAATCAACTTTGCTTCAGCTCCTGCCTGACCCTTGTATTTCTTGGATACGTCCATCCATGCAGGACCGACCAATTTCCTATCTATCGAGTGGCACGCGCTACAGCCGTTTTTCTTGGCCAGTGCCGGCATATCGGCCGCCATCACATTGCCAGCAACCATCATTCCAGCCAATGCCATACCTGCGAAAACATATTTCATGATTTTCTCCTTCCATTAAGTTGTGTAAAACTTGCCAGTCTGCGGTGAAAATCTGCGGTGAAGGACAATTGAATTAACCCAACCTGCACCCTGCGTGCAATTGTAAACACCGCCCAAGGTTCACGCAACTGATTGTGACGCGCGCAATGCCCATCGATCGTATGCAGGCATTTGAAGCGTTGGATGATAACACTAAGAAATGGTCCGATGACTTGCACAATCCCGAGTAATTCCATCTTGTTTGTAATTGTCTTGCCGATCTTCTGATTTATCGGGGGTCATTCCGGCATTCCATTCTCCGACTGCTTCGACCCGACTGAGTCGGGGTTAATGTACTTGCGGCCTGTGCGGTTTTTTTCAGACTGGCGTAAACGTTCATCACGGGTATAATGCGCTCCGCCCTACGCCCAGCCAATCAGCATAGCGGTTGTTTGATCCACCCCCGATCTCTTCGATCATTAATTTCGTCTGTCTTGATTGGTGCAGCTCTTGTGAGCAGCGGGCCGTCGCAGGAGCCTAGCCTTGTCAACCAATGTCATTACCTTTGCCGATCTGAATCTGGCACAACCCTTGATGCGCGCTATTGCAGACGCGGGCTACACCGCGCCCACTCCGGTCCAGGCGCAGGCGATACCGCTGGTAATGGCTGGCGGCGATTTGCTGGCGGGTGCGCAAACCGGCACCGGCAAAACTGCGGGTTTCACGCTGCCGATCCTGCAACTGCTTTCCGCAAAATCCGCCGCCAACCCTCGCCACGGTTGTCCGCGCTGCTTGATTCTCGTCCCGACACGCGAACTCGCGGCTCAAGTGGAAGAATCGGTGCAAACCTATGGTAAATATTTGCCGCTGAAATCGATGGTGATGTTTGGCGGCGTGAACATCAATCCGCAGATCAAGGCATTGCGCGGGCAGATCGATATCCTGGTGGCAACTCCGGGCAGACTGCTCGACCATGTCGCACAAAAAACCCTGGATCTGTCCGGCATCGAAATCCTGGTACTGGACGAGGCCGACCGCATGCTGGACATGGGCTTCATTCGCGACATCAGGAAGATCCTCGCCTTGCTGCCCCGGCAGCGCCAGAACCTGCTGTTCTCGGCCACCTTCTCCGACGAGATCAAGGCCCTGTCCGACGGACTGCTGCATAATCCCGGCTATGTCGAGGTGGCGCGCCGCAATTCCACCGTGGAACTGATATCCCAAAGCGTCCACCTGGTGGCGCAGCGCCTCAAGAGCCACCTGCTGTCGCACCTGATCAAACATCACAACTGGAAGCAGGTGCTAGTATTCACCCGCACCAAACACGGCGCGAACCGGCTGACTGAGAAATTGATCGCGGACGGGATCCCCGCCGCGGCGATACACGGCAACAAGAGCCAACCGGCGCGCACCAAAGCCCTGGCGCAATTCAAGGATGGCACATTGCCGGTGCTGGTCGCCACCGACATCGCCGCCCGCGGGCTGGACATCGACCAGTTGCCGCATGTGGTAAATTTCGAATTGCCCAATGTGCCGGAGGATTACGTGCACCGCATTGGCCGCACCGGACGCGCAGGCAGCAGCGGCGCCGCAATCTCACTGGTGGACAAGGAGGAATTGCCGTTCCTCAGGGACATCGAGCGCCTGATCAAGCGCGAGATCCCGGTGGTTGCGATAGACAGCTTTGTGCCGCCCGCCAACCTTCCCGCCGAAGCCCCGCGCCCACCCCGCCAGGCACACGGACAGAGACGCAATGACGCGCCGCGCAGTGCAAAAGCCGGCAAGCCGCATCAACCTTCGCGTGAAGGTCAGACGCGGCACGATGGTCAGCGTCACAAGCCGCGCGATCCCCAGCAGCGTGAGCAGCAGGCGCGCAATGGACAGCGTCCTGCCAAACCGCGCCCGCCGCAGAAGACCGCAGAGACCAAACATCTGTCCGAAGCGGCACGTCATCAAGCGATGCCCCAGCCGGCCTTGTTTTCGCCCAAGCCGGGCGTGCGCCGGGGCCGCTAACAGCGCTGCTCCCACTGCCCCGGCTGCAATTCTCCCAGCATCCATTCGCCGATGCGATAACGGATCAAACGCAGCGTCGGCAGTCCGACTGCCGCAGTCATGCGCCGCACCTGGCGGTTCTTCCCCTCCCGGATGGTCAGTTCTATCCAGCCGGTCGGGATGTTCTTCCGCGACCTGATCGGCGGGTTGCGCGGCCACAGGTTGGCGGGCTCGCCGATCACGCGCGCCTCGGCAGGCTGCGCGGTGTAATCGGACAGCGCCACGCCATGCCGCAATTTCTCCAACGCAACCTGATCGGGTACGCCTTCCACCTGCACCCAGTAAGTCTTGGCCAATTTGTGTTTCGGGTCGGTGATGCGGTGCTGCAACCGGCCATCATCGGTCAGCACCAGCAATCCTTCGCTGTCGGTGTCCAGCCGCCCGGCGGGATAAAAATCGGGAAGCGCGATATAATCCGCCAGCGTCGGGTGCAGACCATCGCGGCTGAACTGGCAGATCACGCCAAAGGGCTTGTTGAACAACAAAACGCTTCCCATCGAGATCCCCGCAATATTCCTGACACGATATTTTACAGTTTCCAATGTCCCCTCCGAGAACTAACCAACGAGAAGAAACATGACTAGCCATAAAATCATTTACACGATGGTCGATGAGGCACCGGCATTGGCCACCTATTCTCTGCTTCCGATCATACAAGCCTTTACCGGGGCAGCCGGGGTTGCCGTCGAAACACGGGATATTTCCCTGGCGGGGCGTATCCTCGCGAATTTTCCCGACAACCTGACCGCGAGCCAGAAAATCGCCGATGAATTGGCCGAGTTGGGTCAGTTGGCCCTCAAACCCGAGGCCAACATCATCAAACTGCCCAACATCAGCGCCACCCCCCCGCAACTGAAAGCGGCCATCAGGGAATTGCAGTCGCAGGGCTTCAACGTCCCGGATTATCCCGAAGATCCCCAGGACGACGCCCAGAAGGCGATCAAGGCACGCTACAGCAAAGTTCTCGGCAGTGCCGTCAACCCGGTGCTGCGTGAAGGCAACTCGGACCGCCGCGCGGCTCTTTCCGTCAAACGATACGCACAACAGCATCCGCACAAGATGGGCGCCTGGAGCGCCGACTCGAAGACCCATGTGGCCCACATGCACGCTGCGGATTTCTACGGCAGCGAAAAATCCGTCACTATCGACGCAGCCTGCGCCGTGCGCATCGAGTTCCTGGACAACGACGGCAAGACGACGGTTCTGAAAGAAAGGACCACGCTGCAGGCGGGTGAAGTCATAGACGCCAGCGTCATGAGCCGCAGCGCCCTGCGTGCATTCTATGAGGAACAGATGGAAGACGCCAAAAAGCAGGGCGTGCTGTTGTCATTACACCTCAAGGCCACGATGATGAAGATTTCAGATCCGATCATGTTCGGCCACGCCGTTACTGTCTATTTCAAGGATGTGTTCGCGAAGCACGCGGCAGTAATCAGGGAATTGGGCGTCAACGTCAACAACGGTTTGGGGGAACTCTACGCAAAAATCTCCAAGCTGCCAGTAGCGAAGCGCGCCGAGATCGAAGCCGACATCAAGACCACTTACCAGACCAGGCCGGAACTGGCGATGGTGAATTCAGACAAGGGCATCACCAATCTGCATGTGCCGAGCGATATCATCGTCGATGCCTCGATGCCGGCGATGATCCGCGATTCCGGGAAGATGTGGGGAACCGACGGCAAGCTGCACGACACCAAGGCGCTGATTCCCGACCGCTGCTATGCGCGCATCTATCAGGTCGTCATTGCAGACTGCAAAAAGCATGGCGCATTCGATCCCAGGACCATGGGCAGTGTCCCGAATGTCGGCCTGATGGCGCAGCAAGCCGAGGAATACGGTTCCCACGACAAGACCTTTCAAATGAGTGACAACGGCACTGTCCGCATCGTGGATGCTTCCGGCAACACGCTGCTGGAGCAGAAGGTCGAGCAGGGCGACATCTTCCGCATGTGCCAGGTAAAGGATGCGCCTGTCCAGGACTGGGTGAAACTGGCCGTTGCGCGCGTGCGCGCCACCGGAGCTCCCGGGGTTTTCTGGCTGGACAGGAATCGGGCGCACGACGCGCAGATCATCCGGAAAGTGGAGCGCTACCTCAAGGATCACGATACCAGCGGCATGGACATCCGTATCATGGCGCCCGAAGACGCGATGCAGCTCTCGGTCGAACGCATCCGCGCCGGCAAAGACACCATCTCGGTCACCGGAAATGTGCTGCGCGATTACCTCACCGACCTGTTCCCCATCCTCGAACTGGGCACCAGCGCAAAAATGCTGTCCATCGTACCGCTGATGAGCGGCGGAGGCCTGTTCGAAACCGGTGCCGGCGGCTCGGCTCCCAAGCATGTACAGCAGTTCCAGCAGGAAGGCTATCTGCGCTGGGATTCACTCGGGGAGTTTCTGGCGCTGGGGGCATCCCTGGAACACCTCGGCCAGAAATTCGACAACGCGCGCGCGCGGTTGCTGGCCGAGACGCTCGATCAGGCCATCGGCGAAATCCTGGATAACAACAAATCTCCCGTCCGCAAGGTGGGCGAAATCGATAACCGTGGCAGCCATTTTTACCTCGCCCTTTATTGGGCACAGGCATTGGCTGCACAGACCAGAGACAAGGATATTCAGGCGCGTTTCACTGCCTTGGCGAAGACGCTGACCGACAACGAGGCCAGGATCCAAGCTGAATTGATCGCAGCCCAGGGAAAGCCGGTAGATATGGGCGGGTATTATCATCCCGACTTTGACAAGACCGCCAGGGCCATGAGGCCCAGCACAACATTAAATGCAGCGCTGCATTCGATTACTTAACGACAAGCTTGCCTGAGTGGAGTCATTTGCCGCTTGCGAACGAGGCTGTTCCAGTTGACTTGGCCGTGTTGATTCCATTGCAGCCCGCCCATTCCATGATTTAGCCATGCTCAGGCACACTGGGAACTTTTACAACTGACCATGAACAAACCCTGCGATTGCCTTTCACCGAGTGGGAAGTAATTGCCCTGTTTATCGGTATTATCGAATCGATCGAATGAAACTGGATAGCGTGCCAAAAGCCGCTGAATGTAGTGCTTGGATTTTGGCGGGACTGAAAATTTTTCCAAGGAGTGAGTCAGATGAAACTAAACAGTTTGCCGGGATCTTTCAAGTCTGCAGCCGCTGCTGTGATTATCGTTGCAGTCTCAACTGTTGGCCATCCCTATAGCGACTTTCCTTACCTGAACGAGGCCAGCGCCGCAACCAATACCCTTGCATCGCAGCAGTCTGGCCAGACCGGCGCATCGGCCAGTTTTGCCGAGATAGCAAGGCAAGAAGGCCCAGCTGTCGTCAACATCAGCGTGTCCAGCTCGATCAAAACCGGGTTTTCGGGATCACCGGACTCCTCGCAGACTGATCCCAACGACCCCTTTTATGACTTTTTCCATCGCTTCCAAGCGCCACCTCAAGGCAGTATCCCCACCCATGCCTTGGGCTCCGGTTTCATCGTCAACCCGGACGGAATTATCCTGACCAATGCCCATGTGGTCTCAGATGCCGATGAGGTCATCGTGAAGCTTACTGACAAGCGTGAGTTCAAGGCGAAGGTAATCGGTGTAGACAAACTTTCCGATGTTGCGGTGATCAAGATCCAGGCCAAGAATTTGCCCACGGTAAAGATCGGTGATCCACAGAATGCTCGGGTAGGCGAATGGGTGGTTGCGATAGGCTCGCCTTTTGGATTCGAGAATACCGTTACGGCCGGCATCATCTCTGCAAAATCCCGCTCTCTGCCCGATGAGGGTTATGTGCCATTTTTGCAAACAGACGTTCCGGTCAATCCCGGCAATTCCGGAGGCCCGTTATTCAACCTGAACGGCGAAGTGATCGGTATCAATTCCCAAATATACAGCCGCAGCGGCGGCTTTCAAGGTTTGTCATTCTCTATCCCGATTGATGTCGCAATGAATGTTGAACGGCAACTGCTGGAGCACGGCAAGGTAAGCCGTGGGCGGCTAGGTATCAAGGTACAAGATGTAGATCAACAATTGGCAGACACCTTCGGTTTGGAGAAACCTGAAGGGGCATTGGTTAGTTCTGTCGAAAAAAATAGCCCCGCAGCAAGGGCTGGCATAGAAGTCGGGGATGTAATTCTGAAATTCGACGGCAATGCGGTGGACAGTTCCGCAGCGTTGCCTCCACTGGTGAGCGCATTGTCACCGGGATCGCCGGCAAGCATCGAATTATGGCGTAAAGGCAACCTCATGAAGATCTCGTTGAACGTGGGCGAGTTAAAGGTTGCCGGCGAGCAGAGCCGCGCAAATGACGAAAATAAGGTCGGTCTGGGATTGACTGTGCGCCCGCTGACGAAGAATGAGCGGAGACAAGCCGACGTTGCATCCGGTTTGCTGGTGGAAAACGTGGAAGACGGTCCGGCGGCTCGTGCAGGGATACGGCCTGGCGACGTCATCCTGTCTGTCAACGGGGAAAACCCTGGGCGTATTGGAAAACTGAGCTCGCTCGCCAACAAGAATCATAAGCCTCTAGCGTTGCTGATCCTGCGAGGGGATCAACAAATGTTTGTTCCTGTTGCTCTGGGATAGCGCCTATTCTTTTCTTTCTGAGTAAAAAAGCCCGGCACTTCTGCGTACCGGGCTTTTTTCCTTACCCAGAACCGATTAAGGGGCCTGGATATTGGAGGCTTGTTTGCCTTTGGGGCCCTGAACTACTTCAAAGGTCACCTTCTGACCTTCTTTCAGGGATTTAAAGCCGCTCATATTGATTGCGGAGAAATGCGCAAACAAATCTTCGCTGCCATCATCTGGAGTGATAAAACCAAAACCCTTTGCATCATTGAACCATTTAACTGTACCAGTTGCCATGTGATTACTTCCTTACTAAAAAAACGGGGAAATCCCCCGCAGAACTGTTTGAATCCAAGATCGCACACGGCAAAACCAGTACTGCAGATACTTTGAGTCAAACACCAGCGCGCTTTGTACTCCTGTTTTGTTGATACCGTCAAGTGGTTTATAAAATATTTTTCGATTGGGCTTGAAAAAGCATCACCAATCATCAAATATGCAACTGAATAAAGTGTCAGAATACACGCTAATCATTATGGCTACCAAACATCACAGCAGTGCAGTACTCGCGCCGGAACGTGCAAAAACAAAGCCACCCTCGATGTACAAGGTAATTTTATTCAATGATGATTACACGACCATGGATTTTGTAATTGAAGTGTTGCAGCGGTTTTTTGATATGAATCGTGAACATGCGCTGCAAATCATGCTCAAAGTCCACAATGAAGGATCTGCGGTATGCGGCATATACTCCAAGGATGTCGCAGAAACCAAAGTCACCCAGGTATCAGAATTTGCAAAACAACACGGGCATCCGTTACGATGCGGCATGGAGGAAAGCTGAAATGATTGCACAAGAATTGGAAGTCAGTTTGCATTTGGCATTTGTCGAGGCGCGCCAGAAGCGGCATCAGTTTATCACTGTTGAGCACTTGCTCCTGACCATGCTGGACAATGCATCTGCCGCACAGGTTCTGAGAGCCTGCAATGTAAACATAGAGGAATTGCGCCAGGTACTGACCGACTATATCTCTACGCACACCCCGGTCACACCCGGTGACCAGGAAGTGGACACTCAGCCCACGGTAGGTTTCCAGCGTGTCATCCAGCGTGCCATTCTGCACGTGCAATCTACCAATAAAAAGGAAGTGACTGGCGCCAATATTCTTGTTGCATTGTTCGGTGAAAAGGATTCGCACGCGGTATATTTCCTCACCCAGCGCAATGTCAGCCGCCTTGATGTAGTTAACTACATTGCTCACGGCATCGACAAGGCCCAGGCTTCACTGCCGAACAAAACACAGAGTGAGACAGAATCAGATCAGGAACAAATCGCTGGCGGCGCCCTGAAGAGCTACACGCAAGACTTGAATGCTCTGGCTTTGGCTGGCAAGATTGATCCGCTGATCGGTCGCGAAACCGAGTTGGAGCGCGTCATCCAGACGTTATGCCGCCGCCGGAAGAACAATCCCTTGCTGGTGGGAGAAGCCGGGGTGGGCAAAACCGCAATTGCCGAGGGCTTGGCTCGTCGCATCGTTGAAAATGACATACCGGAAATCCTTAAGGATGCACATGTGTACTCTCTGGATATGGGAGCGCTTTTGGCAGGCACCAAATATCGCGGCGACTTCGAGCAACGCCTCAAGGCGGTTCTGAAAGAACTGAACGAAGCGCAGAATGCAGTACTTTTCATCGACGAAATTCACACGATGATAGGCGCTGGTGCTGCGTCCGGAGGCACGATGGATGCGTCGAATTTGCTCAAACCGGCTTTATCGAACGGACAGCTGAAGTGTATCGGAGCAACCACTTATCAGGAATATCGCGGCATTTTCGAAAAGGACCACGCGTTATCGCGCCGTTTTCAAAAGATCGATGTTCCTGAACCATCTGTGGAACAAACTATCGCAATTTTGCGAGGCTTGAAATCACGCTTTGAGGAACATCACAACGTGAAATACAGCGCCGCTGCGTTAACCAGCGCAGCGGAACTTTCTTCACGCTTTATCAATGACCGCCACTTGCCTGACAAGGCGATCGACGTGCTGGATGAGGCTGGCGCCGCACAACGCATTCTGCCGAAATCCAGGCAAAAGAAAGTCATCGGCAAGCACGAAATCGAGGAAATTATCGCCAAGATCGCGCGCATCCCGCCGCGTACCGTTTCTTCTGACGATCGAAACGCGCTGAAGACCCTGGATCGCGATCTGAAGGCAGTTGTATTTGGCCAGGATAAAGCAATCGACGCGCTTGCCACTGCGATCAAAATGTCGCGTAGCGGTCTGGGCAACCCGCAAAAACCGATCGGAAGTTTCTTGTTCTCCGGCCCCACCGGGGTTGGCAAGACCGAAGTGGCGCGGCAACTCGCTTATGCAATGGGAATGCCGCTGCACCGTTTCGACATGTCCGAATACATGGAACGCCACGCGGTGTCTCGCCTGATCGGTGCTCCGCCTGGCTACGTCGGCTTCGACCAGGGCGGCTTGCTCACAGAAGCAATCAGCAAGCAACCGCATGCGGTGCTGCTGCTGGACGAGATCGAAAAGGCACACCCCGACATTTTCAACATCCTGTTGCAAGTAATGGATCACGGCACGCTGACCGACAACAACGGACGCAAGGCCGATTTCCGCAACGTTGTGATCATCATGACCACCAATGCCGGTTCCGAAGCCTTGAATAAAAGCCAGATCGGCTTCACCCAGAGTAGTGCGAGCGGCGATGAAATGGTGGATATCAAGCGCACTTTCACTCCCGAATTCCGCAACCGGCTCGATGCGGTAATTTCCTTCGCACCGTTGGACCACACAATCATCCTGCGCGTGGTGGATAAGTTTCTGATGCAGCTTGAAGAGCAACTGCAGGAAAAGAAAGTAGAGGCTGCATTTACCGATGCGCTAAAGGACTATCTGGCCAAACAGGGTTTCGATCCACTGATGGGCGCGCGCCCGATGTCCAGGCTGATTCAGGACACCATCCGCAGCGCATTGGCCGACGAGCTGTTGTTCGGCCGGTTAACTAATGGAGGACTAGTGACGGTCGATGTCGACGCGGATGGCAAAGTCAAGCTGGAATTTGCCGAAGAAGTACTCATCACCTGATACCGTCCAATCCAACCTCGTTTCACAAGCCATACATAGCGTTGGCAGTGGTACGTGTTACTGGCAATAATCTGTTCCTGCTCTAGTTTGACAATGGAATCAATTGAGAGTTATTGCGGCCGGTTTGCCCCTTCCCCGAGCGGACGGCTTCACTTCGGATCGATAGTCGCCGCCATTGGCAGCTATCTCGATGCCAAACATAATCAGGGCAAATGGCAGGTACGCATCGAAGACCTCGATACACCGCGCACCGTCCAGGGTGCTGCGGATGAAATCCTCCGCACACTTGAAGCCTATGGTTTGCACTGGGATGATCACATCACCTACCAAAGCAGGCGCACCGACGCCTATGCAGATGCCTTTCAGCGCTTGAAAAGCGCCGAAGTTGTATACCCTTGTGCTTGCACCCGAAAGGAGATCGCTGATTCCATGCCACAGCATCGCAGCGAATTGATCTATCCCGGCACCTGTCGCAATGGAATAGCGTCGGGTAAGGCAGCCCGTGGTTGGCGCGTCCGCGTCAGCAAATCTGCAATAGGTTTTATTGACCGGATTCAAGGACGCATTACGCAAAACCTGGCGGCAGAGACCGGCGATTTTGTCGTGCTGCGTGCCGGCGGCCTATTTGCCTATCAATTGGCGGTTGTGGTGGACGATAATGAACAGGGAATAACCGATGTGGTGCGCGGGGCTGACCTGCTCTACTCAACTCCACGACAGATATATTTGCAAAGTCTGCTTGGGCTGGCTTCGCCTGCCTATTTGCATCTGCCTGTGGTGATGAATGCTCAGGGTGAAAAGCTGAGCAAGCAAACCCTTGCACAGCCTGTGGATAGGGAACATGCGTCACCCACTTTATTCAAGGCGCTCATGTTCCTGGGTCAGAATCCACCTGCCGAATTGCAACAAGGCAAAGTAAATGAGATTTTGGCTTGGGCTATCTTAAACTGGCAAACAAATTCAATATTGGACCGCCGTCAATCCTCGATTATCTGAGTCATGCTGAATCAGGGTATTTGTTGCAGACTATTCGCCCTGTTACTTCAGGATTGTGTACCCATGGGTTTACGGATAGCTCTCTATCATCGTTTTCACTTCTGCCTTCACCAAATCATTGCTGAGGCAAAGCCCAAGGGCACTCCGACCTCCTTTACTTCAATTAGGTCAAAGGCAAACTTCTTCTTGTATCGTTATTTGTACAAAGAAGACATTTTTTTGATACACAGGAAGTAAACTATGGCGACAGCTTGTATCTGTTGAGACAGCCTGTAACACAAGCACACCGTAGTGCGATATCTTACCGACCGGCGTGCAGGCATCTCGATTTTGATTTCGGAATGAATACGATAATCATCGTAGCGAATGCTTGTAATTGTATGTTTTCACCGGGGGCAGAAACTGGAACTTGCATATGCAAAATCAAGCATACACAGTGCATGCCTGTTATGCTGGGCAGGCGTGCAAGGCGTCCCTAAAAATCCTGGAATTGACCCATGCTGTCCGTACTGATCGTAGATGATGATGCCCAGATCCGCCAGTTATTGCGCGATTACTTGTCTGGGTTTGGCATGTCAGTCGCTGCCGTCGCTGACGGGAAAACGATGGCAGCTGCGATGGAAAAGGAAACTTACGACCTTGTCATACTCGATCTGATGCTGCCCGGAGAGGACGGCCTCTCCCTATGCCGCGGACTGCGTGCGAAATCAGACATCCCGATACTGATGCTGACCGCACGCGGAGAAGCAATGGATAGAGTAGTCGGTTTGGAAGTGGGGGCTGACGATTACATCGTTAAACCATTCGAACCGCGCGAGTTGGTCGCCCGCATCCAGACTATCCTCAGACGGACAAGAGGTGGGCGCGATGATGCAACAAAGGAACGTAAGGAAATTGAGTTTATGGGATGGCGGTTAAATTTTGTTTTGCGGCAGCTTGTTTCCCCAGAAGAACTGATCATTCCCCTTTCCAACGCCGAATTCCGCTTGCTAACTGTGTTTATAGAACACCCCAATCGCGTGTTATCACGTGAGTTCTTGCTTGACGAAGCTCGTGGTCGCAACATGGAAATCTTCGACCGCAGCATAGATATTCTGGTATCGCGTGTGCGACAGAAATTTATTGGCGATCCGCGCACGCCGCAATTGATCAAGACTGTTCGCGGTGAAGGTTATCTATTCGATGCGAAGATCACTCGATGAAAATCTCTGTTCCAGATTCTCTTTTTGTCCGGCTATTTTTGCTTTTGTTCGTTATTCTCTCCCTCAGTAATTTTGCTGGCCGAGAAATATTCCTCCACCTTGGCCTCGACAATCCCAATCCCGGTATCCGTCCTCCACAACATGGTCTGGTCAGTTTTATTGCCCGGTTAGTTGCAATTGCCTTGACTGCCTGGATCGGCGCCCGCTGGCTTTCGAATCCAATAAAGCACATGGCGCGGGCAGCCGATGAATTGGGTAAAAACCTGAATAGCCCGACTATCAGCGAGACATCCGGGCCTTCCGAAGTCAGGCAGGCATCAAAGGTTTTCAATCAGATGCAGGCCCGGCTCAAGCAACAAATGGAAGAGCGCAATCATTTCCTGGCGGCAGTTTCGCACGATTTGCGGACCCCGCTAACCCGACTCAAGTTGCGCGCAGAAAAAATTGGCCGGCCTGATTTGCAGTCTGGCGTCAGGAACGATATTAATGAAATGGCCGAAATTATCGATACGACACTGGGATATTTGCGTGGCGATGAACAGCTTGAAGCAACCTATCTGCTTGATATCGGAGCACTAGTGCACTCCTTGGCCGAGGATGCAGGGGATGTAATTACGGTTTCCGGCAATGCACATCCGATAAGGCTACAGCCCCTTTCCACGCGGAGATGCTTGAATAATTTGATCGAGAATGCATTGCGGTATGGCGAGAGAGCGGTAATTACCATCAGTGAAACTGATGATGAAATTGTAATTGCCATCCATGACGAAGGACCGGGAATTCCGGAAGATAAGTTGGAAACGGTTTTCACCCCTTTCTATCGAATCGATGCTTCCCGCAGCCGTCATACCGGCGGAATAGGGTTAGGTCTTTCCATCGCCAAGGACATGGCAAAAAAACAGGGAGGGGACATCACGCTGAAAAACGCTCCGGAAGGCGGCCTGGTAGCCATGCTGGCCTTGCCGAAGCGATATTGAAAGCTCAGGAAATCGTTATTCTGCAGGCGGCGGTGGCGGCGGATTATAAGGTTGTTGCGCCGGCACCGGCGGCTGAGAATAAATTATTCTTGGTCTATAAGCAGACGACTGGGGAAGCTGGTTGCCTTTTGCATACATACATTGCTCATAGGCAATATCATAGCGGCGCTGCGCCTCGTTACCGCTATAAGTCGACGCATCCGAACCCATGGCTGCGCCGCCCAACATCCCGATAGCAGCACCTGTCCCCGCGCCTCTTTGCCCTCCGCCGCCCAGAACGCCTGCAACTGCACCCAATGCGGTACCAACTGCAATGCTTTCCTCTGCACTGCTTGTTGCAGCCTGACCCGGGGTTGTTCCAATAGATTGCTGTGCAAATTGCCTGCACTCCTTATCTTCGGCAACAAATAGATCAAACGGTTTACCCGGTGCCGGCATGACCGCGACACTGGGGCCAGTCGGAACGTTCGCACAGCCAGCAAGCACCCCAAAAAATGTTACCGCAAAAATAGTACGACGCATGAATACCATCCTCCAAATTATTTACCGCCCAAATACCAATTGTTAATTTCCTAGCCAGTTATATCCGTTTTCCTCAACGAGGCGCTGCTGGCGTTTGGGCCGGAACTGCCCGCCATCCCTCAGCACAATTTGGTACATAGGGATAATACCCTTGGGCAGATTCGCAGTAATACCATAGCTGCGCTGCCCGCTGAGGTTGGACCTGAACCGGGGCCGTTTGCGGAGGAACTACCACGACAGGCCGTTGATTGATCACTGTAACCGCGGGAGTGTAAGGATCGGGGTAGGGGTAAACCGGCCGCGGGTAAAAATACCACATACCTGCCGCAATCCACCACCAGCCGAGCCTTCCATCATGGCGACCATGATGCCAACGACCTCCCTGCCAGATATGCAGATCGCGCTCTCCGAATCGGTGAATTTCCCTGCCTTCCCAATGACCGTCCCTGAATCCGTCCCTTCTATCGCCCCTGAATCCGTCCCTTCTATCGCCCCTGAATCCGTCCCTTCTATCGCCCCTGAACCCTTCCCTGTCATCGGCAAGAGCAACAGGGATAGAACCCACCAGCAAAATTCCCAGCAAAACTCCGGCAGTAGCTTGTTTCATCATGTCTTCCTTTGCTTGACCATGACCAGATCCATTCCCAAGTTGAGAACACATTAACTTTTTTTATGACATTTCTAAATAATTTAAGTTTAGCTTACGTCAAACAAAATGGATATCATCGTCATCATATTTTAAGTGTACCTGCCTGCTCACAAGGCAAACACGGCTACGCCATGACACTGACAGCCCTCAAATAACTTTGCGAAATATGAAAACCTGAAAGCCGACATCGGTCAAGCCGGGCAAACGGACTCTCTGAATAAAGCCAGACCACATAGCAATCGCGCGGTCAGATGACGCGACAATACCGTCCAGACAACAATCAGCGCATACTTTGATATTTTGGTACTTTGAGTGCGCCCGCTCGCCACGCGAGAAATTTAATGCATTCAGGTATCCAATATATATCGTTATTGTATGAAGCAGGGTCATTGGGTATGTTTTCTGATACAAAACTATGGATCCGATCAAACTGATTCGGCAGCATGGTATTGGTCAATACCGCAACAGTATTCCAAGTGGACATATCCGACAGATAGGCTGCTTTAAAACCAGACTGAAATCCAAAGCACCATTTGCTTGCAGGGCTAACGCGCGACATGTCCAGCATTCTCAGCCAATATGGACGTCAGATCAAAGACGACACAATTCGCAAGTAAAACTCCGTGATAAATACATCGCTACGGCTGGTCAATTTGAACTTATTACCTTCCCTTCATGCATGTGACGCAGCAACTCCTGCTTGATCTCGCGAAGTTTGGATTTTATTTTCGCCTCGCTCCCGCTACCCATCCGCATCAGGGTTTTCTGGCCAATGGAACGCTCTTCAAGGTCAGCATCTGCAAACAGATATAATACATTCGGTTGAACCAGCTTGATGGGTTCCCTGATCACAGGCGCCTTCAGCAGGTTGTCGAGCACTTCGATCAAACGGTCATTGAAATATTTTTTTGGATATCCCAATTTTTCATATGCCTGCTGGAACAGCGGGTAAAGACGCGCATATACTTCCACCAACTTCTTGGCATCGATGCTCTCGGCGATTCTTACATAGGGAGAATACCGTGCCGCATTCCTGGCACCGATCACCGGCTCATCACTACTACCCGATACAATAAAATTCCCTGGCACCGGCTTGACCGGCATTACTCGCATCGGAGCCCTGCTGGTAGGCAAATTGTCTATGGTGGCTACAATGTTATGAATTATCTTCTCACCATGAAAAAACTTCATCAAAGACTTATTGCCAACCAGTTCAGCCAACGTGGTGAGCATAAACTGGTCACTGTCGGACAGCGCCGGCAACGGCGGAAGAGAAGGTGGAGCATCAACAACCTGCCGCACTTCTGGCTTGGGAGGAATTGGATGCGGGGGAGGCGGAGGAAGAAGCGGGCTTTGCAGATGCACAGGCTCTGGTTTCAAATCACCCTGCTGCCAATAAAAATATGCCGCTATGCTGCAAACAACAATCAGCGCTATTGCGACAATCAAAATGGGATTCTTCATGGATAAGCCCCCGTAAAGATGAAGCTTGCACACACCCGGCCCTGCCCTCAAAATCCAGCAGAAATGCTCGTATGGATGCGAAACACAAATGGTTGCGCAATGGCACAACCATTTTGACGCAAAAAAGCTACGCTCTAGTCAAGCTTATGCATAAAATCGGCCCTGCGATTTTCCTTCCAGCATTTTTCTTCATGGCACGACAGGCGGGGTTTCTCTTTACCGAAACTTACCTCCTTGATTTGCTTTGCCGGCACACCCGCTATCTCCAGGCTCTTGGCAACGGCCTTTGCACGCCGGCTGCCCAAGGCGAGGTTGTATTCACGGCTGCCTCGCTCGTCACAATTTCCTTCTACTGTAACAATATCGTTTGTGTGTGCCTTGATGAATTTGGCTTGATTCTGAATAACTTCACTATATTCTGGCTTGACTGCAGATTTGTCAAAATCGAAATAAACGCTATCTTTCTGAAGTTTCTGAATTTCGGTAGCCAATTTTCCCGATTCGGTTTCCGCGGCCGGCGCTGCTGCAACTGGCGCGGCTTCTTTCGCTGGCGCCGTTTCAGTTTTGGGTGAGGTGGCGCAGGCGGCAACAGCAAGCGTAGCCAAAACCAGCATAACTTTTTTCATGAAGATCTCCTTAAATTATATTTGAGAACAGGTGAGGCAGGCTATAAACGGCCGACTGGCTTATAAGTTGACAAGAGCACAATTTATATAATTTTTGTTACAAATAAAATAATTAAAAATCACATCGGTGTGAAAGTGGCTGCATCAAACCAGCAAGCAAACTCCATCAATACACTGGTTGGCAGGTTAACCTGTGGCCAATTTACGCACCACTTCTGCGATGTGTTGTGCAGATTGCTCCACCAATTCACGGTCTTCCCCCTCAACCATCACCCGTAACAGCGGCTCAGTGCCGGAAGGACGCAGTAGCACGCGACCGGCACCATCCAGTTTTTGCTCGGCAGCTGAAACCGCGGCTTGCACCTGGTCGTGGCGCAGACAATCGACACCATGGGCCACCGGCACGTTGATCAGCACTTGAGGGTACATAAGCAAATCGCCGGCGGCCTCTTCCAGGCTTTGCTTGTTGATTCGCAAGGCATGCAATACTTGCAGAGCGGAGATAATGCCGTCTCCAGTACTGTGCTTGTCCAGACAGATGATATGCCCCGAGTTCTCACCACCAAGTTGCCAGCCTTGTTGCTGCAATAACTCCATCACATACCGGTCGCCGACCCCGGCACGCATGAAGGGTATTTTCAGCCTTTTCAGGGCATACTCGAACGCAAGGTTGGTCATCAAGGTGCCGACCACTCCGCCGTGCATTTTGCTATTCGCCTGACGATGTTTAGCGATTACATACAGCAACTGATCGCCATCGTAAAGCCCCCCTGCATTATCCGCCATAATCAGGCGATCGCCGTCGCCATCAAGCGCAATACCAATATCGGCCTTATGCTCGATAACTGCAGCACGCAAGTTATTCGGCGCAGTCGCGCCATAGTCATGATTGATATTTTTACCATCGGGTTGCGCGCCGATTGCGATGACATCAGCACCAAGTTCGTGGAAAACATTTTGCGCAATGTGGTAAGTCGCGCCATGGGCGCTGTCCACTACGATTTTCAGCCCGCGCAGATCCATATCGGCGGGGTAAGTGCTCTTGCAGAATTCAATGTACCGCCCCGCCGCATCATCGATACGCTTGGCTTTGCCAAGCTCATCCGACGCATTGGTTTTCATCTCTCCTGCCAAAACCGCCTCGATGGCGCGCTCGGTCTCCTCGGGCAACTTGGTGCCATGAGCAGAAAAGAATTTGATCCCGTTATCATTGAACGGATTATGAGATGCGGAGATCACGATGCCTGCCTGCAAGCGTAGTGCGCGCGTCAAATAGGCAACCGCCGGTGTTGGCACCGGACCAGCCAGATATACATCAATTCCGGCCGCGATCAAGCCAGCCTCGAGAGCAGACTCCAGCATGTAACCCGAGATACGCGTGTCCTTGCCGATTAACACTCCGGTGCGTTCGCTGCGTGTTTTACCGGAGCTTGCCAGCACCTTGCCGGCCGCATATCCCAGATGCATGACGAATTGCGGAGTGATGGGGTGCTCGCCTACCCGCCCGCGTATCCCATCGGTACCAAAATATTTTCTGCTCATGTCGATTCCCCATTTACCGCAGCCAATATTTTCAACGCGTCCACCGTCGCCCGCACATCATGAACGCGCACAATGGCGGCACCACGCTGCACCGCGATCAATGCGGCGGCGACGCTTGCCGCCAAACGTTGTCCTACAGCCTGCCCAGTCAGCGCACCCAGCATGGATTTGCGCGAAAGCCCGGCCAGTACCGGCACACCCAAATCGGCCAGCTTTCTCAACTCGCGCAACAAAATGAGATTATGCGCCAATGTCTTGCCAAATCCAAAACCCGGATCGATCACGATCCTCGAACGCCTGATTCCGGCGGCTTCGGCAGCCGCAACGCGTCCCGTTAAAAATGCATAAATCTCTGCCACAACATCTTGATAATCAGGTTGCTCCTGCATGGTTTGCGGTTTTCCTTGCTTGTGCATCAGACATATGGCTGCATTGCTGCCGGCAACCGCGTCCATTGCTGCGGCGTCCTGCAGCGCATCAATGTCGTTAATCATCTGCGCGCCTGCAGCAATCGCCGCGCGCATCACCTCCGGCTTGCAGGTATCAATCGAGATCGGTACAGGCGCGCCGCGCATGCCTTCAATCACCGGCAATACCCGATCCAGCTCCTCCTGAATGGCGACAGGCCGTGCTCCGGGACGAGTCGATTCGCCTCCGATGTCAATTATATCAGCGCCTTCGTCTATCAATTGATAAGCATGCGACAGCGCATCATTGCGCTGCGCATGCAGTCCGCCATCAAAGAACGAGTCGGGGGTGGCATTGACGATGCCCATGACCAGCGGCCGGGACAGCTCAAGTTTGAATATGCCGCAGTGAAGATACATCGAAGAAACGGGAAGGGGGCGCACTTTCTGCGCTCAAGGGTAAACCCGATTTCCCCCTTCCCCCTCTACCCTTCCCAGCCTTTCAGGTTTCCTGAGCCGGTTGCGTTGGGGTTGTTGCAGCAGGGGCAGTCGGCGCCTGATCCTTGGGCGGCTGGGGAGCCTGGCTGCTTTGGCTGGGCTTTGGCGGACGCGGCGGGAGTCCGGCCATGATATCGGCAATCTGATCGGCATCTATCGTTTCCCACTCGAGCAATGCAGCGGTCATCGCTTCGACCTTGCTTCGACCCTCGGTCAGGATCCTGGTCGCCACGGCATACTGCTCGTCGAGTATGCGGCGTATTTCAGCATCGACCTTCTGCATTGTGGTCTCGGATATATTCTTGTGAGTCGTCACCGAACGGCCCAGGAACACCTCGCCCTCATTTTCGCCGTACACCATAGGTCCCAATGCGTCGGACATGCCGTAGCGCGTCACCATATCCCGGGCGATTTGCGTGGCGCGCTCAAAGTCGTTGGAGGCGCCTGTAGAAATATTCCCCACGAAAATCTCTTCGGCCACGCGTCCGCCGAACAGCATGGCGATATTGGCGAGCATTTGATCGCGATACATACTGAAGCGGTCCAGTTCCGGCAAAGACCAAGTCACACCCAGCGCACGGCCGCGCGGGATCACCGACACCTTATGCACAGGGTCACAGCCCTCCAGCGTCATCCCGATGACCGCATGGCCGGATTCATGGTAGGCAGTTTTCTTTTTGTCCTCGGGCGAAATCACCATGGATCTGCGTTCCGCACCCATGAATATCTTGTCTTTGGCCGCTTCGAAATCATCCATCTCGACAAAACGCTTGCTGCGGCGCGCGGCGAATAACGCAGCCTCATTGACCAGATTGGCCAGATCGGCCCCGGACATGCCCGGCGTGCCGCGCGCGAGTATGTCGGCCTTCACATCCTGGGCCACCGGCACCTTGCGCATATGCACCATAAGAATCTGCTCGCGACCGCGGATATCCGGCAACGGTACAACCACTTGTCGATCGAAACGGCCCGGACGCAGCAGCGCAGCATCCAGCACGTCGGGACGGTTGGTTGCGGCAATCACGATCACACCGCTGGCACCCTCGAAGCCGTCCATTTCGACCAGCAACGCATTCAGCGTCTGCTCGCGTTCGTCATTGCCGCCGCCCAGCCCCGCTCCGCGCTGACGGCCCACCGCATCGATCTCATCGATGAATACGATGCACGGAGCCTGCTTCTTGGCCTGCTCGAACATGTCGCGCACGCGTGCGGCACCGACGCCGACAAACATCTCCACAAAATCGGAACCCGAAATTGAGAAGAACGGAACTTTGGCTTCTCCAGCGATCGCTTTCGCCAGCAAGGTTTTGCCCGTTCCCGGGTTGCCGACCAGCAACACGCCGCGCGGGATGCGCCCGCCCAGATTCTGGAATTTGGACGGATCGCGCAGGAAATCCACCAATTCGGACACCTCTTCCTTGGCCTCATCGCAGCCGGCCACATCGGCAAAAGTGAAACGTTCCTTGTTCTCATCCAGCATACGCGCGCGCGACTTGCCGAAAGAGAAAGCTCCGCCTTTGCCTCCACCCTGCATCTGGCGCATGAAATACACCCACACCAGAATCAGCAGGATCATCGGAAACCAGGATACAAAGATGTTCATCAGGAAGGACTGCTCTTCTTCGGGCTTGGCCTCGATGCTCACTCCGTTTTTCAGCAGGTCGGAAACCATCCACAAATCGCTGGGGGCATAGCTGGTGATATGCTTCCCGTCAGTAGTGGTGGCCTTCAGCGCGCGGCCTTCGATAACTACTTTAGAAATATGTCCCTGCTTCACTTCTTCGAGGAACTGGGAATAATCGAGCTGTGACTGGCTGGTCAGCTGCTGGTGGGAATTAAATTGATTGAAGACAGTCATCAGCACCAGGGCGACGACCAACCAGATTGCAATACTTTTAAAGTTGTTCAAAATAACTCCTTACACTACGTGCGCGATATTCGATGGAATATCGGCTGGCGACAGCCGCCGGGTTGTTCATTAGACTATGTATTGCCCTATTTCTCAAGTACTTCGCTTCCCAATAAATACACCTCGCTGCTGCGGTCACGGGACGCCTTGGGTTTGCGTGCCACCACTCTTGCGAATCTGACGCGCATCAACCTGAGAAATTCCTCGAATCCTTTGCCCTGAAACACCTTGACCAGAAAGCTGCCTCCCGGCTCCAGATGTTCGAGCGCAAATGCCAGCGCCAGTTCTGCAAGATGCATGGCGCGCGCCTGGTCAGCCGAAGCCACGCCTGAGATATTGGGTGCCATATCGGAAATTACAAGCCCCACCGGCTTGCCCTGCAATAGGGCCTCCAATTGCCCGAGCGCGCCCTGCTCGCGAAAATCACCCTGGATGAAATCCACACCGGCCAAAGGATTAAGCGGCAACAAGTCCAGCGCAATGACCTTTCCGCCCCGACCCACCCTGGCTGCGGCAATCTGAGACCAGCCACCCGGAGTCGCCCCCAAGTCGACCACTACCATGCCTGGCTTGAGCAAACGATCCTTGCTGTCGATCTCCAGCAGCTTGTAAGCCGCACGTGAGCGATATCCCTGCTTCTGCGCAAGCTTCACAAAAGGGTCGTTGACATGCTCGCGCATCCATTGTTTGCTGGTTTTGGAAGGCTTCATCGTTTAGAATCCGCGCCTTGGATCTTGAAAGCCACTATGTTACCCCTTACCGTATCCGAACGCCTCGTCCTGAAAGGCCGCGCCCATGCCCTGAATCCAACGGTGATGATAGGCAATGCCGGCCTGACCGAGTCTGTATTGAAGGAAATCGCGCAGACTTTGAAAATTCACGAACTGATCAAGATCCGTGTCATGGCCGAACGTCCGCAACGCGAAGAAATCCTGGCAGCCGTCTGCACCCAATTGGATGCCGCACCGGTGCAACATATCGGCAAGATTCTGGTGATTTACAAATCGAACCCGGAAGCACATCTGATCGAGCTCAAAAAAATGCCTCGCCACAGAGGCAAGAAACCGCTGACCAAGAAGCAGCTGGGCAGCCGGTAAATCCGGCTACGCCGGACCGTGAAGGGAAAAGAGTATAAGGGAGAAGGGGAAAATCAACCGCTCTTCGTACGCAGCAGGCTCTAACCCCTTACCCTTCTCTTTTCTCCGCCTCTAGATGTACTGGACTTCAACTACTTCATATTCGCGCACACCACCCGGTGCCTGCACTTCCGCGATGTCTCCGCTGGATTTTCCGATCAGCGCGCGCGCAACCGGAGAGCTGATCGATATTTTGCGGTGCCTGATGTCAGCCTCGTCGTCGCCGACGATCTGATAAGTGACCACATCGCCGTTGTTCACATCCTCGAGTACCACGGTGGAACCAAATACACAGCGGCCGTCCGCATTGAGTTTCTTCGGGTCGATAATTTGTGCGCTGCCCAATTTACCCTCCAGATCCACGATGCGCCCCTCGATGAAACCCTGGCGCTCCTTTGCTGCATCGTATTCGGCGTTTTCCGACAAATCGCCCTGCGCGCGCGCTTCAGCAATCGCGGTGATCACTTTCGGGCGTTCTACCGTCTTGAGGTTATGCAGCTCCTGGCGTAGTCTTTCCGCGCCCGCTACGGTCAAAGGAATTTTGCTCATATCGGTTACTCTCTTTCAATGGCCAGCCGTTGATGCAGCCCCTGCAGATTATATACGCTCAGCTCGGTCAGATGCCTCATCCCCACACAGGCTGCGCGTGCGCCTGCCAGGGTAGTGTAATACGTCACCCGCCCCTGCAAGGCAGCATGACGGATCGAATAGGAATCGCGCATGACCGAAGGCTTACTGTCCACGGTATTGATGATCAGGCTGATTTCGCCGTTCTTGATCATGTCCACGATGTGCGGGCGGCCTTCCGCCACCTTGTTCACCACGGCCACGGCGACACCCGCTGCGGCGATCACTGCCGCCGTGCCGCGTGTCGCCCGCAGGGTGAATCCCAGCTGCACCAGCGAGCGGGCGATTTCCGCCGCACCGGATTTATCCTCTTCACGCACGCTGATGAACACGTTGCCATCTTTCGGCAATTTCACGCTGGCGGCCAGTTGCGATTTCACAAATGCTTCGGCAAAGGTGTCGCCCACACCCATCACTTCGCCGGTGGATTTCATCTCCGGCCCCAGTATCGTATCCACACCCGGAAACTTTATGAACGGGAACACCGCCTCCTTCACCGAATAGTAGGGTGGGATGACTTCCGTTGTAAAGCCTTGCCGGGCGAGATCTTGCCCCGCCATACAGCGCGCCGCGATCATCGCCAGCGGCACACCGGTGGCCTTTGAAACAAATGGCACGGTGCGCGAAGCGCGCGGATTCACTTCCAGCACATACACGGTGCCGTTCTGGATGGCGAACTGCACGTTCATCAACCCGACCACGTTAAGTGCCCTGGCCATCGCCACGGTCTGGCGGCGCAACTCATCCTGCAATGCAGCCGACAGGCTGAACGGCGGCAGCGAACACGCCGAGTCGCCGGAGTGCACCCCGGCCTGCTCGATATGTTCCATGATGCCGCCGATGATGACCTGCACACCATCCGACACCGCATCCACGTCCACCTCGATCGCATCGTTCAGGAAGCGATCCAGCAGGATGGGCATGCGCTCGGGGTATATCTTGGACATCTCCTGCGCATCGCGCAGATAACGCTCCAGATCGGCTTGCGCATGGATGATTTCCATCGCCCGCCCGCCCAGCACATTGCTGGGGCGCACCACCAGCGGGTAGCCGATCTCGGCGGCTCCCGCAATGCCGTCTTCGACGGTGCGTGCAGTCCGGTTGGGCGGCTGCTTCAGCTTCAACTGGTGCAGCATCTGCTGGAAGCGCGCGCGGTCTTCCGCGCAGTCGATCATGTCCGGTGGTCGTGCCGATGATGGGCACGCCGTTCTTCGCCAGACCGTGCGCCAGCTTGAGCGGCGTCTGGCCGCCGTATTGCACGATCACGCCGATCGGCTTTTCCACTTCCACCACTTCCAGCACGTCTTCCAGCGTCAGCGGTTCGAAATACAAACGGTCCGAGGTGTCGTAATCGGTGGAAACAGTTTCCGGATTGCAGTTGACCATGATGGTTTCATAGCCGTCTTCGCGCATCGCCAGCGCGGCATGCACACAGCAGTAATCGAACTCTATGCCCTGACCGATGCGGTTCGGTCCGCCGCCCAGCACCATGATCTTCTTGTTGCTGGTCGGTTGCGCTTCGCATTCCTCCTCGTAGGTGGAATACATGTAGGCGGTGTTGGTGGCGAACTCGGCCGCACAGGTGTCCACGCGCTTGAACACCGGGCGTACGCCCAGGGCATGGCGATAGGCGCGCACCGCAGCGGCATCGGTATCCAGCAACGCAGCCAATCGCGCATCGGCAAAACCGCTGCGTTTCAGGGTACGCAGATTGTCTGCGCCCAGCCCGTCCAGCGAGCGGCCGGCCAGCGCCTGTTCCTGGCGGATCAGATCGGCGATCTGCACCAGGAACCACGGGTCGATCTGCTGATGCTGAACACTTCGTCCACGTCATGCCGAGGCGGAATGCGTCGCCAACCGCCCAGATGCGATCCGGACCGGGGCTGCCCAGTTCGGTCGCGATCGCCTCGCGGTCGGTATATTTTTTGTCCAGGCCGTGCACGCCGACTTCCAGTCCGCGCAACGCCTTCTGGAACGATTCCTGGAAGGTGCGGCCTATCGCCATCACTTCGCCGACCGATTTCATCTGCGTGGTCAGGCGGTCATTGGCCTGCGGGAATTTCTCGAATGCGAAGCGCGGGATCTTGGTGACCACGTAATCGATGGTCGGCTCGAACGAAGCCGGGGTCGCGCCGCCGGTGATGTCGTTCTTGAGTTCATCCAGCGTGTAACCCACCGCCAGCTTGGCCGCGACCTTGGCGATCGGGAAACCGGTCGCCTTGGAGGCCAGCGCGCTCGATCGCGACACGCGCGGGTTCATCTCGATCACCACCATGCGCCCGTCCCTGGGGTTGACCGCGAACTGCACGTTGGAACCGCCGGTGTCGACGCCGATCTCGCGCAGCACCGCGATCGAGGCATCGCGCATGATCTGGTATTCCTTGTCGGTCAGCGTCTGCGCCGGCGCCACGGTGATCGAATCGCCGGTATGCACGCCCATCGGATCGAGATTCTCGATCGAGCAGATGATGATGCAGTTGTCGGCGCGGTCGCGCACCACTTCCATCTCGAATTCTTTCCAGCCGAGCAGCGATTCCTCGATCAGCAGCTCGCGCGTCGGCGAAGCCTCCAGTCCGCGCTCGCAGATTTCGACGAACTCCTCGCGGTTGTAGGCGATGCCGCCGCCGCTGCCGCCCATCGTGAAAGACGGGCGGATCACGGTCGGGATAACCCATCACCTGCTGCACCTGCAGCGCCTCTTCCATGCTGTGTGCGATCGCGGATCGCGCCGAGGCCAGCCCGATGCCGGTCATCGCCAGCTTGAATTTTTCGCGGTCTTCGGCCTTGTCTATGGCTTCCCTGCTGGCGCCTATCATCTCGACGCCGTACTTCTCCAGCACGCCGTGCTTGGCCAGGTCCAGCGCGCAGTTCAGCGCGGTCTGGCCGCCCATCGTCGGCAGGATCGCGTCGGGTTTCTCCTTGGCGATGATCTTCTCCACCATCTGCCAGGTGATCGGCTCGATATAGGTCGCATCCGCCATGCCCGGGTCGGTCATGATCGTCGCCGGATTCGAGTTCACCAGGATCACGCGATAGCCTTCCTCGCGCAGCGCCTTGCAGGCCTGCGCGCCGGAGTAGTCGAACTCGCACGCCTGCCCGATGACGATCGGGCCGGCGCCGATGATCAGGATGCTTTTAATGTCTGTACGTTTTGCCATTCCTTGAGGGAAGAGGGAAGAGGGAAGAGGGAAGGGTAAAAAGCGCCGTGCACTTCTCCCTTCTCCCTTCTCCCTTCTCCCTTCACTTCCTCTCGTTCATCAATCCAATAAACTTATCGAACAATCCATCCACATCATGCGGACCCGGGCTCGCCTCCGGGTGTCCCTGGAAGCAGAACGCCGGCTTGTCGGTCAACTCGAAACCCTGCAGCGTGCCGTCGAACAGCGACACGTGCGTGACGCGCGCATTCTTCGGCAGCGTCGCCGCATCCACCGCGAAACCGTGGTTCTGGCTGGTGATCATCACGCGCCCGGTCTGCGTGACCTGCACCGGATGGTTCGCACCGCGATGGCCGAACTTCATCTTCACCGTCTTGGCGCCCACCGCCAAGCCCATGATCTGGTGGCCGAGGCAGATGCCGAACAGCGGCGTACGCCGCCTCTAAAAATTGTTGGGTTGCCTTGATCGCGTAATCGCACGGCTCGGGATCACCGGGGCCGTTGGACAGGAACACCCCGTCCGGCTCCATCGCCAGCACGTCTTTCGCACTGGTCTGCGCGGGCACCACGGTGATGCGGCAGCCGCGTTCGGCCAGCATGCGCAGGATGTTGCGCTTCACGCCGAAGTCGTAAGCCACCACATGGAATCTGCTTTGTTCCGTCTCCGGATAGCCGACACCCAGTTTCCACTCGCGCTGCGTCCAGGGATAGGATTGCGCGCAGCTGACTTCCTTGGCCAGGTCCATGCCTTCCAGACCGGCAAAACCGCGCGCCGCCTTCAGCGCCGCCGCCTCGTCGCTGCCGCTCGCGATGCAGCCGTTCTGCGCGCCCTTCTCGCGCAAAATGCGCGTCAGCTTGCGCGTATCGATCCCCGCGATCGCGACGACATGGTTGGCCTTCAGGTACTCCGGCAAGGACTGCGTGCTGCGGAAGTTGCTCACCATCATCGACAGATCGCGGATGATCAGCCCGCTGGCAAACACCTGGCGCGACTCCACGTCCTCGGCATTCATGCCGACGTTGCCGATATGCGGATAGGTCAACGTGACGATCTGCTTGCAGTAGGACGGGTCGGTGAGGATCTCCTGGTAGCCGGTCATCGCGGTGTTGAACACCACTTCGCCGACGCTGCTGCCGGAAGCCCCGATGGAAATGCCGCGAAACACCGTACCATCGGCTAAAACTAAGATGGCTGGCTTCGTCTGCGACACTGGATGCTCCCGAGAGGTATGACATAAAGAAGCGGGAAGAACCGAACCGTTCAACCCGCTTTTGATAGGCACACATTATAGCGGATAGGAGGGGGGGTATCAAATGCAATGTATGCCATCGGCATGCCGGGCTGGCTGCAACAACGGAACATGGAAATCCGGGCACCAGCAATACATTCGGAGAAGACATCCCCAGCAAACTTCGCCAGACATTCGTGTTCGTCAATGACAGTTCAGTCCACCCAGCTTTCATGGTTTTGCTGGCCGGCTTTATAATGGCGCGTACTGGATCAATGCAAAACACCCATTCCGAAAATGACTAAATTTTCATACGACGTAGAGGAAGCCAATTTTGACGAACTGGTCGTGGCACGCTCGCACGAAGTGCCGGTGCTGCTGGATATCGGTGCGGAGTGGTGCAGCCCCTGCCTGGTGCTGGGGCCGATGCTGGAAAAACTGGCCCGGGAATATGCCGGCCGGTTCGTGCTGGCGAAGGTGGATGCGGACGAGAACATGCGCATTGCCGGGCGGCACAAGGTGCGCGGCTTTCCGACCGTGATCGCCTACAGCCGCGGACAGGAGACCGACCGCTTCCACAGCGTTCAGCCGGAAAGCTTCCTGCGCCGCTTTATCGACAAACTGATCGAGCACCACGCCCTGGCCAGCAAGGCCAGCGAAGGCGAGTAATAGCCGGATTGACTGCTAACCGGGCACGGCCAGATCATGGCCGCAAGACTTGCAGAATTTGGCCTCCTGCTCGCTCTCTGCTCCGCAAGCCGGGCATGATTTTCTATTGCGATTGCCGAAAGAGGTAAACATCTCGGTCATCGGGGAAGATTGATTCAATACCGCCACCACCAGCCATCCGGCAACGGCGAGGATGATGATGATGAAGAACCAGTTGTAGATGTTATGCAGGGAACCTTCCAGGAATGGCTTGAGCACCAGCAGCAAGATTGAATAGGCTGCCGCAACATAGATCAGGCTCGCCACGGGAAGCATGAAATGCCGCAGGAACGACCAGTGCCCTTGTCGTTGCCGCAAAAAGATCGCCGCGCGCTGCACCAGCAGCCAGAATGCCGTCAAGGCAGCGGCAAACCCGAGAAATCGCACCAGATGGGCAGCGGTCAATTTGCCGCCGAATAATGAGGTCTTCTCAAACAGATCCATGCTGCCCAGGGCAGCGGCCAATATCAGTGTCACCACGATAACCGCCACATACCGTGCGGTCCAATTCCAGGCATTACTCATAAGCATCCTCTCGAATCAATTTAATCTGGAATGCTGCAATCTGTTCTGGATCACTTCAGTCCCAGCACATCCTGCATGTCATACATCCCCGCCGGGTGCGTTTTCAGGAATCGCGCGGCACGCAGCGCGCCCAGAGCGAAGGTGGCGCGGCTGCTGGCCTTGTGGGTAATCTCGATGCGCTCGCCGGTGCCGGCGAACAACACGGTGTGGTCGCCGACGATGTCGCCGCCGCGCACTGTGGCAAAGCCTATCGTGGACGGATCGCGCTCGCCGGTGACGCCCTCGCGTCCGTACACGGCGCATTGCACCAGGTCGCGCCCCAGCGTTTTCGCGATCACCTCGCCCATGCCCAGCGCGGTGCCTGAGGGCGCGTCCACCTTGTGGCGGTGATGCGCCTCGATGATCTCAATGTCGTAACCGTGCGCCAGCACAAGCGACGCGGTCTCCAGCAATTTGAACACCAGGTTTACGCCCACGCTCATGTTGGGCGCGAACACGACGCCGATGTGATGCGCCGCCGCACCGAGTTGCGCCTTTTGTTGCGCATTGAATCCGGTGGTGCCGATCACGATGTTCACGCCGAGCTTGCGGCAGATTTCGAGGTGGTGCAGCGTACCTTCGGGGCGGGTGAAATCGACCAGCACGTCGGCGCCCTGCAGCGCCGCTTCCACGTCCGCGCGGATCTTCACTCCACAGGGCGCGCCGAACAGTTCTCCGGCATCCTTGCCCAGCACCGCACTGCCGCTGTGTTCCAGCGCGGCATGCAGCGCCAGATCGCCGGTTTGCGCTACACCCTCTAGTAAAGCGCGGCCCATGCGGCCGCAGCTGCCCGCAACGGCGATTTTGATTTTATCCATGCCCTACCCCTTTGCTTGCGGCTCGGCCCTGGCCGGCACAATTCCGGTTGGCTGGCTGCCGTCATCGATGCGCGCCAGATTGTCGTTGTCGAAGAACAGTGTCAACCTTTGCCTTTCGATCACCTTGCCATCATGCTCAAAACTATACACATAGTCCCATCGATTAGCGTGAAAGACGTCTCTTATCATCGGTGTGCCCAGCAGAAATTTTACTTGTACCTTGGACATGCCGAGCTTCAGCTGGGCGCGCATATCCTTGGTCACATAATTCCCCTGGCGGATATCCAGCTTGTAGGGCGATATGAAGGGTATGTAAAAACTGTCGCATGAAGCCAGCAGTGCGGAAAGCAAAACAATCGTGATGCGCATGAAATCCCTAATCAATATTCAAATACAAAGCGCCGCATAATACCTCAAGCAGCCACACCCAGCATCTCGGCGGCATGTTTGCGCGTGGTTTCGGTGATCTTTACGCCGCCCAGCATGCGCGCAATCTCCTCAATGCGCTGCTTGCCATCCAGTACGGCGATGTGACTCAATGTGACGCCGTTTTCCACCGCCTTGCTGACCTGCCACTGCTGGTCGGCCGCCGCCGCAACCTGCGGCAGATGCGTGACGCACAGCACCTGATAGCTCCCGCCCAGCTTTTTCAGCAACTGTCCGATGATCTCCGCAACGCGCCCGCCAATGCCGCTGTCCACCTCGTCGAAGATCAGTGTCGGCACGCCGGCAAGCTGCGAGGTGGTGACCTGTATCGCCAGACTGATGCGCGACAGTTCGCCACCCGACGCGACCTTGGACAGGCTGCGCAATGGGATGCCCGGATTGGCGGCAACCTGGAATTCTATGGTTTCCAGCCCGTATGCATTGCCTTCCTCCAACGGTTGCAAGGCCACCGAAAAATTTCCGCCCTGCATCGCCAGCATCTGCATCGCGGCGGTGATTTCGCGTGACAATTTGTCTGCGGCCTTTTTGCGCGCAGCGGTCAATTTGTGCGCCACCGTCAGGTAGCTTTGCCGCGCGGACTTTTCCTGGCGCTCCAGTTCGGCCAGGTCGGCATCGCCACCCAGCTCTGCCAGGCGCGACACGATGCGCTGCAATGCCTGATCCAGCTGTTCTGGCGCAATGCGGTATTTGCGTGCAGCATCCATCACACTCTGGATGCGCTGCTCCAGCTCGCGCAAGCGCTGCGGATCGGTATCCAGGCGCTGCTGATAATGGCGCAATTCATATACTGCTTCCTGCAACTCGGCCTGCGCGCTTTCCAGCATGCGCAGCGTCTCGCCCAGGCCGGCATCGTGCTGTACCCCGTCGCGAATCCGCGCCGTCAGCGCATTGAGTTGCGCCAGACAGGAATTGTCCGCTTCATTCAAAGTTTCCAGACCGAACCCGGCAGCCTCCTGCAGACTCGCCGCATGAGAATGACGCGCATAATCTTCCTGCAGCCCCTGCCATTCCGCCCGGTTGAAGCCCAACCCGTCGATTTCATTGCGCTGGAACTGCAACAATTCGCGCTCTGCGGCGACCGCTTCGGCATTCTCGCTCAGGCTGATGCGGCGGCGGCGCAAGGTTTGCCATTCCCGGTACAAGTCCGCGACTTTTTCTGCAGCGTCGCAGATGCCCGCATAACCGTCCAGCAGCATGCGTTGTGCGTCTGGTCGCAACAGCGATTGATGCGCATGCTGGCCGTGAATATCCAACAACTGGTCGCCCGCCTCGCGCATCTGTTGCTGCGTCGCGCTGCGCCCGTTGATGAAGCCGCGCGAGCGCCCTCCGGCATCCAGCACACGGCGCAGCAGGCAAACGCCCGCATCGCCATCCAGTTCCTGCTCGCGCAGCCAGGCCTGCAAATTCGGCAGTGCCGCAATATCAAACTCGGCCGCGATCTCGGCGCGCTCGCAGCCGTTGCGCACCATGCCCGCATCGCATCGCCCGCCAAGCGCAAGCGTCAATGCATCTATCAGTATCGATTTGCCCGGCGCCGGTCTCGCCGGTCAGCGCGGTAAAGCCGGCAGAAAAATCCAGCTCAAGCGCCGAGACGATTACGAAATCACGAATGCTCAGAAATTTAAGCATCTATACGCCCTCCGGATCCACCGCACTCCGGATTGGACAGGGAGCGCGCATCCCCCGATGCAGCATGCCAGTTCCGGCGGCAGCGGGGCAAGCGTGTCTGCAACATGCAGTGCAATATGTTTTCATCAGGGCGTCTGGTTCCAGAGCAGTTTTTCGCGCAGCGTATGGTAGTAGCTGTGTCCTACCGGGTGCAGCAGGCAGGCCATTTCGGGGTGGCGCGTAACGATGATCTTGTCATGCAGCTGCAGGTCGTAGCTGGTATGGCTGTCGAAACGCAGGCGTATGTCGGGTGTACGGTGCACCAGTATCTCCACTACAGAGGAACTCTTTACGACGATGGGACGGTTGCTTAGCGTGTGCGGACAGATCGGAACCAGTTCGAGCGTATCCAGGCTGGGATGCAATATCGGGCCGCCGGCCGACATCGCATAGGCAGTTGAACCAGTGGGTGTCGCGACGATCAGTCCGTCGGCGCGCTGGTTATACAGATATTCACCGTCAATGCGCACTTCGAACTCGATCATGCTGCTGATCGAATTGCGATGCACCACCACTTCGTTGAATGCGGAGTCGTTGAACACCTCGACTTCATTGCGCAGCACCCGCGCGGCGATCAGCAGACGCTGCTCGGTGACGAATTTCCCCTCCAGCATGGCGGTGATGCTTTCCTGCATGGTGTCCAGCGTCAGATCGGTCAGAAAACCCAGCCGTCCCTGATTCACACCGACCATCGGAATATTGCACGGCGACAAAGTGCGCGCGATGTTCAGCATCGTGCCGTCGCCGCCCAGCACAATCGCCAGATCCACCGCATTACCGATCTCGGCCAGGCTCATTTCGGTATAAGGATGACTCTTGAGATGCTCGGCAGTCAGACTGTCGACTACCACCTTCAGTCCTTTTTCGGTCAGAAACCCGGCCAGCCGCAGCACTGGCTCGGCAATTTCCGGAGCCTTGTATTTGCCGATCAATGCAACGTTTTGAAAGGGAAATTTCATGGATGCGATTAAACCACAACGTACTATCAATGACAAAGCCGACTTGCGCTGCGGCATTTCCGGATCCATCCATCCTTGCAAAAATAACGGCGCATTTTCAATGCGCCGTTATTTTGAAAATCCCTCAGCATCAGTCGCCCGCTGCATATGCAGGAAATCACAATTGCGGATGCGCGCGCTCCAGCTTGCTGTGCAATTTATTCAGCGCATTCAGGTAGGCCTTGGCTGATGCCACCACGATATCGGTGTCCGCACCGTGCCCATTGACGATGCGTCCTCCTTTGGACATGCGCACTGTCACCTCTCCCTGCGCATCGGTACCGCTGGTGATGTTGTTCACCGAATACAATTGCAGCTCGGCGCCGCTTCCGGCGATTTGCTCGATCGCCTTGAAAGTGGCATCCACCGGCCCGCCGCCCTGCGCATCGGCCTGCCGCTCGGCACCGTCTATGCTCATCACCACACGCGCCACCGGCAGCACTCCGGTTTCGGAATGCGCGCCCATCGCCACCAGCCGGTAATGTTCGCTAACCTCCGCCACCGCTTCATCGCTGGCCAGGGCTTGCAAGTCTTCATCAAAGATCTCATTCTTGCGATCCGCCAGCTCTTTGAAACGCTGGAAGGCGGCATTGAAGGCCGCTTCCGAAGGAAACTCGATATTCAGCTCCTTGAAACGCTGGCGCAATGCATTTCGCCCCGAGAGCTTGCCCAAGGTCAACTTGTTCGCGTTCCAACCCACATCCTCGGCACGCATGATTTCATAGGTCTCACGGTGCTTCAGCACCCCGTCCTGGTGGATGCCGGATTCGTGCGCAAACGCATTCGCGCCGACAATCGCTTTGTTCGGTTGCACCGGGTAACCGGTGATGGTCGAGACCAGCCTGGAAGTCGGTACGATCTGCTCGGTATGGATGCGCGTATCCAGATTGAAGATATCGCGGCGGGTCTTCACCGCCATCACGATTTCTTCCAGCGAAGCATTGCCGGCACGCTCCCCCAGGCCATTGATGGTGCATTCCACTTGACGTACTCCGTTCATCAGGGCGGCCAGCGAATTCGCCACCGCAAGCCCAAGATCGTTGTGGCAATGGGTGGACCAAATCACCTTATCGGAATCGGGCACGCGTGCGATCAGTTGCTTGATGCGCTCACCCCATGCAGATGGAACCGAGTAGCCCACTGTATCCGGCACATTCAGCGTCCTGGCTCCGGCCTGTATCACCGCATCGAATACCCGCACCAGAAAATCCATGTCGGAGCGGACCGCATCCTCGGCGGAGAATTCCACATCATCGGTATATTCGAGCGCCCATTTGACAGCGCTGACCGCGCGCTCAACCACCTGATCCTCATTCATGTGCAACTTGTGTTGCATGTGGATCGGGCTGGTGGCGATAAAAGTATGGATACGCCCCGACTTGGCCGGCCGGATAGCTTCGCCGGCACGGCGCACGTCATTCTCGATCGCACGCGCCAGCGAGCACACGGTGGAATCCTTGACGATTTCGGCAACCGCCTTCACTGCCGCGAAATCACCGGGGCTGGCTGCCGCAAATCCTGCCTCGATGATGTCGACGCCCAACTTCTCCAGTTGCCGCGCAATACGGATCTTCATTTCCCGGGTCATCGCCGCGCCCGGACTTTGCTCGCCATCGCGCAACGTGGTATCAAATACTATCAATTTATTTGTCATGTCGAACTCCATTGCAAATAGGTTTATCCTGCGCTAACCGCAAAGGTTACCGCGCTTGTTTCAGACTTTGTGTGGGTATGTTTAGCGCGCGCCGCGCAGCAGCAGCGCAGCCATCAGGCTGAACGTGGAGTGGAGTATTGCGATGTGAGTAGAGAAGTGCATGGGACTAATATTACCAGTTTTACCGCCGTGTGCAATAGATCGGAGCGGAAGGCTGCTATTTATAGTTGCGGCGGCGGCGCCAAAGCCATAACGCATAGCCGGACAGGGAATAGCACAGGAACAACCCGAACAGTACGCCGGGGGGATAGCTGGAAACAACGATCAAAAACAGGACCGCCAGAAAAATCACCAGGAACGGCACGCTCTTGCGCATATTAAAGTCTTTGAAACTATAGAACGGCAAATTGCTGACCATGCTCAGCCCGGCAAAAACGGACAGCACCACCGCGTACCAGCGTACCGTCTCGCCGCTGAAATCATAATCGTGCATCACCCATACGAATCCGGCTATCAGGGCCGCGGCAGCCGGGCTGGGCAAGCCCTGAAAGTAGCGCTTGTCCACCACGTCGATATTGGTGTTGAAACGTGCCAAGCGCAATGCGGTTGCCGCGCAATAGATGAATGCCGCAAACCAGCCCAGTTTACCCAGCCCTTTCAGTGCCCATTCGTAAACCACCAGAGAAGGCGCAACACCGAACGAAACCATGTCGGACAAGCTGTCGTATTCGGCACCGAATTCGCTCTGGGTATGCGTCAGCCGCGCAACGCGACCATCCAGTCCGTCCAGCACCATCGCGATGAATATCGCCACTGCCGCGTGTTCAAACCGGCCGTTCATCGCCTGCACGATGGCATAGAATCCTGCAAACAACGCGCCGGTCGTAAACAGATTGGGCAATAAATAAATCCCGCGCTTGCGCAGATTCATCGGTTTGCGTGTGTTGAATTCATCCATAAGTCTAGAGTAACCTGTTTACGGCAATACTGCCAAGATGGTCGTGGTTGCCGACACCTTGTCGCCGATGCTGACTTTCACAACGGCATGCAGCGGCAGATATACGTCTACGCGCGAGCCGAAGCGGATGAATCCGTAGCGCTGGCCGCGCGCCAGCGCGTCACCCGCCTTGACATAGCACAGGATGCGCCGCGCGATCAGTCCAGCGACTTGCACCGACGTGATATCGGCACCGTTGGCCGTTTTCAGCCACATCGCGTTGCGCTCGTTCTCCGTGGAGGCTTTGTCCAGATCGGCATTCACGAACTTGCCGGGGTAATACCATATCTGCTGCACCGTGCCGTCCACCGGACTGCGGTTGGAATGCACATTGAACACGTTCATGAATACGCTGACCTTGATCGCTTCCCGCTGAACATAGGGGTCGTTGATGCGCTCCACCGCGACGATGCGTCCGTCGGCAGGGGACAGCACCGCACCCGCGAGCTGAGGGATCTCGCGCGCCGGATCGCGAAAAAATTGCAGGATGAACAGTGCAATGATCCACACCGGGATAGACCAGGCTGCGCACCAGGCAGTGGCAGCGATCGCCAGTATGGTCGCGATCGCCAGGAATGGCCATCCTTCGCGGGCGATGATGGGGTGGGGATAATTTTTCATGGAGTGTTTATAAAGAGTATCAAGGTAAAAGGCTGGAGTGAAAAAAAGGGGAAGGCATGGGGTCTGATGCAAACCCTCCAACCTTCCCCTTATCCTTGCACTCAGTTCTTGGATTGATCAACCAGTTTGTTCTTGCCTATCCACGGCATCATCGCCCGCAACTGCCCACCCACCTGCTCGATCGGATGCGCCGCGTTCAGACGGCGCCGCGCGGTCATCTCCGGATAGCTGGTACGGCCCTCCAGGATGAATTGCTTGGCATAAGAGCCGTTCTGGATGTTCTCCAGACACTGTTTCATCGCGGCGCGCGCCTCACTGCCGATCACGCGCTGGCCGGTCACATATTCGCCGTATTCGGCGTTGTTGGAAATCGAGTAATTCATGTTGGCGATGCCGCCTTCGTACATCAGGTCGACGATCAGCTTCAGTTCATGCAGGCACTCGAAATAAGCCATTTCCGGCGCATATCCCGCTTCGGTCAGGGTTTCGAAGCCTGCCTTGACCAGTTCCACCGCGCCACCGCACAGCACCGCCTGTTCGCCGAACAGGTCGGTCTCGGTCTCTTCGCGGAAGTTGGTCTCGATCACGCCGCCCTTGGTGCCGCCGTTGGCCGCCGCATAGGACAGGGCGAGGTCGCGTGCCTTGCCGGACTTGTCCTGGTATACCGCAATCAGGCTCGGCACGCCGCCGCCCTTGAGATATTCGGAACGCACGGTATGGCCGGGACCCTTGGGCGCAACCATGATCACATCGACATCGGCGCGCGGCACGACCTGGTTGTAATGGACATTGAAGCCGTGCGCAAACGCCAGCGCCGCGCCTGCCTTCATGTTCGGCGCAACCTCCTCATGGTAGACCTGCGGGATGGTTTCGTCAGGCAACAGCATCATCACCACGTCGGCATCCTTAACCGCAGCGGCGACTTCTGCCACCTTCAAGCCAGCGCCTTCGGCCTTTTTCCAGGATGCGCCGTCCTTGCGCAGCGCAACGGTCACGCTGACGCCTGAGTCGCGCAGATTTTGCGCATGCGCATGCCCCTGAGAACCGTAACCGACGATAGTGACCTTCTTGCCTTTGATCAGGGATAAATCCGCGTCCTTGTCGTAATAAACTTTCATGTTGCTCTCTTCCGTTAAAAATTAAAGTTTCAAAATCCGTTCGCCGCGTCCGATGCCGGAAGCGCCACTGCGGACCGTCTCCAGAATCGGCTCGCGCCCGATCGCCTGCAGGAATCCATCCAGCCTGGCGCAGGTATCGGTCAGCTCTATCGTGAGCGTACGCTCGGAAACATCGATGACACGCCCCTGGAATGTACCCGCGATACGTTTCAGTTCCTCGCGCGCCGCGCCCTCGGCACGCACCTTGACCAGCATCAGTTCGCGCTCCAGATGCTCGCCCTCGTTCAAATCCATCACCGCCGCCACGTCAATCAGTTTGTTGAGCTGTTTGTTGATCTGCTCGATGACCGCGTCCGAACCGCTGGTGACGATGGTCATGCGCGACAAGGTAGGGTCTTCGGTCGGGGCGACCGCCAGCGATTCGATATTGTAGCCGCGCGCGGAGAACAGCCCCGCTACCCGCGACAGGGCGCCTGCCTCGTTTTCCATCAACAGGGAAATGATGTGCCGCATTACAAATCCTCCGACAAAATCACTTCAGACAAGCCCTTGCCGCCCGGGACCATCGGAAACACGTTTTCCGTCGGGTCGGTCTGGAAGTCCATGAACACCAGCTCGTTCTTGCGCGCGAAAGCTTCTTTCAGCGCCGGCTCCACATCTGAAGGTTTATCAATACGCACACCGACATGCCCGTAAGCCTCGGCCAACTTCACGAAATCCGGCAATGCATCCATATAGGATTCCGAGTAGCGGTTGCCGTGGAAGAACTCCTGCCACTGCCGCACCATGCCCAGATAGCGGTTGTTCAGCGATAGCACCTTGATCGGCAGGTGGAATTGCTTGCAGGTGGACAGTTCCTGGATATTCATCTGGATGCTGCCTTCCCCGGTAACGCAGGCCACTGTCGCACCCTGATTGATCAGCTGTACCCCCATCGCCGCCGGCAGGCCGAAACCCATCGTGCCCAGCCCGCCGGAATTGATCCAGCGGCGCGGCTGGTCGAATTTGTAGTACTGGGCCGCCCACATCTGATGCTGGCCGACATCCGAGGTGACGAAAGCATCCCCGTGGGTGATTTCGTACAGCTTCTCGATCACGAATTGCGGTTTGATGATCTCGGCGGAGTTCTTGTAGCGCAATCCGCCGCCCTTGACACGCCATTCGTCCACCTGCTTCCACCATGCCACCAAAGCGGCCGGGTCCGGCTTTTTTCCGCTGTTGCGCAATTCGCCCAGCAATTGTTCCAGCACCGGTTTCAGTTCGCCCACCACCGGCACATCGACTTTGACGCGTTTGGCGATCGAGGAAGGGTCGATGTCGAGATGAATGATCTTGCGCGGCACCTGTGCGAAATGCTCGACGTTGCCGACCACGCGGTCGTCAAAGCGTGCGCCGATCGCAATCAGCACATCGCAATATTGCATCGCCATGCACGCTTCGTAGGTCCCGTGCATCCCCGGCATCCCGAGGAACTGCTTATCAGTGGCGGGATAACCACCCAAGCCCATCAGGGTATTGGTGCACGGAAAGCCCAGCATACGCACCAATTCGGTCAATTGCGCCGATGCACCGGACAGCACCACACCGCCGCCGCTGTATATCATCGGCCGCTTTGCTTCCAGCAACAATTGCGCGGCACGCGCGATCTGCACAGCATCGCCTTTGCCCGCCGGATTGTAGGAACGGATGCTCACGTTGTCCGGATAGACAAATTCGGCTTTTTCATTGGAGATATCTTTGGGAATATCCACCAGCACCGGACCCGGGCGGCCTGACTTGGCCAGGTAAAAAGCCTTCTTGATGGTCGGGCCGATATCCTCTACATGCTTGATCAAAAAGTTGTGTTTGACACAAGGCCGGGTGATCCCGACAGAGTCAACTTCCTGGAAGGCATCTTCACCGATGGCATAGCTCGGCACCTGACCGCTGATGATCACCATCGGTATCGAGTCCATATACGCGGTAGCAATTCCGGTGACGGCATTGGTGATTCCGGGGCCGGAGGTGACCAAAGCCACCCCCACTTTTTCCGAAGAGCGCGCATAACCATCGGCAGCATGCACCGCCGCCTGTTCATGTCGCACCAGAATATGCTTAACCTTGTCCTGCTGAAACAGTGCGTCATATATATGCAGCACTGCACCTCCGGGGTACCCGAATATGTATTCAACCCCCTCTTCCTGCAAACAACGGACAGCAATCTCCGCGCCAGTCAACTCCATCGCAAACACCCAAATTTAAGCCGAAAAAGACCGCATAAGATAAAGGTTGGGAACGTTTTGGTCAACTTTTGCCGCATTGAAAATTGGTTTTGAGCCATATTGGCCGCAATTTGTTACCATGTGCTCACTTAGCCAGAGGTGGTCAAACTGAGCAGTTCAGACGAATTTAGCCAATTTCTCAGCAGTGTCGAGCGTCGCGCATACAAACATGCGCTCTATGCCGTGCGCGACGACCATGCCGCACTGGATATAGTCCAGGATGCGATGATCAAGCTGTCGGAAAAATATGGCAACAAACCAGCCGAAGAACTGCCGATGCTGTTCCAGCGCATCTTGCAAAACACCATCCGTGACTATTACCGCAGGCAAAAAGTTCGTTCCGCCTGGATAACGCTGTTTTCCGGATTACAATCGCGGCATGATGATGATGAATTCGACCCTCTGGATGTGCTTGAAGACAGTGACAACCAGAGCACTCCCGCCGCCCCTGAAGCGTCGTTGCAACAAAGCCAGATAATTGCGCTGATCGAGGAGGCACTTGGCAAATTGCCCGCGCGTCAACGCGAAGCATTCCTGCTGCGTTATTGGGAAGGATTGGATACAACCGAGACCGCTGCAGTAATGGGCTGCACAGAGGGAAGCGTAAAAACCCACTGTTCCCGTGCTGTACATGCGCTTTCCGTGTCTTTGAAAGCTAGAGGAGTAGAATTGCCATGACTAAAAACCTGAACCCTGAAAAAATCGCCCGCTTGCTGACGCTAAGCACCCGGCAGCTGGACCAGCGCACTCTGTCGGCGTTAAGCATCGCGCGCCAGGCTGCGCTGAGCAGACAGTCGGTACGTGCTCCCGCCTTTGTTCTAAACACAGGTCGCGGCATACACCGCCTGATCACGAGTCCAATCCGGTTATGGGTGGTCGCCGTACTGCTCATCGCCACGATCGTCACCGGAATGGGCTATTGGAATCACATGCAGGAACAACAGGTTGATGAAACAGATTTGGCAATCTTGACAGACGACATGCCTATCGATGTTTTCGTGAATTAATTGTTGATGCTCATCAACAGATGCGAATTTCAGTAATCGGGGTGCTTTTGTTGCTGTGCATTTCCGGCACACCGGCCAACGCAGAATCATTGTCCTGGCGTGCGCTGAACCCTGACCAGCGGGAAGCCCTTGCTCCTTTGGATCAGCAGTGGGATACGCTGCCGGAAATCCAGCGGACGCGGCTGCTCGCAACCGCCAAACGCTATCCGAACCTGACCCCGGTCCAAAAACAGCGCTACCATAACCGCTTGGTGAAATGGAGCAAACTCACTCCCGCACAACGCGATGCCGCGCGTGAAAAATACCGTGCCTTTAGCAAGATACCGGCAAAGCAGCGTGAGGAAGTCAGAAAGATGGTGATCGAGCAGGAAGCCCGCAGGGCTGCGGCAGGCGGAAATGGCGCTTCGCCGGCATTCCAGGTGCGTTGACCCGCCGTATCGATCGTCCCGCACAGGGACAGCAGGCAAGCAGGAATTTTTTGACCTCGCCTTTCTCCGGGATCAACGCATGGCAACCGGATGGGAGATCAGCGCCGCTCGGTCCACCATAGCATCAGCATACTCAACAACAGGAACAAGCCGATCATCGCAGTGGCACTGATGAATGGCTGCCAGTCGTTGAGCGCACCCAGGCTGGCAAACAAGCGCCCGACAAAGTGAAACACCAAACCCAGCACGATACCCAGGAATATCATCGCGCCAACTCCCCCCGCACGCCGATGGTAAGCCGCAAACGGCAAGGCCAGCAGCATCATCACCAGCAAAGCCAGCGGATTGAGAAGTTTGTTCCACATCGCGATTTCATAGCGCGTGCTTTTTTGGCGATTCTCCTTCAAGTGCATGGTGTATTGATACAAATCGTAGGCTGACATTTGTTCCGGCACCACCAGCAGCACGCTGAGAATTGCCGGAGTCAAAGTCGAATGCCATTCACGTAAAGGTTGAACATCGACGTCAATCCTATCCTTGCTGAAACTGGTCTCTCGCACATCTTTAAGCTGCCAAACTCCCTGATCGATGAATTCCGCCCGCTTGGCGTTGGTAATTGTCTGCAAATGATAGGCAGGGTCGAAACGGTAGATGTCAATATCCGACAGGCTGGTATCCGGCATCACGCTTTTCACATTCACGAAATTGTTTTCGTCCTTGACCCAGACACCCGAGCGGAACTCATGCAGCGAAACCTGCGCATTTTGCGCCTTTAGCCGCAATTGCTGCGCCATCCTCTCGCTTGGAGGCGCAATCAGCTCACCGAATACGAAACTCAAAATCACCAGTGGCACAGCCATCCTGAACAACGCACCAATCATCTGTCCCAGCGAGGCACCGGAAGAGCGAATAACGGTCAATTCCGAACTGCCCGCCAGTTGCACCAGCGCCGTGATCGTACCGATCAGGACTGCCACCGGAAACAGCTCGTAGACATGTCCGGGGATCGTCAGCAACACGAAAAGCAGCACATAGCCCAGGTGATATTGTCCCTTTCCCATCTCATTCAACTCATGAATCAGATCCAGAAAAGCAAATAACATAAGCAACGCAACAAAGACCAGACCGATACTGAAATAAATCTCCCGGCCCAGATAGCGCGTCAGCAGCTTCATTTCCTGACCACCCTGCGCCAACTGAACAAGGTCATGCGGCGAAAGAACATCAGCACCGTGACCATCAGCATCGCGGCGTGAATCCCCAGCAGGCCGATGCCGGGCGAAATTGTTCCCTGGCCTACCCAGGTATTGGTGACACTGATCATGTTGTTGTAGAGCATATACAGCACGATCGCCAGGATCAGATTAAGCGAACGTCCGGCGCGGGGATTGACATAGCCCAGCGGGATCGCCAACAAAGCCAGGATCGCTGCGCTGATCGGCAACCCAATGCGCCATTCCAGTTCGGAGATATCCCAGGTTGTGCGGCTGCTCCACAATTGAAAAGTAGACATGCTATGCACCTGGGGTTCGGCCTGCTTGACAGGCATGTCATCAATGCGCACCCCGTAGCGCTGGAATTCCACCGTGCGGTAATCGCGCTGCCCGGGCGTACCTTCATAACGCGTGCCATTCAACAACACCAGAAAGCGATCACCGTTAGGCATGGTTTCCTGTATGCCTTGCTGGGCTGCCATCGCGCCGATTTTGCCGTTTAGCTCGGATTGCACAAAGATATTGCCGACGCGATTGGAGCCCGGATTGACGTTTTCGATGAAATACACTCTGCCAGCCTGTCTCGACTCGCGGAACATGCCAGGGGTCGCGGTAGTAACATCATCGCGGCTTTCCAGCTTGTTCTTGAACTCCTCAGCCTTGCGCAAAGCCCATGGCGACAGCACCAGGCTAAGCAATGCGATCACCCCTACAACAGGAATGGCATACGATAACACCGGCATTATCCAGCGCGTCAACCCGATCCCCGAGCCAAACCACACCACCATTTCACTGTCGCGGTAGCAACGCGACAAGGTAAGCAGAATGGATATGAACAAACTGATGGAAAGCAATACCGGCAAATAATTCAGTGCGCTGAAACCCAGCAACGCCATTACCCCATCCACAGCAATGGCTCCGCTGACCGCTTCGCCCAACAGTCGTATCAGCTGGCTGACCACGATAATGCCAAACAACACTGCGAACACCAGCATCCCATTGCTGGCGAATTCATTCACCAGGGCGCGCTGAAAGATTCCGGAACGCATCGGCTTTGACTTTACATGGTAAGTTTGCGGATAATCAGACATCGTAGCGCAGGCTTGTAAAACCTCAAGGAGCTTCACGTGGAATTTAGCATAAAACAAAGCAGTCCGGACAAACAACGCAGCAACTGCGTAGTCGTTGGCGTATACGAAGGCGGCAAACTTTCACCAGCCGCACAATTGCTCGACAAGACGGCCAAACACGCCCTCAGTGATCTGATCGCCAACGGCGACATGAACGGAAAATCCGCCACCACGCTGCTGCTGCACAAACTTCCCGGCATCGCGGCCGAACGCGTGTTATTGATCGGCTTGGGCAAGGCGGCCGAGCTGAACAACAAGACCACCGTCAGCATCCTGAACGCGACTTTCAGCGCATTGAACGGCACACCTTGCAAAGAAGCTACGCTGTATTTGATCGACGAAGGCATCTGGAAAGATCCGGCCTGGATAATCAAGCAGGCGGTGTTCGCCGCAAGCGGTAGCGTTTATCGCTCCGACAGCCTGAAGAGCAAACCGGGCAAGCCTTCGACGCTCAAGAGCATTAGTTTCGCCACTCGGGACAAGCCGCCTGCCGCATTGAAGAACGTGCTCGACCAGGCTGCCGCCACTGCGCATGGCATGGATCTCGCGAAGACACTGGGCGACCTGCCGGGCAACATCTGCACCCCGGCCTATCTTGCCGCCAAGGCGCAGGCATTGGGCAAAGCACACAAGTCAATCAAGATCACGGTGCTCGAAGAGAAGGATATGCGCAAACTGGGCATGGGCTCGCTCCTTTCCGTCACGCAAGGCAGTGAACAACCGGCCAAACTGATCACGCTGGAATATTGCGGCACCGACAAGAAACACAAACCGATTGTGTTGGTGGGCAAAGGCATCACTTTCGATTCCGGCGGCATCTCGCTCAAGCCCGGCGCCGAGATGGACGAAATGAAATACGACATGTGCGGTGCCGCCAGCGTGCTCGGAACGATCCAGGCCATCGCCGAAATGGGCTTGAAAATAAATGTCGTCGGCGTCATCCCAACCTGCGAGAACCTGCCCAGCGGAAACGCCATCAAGCCCGGCGACATCGTCACTTCGATGTCCGGACAGACCATAGAGATACTCAACACCGATGCCGAAGGCCGGTTGATCCTGTGCGACGCGCTTACCTACTCGAAAAAATTCGATCCTGACACCGTAGTCGACATCGCCACGCTGACCGGCGCCTGTGTGATTGCCCTGGGGCACGTCGCCAGCGGCATGTTCAGCAACGAGGACAAGCTCGCCAGGGAATTACTGGCGGCTGGTGAGCAGTCCCATGACCGGGTCTGGCAATTGCCGTTATGGGAGGACTATCAGCCGCTGCTGGACAGCAACTTCGCCGACATGCAGAACATCGGCGGGCGGGCGGGCGGCACGATTACCGCCGCGTGCTTCCTGGCTCGCTTCACCAAGGATTACCGCTGGGCGCATCTGGACATCGCCGGTACCGCCTGGAAATCCGGCAAGGAGAAAGGAGCGACCGGTCGTCCGGTACCGCTGCTGACGCAATACCTTATCAACCGTACGGCAAAATAATCAACTTCAATGGCAGACACCCTTGAAAATCGTTGTGAGCAAGTCCAAGTGCAAGGAGCCGCGCAGTAAATGACGAGACATACCTTACAGGTAGGCGAGGATTGAACGAGCACGCGACACCGCAATTGGGCTGCGCAGTAGATTTGCGAGGGTGGCTGTGACCAAAGTCGACTTCTACACCGGCTCCACAGACAAGCTGCGCACCGCTTGCCAGTTGAGCCACAAAGCCATGCAAAACGGCATACGCACCGCGATCAGCCTGCCCGATGCAGCGACCAGCGAAGTACTGGACAAATTGCTGTGGCATTATCCTGCCACTGCCTTTATTCCCCATTGCCTGGCCGATGCCGAAGACGCCGCTCAAATTCCGGTTGTGCTGAATCATGACAACGACAAATTCCCACACCACGACCTGTTGATCAGCCTGCATGATGAATGCGTGTCCTACTTCAGCCGCTTCGAACGCGTCATCGAAATAGTAAGCAACGATAGGGAAGACAGGCGCAAAGGGCGCGAACGCTTCAAGTTTTACCGTGACCGCGGCTACGAACTCCGCCATATTGATCTGGCCAGCGGGAAAACCGCATGACGTCGTTCAAATCCACAGGGTACTAATTTCTGTCGCCTGCCAGACATCCACAGCGCCCGTCGCACCTGGCTTTGCTATAATCGCGCCCTTTCCCGCAGCGCCTAAAGCACATCCCAAAGCAAACCATGGAACTTGCAAAGAGTTTTGACCCGAAAGATATCGAGGCACGCTGGTACCCCGCATGGGAGAACGCCGGCTACTTCAAGGCCGGACTGGACCCGGACAAATCCCACGCATTCTGCATCCTGCTACCGCCACCGAATGTCACCGGCACGCTGCACATGGGGCACGGTTTCAACCAGACCTTGATGGATGCGCTGACGCGCTACCACCGCATGAAGGGCGACAACACCTTGTGGCAACCGGGTACCGACCATGCGGGCATCGCCACGCAGATCGTGGTGGAGCGCCAGCTCGACGCACAGGGCATTTCGCGCCACGAACTTGGCCGTGAAGCCTTCATTAAAAAGGTGTGGGAGTGGAAGGAATATTCCGGCAACAGCATCACCAAGCAGATGCGCCGCCTTGGCACTTCGCCCGACTGGTCGCGCGAACGCTTCACCATGGACGAGGGGTTGTCGCGCGCCGTCACCGAGACCTTCGTGCGCCTGTATAGCGAAGGCTTGATCTATCGCGGCAAGCGCCTGGTGAACTGGGACCCGAAACTGCACACAGCCGTGTCCGACCTCGAAGTGGTACAGGAAGAAGAAGACGGCTTGATGTATTACATCCGGTACCCCCTAGCGGGGGGCATCCGCTATCCGCTGGCGGACGGAACTATCGTAGATCATCTGGTGGTGGCAACCACCCGTCCCGAGACCATGCTGGGCGATGTCGCGGTGATGGTGCATCCAGATGACGAGCGCTATAAGCACCTGATCGGCAAGCTGGTGAAGTTGCCGCTGTGCGAGCGCACCATCCCGGTCATCGCCGACGAATATGTGGACAAGGAATTCGGCACCGGCGTAGTCAAGGTCACGCCTGCGCATGACTTCAACGACTATGCGGTGGGCCAGCGCCACAATCTGCCAATGATTAGCATTCTGACTCTTGATGGCCGCATTAAGGAAACCAAAGCAGATGATTGGATTTTTGACCAACAGCATTTAGTACAACGTGAAGATGGAACGATTGTCAGCAAATCAATGCTGCTCCAAAAGGAATGGACAATTGGAGTAATTCCAGCGAAATATCGTGGCCTTGACCGCTTCGTTGCGCGCAAACAGATCGTGACCGACCTCGAAGCTGCGGGCCTGTTCATCAAGGCCGACAAGCACAAGCTCAAAGTGCCGCGCGGCGACCGCACCGGCGTGGTGATCGAACCCATGCTGACCGACCAGTGGTTCGTCGCGATGAGCAAGCCGGGTCCCGAGGGAAAATCCATCACCGGACAGGCACTGGAATGTGTCGCTTCCGGCGATATCCGCTTCCACCCCGAGAACTGGGTCAACACCTACAACCAGTGGCTGAACAACATCCAGGACTGGTGCATCTCGCGCCAGCTGTGGTGGGGTCACCAGATCCCGGCCTGGTACGGCGTGAACGGCGAAGTGTTCGTCGCACGCGGCGAGGCGGAAGCACGCCACCTCGCCGACCAGGCAGGCTACGCCGGACAGCTCGACCGCGACGCCGATGTGCTCGACACCTGGTTCTCATCCGCGCTGTGGCCGTTCTCGACGCTCGACTGGGACATGAGCAAGCCGTTCGAACTGCAGAACCCGTTCGTCCAACAATACCTGCCGTCGTCGGTGCTGGTCACCGGCTTCGACATCATCTTCTTCTGGGTGGCGCGCATGGTGATGATGACCAGACACATCACCGGCCAGATCCCGTTCCGGGACGTGTATGTGCACGGCCTGATCCGCGACGCGGAAGGCCAGAAGATGTCCAAGTCCAAGGGCAACGTGCTCGACCCGATCGATCTGATCGATGGCATCACCCTAGACAACCTGGTGAAGAAGCGCACCACCGGTCTGATGAATCCCAAGGACGCCGAGAAGATCGAGAAGCGCACCCGCCGCGAATTCCCGGAAGGTATCCCCGCCTTCGGCACCGATGCGCTGCGCTTCACCTTCGCCTCGCTCGCCTCACCCGGACGCGACATCAAGTTCGACATGCAGCGCTGCGAGGGCTACCGCAACTTCTGCAACAAGCTGTGGAACGCCACGCGCTTCGTGCTGATGAACTGCGACGGCAAAGACGTCGGCTTGAATGCTTTTGATTCCGTTTTCGCTGAAAGCGAAAACGACGGTAGCTCCCTCTCCCTCCGGGGGAGGGTTGGGGTGGAGAAACACTCTGGGGATGCACTAGAATATTCCGCCGCCGACCAATGGATCATCAGCATGCTGCAGCAGGCCGAAGCCGGGATGGCGACCCACTTCGCCGAATACCGTTTCGACATGGCCGCGCGCACCGTGTACGAACTGGTATGGAACAGCTATTGCGACTGGTATGTGGAATTGGCCAAGGTTCAGTTGGCCAGCCCCGATCCGGCCAAACAACGCGCCACCCGCCGCACTTTGGTGCGCGTGCTGGAAGCCATCCTGCGCTTGGCCCACCCCATCATCCCGTTCATCACCGAAGAACTGTGGCAGTCGGTCGCACCTCTGGCAGGAAAATCCGGCGACAGCATCATGCTGCAAACCTATCCTCAAGCCGACGCAAGTTTGATCGACAATGCTGTCATCGTGCAGATCGCGTTATTGCAGGAACTCGTCACCGCCTGCCGCAGCCTGCGCAGCGAAATGAACCTGTCGCCCGCTTCCCGCGTGCCGCTGATAGCGGCAGGTGATCAGGCAATATTGGGCACACTCGCCCCTTACATCAGCAGCTTGGCCAAGTTAAGCGAAGTACAAATCGTCGCCGCACTGCCGGAAGGCGATGCGCCGATCGCCATCGTCGGTAGCTTCAAACTGATGCTGAAGGTCAAAATCGATGTCGCTGCCGAGCGCGAGCGCCTGGACAAGGAGGTCGGGCGCCTGAGCAACGAGATTGCAAAGGCAGAAGCCAAGCTGGGCAATGCAAGCTTCGTAGCGCGCGCACCGACTGCAGTGGTGGAACAGGAACGCAAGCGCATGGAAGATTTCGGCGCAATGCTGAAGCAGCTTCAAGTACAACGCAGCAGGCTGGGTTAGGAAAAATCACCGACGGCGCAGAAAAAACACGAACTCCCCTGCATGTGCTGCCGAAGACAAAAGTTCATTACCGGTCTGGCGACAAAATTCCGCAAAATCTTTGGGCGCACCTTTGTCCGTTGCGGTTACTCTGAGTACCTGCCCGCTGGACATGGTTGACAAGGAATTCTTCGCGCGCAGAATCGGCAAGGGACAACTCAGATTGCGCGCATCCAGCTCCGCATCAAAATCCATCACGCCACCAACGGCAAACCTGCATTAGCCCATGCAATGATCCCGCCCTGCAGGTTATACACATCGGCAAAGCCGTTGGCGACGGCGAATGCGGCGGCTTGCGCCGAACGCCCGCCCATCTGGCAATAGAAAACGGTGGGAGTGTTCTTGTCCATATTATTCAAATGCAAGGGCAACAGATGCAACGGTAACGGCTCACCCTGCGGTATCTTGCCGCGTGCCACTTCCGCATCGGTGCGCACATCGACCAGGCGCAAACGGCCCTGCTGCAATTTCGCTTGCAATTCTGCGACTGTTATGTTGTTGAAGCCGCTGCTATTTGTGACTACTGGCATTTTCTTGCTCTTCTCCTGCTTGGTTATGGTCCGCCAACAAATGCGAGACTCGGGTATTCGCCACTGCCAGTCGTTTCACCAGCATGCGCAGGAACGCATCGCCAAACTGCAATCGGCAACCCATCGTGGCATGCATCAACACATCGGGATCGATCTCTATCAGCAACACATCGTTCTTGGCAATCACGTCCGAACTGCGCTTGAAGTCGCGCTCTATCAGGTGTGCCATTTCACCAAAACAATCGCCGCGATGCAACAGGCTCAGCAACCTTCCCTGCTTGGCCACACGCACCGTGCCTTGCGCCAATATATAAAATGAACGCCCGCTTTCCCCGTCACGAAGAATGTACTCGGAATCGGGGACTTTGCGCCATTGGCTGATGCGCAATACTTCCCAAAGCTCGACATCACTGAAATTCCTGAAGAACACCAGACTGCGCAAGGTGTCGAACTTTTCGGTATCCAGAATCTCGTTTTGAGTCGGCAACGCCCGGCTGGAAAATCCCACCAGATCGTTTGCAAAGTCATCCCACGTCTGGTAGCGCTTGGCAGTATCCTTTTCCATCGCGCGCTGCACGAGCGCATCCAGTTCCGGTCCGATTTCCGGGCGAAACACGCTGGGTGGGGGCGGATCGATGTTGATGATCTGGTAGATCATACTGTGGTTATTGGTCGCATCAAACGGCAACTTCCCGGTGAGCAGCTTGTACATCACCACCCCCAGCGAATAGATATCCGTCTGGTGGGTCAGCTTGAGTTCCTTGACCTGTTCGGGCGACATATAGGCCGGAGAACCCACTCCCGATACCTGCGTGGTCTGTTCGTTCTGCAACGCTGCTGCACCAAAGTCGGTGATTTTGATGTCAGTCTCGCCCTGCAATAGAATATTGGCGGGTTTGATGTCGCGGTGGATCACGCCCTGATGCTCGGCATATTCGAGTGCCTTGCAGCACTTGTAGGCAATTCCCGCGATGGTCGAGACCGGCAACAACTTATCCACTTCGGCATATTGTTCCAGCGTACTGCCCTCGACATATTCCATTACCACATAATTGATATCCCCATCCATCACTGCGTCCAGGATCCTTGCAATATGGGGATGCGACAGTTTGCCTGCCAGCGATGCCTCCGTCATCAACAGCTTGCGATAAACCTTGGCGCGGTTGGTATCATGCAGCACTCCCAGGTCTATCAATTTGATGGCGACCTGCTGCTTATTGAATGGATCGACCGCCAGATATACGGTGCTGGTCGCTCCGCTTCCAATTTCACGCACGATTTCGTATTTGCCAATTTTATCCATATTCCACATGCCAGATTAATGACTTGCCAATTTTGCGTGCTTTGCGGTGTACTGTCTACATCTACACGAATTGCTGTAATGGCGGTGCCGCAAACAGTGTGAACTGGAGCAAAAAACAACTATCATAGGACAATGAAGAAAATTGCGATATTGTTGCTGTGCTTTGCTCCCTACGCTTTGGGGGACGGCCTGCCGGACCTGGGAGATGTCTCCCAGGCAGCACTTACTCCGCTGCAGGAACGCGAAATCGGCCAGCAGAGTATGATGCAAATACGCGCCAGCAAGCAGTTCCTCGACGATTCAGAAATCAACGATTACCTCAACCAACTAGGCTACAGACTGGTCGAAAACAGCCCTGAGCCCGGCTTGGATTTCGAGTTTTTTGCGGTAAATGATTACAGCATCAACGCATTTGCGATGCCGGGTGGCTTCATCGGCGTAAATGCCGGATTGTTGCTTACAACACAAAGTGAATCTGAGTTGGCTTCGGTATTAAGCCATGAAATTTCACACGTCACTCAACATCACCTGGCCCGTATGATCGCAAGTCAGCAGGGAGATGGCTTGTTATCGATGGCCACCATCGCCCTCGCGATACTCGCTGCGCGCACCAATCCGCAGGCCTCTGAAGCCGCCATCATGGGGGCACAGGCGCGTTCGATGCAAAAGCAACTCAACTTTACCCGTTCATATGAGGAAGAAGCCGATCGCATCGGACTGCAGCTTTTGCGCAAGTCCGGCTTCAATACACACGCGATGCCGGAATTTCTGGAGCGCCTGCAAAATTCCACGCGTTTGCTGGATGGCAATGCACCCAATTACATGCGCACCCACCCTATCACCAGCGATCGTATCGCGGAAATAGAGAACCGTGTACAGAAAGATCCCTATCGCCTGATACCCGACAGCCTGAATTTTCAACTGGTGCGCATCAAACTTATCGGTGCGCAAAAGACCGCTCCGGAAGCGATCGCATTTTTTAATGATGCTCTGGGCCCACAAGGTTACGGCAATCCGGTCGCTCAACGCTATGGCTTGGTATCTGCGCTGCTGCGTGACAATCAGATCGAGTTGGCGGCAAAAGAGCTGGTAACCTTGCGCAAACAGGCCCAGGAAAACCCGATAGACCGGAACAACCCGATGATAGCGACCCTCACCGGCCGGGTAATGCGCGCTGAAAAAGATGATGCCGCCACGTTGGCATACTACCGCGGCGCAATTCAGAGCTATCCGCAACATCGTGCACTGATCTACGACTACGCTGACCTGCTGTTGCAGGACAACCAGGCGGAAACCGCGCTCAAATTGCTTTCTGAACAGGTCGGCCTGCACCCCACAGACACCCGGTTATACGATCTCCAGGCTCGCGCTTACGCGATGCAAGGCAAGGCGCTGGAAGAACACCAGGCACTCGCCTACAGCTACGCATGGCAAGGTAATCTGTATGCCGCAATGGACCAGCTCGAGATGGCAAAACAAGCCGGGGGCAGCTTTTATCAACTTTCCAGCATAGAGAGCGATTTGCGCGAGTTGCGCGAGTTGCGCGATGCGCAAGGAAAAAACTAAGTGCCTGGCATCACGGGATTAATGACTGAACAAAAAAAGCCCCTCTGGTGAGGGGCTTTAATTTTTGCATTAAAACATGACTCAGGGAGATTAGCTGCAAGCCTTGGGCAAAATGGAAGCCGGCAACATGGTTGCAGACGCACCAGGCATTGCGACCGCGGTTGTGGACGGCAACGGCGTCGTCGAGGATACAGTCCCAACAGTAGTATGATCATCATTCGTATTATCACCATTGGAACAGGTCCATGAACCGGTATTCGGGTTGTAGTACATGTGCACCTGCAGGCCCACACCTGAGTTCACAAGCTTGCTGTTCACGCCTGCTGTCCTGAACTGCGATACGACGCTGAACTCGGAGGCCGTTCCTACGGCAGTCGCGGCGGTGCCGGAATTGGTCGCAGTGCCGATCCCGATATTCGCAACATATTTGCCCGAGGTAATCGCCGAAACACCGCTGTTGGTGTTGATTTCAAAATAACCGCTGCTCGTATACAGTTCAGTCAACGGCGTTTTCAGGCCGTCCATCAGCACGAAGGCTTCCGAAGCTTGCGCACGGGCGGTGTAATCGCCGTAGGCCGGGATCGCCACCGCAGCCAGAATGCCGATAATCGCAACCACGATCATCAGCTCAATCAGGGTAAAACCCTTTTGTATGCTTTTTAACATGTTAAAGCTCCTTAAAGTATGGATTAAACACACTAAACGCCATGTGCCGAGGAAAATACAGCAATAGTTGTACCACAATTCCAATATATTGTTTTTATAGGATAAACTTATTGCAACTGTTCCGTTTGTGTTTCAAGACTGGCTCAATATTGTCACTGACTGACAATTTCGGGCTGCCCAGTACTCAACGCAAATCAATACCGGGAATCCGGCTCAAGTCCACGTCATCTATCTGTTCCGGCGCCAGAAATTGCCGCGCATAAGCCAAGTAGACCTTCTCCCGCATGAATACGTCGAACAAGTCCGGATCGATATGTCCATCCAGCTTGAGTTTGCCCAGTATAGTCAGCGACTCGGTCAGGGTTTTGCCTTTTTTGTATGGCCTGTCCTTGGCGGTGAGCGCCTCGAAAATATCCGCAATCCCCATTACCCTGGCTTGGACAGACATCTGTTCGCGTGTCAGGCCGCGAGGGTAACCTTTGCCGTCCATACGCTCATGATGGCCGCCCGCATATTCCGGAACATTTTTCAGGTGCCTGGGCCATGGAAGCGATTCCAGCATTTTGATGGTAACGTCGATGTGGTGATTGATTATCCCACGTTCTGCTGCGGTCAATGTGCCGGCGCGGATAGTCAGGTTCTCTACTTCATCGGGATTCAGGAAGTTGCACGTTTTGCCATCGGAACCGCGCCATTGGTAAGCGGCGATCTGGCGCACACGTTGCTGCGCTTCGCCGGACATTGCTTCGCTGCCAACATTGCAGTAGCGCAGGAATTCCCGATCCAAGTCTAGCTGAGCCACAAGCATAGCATGCTTGTTGCGGGCAAGCCCGGCGCGTTCGGCATCGCTACCTGCTGCAATAATTTCACGCAGCATCCCGATTTCAGCGTCGCGTTTGAGCACTTCAAAACGGGTATCCACCAGCTGTATCCGGTCAAACAAGGTATGAAGTTTGGTCGCCTTGTCCACCACATGGACAGGAGTGGTAATCTTGCCGCAGTCATGCAGCAAGCCGGCGATCTTGAGCTCCCGCCTGTCCTTGTCGGTCATTACAAAATCCATGAACGGCCCACTGGTAGTTCGACTGACCGCATCCGCCAACATCATGGTGAGTTCCGGAACCCGTTCACAGTGGCCGCCGGTATAGGGTGACTTGTCGTCAATTGCGTTATTGATGAGCTGAATGAAGCCCTCGAACAAAGCCTCCAACTGCTCGATCAGATGGCGATTGGTCAATGCAATGGCAGCCTGGGATGCGAGCGATTCCAGCAATTGCTGGTCGTCAGACGAGAATGGAACGATTGCGCCGCTACCACGGTCTTGCGCATTGATCAATTGCAGCACACCGATGACCTCCTTCTCATGGTTGCGCATCGGCACGGTCAGAAAGGATTTGGAGCGATAGCCGGTCTTGGCATCGAATTTCTTGGTCCCTGAAAAATCGAAGCCCTCGGCCATGTAAGCATCGGGGATATTGACTGTCTCCCCGCTGAGCGCGGCGTGGCTCACCACCATGGCGTGATTGGGATTGCCATTTTCGTTATATAGTTTGATTGGATAAAAGCTGATCGGTACGCCGCTGGCTCCGCCCATCGCAGTATTCAGCGTATCGTTGCGCAGAATCTCGAATCGCAGTTCCCGCTTTTCAGGCTCATGCAGATAGAGCGTCCCGGCATCGGCGTTGGTTATGCGTTTGGCGGCCTCCAGTATGGTTTCCAGCAAACTGCTGGTATCGCGCTGCTGGGACAGCGCGATACCGATCTCATTAAGTTCCTTGAGTCTATGGATGAGGTTGTCGGTTGAATTCATACGAAATATATCAGAGGGACCGGAATAAATTAAGGCGTAGAACGCATATAAAATTCAAGGGCTTTGCCTATTTGATGCAAACGGCGCGCACCTGGTGCATATCGGTAATACCCTGCAGAACTTTCTCTATACCATCCTGCTTCAGCGTGCGCATCCCTTCCTCCAAGGCGATCGCCAGCAAATCCGCAACACGTGCGCGCTCCTGGATGGCCTTCTTGATCGGATCGGTGCCTATAAGCAATTCATGCAAGCCAACGCGCCCGCGATAGCCGGTGCCGATACATTTTTCACAACCTACCGGCGTATAAAGCGTAAATTGCCCCTTGGTGTCAGCAAATGACTTGACCCAATCGTTATACAAATTCTTCATCGCTGCAACCGGATCCTTCTTCCAGCTGGGGATGCCGGTCAACTCAAAGCTGAATTCGCTGAGCATCGACTTTATTTCGTCGGCGTTGGCGATATGCGGTTTCTTGCAATCTCCGCACAGGCGCTTTCCCAAACGCTGAGCCAGTATACCCAGCAAGGCATCGGCAAAATTGAAGGGATCCATGCCCATATCCAGCAGGCGGTTGATCGATTCCGGGGCGCTGTTGGTATGCAGCGTGGCGAACACCAGGTGGCCGGTCAGCGAAGCTTCGATACCGATAGAAACGGTTTCCTTGTCGCGCATTTCGCCGACCATGATCACGTCAGGATCGGCCCGCAGGAATGCGCGCATGATGGTGGCGAAATCCAGCCCGGCCTTCTTGTTGATTTGAACCTGACGCAGCCCCTTCTGGGTAATTTCCACCGGGTCTTCTGCCGTCCATATCTTGGTGTCCGGCTTGTTGATAAATTTGAGGATGGAATGCAGCGTGGTGGTCTTGCCCGAACCGGTCGGACCGCACACAAAAAACAGACCATAGGGTTTGCTCACCGTTTCCTTGATCAGTTCGTTGTTGCGTGCCGAAAAACCCATCTTCTCCAGCGGTAAAGGCTCGCCTGAGGCGAGGATACGCATCACCACGTCTTCCACGCCGCCCTGCGACGGGATGGTCGCCACACGCAGCTCGATATCCATCGGGCCGAATTTCTTGAATTTGATCTTGCCGTCCTGAGGCTTGCGCTTTTCGGAAATATCCAGGTCGCACATGATCTTGATGCGCGTGATCAGCGCATTGCGATATGATGAAGGTACCTCGATGTAATTCATCAATGAGCCATCCTTGCGTACCCGGATCACTGTCTTGGCCTTGCCCGCCCCGGGTTCGACATGGATATCCGACGCTCCCATCCGGAATGCATCCGTGATTACCTTGTTGACCAGCTTGACCAGCTCGTTGTCAGCAGCGGCACTGACTTCATCAGACGTAACTACGCTTTCCTCCTCATCGCCACCCATGCTGGACAGGATGTCGTCCATCGACGATTCATCGGCTGCCATGCCGCCGCTGCCATCAGAAGCACCGCCGCCATAGAACAGGTTTAAAGTTTGCGTGAATTCGCGCTGAGAACAAACCAGATAGACCAGCCGGCTTTTCGGGAAAATATTATTGACCACCCGCGAAGCCTGGATACGCTCCGGATCGGTGGTCAATATCATCAGCCCCTCCTGTGTTTCCACGAGAGGAATCCAGTGGCTGCTTTCGACATACTCGCGTCGCAAGTTTTTCAACAGCTCGGTGGGCTTAAGGCGATCGCCGCGATAAGCTTCGTAGGCAACACCGAAGAAACTGGACAGAGCCTTGCCCAAGGCTGGCATGGTGACCTGGAATTCATCGAGCAGCACTTCTTCGATATCGATGCCCTTGCGACGCGCAGTACGTGTTGCCAGCTCGAACTCTGCTGCGGAAAGAACCCCGTCGGCAACCAGATAGTCGTATTTCGTCTTTATGGAATTTTCCTGCTGGCGCAGATGCTGGCGCAGCGCAACTGCCATGGTCTGAGCCAGCTCCTGCACACCCTCTTCGATCAGCGCGGTAAAAGGGATGCCAGCCTTGTTGTTGATGACCTGGATGACGCCAACCAGATCTCCGCTCACCGCATCCAGAATCGGAGCGACCAGCATCTGTTTGGTGCGATATCCGGTACGCTTGTCCACCTCCTGCAGGAATCGCAGCTGGTGGCTATACTGACCCAGCTCCTTGTCATCGTAAACATCCTTGATATTCAGTAATTTTTTATGCATTGCCGCATATCCGGCGAGGCTCTGCTCGGCAATGGGCAACTTGAGGTCCTTGAAGGAATTGAGGCCGGTCTTGACCTTGGAAACAAGAGAAATGTTGTCTTCACCCACCACATAGATGGTCAGCCTGTCGGCATTGAACAGCGCACAGATGTCCCTGCTGACATCCAGCATGATTTCGTCTACGTTCCCGGTAGCATGTATCTTGTTGCTGACCTGATTCAGGCTCTTGGTAAACTCAAGTTTTGCCCTGATATCGCCGGCATTGTTTGTTGCGGGATTGGGTGCCATAACTGTACTCATTTTTACTCCTTCGCCTATTGCATGAGGCTATTTTCGTGCCGCTGCCAGCACCAAGCTAAACCGCCAGGACTTCCACGATACAGCCGCTATGCGTCCCCTGAAAATATCGCCAATAAGGTAACTGATGTTCCGGATTTATCCACCCTGACTGGCCAAGCGGCCTTGCCCAAAGTCCAATAATGCCAGCCATCGGCTTACTCAAAACTCGAACACCTGGTTGTTCAACAGCATCCGGGGACGCAATCCGTGCACGCAGTCCTCGATCTCCCTCATCGTGAGCTCCAACTCGCCGGGCTTAAGGTGGGTGATGAAAATCTCCGCCTCGCGCTTGAATTTTGCCAACTCTACTGCAAGCATACTCGGGCACAAGTGCTTGGAAACAATTGCCAACTCTTTCTCGCTATTCGAGAACGCAGTCTCAATGATAAGGTATCGCAAGTTACTAATCTTGTTAACCACATCCCATAATGGGTCATTGCTTGTAGTATCCCCGCTGAATACCAAACTGGCTGAGCCACTGTCCAGATGGTACCCAACTGCCGGCACCACATGATTGGCGGGAATGGAGGTGATTTTTCGCCCATTCAACACCGTGGGCACGCCCAGCTCAATGGGCTGGTAACGCATGTAGGGTTGCTGAGCATTGGGAATCTCACTGAAATCCGGCCAGATCTTCCAATTAAAAATGTGTTGCCCGAGAATATCCAGGGTTTCCCTGTTCGCATAAATGGTTAACGGGCGATCCCTCATGAACCCGACGCTGTCGACCATGAACGGGATGCAAGCGACATGATCGAGGTGTGAATGGGTGACAAAGACATGATCAATCAAGGCGAGCTCGGTAAGACTAAGCTCTGTCACGCCGGTTCCGGCATCAATCAGTACGTCCCGATCCAACAGGAACGACGTGGTGCGCAGGTTACCGCCGATACCACCGCTGCATCCCAATACCCTTAGCCGCATGATGTTCTGTGTATCCTGAAAGTTTATCGGGAAGGATTCGAATTATTTGGCATCAAAAACGAAAACGCCATCCCAATCGGCTGGCGGGGGAGTTTTTCGGAAATAAGCCACACGTTCCGCATAAATTCTATACAGTCCGGTAGCCGGCGACATACGCTGCAAATTCATCAACTGCAACTCAGCCTGATCCCAGTTCCGGTTGCGGTAGTAACGGCGCACCTCATGAAACAACCTGACTTCGTCATGCAAATCCTTGTTCACCTCGCTGGCCAATCCCAGTGGTTCGTAAATTGCCACAGGCCTATCTTTACCTTTAACCCGCACATGGTCAAGCTCCCGGTATACAAAATCAGGCACGGCATTCCGCGTATTTTCACCGACGATGAGCTCGACCTCGTATTGCTTGGTTATGCCTTCCAGGCGGGAGGCGAGATTAACCTCATCACCCATTACCGTATAGGCCACACGCACTTCGGAACCCATGTTGCCCACACTGACGCGTCCGGTATTAATGCCTATACCAGCCCGAATCTCAGGCCAGCCTCGCTCTTTGAAAAACGGCTGCAGCGAGCGCAAAGTCTTTTGCATCTCGATTGCCGCCAGGATGGCGTTGCGTGCATGATCAGGGTCGAGAAGTGGCGCCCCCCAGAAAGCCATGATGCAATCTCCCATATATTTGTCTATCGTGCCACGGTGCTTATATACAATACGCGACAAAGGGGTCAGGAAGTCATGCATCAACAATGTCAATTCTTTCGGATCCAGGCCCTCCGAAATGGTTGTAAAGCCTCGCACATCAGAAAACAGGATGGTCATTTCCCGGCTCTCGCCTTCCATTGACACGCTTTCAGGATGCTTGGCCATTTCTTCGACCAATTCGCTGGGCACGTATTGCCCGAACAGGCCGGTGATTTGGCGTTTGGTGCGCGACTCCACAAAATAGCCGTAAGAGATGTTGACGGCGTATAACAAAGCAATCATTACGATACTGTTCGCCACCGGCATCACAATGTCTGCATCCATCCACATCAACAAGCTCAGCGCCACGGTAGCAACAAGCACAGCTACCGAGGTTAGAATTGCCTTTGCCGGACTGAACATCGGCAACAAGAAACTCAACGCAATCCCGATCAACGACAGCCAGATCACTTCGGTGCCAAGCATATAGGCCGGCCGCTGCTTCAAATCCTGGTCGAGAATACCGGCAATCATGTTGGCATGAACCTCCACGCCAGGGTACACCTCTTCCACCGGGGTGGCACGCATGTCCATCAGTCCCGGAGCCGTGGTACCGAGCAGAGTGATTTTGCCTTTCAACTGCGGAATATCGATCCGGTCATGCAATACATCAGTAGCCGATATATAGCGAAAACTTCCCTGTTTTCCGCGATAGGGAACATAGGTGGCCGCATCCTGGTCCACCGGAATCTTCAGATTTCCTCCCGGAGCCTCCAACTCGAGCCACTCCAGGCCCGCATATCCGCTGTTCTTCGAACTGGCAAAACCAGGTATCAGTTTCGCGTGGCCCAGCAGGATGCGCACCATGGCAAGCGACAAGGATTCATAATACGCGCCGTGGTATTCAGCCAGCATCGGCACGCGGCGAACCCTGCCATCGAAGTCCACCATGGGATTAAAATGTCCTGCCCCTGCGGCAGCTTGCTGCAATTCAGGAAGATTACCGCCATAACCATTCCAGGTGGTGAATTCAACCGGATAACCCTTGAATGTCCCTGCGGGAAAATCGGGTTCGGGCAGACTGCCTGACACGTTGATATTTTTCTGGTTATTCAGGTAATACCCGAGCACCACCTTGCGATTTCTGATTTTGTCGGCGAATAGCTTGTCATATTCGAGTTGCGGCTCGACCTGATTCAGAACCGATTGAAAAGATGGATCCCCCCTGAGCTGGTTCCGCCCGAGCTTTTTCAGTTCCCCAAGCCCTGAACTTTGATCTTTTTCGGCGAAAACCACGTCGAAACCGACTTCGGCCACACCGTATTTATCGAACAGCTTATCCATCAACAATGCCATGCGGTCTCGCCCCCATGGCCAGCGCCCCTCTTCCTTCAAACTCTTTTCGTCGATATCGAGAATAACGATACGGTTATCCAGTGTTCGCGGCATCGTCAGGCGCATGCGGTAATCGTAAATAAGCGCTGCCAGCTGATCGACAAAGCCGAGTCTGTAAAAATGCGCGGCATTGCCGACGAAGATCAGGACTATCAACAGCCCCAGCCCGATTAAAATCGCCTTCTTTTTCACAGCAACGAGCAATGGAGCAACTCGTTTATGCCGCCGAGGGACACATCCACCTGCGATCCCGCTCTGCAACAGCTCGGGAATCCCGCCCAATCACCCGTATACCGGCCGGCCCGGTTGACGACAACAGGCAAGTCCATGGCTGTGCCCCGGCTTTCTGACTTATGTCCACCGCTATCCTTTGAAATAGAATTCCATCTTGACCCCGGCCAGTTCGATGACATCGTGCTCTTTCAGTTGATGCGCCTGACTGGTAAGAGTCTGGCCATTCACCGAAGGGAAACTCTCCCCTTCGACATGGGTAATGAAGTATCCCTGCGGGCGCTTGGTCAATACCGCCACTTGCAGGCCAGGCTTGCCCAATGTGGTGAGGTTTTTCACCAACTCGAGCTCTTTGCCCGCATTGGGCCCGGTCAAAACCTGTACGACTGCGATCTGCTGCACCGCCTGTAGCCCCGGTTGCGAGGCAGCAGTCTGGGCCGCTGGCGTAGCGGCCTGGCCTGGGGCCGCAATAGCTCCCGGCTTGTGCGCTTCAAATTTGCCGGTTTTTTCTGCCAAGTCAGGATTTGAAGGTTTGCCTGCCGTTTGTTGATTCGCAATATTCGCGGTAGCTGGTTTGCTTTCTGCCGGCGCAGCCTGTTTGGATGGAGCGCGCATCACCATCGTCTTTTCAAAATCGGCAGGGACAGACTGGGTGATCTGGTCACTGATGTATTTCAGCCGGTATTTCCCGATCCCGATCACATCATTATTCTGCAGGAAGTGCTTTTTGGTCGGGGCGCCATTGACTTCCAACCCATTGGTGCTGTCCAGATCCTCAAGGAAGGAATCATGCAGTATCGTTACGATCGCGGCATGTTCCCCGCTTACCGCCAGGTTGTCGATTGCGATGTCATTGCGCTCCTTGCGACCGATGGTTATCCGCTCCTTGTCCAATGGATATTCCTTGATTACCGCCCCATCCATGCTTAGTATCAATTTTGCAGCCATAGTCGTAACCCTCTTACTGATTTATCTCTCAAACCAGGCAACAAGCTTTCCCAGCCATCCTCGCGGCACGGAAAAACTGCCCTTTACCTTCACCAATATCACCGAAATATTATCCCGACCGCCATTATCATTCGCCATCTGGATCAGCTGATTTGCCGCAAGCGGCAGATTATTCTGCAATGCATAAAGCGTAGCTTCTATATCTTCGTCCTCGACCATGTCGTTCAAACCGTCCGAGCACAACAGGTAAATATCTCCAACCAGCACATCATGCACATGAATCTCCGGAACCACTTTCGCATCGATACCGACAGCGCGGGTCACCAGATTCTTGTTTTTCGACAGGCGCGCATCCTCTACGCTGATTATCCCGCCATCAATCTGTTCCTGAAGCAACGAATGATCCCGGGTGATCGCTTCCATTATCTCTCCGCGCAAGCGATACATGCGCGAATCTCCGATATGACCGACCGCCACGCGGTTATCATAAAATATTCCTGAAACGATGGTTGTCCCCATACCCGAGTATTGCGGCTGGCTTTCGGCAGCATGGAAAATCGAGGCGTTCGCCTTTTGCAAGTTGTCGCGCAACAACGCCACACCCAACTCCTCGCCGCTGTTTTCATCGCGATCTATCGGACTGGTATCCTGCAAGGCATTGCTGACTTCAGTCACCACCACAGAAACGGCTATGCCGCTCGCGACTTCACCGGCATTATATCCACCCATTCCGTCGGCCAGCACCACCAATCCATAGGCAGGTTCGCAGGCGACGCTATCCTCATTGTGCGAACGCACCATGCCGGGATGCGTCTGGCTGAACATTTCCAATGCATCTGTAATCTTCATGGATTAGCCCTGTAAGCTCGCGGCGCATCGACGCAAAGCATCAGCCATTTCAGCGCCATTGGAATAGCGATCCTCGATCCGCTTGGCCAAAGCGCGGTTTATTATCTCCACCAGACAGAGCGGCAAATCAGGCTTGATGGCCAGGATATCTGCGTGCGGCTCATTGGCAATGCGGTACATCAATTGCGCCATCGACTCTCCTTCGAACGGAAGCTTACCACAAGCCATTTGGTACAAGCTCACGCCCAGCGAGAACAGATCCGAAGCACCGCCAATTTTCTTGCCGGCCAATTGTTCGGGAGACATGAACGACGGCGTGCCCAAAACCATGCCGGTTTTGGTTTTGCTCGCATCGGTGATGCGCGCGATCCCGAAATCGGTCAACTTGGGTGTATCGGTTTCAGGGTCGTACATGATGTTGGCCGGCTTGATGTCGCGATGCACCACATTCTGCTTATGCGCATAATCGAGCGCATCGGCAACGCGTGCAATGATATTCATCACCTTGTTCAAGGGCAGCAAATTATCAGGCTTGGTGTATGGCACCAAGTCCCTGCCTTTCAGAAACTCCATCGCAATGTAGGCAAGGTCATGTTCTTCTCCAGCGTCATACATGGTCACGATGTTAGGGTGATTCAGGCGGCCGGCCGTTTCCGCCTCGCGAAAGAAGCGCGCTTTGACTTCATCCACTTCATCGGCCTCGAACTCCTGTGTCAGTGCGATGGTTTTGATCGCCACCACGCGACCGATTTTCGGATCTTTGCCGAGATACACCACGCCCATCGCACCCTTGCCCAGTTCTTTCTCTATCTGATAACGGCCCAGCATCGGCTTGGACACGCCGGTCTTGTCCAACACCAAGGTGCTGGCATTACTTCTCCCGGACGTCCCGACACCCAGCAGCACCGTTTCGGACATGGCTCTGGCCTGAACAAGGCGCGCCTCCAGGTCGCGGAATTTTGGTTTATATTCGGCCATGTACTTGAATACCGACTCGGCTTTGTTGAACTGCCGCTTGCGTTCGAAATCCAGCCCCAGGTTGTATAACACCTCCATCAGGCTGTCATCCAGCTGCACCTTGCGGAATTTGTCGAAAGCCATATCCAATTGTCCCTGACCCTGAAAGGCCAAACCGAGCATACGATTGCTTTCTGCAGATTCGGCATCAGATTTCTGCTTGCCCTTTTCGGTCATCAGGAAGCGTTTGGTGGTAAGCAGCAGATGCCCGACCAGCAACAGGGCCGCGGGCAACATCAACTGCAGCCAAAGGGCATGGGTGGCCATCAAAATGAAATGGGCAGACAGCAATGCCACGAACAACAGTGCGGTGATCCATGCTCCAACAGCCGCACTCAAGCGCGGCAACAGCAGGATCAGATAAAGCGCAACCAGCAGGAATACACCGGTTTGCGCCCAACCGGCCCAGCTCGGCGCAACAAAGAAATCGCCCTTGAGTATGCTGGAGACCGAGTGCGCCATTATTTCAGCGGGAGGCATGGCAGAGGAGATCGGCGTGACCTGTAATGATCCGACACCGGCGGCCGATGCCCCGATTAGGACAATCTTGTCGCGGTACTTTTCGGCCGGGATCTTGCCGCTCAGCACATCATAGAAGGAATCCACCGGAAATGCGGGCTGGCCATTCACGTTTTTGTAAAAGTAGGTATACATTTTCAGCTGTGGATCTGTGCTTATCAGCTGTTTCCCCAGTTGCACACTTTCGCCAAGTTTGACGCGTATGTCCTGAGGCCCCAGATTCAGGCTTTTGGCCGCCAACATCAGCGACAGCGAAGGATAATATTGGTCAAAATAGCGCACCACCAGCGGTTCGGTGCGCACCGCCCCATCGACATCCGGGTCACTGTTCAGGTGCCCGATCGCCAAAGCCTTGCTGCCGAGGAACGGGATCGGCAGCAGTACATTTTTTGCAGGCAAAGGCAATTCACCCGAAGCACCCGGATCCTGCACGATTGAAAGGCTATTGCGCAGCACATAGTCAGGCAAGGGATGGTCGGGTTTTCCCTGGGGCTCGCCCAGCTCGAAAAACATCGGCAGCAAGACATCATTGGCTTTGGCCATGCTGTCGCCCAGCTTCTGGTCGTTATCCAGATTCGTCGCGGCCTCCTGCAGCAACGCTTCAAGCTGCGCCAGTTCGGCGCGCTGCGCCGGGTTGGAAATGTTTTTCAGAGAGGAATTGCCAAGCAATCCGGCGATCTTGTCGATATACGCCAGCCCGGCATCCACCTGCGGTTCAAAAAAAAACGCGGTATAGCCGATCACCCTGGCATGGCCTGCCGTCAGGATATCGATCATCCGCGCATGAATTTCTCGCGGCCACGGCCAGCGGCCCAGATTGGCAATACTTCTATCGTCGATCGCAATGACCGCGATCTTGTCGCTCGGGGTACGCGAAGTTGCCAGCACGCCCAGATCATAGGCCTTGTGCTCCAGACTCTGGATCAAATCGCTCCTGCCCCCGGCCAAAAATAGCACGGCAACCAGCAAACCGACGAACCAGTCTTTCTGCCAAAACGACCACTTACTCATATTTTCCCGGGAGCTTATTCACATGAATCATTTGGACTATCAGGTGGATACGGCGCAGATACTAATATATTTCCTCTCAAGTCACCACAATCCATTGAATTCATCAGGCATTTATCAGGCATTAAGCCGCCAGTCGTTCACTCATGAAAGCCGATAAAGCCGCTCTTGATAAAGCCGCTCTTATTTGACCAAAACCACCGGGCATTGGGCCAGATGTAAAACCTTGTGCACCACCGAACCCAGCAGCAAGGACTGCAATCCGCCCTGGCCCTGTTTGCCCATCACGATTTGATCGACGTTCTGCTGCTCGGCATATTGCACGATCGCTTCTGCCGGGGTGCCCACACTGACATGGTATTGATAGGGCAAAGCGGCGGCATCCAGCGCGGCACATGCCGATTGCAGCGCAGCCTTTCCCTGCTCCCGATAATAATCGTTGATGGTTTCCTGGCTGATGAACAGCTTCACGTTGCCTGCTGCCACGTTCCATTGCACGTTCAGCAGCAACACTTGCGGAAGTTCCTTCCATGCGGACACATTGCTGATCACATACTCTACCGCATGCAGGGCATAAGCGGAGCCATCGACTGGTATCAGTATTTTCATCATCTCTCCCGCATTCCATTGCCTGGTGATTTCTCGTCCGGCACAACATTCGCCACTTTCGGGGCGGGCTTGCCCCCCCTCCTGCGACAACCGTTTCATCGACCAGGTTGATGACTTTGCCAGCCACCGCATGACGCATAGCCAACCACCTCCCCGTTGCCAGGACCAATACGGCGCAGAGTGCGGGAACCAAGACATGCAGGTAATGCCGGTCCCCAGCCAGCGAATCAATCCATGCCTCACTAACCAGCATTTCACCTGCGACATAACCCAATAGCGCGCCCCCCGCGTAAATGATGAACCGAAAACGGTCAATCAGCTTGAGCACCAGCTGGCTGCTCCAGGCAATCAGCGGAATGCTGATCAACAGGCCAAACACCAACAGCACCACATTGCCCTTGGCTGCAGCTGCTACGCCCAATACGTTGTCCAGGCTCATCACAAAATCGGCGATGATGATGGTCCTGACCGCGCCCAACAGCCTTGTGTCGGCCTTGATATTGCCTGCATCATGCTCATCTTCGGGCAGGATCAGCTTGACGCCTATCCACAACAGCAGCAGCGCGCCGACCAGTTTCAGATAAGGCAGCGACAACAGGCTGACCGCAAAAAACGTCAGAATTACGCGCAGGCCTATCGCCCCCCCCACACCGAACAGTATGCCCTTGTTGCGCTGTCCGGCAGGCAGATTGCGGCATGCGAGCGCGATCACGACTGCGTTGTCGCCGGAAAGCAGCAGGTCGATCATGATGATCTTGGACACATCAATCCAGAACTGCGGCGCGGAAAACATATCCAGCATCTGTTTGAGAACTCAGGCCTTGATCACTTTTTGCACCAAACGGCCCATCTCGGCAGGGTTACGCGTGATATGGATGCCGCATTCCTCCATCACCGCCAGCTTTTCGTTGGCCCCACCCTGCCCCCCGGAAATGATCGCACCGGCATGTCCCATGCGCTTGCCGGGTGGCGCCGTTACCCCGGCGATGAAGCCGACCACCGGCTTTTTCATATTGCTCTTGATCCAGCGGGCGCATTCCTCTTCGTCGCTGCCCCCGATCTCGCCGACCATGATTACTGCATCGGTTTCCGGATCGTCGTTGAACCGCCTCATCACATCGAGATGCTTCAAACCGTTGATCGGATCGCCGCCAATACCCACGCAGGAGGACTGCCCCAGACCCAGTGCGGTCAGTTGTCCGACAGCCTCATAGGTCAGCGTCCCCGAACGCGACACCACGCCGATGCGTCCTTTGCGGTGTATATGCCCGGGCATGATGCCGATCTTGATTTCGTCAGGCGTGATGATGCCGGGGCAATTCGGCCCGATCAACAGGGTGCGCTTGCCCTGCATCCGGTAACGCGTACGCAACATGTCATGCACCGGAATGCCCTCGGTGATGCAAATCACCAGATCGAGATCGGCCTCAACCGCCTCATCTATTGCCGCAGCTGCCCCCGGTGGCGGCACGTAAATCACCGACACGGTGGCTCCAGTCGCTGCTTTGGCATCGCGCACCGAGGCGTATACAGGTATTCCCTCGAACTGCTCGCCCGCTTTCTTGGGATTCACACCAGCAACGAAACAGTTCACCCCGTTCGCATAGGCCTTGCAATGGACCGTGTGGAACTGGCCGACTTTGCCGGTCATGCCCTGCGTCATCACTCGGGTATTCTTGTCGATCAGGATGGACATCATTTCCCCCCAGCAGCAGCTACCGCTTTTTCCGCCGCGTCAGCCATGTCGCTGGCGGAAATGACGGGCAGCCCGGAATCGGCCAAAATTTTCTTGCCTAATTCGACATTGGTCCCCTCCAGACGCACCACCAGCGGAACCTTCAGATCCACTTCCCGCGCTGCAGCGACGACGCCCTCGGCGATCACATCGCACTTCATGATGCCGCCGAAGATGTTGACCAAAATCGCTTTCAATTTGAAATTCTTCAGCATCAGCTTGAACGCCTCGGTGACCTTTTCCTTGCTCGCGCCGCCGCCGACATCGAGAAAATTCGCCGGATTGCCTCCGTACAACTTGATGATGTCCATCGTCGCCATCGCCAGTCCCGCGCCGTTTACCAGGCAGCCGATGTCGCCGTCCAGCGAGATATAACTCAGATCGAATTTCGACGCCTCGATCTCTGCGGGATCCTCTTCATCCAAATCCCGGTATGCGATGATCTCCGGATGACGGAAAAGCGCGTTACTGTCGAAGTTGAATTTTGCATCCAGCGCCAGCACACGGCCATCGCCAGTCAGCGCCAGTGGATTGATCTCGGCGAGCATCGCATCCTTTTCCACGAAGGTGCGATACAATCCCAGCAGGCAGACGCGCGCCTGGTCGAATGCTGCCGCCGGCATGCCGATGTCACGCGCGACCTGATCCGCTTCGGCATCGCGCAACCCCGCTTCGGGGTCTATCCAAACCTTGTGTATTTTTTCCGGCGTGTGCGCGGCAACCTCTTCGATCTCCATTCCGCCTTCGCTGCTCGCCAGCAGGGCCACGCGCTGCCTGCTGCGGTCTATCACCATGCCGAGATAATATTCCTTGACGATCGGCGCGCCCTCTTCAATCAGCAAACGCCGCACAATCTGCCCAGATGGCCCGGTTTGATGGGTAACCAGATGCATGCCGAAAATCTGCTGCGCTGCATTGCGCACCTCCTCCAGCGAGCGCGCCACTTTCACCCCGCCGCCCTTGCCGCGCCCGCCCGCATGAATCTGTGCCTTGACCACCCACACCGATCCACCCAACTGTTTAGCTGCCTCCACCGCGTCATCAACACTGAAACATGCCTCCCCGCGAGGAGTCGGCACACCAAACTGGCGCAGAATTTCCTTACCCTGGTATTCGTGAATTTTCATAATGGATTATCGCCCGCAAGAAGCCGCAACCTGAGTTCGGCGCAAGCGCAATATTACCGAATTTATCAAGCCCGGGCGGAAAATCATGCCAAAAGTGCAAGGCCGGCAAAGCCAGCTCGCAGAAAGCATGTCAGCCGCTCCAGCACACCGCCGAATATTGGTGTCACGGCAATCGGCAACAAAAAACTCCGGTTGAAATTAGCTGGCTGTTTGAGCCGTTTGCTGGACCAATAATGGTGCGAGGAAGGAAATAAACTCGTCAATAATCGCTTCTTCATGGCCAGCCTCTCTCATCTCCCATTTAATCGTATTGAGAAGTTTTGCCTTTTTATAAATATTCAGTTTGTGTTTCGATGAAAATGTGCGTACACGGACGATCAGGCTATCGAATTTCCTCTGATATGTCTTTACCGGGATAGCTTTGCCTTTTTGTTCAGCGGGAGGAAACAGGCGGTTAACTTCGCGGATTATTTCATGCGCAAACAAAACCGCTTCTCCAGCGTCGAACCAATCTAGTATCATGTCATCGCTCCGGACATTATTGATGGAATTGCCAGCGGGTGATTGCAAGTGGCTGCAATCGATTAAAGCCAACCTGTTGATGCAATCATGCCAAACAGCATATGCATAAAACCAGTTTAGCAAAAAATATCTTTCAAGGGTTGTGAGATGGGCCTGTTCGATCGGCTTCGCTCTGCCACCCCCGCCGCAGACCCTGGGAACCAGGCCTCCGATCAGGAGGCTGCCCGCCTGATCGAATCGGGCCATGCGCTCCAGGCGCAGGGCCGCCTCGACCAGGCGATGCTGTGCTATCTGGATGCCGTCCGCATCGCGCCCAACCCGGCACGGGCCCACCTCAACCACGGCAACGTCCTGGTGTTGAAGGGTGACCTGCAAGGCGCACTGGATGCCTTCAGGACTGCAATCCAATACAAGCCGGATTATGCCGGCGCTTATTACAACATCGGCAATGCCCTGCTCGGCAACGGTCAGCTCGATCAGGCCGTGGCGAACTATCGCCGGGCGCTGGAGCTCCAGCCCGATTATGCCGAGGTGCATTGCAGCCTGGGCATCGCTCTCAAGGAGCTCGGTCAACTCGATGACGCCATCGCCTGCTTCCAGACCGCACTGCAAATCAATCCCAACCTGGCCGAGGCGCACACCAATCTGGGTAGTGCGCTGGGCATCGGACAGATCGACGAGGCAGTAGCAAGTTACCGACGCGCACTGGAAATCGAACCCAATCTGGCCGAAGCACATATCAACTTGGGCAATGCGCTGAAGGAACTCGGACAAATTGAGATCGCTATCGAGTCCTACAGGAAGGCGCTTGAGATCAAACCAAATCTGGTCGAGGCGCATACCAACCTGGGCAATGCACTCAAAGACCTCGGGCAAATCGATGCCGCAATGGCGAGCTATCGGCGGGCGTTGGAGATTAATCCCGATCTTGTCGAAGCGCACAATAATCTCGGCATTGCCCTACAAGAACTCGGACAGCTTGATGACGCGGTCGCGAGTTACCGGCAAGCACTGCAAATCAAACCTGGATACGCTGAGGCGCATAACAATCTGGGCAATGCTCAGCATGAACTCAGACAATACCAAAATGCGCTGGCGAGCCACCACAGGGCGCTGGAAATAAAACCCGGTTTTGCCGAAGCTTATGGGAGCCTCGGCAATGACTTGCAAGCACTCGGACAAATCGACGAGGCAGTAGCATGTTATCGGCGCGCATTGGAGATTGACCCAAACCTGGTATTTGCGCAGGGCAACCTGATGTTTGCCCTGAACTATGCCGCCGGCCAGACAGCTGCGGACTATCTTGAGCAGGCACGCCAGTATGGCCGGGTCGCTGCAGCCAAGGCGGGGACGCGCTTTGCCGCCTGGCAAGGCGACCCAAATCCCAAACGCCTGCGCGTCGGGCTGGTATCCGGCGACCTGCGCAGTCATTCCGTCGGGTATTTTGTGGAAGGACTGCTGGCCCATATCGATCCCGCCCGCATCGAACTGATCGCCTATCCGACACACCACGAGCAAGACGAGCTCACCACCCGCATCCGCCCCTATTTCTCGGCGTGGCAGCCGCTGGTTAGACTCAGGGACGAAGCCGCTGCGCGCCTGATCCACGCCGACGGCGTGCACGTGCTGATCGATCTGTCCGGCCATACCAGGCACAACCGCCTGCCGGTGTTTGCCTGGAAACCCGCCCCGGTACAAGTCAGCTGGCTGGGCTTGCCGACCACCACCGGCTTGGCGGAAATGGATTATGTGCTGGGTGATCCCCATGCCATCCCCGTGGAATTCGAGCATCACTTTACAGAAACCGTGTGGCGCATGCCGGAAAGCTATGTGTGCCTCACCGTGCCGGCCTCTCTCGTGAATGTCGTTCCGCCCCCGGCGCTGTCAAGCGGGTATGTGACCTTCGGCAGTTTCAATAACCTGACCAAGATGACCGATGCGGTGGTTGCGGTGTGGGCGCGTGTGCTCAAATCCGTGCCCCATTCCCGGCTGCTGCTCAAGACGGTACAGTTGAATGATCCGGCTGTGTGCGAAAACACCCGCCGGCGTTTTGCCGCCTGCGGCATCGCCCCCGAGCGCTTGCTATTGGGCGGCATACTCGATTCCCGTGATGAGCATCTGGCCGCCTACAACAAAGTCGATATTGCTTTGGACACTTTCCCCTACCCCGGCGTCACCACCAGTGCTGAAGCCTTGTGGATGGGCGTGCCGGTGCTGAGCCTGCAGGGCGACCGGTTCCTTTCAGGCACGGCCGGCAGCATCGCCCGCAACGCCGGATTGCCCGACTGGATCGCGGCTGATGTAGATGACTATGTAGCCAAAGCCGTGGCATTCGCCTCCGACCTTGATTGCCTGGCCAGCCTGCGCGCCGGCTTGCGCCAGCAGGTGCTGGCCTCTCCGCTGTTCGACGCCCCGCGCTTTGCCAGACATTTCGAGAATGCGTTGTGGGGAATGTGGCAACATCATCAGGCCCAACAGGCAAATTCAACGGAGGGGTGAGATGGGTTTGTTCGATCGGCTTCGCTCTGCCACCCCCGCCGCAGACCCTGGGAACCAGGCCTCCGATCAGGAGGCTGCCCGCCTGATCGAATCGGGCCATGCGCTCCAGGCGCAGGGCCGCCTCGACCAGGCGATGCTGTGCTATCTGGATGCCGTCCGCATCGCGCCCAACCCGGCACGGGCCCACCTCAACCACGGCAACGTCCTGGTGTTGAAGGGTGACCTGCAAGGCGCACTGGATGCCTTCAGGACTGCAATCCAATACAAACCGGATTATGCCGGCGCTTATTACAACATCGGCAATGCCCTGCTCGGCAACGGTCAGCTCGATCAGGCCGTGGCGAACTATCGCCGGGCGCTGGAGCTCCAGCCCGATTATGCCGAGGTGCATTGCAGCCTGGGCATCGCTCTCAAGGAGCTCGGTCAACTCGATGACGCCATCGCCTGCTTCCAGACCGCACTGCAAATCAATCCCAACCTGGCCGAGGCGCATAGCAATCTGGATGTTCTCATGCAGGATATCTTCAGCATGGGTAATGCTGCCAATGTTCTAATGGCTAGCGGACAACACGATCAAGCTGTGGCAAGTTACCGCAGATTGCTGGAACTCAAACCGGATCTGATCGAAGCGCATAACAATTTGGGCCTTGCCCTGCAAAAAATTGGACTGCTTCGGGAAGCAGTGACAAGTTTCCGCCGGGCCCTGGATATCCAGCCTGATTACGCCGAGGCACATAACAACCTGGGCCTTGCCCTGCGCGATCTTGAGCAGAACGAAGAAGCGCTATCAAGTTACACCCAGGCACTGCGACTCAAACCAGATTTCGCCGAGGCGCATGGCAACCTGGGCAATATCCTCAAAGACCTCGGGCAACTCGATCACGCAGTCGTAAGTTATCAGCGGGCATTGCAGCTCAAACCGGATTCCGCCGAGATGCATAGCAACCTGGGCAATGCGATGAAAGACCTCGGGCAACTTGAGCACGCGGTCGCGAGTTACCGGCAAGCACTGCAAATCAAACCTGGATTCGCTGAGGCACATAATAATCTGGGCAGCGTTTTGGCAGAACTCGGACAACTTGCCAGCGCGGCAGCAAGTTACCGCCGGGCCCTGGAACTCAAACCCGATTTCGCCGAGGCTCATAGCAATCTGGGTATTGCACTGCAGAGCCTTGGTCAAATTGATGGCGCGATAGCAAGTTACCGCCTGGCGCTGGAGATCAAACCAGACTTCACATATGCGTTCAGCAATCTGCTGTTTGCCTTGAATTATATTGCCGGCCAGACAGCTGCGGACTATCTTGAGCAGGCACGCCAGTATGGCCGGGTCGCTGCAGCCAAGGCGGGGACGCGCTTTGCCGCCTGGCAAGGCGACCCAAATCCCAAACGCCTGCGCGTCGGGCTGGTATCCGGCGACCTGCGCAGTCATTCCGTCGGGTATTTTGTGGAAGGACTGCTGGCCCATATCGATCCCGCCCGCATCGAACTGATCGCCTATCCGACACACCACGAGCAAGACGAGCTCACCACCCGCATCCGCCCCTATTTCTCGGCGTGGCAGCCGCTGGTTAGACTCAGGGACGAAGCCGCTGCGCGCCTGATCCACGCCGACGGCGTGCACGTGCTGATCGATCTGTCCGGGCATACCGGACAAAACCGCCTGCCGGTGTTTGCCTGGAAACCCGCCCCGGTACAAGTCAGCTGGCTGGGCTTGCCGACCACCACCGGCTTGGCGGAAATGGATTATGTGCTGGGTGATCCCCATGCCATCCCCGTGGAATTCGAGCATCACTTTACAGAAACCGTGTGGCGCATGCCGGAAAGCTATGTGTGCCTCACCGTGCCGGCCTCTCTCGTGAATGTCGTTCCGCCCCCGGCGCTGTCAAGCGGGTATGTGACCTTCGGCAGTTTCAATAACCTGACCAAGATGACCGATGCGGTGGTTGCGGTGTGGGCGCGTGTGCTCAAATCCGTGCCCCGTTCCCGGCTGCTGCTCAAGACGGTACAGTTGAATGATCCGGCTGTGTGCGAAAACACCCGCCGGCGTTTTGCCGCCTGCGGCATCGCCCCCGAGCGCTTGCTATTGGGCGGCATACTTGATTCCCGTGATGAGCATCTGGCCGCCTACAACAAAGTCGATATTGCTTTGGACACTTTCCCCTACCCCGGCGTCACCACCAGTGCTGAAGCCTTGTGGATGGGCGTGCCGGTGCTGAGCCTGCAGGGCGACCGGTTCCTTTCAGGCACGGCCGGCAGCATCGCCCGCAACGCCGGATTGCCCGACTGGATCGCGGCTGATGTAGATGACTATGTAGCCAAAGCCGTGGCATTCGCCTCCGACCTTGATTGCCTGGCCAGCCTGCGCGCCGGCTTGCGCCAGCAGGTGCTGGCCTCTCCGCTGTTCGACGCCCCGCGCTTTGCCAGACATTTCGAGGATGCGTTGTGGGGAATGTGGCAACATCATCAGGCCCAACAGGCAAATTCAACGGAGGGGTGAGATGGGTTTGTTCGATCGGCTTCGCTCCGCCACCCCCGCCGCAGACCCTGGGAACCAGGCCTCCGATCAGGAGGCTGCCCGCCTGATCGAATCGGGCCATGCGCTCCAGGCGCAGGGCCGCCTCGACCAGGCGATGCTGTGCTATCTGGATGCCGTCCGCATCGCGCCCAACCCGGCACGGGCCCACCTCAACCACGGCAACGTCCTGGTGTTGAAGGGTGACCTGCAAGGCGCACTGGATGCCTTCAGGACTGCAATCCAATACAAACCGGATTATGCCGGCGCTTATTACAACATCGGCAATGCCCTGCTCGGCAACGGTCAGCTCGATCAGGCCGTGGCGAACTATCGCCGGGCGCTGGAGCTCCAGCCCGATTATGCCGAGGTGCATTGCAGCCTGGGCATCGCTCTCAAGGAGCTCGGTCAACTCGATGACGCCATCGCCTGCTTCCAGACCGCACTGCAAATCAATCCCAACCTGGCCGAGGCGCACACTAATCTGGGCAATGTCTTTCAAGCAATTGACCGGAATCATGACGCAGGGGCAAGTTACCATCGTGCCCTGGAACTCAAACCGGATTTGGTCGAGGCCCACAACAATCTTGGCATTGCCCTACAAGAACTCGGACAGCTTGATGATGCTGTCGCGAGTTACCGGCGGGCACTGGAGATCGAGCCCGATTACATTAATGCGTTTCATTGCCTGCTGTTTGCCCTGAACTATGCCGCCGGCCAGACAGCTGCAGACTATCTTGAACAGGCACGCCAGTATGGCCGGGTCGCTGCAGCCAAGGCGGGGACGCCCTTTTCCGCCTGGCAATGCGAGCCTTTCCCGGAACGCCTGCGCGTCGGGCTGGTATCCGGCGACCTGCGCAGTCATCCCGTCGGGTATTTTGTAGAAGGGCTGCTGGCCCATATCGATCCCGCCCGCATCGAACTGATCGCCTATCCGACACACCACGAGCAAGACGAGCTCACCACCCGCATCCGCCCCTATTTCTCGGCGTGGCAGCCGTTGATCGGTCTCGGTGACGAAGCCGCTGCGCGCCTGATCCACGCCGACGGCGTGCACGTGCTGATCGACCTGTCCGGCCATACCAGGCACAACCGCCTGCCGGTGTTTGCCTGGAAACCCGCCCCGGTACAAGTCAGCTGGCTGGGCTATTTCGCTACCACCGGGATGGCGGAAATAGATTATGTGCTGGTGGACAAGATGGGCGTACCCGAGGATAAGCAGGCGCAATTCACCGAATCCGTCTGTTATCTTCCCGACACCCGTTTGTGTTTCACCGCACCCAGAGTTGACCGGCCAGTCGCGCCGTTGCCGACCTTGTCCAACGGCATGATCACATTCGGCTGCTTCCAGAACTTGACCAAGCTGAATGATAGTGTGCTTGAAACATGGCAAGCAATCCTTGCCGCCCTGCCCGATGCAAGACTGCGCATCCAGTGCAAGCAACTGGACGAATCGACACAGACAGAACAATTGCTGCAACGTCTTCGACATTACGGCATTTCCCCTGAACGGGTGAAATTGCATGGGTCAACTCAACGCGACGCCTATCTGGCGGCGCATGCGGAAGTAGATATGATCCTGGACACCTTTCCCTATCCCGGCGGTACCACCACCTGTGAAGCGCTGTGGTTGGGTGTGCCTACCCTAACCCTTGCAGGCGACAGCCTGTTGGGTAGACAAGGTGCCAGTCTGCTCGCCGCGGCAGGACTGCCGGAATGGATCGCAACAAGCAAACAGGAATACATCGCCAAGGCGATTGCTTTGGCTGGCGACTTGCACAAGCTGACCAGCCTGCGCGCCGGCTTGCGCCAGCAGGTGCTGGCCTCTCCGCTGTTCGACGCCCCGCGCTTTGCCAGACATTTCGAGGATGCGTTGTGGGGAATGTGGCAACATCATCAGGCCCAACAGGCAAATTCAACGGAGGGGTGAGATGGGTTTGTTCGATCGGCTTCGCTCCGCCACCCCCGCCGCAGACCCTGGGAACCAGGCCTCCGATCAGGAGGCTGCCCGCCTGATCGAATCGGGCCATGCGCTCCAGGCGCAGGGCCGCCTCGACCAGGCGATGCTGTGCTATCTGGATGCCGTCCGCATCGCGCCCAACCCGGCACGGGCCCACCTCAACCACGGCAACGTCCTGGTGTTGAAGGGTGACCTGCAAGGCGCACTGGATGCCTTCAGGACTGCAATCCAATACAAACCGGATTATGCCGGCGCTTATTACAACATCGGCAATGCCCTGCTCGGCAACGGTCAGCTCGATCAGGCCGTGGCGAACTATCGCCGGGCGCTGGAGCTCCAGCCCGATTATGCCGAGGTGCATTGCAGCCTGGGCATCGCTCTCAAGGAGCTCGGTCAACTCGATGACGCCATCGCCTGCTTCCAGACCGCACTGCAAATCAATCCCGACCTGGCCGAGGCGCGAAACAGTTTAGGCAGCATGCTGGAGCACCTCTACAATTCTGGAAATGCTTTCCTTAACAATGGAAAATTAAACGACGCAGCGACCAGTTTCCGACGCGCACTGAAAATCGAACCCAATCTGGCCGAGGCACATGAAAGCCTGGGACGTGCCCTGAAAGACCTCGGGCAACTTGAGCACGCGGTCGCGAGTTACCGGCAAGCACTGCAAATCAAACCTGGATTCGCTGAGGCACATAACAATCTGGGCGGCGTCCTGGAAGACCTCGGGCAGCTCAATGCCGCAGTGGCGAGTTACCGGCGGGCACTGGAACTCATGCCTGATTGCGCCGAGGTATACTCCAACTTGGGTAATGCCTTACAAGACCTCGGACAGCCCGATGACGCGGTCGCGAGTTACCGGCAAGCACTGGAAATCAATCCGGATTTCGTTGATGCACACAATAATTTGTTGCTTGCCCTGAACTATGCCGCCGGCCAGACAGCTGCGGACTATCTTGAGCAGGCACGCCAGTATGGCCGGGTCGCTGCAGCCAAGGCGGGGACGCGCTTTGCCGCCTGGCAAGGCGACCCAAATCCCAAACGCCTGCGCGTCGGGCTGGTATCCGGCGACCTGCGCAGTCATTCCGTCGGGTATTTTGTGGAAGGACTGCTGGCCCATATCGATCCCGCCCGCATCGAACTGATCGCCTATCCGACACACCACGAGCAAGACGAGCTCACCACCCGTATCCGCCCCCATTTCTCGGCGTGGCAGCCGTTGATCGGTCTCGGTGACGAAGCCGCTGCGCGCCTGATCCATGCCGACGGCGTGCACGTGCTGATCGATCTGTCCGGCCATACCAGGCACAACCGCCTGCCGGTGTTTGCCTGGAAACCCGCCCCGGTACAAGTCAGCTGGCTGGGCTTGCCGACCACCACCGGCTTGGCGGAAATGGATTATGTGCTGGGTGATCCCCATGCCATCCCCGTGGAATTCGAGCATCACTTTACAGAAACCGTGTGGCGCATGCCGGAAAGCTATGTGTGCCTCACCGTGCCGGCCTCTCTCGTGAATGTCGTTCCGCCCCCGGCGCTGTCAAGCGGGTATGTGACCTTCGGCAGTTTCAATAACCTGACCAAGATGACCGATGCGGTGGTTGCGGTGTGGGCGCGTGTGCTCAAATCCGTGCCCCATTCCCGGCTGCTGCTCAAGACGAAACAGCTGAATGACGCGGCTGTGTGCGAAAACACCCGCCGGCGTTTTGCCGCCTGCGGCATCGCCCCCGAGCGCTTGCTATTGGGCGGCATACTTGATTCCCGTGATGAGCATCTGGCCGCCTACAACAAAGTCGATATTGCTTTGGACACTTTCCCCTACCCCGGCGTCACCACCAGTGCTGAAGCCTTGTGGATGGGCGTGCCGGTGCTGAGCCTGCAGGGCGACCGGTTCCTTTCAGGCACGGCCGGCAGCATCGCCCGCAACGCCGGATTGCCCGACTGGATCGCGGCTGATGTAGATGACTATGTAGCCAAAGCCGTGGCATTCGCCTCCGACCTTGATTGCCTGGCCAGCCTGCGCGCCGGCTTGCGCCAGCAGGTGCTGGCCTCTCCGCTGTTCGACGCCCCGCGCTTTGCCAGACATTTCGAGAATGCGTTGTGGGGAATGTGGCAACATCATCAGGCCCAACAGGCAAATTCAACGGAGGGGTGAGATGGGTTTGTTCGATCGGCTTCGCTCCGCCACCTCCGCCCCGGACAGCACCAGCAATGCAGCCCTGCCCGGACAGGAAACTGCCCGCATCGCCCCCAACCCGGCGCAGGCTGACCTCAGTCTTCAAATGAAATGGTTCAAACGGATTCGATGCCGGCACTCAATTCGACTTGTTCGCCAGAAAATAAAAAGACCTGCAATGCTGCAAGCCTTGAGAATCTTGGTGCCGATTATCGGATTCGAACTGATGACCTACCGCTTACAAGGCGGTTGCTCTACCAACTGAGCTAAATCGGCATGAAATATGAGGGAAACAGAGACATCTTTTGCAAGATGGTGGGTCGTGCGTGATTCGAACACGCGACCAACGGATTAAAAGTCCGCTGCTCTACCGGCTGAGCTAACGACCCCTCGCAAAGGAGCGCGAATTATACGGAATTAGCCCACCCTGTCAACGAAAAATACCTTGTGGAACAGCTTGTGTATTTATAAAACGCGATAGCGTGTGGTGTCATCCACTCCAGCCGCATCGAATCCGGCACTGCGCAGACGGCAGGCATCGCAGACGCCACAGGCTCGCCCTGATTCATCAGCCTGGTAACATGAAACGGTGTGCGAGAAATCCACGCCTAGGGCAACACCCTGCCGGATGATCTCAGCCTTGGACATATGCTGCAGCGGCGCATGCACACTGAGCAGATACCCTTCCACCGCTGCTTTGGTGGCGAGATTCGCCATGCGCTCGAAAGCCTCGATGAAGGCTGGGCGACAATCGGGATAGCCGGAGTAATCGACCGCATTCACCCCGATGAAGATGTCCCGCGCCTGCAACACCTCGGCCCAGGCCAGCGCCAGTGACAGCATGATGGTGTTGCGTGCGGGAACATAAGTCAGCGGGATGCCCTCGCTGGGCTGTTGCGACACCTTGATGCTCTTGTCCGTCAGCGCCGAACCGCCGAATCCGGTAAGGTCGACATTCACTACCCGGTGCGCGCGCGCGCCCAATTCTTGTGCAAGCTGTTGCGCAGCTGCCAGTTCCGCATGGTGGCGTTGCCCATAATCCACGCTCAATGCATGGCAGCCATAACCCTGTGCAACGGCCATCGCCAGCACCGTCGCGGAATCCATGCCGCCCGACAGCAGCACCACGGCTTTTTTCATTTTGGCATCTCTAAAAATTCACTTTTGTGGGATGAAGCGCAAGGAGCCGCGCAGCGAAGGACGAGGCATATCAGGCAGATAGACGAGGAGTGAGCGAGCACGTGACGCAGCGATTCGCCCAAAAAATGAATTTATAAGGATGCCCATCAGCGTCCCGGCTCGTTGTTCCATAACAGCTTGTGCAGCTGGACTTGCATCCTGACCGGCAGATTATCCCGCACTATCCACTCGGCCAGCTGCGTCGCATCCAGCGTGCCGTGCGCCGGCGAAAACAGCACCTCGCATTTCTTTGCCAGGTCATGTTGCTGCAGAATCTGCTTTGCCCATTGATAATCACCCTGGTCGCACAGCACAAATTTGATCTCGTCGTGCGGAGTCAACAATGCGAGATTTTCCCAGCGATTTTTTCCCGCTTCGCCGGATGCCGGAGTTTTGATATCCACCACGCGCATCACACGGGAATCGACCGCGCCGATATCCAGCGCCCCGCCGGTTTCCAGCGACACTTCATATCCCGCATCGCACAATGCGCGCAGCAGGGGCAGGCAATTCTTTTGCGCAAGAGGTTCTCCGCCCGTCACAGTCACGTATTGCGGCACAAATCCCGCAACCCGGGCCATGATCTCCGCCAGGCTGATGCTTTGCCCGCCGGTAAATGCGTATGCCGTGTCGCAGTAGGTGCAGCGCAACGGACAGCCGGTCAGGCGTATGAATACCGTGGGCAATCCGACACGAGTGGTTTCGCCTTGCAGGGAATGGAAGATTTCGGTGATGCGCAATTGCGCATCTGTTTCCTCGTGCGGCATGAAGACTACTTTTTGGCAGCGAGCTGTTTTTTGGCTTTGGCGGCTGCTTCGCTGGATGGGTATTTGGCGACCAGTTGCCTGAGCGTTTTGCGCGCAGCAATGGGTCGTCTCAAGGCTTTCAGGCAGCTCGATATCCCATACATTGCATCGGCCGCTTTTGGAGTTTCGGGAAAATCCTTGAGCAATTTCTCATAGCTACCCATAGCGCTCTGGTAATCCTTCAGCGCGAACTGGGCATTGCCCTGCCAATAATACGCATTCGGAACACGCACTGAAGCAGGGAACTGCTTGATGAAGTCCTGAAATGCCTTGGAAGCATTGGCATAGCTGCCGGATTTATAGGTACCGTAAGCCGCTTCAAAAGCGCGGTCTTCCGGAACCGGATCGTAAGGATCGGCAGAAACAGGCGTCTTTGCGGCAGCTGCGGCTGCGTCTTTTGCAGCCTGTTCTGCGGACTCAAAATGACGCAAGCGCGTATCCAGGTCCACATAGAAATCCTTTTGACGCTTTTCGGCATCCTGCAAGCCGTGAGCTGTTTCTTCATTCTGTCCGCGCAGATTGCGGATAGCCCTGTTCAAAGTGTCGATTTGGCCCTGCAGGTCCAGCATCGACTTGGTTTGGTGATTGAGCGCGTCTTCCAGCTTCAGCACACGCAACTCCAATTGCTGAATTTGTTTGCGTGCTTCGTCATCATCCAGCAATCCTGCCCGTGCAGGAATGACGAAACACAGAGTCAGCAATAAGAGCGCGCGTTGCCTCAACATGGTTACTGCTTTATTGCCTGGGTGCCAAAATTATTGGTACTTGATATCGGTCCGGCGATTTTGCTTCCAGCACGCCTCATTGTGCTCGGTGCAACGCGGTTTTTCTTTGCCGTAACTGACGGTTTCGATCTGGCTGGCTTTAGCTCCGCCCAACACCAGCATTTTCTTCACACCGTCGGCACGACGCTGGCCGAGAGCTAGGTTGTACTCCTTGCTGCCGCGCTCGTCGCAATTGCCTTCCAGGCGAACTTTGCGATCCTGGTGCTCGCTCAAGTATTTGGCATGAGCTTCCACCATCGGCTTGTCAGCGTCCTGCACCGCAGAAACGTCGAACGGGTAATAAGTACTGCGCTTGGCCAGTATGCTGTTCGGGTCATTCAACGGATCGACAGCAACTACCGGGGCCGGTGCAGGGGCTGCTACGGGAGCTGGCGCGGCTACGGGAGCCGGAGCAGCAGCTTCCTTGGGTTTCTCACTGGCACATGCAGCGAGCAGATTCAACAACACTATGCTGATAACTAGTCTTTTCATGGCACTTCTCCTTATTCAGGTTAGTCATTGATGTGGCCCCCACACCGGTTCATGGGCATCGCCGCTATCTGTGAACATATGCTGCTGCACACGACCATCGCTCGATACGGTGGCTAATATACCACGGCCGCGCGCTTCACTGGCAAATAGGATGAGCTTCCCGTTCGGCGCAAAGCTGGGATTCTCATCCCATCCACCCGTAGTGAGAGTTTGCACCTGACCGGTCTGAAAATCCTGGGTGGCTATATAAAACTGGCCGTTAATGAAATGCGTGTAGACAAAACTCTTGCCATCCGGACTGAAGCGCGGCGAATAGTTGTTGCCATCGCCAAACGTCAAGCGCTGTTCAGGCCCGCCCGCCACCGGCATGCTGTATATCTGAGGCGTTCCCCCTTCATCGGAGGTAAACAGCAAAGTTTGCCCATCCGGAGAGAAACTCGGTTCGGTAGCGATGGAATCCAGGAAAGTGAGGCGGTGCAGTCCGCTGCCATCCGGCTGCATCAGATAGATTTCCGAGCTGCCATCGCGCGTCAACACGATGGCCAGCTGCTTCCCGTCAGGAGACCAGGCCGGGGCGCTGTTGCTGCCGGCAAAGTCGGCCAGCACCATGCGCTGCCTGGTATATAGCGATTGCACATAGACCACGGCATGCCCCGTTTCGAAACTCACATACACAAGATGGCTGCCGTCAGGAGACCAGGCTGGCGACATGATAGGCTCGACTTGCTCGAGAATCGTCTGATCGTTGTAGCCGTCGCTGTCCGCCACGATCAGGCTATACTTTTTCCCCCGTTTGACATACGCGATGCGCGTGCTGAACACACCTTTGTCGCCGGTCAGTTTCTCATAGATGAGATCGGAAATGCTGTGTCCAATGGCGCGCACATCGCCGCTATTCGCCGAGACTGACTGGCCGACCAATTCAACTTGTTTGACGACGTCCAGCAAACGGAAGCGCGCTTCGATGCGGCCATTAGCTTGCGCGGATACATTACCGATTACCAAAGCATCCGAGCCGCGGCCCTGCCAATCCGGATAGCTGACCTCAGCCAATTCGTGCGGCAGCTTCCCGGCAGGATCTATCAACCGGAACAATCCGCTGCGCTTCAAATCGCCCACCACCACGGAATTGATGGTTTGCGCCAGACCGCTGTCCCCGCCGAAGGGCACGATAGCCACCGGGATCTGGTGCTCGCCGGCACCGATGATCTCTATCGTCATCACCGCATTTGCCGCCGGCACATGTGCCAGCAACAGCAGTCCTATCATGCCTTGCAAGAAAACTGTCGTGATAGCAAGCGACTTGCCCGCTTGCCGGCTCAGTCGAATGGCCAGTCGTTCTACCAGCCCCGTCGAAGGACGCATCGCCATACATGATTTCCTATTCGGTTGTTTGTTCGGGTTTAAACACCAGATCCAGTTCGCGAAAGCGGTTGAACAACTGCACGTCCGGAGGCACAGGCAATGGGTCGGATTTCAGGATCGCCCGTTCCACTGCGTTGTCATAAGCTGCATTGCCGCTGGATTTGATCAAATCGGCCTTCAGCACCGCTCCGCCCGGCAACAGCGTCACCATGAATTCCGCGCGCGCATCTTTTGCCACGCCCGGAGGGTCCACGACATTGCGGCGTATCTTGTCGTGTATTTTTGCCTTGAATTCATCCACCACCCGGCCATTTGCAGCATCCTGCTGGTCTTGCATGGTCGGTGCAGCCTGTTGCTGCACCGCCTGTTGTTCCGAAATGCGTTCGGACTTTTGTGCGGCGGGTTGTTTCGCTTCAGGCTTCGATTTAGCCACTTCCATGGTTTTCGGCGCAGGTTTGATTTTTTCCGGCTTGGCCTCAACCGGTTGAACCGTCACCCTCTTTTTCTCCTGTATCACAATGTCGGGCTTGGCTGCATGTTCCTGTGGCGGCGGCGGCGACACGGCTTCGACGGCCTTTGGATAGACCGGTCGCTTGACGGCTTCTTCCGGCAAGCTCGACCATAATTCCACACTCATCGCCGGGTTTGAAATGGTTTGCCTGTTCCAATTAAAGCCAAAATACAATAGCGCAAAAAACATGCTGTGTACCAGCAGCGCAAGTACTCCTGCGGGCACCTTGTGAGGTTCGTAATAGGCCGCCACACTCATTTCCTGGATTGCGTCAAAAGGCCGACTTTTTGAATGTGTTGCTGTTGCAGCAAGTCCATTACATGAATGACGGCTTCATAGCGCACGCTCTTGTCGGCGGAAATCACCACCGCCTGCTGCGCCTGTTTGCCCTGCCTGGCTTTCAGGATCGCAATCAACTCGTCTTGTGACACCTTGATCTCCTCGCCCCCCGAGGAATGATCGCGCAGCTCCAGCGTGCCATCCCTTTTGATGATGACCTCCAGAGGCGCAAGCGACGGGGCCGTCGACTTGGCGACACTGGGCAAATCGATCTGGCTCGGATTCATCAGGGGTGCGGTCACCATGAAAATCACCAGCAGCACCAGCATCACGTCGATATAAGGGACGACGTTGATCTCGTTCATCAGGCGGTTGGCGGGGCGGCTGGATTTCACAAACACCTCTCCAAACCGTAGCGAGTAGCGAGCAACGAAGCCAGCAGCCCGCGCAGCAGGTTTTCAGGGGTGTTTTTCATGGCTGGCGCTGCAACACGTTGGAGAATTCCTCGGTAAAGCTGTCGAAGCGGGTCGACAGGCGATTGATCTCGTGGGCATAGCGGTTATAGGCCACCACCGCCGGGATCGCCGCAAACAAGCCCATCGCGGTCGCCACCAGTGCTTCGGCGATGCCGGGCGCGACGTGCGCCAGCGTCGCCTGGCCGACGTTCGCCAAGCCGCGGAACGCGTTCATGATCCCCCACACCGTGCCGAACAATCCGACATAGGGGCTGACCGAACCGACCGAGGCAAGGAAGGCCAGATGCGATTCCAGCCTGTCCATCTCGCGCTGGAACGTCGCACGCATCGCACGCCGCGTGCCTTCCATCACCGCACTGGCATCCACCCCGTGCTGCTTCTTGAGCTTCACGAATTCGACGAACCCCGCGGCAAAGATCCGCTCCATCGCACCCTGGTCGCGCAGGGAACTGCTGTTTGCATAGCGGTAAAGTTCGTTCAGGTTCTGGTTATGCCAGAACGCGTCTTCGAATTCCTCGGTGAGCCTGATCTCATCGCGGATCGCGAACATCTTGAGGAAGATATACCACCACGACATCAGCGACACCAGCAGCAGCAGCCCCATCACCAGCTGCACCAGCACGCTGGCGTTGCTGATCAGATGCACAAACGACAAATCCTGCGTTACTTCCATTGCGATCCTTTCATGTTCATTTCTCCAACTGTGTGCGCAAAACCTCCGGCACCGACACCGGTTTGAAACTCTCCAACGAGACGCACACCAGGTGCACCTCGGCCTCAGTCAGCAATTCCTCGCCGCGCCGCACGGCTTGCAACAGCGAGATGCGGCTGCGCCCGATGTCCTTGATTTGCGCTGTCACGTCGAGGCTATCATCCAGCAGTGCGGGTTTGAGATAATCCAGTTTCATCGAGCGCACCACGAACACCATGCCGAACTCCTTCATCAATCCGGCGTTGCTGTAGCCGTGCGCGCGCAGCCACTCAGTCCGTGCACGCTCCATAAAGTTCAAATAATTGGCGTGATAGACCACCCCTCCCGCATCGGTGTCCTGAAAATATACCCGCACCGGCAGCGAGAAGATTTTGTTTTTACTCATGTCAGCTATCCTCTCCCAACGGCAATTCGCCATTGACCCGATCGAGGCTGGCCGGATTATTCGCAACCACCAGCCCGAAATGGCGATAAGCAATCGCGGTCGCCATGCGCCCGCGCGGCGTGCGCTGCAGATAACCCTGCTGGATCAGGTAGGGTTCCAGCACGTCCTCGATGGTGTCACTCTCCTCCCCGATCGCGGCGGCCAGGTTGTCCAGGCCGACCGGGCCGCCGAGGAACTTCTCGATGACCGCCAGCAATAATTTCCGGTCCATCACGTCCAGTCCGTGACCATCCACATCCAGCATCGTCAAAGCGGCATCGGCCACCTCCCGGGTTGCATCGCCGCCGGCCTTGACGTCGGCGAAGTCGCGCACGCGGCGCAGCAACCGGTTGGCAATGCGCGGCGTGCCGCGCGAACGCCTGGCGATTTCCAGCGCGCCATCCCCGGTCAGATTCATCTTCAGCAGGCTGGCGGAGCGCATCACGATGCGCTGCAACTCTTCCGGCGTGTAAAACTCCAGTCGCGCCACGATGCCGAAGCGGTCGCGCAGCGGATTGGTGAGCATGCCTGCTCTGGTAGTTGCCCCCACCAGCGTGAACGGCGGCAGGTCCAGCTTCACCGAGCGCGCCGCCGGGCCTTCGCCTATCATGATATCGATCTGGTAGTCCTCCAATGCGGGATAGAGGATCTCTTCCACCACCGGCGACAGGCGATGGATCTCGTCGATGAACAGCACGTCATTGGGCTCGAGATTGGTCAGCAATGCGGCCAGGTCACCGGCGCGCTCCAGAACCGGGCCGGAAGTGTGGCGCAGGTTCACGCCCATTTCGCGCGCGACGATCTGCGCCAGCGTGGTCTTGCCCAGACCGGGCGGACCGAACAGCAGCACATGATCGAGCGGCTCTTTGCGCCGCTTGGCCGCCTCGATGAATATCTCCAGCTGTCCGCGGATCTTTTCCTGGCCGACATACTCGTCGAGCTGCCTGGGGCGCAGCGCGCGTTCCAGCGCCTCCTCGTGTGCCGAGGCGGGCATGGCCGAGACCATCCGGCCGGACTTGGGGTCACCTGAATCCGGGTCCGGCGGGGAAAGCGGCTCGGCGGTAAGGTTATCGCTGTGTATCATGTCCGGATTTTTTCATGCCTTGCGGAATTAGTCATTAGATATCAGCCCAGCAAACTGGTCAGCGTCAGCAACAGCAGCAGGATCAGCCAGAATACCACCGAGCGCCACACCAGCCCGACCGCGCTCTGCATGAAATCTGCATCGGCATCGCCGTCGACACCCAGCTCCGCCCTGTCTTCCAGCACCCCGCCCTGCGGCAAGGGCATGCCCAGACGCACGCCCAGCGCGCCGGCCCCGCTCGCCAGCAATATTCCCGCTTCGGGGTCGGGCCAGTTGGCCGCCTGGGTGCGCCAGCAATGCACGGCATCCTCGAAATTGCCGGCGATCGCGAAGGTGATTGCGGTCATCCGGACCGGCAGCCATTCCAGCACATGGAACGCCTGCCGCGCAAACTCGCCGAATTCGCCGTGATCCGCTTCACCCCGGTCGGCCCCGCGATGTCTTGCCGATGAAGACAGCGGCGGGTGCCCAGATAAGTCGCTGGCTCGCCGGGCACAGGGCTGCGCCACATCATGCCGCTTTCGGCACGCCAATGCGTGCGCAGGAATTGCCCCAGACGATACAACAATGCGCCCGCCGCGCCGCCCAGGCCCAGCACACCGAACAGCACGAACCACACGATCACGCCGAACACATTGCGCTGCGAGGCGATCAGCGCCTGCTCGATGGTGACGCGCGCCACTTCTTCCGCATTCAATTCCTGCGCGGACATGCCGCGCCACTGCGACAGCAGGCTGCGCGCCTCGTCCAGCCTGCCCGCACGCAACGCCAGGTGGATATCGGTGAAATAGTGGCTGAACTGGCGGAAACCCATCGTCAGGTACAACATCAGCACGTTGAACGCCCAGGCCAGAACCGGATGTACCTGGTACAGAATGCGGTAGCAAAGCACGGCGCCTGCCACCATCGGCAAAACCGCCGCCAGCCAGGCGATCCTGCCGTGCCGGTGTTCGCCCGCGTTGAAGTTATGCTGGAAATAGCCCGCGTAGCCGGACAGCCAACCGTACAGGTATTTGCGCGCCGAGAGCGGGTGGAGCTGCTCCAGCAACAGCGCGGTGATCAGGGCAAACAGGCTCATCGAAGATAAAAGCACCAGCGGTCGGATAACGCGAAAGATAGCACACTACGCCGGAGTTGCGCAGCTTGCATCGGAAGCAACTCCACACCTGCACGGCCGGAAAAACAGTGACGCGGGCAAGGCCGGCTGTGCCGGCGCAGGTCATCCCGGGAGATGCATGAACAAATCCCCAAAGTGGAATAAACTGCCCCCTGTCACCGATATTGCGGCGACCCGCACAACTGATTTACGCTGGGTCACGAGAGCGCTTATCAACAGGATCCCAACCAAATGACAATCGTCCGCATCGAAGCACTTCCCGGCAAACAAGCTTCAGCCGCGCTGCCCGCCTGGATTTCGGCACCGGTGATCATGCATGCCGGGATCCGCGTCATGCTGTTTCTGCTGTTGCTGGCTTTATCAACCGGCTCGAATGCGGTGCTGTTGCCCGGCACAGATCAGCTGCAACGGCAGCTGGCTGAAGCACCCGATCGCAGTCGAAGTGGTGGAGCCCCACCTGATGGCAGACGGGCAGCGTCCTCATGTGACCTATCTGGGCTATCCGGCTGCGCGGGTCCTGGCCGCGATCTTCGGCAAATCATGGAAGGACAAGGCGGCCTATGTCGAATTCAAGCGCACTGGATGGATATGTCTCGCACATACCGGTGGAACGCTTCGACCGCTATCCTGCCTTCCTCGTATTCGCGAAAAGGGACAGCAGGGATTTCAGCGTGGACAACCGTGCAGCAGCATCAAGCGAATGTTTCGCTGGCACCCTATTACCTGGTATGGGACAACATCCATCATCCCGACCTGATCGAGCAAGGCGGCACCTACTGGCCTTACCAGGTAAGCGAGATCAGCCTGACCCAGACATATGAACGCGATCGGGCGCTGGGCAAGGCTACCCGGAATACCCTGGCGCTGGAAAAATACTGCCTGAGCTGCCATCGGGTAAACGGCTATGGCGGCAGCAAGGCGAATCTGGATCTGGCCGAGCAGGCGAAAGCCCTCGGCGCGGATAGATTCCTGGCCTGGGTGCTGGACCCGGCCGCAGTGAAACCCGGCACCCGCATGCCGGCGCTCGCGCCCGCGATGCCGCAGGCGGAACGCCAGGCGCTGGCCAGCAGATTATTCGATTATCTGGACAGCCTGCCGCGCCAGTGAACAGGTGCGCCCGCATCGCGCTCGACCAACTGGTCGCCTACGCGGGAACGGCAGCAAAATGAAACCCTCAGCAAGGAGGCCGCCATGAACACCGCCGCACCCTACCCGCTCGACCCCAGGCTGGATCTCGCCTTCGAGCGCAGCGTGGACATCGCCCCGCAGCAGATATGGAAGGCATGGACGCAGCCGCAGCACCTGATGCCGTGGTTCTGCCCGGCACCGTGGAAGGTCGTTGAATGCGAGATCGACCTGCGTCCCGGCGGCCTGTTCCGTACCGTGATGCAGTCGCCGGAAGGGCAGAACTTTCCCAACCTCGGCTGCTATCTCGAAGTGATCCCGCACGAGAGACTCACCTGGACCAATGCGCTGCTGCCCGGCTTCCGGCCCGCGCCACCCGCGAATGAAGCGCAGGACACGCTGAACTTCCACTTCACCGCCACCATCGCGCTCGCGCCGCATGGCCCAGGCCCCGACACGGGCACGCGCTATAGCGCGATCGTGCGCCACGGCGACGAGGCTGCCTGCCAGAAGCACGCCAGCATGGGCTTCAGGGAAGGCTGGGGCATCGCGCTCGACCAGCTGGTCGCGTACGCGGGAACAGCAGCACTATGAAACCGGCGCGCGCCGCCAGCCTGGAGGACATCCCCAACATCGGCAAATCCATCGCCGCCGACCTGCACGCGATCGGCATCCTCACACCGCAGCAACTTGCGAAACGCGACCCATTGAAGACCTACCTTGCGCTGTCCGGCACCATGGGTCGCCGCCACGACCCCTGCGTGCTCTATGTGCTGATCGCCGCGCGGCATTATCTGCACAGCGGCGAGTCCGTCCCGTGGTGGAAATTCACCGAGCAAGGAAGGCAGATTCTGGCCGAGGCGGCAGCCCGCAAACAGTAGCAGTTGACGCCAGGTATTCCGGCCAGTAGAGTCATTCCCGCTTACGCCGTACCACTCGCGCAAGCCCCTTCATATGTGGCTATTTGGAGCAGGCATGACCAGCCAACCCATCTCACTGGCCTCTGTCGAAGCCCGCATCTACTTCATACGCGGGCAGAAGGTCATGCTCAGCACCGACCTTGCCGAACTCTACGAAGTCGAGCCCCGCGCGCTGGTTCAGGCAGTCAAGCGCAACCTCGAACGTTTCCCCGAAGATTTCATGTTCCAGTTGAGCGCGGAAGAATTCATCGACTTGAAATCACAAATTGTGACTTCAAGTTGGGGCGGCATGCGCCGGGCCGCGCCCTATGCCTTCACCGAGCAAGGCGTCGCCATGCTCTCCAGCGTGCTCCGCAGCGAGCGCGCCATCCACGTCAACATCGAAATCATGCGCGCCTTCGTGCGGCTGCGGCTGATGCTTGCTTCCAATGCCGAACTCGCGCGCAAGCTTAATGCGCTGGAAAAGAAATATGACCTGCGCTTCAAGGCCGTGTTCGAAGCCATCCGCGAGCTCATGAGGCCGGACGAGCCGAAAAAGAAACGGCCCATCGGCTTCGCACCATGGGAGAAAAAGTGAGGTTGACGCGTTTAATTAGCGTATCCACCCCGTGGTGGAAATTCACCGCACAGGGCAAGTCGCTGCTTGCCCGCTACAAGGAGAAATGAAATGAACAACAATCCCGCCTGCTGGTTTGAAATCTACGTGCAGGACATGGCCCGCGCCAGACGCTTCTACGAATCGGTGTTCCAGGTCACGCTGGAAAAGATCGACTCGCCGGACACCGAAATGTGGGGCTTCCCTTCCAGCATGGAGCGCTACGGTTGCAGCGGTTCGCTGGTGAAAATCGAAGGCGTTGGTTCCGGCGGCAACAGCACCATCGTCTATTTCAGCTGCTCCGATTGCGCGGTCGAAGCCGCGCGCGTCGGGCAGGCGGGCGGCCGCATCCACAAGGAAAAGACCTCGATCGGCCGCTACGGCTTCATGGCATTGGCACAGGACAGCGAAGGCAACATGATCGGCCTGCATTCGCTGCATTGACTGCTGCCAGCTCAGCTGACTGGTCGCGTATCCGAAGCAGGCGCAGGCCTGATGCGCGCAGACTGTCAAAATTTGCAATTGACGTTCGGCATCGCGCCGATTAGAGTCTGCCCGCTTGTGCCTAGGGAGAGCGGCCACAGAGCCGTCTGGGAGTATCCTGAGAAACGGTCTTGGCTTCCATCCGTGAAATTTCAGGTTGCCCTGAATCGAAAGTCCATCCGAAAGATATGAACAACGTGAAGAACAATGGGGATTTCTGGTTTGGCTTGATACCCGATGCACGATTTGGGCAGCATGCCTGCACTATGAATCTGTTTTCCATATTTCGTTAGGCGGCTATGCCCTTCGATCTCCAATCCACTCAAATCGCCGTCGGTGTGGCAACCGGCGTCCTCGCCATCCTCGGAACAATATTCGGCTGGTTCGGGAAAGCTTGGGGTTGGATCGCGTCACTCTTCAAGCGCAAACCACTCGTGGGTGTCATTGAGGTTCCGCCCAAGACAATGGTTCTGATTCCTGTCGCTCGCCAAAATGCGCTCTGGTGGCACATGGGAGCTATGGGAGATCAACCCGCTATGCAAATTGTCGGCGACCTGAACGTGACAAACATCTCCAAGTACGGCGTATTTGTCATGGGAGCCAAACTCAGAAAGCCCAAGGCTATTGGTCATGCTCTCGTCCGTGCTCATGACTCCAACATGTACAGTACCAAGCACATCATTCCGCAGGGCGGCGTAAGTGACCTTCGTTTCGACTTCTTCGTGCAGCCGCCTGTGCGCGAGCAGGGGCAGTCATTCAAAGCCGATGTTGCGATCATTGACCAATTCGGAAACGAGCATTGGCTAAAAGGGTTGGAGTTTCCGCACTTATGAGGAACCCGCCGCCTAACCTTGCAGTCTGGCGGACCTGCGCGAAAAGCCGCGCAGGCCACTCTCTTTCACGTTAGATCTCAATTGATATGAGCGCTACATCGCAATCTCCAAATGCGAACGCATCCGCGAACACATCAACCTCCGGTCAGGTCCAGCTCCCGGCTCCGGCTCAAACCAACCCGCCCGCCACCCAACTCTCTTTGCATACAGAAGCTCCTTCGCTTGATTTTGCTAATTCCATTAAGCCGTTTACACCTGACGCTCTCGCAAACGGTTTTTCGACGCTCGTCGGCGCGCTGCTGGGCGCAATGCTCGCGTACTCACTACAACGGTGCTTTCAGCGTTCCTTAGAACACAAGAGCAATTTGACCGCAGCACACAGATTGATGTTTTCTCTACTTCAACAAATCAACACCATCGTCCTCATTCAGCGTGACTACATTCACAGCAAGCTAAACGATCCCGGTCGATTTCTTTCTATTCCAGCAACTCCTCAGTTCGATACGAAAAAGAACACCCTTGAACTACCCGAGCTTTCATTCCTCCTTAGCACCCGTGAAGACCGGGCCATTCTTTACGAGTTTTATATTGCACAAGAGAACTACATTGAAGCCTTAAACCAGTGGAACTTGCGGTCTGCACTGCACTACGAAAGGGTGCAGCCAGTGCTTTCTGCAAGTGGGTTTCAAGGCAGTGCTGTTGTGACCGATGCCCAACTCCAAGCTATATTGGGCCATCAATTATTCGGTTCGATCGTAAACGCAACTGATGGCTGCATCGAGCTGTTGCGAAGAGCGTTTCAAAAGTTGGTGGAGGTCAAAGGTAAAGCGCGAGCTCACGTCGTTGCTCGTTTCAAGACGAATGATTTTACGGATTTTGATTTTCCAGATACTTATGGCTTAGCTGAAAAAACGGCAGAGACCAAAGTATGAGATCTAACATCTCAGTCAACCCGGACGCTAAAGCGCGCCGATCACTTCAAACGTTAGCCGTCACAACTTACGCTATGGACAATCCATATTTGAGCTACATACAAGAAGACCCGAAGTTGAATGAGGCCGTGAGTGCTGTGCTCCCCGAGCTAGAGCGACTGAGTTCTACGCAAATTGAAAAGCTGGTCTTCTATTTGAAAAGTTTGCACAGCTACTACCCAAAGAGTGAGAACCACACCTCCTATGGGTCCGAGTTCGCCGACAAATTGGATAAGTTGCGCAACAACCCGGAACAACTCAGGTACCAGAGCCAAACGGGGTCTGCTCTATTAAAAGGCATCGTTTGCTGTCTCTTGGGTGGAGTTCTTCTTGCCATGGCCTTGGCAGCTCTCGTGGGAGGTCAAACGGGTATCGGTATCGGGTTTCTCGCCGTTACGGGAGTCTGCGTATTTTTGGCCGACACCAAATTTTTCCGTAAGGCCGTTCTAACGAGCAAGGAACAAGACCGCAAATACTTTCTCTCATCCATTCGCGCCGCGAACGCGTGCAACGAACTCGATTGGGCTGGCCTATTTTCCTATAGCAAAGCATCAAAGTCCGGCCCGCTCAGCGATGAAGATGAGGTGCTTCTTGCCGCTCAGGTTGCTGAGCTAGCCGAAAAGCTTCGTGCTGCGCTCTACAACGACGAGTATTTCCAATATTCATCCAAAAAGCTTAAAGCGGCAGAGCCAGGCGACAGCTAACCTCTCATTCCACCGGACCTGCGCGAAAAACCGCGCAGACCGGTGATTTCAGACGTTAAAGCAGTCCCCTAAGCAATCATCCCCGCCGCCACGGTGTTGTTCGACGCCTCGTCGATCACGATGAAACTGCCGGTCGCGCGGTCGGTGCCGTAGCCCCCTGACACCTGTTGCTCCCAAAACGGGAGCGTGCTAGAGTACTGCCATGCGAGTGATAGCCGTCAGCACATTACGCGAATTCTGGGCGAAGCACCCGCAAGCGGAAACACCGTTACGCGCATGGTTTGCCGATGCCAGCCGGGCAGACTGGAAAAACCCGGCGGGTATCAAGGCGGCGCATCGCAATGCCAGTTTCGTTTCGGGCAACCGCGTGGTATTCAACATCAAGGGCAACGATTTCCGGCTGGTCGCCGCAGTGCATTACAACCGGGGATTGGTGTACATCCGCTTTATCGGAACCCATGCGGAATACGATGCGATCAACGCAGAGAGGATATAGTCATGGAACTCAAACCAATCAGGACAAAAGCAGAATACAAGGCAGCCTTGCGCGAGATCGAGGTGCTGTTCGATGCACCGGCCAAATCGCCCAAAGCGGACCGATTGGAAGTGCTGGCTATGCTGGTGGAAAAATACGAGGCACAACACCACCCCATTCCCGCCCCCGACCCGATAGACTTCCTGAACTATTGGATGGAAACGCGGGGGCTAACGCGCAAAGACCTGGAGCCCTATATCGGCAGCCGTGGCCGCGTGGCCGAAGTGTTAAACCGCACCCGGCCGCTAACCCTGACGATGGTCCGCCGTCTATCGGAAGGCCTGAAATTGCCTGCGGATGTACTGATCGCGGATTACGAGTTGCGCCGCGCCGCCTAGCTTACGCCGCAACGAGCCGCGTTGCCGCTTGCTGTCTCAAACTATCATCCCCGCCGCCACGGTGTTGTTCGTCGCCTCGTCGATCACGATGAAGCTGCCGGTCGCGCGGTCGGTGTCGTAGCTGTCGAACACCAGCGGCTGCTGCACCCGGATCCCAACGCGCGCGATGTCGTTCATGTTCAGCCTGTCGGCAACGTGGTGCTCCAGCGTGTTCACGTCCACGCGGTAATCGAGGCGCGAGAACAGAGTCTTCGTTGTACGCGTGGTGTGCTTGACCAGGTATTTGCGGTTTTTGTCGAACGGCGTCTCGGATAGCCAGCACAGCGTCGCGTCGAAGGTCTTTTCCACTTTCGGAGCCTGCGCCACCGCCTCCGAAGGCACATCTGCCGAATTGACTGCTTGTGGTTGGGGACGGCTGGACGGCACTCCCACACCAGCCGCATCAGCCCACCGTGTTTCAGCGACCGCACTCACGATCATGTCCCCGCGCGAGATGTCAATCTCGTCTTCGAGTATCAGCGTGACGGACTGCGGCGCACAGGCGGTGTGCAGGTCGCCGTCATAAGTGTAGATACGCTTCACGCGGCTGGTTTGGCCGGAAGGCAGGACGGTGATTTCGTCTCCGACCGACACCTCGCCCGCCTCGATGCGCCCGGCGAAACCCCTGAAATCATGATGCTCCTGCGTCTGCGGACGGCACACCCACTGCACCGGGAAGCGGAAGTCGCGGGTGTTCACGTCATGTTCAATAGGGATGGTTTCAAGCAGTTCCAGCAGCGTCGGGCCGATGTACCAGTCCATGCTGGAGCCGCGCTCCACCACCATGTCGCCGTTCAGTGCGGAGAGCGGGATGCAGTGCACGTCGTGCAGGTTCAATTGCGCAGCAAAGCGTTTGTATTCGCCGACGATCTCCTCGAAGCGCTGCTTTCCATAATCCACCATGTCCATCTTGTTCACCGCGAGCACGATGTGCGGTACGCCGAGCAGGCTCGCCAGATAAGTGTGACGGCGGGTCTGCGTCAACACGCCCTTGCGCGCATCCACCAGGATAATCGCGAGGTTGGCGGTGCTGGCCGCGGTGACCATGTTGCGCGTGTACTGCTCGTGGCCGGGCGTGTCGCCGATGATGAATTTCCGCTTCGGGAGTGGCGAAGTAGCGGTAGGCCACGTCGATCGTGATGCCCTGCTCGCGCTCGGCCTGCAGGCCGTCGGTGAGCAGCGACAGATCCACTGCGGCCATGCCGCGTTTCTCGCTGGTCCTGGCAATCGCCGAATACTGGTCCTCGAAGATGGACTTCGAGTCGTGCAGCAGGCGGCCGATCAGCGTGCTCTTGCCGTCGTCCACCGAGCCTGCGGTGATGAAGCGGAGCAGTTGTGTTTGAGTTGTCATAATTAAATACCTTTAATCAAGAACCGACATGGATGCAGAAACCGTTGCGAGCGTGGCAGCATTGGGCGCGCACGGAGCGCAGGCACCGGAGTGTATGTGTGAGATACATGAGGATGCCGAGCACCGCGCAAGCCCAAGGATGTCACGCATAGCAGGTTTATGCGCCATGTCAGAAATAGCCTTCCTTCTTGCGCAACTCCATCGACGCCTCCGAAGTCTGGTCGTCCAGCCGCGTCGCGCCGCGCTCGGTGATGCGCGTGGCGGCGGTCTCTGCGATGATCTCGTCCACCGTGCATGCAGTGGACGCGACCGGCGCGGTGCAGGTCATGTCGCCCACGGTGCGGAAGCGCACCGGCACGCGTTCCACCTGCTCGCCCGGCTTCGGCTGCACCAGGTGCGACACCGGCACCAGCTGGCCGTTGCGGCGCATGATGTCGCGTTCATGCGCGTAATAGATCGAGGGGATGTGCAGCTGCTCGCGCCCGATGTATTCCCAGATGTCCATCTCGGTCCAGTTGCTAATCGGGAACACGCGGATGTTCTCGCCGGGATGCACGCGCGTGTTGTACAAGTCCCACAGCTCGGGGCGCTGGTTCTTCGGGTCCCACTGGCCGAATTCATCGCGGAAGGAAAAGATGCGCTCCTTGGCGCGTGCCTTTTCCTCGTCGCGGCGCGCGCCGCCCATGCAGGCATCGAAGCCGAATTCGGCGATGGTCTCCAGCAACGTGATCGACTGGAACGGATTGCGCGGTTTTTCCGGGTCCTTGATGACGATGCTGCCGCGTTTGATGGAATCTTCCAGGGTGCGCACGATCAGCCGTTCGCCCAGATCCTTGGCCAGTTTGTCGCGGCACGCGATCACCTCGGGGAAGTTGTGCCCGGTGTCGATGTGCACCAGCGGGAACGGGAACTTCGCCGGACGGAACGCCTTTTCCGCCAGGCGCAGCATCACGATGGAATCCTTGCCGCCGGAAAACAGCAGCGACGGATTCCTGCATTCGGCCGCGACTTCGCGCATGATGTGGATGGATTCACTTTCCAGCGCGTCGAGATGGGTGAAGTCCCGCCTGCCGATATCGATGTTTTCTGCCAGTTTCATGATCTGTACTCCACGGCTATGCCTTTTCCAGAATGCGGATTGCATGCAAGCCACACTCCCTGGGGGAAGAATTTTGGCTACGACTAACGTCGTCAGCTACGCTTCCGACATTACCCTGCGCCGAAACCCGCAGATCAACCGCGCCTTGCTCGCTTGCGGATTGCCTGTGCAATCCGCATTCCTTGGGGGGAGAATTTTGGCTACGACTAACGTCGTCAGCTGCGCTTCCGACATTACCCTGCGCCGAAACCCGGAGATCAACCGCGCTATGCTCGCTTGCGGATTGCCTGTGCAATCCGCATTCCTTGGGGGGAGAATTTTGGCTACGACTAACGTCGTCAGCTACGCTTCCGACATTACCCTGCGCCGAAACCCGGAGATCAACCGCGCTATGCTCGCTTGCGGATTGCCTGTGCAATCCGCATTCCTTGCTCTCCGGGTTTTCCCACCACCATCTGCCGGCGCGGATGTCTTCGCCCGGCGTGACCGAACGCGTGCAGGGCGCGCAGCCCAGGCTGGGATAGAACTGGTCGTGCAGCTTGTTGTAGGGCACGTCGTGCCGGCGGATGTAAGCCCACACCTCCTTATTGCTCCAGTCCAGCAGCGGGTTGAATTTCTGCAGGCCGTTGTCGGCGTCATAGGCGGAGATTTCCAGCGTGCCGCGCGTCACCGCCTGGTCGCGGCGCATCCCGGTAACCCACGCCCCTTTGCCGGCCAAGGCACGGCGCAGCGGCTCGACCTTGCGCACGAAACAGCAGCCCTTGCGCTTCTCCACGCTGTCGTAAAAGCCGTCGATGCCATGCTGCTCGACGTATCCCTCGACCAGCGCGTGGTCCGGGAAATACAGCTGCAACGGGGCCGCATACTGCTTGCGCAACTCCTGCATCAGCTCATAGGTCTGTTGCGGCAGGCGCAACGTATCCAGGCTGAACATCGGGATATCGATCCTGAGTTTGGCGATGATGTCGGTCAGCACCATGTCTTCCGCGCCTAGGCTGTTGGCGAACACCACCGGGGAAAAATCCCGGACTGCCGCGGCAAGCACGGCCTGCACCTGCTCCACTTTTTGGTCCAATGTCATGATCCGCCTCCGCGCTGCACACGGCGAAACAACGGCAAGCTTTCATCCGCTGACGCCTGATAGGTGAATGAGAAATCGCTCAACCCCTGCAATGCCACGGCGATGTCCTTGTCCGGACGCGCGGCAAAGGCATCGAAACCGACGCGCTGCAGGTAAAACATCTGGTCGCGCAGCACATCGCCGATCGCGCGCAGCTCGCCGGCATATCCCAGTTTGACGCGCAAATGACGTGCGATCGTATATCCCCGTCCATCGGCGAATTTCGGAAAATCGACCGCTATCACCGAAAACCGCGCCAGGTCGTCCCTCAAATCTTCCGCCCGTTCAGCGCTGGCCAGCCACACGCCCAGCTCTGCACGCGCTTGCAGCGCAGCGCGTTGCGCCTGCCACACTTTAAGCGGCACGATGATCTTTCCATCCGGCACGACAACGCCATCCGGCGTGTCGCCTTCTCCCAGACGAAGCACGCTCCAATCATCGGCGACGATATTTTTATCCTTGATGATCATGTTTCAGGCTCCAGTCGCATATAAAGGTGTGTCATGTGGGGAATCTGCTGCCAGCAGCGCATATTCGGCTCCGCTCAACCCTTCGGCGGCAACCACCGGCGCCGCATACACATACTCCTTGAATGGATCGTGGCCGATACGGCGCACGGTATCGATGAATCGCTCATCGGCAAAACGTTCGCGCACATACACCTCCAGCAGGCGGCCGACCACCTCCGGCGTCTGCGCAAACGTAAACGAACGCCCGATGACCTTGCCCAGGTTGCTGTCGTTGCCCTGCGCCCCGCCGATCGACACCTGGTACCATTCCTCGCCGTCCTTATCCACACCGAGTATGCCGATGTTCCCGACGTGATGATGTCCGCAGGCGTTCATGCAGCCCGACATGTTCAGCTCGATCTCGCCGATGTCATGCTGGAAATCGAGGTTGTCGAAGCGCTGCGCGATCGCCTTGGCCAGCGGGATGGAACGCGCGTTGGCCAGCGAGCAGAAGTCCCCGCCCGGGCAGCAGATGATGTCGGTCAGCAGGCCGATGTTGGGCGTGGCCAGGCCCAGCTCCCTGGCGGCCTGCCACAGGGCAAACAGCTCGGACCTTTCCACATCGGCCAGCACCAGGTTCTGCATGTGCGTGACGCGCAATTCGCCGAAGCTGAACCGTTCCGCCAGGTCCGCCGCGGCATCCATCTGCACTGCCGTCGCATCGCCGGGCGCGATGCCGGTTTTTTTCAGCGACAGCACCACTGCGGCATATCCCGGCACCTTGTGTGGCTTGACGTTGCGCTGCACCCAGTTGCCGAAAGCCCTGTTTTCGCGCAATTGCACCGCGATGGATTCATCGTCATCAGGCAGTTGCCGATAATCGGGGGCGGTGAAGAATGCGGCGACACGGTTCAATTCCCCGGCCGTGATGGTGCAGGGACCATCCCTGGTATGTTCCCAGTCGGCTTCCACACGGCGCCTGAATTCCTCGATACCGATCGCCTTCACCAGTATCTTGATGCGCGACTTGTAAAGGTTGTCGCGGCGGCCGTATTCGTTGTACACGCGCACGATAGCCTCCAGGTAGGTGATGACATGCTGCCACGGTACGAAACCATTGATCTCGGTGCCCAGTACAGGCGTGCGTCCCAGACCGCCGCCCACCAGCACGCGAAACCCGGTTTCGCCCTGTGCATTCCTGACCGCCGCCAGGCCGATATCGTGCACCGCTATCGCCGCCCGGTCTGCGCTGGCGCCGGTGATGGCGATCTTGAATTTGCGCGGCAGATAGGCGAACTCGGGATGGAACGTGCTCCACTGGCGCAGGATCTCGGCATACGGACGCGGATCGACGATCTCGTCGCGCGCCACGCCGGCGAACTCGTCGCAGGTGATGTTGCGTATGCAGTTGCCTGAGGTCTGGTTCGCGTGCATTTCCACGCGCGCCAGGTCGGCCAGGATATCCGGCGCATCCTCCAGCCTGATCCAGTTGAACTGGACATTCTGGCGCGTGGAAAAATGCCCGTAGCCGCGGTCGTATTTGCGCGCGATGGTTGCCAGCATGCGCATCTGTGCAGAGTTCAGCATTCCGTAAGGGACGGCAACGCGCAGCATGTAGGCGTGAACCTGCAGGTACAGCCCGTTATGCAGGCGCAGGATGCGGAATTCATCTTCCGTCAGTTCGCCCGACAAGCGCCGGCGCACCTGGTCGCGAAACTGCGCGATGCGTTCGCGGGCAATCTGATGATCGAATTTATCGTATTGGTACATGATGGATTTCCCTCGATTTCCACTTGTTGCCAGCGTCGCTGGCATATCTATCCCTGCGCTATACAAACACCATCCTGCAGCCGATCGCCAGCAACATCGCCGCCAGCACCGGACGCAAAACCGCTTCCGGCACCTTCGCGCCCAGATGGCTGCCGATATAGATCCCGGGCAGGGAACCCAGCAGCAGGCTGCCCAGCAACGCCAGGTCTACCGTGCCCAGCGCCAGGTGCCCGATCCCGGCGACTGCGGTCAGCGGCACCGCGTGGGCGATATCGGTGCCCACCACTTTTGCCGTCTGCATGCGCGGATACAGGAACAGCAGTGCGACCGTGCCCAGCACGCCTGCGCCGACCGAGGAGAGCGTCACCAGCGCGCCGACGACGATGCCGGTCGCCACCGTCGCAGCGCTCAGGTGGCGATCAAGCAGACGGTGCAGCCTGCCGTCGCTGTGCTGCGCGAGCTTTCTGATCCTGCCCTTCAGCAGCAGCGCGCCTGCCGTCAGCAGCAACGCCGCGCTCAACACGCCGGCCACCAGACTGCGCAGCGTCTTTTCGTCCGGTGCCAGGTATTTCAGCAGCGCGATCGTGATCACTGCTGCCGGCAGGCTGCCCAGACTGAGCAGGCCCACCACTTTCCAGTCCACCGTGCCACGCCGTCCATGCACCCATCCGCCCAGCGCCTTGGTCAACGCCGCATACAGCAGATCGGTGCCCACCGCGATCACCGGGGATACGCCGAACAGCAGCACCAGCAGCGGCGTCATCAGCGAGCCGCCTCCGACTCCGGTGAACCCGACCACCAGCCCGACCAGCAAGCCCGATAATGTGTACATCCACTCCATACGCCACCCGGTTGAAATTCGAGGGCGCATTCTAGGTCGGGCTCCTTATATCTCTAAATACTTTTATGTTAGTATCTTATCGCCAATGGATATATTGAATCCGGCACAGAACGGGCCGGGAAACGAATGAAGGGAGGGGACAAATGAACCTGCAACAACTGCGATTCCTTAACGAGGTCGTGCGCCAGGGATTGAACATCTCCAGCGCGGCCGGTGCGCTTTACACCTCGCAGCCCGGGGTCAGCAAACAGATCCGGCTGCTGGAACAGGAACTGGGCATCGAGATCTTCGTGCGCAACGGCAAGCGCATCGTCGCGATCACCGAGCCGGGCAAGGCCGTGCTGGAGATCGCCCAGCGCATGCTGCACGACGCCGGCAACCTCAAACAGGTCGCTGAGGAATTCCACTCGCAGGACAGCGGCAGCCTGACCATCGCCACCACCCACACCCAGGCGCGCTATGCACTGCCGCCTACGGTAAAGCAGTTCATCAAGCGCTACCCCGGCGTGAAGCTGGGCCTGCACCAGGGCAGCCCGACGCAGATCGCAGAACAGGTGCTGGGCGGCGAGGCCGACATCGGCATCGCCACCGAAAGCCTGGCGCTATACGACGAGCTGGTCACGCTGCCCTGCTACGAATGGAACCATTGCGTGATCGCGCCGCCCGGACACCCGCTGCTCAATGAGAAGAAACTGACGCTGGCAAAAATCGCGCAATACCCGATCATCACCTACGACTTCGCGTTCAGCGGGCGCGCCAGGATCAATGCCGCATTCGAGGCGGCCAGCATCCAGCCCAACATTGCGCTGACCGCGATCGATGCAGACGTGATCAAGACCTATGTGGAATTGGGACTAGGGGTGGGGATACTGGCGAAGATGGCCTTCATCCCGGAGCGCGACAAACATCTGAGGATGATGGACGCCGGGCATTTGTTCAAGCCCAGCACCACGCGCATCGCCATACGCCAGAACGAATACCTGCGCGGCTACACCTACGACTTCATCGAACTGTTCGCCCCGCACCTGACCCGAGACGTGGTGGTGCAGGCGATGCACGTCTCGCCCTAGCCTGGGCAGACCAACGTAGATCGCTAGTGAACCGCGCGGCGGGAAAAATCCCGCAGCCGGAAACCCAGCGCGGCCAGCACCGCGAAGTAAACCACCACCCCACCGGCCACCAGCGCGGACAGGTGCAGCACGCGCGACCAGCCGTAGCCGCTCAGCCAGCTTTGCTCGCTGCCCATGCCGAACCACAGCGTCAGCGCCAGCGCCAGCAATGCGAGCAACACCTTAATGAAGAATCGCGCCCAACCCGGCTCGGGCTGGTAGATGCCGCGTTTGCGCAGGTAGTGGAACAGGATCGCGGAATTCAGGCATGCGCCCAGGCCGATCGCCAAGGCCAGTCCGGCGTGCTGTATCCAGCCGATGAACAGAGCGTTCATCGCCTGCGTCGCCAGCAAGGTGACGACGCCGATCTTCACCGGGGTGCGGATGTCCTGTTTCGCATAGAAGCCGGGGGCGAGGATCTTGATCAGGATCATGCCGATCAGTCCGATGCTGTAGCCGATCAGCGCGTGGCTGGTCATCAGCACGTCGTGCGCCGAAAACGCGCCGCGCTGGAAGAACGTGGCCAGCAACGGTACGGCGATCATGCCCAGCGCCAGCGCCGCGGGCAATGTCAGCATCACCGTCAGGCGCAAGCCCCAGTCCAGCAGTTTCGAATATTCCGCGGTATTGTTGTCGGCGTGGCATTTGGACAACGACGGCAGCAGGATCGAACCCAGCGCCACACCCAGCATCCCGGAAGGAAATTCCATCAGCCGGTCGGCGTAATACAGCCAGGACACGCTGCCCGCGGCGAGGAAGGAAGCGAATATCGTGTTGATCAGCATGCTGATCTGGCCGATCGACACGCCGAACACCGCCGGCCCCATCTGCCGGATCACGCGCCGCATGCCCGGGTCGCGCCAGTTGAAGCGGATGCCGGGCAGCATGCCGATCTGCTTCAGGAACGGAACCTGGAACGCCAGCTGCACGATGCCGGCGACGAACACCGCCCAGGCCAATGCCAGGATGGGCGGATCGCAATACGGCGCCAGCCACAGCGCGGCGCTGATGAAGCAGATGTTGAGCAGGATGGGCGCGACGGCAGGCACCCAGAACTTGTTGTAGGTGTTGAGTATGCCCGCCGCGACCGCAACCAGCGAGATGAAGAAGATATAAGGTGTGGTGATGCGCAGCAATTGCACGGTCAGGTCGAATTTGGCCGCATCCTTGGCGAAGCCGGGCGCGCTGATGTACACGATGACCGGCGCGGCGACGATGCCGACCAAAGTCACGAAGAACAGGATGATCGCCAGCATCGTCGTGACATGGTCGACCAGCAGCTGGGTTTCCTCGTGCCCGCGGCGGTTGCGGTATTCGCCGAAGATAGGCACGAACGCCTGCGAGAACGCGCCCTCGGCGAACAATCGGCGCAGCAGGTTGGGCAGCCGGAACGCGACGAAGAACGCGTCGGTGGCCATGCCGGCGCCGAACACGCGCGCGATCAGCACGTCGCGCACAAAGGCGAGGATGCGCGAAGCCAGGGTCAGGCTGCTGATCGTGGCGAGGGCCTTGAGTAGATTCATAGCGTGATATCCGTCATCTGCTGAAATCGCCGCGCATCATACCATCCAGCCCGAGGCTGCCGCTTTGCCTGAACGTTACGCACTGGAACTCCTTATCGCTGCGCCATATTGACCTGATTGCTGCGAGCAAGTAAGGTAGAAACCAGCACACGATTGTTGCGATCATGATTCGGGAGAACAGCAAAAATGACCAGAAGGTTGCATATAGGCGGACATGCCAAATCCGAAGGGTGGGAAGTCTTGAACGCAAATGCAGCTCCTTACGTAGATCATGTGGGCAATGCCAACGATCTGTCCCGGTTCGCGGATAACACATTCGATCAAATTTACGCATCGCATGTTGTAGAACACCTTGACTACACCGGCGAACTGCAAAACACGCTGAAGGAATGGCATCGCGTTCTGACGCCGGGAGGGAGATTTTTCGTGAGCGTTCCCGACCTTGATGTGCTCGCGAAATTATTTCTTGATTCGGAGAGACTCACCGTGGATGAGCGCTTTTATGTTATGCGCATGATCTTTGGCGGTCACGTGGATAAATATGACTATCATGTGGTCGGATTGAATGCACCATTTCTTGCGGCATTCCTTCATTCTGCAGGATACGTCAACATCAAAAGCGTGCAGAATTTCGGCATGTTCGACGATACGAGCTCCATGTTATTCATGGGGACGGCGATCAGCCTGAATATGATTGCAGAGAAGCCGCTACCGGCCTAGTTGTCCTGGCGAACCAGCATCCCTGGCCGATGGTAACCGGACGACGGATAGATACGCGCCGATGGGGAGTTTTCGGGATCTGGAAGCATCATGGCCACGGAAGACTGATGCAGCAGGGAATTACCCGCAGCCAACCCCAACAACTCCTGCTTCCCGGCCCCATCCGTCCCGCGCAAAAAGATTTGCATAATCTTGCACAAATCACTAGAATGCGCGCCTTTCGTCGTAACGGATTTCACCGTTCGGCTTACCGAATTTACTAGGAGTAGACATGGCAAATAGCGCACAAGCCCGCAAGCGTGCACGTCAGGCAGTAAAACAGAATGGCCACAACAGCAGTCTGCGCTCGGAACTGCGCACTGCGGTCAAGAAGGTCATCAAGGCGATCGAAGCCGGCGACAAGGCTGCCGCCCAGGCCGTTTACCAGTCTTCAGTGAGCACGGTGGACAGCATCGCCGACAAGAAGATCATCCACAAGAACAAGGCTGCGCGTCACAAGAGCCGATTGTCTGCGGCAATCAAGGCTATGGCGTAAGCACCTGCGGCATGAAGCCGCGCCGTTTTGATGCACCGCAAACAAGCCGACAGCGATGTCGGCTTGTTTGTTTTATAAGCCGGGACCAGGTGTCCTCTCCCTCGGGCATGAACCGGGACTGAAACCAGTCCTGGTTTCAACCATTGTTTCCCTTGCCTAGTCGGGGTTGTTTGGCTCAATATACGCCCCTCGATTCATTAGCGAACGGCGGCTGGTCCGCCGTCTGTATTTTAGAGGCCGAAAATCAGCGGCCAGGAGGCCAGAGATCAGATCATGTCACATGTAATGAACACTTACGCCCGCCTCCCCGTCGCTTTCGTGCGCGGCGAAGGCGTGTGGCTGTGGGATACCGAAGGCAAACGCTATCTGGACGGTTTGGCAGGCATTGCCGTGAATACACTGGGGCACGCGCATCCGCGCTTCACTGCCGCACTCACCGAGCAGATCGGCAAGCTGATACATTGCTCCAACATCTATCAGGTGAGCGGCCAGGAGCTGCTCGCCGACAAGCTGTGCGGCCTGAGCGGGATGCAGGAAGTGTTCTTCTGCAATTCCGGCTGCGAAGCGAATGAGGCGGCGATCAAATTGGCACGCCTGTATGGCCACAAACAGGGCATCGAAGCTCCCGCGGTCATCGTGATGGAAAAGGCTTTCCACGGCCGCACGCTGGCGACCCTGTCCGCCACCGGCAACCGCAAGGTGCAGGCCGGTTTCGAGCCGCTGGTCGGCGGCTTCGTGCGGGTTCCCTACAACGACCTGGACGCGATCCGCCAGGTCGCGCAGCACAACCGCAGTGTGGTTGCGGTGCTGGTCGAACCGATCCAGGGCGAAGGCGGCATCCGCACGCTGGACATCGAATATCTGCAACAGCTGCGCAGTATCTGCGACGAACAGAACTGGCTGCTGATGCTGGACGAAGTGCAATGCGGCATCGGTCGCACCGGAAAGTGGTTCGCCTTTCAGCACAGCGCCATCCTGCCGGACGTGATGACGCTGGCCAAGGGACTGGGTTCGGGCGTGCCGGTCGGCGCGTGCCTCGCTGCCGGCAAGGCCGCCGGGACTCTTCAGCCGGGCAACCACGGCTCGACATTCGGCGGCAATCCTCTGGCCTGTACGGCAGGCCTGGCCACGCTGGACATCCTGGAACAGGATCGGCTACTGGCACATGCCGACAATCTCGGCCGCTTCATCCACCAGGGTTTTGCCACCGCCTTGCAGGGCGTAAACGGCGTCAAGGAGATACGCGGCCAGGGCCTGATGATAGGCATAGAACTCGGCAAGCCCTGCGGCGACCTGGTCAAGCAGGCCCTGGCCCGGGGACTGCTTATCAATGTCACCGCCGACAGCGTGATACGGTTGCTGCCGCCGCTGGTCATGTCGCAAGCCGAAGCGCAACAACTGCTGGATATCCTGTGTCCGCTGATAAAAGAATTTTTGCAAACCTGATCGGAACCGAACCATGGCAGCAAAACCACCGGCACCCGTAAAGCATTTTCTGCAGTTCAGGGATTTCACCCGCGCGGAGTTCGAATACCTGTTCGAACGCACCCGCATCATCAAGCAACGCTTCAAGGCCTATCAGCAATATTGGCCGCTGACCGACCGCACGCTGGTGATGATCTTCGAAAAGGCCAGCACGCGCACGCGTCTGTCGTTCGAAGCCGGCATGCAGCAGCTGGGCGGTTCGGCGATCTACCTGAACACGCGCGATTCGCAACTCGGGCGCGGCGAGCCGGTGGAAGATGCAGGCCAGGTGATCTCGCGCATGTCCGATATCGTGATGATCCGCACCTTCGAGCAATCCATCATCGAACGCTTTGCCGCGAACTCGCGCGTGCCGGTAATCAACGGCCTGACCAACGAATACCATCCCTGCCAGATTCTCGCCGACATTTACACCTGCATCGAGCAGCGCGGAACCATACAGGGCAAGACCGTGGCGTGGATCGGCGACTCCAACAACGTGTGCAATACCTGGCTGCAGGCCGCGGAAATACTGGATTTCAACGTGCATGTCTCGACCCCGCCCGGCTATGAAGTCGAGCCGGAGCGCGCCGGCTTATACGGCGACGAACATTACGAGGAATTCCCCGATCCGATGGATGCCGCGCGCGGCGCCGATCTGGTGACTACTGATGTCTGGACCTCAATGGGCTTCGAGGCGGAAAACGAGGAGCGGCTGAAGGACTTCGCCGACTGGCAGGTGGACGAAGACATGATGCGCGTCGCGGCAAAGGACGCGCTGTTCATGCACTGCCTGCCCGCGCATCGCGGCGAGGAAGTCTCCGCCGGCGTGATGGACGGCCCGCAGTCCGTGGTATGGGATGAGGCTGAAAACAGACTGCACGTACAGAAGGCGCTGATGGAATATTTGCTATTGGGCAAGGTAAGCGGCTAAATGAAATACTACACAAATAGTGCGGTCTGTTTCGGCGCAGGCTCACTTGCGCAGCAAGTTAAACCGCGCAGCGGTGGCCGCAGCCAAAATGGCTTGCACGTACAGAAGGCGCTGATGGAATATTTGCTATTAGGCAAGGTAAGCGGCTAAATGAAATACTACACAAATAGTGCGGTCTGTTTCGGCGCAGGCTCACTTGCGCAGCAAGTTAAACCGCGCAGCGGTGGCCGCAGCCAAAATGGTTTGCACGTACAAAAGGCGCTGATGGAATGCCTGTTACTGGGAAAGGTGCAATGACACAAATGCACTTCAGGCAAACGATCTCGGCGCAGGCTAAGCGCGAACCGCACAACAGCGGACATGACCATTTGTTTGCTCGCGGAAACCCGACCAAATACATGCAGACCGAAACGACAAGCATATGAACCAGGAGTCCCCGCAAAAAAATCCGGCCCATGGCAAGGAAAGCCGGTTGGCCGACCACATCCTGCCCTCATCAGCCACGATGATCGGGGTGTGCATGACCGTCATCAGCGTGGCACAGCTGATCCCGAAACACAGCATCAGCAGGCATGTCAAAGAGTTGCTGGCTTTCGACAGCCTGCTTTTTTTAGCCAGCTCCATGCTGTCCTATTTTTCGATACGCCATCCCGGTTCCGGGATAAAGAACGAGCGGTTGGCTGATATCATATTTTTGCTTGGCCTGGCTGTCATGGTGGTCGTGGGATTTGTGATTGCTTTTGAATTAATGGTTGATTAACCCGGTTGATAACTATGTCTGACATCAAAAAAGTCGTGCTCGCCTATTCCGGCGGGCTGGATACCTCGGTGATCCTGAAATGGTTGCAGGACACCTATCATTGCGAAGTCATCACCTTCACCGCCGACATCGGCCAGGGAGAGGAACTCGAGCCGGCGCGCGCCAAGGCGCTGAAGATGGGCATCAAGCCGGAAAACATCTTCATCGACGATATGCGCGAGGAGTTCGTGCGCGATTTCGTGTTCCCGATGTTCCGCGCCAACACCGTGTATGAAGGCGAATATCTGCTCGGCACTTCAATCGCGCGCCCGCTGATCGCCAAGCGCCTGATCGAGATTGCCGGAAAAACCGCTGCGCAGGCGATCGCGCACGGCGCAACCGGCAAGGGCAACGACCAGGTGCGCTTCGAACTGGGTGCTTATGCGCTCAACCCGAACATCAAGGTGATCGCGCCGTGGCGTGAATGGGATCTGCTGTCGCGTGAAAAACTGATGGCCTATGCCGAAAAGGCCGGCATCCCGATCGACATGAAACACAAGCAGGGCGGCTCGCCGTATTCGATGGATGCGAACCTGCTGCATATCTCCTTCGAAGGCCGCCACCTGGAAGACCCGGCCGCCGAGGCCGAGGAAACCATGTGGCGCTGGACCGTCTCGCCGGAAAAGGCACCGGATGCCGCCGAATACCTGGAGCTGGAATTCAGCAACGGCGACATCGTGGCACTGAACGGTGCCAAGCTGACGCCGGCGCAAGTGCTGGCCAGGCTGAACGAACTGGGCGGCAAACACGGCATCGGCCGCCTCGATCTGGTGGAGAACCGCTACGTCGGGATGAAGTCGCGCGGCTGCTACGAAACGCCGGGCGGCACCATCATGCTCAAGGCACACCGCGCAATCGAGTCCATCACGCTGGACCGTGAGGTCGCCCATTTGAAGGACGACCTGATGCCGCGCTATGCGGCGATGATCTACAACGGCTACTGGTGGTCGCCGGAACGCCGCGCGCTGCAGACTCTGATCGACCATACCCAGCAAAGCGTGAATGGCTGGGTGCGCGTCAAATTGTACAAGGGCAATGTGATCGTCGTCGGGCGCGACTCCAGGACCGATTCGCTGTTCGACCCGACCATCGCCACCTTCGAGGACGACAGGGGCGCATACGACCAGAAGGACGCCGCGGGCTTCATCAAGCTGAACGCGCTGCGCCTGCGCATCGCAGCGAATCTGCAGAAACGAAAATAAAGTTGATGCGTACAGTTATACGGTTCGATACATTTGGCCGCACCTCGAAACTTCGCTATGCTGGTTTTCCGTTGGTCCTGATAATCAGCGACTTGGTTGCTGTTGTTGGGCAACCCAGTCGAATGGCCAGTCGTTCCGCCAGTGCCGTGCGTAGCGCGGTGTATCGAAGGAACGAACGGAAAACACTCACCGCGAATGGATTTTTAAGGAAATAATCTTGATACACGAACTAAGCGGCGACATCTTGTTCAGCGGCGCGAAAGCCATCGCGCAAAGTGTCGCGCCCAACGATGACTTCCTGCACGGCCTGGCACTGCAACTGCGCGAACGGCTTCCCGCGATGTACAAGGATTTCCGCCACTACTGCCAGACCAGGCACCCCAAGTCCGGCGGGGTGTGGTCATGGATGAGCGCCGACGGCCGTTACATCGTCAACCTGTTTACGCGCGAGGCCGCTTATGGCGCCGGCAGCAAACCCGGGCAGGCCAAGCTCAGCCACGTGAATCATGCCCTGCATGCGCTGCGCGAATTCGTGCAAAAGGAAAAAGTGGGCAGTCTGGCCCTGCCGCGTCTGGCTTGCGGCATGACCGGCCTGGATTGGGACGAAGTGAAACCGCTGATCGACAAGCAACTCGGCGACCTGCACATCCCGGTTTACGTCTATGTCACTTACCAGAAAGGCGTCAAAGCCGCAGAACCATCCAAATAGGCAACGGAAAGGAACAGAGCATGTCGCAATTCGATAACGTCAGCGTGGTAAAAAAGGGCAATGTGTTTTTCGACGGCAAGTGTGTGTCGCACTCGGTGTTGTTTGCCGATGGCACGCGCAAGACCGTCGGCGTGATTCTGCCCGGCACGCTGACCTTCAATGTCAGCACCCCGGAATTGATGGAGATCACCTCCGGCACCTGCCGCGTGAGGGTCGGCGACGAGCCTGAGTTCAAGACCTATGCGGCCGGCAGCCAGTTTTCGGTGTCCGCCGGCAGCCGCTTCGTGATCGAGGCAAAGGAAGTCGTCAACTATGTTTGCAGTTTTGGTTGACTGAAAAAATCCATCATCCGCAGATTACGCAGATTCACGCAGATTGGCTATCTTGTGTTTGAAATCTGTTTAATCTGTGTAATCTGCGGATCAGGTTTTGTATCTATTTAGAGTGAGAACAACATGCCAAGCTTCGACATCGTTTCGGAAGTAGACAAGACCGAAGTCAAGAACGCCATCGAGCAGACCAACCGCGAAGTCGGCACCCGCTTTGACTTCAAGGGTTCCGATGCGCGCGTGGAGCAAGCCGAACTCAAGCTCACGGTGTGGGCCGACAATGAATTCCAGTTGAACCAGGTGCAGGACATCCTGAATGCCAAGCTGACCAAGCGCGGCGTGGATATCAAGTGCCTGGAGATCAGCGACAAGATCGAAAAGGTAAGCGGCAACAAGGTCAAACGCGGCTGCGAAGTGAAAGTCGGCGTTGAAATCGAGCTGGCAAAGAAGATCGTCAAGCATATCAAGGACAGCAAGCTCAAAGTGCAGGCCAGCATCCAGGGTGACACCGTGCGGGTCACCGGCAAGAACCGCGACGATCTGCAGGATGCGATCGCCTTTGTCAAAAAGACCATCACCGACTTCCCGTTGCAGTATCAGAACTTCCGCGACTGAAACATCAGAGCGGCGGCGCTCAATGCGAATGCCGGGATGCCGTTTGGCTCGTCGAGAACCGCAAGCACGACAATTTCATCCGGCAACGAATATCAGAAGCCGAGTGCGTCGAAGCACAGATTCAGTCTTCCGGTTAAATCGGCCAAGACTACGATCCCCAATTTGTCCACAACTTCGGGACGCAGGTTATCTTTCATCCTGTCCCTCAGATCGAAGGTATCCGGGTCAATGGTTTTGACATCATCCAGGTTGGCCGGCACCCCGCCTTGCGCGATCACACGCCCCTTCTGATTGACCACCCCGACGCTCAAATTCATCCGGATGGCCAACCCCTGGCTGTTATTCATAAAATCATTGGTAAGCAATACATTAACCCCTTCGCGCAGGTTGTTTTCCTCATCCGGAGCGGCACGCACGACAAATATTGCGTCCAGGTTATTTTTACGCGCCAAATCGGCAAACGCCTGCCTGGCCAGGTCCGCGTTCAAGCCCATCGCCGTCTGTAACTTGGCCAGCAAATCCGCCTGATCATATTTGACGCTGTTGACGACCCAGCGCGGGTGAGACTTGGCGATCCTTGCGCCGGAAACGGAAAGAATGCTGCTGGTGATCTTGCCGCGCATATCGAACTCGGCATGCTCGCCCAGAAATGAAATCATCCCGATTTTGTCGAAATTCACCTTCTCCGGCACCAGGGAAACAATGGCGACGTTCTTGATCTCATTCAGGTTTTCCTCGGACAAATGCTGCGGCGTTGAGGCGCACCCGAAGAGCATCAGGGAAAATAGCATCAGTATGCGGGTCATGGGCTGAATCCTTGATTCCGGAATTCATATGTTAACCCAACTTGGCGTCGCTCGTTACATCATCGCACTGCCGGCAATCCGCTGTCTCAAACCCCTGAGACAGGCCGCCCTGGAGCGTTAACGCAAGCTCATCACCGGCCAGTCCAGCTTCCCGGCATGCGCGCGCAGCGTCGCATCGGGATTGACCGCAACAGGATTGTTCACCTTGCCCAGCAGCGGCAAATCGTTCAATGAATCGCTGTAAAACGTACTCTTGGCAAAGCTGGCCAGGTTCCAGCCGCGCTCGGCCAGCCAGCCCTCCAGGCGCACGATCTTTCCTTCGCGAAAACACGGGACGCCGGCGACGCGTCCGGTAAATTCGCCGTCCCGCTGCTCGGGTTCGGTTGCGATCAGATGTTCGACGCCAAACTCGCGCGCGATCGGTGCAGTGACAAAACTGTTGGTCGCGGTGATGATCACGCAAACATCCTGCATTGCGAGATGGCGGCCGACCAGTTCGCGCGCTGCCCGGGTGATCATGCCCGACACTTTATCGCGCATGAATTTCCGGTGCCACTCATCCAGCGTTTTGCGCGCATGGCGCGACAGCGGCTTCAACTGGAAATCCAGGAACTCCTGGATATCCAGCGTACCGGCCTGGTACTGTTGATAAAAGGCAAGGTTCTTCGCCTCGAACAATTCACGATCGAGCACGCCGAGACCGATCAGGAATTGCGACCATTCGAAATCGCTGTCGCCGTCGAGCAGGGTGTTGTCCAGATCGAACAAAGCCAGATTCACTTGGACTCCTGTTGCAGGATTTCCTTGAGCAGCGGCACCGACGGCACGCGGTGCAGGCGCAACGAATGTTCGTCCAGCACGTCCAGCGCGGCAAGCAGACTGGGCAGATCGCGCCTGCCATGGCGCAGCAGATATTGGCCGACTTCCGGCGGCAAGGCGTATCCCTTTGCTTGTGCATGCCGTGCCAGGGCAAGCGCCTTCTCTTCGTCGCTCAGGCTGTGCACCTGGTAAACCAGACCCCACCCCAATCGGGTGCGCAGATCGTCGCGCAAATCGAGATGCAATGCGGATTGTTTGCCGCTGACCAGCAATATGCCGCCGCTTTCGCGCAGCTGGTTGCACAGATTGAACAAGCCGATTTGCGCAGCGGCGTCCAGCAGTTCAACATCGTCCACCGCCGCGAGCGCCGCACCCATGTCCGCAAGCCGGGGCGGAATACTGCCGCGCGCATAAACCGCGATTTGCCCCATATCCAGCGCAGCACGCACGCAGGCCTGCAACAGATGGCTTTTGCCGCTGCCGGTCTCGCCCCACAGATAAAAGCAGCGCTCGCCGTTGTGCGACAGCGCATGACGCAGGGCCGAAAGCAATTCCATGTTCCGCCCCGGCACGAAATTCTCCAGCGTCGCCCGCTTGTCGGGCGCGATGTCGAGCAGCAATTGGCTCATGGTTTGCGGTACATGCTGCTGGAAAGATACCAGGCCTTGCCGTAGCGCAACGCGACCAGAAAGATCGCGGACAGCGGCAACGCCAGCAGCAAACCGAAAAAGCCGAACAACTGTCCGAAAGCCAGCAGCGCAAAAATCACCGCGAGCGGATGCAGGCCGATGCGCTCTCCAACCAGCCTGGGCGTGACGACCATGCCTTCAATCAACTGGCCGGCAGCGAACACCGCCCAGACCAGCACCACGCTGCTGAATTCGCTGAACTGCATCAGCGCCGCCAATGTAGCCAGGACCAGGCCGGTGATCATGCCCAGATAAGGCACGAACACCAGCATGCCGGCAAGGATGCCGATCGGCAACGCGAATTCCAGCCCGGCCAGCCACAGCACCAGCACGTAATAAACGCTCATCAGCAGCATCACGGATATCTGCCCGCGCAGAAACTCCGCCATCACGCGATCCACTTCGACGATGATTTCCCGTGCCCTGTCGTGCAGATGGCGCGGGATCAGCTCATCCACGCGCGCCAGGCTATCGTTCCAGTCTCGCAGCAGATAAAACATCGCCACCGGGAACAGCAGCAGGTCGACCAGCATCCCGGCGATCGCTCCACCGCTGCTGCCCAGCCAGGGCAGCAGCTTTTCCAGCACGCCGCCCGCGCTCTGCCAGTGGCTTAAAAACACGTTCTTGAGTGCCGCGCTATCCCACTGCAAATCCGCACCAAACCATTTTTGCAGCAACGGCAGCAGATGTGTGTGCGCGGTTTCGATCCAGTCCGGCATCCGCGTCACGAACTGGCTGATCTCCCTTTCCAGCAGCGGCAGCACGATCAACAGCAGCAAGGCAAAGATCAGCAGCAACCCGACCATCACCAGCACCACCGCGATGGTCCGCGGCAATTTGATGGCAGTCAGCCGCAGCACCAGCGGATTGCAGATGTAGGCAACAATGCCTGCAGCGACGAAGGGGGTCAGTATCGGACTGAGCAAGTACGCCAGCAAAGCAGCAACCGCAGCAAAGGACAGCCATTGCAAGGCGGCGAAGCGGGATAAGGTCATTTGGGGTAAAATTCGCGGGAAATCGTGCAGTACTTTATCCTGTAGAAAGCGAAAACTCAACTTGAACAACTCATCCGATACCCCTTCCTCCGCTGCCCGGGGAGGTATTGTTTCCCGCGATGGCCTTACCTACAAAGATGCGGGGGTCGACATCGACGCCGGCGACCGGCTCGTGGAAAACATCAAACCGTTTGCCAAACGCACGATGCGCCCGGAAGTGCTCAACGGCATCGGCGGCTTCGGCGCGCTGGTGGAGATTTCCAAAAAGTACCGCGAGCCGGTGCTGGTTTCCGGCACCGACGGCGTCGGCACCAAGCTCATGCTCGCCTTCGAATTGAATCGCCACGACACGGTGGGCATAGACCTGGTCGGCATGAGCGTCAACGACATCCTGGTGCAGGGCGCGGAGCCGCTGTTCTTCCTCGACTATTTCGCCTGCGGCAAACTCGACGTGGATGCCGCCACCGAGGTGATCAAAGGCATCGCGCTCGGTTGCGAGCAGGCCGGCTGCGCGCTGATCGGCGGCGAGACCGCCGAGATGCCCGGCATGTATCCGGCCGGGGAATACGACCTCGCGGGCTTCGCGGTCGGTGTCGTGGAAAAATCCGCGATCATCAGCGGCGCGAACATCCGGGCGGGCGATGCGGTGATCGGGCTCGCCTCGAACGGCGCGCACTCGAACGGCTATTCGCTGGTGCGCAAGATCATCCGCACCCGCAACGTCGACCTCAAGCAAAAGCTCGACGGCAAAGCGCTGGCCGATCTGATCATGGCGCCGACGCGCATCTACGTGAAACCGCTGCTGGCGCTGATGAGATCGCTGACGGTAAAGGGCATGGCGCACATCACCGGCGGCGGACTGCTGGAGAACGTGCCGCGCGTGCTGCCGCAGAATACCGTCGCGCAACTCGACGGCAAGGCCTGGCACACCCCGGCGCTGTTCGACTGGCTGCGCGAGATGGGCAACGTGGCGCCGCAGGAGATGTACCGCACCTTCAACTGCGGCATCGGCATGGTGATCGTGGTGGACCAGCAGGATGCGGATACAGCGGTCGCGCAACTGAATGCCGCCGGCGAACGCGCAAGCGTGATCGGCACGATACGTGCGCGCCAGGGCGATGAAGCGCAAACCCAGGTCGCCTGACCTGCCGGAACAGGTTCCGCGATGAAACGCATCGTCATCCTGATCTCCGGCCGCGGCAGCAACCTGCAAGCCCTGCTTGAGGCCGGACTGCCCTGCCAGATCGCCGCCGTGATCAGCAATCGCGCACAGGCCAAAGGCCTGGACATCGCCAAAGCGCATGGCATCCCCACTGCCGTCATCGAACACCGCGACCATCCGGATCGCGACAGTTTCGATGCCGCGCTGGCAAAAGCCATAGACGCCTACGCTCCGGATGTCGTGGCGCTTGCCGGATTCATGCGCATCCTCGGCGCGGACTTCGTGTCCCGCTATCACGGCCGGCTGATCAACATCCATCCTTCATTGCTGCCCGCCTATACCGGCCTCGACACCCATGCGCGCGCGTTGCGTGACGGCGTGAAGATACACGGCTGCACGGTGCATTTCGTCACCCACGACCTCGACCACGGCCCCATCATCATCCAGGCCGCCGTGCCGGTGCTGCGCGACGACACCGAGCAGTCCCTGGCGGCGCGCGTGCTGCATGAAGAGCATCGCATCTATGCCCAGGCCTTGCGCTGGCTATGCAAGGATAAAGTGATGCTGGACGCGCAGGGACATGCGGTATTGCGGCAGCGCAAGCAGTCCGGACATGCGCTGATTTCACCCGGCCTGGAATAATTCAGATGCCTTCCAAGTTGCTGCTTGCCGCTGGTTTTTTCTGGGCCGCCGTCTTTCAGGCATACGCGGCGGGGCCGAGCAGCGTGTCGGCCAATTACGATATTTACAAAGGCGGCTTGAAGATCGGGCAGATAGTCGAAACCTTCACGCGCGACCACGACCGCTATGCGTTGACCAGCACCACCAAGGCGGTCGGATTGCTGGCGATTTTCCAGCCCGGCAGCATCATCCTCACCAGCACCGGCCTGGTCACGGTCCGCGGCTTGCAGCCGCTGCACTTCCGCGACCGGCGCGAAAGCGATCCAGGCAAGAATCGCGGCGCGGATTTTGACTGGGACACCAGGCGCCTGACGCTGACCGAACACGGACAAAAGCGCGTGTTGCCGCTGCCGGAAGACACGCAGGACCGCCTCAGCGCGATGTATCAATTCATGTTCCTGCCGCTGGCCAATAGCACCGCGCTGGACTTCAACATGACCAACGGCAGCAAACTCGATATCTACCATTACCGCATCACTTCCGCCCCGAGCGTGACCGTGCCGCTCGGCACGTTCAAAGCCCTGTATGTTGCCAGCGTGCCCGAAGCGGGGGTTAACCGCACCGAAATCTGGCTGGCACGGGAGCATGCCGATTTCCCGTACAAGATGATCATCACCGACCCCGACGGGGGCAAGCTCGCGCAGGAATTGACCCGCTTCGATTACGTGCCGTGATCGCATCCCTGAACACCCCTGCCCGGCGAATCTCCTTTGCTATTGCGCTGTCCGTGCTGGTGCATGCCGCCATCCTGTGGATGCCATATTTCCACTTGCCGCGCGCGCATATCGAGCTGCCACCGCTTACGGTTACGCTAGCGCCGGCTCGCGCGCCACGGCCTGACGACAAACACCCGCCAGCCTACCCCGAACCCGCCAGCCCGCTGCTCAAACCGGATGGCGGCTCACCAGCCAGGACCGGGAACAGCACCCTGCCCAAGATGCGCAAATCGGAGCCGCGCATCGCGGCCCATCCGTTTCCCGAACACCTGCAGCTTGCTTTTATCGTATACCAGGGCGCGTCCGGTTCAATCACTGGCGAGATCCACGATCGGCTCGATCTACACGCAGACCGGTATACGCTGACATCTGAACGGCAAAGCGCCGGGCCTGCCAGCCTGCGCAACAGCGACCGCCTCATCCAGACCAGCTCCGGCAAGATAGTCGAACACGGGCTGCAACCCGATACCTTCGAGGTGCAAATCATCAACCGGGACGGCGCGCATGGCTTTCAATCGACCTTCGACCGGGTTGCGCATACGCTCAGGCTACTGGACGGCACGGTAGTCGCTTTGCCTGAAGCCGCGCAGGACCAGCTCAGCTTCCTCTACCAGATCTCGCAACTCCCATTGAACCAGGAGTTCATTCAAATTCCGGTCAGCGATGGCGCGCAACTGCAGCAATACCAGATCGAAATCGGCACGCAGCAGGACCTATCCACCCCGCTGGGCAAGCTGCATACGCTGTATCTGCGCGAGATGCATGCTCCCGGAGCAGCCTATTTCGAGATCTGGCTGGGGCTGCAATACCGGCTGCTGCCGGTGAAATTCCGGCTGATCGACAGTTCGGACCGGCCGGTCGAGGAATATGTGATCTCGGACATCCGCGCCGGGGATGAATGATCGCCGCTGTCGGAAGCGACTCGAGGTCTGCTAAACTGCGTTTCTGATTTCGCACAATCCCCTCTCCGATGCTGATAACCGAATACCGTCTGGAACTCGTGATCCAGGCATTGCGCACGATACTGCCGCTGGCCCATCCCGCCGATACCACGCTGCGCTATTTTTTCAAGGACCAGCGCATCGGTTCCAACGAGCGCGAACTGGTCGCCGAAACGGTGTTCGGCGTGCTGCGCCACCGCATGCTGCTGGAACACAGCTGCACCCACAATCCATCCCGCAAAAATTTGCCCATGCAACCGACCGTGTCCGGGAGCGGGGATGGTGCGGCTTTCCCCGCAGCGGAAGGGTCGCCGCAACGCGGCGGGGAACCCGCCGGCGTACTCCTTGCGGGTGCAGCGGATGCTTCGCAACACCGTGTCCAAGCCGCTACTCCCCGCCGCATGGCGCTGGCCCACCTGGTCAGATTCGGCGGCTATAACCTGCGCGAACTCGAGCCGGTGCTGAAACCCGGCGAATCGGACTGGCTGTCTGCCGTGAAGGGTGTGAAAGCCGGGGATCTGCCGTTATCGGTGCAAGCCGAGCTGCCGGAATGGCTGGTGCAGATGATGCGTCCATCCTGTTCCGATGCGGACATCCTTGCGCTGGGCAGGGCCATGCAGCAGCCGGCGCCGCTGGATATCCGCGTCAATACGCTGCTGGCCAAACGCGACGAAGTCCTGCAGCAGCTGCACGACCAGGGCATCGCCGCCTTCGCGACGCCTTATTCCCCGATCGGCATCCGCCTGAAGGACAAGATCCCGCTCGATCGCAATGCGCTGTTCACCGAGGGCAAGATAGAAGTCCAGGACGAGGGCAGCCAATTGCTCGGCTTCCTGCTGGCGCCCAGGCGCAACGACATGGTAGTGGATTTCTGCGCCGGCGCGGGCGGCAAGACGCTGATGCTTGCCGCGCTGATGAATTCGCAAGGCCGTCTGTATGCGATGGATGTATCGGAAAAACGTCTGGCCAATCTCAAACCCCGCTTGAAACGCTCCGGCGCCAGCAACATCCAGCCTATGCTTATAGCGAGCGAAAACGACCTCAAGGTCAAGCGCCTGGCCGGCAAGATCGACCGGGTACTGGTGGATGCCCCGTGCAGCGGTCTGGGCACGCTGCGCCGCAGCCCGGACCTGAAATTCCGCCAGTCGCCGGACAGCATCGCTGCCTACGCCAGGCAACAGGCAGCGATCCTCGCCTCCGCGAGCCGGCTGCTGAAGCGGGGCGGGCGCATCGTGTACGCGACCTGCAGCTTCCTGACGGAAGAGAACCAGAACATCGTGCAAGGCTTCCTGTCCGCGCATCCGGACTTCGTGCTGCGCCCGGCCGGTGCAGTGTTGCAGCAACACAGGATCCCGCTGGAGGCACTTGATTATCTCGAACTGCGCCCCCATCTACACAACACCGATGGCTTTTTCGCCGCTGTCCTGGAACGGTTTTAGCCGGCGAATTTTTCACCTGGCGCAGCCCTGCTCCGGTAAAATGGCGGCATCGTTTGTGTCCCTTTGCAACATCGACTTATCATCATGTCATCAGGAGAAATAATGTTTTCAGGTTTGCTGGATTTGCCCTGGTGGGGTTATGTGCTGAGCGTACTGGCGCTGACCCATATCACGATTGCTTCCGTGACCATCTTTCTGCACCGGCATCAGTCGCATCAGGCACTGGACCTGCACCCGATCGCCAGCCATTTCTTCCGCTTCTGGCTGTGGCTGACCACCGGCACCGTGACCAGGGAATGGGCTGCGGTGCATCGCAAGCATCACGCAAAATGCGAAACCGCAGATGATCCGCACAGCCCGCAGATCCTCGGCATCAGGAAGGTGCTGCTGGAGGGCGCAGAACTGTACCGCAAGGAAGCCAGGAACCGCGAAACGCTGGACAAGTACGGGCGCGGCACGCCCGACGACTGGCTGGAACGCAAGCTGTATGCAAGCCACAGCAGGACGGGCATCGTGCTGATGCTGGCGCTTGACGTGCTGCTGTTCGGGCCGATCGGGATCACCATCTGGGCGGTGCAGATGATCTGGATACCGGTGACGGCAGCAGGCGTCATCAACGGCGCGGGGCATTATTGGGGATACCGCAATTTCCAGCCGGCCGATGCTTCCACCAACATCGTGCCGTGGGGGATACTGATTGGCGGCGAGGAATTGCACAACAATCATCACGCCCATATCGGCTCCGCCAAGCTATCCAGCAAATGGTATGAATTCGACATCGGCTGGCTGTATATCCGCGGCCTTGCCGCGCTGGGTTTGGCAAAGATCAGAAGGGTCGCACCCAGGGTGCGCCTGAACACCAGCAAAACCGAATGCGATCTCGACACCTTGCATGCGGTGATGGCGCACCGTTACGAAGTGATGGCCAAATATGCCAAGTCGCTGCAGCGGACTTACCGCGAGGAAATCACCCAGCTCAAGCAGCATCTGCCGCACTTCGCCAGGGTCGATCTCAAGCGCGTCAAACACTGGCTGCATGCCGATGCAACCGTTCTGAGCGAGCAGGAAAGGCAGAAATTGGGCCTGGTCATCCAGACCAGCAAGAAACTGAACCTCGCCTACACGCTGCGCCAGGACTTGATCGCGATCTGGCAACGCTCTACCTCGACCAAGGAACAGATGGTCAGGGATCTGGAAGAATGGTGCCGCCGCGCCGAATCCAGCGGCATCGTCGCGCTGCAAAAGTTTTCGACGCGCTTGCGCTATTACGCCTGAACCGGCGATATTGGCAATCTGCAACAATAAAGCCCGTTGTACGAACAACGGGCTTTATTGTTTGTGCACAACCGCGAGCGACCCCCGTCGCCGGCGCCGGACCGGCTGAAACATCTTGTGCCTGGCCGGGTCGTCCAACTACCGTCTTTTGGCTTCCTGGGCTACACTAACAACAATATCCACCGCCCACGCACACGCCGGCAGCGCATCGGAATTTGGCAATGCCTGCCCGGCAGATGCCTGCAACAGGCCGAATGCGACGCGGCTCAACGAATTCTTGACAACCTTGGCCTTTAATTTTCTGGAGTAAAACGCATCGTGGAAAACAAGCTCACCGTCATCATCCTGGTTTTCATCTTCATACTGGTAGTTGTGCTTGCGGGCATCTCCAGCGACTGGGGATTGACCCTGTTGTCGCGCATGTTCAAATAGATTTCGATTGCCGGTTTCTGCGAGGCGCAACGGTTACGATTGCACCAGACCAGTTCCGGCGAACGAGCCGGACTTGCAACAGGATGAGCCGGGCAGGACCGGATTTTTCGCCCGGGTTCTGCTTCCCGTTTCCTGTTGCCGGAACCGGCGCCTGACAAAACGCCTCCTATTTTAACCATGCCCACATACGTGCAACCTGCCGGCCACAACCTGAACTCGGAATTGCGGGTGAACCCTTCCCGGGTATTGGACACCCTGGTGCACAACCTGGAAGGCATGGTCTACCGCTGCCAGCATGACGCTGACTGGACCATGCTGTTCGTCAGCCAGGGCTGCCTGGCTTTGACCGGCTATACCCCCGAAGAGCTGATCCAGAACGCGCATATTTCCTATGAGCAGATCACCCATGCGCAAGACCGCTCTAGGGTGCGCCAGGAAATCGAGGCCGCCATCGCTGCACAGAGCCGCTTCTCTGTCCACTACCGGATTGTCACCCGTTGCGGCAATCTCAAATGGGTGCACGAACGCGGCATCGGGGTGCCGGACGAAATCGGCATGCGGGTGATAGAGGGTTTCATCGAAGACCAGACCAGCCACAAGAAAATGCTCGAATCCCTGCAGAACGCCGAGCACTATTACCGCAATCTGGTCGAGAATGCCAGCGTCGGCATCTTCCAGACCACGATGGATGGCAGCTACCTCTCGGCCAATGCCACGCTGGCCAGGATTTATGGCTACGCTGAACCGGAACAGCTGATCGCGGCACTCAGCGACATCAGCAGCCAACTCTATGCCGAGCCGAACCGGCGCAGGGAATTCCGTCATCTGATGCAGTCGCACGGCGAGATCGTCAACTTCGAATCCGAGGTCTATCGCAAAGACGGCAGCAAGATATGGATCTCGGAAAACGCCCATATCGTTCGTGACGTGAATGGAGAATTCGTCTGCTATGAAGGCACGGTGCATGACATCACGGAGCGCAAGCAGCATCACATCCTGCTCGAACGGCAGGCCAATTACGACCCCCTCACCGGCCTGCTCAACCGCACCCTGCTGAACAAGCTGCTGGACCAGGGGATCGCCCACGCCGCGCGGATGAGCTATTTTTTCGCCGTCGTGTTCGTCGACCTGGATAATTTCAAGCTGATCAATGACAGCCTGGGACACGATGCCGGCGATCGCCTGCTGGTCGAAATTGCAGCAAGACTGCGCGATTGCGTGCGCGCGAGCGACATCGTGCTGCGCCACGGCGGCGACGAATTCGTGCTGGTGCTCAACGAGCATTACCACGTCAGTTCGATCATCTCGCAGCTGAATCGCGTGCTGGCGATGGTGAGCAGGCCGGTCATGCTGTCGGGGCGGGAATTCCAGGTCGGCGCCAGCCTGGGTGTCGCGATGTACCCGCAGGACGGCGGCGATGCCCAGACCCTGCTTCGCTACGCGGACATCGCGATGTATGACGCCAAAGCCAAGGGGCGCAACAATTTCCAGTTTTACACCAGCGAACTGAACCGGATTGCCGACGAGCGCTTGAATCTGGAGAACGCGATGCGCGCCGGGCTGGAGCGCGACGAGTTCGGCGTGCACTTTCAACCCAAGGTCGATGCCGAGCTGCGCGTCGTTGGGTTGGAGGCGTTGGCGCGCTGGAACAGCCCTGAATGGGGAACGGTTTCGCCGGACCGCTTCATTTCGATCGCGGAAGACAGCGGGATGATCATCCCGCTGACCGAGGCCATCCTGCGCAAGGCGTTTGCCGTCGTCGGCCGGTGGAACGCAGAGCTGGGTCCGTTGCAGATCGCGGTAAACCTCTCGCCCAAACTGTTCGTCCATGACGACTTCGTGCAGCGCATTGACGACCTGATTGCGGATTCCAGCCTGCCGCCGTCGAGCATCGAACTGGAAATCACCGAGAACGTGTTCGTCGGCAACAGCGAGCGGGCGCTGCGCATCCTGCACCAGCTCAAGAGTCTCGGCGTTGCGCTCGCGATGGACGATTTTGGCACCGGCTATTCCTCGCTCGGATACCTGCTGCGCTTCCCGCTGGACATCATCAAGATCGACCGTTCGCTGGTCACCGGTATCGAACTCGAGGGGGAAGTTGCCAAGATCGCGCGCGCGGTGATCTCGCTCGGCATCAGCCTGGGAAAAACCGTGGTTGCGGAAGGCGTCGAAAACCAGGCGCAATTCGACTTTCTCAATCGCGAAGGCTGCCACGAATTCCAGGGATACCTGATTGCGAAGCCGATGCCCGAAGAAATGCTGGCGCTGTTTTTGCGCGCAAGCAAAGCACGACATGCCCGCTGATCGCCCTAGCGCCGCCATTGCTGCGCGCCTCACCCGTGGATGAGACCACGGACAGATCCGACCGCGAGATCGTGATCAGCAGCATCATCGATGCGCCGCGAGCACTGCTGCGGGAGGCGATGACCGATCCCAAGCATGCGGCGCAATGGCGGGAGCCGCATGGTTTCTCCAACACGATCGGAATCATGGACTTCAGGGTTGGCGGCTTGTGGTAGCATAAAATGCATGAACCCAGTGGTCGCGATTGCCCAACTGCAACACCTTTACCGCAATCGTCAAGCCGGAACGCATCGAGTACTCGCATGGCGGCGGCAAGGGCGACCAGGCCGCGCATTTCGATGCAACCTGGACATTCGAGGCTATCGGCAACCGGACCTAGGTGACGATACATATGCTGTTTGCCACCGCGGCACAGCGGAATACCGCGGTCAAGACCTATGGCGCGATCGAGGGCGGCGAGCAAGCGCTGGCACGTCTGGCGGATTATCAGACTGAAATCTGAAGGGAGGTCAAAATGAGAAAGATCGTTTCGTTCGTGCACGTGTCGCTGGATGGCTTTGTTGCATCATCCAATGGAGGGCTGGACTGGATCATTGTGAATGAAGAGATATTCGACCACGTTGAACAACGGATCAAGGAAACCGACACAGCGTTGTATGGCCGCGCCACTTATCAGATGATGGAAGGCTACTGGCCCACCGCCGCAGACCAGCCGACGGCGACCAAACACGACATCGAGCATGCCCGCTGGTACAAGCAGGCGCGCAAGGTCGTCCTGTCGAGGACGATGCGAGATATTCATCCGGCAAATACGAAGATCATCAGCAGCAATCTGGCGGACGAGATTGCCCAACTAAAGCGCGGCACCGGTAGCGACATCCTGATGTTCGGCAGCCCGACAGCAACCCACGCACTGATGGCAGAAAACCTCATCGATGAGTACTGGTTATTCATCAACCCGATCCTGCTGGGGCAAGGCGTGCCATTATTCAAAAACATCAAAAGCAGAACCACACTCAACCTTGTTACCAGCAAGATTTTTTCATCCGGGGTTGTTTGCCTGCAATATGAAAACAGGAACCAGCCTTGAGCTTCATCGTTGAACAGAAGACATGACCCGCAACATCGAAGACCGCAAGCGTTGGCTCGCGCTATACATCCTCTGCGCCGGCGTGCTGATGATCGTGCTCGACACCACCATCGTGAACGTTGCTCTGCCGTCGATCCGCACCGATTTGAGCTTCAGCGAGACCTCGCTGGTCTGGGTGGTCAATGCCTACATGGTCACGTTCGGCGGGTTTCTGCTGCTCGGCGGACGGCTGGGCGATTTGTACGGACACCGTCGCTTGTTCCTGCTCGGCATCAGTTTGTTTACGCTCGCATCAGCGGCCTGCGGACTGGCCAACACGCAAACGCTGCTCATTGCCGCAAGAGCGATACAAGGCCTGGGCGGCGCAATCGTCTCAGCGGTCGCCCTTTCGCTGATCATGAATTTGTTCACCGAACCGGCCGACCGGGCCAGGGCGATGGGAATATATGGTTTCGTGTGCGCCGGAGGCGGAAGCATAGGCGTGCTGCTTGGCGGCCTGCTGACCGATGCGCTGAATTGGCACTGGATATTTCTGGTCAACCTGCCCATCGGCATCGCGGTGTACGCATTGTGTGTCAGTATGTTGCCGGATGCCCGCGGACATGCGCACGGCGAGCGTCTCGACGTCGCCGGTGCAGTGACGGTTACCACCGCGCTAATGCTCGCCGTCTACGCGATCGTGAACGGCAACGAGGTCGGCTGGACAACCATGCGGACAGCCGGCCAACTCATCGCTGCTGGGGTATTGCTTGCAATGTTCATCGGCATTGAGGCTCGCGTGCGCGACCCGCTGATGCCGCTGGGGCTGTTCAGGCTGCGCAATGTCGCGACCTCCAATGTCGTCGGCATGCTGTGGGCTGCATCCATGTTCGCCTGGTTCTTCATCTCCGCGCTGTACATGCAACTCGTACTCCACTACAGGCCGCTGCAGGTCGGCCTCGCGTTTCTGCCTGCCAACCTGATCATGGCGGCATTCTCGCTCGGCCTCTCCGCGAAAATCGTCATGCGCTTTGGCATCAGGGCGCCGCTCGCCGTGGGTCTGCTGCTCGCCGCTGCCGGACTCGCGCTATTCGCGCTCGCGCCGGCCAACGGAAATTTCGCTGCCCACGTACTGCCCGGCATGCTGCTGCTCGGCCTGGGCGCAGGCATGGCACTCAACCCGGTGCTGCTCGCCGCAATGCGCGATGTTGCACAAAGCGAATCCGGGCTCGCCTCGGGCATGGTCAACACCTCATTTATGATGGGCGGCGCGCTTGGCCTGTCCATGCTCGCCAGCCTGGCTGCTGCACGAACGAATTCCTTGCTGTCCTCGGGCGCCAGCGCAATTGACGCGCTGAATGCCGGCTATCACATGGCATTTTTTGTCGGCGCCTTGTTTGCGGCAGGTGCAGGCATGCTCGGTGCGACCCTCATCTGCATCCGCGACCAGGCGCCGGCCGGCGATGCCGTGACTGCGATTGCTGCCGGCGAACCCGGCAAACGGACCGCTGCCGGATGATCGATACAGGATGTGCGGGATGGAATTTCTTTGTATGATTGAGCACCATGCCAGCGGCCTCGATCCGGATACTCCCGCTGGCGTGATGATCCTGAAACCGGAATGATTTATCGGAAAGAGGCAATTCCCAATATGCGCCGTTTACGCAATTTGATCACTGCGCTTGCGTTGTCGCTTGCCGCCTGTGGTGGCGGCGGTCCGACTTTGTCGATTGTACCAGCGCCCCCATCGTCGCCGCCGGCTTATTCGGTGCTGTACAGCTTTAACCCTTCTTCCGCGACTAGTGCCGATGGCAATAATCCTTATGCCGGCCTGATCCAGGACAGCAACGGCAATCTCTATGGCACAACTTATATTGGCGGGACGTCTGGCTTCGGGACGGTGTTCCAGCTCAGCCCGCCAAGTCCGCCAGCCACACACTGGACCGAGACAGTGCTGTATTCCTTTGCCGGTGGCAGCGATGGTGCTTATCCCCGCGCCGGCCTGATCCTGGACAGCGCCGGCAATCTCTATGGCACGACCTATGCCGGCGGCGCGCATACCCTGGGGACGGTGTTCCAGCTCGCCCCAACCTCAAGCACATCAAACTGGACCGAGACGCTGCTGCATTCCTTTGCCGGTGGCAGCGATGGTGCAAATCCCCGCGCTGGCCTGATCCTGGACAGCGCGGGCAATCTCTATGGCACGACCTATGCCGGCGGCACGCCTAACCTGGGGACGGTGTTCCGGCTCAGCCCGCCAATCTCGCCCGCCACAAACTGGACCGAGACAGTGCTGCATCCCTTTGCCGGTGGCAGCGATGGTGCCAATCCCCGCGCCGGCCTGATCCTGGACAGCGCCGGCAATCTCTATGGCACGACCTCCGGCGGCACGAATGACCTGGGGACGGTGTTCGAGCTCGCCCCGCCAATCTCGCCAGCCGCAAACTGGACCGAGACGCTGCTGCATTCCTTTGTTGGCGGAACCAGCGACGGCGCCGCCCCTTATGCCGGCCTGATCCTGGACAGCGCGGGCAATCTCTATGGCACGACCTATGCCGGCGGCACGCCTAACCTGGGGACCGTGTTCCGGCTCAGCCCGCCAATCTCGCCCGCCGCGATCTGGACCGAGACGCTGCTGTATAGTTTTCTCAATACTCCCGACGGCGCCTCTCCCTATGCCCGCCTGATCCTGGACAGCGCGGGCAACCTCTATGGCACGACCTCGGGCGGCGGCGGCTATGGCGCCGGTTCGGTGTTCCAGCTCAGCCCGCCAAGCTCGCCAGCTTTGAACTGGACCGAGACAGTGCGGTATAGTTTTGCTCGGTACTCCCGACGGCGCCATCTCCCTATGCCGGCCTGATCCAGGACAGCAGCAGCAACCTTTATGGCACGACATACAGCGGGGGCGCGTCAGTCTTGGGGACGGTGTTCGAGCTAACGCCGTAACGGGCTAGCCATGCGCCTAGGCCAGAATCGCAATCCCGGCAAACCAATCCATGCCGGATGATTTATTCGGAGGTACAGGATAGATCTTTTGTGTATGATGGCGCGCCTGCATGGCGGCTCCGCTCCAGATGTGACCGCTGGCATGACCATCCTGAAACCAGAATGATTGATCGGAAAGAGACCATTCCCACTATGCGTCGTTTACGCAACTTGATTCCCTTGCTTGCGTTGTCGCTGGCTGCCTGCGGCGGCAGCGGCAGCCCGACGCTGGCCTTTGCGCCGCCTGTATCGCAGCTGGCGGCTTATACGGTGCTGTATGGTTTTGCCAACATCGGCGATGGCATGAATCCGCATGCGGGGCTGGTGCAGGGTAGCGACGGCAATTTCTATGGCACGACGCTTAACGGCTTCACCGGCCTCGGGACGGTGTTTCAGCTCACCCCAGGCGGGGCAGAAAAGGTGCTGCATTCCTTTGCAGGAGCCAACAGCGATGGGGCAAATCCTCGCGCCGGCCTGATCCAGGACAGCAACAACGGCAATCTCTATGGCACGACCTCGGGCGGGGGCGCGAATAACCTGGGGACGGTGTTCCAGATCGCCACGGCCGGCGCGGAGACGCTGTTGTATTCCTTTGACGGCACTCATGGCGCCGCTCCCTATGCCGGCCTGATCCAGGACAGCACCGGCAACCTCTATGGCACGACCTATTCCGGCGGCGCGAATAATCTTGGGACCGTGTTCAAGCTCACCCCGCCAACCTCACCCGCCACGACCTGGACCGAGACAGTGCTGTATTCCTTCAGCGGCAATAACGATGGCGCCAATCCTCGCGCCGGCCTGATCCGGGACAGCGCCGGCAATCTCTATGGCACGACCTCCATCGGCGGCGCTTCCGGCTTGGGGTACGGCACGGTGTTCAAGCTCACCCCGGGCGGCGCAGAGACGGTGCTGCATTCCTTTGGCGGTGGCAGCGATGGTGTCCATCCTTATGCCGGCGTGATCCAGGACAGCGCCGGCAATCTCTACGGCACCACCTATGGTGGCGGCGCGAATACCCTGGGGACAGTGTTCCGGATCACTCCGGCCGGCGCAGAGACGGTGCTGTATTCCTTCAGCGGCGGTTACTTCGATGGCGCCACTCCCCGTGCCGGCCTGATCCAGGACAGCGCCGGCAATCTCTACGGGACGACCTCGGCCGGCGGCGCATTTGGCTTTGGGACGGTGTTCAAGCTCGCCCCCCCTCCCAGCACAACCGTTACCTACTGGACGGAGTCGGTGCTGTACAGCTTCTTCAGTTCTCCCGATGGTGCTTATCCTTACGCCGGCCTGATCCAGGACAACGCCGGCAATTTCTACGGAACAACCTCGGCCGGCGGCCCGATGGGCGGCGGGACGGTGTTCGAGTTCACGCCGTAATGGGCGAGACAGGCATACGCCCAGTCGCGCTGACTCAGAATCTGCACCCGCCGGAAAACAACATCCCCTATGCCAATCCGGCATAGGGGATGTTGTTTTCCAAATACTGCCCGGCGTTCCCTAGAACGGAATATCGTCGTCGAAATTATCGAAGCCGCCCTTCGCCGCCGGCGCCGGTTTGGCCGGCGCTGCGCCGCCGGAGGCTGCGGCAGGCTTGCTTTCCACCACTTCGAAACTGCCCGCGCCCGATGACTTTCCGCCCAGCATGGTCATTTCGTTGACCACGATCTCGGTGGTGTAGCGGTCCTTGCCTTCCTTGTCCTGCCACTTGCGCGTCTGCAGCTTGCCCTCGACGTAGATCTGCGAGCCCTTCTTCAGGTATTCCCCGGCGATCTCGGCCAGACGGCGATAGAACACCAGGTTGTGCCATTCGGTCTTTTCCTGTTTCTCGCCGCTCTTGTCCTTCCAGTTCTCCGAGGTCGCCAGCGTGACATTGGTCACCGCCTCGCCGTTGGTCATGTAGCGGGTCTCCGGGTCCTTGCCCAGACGGCCTATCAGTATCACCTTGTTCACCGACATATTGCTCTCCTTATCAGGTTTTATCTCGTTCGCGCGTGCCCGTTCTATCCCCGGGAAGAGGGTAACACAAGCCTGTCCACCGCGGCTTCATCGTATCCCTGCATGTCGACTTTCAGGCAGGCGATATTCTCGCCTGCCACCACCATCGCCTCGCGCACGCCCTGCAGTTGCGCGAGCTGCTGCTGCAATCGCACTGCCTGGTCCGGAGTGATTTCGGCCAGATGATAGAGCTTGGTGCGCACCGTGGCCGGCGGCTGCATCGTCGAGGCAACGATCAGCCACACCAGCAGCAGCGCGATCGCAAACACGAACACCGCATCGCCGCCGACAAACTGCAGCAGCGCGCCGCCGATTGCCGCGCCGGAGAATGCGCCGAGAAACTGCACGCTGCTGTATACCCCCATCGCGGTGCCCTTGGCGGCCAGCGGCGCGATCTTGCTGATCATCGACGGCAGCGTCGCTTCCAGCACGTTGAATGCGGTGAAGAACACCAGCAGCGCCAGCGCCACGCCCCACAGGCTGTGTTGCCCGAACATCAGCAGGACTTGCGCGCACATCGCCAGAAAGATCGCCAGCATGAACACCTGTTTCATCTTCGCCTTCTTTTCCGCGATGACGATGGGCGGCACCATCAGCACGAACGCGACCAGCATCACCGGCAGATAGACATACCAATGGTGCGACACGGCCAGCCCGTCCTTCTCCATCACGAACGGCACCTGCATGAACACCGACATCAGGATCGCGTGCAGCGAGAAGATGCCGAAGTCCAGGCGCAGCAGGTCCCTGTTGCGCAGCACGCCGGCGAAATGCCCCCAGCTGGCCTCGGTGTCGCTGTGGAAGCGCGTGATCGCCGGATTCGGGATCGCGAATTTGACGACGACTATCGCCAGCAGCGCCAGTATCCCGGTCATCGCGAAGATGCCGGGCACACCCAGCACATTGTTGAGCATAGGCGAAAGCACCATGGATATCGAAAAGGTGATGCCTATCGTGATGCCTATCATTGCCATCGCCTTGGTGCGGACCTCCTCGCGGGTCAGGTCGGCGGTCAGCGCCATCACTGCCGCGTTCAGCGCGCCGGCCCCCTGCACCACGCGCCCGATGATGATCCAGTAAATATTGTGCGCGTCGGCGGCGATGAAGCTGCCCGCCGCAAACAGCATCAGGCTGACGTAGATCACCGGCTTGCGCCCGTAGCGGTCGGACATCCAGCCGGCCGGGATCTGCAGGATCGCCTGGGTCAATCCGTAGGCGCCGAGCGCGATGCCGATCAGCAGATGGCTGTCGCCGCCGGGCAGATGCCGGGCATAGATCGCGAAAATCGGCAGGATGATGAACAGGCCGAGCATGCGCAGGCCGTAGATGCTGGCCAGGCCAAGGCTGGCGCGCCGCTCGATCGCGGTCATGGTGTCAGTTTGCATGGATTTTTAAATGTGCTCGATAAAATTGTATTCTAACAGGCCGGCCCGCGCCGGACAGCTGCGCTGCAGCACAGGCGGTTTTCACGCTTCGGAAAAAAGCGGATCGTCGTCGCGTTCGGCAGGCTTGACTTGATCGGTCGCCAGCAGCATATACACCGCCGGCAGCACCAGCAGCGTGAACAGCGTGCCGATCGCCAGACCGCTGGCGATCACCAGGCCCATGTTGAAGCGCGATGCCGCGCCGGCGCCGCTGGCGGTAATCAACGGAATCACCCCGAGCACCATCGCGGCGGTCGTCATCAGGATCGGGCGCAGCCGGATCCCGGCCGCCAGCTCGATCGCCTCGCGCTTGCTCTTGCCCTCGCGGCGCAGATTGTTGGCAAACTGCACGATCAGGATGCCGTGCTTGCTGACCAGACCCATCAGGGTCACCAATCCCACCTCGGTGTAGATGTTCAGGCTGGCGCCGCCGATGCCGAGACTGATGAAGATCATCGCACCCGCGATCGACATCGGCACCGATACCAGGATGATGAAGGGGTCACGGAAGCTTTCGAATTGCGCCGCCAACGCCAGGAAAATGATCACCAGCGCAAACGCAAACATTGCGATGAAGCCGCTGGATTCCTGCATGAACTGGCGCGACAGCCCGCCATAATCCACCGAATAACCCTGCGGCAGGGTCCGGCTCGCCAAATCCTTCAGGTAGCCCAGCGCTTCCCCGGTGGTCACGCCCGGCAGCGCCACGCCCTGGATCGTCGCGGCATTGAGCTGCTGGAAATGGTTCAGCGATTCCGGGGTGGTCTTGCTGGTGATGCTGACCACGCTGGACAAAGGCACCGAAGTGCCGTTTGCGGCGCGCACGTAATAATTCAGCAGCTGCGAAGTATTCAGGCGGTAACGCTGCTGCACCTGCGGAATCACCTTGTACGAACGGCCGCCCAGGCTGAAGTAATTGACATAGCCGCCGCCCAGCATCGCCGACAGCGAGTTGCCGATGTCCTGCATCGACAGGCCGAGCAAGGCGGCCTTGTTGCGGTCTATCACCACGGTGGATTGCGGCAAATCCAGGCGCAGGTCGGTATTCAGGAACATGAACATGCCGCTCTTTTGCGCCTGCTGCAGGAAATCCTGGGTGACGTCGTTCAGACGCTCGAACGGCTCGGTGGTGCCGATCATGAACTGTATCGGCAGGCCGCGGCTGCCCGGCAGCGAAGGCGGCTGGAATGCCACCGCCTGCGCGCCGGCGATGCGGTTCAATTGCTGCTGTACCACCGGCTGCAATTCGTTGCTGGTCTTGCTGCGCTCGTCCCATGGCTTCAGCACCATGCCGGAAAGCAAGCGGCCGGGCATGTCGATCTGGAACACGTGGTCGGTCTCGGGATGTGCGGCGTAAATCTGATAGTTCTGGTGCGCATAAGGCTCGCGCTGCTGATAAGTCGAATCGGGCGCCGCAGTCAGCATCGCGATGATGACGCCCTGATCCTCCTGCGGAGCCAGTTCGTGCTTGGCGCCGGCATACAGAAAATAAATACTGCCCAGCACGATCAGCGCAAAAACCACCGTGACCGGGAGGTAGTTCAGCGATCCGTGCAACACGCGCTCATAGATTTGGCGCACTCTTTCAAAGCTCGCATCGATGAAATGCACGACACGCGATTCAAGTCCGGTGTCGTTCGCCGGATGCGGCTTGAGCAACCGGGAACACATCATCGGCGACAGCGTCAGCGCGACGATCGCGGAGACGGTGACAGTGCCGACCAGGGAGAAGGCGAATTCGGTGAACAGCGCGCCGGTCAGCCCGCCCTGAAATCCGATCGGCACATACACCGAAACCAGCACGATGGTCATCGCGATGATCGGGCTGGCCAGTTCGCGCGCGGCCATGATCGCGGCGCGCATCGGCGCGACGCCTTCCTCGATGTGGCGGTTGACGTTTTCGACGACGATGATCGCATCGTCCACCACCAGCCCGATGGCCAGCACGAAGGCCAGCAGCGTCAGCAGGTTGATCGAAAAGCCCAGCGCCAGCATGATGGTGAAGGTCCCGATCAGCGACAGCGGGATCGCGATCACCGGGATCAGCACCGAACGCGGCGAACCGATGAAAGCGAACACCACCAGCGTGATCACCAGCAGCGCCTCGCTCAGGGTCTTGATCACCTCGTGGATGGAGCTGTTCACGAAGCGGGTGGAATCGTAGACGATTTTGCCCTCGATACCCTGAGGCATCTGTGCCTGGATATCCGGCATCACGGCGCGCACTCCCTTGACCACGTCGAGCAGGTTCGCGGTAGGCGCAACCTGGATGCCGATGTATACCGCGCTGTTGCCGTCGAACGCGACCCCGGTGTCATAATTCTCCGCGCCCAGCGAGACTGTGCCGACATCCTGCAGCCGCACCATCGCGTTGTTCGATTGCTTGATCACCAGGTTGCGGAATTCCTCCACCGAATGCAGGTTGGTGGACGCATCCAGATTGACCTGCACCATCAGCCCTTTGGTGTTGCCGATACCGGACAGGAAATCGTTCTGCGCCAGGGCGGTGTTGACATCGTCCGCGGTCAGGCCATAGGCCGCCAGTTTTTTCGGATCCAGCCATGCGCGCAACGCGAAGTTCTTGGCACCGATCATTTCCGCGGTTTGCACTCCATCCACCGCCTGCAGTCTGGGCTGCACCACGCGCAGCAGATAATCGGTGATGTAATTGGACGGCAGCACCTTGCTGGAGAAGCCGATGTACATCGCATCCAGGGTCTGGCCTATGCTGATGGTCAGCACCGGTTTCTGCGTCTGCGGCGGCAGCTGATTCAGCACCGAACTGATCTGCGCGTTCATTTCGGTCAGCGCCTTGTCCGAATCGTAGTTCAGCTTCAGCGTCACGGTGATGATGCTGCTGCTGTTGGTGCTGGTCGAATTCATGTAGTCGATGCCGTTGACCTGGGCGATCGCGTTTTCCAGCGGCGTGGTGATGAAACCGGCAACCAGCGCCGGATCGGCGCCGAAATAGGTGGTGCTCACGGTGATGATCGCGTTCTGCGTGCGCGGAAACTGCAGCACCGGCAGGATGCCGAACGAGCGCAGCCCGAGCACCAGCAGCGCCAGACTGATAACGATGGCCAGCACCGGCCGCCGGATGAATAGATCGGTAAATTTCATTGCCGCTGTCCCGTGTTATTCGTCCTTGGGCTGTGGATGAGGCTCGTTGCTCGGCAGGATGTCATTGTTGACCGAAATCAGCGAGCCGTTATGCAGTTTGACCTGCCCCGCAGTCACGACGATGTCGCCTTCCTTGACCCCCTTGAGCACGGCCACCTGGTCGCCGCGTGTATCGCCGGTGGTGACGAATACCTGCTTGGCGACGAGTTTCGGGTTGCCCTTGTCGTCGGCGCCCTGCTGCTCGACCAGATAGACGATGTTGCCGTACGGGTTATAGGTGACGGCGGTTTGCGGCAGCGTGATATAGCGCTGCGGCTCGCCGGTGGAGATGTCCACGGTCGCGTACATGCCCGGCAGCAGCTTGTGCCCGGGATTCTTCAGTTCCGCGCGCACCTTGACGTTGAGCGTAGTGCTGTCCACCTCGGGGTTGATTACCGCAACCTTCCCGGCAAACACCTGATCTGGATAGGCATCGGTCTTCGCGGATATGTTTTGCCCGATATGAATCATGCTGATGTTTTGCTGCGGCACCGAGAAATCCAGATAAACCGAATCCAGCGCCTGCAGCGAAACCACCGCGGTGCCGGGACTCAGGTACTGACCCACGCTCACCATGCGCATGCCGACGCGCCCGGAAAACAGCGCCGGAACGAATTTCTTGTTCACCAGCGCCTGCTGTTCCGCCACCGCCGCCGATGCCTGCATCATATTCGCCTTGTCCACGTCCAGCGCCTGCTGGCTGATCGCCTTGAACTCGAATTGCTGCCTGTCGCGCTCATAGGTGACCCTGGCCAGGCCGTAGGCCGCCTGGAGTGAGCGCAGGTGTGCGATGTCGTTATCGGCAACCAGTTCCACCAGCACTTTTCCTTTCTTCACATCCTCGCCCTGATGGAAATTCAGCGCGGCGACGATGCCGGACACTTCCGGGCTGACTTCGACGCCGTTGATCGCGCGCAAACTGCCTACCGCTTCCAGCTGGGGCTGCCACTGCTGGAAACCGGCGCTCATCGTCGAGACTATCTGCGGCACATTCCCCATCGACGACATGAATTTCTTCATCATGCGTCCCTTGAATGCCTGGAAGCCGAATATGCCGCCGAATACCAAACCGGCCAAAACGAGCATGATGATCATTCGTTTTGTCATGGTAGCTGTCTCCGTTTTATCTGCTGCTGATTGGTGGTTGAATTCATTGCTTGTGTTCTCCTGATTCCGGGCTCGCAACCGCAACTTCGCCGCGGTTCCACCAGCCTCCGCCCAGGGACTGGAACAACGCGGCGGTATCGGCATAGCGGCTTGCCCGCGCCTGCGCCAGCGCGATCCGGGTCTGCTGGTATGCCTGCTGGGCGTTAAGCAAGGTCAGATAGCTGGCGGCGCCGAACTGGTATTGTTTGCGCGCGATGTCGAGGCTGTCGCTGGCGGATTGCGCAGCTGCGGTCTGGGCCTGAAAGATATTCGCATCCGACTGCAATGCATCCAGTACATTGGCCACGTCCTGGAAGGCCGACAGCACGACACTGCGATATTGCGCGGCGGCCGCGTCATACGCGGCAACCGATGCGCGTTTTTCGTGCAACAGCGTACCGCCGCGGAATATCGGCTGGGCCAGATTGGCGCCGAGGCTCCACACGCCCGATCCGGCTGAAAACAGGCCGCCGCTGGTGGTGGCAATCGAGCCCGCGCTGCCGGTCAGGGTAAGCTGAGGCAGCATGTTCGCGGTGGCGACGCCGATCTGGGCGCTGGCGGAATGCAACAGGGACTCTGCCGCACGGATGTCGGGGCGCTGCTCAACCAGCCTGGAGGGCAGGCTTACCGGCAATTCCTGCGGCAGCTGCAGCATCTCGAGATCGAACGCCTGTTGTTCGTTTTCGCTGGGGAAACTGCCGGCCAGCGTGGCCAGCTGATTGCGGATCAGCGCCAGCTGCTTTTCCAGCGCCGGCAGCGTCGCGCGGGTTTGTTCCAGCGCGGTTTTTTGCGCCAGCACGCTGGAAAGCGCGACCCCGCCCACCTTGAACTGGTTCTGCAGCACATCCAGCTGCTGGCTCTGGGCGTCTATGATCTCCCGGGTCGCCGCGATCTGGGCGCGCAGCGAGGCTTCCTGCACCGCAGTGGTCACCACATTCGAAGTCAAAGTCAAATAGGCTCCCTCGAGCTGGAAGCGCTGGTAATCTGCCTGCGCCGCGATCGATTCCAGCATCCTGCGCGCCTCGCCGAACAGGTCTATGCCGTAGGAGACGCTGACTGAAGCGTTATACAGGCTGAATATCGAACCCGGGTAGTTGGGCTGGCCAAACTCCGCACCGACGAATTTTTGCCGGGTGACTGCGCCGTTGGCATTGACTTCGGGGTACAGCGCGCCTTGCGCCGCAAAGACATTTTCCTGCGCCTGGCGCAAGGTCGCCTGCGCCGCTTGCAGATTGGGATTGGCTTTCAGCGCGCGTTCGACCAGCTGATTCAGAGCCGGCGAATGAAACAGCTCCCACCACTGCGCGGGAATATCCGCGCCTTCCTTGAATTTTTGCGCCTGGCCGCCGGCGCCATCCGCCGCAGAAATCTGCTTAGGCAGCGGCGCCGAGGTATAGGCCTTGACCGGGGGCGGCGCAGGACGCGTGAAATCCGGTCCCACCGCACAACCCGCCATCAGCAGCGTGACGGCAGGAACAACAACAAATTTTCTGATCGGCTTATTCACAATTTTTATCGGGCCATACACCATGCAACCATCACCAATTCCAGTTTGAGCGCCGCGCAACGGAGCTCGATGCGAGACCCATCCCGACCATCCCAGCCAGCCCTGCAGCCCGCATACTCCCTTCGTTGCCGCCGGAATGGCTGAGGCAACCGAAGCGGGCGATTCTATAGCAGGTACGCTCAAATCGCCAAGAACATAATCAACCTATTTTGCGTAAGGGAAAGCTGGGCCCTTGCTGCATACCTGCAACGCCTCCGCTCCGGCAAAACCGGATCAACCCGGCCAAGCCTCGCCAGCGAATTCGCCGCGCGCCGGATAATCCCTGGCAATGGCGAAATCCACTGCGCCCAGGAGTTCCTGAAACGGCGGCCGTGCGAAAGGCATGGTTTGCACCGAGCCGTAATACAAAGTACCGTCAGGCTTGACCAAAAATACCCCGGGTTCACTGAACCAGGCCGGCTCTTCGATACCCAGCGAGGTTTTGCCGCGGGCAGTACTGATATACAAACCCCATTGCCGCGCGTGCTCCAGGCTCAGGCCGTAGCCAATCTTGACATCCTTCGCCGTGATTTTTTCCGCCATGTCCCTGCCCCGTTCTTCGCTGTCGCTGCTGATTGCCGCAATTTGCACACCCCGGGACAAAAAATCCGGCGCCAGACGCGCGAGATCACCCAGGTATTTGGTACAGATGGCGCAATGCAGGCCGCGATAAAACACCAGCAGATCGAAGCGCCCGCCGGGCGCAGCCCCGAGCACAAAACGCCCGCCGGAAGCGAGCGGGACATCCAGTGCCGGCACCGGATGGCGGGGCAGCAACTGTCCCGGCATCACGCGATTACTCGTGCTTCTGCGCATCGCCGGTCTGTTCCTTGCGCTTGACGCAGCAGCCGCGCATGCCCGCCTGGAATTTCTCGCGCTCTTCCGGCGTCATCTGTTCCAGACGCTGGCGGTGCCAGCGTCCGTGGCAACCGTGGCCGCGCAAACTGCCGAACAATATTTTGCTCAACACCAGCACCCCCAGGGCCTGCAGATAGCCGATCTCCCGGGTACCGGAAAACAACGCAGGCATCAACCAGTTCCACAGCGCCATCACCACCCAGCCCAATGCCGCGATGCCGGCCAGCATCAGCAGCCCCATCTTCCAGCATCTGGATTTGCAACAATTCATACCCATTTCAATTCTCCTTCACAGATCAAATTCTTCATAGATCGTTTGCAGCCGCGCGCGCAGATGCAGCACCGCATAACGTTTGCGCGCCAGCAGCGTGCTCACGCCGGTAGCGGTTTCTGCCGCCAATTGCTTGAAGCTGCGCCCATCCAGTTCGTGGGCGATGAATACTTCGCGCTGCTCCTCGGGCAATTCGGCCAGCGCAGCAGTCAATTCCTCCAGCAGCACCGCCTGCGCATAGGCTGCCTCGGGTCCGTCATCCGCCGATGGCAGCACTTCGTCCAGCCAGATATCCGCGTCGCTCCCGCCCAACGCCTCGGGCAGCGGCTCTTCCCGCTTTTTGCGGAAGCGGTCGATGATGCGGTTGCGCGCCACGCCGAACAGCCATGCCCCGGCCTGCTCGATCGGATCCGGCAAGCGGTATGCAGCAACGAACTCGTAGAACACATCCTGCAGAATATCCTCAGCCTCGGCCGGGTCAGGCACGCGCCGGCGGATGAAATTACCCAGCCTGCCGCGCTCGCGCGAGACCGTTTCGGCGATGCGTTTGTCCTGTTCGACCATCAGCGCGTTGGAGGTGAATAGCGTACCCATGGCAATGAAGACGATTCAAACATGAAAATATTGCATGCGCATCAAAAATAAATGGGCAAGACGGGGGTTACCTTGCCGCACCGGACTGTTCCTGGATACCGGGGGCATTCCACCAGCCACCCCCGAGTGCCACAAACAGCGCGGTGGTATCCTGAAGACGCTGTGCCCGGGCCTGCAGATAAGCGATCCTGGCTTGGCGGTACTGGATGTCTGCCGCAAGAACCTGCAGATAATTGATCAATCCGGCCTGGTAGTTTACCTGGCTGAGATGCAACGACTGCTCGGAAGCTGACACCGATTGCAAATTGGCCTGCATCGTTTCGGCATCATGCTGCAGCGCCCTCACGCTATCCGCCACTTGGGCAAAGGCGCCCAGCACGGTCTGCCGGTACAGGGCCAGACTTTGCTGATACGCGTCAACCGCAGCCTGCTTCTGCGCCGACAGGGTGCCGCCATTCAACAACGGCGCGGCGAGATCCGCGCCCAAACTCCAGAAATTGGCATTTTTGCCAAATAATCCGCTCATCGATGCGGCATTCTGGCCAAACGTGCCGCTCAATGTAAAACTGGGGAACAACGCCGCGGTGGCAACGCCTATCTCGGCGCTGGCACCATGCAATTGAGCCTCGGCTGCCAGTATGTCCGGACGCTGGCGCACCAATTCCGAAGGCAGCGATAAGGGCAGCTTGTCGGGCAGCACCAGTTCCGCCATGGATACTTGCGCAGGCGTCCACTCGGCAGGGGTATGGCCAGCTAGCGTCGCCAGCAAATGCTGCGACTGGCTCAGCAGTTGCCGCAACGGCGGCAATCCGGCTTCGAGCGCAGCCAGCTGGCTGCGCAGGATGAGCACCGATTCAAACGCAACCGTGCCTGCCTGTGCCTGCTTCTCGGCGATCGCAATCTGCTCTTTTTGCAGTGCGATCAACTGCTCGGTGTATTTTATTTCCTCGCTGTAGGCCGCCATTGCAATCGTGCTGTTGACGATGTTTCCGGACAAGGCAAGGTAGGTAGCCAGCACTGTGGAACGCTGAAAGTCGACCTGGGATTGCAGATTTTCGATGGCGCGATGTTCCCCGCCGAATAAGTCGAGCGAGTAGCTGACCGACGCCGAAAGCGTGACCAGATTGAAAATGTTGGCCGGCGCGGAACTGCCGAAACGAGCCGGCGAAAATTTTTGCCTGGCCGGATTCAGATCGGCGCTCAGCTGCGGATAGAAAATCCCGTAACCGGCGCGCAGATTATCGTTGCTCTGGCGCAGACTGGCCTGGGCCGCCTCCAGACTGGGATTATGCGCCAGCCCCTCCGCAACGGCGGCATCGAGCTGCTTCGATCCGAACAGACTCCACCAGTTTGCGACCGGCCCCACGCCGTGTTCGAAACGCTGCGCTTGCCCGTCCACCGCAACGGTTGCCGACGGTTCCTTGCCGGCAGTGTAATGGTCAGCCGCAGGCGCCTGCGGCCGGACAAAATCCGGGCCCACGGTGCAGCCGCAAACCAGCAGCAGCGCAATCCCGCTCAGCAGCCACGGGCTGGTTCCGTTGCGGCTTGGTTGAAGTTTCCGGCTGGCCATGATGTGCTGTTCCGGGAAGACTATTTGTCCCCGATGTAGACATCCACCAGCTGGCCGGGGTAGAGCGCAACATCCTTGGGTTTGACAAACCTGAAAATGATAGGCAACACCCTCACGTCCACGCGCTCGGTCCTCTGGTTCGACAATTCGATTTTGGGCGTGACATAGGGCTGCTCCCTGACGTATTCCAGCGGAATATGGATATCGCTACCCCTGATGGACATGCGCGCATGCATTTGCCCGGGCTTGGGCAGCCTGTTTATCAGTATCTCGTCTATATAACATCTGACCCCGATGTAACCCTGCAGATCGCCCATCACGATCGGCGGGACATACCCGCCGGTATAGCTGTCATAGGAACCCTGGGCCGAGATATAGCTGCCGACAGCGGTATTGATCGACAGGGTCGCGCCGTCGGACGGTGCCCTGATGACGTACTTCGACAGCAGCACATTGGCCGCCTGATAAGCCCGCACTGCCGCCTCATACTGCTTCAGGGCAACATCCAGATTCGCCTTGCCGACTTCAACTGCATTTTGCGCATTGTCCAGGACATCTTTGCTGACGGATTTTGGATCCAGATCGTAGGACTTCTTTTGCTTGTCCAGCGTATCCTGCAAGCTTTTCAGATTCGCCCTGGCCAGTCCGATCTGACCCCGGGCAGATTCGGACTGGGCTTTCTGCTGTTCGGCAGTCGCCCGTTGCACGCTATCGTCCAGCATCAGTAGCGGCATCCCCGCGTTCACATGCTGCCCCTCCGCAATCATGATCCTGGTGACCACCCCGGAAACTTCGGGATAAATGTTGATGTTCTCGCCGCTGCTCTGGTAGCTTTCGATGATGCCGTTGGTGTATATCCCCTTTTCATATGGATTGGCAGCCGGCTTGAACGCCGGAGGCAGCGGCTTGCTCTTGATTCCGTATACATAGGCGCTGACAAAACCGGTAATCACTCCGATGACGGCAAGCGCAACCAGCAACTTGTTTCTCATTGAATCTCTCCCATTTCGACCCCGGTTATCCTGCCATCCTCCATCTTCAATATCCGGTCGGCATACTGGTATATCCTGCTGTCATGCGTGACGATGATGATGCAGCGCTTTTCATTCAGGATATTCTGCTTCGCGAACTCGACGATCTTTTTGCCGGTATCCCCGTCCAGCGAGGCGGTCGGTTCATCGAAGATCAGCAGATCCGGGCGGCTGGAAATCGCTCTTGCAATCGCGACCCTTTGCTGTTCGCCGCCGCTCAATTTCACCGGCGGCAGTTGCGCCCGGTTCTTGAGGCCGACGATTTCCAGATTTTGCAGCGCGATGTCCAGTGCCTGATCCCAATTCATCCTCTTCAGAATCAGCGGGATCGCGACATTCTCGAGCGTGGTCAGACGTGGAAACAGATGATAATCCTGGAATACGAAACCGATGCGGTTCAACCTGAAATCGGCGATCTCGTCATCGCTCAGGCTCCAGATCTCCTTATCTTCCACCATGACCGATCCGGAGTTCGGCTTCAGGATTCCGGAAATCATGCTCAGCAACGTGGTCTTGCCGCTGCCGGACGGTCCGACGATGAACAGCATTTCGCCGAACCAGGCATCAAAATTCGCCTCCCTGACCGCGTAGGTTTTTGCATCCCCCTCGCCGAACCACTTGGACAGGTTGTTTGCCTTGACTGCGAGATTTGCCATGTCAGCCCCTGAAGATGTCGAATGGTTCTATCCTGACCACTTTTCTGATGCCGACATAGCTCGAAATGCCCGCGATGACTATCACCATCACAAAGGCGAAGCCGAGATTCCTGTAGGCGATCTGGGCCGCATAGTCCGGCAACCGCAGTTTGGCGACCATGATGATCAGCGAAGCCAGCCCGACTCCCAATCCATAACCGATGATGGCGGTAAAGGTGGCCTGAAACAGGATCATCCACACCAGTTCGCGCCCCTTCGCCCCTATCGCTTTCAATGCGCCGAATTTTTCGAGATTTTCCAGGATGAAGGTATAGAAAGTCTGGCCGGATATCGACAAACCGACGATGAAACTGATCGCCGTCATGATGAACATATTGATCCCCAGACCGGTCTGGTACATATAAAAATCCGAAATCCGCTGCACGAATTCATCATCGGTGAGGGCCAGATAGCCCATGTTCTGCACCTGTTGCTTGATGTAGGGAATGTCGCCGGCATTTTTCGGCTCAACCAGTATATAGGAGGTGGTGAACCGGGTTGACGGGATGTAAGTGATTGCCCGGTTGTAGGTCGTGTACAGCGTGGGAACCCCGAACAGGCCGGAAGAATTGACTTTTGCCAGGCCAACGACGACGCCGCTATTGTCGTTGATCTCGAATTCAGTGCCGATTTTGGGGTTTTCGAGCTTTCTGAATTCCGAGTCATTCACGACGATGAAGCCGTTCTCCGCGTATATGTCCTCGATTTTTCCGGCGTAAAGTTCGGGCCGGCCAAACAGCGTGGAATCATCCAGCCCGATCACCGACACCCCCTGATAGGTGCCGTCGCGCAGCTTGACCAGCGCCGACCCCGAATAAAGGGGGACCGCATATTTGACGCCATTGATGCTTCTGACCGCGTCTATCACATAATCCGGCATCGGGATGCTGCTGGCGACAGTATTGACCGCCGGATCCATCACCCACACTTTCGCGCCTATGTTGACCACGGTAGCCGACGATCTCGCCAGTATCCCGGCAAACATCGAAGTCATCATCACCATCAGGAAAACGGCAAAGATTATGCCCACCAGCAACGCAGCGAATTTGCCCTTGTCATTGACGAGCAGCTTGAACGCGATTTTCAGGATTCCATTCATGTTTGCGCATTAGCCCATCGCGGATTCAAATTTTCCGGCCTGATGCCGATCATCCGATCTCAGGGAGTCAGCCGTTCAAAGCATACATCAATAGCGTCCGGTGATTCCGGCCATTCATGCAACGGCCTTGCACAAATTCGCCCAAACTCAAGCAGCGGCATTGGAATTTTCACACCCCAAAAATTGTCCACAATTATATCATGGTTATTGTTATCATACGCCCCGGCAACTTCATCAGCCGAAAGCAGTAACAAATATAGAACTGAAATAAAACCACTAAACGAGGAGTCAATCATGAAAGTAGTCTCAGGGGTAGGGATAATAGCCTGCATGTTGTTCGCGTCAGGCGCGCAAGCAGCGATAACCGATGTGGATGGCCAGGCCGGCGGCGGACTGGTGCCGTGGGCGCTGCTGTCGTCAGGCCCGACGGTCGCGATCTCCCATCTGAACACCCAAAATCTGGATGTAAACATCGTGGCGGCCAACACCAGTTTTGCAAACCGGGTTGAGGTTTCGTATGCGCACAGCATGCTGGATGTCACCGGCAGCAATCTGGGCAGCAACAACATCGACGCTGTCGACAATCTCGGGCTGAAGGTGAAGCTGAACGACATGGGCGATTCCATGCCCCAGTTCGCGCTGGGTCTGGTATACAAGAAAGCCTCGGGGAACCTGGTAGACAATGTGCTCACACCCGCTTTGGGCGTCGACTCATCGAGCACCGATGTCTACGGCGCGGCCACCAAGATCGTGACTGTCGGCGGAAAGAATCTGCTGCTGAACGGCGTATTGCGCGCAACCAAAGCCAACCAGATGGGTTTGCTGGGGTTCGGCGGCGGAACGACTGCCGGGGCCAAGACCGGTTACAGCATCGAGCCTGAAGTGTCGGCGGAATTGTTCGCGGCCGATAATGTCGTGTTCGGCGCGGAGTACCGCGCTCAACCCAGCAATAGCGTGGCTGGCACGGATGGGGTTCTGCATCAAAACTCGGCGTATGACCTGAACGTGGTTTACGTTGCCAACAAGAACCTCACGCTGACGGCGGCCTACGTCGGCCTGGGCCAGGTTGCACCCGCCGCCACGGGCAGCAGCAACAACCAGAACGGCATGTTTTTGCAAGCGCAAGTGAGTTTCTGAGCGGGAAACCGCTCGATCAGGTGCGTGACCCGTCTGGAGCCTCTTGACGATCAAAGGTTGCTTACACCAGTTGTTGCGGCGGTAATTCAAGAACGCCCGGTGCTCTGCACCGGGCGTTTTATATTGCAGCGCCAATGATCAGGGCAGATGAGTCCCCTGGCACAAATTCAGAGACGGGATCGGGCGAGCCGATCGATTGTTCACTTTTCCTTATTTCCGGATAATTCCCATGCCACTACCAGAGGCCAGAGAAAAAATGCAAACAATGTCATCAGCATCAAATTCCGCACCGCCAACACGATAATGGAAAAGCCGGCTTTATCGCCCGGCTGTTTTACCAGCCGATTTGCAGTCATGGGCAAATATTTGTAATCCCATAGGACGACGAAGAACATCGCCAGGCCGAGTATGAAATATATTTTTACGAGGTAATGAACGATGCTCTCCCCATTCATGATGTCCGCTGCGATTGGTATCTGCGCCACGGTTCCCGCGCCTGTATATTAGCACTTCCTGCCGAGCATCCATTCAGCTTTCCCTAATTGAAGATAAGGCTCTAAACGAGTAAAAATTCAGGGAACATTGGTCACTTCATCATTCCCGCCCGCGGGGAATGACTGCTGCTGTAAAAATATCTGTCACAAATTATGGAAGGATCAATAAGCAGGCAACACGTAGCCTTGTTCGCGGAACAAGCGCAGACAGGCATCTGCGACGACCGGGTCGTAGGCAGTACCGCGTCCGCGTTCGATCTCGGCCAGAGCGGTATCGATGCCCAGCCCCGGCCGGTAGGGCCGATGCGAGGCCATCGCCTCGACCACATCTGCCACTGCCATGATGCGCGACTCCAGCATGATTGCTTCTCCCTTGAGCTTGTTCGGATAGCCGCTGCCGTCCATGCGCTCGTGGTGCTGCAACGCAATGGCTGCAACCGGCCAGGGAAATGGCACGATCTTCAACACTTCATGACTTGCCTGGGCATGTCCCTGCACCAGCGCATATTCGGTTGCATTGAGCCTGCCGGGTTTGACCAGTATCTCCGCCGGAATGCTGATCTTGCCGATGTCGTGCAAATAGCCCGCAACCTTTATCCCCTCTATGCGCTGTTCGTCCAGACCCAGTTCGGTGGCGATGGCCACGGCAATCCCGGAGACGCGGCGTTCATGACCGGCGGTATAGGGGTCGCGCATTTCGGACAGGCTGGTCGCCAGCTGCACGGTGCTGAGGAAGGCGGTCTTGAGCTGGTCCACATACTTCAAGATGCGCTCCTCGTCGCGCTTCTTCTCCGAAATATCCTGAATCAGACCGAGGATCGCCGGCCGGTCATGGTAGGTCGCCAAAGAGGCATTTGCGCCCACCGTAACCGTGATGCCGTCTTTGCGCAGGCCTCCAAATTCCAGTGTGACGCTCGCTGCTTCCTTGTCGTGGAGCTGGCGCATTTTTTCCGCAACCTTGCCGCGGTCAGGCGCAGTGACCAATTGCATCAAATCCTGCCCCACCAGTTCGTGCGCCGAGCCATGGCCGAAAATCTCGGCAGTATGCGGATTCACATAGGCCAGCTTGCCATCCTGGATAATGTAGATGCCGGCGAGGGACTGCTCCACCAGGCTGCGGAAACGCTGTTCCGAATCGATGAGTTTCTGCTCGGCTTGCCTGGATTCGGTAATATCGCGGAAATACGAGACACGTCCGTAATACCTGCCATCTTCTCCTTTGATCGGAGCCGAATAACGATCGATTATCCTGCCGTCTTTCAGTCTTATTTCAGCGCGGCTTTTAAGTTCGTGGTTTTCGAACATACGCCGGACGCCGGCCAAATGTTCTAGCGGATTTGTGGCCTGGCCGACAATCAATTGGATCACGCGCTCGTGATCGTCTGCGCCCAGGGACTGCAGCCGCCACATAAGCAGGAATTGCCGGTTGCAGGAAATGACGCGCTGGTTCTCGTCGACTATCAGGAGCGCATCAAGCGAAGTTTCCTGCTGGGTCTGGAGGATGGTGCTTTTGTATGATATTTCTTCCTCAGCCCGCTTGCGCTGGGACTCGCGTTCGAAGTTGTCCAGCGCAAAACTGATATCGGCCGCCATTTCCATCAGCAGGTCGCGCAAAGCTTCGTCAAAGGGATTGATTACCCCGGAAAACAGCGTGAAAGCGCCGATGACAACACCGTTCCGGTGCAATGGCAACGAGGCTGATGCAGCCAGGCCAGCGTGTGTGGCACGCTCATGCCAGGGGACGGTTGTAGGATCGCCCATGTAATCCTGGCACCAATACAGGCGGTTTTCCCGGGTGGCGGTGCCGGTCGGGCCGTGTCCGAACGGGCTAGTGGCATCCACCGAGATATTCAGGTCTTGCAGATACCCCGCATCGTCGCCGAAACTGGCGACCGGGCGCAGCATCAGAGTTCCGGTTTCGACCAGGCCGACCCACGCCATCTTCATGCCGCCGAACTGTACTGCGACACGGCAGATCTGCTGGAACAACTCTGCTTCGCTGGCGCAGTGCAGGATAGCTTTGTTGCACTGGCTCAGTGCGGCGTAGAGTTGGGTATAGCGCTGAATTTTCGCTTTGGCAGCCTTGTGCTCGGTGATATCGCGGCTGGATGCGAAAAAATAATATTCCCCATCCAGATCAACGCTGGTCACGCTGATTTCCACATCGATAAGCTTGCCGTCCTTGCAACGGTGTACAGTCTCGAACCTTGCGCTTTCGCCTGCAAAATTTCTGAGTTTTACAAGCAATTCCTCTTTCGACCACTGCGCATCCCAGTCGGCAATGTTGAGTTTGCCTGCTTCTTCCCGGGTATAACCCAGCATGTCGCAGAAAGCGTCATTGGCTTCGATAATGTCGCCATGGATATCCAATATATGGACACCATCGAGCCCATTTTTCATCAACGTCTGATAGCGCTTAAGCTGCGCTTGCGGTTCCGTCATAATTTATCGGGATTCGATGCTGCCTCAAAAAATTGAAAACCTTGATTCAACAATATTAGCGCTGCACGCTTGATCATCGAAAAGCGTAGATTGTCTTTTCGAACGTCGCTTTTTGGAGACCGCAGGCGGCTTGAAGCAACCGGAGCGGCGAATTACTCCAGCCGCACGGAGAATAGGCAGGGAGGATTGCAGTCATGAAATTCCCCAAAACGACAAAGCGGGCGTTCAGTTGCTCCTCCCCGATGCAGGATAGCGCCATGAGTGGGGTACACTCTAGGGAGAGTGCGCTGCGGTGTCAAGGCTCGGGTAGTGAATTCCGCTGCTTCAGCCGGCTCATGCAGTCCAGCGCGGCAATCTTGTAGCACTCGGCGAGGGTCGGATAGTTGAACACGTTGCTGACCAGGTCGCGCACCGTGCCGTTGAAGTTCATCACCAGTTGCCCGATGTGGATCAGTTCGCTGGCTTGCTCGCCGACGATGTGCACACCCAGCAATTTTTCATTGCGCGCATCCATCACCAGCTTGAGCAGACCCTGCGCATCACCGATGATCTGCCCGCGCGCGCTGTCCTTGAAGCAGGCGCGCCCGACCAGATAGGGGATGTTGTCCTGCTGCACTTCCTTTTCGGTTTTGCCGACATAGGATATTTCCGGGATGGTATACACCGCCATCGGCAGGTTTTCCGCGGTGACATGCTGCTCGCCGCCGCAAGCATGCAGCACCGCGGCACGTCCCTGCTCCATCCCGGTTGACGCGAGCGCGGGGCGCCCGATCAGGTCGCCCACCGCGTAGATATGCGGCACGCTGGTCTGGTATTGTTGGTTGACTGCAATCCAGTTGCCTTGGGCTGCGATGCCGGCCTGCTCGACCTGCAACTTTTCGCTGTTGGGCTGTCTGCCCTGCGCATAGAGCACCGCGTCGCTGCGTATCTGTTTGCCGCTTTCCAGCAGCGTGAGTGTACCGCGCTGTTCGCGGCCGAGGCTTTCTTCGATGCGTATCTGGGCGACGCGTTCCTGCATATGGAACGTGACGCCCATGCCGAGGAAGCTGTCGGCCAGCACGCCGACGACATCTTCGCTCAGATATTCCAGCAGCTGTGCGTGGCTGTCGACCACGCTGACCTTGACGCCCAGCGCGGCGAATATCGAAACGAATTCGCAGGCGATCACGCCGCCGCCCACCACCGTCAGGCTGTCGGGCAAATGGCGCAGATTCAGTATCGAGGTGGAATCCAGCACGGTTTTCTTATCGAACGGGACATCGGGCGGGCGGCGCGGCCGCGAGCCGGTGGCCAGCACGATGACCGCAGCGGAGATGCGGCGCGCATTTCCTGCGGCATCACTGACCTGCAGCGTATGCGCATCAACGAATGCCGCCTCGCCCGGAATCAGCGCGACGCCGGAACGCAATAATCTCTGAAGTATCACCGACTCCTGCTGCGCAATCACGACTTCCTTGCGCCGCACCGCATCGGCCAGCAGGCCATGGCGGTTCACGCCGTCGGGCGCGGGCGCCTGGCGCATGCCGCCGTAGCCGGAGCGCGACATCAGGTAGGCCACTTCGCGCATCGCCTTGCTGGGGATCGTGCCGGTTTGCAGCCCGGCTCCGCCAAGCTTGGGCTTGCGCTCGATGATCGCGGCGCGCCTGCCCATGCGCGCCGCCTGCCATGCGGCTTGCTGGCCGGCGGGGCCGGAACCGATGATCAGTACGTCGTAGTCCATGCGCGATGCGCCTATCTGGATGTGCGGCCGGATGGTATATCCGGCATGCGGCGCAAGTCCAGCGTAAACGGGAAATCGCGATTGGGATTTTCCGGCTGCAGCTTCATCGTCCCCGGGGTGTGGCCATGATCGTGGAAGCGCGCGACACGGCGCGCTTCGGCCTCATTGGCATTGACCGGAAATGTTGCATAACTGCGTCCGCCGGGATGAACCACATGGTAGGTGCATCCGCCGATCGAACGTTCCGACCAGGTATCGACGATATCGAACACCAGCGGTGTATGCACCCCTATCGTCGGGTGCAGCGCCGACGGCGGCGCCCAGGCGCGGTAGCGCACGCCGGCGACGAATTCGCCTTTGACGCCGGTGGGGTGCAGCGGCACCGGCCTGCCATTGCAGGCGACGGCATGGCGGGTGCCGGTCATGTTGCTCACCTTGACTTGCAGCCGCTCCAGCGACGAATCCACATAACGCGCGGTGGCGCCAGCCTGCACCTCTTCGCCGAGCACGTTCCAGGGTTCGATCGCCGCCCGCAATTCCAGTTCTATGCCTTGATAGGCCACTGTGCCATGGCGCGGGAAGCGGAACTCCAGGAACGGCGCCAGCCATTCGGATTCGAATCTGTAACCGGCACTGTGCAGATCGCGCACCACATCCTGCATATCCTGCGCAACGAAATGCGGCAGCAGGAAGCGGTCGTGCAATGCGGTGTCCCAGCGCACCAGCCTGCCCTGGTATGGCTGTTTCCAGAAACGCGCGACCAGCGTGCGCAGCAGCAGCATCTGCACCAGGCTCATGCGCCCATGCGGCGGCATCTCGAAGGCGCGGAATTCCACCAGCCCGAGCCGCCCGGTGGGGCTGTCGGGCGAATACAGTTTGTCGATCGAGAATTCGGCGCGGTGGGTGTTGCCGGTGAGATCGACCAGCAGGTTGCGCAGCAGTCTGTCGACCAGCCACGGCGTCAGCAACTCTTCGCCTTCCCTCAGTTTTGCATCCATCTGCTCGAAGGCGATCTCGAGTTCGTACAGGCTATCGTGGCGCGCCTCGTCGACGCGCGGCGACTGGCTGGTCGGCCCGACGAACATCCCCGAAAACAGATAGGACAGCGCGGGATGATTCTGCCAATAGGCGATCAGGCTTTTGAGCAGATCGGGACGGCGCAGCATCGGACTGTCGGCTGCGGTCGGCCCGCCCAGCGTGATGTGGTTGCCGCCGCCGGTGCCGGTGTGCCGCCCGTCCAGCATGAACTTCTCGGTGCCCAGCCGCGTCAGGCGCGCTTCTTCATACAGGATCGTGGTGTTGGCGACCAGCTCCTGCCAGGTCTTGGCGGGATGGATGTTCACTTCGATCACCCCCGGGTCGGGCGTGACCTGAAAACTGTGCACGCGCGGGTCGCGCGGCGGCGGATAACCTTCCAGCCACAGCGGCATCGCCAGTGCCCTGGCGGTATGCTCGACTTCCCGCACCAGCGCCAGATAATCCTCGATCAGCGGCAGCGGCGGCATGAACACATGCAAGCGCCCTTCCCTGACCTCGACGCACAGCGCGGTGTGGATGATCTCCCTGGACGATTCAGCGTTGCGCAATTTTTTTTGCCGCAGCACTTTTGCCGCACTGCCATCCAGCGGCGGCGGCTGGTCGAACGGATCGCGGGTATGCGCCACTTCGCGATCTTCCGGCGCAACCCAGGGCAATTCGGCCAGCGGCAGACGATAGCCCAGCGGCGAATCGCCCGGCAACAGGAATATCTGCTCGCGCTTGAGCGGCCAGCGGCTGCTGATCCATTTGCCGTTGCGTTTCTCGACTGCTTTCAGCGGCAGCACATAACCGACCTGCTTGCCCAGCCCCTGCATCAGCAGCGCGGTCAGACACATGCGCGCTTCGGGCGTATCGAGATCGTGATGCAGCGGCTGGATGTTCAGCGGCAGGCGCTGCTCCGCCATCAGGTGATGCCAGACGTCCTCGTAGGCGGGCAGCACGAACGAGTTGTCCAGCCCGAGCCGGCTGGCCAGAGCCTCGATGAAGTGCCGGGCATCCGCTTCGGTGTATCCATAGTCTTTGTCCCCGTCGGCGACCAGCCCGGCGTCGTTCCACATCGGTTTGCCGTCGCCGCGCCAATAGCAGCCCAGCGCCCAGCGCGGCAACGGTTCGCCTGGATACCATTTGCCCTGGCCGAAATGCAGCAGGCCGTTCGGCGCGAAACGCAGTTTGAGTTTCTGCAGCAGCAGGCCGGCCAGCCTGCGCTTGTCCTTGCCCAGCGCGGTCAGGTTCCACTCCGCGCCTTCCATGTCGTCTATAGCCACGAAAGTCGGCTCGCCGCCCATCGTCAGGCGCACGTCTGCCGCGATCAGCTCCCGGTCCACTTTCATGCCCAGCGCATCAATCGCCTGCCATTCTTGTTCGGTGTAGGGTTTGGTGACGCGCGGGTCTTCGTGGATGCGCGTCACGCTCATCGCAAAATCCAGCGTCGCCTCGCATACATCCACCAGCCCGGTGATCGGTGCGGCGCTGATCGGCGCCGCGGTGCAGGCCAGCGGGATATGGCCTTCGCCCGCCATCAGCCCCGAAGTCGGATCCAGCCCGACCCATCCCGCTCCCGGCACAAACGCTTCGGCCCAGGCATGCAGGTCGGTGAAATCGTGTTCGGTCCCGGATGGGCCGTCCAGCGATTTCACGTCGGCGACCAGCTGGATCAGGTAACCCGAGGCGAAGCGCGCCGCGATGCCGAAGCGCCGCAGGATATGCACCAGCAGCCAGGCCGAGTCGCGGCATGAACCGCTGTTCAGGCTCAGCGTCTGCTCGCAACTCTGTACCCCCGGGTGCAGACGCACCGTGTAGTTCACCCTGTCGTGCAGACGCCGGTTCACCTCGACCAGGAAATCCGTCGTGGAGGGTTTTTCCGGCAGCGCGCTGTTGAGCTCGTCGAATAGCGCGAGGAATTGCGGCCCCGCTTCATCGCTCTCGAGGAAAGGCACCAGCTCCTTGTGCAGCTGTTCTGGATAGGAAAAAGGGAAATGTTCGGCATATTTTTCTACGAAAAAGTCGAACGGGTTGATCACCGTCATGTCCGCGACCAGATCGACCACGACCTCCAACTCGGCCGCCGAGTCGGGAAACACCAGCCTGGCGATGTGGTTGCCGTACGGGTCCTGTTGCCAGTTGATGTAGTGTTTGGCGGGCAGGACTGTCAGCGCATAACTCAGGATCGGCGTGCGGCAGTGGGATGCCGGGCGCAGCCGCACTTCATGCGGGGATATGCCCACCGGGCGGTCGAACTGATAGCGGGTCTTGTGATTGAGTGCGACACGTATGGTCATTGAATCTTACCGTTTAATTTTTTCCAGCGATTCTTCGATCCCGGCTGCGGCAGTGAGCCGGGCCACGTTGTCTTTCGTGAAGAAGCCCTGAAAATCGCCGAAGCGCTGCACATATTCGATGATCAATGCCGAGATCGGGGAAGCCGCGGAAAATATCTGCTTCAACCCCGCATCCCGCGAACCGACCACTTCCAGCAGGAAGCTCCGGCCCTGGCTGGCGATCGCATCGACGACGAAATCGATGTTCTCCTTGCCGCCGCGCTCGCCGTCCATCACCGACAGCGCGATATGGTGCAGGCGCGGTCCGAAGTTGCGCACGAAGGTCTCGGTGGGGGAAGGCAGTCCGTCGAGATGGTTCACGCAGTAGGGCAGATTGTTCGCGGTGAACACCTTGGCGGGACTCAACGAGTCCGGCACCGGCCTGACACTCTTGCATACATTGGTCGAGGAATTCTGTTCGGGAATGGTGTAACTGCCCCAGTAGTAGTAACTGGACAAGGCCAGATATTCGAGCAGCGCCGCTTCGCGATTCTGGCTGTAGCCGCGGGTCGCGAGATGGTCGATCGGCTGGATCAGATCGCCTATGTCGAGTTTTCTCTGCAGTTCCTTGGCCTTCTCATAGCTATCCTGCGCATGAGGGATGATGCTGCAATTCCCCAGCGGATGGTAGACGCGAACCGCGTTGGGCGCCCGTTCCATATAGCCGACCACATTATGCGTATACGGCGAGGGTTTGCTGAAGCTGGCATTCGAGGGCAGGTCCAGCCCCGCCAGCGCATCCGGCGAGAAGAAGCGGAACTCCCGCGCCTGCTGCAATTCCAGCACCCGCTCGCGGTCGCTGACCCAGAGTATCTCGCCCAGATAGCGACTGTGGGGCCGCTGTGCGCCAGCAGGATGAAGGTCGTTCAGGTTGCGGAAGATGTCGTGGTAACCGGGGTCCTTGACTTCGCGCAGCAGGATGTCCGGCGAATTCATGTCGATGCGCAGGATATGCGTCAGGTGCCGCGGGCTGTCGAGCGTCACCAGATAATGGTAAGGCGTCATCAGCGCGAGTTCCGCGATGTACTCGATCGAGTTGCCCGGCTCGACGGTGATCATCAGCGCCTCGATCCCGCCTATCATCTCGGTCAGGCCGCTGCGGTCACGCTCCTCCAGCAGCCTGGGCAGACAGGCTTCGAAGAAGTCGGAATTCAGCTTGTCGCCGTGGCGCGGCAGGCCGGTGGATCTCGGCTTTGCAGCGATGCTCATGCCCGGCAGACCATTCCTGCGCCGCGGTACAGCTCAGCGATTGCGTTTCGTGCATTCATATTGCATAGGACCGGTGATATCGGAAAGCCATCCGGGACACCAGCAAATTTTGAGCCAATCGCGATCGCTGCGCCAATCGCGGAAATCCATTTTATCGGGAGTGATGTGATGTAAGGCCAGGCAAGCGGAAAAGTACGCGCCGGCCGAAGTTCGATGCACAGTGGCATAGTATTCGCTAGAGTTCCCTGTAGAAAAACCCAAGGCCCGCATCATGGAACTCGCTTCGTCAGAATACGCCGGCAATACCGCCTACGATGAGCTGCTGGATCGCAAGCTGTTGCCGCGCGCGGCCGCCCAGCCCTTGTTCGACTACCTGAATTCGCTGGACCCGGGCGAACTGGCGGCGCGCCATCAGGCCGTGGATGCCACGATCATGGCGATGGGCATCACCTTCACGATCTACAGCGAGTCCGGCAACATCGACCGCGCTTGGCCGTTCGACCCGATCCCGCGGGTGATGGCGCGCAGCGAATGGGACTGGATACAAACCGGGCTCAAGCAGCGGCTGACCGCGCTGAATCTTTTCATCAATGACCTGTACAACGGACAGGATATCGTCAAGGACGGGGTGTTTCCGGCCGAGGTCCTGGAAGGCTCGGGCAATTTCCGCCGGCAATGTGTCGGCATCACGCCCCGCTTTGGCGTATGGGCGCATATTTGCGGCACCGACCTGGTGCGCGACAGCGACGGCACGGTGTACGTGCTGGAGGACAATCTGCGCGTACCCTCGGGCGTGTCGTACATGCTGGAAAACCGCCAGGTGATGAAGCGCATCTTCCCGGAGGTGTTCCGCACCACCAACATCCTCCCGGTGGACGACTATCCCACCCAGCTCTACCAGACGCTGGCGGCGCTGTCTCCACGCCCCGGCGACCATCCGGTGATCGCGCTGCTGACCCCCGGCATCTACAACTCGGCGTATTTCGAGCACAGCTATCTGGCCCAGCAGATGGGCGCATACCTGGTGGAAGGGTCGGACCTGCTGGTCGACAGCGATGATGTGGTGTACATGAAAAGCATCGAGGGCTTGCAGCGCGTGGATGTGGTCTACCGGCGCATCGACGATGATTTTCTCGACCCGGAAGTGTTCAATCCGGATTCGGTGCTGGGCGTGCGCGGCCTGATGCGCGCCTGGCGCAGCGGCAAGGTGGGCATCGCCAACGCGCCCGGTGCCGGCGTGGCGGACGACAAGGTGGTGTATGCCTTCGTGCCGCAAATCATCCGCTACTACCTGGATCAGGATGCGATCCTGTCCAACGTCCCCAGCCATCTGTGCATGTATCCGGACCAGCGCGATCACGTGCTGAACAATCTGGACAAGCTGGTGGTCAAGCCGGCCAACGAATCGGGCGGCTATGGCATGCTGATCGGGCCGCGTGCCACGCCGCAGGAACGCGCGAAGTTCGCCGCACTGATACGCGCCAATCCGAGGAATTACATGGCGCAGCCGACGCTGGACATCTCCACTGCGCCCACCCTGGTGGATGGGCAACTGGCGCCGCGCCATCTGGATCTGCGCCCGTTCGTGCTGCAGGCGGACAAACTCTACGCGACCACCGGCGGGCTGACCCGTGTGGCCATGCGCAAAGGCTCGCTGGTGGTCAATTCCTCGCAGGGCGGCGGCAGCAAGGACACCTGGATAGTCGAACAGGGGAGCTGCTGATGCTGGCCCGTGTCGCGGAAAATCTGTACTGGATGGCGCGCTACCTGGAGCGGGCCGAGAATACCGCGCGCCTGATCAACAGCACCACCCATGTGCTGCTCGACCTGCCGCTGGGCGCCTCATTCGGCTGGGTCAACCTGATCGAGATCGCCGGCCTGGACAACATGTTCCACCAGCATTACCCGGACGCCAATGAAGACGCCATCATGCGCTTCCTGATCGAGGATGACCGCAACCCGAGTTCGATCCTGTCCTGCGTGCAATATGCCCGCGAGAACACGCGCACGCTGCGTGAGGAGCTGCCGGCCGAGATGTGGGAACGCATCAACACCCTGTATCTGTATGTGCGCAAGAATGCCGCAATCGCCTGCCGCAGCCGGCGCGACCGCTACATGGTGCTGAACAGCGTCATCGAACAGCGCCATGCCATCGTCGGCCTGTTCTCCGGCACGATGGGACAGGACCTCGCCTACCAGATCATCAAGCTGGGGCGCAACATCGAACGCGCCGACATGACCACCCGCATCCTCGACCTCAACTCGGCAGTCCAGCTTCCGCAGGACAGCGTCTTGCATGAGAGCATCATGGAACGCATCTGGATGAGCACGCTGAATTCGCTGTCCGCATACCAGGCGTATCGCCACCTGGTCAGCATGCATGTGCGCAGCAGGGAAGTGATCAACTTCCTGCTCGGCGACATACGCTTCCCGCGCAGTGTGGAACATTGCCTGTCAGAGATCGAGTCCTGCCTCAAGCTGATGCCGAAATCGCAGCATCTGCAGCACAGCGTCGCCCAGCTGCGGCATCGGATCGCGCAACGCCATACCGGCGGACTCGATGCCGTCGCGCTGCACGAATATCTGGATCTGCTGCAGGCCGAACTGGGTGCAATCCATAATGTGTTGATGCACCACTACTTCCATGCCTATCACGACGGCCAGCAAAGGGCCAAAGCTGAGGTTGATTTCTCCAAATTTACCGAGCCACATCCCGCATGTTAGGGTTATGCGGCTGGTTTGATGCCTGACCAGCCATCCGATCCAACATCGCTTACAATACTGACATGACTTACTGCGTTGCCATCAATACCGACCAGGGACTGGTATTCTGCTCGGACTCACGCACCAACGGCGGGCTGGACAATATCTCGGTGTATTCCAAGATGCACACCTTTGTCTGGCCGGGCGAACGCACCTTCACGCTGCTGTCCGCAGGCAACCTGGCCACGACCCAGTCTGTGATCAAGCGGCTGTGGAGCGATATCGAGAGCGCGACCCCGGTCAATTTGCGCAACGCCGACAATATGCTGAAGGCATCCGACTATATCGCCGGCATCAGCGCCGCGGTGCAGAAGCAGCATACCGAGCGCGACACCACCAACACCAACTTTGAAGCCACTTTCATCTTCGGCGGCCAGATCGGCAGGGACCGCCCGGAGACCCTGCTGATCTATCCGCAGGGCAACTACATACACGAGTCCGATGAGCATCCCTTCCTGCAGGTCGGCGAAGTCAAATACGGCAAGCCCATCCTCGACCGGGTGATCAAACGCGGCTCGCCATTGGCCGATTCCGCGCGTTGCGCGCTGGTATCGATGAACTCGACTGTGCGCAGCAACCTGACGGTCGGCCCGCCGATCGATCTGCTGATCTATCAAAGAGACAGCCTGGATTTCGGCCAGCGCCTGACGATGACCGAAAACGACCCGTTTGCGAAGCAGATCTCCGAAGCCTGGAGCGAAGGCTTGCTGCAGGCACTGGAAAACCTGCCGCGCTTTCTCTGGGAACAGCAATAACCCGAACCGGACTGCCCCCAAGCGCTGTGTCACCTTTCCCCGCGATGCAATCGATGCCTGTGAGCGGCCACTCCGCTCTCCCGGTGCTTGCTGCTATCGCGGGTTGGGAAAGCATGGAAATTCGCGTATATTGGCGGGCTGGTCCCACTCATATTGGTTCGCATGGAACAAATACGGATACGCGGTGCACGCACCCATAATTTAAAGAACATCAGCCTTGATCTGCCACGCCACAAACTGGTGGTGATCACCGGCTTGTCCGGATCCGGCAAGTCCTCACTCGCATTTGATACCTTGTATGCCGAGGGCCAGCGCCGTTATGTCGAATCGCTTTCCGCCTATGCGCGGCAGTTCCTGCAATTGATGGAAAAGCCTGATGTCGACCTGATCGAGGGTCTGTCCCCGGCGATCGCGATCGAGCAGAAAGCCACTTCGCATAACCCGCGCTCCACGGTCGGCACTGTCACCGAGATCCACGATTATCTGCGCCTGCTGTTCGCGCGCGCAGGCGACCCATATTGCCCGCAGCATGATCTGGTGCTGCAGGCGCAAAGCGTCGGGCAAATGGTTGATCATGTGCTGCAATTACCCCGGGATACGCGCATCATGATCCTTTCCCCGCTGGTGGTCGAACGCAAGGGCGAGCAGCTGGAATTGTTCGATGAGCTGCGCGCGCAGGGTTTCACCCGGCTGCGCATCAACGGCAAGGTCTACGAGATGGACGCGCTGCCTGCCTTGCAGAAGACCAAAAAGCACACAGTGGAGATCGTCGTCGACCGGCTGAAAGTGAATGCGGAAGTGAAGCAGCGCCTGGCCGAATCGTTTGAAACTGCGCTGCGCCACGCTGACGGACGCGCGGTCGCGGTCGAGATGGACACCGGCAAGGAGCACCTGTTTTCGGCGAAATTCGCGTGCCCGGTGTGCAATTATTCATTGCCGGAACTGGAACCGCGCCTGTTTTCGTTCAACAATCCGATGGGAGCATGCCCGAAATGCGACGGATTGGGGAGCATCAGTTTCTTCGATCCCAAGCGCATCGTCGCTTTCCCGACGCTCAGCCTGAGCTCGGGCGCGATCAAGGGCTGGGACAGACGCAATCAGTTCTATCACCAGCTGCTAGCCGGGCTCGCCAGGCACTACAGTTTCGATATTGAACAATCCTTTGAAAGTTTGCCGGACAAAATCCAGCAAGTGATACTGTATGGCAGCGGCAAGCACGAGATCGCGTTCCAATACTACAACGAGCGCGGCAAACCGACACTGCGCGAACACGTGTTCGAGGGTGTCGTCCACAATCTGGAGCGCCGCTACAACGAGACCGACTCGCCCACGGTGCGCGAGGAACTGGCGAAATACCTGAACAGCTGTGTGTGTCCAGAATGCAAAGGTACGCGTCTGCGGCTGGAAGCCCGCCATGTGCGCGTCGCGGACAAGAATCTGTACGAGATCAGCGCGCTGCCGCTGAAGCAAGCGCTGAGTTTTTTCCAAAAGCTCAAACTTCAGGGACAAAAGCAGATGATTGCGGAAAAGATCGTGCTGGAGATCGCCAGCCGCCTGTCCTTCCTGAACAACGTCGGGCTGGATTATCTGTCTCTGGAGCGCTCGGCGGAGACCCTGTCCGGCGGAGAGGCACAGCGCATCCGGCTCGCCTCGCAGATCGGCTCCGGCCTGACCGGTGTGATGTATGTGCTGGACGAACCCTCGATCGGCCTGCATCAGCGCGACAACGACCGTCTGCTGGCCACGCTGAAAAAGCTGCGCGATATGGGCAACAGCGTGATTGTGGTAGAACACGATGAGGAGGCGATACGCTCCGCCGACTATGTGGTGGACATGGGCCCGGGCGCCGGCGAGCATGGCGGCTTGATCGTCGCGCAGGGCACGCCCGATGAAATCTGCAACAACAAGCACTCGCTCACCGGTGGCTACCTGACCGGGCGGCACAGCATCCCGATGCCAAAAAAGATCAACCAGCCCGACCCGGGGCGCATGCTGCAAATCACGGGGGCCTGCGGCAACAATCTCAAGGGGGTGATGCTTGATCTTCCGGTCGGACTGATGGTCTGCGTGACCGGTGTGTCAGGTTCTGGAAAGTCCACGCTGATCAACGATACGCTGTATCCCGCCGTGGCCCAGCATTTATACGGCAGCAATACGGAACCCGCTCAGCATGCCGGGATCAGCGGGCTGGAATTCTTCGACAAGGTAGTCAACGTCGACCAGAGCCCGATCGGCCGCACACCGCGCTCCAACCCGGCCACCTATACCGGCCTGTTCACACCGATACGCGAACTTTTTGCCGGTGTGCCCGCGTCACGTGAGCGCGGTTACGGCCCCGGACGCTTCTCGTTCAACGTCAAGGGCGGACGCTGCGAATCCTGCCAGGGTGACGGCGTGGTGAAAGTCGAGATGCACTTCCTGCCGGATGTCTATGTGCCCTGCGACGTGTGCCACGGCCAGCGCTACAACCGGGAAACGCTGGAGATCCAGTACAAGGGCAGGAATGTTCACCAGATATTGCAGATGACCGTTGAACAGGCACATGAATTCTTCAAGCCGGTGCCCATCATCGCGCGCAAACTGCAGACTCTGCTCGACGTCGGCCTGGGCTACATCACGCTGGGGCAATCGGCCACCACGCTGTCCGGCGGCGAAGCGCAACGGGTGAAACTCTCGCTTGAACTCTCCAAGCGCGACACCGGCCGCACCCTGTATATCCTCGATGAACCCACGACCGGCCTCCACTTCCACGATATCGCAATGCTGCTCAAAGTGATCCACAAGCTGCGCGATCAGGGCAATACCGTGGTGGTGATCGAGCACAATCTCGACGTGATCAAGACTGCCGACTGGGTGATCGATCTCGGTCCGGAGGGCGGCGAAGGTGGCGGCCGCATCATCGCCGAAGGCACGCCCGGGGATATCGCCAACAACCGGAACAGTGTGACCGGCAAATACCTCAAGCAGGTGCTCGACAAGCAGGTCCCGCGCAGATGCTGAAGATTACCCGGCACATCGGCATCCCGGACAGCGAGATCGAACTGAACGCGATACGCGCACAGGGTGCGGGCGGGCAGCATGTCAACAAGGTATCGACCGCGATCCATTTGCGTTTCGACATCAATGCTTCATCGCTACCCGCTGACTTGAAGGACAGGCTCAACCGGCTGACCGACCGGCGCATCTCCGGCGACGGGTTGATCATCATCAAGGCGCAACGCTACCGCAGCCAGGACAAGAACCGCGATGATGCCCTGGCGCGGCTGGCAGAGTTGCTCAGAAGCGCAAACGTCGCGCACAAGATCCGCACCCCGACTAGGCCAACACGCAGTTCGGTGAATAAACGCATCGAGAACAAGACCCAGCGCGGGAGATTGAAAACTCTGCGCAGCAAACTGGACGACTAGCGCAGCCAGGTGTGTGGAAATGAAAAAAGCCGGATTGCTCCGGCTTTTTGTCTGCGGTCGGCCTCATCAACAGGCACGGCACGAACACATGGTCGGTTACTCCACCTCAACCGCAGTTGCGTCTGCCGGGCGATCCATCAATTCAACCAGCGCCATCGGTGCATTGTCACCCTTGCGGAAGCCGAACTTGAGGATGCGCGAATAGCCGCCGTTGCGTGCTGCGTAGCGCGGACCGAGCTCGTCAAACAGCTTGGTGACCATTTCGCGATCACGCAACCGAGCGAACGCCAAGCGCCTATTTGCCAGGCTTGGGTTCTTGCCCAGTGTCAGGATAGGCTCAGCGACACGACGCAATTCCTTGGCCTTGGGCAGTGTGGTCTTGATGAGTTCATGTCGCAACAGCGACACGGTCATGTTGCGGAACATCGCCAGACGATGACTGCTGGTACGATTGAGTTTTCTTAAACCTAGACGGTGACGCATATGTGCCTCTCTTGCTTCTGTTTATTGGGTGCTGAGGGTGCTGGACCGCCGCTTCAAACCGATGTGACCGGCCAATTCTCCAGCTTCATGCCCAGCGACAAATTATGCTCGGCAAGAACCTGCTTGATCTCGTTGAGCGACTTGCGCCCCAGATTGGGGGTGCGCAACAGATCATTCTCGGTGTACTGGATCAGGTCCCCGATATAGTGGATGCTCTGCGCCTTGAGACAGTTCGAGGAACGGGGGGTCAGTTCCAGATCATCAACCGGACGCAACAGGATAGGATCGACCTTGGGTGTCTGCACCTTCTCGACCACGGGCTCGGTACCTTCCAACGCAGCGAACACCGAAAACTGGTCAACCAGGATACGCGCAGCATTGCGGATGGCCTCCTCCGGATCGACCGCACCATTGGTTTCGATGTGCATCACCAGCTTGTCGAGGTCGGTGCGCTGTTCTACCCGCGCACTTTCAACAGCATAGCTGACGCGATTGACCGGGCTGAATGAGGCATCCAGCGCAATATGCCCAACTGCGCGAGTTTCATTCGGCGTCATCCTGGAAATCGCGGATACATAGCCACGGCCTTGCTCGACCTTGATCTGCATGTCCAGCTTGCCGCCCGCAGTCAGATGCGCAATCACGTGATCCGGATTGATCACCTCAACATCGGCGTTGCCGCTGATATCCGCTGCAGTCACTACCCCTTCACCTTCTTTTTTAAGGGTCAGCACGACTTCGGAAGCGTTATGCAAACGCAGCACCACACCCTTGAGGTTCAGCAGTATATCCACGACATCTTCCTGCACGCCGTCTATCGTCGCATATTCGTGCAGGACACCGGCCATTTTAACTTCGGTCGGCGCAGCACCCTGCATAGAAGACAACAGGATGCGGCGCAGTGCATTACCCAGTGTATGGCCATAACCGCGCTCAAAGGGCTCCATCACCACTTTGGCCTGAGTAGCCGAAATCCTTTGCACATCAATGATACGTGGCTTCAAAAAATCGCTTTTAGACATATCCTACTCCGCGTGGATTACTTGGAATACAACTCAACCACTAGATGCTCGTTGATGGTTGCAGGCAGTTCGGCACGTTGTGGTTTGGCTTTAAAAACCCCCTTGAAAGCCTTGGTATCCATTTCGATCCATTCCGGAAAGCCGCGTTGCTCGGCGGCAGCAATCGCAGCCTTGACGCGCAATTGCGTCCTGGTTTTTTCCACCACCTCGACCACGTCACCGGGACGAACTTGATAAGAAGGAATATTCACGCGCTTGCCGTTCACCAGCAGGCCGTTGTGGCGCACAACCTGACGCGCTTCAGACCGGGATGCGCCGAAACCCATGCGATACGAAACATTATCCAGGCGTGACTCCAGAATCTGCAGCAGGCTTTCGCCGGTGATACCGCGCTGCTGTTCCGCTTGTTTGTAAGTCAGGCGGAACTGTCCTTCCAGCACGCCGTAGATGCGGCGCACCTTCTGCTTTTCACGCAACTGGCCGCCGTATTCGGACAGGCGGGTGTTTTTCTTCTGACCGTGCTGGCCGGGCGGGTAGGCCCGGCGCTCAACCGCACATTTATCGGTAAAACATTTCTCGCCCTTCAGAAACAGTTTTTCGCCTTCGCGGCGGCACTGACGGCATTTTGCATCAAGATTTCTGGCCAAGATCGACTCCTAAAAGATTAAATACGGCGCTTTTTAGGCGGACGGCAGCCGTTGTGCGGCACCGGCGTAATATCTGAAATGCTGGTAATCTTAAAACCAGCAGCATTCAATGCGCGCACGGCGGATTCACGGCCCGGGCCGGGACCCTTGATGCGCACTTCAAGATTTTTCACACCGCATTCCGCAGCCGACTTCCCGACCGTTTCAGCCGCAACCTGTGCGGCAAACGGAGTGCTCTTGCGCGAGCCCTTGAAGCCGTTGGCTCCACTGGTGGACCAGGCCAGGGCATTACCCTGGCGATCCGTGATGGTGACGATGGTATTGTTAAAAGACGCATGCACATGCGCGATACCTTCCGCCACGTTTTTCTTGACTTTCTTGCGCACTTTCGTGCTTGGCTTAACCATTGATCTAGTCCTTAAGAGCGTTATTCCAACTTACTTCTTGGCGCCGGCAATCGCTTTGCGCGGGCCTTTGCGGGTACGGGCATTGGTCCGGGTGCGTTGGCCGCGGCATGGCAAACCGCGACGGTGCCGCACGCCGCGATAGCAGCCCAGATCCATCAGGCGCTTGATGTTCATCGTCGTCTCACGACGCAGATCACCCTCCACCGTAATTTTGGCTACTTGCTCGCGCAGCTTTTCCACTTCCGCGTCGGTCAAGTCCTTGATCTTGGTCGCGCCATTCACCCCGGCTGCAGCGCAAATCACCTGCGAGCGCGTGCGTCCGATCCCGTAGATTGCCGTCAGCGCAATCACCGCGTGTTGATGGTTGGGGATATTGACCCCTGCTATACGTGCCATGCAGCTACCCTATCTTTTTGAAAGTCGAAAATTATAACACCCAAAGCCGACCGTGCTCAAATACTTGGTCCGTTTAGCCTTGGCGTTGCTTGTGGCGTGGTTCGGTGCAGATCACACGCACCACGCGCTTGCGAATAACAATTTTGCAATTGCGGCAGATTTTTTTTACTGATGCCTGAACTCTCATATCATTTCTCCTTGTTCTTGACTACTTTGCGCGGAACACGATGCGCGCCTTGCTCAAATCATACGGTGTCAACTCCACCGTCACCTTGTCGCCGGGCAGGATGCGGATATAGTGCATACGCATTTTTCCCGAAATATGACCCAGCACAACATGACCATTTTCCAGCTTTATCCTGAATGTCGCATTGGGCAGCGATTCCTCCACTTCCCCCGCCATCTGAATCACGTCTTCTTTGGACATCAGCGTGTCAACCCACCTTTAAAATTGGCTTTCTTCAGCAAGCCTTCATACTGGTGGGTCATCAAATAGGATTGCACCTGCGCCATGAAGTCCATGGTCACCACCACCAGGATCAACAGCGAAGTCCCGCCAAAATAAAAAGGCACATTCCATTTCACCACCAGAAATTCCGGCAACAAACAAACCAGCGATATATACACTGCACCGACCATGGTCAGGCGCAACATGATCTTTTCGACATATTGCGCAGTTTGCTCTCCCGGCCGGATCCCGGGCAAAAATGCGCCGCTTTTTTTCAGGTTTTCAGCTGTCTCCTTCGGGCTGAACACCAGCGCCGTATAGAAGAAGCAAAAAAACACGATCGCTGCCGCATAAAACAACACATAAATCGGCTGGCCCGGAGACAGCTTTTCGCTGACGTCCTTGAGCCAGGTCATGCTTTGCCCGCTGCCAAACCATCCGGCCAACGTGGCGGGAAACAGGATGATGCTCGAAGCAAAGATAGGCGGAATCACTCCGGACATGTTCAGCTTCAACGGTAGATGCGAGCTTTGACCGCCATAAATCTTGTTGCCGACCTGGCGCTTGGCATAGTTCACCAGAATCTTGCGCTGGCCTCGCTCAACGAACACCACCAGAGCGGTCACTGCAATCGCGCCGAAGAACAGCAGCAATACCAACGGGATCGAAAACGCCCCGGTGCGCACCAATTCCAGCGTGCTGCCTATCGCGCGCGGCAATCCTGCCGCGATACCTGCAAAAATGATCAACGAAATCCCGTTGCCCAACCCGCGTTCCGTGATTTGCTCACCCAGCCACATCAGGAACATCGTTCCTGTAACCAGTGTAACAACCGTAGTCATCTGGAACAGCGCACCCGGATTTGGCACCAAATCCCTCTGCGACTGCAACATCACCGCTATGCCGAATGACTGAAACATCGCCAGCACCAGCGTACCATAGCGAGTGTATTGGGTAATCTTGCGGCGACCGGCTTCACCTTCCTTTTTCAGCTGCTCCAGGTGCGGAACCGCTATCGCCCCCAGCTGCATGATGATCGATGCGGAAATATACGGCATGATCCCCAGCGCAAATATACTTACGCGCTGCAATGCGCCGCCCGAAAACATATTGAACATGCCCAAAATTCCGCTTTTCTGCGTCTTGAACAATTCCGCCAAAGCAGTTGGGTCTATGCCCGGCACCGGGATATACGTGCCGATGCGATACACCACCAGCGCGCCCAGCAAGAACCACAGCCGGGTGCTCAAATCACCGTACTTACCCTTGCTTGCGCCTTTGGCAACTGTACTCACGGCTCAGCCTTATTCAGCGACGCCACCGCCAGCGGCTTCTATCGCTGTGCGTGCACCCTTGGTTGCCAACAGCCCCTGCAGCTTTACCGCGCGGCTGATTTGGCCGCACAGTATTACCTTTACACTCAACGCATTTGCATGCACGACACCTGCCTGCTTGAGCGCCAGCAAATCGATGGTGTCCACCGGAAGCTTCTGCAAATCGGACAAACGCACCTGGGCTGTGTCATTGCGCGTCAGGGAAATAAAGCCGCGCTTGGGCAGACGACGCTGCAATGGCATCTGACCGCCCTCGAAACCGACTTTGTGGAAACCGCCGGCCCTGGACTTCTGGCCTTTGTGGCCACGACCTGCAGTCTTACCCAGACCCGACCCGATACCGCGACCAACGCGACGCTTGGCGTGCTTGGCCCCCTGCGCAGGTTTGATTTTATTGAGTTGCATCTGCTATGCCTCGCACTTAACCATGTAAAAAACTTTGTTGATCATGCCGCGCACGCAGGGAGTATCCTCGAGTTGCACCGTATGATTGATATGCCGCAGACCCAGGCCCCGTATCGTATCCCGATGCGATTGTTTGGTGCCGATCAGGCTCTTGGTCTGGGTAACCTTGATTGTCTTCGCTTGTGGTTTGGCTTTTGTCATGACTTACCCCAAAATCTCTTCAACATTCTTGCCGCGCTTCGCTGCAATTTCGGAAGGAGAATTCATCGCCTTCAGGCCATTCAGCGTGGCACGCACCACATTGTAGGGATTGCTTGATCCGATACACTTGGCCAGCACATCGCGTACCCCGACGGCCTCAAACACCGCGCGCATCGCGCCACCAGCAATAATTCCGGTACCTTCGGAGGCCGGCTGCATCAGTACTTTCGCCGCCCCGTGTTTGCCGATCACGGTGTGATGCAAGGTACCGTTCCGCAGGCTGACCTTTGCCAGATTGCGGCGCGCTTCATCCATTGCCTTTTGTACGGCAACAGGAACCTCCTTGGACTTTCCTTTTCCCATCGCCACGCGACCATCGCCATCGCCGACCACCGTCAAAGCGGCAAATCCCATGATACGCCCGCCCTTGACCACCTTGGTTACCCGATTGACGGAGATCATTTTTTCGATCATGCCGTCGTCACGCTTCTCCTGCTGCTGCACTTTTCCTTGCGGCTTAGCCATTATTCAACTCCAATTAGAACTGCAGACCATTTTCACGCGCGGCTTCAGCCAGCGCCTTGACACGGCCATGATATCGGTTGCCGGACCGGTCGAACGCCACCCTGGTAATACCTGCGCTCTTTGCCTTTTCAGCAATGCGCTTGCCCACCACGGCCGCAGCAGCCTTGTTGCCGCCATTGGCGATGGCTTTCCTGACATCTGCCTCGACACTGGATGCGCTGGCCAGAACCTTGCTCCCGCAAGCCGAGATCACCTGCGCGTAGATGTGGAAATTAGTGCGGTTTATCGCCAAACGAACCGACTTTTTTTCAGCAATGCGTGCACGGGTTTTGCGTGCTCTGCGCTGACGCGCTTCTTTTTTGATCAACATATCCGCCTCAATTATTTTTTCTTGGTTTCTTTCAGTATCACCACTTCATCGCTATAGCGCACACCCTTGCCCTTGTAGGGCTCGGGCTCGCGAAAGGCGCGAATTTCAGCTGCGACCTGCCCGACCTGTTGCCTGTTGGCGCCCTTCAGAACGATTTCCGTTTGCGACGGTGTTTCAACCTTCACGCCAGCCGGCATCTTGTATGTCACCGGATGTGAAAAGCCCAAAGTAAGGTTCAAGGTATCACCGGCAGCCTGCGCACGATAACCGACCCCGACCAGGGTCAATTTTCTCTCAAAGCCTTTGCTGACACCCAGCATCATGTTCGCCAGCAAAGCACGCACCGTACCGGACATTGCATTGGCCAGGGTAGAATCGTTCTGCGCCTTGCAAACCAGGCTATTTCCCTCGCGCAGCACTTTCACATCGACAGACAATACCTGTTTCAGGGTACCCAACGGGCCCTTGACCGAAACTTCATTTTCCGCCAAAGCGACTTCCACGCCGCCAGGCACAACAACTGGATTTTTGGCAACTCTAGACATGTTTACCTCACTAGGCGACTACGCACAGCACTTCGCCGCCAATACCATTGGCGCGAGCTTTGCGGTCAGTCATCAAACCCTTGGACGTGGAAACGATGGCAATACCAAGCCCGTTCATCACCTTGGGAATATCTTCGGAACCCTTGTAAATCCGCAGGCCGGGACGGCTGACACGCTGAATCTTTTCGATCACCGGGCGACCGCTGTAGTATTTCAGGCCGATTTCCAGGGTGGCCTTGCCCGCATCGGCTACAACGCTGAAGCCCTCGACATAACCTTCGGCTTTCAACACCTCGGCAATAGCCACCTTCAACTTCGAGGAAGGCATTGCCACAGAAGCTTTCTCCGCAAGCTGCGCATTGCGAATGCGCGTCAACATGTCGGAGATCGGGTCACTCATACTCATATATATTTCTCCTACCAGCTGGCCTTAACGACACCGGGAATTTCACCGCGCATCGCGAATTCACGCAACTTGATACGCCCCAAACCAAATTTTTTGAACGTGCCGCGCGGGCGACCGGTCAGTGCGCAGCGATTGCGCAAACGCACCGGGCTGGAATCACGCGGCAAGGCCTGCAATTTAGCCCGCGCTTCCGCACGAACTTCCTCCCCAAGTTTTGCATCCATGATTGTCGCCAACAGCAAAGCTCGCTTGGCTGCATACTTTGCTACCATTTCGCGACGCTTTTGTTCGCGGTTAACTACTGACTTCTTAGCCATTAATATTCCCTCATTTCTTTAGTGGGAGTTTGAATGCTGCCAGCAGTGCCCTGGCTTCTTCGTCGGTCTTCGCCGAAGTGGTGATGGTGATATTCATACCACGCAGCGCGTCAATCTTTTCGTATTCGATTTCCGGAAAAATGATCTGTTCTTTCACGCCCATGTTGTAATTGCCACGGCCATCAAAGGATTTGCCCGAGATGCCGCGAAAATCCCGAATACGCGGTATTGCAACGGAAATCAAACGGTCCAGGAACTCATACATGCGATCTTTGCGCAAAGTCACCTTGCAACCAACCGGATAACCCTCGCGAATCTTGAATCCGGCAATCGACTTCTTCGACATCGTCACCACCGGTTTTTGCCCGGCAATCTTCTGCATATCGCCAACCGCGAATTCCATGACTTTCTTGTCCGCCACCGCCTCGCCGACACCCATGTTCAGGGTGATCTTTTCGATGCGCGGCACTTCCATGATCGACTTGTAGCCGAACTGCTGCATCAGATCCTTGGCGACCTTGTCTTTGTAAAACCCATACAAACGAGCCATGCTCTATACCCCTTAAGCGTCTATCACTTCGCCGCTGGATCTGAACACGCGAACCCTGCGTCCGTCTTCCAGCGTTTTAATACCGACCCGATCGCCCTTTTTGGCAGTCGAGTTATAGATCGCCACATTCGATATGTGAATGGGCATTTCCTTCTCCACGATTCCGCCGGCCAATCCTTTTACCGGGTTAGGCTTCTGATGCTTCTTGACTTTGTTGATGCCACCCACCAGCAGGTATTCACCCAGCACGCGCAGCACACTGCCGCGATTGCCCTTGTCTTTGCCGGTAATGACGATAACGTCATCGTTTTTCTTAATCTTGCGCATGATTTTCCTCGACTCGCTCCGTCTCTGCTAACTTATACTTCAGGGCTCACAGCACTTCAGGTGCCAGCGAAACGATCTTCATGAACTTCTCGGTACGCAGTTCGCGCGTTACCGGCCCGAAGATACGCGTGCCGATTGGTTCCAGCTTGGCATTCAGCAAAACAGCCGCATTGCCATCAAACCGGACCAAAGAGCCATCGGAACGCCGCACACCCTTGGCAGTGCGAACCACCACAGCGTTGTATACCTCACCCTTTTTGACGCGACCGCGCGGTGCCGCATCCCTGATGCTGACCTTGATGACATCACCAACGGAAGCATAGCGGCGCTTGGAGCCGCCCAATACCTTGATGCACATCACGGAGCGCGCACCGGTATTGTCAGCCACTTCTAAAACAGACTGCATTTGTATCATTTGTCTACTCTCCAACTTTTTCCGCTCACAGCGGCCAGTTTTGGAACCCGTTCGGGTTAGGACGCCGCGAGCGGCAGGTAAAACTTTCTTCCTATCTTTCGCCCCATTTGTGAAGGAGGCCCACAACGAGGATAGGGTTCTTGGACGAAGCCGCGCATTATATGCAAATTTGCAAAAGACGCAAGCTTAAGTTATTAACCTGCCGCCGCCTTCTCCAGCAGCTTTGCTACACGCCAACTCTTGGTTTTGGCAATCGGGCGGCACTCTTCTATCGTTACCACGTCGCCGGTATGAAACTCGTTAGCTTCATCATGCGCATGGTATTTCTTTGAAACGCGTATGATCTTTCCCAGCAAAGGATGCTTGACTTTGCGTTCGACCAGAACTGTGACCGTCTTGTCCATCTTGTCGCTGGTTACCGTACCGGTCAGTGTACGCTTCAGGCTGAGATTTACGGTTGTTTCCTTAGCATCGCTCATTTCTGCGCACCCTTTTCTGTCAATACTGTCTTCACGCGGGCGATGTCACGGCGCACTTTGCGGATTTCACTGGTGTTGGTCATCTGTTGAGTTGCAATCTGCATGCGCAAACCGAACTGGGCCCTGCTCAATGACAGCAATTCATCATGCAGATCAGCTGCGGACTTGGCTTTCAATTCACTGGCCTTCATGTCATGTCCCTACCTGTCTAACTACAAAAGTTGTGGCCAGAGGCAACTTTGCCGAAGCCAGCCGAAACGCCTCTCTCGCCAGCGCCTCATCCACACCGTCCATTTCGTACAACATCTTGCCGGGCTGAATCTCCGCAACGTAGTACTCAGGATTGCCCTTGCCGTTGCCCATCCGGACTTCAGCCGGTTTTTTGGAGATCGGTTTATCCGGGAAAATGCGGATCCAGATACGGCCGCCGCGCTTGATGTGGCGCGTCATGGCACGGCGTGCAGCTTCGATTTGACGCGCCGTCAAACGCCCGCGCACTACCGCTTTCAGGCCGAATTCGCCAAAGCTTACCTTGTTGCCACGGGTGGCAATCCCCGTGTTGCGGCCCTTTTGCTCCTTGCGGAACTTCCTTCTAGCTGGCTGTAGCATGCTTCGCTCCCGTCTTTCTTGCTTTCTTTTCGGCCTCGACAGCGACTGGTGCAACGGCTTCCTGTCCAGACGCTTCACCTTTGAACACCCAGACCTTCACGCCGATGACCCCATAGGTGGTCTTCGCTTCCGCGGTGCCGTAATCGATATCCGCGCGCAATGTGTGCAACGGCACACGACCTTCGCGATACCATTCGGTGCGGGCAATCTCGATACCGTTCAAACGCCCTGAGCTCATGATCTTGATGCCTTGCGCGCCAAGGCGCATCGCATTTTGCATTGCACGCTTCATTGCGCGGCGGAACATGATGCGCTTTTCCAGCTGCGCAGTAATGCTCTCCGCGATCAGCTGCGCATCGATTTCCGGCTTGCGCACCTCCTCGATAGCGACATCAACTGATTGCAGCCCCATACGCTTGCGCAATTCAGCTCGCAGGGACTCGATGTCCTCGCCCTTTTTTCCGATCACCATGCCAGGGCGAGCCGTGTAAATTGTCACTTTGGCATTCTTGGCCGGACGCTCGATGACAACCTTGGAAACTCCGGCAGTCACCAGCTTCTTCTTGAGGTAGGCACGCACATCGATATCTTTCAGCAGCAAATCCGAAAAGGTTTTGCTGTTGGCGTACCATTTTGAATCCCAGTTTTTGCGAACGCTCAACCGGAAGCCGGTTGGATGAATTTTCTGTCCCATAATTAACCCTTAGTCCCCGACGCTCACAGTAATGTGGCAGGTTTGCTTTTCAAGGCGGTTGCCCTGCCCCTTCGCCTTGGCGATAAAACCCCTTCCGGATGCCGCCTTGTCAACATAGATAGCCTTTACCTTGAGCTCGTCGATATCGGCGCCATCGTTATGTTCGGCGTTGGCGATCGCCGACTCAAGCGCTTTCTTGATGATCGTGGCGGCCTTCTTCGGGCTGAATTTCAGGATGTTGAGCGCCTGCGCAACCGGCAAACCGCGGATCTGGTCAGCCACCAGGCGTCCCTTTTGGGCCGAGAGATGGATTCTTTTTGCAACTGCAGTAGTCGTTGTCATCATGTCCCCTTATTTCTTGACCACGGCTTTTTTATCAGCAGAATGGCCTTTGAAGGTACGTGTCAGGGAAAACTCACCCAATTTGTGGCCCACCATGTTTTCGGAAACATACACCGGAATGTGCTGCTTGCCATTGTGTACTGCAATCGTCAGGCCAACAAACTCGGGCAACACCGTGGAACGGCGCGACCAGGTTTTTACCGGACGCTTGTCATTGGTCGCGCGTACCGTCTCAACCTTCTTGAGCAAGTGAGCGTCTACAAATGGGCCTTTTTTTATCGAACGTGCCATATCAATCTACCCCTTAAACTTGAAAGCGACGGCGCACGATCATGCCGCTGGTGCGCTTGTTGCGGCGAGTGCGGAATCCCTTGGCCGGAACGCCCCACGGGCTGACCGGATGCCGCCCCGCAGCAGTCTTTCCTTCACCGCCACCATGCGGGTGGTCGATCGGATTCATCACCACGCCGCGGACAGTTGGACGTACACCGCGCCAACGCATCGCACCCGCTTTGCCGATGGAACGCAGGCTGTGTTCGGAATTGCCCACCTCGCCCAGCGTCGCCTTGCAATCGATATGCACTTTGCGAATTTCGCCAGAGCGCAAGCGTAGCTGTGCGTAGCTGCCTTCACGCGCCAGCAGTTGCACCGCGGTGCCGGCCGAACGCGCCAGCTGCGCGCCTTTTCCAGGCAATATTTCTATGCAATGTATGGTCGACCCAACCGGGACATTGCGCAACGGCAACGCATTGCCCGGCTTGATCGGCGCTTCCGAACCGCTCACCAGGATCGCGCCGGCCGAGACACCCTTGGGCGCAATGATATAGCGGCGCTCGCCATCGGCGTAGCACAGCAACGCCAGATTTGCGCTGCGGTTTGGATCGTATTCCAGACGTTCAACGGTAGCAGGGATGCCATCCTTGTTGCGCCTGAAGTCGACCAGCCGGTAATGCTGTTTATGTCCGCCACCCATATGGCGCGTGGTGATATGCCCGTTGTTATTGCGTCCCGCAGTCCTGTTTTGTTTTTCCAGCAGCGCAGTCACCGGCTTGCCTTTATGCAGCTCTGGATTGACCAGACGCACTACAGCGCGCTGACCCGGGGTTGTTGGTTTCAGTTTAATCAATGCCATGATGATTACCCTTGTTCGCTTGCTGCAAAATTGATTTCCTGACCGGGAGCCAGACACACATAGGCCTTCTTCCAGTCGCTACGACGGCCGAGAACGCGGCCACTGCGTTTGATCTTGCCCTTTACGCATGCAACTTGTACGCTGTTCACGCTGACCTTGAACATCATTTCAACTGCAGCCTTGATTTCCGGCTTGGTTGCATCTGTTGCCACGCGAAAAATTACCTGCTCGTTATTCTCTGCAGCATAGGTTGCCTTTTCGGAGATTTGCGGGGCAAGCAGCACCTTCATCAAACGTTCCTGGCTGAATTGCTGGGCACTCATGCGAACATCTCCTCAATTTTGGCCACTGCGTTGCGTGTCACCAATACATTGGGGAACCGCACCAGGCTGATCGGATCAGCCTGATTGGCCTCCAACACCAGCACGTTAGGCAAATTACGCGAAGAAAGATAAAGATTTTCATCAATACTGTCAGTGATGATCAGCAAGCGAAAACGATTGGTATCGACACCCAGACCCTTGATCTTCTGCGCCAGCAATTTGGTCTTGGGAGAATCCACCGTCAGGCTGTCTACAACCACCAGCCGATTTTCGCTGACCAGCTTTGACAGGATCGAAGCCAGGCCGGCGCGATACATCTTACGATTCACTTTTTGAGTGTAGTTTTCCAAACCGGTGTTCGGAAATATCTTGCCGCCGCCACGCCACAACGGGCTGGACGCCATACCGGCACGGGCACGGCCAGTGCCCTTTTGCGCGTAGGGTTTGCGCGTGCTCTTGGCAACTTCGCTGCGCCCCTTCTGCTTGCTGTTGCCGGCGCGCGCATTCGCCTGATAGGCGGTTACCAGTTGATGGACCAGATCTTCGTTGTACTCGCGGCCGAACAGTTCGTCGGAGGCCTTCAAATTCGTGGTCGGCTGCCCCTGATCGTTGATGACTTTAAGTTCCATTACACACCCGCCTTCGCTGCTGGTCGCACGATTATTTTTCCGTTGATTGCCCCGGGAACAGCGCCCTTGACCAGCAACAGCTGGCGCGCCGCATCGACGCGCACGACTTGCAGATTTTGCACCGTACGCTGCACATCCCCCAAGTGGCCGGTCATGCGCTTGCCCGGGAACACCCGGCCAGGATCCTGCGCCATACCGATGGAACCCGGCACGTTATGCGACTTGGAGTTGCCGTGCGATGCACGGCCAGATTTGAAATGGTAACGTTTGATGGTGCCGGCGTAACCCTTACCCTTGGACACGCCCGTCACATCGACGAGCTGACCCACCTGAAAAATCTCCACGCTGACCACGGAACCCGATTGCAGGCCGGCCAGTTGTTCAGGGTTTACGGTGAATTCCTTGAGTGCACTCCCGGCTTCCACACCCGCTTTCGCGTAATGTCCGGCGGCAGCCTTGCTGACGCGTCCGGGACGGCGCACCCCATGCGCCAATTGCACAGCGGTATAGCCATCGGTGGCCACGGATTTAACCTGAGTGACACGATTATTGGACACTTCCAGCACAGTCACCGGCAACGAGGATCCGTCATCGGTGAAAACGCGGGTCATGCCAATCTTGCGACCGACAAGTCCTAAGCTCATTTTTATTTCCTCTTGTTAAGGGGTTGACTACAATTGGTCAACCGATTTGCTGCATACACATCAGTTTGGACCCAGGGCTTTTGCTCCCGGTCCTTTGCTGCAAAACTTACTGCAACTTGATTTCCACATCCACACCGGCGGGCAAATCCAGCTTCATCAGCGCATCGACCGTCTTGTCGGTCGGATCAACGATGTCCATCAAACGCAGATGGGTGCGGATCTCGAACTGGTCACGTGAAGTCTTGTTGACATGCGGAGAACGCAGCACATCGAAACGTTCGATCTTGGTCGGCAATGGCACCGGGCCATTCACCACCGCCCCGGTGCGTTTGGCTGTTTCAACAATTCGCGCAGCCGACTGGTCTATCAGTCGGTAATCAAACGCCTTCAGGCGAATGCGGATTTTTTGACTTTGCATAATTTTCTCTTGCATGTATGCGGCAATGCCGCTAATTAAAGAACGAAATCGCGTGGCCCGGATTTGCCGCCAGCCCACGCGAGGGCGCGCATTGTAGCCTTACTCGATAATCTTTGCAACCACACCTGCGCCGACGGTACGGCCGCCTTCGCGGATCGCGAAGCGCAGGCCCTCTTCCATCGCGATCGGGTTGATCAGCGTTACCGTGATGCTGACGTTGTCCCCGGGCATCACCATTTCGGTGCCCGCCGGCAATTCCACCGCACCGGTCACGTCGGTAGTGCGGAAGTAGAACTGCGGACGATAACCCTGGAAGAACGGGGTATGACGCCCGCCTTCATCCTTGCCCAGCACGTAGATCTCGGCGGTGAACTTGGTGTGCGGAGTGATCGAACCCGGTTTGGCCAATACCTGGCCGCGCTCGACTTCTTCACGCTTGGTGCCGCGCAGCAGTACGCCGACGTTGTCTCCCGCCTGGCCCTGGTCGAGCAGCTTGCGGAACATCTCCACGCCGGTGCAGGTGGTCTTCAGCGTGGGCTTGATGCCGACGATCTCGAGTTCTTCACCCACCTTGACGATGCCGCGCTCGACGCGCCCGGTCACCACGGTGCCGCGCCCGGAGATCGAAAATACGTCTTCCACCGGCATCAGGAATGCGCCATCCAGCGCACGCTTGGGCTCGGGAATGTAACTGTCCAGTGCGTCGGCCAGGCGGAAGATCGCGGGCTCGCCCAGGTCGCCCTGGTCGCCCTGCAGGGCTTTTAGCGCAGAACCCTTGATGATGGGGATGTCGTCACCCGGGAACTCGTATTTGGAGAGTAGTTCGCGCACTTCCATTTCGACCAGTTCCAGCAGCTCTTCGTCGTCGACCATGTCGCATTTGTTCAGGAACACGACGATGTAGGGAACCCCCACCTGACGCGCCAGCAGAATGTGTTCGCGGGTTTGCGGCATCGGGCCGTCGGCCGCGGATACCACCAGGATCGCGCCATCCATCTGTGCCGCACCGGTGATCATGTTCTTGATATAGTCGGCGTGGCCCGGGCAGTCCACGTGGGCATAGTGGCGCTTGGCAGTCTCGTATTCGACGTGCGCGGTATTGATCGTGATGCCGCGCGCCTTCTCTTCCGGTGCTGCGTCAATCTGGTCATAGGCCTTGGCTTCGCCGCCAAATTTCTTCGACAGCACGGTCGTGATCGCCGCCGTCAGGGTCGTCTTGCCGTGGTCCACATGACCTATCGTGCCTACGTTGACGTGCGGTTTCGTGCGCTCAAACTTGCTCTTTGCCATGATTATTGCCTTTCCATCAAATCGTGAATCATTTCTTGTTCATAATCGCTTCGGCGACATTCTTCGGGGCCTCGGAATAATGCTTGAATTCCATCGTGTAAGTCGCGCGACCCTGGGTGGCCGAACGCAACGCAGTGGAGTATCCGAACATTTCGGCCAGCGGCACTTCAGCCTTGACGGTCTTGCCACCGCCCGCCATATCATCCATGCCCTGCACCATGCCGCGCCGCGAGGACAGATCGCCCATCACTGTGCCGGTATAGTCTTCGGGCGTTTCCACCTCGACCGACATCATCGGCTCAAGCAGCACCGGGCTGGCTTTGCGCATGCCGTCCTTGAACGCCATCGAAGCCGCCATCTTGAAGGCGTTTTCGTTGGAGTCGACGTCATGGTAGGAGCCGTCGAATAAAGTGCATTTCACATCCACCACCGGGAACCCGGCCAGTACGCCGTTCGGCAATGTTTCGCGCAAACCCTTTTCCACCGCCGGGATGTACTCGCGGGGAACCGTACCGCCCTTGATCGCGTCGACAAATTCAAAACCCTTGCCCGCTTCGTTGGGCTCCATCTTGATCCACACATGTCCGTACTGGCCGCGTCCACCGGACTGCTTGACGAACTTGCCTTCGATTTCGACCGGCTTTCTGATCGCTTCGCGGTAAGCCACTTGCGGGGCGCCCACATTGGCTTCCACACCGAATTCACGCTTCATCCGGTCGACCAGGATTTCCAGGTGCAATTCGCCCATGCCGGAAATAATGGTCTGCCCGGACTCTTCATCGGTGCGCACGCGGAAAGAAGGATCCTCCTGCGCCAGACGGTTCAGCGCCAGCCCCATCTTTTCCTGGTCTGCCTTGGTCTTGGGCTCGACCGCCACATGTATCACCGGCTCGGGGAATACCATGCGCTCCAGTATGATGACCTTGTTCGGGTCGCACAGCGTGTCCCCGGTGGTCGCTTCTTTCAGACCGACCGCCGCGGCGATGTCTCCCGCGCGAACCTCCTTGATCTCCTCGCGCTGGTTGGCATGCATCTGCAACAGGCGCCCGACGCGCTCCTTCTTGCCTTTCACCGAGTTGTAGATCGTGTCGCCGGAATTCACCACCCCGGAATAGACACGGAAAAAGATCAACTGACCGACGAACGGATCAGTCATGATCTTGAACGCCAGACCGGAGAACGGCTCTTCATCCGATGCTTTGCGCTGATCCTCGGTTTTTTCGTCTTCCTTCAATCCCTTTACCGGCGGAATATCGGTCGGCGCCGGCATATAGTCGATCACCGCGTCCAGCATCGCCTGCACGCCCTTGTTCTTGAATGCGCTGCCGCACATCATCGGCACGATCTCGCTGGCAATGGTGCGGGTGCGCAAACCCAGCTTGATTTCGGCTTCGGACAGCTCGCCGCTCTCGAGATATTTGTTCATCATCTCTTCATTGGCCTCGGCAGCGGCCTCCACCATCTTCTCGCGCCACTCCTTGGCGGTCTCGACCAGATCGGCCGGGATGTCGCGCAACTCGAATTTCATGCCTTGCGAGGCTTCGTCCCAATAGATCGCCTTCATGCGTATCAGGTCGACCACACCCTCGAATTTTTCTTCGGCGCCAATAGGAATTTGTATGGGCACCGGATTTGCTCGCAGTCGCGCGCGCATCTGCTCATACACCTTGAAGAAGTTCGCGCCGGAACGATCCATCTTGTTCACAAACGCCAATCGCGGCACGTGGTATTTGTTGGCCTGGCGCCATACCGTTTCAGATTGCGGCTGCACGCCGCCCACGGCGCAATACACCATGCAGGCTCCATCCAGCACGCGCATCGAACGCTCCACTTCGATGGTGAAGTCGACGTGCCCCGGCGTATCGATGATGTTGATACGATGCTCCGGCAGGGATTTATCCATCCCCTTCCAGAAGCAAGTGGTCGCCGCAGAAGTGATGGTGATGCCGCGCTCCTGCTCCTGTTCCATCCAGTCCATGATGGCTGCGCCATCGTGAACCTCGCCGATTTTATGGCTCACCCCGGTATAAAACAGAACACGCTCTGTGGTGGTGGTCTTGCCTGCGTCAATATGTGCGCTGATGCCGATATTTCGATATCGCTCAATGGGTGTTTTACGTGCCACGGTAGATGCCTAACTTATAGTGTATTGGGTTATTGGTGCTCGATTTGAGTCCGAATCGCCAGCCCTGATTAAAAACGGAAATGCGAGAACGCCTTGTTTGCCTCCGCCATGCGGTGTACCTCCTCGCGTTTCTTCACCGCGCCACCACGCCCTTCGGAAGCATCGATCAGCTCGCCGGCCAGGCGCATGCCCATCGACTTTTCGCCGCGTTTACGTGCAGCTTCGCGCAGCCAGCGCATCGACAGGGCCATGCGGCGAGCAGGACGCACTTCGACCGGAACCTGGTAGTTGGCACCGCCGACGCGACGACTTTTTACCTCTACCTGCGGCTTGGCGTTGGTCAACGCCAGGTTAAATATTTCGATCGCATCCTTGCCGGTTTTCTTGCCCACCTGCTCCAATGCACCGTACAAAATCCGTTCGGCAACTGACTTCTTCCCTGAAGTCATCAATACGTTCACGAATTTGGATAAATCCTGATTGCTGAATTTTGGATCCGGCAGGATTTCGCGTTTGGGTACTTCTCTGCGTCTTGGCATGGCTACCTCAGTTTGTTTTGGCTCTAAATAATTGCTAACGTTTAAAATCGTGCTGGTGAGCTATGCCTTCTTGGCGCGCTTGGCACCGTACTTGGAACGGCCCTGTTTGCGATCCTTCACACCGGCCGTATCCAAGCTGCCGCGCACCATGTGGTAACGCACACCGGGCAAATCCTTTACGCGGCCGCCGCGCAGCAACACCACCGAGTGCTCCTGCAGATTGTGGCCTTCGCCGCCGATGTAACTGATCACCTCGAAGCCATTTGTCAAACGCACCTTGGCCACCTTGCGCAGCGCAGAGTTGGGCTTCTTCGGCGTCGTGGTATAGACACGTGTGCACACACCACGCTTTTGCGGGGAACCCGCCAGGGCCGGAACCTTGCTCTTTTCTACGATTGCAGCACGCGGCTTGCGGATCAATTGGTTAATGGTTGGCATTTTCTACACACCCTCAAAATTCGTTAAAAATCATCAAGTAAAAAAGCACCGTCGCAGCAGGACATATCTAAAATATCCGCTGCGACGGGAAAAAAGGTTGCGAATTCTAGAGAGAAACCCCAGATGTGTCAAGCAATTCGCCCGACCCGACCATATCCCCCTCTTGCAGCTCGCGCCCATCGGCAATGTCTATCCCCAGGCGCTGCTTCTTACGCGTAACGTGATAGGCCAATCCGGTACCAGCCGGTATCAAACGGCCGACAATCACGTTCTCTTTCAGGCCGCGCAGATCGTCCCGCTTGCCCATGATCGCCGCCTCGGTCAGCACGCGTGTCGTCTCCTGGAACGAGGCCGCCGAAATAAACGAATCGGTAGACAGTGATGCCTTGGTGATGCCTAACAACACGTAGTCGTAGGATGCAGGTTTCTTGCCTTCCGCAACCACGCGTTCATTTTCCGCCAGCAAATCGGCGCGCTCGACCTGTTCGCCGGTGATGAAGCGGGTATCACCCACCTCGCTGATTTGCACGCGGCGCAACATCTGCCGCACGATCACCTCGATGTGTTTGTCACTGATCTTCACACCCTGCAAGCGGTACACCTCCTGGACTTCATCGGTGATGTAACGTGCCAGCGCCTCCACTCCGAGCAAGCGCAGGATATCATGCGGATCGGCCGGACCATCCACGATCATCTCACCCTGATTGACTACCTGGCCGTCGTGCGCCAACACATGCTTTTCTTTCGGAATCAGAAACTCATTGGCAACACCGTCCACATCGGTGATGACCAACCGCTGCTTGCCCTTGGTGTCCTTGCCGAACGAAACCGTACCGGTCACCTCGGCCAGCATGCCCGCATCCTTGGGAACGCGCGCTTCGAACAATTCGGCCACACGCGGCAGACCGCCGGTGATGTCGCGGGTCTTGCTGCTTTCCTGCGGGATGCGCGCCAGCACGTCACCCACACCGACCCCCTGGCCATCCTCGACGGTGATGATGGAACCGGTCTGGAAGGTCACGCTGACAGCGGTCTCGGTGCCGGCCAGCTTGACTTCCTTGCCCGCCTTGTCTTGCAAGCGCACCATCGGCCGCACGCCCTTGCTTTGTGCCGTGGAGCGTTTCGGGTCGATCACCACCAGTGTGGACAGGCCGGTCACCTCGTCAATCTGCTTGGCGACGGTTGTGCCTTCCTCGACATTGTGAAAACTCACCGTGCCGGCATATTCCGTGATGATAGGACGGGTATGCGGATCCCAGGTCGCCAGCACCGCCCCTGCGCGTACGGCCTCACCCTGCTTGACCGCCAGCGTCGCTCCGTAAGGCACCTTGTGGCGTTCGCGCTCGCGGCCGTGATCATCGGTGATGATCACTTCGGCACTGCGCGCTACCACGATCACCTCGCCGCGCACGGTAGTCACCGTGCGCATATTGGCGCTGCATTTCATCACGCCGTTCGATTTGCTTTCCACCTGGCTTGCCACCACGGTACGGGAAGCGGCGCCACCGATATGGAAGGTACGCATGGTCAACTGGGTTCCCGGCTCGCCGATCGACTGTGCCGCGATCACACCAACCGCCTCACCCACGTTCACGATGCCGCCGCGTCCCAGATCGCGGCCATAACACTTGGCACACAAACCGAAGCGCGTTTCGCAGCTTAACGGCGTGCGCACACGCACCTCATCAACCCCGAGGGTCTCGATGCGCTCCACCGCAGTTTCATCCAGCAACGTGCCCGCCTCGTAAAGTACCTCCCCGCTTTCCGGATTGACCACATCGGTACTCACCACACGCCCGAGGATACGCTCGCTCAGCGCTTCGATGACCTCTCCGCCCTCAACCATGGCTTTCATCGACGTCCCCAGGTTCGTACCGCAATCTTCCTCGATCACCACCAGATCCTGAGTCACATCCACCAGACGGCGCGTCAGATAACCGGAATTGGCCGTCTTCAAGGCGGTGTCTGCCAGGCCCTTGCGCGCACCGTGCGTGGAAATGAAGTACTGCAGCATGTTCAACCCCTCACGGAAGTTTGCAGTGATCGGGGTCTCGATGATGGAGCCATCCGGCTTGGCCATCAGGCCGCGCATCCCGGCCAGCTGACGGATCTGCGCCGCCGAACCGCGCGCACCTGAATCGGCCATCATGTATATGGAATTGAACGACTCCTGCATCACCGGCTTGCCTTTTGCCATGCGTGGTTGACCGGAAACACGATCAATCACCGGCTCGCTACCCAACTGCTCCATCATCGCCTTGGCCACCACGTCGCCGGTGCGCCCCCATATGTCGACCACCTTGTTGTAGCGTTCACCGTCGGTCACCAAACCGGAGGTGTATTGAGTATAAATTTCCTTGACCTCTTTTTCGGCCGTACCAATCAGCTCGTTCTTCTGCAACGGCATCAGCATGTCGTCCACTGCAATCGAAATGCCGGCGCGAGTCGCGTAGGTAAAACCGGTATACATCAGCTTGTCGGCCATGATCACGGTGTCGCGCAAGCCGCACTGGCGGAAGCTGGCATTGATCAGGCGCGAGATCTCTTTTTTCTTGAGGGCTTTGTTGATCAGCGCGAATGGCAAACCTTCCGGCAGGACTTCGGACAACAGGGCGCGACCCACCGTGGTCTCATGGCGAACCAGCTTCTCTGTAACCTGGCCCGCTTCATCCTTGCGGATTTCCTTGAGGCGTACGATCACCTTGGCCTGCAACTCCACCTCGCGTGTCTCGTATGCGCGCGACACTTCGGAGATATTGGCAAACATCGATCCCTCGCCCAATGCGCCAACCTTTTCGCGCGTCATGAAGTACAAGCCCAGCACGATGTCCTGTGAAGGAACGATGATGGGCTCGCCGTTCGCTGGTGACAGTACATTGTTCGAAGCCAGCATCAGTGTACGAGCTTCCATCTGCGCTTCCAGCGACAGCGGCACGTGCACTGCCATCTGGTCGCCGTCGAAGTCGGCGTTGAACGCGGAGCAGACCAGCGGATGCAGCTGGATCGCCTTGCCTTCGATCAGGATCGGCTCGAACGCCTGGATACCCAGGCGGTGAAGCGTCGGCGCGCGATTCAGCAACACCGGATGTTCACGGATCACCTCTTCGAGAATATCCCATACGATGGGCTCCTCTGCTTCCACCATACGCTTGCTGGCCTTGATGGTCGTTGCCAGGCCCATCGCCTCGAGGCGACTGAAAATGAACGGCTTGAACAATTCCAGCGCCATCTTCTTGGGCAGGCCACACTGATGCAGTTTGAGTTGCGGGCCCACGACGATCACCGAACGACCGGAGTAATCGACCCGCTTGCCCAGCAGATTCTGGCGGAAACGCCCGCTCTTGCCTTTGATCATGTCGGCCAGAGATTTCAGTTGACGCTTGTTCGCGCCGGTCATCGCCTTGCCGCGGCGGCCGTTGTCCAGCAGCGAGTCTACCGCCTCCTGCAGCATGCGCTTCTCATTGCGCACGATGATGTCAGGCGCTTTCAGCTCAAGCAGCCGGCGCAGGCGGTTATTGCGGTTGATCACGCGGCGGTAAAGATCATTCAGGTCGGAAGTCGCAAAGCGGCCGCCGTCGAGCGGCACCAGCGGGCGCAACTCCGGTGGCAACACCGGCAATACGGTCATCACCATCCATTGCGGCTTGATCCCGGACGCATTGAACGCCTCGAGTATCTTCAGCCGCTTGGCATATTTCTTGATCTTGGTTTCCGAACCGGTAGCAGCCAACTCGGCGCGTATCGTTTCGATCTCTGCGGCAACATCCAGACTGCCCAGCAGCGCGCGTATCCCTTCCGCGCCCATCGTCGCGGTGAATTCATCGCCATATTCCTCGGTCTTGGCCAGATAGTCATCCTCGGACAGCAACTGGCCGCGGTTCAGCGGGGTCATGCCGGGCTCGGTCACCACATAGGCCTCGAAGTAGAGTACCCGCTCGATGTCGCGCAAGGTCATGTCCAGCACCATGCCTAGACGCGATGGCAACGATTTCAGGAACCAGATGTGCGCAACCGGGCTGGCCAGCTCGATATGCCCCATGCGTTCGCGGCGCACCTTGGACAGGGTCACTTCCACGCCGCATTTCTCGCAGATCACGCCGCGATGTTTCAGACGCTTGTACTTGCCGCACAGGCACTCGTAATCCTTGACCGGCCCGAAAATCTTGGCACAGAACAAGCCATCGCGCTCAGGTTTGAAAGTGCGGTAGTTGATGGTTTCCGGCTTTTTGACTTCACCATAGGACCATGAACGAATCTTTTCCGGCGAAGCAAGACCGATCTTGATCGCGTCGAATTCTTCCTTTTGTGTGACCTGTTTGAACAAATCCAGCAATGATTTCATTTGAGACTCCTAATTCGCCTTAATGTCAGCAGAACGTTTTGGCAGCAACGTTACGCGGCCCCCATGCGCTACCCGCACGGAGGATGGTCAATGACGCATCAGATCCATATCGATCGCCAGGGAACGGATTTCCTTGATGACCACGTTGAACGATTCCGGCATCCCGGCGTCGATCTTGTGTTCACCCTTGACGATACTTTCATAAACCTTGGTACGTCCCGCGACGTCATCCGACTTGACCGTCAGCATTTCCTGCAGTGTGTAAGCTGCGCCGTACGCCTCCAGCGCCCACACTTCCATTTCACCGAAGCGCTGGCCGCCAAACTGTGCCTTGCCGCCCAATGGCTGTTGAGTCACCAGGCTGTATGGGCCGGTCGAACGGGCATGCATCTTGTCATCGACCAGATGGTGCAACTTCAGGATGTGCTTGTAACCGACCGTCACCTGGCGGTCGAATGCCTCGCCGGTGCGGCCATCGTACAGCGTGGTCTGGCCCGACAGCGGCAGATCGGCCAGTTCCAGCATGTATTTGATCTCCTCCTCGCTGGCGCCGTCGAACACCGGGGTCGCAAACGGGACGCCATGCTTCAGATTGCGGCACAATTCGATGATCTCATCGTCGCTGAATGCTTCCAGATCAATATTCTGGCCGTTATGGTGGTTGTAGATCTTGCCGAGAAACTTGCGCACTTCGGTGATCTTGGCATTGGTTTGCAGCATCGTGTCGATCTTCTTGCCCAGTCCCTTGGCAGCCCAGCCCAAGTGTGTTTCGAGAATCTGGCCGATATTCATCCGCGACGGCACCCCGAGCGGGTTAAGCACCACATCGACCGGCGTGCCATCCGCCATGTACGGCATGTCCTCCACCGGCACGATACGCGACACCACGCCCTTGTTGCCGTGGCGGCCCGCCATCTTGTCGCCCGGCTGCAGGCGTCGCTTCACCGCAACATACACCTTGACCATCTTCTGCACCCCGGCTTGCAGCTCATCACCCTGAGTCAGCTTCTTCTTCTTCAATTCGTATGCGGCATCGAATTCGGCACGTTTTTGCGCCAACCCCTCCTTGACCTGCTCCATTTGCGCAGCCACCTCGTCATTGGCGACGCGAATATCGAACCACGAATAAGGCTCGATGCTGTGCAGATATTCCTTGCTCAGTTTTGTGCCCTTGACCAGCTTCTTCGGTCCGCCATTGGCGACCTTGCCATGCAACAATTTTTCCATACGCGAGAATACGTCGGCTTCAACGATGCGCATCTGGTCGACCAGGTCCTTCTTGTAGCGGCTCAGTTCGTCGTCGATGATCTGCTGGGCGCGCTTGTCGCGCTGCAAACCCTCGCGGGTAAACACCTGCACGTCGATCACCGTACCGGAACTGCCGGTCGGCACCCGCAAGCTGGTGTCCTTCACATCGGATGCCTTCTCGCCGAAGATCGCGCGCAGCAATTTCTCTTCCGGGGTCAGCTGGGTTTCTCCTTTGGGCGTGACCTTGCCGACCAGCACGTCGCCGACCGCGACTTCCGCACCGATATGCACGATACCGCAGTCGTCCAGACGCGCCAGCTGGGCTTCAGCCAGGTTCGGGATATCGCGGGTGATTTCCTCAGGCCCGAGCTTGGTATCACGTGCGGCAACCGTCAGTTCCTCGATATGGATCGACGTGAATCGGTCCTGCGCCGAAACGCGCTCGGAGATCAGGATCGAATCCTCGTAGTTGTAACCGTTCCAAGGCATGAACGCGACCAGCATGTTCTGCCCGAGCGCCAGTTCGCCCATATCGGTGGAAGCGCCGTCCGCCACCACGTCCCCGCGCGCGATCACGTCGCCCACCTTGACCAGCGGACGCTGGTTGATATTGGTGTTCTGGTTTGAGCGGGTGTATTTGGTCAGGTTGTAGATATCCACACCCACTTCGCCGGCTGTGGTCTCGTCGTCGTTGACGCGCACCACGATACGGGCGGCATCCACATAATCGATGCGGCCACCGCGCCAGGCTTGCACGGTCGTGCCCGAGTCCACTGCCACGGTGCGCTCAAGACCCGTACCTACCAGCGGCTTTTCCGCGCGCAGACAAGGCACCGCCTGGCGCTGCATGTTGGCACCCATCAGGGCGCGGTTGGCATCGTCATGTTCCAGGAACGGGATCAGCGAAGCGGCGACCGACACCACCTGCGAAGGTGACACGTCCATGTATTCCATCTGATCCGGCGCTGCCAGCACGAATTCGTTGTGGTGACGGGCCGACACGATGTCGTTGGTGAAGTGTCCTTTCTTGTCCAACTCGGCATTCGCCTGAGCGATCGTGTATTTGCCTTCTTCGATCGCCGACAGGTAATCGACCTCATCGGCGACCTTGCCCTTGGCCACTTTGCGGTACGGCGTTTCGATGAAGCCGTATTCATTGGTGCGCGCATACAAAGCCAGCGAGTTGATCAGGCCGATGTTAGGGCCTTCAGGCGTCTCGATCGGACATACCCGGCCATAGTGGGTCGGATGCACGTCGCGCACCTCGAAACCGGCGCGCTCGCGCGTCAGGCCGCCGGGTCCCAGCGCGGAAATACGGCGCTTGTGGGTAATCTCCGACAAGGGGTTGGTCTGATCCATGAACTGCGAAAGCTGGCTGGAACCAAAAAATTCCTTGACCGCAGCCGAGATCGGCTTGGCATTGATCAAATCGTGGGGCATCAGGTTATCCGTCTCGGCCTGCCCGAGACGCTCCTTGACGGCGCGCTCGACACGCGCCAAGCCTGCGCGGAACTGGTTTTCCGCCAATTCGCCCACGGCGCGAACGCGGCGATTGCCAAGGTGATCGATGTCATCAATCTCGCCGTGGCCGTTGCGCAGCTCGACCAGAATCTTCACCACTGCGACGATGTCTTCATTCGACAGGATAGACGATCCGGTCAGTTCGTCGCGTCCAACGCGGCGATTGAACTTCATTCTGCCGACGGCCGACAGATCGTAACGCTCCTCATTGAAGAACAGACCGTTGAACAGATTCTCCACGGCTTCTTCGGTGGGCGGCTCGCCAGGACGCATCATACGGTAAATCGCCACCCGCGCCGTCCACTGGTCGACAGTCTCATCGGTACGCAGGGTCTGAGAGATGAACGCGCCGTGATCCAGGTCGTTGGTGTACAGGGTATGTATCTTCTTGACACCGGCAGCCTGCAGTTTGTGCAGCAGCGCTTCGGTGATCTCATCATTGGCATTGGCAATGATTTCGCCGCTATCTTTGTCAACGATGTTGGTGGCCATCACGCGGCCAACCAGGAATTCTTCGGTCACATCCAGTTTGTCGATACCCGCCTCATGCATTTCGCGGATATGGCGGACGGTGATGCGCTTGTCCTTGGCCACGATGACCTTGCCGGCTTTCCCCAGAATATCAAAACGCGCGACATCCCCGCGCAGCCGCTCGGGCACCACCTCGAACTGGATGCCCTTTTTGCCCAGGTGGAACGCATCAAACTCGAAGAACATTTTCAGCATGTCTTCATTGTTGTAACCCAGCGAACGCAGCAAGATCGTAACCGGCATCTTGCGGCGCCGATCGATACGGAAGTACACATAGTCCTTCGCGTCGAATTCAAAGTCCAGCCAGGAGCCGCGATAGGGGATGATGCGCGCCGAGAACAGCAGCTTTCCGGAGGAATGGGTCTTGCCGCGATCATGCTCGAAGAACACCCCCGGCGAACGGTGCAGCTGGGAAACGATAACGCGCTCGGTGCCGTTGATCACGAACGAGCCGGTATGGGTCATCAGCGGGATCTCCCCCATATACACTTCCTGCTCTTTGACTTCCTTGACGGTGGGCTTGGACGCCTCCTTGTCCATGATGGTCAGGCGCACGCGGGCGCGCAGCGGGGATGCATAAGTCAGTCCGCGCTGGCGGCATTCCTTGACGTCGAACGGAGGCATGCCCAACTGGTAGCTGACGAAGTCGAGGCGCGCATTCTTGGAATGGCTATGAATCGGGAAGATGCCGTTGAATGCGGCTTGCAGCCCACTGTTCTTGCGCTGTTCCGCCGGGGTATAAGCCTGCAAAAATGCGGCAAAGGATTCCAACTGAGTGGATAGCAGAAAAGGAACGGGCAGCGCGCCAACCCGCTTGGCAAAACTTTTACGGATACGTTTTTTTTCGGTAAAAGAGTAGCTCATATAATCTCCACGATTGAGGAATATAAAAAATGCGGTCTTGCGCCATTTGGCGAGACTGCAGAGTCAGAAAGCAGGGGACAGGAAACAATCCGGGATTCCCTGACCGCTGGTTTCTTAAAGCGGCAAAAGGCTGACGGCATGCCGTCAGCCTTTACGACGGCAAAGAACTTACTTGATTTCAGCGGCTGCGCCAGCGTCCAGCAATTGCTTCAGCGCGGCATCTGCATCGGCTTTGGAAACGCCTTCCTTCACGTTCTTTGGTGCGCCATCAACCAGGTCCTTGGCTTCTTTCAGACCCAGACCGGTGATGGTGCGGACCGCCTTGATCACGTTCACCTTGTTATCGCCGGCACCCTTGAGCACTACGGTGAATTCGGTTTGCTCGGCAGCAGCGGCGCCGCCGCCAGCTGCAGCGCCGGCAGCGGGCCCTGCTACTGCAACCGCAGCAGCGGACACACCGAATTTCTCTTCCATTTGCTTGATCAGGTCAGACAGCTCCAGAACCGTCATCTTCGCGATCGCATCCATCAAGTCAGCATTGCTTACAGTCATATTGTTCTCCTGTTCGTTTCATTCAAGGTTCGGTTAATTCAAAAATATCAAGCAGCGGTTGCGGCTTCGCTCTTGTCGCGGATCGCAGCCAGCGTACGCACGAACTTTGCAGTCGTCGCATTCATGGTTGCCATCAGGCGGGCAATCAGTTCGTCGCGGCTTGGTGTGGCGGCCAGCACAGCGACTTGTTCCGCGGACATCACGGAACCGCCCATCGCACCAGCCTTGATCACCAGCTTGTCGTTGGTTTTGGCAAAATCGAACACCACTTTCGCCGCGGCGACTGCATCGGCACTCATGCTGTACACGAGAGGACCGACCATTTTTTCAGCCAGCACTTCAAAGGGTGTTCCCTGCACCGCGCGCCGCGCCAGGGTGTTTTTCAACACATGAAAATAAACACCGGATTTGCGTGCAGCCGCACGCAATCTGGTGATATCGGCGACCTGGATGCCGCGGTATTCCGCCAAGACGATCGTTTGAGCCAAAGCCACATGGGCACTCACTTCCGCCACCACAGCTTGTTTTTCTTGCAGATTGAGACTCAAGTCTTCCTCCGGTTTCCGGGATGCGCTCTCGCGCCTCCCATCGATTACAACAGCGACCTTGAGTCAGGAGAACAAACCATTCCTGCTCGCGGGCGCACCATCTACGTGGGCCGCCGCATAGCCGACAGACAGGGCATCCGGCAATTAAGTCTCGGGCCAACCGCGCCTTCGACACCTACGGTCTCGGATGCTGCAAACACGCCAGCACTCCAAAACTTTTGCCGGCGAAAAGCCGCCAGCGAATTCAAAACATCCAGGCTAGGCGGTCAAGCTCGCCTGTTCAATGCGTATCCCCGCACCCATGGTGCTGGAGATCGAAACTTTTTTCAGATATACCCCTTTGGAAGCGGGCGGCTTGGCCTTGTTCAGTGCGGCAACCAGGGCCAGCAGATTCTCGCGCAACGCTTCCGGAGCGAATGAAGCGCGCCCGATGGTGCACTGCACGATGCCGTTCTTGTCGGTGCGATACTGCACCTGACCGGCCTTGGAGTTCTTCACCGCACCCGCCACGTCGGCGGACACAGTACCCACTTTGGGGTTGGGCATCAGACCGCGCGGACCGAGAATCTGGCCCAGTTGGCCAACCAGGCGCATCGCATCCGGGCTGGCGATCAGCACGTCAAAATTCAGGTTCCCGCCCTTGATGGATTCCGCCAGATCGTCGAATCCGACAATGTCGGCACCGGCAGCCTTGGCCTCTTCAGCCTTGGCACCTTGCGCGAACACCGCCACGCGCACCGTCTTGCCTGTCCCCTTCGGCAACACCACCGACCCGCGCACCAACTGATCCGACTTGCGCGCGTCAATGCCGAGGTTGATCGCCACGTCGATGGACTCGTCGAATTTGGCCACGGATGTTTCCTTGACCAGGCTCAGCGCATCATCCAATGGATACAATTTGTTGCGATCAACCTTGGCCGCAATTGCTTTATAGCGTTTGGACATCATGTTATACGCCCTCCACGGTAATACCCATGCTGCGCGCGCTGCCCGCGATGGTGCGCACCGCCGCGTCCATATCGGCTGCGGTCAGATCCGGCATTTTGGTGGTAGCGATCAGCTCCGCCTGCTTGCGGGTCAGTTTGCCCACCTTGTCGGTATGGGGAGTTTTGCTGCCCTTCTGCACGCCGGCGGCCTTCTTGATCAGAATGCTGGCAGGCGGGGTCTTCATGATGAAGGTGAAGCTCTTGTCAGCAAAAGCGGTGATTACCACCGGAATCGGCAGGCCGGGCTCCACACCCTGAGTCTGCGCATTGAACGCCTTGCAGAATTCCATGATGTTGAGGCCACGCTGACCCAATGCCGGGCCTATCGGTGGACTTGGATTTGCCTTACCAGCAGGCACTTGCAGCTTGATGTAGCCGACGACTTTTTTTGCCATGATGCACTCCTATCAAACGGGTACGAACGAAACCTTCGGTTTCTCCCCAACATGGGAGACGACCACCGGGAAACAGCATCTGAAATTTTCAGACTGTGCCCCCGATGCCGCCCCCGCCATTCAGGCCTTTTCTACCTGACCAAAATCCAGTTCTACCGGTGTAGAGCGGCCAAAAATGGTCACCGCCACACGTATCTTGTTTTTGTCGTAATTGACATCTTCCACAGAGCCGTTGAAATCGGTGAATGGGCCTTCCTTGACACGCACCAATTCCCCCACCTCGAACAATACCTTGGGCCTCGGCTTTTCAACACCCGCCTGCATTTGCTGCATGATGTTCTGCACTTCTTTTGCGCTGATCGGCGTCGGTTTCATCGCCGAGCCGCCCAGGAATCCCGTCACCTTGGGCGTATTCTTCACCAGATGCCAACTTTCGTCGGTCATTTCCATCTCGACCAGCACATAACCGGGAAAAAATTTGCGCTCAGTAATGCTCTTCTGCCCGGACTTCAGCTCCACCACCTCTTCAACCGGAACCAGAATCTGGCCGAACTTATCCTGCATGCCTTCGCGCTGAATGCGCTCCAGCAAGGCGCGCTGCACGCTTTTCTCAAACTGAGAGTACGTATGAACAACATACCATTGCATGGTCATCACTCACCCCGCCCCATAAGCCTGTTCACTACCAACATCAAGCCGGCATCCACCGCCCACAGAAACAAGGCCATGATGATCGCGAACGCAATCACCACCGCAGTGGTCTGCAATGTTTCCTTGCGCGTGGGCCAAACCACACGTTTTGCCTCGGCAACGGAATCCTTGCCAAAAGTGAAAAAACGCTTGCCCGATTCACTCGTCCACGCCATGGCAGCAGCCAGCAACAGGCCCACCAGCACTGACACCAGCCTCAACGCCGGGGCTCCGCCTTGCAAATAATAGTAGCCTGCGATGCCTGCCGCCACCAGCAAAACTGCAATAAACAACTTAATTTTGTCTGCCATGCGCAATCATTCCGATTAACCGTCACTTGCCATTCTGGCAGGCCAGGAGGGTCTCGAACCCCCAACCCTCGGTTTTGGAGACCGATACTCTACCAATTGAGCTACTGGCCTAATAAAATCAGGATCAAGGATACCGGAGCGAGAAGAAGTATTCCCAGATCCCGTATCCCCAATCCACAATCCCGTCACTCGATAATCTTTGCAACCACACCTGCGCCGACGGTACGGCCGCCTTCGCGGATCGCGAAGCGCAGGCCCTCTTCCATCGCGATCGGGTTGATCAGCGTTACCGTGATGCTGACGTTGTCCCCGGGCATCACCATTTCGGTGCCCGCCGGCAATTCCACCGCACCGGTCACGTCGGTAGTGCGGAAGTAGAACTGCGGACGATAACCCTGGAAGAACGGGGTATGACGCCCGCCTTCATCCTTGCCCAGCACGTAGATCTCGGCGGTGAACTTGGTGTGCGGAGTGATCGAACCCGGTTTGGCCAATACCTGGCCGCGCTCGACTTCTTCACGCTTGGTGCCGCGCAGCAGTACGCCGACGTTGTCTCCCGCCTGGCCCTGGTCGAGCAGCTTGCGGAACATCTCCACGCCGGTGCAGGTGGTCTTCAGCGTGGGCTTGATGCCGACGATCTCGAGTTCTTCACCCACCTTGACGATGCCGCGCTCGACGCGCCCGGTCACCACGGTGCCGCGCCCGGAGATCGAAAATACGTCTTCCACAGGCATCAGGAATGCGCCATCCAGCGCACGCTTGGGCTCGGGAATGTAACTGTCCAGTGCGTCGGCCAGGCGGAAGATCGCGGGCTCGCCCAGGTCGCCCTGGTCGCCCTGCAGGGCTTTTAGCGCAGAACCCTTGATGATGGGGATGTCGTCACCCGGGAACTCGTATTTGGAGAGTAGTTCGCGCACTTCCATTTCGACCAGTTCCAGCAGCTCTTCGTCGTCGACCATGTCGCATTTGTTCAGGAACACGACGATGTAGGGAACCCCCACCTGACGCGCCAGCAGAATGTGTTCGCGGGTTTGCGGCATCGGGCCGTCGGCCGCGGATACCACCAGGATCGCGCCATCCATCTGTGCCGCACCGGTGATCATGTTCTTGATATAGTCGGCGTGGCCCGGGCAGTCCACGTGGGCATAGTGGCGCTTGGCAGTCTCGTATTCGACGTGCGCGGTATTGATCGTGATGCCGCGCGCCTTCTCTTCCGGTGCTGCGTCAATCTGGTCATAGGCCTTGGCTTCGCCGCCAAATTTCTTCGACAGCACGGTCGTGATCGCCGCCGTCAGGGTCGTCTTGCCGTGGTCCACATGACCTATCGTGCCTACGTTGACGTGCGGTTTCGTGCGCTCAAACTTGCTCTTTGCCATGATTTTTCCTTATCAATGTCAAAACGTTAATAATAAAAACAAAACCCGAATAACTCAAAAACGCCAATATTTGGTGCCCATGGCGAGAATCGGACTCGCGACCTCTCCCTTACCAAGGGAGTGCTCTACCACTGAGCCACATGGGCAAGCCCTCAAACCAAAATCAAAGCCGAACTGGAGCGGGTGCCAAACTGGAGCGGGTGAAGGGAATCGAACCCTCGTCGTAAGTTTGGAAAACTTCTGCTCTACCATTGAGCTACACCCGCAGCGCCCAACCAACAACAGGCCTTCAACGCAACAGCCGAACAGCAGTTACCGCAACGCCCAGCCAACTACCACAAACCCATCAATCATTTGGTGGAGGGGGAAGGATTCGAACCTTCGAAGGCAGAACCGTCAGATTTACAGTCTGATCCCTTTGACCGCTCGGGAACCCCTCCAAACTGAACCCGCGATTATGCCAATGCATGCCATAGCTGTCAAATTGAATTGCGGATTTGCATTTTCATTGGGCATGGCTCGAAACGACCTAACATATCGCCGGCATAAACGACCCGGCATGACTCAGGAACCTTATGGGCTGGTGCAAATGAGGGGATGGCGGTGGCAAATTGATGGATTTTTGATCAGTATATCCAGCACTCACTTCACAAATGCGGTCGAAAATGCGGATAATCTGACTGCCGAACATTGCCGCTATGTCCAGTCGACGAGGCCCATATGCAAATCACCTGCTACCGCAATCATGAAGTCGCACGCGAGCCCCGCCATCTGCCGGCACCAACCTATAATTCAGCCCTTTTGCTGCTTGAACGCAGCAGGGAAGGAGTGATATTCGTCCCGATCCGCAGCATGCAGTATCTTGCGGTGATCGATCACGAAGAAATCATTTTCCTGGATAGCGCAAACAAGAGCTGGGTAGAAATCGCCTGGCAATACTTTCACCCCCAGCAACGCACCGCCCTGACTGACGCAGTTCCTTATGAAGCCGTGTACTACAACCAGAATGCCAAAGAAACCATGAAACGACTGCTGGCCGAATTTCCTCCGGCACTGAATGCGCTTGCCGCGAAAGGCGCTCCATCGAGCGGGGCGCGCATAATCAAGCTCGATCGCAGCCAATCCAGATGATCAATCGTCATCCCCCAGCTCCGGATCCCATCCTTGAGCCTTGGCATGCGCCAAGGTTTTCAGGTATATCTGCATGTGGCGCTCACGCAGTTCTTCCGGCAAGCGGCTGGGCAGGTATCCGTATTTTTCCCAAGCTGCTGTGATTTTTTCGTATAAAAGCTGCATCTGACCGGCATTCCAGCCCTTGCAATCTTCGCTATCCGGGATCAGGCGGAACGTCCATGCGTCACGCACCATCTGACCGAAATGCGTCATGCCTCCGTTCTCGTCTTCGTAGTAACCTGCGTAACGTAGTTCCATCTTCACCTCGTAAGCCCAGCATAGAGCAGCGGCAATTTCTCCGGCAGTCGCTCTACGTGATCGACAACCATGTAGTTCTTGGCACCAAAGATGCGCGAAACGTATTGATCAGCGCGCGGATCCAATGTCATGCAAAACGTCGTGATGCCTTTTCGGGCCGCATCTTCAACCGCCTTCTTCGCATCGTAACGCAAATACTGCGGATCGCGCACATCGATGTCCGCCGGTTCGCCGTCGGTGATCACCATCAGTAATTTTTTGCTGGATCTTTGCCCACGCAGATAATGCGTGGCGTGGCGCATCGCCGCGCCCATGCGCGTGGACAATTGCCCGGTCATGCCTGCCAGCCTCGACTTAGGCTCATCATTGTATGGCTGGTCAAAATCCTTGAAACGATAATACTCCACGTCATGCCGGCCATCGGAACAGAAACCATGGATCGAGAATGGATCCCCTATCTTGTGTATCGCGTCGGACAGCAGCACACAGGCCTGGCGCGTCAAGCCCAGCACGGTTTGATCCTGCCCCAGCACCTTTTCGTTGGTCGACTCCGACAGATCCAGCAACACCAGCACCGAGATGTCGCGCACCTTGCGCACCGAGCGCATCATGATGCGCGGGTCCGGCTGGATACCCATCCGGAAATCGATCATCCCGCTGATTGCGGCATTGATATCGATCTCATCGCCATCCTCCAGCTTGCGGATGCGCTGCACGCCCTGGGGCTGCATCGCATCCAGCAGAAACTTGAGCCGCGAGGCAATGCGTTTATTATCTGCGGTGATTTGGTCTATCACCTGCAGGTCACCAACTTTGGGGCGTTTTTCCAATATGGTTGCCCAGGCCGGACGCTCCAGCTGGATCTGATAATCCCATTCCGCGTAGTGAAATGGTTCCGAGACCGGCTCCTTACCCTCCGACTCATTGTAACTAATGCCATTATCCTCATACGGAAAAAACTCCTCTGACATCACCCAGATCTCCTCGGCGTCGTCGCCCGCGGTCTCGACATCGATCTCGTTGGCAAACTCCATCACTGACACGTGTTTGCGCACCTGCTTGACGGTCTCAAACCCCGCGGCTTGGGATTTATCGAAATCGAATTCCTCGAACTCCCAGAAATAGCGGTTGTCATCCCGATACGGCGCACTCAGCACATCGGTGCGCGGGTTGAAGGCAAGGTGTTTCTGCATCAGCTCATGCGCCAATGCCACGCCGATCTCCCAGGAAATCGTGTTATCCGACAGGCGACCCGCAGCCTGCGAGAACAGGGCACGCCCGTTGGCCACCCACGCATCATCATCACGATAGTCACCATCCAGCAAGGCACGCGCCAGGCGGTTCAGATAATCGCCCACCGTGCTGGCTTGTCCAGCTTGTGCGGTATGCAGCCTTGCCCATCGCTGTCTCAGTCCGGGGAAGGCGCGTATGGCAAGCGCCTCTATACGCCCATCCTCGATCACGCTGATCACCGCCATCTGCAACGGATTCAGGGCCTCGGCAGAAATCGGCTCGCGGGTATAGACCAGATGCGCGGCGCAGTGTGCCGCCGTGGCACGGTACAACTCCAGGCCCGACACCGTCCCGTCACCGCCGGCGACATCATCGAATGCATCGGGCAGATGCATGAAATAATCCTCGATGTAGGGCTTGTATCCTTCGCGCGTCTCGAAGTCACCGCTGGTTGGGCGCATGAAGAAATCGCGGGCCCACAAGGCGCGCAGATACATGTTGATGCGCCGCTGCACATCCACGAACAGCGTGCCCTTGCGCTCCTTCTGCAGCATCGCCAGCGACTCTTTGGACTTGAGGCTGAAGTAACTGACCTGCCCCTCGAAATTGGTCTTGTGCGCATGCGCTCCCCAGGTCGCCCAGCGCCGCATCCCCCCCAGCGTAAGCTGCCCCAGCAAGGTCTCCAGATTCTCAAGCATCGGCCGCAAGCCGCGCGGAACCTGGTTGAGCAGTGTATTGATCAACTGCAAATAAGCGCGGAACAGCGCCGCATCGCCCAGGCGCTTGGCGGCTGTCGGCGCCGAGCTGACGATCGTTTCCAGCACCGAACCACTGGTTTTCGAAGCCAGCGCCATCAAGGTGTCGAGCAAGCCCACCACCGCATCTTCGCCGATCTCCTTGGCGATACCCGGTGCGCTCTGTATAAAGCTGATGACCAGCTCGCTGCCGCGCCCCAGATTCTTCAGCGCGCGCGCGCCCTGCACGTAGTTCTCCAGTCCCTGCGGGCTGAATACCCGCGCAGCCTCATACCACGCAGATTGCAGCACCTCGCCCGCGTTGGCACCCAATTCCTCGAGCAGCTCGGCGTGATTTTCTAAAGAGAGAGACATTTATGCTTTCCAGGTAAAGGCCAAAAGAGCGCTCATGCGAGATCAAAAGAATGTGGTGACAGCCGCGTCCAGCGCATCGCGCATATCAGGATCATCTGTGATCGGCCTGACCAGCGCGACACGACAAGCGGCTTTCGCCTCGACGTTCTTCGCAATCAGATTGCCTGCGTACACCAGCATGCGGGTGGAAATACCCTCGTCCAGGCCGTGGCCCTTGAGGTTGCGCGCGCGCTCGGCGATGGACACCAGTTTGCCGGCGATCTCGGCACTGATACCTGTTTCGTGCGAGACGATCTCGGTTTCGACATCGTGCGCCGGATAGTTGAAATCCAGCGCGCCGAAACGCTGCTTGGTGGATTGCTTCAGGTCTTTCATCAGACTTTGATAACCCGGATTGTAGGAAATCACCAGCTGGAAATCCGGATGCGCATTGACCAGTTCGCCTTTCTTTTCCAGTGGCAGCACGCGCCGGTTGTCGGTCAGCGGATGGATCACCACGGTGGTGTCCTGGCGCGCCTCGACCACTTCATCCAGATAGCAGATCGCGCCGTGCCGTGCGGCGATCGCCAGCGGGCCGTCCTGCCAACGGGTGCCCTGCGCATCCAGCAGAAACCGCCCGACCAGATCCGACGCCGTCATATCTTCATTGCAGGCCACGGTGATCAACGGCCTGCCCAGTTTCCACGCCATGTACTCGACAAAGCGCGTCTTGCCGCAGCCGGTCGGACCCTTCAGCATCATCGGCATACGCACCGAGTAGGCCGCCTGGTAAAGCTCCACCTCGTCCGCAACCGGGCGGTAGTAAGGCTCTTTTTCAATCTTGTATTGCTTGATGATATCGCTCATATCGACCCCCTTTTAATTGGTAACCCGAAAAAAATCCCCGCCACCTTGCGGCAACGGGGATTGCTTTCGGTCGCCCGTGCGCGATTAAACAGTCTTGCCGCGGAAAATCACCATGTTCGTGCCTTGCGATTGCTTGTAGTTGTCATAAGCCAGCAAGCGAATGTGGTTGTTCGGGTTGGCTTTATGGCAGGCTTCCGCTTCCTTGATCACGTTGTCCACATTGGTTTCGCCGAACATCGGCAGCTTCCACATGTACCAGTAGTTGTCCATCAGGTGCTCAGGCTCGGTGTGCTCGATCGCCGGATTCCAGCCCTTCTTGACAATGTACTCGACCTGCTTCCTGATCTGGTCGGTGTTCATCGCCGGCAGGTAGGAGAAAGTCTCGAACTTGCGGCTGGCCGGGTCGCTGACGCGTGATTTGTAATCCTGCATTTCACTCATTTTGTTTTCCTTTGTAATAGTCTGTTGATCGAGTCACTGCGCAAGCATGCTGCGCCGCTGCCTCAATGTTTACTTGTGGGCCACGTCCAGCTTGTCCACCGTGTCGAACTCGAACTTGATCTCTTTCCAGGTTTCCATCGCGATCTTCAGTTCAGGACTGCTGTTGGCTGCCTTGGTCAGAATATCCTTGCCCTCTTTTTCCAGTTCGCGGCCTGCATTGCGCGCTTCCACGCAAGCTTCCAGCGCCACACGGTTAGCCGCCGCACCCGCCGCATTGCCCCATGGGTGACCCAGGGTGCCGCCGCCGAATTGCAGACAGGCATCGTCGCCGAAGATGTTGACCAGAGCCGGCATGTGCCACACGTGGATACCGCCGGATGCGACCGGGAACACGCCCGGCATTGAACCCCAGTCCTGGTCGAAGAAAATGCCGCGGGAACGGTCTTCCTTGATGAAGCTGTCGCGCATCAGGTCGACAAAACCCAGCGTTGGCGCGCGGTCCCCTTCGAGCTTGCCCACCACGGTACCGGAGTGCAGGTGGTCGCCGCCGGACAGGCGCAGGATCTTGGCCAGCACGCGGAAGTGGATACCGTGATGCGGATTGCGGTCGATCACGGCGTGCATCGCGCGGTGGATGTGCAACAGCATGCCGTTGTCGCGGCACCAGTTGGCCAGGCCCGTATTCGCGCAGAAACCGCCGGTGATATAGTCATGCATGATGATAGGTGTGCCGATTTCCTTCGCATACTCGGCGCGCTTGTACATTTCTTCCGGAGTCGGCGCAGTCACGTTCATATAGTGGCCTTTGCGTTCGCCGGTCTCGCGCTCGGCTTTCTCGATAGCTTCCTGCACGAAGTCGAAACGCGCGCGCCAGCGCATGAACGGCTGGCTGTTGACGTTCTCGTCGTCCTTGGTCAGATCCAGACCGCCGCGCAGGCATTCGTAAACCGCGCGGCCATAGTTCTTGGCTGACAGACCCAGCTTGGGCTTGATCGTGCAACCCAGCAGCGGGCGGCCATATTTGTTCAGGATATCGCGCTCGACCTGGATACCCTGTGGCGGACCGCCGCAGGTCTTAACGTAAGCGATCGGGAAACGCACGTCTTCCAGGCGCAATGCGCGCAAGGCCTTGAAGCCGAACACGTTGCCCACCAGCGAGGTGAAAACGTTGACCACCGAACCCTCTTCGAACAGGTCGATCGGGTAGGCAACGAATGCGTAGAAACAGGTGTCGTCGCCGGGCACGTCTTCGATGCGATAGGCGCGGCCCTTGTAGTGGTCGAGATCGGTCAACAGATCGGTCCAGACCGTGGTCCAGGTACCGGTCGAGGATTCGGCCGCAACCGCTGCAGCAACCTCTTCGCGAGCCACGCCGGCCTGTGGAGTGATCTTGAAACAAGCCAGAATATCGGTATCTTGAATCTTGTATTCCGGTTCCCAATACGTTTGCCGATATTCTTTTACACCAGCGTTATATTTCTTTACTGCCATGATTGCACTCCCTCTCAAAAAAGTTGCGACGCGGCGCGACGCGGTTAAAACAAATACTGCATGGAACGCATCGTAGCCATTACGACACATAAGAACAATTCAATTGTTTTGATGGTTATGATAAGATTTTATTTATACACAAATCCTCCAGCGGATCACGATGCTACACCTAACCTTAAGGCAATTACAGGTCTTTGAATCTGCGGCGCGCAATCTCAACTTCTCGCTGGCGGCGAAACAGCTATATTTATCCCAGCCGGCCGTTTCGATGCAGATCAAGCAACTCGAGGAAAGTATCGGTCTGCCGCTGTTCGAGCAGATGGGCAAGAAGATCTTTCTCACCGAGGCCGGGCGCGAACTGTTCCTATACAGCCGCAACATCATCCAGCAGCTCGCCGAAATGGAGTCGGTGTTCGATGAGATGAAAGGGCTGGGCCATGGCAAGCTGGCGATTTCGGTGGTCAACACCGCAAACTATTTCACCCCGCAATTGCTCGCCAAATTTTGCCGGCGCTATCCCGACATCAATGTGATCCTGCAGGTCGCCAACCGCGACGCCGTGCTGAAACAACTCGCCGACAACAGCACCGACCTCGCCATCCTGGGGCAGCCGCCCGATGGCCTGGACATCAGCGCGGAGTCGTTCCTGGACAACCCGCTGGTGGTGATATCCGCACTGGACCATCCGCTCGCCAAGCTCAAACATGTCAAGTTCGCCCGTCTCGCCGAGGAAACCTTTCTGTCGCGCGAACAAGGCTCCGGTACCCGCAGCGCGATGGAACGCGTGTTCGCGCAGCACAAGATACAGCCGCACATCAGCATGGAAATGGAAACCAACGAGGCGATCAAGCAGGCGGTCCAGGCTGGCATGGGACTGGGCATCCTGTCGCTGCACAGCATCGAGCTGGAACTGGAGACCAAACGGCTCGCGCTGCTCAACGTCGAACATTTCCCGCTGCTGCGCCACTGGTTCGTCGCGCATCGCAGCAACAAACGGCTTTCCGGCGCGGCGCTGGCATTCAAGGATTTTCTGCTGATCGAGGCGAAGAAAATCATCGCGGCACGCTGACATGCCGCATACCGCAGCGAGCATGCGGAAAAGCCCGCAACGCTCGCTTGCTAGCCTTACAGTATCTGCGCCGCTTCCGAGAACGCCAGGCGCGGATTGCGCGGGAACAATTTGGCGTGGTCACCGTAACCCAGATTGATGACGAAGTTGGATTTGACCCTGCCGCCGGGAAAGAACTCCTGATCCACTTTGGCGTTGTCGAAACCGGACATCGGCCCGGCATCCAGTCCCAGCGCGCGGGCCGCGATGATCAGATAAGCGCCCTGCAGCGTGCCGTTGCGGAATGCCGTGGTGTCGATCAGGGCCTGGTTGCCGGCGAACCACGAGCGCGCGTCGGCCTGCGGAAACAGTTTCGGCAGTTTCTCGTAGAATTCGGTATCGTGCGCGATGATCGCGGTGACGGGCGCGGCGCGGGTCTTTTCGACGTTGCCCGGCGACATCGCCGGCAGCAAACGCTGCTTGGCCGCCGCGCTGCGCACGAACACGATGCGCGCCGGACTGGAATTGGCGCTGGTCGGCGCCCACTTCATCAGGTCGTAGACCTGCTGCAGCAGCGCGTCGCTTACCGGCTGGTCCAGCCAAGCGCTGTGGGTGTGTGCGTCGCGGAAGATGATGTCCAGGCTGCGATCGTCGAGTTGCATGGTTTTTCTCCTTGTTTGAATTAAACTAGTTTACCTCACTCATATGCCGGTGCCCAAACCGGGGCAGACGAAAAGGAATATCCCGAGAAATGAAAAAGATCGAGCCGCTGGTCGTTGCGGCAGTGTATAAATTCGTCAAGCTGGCCGATTGTGCTGCATTGCGCGCGCCGCTGCTGGCGCAATGCGATGCGCTGGGCATTACCGGCACATTGCTGCTCGCCGAAGAAGGCATCAACGGCACGATCGCCGGCACGCGTACCGGCATAGCCAATATATTGGCGTATCTGCGCAGCGACCCGCGCTTGGCCGGCCTGGAACACAAGGAATCCGCGGCCGATGTCCCGCCGTTCTACCGCATGAAGGTCAAGCTGAAGCAGGAGATCGTCACGATGGGCGTGACTGGCATCGATCCCACCGAACGGGTCGGCCGATACGTCAGGCCGGAAGACTGGAACGCGCTGATCAGCGACCCCGACGTGCTGCTGATCGACACGCGCAACGATTACGAGGTGGAGGTCGGCACCTTCAGGGGCGCGGTCGATCCGCGCATCACCACCTTCCGCGAATTCCCCGACTATGTCAAAAACCATCTCGATCCCGGGAAAAAGCCGCGCGTCGCGATGTTCTGCACCGGCGGCATACGCTGCGAGAAGGCCTCGGCCTACATGCTGCAGCAGGGCTTCCCCGAGGTTTACCATCTGCAGGGTGGGATACTCAAATACCTGGAGAATGTGCCCGCCGAACAAAGCCTGTGGGAAGGCGAATGCTTCGTGTTCGACCAGCGCGTCGCGGTCGGCCAGGGTCTGGCGCCGGGCCATTACGAACTGTGCTACGGCTGCTCGCACCCGATCACCGCGGAACAGAAAGCCTCGCCGAAATACCAGACCGGCGTCTCCTGCCCCAACTGCTTTGATGCCCTGACCCCGGAAAAACGCGCCGCCGCGCAGGAGCGGCAGAAGCAGGTCGAGCTGGCCAGGCAGCGCGGCGAGAAACATATCGGCAAACGACGTAAAAAAAGCGGCGAGGTTATGTAGGTTGGTGGAGCGTAGCGGTAACCAATGACTTGGCTGTAGTTTTTTCACAGCCTAGTCAGTTGGCCATGCAGAACTACCCAACAATGCAATCCAAACGATGGGTTTCGTGTTGCTCAACCCATCCTACGCTTGCTTTTGCAGGAAAAAATCGCCCGACCACTTCCCGGCTTTATAATCTATCGCCAGGCGTTTCGGGACAAAGGCCTCCGGCTTGACGATCGGAAAATCTTCCACCGGCGGCTCGACCTCGAAATCCTTCACGTTGCAGGCCTTGGTCATGATGGGGCGAAAGCCGACCTTCAGATGTGGCGAAACAGATGAGAATTCCGCCGCCTGCGCATCGCGCCCGAAGCGCACCGCCTTGCGGATCAGGCAACTGAAATACAACTCCATCTCCACCGCCAATGGTTCGGTCAACATATTCAACTGCCTGTCGGCGGAGGCACTCCATTCCACCAGCACCTGTTTGCCAAGGATCTCGATGGTCTTTTGCATGTCCGGTTCTCCTTGCGGATCGTTGTGGATCGTAGGTTGGGTTAGCAGCTTTTTCGCGTAACCCAACATCATTAAATGCCTAAAAAATCAAAACCGCCGGGGGTAGCCCGGCTGCTAGTTACCTTCTTTTGCTTCGCCAAAAGAAGGTAACCCAAGACAACGAAGTTGCAGTGTAGGCTCACATGCGCAGCATGTTATGCCGGAACTAAAAGGCGACCCAGGTTTACCGCCCCTGCGGGGTTCCCTCGATCAGCCGCAAGGAGGGCATGCCCTCCTTGCATACAAAAACATATCGTGTGCGCAGCACACACAAAACCGCTTTTCATTTCCCCTGTGCGCCGCCGAGTCGCGCAGACTGGTCAGGGGATGTCCGCGAGGACTGTCTGAGCACGTGGACGCGTAGCGGATCGTGCGAGTTCCCGCAGCCGCCTGACCAGTCGAGCAACGCAGGGAACCGCGTAGCGGCGGCAAACCGGGGTCGCCTTCTTTTTGGTTACTTTTTCTTGGCGACGCAAGAAAAAGTAACCAGCTGCCGGTCTACCACCGGCGGTTTATTGATGGGTATCGCTGCGCTCAACCCATCCTACGCTCGCTGAATCGCGCTCGGCGCAACCATTTTGTTCTTCTATCAACGTGACAATGAGAGCTGCCAATTCGGCTTGATCGGTGGGTATTTGTTGCCCATTTATTGTTGTTTTTTTGCTGCCAGACTTTACCGTGATCTGATAAAGCCAAACCGAGAATAGACTAATGTCAATATCACGAGAAGCACTGACTATGAATTGAAGAATATCTTCCGCAGAGTCATAAGCCATTTCCGGAGATGGCCTAGACTCTGAGGAGTACACCGGTTCATGCAATATAGAAACGCCATGAAGTTTATTACGCAAGAACTCATTTAAGGTGTCAATGCTTCCGGCGACTATGCGAAATCGGTACGAAATGAGCAACACCCCTAACGCAACTTCGGCGTCCCACAAACCACATCCGCATTCTGCGCCCGATTCCTCAGAGCATGATCCATCAGCACCAGCGCCAGCATCGCCTCGGCGATCGGCGTCGCGCGTATGCCGACACAGGGGTCGTGGCGGCCGTGGGTCTCGACGATGGTCGCGTTGCCCTGCAGGTCGATGCTGCGACGCGGCAGACGGATGCTGGAGGTGGGCTTGACCGCGAGGTGAGCAACTATATTCTGCCCGGTGGAGATGCCGCCGAGTATGCCGCCGGCATGGTTGGACAGGAATCCCTCCGGCGTCATCTCGTCGCCGTGCTCGCTGCCCTTTTGCGCGACTGACGCGAAGCCCGCGCCGATCTCGACGCCCTTGACCGCGTTGATGCTCATCAGCGCGTAGGCGATCTCGGCATCGAGGCGGTCGTATACCGGCTCGCCCAAGCCCACCGGCACGTTCTCGGCCACCACGGTCAGTTTCGCGCCGACAGAATCGCCGGACTTGCGCAGCGCGTCCATGTAATCCTCCAGCGCCGGCACCACGCCGGCATCCGGCGCGAAGAACGGGTTGTTGTTGACCACGTCCCAGCTTTTGAACGGGATATCGATCTCGCCGAGCTGCGCGATGTAGCCACGTATCACGACGCCGTATTTCTCGTGCAGCCATTTCTTCGCGATCGCGCCGGCCGCGACGCGCACCGCGGTCTCGCGCGCCGAGGAACGCCCGCCGCCGCGGTAGTCGCGGAAACCGTATTTCTGCGTGTAGGTGTAGTCGGCATGGCCGGGGCGGAAGGTATTCGCGATGTTGCCGTAATCCTTGCTGCGCTGGTCTTCGTTGCGGATCAGCAGCGCGATCGGTGTGCCGGTGGTCCTGCCCTCGAACACGCCGGACAGTATCTCCACCGTGTCGGATTCGCGCCGCTGCGTGACGTGGCGCGAGGTGCCGGGCTTGCGCCGGTCCAGGTCGAACTGGATATCGGCCTCGGACAACGCCAACCCCGGCGGGCAGCCGTCCACCACGCAGCCGAGCGCCGCGCCGTGCGATTCGCCGAACGAAGTCACCGTGAACAGGGTGCCGAGTGTGTTTCCAGACATGACCATCCTTTTAGGAAAGCGATTGCTATCGCAAAAACAATGGCCGGAGTTTACCATAGCGACCCTGACAGAGCGGATGGGTCGCTGCAAGGCAGCGGGGTACCCACCGGCCTGCCCCTTGCGGGTACTGTGCGGCACAACACCAACCCGACATTGCCGCGCAAGCGGGAATACTGAACCCGGAGATTTATCGATGAAAGCGATCCTGATGGCTGCCGCCGGCAGCCCCGATGTACTGGCGCTGTACGATGTCGAGAAGCCCGAACTGCCCTCGCCTCATCACATCCGCGTCAGGCTCGCCGCCGCCGGCGTGAACCCGCTGGACGCCAAGCTGCGCGCCAAGCCGCTCTACTATCCGGACAGGCTGCCGACGATACTCGGCTGCGACGGCGCCGGCACCATCGAGAAGGTCGGCAGCGCGGTGACGCGTTTCAAGGAGGGCGATTCGGTGTTCTTCTACAACGGCGGCATCGGCGACGAGCCGGGCTGCTATGCCGAATACACCACGGTGCACGAAGAGTACTGCGCCGCCACTCCGAAGAACATCGGCCTGCAGGACATCGCCGGACTGCCGCTGGTGCTGATCACCGCCTGGGAGGCGCTGGTCGAGCGTGCCCAGCTGCAGGCCGGGCAGACCATATTGATCCATGGCGGCACCGGCGGCGTCGGGCATATCGCATTGCAGCTGGCCAAGCATCTCGGCGCCCATGCCGCCGTCACCGTCAGCGACGACAAGAAGGAAGGACTGGCGCAGGGCCTGGAAGCCGACAAGATCGTGCGCTACAAGGAGATGGATTTCGTGATGGACGTCGAGGAGTGGTCCGGCAACAAGGGCGTGGATGTCGTGCTCGACACGATAGGCGGGGACGTGTTCCTGCGTTCGATGAACGTCGCCCGCATCGGCGGCAAGATCGTCACGCTGCTCGCCACCCCGATGTCGCTGGAGAACACCCAGCTGGCGCGGATGCGCAACCTGTCGATCTGTTACGAGCAGATGGTCACGCCGCAGGCGATGAAACTGCACGAGGAGCGCATCCGCCAGCGCAGGATACTGGAGCATGGGGCGCAGCTGGTCGAAAGCGGCAAACTCGGCGTGCTGGTCTCGTATGCGCTGCCGCTGGAGCAGGCCGCCGAAGCGCATCGCCTGATCGAACAGGGCCATGTGCTGGGCAAGATCATCCTGACGATGGGCTGAGCCGCCCTCCCGCAGATACCTTTCAACCCTCGCGGTTGCGCATGTGGTCCGCCACCTTGGCGAACGATGCGGACAGTTCGCGGCGCAGCGCCGCATCCTCCACCACCTCTTCCAGCGCCTGGTTCATGCACATCAGCCACTGGTCGCGCTCGGCCGCGGCGATGCCGAACGGCAGATGGCGCGCGCGCAGCATCGGGTGGCCGTATTGTTCGACATACAGCTGCGGCCCGCCCATCCACCCGGACAGGAACTTGAACAGCTTGTCCTCTGCGCCCTGCAGATCCTGCGCATGCAGCTTGCGGATGCCGTAGGCTTCCGGCAGTTCGTCCATCAACTGATAGAAACGCTGCACCAGCGCGCGAACCTTCGCTTCGCCTCCGATGCGTTCATAATGGGTCTGGGGTTTGAATTCGGCTTGCATGTACTTTCTTTCCTTTAGCTGTGGCCGCCGATTTTACCCCAGCCCAGCGCAAATCTCGCCAGCACCCGGTAAGCCGTCTCTCCGTTCTGACGCGCCGACTCGGCGAGGACAAAGTCGCGGATCTGCCAGCATGCCGGCTGCAGCGCCGGCAGCGCCGCATCGGACTGGCGCGCATTGCGCAACAGCGTGACGTGCGCCTGGTATGCGCGCCGGTCGAAGCTGAAGCCGTGCCGGTCCAGCGACTGCTCCAGGCCGGTGACCAGCTGCGCCAGCTGTGACGGTGCTGCGCCGGGCGCGGCATACATAATATGATTGTGATGCCAATAGCGCGCCGCATCGAAACACAGCTCGAAGGCCTTTCCATCCATCTTCTGACTCGCCTCCCGGGCCGCCAGCTGCAGTGCTTCCAGCCTGGCCGGCTCGACGGCGCCGATGAACACCAGCGTGTTATGCAGTGTCTCTGCGCGCATCGCGCGCCCGCCGCACAGCCGCTGCAGCGGCAGCTGCCAGGCTGCCAGCCCGCGGCGCTCGGCGGCGCCCGGCCACAGCGCGAAAAACACCCGCGCGGTATTGTTGCCGACAGGATTGTTCATGGCCGGCATTTTATCCGCTTCCTGCCCGGATTCGAACCTCGCGCCGCATTCAGGTAAAATGCGCACCTCAACCAGCCCCATGCCGAAGAACTCTCAGCGAACATCATGACCGCACGCTTGCGCGAAATCCCATACAACTACACTTCGTTCTCCGACCGCGAGATCGTGCTGCGCATACTGGGCAGCGAGGCATGGGACATCATCAACGGCCTGCGCGAGGAACGCCGCACCGGCAGATCGGCGCAGATGCTGTACGAGGTGCTCGGCGACATCTGGGTGGTGTCGCGCAACCCGTATCTGCAGGATGACCTGCTGGGCAACCGCAAGCGGCGCGCGGCTCTGGTCGGCGCACTGCACCATCGCCTGAATGCGATAGACCGGCGCCGCCAGGACAACCCTATCGTCCAGCGCCTGCTGCAGCTGGCGCGCTCCGCGGTCGACCAGTTCGCCGCCGAATTCGAGCACACGCTGGAACTGCGCAAACGCGCACTGCGCGTGCTGGGCCGCATCACGCGCCGCGACAACATCCAGTTCGACGGCCTGGCGCGCGTCTCCCATGTGACCGACGCGACCGACTGGCGCGTGGAATATCCGTTCGTGGTGCTGAATCCGGACAGCGAGGAAGAGATCGCCGCGCTGGTGCGCGCCTGCATCGCGCTCAAGCTGACCATCATCCCGCGCGGCGGCGGCACCGGTTACACCGGCGGCGCAGTGCCGCTGGACAGATACTCCGCGGTGATCAATACCGAAAAACTCGAAGCGCTGTCGGCGGTGGAACACCGGGTGCTGCCCGGCCTCTCCCGACCCTGCGCAACCATCCATTGCGGCGCCGGCGTGGTCACGCGGCGCGTGATGGATGCCGCCGAGGACAGCGGTCTGGTGTTCGCGGTCGACCCGACTTCGGCGGACGCCTCCTGCATAGGCGGCAACGTAGCGATGAATGCCGGCGGCAAGAAGGCCGTGTTGTGGGGCACCGCGCTGGACAACCTGGCCTCCTGGCGCATGGTCACGCCGGACGGATTGTGGATGGAGATCGAGCGGCTGGACCACAACCTCGGCAAGATCCACGATGTGGAGAGCGCAACTTTCCGCATCAGCCGTTTCGAGGCGGACGGCAAGACGCGACGCGCGCAAGCGTCTGGTGCGGGATTGCCGTCCCACCGCCTCCTCCCGCAATCGGCTGGCTACGCCAGTAACGTGTCGGAGGCGGACGGAAATACACCGCATGGCATGCCCGAGACACTGACGATACCGGGCAGCGCATTCCGCAAGGTCGGGCTGGGCAAGGACGTCACCGACAAGTTCCTGTCCGGCCTGCCCGGCATCCAGAAGGAGGGCTGCGACGGCATCATCACCTCGGCGCGCTTCATCCTGCATCGCGCCCACCAGCACACGCGCACGGTTTGCCTGGAATTCTTCGGCCAGGTGCGCGATGCGGTGCCCGCGATCGTCGAGATCAAATCCTATATGGACGCGCATCCCGGCGCGCTGCTGGCCGGACTGGAACACCTGGACGAACGCTATCTCAAGGCGGTGGGCTACGCCACCAAAGCCAGGCGCGGCACGCGCCCGAAGATGGTGCTGCTCGCCGACGTGGTCAGCGATGACGCGGATGCGGCGGCACTCGCTGCTTCGGAGATCGTGCGCCTGGCCAACCTGCGCAGCGGCGAAGGCTTCATCGCCGTGTCCGCCGAGGCGCGCAAGAAGTTCTGGCTGGACCGCGCGCGCACCGCCGCAATCGCCAAGCACACCAACGCGTTCAAGATCAACGAGGACGTGGTGATCCCGCTGCCGCGCATGGGCGATTATTGCGACGGCATCGAGCGCATCAACATCGAGCTGTCGCTGCACAACAAGCTCAAACTGCTGGACGCGCTGGACGGGTTGTTCGCCGGCGAACTGCCGCTGCATTACCAGGACGACAAGCAGCTCGGCGCTGCCGAACTGCTCGGCAATCGCGCACACGAAGCCACGCAATTGCTGGCCGAAGTGCGCAGCCGCTGGCAGTGGCTGAGGGACAATCTGGATGCGCAGGTGGCCGCCTGCCCATTTCCCGCTGCCGGGCTGGGTGAGAATATCTTCGCTGCACTGCAAAACCATTCGATTCGCGCCTCGTGGAAACGCGAATTGCGCGATCCGCTGCGCCAGATATTTTCCGGCAGCACCTACCAGCCGATCCTCGACCGGTGCACCAGCATCCACCAGCAGGTGCTGAAGAGCCGGGTGTTCATCGCGCTGCACATGCATGCCGGCGACGGCAACGTGCACACCAATATCCCGGTGAACTCGGACAATTACCAGATGCTGCAGCAGGCCAACCGCGCGGTAGAGCGCATCATGCGGCTGGCCAAGGACCTGGGCGGGGTGATCTCCGGCGAGCACGGCATCGGCATCACCAAGTTCGACTTCCTCGAACATGACGAGATCGCCGCTTTCACCGCCTACAAGAACCAGGTCGATCCGGAAGGCCGCTTCAACCGGGGCAAGCTGCTCGGCGGCGGCAACCTGGAGCGCGCCTATACGCCCAGCTTCAACCTGATGGAGCTGGAAAGCCTGATCCTGGAGAAGAGCGAACTGGGGGAGATCTCGGACTCGATCAAGGACTGTTTGCGCTGCGGCAAGTGCAAGCCGGTATGCAGCACCCATGTGCCGCGCGCCAACCTGCTGTATTCGCCGCGCAACAAGATCCTCGCGACCTCGCTGCTGATCGAGGCTTTCCTGTACGAGGAGCAGACCCGGCGCGGCGTCTCGATCCGGCACTTCGACGAATTCGGCGACGTCGCCGATCATTGCACGGTATGCCACAAGTGCCTGAACCCGTGCCCGGTGGACATCGACTTCGGCGACGTGTCGGTGGCGATGCGCAACTTCCTGCGCAAGCAGGGCAAGAAGAGATTCAGTCCAGTCACCGCGACGGCCATGCTGTTCCTCAACGCCACCGACCCGACCACGATCAAGCTGGTGCGCAAGGTGATGATAGCCTGGGGATACCGGGCACAGCGCATCGCCTACCAATTTGCCGGGCGTTTCGGCCTGCTGAAAGGCCAGACCCGGCGCCCACCCGCGACGGTGGGCGGTGCGCCGCTGAAATCCCAAGTAATCCACTTCGTCAACAAACCGATGCCGGGCAACCTGCCCAAGAAGACCTCGCGCGCGCTGCTCGACATCGAGGACAGCAGCATCGTGCCGGTCATCCGCGACCCGCGCAAGACCAGCGAGGACAGCGAAGCGGTGTTCTATTTCCCCGGTTGCGGTTCGGAGCGGCTGTTCGGCCAGGTCGGACTGGCGACCCAGGCGATGCTGTACCAGACCGGCGCGATCACGGTGCTGCCGCCGGGCTATCTGTGCTGCGGCTACCCTCAGAACGCTTCCGGCCAGGCCGACAAGGCCAGCCAGATCACCACCGACAATCGCGTGCTGTTCCACCGCGTCGCGAACACGCTGAACTATCTGGATATCAAGACCGTGATCGTGTCCTGCGGGACCTGCATGGACCAGTTGCTGAAATACCAATTCGACAAGATTTTCCCCGGCTGCCGCCTGCTCGACATCCACGAATACCTGTTAGAGAAAGGTATCAAGGTGCAAGGTGCAAGCGGGGTGCGGTACATGTACCACGACCCCTGCCACTCGCCGATGAAGACCTACCAGCCGCTCAAGGTGGTGAACGAATTGATGGGCAGCGACGTGCCGCTCAACCAGCGCTGCTGCGGCGAATCCGGCACCTTCGGCGTGACCTTGCCGCACATCGCGACGCAGGTACGCTTCCGCAAGGAAGAGGAGATGCGCAAGGGAGCGGATGCCTTGCGCGCCGACGGCTTCCGCGGCGAGGTGAAGATCCTGACCTCCTGCCCTTCCTGCCAGCAGGGCCTGTCGCGCTACAACGACGACAGCGGCACCACGGTGGATTATATCGTCGTGGAAATGGCCAAGCACCTGCTCGGCGACAACTGGATGGCGGATTACGTGAACCAAGCGAACCACGGCGGCATCGAGCGCGTATTGCTGTGAGGCCGATGAAGGATGAATCATGCAATGTGAGACTGCCTGCGAATTGTGCACACAGCCTGGCGGCACACTGCTGTGGCAGGATGACCGCTGCCGCGTGGTGCTGGTCGAGGATGCCGATTACCCCGGATTCTGCCGCGTGATCTGGAAGCAGCACGTCAGGGAAATCACCGATCTTTCCGCTGCCGACCGGGAGCGCCTGATGGCGACCGTTTACGCCGTCGAGGCGGCGATACGCGAAACGATGGAGCCGGACAAGATCAACCTCGCCAGCCTCGGCAATCTCACCCCGCACCTGCACTGGCACGTCATCCCGCGCCACCGTAACGACAGACATTTCCCGCAGCCGATCTGGGGGACGGCACAGCGTGCAGGAAAACCGTCACTCACGCCGGGCTGGGAGGCCCGTCTCAAGGAGGGCGTGCGTTCCAGGCTGCCCGGCTGAGCATGCTGACCCTGCCGCTGGCACCGACCGACGACCATGCCGACCCGATTTTCAGGGATGCGGCGGGCTGCACGGAATGGCTCAAGCAGCTGCAGCTGACCAATCTGCAACTGGCGCACAGCCAGCTGCTCACCCAGCTGGACGAACTCAATCGCTATCCGATGCGCGCACCGGAACGGCTGGCGACGCTGGAGCAACTGCGCGCAACCGTCCACCATGTGCAAAATGATTACGCCCAGAGGCTGATCTCCAAACCGCTGCCGCTGAATGAAAACGAGTTGCTGGTGTTCGTCGCGGTCGCGCAGCTCTGGCAGGCCATGGCGCAGGGTTACCGGCGCTGTCTGCAGGCATACATCGACGGCGACAGCCGACTTGCGCAAAGCGGCGCCCTGTTGTGCCAGCGCTGTCTGCTGTATAGCGGGCAAGTGATACTCGAACACCTGCGCAGCGGTTACGAATTCGACGCAACACACTGGCAGCATCTGCACACTCTGTATGCGTTCGGCGAACAGCATGGATTTCAGCTCAGGGAGATCCCCGACGCGTTGAATGGCGAGCGGCCGATCAGCAGTTGCCATGGTGCGTATATCAGGATCCTGCTTGCCTGCTATGCCCATCCCGCCGAGCTGAGCCGCGCGCAATGGCAAAGGCTGGACTACTGGCTGGCGCAATGGGGAAACGCGGTGACACTTGAGCGCGGCTACGCCAGCAGCAAAGGCGATGCGCAGCCGCTCGCGCTGGATCTTGGCAGCTCCCACGGGCTGCGCTCGGTCAAACTGACCACGCCCAACGGCAACATGCGCTATCTGGCCATGATGCCGCTGAGCAAATTGCTGCGCGTCAAGACCATCCTGCTGCAGCAGGGCCAGACCCCGCAACAGCTGGGACTGGGCAAATACAACCGCGATGACTGCATCGAGACCCTGACGTTCCTGCATCAGTGCTGGTGCGAGAACCGCAACATCCGTTCCCGCGTGCGGACTCAAGTCGAGAAGCGCGCGCAAGTCTGCTATCAGCCGGAGAACATACATGCACAGCTGTCCGGCAGGGCTGTCGGCTGGACCGGAGCAGCGGCCGAAACCTGGCTTGCCCATAACGAGAACATCGCGGGAGCACAGCTCAGCTGCACTGACACCCCCCGGGGAAGGCTGCGCCAGCATCAGCTGATCGCATTGCGCTTCGACGGCAGCGAAGACTTCATCCTGGCCGCCACGTCATGGGTCAATGTGACACGTGCCGGCAGTTTGCGCATCGGTGTGCGTTACCTGCCGGGCGCCCCGGTTGCGGTCGATCTTCAGCCGGGCAGCGCGGACTTGTCCCTGTCGCGCCACTTTGCAGCCGCACTGCTGCTGCAGGCTGTGCCCGGACAAAACCTGCCGCCCAGCCTGATCGTTCCACGCGACTGGTTCAAACCGGGCCGGGTAGTGGCCATCCTGGATCGGGCCGGCGGCAAGCAGATGGTCAAGCTGGGTTTCAGCGTAGAGCGCGGATTGGATTACGAGCGCGTCAGTTTCTCGCCGCTGCAGCCCTGAACTACGGTTGCGGTCTCAATCAGCCTGCGCGTGGCTCACCCGGTTCCTGCCCTCGCGCTTGGAGCGGTACAGATATTCATCGGCGGCCGAGACCAGTTCATCCATGGACATATCCTGCGCAGTCCGTTGCGCGACACCGAAACTTGCGGTGAAGGTGATCGTTTGCGACTGGCAAGACACCTGCGCCCCGGCCACGGCCAGGCGCAGCCGTTCGGCTATCGCGATCGCCGCGTCGAGATCGGTTTCGGGCAGGAACAGCAGGAATTCCTCGCCACCCCATCTGGCCAGCACATCGCCATCCCTGGCCGATTTCGCCAGGATGGATGCCAGCGCGACCAGCACCTCGTCCCCGCAAGCGTGACCATATCTGTCGTTGATCTGCTTGAACCAGTCGATGTCGAGCATGATGGCCGCAACCCCGCGCCGCTTGCGCAACGCGTTGCTCCAGATCGGCTGCGCGATGCGGTAGAACGCGCGCCGGTTGTTCAGGCCGGTGAGCGGGTCGACATTCGCCATCTGCTCGGCATGAAACTTCTCCTGCTGGCTGACCCGGAACTGATACGCCAGCGCCAACCCCAGCACGGTCGCATCGATCAGCATGCCGATCTCCACAAGGCGGAAGGTGTATGCGTTATAGGGGATGATGCCCGCCACCGCCAGGTCGGTCAGCAGCGCACCGCTCATCGCGGCGATCGCGCCAAACAGGAAATAGCGCGCCGGTTTATGCCCGGCGCGGACCGCCAGCACCCCCAGCAGGATCATCAAACAGGAGAATACCGAAATGAAGACAAAGGCTATGTCCAGGCCCAGCGCGTTGAAGCCGAACAGGATGCAAGCCAGCAGGGCGGCGGCGAACGACGCGCAGATCCAGATCATCGCCCGGTGCATCCGCGGCAAGTTGCTGCGGGTTTCCAGAAAACTGGCGGCAAACAGCAGTCCGGTCATTCCGTACAACAGCATCATGAGCGGAATGATCCACAGCTGCAGTCCCACATGATCCGGCCACAGCCAGGCAAACCCGTGCCCGGTATAGGCGATGTTCATCAGCACGAACGAGCCCAGATAGATCGAATACAGGATGTAGCGGCGGCTGCGCAGCCCGATGTAGAGCATCGCGTTATACGCCATCAGCGCGATCAGGTAGCCATACACGAAGCCATAGCTGTAGCCCTGCCGTTCGTCGATCGAATCGGCGTCGTCCAGGGTCCTCAGGTAGATCGCGACGACCATCGGGTCGCTGGTCTGTACGCGTATATATACCTCGCTGAGCCCGGCGCCGAACTGATGGTCGATCGTGAAGAAGCGGCTGTTGACCGGACGCTGCGAGAATAACCGGCCGTCGCCGAGATGGTATTCAGCCTCGGTGCCATTTCCGGTCTGGAAATAGACATCCACCTGGTCCAGCCATGACGGCTCGATCGACAACCGCCTGAGCAACGGATTGCCGCTCTGGTTTTGCACCGCGAAATGTATCCAGACCGGCCGCGAGCCTATGCCGAAGTCGAGCACCGGCGAGTGTCCGGGCTTGTATTCCCCGCTGCGGTAAGCCGCGATCGCAGCGTCGATACCGAGCCGGTCTCCCTGCTCCTTGAAGTAAACAGTCTGCAGACCGAGCGCGCCGCCAGGAGGGTCGTTTGCCGGCACCATTTGCGCAGCGGCAAGCGCATGCCAGCACAGCGCAAACATCGCGGCAAGCGCCAGCATTCGATCCCTGGTGCAGGCCCGCAGCGTCACGCGGAAATCGGAATACAAGGGAATTTGCAAACAGTTTTGACCTTATTTTTTAAGGTCTATTATACCGCCCGCTTGACCGGAAATACTATCGAGAAGGTGCTGCCCTTGCCTTCCTCGCTCAACACTTCGAGTTTGGCCTGATGGCGCATCGCAATATGCTTGACGATTGCCAGCCCCAGCCCGGTCCCGCCGGTCTCGCGCGAACGGCTGCGATCCACGCGGTAGAAGCGTTCGGTGAGGCGGGGTATGTGCTGGGCAGCGATGCCGATGCCGCTGTCCTGAACCTGGAACACCGGTTGGCCGCCGCGCACAAACCAGCGCAGCAGGATGGTGCCGCCCGCGGGTGTGTAGCGGATCGCGTTGCTGACCAGGTTGCCGAACGCACTGTGCAGCTCGTCGCGGTTGCCGAGCAGGTTGGCTGCGCCCGGGATCTCGATTTTCAGCGCATGCCGGTCACCGCTCAGCAGCTTTCCTTCCCGGTAAACCTCGTCAATCAGATCCTTTATGAGGACCGGCTCCTCGCGCAGCGGGCTCTGCTCGTTTTCCAGCCGCGACAGCGTCAACAGATCCGCGACCAGATTATCCATGCGCCGGGTCTGCTCGGCCATCAGCTGCAGCGGACGCTGGGCAAAGTCCTGGTTGAGGTCGGGCATGTCCTGCAGGTTTTCCAGGAAACCGCTGACCACCGTCAGCGGCGTGCGCAACTCGTGCGACACGTTGGCGACAAAATCGCGGCGCATCGCCTCGATCTGCTTGAACTGGGTGATGTCGCGGCTGATCAGCAGCCGCTTGTTGCCGCCGTAGGGGATCAGCTTGATCGACAACACCATGTCGTCATGGCGCGCCGGTGTCATGATCAGCGGCTCGTTGAAATTCGACTCGTGCAGATACTCGATGAATTCCGGCTGGCGCACCAGATAAGTGATGTCCTGCATGATGTCGTGTTCGGGATCCAGGTGGAAGTGCTGCTGGGCAAGCGGGTTGAACCACTCGATGCGGTTCATCTCGTTCAGGATCGCCACGCCCTCAGGCAAGGCCGCAGTGGCCTGCTCGATGTGGTGCAGTTCGGCAGCCAGCTCCTGCTTGGTCTGGTTGTGCTGCTTGACCATCTTGTAAAGTTGCGAAAACACATCGTCCCAGATCCCCCCGGCTTCGGGTATGGTTTCGATACGCGCATCGTTCAGCCACTGCCCCAGCTTGTACAATTGCCGCGCGCGATAGGCCATCACCGCCAGCAGCACGGCCAGCATGAACAACAGCGCGATCATGGCGGAAAAGACCCCCCACAGCAACAGCCCCGCCAGTGCACTCAGCACCACCGGCAGGCTTACCCTGAACCAGAAATCGCGCAAAATTGTTTCCTTGATTTAACCACCGGTTCTACAACCGGATTGCAATAAAGCCTCCGCCGGGCCGCTGCCTAGCCGATCGAGAATCGATAACCGCTGCCGCGCACGGTCTGGATCACGTCGTCCATTCCGGCCGGCTCCAGCGCGGCGCGCAAGCGGCGGATATGCACGTCCACGGTGCGCTCCTCGACGAACACCTGGGTACCCCACACCTGGTCGAGCAGCTGGGTGCGGCTGTACACCCGTTCCGGGTGGGTCATGAAAAAGTGCAGCAAACGAAACTCGGTCGGCCCCAGTTCGACGGGCTTGCCTTTTGCGTTCACGCGATGATTGGTCGGCGACAGTTCCAGCCCCCCTGCCTTGATCGTCTCATCCGGCAACACGGGAACATGGCGCCGCAGCACCGCGCGGATCCGCGCCATCAGCTCGCGCGGCGAAAACGGCTTGGTCATGTAATCATCCGCACCGGACTCCAGCCCCAATATCTTGTCGCGTTCATCGCCGCGCGCAGTCAGCATGATGATAGGGATATCCCGGGTGCGCGCATCGGCGCGCAGTTGTTTCGCCAACACCACGCCGCTGGTGTTCGGCAGCATCCAGTCGAGCAGGATCAGGTCCGGCATGATGCTGCGTATTTGCTTCCAGGCACTCTCCCCATCTTCGGCGCGCAAGGCATGGAAGCCCGCCTGCATCACATTGAACGCCAGCAACTCCTGTATCGCCGGCTCGTCTTCCACAATCAGAATCTTCGCTTTCATTATTTATCCTTTATTCAGAAATCCCGTTTGAGTTTCAGGATTGCAAGAATATGAATGATTTATGACAGGAAGATGACATTCCTCAGGTTTGTGTATGGGACGGGTGATGATGCGGTGATTCGGCGACGTGCCCGGTATGGCTCGCGGCCAGGTGATGAAGCTGGGCGTGCTCCGGTTCCTCGGGCAGGCGGCCGCCGGCCACGCTGGGCAGCAGCGAACCGGCCACCATCCCGAACAGGCTGGCGAACATCCCGGCGAAGTGCGCCGGAATGTAGGGGTCGTCGGGCCCGAACACCGAGACGCCCAGCCACACCGACAGGCCGCAGAAGATTGATACCAGCGCACCCTGGTTGGTGGCTCGTTTCCAGTAAACGCCGGCGACCAGCGGCACGAAGGCCATCACCAGCGTCACCTGATAGGCATTCTCGACCATCTTGAAGATGCCGGCCTTGGTGTTCATCGCATACAGCGTGACCAGGATCGTGAACGCCACCGTCACGCCGCGCATCAGGTGCAGCATCGCGCGATCGGACAGCCGGTGCGCTATCATCGGCTTGAGGATGTTCTCGCTGAAAGTCACCGAAGGCGCCAGCAGCGTCGCCGAAGCGCAGCTCTTGATCGCCGAGAGCAGCGCGCCGAAAAACATCACCTGGGCGAACAAGGGCGCATGGTCGAGCACCAGTTGCGGCAGGATGCGCTGGGTCGCCTTCTCGTCTGCGGAATTCATCAAACCGGCCACCATCTGCGGATCGATCAGCGTCGCCGAGTAGGCCAGGAACATCGGCACGAAAGCGAACACGAAATACAAAGCGCCGCCGGCCACCGAGGCCCACACGGCGATGTTCTCGGTTTTCGCCGATTGCACCCGCTGGAACACGTCCTGCTGCGGGATCGAACCGAACATCATGGTCACCCAGGCCGCCGCGAAGGCGATGATTTCCTTCGCGTCCGGCGCGGGCCAGAAGCTGAACTTGCCGGCTTGTGCCGCATGTTCGACGACCACTTTCACGCCGCCCACCTGGCCGCTGATCTCGTGGCCGATGAACAGCATGCCGACGACGATGATGATCATCTGCAGGAAATCGGTGATGGCCACCGCCCACATGCCGCCGAACATGGTGTAGATCAGGATCGTGCCGGAACCTATCCACATCCCGGCCAGCGTGCTGATCTCGCCGCGCGACACCAGGTTGAACACCAGGCCGAGCGCGCTGATCTGCGCACCGACCCAGCCCAGATAGGAGATCACGATCGCGATCGTGGTCAGCACCTCGACGCTGCGGCCGAATTTCTTCTTGTAGAAATCGCCTATCGTCAGCAGGTTCATGCGGTACAGCGGCGCGGCAAAGAACAGCCCGACCAGGATCAGGCACATCGAGGCACCGAACGGGTCGGCCACCACGCCGTGCAAGCCCTCTCTCAGGAAAGTCGCCGGGATGCCGAGCACGGTTTCCGAACCAAACCAGGTGGCGAACACCGTCGCAGTGACCATATAGAACGGCAGGTGCCGGCCGGCGATGGCGAAGTCCTTGGTATTGTGGACACGGCTGGCGGCGTACAGACCGATCCCGACGGAAACGATCCAGTAGGCGATGACGAACCAGAGCAGCATGGAATATCCCCCGGGAGACAATGACAGAATGGCTGAAATTGTAGCAGCCCTGTCCGCTATCAGTGCAACAAAAACAGCGGTCCCATCAGCGCAAAAGCCGCCCCGGAGGGCGGCCGAGGGCGGCAGGTCTGAACCGGTCTAAAGTTCCCTGGCGTGCGCGGCCAGATATTTCGCCACGCCTTCGACCGAGGCATCCATGCCGGCCTTGCCCTTGCTCCAGCCGGCCGGACAGACCTCGCCGTGCTCCTCGGTGAATTGCAGCGCGTCCACCATGCGCAGCATCTCGTCGATATTGCGCCCCAGCGGCAGATCGTTCACCACCTGGTGGCGCACGACACCGGCGCGGTCAATCAGGAATGAGCCGCGGTAGGCCACGCCTTCGTCGGCCTCGACATCGTAAGCCTTGCATATGTCGTGCTTGACGTCGGCGACCATGGGATAGCGCACCTGGCCGATGCCGCCCTGGTCGACCGGCGTATTCTTCCAGGCGAAGTGGGAGAATTGCGAGTCTATCGACACACCGATGACTTCGACGTTGCGCTTCCTGAATTCGTCCAGCCTGTGGTCGAAAGCGATCAGTTCGGAGGGGCAGACAAAGGTGAAATCCAGCGGCCAGAAGAACACCACGGCATATTTGCCGGAGATGTGTTTCTTCAGATTGAAGGTTTCGTTGAATTCGTTGTTGCCCATCACGGCGACAGCGTTGAAATCGGGGGCGGCTTTGCCGACGAGTACAGCCATGTGCTTCTCCTTCAGGGTTGATTATTTTCGGGCCGCGCAATTTAGACGCTCGCCAGCGCGGCGTCAATCTTGTGCAGTTTGTGGATTGGACCGAGCTTGCCGGGAGAAGCCGAACGGCGCCTCTCTGCGACAGCGATCAGTGCAAATGATTAGTGGGTATGGGCCCTGTGCCTGCCGACGATGGCAGCTGCCATCCGCACTGCGACTGCGCAGGAGATATACAGCAATGCCGCCAAAACATAGGGAATGTAATATTGGGCAACGCGCGTTGCGTATTCAGCCGCGCCCATGCCGGCAAAATATCCCGAGTAGAAATAGAAGGTGACGTTCGAAAGCACGAAGGCAAAACTGCAGGCCGCCCAGGCAGTTGCCCCCAGAACAGCCAGCCGAGCGCTATCCGGAGTGCGGTCTTTGTCTGTGTTGCGCAGCCCGGCCCAGCGCCCGGCCAGCCACAGGCTGCCGTAGGTCGGAATCAGGAACCAGTAGGCGGGACTCAGGCACCAATCGCTGATGCCCTGCACCGAAGTCGCGTAGTAATCGATCAAGCCGGCTTCCAGCAATAGCGCAGCAAATACCGCGATGGCTGCGCCTGCAGACCGGGCCAGATACAAGCCGCCCAGGAAGAACACTGCGCAAGAGGCATCCGGCACAGAGACCGCCGAGCCGAAATGATTGAAACGGGTAGCCGCCATCAGAACAGCCATTGCTGCAAAAATCCCGATGGTTCTGGTTTGTGTAGTAAACATTACCTCTCCTGAATTGAACCTGCCTTGGCGGCTGCAACACTACACCAAGCCGGACGAATTGGAAATATCATTGTTGATAGCTCAATCCGACAAACAGCGTTCGCCCCAGCGTATTGTAGCCATAGGCTTCGGAATAATTACGATTGAATAGATTGTCCAGGCTCATCGACAAATTCAGATTCTGGTCCAGTTTGTAGCCCGAAGTCAGGTTGAGCAACTGGTATCCTTGCAGCGTGACCGCATTGCCGTTCGGATCAAAATCCTGGCGTGCCCCGCTGTAATGCACCTCGGCCCCCGCTTTCCATGCGCCCCAGTCATGCGCTGCGGCAAAGTCTCCATATTCCCTGGCGCGGCGCAGCAGCACCTGGCCGGTGGAGGTATCGCGGGGATTCTGGAACGTCGCGCTGGCTTTCAGGTGGGTAGCGCCGAAATCTCCCGCATAGATCAGCTCCTGGCCGATGATCTGCGCCTGATTGATGTTGATCATGCTTCCGGCAAACAGGTTGTTGGGTGCGATCAGATCGTGGATGCGATTGTTGAAATACACCACGTCCACGCGCTGGTCGTGCGCCGCATAATGCAGTCCGGCCTCCCTGTTTTGCGAACGTTCCGGACGCAAATTCGGATTGCCGGCATAACTGCCGAAAGCGCCATAGTTCTGCAGCGGGTAGTACATGTCGTTGAAGGTAGGGGCCTTGAAGGCGGTGCCTACGTTCGCGGTCACGCGCAGCGCATCGGCAAATTGCCAGGCATAGCCGAGCAGACCGGTGTTAGCTGCTCCAAAATCGGAGTAGTTGTCCTGGCGCAGGTTGAGTTGAACCTGCTGCGGGCCGAATTGGCCCACATACCCACCCAGCACACTGTTCACGGTGCGCGAGTTTTGCGTATACAGCGTATCCGAAGACACCGACTGGTCCAGATATTCCGCCGCCAGATCGACATGCTGGCTATCCGTGATCTTGAGATTGTTCTGCCAGCTCATCTGATTGTTCCGGGTCTGATAACGATAGGCGGGTGCTCCGTTCAGGTAAGTATGGCTGTCGTCGGTGCCTTGCGCGAGGCGCACCTGGCTGTGCCACATTTCGCTGAGCTGATCGTCCGATGACAGCGAAAGTTTGTCGATGTATTCGACCGTGTTGTTGACATCGGTCGAAACTGGGTCGAACGGATTGTCAAACGAGGTGTTGCCGCGCGTGCTGAACAGCGACGCCGACAGCGAGTGATCCGGATTGAGGACATGCTTGATTTGCGCGTTCAGGGTGTCGTTGTCATAGCCGTTGTTGTTGGGGTTGGCTCCGGGCACCAGCAGCGGGTTGATCGCCGACACGCCGTCGGTTCTGACTTTTCCGGCATTCACGCTGAACGAAGTATCCTTTGCCTCGCCGGAGAAGCCGGCTGCCAAATGTTGCGTGTCATAGCTGCCCATCCCGGCGCTGGCATTGAATGCGGGTGCGCCCTTTCCGCGCTTGGTAAATATCTGGATCACCCCGCCGATGGCTTCGGAACCATACAGGCTGCTGCTGTTTCCGCGCACCACTTCTATCCGTTCGACGCTGTCCAGCATGATGTGCTCAAGTGCGGTCGTTCCGGTGGTGGCGGAATCGATGCGCACGCCATCCAGCAATATCAGCACCTGATCGGAATTGGTGCCGCGCATGAAAATGCTGCTGACGCTCCCCATTCCGCCGGACTGCACCACTTCGACGCCCGGCAGCGAGCGCAGCAGGGTAGGCACATCCGGCGCACCGGAATTGCGAATATCCTGTTCATCCAGCACGGTGGTGTCTGCAATCGTGCTATCCAGGGATTGCGGCATGCGCGTGGGTGTCACAATCAGCATATCCATCGGCGGATCGGCTTCTGCGGCAAAAGGAAAGATGAGTGCACCGAACAGTGCAACCCGGATTAATTGTTGTCTCATGATTGTTTCCTGAGTAGTTCCAAGCGTCCCCGTTGGAAAATCAATAACTCAGGAGTGCGGCGAGCAGAGCAGTCAGGATGCGAACGGCAACTTTGTTCGTGTGTATCCCGATGCGCCGCCCGCAGCATCTCCTGTCCATCGCTTCCAGGCCGGTATCCGGGCTCGCAAGTCCTGATTTGCCGCCTTCCCATAAGTTTTCCCCGGGGGGTCACTCACAGTGGCATACTGGCAAATCCACACTCGCTTACCGTTGCGGGGGCAGCTCAGGCATTGGGAATCGATCTTCCCGCACCTGCTTCCCGTTTAACTCGAATGCAAGCAGACGAGCACCTTAAAGCGGTGCGCACTTTAACACATCCATATATATCGCGCCTCCTCTGGCTGACCGCACAAAACAATGTCCGGCAAAACTTACAAAACGCTTGCATAACCATGTCTTAGCATTTGACTTATCAGCACTTTTCAATTTATAGTCAAACCATGGAAAACGAATTGGCCGCTCTGGAAGGAAAACTCGCTCAGTTGATACAAGTCAGTGGCAAGCTGCGTGCTGAAAATCAACAACTGCGGCAAGAGTTGGCACACACTCTCAGCAACAATCGCCAGTGTCAGGACAAAACCGAACTCGCCAAGGCACGCTTGAAAAAACTGCTGGACTCGTTACCCGAAAATCAGCCATGAACGCCGCCGCCAAGACCTTGGAAATCAAGATCCTGGACAGGGAATTGCGTATCGCCTGCCCGGAAGACCAACGCAGTGAACTGCTGGATGCGGTGGCTTACCTGGACAAGCGCATGCGCGAAATTCGCGATGCCGGCAAGATCGCCAGCGTCGAACGCATCGCACTGATGGCCGCGCTCAATATCACTCACGAACTGCTCACCACCAAAATCGGACGGGGCGTTGACCTGAATGACTTTAAGCGTAGAATGGAAGCCATGCAGGCAGCGATCGACCAGGCCTTGGCCGATCAAGACACGCTGTTCTGACCAGGCTAGCGGCCTTCTGGCTGACCCAGCAATACACACTGGGCAAGTCATTGGTTACAGTTTGCCCCCTGCGGTGTTCGACAGGCCTATAATTCTTTGAACCAATAAGCTTTGCTTAAGGCCGCAACCTTTGATGTTACCGTTGTGCGCGTCCCCACCAGATCCATCTGGCTGGCGGATGTACCTGAAGTGACTTGGATGCGGCCCTCTTGAACCCAGGTTCAAGATGCTGGGTCAACGGCACAGGCGGGGGGCTCCAATTCAGTGCGACCTTGATCAGGGTCGCACTTTTTATTTTTGGAATGATGCATGCGCTACTGGTTGATGAAATCCGAACCTGCCGATGTCAGCATCGACGACCTGGCGAATTATCCTGACCAGACCGTGGCCTGGTACGGCGTGCGCAACTACCAGGCGCGCAACTTCATGCGCGACCAGATGCAGGTCGGCGACGGCGTGCTGTTCTATCACTCCAATTGCAGCGAACCCGGCATCGCCGGCATTGCCCGGGTCAGCAGCACTGCCTATCCCGACGCGACGCAGTTCGACCGGAACAGCAAATACTTCGACCCCAAGGCCACCCGGGAGCAGCCGCGCTGGTTCAATGTCGATGTGCAGCTGGCCAGAAAGATCGCGCTGATTCCGCTCGACGAATTGCGCATACACCCGCAACTGGGACGCATGCGCACACTGCAGCGCGGCAATCGACTGTCCATCACACCGCTAGACCCGGCCGAGTGGGATTTCATCACTATCCAACTGGCACGCGCATGATGGAATGGGACGCGCTTTATCTGGTGCTGGGCGCGATCGCCGGCTATCTGGCCGGCATGTTCGGCATCGGCGGCGGCATCATATTGATGCCGGCGCTGCTGTTCGCGTTCGATGCGCAGCACTTCCCTCCCCTTCACACGCTGCATCTGGCGCTGGGCACCTCGATGGCAGGCATCCTGTTCACCTCGATGTCGAGCATGCGCAAACACCACCAGCATGGCGCGGTCAACTGGCGGGTGGTGCGCCACATCACTCCCGGCATCCTGCTCGGCACGGCGATAGGCGCCGTATTTGCCACCAGCATCTCGCCGCACTACCTGGGAATATTTTTCGCGCTGTTCGTGTATTTTGTCGCAGTGCAGATTCTGATCGATGCCAAGCCGCAGGCTTCCCGCCAGCTGCCCGGCGCTGCCGGCACGACACTGACCGGCGTGCTCACCGGCTGGCTGAGCAGCATGGTGTCGATAGGCGGCGGCACGGTGGTGGTCCCGTTCCTGGTCTGGTGCAATGTGTCGCTCAGGCATGCGATCGGCACCTCCGCCGCCATCGGCTTCCCGGTCGCGGTCGGCGGCACGATAGGCTATGTGGTGACCGGCATGCGCGTCCATACCCTGCCCGACCTGAGCCTGGGCTTTGTCTATTTGCCCGCCTTGCTCTGGGTCGCGCTCGGCAGCGTAATCACCGCACCGTTTGGCGCAAAGGCAACGCATTCGATGCAGATCGGGAGCTTGCGCAAATTTTTCGCGTTACTGCTGATCGTACTGGCAAGCAAAATGTTGTGGAAAGAGCTTGCCTGAACCACCGCAGCGCGGAAGCCGGTTTGTTGCAGGAATCATCACGGCAGATTGACAACACTTCGAATAACCCTGTATAAACTGCGCGACGCCAGAGAGCACCTTAGGAAGAGCGTTAACCGGAAATTTTCGATCAACTTAGCGGAGGATTAACATGAAAAAATTTCTTGCGATGTTTACACTGATTGCGGCACTGCCCACACTGGCGATGGCTGCAGACAACGTCGGGGGTTGCGGAGTCGGCTCGATGATATTCAAGGGTCAGTCCGGCATCGCGCCGCAGGTACTCGCGGTCACAACCAACAGCAGCACTGGCAACCAGACTTTCGGCATCACCTCCGGCACCCTGGGTTGTACGCAGGATGGCGTAGTGACTTCCAACATGAAGACCGCAATGTTCATCCAGAACAACAAGGATCAGCTGGCGCGCGACATGTCGGTGGGCAGCGGCGAAACGCTGGCTGCATTGTCCCATCTGCTTGGCGTTCAAGCACAGGATCAGGCTGCATTCAACCGCCTGACCAAGGACAACGTGGCTCGCATCTTCAGCAGCGACAGCGCCCCAACCGACCAGGTGGTTGCCTCGCTGCGCCAGGTTCTCGCCTCGGATGCGACCCTGTCGCGTTACCAGGCAGCGCTGTAACACCCACGCAGTTCCCGACACCCAGTGGTACAACCACTGGGTGTTTTCTTGTCTGAAATCCCGATCGATGTTTCCGGAATGGACTATGCGAGCGGCATGCCTGTCTGTCTGCACATTGCTTTTCCTGTTCCACGCTTCCGCATTTGCCGCAGCCGATGGCGCATACCTGGCCGAACTGGTCGCCAAGTCGAGACAGCTCAAGCTTGCGGACAAGCCTGAGTGGCGCAAGCTTGGACATTACGTGCCCGACCTGATCTCTTCCGGCGTCCACGGCCTGGTCGACAGTCCGCATTTCTACAATGCGCCTGACGGAAAATACAATCCGCAATCCGAACTGGAAGCCACGCTTGCGAGCTTTTACTCCGACACCCGGGAAAGCAACGGGCAACAGAATCCGCAATGCCTGTTCATCGCCCGCTATACCTGGTTGAAGCAGCAGCTTGGTTTCGATCCGCAGCGCCTGCCCGAGCATCAGTGCAAACGCTACCAGGCGTGGCACGCCGCACTCAATCCGGGGGGGTTGACGATCATCTTTGCGTCGGCCTATCTGAACAGCCCTGCGTCGATGTATGGCCACACCTTGATGCGCGTGGATGCGCAAGACCAGGATGAGCACACCCGGCTGCTGGCGTATGCGGTCAATTTCGCCGCCGACACCAATGAGACCAACGGTGTCCTGTTTGCGATGAACGGACTGTTCGGAGGCTATCCCGGCACATTTTCGATCCTGCCCTATTATGTCAAGGTGCGTGAATACCGCGATATGGAAAATCGCGATCTTTGGGAATATCAATTGAACCTCAGCCCCGAAGAGGTGGACAGGGTATTGATGCACGCATGGGAGCTCGGCCCCGCCTACTTTCAGTATTTCTTTTTTGATGAAAACTGCTCCTACCATCTGCTCGGCCTGTTGCAGGTCGCCAGGCCGGATCTGGATCTCACCAGCCGTTTCCGCTGGTGGGCGATCCCCACCGACACGGTGCGCGAAATCACCCGGCAGCCGGGTTTGGTGAAGAAGGTTGTCTACCGCCCGTCAAGCGCTACAATAGTGCAATATCAACTTAGCCTGCTGAATGAGTCCGAACGCAGACTCACCAAAGACCTGAGCATGGGACGTATGACTGCAAACGACCCTGCATTGAATGCCATGCCCGTAGAGCGCACCGCCGCCGTGCTCGAAGCCAGCGAGGATTATGCAGGCTATCGCCGTTCCACCGGCAAGCATGACGTGGCCGATCCTGCCGCGCTTGCCCGCGAATTGCTGACTGCGCGCAGCCGCCTGGACGTGCCCGGCCAATCGCCGGAGGTCCCGATACCCGCCGTCCGTCCCGACCAGGGACACGGTTCTGCGCGCGTGACAGTTGGCGCAGGCCGTTGGGAAAACCAGGACTACCAGGAGATCACCGCCCGCCCTGCCTACCACGACCTGATGGACGACGATGCCGGATACACGCGCGGCGCGCAGAACGAATTCTTCGACCTGAGTCTGCGCCACTATGATTTCAATGCGACCGAAGTCCAGAGATTCATGCCGGTCGATATCTTCTCGCTGACCCCGCGCGATGATTTTTTTCATCCGCTGTCCTGGAAGATCTCGGCAGGGTGGCGGCGGGTGCGCGCCTCGAACGGCAGCGAACCGCTGGTTTTCGCGCTGGATGACGGCGCCGGTGGCGCCTGGTCGAACGAGCGCGACACTGCGCTCTGGTATGCCTTGCTCGACAACAGCTCACGGGTCGGCCGCGATCTGGGCAGCGGATATGCGCTGGGCGCCGGCGCGCGCGCCGGCGCGCTGGTTGACATCAGTCCGCGCTGGCGCGTGCACGCTTATGTGCGCGGGATGAGATATTTCCTGGGCCAACGCGATTCGCCCGTGATGCTGGGCCTGCAGCAGCGCGTCACCCTTGAGCGCAACCTCGCCTTGCGCATGGATGCCTCGCGCAACCGCGAATTGCTGCGGACATACAACAACGGCTCGGTGTCGCTACTCTGGTATTTTTGATATGTATATCCGTATCCTGCTGCTTTCCGCATTGCTCTCCGGCTGCACCCAGTTGTTCTTTCATCCCGACAGCAACCTGGTCGACACGCCGCAGCGCCACGGCATCGAATACCAGTCGGAAACCATCCAGGCAGCCGACGGCACCGAGCTTAACGCGTGGTTCCTTCCGGCCAACAGCATGGATGGCGGCAAGGCAAAGGCAACCATCCTGTTCCTGCATGGAAACGCCGAAAACATCAGCACGCATTTTCGCAGTGTCGCGTGGCTGCCCGCCGCAGGTTTCAACGTGCTGGCGCTGGATTACCGCGGCTATGGCGCTTCCGACGGTTTCCCGACGCTGGCCGGCGTACAGCTCGATATCGATGCCGCGATGCGCAGCCTGCTGGTGCACAAAGGGGTCGATCCGACCCGGATCGTCATTTTCGGGCAAAGCCTGGGCGGCGCGCTGGCGATTTATTATGCGGCGCACAGCGCCTACCGCGCCCACATCCGCGCGGTCGTGATCGACAGCTCCTTTTTCGATTATCGCAAGATCGTCAAGGAAAAGATGGCCAGTATTTTCATCACCTGGCCGTTGCAATGGCTGCCCTGGTTGACGGTCGACGATGACTACTCACCGGCCGCGTCGGTCGCCGCGATCAGTCCGCTGCCGCTGCTGCTGATCCACGGCGAGAGTGATGTGGTGGTTCCGTTCCACAACTCCCAACAGCTGTTCGAACGCGCCGGTGAACCGAAAGAACTGTGGCTCGTCCCGGGCGCCGGACATACCCAGTCGCTGGGCAGCGCGGCAATACGCAAGAAGCTGGTCGAATACCTGAACCGCTACACTTCCTAGCCCGGCGGCCGATGCAGGCCAGGGCACGCCGCCGGGCGATCCGGCTTGCCGCCACAACGAGACTCCACCTCCCCTTATCCAGACCATGCATCGATGCAATAATGCCGGATGATCAGTCCCCGGCATAACACCCCTTCCCCGTCCGGCCAGGACCCTGCCGACGCAGCGGCCCTGCTCGATGCGGCAGCGAGAATATTCGCTCCCGCCGAAGTCGAACTGATCCGCGCCGCCGGCGCATTTGCGCAACCGCTGTATGCCGGCCAGTTCGAACTGACCGGCGCGCCGCTGTTGCAGCACGCGCTTGGCGCGGCCTCGATCCTGCTTGGCATGCACCTGGACCATGAAACGATCGCCGCGGCGATTTTGCATGCCGTGCCCGCCTATCTGGACGACTGGCCGGACAAACTCGAGGCGCGTTTCGGCACCAGCGTGAAAATGCTGGTCGAGGGCATTTCACGCATGGAGCAGATCGAGCAATTCAGCGAGATGCGCAGCGCGGACCAGCGGGAGCGGAAAAAGGGCGATGATGTGCACCAGATCGAAACCCTGCGCAAGATGCTGCTGGCGATGGTGGCAGACATCCGCGTGGTACTGATCAAGCTGGCCGAACGCGCCCAGACCCTGCGCCATCTTTCCGCAGCCAGCAAGGAACAGCAAAAGCTGATCGCACAGCAGACCCGCAGCCTGTTTGCGCCGCTGGCCAACCGCCTCGGCGTATGGCAACTCAAGTGGGAGCTGGAAGACCTCTCGGTGCGTTACCTGGAGCCCGAGCTGTACAAAAAGATAGCAAAGCTGCTGGATGAGCGCAGGGCAGAACGCGAACAGTACATTGCCGGAATCGTGTCGCGCCTGAAACAGGAGCTGGAGCATGCCGGCATCTCCGCCGAGGTGAGCGGCCGCCCCAAGCACATCTACAGCATCATCAACAAGATGCGGCGCAAACAGCTCGAATTCAGCGAGCTCTATGACGTGCGTGCGGTGCGGATACTGATCGACGAAAACAAGGTGGATGGCATCCGGGCCTGTTATACCGTGCTCGGCCTGGTGCATGAACTGTGGCCGCCGATAGACGGGGAATTCGACGATTACATCGCGCATCCCAAGAGCAACGACTACCGCTCGCTGCACACCGCCGTGCTGGGCCCGCGCGGTTTGGCGCTGGAGGTGCAGATACGCACCCGCGAGATGCACCGGCATTCCGAACTCGGTGTCGCCGCCCACTGGCGCTACAAGGAAGGGGGAAAATCCGATGCACGCTTCGACGAAAAGATCGCGTGGCTGCGCCAGATCCTGGAGTGGAAGGAAGACCTGGCCGGGCAGGGCGACCTGCAGCAGCAATTCAAAAACGAGCTGTTCCGCGACCAAGTCTATGTGTTCACGCCGCAGGGCAAGGTGATCGCGCTGGCCAGGGGCGCGACGCCGGTGGAATTCGCCTACACGCTGCACACCGATCTCGGCCACCGCACCCGCGGCGCCAAGGTCGACGGCAGCATAGCCCCGCTCAACTACCAGCTGCAGAACGGCCAGCGCGTCGAGATCCTCACTGCCAAGCAGGGTGGGCCGAGCCGCGACTGGATCAACCCGTCGCTTGGCTTCCTGCAAAGCGCGCGCATCCGCGCCAAGGTGCGCGCCTGGTTCAAGAGCCAGAACCACGACGAGAGCGTCGCACAGGGCAGGGCGCAACTGGACAAGGAACTGCACCGGCTGGGTGTGACCGCAATCAACCAGGAAAAACTCGCGCAGCGCTTGCACTACCACAAGCTGGAGGATTTTCTCGCGGCGATCGGGCGCAACGTGATCACACAGCGGCGCATCGCAGTCGCGATCCAGCAGGAGTTGCCCGCCAGGGTGATCGAGCCGGCAAAACCAAAAACCTACAGGCCCGCAGCCGGGCATACTTCAAAAGCAGACATCATCGTCGGCGGCGTCAACAACCTGATGACCCGGATCGCCCGGTGCTGCAGCCCGGCACCGGGCGACGCGATCGTAGGCTACGTCACGCGCGACCGCGGCATCACGATACATCGCAGCGACTGCGCGTTCATGCTGCGCCTGACCGAAAGCAGGCGCGAACGCATGCTGACTGCGCAATGGAGCGGCTAGCGGATTCACGGCACGACTGCCTGCTCCCAATCTGCGCGGCCGGCTGATCCTTCGCGTACCAGCCGCATCCGCATCGGCATGGCACATCCTGCAGCCCAGGATCCCGGGCGCAATGACTGCACTGCCGTGGCATCGATTGCATCTTCCGGAAATAATTCCGTAATCAATGCATCACAAAGCTTTAACCATTTTTTAACATTGTGCGCGTAGATTCCCCCTGCCTGTTTGGCCGGTTTGGCTTTCTGATCAAATTAATCAAGGGGAAATTACACATGCGCACCAGAGTCGACTCAAGGAAAGGACCATCTCGCAATTCCATCCGCAGCAGCTTCGGGAGGTTGGTTCCCGCCGGTTTCATGGCTTCGCTGTTGGCCTGTGCAGTCCACAGCGCCTTTGCCGCTGACGTGACCGATCTCGGCGTGGTCGGCGCGACAGATACCGGCACTGCCGTCGATCAGACGTCCCCGACTTACCAGGCGCCTACCCAGGGATCGCTGGACGCCGCCCAACCCCAGTCCATCATCAACCAGCATTACATCCAGGAGAACGCCTCGGCAGGCTCCAATTATACGGATATCGTCAATATCGCCCCCAGCGTGTTCAGCGTTGACCCGAACGGACCCGGGATGATGGAAACCCAGAGCATGACGATGCGGGGCTTCCAGGACGGCCAATATAACGTGACCTTCGACGGCATCCCCTGGGGGGACTCGAACGACTTCACGCATCATTCCACCTCCTATTTCATGTCCCAGGATATCGGCAACATCGTCATCGACCGCGGACCGGGTGATGCGAGCAACATCGGCGACGCAACATTTGGCGGCACCATCGCGGTCAACTCCAAGGATTTGATGGCTGCGCCGACCTTCACCCCTTACGCCACCGTCGGCAGCTTCAATACGGTTCTGGCCGGAGCGGAATTCGACACCGGGGTGATGAAGAACTACGGTGATGCAAGCGCGATGATAGATTACAAGAACTTTTCCTCGGACGGGTATCTGACCAACAGCAACATCCGGCGCAGCAACCTTTTCATCAAGTACATCAAACCGATGTCCGACAACACTTCGGTCACATTCGTGACGATGCAGAACCAGGTGCATCAGAACGTACCGCTGGGAGCGACGCTCGCAACGATAGCGAAATACGGCCAGAATTACGGTCTGAGCGCCAACCCGAACAGCCAGGATTATTACGGCTACAACTACGACGATATCACCGGCGACTTCGAATACGTCGGCCTCAACTCGGTGCAGGGCAACCTGAAGATCGACAACAAGCTCTACACCTATGCTTACTACCACAATGGTTACAACGGTTCCGATCCGGGCGGCGCACTGCCCAATGGCACCACCTACGGGGCCGGCAACGTTCCCGGGCAGAAGATGGACATGAACTACCGGTCCTACGGCGATCTGCTGCGCATGACGAATACATTGCAGCACGGAGACCTCGAATATGGCGCATGGGTCGACCATCAGACCAACAATCGCATGAACATGAATGTCGATTACACCCTGGGCGGGGCGATCAACCCGGCGGGCGGCGGCGTCAACGGCGTGAACCAGACGATGCTGGATACGCTGACCACGTTCCAGCCCTATCTGCAGTATGCATGGAAAGCCACGGACAAGCTCACTGTTACGCCCGGCCTGAAATACTCTTCCTTCACGCGCACCATCGATGCGGCCGTCAACCCCGGGACCAGCCAGTCTTACAACGCATCGCAAACCTGGGCCAAGGCACTGCCCGCCCTCTCGGCGCATTACAAGATTCGCCAGAACTGGACCGGTTATGCCCAGTTTGCCGAAGGTTTCCTGGCTCCCAACCTGAACAACTTCTATCAGCCCAATGTACTACCCGGCACCCTGAGCCCCCAGTCGACAAAAAATTACCAGCTGGGCACAACCTGGACCGGCAGCCGCCTGACTGTCTCCGGCGATATTTATAGAATTGATTTCAACAACCAGATCACCGCTGCGCCTTGCGGCATAAACACCTGCTTCAATAATGCCGGGGGGGTGAAATATAGCGGGGTCGAAGGTGAATCGACTTATTTTGTCGGTGCGGGGTTCAGCCTTTATGGCAACTATGCACTCAACAACTATTCGACCAGCGATGGCTCGATGCTGCTGAATGTCCCGAGGAATACCGCAACCGCCGGGGTCATCTACAACCGCGGGCCGGCCTATGCTTCGCTGATCGCAAAGGAGGTCGGCGCGCGCTACAGCGGCAATGATGCCCTGGGCAATCCCATCCCGTTCTCCAGCTTCACCATCGCCAATTTCAATTGCAGCTATGCGCTGGACGGCGTTGGAAACTGGGGCAAGGCAGCCAAAATCGGATTCCAGGTCAACAACGTGTTCAACAGGAACGGCGTGTTTGCCTCGTTCGCCAATGACGCCAACGGCAATCCGATGTATTACGTAAACCCGGAACGCAATTATGCGTTGAGCCTGTCAGTCAGCATGTAACGGAAACGGGAAACGCGATGAATATCTCACACTTGTTCGAACTGGCCAACGACTCGGGCGGCACGCTATACCTGATGCTGCTGCTGCTGCTGGTCGCGCTGACCGTGATCATCGAGCGCAGCCGCCATCTGTCCAATATGCAGGAAGGTGGCGCGCAGCTGATCGCAATGCTCAAAAGCGCGGATGGCCAGATTGCCTCATTGTCCGTTCCGGATCAGTTTGCGCAATTGCCGCATGCCGGCCTGTTCTCCGTGCTGCAGCATGAACCGGCTGGCGCAGACCGCGCCAGCCTGGACGGGCATCTGGAAGAGGCTATCATGCACGAGGTGCCCGGCCTGGACCGTTCGCTGTGGATGCTGGATACAGTGATCACGCTGGCTCCGCTGCTGGGGCTGTTCGGCACGATCATCGGCATGTTCAATGCGTTTCATGCGCTGGGCGATGTCCAGACCGGCGCGCTGCAGGTAACCGGGGGCATCGCCGAAGCGTTGATCGCAACCGCTTCCGGCCTGCTGATCGCGATGATCGGACTGGTGTGCTTCAATGCCTTGCACACTCGCGTGCGCGTGATCCTGCACCAGCTGGAAACGATCAAGGTGATGCTGCTCAACCGTCATGGCCGGCCGGGAATTCCTTCCTCCAGACAGACTCCGGTTGAATTGATCCGTGCCCAGGCGAGGGCCTGAGATGCGCTATTTCGAAACACGCAAGGCCAGGATAGAGATCATTCCGATGATAGACATCATGCTGTTCCTGCTGGTTTTCTTTGCGATGCTGACGCTGCGCATGATTCCGACCTCGGGCCAGGTGACCAAACTGCCGACCAGTTCGACCGCAGCGACCATCCCGCCGCCGAAACTGCTGGTTGAAATTACCCCGGACGGCTCCCTGGAAGTGGAAAATCGCAGCATGACACCGGCGCAGTTGACCAGCCTGCTGCTGCAGCGCGGCAGCGGCAAGACCGCGGTGACGATCGCCGGCAACCAGACTGCAACGCTGCAGCAGGTGATGGGCGTGATCGATGCAATACGCGCCGGCGGAGCCAGCGAGATCGCTCTTGCCGCCAGCAGCACCGGCAGCAAGTAGTCATGTCCGCGCGGCGCAGCCCTCATCCTGTGCAGGCGTTCGGTCTGGCTGTGGCGATCGAACTCGCGTTGCTGGCCGGCGCGGCAGCCATCCTGACCGGCGCATCCCAGACCCGGTCGGCATTGTCCGAAACCATGCCGATCGAATTGGAAAATGCGGAACAGCCGTCGCTGCGGCCGCCTGAACCGAAACCGCAGCGGCCGACGCCCAAACCCAAACAGCCCGTCCCTCCTCCGGAACAGGTTCAGCAACCGCCGCCGCCCCAGCTGCCGCCCACCCCGCAAGCAGCCCAGCCGACCGCATTCAGCGAACCGGTCCCGCCGCCGCCTGCGCCCGCCGCTGCGGCCAGTGCGGCCAACGTCAAACCGAGCGACGTATACGCGGCCAAGGTCCACAGCGCAGTGCAGGCTGCGCATTACTACCCGCCGGCAGCAGAAGCGCTGCATTACGCCGGGAAGGTCAGAGTCGAATTCCACCTGCGCGACGGCGTCCCCGCACAAGCACGGCTGCTGACCGCCAGCGGTTTCGGCCTGATCGACCGTGCCGCGCTGCAGGCGGTGCAAAGCGCGCACTATCCGGATACCCCTCCCGAACTGCGTGGTTCTGACCTGGTGTTCCAGGTGTGGGTCGAATTCGACCGCTGAGCCATTGCACCGGCAATCAATCGGAAGACTCCATGCCCGGCACTCTTGTTCTGCGACCGGGCCGTTCGCTGTTCCTGCTTGCGGCCGCGGCTTTGCTGTATTGCGGCAATGCGCAGGCGCTGCTGAGCGGCGGCATCGCAGCCGCCTATGTCGTGCTTGGCGAACAGGGCAGACCATACGCGCGCGTGTTGACGACGGATGCGCGCTGCCCGCTGATCCGCTTCGATACCCGCGCAGTGCGGATGAGCGTGCGTGCCGCACCGGCATCCCTGGCGCTGCGGCCTACACGCTCGGCGCCGTCGGATTCCAAACCGTCGCTGTTTCCGCTGCTCACCTGCGAGCTGGAAATCCCGGCCGGGACCCGAACTGCGCTGATCGGCAGCCTGTCGCTGCCGTTACCCAAACATCAGATCGCACGCATCGTCGTGATCGGCGACAGCGGCTGCCGCCTGAAAAAAAGCGACCAGGCTTACCAGTCCTGCAACGACAGCAAGCGCTACCCGTTCGCCCGGGTAGCCGCGGCGGCGGCGCACTGGAAACCCGATCTGGTCGTGCATGTGGGCGATTTTCTGTACCGTGAAAATCGCTGCCCTCCCGGCAACGCGGGCTGTGCCGGCAGTCCATGGGGTTACGGCTGGGATGCCTGGCAGGCCGATTTCTTCACGCCTGCGGCTCCATTATTGCGGGTTGCGCCCTGGATGATCGTGCGCGGAAACCACGAGTCATGCGCGCGTGCCGGCCAGGGCTGGTGGCGCATGCTCGCCCCGTTTCCGCTGTTGCCGGGGCGCGATTGCAACACCGCCGCCAACGACAGCAGCGGCGACTACAGCGATCCGTATGCGGTCCCGCTCGGCGGCGATGCCCAGCTGATCGTGCTGGACACATCCGACACGCTGGACCGTGCAATCCCGCCGGGAGACATACGCCAGCTCAGATACCGCGACTTGTATCACAGGCTGGCGCTGCTGTCCCGGCAGGCGGCCTACAACATCGTGGCCGATCATCACCCGCTGCTCGGCTTCGCCGTTGAACCGGACCGGTATCGAACGCCCAGGCTGCAGCCGGGCAACCGGGGCCTGCAATCCGTGTTCAGCGCCATCAATCCCCTGCTGATGCCGCCGCGCATCGATATCCTGCTGTCGGGCCATGTGCATATGTGGCAACAGGTGAGCTTTTCCAGCCCGCATCCGACGCAGTTTGTGGCCGGCTTTTCCGGAACCATGGAAGACGCGGCGGCCTTGCCCGCGCAGTTGCCGCCCGGCGCCACGCCGGCACCGGGCGCCGTGGTCGAACAGCACAGTTCATGGACCGGCGGGTTCGGCTATATGACGATGGAGCGCACCGGGCCCGGGCGCTGGAAGGTCAAGGTGTGGGACAGCGCCGGGCAGCGGCTCGACACCTGCAGCATCATCGGCCGCCATTCCAGCTGCGCGCCGGCGCAAGTTGAATAGCAGCCCAGTTTTGCCAGGTACGGCGCTGAGCTGGTCAAACTGGAAGCCGGAGGCCTGGGCTATCCCTGGCTAGGCGCCGCCCAGCGCCTGCTTCCAGCTACGCAGCGGAATGCAGGTCTGCAATCGGTGTAGCGCGCGCTCGGCAAGTGCGGCATGGATCTCGTGGCCTACCGATGATGCGACATCCAGCGTGGCGTCGCCCTGTAGTTCCATCAGTCTGTCATAAGCGGCATAGGCCTGTTCGACCTGGATGACCCGGTCTTCTTCTCCGTGCAGCAGGTGCAGTGTGGTGAGCTCGGGCGCTGTTTCGGGAAGCCGCGCAAAGCGGCCGGAAAATGCGATCACCCTGCCGGCGTGGCCGTCATGCGCCACGCTGAATTCAAGTGCCATGATCGCCCCCTGGGAAAAGCCGACCAGGGCAGTGTCGGACTGCAGCACCTGGTAGCGCTGCTGTGCGTCGCGCACCAGCGCATGCAGCGCCGGCATCGCCGCGGCGACACGCTCCGGCCGATTTTCCTCGGTCACGCCGCTGACCGGGAACCATTGCCTGCCGTGGCCTGCGCCATCAAACTGGCCGCCGTGAAATGGCAAGGGGCCGTCCGGAATCAGGAACACCGCATGCGGAAACACGTTGCGGAACTGATAGGCCAGCGGCTGCAGATCCGCTGAATTCGCACCCGCACCGTGCAGCAGGACAAACAGTTGCTTGACTGCCGCGTTTTTCGGCAATATCTCGATGCCATGAGAGATCCGTTCAACCATGTTTTTCTCCATAGCGCAGAAATAAACCCGGACTAGGCCCCCAGATACGCGCGCTGTACCGCGTCGCTGCCGAGCAACTCTCCCGCCGCGCCCGACAGGCTGATAACCCCGCTTTCCATCACATAGCCGCGTTGTGCGACCTGCAGCGCCAGCCTGGCGTTCTGCTCGACCAGAAGGATGCTCATGCCCAGCGCTGCGATGTCGCGTATGGTATCGAAGATCCTCTGCACCATCAGCGGGGCGAGCCCCATGCTGGGTTCGTCCAGCATCAGCAACCGCGGGCGGCTCATCAGCGCGCGCGCCATCGCCACCATCTGCTGCTCGCCGCCGGACAGCGTGCCGGCCAGCTGATCCCTGCGTTCGGCCAGACGCGGGAACAGGCCGTACATGCGCTCAAGATCCTCGGCGATTCCGCCGCCGCTGCGGCTGTATGCGCCCATCAGCAGGTTTTCCGCGATCGTCATGCGCGCGAACAGGCCGCGCCCCTCCGGCACCAGCGCGATGCCCAGCGCAGCGCGCCGGTGCGCCGCGATATCGCGCAGGTCCCCGCCCTGATAGCGGATCTGTCCGCCAACCGGGTGCAGCAGGCCCGCCAGCGTCTTCAGCGTGGTGGTCTTGCCCGCCCCGTTGCTGCCCATCAGCGCGACCAGTTCGCCCGGGGCGACATCGAAGCTTATGCCTTTCAGCGCATGGATCCCGCCGTATGCAACTTTCAGGTCGCGCACCTCGAGCAGCGCTGTCGTGTCGTTTTCACGCATCGGCGTCGCCCTTCTGCGCTTCAGGTTCGGCGCCGAGATAGGCGGCGATCACCGCAGGGTCTTTGCGCACATCTTCCGGCACGCCCTCGGCGATCTTTTTGCCATAATCCAGCACCGCGACGCGGTCACACAGGTCCATGATCAGTTTCACATCGTGCTCGATCAGCAGCACGGTGATGCCGCTGGCGCGTATGCTGCGCAGCAGCACCTTTAGGCTCGCGGTTTCGGTGGCGTTCATGCCGGCGGCGGGTTCATCCAGCGCCAGCAACAAGGGCTCGGTGGCCAGCGCGCGGGCAATTTCCAGGCGGCGCTGTTCGCCGTAGGACAGATGTTTGGCCAGCGTATGGGCCGGCTTTTCGATCCCGACATCGCGCAGCAGTTCGCGCGCGCGTTCTGCGATCGCGCGTTCTTCGCCGCGTGCCGCGCGGTTGCGCAGCAGCGCGCCGAACACGCCGGTGCGGGTGCGCACATGCCGGCCTATCATCACGTTTTCCAGCGCGGTCAGGTTGGCGAACAGGCGGATGTTCTGGAAGGTGCGCGCGATGCCGGCCTGCGCCAGCAGATGCGGCTTGCCCCGCCGGTACTCGGCGCCGTTGAAGCGGAACGTTCCCGAACTCGGCTGGTACAAGCCGGTGATCACGTTGAACAGCGTGGTCTTGCCCGCGCCGTTCGGGCCGATCAGGCCGTAGATTTCGCCGCGCCGGATGTGCAGCGTGACTTCGGAAAGCGCGTTCAGTCCGCCGAAGTGCTTGCTGATGCGCGCGGCGTGCAGCAAATCATCCTCAGTGTGCGGCATCGTATACGCTTTCCTCGGCCGTTTCATCGCCGCCCAATTCGCGGCGGCGCACGCGCGACGGCAGCAGCCCGGCGGGGCGATACAACATCATCACGATCAGCGCCGTGCCGAACAGCAGCATGCGCAGGCTTTCCGGATCAACCAGCGTCTTGCCGAACAAGGCCTGTTGCAGCGGCACGACGATGTTGCGCAACACTTCGGGCAGCAACGCCAGCAATATCCCGCCGAGGATCACGCCGGCGATGTTGCCCATGCCGCCCAGCACCACCATGCACAACACCATGATCGACTCCATCAGGCTGAAACTTTCCGGACTGACAAAACCCTGGAAACCGGCGAACAGCGCGCCGGACGCGCCGCCGGACATCGCACCCATCGCGAATGCCAGCAGCTTGAGGTTGCGCGTGTTGATGCCCATCGCAGCAGCCGCAATCTCGTCTTCGCGTATTGCCATCCAGGCCCTGCCGATGCGCGACCGCTCCAGCCGCCGCGAAACGAACACCACCAGCGCGGTGAATGCCAGGAACAGGTAGAAATACAGGTGCACTGAAGGAAACTCGATGCCGAAAACATGCTGCGTGGAATTCAGCGACACCCCCATCACCGCGATCGGATCGATGCGGCTGATGCCTTGCGGGCCGTTGGTCAGGTTGACCGGCGCGTCCAGATTGTTCAAAAAGATGCGGATGATCTCGCCAAAGCCGAGCGTAACGATGGCCAGGTAATCCCCGCGCAGACGCAATGTCGGCGCGCCGAGCAGCACGCCGAATCCGCCCGCGAGCAGCGCCGCCAGGGGCACCACCAGCCACACCGGCAGATGCACGCCATCCGGGAACAGCGCCGGGAAGGCCAGCGCCAGATGCGGCGATCCGGTCAGCGCATAGCAATAGGCGCCCACCGCAAAGAACGCGATATAGCCCAGGTCCAGCAGACCGGCATAGCCGACTACGATGTTCAGCCCGAGCGCCAGCATGATGTAGAGCATCGCAAAATCCACGATGCGCACCCAGCCGCGCCCGAGCAGGGCGTCGGTGATGAACGGCAACAGCAGCAGCGCCGCCAGCAGCAGCCAGAACATCCATGCCCTGCCCCCTTTCCCGCCTGCGGGAGAAGAGCGCGCGAGTTTTCCGCTCAGCTGTTCAAGCGCGTTCGGCAATGCGTTCCCCCAGCAGCCCCGAGGGCCTGAAAATCAGCACTGCGATCAATACGAGAAAGGCGAACACGTCCTGGTAGTTGCTGCCGAAGAAACCGCCGCTCAGGTCGCCGATGTAGCCTGCGCCCAGGCTTTCGATCAGACCCAGCAGCAGGCCGCCCAGCATCGCACCGCGCAGATTGCCGATCCCGCCCAGCACCGCGGCGGTAAAGGCCTTCAGGCCGAGCAAAAAGCCCATGTAGTAATGTGCCAGGCCATAATTGGCGCTGACCATCACGCCGGCTATCGCGGCCAGCGCCGAGCCGAGCATGAAGGTCAGCGAGATCACGCGGTCGATGTTCACGCCCATCAGTTGCGCGGCGTGCTGGTTCTCGGCCACGGCGCGCATCGCGCGCCCGAGACGGGTGCGGTGCACCATCACCATCAGGCCGGCCATGATCGCCAATGCCAGCACGAAAATCACGATCTGGATATCGCTGATGATCGCTCCGCCGAAGCTGTGGGGATGGTTCGCGATCAGCTGCGGGAACGGGTGGTAGCCGCGCCCCCAGATCATCATCGCCAGATTCTGCAGCAGGATGGACACGCCTATCGCGGTAATCAACGGCGCAAGGCGCGGCGCGTGCCTGAGCGGGCGATAGGCGATGCGTTCGATGGCATAGCCCAGCATCATGCAGCCGGCCATCGCCAGCAGGATGCCGAGCGGCAACGCCAGCAGCACTGGCACGCCCCACCCCAGCATTGCCGTCAGTGAGGAGAGCACCAGCATCGCGCCTATCATCACCACTTCGCCATGCGCAAAGTTGATCAGGCCGAGGATGCCGTAAACCATGGTGTAGCCCAGCGCAACCAGCGCATACACGCTGCCTTGCACCAGGCCGTTGATTATCTGCTGAAGTAGGATTTCCATAGTGGGCAAACAAAACCGCCGCGCACGGGCGCTGTCGTGAGCTGATAGTTCGCGTCAATGTGCTGCGGCACTGCCGGCAGCAGCCGTATACAGCGGCTGCCAGTTGCCATGCTGCACCTGGTACACGGTGATCGCACCGTTTCTCAAATCGCCTTTTTCATCGAACTGTATTTTTGCCGTCACCCCATCGTAGGAAATGTCCCTGAGTGCGGGCATATATTTTTCCGCTTCGGCCGAGCCGGCTTTCTGCATCGCTGCGATCATCACGTTCACCGCATCGTAACAATAGGGTGCATACAGCTGGATAGGCCCGTACTTGGCAACGAAGCGCTTTTCGAATTCCTTGCCGCCGGGCATCTGCTCCAGCGGCACCCCGGGCAGCGAGGCATAAGTGCCCTCCGCGGCGGCGCCGGCCAGCTTGGTGAATTCCGGGGTCTTGCCGCCGTCGCCGGTCATGAACTTCGCATTCAGCTCCAGCGCCTTCAGCTGCCTGGCCATCGGCCCGCCCTGGGCATCCATCCCGCCATAGAACAGCAGATCCGGCTTCTTGCCCTTGACCGCGGTCAGCACCGCAGTAAAGTCCATTGCCTTGTCGTTGGTGTATTCATGCGCGACGATCTTCGCGCCATTGGTCTGTGCCGCCTTGATGAATTCATCCGCCAGGCCCTGGCCGTAGGCGGTGCGGTCGTCGATCACGGCAATATTCCTCGCACCCAGGTTTTTTGCCGCATACTCGCCGAGCACGCGGCCTTGCTGTGCATCGTTCGCCATCACACGGAACGCCGTCTTGTATCCCTGCGCGGTATAGGCGACCGCGGTCGCGGAAGGCGATATCTGCGGAATGCCGTTATCGCTGTAGATCTTTGCCGCGGGGATGCTGGTTCCGGAATTCATGTGGCCGATGACACCGCTAACCTTGTTGTCTGCCAGCTTCTGCGCGACGATGGTTGCGGTCCTGGGGTCGGCTTGATCGTCCTCGCTGATCAGCCTGAAATGCACCTTGCGCGCGCCCAGAACGACGCCTTTCGCATTGGCATCGTCTATCGCCATGCGCGCGCCATTTTCGTTATCCTTGCCCAGATGGGCCTGCGGGCCGGTCAGCGGCGCAGACGCGCCGATGCTGACGATCAGATCACCGGATGCATCCCGGTCGGTGCCGGCCGATTTTCCGCATCCGGCCAGGATCAGGGCAAGGGCAGCCAGCAACAAGGAACGGCGTGGCGAGAATTCATGGTCTGTCTCTTGATAAAGGTGCCTGGATTATGCGGAGCAGGCGCGATGCTTGTCAATTTAACCCGGCAAATCATCCGCAAAAAAGCCGGCTCGCGCCGGCTGTCTGCTGCCTGGTGCTGCCACTTACTTGGTGGCCAGGCTTTGCTCGAACTTGACCAGTTCGGTGATCTCCGCCTGCTTGGCGCCGCTGGGATCGTTGGCCGGCATCGGCATGGTGCCCCAGTTGCCGGAACCGCCGTGGGATACCTTCTGCACCAGGCCCTCGATCAGCGGATACTCCTTGCCGTTATAGGTGTACTTGGTCACGCCGCTGCCGGTGTATCTTTTCGCAACGTCCCGCCAGGCCGGACCCACCACGCGTTTGTCTATCGCATGACAGGCGGTGCAATTGAGTTTCTTGGCCAGCGCAGGCATTTCTTCTGCGCCTGCGCCAACCGCGACCATCAGACTCGCTGTTGCGACCATGCAAACAATAATAGATTTCATACTTCTCTCCATTTTAATTAAACCGCCCGGACAGATTCCGGAGACACCCCGCAGATTCACTGCATGAACCCTGTAACGCCATTTCCATAAGCTACGTTGACAAGCAGATTAAACCTTGAATGCAGCGGCGATTCAAGCAAAGTTTGAGCGCTGCTGCAGAAGACAGCATATTACAGCAACAAACCAGCCGACCGGGGCCGGCCTTTTCGAAAAAACTTCCGGATGGGTTGCTTGTCCGGGCTGAGTTCGAATTCGACCAGCTTCTTGAAACTTTCCTGGCTAACCCTGGGTGAATCTGGAATCAGGGCTGTGGCAGTGTAACAGTCCCCTTTGCCGCCCCCGGATACCTTTGCTATCAGCCACTCTTCAGCAGTCTTGGCATACGGTGCGGAGGATTTTCCTGCGTGCCGGGTTTTAAGCAACTCCGCCCGCTTTCCCAACACGCATCTCCGGCAGCCTGCCACTAACGTTGCGCTTGCCATTAACGTTGACCTCTTCCGCCAAGGATGATGCAGAGCAGAGTGACGTCATGCGGATTGCATTTGCAAATAACGCGCTGCGGCAGCCTCCGGCATGCCTATCCGGCACGGTCCCCGGATTTCTATGCCTGCTCGACGCGATATTCGACGATCAAAGTATGCCGGGTTCCTGCAGCGACATGGACGGCATTCTCGATCGCATTCGCCGATTCGACGCACACCATTTCGCGCCAGCCATCCGGTTGCCCCAGATCGCCCATCTTCGCGGCCTTCTCCGTCCACGGCGTCCACACCACCGTGGCAAGGCTGCCGGACTTGGCGACATGAATGCGGCGCCCCAGCCTGGCGTCAACAATCACGCATTCCGCTGCGGTATTGATGTAAACGCGATCGGTCTCGCCGGAGAAGCCGATCGCGCCGCCCTGCTTCTTCAGCACCGAGCCGCCGACCTTGTCCCAATAGCTGCAGCCTTCCAATCCCCTGACCTGAACTTCGGCGATGTCGCTGATCCTGAAATAGGTATGCAGGGCTTCGCCGATCGTGAAGTCTTGCGCTCCGGTGTTTTCAGTGCTCAGTTCCATCCGCAGTGTCGCGCCGACGACCACGGTCAGATCCAGCGTGCTGTCATGCGGCCATTGGGCTCGCGTCTTGCCGCTCTGCACCAGACGCAGCGTCAAGCGTGTCGCACCATCCGGCTCGGTGCCCGATTCGATGACTTGCCACGGCACGGTGCGCGCGAAGCCATGGCCGGGGAAAGCGGCTTCGGCTGGATGCGCGCCAAACCACGGCCAGCACACCGGCGCGCCGCCGCGTATCGATTTTCCTGCCGCGAGTTTGGCATCGCGCGACAGCCAGATCACCGGCACGGACTGGCTATGCGGCCGCCAGTTCATCAGATGCGCGCCCTGCAGACACAGCGATGCGCTGGCCTGGCTGTTGCTGATCTCCGCGACCACCAGTCCGCTGGCAGCGCCAAGACCGCCTGCAGGGCGAGTGTCTGGCGGCGTCCCCTTTACGGGGGCATCTTCGCGGAAATTCAGGTGTCCCTTGATGCCGAAGCGCGTATTCAATTGCTGTGCCGTGTCCATGTCTATCCCTTTGCGCCTACGAATTGTCGGGTGTATTTGAGCGATTTGTCGAGATACCCGTATAATCTGCGCATCGATTTTACCCGATAACATCATGCTGGTTCATCCGCAATTCAACCCAGTCGCACTGCAACTCGGCCCGCTCGCGATACATTGGTACGGGCTGATGTACCTTGCCGGATTCCTGGCCTTCCTGTGGCTGGGGCGCAAACGCATCGCGATGCTGAACAATCCGCAATTCGACAACAAGCTGCTCGACGACCTGCTGTTCTATGGCGTGCTCGGCGTAATACTCGGCGGGCGCCTGGGCTACGTGCTGTTTTACAAACCGGGATACTACCTTGCGCATCCGCTGGAAATTTTCGCGGTATGGCAAGGCGGCATGTCATTCCACGGCGGATTTCTCGGCGTGCTGGTGGCGATGGCGTGGCTGGCCCGCAAACGTCACCTGCGCTGGCTGCAGCTGACCGATTTCATCGCCCCGATGGTGCCGCCCGGGCTGGCCTTCGGACGCCTCGGCAATTTCATCAACGGCGAACTGTGGGGCAGGCCCACTGACGTGCCTTGGGCGATGATCTTCCCCAGAGTGGACAATCTGCCGCGTCACCCTTCCGAACTTTACGAATTCGCGCTGGAAGGGGTGTTGTTGTTTGCACTGCTGTGGATTTACGCGCGCACGCCGCGTCCTGTCGGCGCGGTCTCCGGATTGTTCCTGATCGGCTATGGCAGCTTGCGCTTCCTGGTCGAGTTCACCCGCGAACCGGACGATTTTCTCGGCCTGCTGTCGCTGGGCATGAGCATGGGACAATGGCTGAGCCTGCCGATGGTGATTGCAGGCGCGCTGATGATGGTCTTGAGCTACCGGCGCGCCGCTTGACACCCGACTGCCTCTCACCCACCATTCCCGCCATCAAAATGATCCGCTACCCCGATTAGGGCATCACTTTGGACAACATCTCTTTAGGTACGCTGTTGGGCATTTTGCTGCTGCTGCTGGTTCTCGGCGCATGGTTTTCTGCCGCGGAAACCAGCATGATGGCGTTAAATCGCTACCGGCTCAGCGCGCTGGTGCGCAAAGGCAGCAAAAGCGCCAAGCTGACCTCCCGTCTGCTCGCCAAAATCGACAAGCTGCTGGGCTCTATCCTGTTCGGCAACACCCTGCTCAACGTCGCCGCAGCCGCCGTCACCAACGTGCTGGTGTTGCGCCTGTTCGGGGCCAGCGAGCTGGCCCTGCTGCTGGGCACGCTGGGCATCACGTTTGTGCTGCTGGTGGTCAGCGAAATCATGCCCAAGATCATCGCCGCCAGCCATCCGGAACGCGTCGCGCTGCCTTCCAGCTATCTGCTGTCGCCGCTGGTCAAGCTGTTTCATCCGGTGGTCTCGGTGGCCACCGCGATCGTGCACGGCCTGCTCTGGGTAATGCGGATCAAGATCCAGACCGACCAGAGCAAGCAAAAGATGACGCTGGAGGAATTGCGCGGGCTGGTGCTGGACGCCGAGCACTTTCTGCCGCGCAAACACCAGAAGATGCTGCTCAATCTGGTCGATCTCGAGCGTATCACCGTCAACGACGTGATGATCCCGCGCAACCAGATCGAGGCGCTGGACATCAATGCCGGTGCCGGCCGAATTGCGCGAGCAGATCATCACCTGTCATCACACGCTGCTGCCGGTGTATGCCGACACGCCCGAGCAACATCATCGGCATCCTGCATATCAAGCGCGCTCCCGCCTTGCTGCAGGAAACTGCGCTGGATCTGATCCGGCTGCGCGAGATGCTCAACGAGCCTTATTTCATCCCTTCCGACACCCCGCTGCTCAAGCAGCTGCAGCAGTTTCAGGAGCGTCATCTGCGCCTGGGGCTGGTGGTGGATGAATACGGCGAACTGCTCGGCCTGGTGACGCTGGAGAACATCCTTGAGGAAATCGTCGGCGAATTCACCACCCAATCGCCGGCGCAAACCGGCAAATTCCTGCGCCAGGAAGACGGCAGTTTCCTGCTGGAAGGCAGCAGCAGCTTGCGCGAGCTGAACCGCAAACTGGGCTTGCATCTGCCGCTGGATGGCGCAAAAACCCTGAATGGCCTGATCCTGGACCACCTCGAGGACATCCCTGAAACAGGCACCAGTCTGAAAATCTCCGGCTATCCGATCGAGATCATTCAAACCCAGGATCGCATCGTCAAGGTGGCGCGCATTTTCCCCGCACAACCGCAGCGGCAGCAATAGGAAACTCGCCTTTACAAGCGGAGCAAAGCTCGGCATGATTGCTGCCGGTCGATAGACTACGAACATTCAGTGTATGGCTCCGGAGAGACAACATGGCTGTCGCAGCAAAAATAGCAGAGAAAACCAAGGCAAAGGAATTTGCCTATGCCTGGGAAGGAAAGGACAAGTCCGGCAAGGTCGTGAAAGGCGAGATGCGCGCCCCTGGCGAAGCCAGCGTTTCTGCTCATTTGCGCCGCCAGGGTATCAATGTCCTGAAAGTCAAGCGCCAGACCGCAAGGGGCAAAAAGATCACCGCCAAGGACATCACGCTGTTCACGCGCCAGCTGGCGGTGATGATGAGATCCGGTGTGCCATTGCTGCAGGCTTTCGATATCGTCGGCAAGGGACACAGCAATCCTTCCGTGGCGCGCCTGCTGCTGGATATCAAGACCGACGTTGAAACCGGCAGCAGCCTGCAGCAGGCCTTTCTGAAATTCCCGCTGTATTTCGATGCACTGTATTGCAACCTGATCGGCGCAGGCGAGGCAGCCGGTATCCTGGACGCGCTGCTGGAACGCCTGGCGACCTACATGGAGAAGACCCAGGCGCTCAAGAGCAAGATCAAATCCGCGCTGTTCTACCCGATTTCGATCATCGTCGTGGCCTTCGTGATCACCGCGGTGATCATGATCTTCGTCATCCCCGCATTCAAGCAGCTGTTCGAAGGATTTGGCGCAAAATTGCCCGGCCCGACGGTGATGCTGATGAATGTTTCCGACGCCTTTGTGCATTATTGGTGGGCGATCTTCGGCGGCATAGGCGGCGGTCTTTATACCTTCTTCTATTTCTGGAAGCGCAGCAAGAAGATGCAGGACATCATGGACAAGCTGTTGCTCAAGGTTCCCGTTTTCGGCGAACTGATCCGCAAAGCCACGATCGCGCGCTGGACCCGTACGCTGTCCACGATGTTCGCTGCCGGTGTGCCGCTGGTCGAATCGCTGGATTCGGTCGCTGGGGCTGCCGGCAATGCGGTGTATTACAATGCAACCAAGGTCATACAGCGCGAAGTCAGCGGCGGCAGCGGCTTGACCGCCGCGATGCAGGATACCGGGATATTCCCGAGCATGGTGCTGCAAATGTGCGCCATCGGCGAGGAGGCGGGTTCGCTGGACGCGATGCTCGCGAAGGTGGCCGATTTCTATGAGGGTGAAGTGGACGATGCGGTGACAGCCATCTCCAGCCTGATGGAACCGGTCATCATGGTGGTGCTCGGGACACTGATAGGCAGCATGGTGGTCGCGATGTATCTGCCGATCTTCAAGATGGGCGAAGTCATTTGATGAAAAAGACTGAAAAAAGGCACAAGGTACACGGCGCAAGCTTATTTCCTGACAGTCAGTCCGCTCTCCACGTCCCGGCAAGATGAGTTTGCTCCAGCTACTGCAAACGGTGCCTGCCGCATTCATTGGCGCATGCCTGGTCGTCGGCCTGATGGTCGGCAGTTTTCTGAACGTCGTGATCCATCGCCTGCCGAAGATGATGGAGCGCGACTGGCTGCAGCAATGCGCGGAACTTACCCGGAGTCACCAGGCCGACACCCCTGCTCCGGCGACGGCCGAACCTGCAGCGCCCTACAATCTGGTGGTGCCGCGTTCTGCCTGTCCGCATTGCAATCACGCGATCAGCGCCTGGGAAAACATCCCTATCTTCAGCTATCTGCTGCTGCGCGGCCGCTGCCGCGGCTGCGGTGCGGCCATTTCTCCGCGCTATCCCGTGATCGAGGGAATCAGCGGCGTCCTGTCTGCCTGGGCCGCCTGGCATTTCGGCTTCGGTCCGGCCGCTTTAGGCGCGCTGCTGCTGATCTGGGCCTTGCTGGCGCTCACCGCAATCGACTTTGACACGCAATTGCTGCCGGATGCGATCACCTTGCCGTTGCTGTGGACCGGCTTGCTGTTCAACCTGTCCGGGGTCTACGCCAATCTGCCCAGCGCGGTGCTCGGTGCCGTGGTCGGCTATCTCGCGCTGTGGCTGGTGTACTGGGGTTTCAAACTCGCCACCGGCAAGGAGGGCATGGGCTACGGCGATTTCAAGCTGCTCGCGGCGCTGGGCGCCTGGATGGGCTGGCAGATGCTGCCGCTGATCATCCTGCTGTCTTCCCTGGCCGGCGCGCTGGTCGGCATTACGCTGATCGTCGCGCTCAGGCATGGCCGCAATATTCCCATCCCGTTCGGCCCCTATCTGGCCGCAGGCGGACTGGTCGCGCTGTTCTGGGGGCAGGCCCTGACCCAGGGATATCTGCACCTGTTCGCGGCGCCATGATCCCATGGCTGCTGCTCAACTGGTTGTCGGACTCACCGGCGGAATAGGCAGCGGCAAAAGCACCGCGGCCGCGCTGTTCGCCGGACATGGCGCCGGCATCATCGATACCGATACGATCGCCCGGTCGCTGACGCGCAGCGGCGGCGCGGCGATCGCCCCGATCCGCGCCGTTTTCGGCGCGGACTTCATCGCCAGCGACGGCGCGTTGCACCGCGCCAGGATGCGCCGGCTGGTGTTTTCGGACGGCGCGGCAAAGCACAAGCTGGAGCAGATCCTGCACCCGCTGATATTCGATCAGGCCAAAGCGCAACTGCAGACGCTGCAGGACAGCCCCTACATCCTGCTGGTGGTGCCGCTGCTGACCGAGATCCCGGCGTTCCGGCAGCTGGTCAGGCGCATCCTGGTCGTGGATTGCGGCAAGGCGGTCCAGCTCGCGCGCGTGACCGGCCGCAGCGGGCTCAGCGAGAGCGAGGCGAGCGCCATCATCGCGCAGCAGGCGCCTCGCGGCGCACGGCTGAAAATCGCCGATGATGTGCTGCACAACGATGGCAGCCTCGACAACCTCACTGAACAGGTGGCCGTGCTGCATCAGCGCTATGCGGCAATGTAAAACAGCAATTGACGATCCCGCTGCATTCAATATATCGTTCGCAACGGATTTCCCTTCAACAGCATATCTGGCAATAGCCGAACAGCACATCGGGCAATGACAGCGTGATCAGCTACGAATACCCCCTCAACGAAAAGGTCCGCACGCTGCTGCGCATCGAGGATCTGTTCGCGCGCATGGAGCATTTCACCCGGCACGACAGCAGCATGGAACACCATGCGGCGCTGTCCACACTGTTCGAGATTCTTGAAGTCGTCTGCCGCGCAGACCTGAAGTCCGATCTGCTGCAGGAACTGGAGCGCCAGAAGCGCGTACTGTCGAATCTGCACAACAACCCGGCCATCTCCGAACAGGCGCTGGATGCGATACTGGCCGAGATCGAGCAGGCTTCAGGCCTGCTTCTGTCGATGAGCGGCAAGCTCGGCCAGCAGCTGCGCGAGAACGAGTGGCTGATGGGCATCCGCCAGCGCTCGGCGATGCCCGGCGGCACCTGCGAATTCGACCTGCCTTCCTACCACTACTGGCAGGAACAGGACACGGGCCTGCGGCGCGAGAACCTGAGCTCCTGGCTGGCCCCGCTGCTGCCGGTGCAAGCCGGAACCAAAATCATCCTCAGATTGCTGCGCGAAAACGCCAAGACCTTCTCCTTCACCGCGCACCAGGGCACGTTCCAGCAGATGCAGGGCGGACGCGTCGCGCACATGCTGCGTGTCCGTCTGGGCAGGGAGTTGCCGTGCATACCCGAAGTCGGCGCCAACAAATACGCGATCAACATCCGCTTCATCGCCGCCAATTATGCGGCCAAGACCACGCTGTTCGAGCAGGATGTGCCGTTCGAGCTGACCTTCTGCAGCATCGCTGCCTGAAATAAGCCGTGCAGCAAGATAAACCGCCTGTCGTGATCTGCCCGCATTGCGGCAAGGAACATCGCTGGGACACCAGCAATCCCTTCCGCCCGTTCTGCAGCGAGCGCTGCAAGATGATAGACCTCGGGCGCTGGGCCAACGAGGAATACCGCGTCGAACAGCGTGAACAGGATTCCGGCGATCAGGAAACCCAGGCCTGACGCAGCAGCGCGATGCCGTGCGCGCCATGCTGCCACGCGGTCGCCATATCTGACGGCGTCAACCCGCCCAGCGCGTACACCGGGATAGCCGAACCCGCCGCGATCTCCGCGAATTTCTCCCAGCCCAGATGCGGCGCGCCCGGATGCGACCGGGTCGGCAACACCGGGCTCAGCAACGCAAAATCGCAGCCCAGTTGTTCGGCGCGGCGCAGCTCCGCCGCGCTGTGGCAGGAAGCCGCGCACCAATCCACGCCGGGACGCTGGTGTAGTTGCTGCAGCTGCGCGCCGGTCAGCTGTACGCCGTCCGCAGCGATCTCTTGCGCCAGTTCGATGTCGGCATTGATGATCTGCTTCGCGCCATGCGTGCGCAACAACGGCAACATGCGCCATGCCAGCGCACGCAATGCCTCGCGCGAATAATTCTTCTCGCGCAGCTGCACCAGCCGCAGACCATTGTTCAGCGCGACTTCCAGCCGCCGCATGAATTCTTCGGCGCCGAGTTCCGCAACGTTGCTGATCGCATACAAGGTCGGCAACGAGAGCGCGCGCAAGATCGGAGCGTTGGCGGGCAGCAGCGGAGAAACGTGAACATCCGACACCCGTTGCCAGACGAACTGCTGCCCCTCGTGCGGGTGCAGGTCGCCGCTCCATTGCCGTGACGCGGAAGAAATGCAGCCGCACCGTCGCATGCGGATAAGCATACACGCGCGTGATCCAGGGATACGCGGTCTGCACTTCGATGCCCAACTCCTCGCGCAGCTCGCGCACCAGCGCGTGGTAGGGCGTCTCGCCGGGCTCGATCTTGCCGCCGGGGAATTCCCAGTAGCCGGCCCAGATCTTGTCGGGGGGACGTTGAGCTAATAGAAATGTGCCTTCGGCACGTTGGAGGACGGCGGCGGCGACTTCGACGATCTTGGTTTGTTGGGTTGGGGAGTTCAACGTTATATCTCTATATTCCAGCATGTAGGTTGGGTTGAGCAAAGCGATACCCAACAATTTCCCGACAATCAAAGTCAACACCGCCGGTGGTAGACCGGCAGCTAGTCACTTTTCTTGTCTTGCCAAGAAAAGTAACCAAAAGAAATCGCCCCCGGTTTGCCGCCCTTCGGGTCCCCTGCGTTGCTCGACTGGTCAGGCCTCCTCATAAACTCGCACGACCTGCATACGCAGTCACGTGCTCGAACATATTCGTCGGACTACCCCTGACCCGCCTGCGCTACTCGGCGGCGCACAGGGGATAAAAAGCGGAAATGCAAAAACCTGAATCTGATGCCGCGCAAACGCGGCATCATCAAACAATCTGCTCACATCAAGAATACAAAACGCGGCTTTTCAATGTCGGCTTTTGAATTTGATTACTTCCGCTGTGTGCCCTTTTGCGACATTCGATGGTGTGAGTTCGCTTCCCTAAAGCAGCCAGGCACAGTTCCGACGCTATTCCCGGGTTCCTGATACGGCACTTCCCAATAAAGACAGGCTGTCAGTTTAGCCACACAGGAAAGAGGTCGCTTGGAGAATTTCCGCCTTTCGTAATCTGAACGGGTTTAGAACCATCAAGCTTTAGCAACCAGAGGCGCCACTCCAGTGGTTGCTCCTTTGATGTGGCAGTAAAAACAATGGCCTTTTCATCGTTGGATAATGACAAGAAGTCTCTTGAAGCAATTGGATCGGACGTTAATTGCGTAAGCGTATTGGTGTTTAGATTAAATTCCCAAAGATATTGAGAGCCCGCTTTCTTACGACCCGCGAACACGATGGCGTTATCCCCAATCCATCGAGGGGATATGCAACTTTTAAAGTCGCCTAATATTTCCTGATCAATATGAAAACCATCTGCCGTAACGGATGCGATCAAGAATCCGTTGAATAGATCATGGGATAGCGCAACCTTAGTGCCAGAATGAGAGAACGATAATCCTTGAAAATTGATACCACTGTTGCCCGTAACATTTACCTTTTCCCACCTCTTTTTTTCCGACAATGAATAGCGAAAAATACCCTTTGAATAATTCAAGGCGTAAACATATTGGCCAGAGGGATCAAACTCTGGTCGATACAAATCGAAGCCAGAAGTATGGGCATCAAAAATTCGTTCAGATTTATTATTAGAAAGCCAGAATAGATAGATTGATTCAGGTTCATCATGTCCTTCTGATGCCACGAGAGCCATGGCCTGCTTAGATTTGCTAAACGCCAAACCGTGAACATCAATCGATCCCACGTTGAGATTACTAATCTTCCCGCTTGGAACGTCAACAACTTGAAGCCTGCCTTCAAATTCGTCTGCAAATGCTATCTTGTTACCTGAATCATCAGCGGCCATGGCCAAAGTCCCATCAAGCATGCAACCCGCCATTATGGAAAAAATAATTGTTGTAAGAGATGCAAATAGATTTTTCATTTCTTCAACATGCATTTCTTAGAGGCCATCTGTTCTTAAATATTTACTGCACCAAAGCTGCCGTTCGCGAATGACGGCAACTGGGACGAAGCGGCAGTTTACTTAATTTCCGCAAAGCAGACATAACAAGATTTCAGCAGCTCAAAATTAAAAGCTCGCGCTGCAAGCCTGCATAGCACGCGCTACGCTGGCTACAAACAAAAACCGTGCGCACAGCGTACACAACACCTTCAGCTTTTCTTTCCCCTGTGCGCCGCCGAGTAGCGCAGACGGGTCAGGGAATTCTGACGAATATGTTCGAGCACGTGGACGCGCAGCGGATCGTGCGAGTTTATGAGGAAGCCTGACCAGACGAGCAACGCAAGATACCGCGTAGCGGCGGCAAACCGGGGTGTCCTTTTCTTTCCCCCATTTCTTTTGGACAAGCAAAAGAAATGGGGCGGCGGCGGGGCCGCTCCCCGCGAATTTCCTGCCGGGCTACGTCCGGCGATGTTGATTCTGATGTTGGGTATCGCTACGCTCAACCCAACCTACATGTAACCCCGGCGAAGTTGGTTTTGATTGTTGGGTAGCTCTGCATAGCCAACTGACTAGGCTGTGAAAAAACTATAGCCAGGTCATTGGTTATCGCTACGCTCAACCCAACCTACCTTCTCCCTGCCCAATCCCTCGCAAACTGCCATGCCACCCGCCCGCTGCGCGATCCGCGCTGTATGCTCCATTGCAGCGCCGCCTGCCGCGCATCCTCGTCCAGCTCAGCCGTCATCCCGAAGTGCTGCAGCCAGTGCGCGACGATGTCCAGATATTCGTCCTGCGAGAATGGGTAGAACGACACCCACAAGCCGAATCTCTCCGACAGCGAGATCTTTTCCTCTACGGTTTCCGCCGGGTGGATCTCGTCGCCGACGTATTTGGTCGCGAGGTTGTCCTGCATCGACTCCGGCATCAGGTGGCGGCGGTTGGAGGTGGCGTAGATCAGCAGGTTGTCGGAGAACGCCACCAGCGAGCCGTCGAGCGCGGCCTTCAGCGCCTGATAGCCGGGCTCGTCGGCATTGAACGACAGGTCGTCGCAATACAGGATGAAGCGCTCCGGCCGCCCGGCGACCAGCGCGATGATGTGCGGCAGATCGGCCAGCGCCGGTTTGCCGACTTCGATCAGGCGCAGGCCGTCCTTCGCATATTGGTTCAGCAGCGCCTTGACCAGCGAGGATTTGCCGGTGCCGCGCGCGCCGGTCAGCAGCATGTTGTTGGCCGGCCTGCCCTGCACGAACTGGCGGGTGTTCTGCTCGATCAGCTGCTTCTGCCGGTCTATGCCGAGCAGGTCATCCAGTCCGATATGGTGCGGATGCGCCACCGCGGCCAGCCTGCCCTGCTCCCAGCGGAACGCCTGCGCCGCAGCCCAGTCCGGCGCGCCGCTGGCGGATTTCGGCAGCGTGCGCTCCAGTTTTTCCATCAGCCGTTCGGCGCGGTCGAGAAATCGATCTAGTTTATCCATTGCGCATGAACCTTTATGTAACCCGCCCATATCCCCTGTGCGCCGCCGAGTAGCGCAGGCGGGTCAGGGGTAGTCCGACGAATATGTTCGAGCACGTGACTGCGTATGCAGGTCGTGCGAGTTTATGAGGAGGCCTGATCTGCCGAGCATACGAGGGTACCCACGCAGTGGGTGGCAAACCGGGGTCGCCTTTTCTTTAGTCACTTTCTTTTGGCGACACAAAAGAAAGTGACTAGCTGCCGGGCTACCCCCGGCGAAGTTAACCCACGTTAACTACGATAACTTGCATTAATTTTGACATAATCATACGAAAAATCGCAGGTCCACAGCGTCGCCGCTGCCTTCCCGCGTCCCAGCACCACGCGTATCGTGATATCGCTCTGCTGCATCACGCGCTGGCCGTCTTCCTCGCGGTAGCTGGCCGCACGCCCGCCGTGCTCGGCGACCAGCACCTCGTCGAGGTACAGTCTGAGCGCGGCGACATCGAGATCGGCTATGCCGGCATAGCCGATCGCGGCGAGGATGCGCCCGAGGTTGGGATCGGAGGCGAAGAATGCGGTCTTGACCAGCGGCGAATGGGCGATCGCATAGCCGATCTGCTTGCACTCGGCTTCGCTGCCGCCGCCCTCGATCTGCACCGTGATGAATTTGGTCGCGCCCTCGCCGTCGCGCACGATGGCCTGCGCCAGCTGGATCGCGACCTCGCTGATGGCGGCCTGCAATGCCTTGCCGGCTTTGCTGCGGGCTGACGTCACTTCGGGCAGCGCGGATTGCCCGGTGGCGATCAGCATCAGCGCGTCGTTGGTCGAGGTGTCGCCGTCCACGGTGATGCAGTTGAACGAGCGGTCGGCGGCCTCGCTGACCATCGCCTGCAGCAACGGTTGCGCAATCGCCGCATCGGTGGCGATGTAGCCCAGCATGGTCGCCATGTTCGGGTGGATCATCCCGGATCCCTTGGCGATGCCGGTGACCGTGATGGTCGCGCCGTCTATCGTCACCTGTTTCGATACTGCTTTCGCGACGATGTCGGTGGTCATGATTGCCTCTGCGGCAGCCAGCCAGTTATCTGCGCGCATATTGGTGACCGCGCCGGGCAGGCCGGCGGCGATCTTCGCCAGCGGCAGCGGCTCCATGATCACACCGGTGGAGAACGGCAGGATCTGGCCGGCCTTGCAGCCCAGCAGACCGGCCAGCGCCGCGCAGCTGGTGCGCGCATCGCGCAGGCCCTGCTCGCCGGTGCCGGCATTGGCGTTGCCGGTATTGACCAGCAGCGCGCGGATTCCCTCCGCGCCGTCCGCCGCTGCCCGGGCAAGGTGTTCGCGCGCGACGATCACCGGCGCGGCACAAAAACGGTTCCTGGTGAACACGCCGGCGACGCGCGCGCCGTCGCACAGCTGTATCACCAGCAGATCCTTGCGGCCGGGGCGTTTGATGTTCGCTTCGGCGATGCCCAAAGCAACGCCCGCAACGGGCAGCAATTGTGCCGCGACGGGCGAAGACAGGTTGACTGGCATGTATTAACGCTTAATAGCGGCCATGGGTTTTATAGATGTAATTGCTGAGCTCGGCGGATTGGCTGTTCACGCGCCGCACGATGCCGTGCACGTTGCGCACCACGCCGCGCATCACCTTGTAGACTATCATCGGATGGGAGTTGATCAGCTTTTCGAACTCTGCCCTGGCCATGCTCAGCACCTTGGTCTTGCCGACCGCATACAACGTCGCGCTGATATCCGAGGCCGCACCGCCGACGAAGGTGATGATCCCGGCCAGGTCGCCGGGCTTGAGCACATGGATGATGGATTGCTTGCCTTCGCTCTCGATCTTCACTTCGATATCGCCATGCGCCAGGATGTACAGGTTATCCGGCTGCTTGTCGCCGGGCTGGACGATGATGTCGCCCGATTTATAGTCCTGGACCTCGAACAGCCCTTCGATGATCCTCACTTCGTCGTCGCTCAGTTCTTCGGTGATCGTTGAGGTGCGCAGCGTATCCATCACTAATGACATTTCACTCTCCTTCGAGGGTCAATTCAATCTGCCATGACACTGTTTGTATTTTTTGCCGGATCCGCACGGGCACGGGTCGTTGCGCCCGATCTTCTGTTCCTCGCGCACAAACGGTTTGTGTTCCTTGCCGGATGGCTGGCTCTCGGTCGGTTGCGCCAGCGCCTCTTCGTAATCGGCATGGTGATACTGGACATTTTCCACGGCGGGTGCCGCAGCCTGAGCCGCGACGACGTCCTGTTCGCTGCGCACCTGCACCGTCATCAGCACCTGCGTCACCTCGCTCTTGATCGCATCCAGCATCGCCGAGAACAACTCAAAGGCCTCGCGCTTGTATTCCTGTTTCGGATTCTTCTGCGCATAGCCGCGCAGATGGATCCCCTGGCGCAGATGGTCCAGCGCCGCCAGATGCTCGCGCCAATGCACGTCCAGGCTTTGCAGCATGATCATGCGCTCGTAATGGCGCATGACTTCCGCGCCGACCGACTCCACTTTGGCATGATAGAGTTTCTGTGCATGCTCGGCGATGCGGGCGCGCAAACCGGCTTCATTCAGCTGCTTGTCCTCCTCCAGCCAGCGCACCAGGGGCAATTCCAGCCTGAACTCGGCCTCCAGATAATTTTCCAGGGCAGGCACGTCCCACAATTCCTCCATCGAATGTGGCGGGATGTACAGGTTGACGGTGTTTTCCATCACGTCGTTGCGCATCGCCTCTATGGTTTCGGAGATGTCGGTGCTTTCCAGCAATTCGCTGCGCTGCTGATAGATCACCTTGCGCTGGTCGTTGGCGACATCGTCGTACTCGAGGATCTGCTTGCGCATGTCGAAATTGCGCGCTTCAACCTTGCGCTGGGCATTCTCGATTGCGCGCGTCACCCAGCTGTGCTCGATCGCTTCGCCTTCCGGCAACTTGAACCTGTTCATGATCGCCGTCACCCGGTCCGAGGCGAAGATGCGCAGCAAGCGGGTCCTCCAGCGACAGGAAGAAGCGGCTTGACCCGGGATCGCCCTGGCGCCCGGCGCGGCCGCGCAACTGGTTATCCACGCGGCGCGACTCGTGGCGTTCGGTGCCGATGATGTGCAGCCCGCCGCTGGCCAGCACCTGCTGGTGCAATTCCTGCCATTCCGCTTTCAGCTTGGCGATGCGCTGCTCTCCGGCTGCCTCGTCCAGGCTGCCGTCTGCACGCAACAGCTCGATCTGCTTCTCGGCATTGCCGCCCAGCACGATGTCCGTTCCGCGCCCCGCCATGTTGGTGGCGATCGTGATCATCTTGGGTCGTCCGGCTTGCGCGATGATCTCGGCCTCGCGCGCATGCTGCTTGGCATTCAGCACCTGGTGCGGCAGCTTCTCTTTTTCCAGGTATTTCGACAGCAGTTCCGAATTCTCGATCGAAGTCGTTCCCACCAGCACCGGTTGGCCGCGCCGTGGCAATCCTTGATATCCTGCGATCACCGCCTGATACTTTTCCCTGGCAGTGAGATACACCTTGTCCATCATGTCCTTGCGTATGGTCGGGCGATGCGGCGGGATGATCACGGTCTCCAGGTTGTAGATCTGCTGGAATTCATACGCCTCGGTATCAGCGGTGCCGGTCATGCCGGCCAGCTTGTCGTACATGCGGAAATAGTTCTGGAAGGTGATCGATGCCAGCGTCTGATTCTCCTTCTGGATGGCCACGCCCTCTTTCGCCTCGACCGCCTGGTGCAGGCCGTCCGACCAGCGCCGCCCGGCCATCAGGCGTCCGGTGAATTCATCGACGATCACCACTTCGCCGTCCTGCACCACATAATGCTGGTCGCGGTGGAACAGATTGTGCGCGCGCAGCGCCGCATACAGATGATGGATCAGCGTGATGTTGGCCGGGTCGTACAGGCTGCCGCCCGCCGGCAGCAGCCCGGCCCGGGTCAGGATATCTTCGGCTTTCTCATGGCCCGATTCGGTCAGCAGGATCTGGCTGTTCTTTTCGTCGACACTGTAGTCGCCGGGGCCTTCCTGATCGGCTTCGCCGGCCTTGCGCGCCAGCTGCGGCACCAGCTTGTCGATGCGCACATAGATGTCCACGTTGTCTTCGGCCTGGCCGGAAATGATCAGCGGGGTGCGCGCCTCGTCGATCAGGATGGAGTCCACCTCGTCGACGATGGCATAGTTGAGCGGCCGCTGGAAACGTTCTGCAACGTGCGTCGCCATGTTGTCGCGCAGGTAATCGAAGCCGAATTCGTTGTTGGTTCCATAGGTGACGTCGGCCGCATAGGCAGTCTGCTTGTCGGCAGATTCCATCTGCGACAGGATCACGCCCACCGACAGGCCCAGAAAGCGGTATAGCCGGCCCATCCACTCGGCATCGCGCCCCGCCAGATAATCATTCACGGTAACCACATGCACACCCTTGCCGGAAATCGCATTCAGGTAAACCGGCAGCGTCGCCATCAGCGTCTTTCCTTCGCCGGTGCGCATCTCGGCGATCTTGCCATAATGCAGCGCCATGCCGCCGATCAACTGCACATCGTAGTGCCGCATCCCCAGCACGCGGCTGCCCGCTTCGCGCACCACGGCAAAAGCCTCCGGCAACAGCGCATCCAGGGTCTCGCCCTGCTCAAAACGCCGCTTGAATTCGGCGGTTTTCTGGCACAACTCCTGATCGCTTAATCTGGCGATATCGGCTTCCAGCTTGTTGATGGATTGGACGGTAGCGCGGTAGAGCTTCAACAAACGGTCGTTGCGGCTACCAAATATACTTTTCAGCACACTGGAAATCATATTTTTATATTCTCGACGACTGGATTTTCGACTACGGGTGGTGCCCTGCAAATAATAAAGGGTGAGGCAACTTTCACCCCACCCTCGCCTTTAACAAAATGCTTTCACTGCTAACTGGAAGCCTTTTCCAGAAAGCGCACGGGGTTCTGGGCTATGCCTTTATAACGGACTTCGAAATGCAGGTGGTTGCCGGTGGAACGTCCGGTGCTCCCCACTTCGGCGATTTTTTCGCCCCGCCGCACAATCTGACCGACTTTCACGAACAACTTCGAGCAATGCGCATAACGCGTGACGATCTCATTGCCGTGATCGATCTCCACCATATTACCATACGATGAATTCAAACTCGCATAGTCCACCACGCCCCCTGCCGAGGCATAGATCGGCGTTCCGGCATCCGCGACAAAATCGACCCCTTCGTGCATGGCGTTCTCGCCGGTGAACGGATCGATACGCCAGCCAAAATTCGAGGAATAATAGCCGGTATGCACGGGCGGAATCGAAGGCAGCATCTTGCGGCTGAGCTGGTTCTGCAGCAGCAGGGTTTCCAGCGCCAGCAGCTTGTCGCCGCGGTCGTTAACCACATGGCTCAGGTTGTCCAGTTGCTCCGCCAGTCCGTTCTCGGTCATCTTCTGTCCGGGGATGGTCACCAGCGGCCCGCCTTGCGCAGGCACCTTCGAGAACTGGAATTCTTCGGGTTTCATGCCGGTCAGCTTGGCCAGGCGCGCACCCAGCGCATCCAGGCGCTGCACCTGCGCCTGCATCCGCCCGACCCTGATCGCCATCGCATCCAGACTGCTGTGCAGGTAGAATTGCTGCTTTTGCTGCTCATCGTTCTGTACTTGGGATAACAGCACGCGGATCTCGTCGCTCAGGTCCTCGGGAGCAAAGCGCACCAGCAGATATTGCAGCGTAAACGCGGCTGCCAGCATCAACGCCGACAGCAGCAGCAGCAGCAGCGTGAGCTGCACCCCCCCCAGCGAAATACTGCGGGTTTTTGCCAGGCTATTGGAAACTAGAATAATATTCATGCTTCCCCTTTCACAAAGTAATCAAAATTCGTGGCGCAACAACTGAAAACCCTGCTGAACAACGATCAGGAACTGCATAAGCTGCTGACACGGGCGCAGGTCTTGTCAGACCTGCAAACCCACTTTGCCGCAGTTGCGCCGCCTCATCTTGCGCAGTCGGTTCAGATCCTGAGCCTTAAACTGGGCAGGCTCAGCATCGCCGTTGCCAACGCCGCCAACGCCGCGAAATTGCGCCAGCTTGCCCCCGAACTCCTTACCCATTTACAAAACAGGGGTTGTGAGGTTAGCGGAATCAGTGTCAAGGTGCAAGTATCCTTCGACCGACCGCAGCCCAGGCCCACCCGGCACCAGCTCAGCCAAACCGCCCAGAACGAATTATTGCAACTCAGCCGCAGCATGGATGACTCGCCGCTCAAGCTGGCTCTCGACAGGCTGGCCGGCAAAACTAAAGCATGACCCGCCAACCCACCAGTACATAGCGTTCCAGCACAAACAGCAACGCGAAAACCGATAGCGCCAGGACCACGAAGCGCAGCGTCTGCCGGGCAAAATCCAGGTATTTTCGATTGCGCGTGAGCAGGAACATCGCGCCGCTCAGAACCAGCAGCGCCGCCGCCAGCATGACAAACAGGCGCAGGATCAGCACAGCGCTGTCATGGTCGATCAGACCGCCTGCAATTGCAGGCGGAGATACGCCGGTGCTTCCTCGGCGCTGTTGAACGTGACGAATTCCCAGGCCTGCTCGTCAGCCTGCAATTCCCGCAACAGCGCATTGTTCAGGGCATGGCCCGATTTATACCCGGAAAACGCGCCGATCAGCGGATGACCGAGCAGGTAAAGGTCCCCGATCGCGTCCAGCACCTTGTGCTTGACAAACTCGTCCTCAAAACGCAGGCCGTCGGCATTCAACACCCGGTAGTCGTCCATCACGATGGCATTGTCCAGGCTGCCGCCCAGCGCCAAGCCTTGCGAACGCATGTACTCGACATCCTGCATGAAGCCGAAGGTGCGCGCGCGGCTGATGTCGCGCACATAGGATTCATCGTCCAGATCGATCGTCACGTTCTGCCTGGTATTGGCAAAAACGGGATGATGAAAATCGATGGTGAAAGTCAATTTGTAGCCGTGATAAGGTTCAAAGCGCACCCATTTGTCGCCCTGTTTGACCTCGACGGTCTTCTTGATGCGGATAAATTTTTTGGCCGAGGATTGCTCGACGATGCCGGCGGATTGCAGCAAAAATACGAATGTGCCCGCACTGCCGTCCATGATCGGCACTTCGGCGCTGTCCAGATCGATATAGGCGTTGTCCACGCCAAGTCCGGCCAGGGCGGACATCAGATGCTCTATCGTGGCGACACGCACACCATTCTGTTCCATGCAGGTAGACAGCCGCGTGTCGTGCACCAGTTCGGCGCACACACGGATCTCCTCCGTCGGCTTGACATCCACGCGGCGAAACACGATGCCGGTGTTGACCGGAGCCGGACGCAAGCCGAGCGTGACTTTTTCGCCGCTGTGCAAGCCGACTCCGGTCACGCTGACTGAGTTCTTTATTGTGCGCTGCTTAACCATTTTTGGTCCCACCCGATTAAATCCGTGCTCATTTTAACACAAACGCCAAGCACGACTCATACCACGCCCGCCATCAGTCCGCCTGTTTGCGCAAAAATGACGGGATATCATAAGTATCTACTCCGGATTTCTCCATCGCATCGACTGCAGCCCTGCGTCCGCTGCGCATGATCGTCGGCGTTTCCAGCTCGCCGTAATTCACATTGGCGGCCGACCCGTCATGCGTACCCGTCCTTTGCATATCCTGGTTCTGGTAGACGATCTCCGGCTTGGTTTGCTTGCGCGCCAGCGGTGTGCCGAGTCCGGTGGCCACCACCGTCACGCGGATATCATCGCCCATCGCCTCGTCGAACACCGAACCGACGATCACGGTCGCCTCTTCGGCGGCGAACTGCACGCAAGCCATCACATCGTCGATCTCCTTCAGCTTCAGGCCCACGCTCGAAGTGATGTTCACCAGCACGCCGCGCGCGCCGGACATGTCCACATCCTCCAGCAAAGGACTGGCAATCGCCCGCTCGGCAGCGACCCGGGCGCGGTCATGGCCCGAGGCGATCGCCGATCCCATCATCGCCATGCCGTTTTCCGACATCACGGTGCGCACGTCGGCGAAGTCGACATTGATCAGGCCGGGCACGTTGATCACCTCGGCGATACCCGCCACCGCGCCCTGCAACACCCCATTGGCCGCCTTGAACGCTTCCGGCACCGTCACATCCACGCCCAGCACCTCCATCAGCTTGGAATTCGGCACGATGATCAGCGAATCGACATACTCGGTCAGCGCCTCTATCCCGGCCTTGGCGAAGCGCATCCGGTTGCCCTCGTAAGCGAACGGCTTGGTGACCACGGCCACGGTCAGGATATCCAGCTCCTTGGCAATTTGCGCGACGATCGGCGCGGCGCCGGTCCCGGTCCCGCCCCCCATGCCGGCGGTGATGAACACCATATGCGCGCCGGTCAGCATCTCCTTGATGCGCTCGCGGTCTTCTTCTGCCGCCGCCTGTCCGACTGAAGGCTTGGCCCCCGCGCCCAGGCCCTTGGTGATGTTCACGCCGATCTGCAACTGGGTGCGCGCCTTGCTGCGCTTCAGCGCCTGCGCATCGGTATTGATGACGATGAATTCCACCCCCTGCACACCCTGTTCGATCATGTGATCCACGGCGTTTCCGCCGCAGCCGCCTACACCGATCACCTTGATCACCGCCTCCTGAGTTTCCGCTTCCATGATTTCAAACATCGTCGTCTCCTTAGAATAATTACTTTAATCCAACCCCTGAACCGCTACCGGCATAACCAGGAGCGCAATGCGGCACGCCCCGACCCAACGCTAAAAATTCCCCTGAAACCAGGCTTTCATCCTCCCCAGCACGTCGCCCAATGAATTCGGATTGCAGGCGCGTCTCCAGATTGCGCTGGTGGTGTTCCAGCCCGTACAGCAGCAAGCCGACTCCGGTTGCCATGCGCGGCGTCTTCACCACATCGGACAGGCCACCTATATATTTCGGGATCCCCAATGCGCACCGGCAGGTGGAAGATCTCCTCGCCCAGTTCGACCATGCCCTGCATCGCGCTGCTGCCGCCGGTGATCACGATGCCGGACGACAGCAACTCCTCGAACCCGCTGCGGCGCAGCTCCTGCTGCACCAGCGAATACAATTCCTCGACGCGCGGTTCGATCACCTCCGCCAGGGTCTGCCGCGACAGCATGCGCGGTCCGCGCTCGCCGACGCCGGGCACTTCGATCGCGCGCACCGTCGGCCAGCTGGCGCAGAGCGCAGCCGTGCTTGATCTTGATGTCCTCGGCATCCTGGGTGGGCGTGCGCAAGGCCATCGCGATATCGTTGGTGATCTGGTCGCCGGCGATCGGTATCACCGCGGTATGGCGGATCGCGCCGCCGGTGAATACCGCGATGTCGGTGGTGCCGCCGCCGATATCCACCAGGCACACTCCCAGTTCCTTTTCGTCTTCCGCGAGCACCGCCTTGCTGGATGCCAGCGGCTGCAGGATCAGCTCGTTGACTTCCAGGCCGCAGCGGTGGATGCACTTCATGATGTTCTGCACCGCGGACACCGCCCCGCTGATGATGTGCACCTCGACATCCAGGCGCATCCCGCTCATGCCCAGCGGCTTCTTGATGCCGTCCTGGCCGTCGATGCTGAATTCCTGCTCCAGGATATGCAGGATCTGCTGGTCGCCCGGCAGGCTGATCGAGCTGGCGGTCTCGATCACGCGCTCGATATCCGGCGCCGCCACCTCCTTCTCCTTGATCTTCACCATGCCGCGGGAATTGATACTGCGGATATGGCTGCCTGCGATGCCGGTATAGACCTCCTGTATCTTGCAATCAGCCATCAGTTCGGCTTCCTCCAGCGCGCGCTGGATCGCGCCCACGGTAGCCTCGATGTTCACCACCATGCCCTTCTTCATCCCCGAAGATTCGTGCATGCCCATGCCGATCACCTCCAGCACGCCATCCGGCTTGACTTCGCCGACGATGACCACGATCTTTGACGTGCCGATGTCCAGTCCGACCACCAGATTCTTGGTTTCCTTGTTTCTGCTCATCGCTCGCTCTCCACTTCCGCCCATCAACCTTGTTTGCTGGAACTGCCCACCGCAAACCCGTTGCGGTAGCGCAAATCGACGTATTTCACCTTGCCCGGCGTTGCCGCAAGACTGTAGGGATAAACCGCCACAAATCTCGCCAGACGCTGCTGCATATCCTCGCGCCCGAGCTCCAGCACCATGCCATTGCTCAAGTGCAGCTGCCAGGCATGGCGCGGCGACAAATCGAGCTCAGTCACCTGCAACCCCAGCCCTGCCAATTGCCGGCTGAACTGCCCGTACTGCTGCGCGATGACAGCCGCCGTGCCGTCCTGTCCGGCAAACACCGGCAGTGTTTGCCGGCTTTCGGCCGCGAAAACTTCGCCCTGGCGATCCACCAGCGCAACATTGTTCCAGCGCGCAATGGCCTGATGTTCTTCGAGTTGCAGCGCCAGCCCATCCGGAAATTCCCTGCGTATGCTGACGTTCCTCACCCAGGGCAGCTGCTCCAGCGCCTGCCGCAAACGGTCGATATCCACGCTGAGCAGATTCCCCCTGGCCTCATTGCGCACCGCCTGCAGCACCTGCGCCGCATCGACGCGCTGCGGAACAGCACTCAGGCGCACGTGCTGCAGCGGAAACCAGTCCGGCCGGTGCATCGCGTAATGGACGGCGCCGTATAGCGCCGCCGACACGCTGCAGGCGATCAGTGCGTTGGCGATGCTGCGCAGTAGTGGCGCGTTATCCCACATACATCCCTCTCTCTAACTCTCTGATGAAACTACTAGCCATTCGACCAGGCCGCCCAAAGACGGCGACCAAGTCGCTGGTTATCCCGCAAGCGGGAGAAAGGACAAACGTGCAACGGGGCAAGCAGGCAATTCGCAACGCGGATGCTCGCAAAATCATTTGTTAACCCCCGCCAACTCCAGGATGCGCAGCACCAGTTGATCGAAACTGATCCCGGCCTGGCGCGCCGCCATCGGCACCAGGCTGTGGTCGGTCATTCCCGGCGAGGTGTTCGCTTCCAGCACATAGGCCTTGCCCGCGCTATCCCGCAGAAAATCCACGCGCCCCCAGCCTTTCCCGCCGATCAGCGCGAAGGCCTGTCCGGCCAGACTCTGCATTTCCGCTTCCTGTGCCGCATCCAGGCCGCTCGGGCACAGATAGCGGGTGTCGTTGCGCAAATATTTGGCTTCGTAGTCATAGAACTCGTTGGCTGGCTCGATCTTGATCACCGGCAAAGCCTGATCGCCCAGAATCGCCACGGTATACTCCCCGCCGCCGATGCAGCTTTCCGCGATCACCAGCGGGTCGTGCCTGGCGGCTTCCCGGTATGCGGCCGGCAGCGCGGCGACTGCTTTCACCTTGCTGATACCGACGCTGGAGCCTTCGTTGGCCGGTTTGACGAACAAGGGCAGGCCCAGCTTGCGCGCGACCGCCTGCCAATCGCTGCGCTGATCGAGCAGCGCGTAGTCCGGGATCGGCAAACCGGCGGCCTGCCACACCAGTTTGGAACGCCACTTGTCCATACCCAGTGCGGAAGCCAGCACCCCGCTGCCGGTATAGGGGATGCCCAGCAACTCGAGTGCGCCCTGCACCGTGCCGTCCTCGCCGAAACGCCCGTGCAGCGCAATGAATGCGCAGTCAAAACCCGCATCGGCCAGCGTCTGCAGATTCTGCAGCGCGGGATCGAACGGATGGGCGTCGACGCCGCTGCGCCGCAGTGCTGCGAGCACTGCGCTACCGCTTTTCAGCGAGACCTCGCGCTCGGCGGAACGGCCGCCGAACAACACCGCCACCTTGCCGAAACAGGCTGGACTGGGGCCGGGGGTATGGGGATCAGGGGCCGGGCTCATGATTTATTTTCACCTACGATATGTACTTCCGGATGCAGTTTCACCCCGGTCTTCTGCTCAACCGTTGCCTGCACCTGGTTGATCAGGTTCTCGATATCCGCCGCGCTCGCAGCGCCGACGTTGACGATGAAGTTGGCATGCTTTTCCGACACCTGCGCGCCGCCGATCCGCCTGCCTTTCAGGCCGCACTGTTCGATCAGCCGGGCGGCATGGTCGCCGGGCGGATTGCGGAATACCGAGCCGGCATTCGGCAGATTCAGCGGCTGGCTGGCGATGCGCCTGGCCAGCAGCGCCTTGATTGCCTGGCGCGCGGCTGCGCCGTCGCCGTTGTCGAAACGCAGCCATGCGGCGATGAAGCATTCCCGGGGAAGGGTGTCGCCACGCCCAAGGTTTTCACCCTTCACCCTTATCTCTACTCCCTTCCCCTTCAATTCAACATGCCGGTATCCGATCTGGTAATCGGCCGGCGTGCGCACATGCAGCTCGCCTTGCCGGTCCACGGTCTGCACGCGCAGCACTCTTTCCCAGGTCTCGCTGCCGTAGCAACCCGCGTTCATTGCCAGCATGCCGCCCAGCGTCCCGGGTATGCCGGCAAAGAATTCCGCGCCGCGCATCTGGTGCAATGCGGCGAAGCGCGCCAGCTTGGCACCCGGCACTCCGGCTTCGGCGTGGATGCTGCCGTCCGCCTCGAGACGCAGCCCGCCCAATGTTCCATGCATCAGCAATACCGTGCCGCGCAAGCCGCCGTCGCGCACCAGCAGATTGCTGCCCAGGCCCGCCGGATACAGCGGTTCATCTGCCGGCAGGCTGCGCAGGAACTGCTGCAGATCCGCAAGATCGGCGGGTTGATACATGCGCTCGGCCTTCCCGCCGGCGCGCCAGCTGGTGTATTTGCCCATATCCACCTGCTGGCGCAGCGTGCCACGCAATGACGGGTTGCCTATATATTGCATCTCGCTCATGTTCATGGCTCACCCAAACGTTGCGCCTGCATCGCCGCTGTCTGCCCGGTGGCATCGGCTTCGCTTTTCCCCAGCAAGCGGTTCGGCGTGCTGCCGATCGAACCCGCGCCCATCGTGACCACCACATCTCCGGCACGCGCCATCTGCATGATCGCCTGCGGCATCAGCTGGATATCCTCGACGAACACCGCCTCGTTCTGGCCGGCCACGCGCAGGGCATGCATCAGCGCGCGCCCGTCTGCCGCGACGATAGGCGATTCGCCCGCGGGATACACCTCGGCCAGCAGCAGCGCGTCGACGCTGCACAGCACCTTGACGAAGTCCTCGAACAGATCGCGGGTGCGGGTGTAGCGGTGCGGCTGGAATGCCAGCACCAGCCGCCGCCCGGGGAATGCGCCGCGCACCGCCTCCAGCGTGGCGACCATTTCCGCCGGATGGTGGCCGTAGTCGTCGATCAGCGTGAAGCTGCCGCCATCCGGCAATGCGACCTCACCGTAGCGCTGGAAGCGTCTGCCCACACCCTGGAATTCAGCCAGCGCAGCAACGATCGCCGCATCGGCGACGCCGACCTCCAGCGCGATCGCGATCGCGGCCAGCGCGTTCAGCACGTTATGCATGCCCGCCAGGTTCAGCGTGACATCGATGTCCCTGGGCGTGTCACCGCCGCCGCCCTGCCTGCACAGTGCGGTGAAGTGCATCCGGCCGCCCTGATGGCGCACATTCGCCGCGCGAATCTGCGCATCTTCACTGAGGCCGTAAGTGGTCACCGGCTTGCTGATGCGCGGCAGGATCTCGCGCACATTGGCATCGTCGATGCACAGCATCGCCCGGCCGTAGAACGGCAGATGCTCGACAAACTCCACGAAGGCCTGCTTGAGCTTTTCGAAATCGTGGCCGTAGGTCTCCATGTGGTCGGCATCGATATTGGTGATCACCGCAAGTATCGGTTGCAGATGCAGGAACGATGCATCCGACTCGTCGGCCTCGACCACGATGAACTCGCCGGTCCCCAGCCTGGCATTGGTGCCGCTGCTGTTGAGCTTCCCGCCGATCACAAAGGTCGGATCGAGCCCGCCTTTGGCCAGCACGCTCGCGGTCAGCGACGTCGTCGTGGTTTTGCCGTGCGTTCCGGCTACCGCGATGCCCTGGCGCAGCCGCATCAGCTCGGTCAGCATCATCGCGCGCGGCACCACCGCGATGCGGCGTTCGCGCGCGGCCAGCACTTCGGGATTGTCCTTGCCCACCGCGGTCGAGACCACCACCACATCCGCATTGGTCAGATTCTGTGCGGCATGGCCGAGATACACCTTCGCGCCGAGCTTTTTGAGGCGTCTGGTCGCGGCGCTTTCGACCAGGTCGGAACCGCTCACCTGGAAGCCGAGGTTCAGCAACACCTCGGCGATGCCGTTCATGCCGGAACCGCCGATGCCGACGAAATGCAGATGTTTGACCTTGTGCTTCATGCCGCCAGCTCCTTGCAGATCGCCGCAACGGCAGCCGCCGCATCGGCTTTGGCCAATGCGCGCGCCTGCTGCGCCATCTCCAGCAATTTTTTGCGGTCCCGCGCGCCATCACCCTGGCCGCCATCCATCAGGTCCCGCAGCAACCGGGCCAGCTTTTCCGCGCTCAGCTCGCTCTGCGGCAGCAGCACTGCGGCGCCATGCTTGCTCAAAAACTCCGCGTTGCGGGTCTGGTGATCGTCCACCGCGAACGGGAACGGAATCAGTATGCTCGCCACCCCTGCTGCGGCGAGCTCGGCGACGGTCAGCGCGCCGGCACGGCAGATCACCAGATCGGCATTGCCGTAATGCTTCGCCATTTCGTCCATGAACGGTTTTATCTCCGCCTGCACGCCGGCCTCCCGATACGCCTGCTGCACAGCGGCGAAATGCTGCTTGCCGGTCTGGTGCAGCACGTTGGGCCGCAGTTCCGGCGGCAGCAGCGCGAGCGCCTGCGGTAATGTTTCATTGATCGCCCGGGCGCCCAGGCTGCCGCCCACCACCAGTACATTCAACCTGCCGCTGCGCGCGGAATAGCGTTGCAGGGGTACGGGCAAGGTAGCGATATCGTCGCGCACCGGATTGCCGCACCATATTGCCCGCGGCAACACATCCGGGAATCCGCTGATCACCTTTTGGGCAACAAGCGCCAGCATCTTGTTGCTCATTCCCGCGACCGAGTTTTGCTCGTGTATCACCAGCGGGCGGCGCAACAATGCCGACATGATCCCGCCCGGGAAAGTGATGTAACCGCCCATGCCCAGCACGACATCGGGACGCCGGCGCAATATCGCCCCGGCGCTTTGCCACATTGCCAGCAGCAGATCGAGCGGCAGGCGCAGCAGCCGCAGCAAGCCTTTGCCGCGCACCCCGGAAAAGCGCATCCATTCGACCTCATAGCCATGCTTGGGAACCAGCTCGGCCTCCATGCTGTTCGGCGCCCCCAGCCAGGTGACCTTCCAACCCTGCGCGCGCAGGATGTCGGCCACCGCCAGCGCCGGAAAAATGTGGCCTCCGGTTCCTCCAGCCATGATGAGGATAGACCTAGCCATGAAGCACCTCGATGCCGGCCACGTTTTCGGCGGAGACTAATGCGCACGCAGCGCGCGTTATGCCGGAGCCAAAAATGTGGCCTCCGGTTCCTCCAGCCATGATCAGGATCGATCTAGACATCCAGCACCTCGCTATCGGCCACGTTTTCGGCGGAGACTAATGCGCACGCAGCGCGCGTTATGTCGCAACCAAAAATGTGGCCTCCGGTACCACCTGCCATGATCAGTATTGAGCGACTCATACCGGCAATCCCCGCGCGATGCGTCTGTTTTGGCTGCGTCCGCCCCGATGGGGCTTAACTTGCTCATGCAAGTTAGTCTTCGCCGAAACAGACGGATCGTGAAAGTGTGTGCTCATATTTGAAGTCCCCGCGCGATGCGTCTGTTTTCATAGTCCACTCTGAGCAGCAGCGCGGCGGCAACGCAATTCACCACGATGCCGCTGCCGCCGAAACTCAGGAACGGCAGGGTCAAGCCCTTGGTCGGCAGCACGCCCATGTTGACGCCGATATTGATCAGCGTCTGCACCCCTATCCACACGCCTATCCCCTGTGCCACCAGCGCTGAAAAATTGCGCTCCAGGAAGGCCGCATGGCGGCCGATCTGGAAAGCCCGGATCACCAGCAAGGCGAACAGCGCGATCACCGCCGCGACGCCGGCCAGACCCAGCTCTTCGGCGATCACCGCCATCAGGAAGTCGGTATGCGCCTCCGGCAGGTAGAATAGTTTTTCCACGCTGCCGCCCAGCCCGACACCCAGCCATTCGCCGCGCCCGAACGCGATCAGCGCATGGCTCAATTGATAGCCCTTGCCATAGGGATCGGCCCACGGGTCCATGAAGCCGGTCACGCGCTGCATCCGGTAGGGCGAGGACAGGATCAAACCGGCAAATGCCAGCGGCAGGGTCACCAGCAGCGCGGCGAACACCTTCAGGTTGAAGCCGCCCAGCCACAGCGTGCAGAAGGCGATCGACAGAATGACGATGAACGCCCCCAGGTCGGGCTCCTGCAGCAGCAGGCCGCCGATCAGCACCATCACCACCAGCATCGGCAAAAACGCCCTGGTGATCAAATGCCCGATCCTGGCCTTGCGCACCGTGTAATCTGCGGCATACAGCACGGCGAACAGCTTCATCAGCTCCGAGGGTTGCAGATTAATCACGAACAGCGACAGCCAGCGGCGGCTGCCGTTCACCTCGCGCCCTATCCCGGGAACAAGCACCAGCACCAGCAGCGCCGCCCCGATCAAAAACAGATACGGCGCATAGCTCTGCCATAATTGCACCGGTATCTGGAACGCAAACAGTCCGATCAGCAATCCGGCCGCAATGAACACGCCATGGCGCAACAGATAATAGGCCGGCTGATATCCGGTGTATTTGTTGGCTTCCGCGGTCGCGATCGATGCCGAGTACACCATCACCAGACCCAGCGCCAGCAGTGCTATCACCACCCATATCAGCAATTCGTCGAATTGCGCCGGGTGCGGCCGGGTGCGCGTTTTTATCATGGATGCCATGCATCCTCCAGTTTCAACCTGCGCACAGCTTCAATGAAAGCCTCGGCGCGGTGCTCATAGTTGCGGAACATGTCGAAGCTGGCGCATGCCGGGGACAGCAACACCGCATCGCCGGGCCGTGCCAGCCGCGTGGCCTGTTGCACGGCGTCGCCCATGTCCGCCGCGCGTGCCAGCTTCACCCCGCTGCGATTCAAGGCCTCGGCGATGAGCGGTGCGTCGCGCCCGATCAGCACCACCGCCCGCGCATGCCCGGCCACTGCCGGGCCGAGCGGAGTGAAATCCTGCCCCTTCCCTTCGCCGCCGGCGATCAGCACCGCCTTGCAGCCCAATCCCTGCAGCGCGGCTATCGTCGCGCCGACGTTGGTGCCCTTGGAGTCGTCGTAATAAATCACCCCGCCGACTTCCTTGACGCGTTCGACGCGATGCGGCAGCCCTTTGAAGCTGCGCAATCCCTCCAGCAACGCCGCCATCGGAACATCGATAGCGCGGCACAGCGCCAGCGCGGCCAGCGCGTTCGCCGCGTTATGCAAGCCGGTCAGCTGCAGTTCGCCGGCCCTGATCAGACGCCGAGTGCCCTGCACCAGCCATATTTCGGCACCCTCCCGCACTATCCCGAAATCGCCGGGAGTTTCCGGCTTGTCCAGGCCGAACGTCACCGTCTTGCCTTGCGCACGCGCCATGGCCATGCAGCGCGGGTCGTCGCGGTTCAGCACCTGCACCCGGCAGCCTGAATAGATGCGCGCCTTGGCGGCGCTGTATTCGGCCATGCCGGCATAGCGGTCGAGATGGTCCTCGCTCACATTCAGCACGGTGGCCGCATCGGCATTCAGGCTGGCCGTGGTTTCCAGCTGGAAGCTGGACAGCTCCAGCACCCATATTTCCGGCTGGTTGGCGCCGCGCTGCAGCAGCGCATCCAGCACTGCCGGAGAGATGTTCCCCGCTGCCATCGCGTCCTTCCCGGCCGCCCTGCACAGATGTTCCACCATGCTGGTCACGGTGGTCTTGCCGTTCGATCCGGTGATCGCGAGTATGCGCGGACGGCCCCGCTGCGGCAGCGACTGCGCGAACAATTCGATGTCGCCGACCACCTCGATGCCGCGCGCGACAGCGCGCGCCACAGCCGGATGGCGCAGCGGCACGCCCGGGCTGATCGCGATCAGCTCGATAGCGTCGAACAGCGCATCCTCGAATTCCCCGCAAAAGATCTGTGCGGCGGCGACATGGCGGCGCACTTCGGCCAGGCCGGGCGGGGCGGGGCGGCTGTCCGCGACGCGCAGGCGTGCGCCCTGTGCGCTGAGCCAGCGCACCATCGCCAATCCGGTCTCGCCGAGACCGAGCACCAGCACCGATTTGTCCTGGTATCGGCTCATCTCAGTTTGAGCGTCGCCACGCCCAGCAATACCAGCAGCATCGTGATGATCCAGAATCTCACTACGACCTGGGTCTCTTTCCAGCCTTTCAGTTCGTAGTGATGGTGCAGCGGCGCCATGCGGAACACGCGCTTGCCGGTGAGCTTGAACGACGCCACCTGGATCATCACCGACACCGCTTCAACCACGAACACCCCGCCCATGATGAACAACACCAGTTCCTGACGCACGATCACCGCCACCACGCCTAGCGCCGCGCCCAGCGCCAGCGCACCGACATCGCCCATGAACACCTCGGCTGGATAGGCGTTGAACCAGAGGAACGCCAGCCCCGCTCCGGAGATCGCGCCGCAGAACACCGCCAGTTCGCCGGCGCCCGGGATGTAGGGGATGCCCAGATATTTCGAAAACACCGCATTGCCGGCCACATAGGCGAAGATCGCCAGCGCGCCGCTGACCATCACCGTCGGCATGATCGCAAGGCCATCCAGGCCGTCGGTCAGATTCACCGCGTTGCTGGTGCCGACCACGACGAAATAGGTCAGTGCGACGAACAGGAACGCCGGAAGCGGGAACACAAAGAATTTCAGGAACGGCACGATCAGCTCGGTTTCCGCCGGCAGGCTTGCAGAACTCCATAGGTACACGCCGACCAGCAGCGCGATGACCGACTGCCAGCCCATCTTCGCCCTGGCCGACAGACCCTTGGGATTGCGATGCACCACCTTGCGGTAATCGTCCACCCAGCCGATCACGCCAAACCCCAGCGTCGTCAGCAGCACCACCCACACATAATGGTTATGCAGGTCGCCCCACAACAGCGTCGTGATCGCGATCGAGGTCAGGATCAGCGCCCCGCCCATCGTCGGGGTGCCCGCCTTGACCAGATGCGTCTGCGGCCCGTCACTGCGCACCGACTGGCCGATCTTGTATGCAGCCAGTTTGCGTATCATCGTCGGGCCCACAATGAATGAAATCAGCAGCGCGGTCATCGCGGCCAGCACGACGCGCAGCGTGATGTAGTTGAACACGCTGAAAAACCTCACATCCTGAGACAACCATTGAGCGAGCTCTAACAGCATTTTTTTCCCCTGCAGATATGCTTCACGAATGGCCCCCGTTGGCTGGCGGTGCATCCGCCGCCGCTTCCAGATATTTCACTACGCGTTCCATCTTCATGAAGCGCGAACCCTTCACCAACACCGCAGTGCTCGCATTCAATTCCTGCTCCAGCCGCTGCTGCAGGTCCTCTATCCTGTCGAAGTGATGTGACCCGCTGCCGAATTCGGCCGCGGCAGACTTGCTCAGCGGCCCCAGTGCATACAGCCTGTCGATGCCGGCAAGGCGCGCTTCCCTGCCGATCTCGGCATGCAAGGCGGTAGCATCGGCGCCCAGCTCACCCATGTCGCCCAACACCAGCACGCGTTTTCCGCCAAGCTGCGCCAGCACGCTGATCGCGGCCCGCATCGAGGCGGGATTGGCGTTGTAGGTGTCATCGATCAGCTGACCGCCGAATCGAGCGGCGATGGGCTGCAATCGTCCGGCGACACCGCTGAATCGTTCCAGCCCCGCAATGATTTTTTCCAGCGGCACATCCAGCGCGCTCGCAGCGGCAGCGGCCGCCAGTGCATTGCGTGCATTATGGATGCCGGGGACTTGCAGATTGACCGTGAATTTTCCCTGGGGTGCGGCTACCTCAAGGCGCAAGCCGGCAGCCTGCGCCTGCCAGACGCCATGTACATCGGCCTGTTTGTCCAGCCCGAATTCAAGCAACTGGTTTGCACCGGCCAGCTCGCGCCACAGCGGCGCAAATTCCTCATCGGCATTGATCACGGCCGTTCCATGGGGTTTCAATCCGGCAAATATCTCTCCTTTGGCCCTGGCCACCGCCTTGACCGAGCCCAGCCCCTGCAGATGCGCGCCGCTGGCATTGTTGATCAGCACCACATCGGGTGCCGCGATGCGCGTCAGGTAATCGATCTCACCCGGGTGATTCATGCCCATCTCGATCACGGCATAGCGGTGGATCGCACCGAGTTGCAGCAGCGTATGCGGCATCCCGATGTCGTTGTTCAGGTTGCCTCGGGTCGCCAGCACCGCATCCGGATTGCCTGCCGCTTCGCGTAAAATGCATGCCAGCATTTCCTTCACCGTGGTTTTGCCGTTGCTGCCGGTGATCGCCACCAGTGGAATATCGAACTGCCTGCGCCAGTAAGCCGCCAGCCTCCCCAGCGCCAATCGGGTGTCGGGTACGACCAGCAGCGGCACCCGGGTAACTGTGCTCGCCGGGTGCGCCTGATAGCTGTCAGCATTCACCATTGCAGCAGCGGCACCTGCTTGCGCCGCCTTCTCGACGAACTCGTAGCCGTCGAAATTCTCGCCGCGCAGCGCGACAAACAAATCACCCCGCCCCAGTTTGCGGCTATCGCTCGACACCGCAGCAAAGCGCACATCGCCGCCGATGATGCGGCCATCCAGCACCTGCGCGGCCTGCGACAGCAGCATCATGAGCGCACCCCGCCATGACGGTTGTTCAGCACCCGTTGCGCGACCAGCACATCGCTGAACGGATGTTTCACGCCGCCGATTTCCTGGTAATTCTCGTGTCCCTTGCCCGCAATCAACACGGTATCGCCTTGCCTGGCATGGACGATTGCACTCCGGATCGCAGCAGCGCGGTCGGCTATCAGCCGGTGATTTGTCCCATCCATGCCAGCGGCAATCTCGGCGATGATGGCGTGCGGATCTTCGCTGCGCGGGTTGTCAGAAGTGACGATGCAATGATCGGAATATTTTTCCGCAACAACACCCATCATGGGTCGTTTGCCGCGATCGCGATCGCCGCCGCAGCCGAACACGCAAATCAGCTTGCCTCCGGTCGAGCTGCTGACTTCACGCAAGGCCTGCAGCACTTTTTCCAGTGCGTCGGGGGTATGCGCGTAATCGACAATCACCGTCGGCTGCGATGCATCACCCAAACGTTGCATGCGCCCGGGAACTGATTGCACCCTGCCCAGCGTATGCACGGCATCGCTCAAGGCGATACCGCTCACCAGCGACACCGCCAGGGTTCCCAGCAGATTTGCCGCGTTGAACCGTCCCACCAGCGCGCAATCCAGTTGTGCGCTACCCCAACTGGAATGTACGGCCATGCGCAAGCCTTGTCCGGTCATTTCCTGCAGATTTCCGTACACCATGCGCAAGCCCAGTCTCTCGGCAAGCTGCAGCGCCGCATCGCTCAGGCCATAGCCGATCACTTCCCTGTCCTGTTTCGCCATGGCGGTGGCCGAGCCGCCGGACATCCCCCCTTGTTGCATGGCCAATTGCTCGGCCAGCCCGGCCCCATAGGCATCGTCCAAATTAAGCACCGCGTATTTGAGGTTTTGCCAATCGAACAGCTTGCGCTTGGCTGCCGCATAGCTTTGCATGTCGCCGTGGTAATCGAGGTGATCCCGGCTCAAGTTGGTCAGCATCGCCACATCAAAACGCACGCCGTTGACGCGCCCCTGGGACAGCGCATGTGAAGATACTTCCATCGCGACGGCTTGCGCGCCATCCCGCAAATAGTCAGCCAGCAAACGATGCACGCGCACGGCATCCGGCGTGGTGTTCGCGGTCGCCTGCAGCGCACCGGCGTGACCATCTTCCCCCGGAAAGCCGTTGCCCAGTGTGCCGATCAGTGCGCATTTCCTTCCGCACCGACTCAGGGTATCGGCTATCCAGTGGCTGGTTGAGGTCTTGCCGTTGGTTCCGGTGATGCCCACCATCCACAGCGATTCCGAGGGTGCGCCGCACACCGCATCCGCGAGCCGGCCGGCCTTGTTGCGCAGCTCGGGCACACCCAGGTTGGGCACCTGCCAGTCATCCGCCCAGGAAAAATTATGTGCTTCCCAGATCACCGCGTTCGCGCCCCGCGCGATCGCCTCGGCGATGAACTGCCGCCCATCGGTCGTTTCGCCCGGATAAGCGACAAAGGTGTCGCCGCGCCCGACCTCCCGGCTGTCCGTCACCAGACGCGAGATCGTCACCTTCAAATCCGCCAGCTTTTCGAACGGAAAGCCGCCCCTGATCGCGGATGCAAGGTTCACACCTCCTCCTTGACTATAGCCGCGGGGGGCGCGATCACATTATTCAACGGCGCATCGTTCGGTTCATTCAGTGCATGCAATGCGGACCCCATCACCCTGCTGAACACCGGCGCGGCCACCTCTCCGCCGTAATACTCCGCCCCTTGCGGATCATCTATCATCACCGCGACGATCAGGCGCGGGTTGGATACCGGCGCAAAGCCGACGAATGACGCGATATAGTGATTCACGTAATGGCCGTTCTCCAGCTTGTGCGCAGTCCCGGTCTTCCCGGCCACGCGGTAGCCGGCCACCTGCGCCAGCGGAGCCGTCCCGCCTGGCAACACCACCATTTCAAGCATGCTGGTCATTTCACGGGTGGTTTTCTCCGAAAACACTCTGCTACCCGCAGACGGAGCATCCAGCTTGAGCAACGAGATTGGCTTCAATTCGCCGTGGTTCGCGAAAATCGTGTATGCCCTTGCCAGTTGCAGCAGATTGACCGAGATGCCGTGCCCATAAGCCATCGTGGCCTGTTCGATCGGTCGCCAGGTTTTAGGGTCGCGCAATTTTCCCGGAGCCTCGCCCGGAAAACTGCTGCCGGTTAACGCGCCGAATCCGCTATCAGACAAGCCTTGCCACATCGTCTCAGGCTGCATAGCCAGGGCTATTTTTGCAGCGCCGATATTGCTGGATTTCTGGATCACCTGCGCCACGGTCAATCTGGATTCAGCTTCGGCGTCGTGGATCTTCCGGTGCGCCAGCATGAACACGCCGTTCTCGGTATTGATGACGGTGTTGGGACGGACCTTGCCGGTATCGAGCGCCATGCCGACGGTGAACGGCTTCAGCGTAGAGCCGGGTTCGAACAGATCGGTGATCGCGCGGTTGCGCATCGCCTTGCTGCTGGTGTTGTCGCGGTTGTTGGGGTTGTAGCCGGGATAGTTGGCCAGCGCCAGCACTTCGCCGCTGCGCGCATCCAGGACTACCACCGCCCCCGATTTGGCCCGATGCAGCTTGACCGCGTTCTCCAGTTCGCGATACGCAAGGTGCTGCATATCGCTGTCCAGGCTGAGCTGGATATCGCTGCCGGGCTTGGGTGGACTCAGGCTGCCGGCATCCTCGACGATATAGCCGTGGTTATCCTTGATGACGCGCTGACTGCCCGGTTTGCCGGCCAGCTGTTCCTGCAGGGCCAATTCCATCCCTTCCTGGCCGATGTCGTCCTGCCCGGTGAAACCCAGCACCTGGGCGGCTTCCTCACCCGCCGGATAGTAGCGGCGGTATTCGCGCTGCAGCGAGATCCCGGGAATGCCCAAATCCATCACTTTTTCCACCTGATCGGGCGGCAGCAGTCTTTTCAGATAGACGAAGTCGCGCGACGTTTCGGACAATCGGCTTTTTACTTCACCCGCGCTCAAGCCGAGCAGCTTGGCCAATTTTCTTATTTGCTGCGGATCGGCCTCCACGTCCGGCGGGCTCGCCCACACCGATTCGACCGGCGTGCTTACTGCAAGCGGATCCCCGTTGCGGTCGGATATCTTGCCGCGGTGCGCGCTGACTTCCACCACGCGGCTATAGCGCGCATTGCCTTTTTCCTGCAGAAAGTCGTCATGTATTCCCTGCAGATACACGCCGCGCCCAAGCAGCCCGGCCAGCCCGGCCAGCAGCATGGCAAAAAGCGCGGTGGCGCGCCATCCCGGCAATTTCGCCGTGACGTCTGTGTTTGCGCTGGCCGCGTAATTCATTGTCTTGTATCTGTCCCGCCGTTGGTTTCTGCCCGTATAAATTTGACCTGTCCGTTTTTAGGTAATTGCATATGCAGTTCCTGCACGGCCACCGCCTCTACCCGCGCCGGCGTCGCCCAGGTTCTTTGTTCCAGCTGCAGCTGCCCCCATTCCACATCCATTTGCTGCGCCTGCTCCTTTTCTTTTTGCAGCGCGATGAACAATTTGCGCGCCTTGTGTTGCGAAGTGACCACGCTCAACGCGCATGCCACCACAGCCGCCAGCAGAAAAGCCTGGGAAGCCGGACCCAGATTGGCCGCCCTGCCGATCAACTGCCTGGGTATCCCTGCCATACCTTGCTTCGTATCCATGCATCGCCTTATGCCGCCCCACTGCGTTCTGCAACCCGCATCACCGCACTGCGCGCGCGGGGATTGGCTTGCACTTCGGTTGCTCCGGCCCGTATTGCCTTGCCGATCAATTTCATTTTTCCGTGCGGTACTTCGCTGGCCCGTATCGGCACGGCGCGCGGCAATTTATCGCCTTCAGCCATCTCGCGCAGATAATGTTTCACGATGCGATCTTCCAGCGAATGAAAACTGATCACGACCAACCGCCCGCCCGTTTTGAGATGATTCACACACTCTGGCAAGACCCGCGCAAGCTCTTCGAGCTCCCGGTTGAGATAAATCCGTATAGCCTGAAAGGTGCGTGTCGCCGGATGCTGCCCTGCCTCGCGTGTACGTACCGTTTTACCAACCAGCTCGACGAGTTGCCGCGTGGTATGAATTGGCCGTATTGCGCGCGCCGCAACAATCGCCCTTGCAATCTGTTTAGCAAACCGTTCTTCGCCGTAATCACGTATCACCTCCGCCAGAAAATCCTCGTCCACGGTCTCCAGCCACTGCGCAGCGGTCATCCCGCTGCTGGTATCCATGCGCATATCCAGAGGCGCGTCAAAGCGAAAGCTGAATCCCCGCGCCGCTTCGTCCAGTTGCGGTGACGACACGCCCAGATCGAGCAATATCCCGTCCACCTGTTGCACGCCCAGTTCGCGCAGCACCTCCGCCAGATGGGCAAAACTGCGATGCACGATGCGGAACCGCCGGTCCCGCCACTGCTCTCCCGCCGCCACCGCCGCCACATCCCGGTCCAGCGCGATCAGCCTGCCATCCGCGCCGAGACGTTTCAGGATCTCCGCACTGTGCCCGCCCCGCCCGAATGTCCCGTCCACATAGATGCCGTCCTGCCTGATCGCCAGCGCTTCGACTGCCTCATGCAAAAGAACCGTGGTGTGGGATCCGCCCCCGCTCGCCCGGCTCTCGCTCACTCCGCCATCGGTCACAAGGAAAAGCCGTCCAGCTCTGCCGGCAACTCGCCATCCATGAAGGAAAACGCGGTTTCCTGCTGCGCCTGCCACTTCGCCTCGTCCCACAACTCGAATTTATTGCCCTGGCCGACCAGCATCACATGCTTGTCCAGCATCGCGTAGCCGCGCAGCGCCGGGGAGATCAATACGCGGCCGGCGCCGTCCATCACCACGTCTTCGGCATAGCCGATCAGGCGTCGTTGCAATGCGCGTATCTTCGGATTGAGTGCAGAAAGCTTGAGCAGCTTCTCGCGTATCGGCTGCCACTCGGGTTGCGGATACATCAGCAGACAACCATCCGCATCGGCGGTCAGCACCAGATTGCCCGCACAATCGCTGAGCAGCATGTCGCGATGTCGCGCCGGTATCGCGAGCCTGCCCTTGCTATCCAGATTGAGTTGTGCCGCTCCCTGAAACATTCCCAGCCCCCACTTTTACCCACTATTCACCACTTGAACCCACTATATTGAAAAAAATCCCAATGGTCAAGCGAATAAACAGGATTTACCTTTACAGGACAAAGAGTTAGCGCAGAAAGTTAATAATAAAACAAATATTCTTATGAAATAATAGATTACACAAATATTCTAAAGTTATTTGTAATGTACATTCGAAGGTTTCGTTGTGTCAGGGAAGAAATGATGGCGCAGAATACAGTCTGGTGGGACCAACAGCTTATCGAGCTTTGCATAATTGCCGAAACCGGGACGTGTTTTCACGCAGTCGCGCCCGTTGACGGCCGGTCAAATCGTCCGATAAGCTCTGGCACTCTGACTGCCTTGGCTGGCAAAGCAGGCACAAGCTCCTGTTTCAAGCGCTTTGTACCATAAACAGCAGGTCACGAACCTCGGCTTCATGGATGCAAAATAATCCATGGATTTCCGATGCTCTCCGACACCCGTGAAAACCACGTAGCTGCATAGCCCGACAAATTTTTCTCCTCGCGATCAGAAAGGGAAGACTTCAGGTATGGGATATAACAACCAGATTCGCCCCGAGTCATCTTCTTTCACGCGCAGTCCGGATAGCCGCCCAGCTGTTTGCGTTGCAACCAGAGTATCGCAGCGCCCCATCCCAATGAGCCCAGCATCAGCAACCCGCCGCACACATGGGCGAACGCGCCCCAGTGCTGCGCATGGTGCAGTTGACCCAGCCGCAGCAGCAGATAGATCCAGTCGTGCGGACCATCGGCACCAGTGGCTCCGCCGAGCAGTACCAGTTGCGGATGCAAGGCATCGTAGATGTAAGGAGACAGGTCGAGCAGACTCGCGCTGGCCAGCCAGAACCCGATGGCTGCGCCGAAATTGTCGCGATTCTTCACGATGAACGCCACGCCGATCGCCAGCGGAAGCAGCAGCTGGAACAGGCTGCCGCCGAGTATCATCATGAACTCGCCGAAGGGCCTGAACAACACATGCCCCGCCTCGTGTATCGGCAACAGGATAGCGTGCATGAAGGACCCGCCCATCTCTCCGTCACGGTAGTCATAGCCGAACAAAAACCAGCTCCAGATTGCCAGCAACACCAGCGCGATGCAGCGCCCATAGAACGTCATCGCATTCATGTTTTTGATCGGCTTGAACAGCGATGCGATGAAACCGCCAGTCGCGCCAGAGCGTGCCGCCTCATCGAGCTCTGTAGGGGCAGGCGTATGCGCAGCCTGGTCCCACTTGAAGAAATAAATCCCGCAAACCGGGCAGGCAGCGCTGCGTGGCAACGGTTGCGGCGGCTTGTATCCGCACTTGGGGCATTGGGCGCAGGTATCAGACATGCTAAGGAACCTCTGATTAAGTCCTCCATGATCCGCGTTGCTGACAAAATCGCGATGATCGCAAGGCGTGCAACGAAGGTCGTAGCCGAGACTACGATGCCGAGGAGCACAACGCCGCGAGCACGCGATTTTGTCGCAACCCCCCATGGGCACTGGTTTTGTGGGCGGTCTGCTGCGTTGCACTCGTTGCGAAGGGGATCAACCATTCGCTGCCTCGTGCGCCTTGCACCCCATCCCGCAAAACCGAGTGCGCGGCCATGTGGGACTTAATCAGAGGTTCCTTAATACATGCGGTGCCGGAACAGCCAGCCGGCAATGCCGAGCGCAGCGCTGCCGATCAGCGCCATCGGCCAGAACTGATCGATCAGCAGATGGAACGGCATGCCCTCCAGGAACACGCCGCGCAGCACCACCATGAAATAGCGCATCGGGTTGAGCAGCGTGATGTCCTGCACCAGCTGCGGCATGTTCCGGATCGGCGTCGCAAAACCGGACAGGATGATGGCGGGCACCATGAAGATGAAGGCCCCCAGCAAGCCCTGCTGCTGCGTGGCGGCGAACGAGGAGATCATCAGTCCCACCCCGACGCCCGACAGCAGGAACAGCGCGATACCGGTGTACAGCGTGAACAGGTTGCCCAGCAGCGGCACCCTGAACCAGAACACCGCCGCCAGGATGATCACACTGGCTTCCGCCAGTCCGATCAGAAAGCCGGGCAGGGTTTTTCCGATCAGGATCTCCACCGGGCGCAGCGGCGTGACCAGCAGCTGGTCGAACGTGCCCTGCTCGCGTTCGCGCGCAACGGAAAGCGCGGTGACCAGCATCGTGATCAGCAGCGTCAAAATGCCGACGATGCCCGGCACGAAAAACCAGCGGCTTTCCAGATTGGGGTTGAACCACGCGCGGGTCTCGATGCGCGCGGGCGGCTGGCTGCCGCCGTGATCCGCCGCCCAGTCCAGGTTGTAGCGGTCGACGATACCGCTCACGTCGTTGATCGCCAGCATTGCGGTATTGGAATTGCGGCCGTCGACGATGACCTGCAGTGCAGCCGGGCGGCCGGCCAGCAGGTCCGCGCTGAAATTGGGCCCGGCATGTATCACCATCAGCACCTGCCTGGCGTCGATCAGCGGCGCGATCTCGCTCTCGCGGGTGAGCTGCGCGACCCTGGTGAAGCTGTGTGAGCCGTCGAAGCTGGCCAGCAATTCGCGCGACGCTGAACCACGATCTTCGTTGTACACCGCGAACGGAACGTTCTTCAGATCATAGGTCGCGGCATAGCCGAACACCATCAACTGGATCAGCGGCGGACCGATCAGCACCATCCGGCTGCGCTTGTCCTTCAGCAAGGCGAGGAATTCCTTGATCACCAGCGCGTAGATGCGGGCCAGCATCGCCTTACTCCAGGCGCTTGCGCGAGTTGCGCCAGGTCAGGCCCAGGAACACCGCGGCAAGCGCCAGCAGTGCCAGCGTATTGGGCACGATCACACTCCACACGTTTCCGGCCAGGAACACCGTCTGCAGGATGGCGACGTAATAGCGCGCGGCGACGACGTGGGTGATGAGCTGTACCACGCCCGGCATGCTGCCGATGTCGAAGATGAAACCGGACAGCAGGAACGCCGGCAGAAAGGTGATGATCAGGGCCAATCAGCCCGGCGACGAACTGGCTGCGCGCCACCGTGGAGATCAGCAGCCCCATGCCCAGCGCGGTGACGAGGAACAGTGCCGACGTGGCAAGCAGCACCCACAGTGAACCGCGCAGCGGCACCTCGAACAGGAACAGCGCCATGCCCACGGCCAGCGCCAGGCCGCCCATGCCCAGCATGAAATAAGGCAGCAGCTTGCCGAGGATCACTTCGCGCATCGACAGCGGCGTGACCAGCAGCGCCTCCATCGTGCCGCGCTCCCATTCGCGCGACATCACCATCGCCGTCAGCAGCGCGCCGATCAGCGTCATGATCACCGCGATCAGGCCGGGCACCAGGAAGTTGCGGCTGCGCAGCTCGCTGTTGAACCACACGCGCTGTTGCATCTGCACCGGCACGGTCAGCGTCTCACCGCGCTGCAGTGCGGCATGCTCCAGCCATTTGCCCCACGCTCCCTGCACATAACCGGAAATGATGCGCGCCGTGTTTGCATCCACGCCGTTGACGATCAGCTGGATCGCCGCGCCATCATCCTGGCGCAACTGCCGCGCGAAATCCTGGCGCAATACCAGGATCGCGCTGACGCGGCCGGCCATCATCGCCTGCCGCGCCGCACGGGTATCGGAAAACTCCACCGGCTCGAAGTAGCGCGAATGGTGCAGCGCGGCGGCGAAATCGGCGCGTGTCCGGACTGGGTTGTTCCACCACCAACGCCAGCGGAACATGCTCGGAATCCAGCGACACGCCGTAGCCGAACAGCAGCAGCAGGAATATCGGCATCAGGAACGCAATCACGATGCTGCTCGGGTCGCGCACGATCTGCAGGAATTCCTTGCGCATCAGGCCGCGCAACCGCATCCGGCTATACATGGCGAAATAAACCTGCTGCGCGAACCGGCATCGGGGTCGCGCGGGACTCGGCATCCTCATGTACTGACTTGTACACTCCGCTGGCTGCGCTCCGGGCTTCCCCGATACCGGCCCGCTCGCTGCGATTTCTATCGCCATGTTTAAGACTCGGCCTCGCATCTACATTCATGCAACCTCCCGTTCATGCGCCTGGATCAGCCCGACGAAAGCATCTTCCATGTGTCGGCTCGGATTGCCGGGCGGTGCGCGCCTGCGCCTTGATGCTGGCCGGCGTGCCCATGGTCAGTATCTCGCCCGCTGCCATGATCGCGAGCCGGTCGCAATACTCCGCTTCCTCCATGAAGTGGGTGGTGACCATCACTGGTCACACCCTGTCCGGCCAGCGTATTGATGCGCGACCAGAATTCGCGCCGCGCCAGCGGATCGACGCCGGAGGTGGGCTCGTCCAGAAACAGGATTTCCGGCTCGTGCATCAGCGCGCAGGCCAGCGCCAGGCGCTGCTTGTAGCCCAGCGAAAGGTCGCCGCTGGTGAATTCCGCCATATCCGCCAGTTCGAATTCCTGCAGCGCCCAGCCGATGCGGCTCGATCCCGCGCCGGCCGGACAGCCCGTAGACGCTGCCGAAGAAGCGCAGGTTCTCCGCGACGCTGAGATTTCCGTACAGCGAAAACTTCTGCGACATGTAGCCGATGCGCGCGCGCACCGCCGCGGCGGCGGTGCGCAAGTCTGCGCCGGCCACGCGCAAGGTTCCGCCGCTCGGCGGCAGCAGTCCGCACAACATGCGGAAGGTGGTGGACTTGCCCGCCCCGTTTGCGCCCAGCAAACCGAACACCTCGCCCCTGGCAACCGAAAAACTGACGTTGTTGCACCGCATAAAAATCGCCGAAACGGCGCTGCAAGTCGTTCACTTCGATGACGGGTTTGCCCGCATCCGGCGGGGCATGGGCGGACAACATCTTGCCGATCAGCGGCGCGGACGGTTGATGCTCGCCGGGAGATTTTTCCCTGAGCAGCGCGACGAAGCTGTCTTCGAAGCGCGGCGGCACTGCCGCCATTTCAATGCTGCTCTCACCGGGCAGCAAAATTTCGGGGTCGGTTGGCACAGCGTCTTTCATCACCACACGGACGTGGTCGCCCTGGATCAGCGCATCCAGCACCCCGGTGCCTGCGCGATGCGGTTCTGCAGGGTCCGCTTCTCGATATCTTTCGCGCTGACCTGGTAAGTGCGGCCGCGCATCGTCTCGCGCAGCCCGGCCGGTGTTCCCTGCGCCAGCAATCGGCCTTCGTGCAGCAGCACGACTTCGTCGCAGCGTTCGGCCTCATCGAGATAGGCGGTAGTCAGCAGCACGCTGGTGCCCTGTTCGCGCACCAGGCGGTATACGATCTCCCACAGTTCGCGCCGCGACAGCGGGTCCACGCCGACCGTGGGTTCGTCGAGCAGCAGCAGCGACGGCTGCCGCACCAGTGCGCAGGCCAGACCCAGCTTCTGTTTCATGCCGCCGGAAAGTTGTCCCGCCAGACGCCGGGTGAACGGCGCAAGCCCGGCCATGTGCATCAATTCGTCGTAGCGCGCCGGGCGCTCCGTTTCGGGCACGCCTTGCAGATCGGCATACAGGTCGAGGTTCTCCTGGACGGTCAGGTCTTCGTACAGACCGAAGCGCTGCGGCATGTAGCCGATGGCAGCCTGCACTTCCAGCGATTGGGTCGCGGCGTCCCTGCCGAGCACCGAGATGGTTCCGGCATCCGCCACCAGCAGGCCGGCTGCGAGCCGCATCAGGTGGTCTTGCCTGCGGCATCGGGGCCGACCAGGCCGGTGACCACGCCATGCCTGACGCGGAACCCGACCTGCTGCAATGCTGGCACCTGGCGCGCGCCGGCACGGAAAGTCTTGGACACGCCGCTAACCTCGAGCGCGATCTGTCCGTACGGAGCGGAGTCAGCCGTCATGCTGTCGGCGGCACTCACAGCGGCCTCAGGAATCCTGACAGCGGTTGGCGTCCCGGGCCGGAGGCTGGCCCAGTTGAATGGTCACCGTTGCAGGCATGCCTAGGCGCAATTCATCCCGGAAGTTGCACACGAAGATCCGTACCTGGTAGACCAGGCTGCTGCGCACCTCGGTGGTCTCCACCGATTTTGGCGTGAACTCGGCGCTGGGCGAAATATAGCCGACCCACCCGCGGTAGCGTTTGCCGGGAGCACTGTCGGTGCTGATTTCGGCGCGCATCCCGGGTTTGATCTTGCCGAGATCGGCTTCCTGCACATAGGCGCGCACCCAGACCGGATCGGTCAGCGCCAGCGTATAGACCGGGCGCTGCGGCGAGGCCATGTCGCCCGGCTCGAGGATGCGCTGCTGGATGACGCCGTTGTCCGGGGCATACAGGGACGCTTCGGCCAGCTCCTTGCGCGCCAGATCGAGCGCCGCCTGATTGGCGTTCAGCATCGCCCTGGCCGCCGCGATATCTTCCTTGCGCGGCCCCATCCTGACCAGCTTGAATGTCTGCTGCAGTGCATGGTATCTGGCCTGCGCGGCATCGGCAGCCGCATGCGCATCATCGGCCTGCTGCCTGGAAACGAAATGCCGTTCGACCAGTGCCAGGGTGCGCTGATAGGATTTTTCGGCATTATCCGCATCGATGCGCGCAGCGTCGACATCGGCCCCGGCCTTGCTGATCTCCTGTGGTCTGCTGCCCGCCACGAGACGCGCAACCACCTGCTGTTGCGATGCTAGCTGGGCCTGCTGCAGCTCGACATTGCGCTGCAAGCGCACGCTATCCAGCGTCGCGAGCAGTTGGCCCTGCTTGACCGGCTCCCCTTCCGTGGCCAGCATCCGGACGATACGTTCGGAAGCATTGAACGCCAATTGCACCTGCCTGATGTCGACGTTGCCGTAAAGGGTCAATGCCGCAGCGTCGGCCGCGCGGTGGTTGGCGAAATACCAGGCCGAGGCAGCGGATGCGGCCAGGATGATCGCAGCGATCGGCAACAGAAAGATTTTTCGTTTCATTGTCCTCTACCCAGCATCAAAATCCGGTCTGCATCACCGCAGCGGCATATGAAGCTCCCTGAATAATCCAACGTGGCCAGTGGGTCTGATGCAATCCGCGTTCAGGGATTCCGGCGGGTCTATCAGCATGCAGGATCGCTGCCGGCCTCGCCCGGGCGATCGAATCAGGTGAAGCCAGCCGATAAGCCGGGTTCTGTCGTGGACAGTCATTCCTCTAGGCGTTTCGTTACCTGACGCTCAAGCAACCTACCCGCAGGCGACGCGAGCAACGTCATGGCCTGCTTATTTGGTCTTGCTCCGGATGGAGTTTACCGTGCCGTCCGTGTCACCACGTCCGCGGTGGGCTCTTACCCCGCCGTTTCACCCTCGCCGTTACCTGCGTCATGACCGCCGCCTTGCGGCGAGCGTCATTCGGCGTCCCCCTCGCGGGGGCTTGCGGTACTTGGGCAGTTTGTTTTCTGTGGCACTGTTCATCACCTCGCGGTGTCCGGCCGTTAACCGGCATCCTGCTCTGCGGAGCCCGGACTTTCCTCCCCGCACTTGCGTGCGCGGCGACTGTCTGGCCAGCTTCGGCGCGAAGTTTAACACGCTGATCATGAACCAGCGGCGGCTGGCAAGATTCACTTGCGAGCATCCCTGTTCAAGCCCGTCCTGCCGAATGGGTTAAACTTGCGCGACTACCTGCTATGGGGTGTATCGGTACCAGGCATGCGAGAACTTTTTCAAACCGGATCCCGCGCGCGGCTGCGCACCTGGCTGGCCGCTGGCTACACATTGTTCATCGTCTACGGCAGCCTTTCGCCATTCACCGGATGGCGCGAGCAGGGCCTGAGTTTTTCCGAGGTGCTGCGCGCGCCGTTCCAGCTCACCTATACCGGCTTCGATGCAGTCATCAATCTGCTGGCCTATCTGCCGTTCGGGTTCCTGGTCGGCCTGACGCTGCGCGCGCGACTTGGCCCTCTGCTCAGCGTGATCCTCACGCTATGCATCGGCGTGCTGCTGTCGGCCAGCATGGAATATCTGCAGATGTATCTGCCCGCGCGCACCAGCTCCAACCTGGATCTGCTGAACAACAGCGCCGGGGCATTGGCCGGCGCCTTGCTTGCGGTCAGCATGGCATCATGGAACTGGCTGTTTTCACTGCTGACACGCTGGCGCAGTCACCATTTCCGCCATGGCAAGGAGATGGATTTCGGGCTGGCCTTGCTGGCATTGTGGATGTTCGTCCAGGTCAACCCGTCCCTGCCGATGCTGGGCAATGTGTTCATTACCGAAGTGGCGCATCAGCCTTTTCTGGGTCAGCCGCCCGCCCGCTTCATAGTCTGGGAAAGCAGCGCTGTCGCGCTGAATCTGCTGATGCTGGGGACGCTGCTGCTGACCTTGCTGCGTGTGCCGCAAAAGGTTGTGACTGCGATGCTGGTGGTGCTGGCGCTGGTGGCTCTGGCGAAATTCATTGCGGCCGCGCTGCTGCTGAAGTCCTGGGCCCTGTTGTTGTGGATCAACAGCGAAGCGGTGCTGGGCATGCTGCTGGGTGTAGCGCTGCTGGCGACGATATTATGGCTGCCGCGCGCGGGCGCGATCGCGCTGGGCGGAGCCGTCGCGCTGGCCTACTTCGCCATTGTGAATTTCGTGCTGGACAACAGTACCCCGTCGGCCGCGATGTCGATCTACCATTGGCATTACGGGCACCTGCTCAACTATAACGGATTGGCGCAGACCATCACGCTGATCTTTCCGCTGCTGCTGCTGTTTCACCTGTGGCGCATCCGCAAAGTATAATTCCCGCTGGTTTAAATTCACTTCGCCGTGCTGAACCGGTATACGCCATGGGCCATTTTGACAAACATGTATTTTTCTGCACCAATCAACGCGAGGACGGCAGCGCCTGCTGCAATGACCACCGCGCGCAGCAGGCGCGCGATTACGTCAAGAACAAGGTCAAGCAGCTCGGCCTCTCCGGCCCGCAAAACAGGATCCGCATCAATTCCGCCGGATGCATGGACAGATGCGGCGAAGGCCCGGTCATCGTGGTCTATCCCGAAGGCATCTGGTACACCTACGTGGACGAAAGCGATCTCGACGAAATCATCGAATCCCATCTGATGAACGGGCGCATCGTCGCGCGCCTGAAAATCTAACGCAGCCGTTTTTTCGCCTGCATGCACATAACCATCTCCGATTTGACATGACCAGCCCATGAATACCGCCAACGCACACGCCGCCAGCAAGGTACCCGAAATCACGCTGATGTTCTGGATCATCAAGATCGCCGCCACCACGCTGGGCGAAACCGGCGGCGATGCGGTGTCGATGTCGATGCAGTTGGGCTACCTGGTCGGAACCGGGATTTTTGCGGCGGTATTCCTGATCGCGGTGGCTGCCCAGATCAAGGCACAGCGCTTCCGTCCCTTCCTTTACTGGACAACGATCATCGCCACGACTACGGTCGGCACCACGCTGGCCGATTTTGCCGACCGCTCCCTCGGCATAGGCTATGCCGGCGGAACCTCGCTGCTGCTGATACTGTTGCTGGCATCGCTGGCGATTTGGCATAAATCGCTGGGATCGGTTGCGGTGGACACGGTGAGCTCCCCGAAAGCGGAGATGTACTACTGGGTGACGATCATGTTTTCCCAGACGCTGGGCACCGCGTTGGGGGACTGGACCGCCGACACGGCAGGACTGGGTTACGGCGGCGGCGCCATCGTGTTCGGCATGCTGCTGGGTGCGGTGGCCGCAGCCTATTACTGGACGAATATATCCAGAACCCTGCTGTTCTGGGCGGCGTTCATCCTCACCCGCCCGCTGGGCGCAGTCGTGGGAGATTATCTCGACAAGCCGCTGGCTGCCGGCGGCCTGGCATTGAGCCGCTATTCGGCATCGGCTGCGCTGATCGCATTCATCATTGCCTCGATTCTGCTGTTCCCCCAGCGTGCCGCAAGACATCCCTGACAACGACGGAATCATCATGGACATCAACATGACAACCGTCTCAACAGTATCCGACGATCCTGCGCTGTTCACTGAAGCCCTGAAAAAAGGTGTGTTTGCCAATGCCGCCAGAATCCTGTCGGCGCGCAATGATTTGCAAGGGAAGCGGGTGATCGACCTCGCCTGTGGGGACGGGCGGACCACCTATCTGCTGAGAAAGCATGGGGCGATCGTGTCGCCGTACGACATCTTCCCGGAATCGTGCAAGCTGCTGGATGACACCCCGCAATTCGCCGACGTCGGACAGGTATTGCCCATCGCCGACGAATCGGCCGATCTGGTGATTCTCCAGGAGGTCATCGAGCATCTGCCTAACCAGCTTTTCGCGCTGCAGGAAATCTGCCGGGTGCTGAAACCCGGCGGCGAGTTGTTTCTGACCACCCCCAGCAAAAGCTCGCTGGTAGCAAAACTCAGTTATTTATGCTTCGAGAGCGAAGTACTGAAAGGAACACCCTACGGATATGTGGATGGAGTTTGGGGGAGCGACGACTCCGGCACAAAGAAGTATTACGGCCATCTTTTTCTGATCGGGGTTCAGCAGTTGCGGGCGCTCGCGCTGATCGCCGGGTTCAGCTCGATCGAGGTCAAACGCACCGACCTGAGCAGGTCGTCTGCGGCGCTGATGTTGATTTTCTATCCGGTTATCCTGCTGGCCAGCCTGCGCGCCGTGTACCGGGACTGGAGAAAGTATCCGAATGACCCGGCCTACCGCGCCAGGTATCGCAAGGAGAAACTCGAACAGCTCAAGATCAATATCAATCCGTGGAACCTGACCAACAAGCATTTCATCGCGATCCTGCGCAAGTAAGAACTAATCAACGAAATGGATAACAGCCATCGCAACCATGGCAATCGAACAACTTGCGGCGACAGTCAAAATGCATGCATCATCAAATCCTGAACCAGGCCGCCAGATTGCGGATTGCCCGACTTGAATGTCCAGGAAACCTCTGATTAAGTCCCACATGTCCGCGCTCCGTTTTGCGGGAAGGACTGCCAGCGGCTGCTCCCGCAAGCGGCAGCTGCGCAGTAACGTGTCGCAGCAGCAGCGCAACGCAGCAGACCGCGCACAAAGCCGGTGCCCACACGGGTTGCGCGGCGCTAGCGCATCCCTCGCCTTCCGCGGCACCATCAAAATGAAGACCCCCGCACTGTGACCCGACACTATTCCTTCCACCCGCAATATCGTCCCGATATAGACGGGTTACGCGCAGTCGCCATCCTGGCAGTCGTCGGTTTTCATGCGTTCCCCGAATGGGTCAAAGGCGGCTTTGTCGGCGTGGATATTTTTTTCGTGATATCCGGATTCCTGATCAGCAGCATCATTTTCGGAAACCTGGAAAAGGGCACTTTCGGCTACGCTGACTTTTATGCGCGCCGGATCCGGCGCATCTTTCCCGCGCTGATCCTGGTTTTAGCCGCCAGCTATGTCCTGGGCTGGCATCTGCTGTTACCGGATGAGTTCAAGCAACTGGGTAAACATATTGCTGCGGGTGCCGGGTTCGTATCCAACCTGGTTTTGTGGAATGAAGCCGGGTACTTTGACAATGCAAGCTACACAAAACCTTTGCTGCATCTGTGGTCGCTGGGCATAGAAGAACAGTTCTATGTTTTCTGGCCGCTATTATTGGGGCTGGTATGGAAGCGCCGTTTGAATTTTCTCGCCATCACGATATTGATAGGCGTGGCATCGTTTGCGGTAAACGTGTTTACCGCTTCCTCCAATCAGGTTGCAGATTTCTACTCGCCGCTGTCGCGTTTCTGGGAACTCATGATGGGCGGGATGCTTGCCTACCTGACCCTGCACAAGCCACACCATCTGCCGACAAACACCAATATCCAATCGATGCTCGGACTGCTGCTGATCATCATCGCAGCAGCCATTATCGATCAGCAACGGGCATTCCCGGGCTGGTGGGCACTGTTGCCGACATCGGGGGCGTTTCTGCTGATATCCGCTCAGCCAACAGCCTGGGCAAACCGTTATTTATTGGGTAACCGTGTAATGGTATGGATCGGGCTGATCAGCTATCCGCTGTATCTGTGGCACTGGATGATACTGTCTTTTTTACGCATCACGGAATCCGGCATACTTCCAATCCATATCCGCATCGCTGCCGTTTTGGCTTCGCTGTTTCTCGCCTGGCTGACCTATTGGGCGATCGAGAGGCCGGTTCGATTCAAGTTAAAAGGCAATCGGACGATGGTGACCCTGTGTTTGCTGCTTTCCTTGATCGCTTTCATCGGCTTCAATACCTACCAGCGTGACGGGCTGGGTTTTCGAATGATGGAGATTAGCCCCGAACTGACTGGCATTAAACCCGATTTCGCCAAGGATTGGCGAAGGAACCAATGTTTTCTCGAGGACAGCGACCAATTTTCTGCCGCATGTCTGGAACACAACAGGCCGCTGATCTTTCTGTGGGGTGATTCCCATGCAGCAGCCCTATATGCCGGTTTGCGGCACATGCAAGGTAGTGTTCAGTTCGGCATCGCTCAATATACTGCAGCGGGATGCAAGCCGCTGATAGGCAAAAACGTCGAAGGCAACAAGTATTGCGAACGAATCAATGACTATGACCTGGCACTGGTCAAAAAAATAAAGCCGGAGTTCGTTCTATTACATGCCAATTGGTCGGATACAAATGCCCATCAATCCGACATCAATGACCTGGCCGACCTTGGACTCACGATCGACGCCTTGAAGAAAGCCGGGGTTGCACACATAGTCTTGCTGGGGCCGGTCCCGGCATGGGGAGAGGATCTTCCCAGAATCGCCTTTTCCTACTATCGCAAGGAACATAAAAGATTGCCCTTGCGCATGCCAGTCAAGGATGCCGATATGGCTGGCCGTCTGGACAGAGCCATGCGAGACTTGGCGGCATCACGCAACATACAGTACATATCCAGCCTCGATATTCTATGCAACCAGGATGGTTGCCTTACCCGGACAGCCGCCGACAGCGTCGATATCATGACTGTGGATGGTGGCCACCTGACACCGGCAGGGGCGAGCTACCTGGCTAAATTTATTTTGCTGGATTTGCTGAAACCCGTTCCGGCGGCCGCTGCATCAGCCCATCATGCCCAATGATTATGCCTATCAAATACGCAATGCCCTATCCCTGCCGGATTTGTCCGAAGCGGCAATACGGCGAGCCAACTTGCTGTTTCGATCAATCCCAATAAATCCAGAGCCGGCCGAAGTAAAATGTGATACCTGATTTGCTTATGCTTCAAAGAGAGATATTCATGCCTCATCAATTCCTTAACCTTGCCGCTGAAATGCAAATGTCCCGACTGATATGCCCGCGCTGAACAAATTCTCCCTCCCCGGCCCGGCCGGGCTGCTGGAAGGCGTTGCGCACCTGCCCGACGGCACGCCGCGCGCGATCGCGGTGGTCGCGCACCCGCTGCCGACCATGGGCGGGACGATGGACAACAAGGTGGTCACCACGCTGGCGAAGACTTTCGCGGAACTCGGCTTCGCCGCACTGCGCTTCAACTTCCGCGGCGTCGGCGGCAGCGCAGGCGAATTCGACAGCGGCAACGGCGAAGTCGATGACGTGCTGGCCGTGGTGCGTTATGCGCAGCAGGAATACAGCGACCTGCCGCTGGTCCTGTCCGGCTTCTCGTTCGGCGGCTATGTAGCGGCACATGCCGCACAGCAGCTGCACCCGCAGCCGCAGCGGCTGGTGCTGATCGCCCCGGCGGTGGGACGATCCGTTCCTGCATTTGAAAATAGCACAGGCATGCCGCCGGTGCGCCACGACACGCTGTTGGTGCATGGCGAACTCGACGAGGTCGTGCCGCTGGCCGAGGTGATGGCCTGGGCTCGCCCGCTGCACCTGCCCATCGTGGTATTGCCCGAGGCCGGGCATTTCTTCCACGCGCGCCTGAACCAGCTCAGGCAGATCGTGCTGCACGCCTTCAACGGACAACCGCTGTGAACGCGGTGCTGAGCGCGCGCAAGTTGCACAAGTGTTACGGCAACCAGGTGGTGGTGGACGGGCTGGATTTGTCGATCCGGCGCGGCGAATGCTTCGGCCTGCTCGGGCCCAACGGCGCGGGCAAGACCACCACGCTGCGCATCCTGCTCGGGCTGATCGAACCGGACGGAGGCGAAGCGATGCTGCTCGGCCTGCCGGTGCCGCAGGCCGCGCGCGAGGCACGCATCAAGGTGGGCGTGGTGCCGCAGATCGACAATCTCGATCCCGATTTCACCGTGGCCGAGAACCTGATGGTGTACGGCCGCTATTTCGGCATTGGCGATGACGAGATCCGCGCGCGCCTGCCCGGGCTGCTGGAATTCGCCAGCCTCGCCGGCAAGCGCGACGCCAGGGTGCCGACGCTGTCCGGCGGCATGAAGCGCCGGCTGACGCTGGCGCGCGCGCTGGTGAACGACCCCGATGTCATCTTCCTCGACGAGCCCACCACCGGCCTCGACCCGCAGGCGCGCCACCTGATCTGGCAGCGGCTGCGCGAGCTGACCGCGCGTGGCAAGACGCTGCTGCTGACCACGCACTTCATGGAGGAGGCGGAGCGGCTGTGCCATCGCCTCGCGGTGATGGACAACGGGCGCATCATCAGTACCGGCTCGCCGCGCGAACTGATCGAACATAACATCGAACCGCAGGTGGTCGAGGTGTTCGGCGAACAGGCGCAGCAATGGGCAAGTGCACATGCAGCACGGCACGCACAGCGCTTCGAAGTCAGCGGTGAATCGGTGTTCTGCTACCTGGCCGATGCACAGCCGCTGCTGCAGGAATTGCAGCGGCATCCGGAGCTGCGCTACCTGCACCGGCCGGCGAATCTGGAAGATGTGTTTCTGAAGCTGACCGGCCGGGAGATGCGCGAATGATTTCAAGGCACATTCATCGCAATACCTGTGTTGGCTGCGGCATCCGGCTCCTGATGAAACAACTAGCCATTCGACTAGGCTACCCAACGACGATAGCCAAGTCGCTGGTTATCGCCGTACTTGTACTGGAGAAACTACTAGCCAATCCACTAAGCCGCAAATACGCGGCAAGTGGCTGGTTATGTCTGCGTCGCCTCAGCCTTGCCGCCTTGGTCTTGCTTCGACTTTGCCTTGAAATGGACATATTGCACTACAGGTGAACTAAATGAACCTGATCTTCCGCATGCTGTATGTGCTGACGCTGTCGCTGTTCCGCGAGCGGCTAGCTCCCGCCAATCTGGTCAGCAGGCTCAGCCTGCGCGTACTGCCGAACGATCTGGACATCAATTTCCACATGAACAACGGCCGCTACCTGACCATCTGTGACCTGAACCGGGTAGACCTGTTTGCGCGCAGCGGATTGCTGAAGGCGATGTTCAGGCGCAACTGGATACCGGTGATCGCCGAGCACACGATGGCTTACAAGAAGCCGCTGGGTTTGTTCGAACATTTCGACGTGATGCTGGAAGTGACGCATTGGGACGAAAAGTATTTCTACATGAAGCACATCTTCAGCAACAGCGAACGCATCCTCGCCGAAGGGACGTCGAAGGGCTGCGTGTATGCGCGCGGCCGCGGCGTGGTCAGTCCGGCCGATGCGCTGGCCGCGGTGGAACAGGACCAGTCAAGATGAACAACCGCTACTTTGCGCTGCCGCAATTCAGCCTTCGCTTCATCCCGATCTGGCGGCGCAATTTCATGGTGTGGAAAAAGATGGCCGGCTCGTCGATACTCGGCCATCTCGCCGACCCGGTGATCTACATGCTGGGGCTGGGCTATGGGCTGGGCGGGATGCTGCCGCAGATCGGCGGCACCTCCTACATCGCATTCCTGGCCGGCGGAACGGTATGCTACAGCACGATGAACAGCGCCAGCTTCGAGGCCCTGTATTCCGGCTTCGCGCGCATGCACGAGCAGCGCACCTGGGAGGCGATACTCAACACGCCGGTCACGCTGGACGACATCGTGTGCGCCGAGATATTCTGGGCGGCGAGCAAGAGCCTGCTGTCCGGACTGGCTGTTCTACTGGTGATCTGGATGCTGGGGTTGTCGCACTCGCCGCTGTCGCTGTGGATCATCCCGCTGGCTTTCCTGGTCGGCCTGTGCTTCGCATCGATCGGGCTGATCGTCACCGCACTCGCGCCCAGCTACGACTATTTCATGTACTACTTCACGCTGGCGATCACGCCGATGGTGCTACTCTGCGGGGTGTTTTTTCCGGTCGACCGGCTGCCGGCTATGCTGCAGCATGTATCGTCCGTGTTGCCGCTGACCCACGCGATCGACCTGGCCAGGCCGCTGTTGGCCGACCGCATGCCGCCCGATTTCATGCTGCATATCGCGGTGTTGCTGGGCTACTCGCTGTCCGGCTTTTATCTGTCGCTGGTGCTGTTCAGGCGGCGGCTGTCAAAATAGAAATAGAGGAACAGGATAATCGCAGCTTTACTGGACGAGTGGGCGTTGCATCGCTCCCAGATACTTTACCGTAGGAAAGTAATATGAAACGAGATTGGGATCTTTTGCGGAAGCAGCTTACTGATATTGAAGAAGAGAAAGATGTTCTTGCTGACTTGCCAAATGAGCCAAAATGGCAGAATCAGCCTTGGGATGATTACTAGCGGCAACTTAAAGAGTTCCATGCTATTGAAGCCAGGATCTTGGGCCATCTTGAAATGCTCATTGACAATGGGTATGTGCAAGGTATCCAAGTTATGCGAGGAGCAGACGGCCACTTTTCTTGCGGTATTTCAAGCCCACGACTAACTATGCTGGGGATGACCTTCTGATACCAAATGAGAAAATGAGATTCAGGGCTGGAGACGCTTACTGACATCAACTTATAGATTTACCTGGTTTCGACAGATCTTGGCCATCGATGCGTTCATCAACAATGAGTTGAAGGAAACCACGAATTATGGGAATCGGATACCAGCAGAACGCAACTTTATTGACTATGACAACAATACGATCAATGCCACACGAAGTATTATCAGGGCTGAATATGAAGGGAGCAGCTTCTTCAATTATTGTCACAAATTGAGAATTCAGTCATCCGTAAGGCTGGATGATCTTGATGGACTAAGTGGAAGTCCTGTATTTCATATGAAAGAAACACCTGGGATGGCGAATTGTACTTTTTCCAATATTGGTCGGCATGTTACTTAGTGCTACAGCATCCAGCGGAATCGGACATTTTGTCAGCTCAAGCGTTATCTCACGGATGATAAACTGGGCAGAAAGCAAGCTGGACTAAATTCGTTATGGCCAACTAAAGCTGACTGTTGCCAGCCACGAACGATTTTTGCGGAAACAGGTATAAACCCCAGGAGCAATCAGGGACAAGCCACGAACCTTGGTAATCGCCTCCAGAAATTTGTTTTGCGGGATGAAACGCAAGGCGCCGCGCAGCAAACGACGAGGCATATCGGATTGATAGACGAGGAGTGAGCGAGCACGCAACGCAGCGGTTCGCCCGAAAAACGAATTTATAGAGGTGATTCATGCTATGGGTTAAAGCGTTTCACATCATCTTTGTAGTCAGCTGGTTCGCCGGGCTGTTCTACCTGCCACGCATCTTCGTGAACCACGCGATGGCGACCGAGCCCGCCGAGATCGCGCGGCTGAAGCTGATGGAGGGCAAGCTGTACCGCTTCGTCACGCCGATCGGCCTGCTCGCGCTGCTGTTCGGCACCTGGCTGTGGCTGGGCTACGGCTTTTCCGGCGGCTGGCTGCATGCCAAACTTTTTCTGGTGCTGGTGCTGATCGCCTACCACCTGTACTGCGGCCGCCTGGTGAAGCAGTTCGCCGCAGACCGCAACACGCGCAGCCATGTGTTCTACCGCTGGTTCAACGAGATCCCGGTGCTGGTGTTGGCTGCCATCGTCATATTGGTAACCGTGAAGCCGTTTTAATTTGTATATAGAGTCAGCATGATTTTGTAGGAGCGGGCCATGCCCGCGATGTATTGAATGGATCGCGGGCATGGCCCGCTCCTACAAAACCGGCGTATAACAAACAACCTGACCGAGAGATCAATGGCAGTATCGCTCCGAAACAACTGCCAGTCGTGAACGAAATTAATTTATTCCATAATACCCATGCCCAATTTCTTTGCCCCCTGCCCGCGCGGCCTGGAAAACCTGCTCGCCGATGAACTGACCTCGTTCGGCGCGGCCGAGGTGCAGACCACCGAAGGCGGCGCGGCGTTCTCGGGAGACTGGGCACTGTGCTACCGCGCCAACCTGGAGAACCGCATCGCCAGCCGCATCCTGTGGCGCGTCAAGGAGACGCGCTACCGCAGCGAGCAGGACATCTATCAGGCGGCGTTCGGCTTGCAATGGCAGCACTGGTTCGACGTCACCCGCACCATACGCGTCAATACCACGGCGATCCGCTGCCCGCTGAAAAGCCTGGAGTACCTCACGCTGCTGGTCAAGGACGCGGTGTGCGACCGCTTCCGCGCGCACTGCAACGAGCGCCCCAGCGTGGCCACGCTCACGCCGGACATGCGCATCCATGTGTTCATCGAGGATGACAAGCTGATGCTGTATCTGGACACCTCGGGCGATGCGCTGTTCAAACGCGGCGTGCGCCCGCACACCAACATCGCGCCGCTGCGCGAAAATCTCGCGGCGGGCATCCTGCGCCTGATGAACTGGCAGCCCGGCATCCCGCTGCTAGACCCGATGTGCGGCAGCGGCACGTTCCTGATCGAGGCGGCGCAGATGTCGCTGAACATCCAGCCCGGCATCGCGCGCGGTTTCGCGTTCGAGAAGCTGAAGAATTTCGATGCGGCGCTGTGGGGCAGGATGCGCGAACAGGCGATCGCCGCGCAGCTGCCGGCGAAGCCGCTGCAACTGTACGGCAGCGACCTGTACGGCGATGCGCTGAAAGCCGCAGCGCGCAACCTGGAGGAAGCCGGACTGCTGGAATGCGTGCAACTCAAACAGGCAAACGTGCTGGAAATATCTGCACCCGCTGCACAGGGCATGCTGGTGGCCAATCTGCCCTACGGCGAGCGCATGGGCGAACTCGACGAACTGGCGGCACTTTATCCCAAGCTGGGCGATGCGCTGAAGAGGAAATTCGGCGGCTGGACCGCCTATCTGTTCACCGCCGACAAGGCGATCCTGAAGCTGATGCGATTGTCGCCATCGAAACGCACCCCATTGTTCAACGGCGCGATTGAGTGCCGCTTGCTCGAATACAAAATCGTCCCGGGCAGCAACCGGCCGCAATAAGCTTTTACCCGGAGCGCCGGAACAGAATGTCCGGCTTGCCCGAAACCGATGACCTGACGTTTTGCGCCAATACGCTTTTGTATGGCAACAAGCACGCATTACCGTCGATCGTGTACCCCGCATCCCTGCAACGCCCCGCCTGCAACAGCCTGATTTCCTGACCAAGCAACAAGCGAGCGCATGCGGCTTATTCCTGCGCCCGCCTATGCCGCGTTTCCATCATTCCATGGGTGTAGGACAAATACCGATGGCAAAGCGCGGATCAGCCGATGACAAACCACACGGCCAGCCGATGGAAAACCCCGAGATTATCCGATGAAATATTCAGCGTTCCTGCAATGTTGCGCTTTTGCCGGCATGGTCACAATGCAAGCCTGAATTTTGGTTTCCCCATTCAAGAACCAAGGAGAAATATCATGGGCAGCATTACTCGCTTCAACGCATACGTCCAGGCCGCGCGCCTGGACTCAAACCGGCAGCGCTTCCTGTCTATCGCGGCCACGATGATGATATTCATAATCATGGTCTTTGCAATCACCGCCTGCGGCAGCAGCGGTAGCGGGACCATCCCTGCGACCGCCACTGTTGCTGCTCCTGGCGCGCCTGCGAATTTTGGCGTAGCCGCGACCACTAGCGGCACGCTTTCAGCCACGCTGACCTGGTCGCCGCCCCCGACTGGCGGCGCTCCGGCCAGCTACGAGATCTACCGCAGCACGGCAGCGGGGACAGCCTACCAGGCGGCCAACCATCTGATTTCGATACCTGTCTCAAGCGGCTCGACATACTCGTTCATAGACAATGCCGGGCTGTCGAGCGGCACGACCTACTACTGGGCCGTCAGCGCCAGGAACGCCGGCGGTGAGACAGCCGCTGCAGAGGTCTCGTTCAAACCGACCGGCACCGCTCCCGCCGGTTTCGGAAACAACTTCTCATCCGCACTGATCTTCGCGGACGATATCGGCATAGGCGGTGCGGCCATCACCGGCACCTGGACAGCACCGACAACCCCTCCGACCCTCCCAACAACGATAGACTACAACACCGGACTGCGTCCGCTGAGCACCGAATCGATCACAGCATTGCCTAATTTCGACACGGCGACAGAATATACACTCGGCGGCACCATCTATTACAAGCAGCAGACCGCCAGCGCCTGGCAGGGCGAGTGGGCAAAGGGCGCAAGCACTCTACAGAATGTGGTCGCCAAGTGGGGTGACAATCTGGTCAGCCAGAGCCTGAGCGCGAATTCGGTGATCAGGGTCGAGATGGTGCTCTCCAAAACGTTGACCACGCCGATGACGTCCTACACGATGAAATCCCTGTACGGGAGCAATGCCAATGAAATCCAGGGCACCGACGGCACCACCTACGCCAACTCGACCGCACTGGTGTACGCGACAAACGCCCGCCTGACGATACAGAAAATGGACGGAGCGACCAATCCGGTGCTGTTGAGTCAACCCCTCTGGAAGGGTGACGGCCCCGGCTTCCTGGCTGGCGAAATCAATGTATCCGGCGGTTTCACCTACGGCTTTGTCTGGAATCTGAAGTCGCAGACCCTGCCTCCCACCATCACGTCGAAACCCGGCACATGGCGGCTCACGTTCTCGCTCGATCCCAACAACTCGGCTGCCGTTGCCGCCGCTGCTGCACTGGCAACCCCGGTCACGGTGCCGAATGCCAACAACAACACATACATCGATAGTGCAGCCAACGGAGTCTACGATTCATCCAACGAGGTCCATATCGACATCATAGTCAACTAAACGGCCGCCAGCCTGGGGCAGCCTAGCGCTCCCTCAGGCCGCACCGAGTGCCGCGGGCTCTTGCTCTGCAAAGGCAACCACAAGTGACTGCAATACACATTAAGGAGTTTGATCATGTTTATCTCAAGCAAATGGAGTGCAGCGAGGGCCGGGGCACTGCCTGTCCGAACACTCGCAAGGCGTGCGCTGTACCTTGCCATCGCAGCCAGCGGCGCCATCTTGCTGACTGCCTGCGGAAGCGGAAGCAGTACTGCGGCCTATACCGCTCCGCCATCAACTGCAAACACCTGCTCCAGCGCACTCAGCAACGCGACCGGCAAGTGGGTGACTATCGTGAACAATACATACACGCCGCCGGGTGATCCCAGCATGAGCTTCTTCAGTTACAACCAACCCTCGGTCAACAGCAACGGCGAAGTTGTTTTCCGGGCACGCGCCAAGATTCCCGGCGGATCGGGATCCGGCGGCGGGGAGCCGCATCGGGGTGTGTGGGCGGTCGACCCTTGTTCGTCTCCGGGGTTGCAGACTATCGTCGATAACGCGACGCTCGTTCCCGATCCCAACAACCTTGGGGTAACCTTTACCGAGACCCCCTCCATCCCGCGCATCGACATCTCGTCCAGACTGCTCGCCACGCGCGGAAATTCGCAACCGGTCTGGGATTATATCGATCCGGTCACCAAACTGGAGACCAAGGCCGGCACCACCGGGATATTCACCTGGATCAACGGTCCGGTGACCACCGCTGTCGACATCCTCGGCAACGTGCCGCAATTCTCCTACTTCCAGGTTCCCGGCGCGCCACCGGGAACCAAATTCGATGTTTTCCCCGGTTCGCCGAGCGCAAGCAACGGCAGATACATCGCTTTCAAGGGCAACTACACGGTGCCGGATCCCAACAATTCCGCACAGACACTGAGCAAGACCGGCGTCTATTTCAGGGACATTTCGGTTGCAATGAGCCCGATCATACTGATCGCGGATAGCAACACGACCATCCCGGGGCAAGCGGTTCCATTCGGCTCTACTGCACCACCCAGTGCAGCCGATGGCAAGATCGTGTTTACCGGGCTGGATAACGAGGATGCCCCGAGATTGGGCGGCATCTACGTTGCACCGCTGACCACCCGGCCGCCATTCACAACCCCGTCCCTCACGGCCATCGTTCAGATTGGCGATCCCGTGCCGGACCAGAACGGAGTCCCTATAGCGGGAGCCAACTTCACCACGTTCGGCGAAGGCCTCTCCTACGATGGACGCTATGTCGCGTTCTGGGGCGCATGGGGTCCGGACCAACGGGACATCACGCTGACTTGCCCGACCGACGGCAACAAGGACCTGATCGCATTCTGCAACGGGCCGGTCGCCCAAGGCGGGACTGGCGGAACGACAACGATGCCGGTCTCTGTCAACCAAGGCATCTTCCTGCATGACACCGTCAGCCATCAGACTTCGATGGTAGCCCGCGCTGGCGCCGGAGAGGTCTATCAGGACTTCCTCTATTGGGTCTATTCAGGGCGTCCGCCCGGCACCGGCAGCACCACCGATGCCAGCGACGGCGAGCCGCCGCGCTGGCGTGCCTCGGCCTTTGCGGCGGTGGATGGAGCGCGCGGCGTGATCTTCAAGGGCAGCCGGTCCGCCATTCCCAACGTCACCGTGCCAGGCAGCGGAATCTACGGCGTCGCATACACCAACGGCACGCCCACAGACTTCGTAGCGGTGATAGAAGAAGGAGATCTGACGGCAAAGCTCGATGCAAATGCTCCAGCCGATTCGACGGTGTCGTCCGTCGGTATTGAGCGCGAGGCCTTCAGGAATGGCTGGGTGACGCTGACGGTGTCGACCCTCAACCCGGCAGGGGAAAGCTGGGGCGGCGTCTATGCGACCCATGTGTCCAGGCTCAGCGATATTCCACCGATACAATAGCCCGGCGCAAACCCGATCCCACGCGGCATCTTCTCCGCGTGGGATATTTCATTTCCCGGGATGTTTCATTCCGAGCACGCCGGACTGCAAGCGCAGTTAATGCAGCTCCAGGTGTTCGGTGCCGGCCATGACGTCGCGATTGGTCGACAGCTTGCTTTCCAGCTTGATACGCAGACGCAGATCGTTGACCGAATCGGCATTCTTCAATGCATCCTCGTAGGAAATCTTTCGGTCTTCGTACAAATTGAACAGCGCGCCGTCAAAAGTTTCCATGCCCAGTTCGCGCGACTTGGACATCACTCCCTTGATCGCATTTACCTCGCCCTTGAAGATCAGGTCGGCGATCAGCGGCGAATTCAGCATGATCTCGATCGCAGCGGCACGCCCGGTCCCGTCTTTTTTCGGAATCAGGCGCTGCGAGATCAGCGCCTTGACATTCAGCGACAGGTCCATCAGCAGCTGGATGCGGCGCTCTTCCGGGAAGAAGTTGATGATGCGGTCCAATGCCTGGTTGGCGCTGTTGGCGTGCAGCGTGGCCAGGCACAAGTGACCGGTCTCGGCGAATGCCACCGCATGCTCCATGGTTTCGTGGTCGCGGATCTCGCCGATCAGGATTACATCGGGCGCCTGGCGCAGCGTGTTCTTCAGCGCGGCATGCCAGGAATCGGTGTCCACGCCGACCTCGCGGTGCGTGATCATGCAATTGATGTGTTCATGCACGTATTCCACCGGGTCCTCGATCGTGATGATGTGCCCATAGCTGTTCTTGTTGCGGTGGCCGAGCATCGCAGCCAGCGTCGTGGACTTGCCCGACCCGGTGCCGCCGACCAGGATCACCAAACCGCGCTTGGTCATCACGATATCCTTGAGCACCGCCGGCAGGCCCAGCTCATCAATATCCGGGATCTTGGTTGTGATCGTGCGCAGCACCATGCCGACGCGCTGCTGCTGCATGAACACGTTCACGCGGAACCTGCCGATGCCATGCGGGCTGATCGCGAAATTGCATTCGTGGGTCGCCTCGAATTCGGCAGCCTGGCGGTCGTTCATGATGCTGCGTGCCAGTTCCTGGGTGTGGGTCGCGGTCAGTATCTGGTTCGAAACCGGTGTCAGCTTTCCGTCCATCTTGAAGGCGGGCGGAAAACCGGTGGTAATGAACAAGTCGGAAGCCTTCTTGCTGAGCATGCCGCGCAACAGGTTGTGTATCAGCTCGGTGGCCTGGTCTCTTTCCATATTAAAACTCCTAGTCCTGATGCATCGTGATCAACCGGGGAACATATCCTTGTTTGCCGCCTTGGAGCGCGCTTCCGCGGGAGTGATCCTGTTTTCCTTGATCAAATTCTGCAAACACTGATCCAGCGTCTGCATCCCCATTGCGGAACCGGTCTGTATCGCAGAATACATTTGCGGCACCTTGGCTTCGCGGATCAGGTTGCGGATCGCCGGGGTGCAAACCATGATCTCGTGCGCCGCCACGCGGCCGCTTCCGTCCTTGGTTTTGAGCAGTGCCTGCGAGATCACCGCGCGCAGCGATTCGGACAACATCGCGCGCACCATCTCCTTCTCGTCGGCGGGGAAGACGTCGATGATGCGGTCTATCGTCTTGGCCGCGGAACTGGTGTGCAGCGTGCCGAACACCAGATGGCCGGTTTCCGCCGCCGACATCGCCAGACGTATCGTTTCCAGGTCGCGCATCTCGCCGACCAGGATGATGTCCGGGTCCTCGCGCAGGGCGCTGCGCAGCGCATTCTGGAAGGAATGCGTGTCGCGCCCGACCTCGCGCTGGTTGATCAGGCATTTTTTGCTTTCATGCACGAATTCGATCGGGTCTTCGACGGTCAGGATATGGCCCATCTCATGTTCATTGCGGTGATTGATCATCGCGGCCAGCGTCGTGGATTTTCCGGACCCGGTCGGTCCGGTGACCAGTACCATGCCGCGCGGAAAATCCGAGATCGTTTCGAAACTCTTCGGCGCCTTCAGGTCTTCCAGCGACAGTATCTTCGAGGGGATGGTGCGCATCACCGCGCCGGCGCCGCGGTTCTGGATGAACGCATTCACGCGGAAACGCGCCAGCCCCGGCACCTCGAACGAAAAGTCGACCTCCTTGTTCTCCTCGTAGAATTTGCGCTGCTGGTCGTTCATGATGTCGTAGACCAGGCTGTGTACTTCCTTGTGTTCCATCGGTGGCAGGTTGATCCTGCGCATGTCGCCATGCACGCGTATCATCGGCGGCAGGCCGGCGGAAAGATGCAGATCGGATGCCTTGTTCTTGACACCAAAGGCAAGCAGTTCGGTGATATCCATTATAATCTTCCCGGTTTGATCAGGCGGCAAATATGCCGCGCGGATTTAAAGTGGTGAATGACGCGCGAGATTATGACAACAATCACTTCCAACTTGCAAGCTGTGCGCGACGCGATAGCGGCAGCGGCAGCCAATGCGGGCCGCGCTGCCAATGACATTCACCTGCTCGCGGTCAGCAAAACCTTCCCGGCGGATGCGCTGCGCGAGGTTTGCCGCGCCGGGCAGACATGTTTTGCGGAAAGCTATGTGCAGGAAGCGCTGGACAAGATCGCCGCGCTGAATGATCTGCCGATAGAATGGCACTATATCGGCCCGATCCAGAGCAACAAGACGCGCGCAATCGCGGAGCATTTCAGCTGGGTGCACAGCGTGGACAGGTTGAAGATCGCCGAACGCCTGTCGGAACAGCGCCCCGCTCACTTGCCGCCATTGCAGGTGTGCCTGCAGGTGAACATCAGCATGGAAACCAGCAAAAGCGGCGTGCCGGCGCACGGACTGGACGCACTGGCGCATGCCGTCGCCAAACTGCCCAGGCTGAAATTGCGCGGTCTGATGGCGGTCCCCGCGCCCGGCAACGATGTCGTTGCCCAGCGCGCCCCTTTCGCGCGATTGCGCGCGTTGCGCGATCGGCTGAACCGGCAGGGCTTGTCGCTGGACACGCTGTCGATGGGCATGTCGCACGATTTTGCCGCCGCAATCGCGGAAGGGGCGACCATAGTGCGCATCGGCAGCGCGATCTTCGGCGAACGGATTTATTCGCATCAGAATGCTCACCCGCCGTTGCGGAAGAATGACGAAAAGAGGGATTAAATGAATATTTGTTTCATCGGCGGCGGCAACATGGCGGGAGCGATGATGGGCGGACTCGTCAGGCAGGGCATGTCTCCGCAAAATTTTCGCGTGGTGGAAATCAACAAGGAAAATCGCGAACGGCTGGCGTCCCAAGGTTTCATCGTATTTGCCAAACAAGACAAGGACGCAATTCAAGGCAGCGACATCATTGTGTTGGCAGTGAAGCCACAGCAAATGAAAGAAGTCGCCGAAGAAATGAAGGCGATCGCCGTCCAACTGGGCCCTGAACTCACCGCAGGACAGATCGTCTTGTCGATCGCGGCCGGCATCCGACTCAAGGATCTCGGACGATGGCTGGGAAACCAGGGTGCGGGGTTCACCCTGGTGCGCGCCATGCCGAACACACCCGCCCTGGTTGGAGCTGGCATTACCGGACTGTACAGTTTTCCAGCATTGAGTGAGTCGCAACAAAAGTGCGTTGAAGCTGTTATGCGATCAACTGGATCGTTTGTCTGGATAAGCAGTGAAATTGACATGGATGCCGTCACCGCGGTGTCCGGCAGCGGCCCGGCGTATTTCTTCTACTTCATCGAAGCGCTGGAGCAGGCCGGGAAGGAGCTCGGTCTGCCCGAACCGACCGCGCGCAAGCTGGCGCTGGAGACCGCCTTCGGCGCGGCCAGACTGGCGCGTGAAAGCAGCGAAGACCCGGCGACGCTGCGCGCGCGCGTCACGTCGAAGAACGGCACCACCGAGCGTGCCTTGCTCAGCATGGAGGCCAATCAGGTGAAACAGCACATCATCGAGGCGGCAAAGGCCGCCGCAACCCGCTCGCGCGAAATGGGCGACGAACTGGGCAAAGCATGATGCTCGACCAGACCTTGCAACTTCTGCTGGATGTGTTCGTGCAGGGATTTGCCGGCGTGCTGCTGTTCCGCTTCCTGCTGCAATGGCTGCGCGCGCCGATGCGCAACCCGGTTGGCGAATTCATCATGGCGCTCAGCGATTTCATCGTACTGCGCGCGCGCCGCCACATCCCGCCGCTGTGGCGTCTGGACAGCGCCAGCTTCCTGCTTGCGCTGCTGGTGGAATCCGTCTATTCCGCATTGACGCTGTTATTGCGCGGCTATCCTTACGTGCATTTCCCGCTGTTCGGGCTGCTGGCGTGGAGCGCGGTGAAGCTGCTCGATATAAGCCTGTACCTGCTGATGAGTGCGCTGGTAGCGCAGGCAATCCTGTCCTGGGTCAACCCCTACACGCCGCTGGCACCGCTGCTCGCGGCCATCACCCAGCGCTTCCTGCGCCCGCTGCGGCGCCTCGTGCCGCTGATCGGCAATGTGGATTTATCTCCGCTGCTGCTGCTGGTGATCTGCCAGATCGTCCTGCTGGTGCCGATGGCGATGCTGGAAAGCCTGGCGGTACGGCTGCTTTGACGCACTGGTACCGCCGCGACGGCGAAACCCTCATACTGACACTGCATGTCCAGCCGGGCGCCAAGCGCAGCGAGATCGCCGGGCTGCACGGCGAGGCGCTCAAAGTCAGGCTGGCTGCCCCGCCCGTCGAAGGACGCGCCAATGCCGCGCTGCTGAAGTTCATGGTCGAATTGTTCGGCGTTCCGCCGCGCGCTGTGGAGCTCAAACAAGGCGCGCAATCGCGCCACAAGGTGGTGGCGGTCACCGGCAGCAGGATCGAACCGGAAAGCCTGTTGCCATATCTGCAAGGGAGAAACTGATGAAGGAAACATTGAAACCGGGCATCCGATACCAGCACCGGTTCCTGGTGCCGCTATCCAAGACTGTTCCGGCACTGTATCCGGAAGCGGAAGAGTTTGTGGTGATGCCGGAAGTGTTTGCGACCGGCTTTCTGGTCGGCTTTCTGGAATGGGCCTGTATCAAGGCGGTTAACCCGCATCTGGACTGGCCGCAGGAGCAGACCGTCGGCACCCACATCGACGTCAGTCACGAAGCCGCGACGCCGGCCGGCCTGGAGGTCACCGCAACGGTCGAATTGATTGCGGTCGAAGGCAGGAAGCTGGTGTTTGCGGTGCAGGCCCACGATGGCGTGGACCTGATCTCGAAGGGATCGCACCAGCGTTTCGTCATAGACAAACAGAAATTCAGCGCCAGGGCCGAGGCAAAGCGAACAGCCCGGGAATGAATCCGCGGCGGTGTGCCAGCGCGGATACTCGGACGGCTTTGCTAGAACTCCCTCCAGTCGCCATCTTTGTCTGCGATTGATTTGTTACCCGGGCTGGGTTGGTCACGCAACCTGCGCCGCCTGCTGACAGGCGCTGCCGGAGCCGGCAATATCTGGGGGGTCGGCTTTTCCGCTGCCAGCCGCGAAACCGCCCTGCTTCTGTCCAGCCTGAAGGCGCCCACCGCCAGTTTCAATGCTTCGGCCTGCCCCTGCATCGCCTCGGCCGAAGCCGCGGCTTGCTCGACCAGCGCGGCATTCTGCTGGGTCATGTCGTCCATCTGCACGATCGCCTGGTTGATTTGCTCGATGCCGTCGCTCTGCTCGCTGGAGGCGGCCGATATCTCGTACATGATGTCGGTGACGCGTTTCACCGCCTCGACGACTTCGTGCATCGTCTTGCCGGCCAGCTCCACCTGATTTGATCCTATATCGACCTTGTCCAGCGAGGCGTCGATCAGCACCTTGATCTCCTTGGCCGCCGCGGCCGAGCGCTGCGCCAGGTTGCGCACCTCGGCGGCCACCACCGCGAAACCGCGCCCCTGCTCGCCGGCGCGCGCCGCTTCCACCGCGGCGTTCAGCGCCAGGATGTTGGTCTGGAACGCGATGCCCTCGATCACGCCGATGATGTCGGCGATCTTCTTCGAGCTGGCGCTGATCAGCGCCATGGTCTGCACCACCTCGTCCACCGCCTGCCCGCCCCGGACCGCAATGTCCGAGGCCTTGGTCGCCAGCTGGTTCGCCTGTTTGGCATTGCCGGCGTTCTGCTTCACCGTCGAGGTCAGCTCTTCCATGCTGGAGGCGGTCTGCTGCAGGCTGGAGGCCTGCTGCTCGGTGCGCTGCGACAAATCGCTGTTGCCCTGCGTGATCTCCTTGGCTGCGATGGTGATGGATTCGGTGGCATCGCTGACTTCGGATACGATACCGCTCAGGCTGGCATTCATGTCCTTCAGCGCTTGCAGCAATTGGCCGGTTTCATCCCTGGACTTCACTTCGATGACATCGGTCAGGTTGCCCTTGGCGACCGAACTCGCCACCCTGGCCGCATCTTGCAGCGGCCGCGTGATGCTGACCGTCGAGAACCAGGAAAACAGCAGACTCAGCAGGATGGTCAAGGTGCCGATAACTATAGTCAGTTGCTGCCCCCGGTCGGCCGTTCTGTATACCGAATCTGAAGCTGAATGTATTTCCTGCGCAACCACCGCAAGCAGCTCGTCAAATGCCATGCCGAGCGGCTGGTCGGCCCCCTTTATCCTCTGGTCGATCTCGTCGATCGAGGCACCCGATGCTTTCATCTCGACGACCTTCTTCATTGCGTCACGGTATTCGGCGGTGGCCTGTTTGATATGCTGCAACGCCGAGCTTTCGCGTTCGTTCATGTCGCCATGGCTGGAATATTGGGCCGCATCCAGATCGATCGCGGCCATCGCCGCGGTGAACTTCTGGTCATAGTCCTGGCCGCGCAGCAGATAATCCTTGAACATGTGGATGCCGTCGCCCAGATCCTGCTTGCCCTTGTAGGCGGCCGTATATTTTTCCAGCGATATGGATTGGAACTGCTCCCAGCGGTTCGCCAGGTTGCTGGTTGCCATATATGACACCACCAACATGATCGCCGTCAGCAGGATGATGATGCCGAATGTGAGACCCAGACGCATCCCGATTTTGATGTTGGTGAATTTCATTGTTGCTCCAGTATATTGCGCGGTTAAGGAACTGCGATCCAGCAATCTTCGGCGGCGGTCGGCAGCAGCAGCCCTGCAAGCAAAACTTCATTCCCGCCGTTTCGGCCAATGCGCCGTCGCGTCTGACATCGGGGTGAATGCCGTTCCGCAACTGGCGCTGCACGATCCATGCGGCGGCGCCTTAGCGGATCTCCCTGACCAAACGGAAGCCTATGCTGCTCATGCGGATAGCCGGGTCAAACCGGCTGCGGGTGGATACCCTGATGAACTGCGGGTCGAAATTCCACGATCCGCCGCGAACGACGTGGTTGGAGCCATTCCCTGGCCAATTGCTGCCGTCCGCCGGCGCGCCGGCATAGTTGTCGTGGAAGCCGTCCTCTACCCATTCCCATACGTTGCCTATCATGTCGTACAGACCGAAGTTGTTTGCGGGGAAGCTTGCGACCGGAGCCGTGTTCAGCCATTTGTCCCGGCCCTGTACCAGGCCCAGGCAGCATTCGTCGTCGCCGTAATTGGCATACTCATGGCTGGCCTTGCTCCCCCACGGGTAGGCAGCGGTGCTTCCCGCGCGGGCCGCATACTCCCATTCCGCCTCGCTCGGCAGACGGTACTGTTTGCCGCTCCTGGCATTGAGCTTCTGGATGTACGCCTGGACATCGTTCCAGCTGACCTGCTCCACCGGGCAGTCAGGCCCGCAATTGTAGAATCGGCTCGGCTTGTTTCCCATCAGGGCTTGCCACTGTTTCTGGGTCACTTCGGTCTTGCCCATCGCGAAGGATTTGATGAAAGTAACGCGGTGTACCGGCCTCTCATTTTCGTCACCATCGTTCGACCCCATCTGGAAACTGCCGGCAGGTATCACCACCATCTCCGGGCAATCGGCGCAGTCACGGCTTGCCTTTTGCGCAGCAGTCTTGGTCGCATCGGCTTTGCCTGCCGCCCATGCCCCGGTTAAAGGCAGGGAAACCAATATCAACAGTGCTATTTTCATGACTTTATTCATAACTGATCCCGGATAGATGATGTAAATTTATTCGATTGCTCATACAAATAGTTTGGCCCATCAGCAGCGCCAGTCTGTACCATCCCGCAATGCGGCAAGACAGGTCACGCGATTCATGAGCCGCCCCCAATCTCGTTTCGACTCATGCCGAGTCGACGGACCTGCAGGAAAGGAGCTGGATTTAGTACAGCCTGGCCGTGCATTTGATGCCGAGCAGCATTGTGTAACAGATTTATGACGGTTGGATTACAGACGTCGGGACCGGGTCAGGCCGCTGCACAACATTGCCAGCCCTAAATCGTCCGTCTGTTTGTATATACTGCGCAGCCTTGGGCAGCAGTTCCTTGAATAACGATTTTTCGGGAGCACACAAATGGATACAAAACCGCCGGTTCCGCCTTTCAGTCATGAGTCAGCCGTGCAAAAGGTACGCATCGCCGAGGACGCATGGAATACCCGCGACCCCGACCGCGTCGCGCTGGTTTATACAGAGGATACCCGCTGGCGCAACCGCGCTGAATTCCCCGTCGGGCGCGAACAGGTGCGCCAGTTTCTGCAGCGCAAGTGGGTAAGGGAGCTCGACTACCGGCTGATCAAGGAGCTGTGGGCCTGTTCCGGCAACCGCATCGCGGTGCGGTTTGCCTACGAGTGGCATGACGATGGCGGCCAGTGGTTCCGCTCTTATGGCAACGAAAACTGGGAATTCAACGATCAGGGTTTCATGATGCGGCGCTACGCCAGCATCAACGATCTGCCGATCCCGGAGTCCGAACGCAAATTTTTCTGGCCGCTGGGCCGCCGCCCGGACCAGCATCCGGGATTGAGCGACCTGGGACTTTGAACGCGTTGGCAGACCCGGATAACATCGATATTGCAACGCGCCGCAAGCCGATTCCGCGGCACTCATGCTAACCGCCATGCACCGGGTCTTGCTCGATCATTGGCTGATGATACATGGCCTGTTCGCAATTTCAGGTCTGGCGATCTATGCCACTTCTTCGCATACGCTGCACCTGCGCCGCCATCCTTCGGCAGCCATCTCCTGGGTCGCGGCACTGGTATTGCTCCCCTATGCGGCACTGCCGCTTTACCTGATATTTGGCATACGCAAAGTGGCCAGCCTGCGGCCGGGTACCACAGGCAAGCGGCTGTCCGGCGCAGTTTCCGGCTCGGATTCGCTGCCCGACCGGACCCGGCAACTCGCGGCCGTAATGGCGCTTCCGGCCGCCGCGACCTATCATGATCTGGCCATCCACGCTGACGGTGAACAGGCATTGCAGGCGCTGCGCGGCATGCTTATCGCCGCGACACGCTCGATCGAATTGTGCACCTTCATTTTTGCGCGGGACAGTCTGGGCAACGGGATTGCCGACATCCTGGAACAGCGCGCGCGCGATGGGATCAGGGTCAGGTTGCTGGTAGACGGCATCGGCGCTTATCTTGGAGGCCATCCGGATTTCAAAAGATTGACCGCCGCAGGAATCCAGGTGGCACTGTTCGTGCCGCCGCTGCGCTCGCCTGTGCGCGGGCGGACCAATTTGCGCAACCACCGCAAAATGGTCATCACCGACGGTGACAGATTGTGGTGCGGTGGCAGAAACCTCGCCGCCGAATATTTCGTCGCCGAATCGCCTTCTGCACCGCGCAGTCATTCCTGGACAGACTTGAGCTTTGATCTGAATGGCGCGCTGGCACTGCAGGCGCAGCAGCAGTTCGAGCAGGATTGGGAATTTGCAAACCGCGCTGTGCTGCCCGCACCGTGCGCCGCGAGCGATCCCGCTGTTTATCCTGCCCAGGCGCCGTCTGCTTATTCCGGCCAAACCGAGGCTCAGCTGATCGCCAGCGGACCCGACCAGATGGACGATACGCTCTACACTTTGCTGGTGTCGGCCTTCTTTGCCTCGCGCAAACGCATCGTCGCGGTCACCCCGTATTTTGTCCCCAACCCTACGCTGCTGATGTCGTTGACGCTGGCCGCGCGCCGCGGTGTCACGGTCGACCTGCTGATGCCGGCGAAATCCAACCATCGCCTGGCCGATCTTGCGCGGCACCGCGCGTTGCGCGAACTGGCCAGCGCAGGAGGCCGCATCTGGTTTTTACCGCGGATGATCCATGCCAAGGCGGTGGTGGTCGATGACGAGATCGCGCTGGCGGGCTCGGCCAATCTGGACGAACGCAGCCTATTCCTGAATTACGAGCTGATGGTTGCCTTCTATGATCGGGTCGACGTCCGGCGTTTTGCCGAATGGATAGAACGCCAGCAAGGCGAGGCTGCGCCATACTGCGCCAAGCCGCCGCGGCTGTGGCAGGAGATCGCCGAGGGGATGTTGTTGTGGCTGGCTTTTCAGCTATGATGCGCCCGTGCTTTCTTGAATTTTACGGAATCGCAACATGCAGGTTTAAGAATATACAGGTCTATAGTGAAAAGTCTGTTTGCATTTCTGACCTTGCTGGCCATCTGCAATCACGCTTGCCCTGCGGATTTGTTCGGCTCGGTCGACGCGATTTCCGGCCATGCCTCGGTGACTGACCCGGGCGGCAATCCCGCCGCCATTTCGACCGGCCAGAAAATCTACGCCGGACAGACCCTCACGACCTCATCCGATGGCGAGGTACAGCTGGTGACCCAGGACGGCGGCATCGTCGCGTTGCGCCCCAACACGACATTCCGGGTCGATCAGTACCAGGCCAATGGCAGCTCGGACGACAGGATATTCATGTCGTTGCTGAAGGGAGCGGTGCGTTCGATCACCGGCTGGATCGGCAAACACGACACCTCTGCCTACCGCCTGACGACACCAACCGCCACGATAGGAATACGCGGCACCGACCACGAGACCACCGTGATCGACACCGCCGGAGGAGACGAACCCGGCACCTATGACACGGTCAATGAAGGATCGACGGTGATGAAAACTCCGCAGGGGGAAACTGCGGTGACTCCGGGCAAGTTTGCGTTCGTTCCGAGAAACCGCTCGGCAGCCCCTTTGCTGCTTTCCAGACAACCGCAGTTTTGGGCAAGGCGCAACCTGCGGATAGAGTCGCGTATCCAGCAGCGCAAGGATTATTTCCGCAACCGCCTTGATCAGATGCGGGAACAACGTATCCAGCGACTGGATTCGGTTCGCGGTTCGCGTTCTGGACATGCCGGACAGAATCACCACCTGGCCGCGCGTTCCGTGCCTGGACGGCAATCACCTGGGCGCGGCAGGGTGCGCGAGCACCGCTTTGCCCGGGCGCAACAGGATCGCGGCGCCGGGTACCCGCGGGCCGCGCAGCACCGGGCCCGGGAAAGACGCAACCGCGAATAATCTGATGCCGCTACAGGCGGCACCCATCACCACAACCGGGAGTATGCGATGACGAAAAATCAGATCAGGCAACAATTGCAGGACGATATCGAATATTTTCGCGCCAGGGCGAAATACTACATTACGTTGCACTTGTTCGAGGCGGCCAAGTATGCCGAACACCTTGCCTCGAATCTGGAGTTGGCGCTGACCACGCTGCCGTCGGATGGCGATAGCGAAATCTCCTGAACAACGCCATACATCCGGCTGATAACCTCGACCAGCCTCGATCTCTCCGGGAAGCCCGTTTGACCGATACCCGCTATTTCTATCGCGACCTTCCCGTCCTGGAAAGATTTTCGGAAGCCGTGGAAAGCCGCCGTCACACCCGCGTTCCGGATGACTGGTGGATTGTGATCACCGATGTGGCCGGCTCGACCCGTGCGATCGAGGCGGGACACTATAAAAAGGTCAATACCGTGGGGGTGGCTTGTATCGCCGCGCTGGTCAACGTGGATCGCAGCATCGACATTCCGTTCGTGTTCGGCGGTGACGGCGCAACCTTTGCGATACCCGACATGCTGGTCGAGCCCGCCATCGCTGCGCTGCGCGGCGCGCAGCGGCTGTCCCGCAGCAGCTTCTCGCTGGAACTGCGCGCCGGTCTGGTCAGGGTGGGCGGCCTGACCAGGGACGATTACTGGGTAGACCTGGCCAAGGTCCGCCTGTCGCGGCACATGACCCAGTCGGCGTTTTCCGGCCGCGGCTGGAATGAGGCGGAACGGCGCGTCAAGCAGGCGGACGCGGAAGGCGTGTTGCGGGTGCGTGAGAGCGAAGGCCCCGCCGAGGCAAATTTCGACGGCTTCGAATGCCGCTGGCACGGCATCCCCAGCTTCAACGGTCACAAACTGTCGCTGCTGGTGGCCGGGATGTCCGGCGATCCCGGCGTCAATCTCAGTACTTATCAGGCGGTCGCCGACAGGATCCAGGCGGTATACGGCGAGGTTGCGAACTACCACCCGCTGCAGCCCAGGCAGATGCAGCTGGCCTTCGATCCGCGCCTGCTCAGCCACGAGTGGCGCGTGCGCACCGCGCAGCGGGCCTGGTGGAGACGGCCGGGCTATTTCCTGAAAATGCTGCTGCAGAACCTGGCCGGGACCTGGCTGTTCATGCGTAACCAGGACACCCGCAAGGTGCGCTGGAGCAGCTACCGTCAGGAGATGGCCGAGCATTCCGATTTCCGCAAATTCGACGGAATGCTGCGCATGGTCATCGACGGCAACGATGCCCAGGCCGCCGAACTGGAGCAGTTTCTGCAAGCGCAGTTCCGCGCCGGCCTGCTGGCTTATGGCCTGTACAAATCGCGCGAGGCGCTGGTGACTTGCATCGTGCAGTCCTACAACGGCAACCACCTGCATTTCGTCGACGGCAGCGACGGCGGCTATGCGCTGGCCGCACGCGGCCTGAAGCAGCAGCTGGAATCCCTGAAGGGCCGCGGCAGAACCGCATGACCGGCGCAAGCTACATCAGGATCACGTCGTATTGTTCCTGGTTGTACAGCGTCTCCACCTGCATCGAGATCGGCTTGCCGATGAAGTCGGACAGCATCGCGAGCGCCTGCGACTCCTCGTCCAGGAACAGGTCGATCACCTGCTGCGCAGCGAGGATGCGGTACTCGCGCGCATTGAACTGTCTCGCCTCGCGCACGATCTCGCGCAGGATCTCGTAGCACACGGTCTGCGCGGTCTTCACCTCGCCGCGCCCCTGGCAGGTCGGGCAGGGCTCGCACAGCACATGCGCGAGGCTTTCGCGGGTGCGCTTGCGCGTCATCTCCAGCAGGCCGAGCGGGGAGAAACCGTTCACATTGATGCGCGTGTGGTCGCGCGCCAGCGCCTTCCTGAACTCCTCCAGCACTGCATCGCGGTGCTCCTGCGACTCCATGTCGATGAAATCGCAGATGATGATGCCGCCCAGATTGCGCAGGCGCAGCTGCCGTGCAATGACCTGGGTAGCCTCCAGATTGGTCTTGAAGATGGTATCGTCGAAATTGCGCAGCCCGACGAAACCGCCGGTGTTGACGTCCACCGTGGTCATCGCCTCGGTCTGGTCGATGATCAGATAGCCGCCCGATTTCAAGTCCACCCGCTTGGACAGCGCGCGCTCGATCTCCTCCTCCACGCCGTACAGGTCGAACAGCGGGCGCTCGCCGGGATAGTGTTCCAGCAATTCGGCTGCGCCGGGGTTGTAGGCTTGCGCGAAGGCGGCCATGCGCTGATGGGTTTCACGCGAATCCACCAGGATGCGTGTGGTGGCGTTGCCGACGAAATCGCGCAGCACACGCAGGCTGATGTCGAGTTCCTGATACAACAGTTGCGGCGCGCCGGAGGTCCTGGCGAGAGACTGCAGGTTGCTCCACAGTTTGTCCAGATAGGTGATGTCGGCGGCGAAATCCAGCTCCGGCGAGGATTCGGCCACGGTGCGTATGATGTATCCGCCCCTGTGCCCGGAGGGCAATATCGCCTGCAGCCGGGCGCGCATCGCTTCGCGCTGTTCCTCGTTCTCGATGCGCTGTGAGACGCCGATATGCTCTTCCTGAGGCAGATAAACCAGCAATCGTCCCGCGATGCTCAGCTGGGTCGACAGCCGCGCGCCCTTGGTCCCCAGCGGCTCCTTGATGACCTGCACCATCAGCGTCTGGCCCTCGCTCAGTATCTTTTCTATCGGCCTGGCCGGATCGCCGTTGTGGCTGTTCTCCCAGATATCCGCCACATGCAGAAATGCCGAACGCTCCAGCCCGATGTCGATGAACGCAGATTGCATCCCCGGCAGCACGCGCACCACCTTGCCCAGATAGACGTTACTGACGATGCCGCGATTGCTGCCGCGCTCGATGTGCAAATCCTGCACCACGCCGAACTGCATCACCGCAACGCGGGTCTCCTGCGGGGTAACGTTGATCAGGATCTCTTCACTCATGTTTTTTCAGGATTCGTGTTTTTCCGGGTTCATGCTTTTTCCGGACTCATGGGGTGGGGTAGCCGAAATGCTGCAGCAGCTGCACGGTCTCGAACAGCGGCAAACCCATCACCCCGGAGTAGCTGCCGGATAGATACTCGATAAACGCCCCGGCACAGCCCTGGATCGCATAGCCGCCGGCCTTGTCGGTATACTCGCGGGTGAGCAGGTAACGGCGGATGCGTTCTTCGCCGAGCGCGGCGAAGCGCACCGTGGAGGCTGACAGCGCGACCTCGACATGCTCCTCCAGCACGATCGCGACCGCGCTCAGCACCTGATGCTCCCTGCCGGAAAGGCGGCGCAGCATCGCGGCGGCCTGCTCGGCATTGTCCGGCTTGCCGAAGATCTCGCCGTCCAGTGTCACCGTGGTGTCTGCGGCCAGCACCGGAAAGGAAGGCAGGTTGCGGAATTTGAGCGCGGCATAACCCGCCTCCGCCTTGGCCCGTGAGACACGCCGCACATAGACCTCCGGCTGCTCGCCGGGATGGGGCGTCTCGTCGACGATGAAATTGCGGCGCGTATCGGCGCGCAGCAGCAGCATCTCGAAGTTGACGCCGATCTGTTTGAGCAATTCGCGCCGGCGCGGGCTTTGCGAGGCAAGGTAGATGCGTGGCTGGATAATCATGACAGCAAGGATAACCCAAAATGCCCGAAGTTCGCCCAAATGCATGGTGCACAAAAATTTGCGCGGCGTCGCCTATGTACCGGTAGGCAAGCAAGCAATTTTTTGTGCCGCGCAGCATAACCGGCCACTTGGTTGCCGTTTATTGGCGACCTGGTGGAATGGCTGGCAGTCCCATCAGCCGGGATGAAATCCGGGCTTTTATTCACGGTGATAGGGGTGATTGTGCATCAAGCTGTATGCCCGATACAACTGCTCTGCAAGCAATACCCGCGCCAGCGCGTGCGGCAGCGTCAGCGCGGACAGCGCCAGCAATTGCTGTGCGGCCTGTTTGACCGAGTCGTGCAAACCATCTGCGCCGCCGATGATGAATGCGATATCGCGCCCTTCGTGCATCCATTCCTGCATCTGCGCGGCGAGCTCTTTGGTGGTGGCCTGGGCACCGCGCTCGTCCAGCACAATGCGCCGGCAGTGTTGCGGCAGTACAGCAAGGATGCGCCTTGCCTCGGCCTCGATGATTTGCGCGGTGGTCTTGCCGCTGCTGCGCGGCTCAGGCCTGATCTCCGTCAGCACCATCTGCGCCTCGCGCGGCATGCGCTTGCTGTATTCGTTGAAGCCCGCCGTGATCCAGTCCGGCATCTTGTGGCCAACGGATACGATGAGCAGTTTCATTTCAGGAACATCTCAATCACGGCATGCCCCGAACACACGGAATAGCACATCCCGCCCGTTTCTGTGCATTCCGTGGCCAGGCATTGAGATTATTCCGTCCATGCGCGGATCATTTGGGCGGCTGCGCCAGCCTGGGGCGCGCCGCCTGCGCCTTGCTCCACAATTCCTCGAGGTTGTAATAGTCGCGGACGGCGGGCTGCATGATATGCACCAGCACTTCGCCCAGATCCACCAGTATCCATTCGCCGCTGTCTTCGCCTTCGCGGCCCTGAATCTTTTCGCCGCATTCCTTGAGTTTGACCACCACATTGTCGGCCAGCGCCCTGGTCTGGCGCGTGGATTGGGCGCTGGCTATGACCATGCGCTCGAACATCGTGCTGAGCTTGCTGGTATCGATCACATTGATGTTGTTGGCTTTGACGTCTTCGAGCGCCGCCACGACGGCCCGGGTTTTTTCTTCAGTTGTCAGCATGAGGTATAAAGGTGATGTTGATGAATGTAATCCGCCACCGGGTTCGGCAGCAGATAACGGATGCTGCGCTTTTCCGCGACACGGCTGCGAATCAGCGTGGCGGAGATCTCAAGTTCGGGTATCGCCAGCACCACGACCCTGCCGGCTGCTTGCTCCGACAGTGCAGCGGCGGCACCCAGGCGCTGCTGGTAGTGTGAGCGCAATGCCGGCGTGGCGGCGTGGATACGGTCTTCCAGCGCAAAGCCGGGACGGTAACCCACGACGATGTGCGCCAGCTCGAACAAGCGTTCCCACTCGTGCCAGGTGTGCAATTGCAAAAAGGCATCCGCGCCCATCAGCAGGCACAGCGCTTGTTCGGCACCCATCTCGGCACGCAGTTCGCGCAGGGTATCCACGGTGTAGCACAGCGTGGAGCGCCTGACCTCGCGGTCATCCAGCACGAACGCCGCTTGATCGGCGATCGCCAGCCGCACCATCGCGCTGCGGTGCTGTGCGGATACCTGCGGCACAGCGCGATGCGGTGGAATGCCGGCCGGGATGAAGCGGATCTGGCGCAGATTGGCCAGTTCGAGCATTTCCTCGGCGAGACGCAGATGCCCATAATGGATCGGGTCGAAGGTTCCACCCAGAATACCGACCGCGCTGCCGGCCGCCTCGTTGCCCCCGGATTGGAAATGCCGCGATTGCAAGACCGGCGCTTACAACGCAAGCCGGCGCGTATCCGCCAACACTTGCGAGAGGAAAACGATAAAGCGCGCAGCCGCAGCGCCGTCGATCACGCGGTGGTCGTACGACAGCGACAGCGGCAGCATCAGCCGTGCGACGAAGGTGTCGTCCTGGTGCATCGGCTTGATGATGGCCTTGGACACCCCGAGGATCGCCAGTTCGGGCGCATTGATGATGGGCGTGAAGGCGGTGCCGCCGATTCCGCCCAGGCTGGAAATCGAGAAGCAGCCGCCCTGCATCTCGGCAGCCGTGATCTTCAGATCACGCGCCCTGGCGCTGATCTCGCCCAGTTCCCTGGCCAATTGCACGATGCCCTTTTTGTCCACGTCGCGCAGCACCGGCACCATCAGTCCGTTGGGCGTATCGACCGCCACGCCGATGTGGAAATACTGCTTGAGCACCAGATTCTCGCCGCTGGCATCCAGCGACGCATTGAACTCGGGGTATTGCTGCAGCGCGATCACGACCGCCTTGAGCATGAAGGCCAGCGGCGTGATCTTGATGTTCTGCTTCGCGTATTCGACGTTCAGTTCCTTGCGGAAGGCTTCCATCTCGGTGATATCGGCCTCGTCGAACTGGGTGATATGCGGGATGGTCACCCAGTTGCGGTGCAGGTTCGCGCCGGAGATCTTCCTGATGCGCGACAGCGGTTTTGTTTCGACTGAGCCGAACTTGGCGAAATCCACCACCGGCAGCGCCAGCACCTGCAGGCCGGTTCCGCCTGCCGCAGCGCGCGGCTGTGCCAGCGCTGCCTTGACGAAGTCCTGCACGTCGTCCCGGGTGACGCGGCCCTTTTCGCCGCTGCCTTTGACTTGCGCGACCTGCACGCCGAGCTCGCGCGCGAAGCGGCGTATTGCCGGGCTGGCGTGGGCTTTTCCTGCAGGCACATCGGTTGAAACCGGCTGGACGGCAGATAGCGGCACCGGCGGCGGCTGGTTTCGCAGCCTGCGCTGCAGCCGGTGTGGATACAGCGGGTGCGGTCGCAGCTGCCGGCTTGTCGGTGCTCTTGCCCGCCGCCGCTGCGCTGCTGCTTTCCAGCAACAGGATCAGCGAGCCCTGCGACACCTTGTCGCCGACCTTGACCTTCATCTCCTTGATCACGCCGGCGTACGGCGATGGGACTTCCATCGCTGCCTTGTCGGTTTCCAGCGTCACCAGATTGTCTTCAGCCGCGATCGTGTCGCCGGCCTTCACCATCACTTCGATGATGCTGACATCCTTGTAATCGCCGATGTCCGGCACCAGAACTTGCTTGATTTCTGCCACAGTGTGTCTCCCCCAACCTTACACGGTCGCCGGATTGGGTTTGTCCGGATCGATGTTATACAGCTTGATCGCCTTGCTGACCTCGCCGGCCTTGATCGTGCCTGCGTCGGCCAGCGCCTTCAATGCGGCAACCGCGATGTAGTGGCGATCCACCTCGAAGAACTTGCGCAATTTCTTGCGCGTGTCGGAGCGCCCGAAACCGTCCGTGCCCAGCACCTTGTAATGCCCCTTGGAATTCTGGGGCAGAAAGCCGCGGATCTGGTCGGCGAACGCGCGCATGTAGTCGGTCGCGGCGATCACCGGACCGCTGCGTCCGGACATGCATTGCTCGACATGGCTGATCCTGGGTTGGGCTTCCGGGTGCAGCATGTTCCAGCGCTCGCAATCCAGCCCCTCGCGGCGCAACTCGGTGAAGCTGGTCACGCTCCAGATGTCTGCCGCGACGCCGAAATCCTTGTCCAGCAATTCCGCGGCGGCGATCGCCTCGCGCAATATCGTGCCGCTGCCGAGCAGCTGCACCGTTGGTTTCTTCTCTTTTCCCTTTTCCCTTCCCCCTTCCCTGAAAAGGTACATGCCCTTGACGATGCCGGCCTCGGCCCCCTCGGGCATCGCCGGATGGGCATAGTTCTCGTTCATCACGGTCAGGTAATAGAACACGTCCTGCTGCTCGACATACATGCGGCGCATGCCGTCATGGATGATCACCGCGAGCTCATAGGCGAAGGTCGGATCGTAGGACACGCAGTTGGGTATCGTCGCCGACATCAGGTGACTGTGGCCGTCCTCGTGCTGCAGGCCCTCGCCGTTCAATGTGGTGCGGCCCGCAGTACCGCCGAGCAGGAAACCGCGTGCGCGCAGGTCGCCGGCCGCCCAGGCCAGGTCGCCGACGCGCTGGAAACCGAACATCGAGTAGTAAATGTAGAACGGCAGCATCGCCACGCCATGGTTGGCGTAAGCCGTGGAAGCGGCGAGCCAGGACGACATCGCACCGGCTTCATTGATGCCTTCCTGCAATATCTGCCCGCTCTGGTCTTCCTTGTAGAACATCAGCTGTTCGGCATCCTGAGGCGTATACAGCTGGCCGACCTGGGAGAAAATGCCGAGCTGGCGGAACATGCCTTCCATGCCGAAGGTGCGCGATTCGTCCGGCACGATAGGCACGACCTGCTTGCCGATATTCTTGTCCTTGACCAGGATGCCGAGCAGGCGCACGAATGCCATCGTGGTGGAAATCTCGCGGCCTTCGGTGCCTTTCAGCAGCGCATCGAAGGCTTCCAGCGCGGGTATCTGCAGCGGCTCTCTGACTGGCTTGCGCTGCGGCACCACGCCCATCGCCTTGCTGCGTTCCTTGAGATATTTCATCTCCAGGCTGTCCTCGGGCGGACGGTAGAAATTCAGGCTGGCGACCTGCTCGTCGGTCAGCGGAATATTGAAGCGGTCGCGGAATTGCAGCAGTGCCTCGCCGGCCATCTTCTTCTGCTGGTGGGTGATGTTCTGGCCTTCGCCCGCCTCCCCCATGCCGTAGCCCTTGACGGTCTTGGCCAGAATCACGGTAGGCTGACCGGTATGCTGGCTGGCAGCGGCATAAGCGGCGAACACCTTGCGCGAATCATGGCCGCCGCGGTTCAACCGCCAGATCTCGTCATCCGACATGTCGGCGACCATCTCCAGCAATTCCGGATACTTGCCGAAGAAATGCTGGCGCACATAGGCCCCGTCCCTGGATTTGTAAGTCTGATATTCGCCGTCCACGACTTCCTGCATGCGCTTTTGCAGCAGGCCGTTCTTGTCCTTGGCGAGCAAGCGATCCCACTGGTCTCCCCATACCACCTTGATGACGTTCCAGCCGGCACCGCGGAACACCCCTTCCAGTTCCTGGATGATTTTGCCGTTGCCGCGCACCGGGCCGTCCAGACGCTGCAGATTGCAGTTGATGACGAAGATCAGATTATCGAGCTTCTCGCGCCCGGCCATCGAGACTGCGCCCAGCGATTCCGGCTCGTCGGTTTCGCCGTCGCCGAGATACGCCCAGACCTTGCGACCGGCGGTCTGCGCCAAGCCGCGGTGCTCCAGATAACGCATGAAGCGCGCCTGGTAGATCGCCATCAGCGGCCCCAGGCCCATCGACACGGTGGGGAACTGCCAGAAGTCCGGCATCAGCCAGGGGTGGGGGTAGGAGGACAGGCCGCCGCCCTCGGATTCCTGGCGAAACTTGTACATCTGATCTTCGCTGATGCGCCCCTCGAGGAAGGCGCGCGCGTACATGCCGGGGGACGAATGCCCCTGGAAGTACACCAGGTCGCCGCCATGCGTATCCGTCTTGCCGTGGAAGAAATGATTGAAGGCGACGTCGTACAATGTGGCCGCAGAGGCAAAGCTGGCGATATGCCCGCCCAGCTCCGATGAATCGCGGTTGGCGTTAAGCACCAGCGCCATCGCGTTCCAGCGCATCAGACCGCGGATGCGGTGCTCCAGATCCTGGTTGCCGGTGGAGCGCTGTTCCTCGTCCACCGGTATCGTGTTGCGATATGGCGTGGTCGCGCTGAACGGCATGCCGGCGCCGGAATCGCGCGCCTTGTCGAGCAATTCCGCCAGCAGGAAGCGGACGCGTTCCGCGCCTTCGTTTTCCAGAACCGATTCCAGTGCATCCAGCCACTCCTGGGTTTCTTGCGGGTCATAATCGGGTATCGATGCCATGTTTCCGTTCTCTCTATAATTCCAGCGTGATTTCTGGGGGAGGCACTTCACTCCGCACAAGCAATCGTCTCCTGCTCGGTGATGATCCACTCGACTTTCACATCCGTCGCTTCCTGCGGAATCTGCTCGATCAGCTGGAGCGCAAACGCTGCGGCGACCAGAGCGGGACGTTGCGTCATATCAGCCAGCAGTTTGTCGTAAAAGCCGCCGCCATAGCCCAGCCGCGCGCCATTCCTGCTGAAAGCCACCCCCGGTAACAGTGCGAATTCTACCTCATTTGGCGTCGCCAGCCGCTCGCAACGTTCCACCACCGGCTCGCGTATCCCCCACAATCCCGGCGCCAGCTGGTTTTCGATATCATCGACCCAATACAGGTCGAGCCGGTTGGTGTGGCGGTTTACCCTGGGCAAGGCCAGTCTTTTACCGTCCGCCAGCACTTGCGGTATCCAGATTTCGCTGGCGAACTCCGCGCCGAAATTCATGTAGCCCAGCACCGCATCGGCCTGACGGTAGGCTTGCAGCCCGGTGATGCGCGCGCTGATCGCCGCGCTGGCCGCGGCGCGCACCTCTGCCGGGAGCTCCTCGCGCAGCGCCAGGACACTTTTGCGGATCTCCGCTTTGCTCGTTTGCGGTAAAGCCGGCATCGCGCCTAGCCCAGGAACAAGCGGTATGCCGGATTGGCGCTCTCGTCCCAGTAGCGGTAACCGAGCGTGTCGAGGAAGGACTTCAGCGCCTTCTTGTCGTGGTGCGGCACCTGCATGCCGACCAGCACGCGACCGAAATCGGCGCCGTGGTTGCGGTAGTGGAACAGGCTGATGTTCCAGCTGTGGTTCATGCTGTTGAGGAAGTTCATCAGCGCGCCGGGCCGCTCGGGAAATTCGAAGCGAAACAGGATCTCGTCCTTGACTATCGGGCGCATGCCCGCCGACCAGGTGGCGCAGGTGCAGTTTGGCCATCTCGTTGTCGCTGAGATCCAGCGCCGGCAGCCTGCTGCGCTCCAGCTTGTCGACCAGTTCGGCGGTCTCGGACCGGTTGCGCACCTGGATGCCGACGAACACCCGGGCCGCACTGGGGTCGGCATAGCGGTAGTTGAATTCGGTGATGTTGCGCTTGCCCAGCAGCGCGCAGAATTTGCGGAAGCTGCCCGGCGTCTCGGGTATCGTCACCGCCAGCAGCGCTTCGCGCTGTTCGCCGATCTCGGCGCGTTCGGCGACGAAACGCAGGCGGTCGAAATTCATGTTCGCACCGCTGGCGATCGCGACCAGCGTCTCGCCCTTGAGCTTCTCGCGTTTGGCATACAGTTTCGCCCCTGCCACCGCGAGCGCGCCGGACGGCTCGAGGATCGAGCGCGTGTCCTGGAACATGTCCTTGATCGCCGCGCACAGCGCATCGGTATCGACCAGCACGATCTCGTCGACCGCTTTTTTGCAGATGCGCAGGGTCTCCTCGCCGACCTGCTTGACCGCAGTACCGTCCGCGAACAGGCCGACATCGGCGAGCTGCACGCGCTTTTTTGCCTTCAGCGAACGGTACATCGCGTCGGAATCGGTCGACTGAACGCCGATTACCCGGATGTCGGGGCGCACCTGCTTGACGTAGGCCGCCACGCCGGCGATCAGCCCGCCGCCGCCTATGGGGACGAAGATCGCATGGATAGGCGCCTGGTGCTGGCGCAATATCTCCATGCCTATTGTGCCCTGGCCGGCGATCACATCGGGATCGTCGAACGGGTGGACGAAGGTGAGGCCATGCTTTTTCTCGAGTTGCAGCGCATGGGTGTAAGCATCGCTGTAGCTGTCGCCGTGCAGCACGCTTTCCACCGCGCGCTGGCCGAAATGCCTCACCGCATCGACCTTGACCTGGGGCGTCGTGGTGGGCATCACGATGACCGCCTTGCAGCCGATCTTGTGCGCGGCCAGCGCCACGCCCTGCGCATGATTGCCGGCCGAGGCGGTGATCACGCCGCGCCTGAGCTGCTCCGGCGTCAGCTGCGCCATCTTGTTGTAGGCGCCGCGCAGCTTGAACGAAAACACCGGCTGCATATCCTCGCGCTTAAGCAATACGGTATTGCCGGTGCGTGCCGACAGGTTGGGAGCAGGCTCCAGCGGGGTTTCGATTGCCACGTCATAGACGCGGGCATTAAGGATGCGTTTCAGGTAGCCGTTCATGTCCGTTTGTCATAAAATCAGGCGCGCAGATTAGCATAAAAACACCGCGAAGCCCTTGCGACACAAGCGAAAATCGGTTCAAATGCCGCGCATGAAAGAAATCGATCAACATGGTGTCATCATCCAGACCCAAGTCAATTATTTGCCGGAGCAATCCGATGAAGCGGCCAACCGTTTTGTGTTCTCCTACACCATCACCATCACCAATCTCGGCCACACTTCCGCCAAACTGATCAGCCGCCACTGGATCATCACCGACGCCAACAACCATGTGCAGGAAGTGCGCGGCCAAGGCGTGGTGGGCGAACAGCCGCTGCTCAAACCGGGACAGAGCTTCGAATATACCAGCGGCACGGTGCTGGCCACCCAGGTCGGCACGATGCGCGGCAGCTACCAGATGCTGGCCGAAGACAACACGCAATTCGATGCCGAGATCCCGCAATTCGTGTTGAGCGTGCCGCGTGTTCTGCACTGACACCGCAATTGGCTCCATCCTGAACACCTCGACACGGCGCACCTTTCCCCTGCTGCTGGTGCTGCTGGCCGCATGCGCGACGCCGCCCCAACGCGTGGCAATGGCCCCTGTCCAGCCCTATGCGCCGTTCGCGGTGAGCAAGTGGGAGATGCTGCCGGATTGGCAGAAAGTGGACCTGCAGCCCACCTGGTCGGCCTTCAGCCAAAGCTGCAACGCGCTGAAGAGCAAGCCGGGCTGGCAAACAGTATGCGCGCGCGCCAACGAAATCACGCAACCCGATAACAATGCGCTGCACGCATTCTTCGAGCAGAGTTTCATCCCCTATCAGGTCTACAACCCGGACGGCAGTTCCCAGGGGCTGATCACCGGCTACTACGAGCCCAGGCTATACGGCAGCCGGGTCAGGACCGCGCGCTTCCGCTATCCGCTGTATGGCCCTCCGGGCGACCTGCTGACCATCGATCTGGGCGACGCGTATCCGCAGTTGAAGGACCTGCATCTGCGCGGGCGGCTGCAGGGCAACCGCGTGGTGCCCTACTACAGCCGCAGCGAAATCGACAATGGCAAGGCGCCGTTGCAGGGGCACGAATTATTCTGGGTGGACAACGCCGTCGATCTGTTCTTCTTGCAGATCCAGGGCTCGGGGCGCATCGAATTGCCGGACGGCAGCGTGGTCAAGGTCGGTTATGCCGAACAGAACGGGCAACCGTATAACTCGATCGGCAAGAAACTGGTCGAGATGGGCGCGCTCAAGCTTGAAGACGCCTCGATGCAGAACATCAAGCAGTGGGCAGAAAAACACCCCGGGCAACTCGCCAGTCTGCTGGAACAGAACCCCAGCTATGTGTTCTTCCGCGAATTGCCCAACGACCTGCCGGCTCCGCTGGGCGCACTGGGCGTGCCGTTGACCAACGAATACAGCCTGGCAGTGGATTCGCGCACCATTCCGCTGGGCGCCCCGGTGTTCCTGTCCACCACCTATCCAAATACCACCGCCCCGCTGAATCGCCTGATGCTGGCGCAGGATACCGGCGGCGCAATCAAGGGTCCGGTGCGCGGCGATTTTTTCTGGGGTTTTGGCGAACAGGCCGGAGCCCAGGCGGGACGAATGAAACAACCCGGCCAGATGTGGGTGCTGTTCCCCAAAGGGGCCGAACCGGCGCTCGGTCCCTAGCACCTGCCGCCAGGGCCTGGAGGATTCTTCAGCCGGAGACAAATACGCAATTGTGTCCGCCTTGCTTGGCGGCAAGCAGTTCCTTGCTGGCCAGTTCGATGAACATCTCTTCGGTGGTGTCCCGGTTTGGCAGGCGATGGACGCCGCCGATACTGATGGTAACCACTCCGTGCGGGGAATCGCTGTGCGGAATACCGAGCAGGCGCACCTGCTCGCACAGCTTGCGTGCATGCTGGCGTAGCGCGTCCAGACCGGAAGAAAACGAAACGACGGCAAACTCCCCGCCGCCATAACGCGCCACGCAATCCGACGTGCGGTTGAAGGTTTTGGCGATGCAAGCGCCCACCATACACAGACACTCGTCTCCTGCCGCCTGCCCGTAGCGCTCGTTGAATTGCCTGAATTGGTCCATGTCTATCAGCATCAGCGACATGCCACTGTGTATGCGCTGCGCGACGTGCAGCAAATTGGTGAAGCGCTCCTCGAAATGGCGGCGATTGCTGACCCCGACCAGCGGATCGGTGTAGATCAGCGTGCTCAGGTGATTCTCCAGCAGCTTGCGGTCCGAAGCATCCTTCTGGATGCCGATGAAATGGGTAAGCGTGCCTGCGGCGTTATGCACCGGAGAGATGCTGAGTTGGCTCCAGAACATGGAGCCATCCTTGCGGTAATTGCGCAGCGTGAGGATGCAACCCTGGCCGTTGGCGATCGCGGCGCGTATCGCGGTGATTTCGGGCTGATCGGTATCGGCGCCGAACAGCACATGGTAATTCTTGCCGAGCACCTCTTCTGCCGTCCAACCGGTCAATTTTTCAAACCCCTCATTCACATAGATCAGCGGGGTGTCCTGCTGCTGTGCGTCGACTATGATGATGCCGTCGCGCGATTCGTTGAGTGCTTTGACCAGCAGGTCCTGGGAAATGTGTGCCGCAGGCTTCATGGCGCCCCCTAATTCATCTCGTTCAGATTTTTTTCCAGTTCTGCCGCCGGCAAATAGCCGGGCGCCTGCACCCCATTGGCGAAAATCAGGTTAGGCGTGCCGTTGACATGAAGTTTTTCACCCAAGGCCAGAACCTTGTCGGTCTGGGTCTTGCAATCCGCCTGCACTGGAGCGATCTGCTTCAGCATCCAATCGTCCCAGGCCTTGACCGGATTCTTCGAGCACAGCACATTGCGCACGATCTCGTCCGAACCCGGAAACACGGGGTACATGAAAAAATACACCGTGACATCGCTGACCTTGCTCAGCTCTTTTTCGAGTTTCCTGCAGTAACTGCAATTCGGATCGGTAAAGATTGCAACCCTGCGTTTGCCGTTGCCCTTGACCTGTTTAATCGCGAGATCGAGCGGCAACTTGTCGAAGTCGATCGCAAACAGCACGCGGCGGCGCTCCTCGCTCAGGTCGCGGCGGCTTTTTGTTTCAATCACATTGCCTTCGAACAGGTAGTCGCCCCTGGCATCGGTATATAACAGCTGATCGTCGATGACGACCTCGTACAGCCCGGAATAGGGAGTTTTGACGATATGATCGATCTTGCCGATACCGGGAAAGCGCTCTTGCAACGCTTGCCGGATCTCGTTTTCTCCGGCCTGCGCCGAAATTGCCAGCGTGAGCAACAACAGGGTGAACAGTATTTTCATGTCTAGTCTCTTTACCTGATTCGGGTGGTTAATTCGGATGGCTGGTTGCGCCACTAGTCAAGGGCATGTTGCATCAGCATTTTCTTCAGCGGGGTGATGTGGTTGACGGCCATCAGCCCGGCATTGCGCAGCTCGCGCAACAGCGGCTGGCCATTGTTGAACAAATGCTTCAGGCCATGGGTCGCCGCCTGCATCGCATAGATATCCTCTTTGCGTTTTCGTTCATAGCGGCGCAGCAATTGCGCAGCGCCGCAATCGTTTTGCGCACCGCGCTGCAAAATTATCTGCGCCAGTTGGCGCGCATCGCGAAAGCCGGTATTCACGCCCTGCCCGGCCAGCGGATGCATGTTGTGCGCGGCATCCCCAATCAATGCCAGACGCGGTGAACTGATCCTGGGCAACGTCAGCAGGCGCAACGGGAATGCCGCGGGCGGCGTGATGACCCGCATATCTCCCAGCACATGCGCGGCGGCGGCGGCGGAAACCTTGCCGCACAATTCTTCGTGCGAGAGCGCCAGCAGTTCGGCGGATTTTTCAGGACTGACCGACCACACCATGGAAACGCGCCGACCGGGCAGCGGCAGCAGCGCGAGGATGCCGTCCGGCTGGAACCATTGATGGGCGATACCGCGATGCGGCAACTCGCACGCAAAGTTGGCGACCACTCCATTTTGCCGGTAATCCACCGGCGCCGCGCCGATGCCCGCCTGATTGCGCACCCAGGAATCGCGCCCATCCGCGCCGACCATCAGGCTGGCCTGCAAAACGCGGCCATCTTCCAGCGTCAGCGTTGCGTCATCGCCGTCAAACTGCAGCGTCGAGCAGCGCGCCGGCAGGAACAGCGTCAGATTCTCCTGCTGCTGCAATACCTGCCACAACGCGTGCTGCAATGCACGGTTCTCCAGTATGCACGCCAGTTCCGCGACCCCCATCAGATAGGCGCCGAATTTCAGCTCGGCGCCGGTGTCGCCGAACACACGCATCTCCTCCACCGCGGCGATGCGGGCCGGATCAAGCAGGGACCACGCGCCGGTCTGTTCGAGGAAGCGGCGGCTGCCCGGGCTGATCGCGTAGATGCGGCCATCCCAGTCGTCAGAGGGAAGCTCGCGCAGCGATTCGATTGCCCCTACTCCCTCCGGGGGAGGGTTGGGGAGGGGGAAACGGACGTCACCGGCCGGCGCAACATCCGGCATCAGCGGGGACTGGCTTTCCACCAGTGCCAGCGCCAGCCCGCTGTGTTTCAGCGCAGCGGCAAGGCTGGCTCCCACCAGCCCCCCGCCTATGATCACGACATCAAATTTCATGTACGGAATCATAGCATGCCGCCAAGTTTCATTTATAATCCCACCCCCTCGCGGCAAACTCCGCGGCAATAGACAACATGCGCATCGGCCCCTACCAACTGAAGAACAACTTGATCGTTGCCCCGATGGCCGGAGTGACCGACCGCCCATTCCGGATGCTGTGCAAGCGCATGGGGGCGGGCATGGCAGTCAGCGAGATGGTGTCCTCCAACTCCCTGTTGTACGGCTCGGAAAAGACCAAACGCCGCGCCGATCATGACAGGCGAGGTCGACCCGATCTCGGTGCAGATCGTCGGCGCCGACCCCCGGATGCTGGCCCAGGCCGCGCAATATAACGTGGACAACGGCGCGCAGATCATCGACATCAACATGGGCTGCCCGGCCAAGAAGATCTGCAACGTGATGGCCGGTTCCGCGCTGCTGCAGAACGAGCCGCTGGTGGCGACCTTGCTCGAAGCGGTGGTCGGCGCGGTAAAGGTGCCGGTCACACTCAAAATACGCACCGGCTGGGACAAACACAACCGCAATGCAATCCGCATCGCGAAGATCGCCGAAGCAGCCGGCATCCAGGCTCTGGCGATACACGGGCGCACCCGCGCCTGCGCCTATACCGGCGAAGCCGAATACGACACCATCGCCGCGGTCAAGACCAGCGTCGGCATTCCCATCATCGCCAACGGCGATATCACCACCCCGGAAAAAGTCAGATATGTGCTGGAAAAGACCGGCGCGGATGCGGTGATGATAGGCCGCGCGGCGCAGGGCCGCCCCTGGCTGTTCCGCGAGATCGAACATTTTTTGAAGACCGGCCGGCATCTGCCCGCGCCGCAAGTCGGCGAGATCCACCGCGTGTTGCGCGACCATGTACATCAGCTGTATGAGTTCTACGGGGAGCACACCGGATTGCGTGTCGCGCGCAAGCACATCTCCTGGTACACCAGGGGATTGAGCGGCTCGGCCCACTTCAGGCACGGGATGAATCAACTGGAAAGCGTCGCCGGACAGCTGGCGGCCGTGGATGAATTCTTTTCTGAACAGGCGCAGCGCGGAACACAGCTGCATTACATCGAGGAACTGGCTGCATGAACGATCGCGTGGTAAACGAAAACGACATGGCACGCCATGTACGCAAGACACTCAAGGAATATTTCAGGGACCTCGACGGTGAAAAGCCCTGTTGCGGCATGTATGACATGGTCATTTGCTGCGTCGAGAAGCCGCTGCTCGAGATCGTGCTGGAACACGTCGGCGGCAACCAGACGCATGCAGCGGAAATGCTGGGCATCAACCGCAATACCCTGCGCAAGAAGATGCAGCAGCACGGCATCGACTAACTCGCTACGCATAGCGATTCCTTTGCCCGGTTTCGCCCCTCGCTTTGCTCTCCCCCGCTGGCGTGAGGAGGTTGGCGTGAGGAAACAAGAGTTTTCAATTTATCGTGGAATCAATATGGCAGCGATCAAGCAGGCACTCATCAGCGTGTCGGACAAATCCGGCATCGTCGAATTCGCGCAGGGATTGGTTCAGCTCGGCGTCAACATCCTGTCCACCGGCGGCACCGCCAGGCTGTTTGCCGACAACGGCATCCCGGTCACGGAAGTGGCGGACTACACCGGCTTCCCGGAGATGCTGGACGGCCGGGTGAAGACGCTGCAGCCCAAGGTCCATGCCGGCATCCTGGCGCGGCGCGACCTGCCTGAACATGTCGCGACACTGAAAAAGCACGGCATCCCGACGATAGACCTGGTGGTGGTGAACCTGTACCCGTTCGCGGCCACCGTCGCCAAACCCGGCTGCACGCTGGAAGACGCGATCGAGAACATCGACATCGGCGGCCCGACCATGGTGCGCGCGGCGGCAAAGAACCACGCCCATGTCGCCATCGTCACCGACCCGGCCGATTACGCCGACCTGCTGGCCGAGATGCAGACCAACGGCTGCGCGGTCAGCGATGCGACCCGCTTCGAGCTGGCGAAGAAAGCCTTTTCGCACACCGCCGCCTATGACTCCGCGATCAGCAACTATCTGACCGCGATCGATGAAGACGGCAAGCGCAGCGCATTCCCGGCGCAGATCAACTTCAACTTCGCCAAGGTGCAGGACATGCGCTATGGCGAAAACCCGCACCAGAGCGCCGCCTTCTACCGCGACCTGGCCGCGGTGCCGGGCGGCATCGCCGGCTACACCCAGCTGCAGGGCAAGGAACTGAGCTACAACAACGTCGGCGATGCCGATGCGGCCTGGGAATGCGTGAAGACTTTCGAGCAGCCAGCCTGCGTGATCGTCAAGCACGCCAACCCCTGCGGCGTCGCGATCGCCGACACGCCGCTGAACGCCTACAAGCTGGCCTATGCCACCGACACCACTTCCGCGTTCGGCGGCATCATCGCCTTCAACCGCGAACTGGATGCCGAGAGCGCCGCGCAGATCACCGCCAACCAGTTCGTCGAGGTCATCATCGCCCTGGGCGCCAGCGAAGCTGCGCTCAAGGTCACTGCGGCAAAACAGAACGTGCGCGTGCTCAGCGTGCCGCTGTCGAACGCACACAACCCGCTCGACTTCAAGCGCGTCGGCGGCGGCCTGCTGGTGCAGACGCCGGATACGCTGAACGTCCAGGCAGCGCAACTCAAGGTCGTCACCCAGAACCAGCCGACACCGGAACAACTGCAGGACCTGCTGTTCGCCTGGCGCGTGGCGAAATACGTCAAGTCGAACGCGATCGTGTTCTGCAAGGACGGCCGCACGCTGGGCGTGGGCGCGGGCCAGATGAGCCGCGTCGATTCCACCCGCATCGCCGGCATCAAGGCGCACAACGCCGGCCTGAGCCTGGCGGGTTCGGTGGTGGCGTCGGACGCCTTCTTCCCGTTCCGCGACGGCATCGATGTGCTGGCGGCAGCGGGCGCGAAAGCCGTGATCCAGCCCGGCGGCTCGATGCGCGACGAGGAAGTGATCGCGGCGGCCGACGAGCACGGCATCGCGATGGTGTTCACCGGGTACCGGCATTTCCGCCACTGATCCGCGGCGGCCCCGCCGCCGGATCGGCCTGATACAGCACAGATGAAATCGAAACCCGCCCGGTCACTGAGGACACTCCCGCTGGCTTGCCTATGCCTGCTCGCGTTTGCTGTGCCGGCCGGCGCCGACCCGCTGGCCAATGCAGCCCGCGCCTACCGTGCCGGGGATTATACCAAAGCCGAAAAGCTGTTGAGGCCGCTGGCAAAACACGGCGATGCCCATGCCCAGTCGGCGCTCGGCCATCTGTATTACGACGGCACGGGCGTTCCCCAGGATTACCGCAAAGCCGCACACTGGTTCCGCCTTGCAGCCGCGCATAATGAGGTTCGCGCCGAGTATGCGCTGGGCACGATGTATGCCGACGGCGACGGCGTGCGCCGGGATGACGGCGAAGCGGCGAAGTGGTACCGGGCCGCGGCGGACCAGGGCGACGCGCCCGCGCAGTCCGAGCTTGGCGGCATGTACAAGGCCGGCCGCGGCGTGGCCCGCGATCTCCAGCAGGCGCTGAAGTGGTACCAGCTTGCTGCGCAGCAAGGTTCCACCGGCGCTCAGGTCGAGCTGGCGGAGATGTACTGGTTCGGCGAAGGTGCGCCCCGGGATGCCGTGCGGGCCCATATGTGGCTGACGGTCGCCGCGGATCATGTCGCTGACGGCAAGCGCCACGCCCAGCTCGCCGAAATCCTCGACAACGAGGCCAGGGACATGAGCGCCGACCAGGTCGCCGATGCGCAGCGGCGCGCACAGAAATGCGCGGCCGACAAGTTCAAGGGATGTTAGCAGCCTGCGCACAACCAGCAGCACAGCTGCGGATTTAAGGAAACCCCGCATAAGCCGTCACAGCGGCGGAGGCCGGCGTCCGGCCTATTGAAAATACTCGATTCCGGGCTTTCGCCGGAATGACGATTTGGGACTTGTTCAGGGCTTCCTTAATTAAGGAATGAACCAACAACGATGGATATAACAGCAGGGGATACAGGGAAGTCATGAAGATACTGGTGATAGGGAACGGCGGGCGCGAGCACGCCTTGGCCTGGCGTCTGGCGCAGGGACCGAGGGTGCAGAAAGTATATGTCGCACCTGGCAACGCCGGCACCGCGCTGGAAGAAGGGGTGGAGAACGTCGCGCTCACCGCGATACCCGAACTGATCGAGTTCGCCAGACGCGAAGATATCCACATGACCGTGGTCGGCCCGGAAGCGCCGCTGGCGGCCGGCATCGTCGATGCATTCCGCGCTGCGGGCCTGAAAATCTTCGGCCCGACCAAGGCCGCTGCGCAGCTCGAATCCTCCAAGGATTTCGCCAAGCGCTTCATGCTGCGGCACAACATCCCCACCGCATTCTTCGAGACCTTCAGCGACATCGCTGCGGCGAAGGCCTATGTCGACAAGCACGGCGCGCCTATCGTGATCAAGGCCGACGGCCTCGCCGCCGGCAAGGGTGTCGTCGTCGCGATGAGCAAGGACGAGGCGTTCGCCGCGATCGACATGATGCTGTCCGATAACAAGCTCGGCGATGCCGGTGCGCGCGTCGTGATCGAGGAATTCCTCGCCGGCGAGGAAGCCAGCTTCATCGTGATGGTGGACGGCAAGCACGTGCTGGCGATGGCCACCAGCCAGGACCACAAGCGCCTCAAGGACAACGACCAGGGCCCCAACACCGGCGGCATGGGCGCCTACTCGCCCGCGCCGGTGGTCACGCCGCAGCTGCATGCGCGCGTGCTGCGCGAAGTGATCCAGCCGGTGGTGCGCGGCATGGAAAACGAAGGCATCACCTACACCGGCTTTTTGTACGCCGGGCTGATGATCTCCCCGGACGGCGGCATCAAGGTGCTGGAATTCAACTGCCGCATGGGCGACCCGGAAACCCAGCCCATCATGCTGCGCCTCAAGAGCGACTTTTCCGTCATCGTCGAACATGCGATCGCGGGTACCCTGGACAAGATCGAAGCGGAATGGGACCAGCGCACCGCGCTCGGCGTGGTGCTGGCTGCGGCGAATTATCCCGACGCGCCGCGCAAGGGCGATGTCATCACCGGCCTGCCCGACAAACAGCAGGCTAAAAAGATGGAAGACGAGCATGTGTTCCATGCCGGCACCGCGCTGCAGGACGGCAAGGTGGTCACCAATGGCGGTCGCGTGCTGTGCGTCACCGCGCTGGGCGACGATGGTCAAGCGCGCGCAGCAGCGCGCCTACGAGATCGCCGACCAGATCCATTTCGACGGCTGCCAGATGCGCCGCGACATCGGCTGGCGCGCGATCGGGCGGAAATAGCCTTCCCAAATCCCTTCGACCTGATAAGAAACCGCCGTTTTTTATACACGTCGCCATCGACGTGATAAGAAAATCCCGATTTCTTTACATGTCTGCGCCATCGGCACATCGGCAGAATGTGTCGATAAAATGCAAAAATATCGACATATATTATTGACGTGTCGATGATATCGACATAGACTGCGGATGTGTCGAAAAAGTCATGGAATTTAAACATGAGCGCAAAAGGCTGGAAACCTCACCATCCGTACAATACCTTGCCTGCCCTGCCGCCCAAGGCGGAGATCGAGACGCGCGCCGTGTTGAAGCAATGCATTACCGCACGCGCGGCATTGGCCGGGCTGAAACAGGTGGCGGAGTTGATCCCCAATCAGGCGGTGCTCATCAGTACGTTGCCGTTGCTGGAAGCGCGCGCCAGTTCGGAAATCGAAAATATCGTCACGACCGCGGACCTGCTGTTTCGTCACCTGCGCAACGAAGGACAAGCCGACCCCGCAACAAAGGAAGCCCTGCGCTACAGAAGTGCGTTGTTCGACGGATTCAAGGCGCTAAAAAATTTCCCGCTGACCACACGCACGGCGGAGCAGATATGCACCCGCATCAAGGGTGTCGAGATGAAGGTGCGGCGCACGCCGGGCACGACGCTGATGAATGACGCGACCGGCGAAACCATCTATACGCCTCCCGCGGGCGAATCCCTGTTGCGGGACAAACTGGCGAACTGGGAACGCTTCATGCACAACGAAACGTCGCTCGATCCGCTGATCCGCATGGCGATCGGGCATTACCAGTTCGAGGCGATACATCCCTTTACCGATGGCAATGGCCGCACCGGGCGGGTATTGAACAGCCTGTTCCTGATTCAGGAGGAGTTGCTGACTTTGCCGATCCTGTATCTGAGCCGCTACATCATCCAGAACAAGGCGGATTATTACCGCCTGTTGCTGCAAGTGACCCGCGAGGAGGATTGGGAGTCGTGGTTGCTGTACTTCATCAAGGGCGTGGAAGAAACGGCGGTGTGGACCACAGCCAAGATCGCGGCAATCCGCGCATTGTCGGAACATACAACGGAATATGTGCGCACCAGATTGCCCAAGGTGTACAGCCATGAGCTGGTGGACCTGATATTCAAATTGCCTTACTGCCGCATCGGCAACCTGACCGAAGCGGGCATCGCAAAACGGCAAACCGCTTCGCAGTACCTGAAACAGCTGGCGGAAATCGGCGTGCTGAACGAAGTGGCCGTATCGAAGGAAAAACTGTTCATCCATCCCAGGCTGATGCAGCTGCTCACGCGGGACAGCAACAAATTCAAGCCATACGAAAAATGACGTGATGGACGAAATCAACACCAGAGAAAGAATAATAATGCCGCATCAGGGAACCGATAATTCATGCCAACGCTAGACTGGCTCAACCGCGCCGACGCGCTCACTGTCGCAGACAAGGTGCCGTACCGCATCCTGCAGCCCGTGGCCGAATACGGCTCAAGCCGTCATACCGGCACAGGCCGGTATCCAGTCAATGAAACAACCCCGCGTAGCGAACAAGACCCCGTCGTCCCGCTGCGCGGGGATGGTGTTGAAGCACTGGATTCCGGCCTACGCCGGAATGACGTTTTCTCCGACAACCTGCTCATTCAGGGCGATAACCTCGAAGCGCTGAAAGCCCTGCTGCCGTTCTATCGCGGCCGGGTGAAGTGCATCTTCATCGACCCGCCGTACAACACCAGGAGCGCGTTCGAGCATTACGACGACAACCTCGAACACAGCCAGTGGCTGTCGATGATGCAGCCGCGCCTGGTGCTGCTGCGCGAACTGCTGGCCGAGGACGGCAGCATCTGGGTGACGATAGACGACAACGAAGGGCACTACCTGAAGGTGCTAATGGATGAGGTGTTTGGGCGGCGGTGTTTTATAGCAACGAATGTTTGGCAGAAGAGGTACTCGCGTGACAACAACTCGGCAATAGGTGATGTTCACGATTACGTCATTTGCTATGCAAAAAGTCTTGAGCGCTTTAAAGAGGTGCGTAATAAAATTGAACCCGATGCAAAGACTCGTTCTGCGTATAGAAATCCTAATAACGATCCACGTGGCCCGTGGCGCCTTATTCCAATGTCAGGTGCTGAACTGCGCCCTAATCAGCAATACCCAGTAAAAACACCGAGCGGAAAAATCATTTACCCACCAGAGGGGCGACACTGGTTTGTGCTTGAGCCAAAGTTTTTAGAGCTTGTCGCTGAAGGCAAGGTGTTCTTTGGTAGGAACGGCGATTGCGCACCAGGTCTAATTCGGTACTTTTCAGAAATTGAGGGGCTAGTCCCTTGGACATGGTGGCCACATGAGGACGTTGGTCATACAGATGAATCCAAAAAAGAAATTCATGCGCTGTTCGGAAAGAGCGATGCTTTCAGTACGCCCAAGCCTGAACGGCTCATTCAACGCATCATCCACATCGCCACCAACCCCGGCGACCTTGTGCTCGACAGCTTCTTAGGCTCCGGTACCACTGCCGCCGTCGCGCACAAGATGGGGCGGCGCTGGATAGGTATCGAGATGGGCGAACATGCCGAGACGCATTGCATTCCGCGTCTGCAAAAAGTAATAGCGGGCGAACAGGGCGGCATCTCGCAGGCGCTGAACTGGCAGGGCGGCGGCGGCTTCCGCTTCATGCGCCTGGGCGAGGCGATGTTCCTTGCCGACGGCGGCATTCATCCCGCAGTGCGCTTCGATACGCTGGCGAGCTTTGTGTGGATGCAGGAGACAGGCCATGCGGCAAGCGGCCCGTGGAACGTGCCCAAGCTGGGTGTGCATGAGGGCCGCGCGATCTATCTTCTCTTCAACGGCATTCTTGGCGACAAGCGCCCGCAGTCCGGCAATGTGCTGACGCAGGAGGTGCTGGCCGCGATCGACAAGATTTGTCCGCATGAGGGGACTAAGCTGATTTACGGCGAGGCGTGCCGCCTGGGCGAGAAGCGGCTCGCGGCGGAGGGCATTACGTTCAAACATATTCCTTACGACGTGAAGGCGCGATGATGAAATCCCTCCCGTCATTCCGGCGCAGGCCGGAATCCAGTCAGACAAAAATTCCGCGAGGCGGACATAACCTTGATGTTGTCCCGCTACGCGGGGCTTGTTCAAATCACTGGATACCGGCCTGCGCCGGTATGACGGAGTGGTAGCGTGTCTAAACAGCCTTGCGTTTATCTGCTGGCAAGCAAGCGCAATGGCACGCTGTATGTTGGTGTAACCTCGGATTTGATCAAGCGCGTATGGGAACACAAGAATCATGTTGTCGAAGGATTTACCGACAAATATGGTGTTGATTTGCTGGTTCTGGTATGAAGTCCATGAAACGATGGAGTCTGCGATTCAAAGGGAAAAGGCGATCAAGGAATGGCAGCGAGCGTGGAAGCTGCGCCTGATCGAGGAGCGTAATCCTAATTGGGATGATCTGTATGATTCGCTGTTGTGACTGGATACCGGCCTGCGCCGGTATGACGTGGTGAAAAAATGGCCGAGATGAAACTCAAGAATTACCAGTCCGCCGCACTCTTGGCGCTTGCTGATTACCTGCGCCTTTCATCTCAAGTCGGCGCGGGCAGCGCATTCCAGCAGCAAGCCGGGCGGCCTTACATCGCCGAACCGTTTGGGGCCGTGCCGTGCGTGTGCCTGCGCATACCCACCGGCGGCGGCAAGACGCTGATGGCCTCGCATGCCATCGTGCGCATGGCGCGCGAGTGGCAATCGTCTGACGCGCCGGTGGCGGTGTGGCTGGTGCCTTCGGATGCGATACGCACGCAAACCTTGGGCGCCTTGCAGACGCCGGGGCACCCCTTCCGCACTGCGCTGGAAGATGCCTACGGCCAGCGCGTGCAGGTGTGCGACCTCGACCGTGTGAGCACGCTCGCGCCCAACGACTGGGGAAGGCAGGCCATCGTGGTGGTGGCGACGATACAGAGCTTCCGCGTGGAGCAGACCGACACGCGCAATGTGTATGCATTCTCCGAATCGTTCGAGCGGCATTTCAAGGCGTGCAGCGCCGAGAAGCTGCACGCTTTATCCGCGGTACGCGATGCCATCGTTACTGCTGAGGAGGCCACGGGCGAGCGCGAGATGCTGGCGGCCTATGTCGGCCAGCCGCGCTATTCACTCGCCAACTGGCTGGCATTGCAGAATCCGCTGATCATCGTTGACGAGGCGCACAACGCGAAGACCGACAGGAGCTTTGCCGCGCTGCTGCGCCTTAATCCTTCCGCAATCCTGGAATTGACGGCGACGCCTTTGCCGCACAAGAGCAATGTGCTGTACCACGTTTCGGCGCAGGAGCTGCAGGCAGAGCAGATGATCAAGTTGCCGATTACCTTGTGCGAACATCCGGAGGGTTGGCAGGCGGCGGTGTTCGGCGCGGTGCAGACGCGTCAGTGGCTGGAAACCGAGGCGCAGCAATCGCAGGCAATGGGCGGTGAATACGTGCGGCCCATCGTGCTGTTCCAGGCGCAGAATGCGAACGATGCGGTGCCGCCGGACGCATTGAAACAACATCTCATCAGCGAATTGCACATTCCGGAAGAACAGATCGCGATAGCCACCGGCAGTCAGCGCGACCTCGAGGGCGTGGAGGTTTCTTCACCAGGCTGCCCATTGAGATTCATCATCACCGTGCAGGCGTTGCGCGAGGGCTGGGATTGCCCGTTTGCCTACGTGCTGTGTTCGCTGCAACCGTTATCGAGCGCAACGGCCATCGAGCAGCTGCTCGGGCGCGTGCTGCGCATGCCGTATGCGAGCAAGCGCAACCGCGACGCGCTCAACCGCGCCTATGCGCATGTGTGCGAGGCGACGTTCGCGCTGGCAGCAGGCGCGCTGGTGGACAGGCTGGTTTCCAACATGGGATTCGAGGCGCTGGATGTGGCCTCGATGATTGCACCGCAAATGCCGCTGTTCGATGGCACTTCGCAGGCTGCACCTGCGTTGCCGCCCGTGACGACGACGCTGGAGGTTTCCAGTGATGCCGGGTTGCAGCATTTGGCCGGAGTGGCCGTTGCTCCTTCATCCAGCGGCAAGGGCGTGTCGGTGACGCTGACCGGGCATGTGGATGAAGTCGTGGAGAGAGCACTACTTGCTGCCGAACGCAGTGAAAAGAAACACGAAGACATACGCAACAAGATCACGCAGCACAATGCGGTAGTCGCGGCGGAGACCGCGCCCGCGATGCGTGGCGTGCCGTTCGCGCATGTGCCGCCATTAGGCTACCGCAGCAATGCCCAGGCAGCGCTGTTCCCGCTGGAGCGCGAGGCGGTGCTGGAGAACGTGGACTTGAACCTGCTGGCGCAGCGGGTTTCGCTGCCCGGCTTTCAGGTGGTGGAACAGGACAATGCCTTTGAGATTTATCTCGATGACCAGAACAAGGTGAAGATGAAGGCGGCGGATGCGCATCAGCTTACGCTGGATGGCGTGAACGTGAACATCACCGCGGACGACCTGGTGCGCTGGCTGAACCGGGAAGTGCATCAGACGGACATCGTGCAATCGCACTTGCTGGCCTATTTGCGCGCGATGGTCAATTACCTGACGAACGAGCAGAGAGTACCCTTGAACACGCTGGCACGGATGCGCTTTGTGCTGGCGAAACGCATCGATGCGCAGATCAGCGACATGCGCGAGGCTGCGGCCAAAACACAATTCAAACAACTGGTGCTGGATGGCGGCTGGAAGGTGGAGCCGGACTGGAAACACCCGCATATTTTCGAGATGGGCTGTTATCCGGCATCCGCGGGCAACCGATATAGCGGCCGTTGGGAATTCCAGAAACATTACTATTCTGTAATCGCCGATCTGAAAGATAAAGGTGAGGAATTCGAATGCGCTCGGCTGATAGACCATCATCCGCAGGTGAAGCAGTGGGTGCGCAACCTTGATCGTGAGCCTGGCTTCTGGTTGCCGGTTGCTCGGGGACGATTCTTTCCCGACTTCGTCCTGGAACTGGCCGATGGCCGCATTGCAGTGATCGAGTACAAAGGCGCGCATCTGCGCAACGATCCACAGGAAATCGAGAAGCGGCAGGTGGGCGAGCTGTGGGCGAAGAACAGCGGCGGGAAGTGTGTGTTCCGTTTTGTTTATCTCGACGACAACGGGATGAATATGAAAGTTCAACTCGACAAGGCTTTCAGCGCATGAGCGCAAGAAGCACGGTTTCATCCCGCGCCCTCGCCGCCCACCTCAGGCGCGGCGGCGTGATCGCCTACCCCACCGAATCCTGCTACGGCCTGGGCTGCGATCCGGACAACCGCCGCGCGGTGCAGCGCATCCTCAAATTGAAACAGCGCCCGCAGCACAAGGGGCTGATCCTGATCGCATCGAGCTACCATCAGGTGGCGCGCTATCTGCAAGCACTCACGCCGCAACAGCAGCAGCGCCTGAAAGATGATGGCGCGCAGGCGATCACCTATCTGATGCCGGTGAAGCCTTCCTGCCCGCGCTGGCTGCGCGGCGCGCACGACACGCTGGCGGTGCGCTTCACCGCGCATCCCTACGCGCGCGAGCTTTGCCGCAGCGCGGACAGCGCGCTGGTCTCGACCAGCGCCAACCGCAGCGGCCAGCGCCCCGCCAAGACCTATGCCGAGTGCCTGCGCCTGTTCGGAAGCAAAGTATGGGTGCTGCCGGGGCGCGTCGGCAAACGCAAGAGACCTTCGACCATACGGGCGTGGGGTGATGGTAAAATCATTCGCAGTTGATTCATGCAATTTTTCCGGAGGGGAGATGGATAGCGCCGCAGTCAAGGAATTCCTGCTCGAATTGCAGGAGCTGATCGTGGAAAGGCTGGAACAGGTGGACGGCAAGAAGTTCCTGCGCGACAAGTGGCAGCGCTCCAGCGGCAGCGGCGGAATCGGCAAGGGCGAAGGCATCAGCTGCATCCTCGAGGAGGGCAACGTGCTGGAGCGCGGCGGCGTCGCGTTCTCGCATGTGCAGGGCGACAGCATGCCGCCCTCCGCCACCGCGCACCGCCCCGAGCTGGCCGGCCGGCGCTGGGAGGCGATGGGCGTGTCGCTGGTGTTCCATCCGCGCAACCCCTATGCCCCCACGGTGCACATGAACGTGCGCATGTTCATCGCGATGAAGGACGGCGCCGACCCGGTGTTCTGGTTCGGCGGCGGCATGGACCTGACGCCCTATTACGGCTTCGAGGAAGACGCGCAGCACTTCCACCAGATCTGCAGGAATTCGCTGGCGCCGTTCGATCCCGCGCTGCACCCGCAAATTCAAGCAATGGTGCGACGAGTATTTCTTCCTGAAGCACCGCAGCGAACCGCGCGGCATCGGCGGCATCTTCTTCGACGACCTCTCCGCGCCGGATTTCGACGGCGCCTTCGCGATCCAGCAGAGCGTGGGCGACCATTTCCTGTCGGCCTATGTGCCGATCCTGGAGCGGCGCAAGGACACGCCCTATGGCGAGCGCGAGCGCGAGTTCCAGCTGTACCGGCGCGGCCGCTATGTCGAGTTCAACCTGGTGATAGACCGCGGCACGATCTTCGGCCTGCAATCCAACGGCAGGACCGAATCCATCCTGCTGTCTATGCCGCCGCTGGTGAAATGGCGCTACGACTGGCATCCCGACAAGGGCACGGCGGAAGCGGAACTGTACGAGAAATATCTGGTGCCCAGGGACTGGGTCTGAGCCGGACATTGCTGCCGGATCGATTCGGGAGAGATCATGCAATCAAAAGAGCATTGGGAAAAGGTCTATACCAGCAAGGCGACGGACGCGGTGAGCTGGTTCCAGCCGCATGCCGATCTTTCCGTCGATCTCATCAAGGGCACCGGCGCGGCGCTTGACGCCGCGATCATAGACGTCGGCGGCGGGGCTTCGACGCTGGTGGACGACCTGCTGGCGGCCGGCTATACCGATCTGACCGTGCTGGATCTGTCCGCCGCGGCACTCGCTGCGGCGCGCAGGCGCCTGGGCAGCAAGGCATCCGGCGTGCGCTGGATCGAGGCGGACGTCACCCAGGCGAATTTGCCGGCCCATCATTTTGATGTCTGGCACGACCGCGCGGTGTTCCATTTCCTGACTTCGCCGGAAGATCGCGCCGCTTACGTGCGCACCGTGTTCCGCGCGGTGAAGCCCGGCGGCCACGTGATCGTCGCCACCTTCGCGGAAGACGGTCCCGACAAATGCAGCGGCCTGCCGGTGATGCGCTACCGCGCCGACCAGCTGCATCACGAGTTCGGCGAGGCGTTCACGCTGCTGCGCCACCAGAAGGAAGCGCACCACACCCCGTCCGGCACGGTGCAGCAGTTCGTGTATTGCTATTGCCGCAGGGCAGGCTGCTGAGCCAATTACCTGCTGAACCCGATCCCGTCAGGGCCGACCCGGCACTGCTGAATCGGCACTGCTATGCTGGCACTACTATCTTGGCACAGCTGCCGGTCGGAACAAGTCCGGCTTCGCTGTAAAATGAATCCACGGCCCCGTTTCCGGTTCTCGCCATTACTGATTTCCGGTGATCCCTATGCAGCTGCTCGAACAAATCGCGATCTTCCTGCTCACTGCGGTGCTGATCGTGCCGGTATTCCAGCGCCTCAAGCTCGGCGCCGTGCTGGGCTATCTCGCGGCCGGCATGATTATCGGTCCGTGGGGCCTGGGCGTGATTGCGGATGCCGGGTCCACGCTGGATTTTTCCGAGTTCGGCGTCGTGCTGCTGCTGTTCCTGATCGGGCTGGAACTGGAGCCGCGGCGGTTGTGGACACTGCGCAATTCGGTGTTCGGCCTGGGCGGCGCGCAGCTGGCTTTGACCGGAACGGTGATCGGTTCGCTGGCACTGGCGGCCGGATTCTCCTGGCAGGCCGCGCTGATCATCGGCCTGGGTTGCGCGATGTCCTCCACCGCGCTGGTGATGGCGTCGCTGGCGGAGCGCGGCAAGCTGCTGACCCGCTATGGGCGCGAATCGTTTGCGATCCTGCTGTTCCAGGATCTCGCGGTGATCCCGTTGCTCGCGCTGTTGCCGCTGCTCTCCGCCAACGGCGGACAGCAGGCCAGCCATTGGCTGGGTGCGGCCAAGGGCATCGCCGTGATCGCGGTGCTGATCGCGGGCAGCCGGCTGGTGATCCGGCCCGCGCTCAAATTCATCGCGCGCAATCGCAGCCGCGAGGTGTTTACCGCTGCGGCACTGCTGCTGGTGATAGGCACGGCGCTGATCATGCAATGGATCGGGCTGTCGATGTCGCTGGGCGCTTTCCTGGCCGGGGTGTTGCTGGCCGATTCCGAATTCCGCCACGAGCTGGAAGCGGACATCGAGCCGTTCAAGGGCCTGCTGCTCGGCCTGTTCTTCATGGCGGTCGGCATGAGCGCCAACCTGACGCTGGTATGGAAGACACCGCTGACGCTGTTCGGGCTGGCGCTGGCGATGATGCTGCTCAAGTTCGCGCTGATGTACGCGATCTCACGCGCCAGCGGAGCTCCAAACAACACCGCCCAGCGGCTCGCGGTCGCGCTTGCGCAAGGCGGCGAGTTCGCCTTCGTGCTGTTCGCCGCGGCAACCAGCCTGGGCGTGTTCGATCTGCAAACCTCGCAAACGCTGATCATGGCAGTGACCATCTCGCTGCTGCTGGCTCCGCTGGCCATCGCGGCGCACGACAGTCTTCTCACCAGGCTGGAGCGCAACACCACCCCGGAATATGACGTCATAGACGGCCCCGGCAATCCGGTCATCATCGCCGGGTTCGGCCGCGTCGGCCAGATCGTGTCGCGGATACTGCGCATGTGCGGGATCCCGTTCACTGCGCTGGAAGTGAACTACCAGCAGGTGGATTTCGTGCGCCGCTTCGGCAGCAACATCTATTTCGGCGACGCCTCGCGCCTCGACCTGCTGCTGGCGGCCAGGACCGGCCAGGCCAGGCTGTTCGTGCTCGCGATCGACGACGTCGAGGCTTCGCTGAAGACCGCCGCGCTGGTGCGCCAGCATTTCCCCGATCTTCCGATCCTGGCGCGGGCGCGCAACCGCAGCCATTACTTCCAGCTGCGCGACCTGGGTATCCGCATGATCTACCGCGAGACTTTTCTGAGCAGCATCGCCGTCGCGCAGCAGGCGCTGCTCGAACTGGGTTTCAGCGCCGCCGCTGCCGAGCGCGCGGTCACGCTGTTCAGACAGCACGACGAGCAGATGATAGAAGTCCAGCATGCGGTCCATCACGATGAGGCGCAGCTGATACAGAATGCACAGCAAGCCACCGAGCAGCTGAGATCGCTGTTCGAGGCCGACATCGCCAATTCGCTGCACCCCGATGCGGCGATACCGCCAAGCGGCCCGGAAAAATAGCGGCCTGATTGCGCCGGACACGGGTACACGTTGCGTTATGCTATGCTCAGCGGGTATGCATTTTGATCGCTTGCAATGAGGTTGATACTTTATTTTTTGATGCTGGCCGCAGTGCCGCTGCTTGCGCATCAGGCAGCGGGGGATCAGGGTTCGGGACCGACCGGGCGGCACGGCGTAAAACCCGGCCTTGCCGCCGCTGACACGAATTTTCTGGCTGCACATGATGCCTATCTCGCCGGCAACAGAGCCAGACTGGAACAATACGCGCAGCGCCTGAAGGATAGCCCGCTCGAGGTATACACCAGTTATTACCAGCTGAGCCTGGCCATTGAAAATATCGGCAGCAAACCCGTCCCGGACTCGCTGGCGGCAGCCATGAAATCCTTCCTCGCCCGCCCGGACGACACGCCGGTCATCGACCAGCTGCGCGTGGAATGGCTCAAGGCGCTCGGCAGCAGACAGCAATGGGTCCTGTTCGATGCCGAATATCCCCAGGTGCTCCCTGATGACCAGGACACCGAACTGGCCTGCTATGCGCTGCAATCGCGCCGCCGCGGCGACGAAGTTGCAGCGCTGCGCGAAGCGCGCAAATTATGGTTCACGGGCAAGGAGCTGCCGGACAGTTGCGGCGCGTTGTTCGATGCGGCGCTGTCCGCCGGCATCATCAGCGAACGCGATATAGCCCAGCGCTTGCGCCTGCTGCTGGAAGCCAACAATACGTCGTTTGCCAGCCAGCTGGCCGGCCGCTTGTCCGGCCGTCTGGGTGTCGATTATGCGGGTTTGCCCGTGCTGCTGAAGAGTGCCGCCGCCGATCCCCAGCGTTACCTGGACCGGCTCGCGGCAAGCAATCCTGCCACCCGCAACAGCCCTAAAACGGCGGCCGTGCAAACCCGCATCGCCGCCGAGGTTGCAGCGGCCATTTCGCAAGCAGGACAACAGCCGGCTTCGGGCGTGCTGTTCGAGACCGCATTACCCTCTGCGGCCGCCCCGCCATCCCTGAGCGCAGTCTGGCCGCGGTGGGATAGTTTCTTGTCCATGCTGGGCCTGGGCAAGGCGCGCGATGCGGGATTCCCGCCAGCCAACACCGAATTGTCACCACTCCCGGATATCCGCCACTCCGGAACCTATGATCCGGCATGCGACCGGCCCTGTACAAATATCGGCGATTCCACCGAAGTGCCTCCGCTGGGCTGGTACCCGAAACTGGCGAGCCGGGGGCAACGCATGGTCGCGCTGTTTGCACTGGAACGGCTGGCGAAGCAATCTCCAGACTTGGCCGCCGCACACTGGACGAAACTGGCCGGATATTTCCCGGCCGTCGAACAGCATTATTTTTATGGCCGGCTGGCGTATCAGGCGGCGCGCAACCTCGATACACGGGCACTTGAATGGTACCGCGATGCCGCCGACACGCCGCTGGATGAATCCCAATCGGCATGGCGGGTGCGCGCAGCCCTGCGCGCGCAGGGCTGGCCCGAGGTGCTGGCCAGCGTGAACGCGATGGGCGAACAGCAGCAGCGCGACCCCACCTGGCAATACTGGAAAGCGCGCGCGCTGCAGGCGCTGGACCAGCCTGTCGAAGCCAGGGCGATATTCGCCTCGTTGAGCGGCGGCTTCAATTTCTACGGTCAATTGGCCAACGACGAACTGGCCGGCTCGCCGTTGCTGAGCGAGACGCCGCCGGCATACAAACCCGACGCGCAGGCGATAGCCGGGATGCTCGCGCTGCCGGGCATACAGCGCACAATCGCGCTGTACCGGATCGGCATGCGCACCGAAGCGCTGGACGAATGGCGCTGGGTGCTGCGCAACTTCGATGACCGGCAGCTGCTCACCGCGGCAGAGATTGCGCGGCGCAACGAAATGTACGACCGGGCGATCGGGGCAGCCGAAAAGACCGTCAGCCTGCACGATTTCAGCCTGCGCTATCTGGCGCCCTATCGCGCCGACCTGCAGGCGCACATCCGCGAGCATGGGCTGGACGAAGCCTGGGTATACGGGCTGATGCGCCAGGAAAGCCGTTTTGCCACCAACGCCAGATCCGGCACCGGCGCAGCAGGCCTGATGCAGATCATGCCCGGCACGGCGCGCTGGGCGGCGCACAAACTCGGCCTGAAGAGTTACCGCAAGGCGCTGATCCATCAACTCGACACCAACCTGCGCCTGGGCACCTATTACATGAAGGCGATCCTGACCCAGTCGGAAAACAACCCGGTGCTGGCTTCCGCGGCCTACAATGCCGGACCGACGCGAGCACTGCAGTGGCGCGGCAACCGGCCGATGGAAGGCGCGATCTACACCGAATCGATACCCTACGAAGAAACCCGCGACTACGTAAAAAAGGTGATGAGCAACACGACCTACTATGCCCGTCAATTCGGCGATCCGCCGCGTTCTCTGAAACAGCGCCTGGGCATCGTCCCGGCCAGGGCGGAAAAGGCGGGGGCAGACCACTATGTCCCGTGAACCGAAAATCTATTGTGTCGGCGGCGCGGTGCGCGACCGTTTGCTCGGGCTGCCGGTGCAGGACCACGACTGGGTGGTGGTAGGCAGCACGCCCGAGCAGATGGCGGCGCGGGGTTTCCGTCCGGTGGGCCGGGATTTCCCGGTGTTCCTCCACCCCGAGACCCATGAAGAGTATGCGCTGGCGCGCACCGAACGCAAGACCGCACGCGGCTACCAGGGGTTCTCCGTGTATGCCGCGCCGGATGTCACGCTGGAACAGGACCTTGCGCGGCGCGACTTCACCATCAATGCGATCGCCGAAGATACCGATGGCAAGCTGATCGACCCGCATCACGGCATCGCCGATCTGCGCGCCGGCGTGTTGCGCCATGTCAGCGCGGCGTTCAGCGAAGACCCGGTGCGCATCCTGCGCGCGGCGCGCTTTGCCGCGCGCTTCGGCTTCAGCATCGCGCCGGAGACGCTGCAGCTGATGCGCGACATGGTAAACAACGGCGAGGTCGATGCGCTGGTGGCCGAGCGCGTCTGGCAGGAACTGGCACGCGGGCTGATGGAAAAAACCCCATCGCGCTTTTTCGGGACGCTGCGCAGCTGCGGCGTGCTGGCGAAGATCATGCCCGAGGTGGATGCGCTGTTCGGCGTGCCGCAGCCGCCGCAGTATCACCCCGAGATCGACTGCGGCATCCACACGATGCTGGTAATCGACGATGCCGCCGCACACGGCTACACGCTGGAGGTGCGCTTCGCCGCGCTGGCCCACGATCTGGGCAAGGCCACCACGCCCAGGGATATCCTGCCGCGCCACACCGGGCACGAACAGCGCAGCGCGGAGCTGCTGCGCACGCTGTGCGAACGCCTGCGCGTGCCGGCGGAATGCCGCGACCTCGGTATGCTCGCCGCGCGCTACCACGGCGACATCCACCGCGCCTTCGAGTTGCGCGCCGACACGGTGATCCGGCTGTTGCAGTCGGCCGACGCCTGGCGCCGGCCGGAGCGCTTCGGCCATCTGCTGCAGGCCTGCGCTTCGGACGCGCGCGGACGCACCGGCCACGAGCACGATGCCTATCCGCAGGCGGACTATCTGCTGAAACTGCTGGATGCCGCGCGCGCGGTCGATGCCGGCCAAATCGCGCAGCAATGCAGCGGCGGCGGCGGCAGCGAAATCGCCGCCGCGGTGCAGCGGGCGCGCATCAAGGCGATAGAAGGGTTGTCCGGAAAATAAGGGGCTGCCATTCTGTCATTTTTTGAAAGCAGAGTTGACGCCGCTGCGCGCGCCATGATTTTATGACGTTGCGCTGCAACACAAATTGACAAGCTTGCCTGTGGTGATGATTAAAATAAATCTTGCCGCTGCCATGGTGGCTGCAACCATCCTGAATTCGACTTCCTGGGCACAGAGCGCGTCCCCGATCGGGCTGTGGAAAAGTATTGACGACAAAACGGGAAAGCCCACCGCAATTATCCGCATCACCGAATTTGAAGGTAAATTCCAGGGCAGGATCGAAAAGGTGATTCCCGGACCGGGCGAATCCGCAACGCCGCTATGCAGCGAATGCCAAGGTGAACTCAGGAATCAGCCCATCGTCGGCATGACCATATTATCCGGACTGCGGCAAGCCGGCAACGAATACACGGAAGGGCAGATTCTCGATCCGGACAGCGGAAAGCTTTATCGATGTACAGTGCGGCTGATTGACGGCGGGAACAGATTGAACATCCGCGGCTACATCGGCATACCGCTCCTGGGACGCACACAGGTATGGTTGCGCGAATAGCAAACGCGCCCCGGATTGTGCCCGTTGCTATAGTCTGCATGAAACGGGCCGGGAAATAATGCAAGGCGCATCAACTACGGGAGAATGACGGGCATGCTGCCGCAACCCTCTGAAAATATTCCGCCCCTGGCCGCCGACCTGGCGCGCATGCAATCCATTTTTGCCCGGCAACAGCTGGCCCATTCAGGATTTCCCATGCCTGCCCTGGCGGATCGCAAACAGCATCTTGCGGCGCTCAAGGCGCTGCTGATCGATCACAAGGACGCAATTGCCGAAGCCATCAGCGCCGATTTCACGGCGCGCTCGGTTGCTGACACCTTGCTGGGCGAAATCATACCCAGCATACGCAGCATCGACTATGCGCGTAAGCGTCTGCGCCGCTGGATGAAACCCAGCACCCGCAACGTCGACCTGAACCTCCTGCCGGCCGGAGCTTGTGTTGTGTACCAGCCTTTGGGAGTGGTCGGCATCATGGTGCCGTTCAATTATCCGGTGAATCTGGCTGTGGTCCCGCTGGCGACGGCACTGGCAGCCGGAAATCGGGTAATGATTAAAATGTCGGAGTTGACACCGCAGACCGCGGATCTGATGGGGAAAATGCTGCGCAAATACTTCGATGAAGACCATGTCGCCGTGGTGACAGGCGAGGCGGATATCGGTGCGGCGTTTTCCAGACTCCCGTTCGACCATCTCCTGTTTACTGGCTCAATTCCGGTAGGCAAGCATGTCATGCGTGCGGCAGCCGACAATCTGACGCCGGTCACGCTGGAACTGGGCGGCAAATCACCGGCCATCATTGCCGATGACATTCCGCTGGAGGACATCATCGACCGGATCTGCTTTGCCAAATCGCTGAATGCCGGCCAAACCTGCGTGGCACCGGATTACATCCTCATTCCGCGCGGCAAGCTTGAAGCCTTCCTGCAACTTTACAAAATCGCGTTCAAAAACATGTTCCCCACCATCAACGGCAATCCGGACTACACCAGCATAGTCAATGCTCGCAGCCATCAGCGCTTGCAGGACTGGCTGAAGGATGCCGCCGAAAAGGGAGCAAGAATCGAAAAGCTCAGCAACGAAACCATGACAGATGGCACTTTCCGCATGCCGCTGCACCTGGTCACCGAAGTGACAGACGAGATGAAAATCATGCAGGAAGAATTGTTCGGGCCGATCCTGCCGGTCCTGCCCTATGACAATATTGCCGAAGCCCTGAGCTATGTGAAACGGCGCCAGCGCCCGCTGGCCCTATACCTGTTCACTTATAATCCGGCATTGCAAAACCTTGTCAAGAACAGCACCCATGCAGGCTCCATGTGCATCAACGAAGCCGTGATCCAGGTGGCCGTGGATGATTTGCCTTTTGGCGGTATAGGTCCGTCCGGCATGGGCCACTACCACGGCCATGAAGGATTTCTGACGATGTCCAAGGCAAAATCAATATTCAGCAAGGGGCGGTTTAATTCCATGAAATTCATGTACCCGCCATACGGTGGAACCATCCAGAAATGGCTGCTGAAGTGGCTGATCCATTAAGGAACCTCTGATTAAGTCCTCCATGAGCCAAGTGGACTTAATCAGAGGTTCCTTAAGTCTGATAAGGGGCATCAGGCACTGCAGGCCGCCAGCATCAGCCATCTGGCGAAAACACTGACTTGAAGAACCCGATTTAATATATGCGATGCAATTTCAGCGGCCACATCGAAAATGCGTACCATTATCGCGACCCTTGCATATTGGAAAATCTTGCTATTGGGAAAACAAATTCAATCGAGGGAGGTTATTCATGAGGCTGCTGCTCACCATATTGCTTGCAATCCTGACCGGGCCCGGCATTGCCCATGCTGAAGAGCGTGAACGATCTTCCGCCAGCAGCCTGGAACCGCCCATGGTACACATTGCCCCGGGCAGTTTCAGGATGGGTTCAAATATTCTCCTTTCCGACGAAAGGCCGATACATCAAGTCAGCATTAAGGACGCTTTTGAGATCGGCAAAACCGAAGTCACGCAAGGACAGTGGAAAGCCGTAATGGGCGAGAATCCCAGTCATTTCAGCCAATGCGGGGACAACTGCCCAGTGGAAAACATCAGTTGGCAAGATGCAATGCGATTTATCAAACGGCTCAATTCGAAAACCGGCAAGGATTTCCGCTTGCCGAGCGAGTCCGAATGGGAATATGCCTGCAGAGCAGGCGGAAACGACGAATACTGCGGCGGCAGGAACGTTGGAAAATTTGCCTGGTATTTGTTTAACGCAGGGGCAAAAACCCATGCAGTAAAACAGAAAATGCCGAATGCTTGGGGCCTGTATGACATGAGCGGCAATGTCTGGGAATGGACGCAGGACTGCTGGAATAACAACTATAACGGCGCACCCACTGATGGTTCTGCATGGACTGGCGGTGACTGCGGCAGCCGCGTGCTTCGCGGTGGGTCATGGAGCGATAGTCAGGAATTTTTGCGGGCGGCCAATCGCTCCGAAAGCACCATCGGCAAGCGGGATGCCGAGTTTGGCTTCCGTATTGCCAGAACACTCCACTAATGCATTGAAATAGTTTCAGCAACTAAAGCAACAAATTGCAGCCATCCGCGGCCGCGCCCCCTTGCATTATTTTTTGGTGGCTTTGGGGTTCAGCTTTTTCCTTACCCAAGCGTAAAAATTCTCGCTAACACTCAAGAGAAAGATGGTTCCGACGCCGGCGACTACACCCAGCACGACACCGCCGACGTCCATCAATATGCTAGCAAGATCCATAATTTATAATAGTATCCAATTAACTCTCATGCATCAATGAAAGCAGATCGTTGCCCTCCGCGACAAACAATCGCGGCTCCAGCTTATCACTAATTGCCGCCGCATCCACAAGGTCTTACTGAACAGTCAGCCTGCCGCTGCTCTCCCGACGCTTGGCGGCAATGCTCGTCCTTGTACCGCAAGGTACGCGCTGAGTATTCCCGCTTTCAGGGGACAGCGCCATAATCCGGCAGCAGGCGGATGCCGTTCAGATCAACCCTTAAACTCAGTGGAAGAATAGCTGCCCGAGTTCCTGGAGGACGTGACCAGAAAATTCGGGGTTTAATTTATCAAGCGCCATGGTCACCAGGAATGCAATAATTATTGGTTGAATTATAAAAAACGCAGCAATGGCGGATATTTCGATAATGAGCCTCAAACTGCTGCCTGATTGATATAAATGGATCAGTCGCTTCCTGATTCTTGCTGCACGCTTCCGCATTGCTGCAATTTCAGTCACTATGACGAAAAAGGCCAAGACGACACCCGCCATGACGACCAGCAGCAACTCTGTTTTCATTGCGCCATTGCCAATGGGTTCATCTGTTGCCATACCCTCATGGCCGATATCCGACGAGCGCGGCACTGCGCGCCCAATCGCCTTCCGAAAGCATCACTGCCAAGTGATGGGGACAATGAGCGATTCCGGCTTGATGGCGAAACCTGCCGGGAGAAAAGTAAAGCATATCGGGCTTTCACCGGGTGGAAGTACTATCAGTGAATTGGACTATTGCCTGGAACCGGCATCCCGGGTGTCCAGAATCATGGGCAAGTTGCCTCGGCCAACATCCAGAACTATGGTCTTGCTGTTGGGAGACTGGACCAGTTTTTCGATAGCATCAATCTTTTTCCACTGCAGGAGTTGTTCATTTAACCCCTTGCCGATCAGTTGCTGATAATCGGCTATTCCAACAGCCTCGATCTTCTTGCGCTCCGCTTCCTTCCTCTCTTTATCAAGGACAAACTGCATGGCGAGTGCCATTTGCTCTTGCTGGAGTTTCAATTCGATTGCCGACTGGACAATTTTCGGAAGGTGTACATCCCGGATCAATATTGCATCCACCTGAACGTGCTTGGACTGAAGCTTCCGGTTGATCTCCTCGAATATCTCTTTTTCGACTTCTTCGCGTTTGGTTGAATAAATTTCTTCAGGGCTGTAACGCCCGACAACTTTTCGCGCCCCGCTGCGGAGCAGCGGGCTTAGCAGAATCCGGTAATAGTCCGGCCCGATTTCTGTCTGCAGAAGATAAAGCTCGGATTCCACAGGTTTATAAAGGATCGACGTGTCGAGGACTATGGAAAGGCCGTTGTTGGCCAGCACATCCAGGCTCTCCTGGTGTTCCTGCTCTCTTAAGTTATATTGATAAATTTCACTGAAAGGAGAAACCACGTGAAAACCCTCTCCGATGGGCTCTTTCAATGTTCCGCTGCCGGGCGTCCATTCTATGGCACCCATGCCGGAATCGACAGTTGTCGTACAGGCTGTCGATGAAAGCACTGCACAGCCCATGGCTGCTATTAACAGTAAGTGTTTCACGAAAAAATCGTATCACTCCATACAAATTAAAGTCAAATCATTTCGTCTTGCGGGCTAGCCGATTCATTCCCCTGGATACCCTTTTTTCCCGCGGGTTTATATACCGGCTTCCCGTTCATGCCGGTTGCAGAACTTGCCAACGGCTGGTTGCGGATGACACGGCAAAGTTCCGCTGCAATCCGGCTTACAACGAACGCGCCAAGTCGCCGCTGGCGAATCCCATCAAAGGATTCGTCAGCTTTTTACCCAGCGCGATCACTTTGAACAGTTCACCCATCTCCGCCGGGCTGGTGAGCTTTTGCAGCTGCGCCGAGAGCGGCAGATAGTCGCGCAGATTTTCCGGCGGGGTATGCTGCAGCAACCCGGTGATGCCGCAATTGATCAGGAAAAAGGCCTGCGAGGTGTAGCCCATCAGCTCCAGGCCGGCGTCGATGCCGGCTTCGGCGATGTCGGTGAAGTTCACATGCGCGGTGATGTCCTGCAAGCCGGGCAGGAAGAACGGCTCGTCGTGCGCGTGATGGCGGTAGTGGCACATCAGCGTGCCGCCGCTGCGCTGCGGATGGTAATACTCGCGCGCGCCGAAGCCGTAGTCGATCAGCAGCAGCACGCCCTGTTCCAGCCGCTGCGCCAGGCTGTTGACCAGGCCGCGCGCGGCCAGGCCGATCTCGCTGACATAGCCATCCGGCACGCCGATCTTTTGTGCCGCTTCCAGCAACACCGCATCGCCGATGGCGCGCTCCTGCCAGACAAAACCGTGATCGCCGACCGCCACGCCGCGTTCGCTGATCGCGCTATCGCGCCAATGCAGCAGATGCACCGGCAGCGCATCGAGCACCTCGTTGGCGACGATAACGCCGCTGAATCTATCCGGCAGCTGATCCAGCCAGTGCACGCGATCCAGCAGATGCGGTAAACGTTCGTTCAGCAGCGCCTGCTGGCGCACGCGCAAGTCGGGACTGACCTCGAGGATTGCATAACTGTGCGGCAGGCTGCCGAGCCGCTCCAGCTCGACCAGCATATCCACCGCCAGTTTGCCGCTGCCCGCGCCCAGCTCGAGGATATGCGGCGAACTGAATTCCATAATTTGTTCCGCTTGCCGCGCCAGCGTGCGCCCGAACAGCGGCGAAAGCTCGGGGGCGGTGATGAAGTCTCCCGCCGCGCCGAGCTTGTGCGCGCCTGCTGAGTAATAGCCCAGCCCGGGCGCATACAGCGCCAGCTCCATGTAGCGGGCAAACGGTATCCAGCCGCATGCGGCTTTGTCGTCACGACGGGTTACGTCATCGCAATGGGCAGCAATGTCGCGCCGGATCAATTCGGCGAGACGGGCGCTGTGTTCGGCGGCTTCGGGACCGGGTAGCGGTAAAGTAGCGGTGGGTGGCTTGTGCATGGTCGGGTATAATTCGCCGGTGCAATATTAGCAGTTTGGTCAAATGCGCAGCGGGGAAAGTCAGATGCAGGGCAAGGTGGTGCTGGTTACAGGCGGTGCGAAGCGAGTCGGCGCGGCAATCTGCCGCCGCCTGCACGCCGCCGGCGCCGGGGTCGCAATCCATTACCGCAGCTCTGATCAGGAGGCGCTGGCGCTGCAGCAGCAGTTGAATGATCTGCGCCCGGACAGCGCGGCGGTGTTCCAGGCGGACCTGCTCGACCTGCACGCCTTGCCGCAACTCCTGGATAAAGTCTTCAATCGATTTGGCCAGCTGGATGCGCTGGTCAACAATGCCTCGAGCTTCTATGCGACGCAGCTGGCCGACATCAACGAGTCGCAATGGCACGATCTCATGGGCGCCAACCTGAAAGCCCCGCTGTTCCTGGCACAGGCGGCGGCGGCCGAATTGGGCAGGCGCCGCGGCTGCATCGTCAATATCGCCGACATCCACGCCGAACGTCCGATGCAGGGACATCTGCTGTATAGCGTCGCCAAGGCCGGACTGGTGGCGCTGACCAAGGGACTGGCGCAGGAAATGGCCCCGCAGGTGCGCGTCAATGCGATTTCTCCCGGTGTGATCGTGTGGCCGGAAAACACAGACTGGATGGACGAGGAGCAGCGCCGCAAGATCGTAGCGCATACTCTGCTCAAGCGCGAAGGTGAACCGGATGATATCGCCAGGACGGTCGCTTTCCTGATTTCCGATGCGCCCTACATCACCGGGCAGATCATCGCAGTGGATGGCGGCCGCAGCGTCAACCTTTGAAAAAATGACAGAACGAAACAACTTTGTTGATCAAGACCTCGGAAGTCGGTGAGCGGATGCAGTGCAAACGGCGCGTGGCTGCGCGCCCGAGCAGCGCTACGCGAGTCGTAGCCATCAGCTACGCGAAGCCAATACCTTATTAACCGATGAACGACATCACACAACCGGTCCATTTCGAACGCCACTCGACCAACTTCAACCGCCTCAAGGGGCGGCTGGAGCACATGGTCGGCCAGGCGATCGCGCGATTTCAACATGATTGAGGAAGGCGACAGCGTGATGGTGTGCCTGTCCGGCGGCAAGGACTCCTACACGCTGCTCGACATATTGCTGACCTTGCGCAAGCGCGCGCCCATCGATTTCCGCATCATCGCGATGAATCTCGACCAGAAGCAGCCGGGCTTCCCCGCCGAGGTGCTGCCGGATTACCTGAAGCAGCTGGGCGTCGAATACCACATCGAAACCCAGGACACCTATTCGATCGTCAAGCAGAAGATCCCCGAGGGCAAGACCACCTGCTCGCTGTGCTCGCGGCTGCGGCGCGGCATCATCTACCGCGTCGCGGGCGAACTCGGTGCGAACAAGATCGCGCTGGGCCACCATCGCGACGACATGATAGAGACGCTGTTCCTGAACATGTTCTTCGGCGGCAAGCTCAAGGCGATGCCGCCCAAGCTGGTCACCGACAAGGGCGACCACATCGTGATCCGCCCGCTGGCTTATTGTCCGGAAAAGGACATCGCGCGTTATGCGCGCGGCATGGAATTCCCGATCATCCCGTGCAATCTGTGCGGCGCGCAGGAGAACCTGCAGCGCCAGAACATCAAGGAGATGCTGGCCGCGTGGGAGCGTGAATATCCGGGGCGCAGCCAGACCATCTTCACCGCGATGCAGCACGTCGCGCCATCGCATCTGCTGGACGGCGGGCTGTTCGATTTCAAGGATATGCGGATCGGCGAGCCTGTCGCCGAGGGCGACACCGCATTCGATCCCGGCCTGTGACAGGCCGCGAACCCCGGTTCGGATCCAGCCTTTTCATGCGTGCGGCGCCGGGCCAAAGGCAAGCCTGGATGAGGATTGCCGCACTGTTCGTGGCAAGCAGCGTCTGTGATATGCTTGCATCCGCTGATACGGAATTTTCCTGGATACACAATTTTCGGGCGCCGCACGCGGCTTCGCCAGCACGCTGACCGGTTTAAATCATTTCAATCCACCCTGCAACCAGATACTTTTGAGGAGTCAGTCATGTTAGCGCGCAACATTCTTGCACTTTCCCTGTTGACCTTGGGCACCACCGCGATGGCGGATTCAATCGATCTGAACCTGCGCAACAGCAGCGCCCAGTTCCAGTACAGCACTTCGATGGGCCGCGATTCCCTGGGCAAGACCGAGTTCCATATCGGCGCGCTGTATTCCGATCAGAATCACGCGAACAATACGCTGGCTGACCTGGGCGTCGCCGTGAAGGACGAACTGGGTGACAATGCACCGGGATTTTCGGTCGGTGTCGGCATCAAGGGCCTGGTCGGCCATACAGCCGGCACCAACGAGTCGGCGATCGCTATCGGCGGCATGCTGCGCTACTCCCCACCCAGACCTGTCGCGCATGGGCATCATCGGACAGCTGTATGTAGCCCCCAACATCACCACCTTCGGCGATGCGGACCGCTATGTCGAAACCAACCTGCGTGTGGAATACGAGGTGATCCCCAGTGCGGCAGCCTACATCGGCTACCGCGACATCCAGTTCAACCTGAATTCCGGCCCCAATGCCACGGTGGACAAGGGCGTCTTCATCGGCGTCAGGATGTCGTTCTAGGCGGGGAATCCCGCTTCGGATCTATTCTGATCCGACCGCGATCTTGAACACCGCCTTGCGGATGTAGCCACCCCGACACGGTGGGGTGGAACCCTCCGGTGCGGGAGGGGTGGCCAGGCAGCTGCTCACCAGCGGCGCGTGCGCATCCTCCGGGAAGAAGATGCAGAAATGATCCGGCGGCGTAGCAATCCACGCCGCGGGTTCATCATCGAAGTACCGGATATCCTTCGCGGCATTGTAATCATCCACCGGCTTGCGGCAATCGGGCAGTGACTTCCAGCCCATCTCGTCCACCCCTTCCAGCACATACTGAATATCGATGTAACGGCGGTGGCATTCCAGCTTTGCCTCGGCCCGGGTCCTCCCCGGCTCATGCTCGACAATGACGAACAGATCGTCGCCGACGATGTCGTGGCGCCCCGGTGCAAGTGCGCGCAGATCAGTATGGCGGATGTATTCGAATGCGCGAAAGAACAGCGGATGCAGCTTGATATAACGACCGGCGTTGGCGAGGTTGGAAAAGATCATCGTTGCATCTCGTGGCCTGCCCGAATGAAGCGCGCCACCATGCCTTTCGCCAATTCCCCCTGCAACGGTATCTGCACGCGATGCCCGCTGCCCGGAGCAACGTTCATCGCAGCGCCTTCGAGGCCGTGCATCTCGGCGAGTTCGACGATGCGGTTGCCGGAAGGATGGATGATCTCGAGCCTGTCGCCGACCTGGAATTTATTCTTCACGTCGATCTCGTGCGATACCGTTCGGCACAACTGACGATGTCGCCGACATATTGCTGGCGCGTGCTTTCGGAGTGGCCGCGCATGTAGTTCTGCTGTTCGTGGGTGTGGTGACGTTCGTAGAAGCCGTCGGTGTAGCCGCGGTTGGCCAGCGCGTCCAGCGCACCGAGCAGCGCGTGATTGAACGGCCTGCCCGCGACCGCATCGTCGATCGCCTGGCGGTAGACCTGCGCGGTGCGCGCGACATAGTAGATCGACTTGGTGCGTCCTTCGACCTTGAGCGAATCGATGCCGATCTTCACCAGCCGCTCGACGTGCTCTACTGCGCGCAGGTCTTTCGAGTTCATGATGTAGGTGCCGTGTTCGTCTTCCAGCACCGGCATCAGTTCGCCGGGATGATCCTGGCGCGAGATCACATACACTTGGTCGGCCAGCGGGTGGCGCGGCTGGCTGCCGCAGTCGGACAGTGCCGATTCGCCCAGCGCCTTGTCGAAGTCGAAATCCAGTTTTTCGGGTTGGCTCGGTTCATCGGCCAACCCTCTCCCTGGCCCTCTTCCGCTTGCGGGAGAGGGGACGATTGCCCTCTCCCCCCCCGGGAGATAACCAGCGACTTGCCCGCTGGCGGGCTTAGTCGAATGGCTAGCAGTTTCATCAGAGTTGGAGAGAGGGAGGCTTGCTTTCTGGATGTCGCCGGTGCCGTTCGCTTCGGCATTTTCGACCTTGTAGTCCCAGCGGCAGGAGTTGGTGCAGGTGCCCTGGTTCGCGTCGCGGTGGTTGAAGTAGCCGGACAGCAGGCAGCGCCCGGAATAGGCGATGCACAGCGCGCCGTGCACGAACACTTCCAGTTCGATATCCGGGACATTGCTGGCGGATTTCCTCGATCTCGTCCAGCGACAATTCACGCGAAAGAATCACGCGCGTCAGACCCAGCGACTGCCAGAACTTCACCGCGGCGTAGTTGACGGTGTTGGCCTGCACCGAGAGGTGGATCGGCATGTCCGGCCAGCGCTCGCGCACCATCGCGATCAGGCCGGGGTCGGCCATGATCAGCGCGTCCGGCTGCATCTCGATCACCGGCTGCATGTCGGCCATATAGGTCTTCACCTTGGCGTTGTGCGGCATCAGGTTGCTGGCGACGAACAGCTTCTTGCCCAGCGCGTGCGCTTCGCGGATGCCGGTGCGCAGCTCTTCCAGCTTGAATTCATTGTTGCGCGCACGCAAGCTGTAGCGCGGCTGGCCGGCGTACACCGCATCCGCGCCGAAGGCGTAGGCGGTGCGCATCTTGTCCAGCGTGCCGGCCGGCAGCAGCAGTTCCGGCGCGCGCATCATGTCGCGCCCAGACCCAGCCGCTTCCAGATTTCCAGCGACGGGCCGGCCTGGTTCAGCGTGTAGAAATGCAGTCCCGGCGCACCCCCAGCCAGCAGCTTCTCGCACAGCTGCGTGACGACATCCAGGCCGAAGGCCTGCACCGCTTCATTGTCGTCGCCATAACTCTCCAGCGTCTTGCGCATCCAGCGCGGAATCTCCGCGCCGCAGGCATCGGAAAAGCGCGCCAGTTGCGCGAACCTCACGATGGGCATGATGCCCGGCACGATGGGCACGCTGACGCCCAGCTTGCCGCATTCATCGACGAAGCGGAAATAGGCATCGGTGTTGTAGAAATACTGCGTGATCGCGGAGTCCGCCCCGGCATCGACTTTGCGCTTGAAGTTGCGGATATCCTCCTGCGGGGATCTGGCCTGCGGATGGAATTCAGGATAGGCTGCCACCTCGATATGGAAATGATCGCCGGTCTGCGCGCGGATGAACGACACCAGTTCGTTGGCATAGTGGAATTCGCCTATGCTGGCCATGCCGGAAGGCAGGTCGCCGCGCAGCGCGACGATGCGTTTGATGCCCATTTCCCTGTAGGCGTCCAGCATCGCGCCGATGTTGTCGCGCGTGGAACCGACGCAGGACAGATGCGGCGCGGCATTGTATCCCTCGGCCTTGATCTGTTGTATGGTTTCCAGCGTGCGGTCCTGCGTCGAGCCGCCCGCGCCGAATGTCACGGAAAAGAATTCCGGCTTGAGTTTCCGCCAGTTGTTTGCGCGTGACGGCAAGCTTTTCGGCTCCCTCTGGCGTCTGCGGCGGAAAAAATTCGAAACTGAAAAGTTGATTCGTCATACCGATCTCAATTCTTGTTTGGCCTCAGCAATTGCGCGGCAGCGGACGACAGCGCCCAGGAAAAAATGCTGTAGAGCAGCGCCCCCAGCACACCATGCCAGAAATTGTCGACGACAAAACCGCGCAACACCGAGCCCACCAGCCAGAACAGTGAGCCGTTGATCACGAAGATGAACAGGCCCAGCGTGAGCATCGTCACCGGCAGCGTCAGCAACAGCAGCAGCGGACGGATCAGCGTGTTGACCAGTCCCAGAAAAAATGCCGCGATCAGCGCCGAACCGAAACCGTCGACATGAATGCCCGGCACGAAGTTCGCCACCGCGAGCAATGCCAGCGCATTGAGCGTCCAGATCAACAGCAGCTTCATTTGCGGATTCATTGGTGCCTCCTTTTGCCGGATGTTCCGGCTGCAACAGACAACCTGCCGCCGGCAAGGTTGCGATCAGTAGCGGTAGTGGTCGGCCTTGTACGGGCCTTCCTTGGGCACGCCGATGTATGCAGCCTGCTGGTCGGTCAGCGTGCTCAGCTGCGCGTTCAGCGTGGTCAATTGCAGACGTGCGACCTTTTCGTCCAGATGCTTGGGCAGCGTGTACACGCCGACCGGATAGTCCCGGTTGCGCGTGTACAGTTCGATCTGCGCGAGTGGTCTGGTTGGCGAACGAAGAAGACATCACGTAGGACGGATGGCCGGTGCCGCAGCCCAGGTTCACCAGCCGGCCTTCGGCCAGCAGCAGGATGCGTTTTTCGGGCTTTCCGTTCATCGGGGAAAGATCACGTGATCGACCTGCGGCTTGATGTTCTCCCACTGGTACTGCTTCAGCGAGGCGACATCGATCTCGTTGTCGAAGTGGCCGATGTTGCACACGATGGCCTGGTTCTTCATCTTCTTCATGTGTTCGTGGGTGATCACATGGAAGTTGCCGGTCGCGGTGACGAAGATGTCGCCGTGCTCGCAGGCGTAGTCCATGGTCACGACGCGATAGCCTTCCATCGCGGCCTGCAGCGCGCAGATCGGGTCGATCTCGGTCACCCACACCTGCGCCGACAGCGCGCGCAATGCCTGGGCCGAGCCCTTGCCCACGTCGCCGTAGCCGGCGACCACGGCGATCTTGCCGGCCACCATCACGTCGGTGGCGCGCTTGATGCCGTCCACCAGCGACTCGCGGCAGCCGTACAGGTTGTCGAACTTGGACTTGGTGACGGAGTCGTTGACGTTGATCGCCGGGAATTTCAGTTCGCCGCGCTCATGCATCTGGTACAGACGATGCACGCCGGTGGTGGTCTCCTCGGTGACGCCCTTGATCGCGGCGAGACGCGTGGAATACCAGGTCTTGTCTGTTGCCAGCTTGGCCTTGATCGAAGCGAACAGACAGGTCTCCTCTTCGGAGCCGGGCTTGTTCAGCAGCGATGCGTCCTTCTCGGCGCGCGCGCCCAGATGCAGCAGCAACGTCGCATCGCCGCCGTCGTCCAGGATCATGTTGGACAAGCCGCCATCCGCCCATTCGAAGATGCGGTGGGTGTAGTCCCAGTATTCGGCCAGCGTCTCGCCCTTGACTGCGAACACCGGCGTGCCGGTGGCGGCGATCGCGGCGGCGGCATGATCCTGGGTCGAGTAGATGTTGCAGGAGGCCCAGCGCACTTCCGCACCGAGCGCTTTCAGCGTCTCGATCAGCACGCCGGTCTGGATGGTCATGTGCAGGCTGCCGGTGATGCGCGCGCCCTTCAGCGGTTGCGTCGTGGCGAATTCCTTGCGGATCGCCATCAGGCCGGGCATCTCGGTTTCGGCGATGGCGAGTTCCTTGCGTCCCCATGCGGCCAGGGACATGTCGGCGACGATGTAATCGGTGAATTGTTTTGCTGCGGCGTTCATAAGCATGCTCCATTCATAAGGTCAATGAATGGGTGCGGTTGCTTCGTTGAACCACTGGCTCCGAGCCTGACGGGGGACTGTTTCCAGCCCCGCTGCAGCACCCCTCGGAGGGCGGTGAAATTCGTTGTGTGGGCGAATCGCGGTATCGCGTGCTCGCTCACTCCTCGTCTATCCCTACGATATGCCTCGTCGTTCGCTGCGCGGCTCCTTGCGCTTCATCCCACACAACGAATTTCACAGGTGGGCACAACCCACCCTGAGGTAAGTTATTTGCCGGCATCCGCGCGCAGCACAGCGGCGCGGTCCGTCGCTTCCCAGGTGAAGTCCGGCTCTTCGCGGCCAAAGTGGCCATAGGCGGCGGTATTCTCGTAGATCGGGCGCAGCAGATCGAGCATCTGCACGATGCCCTTGGGGCGCAGGTCGAAATGCTCGAGCACCAGTTCGGTCATCTTCTCGTTGGAGATCTTGCCGGTCCCGTAGGTGTCCACCATCACGCTGGTCGGCTTGGCCACGCCGATCGCATAGGATATCTGCACCAGGCAACGCGTCGCCAGACCGGCGGCGACGATGTTCTTCGCGACATAACGCCCCGCATACGCGGCGGAGCGGTCCACCTTGGACGGATCCTTGCCGGAGAACGCGCCGCCGCCGTGCGGCGCCGCGCCGCCGTAGGTGTCGACGATGATCTTGCGTCCGGTCAGCCCGCAATCGCCCTGCGGACCGCCGATGACGAAACGCCCGGTCGGGTTGACCAGATAGTTGATATTGCCCTTGATCAGTTCCTTGGGCAGCACCGGCTTGATGATCTCCTCGATCGCGGCTTCGCGGATTTGCGCCATGCGTCATTTCCGGCGCGTGCTGGGTAGACAGCACCACGGTATCGATGGCGTGCGGCTTGTCCGTCCAGATAACGGATCGTCACCTGGGATTTGGCATCCGGGCGCAGCCAGGGCAAACGCCCGTCGTGGCGCAATTCCGCCTGGCGTTCCACAACACGGTGCGCCAGGTAGATCGCCAGCGGCATCAGCGTCGGCGTCTCATCGCAGGCATAGCCGAACATCAGCCCCTGGTCGCCCGCGCCCTGGTTCAGGAAGTCGTCGGAAGCACGATCCACGCCCTGCGCGATGTCCGGGCTCTGCTTGTCGTAGGCCACCAGCACCGCGCAGCCCTTGTAGTCGATGCCATATTCGGTGTTGTCGTAGCCGATACGCTTGATGGTGTTGCGCGCAACGCCGATGTAATCGACGTTGGCAGTCGTCGTGATCTCGCCGGCCAGAACCACCAACCCGGTATTGGTCAGGGTCTCGGCGGCAACACGCGCATACGGGTCTTGCGCTAGAATAGCGTCCAGAATGGCGTCAGAGATCTGATCCGCCACCTTGTCCGGATGACCCTCGGATACCGATTCTGATGTAAACAGGAAATCGCTCATGCTTCTCCACTCGATCAAGTAAAAAATTAAAGGCGCGCATTGTATCAAATTGTTCGCCTGGCCGCTGATGACCTCTTTCCTGTTCAAACTGATTTTTCGCCTGCTCTCGGGCTTGCCGTTGCGCTGGCTGCACGGCCTGGGCGCATTGCTCGGCCGCATGACTTTTGCGCTCTCCGCCGAATATGCGGCCCGCACCGAAGGGAATCTGCGCCAGTCACAACTGGCCAGCGATGAAACACACTATGCCGCACTGCTCAGACAAACCATAGATGAAGCCGGCAAGAGCATCGTCGAGCTGCCGTGGATATGGGGCAGGCCGCTGCAACAAGTGTGCGCCGCTGTGCGCAGCTGCCAGGGTTGGGAACTCGTCCAGGCAGCCCATGCGCGCGGCAAGGGCATCCTCTTCCTGACGCCGCATTGGGGCTGCTTCGAGATGACCAGCCTGTATATCGCCCAGCACCTGGCGCTGACCAACCTGTACAGCTCGCCCAAGCAAGCCTGGCTGGAAAGCGTGATGCGCGGCGGCCGCGAACGCGGATTGGCGCGGCTGGCGACCGCAGATCTCAGCGGTGTGCGGCGGCTGTTCAAAGCCCTCAGACGCGGCGAAGCGATCGGCTTGTTGCCCGACCAGGTGCCCAGCCAGGGCGAGGGCGAGTGGGTGGATTTCTTTGGCCGCCCCGCGTACACGATGACCTTGAGCGGGCGTCTGGCCGAATCCAGCGGCGCGGCGGTGCTGCTGGTCTACGCGGAACGGCTGGCGCGAGGCGAGGGATACCGGCTGAACTTCGAAATGCTGCCTCTGGATTTTTCCGGATCGGTGCCGCGCCAGATCAACGCCGCGCTGGAACGGGTGATCGCGATCTCCCCGGCACAATATCTGTGGAGTTATAACCGCTACAAGATCCCGGCGGGGGTGCCGCCCCCGGATGCTGAGGTGCAGCCATGCTAATCCGGGCCGGCGTGTTCCTGTTGTGGCTGATCCACTTCCTGCCGTTCCGCGTGCTGGTATGGACAGGCAACGCGCTGGGCCTGCTGCTGTATGCAGTCGCCGCGGAACGCCGCAGGGTGGGCGCAACTAACCTGGAATTGTGCTTTCCCGGCATGAGTGAAATCGAACGCACACGCCTGCTGCGCGCCCATTTCAGGATGTTTGCGCGCGGGCTGATAGAACGCACCATCCTGTGGTGGTCCAGTGCTGCACGCATCTCCAGCCTGATCAGGGTCGAGGGGATGGAGCATTTCGAGGCGCTGAGGGGCAGGCCCGCGATCCTGCTGACACCGCATTTCGTCGGCATGGATGCCGGCGGCCAGTGGATCGCACAGCACACCGACACGGTGTGCATGTATGCGAACCAGAAGAATGCCTACCTGACCGAACTGTTGCTGAAGAAGCGTGCCCGCTTCGGCAACCAGCGCCTGTATTCGCGCCAGCAGGGGCTGCGCCCGATCCTGAAGGGGATGCGCGCCGGTATGCCGTTTGTGTATCCGCCGGACCAGGACCAGGGCATCAGGGATGGCGCATTCATCCCATTTTTCGGCGTGCCCGCCGCGACAATGACCTCGGTGCCGCGCATCGCCCAGATGACCGGCGCGAAAGTGCTGCCCTGCATCACGCGTTTGCTGCCCGGCGCGGCAGGCTATGTGCTGACCTTCTATCCGCCCTGGGAGAACTATCCCAGCGGCGATGACATCGCGGATACGCGCCGCATGAACGGGTTCATCGAACAACGCGTGCGCGAAATACCTGAGCAGTATTTCTGGCTGCACAAGCGATTCAAGACACGCCCGCCCGGCGAAAAAAGATTCTATTGAAGCTACTGCGCTCGGCATAACTTTGTTAGTCAGGGGCTCGAAATGCGTGGTCGTGTAACGACAAACTGGTATGTAAACCGCATCTGCGACACGTTACTGGCCAAGCCAGCCGCTTGCGGGAGCAGATGCAGGCCGCACTTCCCGCACCAGAGGGTTTCACCCCACCGTGTCAGTGCGGCTACTTTTTCGCCCCTTCGTGCCTCGTTCTGCCATCGCTCGCGACGCTTCAATAAAACTTTTGGAAGGTTCTACAAATGAAATATGCAGACCTGCGCGACTTCATCGCGCAACTTGAAAAGCTCGGCGAACTGAAGCGCATCGGCGCGACGGTTTCGCCGCACCTGGAAATGACCGAGATCTGTGACCGCGTGCTGCGCGCGCAGGGCCCGGCGATCCTGTTCGAGCAGCCCGCGGGCCCCGGATTAAAAAATAGTGGCATGCCGGTGCTGGCCAATCTGTTCGGCACGCCGCGCCGGGTGGCGCTGGGTATGGGCGAGGAAAACACGCAGGCACTGCGCGAAGTGGGCAAGCTGCTCGCCTATCTGAAGGAGCCCGAGCCGCCCAAAGGCTTGAAGGATGCGTGGGAAAAATGGCCGGTGCTGAAACAGGTGCTGAACATGTCGCCCAGGATATTATCCAGCGCACCCTGCCAGGAAGTGGTATGGGAAGGCAGCGCAGTCGACCTGGGCCGCTTGCCGATCCAGACCTGCTGGCCCGGCGATGTCGCGCCGCTGATCACCTGGGGGCTGGTAGTCACGCGCGGCCCGAACAAGATACGCCAGAATCTCGGCATCTACCGCCAGCAGGTGATCGCGCCGAACAAGGTCATCATGCGCTGGCTGGCGCAGCGCGGCGGCGCGCTGGATTTCCAGGAATGGAAGAAGTCCCATCCCGGCCAGCCGTTCCCGGTCGCCGTGGTGATCGGCGCCGATCCGGCCACGATACTCGGCGCGGTCACGCCGGTCCCGGACAGCCTGTCCGAATACCAGTTCGCCGGATTGCTGCGCGGCGGCAAGACCGAACTTGTGAAGTGCATCGGCAGCGACCTGCAGGTACCCGCTTCCGCCGAAATCGTGCTGGAGGGCGTGATCCATCCCGATCAGACCGCGCCGGAAGGTGGCGTGTATGAAACGGCCCTGGAAGGGCCGTATGGCGACCACACCGGCTATTACAACGAGCAGGACAAATTTCCGGTGTTCACGCTGGAGCGTATCACGATGCGCCGCGCACCGATCTACCACTCCACCTATACCGGCAAGCCACCCGACGAGCCGGCGATGCTGGGCGTGGCGCTGAACGAAGTGTTTGTGCCGCTGCTGCAGAAGCAGTTTCCCGAGATTGCGGATTTCTATCTGCCGCCGGAAGGCTGTTCATATCGCATGGCGGTGGTCAGCATCAGGAAGCAGTATCCCGGGCAGGCCAAGCGCGTGATGTTCGGCATCTGGAGCTTTTTGCGCCAGTTCATGTACACCAAGTTCATCGTCGTCGTCGATGACGATATCGACGCGCGCGACTGGAAGGAAGTGATCTGGGCGATCACGACGCGCGTCGACCCGGTGCGCGACACCTTGCTGGTGGACAACACGCCTATCGATTATCTGGATTTCGCCAGCCCGGTGTCGGGACTGGGCGGCAAGATGGGACTGGATGCCACCAACAAATGGCCGGGAGAGACGCAGCGTGTATGGGGCACGCCGATTGTGATGGATGCGGCGGTGAAAGCGAAGGTCGACGCGATGTGGAATGATCTGGGGCTGTAGCCGGACCGATTATCTTGCCCGCTACAAAAAGCGGAATTCTCCCGGCCGCTTCGGCGTCAGTTCAAATGCCAGTCTTGCGCGCTGCCGGCACTGAACAGTCGACCCGTCCGTTCATTCCAGCCGCGACTATCAGAACGCATAGCCCAGCCCGATCCTGAGCGTTGTGTAATTGGTCTTGCTGTCCGGTTCCCAGGTAAACAGATTACTGCCGGCAGGATACAAATTGCTGATGCCATAACTGAAGCTGGTGTAATCGACGCCGATGTTCGCGTGGATGTTGCGCGCCAACGCATAATCTGCGGCGACACCGATTCTGGTCAGCACGGAATTGCCGAGCGGCCCGGAAAATGCGCCATTCACGACGATGTTCGATCCAAATGTATTGCCGGCCAGGGCATTGGCTGAAAGTACCAGCTTGCTGGCCGGCGAGTATTGCGCCAGCAATCCGATCCCATAATAGCCGTGTACATAGGTCTCGCCCAGGTTGACGCCACGGTCCCACTGATGACGGCCAAGTTCGGCATAGGGTGTCAGCATGAACTGGTCATTGACCACGAAGCCTTTACCGTAACGGGCGCTGAAATTGATCAGTTTTGCACTGGAAGTCCCGGTTACCGAACCATACGGCGTCGGCGGGTTTTGGAACCCGCCCACATAATTTGTATGGCCGCGGGAAACATCATGTTCGGCCTCAAAATAGTCGTTGCCTAACCATATATCCCGCATCACGGATAACGACAGCCCGATGCCGGGCACATGGCCTGCCTCGGTGTCCAGCGTTCCGGTCATGGAGCCCAATATTCCATTGCCGGTTTCGGTGTAATCCACATTCGTCGAAATGAGCTGGATACCCAGCTGGTTGTTGGCTGACTTGATGTCCGACACCCCGGCGGATGCGCCTGATGCCGCGGCCAGACCGGTGATGGCCATTACAACCGCAGTCAATATTTTCATTGTTTTGCCTCAATCATGCCACACATGGAATCCTGTCATTCAGGGCAATTCCCCCGCATCCTTGCTCCGCAACGCAATCCCGGAATTCACGCCCGCTCCATCATGAATCCGGCCCGCTCAAAAATTAAAGTCGGCGCCTATCGTCAGCCCGCCGATATTGTTCAGGTTCAGGTCGGCCGATACCTGGGGCGTCAGATCATACTTGATTCCGGCGGTCACATATAAACCGCCGGAATCCGGACCAGTCGGGAACGCAACATTTGGACCGCTCAAATTTGAATTAAGCGTGACCAAACCCACCCCGGCATAGGGCCTGAACTTTCTGTCCTGAGGAATCACGGAACCAAAATCATAGATCGCCGCTGCGCCGAAAGCGTTGTAGCTGTATTGATACACTCCCGCTCCGGTGAAGTAGGACTGGGAATAATTCTTCCAGAAAACCTGGATCGAGACCGGTGCCCGGTTCGGCATGGCAGCAGAAATGTCGAATTCTCCCTGCACGCCGACCACACCGTTGTTGCCGAAGCCGTAATTGACCCCGATACTGTTTTTCCCGTCAGCTGCAACTGCCGGCAACGCAACACAGCCCGACAACAACGCAGCAATAACGATTCTCTTCATGCTCTGCCTCCTTGACTCGTAGGGTATGGATCGACTGGTTCAAAACGCGGCGCGCATCCTATCCAGTGAACCGGGATCAATCAAGCTGTTTTTGACCGGTGCGGCAAAAATTGCATCACGAGCCCTTCTGCAGCCACTCGATCAGGGCGTCCTGGGCGGACTGAGCCATCGCCGCATTCGGGTGATTGACGATGAACACCACGATCCATTGCTTGCCGCTGTGCGCTTTCACGTAGCCCGCGATCGATTTTACGCCTTCCAGCGAACCGGTCTTGAGGTGCGCGTAGCCTGCGATCCCGCTATCCTTGAGACGCTTTTTGACCGTGCCGTCCATGCCCAGTATCGGCAGCGAAGCTTCCAGTTCGGCACTGAACGGGCTGTCTGCGGCGAGCCGCAGCAATTCGGCGAGGTGCTGCGCGCTGATGCGTTCCCTGCGCGACAAGCCTGCGCCGTTTTCCAGCACCAGTTCCGGAAATTGCAGATGCTGCGCATTCAACCATTGCCGGACCGCTGCCGTGCTGCGTGCGATGCTGGCCGGCTGGGCCACACCTTCCGTTAGTGGCATCACGACCGGCAAATCCGAACCAGCGCTGTCGCCGCCCCTTTGCGGCGCCGGATGGATAGCTGTTTCGTTCAGCGCCTTCACCTCCGACGCAGCGCCACTGTCGCCTTTATCATCCGTGGCCAGTCCGGTATCCGGAACTGCAGGTGCCATACCCTGGGCCGTCCCCAACGTCAGGAATAATTGCCGCGCCATGATGTTGTTGCTGAACTTGTTGATGTCGCGTATCACTTCCGACAACGGCGGAGAGATATAGCTGGCGAACGGAGTCTGGTTGGCAGGCGCGATTCCCGCATGCATCCTGCCCTGCAGCGTGCCACCGAGTTCCTGCCACAAGGCGCTGAACACCGCAAGGAAATACTCGTCCTGCGGCAACAGCGAAACATAGTCGTCCGCTTCGCCGCAACCAGCCGGAATGCGCCCTTCCAGCACGATATCGTGCCCGTCCAGATAAGCCTTGTATTCATCCTCGCCGCCGCAGCGCAACCTGCTCGAGGTGGTGACGTGATTGACCAGCTTGTAACCCGCCACATCGGGCTCGAGCAGCGCCACGGCTGCATGGCCATCCGGCACCAGATGCAGATGCAGCGCATTGAAATTGAGCAGCAATGCGCTGGTGCCGACGTTGTAGGCACGGGTGGGGTCATGGTCGAATTCCGCGGGATCCTGTTTGACCGCCTCGAAAAAGCTGTGGTCCAGCACGATATCGCCGCGAATATCGCGCAGCCCGCGCTGGCGCAGCTCGCGCAGCCACATCCAGAATTGCTCTACGGTCAGCTTGGGGTCGCCATAGCCCTTGAATACCAGGTCGCCCTGCAGCACGCCGTTTTCCAGCTTGCCGTCGAGATAGGCTTCGGTCTTCCACCGATAAGCGGGGCCCAGCGTCTCCAGCGCAGCAAACGTGGTCAGCAGTTTCATCGTGGAGGCCGGGTTCATTGCACGGTCGGCATTCAGGCTGATCAGCGGCTCGGCAGTGCGGGTCTCCTCGACCACGATGCTGACGCTGGACAGCGGGATGTGCGCGTGTTTCAGCGCGTCAGTGACCGGCTCCGGCAAATCGGCAGCATGCGCCGGCGCAGTTGCCAGGCAGAATACAAACAGCGTGATGGAAAAGATGCGCATATCGTTCAAATCAATTCATCGACGATCTGCAAGGTACGGCTTACCAGCATATCCATCTCAGATTCGCTGATTATATACGGCGGCATGAAATAAATCGTGTTGCCGATCGGGCGCAGCAGCAATTCATGCCGCTGCGCGAGCGCGAAGCAGCGCCGCGCAAAATCGCGCTGCTGCGATACGACCTCGAAGGCCCAGATCATGCCGGTATTGCGCCAGCCGCGCACCGCGCGGTGTTCGCGCAACGGAGCCGATATCCGGTTCAAGTACGCCGCTTTGCCGCGGTTCAGACCAAGCACGTCGTCCTGCGCGAAGATATCCAGCGTGGCGAGCGCCGCACGGCACGCCAGCGGGTTCCCGGTGTAGGAATGCGAATGCAGAAATCCGCCTGCCGTCTCGTCCCGGTAAAATGCCTGGTAGATTTCATCACACGTCATCACCACCGACAGCGGCAGATAACCCCCGCTGATGCCCTTGGAGAGACACAGGAAATCCGGCGCGATGCCTCCGGCCACGTGGGCCTGCTCGCAGGCGAACATCGTTCCGGTCCTGCCCATGCCGACGGCAATCTCGTCGGCGATCAGATGCACGCCATAGGCGTCGCACAACTGCCGCGCGCGCAGCAGGTATAGCGGATGGTACATCGCCATGCCGGCCGCGCCCTGCACCAGCGGCTCGATGATGAAGGCAGCGAGCTGAGCATGATGCTGCTGCAAATGCCGCTCCAGCGCATCCGCACATCTTGATGCATAAGTCTCCGCATCCTCCCCGGCGGCGGCCTTGCGCCAATCCGGGCTGGGCACGGTAGCCTGCTGCCGGAGCAGCGCACCGTATGCATCGCGGAACAGCGCCACATCGGTCACCGACAACGCGCCCAGGGTTTCGCCGTGATAGCTGTTTGCCAGGCTGATGAATTGCGTCTTGCCCGGCTGGCCGCGGTTGCGCCAGTAATGCGCGCTCATCTTCAGCGCGATCTCGGTCGCCGATGCGCCATCCGAAGCATAGAAGCAATGGCCCAGACCCGGCGGGGCAAGTTTGCGCAACCGTTCCGAAAGCTGCACCACCGGCTCGTGGGTGAACCCGGCCAGCATCGCGTGCTCCAGCTTGCCGAGCTGATCGACGATCGCCGCATTGATGCGCGGATTGCAATGGCCGAACAGGTTCACCCACCAGGAACTGACTGCATCCAGATAGCGCCTGTTGCCCTGATCGTACAGCCAGACTCCGCTGCCGCGGGCCAGCGGCAGCAAGGGAAAATTCTCGTAGTGCTTCATCTGCGAACAGGGATGCCACACGGCAGAGAGGCTGCGGGCGAGGAGATCTGGAGCGTTCAGCGGACGATTCGGCATGCGCGGAATCATAGCGGGTTTTGCCGCTTGCGCGCAGCGCAAAGTTTGGCTAGCCTGCAAGCCAAACCGATCCCGGATGGAGGACATATGCGTATCCTGATCACCGGCGGCACCGGCCTGATCGGCTGGCATCTGTGCAGTGCACTGTTGGCGCAAGGGCACCAGTTAACGGTGCTGAGCCGCGATCCTGCTTTGGTCCCGGCCCGCTGCGGGGCCGCGGCGCGGGCGATCACCGCGCTCGACGAGTGGGATGCGGACTTGAGTTTCGATGCGGTGATCAATCTGGCCGGCGCACCGATAGTCGATGCACGCTGGACTGCGCGACGCAAGCAGGCGCTGTGGGACAGCCGGGTGGCGTTGACGCAACAACTGGTGCAGCGCATCGCCGCCGCGCGGCAAAAACCGGGCGTACTGCTGAGCGGATCTGCGGTAGGCTATTACGGCAGCCGCGGCGATGCCGTTGTGGATGAGTCCTCTGCGGCCGGGGCAGATTTCCCCGCACGGTTATGCGCAGCCTGGGAACAGGCTGCGCGTGCCGCCGAAAGCTCCGCTGTCCGTGTGTGCCTGCTGCGCACCGGACTGGTGTTGAGCCGGCACGGCGGCCTGCTGGGGCGCATGCTGCCGCCGTTCAAACTGGGCCTGGGCGCACGCCTGGGTGACGGGAATCAGTGGATGAGCTGGGTGCATGTCGACGATCATGTCGCGATGCTGCTCAAGCTGCTGAACGATCCCCAGGCCAGCGGACCATACAACCTGAGCGCCCCGCAGCCGGTCACCAACCGCGAATTCACTGCCGCGCTGGCAGCGGCGTTGCACCGCCCCGCCCCGTTGATGGCTCCCGCCGTGCTGCTGAGGGCGATCATGGGCGAGCGCTCCTGTCTGTTGCTGGAAGGACAAAGAGTATCCCCAGAAAGGATGCTGTCGGCCGGCTATCGCTACGCCTTTGCAAATCTCGCCGACGCGCTACACGGCTTGCTCAGCAGCTAGTTTTGCGGATTTTATCCATGCCATCAGCTTGACTTTGCTTTCCGTATCACACCATTTGTGGCATCCTGCGCACCTTATTGCATAAGGGAACCTCTGATTAAGTCTTCCATGAGCCTATATGGGATTTAATCAGAGGTTCTCAAGCACAGTGTGTATTCCGCCCCTGTTATTCTGAATAGAGCGGGGCGGCCGGAGGATGGCTGTAATGAAACGAGTTGATGATTTCCGCTTGCGCTTCGGCAAGCGCGAGCTGGTGCCGATTATCATCGGCGGGATGGGCGTGGATATATCCAGCCGGGAATTGGCTTGGGAAGCTGCACGATTAGGTGGCATCGGCCATATTTCCGACGCGATGTTGCCCACTGTCGCAGATCGCCACTACAAGACCAAGTTCGTCAGCGTCAAGCAGAAGCAATACAAGCTCAACGTCGAAAAGACCGACAAATCGATCGTGCAGTTCGATCTGGCCCAGGTGGCCGAATCGACCCGCCTGCATGTCGGCAAGACGATGGAAGCCAAGCGCGGCGACGGCATGATCTTCGTCAACTGCATGGAAAAACTGACGATGAACGCGCCGCGCGAGACCCTGCGCGTGCGGTTGTGCGGCGCACTGGATGCCGGTATCGACGGCATCACGCTGAGCGCGGGCCTGCATCTCGGGTCCTTCGCCTTGATGGAGGACAACCCGCGCTTCCGCGATGCCAAACTGGGCATCATCGTCTCCTCGCTGCGCGCGCTGCAATTGTTCATGCGCAAGACCGCCAGGCTCAATCGCCTGCCGGATTTTATCGTCGTCGAAGGCCCTCTGGCCGGCGGCCATCTGGGTTTCGGCCTGGATTGGGCCCAATACGACCTGCACACCATCATCGCCGAGATCGTCGCTCACCTGAAAGCCGAACAACTGGATATCCCGGTGATCGCCGCAGGCGGGGTATTTACCGGAACCGACGCGGTCGATTTTCTGGAAAAAGGCTGCGCCGCAGTGCAAGTGGCAACGCGCTTCACCGTCGCGCAGGAGTGCGGCATCCCGCCGAAAGTCCAGCAGGAATACTTCAAGGCCAACGAGGACGATATCGAGGTGAACATGATCTCGCCGACCGGCTATCCGATGCGCATGATCAAGAGTTGCCCGGCGATCGGCGCCGGCATCCGCCCCAACTGCGAGGCATTCGGCTACCTGCTCGACGCCAACGGCCATTGCGATTACATCGATGCCTACAACCGCGAAGTGGCGTTGCACCCCGATGCCAAGAAGATTTCGGTCAAGGACAAGACCTGTCTGTGCACCCACATGCGCAACTACGATTGCTGGACCTGCGGCCATTACACCTACCGGCTCAAGGACACCACACACCGCAATCCCGATGGCACTTACCAGGTGCTGAGCGCCGAGCATATATTTCACGACTACCAGTTCAGCACCGATAACAAGATCGCCCTGCCCCCCGCCCCAACCCTGGATCCTGCATCGCCCTCAAAATAAACCTCCGCCCCGCCCTTGAAATCGGGTGGGGTCGCCCCGACTATTGGCACTCGCAGACAGAGAGTGCTAAACTCCGTCTTCGCTTTTTTTAAACCCTTGTTTTAGGAGATATCAGTATGAAAATTCGTCCTTTGAACGATCGCGTGATCGTCAAACGCATGGAAGAAGAACGCAAAACCGCCTCCGGGATCGTAATCCCCGATGCCGCCACTGAAAAACCGGATCAAGGCGAAGTCGTCGCCGTAGGCAAAGGCAAGGTTGGCGACGATGGCAAATTGCAGGCGATGAGCGTCAAGGTAGGCGACCGCATACTGTTCGGCAAATATTCCGGCCAGGCCTTCAAAATCGACGGCGTCGAACTGCTGCAGATGCGTGAAGACGACATCATCGGCGTGATCGAAGCCTAATCAACACAAGAATTCAGGAGAAAAAACATGGCAGCTAAAGACGTAAAATTTCACGACGCCGCACGCAGCAAGATGGTCATCGGTGTGAACATCCTGGCCGACGCGGTCAAGGTCACCCTCGGCCCCAAGGGCCGCAATGTCGTATTGGACCGCTCCTATGGCGCACCCACGATCACCAAGGACGGGGTATCGGTCGCCAAGGAAATCGAATTGAAGGACAAGTTCGAGAACATGGGCGCACAGATGGTCAAGGAAGTGGCTTCCAAGACCTCCGATGTAGCCGGTGACGGCACCACCACAGCAACAGTACTGGCTCAGTCCATCGTCCAGGAAGGCATGAAGTTCGTCGCTGCCGGCATGAACCCGATGGATCTGAAGCGCGGCATCGACCAGGCAGTCATCGCAGCCGTTGCCGAACTGAAGAAGATCTCCAAGCCCTGCACCACCAGCAAGGAGATCGCCCAGGTCGGCAGCATCTCCGCCAACTCCGACACCGTGATCGGCGAGAAGATCGCTGCCGCGATGGACAAGGTCGGCAAGGAAGGCGTGATCACGATCGAAGACGGCCAAGGTCTGGAAGACGAACTGGACATCGTGGAAGGCATGCAGTTCGACCGCGGTTACCTGTCACCCTACTTCATCAACAACCAGGATCGCCAACTGGCTTTGATGGAAAACCCGTTCATCCTGCTGCACGACAAGAAGGTCTCCAACATCCGCGACCTGCTCCCGGTACTGGAACAAGTCGCCAAGGCTGGCCGTTCGCTGCTGATCATCGCCGAAGATGTGGACGGCGAAGCACTGGCGACACTGGTAGTGAACAACATCCGCGGCATCCTGAAGACCGTTGCGGTCAAGGCCCCGGGCTTTGGCGACCGTCGCAAGGCCATGCTGGAAGACATCGCGATCCTGACCGGCGGCACCGTGATCGCCGAGGAAGTGGGCCTGTCGCTGGAGAAGGCGACGCTGGCCGAATTGGGCCAAGCCAAGCGCGTCGAAGTGGGCAAGGACAACACCATCATCATCGACGGTGCCGGCAAGGAAGACGCGATCAAGGGCCGCATCGGCCAGATCAACAAGCAAGCCGAAGAATCCACCAGCGACTACGACAAGGAGAAGCTGCAGGAACGCAAGGCCAAACTGGCCGGCGGCGTGGCGGTGATCAAGGTCGGTGCCGCGACCGAAGTGGAAATGAAAGAGAAGAAAGCACGCGTGGAAGATGCATTGCACGCGACCCGTGCAGCCGTTGAAGAAGGCATCGTTCCCGGCGGCGGCGTCGCATTGCTGCGCGCCAAGGCTGCTGTCGGCAAACTCAAGGGCGACAACCACGACCAGGACGCCGGCATCACCATCGTGCTGCGCTCGATGGAAGCCCCGTTGCGCTCAATCGTATCCAACGCGGGCGACGAGCCTTCGGTGGTGGTGAACAAGGTCATGGAAGGCAAGGGCAGCTTCGGTTACAACGCGGCCACCAGCGAATATGGCGACATGCTGGCGATGGGTGTGGTTGACCCGACCAAGGTGACGCGCGTCGCATTGCAAAATGCGGCCTCCATTGCCGGCTTGATGCTGACCACTGCATGCATGGTGGCCGAACTGCCGGAAGACAAGCCTGCTCCGGCCGGCGGCATGGGCGGCGGCATGGGCGGCATGGAAGGCATGATGTAAAAATAGCGAATAAATCTGCTGCGCGTACCGTCCTCGGGGTCGCGCGGTGCTCGGCATCCTCGTGTACCTCTCGTACATTCCGGTGCCTGTGCTCCGGGCTTCCCCGATGTCGGTTCGCTCGCTACGATTTCTGTCGCTATTTTGGAAATTGCTTCTGCTTCAAACAAACCCCGCTTCGGCGGGGTTTGTTATTTGGCGCGGTATCGGTATAATGCGCGGCTTCCGAATGCGGTCCTGTCTATCGGCAGCTGCGGCAAACGGAGAAGCGCAGCAGCGATGGCCTGGTAGCTCAGTCGGTAGAGCAGAGGACTGAAAATCCTTGTGTCGGTGGTTCGATTCCGCCCCGGGCCACCAGATTTTTATATATAAAAGGTCTACACGGAATCGTGCAGGCCTTTTTCATTTTCACTTATCATGCTCCGCGCAAGGAATGCAGCCATGACCCATCCCGCAACAGCGACCGACGCGAACACCCGATCAGCGAACGCTGAGGCGAGCGTGCGCGACAGCGGCATTGTCCGCGAGGCCGCTATCGTTCGCGAAGTTGGGCGCCGCCGCACTTTCGCGATCATCTCGCACCCGGATGCGGGCAAGACCACGCTCACCGAGAAGCTGCTGCTGTTCGGCGGCGCGATCCAGATGGCGGGCACGGTCAAGGCGCGCAAGAGCGGCCGCCACGCGACCTCCGACTGGCTGGAGATCGAGAAGCAGCGCGGCATCTCGGTGGCCAGCTCGGTGATGCAGTTCAGCTACGACGATTGCGTGATCAATCTGCTCGACACCCCGGGCCACCAGGATTTCTCCGAGGACACCTACCGCGTGCTGACCGCGGTGGATGCCGCGGTGATGGTGGTGGACGCGGCCAAGGGCGTGGAAGCGCAGACCATCAAGCTGCTGGAAGTGTGCCGTTTGCGCAACACGCCCATCATCACCTTCATCAACAAGATGGACCGCGAAGTGCGCGACCCATTGGAAGTGATGGATGAGATCGAGTCGGTATTGAAGATCCATTGTGCGCCTGTTACCTGGCCGATAGGCATGGGCAAGCGTTTCCAGGGCGTGTATCACCTGCTCAACGACGAGGTGCTGCGCTTTGTGCCGGGTGAAGCGAAAGCCGATCAGGAAGTGGAAGTATTGCGAGGCGCGCAGATCGAACGGCTGGCCGAATCATGCCCGCATGAGATGAAGACCATGCGCGATGAAACCGAACTGGTCATGGGCGCAGGCGCATCGTTCGACTTGCATGAGTTCCTCAAGGGTAAGCAGACCCCGGTTTTCTTCGGCTCGGGTATCAACAACTTCGGCGTGCGCGAAGTATTGCGCGCGCTGGTGGATTGGGCACCCTCCCCGTTGCCGCGTGAAACCGACAAGCGCATCGTGCAACCGACCGAAGCAGCCGTTCACCGGATTCGTGTTCAAGATCCAGGCCAACATGGACCCCAACCACCGCGACCGCATCGCGTTCCTGCGCGTGTGTTCCGGCCGTTACACCTCGGGCATGAAGGTCAGGCATCGCCGCACTGGCAAGGAAATGAAACTCGCCAACGCGGTGACCTTCATGGCCAACGAGCGCACGCGCATGGACGAGGCTTACGCCGGCGACATCATCGGCGTGCACAATCACGGCCAGCTGCAGATCGGCGATGTGCTCACCGAAGGCGAGGCGCTGACCTTCAAGGGCATCCCCTACTTCGCCCCGGAATTGTTCAGCCGCGCGCGGCTGCGCGACCCGATGAAGGCCAAGCAGCTGCAGAAAGGCTTGCGCCAATTGGGCGAAGAAGGCGCGGTGCAGGTATTCGAGCCGCTGCTGGATTCCAATCCGCTGATCGGCGCGGTGGGGCAGCTGCAGTTCGAGGTGGTCGAGCACAGATTGAAGTCCGAGTACGGCGTGGATGCGGTGTTCGAGCGCGCCGGCATCCACACCGCGCGCTGGGTGACCTGCCCCGATGCCGCGCATCTCAACGAGTTCGTCAAGGCCAACCAGAGCCGTCTGGCAAAAGACGTCGACGGCAACTACGCCTATCTCGCCGACACCGGTGTGAACCTGCGCCTGGCGCAGGAACGCTGGCCGAAAGTGCAGTTCCACGCGACACGGGAACACGGCCAGCAGCTGGCTTGAAGGCTGCTACACTAGCGCGCCGCCGTTTGTCGAGACTGAATCTCGCCCCTGCCGATCCGCTTCCCTGCGCCCGGCGCAACCGGGCTTCGTTTGATTGAATGACCCTAACTGACCATGCCCATCGTCCGCGTCGCCGTTGATGTCCCTTTGCCCACCCTGTTCGATTACACGGTGGCAGAAGGCATTGCAGTTTCAGCCGGACAGCGCGTGATCGTGCCGTTCGGGCGCAGACAGATGGCCGGGGTGGTGATGGAACGCGTTGCGACGACCGACCTTGCTCCGGAGCGCATCAAGCCGGTGACGCAGCTGCTGCAGGACAGCGCACCGCTGTCGGCGGGATTGCTCGACCTGCTGCGCTTTTGCAGCGACTACTATCGCTTTCCGATCGGGCAGACGGTCATGGCTGCATTGCCGGCGCGGCTGCGCTCCGACCGGCCGGTAATCGTCAAACCCGTGCTGAATTACCGGCTAAGCACCAGCGCAGCGGCTCTCGATCTGGATAAATTCCCAAAGCGAAAAGTGGTACAGCGGCGCATCCTGGCCAGGCTCGCCGAACAACCATGCAACCTGGCGCAGCTCAAGGCTTTGTCGGCAAGCGCAGGGGCGCAGTTGAAGGCTTTGGTCGCAGCAGGCTGGGTTGAGCCGTACACTTCTGCCCCTTCCCTCCCCCTGCAAGGGGGAGAGCTGGCGAGGGGGCAGGATACAGCGGCCGGGTTCGTCAAGCATGTTTTCGACAACGCGCACACGCTGACCGGCGAGCAGCAACTCGCGGTGGATGCGGTGACGCAGTCCAGCGGCTATGCCTGCTTCCTGCTGCACGGCATCACCGGCAGCGGCAAGACCGAGGTCTATGTGCACCTGATGCTCCATGTGCTGCAGCGCGGCCGACAGGTGCTGCTGCTGGTGCCGGAGATCAACCTGACGCCGCAGCTGGAGCATTATTTCCGCAGCCGCCTCCCCGAGGTGAACCTGGTCAGCCTGCACAGCGGACTGTCCGAAGGCGAGCGTCTGCACAACTGGCAGCAGGCCCAACTCGGCGCGGCGCAGATCGTGCTCGGCACGCGGCTGGCGGTGTTCGCCGAACTGCCGAGACTCGCACTGATCATCGTCGACGAGGAGCACGACAGCTCGTTCAAACAGCAGGAAGGCCTGCGCTATTCGGCGCGCGACGTGGCGGTGTTCCGCGCCAACCAGGGCGAGCGTGCCCATCGTGCTGGGCTCGGCGACGCCGTCGCTGGAGAGTTACCACAACGCGCAGAGCGGGCGCTACCGCATGCTCAGGCTGACCGGGCGCGCGCTGGCCGAGGCGCGTCTGCCCGCGGTGCGCTGCGTCCACACCGGCCAGAGCGTGATGCACCACGGCATCAGCGAAATCCTGCTGCAACAGATCGCGCAGCGTATCGCGCGCCGCGAGCAGAGCCTGCTGTTCATCAACCGGCGCGGCTATGCGCCGGTGCTGATGTGTAGCGGCTGCGGCTGGCTGTCAGGCTGCACGCATTGTGCCGGCAACATGGTGCTGCACCTTAACGAACAGCGCTTGCGCTGCCACCATTGCGGTTACCAGACACGCATGCCGCATGCCTGCCCGGAATGCGGCAGCGCCGATCTCATTCCGGTAGGCAGCGGCACGCAGCGCGTCGAAAGCCTGCTGCTGCAGCGCTTCCCGGAAGCGCGCATCCTGCAGGGTGGACCGCGACAGCACCCGCAACAAACGCGCCTGGCAGACGATGCGCGAGCAGATACACGCGAACCAGGTCGACATCCTGGTCGGCACGCAGATGCTCGCCAAGGGCCACGATTTTCCGGCACTGACGCTGGTCGGCGTGCTCAACCCCGACAGCGCGCTGTACAGCAGCGATTTCCGCGCACCGGAGAAACTGTTCGCGCAACTGGTGCAGGTGGCCGGGCGCGCCGGACGCGCCGACAAGCCCGGCGAGGTACTGATACAGACCGCGTTCCCCGACCATCCGCTGTTTCAGGCCTTGCAGGCGCACGACTTCGATGGCTGGGCCGAATCCCAGCTGGCCGAACGACGGATGGCGGGCTTTCCGCCGTTCGTGTACCAGGCGATGCTGCGCGCCGAGGGCAGGCAGGAAAGCGAGGTGTACCGCTATCTGAATGACGCCCGCTCAGCCGGTATGGCATTGGGGCAGGAAGTGGAGCTATTCGGCGTCGTGCCCGCGGCGCTGCCGCGCCGCGCCAATCACCTGCGCGCGCAACTGCTGATCCAGGCGAGCTCGCGCAAGGCGCTGCAACAGTTCCTGCGCGCCTGGCAGCCGCTGCTGGACCAGTTGCCAGCCGCAAAGCTGCGCTGTTCGCTGGACATCGACCCGCTGGAGTTTTAGAGTGCCCGAGATTATCCGACAGATCACCAATGACCAAGCTGAAGGACGAAGCCGGCTAATGGAAATCAAATGTCACACACTGACCTGATCCAGTCTTTCTCCGCTATCCTTGGCGGCGATGCGGTTTTGACCGGCGCGCCTGCCCTGCCTTACCTGACCGACTGGCGCGGGCGCTATTCGGGCGCTGCACTGGCGGTGGTGTTCCCCTCCGCCACTCGCCAGGTCGCCGAACTGGTCCGGCTGTGCACCGCCAACCATGTCGCGATCGTGCCGCAGGGCGGCAACACCAGCTTGTGCGGAGGCAGCGTGCCGCTGCCACAGGGGGCGCAGATCGTGCTGAACCTGTCGCGCATGGACAGCATCCGCGGCATCGACCCGACCAACTACACGATGACCGTCGAGGCAGGCTGCAAGCTGGCCGATGTGCGCGATGCGGCCGCGAGTCACCAGCGCTTTTTCCCGCTCGGGCTGACCGCGACGCAGAAATACTGCGAGATCGGCGGCAACCTTTCCACCAATGCCGGCGGCATCAATGTGCTGCGCTACGGCAATGCGCGCGACCTGGTGCTCGGGCTCGAAGTGGTGCTGCCGGACGGGCGTGTATGGAACGGCCTGCGCAGCCTGCGCAAGGACAACTCCGGCTACGACCTCAAGCATCTGTTCCTCGGCGCGGAAGGCACGCTCGGCATCATCACCGCCGCGGTGCTGAAACTGTTCCCGCCTGCGCAAGCCGAGGCAACCGCGTGCATGGCGCTGCGCGATCCTGCCGCCGCGGTCGCGCTGCTGTCGCACCTGCGCGCAAGCTGCGGCGACAGGATTGCCGCCTTCGAGATCATCTCGCGCTCCAGCCTGGATCTGGTGTTCAGGCACTTTCCCGATGCGCGCGAACCGTTCGCAGGCCAGCACCAGTGGATCGCCATCACCCAATTGGCCGACGTGCTGCAGACCCCGCTGGATGCCGCGTTGCGCAATGCGCTTTTATCGTTCGGCGACGGCATCGTCGAATTCGGCATCACCGCCGACCCGGACCATGCCGAGCGCTGGTGGATGCTGCGCAAGAACATCAGCGAGGCGCAGAAGCGCGAGGGCATCAGCATCAAGCACGATGTGTCGGTGCCGCTCAGCAGCGTCGCGGATTTCATCAGGCGCGCGGATGACGCACTGCACCAGACCTATCCCGGCATCCGCATCGTCGCGTTCGGCCACATCGGCGACGGCAACATCCACTACAACGTCTCCCTGCACGATGCCGGGCAGAACCCGTCATTCATCGAACAGCACGAACACGACGTGAATCGCATCGTATACGGCGTGGTGGCGGGACTCAACGGCAGCATCAGCGCCGAACATGGCCTGGGCCAGCTCAAGCGCGACGAGATCGGCCATTACAAGAGTGCGCTGGAACTGGAATTGATGCGCACCATCAAGCAGGCGCTGGATCCGGACGGGCTGATGAATCCGGGCAAGGTGTTGCAGCAGCGGTAACATCATGGCTGGCGATTGGTCGTGCCCGATAACAATGCAGAAACAAGGAGACTCATATGGCAGCCCAACCCGAAATCACCAACATGGCGCTGTTCTGCGATTTCGAGAACATCGCGCTGGGCGTGCGCGATGCCAAATACGCGCAGTTCGACATCAAGAAAGTGCTGGAGCGCCTGCTGCTGAAAGGCAGCATCGTGGTCAAGAAGGCCTATTGCGACTGGGAGCGCTACAAGGAATTCAAGGCGACGATGCACGAAGCCGCGTTCGAACTGATCGAGATCCCGCATGTGCGCCAGTCCGGCAAGAATTCCGCCGACATCCGTATGGTCGTCGACGCGCTCGACCTGTGCTATACCAAGGCCCATGTCGACACCTTCGTCATCATCAGCGGCGATTCGGACTTCTCGCCGCTGGTTTCCAAGCTGCGCGAGAACAACAAATATGTGATCGGCATCGGCGTGAAGGACTCGACCTCGGACTTGCTCAGTGCCAACTGCGACGAGTTCATCTTCTACGACGACCTGGTGCGCGCGCAGGAAGCGAAAAAGAAGCAGGCCGCCAAAAAGACCTCCGCCAGGCCAGGCGCCGGAGCAGCCAAGGCTGGCGAAGCAAAGTCCGGCGAAGCGAAAGGCGAGGAAGACAAGCGCCAGGAAGCGCTGGATTTCATCGTCGAGACCGTCGAGGCCCTGATCGCCGAGCGCGGCTCGGATGAAAAAATCTGGGGCTCGCTGGTCAAGACCACGATGCAGCGGCGCAAGCCGGGCTTCACCGAATCGTCCTACGGCTACCGCTCGTTCAAGGAACTGGTCGAAGATGCACACAGCCGCAAGCTTCTGACGGTGGTGCGCGACGAGAAATCGGGTCAATATACGATACGGCTTCCAGAACGCAGTTGAGCATATAAGCTGCCTCCGTACCGCGGATGCTTGCAATGTCGTTTGGATTGAACTTGCTGCAAATTGGAAGCAGACGTACAGTTGCGTAAACATGCAGCGTATGCGGAGACAGTTGATGGCACACCATGAAATTGAGCCAGACACACCAGCGGAATCTTCCATGAAGCGCTATATGGATTTCTACGATTTCGCACCGATCGGGTATTTCACTCTTGCGCGCGATGGCGTCATCAGCGAGGCGAATTATTCCGCTGCGGCGCTGCTTGGTCTGGATCGATCGAAACTGGCGGGCCGGCAGTTTACGAACTTCGTCTCTACCGAAAGCCGTCCGGACTTCGCCGCCTTCCTGACTCAGGTATTCGAGAGCAAAAGCAAACAGGAGTGCGATACGGTATTGCAGAAAAGAATCGGCTCCTCTCTGCTCTCCGTGCATGTCAAAGCGATCACCGACAAATCGGGAGAGGACTGCCATTTGCTGGTGATCGACATTGCCGACCGCATGTTGATGGAAAAGGCTTTGCATGAAAAGGATTACCTGCTGTCCGAATCCCAGCGCCTTGCGCGAATAGGCAGCTGGAGCATGGCAGTCAGCAAGAATGACCTGCGCTGGACCGATGAAACCTATCGCATCTATGGCGTCACACCCGAAACCTTCGTTCCCACCACAGAAAATTTCATTAGCCTGATTTATTCAAAAGACCAGCCGGCCATGCGAAAATGGGTACGCGCCTGCCTTGCCGGTGAGCAACCCGGCGAGCTGGAGTTCCGCGCCGTCAGGCCGGACGGGGAGACCAGGACAATTCTATGTCACGGCGACCTGCAATATGCAGCAGACGGAACACCGCAGCGCATCATAGGTACCGTTCAGGACATCACCGAACACAAGCGTATAGAAGAAGCGCTGCGCGAGCAGGAAGAATTTTTCCGCCTGATTGCCGAAAGCGTCGAGGACCTTATCACGGTGCTCGATCTGGAAGGGCGTCGGCTGTATAGCAGCCCGTCATATGCCCGACTTTTTGGCGATTCTGACAGATTGAAGGGCACGGACTCCTTCGCCGAAATCCATCCCGATGACCAAGAGCTTATAAAGCAAATATTCAACAAAACCGTGCAATCGGGCATCGGGCAAAAGGCCGAATACAGGCTCGTGCTGCAAGATGGCAGCATACGCCACATGGAATCTCGTGGCGGGCTGATCAGGGACGGCCAGGGCGAACCGCTGCGTGTGGTGGTCGTGTCCCGCGATATCACTGAGCGTAAGCGGACAGAGGATGAGATCCATAATCTGGCGTTCTATGACATGCTCACCAGGTTGCCTAATCGCCGCCTGTTGATCGACCGGCTGGGCCAGGCCATCTCCGCCAGTAAGCGCAACGGCCATTATTGCTCCCTGATTTTTCTGGATTTGGACAATTTTAAATCGCTCAATGACAAGCACGGTCATGTTGCCGGCGACTCGGTGTTAGTCGAAGCGGCCTACCGCATCAATGGCTGTGTGCGTGAAGTCGACATGGTCGCGCGCTATGGAGGGGACGAGTTTGTGGTTGTGCTCGGCGAGTTAAATGCAGATAAAACCGAATCCACCACACAGGCCGGCATCGTCGCCGAGAAAATTCGCCTCGCTCTGGCTAAACCTTATGTGCTGACAATTCAGCGCGAAGAAGGCGAGCAAACCACTATCGAATACGCCTGCACATCCAGCATTGGGGTGATGATGTTCTCCAACAACGAAATCGACCTTAAGGACATAATCACGTGCGCGGATAACGCCATGTATCAAGCCAAAGAGGCCGGGCGCAACCGGATTCAGTTTTTTGATTAAACAATTCGAGCGGCCGTTTTGTGTTCTGAACTGTGGCCTATGCCTGCTTTGCAGCAAGGCAATGCATTTTTGCCAATAACGGCTTTAGGACGGTATATTATCGGGGACGAAGCTTACCCCAGTGGCATATAGTTGAAACCGGGCGACTGCTTGCAAATGGAAGGCTGACGACAGATGATTCACCAAACCGGCCGGTTATTCCGCAGGAAATGCCCCTCCAGACCAACCAGACGTTAGCTACGCAATAAGTAACCATGCATATGCCTGATATCCTGTCGTTCCGGATCTTCTCCAGATTTGGCTTGTTCGCTTTGGCGTTTCCGCTGCTTGCGCAGGCAAGCCTCCCCCGGTCTTCGAATGTGCCCGGCGGCGTGGCGGTCATCCCGCTCGGCAGCGTTTCAACCCGTGCCCATGCGCCGCAATCATGGTTTGGCGATCAGCCTGTTCTCGTCACATCCAATCGCAATAAATGGTACGCAGTGGTGGGGCTGCCGCTGGATTTAACGCCGGGTTCGCATCAGCTGCGCGTCAGGATCGGCGACGCAACGAAAACACTGGATTTCGCGGTCAACACAAAAAATTACCCGGAGCAGCGCATCACCCTTGCAGACAAGAGCAAGATCGAACTATCGGCGGCGGATGAGGCCCGCGCCGACCGCGAGATCGCTGTCATTACGGAACTGAAACATCACTGGCGCGCCGCACAGGATACCGACCTGGCTTTTATCATGCCGGTCAAAGGAGAGCTGTCCAGCGGATTCGGCTTGCGGCGTTTCTTCAACGGCGAACCGCGTGCGCCGCATGCCGGCCTTGATGTCGCGGTCGCGCGCGGCACGCCGGTAAAGGCTAGCGGGCGCGGCAAGGTGCTGGCAGTCGGCGATTACTTTTTCAATGGCAAAACGATCTTCATCGACCATGGCGACGGGCTGATCACGATGTACTGCCACCTCGACCGGATCGGCGTGAAACCCGGCGAAAGCGTAAACCAAGGTCAGCGCATCGGGTTTTCCGGACAAACCGGGCGCGCCACAGGACCGCATCTGCACTGGAGCGTGGTGCTCAACGGCGCGATGGTCGATCCCGAATTGTTCATACCGGCAAGTTATCGGCGCCGATGAGCCCTTCAACTGGATTGCGCGCAGTCAGCGTATCGGCCGTGATCGCGCTGCTGCTGGCCGCGCTTGCCGTTCCCGTCAATGATGCCGAGGCGCGCCGCACCGGCAAAATTCGCACGCAAGCCATCGACATGGTAGTAATCCATTCGACCGGCGGCCCCACCTGCGATGCCATTACAGGCAAGCCGATCTGGGTCGGCGCCGGGACCCTCGACGAAGACATGCGGAACATAGAAGCCAACTCCAGACTTGGCATCCACTACATGATAGACCGGGACGGGACATTGCGCTCCAGCGTGCCTGAAGACGAGGTGGCCAATCACGTATTCCATTACAGCGGCGAGTCCATCGGCATCGAACTCGTCAACAACGGGGATGGGCACGACCCCTTCCCCGCAGCGCAACTGACAACGCTGGTGAAATTGCTGCGCAACATCAAGCAACGCGACGGCATCACGCGCGCCGGCGTCAAGCGCCATTCCGATCTCGACCATGCGCTGCTGCCCTGCGACAGGACGCAGCGGCGCAAGGTGGATCCCGGCGCCGCATTCCCGTATCAGGCGATCCTGGATCGTGTATTTAAAACTCAATAGGCAGCAAGATTGGCGAACTGCAAATCATCTGCATTTTTTCAGTCAAACAATTGAGGGTTGATTGCGGGTGACGGGTTTTGGCGGGGGAGTTAGTATGCGCATATTCCGGCTGCCTGCCACACGCGGAGGCCGGCATGTCCCGGACGGTGTTGTAACCGATACGCCCATCCGGCAATGCAGCATCGCAACACAATGGCTGGCCGGCACGCTTTCACCCATATATGTTCCGGGACAGCATTCCGCCCAAGGGTCACTCAAACTTTCCAAAAATGAATCCACTCATCAATTCAAATCAACTGCAAGAAATCATCAGGATTGGCGGGAATGTTCTGATTTGCGATTGTCGCTTCGATTTGACCCGAGCCTCAACCGGACGGGAGGATTACGCAACTGGCCACATCCCAGGCGCCATTCATGTTGATCTGGAAATGGATTTGTCCGGCGCCAAAACCGGGGCAAATGGACGCCATCCTCTTCCCGGCCCCGGCGATTGGGCAAACATAAGACAGCGTCTGGGCATCGACTCCACTACCCATGTGATAGCCTATGACAGCCATGGCTCGGTTTTTGCCAGCCGTTTATGGTGGATGTTGCGGGCGGTTGGGCATGACAAGGTGCAGGTGCTGGATGGCGGATTGGAGTCCTGGAACGGACAGATCAGCGCGGCGATATCTGCCCCTATACCGCTGGTAAACAAACCAACGCCGCGTGCGTATGAGGGATTGGTCCTGGTCGATGCGATTCTGGACAATCTTGCAACGCCGAGTAGAGCCATCATCGATGCGCGCTCGCCGGATCGTTTCCATGGGCAAAATGAAACGCTCGACCCAGTGGCGGGACATATTCCGGGCGCGCTGAACCGCTTCTTTAAAAACAATCTGGATGCAGGCAAATTCAAGTCTCCAGGAATTCTTCGAAAGGAATTTTCGGAACTGCTTGGAAACACCCGAGCTTCCGACGTGATCCATCAATGCGGCTCCGGCGTGACTGCATGCCACAACCTGTTGGCGATGGAAAGTGCCGGACTCCATGGATCACTTTTATATGCGGGCAGCTGGAGCGAATGGTGCGCTGATCCAAAGCGCCCGGTCGAGCTTCAAGCTGGTTTGCCGCCTTCAGGATAATTGTTGCCATGCTCGGAACACAGGCCGATGCCCCTGGCTGCGCTTTAGCAACACCTGCTTGATGGCGGCAAATATCGCAACATGACGCGCAGATCAGTGCCGCACGCTATCTGTCATTCCTTCAACCGTCGTTCCCCGAGGCCCAACCCGTGCTTATCCCATAAACCCCTCCAAATTAAAGAGGTTGCAATGCCCAGTTGAATCCGCCCTATACGCCTCCATTCGTTACACCGAGCGCTTAGCCTTGGCAGGGATCGATCGGTTGCATTCCGCCCGCAGAAGCTGAGGTAAACTGCTGCCGGCAGCTCGCCCGGGGGCCATCACGCTGGCTAGACTTGAACCAAACTGCCTGCACCAATCCCGGGTGATTCACAAGACAAAGAACATTCCACCCCAGACCGCCACTCATGAAACTAACGTCCTGGCTGAGCCACAAAACATCCCTGCACTATCGTCCGGATATAGATGGATTGCGCGCAGTTGCCATATTGCTGGTTATATTCTTTCATGCAATACCCGAAGCAGTCCCCGCCGGCTTTATCGGCGTGGATATATTCTTCGTGATTTCCGGATACTTGATCACCGGAATATTATTGAAAGATATGGAAAGCGGGCATTTTTCTTACCTGCATTTTTATGCACGGCGGTTCAGAAGAATAATCCCCGCCCTCATCCTGGTGTTAATCTCGATCTTGCTGCTTGGGTGGCTTTTTCTGCTGTCCAACGAATACTCGAATGTAGCCAGAAACGTTGTCGCCGGGGCGACATTCACCACCAACCTTATACTGCTGCGCCAAGCCGGATATTTTGACTGGTCGGCTGAATTCAACCCGCTGCTGCATTTGTGGTCGCTCGGCATAGAAGAGCAATTCTATCTTTTATGGCCGCCAATATTGCTTTTCATCTACAGGCGCAGTCGAAGGCTTGCCATATGGACACTCCTGCTGCTGGTTCTCTCATTCGGGCTCAATGCCTATTTTGTCCCGGAATATGAATCAAAGGTATTTTATCTACTGCCCACACGTTTTTGGGAGCTGCTGGCCGGATGCGTGCTGGCAATAACGGAAGCTTCCGGGAAAGTCGCCTCCAGGCGCTTCGGCAACACCAAATCAATAGCGGGTGCCGCCATTCTCGGCGCAGCAATTTATTACATCAACAAAGGGGAGCACTACCCAGGCTGGTGGGCATTGATGCCGACCATTTCTGCGCTTCTGCTTATCTCCGCAGGCCCGCGCGCGCTGCTCAATCGAACATTTCTTTCCAGCAAGCCCGTAGTATTGGTCGGACTGGTCAGCTACCCGCTATACCTGTGGCACTGGCCGCTCCTTTCCATCGCAAGAATTGTTGAAGGAAAGCTGAGCAACGCCTTTGCCTTGGGTATTCTTGGTTTGTCGGTCATGCTCGCCATCCTGACCTGGCAATTTATCGAGCTCCCTGCACAACTTAAATTATTTCAGCGTTATCACAAGGCTCAACGCGACAAATATTATGTGGCCGTTGCTTTAGCCCTGATATTTGTTGTCAGTTCTTTTGGACTGCTGGTGGTCTATCATGATGGCTTTCCAGGCCGATACCCGAAATACGAAAGCGCGCTGAAGCAGCTCGATCAGCTTTCATTTGAGGACACCCTCAAAGCTGCCGACTGTAAAAATGCATACGGCCTGCAGCAAGCAGTGTGCTCACAATCAGGTCCAAACCCAACCATCGCTATTATCGGCGACAGCCACGCCATGCAATTATTCCCGGGGGTGAGTTTAATTGCCAACCAACGCGGGCAAAATGTCATTCTGCTTGCGATGGGCGCTTGCCCACCACTATATGGAATCAACACCACCGAATTTGGCCGCGACGACAACAACAGCTGCATCCTCACAGCCGATGATTACATCCGGTTTTTTTCTTCACCATCCGATACCGTCAAAACCGTAATCATCGCTTCCCGGGGAGCGAGTTATATCAGCGGACATGACATGGGGGATGGGCGTTTGAGATGGAATCTGGTCTCATTGCAAGCGCAAGAAAAAGCTGCTTCACGACATGCACTATTTCTGGCCGGCACTTCGCGCATGATCGATTTTCTTGAGGCCAGGGGCAAGCGCGTCATATTCTTTATAGACAATCCCGAACTTGGATTCGACCCGAAATCCTGCATGATCCAGAGACCGCTGAGTCTGCTACACAAAGCACAGCGCAGCTGTTACATACCAGCCCCGGCTGTCCAGGCTTGGCAGGAAGAATATAGAAAAGTCGTGGCCGAATTGAAATCTTTGCACCCGAATCTTCAAATTTTCGATTCGACTGCGTATTGGTGCAATCAACAAGACTGTTTCATAAGCAAAGACGGCAAACTTCTCTACCGCGATGACAACCACCTGAATCTCTATGGCAGCAGGTTTATAGCGGAAAAGTTTTTTGCCTGGCAGGGAATGGCCGGCCATCATGCCACGGATGCGGCCAAAGGAAACCGGCAACAGTTCCCCCATGAAAGCCCCAAAAACCTGCGGCGGCTTGACAGCGGCAGATAATGCATGGCCGGTTCCAGGCAGAAAAATCAATTTCGAATATCGCAAAATTCTGCAGCCTGTATGCCGCATTCGACCGCCAGGCAGCAGCAAATCCAGATGGTGCCTGTTTCGAGCAGAAAGGGACATCACTCCCGTCAATGCTTGGAAGCAGGTTCGCAAGCAATCCGGCAACGCCCAGGTGTTGTAATCCGCACCTCTCCAGCGGGCATGGCGATGATGCCGCCCCTGAAAGATAATATACTCGTTGCCCGTTTCCTCCACCCCACTCCTCCCCGGACGGGGCGTACAGGGGAAAGAAAGGCGAAAATCAAAAACACTGCATGGGCACTTCGCCCCCATGCAAGCAAAATGCAAAGTGCCGAGTGCAGTTTTCAGGCAGGCCATTGCAAGCCTCGATAAGCGGGGTTGCGCCAATTGCAAAACCATAAACTTTATGTTCCATTTGATGCCCTGCAAGCAGCACCGATGTTGGCCTCATATTCTTTTCGTTACGCTGTCACGAAAAAGTTTAGCTATTTAAAAAGCAGGCCAGCCGCAGCCAATCCGTACCCTTCCACTCTCTGCATTGCTCACATGAATATATGCGCAATTTACTTCGTTGAAGTTTTGAATAAAAAGCATATATTGTTTTCAAGTGCCAGGGGATTTATAGCCTAAAGCCGGACTATTCAATGGAGGCTGTCGTGCAATTGACTAGCGTACTCCGTCATTCAATCAGAATTAGTATCAGCCTTGTACTCTGCACTTTGTTACTCAGCGGCTGTAGCGGGGGTGGCGGTTCTGGTAACCAATACGTTCCACCTGGAGCATCGACACAAGGCATATGGCGTGGCACGGTAACCCTTGACGGGCAGAATCTCGGGTTGCTCGTTGGCATGATTGACGATCAAGGCAACGCCAACCTGATCCTTAGCGGAGACAGCCAGCTCAGGGGACGCATCTCTTCTATAGGATCCGAAATCAATGACAGCTTTTCATATCTGTCCTTATTCGATGGATTCAGCAATCTGAGTGAGAGCTTCTATTTCGTCAGTGGAACCGTGTCTGCAGGATCAACCCTTACCGCAATCTTGTCGACCTTGTCGACGACCGGGAACCGTACGCTAAACCTCGATCTGCAATACGACGTAATATACACGCGTCCCGCATCGCTCCCGACTATCTCCGGAAATTGGCGCTACAGCCTTTCCAGCTACACCATCAACTGGCAGATCGCTGCATCGGGCACGTTGACTGGCACAGACACGAACGGATGTATTTACCTTGGGCAGGTATTTGTTCCCAATGCGTCGCACAATTTGTACCAAATGCTTTACCAGATCACGGGGTGTACCAACTACACGGTGAATGTCAGCGGCCTAGCCATGCTCGACGACACGTCAGCAACCAACGACACATTGCTAAGTGCCGGCACGGGCACAGTTGGCTTGCTAAACACCGATTCCTTCGTTGAACAACTAACACGTCAATAGATCAGGACCAAGGGGCAATTTACTCGTGTGATAAATGAATGCCAATAATCAGTTTAAAGCGGGGCTGACAACTTTCGCCGCAGCGGCAATCAATCATAACTGCTCATTCTAGTCCCGCAATCTACGGCTCGGATGCAACCCGTCGTTTAACTGCCGCTTTGTGTAAGATACACGCATAGGGCGCTATCGCTATTGCGCCGAATGAATACATACCGTGCAATGCGCTTCGCTTATGCACACCCTGCCAGCTTGGAATCGTGAGCACGATTCTGCGCCCGCTATCAAACGGTTTTGATTTCGCTTTTCACCCCCTGAGCGCGGCCGAGTAGATACCGTCTTACCTGTCAATTGAATTTTGCATGATCATGGCGATACTGGCTCCGGCCTGCTCAACACGAACGGTCATATCAATCACAGAATAACGAGATGATATAATCCGCGCCTCTCCAGCGGGCATGGCGATGATGCCGCCCCTGATATGATAATAAACTCGTTGCCCGTTTCCCCCACCCCAACCCTCCCCCGGAGGGAGAGGAGACAAACGAATCGCTACGCGAGTTTCACGTTAATGGTGCCGTTTCATGTCCGTCGTTTTGAATTTCAGATCCCATTTGTCCGAATTGTTCGCGCAGGCATTGCGCGAGGTGGCTCCTGACACCATACAAACCGAGGTACCGATCGAGCGTCCCAAGCTGGCGGCGCATGGCGACTACGCCTGCAACCTGGCGATGCAGCTGGCCAAGCCGCTGCGCAAATCGCCGCGCGACATCGCCCAGGCGCTGATCGCGGCGTTGCCGGAATCCGATGTGATCGAAAAGCTGGAGATCGCAGGTGCCGGATTCATCAATGTGTTCATCACCACCGCGGCAAAACAGCATGTGGTGCACGGCGTGCTGCAGGCGGGCGCGGGCTACGGGCATGTGCACCTCGGTGTCGGGCGCAAGGTCGGCATCGAGTTCGTCTCGGCCAACCCGACCGGACCGCTGCATGTCGGCCACGGGCGCGGCGCGGCGGTCGGGGACTGCCTGTGCAACGTGCTGCATGCGGCGGGCTGGAACGTCACGCGCGAGTTCTACTACAACGACGCCGGCGTGCAGATCGACAACCTGACGCGCTCGGTGCAGCTGCGCTGCCTGGGCGTCACGCCGGACCATCCGGACTGGCCGGAATCCGGCTATCGCGGCGATTACATCGCGGATGTCGCCGCCGCCTATCTCGCTGGCGAAGACGTCGAAGCGGACGACCAGCATGTGCAGGCGTCCGGCGATGTAAACGATGCCGAAGCGATCCGCCATTTCGCGGTCGCCTATCTGCGCCGCGAGCAGGATCTCGATCTGCGCGCGTTCGGCGTGAACTTCGACGTGTTCGCGCTGGAATCCGCGCTGTACACCGACGGCAAGGTCGACGAGGCAGTCAGCAGGCTGATTGCCAGCGGCCACACCTACGAGCAGGACGAAGCGCTGTGGCTGCGCACCACCGCTTTCGGAGACGACAAGGACCGGGTGATGCGCAAGTCCGACGGCACTTACACCTATTTCGTGCCGGATGTGGCTTATCATCTGGACAAGTGGCGGCGCGGCTACACCCGCGTCATCAATGAGCAGGGCGCCGACCATCACAGCACGATCACGCGCGTGCGGGCCGGGCTGCAGGCGCTGGATGCGGGCATTCCGCAGGGCTGGCCGGAATACGTGCTGCACCAGATGGTGACGGTGCTGAAGAACGGCGAGGAAGTGAAGATCTCCAAACGCGCCGGCAGCTACGTCACGCTGCGCGACCTGATCGACGAGGTGGGCTGCGATGCGACACGCTATTTCCTCGCCGCGCGCCATCCCGATCGCAGCTGGTGTTCGACATCGACCTGGCGAAATCGAAGAGCAACGACAACCCGGTGTACTACATCCAGTATGCCCACGCCCGCATCAGCGCGGTGCTGGCGCAATGGGGCGGCGAACGACCGGGCACTGCTGCAGGCGGATGTCGGCCTGCTGGACAGCGAATACGAAACGGCCTTGCTGCAGCAGCTGATCGATTACCCGCAGCTGATCGAGAATGCCGCACTGGAACTGGCTCCGCACCTGATCGCCTTTTATCTGAAGGAGTTGGCGGCCGATTTCCACAGCTACTATAATGCCTCGCGTTTCCTGGTCGATGATGAAGCGGTCAAACTTGCACGGTTGGCACTGATCGCGGCCGTCGCCCAGGTGATCCGCAACGGACTGGCCTTGCTGGGTGTCAGCGCGCCGGAACAGATGTGACCAGGAAGAAGCATGGCCAGCAAAGCAGCGATATTCCCGGGGAAACCTGATGAGACAGAATGGACGCAACATGGGCAGAGATAGCGGCAACCGATCCGGCGCACCGCGCAAAGGCGGGGGTATGCTATGGGCGGGGATGCTCGCCGGCACGGTGATCGGTGTCGGGCTGGCTGCGGGCGTGGCGTGGTATCTGATGAAATCTCCCAGCCCTTTTACCAACAGGGCACAGCCCGCTTTGCCGAAACCGCTGCCGGATACCGCCAAACCGGAAACCTCCGCCGCACCGGAAAAATCGCCTGCGAAACCGGGCGATGGCAAGCCGCGCTTCGAGTTCTACAATGTGCTGACCAACAAGCCGAATGCTGCAACTCCGGCCGTGAAAGTCAAACCGGCGGAGACAACTCCGAAGCCAGCCAGCAACAAGAGTGTGCCCGCCTATGAGCCGCAGATCCTGCAAGCCGGTTCGTTTTCCACTGTCGGCGATGCGGAAAAGCTCAAGGCCAGGCTGGCGCTGCTCGGCGTCGAATCCAACATCCAGACCGCGGTCATCCCGGACAAGGGCGTGTGGTACCGGGTGCGCCTGGGGCCATACAAAAGCGCGGAAGACATCAATCGCGCAAGCGATTTTTTGAAACAGAACGGGGTGTCCAGCACTCCGATGCGCGCGCAGTAAGCATTTTTTCCATCACCACGAGGAGCGTATATGAAGTATCCGTTAAAACTGGGTAGTCAGGGTGCCAAGCTGTCGGCGATGATCATGGGGCTGGTATTTGCTGCATTTATGCTGGCGAGCGGTGCGGCAATGTCGGCAGCTGTACTGGGCAAGGACTATACTCTGTTGAGTCCGCCGCAGCCGACCGACACCAAGAAGATCGAGGTGCTGGAGTTTTTTTTCTACGGCTGCCCGCACTGCTACCATTTGCACCCGCTGCTGAGCCAATGGGAAAAGACCATGCCCAGGGATGTGGAGCTGACTTTCGTGCCTACCGTGTTCCGCGATTCATGGGAGCCGATGGCGCGCACTTTTTATGCGCTCGAAAGCATGGATCAGCGCAAGCAGCTGCATGATGCGCTGTACCGCGCATGGAACGAGGACAACATCGACTTGAGCGATGAGGCAAAAATCGCCGATTTCGTCTCCAAACACGGTGTGGATGCCGCGAAATTTTCCGCGGCCTACAACTCCTTCACCGTGCAGACAGAGGTGACCCGCGCCGAACAGATGATCCGCAGCTACCACATCAACGGCACACCGACGCTGGTCGTGGACGGCAAATATGTGATCGAGGGCTTGCAGCCCGAAGATCTGGTCCGTGCCCTGAAGGAAGTGATCGTGATGGCGCGAAAATCGCACCACGGTTGAATGACGGATAGCGCTTGATGCCAAAGTCGCTGGTCATCACCGGGGCGTCGAGCGGGATCGGTCTTGCACTGGCGCGCCATTATCTTCAACGCGGTGCGACCGTCGCCGCGCTCGCCCGGCGCGGCGAATTGCTGCAAGCCTTGGCTGCGGAGTTCCCCGGCCGGGTCTTCTGCTACGCACTGGACGTGCGCGATGCGGCGGCGATGCAGCATGCCGCTGACGATTTCATCGCGCGTGCCGGGGTCCCGGACATCGTCATCGCCAACGCCGGGATCAGCGCCGGCAATCTCACCGAACATGTACAGGATATCGCTGCCTTTCAGCAGGTGATGGACATCAATGTGCTGGGCATCGTGAAGACCTTCCAGCCCTACGTGGCGGCGATGCGCGCGGCCCAGCACGGCACCCTGGTCGGCATCGCCAGCGTCGCGGGCTTCCGCGGCCTGCCCGGGGCGGGCGCCTACTCGGCATCCAAGGCCGCGGCGATCTCGTTGCTGGAATCGCTGCGGGTCGAGCTGCACGGCAGCGGCGTCAGGGTCGTGACCATCTGCCCCGGCTACATCAAGACCGGGATGACCGCGAACAACCCCTACCCGATGCCGTTCATCCTGGAGGCGCACAAAGCGGCAAGGCGGATCGCGCGCGCCATCGACAGTCAAAAGGCATTCGCCGTGATCCCGTGGCAGATGGCGCTGATCGGCGGCCTGCTCAATCATGTGCCGCGCTGGCTGTATGACAATCTGTTCGCCAACGCACCGCGCAAGCCGCGCCTGCCCGACCATGGCTGACCGAAATAGGGTTCAGATTATCAGGCGACGTTTCAATTCGATTTTTTGTGTTCAATTCAGGCTGACTGCTTCAAGGAGCTGCTGATGAAATCCATATTTACCCTGCTGCTGGTTCTGTTTGCGCTCGGCAGCGCCGCAGCCGCTGAATTCGCCAACACAGGCAAAGTGCTGGACAGGATAGATGCCTCGATATACACCTATATCCAGGTCAGCAGCGGCCAGGGACCGCTGTGGATCGCGACCACCAGGACAAAAGTCTCCAAAGGCAACACGATCAGCTATCCGGACAACGGCGTCGTGATGACCAACTTCACCAGCAAATCGCTGAAGCGGAAATTTGACAGGATCCTGTTTGTCGACAAAATGTCGGTGATTAAAAAGTAAACCCTATCGAATTACGGCTGCATTACACTGCCAAGACACACCGATTTTCCATTTAGACCACACAAGGGAGTTCAGATGAAATTGTATTATTCGCCCGGAGCCTGTTCGCTGGCTTCTCATATCGCGCTGCACGAGACCGGTTTGCCGTTCGAGATCGACCAGTTGGTCAAAACCACCAGGATGACGGCGAGCGGGGAAGATTTCATGCAGCTCAATCCCAAGGGCTACGTGCCGACGATCAAGCTGGATGACGGCAGCATCCTGACCGAAGGCGCCGCAGTGCTGCAGTACATCGCCGACCGCAAACCCGGCTCCGGCCTCGCCCCGGAAGCGGGCACGATGGCACGCTACCGCCTGCAGGAATGGCTGACCTTCATCAGCAGCGAACTGCACAAGTCCTTCAGCCCGCTGTTCGGCAAGGACACGCCCGAAGCAACCAAAACCAATTCGCGCAACAACCTGAGCCGGCGCTTCGGGCATGTGGAAGCGCAGCTGGCGAACCAGCCCTATCTGATGGGCGAGCAGTTTACCGTCGCGGACGCCTATCTGTTCGTCGTGGCGAACTGGAGTAACTTCATCGGCTTCGACCTGGGCCCGTTCCCGAAGCTCAGGGAATACCTGACACGGGTATCGGCGCGCCCCGCGGTGCAGGCAGCGATGAAGGCCGAGGGTCTGATCAAGTAGCTTCGCTATTGATGCTGATCAATAAATAAGCCGCAGCGTTGCGGCTTTTTTATTGGATGGCCCGTGCAAACTAGCCGGCCAGCTTTTTCTTCAGCACCTCGTTCAGCTGCGCCGGGTTAGCCTTGCCCTTGCTGGCCTTCATCGCCAGCCCGACGAAGAAGCCGAATAGCTTGTCCTTGCCGCTGCGGTACTCGGCAACCTTGTCCGCATTCGCCGCGATGATTTCGTCGACGATTTTCTCGATCGCGCCGGCATCGGACACCTGTTTCAATCCCTTGGTTTCGATGATGGCATCGGCCTCCCCGCCCTCCGACCCACATCGCGCGAAACACCTCCTTGGCGCCGGCGTTGGAGATCGTGCCGTCCGCGATGCGCATGATGATGCCACCCAGTTGCTGCGAGCTGATCGGACATTGCGCGATATCCAGGCCGTCGCGATTCAGCTGCGCGCTGACTTCGCCGATCAGCCAGTTGGCGCACATCTTGGCTTGACCGGGAACTTCGCCCAGTGTGGCATCGAAAAAATCGGCCATCTCGCGCGAGGCAGTGAGCATACTGGCATCGTAGGCGGACAATCCAAGTTCGCCCGCATAACGTGCCTGTCTGGCCTGCGGCAACTCCGGCAGGGACGCAGCGACTTCCTGCTTCCAGCCTCGCGTGATGTCCAGCGGCAGCAGGTCGGGGTCGGGAAAATAGCGGTAGTCGTGCGCCTCTTCCTTGCTGCGCATCATGCGCGTCTCGCCGGTATCCGGATTGAACAGCACCGTGGCCTGCTGGATCTTGCCGCCGTTCTCCAGCGTGTCGATCTGCCATTGCACCTCGTAGTCGATCGCCTGCTGCATGAACTTGAACGAGTTCAGGTTCTTGATCTCGCGCCGCGTGCCCAGCGGCTCGCCGGGACGGCGCACCGAGACGTTGACGTCGCAGCGGAACGAGCCTTCCTGCATGTTGCCGTCGCAGATGCCGATCCAGCGCACCAATGTATGCAGGGTTTTGGCATAAGCTACCGCCTCGGCAGCCGAACGCATGTCCGGCTCGGAAACGATCTCCAGCAGCGGCGTGCCGGCCCGGTTCAGGTCGATGCCGGTCATCCCCTGGGACTCGCCGTGCACCGACTTGCCGGCGTCTTCTTCGAGGTGGGCGCGCGTGATGCGCACTACTTTTTCGTAGGGCTGCGGTCCTGAGCCGGACGCAGGGCCGGACAGTGGCTCCACCTGTATCGTCAGCGTACCGTTGCCGACCACCGGCAGGTCGAACTGGCTGATCTGGTAGCCCTTGGGCAGGTCGGGGTAGAAGTAATTCTTGCGCGCGAACACCGAGCGCGGCGCGATGTGCGCGCCTATCGCGAGACCGAACTTGATCGCGCGCTCGACCGCGCCGCGGTTCAGCACCGGCAGCACGCCGGGCAGCGCAATGCTCACCGCGTCCGCCTGGGTGTTGGGTTTGGCGCCATAGGTCGTCGAGGCACCCGAAAATATCTTGCTGTTGGTCGAGAGCTGGGTGTGCACTTCCAGCCCGATAACGATTTCCCATTGCATGCTCATATCCTTACAGCCCGATGTTCTGCGGCGCGCGATCATGATGACCGGTCGCCAGCTGGTATTGGTGCGCGACATTCAGCATGCGCGCCTCGGCGAAATAGTTGCCGATGATCTGCAGCCCGACCGGGCGGCCGTTGTCGCCGAATCCCGCCGGGATCGACATGCCGGGCAGGCCGGCGAGATTCACCGCGATGGTGTAGATATCGGACAGATACATCTGCACCGGATCGTCGCCCTTCGCGCCGAAGTCGAACGCGGTGCCCGGGCTGGTCGGCCCGATGATGACATCGCACTGCTTGAACGCGTCGTCGAAATCCTGCGCGATCAGGCGGCGGATCTTTTGCGCCTGCAGGTAATACGCGTCGTAGTAGCCGTGCGACAGCACATAAGTGCCTATCATGATGCGCCGCTTCACTTCTGCGCCGAAGCCCTGGGCGCGGCTCTTTTCGTACATCTCGGTCAGATCGCCGTATTCCGGCGCGCGGTAGCCGTAGCGCACGCCGTCGTAGCGCGACAGGTTGCTCGAGGCTTCCGCCGGCGCCAGCACGTAATACACCGGCACCGCCAGTTTCGAATTCGGCAGGCTGATATCGACGACGGTTGCGCCCAGCTTCCGGTATTCGTCTATCGCCAGGTTCACGCAGCCGGCGACATCCTGTGCCAGCCCTGCGGCGAAGAATTCCTTCGGCAGGCCGATGCGCAAGCCGGCCAGCGGCTTGGTTGAGGTCGCGCGCATAGTCTTCCTTGTCGCGCTGCAGGCTGGTGGAGTCGCGCGGATCGAAGCCGGTCATCACGTTCAGCATCAATGCCAGATCCTCGGCGCTGCGCGCCATCGGCCCGGCCTGGTCCAGGCTGGAGGCGAACGCGATCATGCCGTAGCGCGACACCGTGCCGTAGGTCGGCTTGATGCCGGAGATGCCGCACAGCGCGGCGGGCTGGCGTATCGAGCCGCCGGTGTCGGTGCCGGTCGCGGCCGCGCACAACCGCGCCGCCACCGCGCAGGCCGCGCCGCCGGAACTGCCACCGGGTACGGCGTTGCGGTCCCAGGGGTTTTTCACCGCGCCGAAATACGAGGTCTCGTTGGACGAGCCCATCGCGAACTCGTCCATGTTGGTCTTGCCCAGATTCACCGCGCCGGCGTCATTGAATTGCGCGATCACATGCGCATCGTAGGGCGCGATGAAGTTCTCCAGCATCTTCGAACCGCAGGTGGTGCGCCAGCCCTTGGCGCAGAAGATGTCCTTCTGCGCGATCGGGATGCCGGTCAGCGGCTGCGCCTTGCCGGCGGCGAGCAGCGCATCGGCCGGCGCGCCTGTGCCAGGCTGGCTTCCGGATTGGTGGTGATATAGGCATTCAGCGCGGGATTGAGCGCGGCGATGCGGTCGAGGTAGAGCCGGGTCAGTTCGACACTGGAGATTTTTTTTTCGGCCAGCAAGGCCGCGAGTTGTTTGATGCTTGCGTTTATCATTTCTCTGGGGAGAAGGGTGAACAGGGAAGGAAGTAGGGGAAAACCCCCGCGCCGCTTCCACCGTTTTCCCTACCCCCCTCCCCCTTCACTATTCGATGACTTGCGGGACAAGGTACAGCCCCGCTTCGACTTGCGGCAAGCCATTGACTATCGGGGCAATCGATTGAAACAGCTCGCGCTGATCGGCTTCGGTGACGACATCCTCGCGCAACCGCTGCGACAACTCCTGGGCATGGGACATCGGGGTGATGCCGGTGGTATCGACCGCCTGCATTTCGGCGATCAGGTCAAAGATTCCGGTCAGTTGGCTGCATGCGGATTCGATTTCGGATTCATTCATCGCCAATCTTGCCAGGCTGGCGACTTTGCGGACATCTGCGTTGGTCAAATTCATGGTAGGGGGATAGCAAAAACTTTATTCAGATAAGGCCAATAGGGTATCATAACAGGGTTTATCGGCGCACCCTCTTTGACTATAGGACACGACATGTTTGGACTTTTTAAAGGCTACTTTTCCAACGATCTGGCGATCGACCTCGGCACCGCAAACACGCTGGTCTGGGTGCGCGGGCAGGGCATCGTGCTCAACGAACCTTCGGTGGTGGCGATCCGCCAGGAGGGCGGACCGAACGGCAAGAAGGTAGTACAGCAGGTCGGACTGGCCGCGAAGCAGATGATGGGACGCACGCCGGGGAGCATCACCGTGATCCGCCCGATGAAGGACGGCGTAATCGCCGATTTCACCGTCACCGAACTGATGCTCAAGCACTTCATCCGCAAAGTTTACAAGGCGGGTATCTTCAGCCCCAGCCCGCGCATCGTGATCTGCGTGCCGTGCGGTTCCACCCAGGTGGAGCGGCGCGCGATCCGCGAATCCGCGGTCGGCGCCGGCGCGCGCCGGGTCGAATTGATCGAGGAACCGATGGCCGCGGCGATCGGCGCCGGCCTGCCGGTCGAGGAGGCGACCGGGTCGATGGTGGTGGATATCGGCGGCGGCACCACCGAAGTCGGCGTGATGTCGCTGGGCGGCGCGGTGTATTCCGGCTCGGTGCGCGTCGGCGGCGACAAGTTCGACGAGGCCATCATCAATTACATCCGCCGCAACTACGGCATGCTGATCGGCGAAACCACTGCCGAGGAAATCAAGAAGACCATAGGTTCCGCCTTCCCGGGCTCCGAGGTGCGCGAAATGGAAGTAACCGGGCGCAATCTGGCCGAAGGCGTGCCGCGCAGCTTCACGATCTCCAGCAACGAAGTGCTGGAAGCAATGACCGACCCGCTCAACAACATTGTCAGCGCGGTGAAGACGGCGCTGGAACAGACTCCGCCGGAACTCGGCGCGGACATCGCCAACAAGGGCATGGTGCTGACCGGCGGCGGCGCGCTGCTGCGTGACCTGGACCGGCTGCTGATGGAAGAAACCGGCCTGCCGGTGCTGATCGCCGACGATCCGCTGACCTGCGTGGTGCGCGGCTCCGGCATGGCGCTCGAACACATGGACACCTCAACCAGCGTCTTCACCACCGAATAATTGTTACTCGCCGGCAATCGTCCGAGCGCCCAGATGGAACGTCGTTGATAGACAGCACGCAATCCTTCCGCTTTTTCAACCGCGGCCCCAGTCCGGCAGCGCGTCTGGTGTTTTTTATTGTGCTGTCGCTGTTGCTGATGTTCGTGGATGCGCGCTACCGCTATCTGGAATCGACCCGCAGCGCATTATCTGTGCTGATCTCGCCGCTGCAGCGACTGGCCACACTGCCCGGAATCCTGTGGCAGCAAGCGGATGATTTCTTCACCTCGCAGGGTTCGCAACTCAGCCTGATGCAGGAAAATGCCGAGCTGCGCCGGCAGCATCAGAACGATGCGGCGCAACTGCTGGAATTACAGGCCCTGCAATCGGAAAACCAGCAGTTTCGCAAGCTGGACGGCCTGCCGATACGCAGCCAGCTTTCCACCCAGATGGCCGAAATCATCTACGCCGAGCGCGACGTGTTCAGGCGCAAGATCCTGATCGACAAGGGCTCCCAGTCCGACGTGCAGCTGGGACAGGTGGTGATGGACGATGCGGGCATCGTCGGACAGATCACCCGCGTCTACCCCTGGCTTGCCGAAGTCACGCTGATCACCGAGAAGGACCACGCGGTGCCGGTGCAGGTGGTACGCAACGGATTGCGTACGATATTATTCGGCACCGGCGACACCAGCCAGTTGTCGCTGCGCTACATGCCGGTCAGCGCCGATATCCAGAGCGACGACGTGCTGGTCACCTCGGGCATAGATGGTACTTATCCGCCCGGCATCCCGGTAGCCAGGGTGCTCAAGATCGAGCGCGATCCCGCCTATCCATTCGCAAACGTCACCTGTTTGCCGCTCGCCGGGGTGGACAAGCATCGCCACCTGCTGGTCCTGTCCGGCATGCCCAAGCTGCCCGAGCGTCCGGCGGAAAACTCTGCCCCGGATGCCGACAAGCATGCCCGGATCAGGAGAAGCAACTGATGGCTTACACCGACGCACGGGCCAAACCGCAGATCCAGCAGCCGGCCAGCAACACCTTCATTCTGCTGAGCCTGCTGGCTGCGCTGTTCCTGAACTGGCTGCCATGGGAGGGTGTCTGGCTGTTGCTGCGCCCCGACTTTGTCGCAATCGTATTGCTCTACTGGTGCATGCACAAACCCTGGCGCATCGGCATCGGCATCTCCTGGGCGATGGGCATACTCGCCGACGTGTCGGATGCCAGCCTGTTCGGCCAGCACGCGCTGGCTTACACGATACTGGCTTTCGGCGGGCTGGTGCTGCATCGCCGCCTGAAAATGTTCGACCTGCGCCAGCAGACCATCCAGGTATTCGGCATTTTCGTGCTGACCTACGCTGTGTATATGCTGGTGCAGTGGCAGATCAACAACTACATGGTGTGGGGCTATCTGCTCGGCAGCCTCACCTCGACCTTGCTGTGGGCGCCTTTCAACCTGATGCTCCAGGCGGTACTGCAAAGACGTGTGGAGCGTGACGGCCGTCCATGAAGAAGTTTGTCGAGTTCAAGAACCATCAGCGCGAGATCTATCATTTTCAATTGCGGCTGGTTGTCAGCATCGGCTTTGTGCTGGTCCTGCTTGCTATCCTGCTGGTGCGTTTTTTCTATCTGCAGCTGGTGCGTCACAATTATTACCAGACACTGGCCGAGAGCAACCGCATCGCCGTTGTCCCTATCGTCCCGAACCGCGGCCTGATACTGGATCGCAACGGCGTGGTGCTGGCGCGCAACTATTCCGGCTACACGCTGGAAATCAACCCGAACAAGACCAGCGACATCGAAGGCACGATAAACGAGCTGGCCAGGCTGGTGGCGATCACCAACAAGGACCGCAAACGCTTCAAGAAGCTGTTGGCCGAGAGCCACAATTTCGAGACACTGATGATCCGCAGTCACCTCAGCGACGAGGAAGTTGCGCGCTTTGCCGCACAGCAATACCGCTTCCCGGCGGTCGAGATCAAGGCGCGCCTGTTCCGCGATTATCCGTTCGGCAAGGAGACCTCGCATTTGATCGGCTATATCGGGCGCATCAACGACACTGAGGTGAGCCAGCTTGAGGAGAGTGACCTGGCGGCCAATTACCGCGGCTCGGATTACATCGGCAAGACGGGCCTGGAGCAGAGCTACGAAGGCGATCTGCACGGCACCACCGGGATCGAGCAAGTGGAGGTTGATGCAAACGGACGCGCCGTGCGCATGCTGTCGCGCACCGCACCGATCTCCGGCAACACGCTGATATTGAGCATCGACGCCAAACTGCAGCAGATCGCCGAACAGTCGTTCGGTGCGTATCGCGGTGCGCTGGTCGCGATAGACCCGAACAACGGCGAAGTGCTGGCCTTCGTCAGCAAGCCGGGGTATGACCCCAATCTGTTCATTGACGGCATCGATCCGCAAAGCTGGGATGAGCTGAACAACTCGCCCGATGTGCCGCTGAACAATCGAGCGCTGCGCGGCCAATATCCGCCCGGCTCGACGATCAAGCCGTTCATGGCGCTGGCCGGCTTGCATTTCCACACGCGCACGCCCGAGCAAACCATCAACGATAACGGGGTGTACTATTTGCCGGGCAGCAGCCGCCAGTATCGCGACTGGAAAGCCGGCGGTCACGGCATCGTAAACATGTTCAAGGCGATCCAGATGTCATGCGACACCTATTTCTATGGCCTGGCCACCGAGCTTGGCATAGACAATATCTACAATTTCCTGTCGCGTTTCGGTTTTGGGCAGAAAACCGGCATCGACCTGGAAGGCGAAACCTCGGGCCTGCTGCCATCCCAGGATTGGAAGATGAAGCGCTACCAGCAGATCTGGTATCCCGGCGACACGGTATCGGTCGGCATCGGCCAGGGCTATACGCTGGTCACACCGATGCAGCTGGCGTTTGCGACGGCGACATTGGCCAACAACGGTGTGGCATACCTGCCTCATCTGGTCAAGGAAGTGCGCAATTCTCGCACCAACGAGGTTCGCTTCATCGCCAAGGACCCGTTGTACGACCTGGGCATCCCCGCTGCACAACTCGACTTGGTGAGGCGCGCGATGGTCGCGGTCACGCAGCCCGGCGGCACCGCAGTGTATGCCTCGCTCGGCGCGCCCTACCAGATCGCGGGCAAGACCGGCACGGCCCAGGTCGTCGCGATGAAGCAGGGCGAAAAATATGATGCGAAAAATGTCGAAGAGCGGCTGCGCGATCATGGCTGGTTCATCGCCTACGCACCGGCGGATCAACCCCGCATCGCGCTGGCGGTGCTGGTCGAGAACGGCGGACACGGCGGCGGCTCGGCGGCGCCGATCGCGCGCAAGGTCATGGACTATTACCTGCTCGGCAAGGTACCCAAGCCGCTCACCGAGGCCGAAGTGAAAGGAGGCGGCGAACATGACTAGGCGGCAACTCTGGGAACGTTTCATCGCGCATCTGGATCGTCAGCTTCTGCTCGGCGTCGGCCTGCTGCTGCTGACCAGCCTGCTGGTGCTGTACAGCGCCGACAATGCCGGCTTCGACCGGCCGCTGAGCCAGCTGCGCAATATCGTGGTCGCCCTCACCTGCATGTGGTTCGTCGCCAATCTGCCGCTGCATTACCTGATGCGCACCGCGGTGCCGATCTATGCCTTGGGCATGATCCTGCTGATCGGTGTAGCGCTGTTCGGCGAGATCAGCCATGGCGCAAGGCGCTGGCTGAACCTGGGCGTGATGACGATACAACCTTCCGAACTGATGAAAATCGGCGTGCCGCTGATGATGGCCTGGTATTTCGAAAAACACGAAGCCACACTAACCCTGAAAAACTACCTGGTTGCCGCATTGCTGCTGATCTTCCCGATCCTGCTGATCGCGCGCCAGCCCGATCTGGGCACTTCACTGCTGATCTCCGCCAGCGGATTTTATGTCCTGTTCCTCGCCGGCCTGAGCTGGCGCGTGATAGGCGGATTGTTCGTCGCCGGACTGGCCAGCGCGCCGGTGCTCTGGTCGATGCTGCATGCCTATCAGCGCCACCGCATCATGATGCTGCTCGACCCCAGCCAGGACGCGCTGGGCAACGGTTACCACACCATCCAGGCCACCATCGCGGTGGGTTCCGGCGGGATCCTCGGCAAGGGCTATCTGAACGGCACCCAGACCCACCTGGATTTTCTGCCCGAGCGCACCACCGATTTCATCTTCGCGGTTTATTCCGAGGAATTCGGCCTGCTCGGCAACCTGATTTTGCTGGGGCTGTATTCCTTCGTGGTGTGGCGCGGCTTCATCATCACCTCGCACGCCTCGACTTACTTCACGCGCCTGATGGCCGGCTCGATCACGCTGACCTTCGCCACCTATGCCTTCGTCAACATCGGCATGGTCAGCGGCATTCTCCCTGTGGTCGGTGTGCCGCTCCCGCTGATCAGCTACGGCGGCACCTCGATGCTCACGCTGCTGCTGGGCTTTGGTATGCTGATGAGCATAGAGACGCACAAGAAACTGGTTCGAACTTGATAATACAACCGGCCCGCAAGGCCGGTCTCGAAAAAACTTCATGGCCATTCGGCTAAATCACCAAATTTCGGTGATATAAGCCGCCGCTTAACAGGAGATTGCATGAGCAACAGAGTCGTCATACTGATCGCAGCAGCATTGCTGCTCGCCGCCTGCGGCACGGTCCCGCAACACAAGGCGGAAACGCCCGTCCCAGCAACCGCGGCAAAACATGGCGGCTATCTCGAAGGGGACGGACCCGGAGCAACCCCCCCGGCCAACCTCAATGCGATACCTGATGCCGTACCCAAGAGCGAACCGCTGAACCGCTATGCCAACCGCCCCTATGTCGCGCTGGGCAAGACTTATGTCCCGCTGACGATGACCGGCACCTTCAAGCAGCGCGGCATCGCCTCCTGGTATGGCAAGAAATTCAACGGCGAGCGCACTTCCAGCGGCGAGGTCTACGACATGTACGGCATGACCGCGGCTCACCCCACGCTGCCGATCCCTAGCTATGCGCGCGTCACCAATATTGCCAATCAAAAGACCGTGGTCGTGCGCATCAATGACCGGGGACCGTTCCTCGAAGACCGCATCATTGACCTTTCCTACACCGCAGCCTACAAGCTTGGCATCATCGGCAACGGCAGCGCCGAGGTCGAGGTGGAAAGCATCCCGCCGAATTCGATCATTAACGTGATACCGGCCAGCACGGTCCGAATCAAACCCCTGCCCACCGCTGCGCCGCCGGCTGTCGTCGCTGCACCTCCTGCTGTCGTTGCCTCAGCCGCTGATGCAGCTTCCGCCGTCGCTGCTGCGCCTGTCGCTGCCTCCGCAGCATCGGCCGCCTCCGCGGTTGCCGCAGCTCCCGTCATTGCGAACCCCGCCACACCCGCTGTGGCCGACCCTCCCGTTGCTGCGGCGCCAGGCGCAGACAACCATTCCGGCGTGTACCTGCAGCTCGGCGCGTTCAAGACCCAGGAAGCTGCGGCAGCATATCTGGAAAAGATGCGCAGCGAACTGGGTGACACCGGCAAACAGCTGAGGCTGACCAGCAAGGACGGTCTGGTGCGCGTGCATATCGGTCCGTATGCCAGCCAGAGCGAAGCGCGCAGCAGCGCGGAGAGCATGCAGAACAAGCTCGGGTTCAAGCCTATGGTGAATCTGCCTTAAGCCCAGCACGCCGATTCCTTACTCTGTGCAGCCAAAACAATCCCGCAGAAGTCGAGTACCCGCAGCACAGAGCTGTTTGCCAATTCGACTCATCATCATGTGCAGCCGTCGCGCGTTGCGATCCACTCCTTCGCCTGCGCGCCGGACTTTTGTTGTTGCTTTCCCGCGCCATTTGGTTGGTGTAACATGAAAGCGGCCGTATACGAAGCAAGTCCAATCGCGGGCGAGTATCTATATAGCTCAGGTCAACAATGAGGGGCGTTTTGCTGCATGAGTTGCCTGCTTATGAATGGCGTTGGATCACAGTCCCTTGAAACGTAAAAGGTGTCGCATTTGAGCATAGAAAGACTCTTGACCTTCACCCGGGACATGACGGCTTTGCTGGAATCCGGCCCTGGCGAAGAACAGATTCTGCATGACGGCGGCAAGCTCCTCGCCACCCTGGTCGCAACCGACGACTGGCTGCCCGAATATTGCGCCCAGCCCCACCCCAGCCATTATCAACAGTATCTGCTCTATGCCGATCCGCTGGATCGCCTCTCCATCGTCAGCTTTGTCTGGGGGCCAGCCCAGAAAACGCCGATACATGACCACCTGACCTGGGGGATCGTCGGCTTGTTGCGCGGGCGCGAGCGCGAGATCGCCTACAGCAGGCAGACGGATGGCAGCTACAGGGCGATCGGAGAGGGCGTGCTCCTGCCCGGACAGACTTCATGCGTGTCTCCCGCCATCGGCGATATACACCAAGTTGCCAACGATCTGGTCGACCGGCCTTCCATCAGCATCCATGTCTACGGTGCCAATATCGGTCGCGTGAAGCGGCATGTGTTCGACCCGGTATCCGGATCCGGAAAGTCTTTCGTCTCCGGCTATGCCAGCAACTACCTTCCTAATTTGTGGGATTGATTCAAGTCTCATCCCGATGAGCAAGCCCGTCCCGCAGAAGAGTTATGCCGACATCCGCGCTGCCCTGCTCGCCCGGCAGGAGATCGCGCTGCTCGATGTGCGCGAGGAACATCCGCATGCGCAAGCCCATCCCCTGTTCGCGGCCAACCTGCCGCTTTCCCTGATAGAGCTTGATGCCTATACCAGGCTGCCGCGCCGCGATGTCGCCATCGTCACGCTGGACGATGGCGAGGGCCACGCCGAAATTGCCGCACGACGGCTGGGCGCACTCGGCTACACGAACGTGTCGGTGTTGGCTGGCGGGGTCAGCGGCTGGCAGGCAGCCGGAGGCGAATTGTTCCGCGACGTGAATGTGCCGAGCAAGGCATTCGGCGAACTGGTCGAAACCGAGTGTCAGACGCCTGCGCTTTCCGCCGAAGAAGTTCAGGCGCTGCTGCACGCAAAGGCCGATATGGTCATCGTCGACGCCCGCCGCTACGACGAATACCAGAGCATGAGCATCCCCACGGCGACCAGCGTGCCCGGCGCCGAACTTGTATTGAGAATACGGCAACTCGCCCCCAGACCGGAAACCCGGGTCATCGTGAATTGCGCCGGCCGCACCCGCAGCATCATAGGCACGCAGTCGTTGATCAATGCCGGCATACCCAATCCGGTCGCTGCGTTGCGCAACGGCACCATAGGCTGGAAGCTCGCAGGCCAGAGCCTCGATCACGGCCAGCAGCGCAAATTCGAACAGACTGCTGAATTCGACCGCCTGCAAGCCGCAGACATCGCCCGCGGGGTGGCAGACCGGGCGGGCGTGAAACGGGTTTCTGCTGCCGAAATGCGCGGCTGGGAAGCCCAGGATTCGCGTACCACCTATTTCTTCGATGTGCGCAGCCCGCAAGAATACCTCAGCGGCCATTTGCCCGGATTCCGTTCCGCGCCCGGCGGGCAGTTGGTGCAGGAAACCGAAATGCAGGCCCCGGTGCGGGGCGCCCGCATGGTGCTGGCAGACAGCGACGGCGTTCGCGCCAATATGAGCGCCTCGTGGCTGGCCCAGATGGCTTGGGAGGTGTTTGTGGTGGATGACGCAGTGCCTGCTGACTTTATCGAACGGGGGCGCGGGAAACCGGCACTGCCGCCGCTGCCTGCAGTGCGCAAAATCAGTCCCGCCACCCTGAACGACTGGCTCCATGCTCCCGAAAAGGCCATCGTTCTCGATCTCTCAAGCAGTGCGTCCTACCGGAAGTCTCACATCCCGGGCGCATGGTTCATATTGCGCTCCAGCCTGGCCAGGGATAGTCGGCGCATACCCGGAGCCCAACGCTATGTGCTCACTTGCCAAAGCGGAATCCTTGCATCATTTGCAGCAGCGGAACTGGAGACTATCCTGTCAGCAAGTGGAGCAGAACTGGCGGTACTCGAAGGCGGCACACCGGCCTGGTGCGCGGCGGGATACGCCAGCGAAAGCGGCCTTATGCGACTTGCTTCCGAACCCATAGACCGCTACCGGCGTCCATACGAGGGTACGGACAATCCGCGTGACGCCATGCAAGCTTATCTTGACTGGGAATCCGGCCTGGTCGCACAGTTGGCACGGGACGGCACCCATCACTTCCGGGTTCTCCGGACGAATCAGGGGCGTTCTTCCACCAGGATAGTGTAGCGCAAGCCCGCAGCAAAACCCCGTCTCACCCGAACACGATCGTTGATCCCCGGATCAGGCGACCCGCAACACCAAACCCTTCAGATACGCTCCCTCCGGAAAACTGAGCAGCACCGGATGATCCGCGCTGGCGTGCAGGTAGTGCACGATCTGCGCATCCACGCCGGCGTCGAGCGCCGCACCGGCGACGATCTTCTGGAACAGGTCTGCGCTGATGCCGCCGGAGCAGGAATAGGTGCACAGCAAACCGCCCGGCCTGAGCAGCTTGAAGGCCAGCAGGTTGATGTCCTTGTAGCCGCGTGCGGCCTTTTCGGCGAACGCGGCGGTCGGCGCGAACTTGGGCGGGTCGAGGATGATCAGGTCGAATTTCCGGTTCTGGTCGCGCAGCGTGCGCAGCGCCTGGAACACGTCGGCGCATTGCCACTCGGCACGCGCTGCATCCAGTCCGTTCAGTTCGAGATTGCGCTGCGCGAGTCGCAGCGCTTCTTCCGATGCGTCTATCGACAGCACCGACTTTCGCACCGCCGCGCAGCGCATACAGCGAGAAACCGCCGGTGTAGCAGAAGCAGTTCAGCACTTCCCTGCCGCGCGCCAGCGTGCCGGTCAACGCACGGTTGTCGCGCTGGTCGAGATAGAAACCGGTCTTCTGCCCCGCCGCCACATCCACGCTGAAGCGCAGGCCGTTCTCGACCACCTCGATGCTGTCGGGCAGCGCGCCGCGCAACACGCCGTTGCGCGGTTCCAGCCCTTCCAGTGCGCGCGAATCGGAATCCGAGCGTTCGTAGATGCACAGCGGATCGCACAGCTGCAGCAGCAGGTCGGCGATGGTGTCGCGCCAGCGTTCCGGGCCGGCGCTGCCGATCTGCATCACCAGCACGTCGCCGTAGCGGTCGACGATCAGTCCCGGCAACCCGTCGGATTCGCCGTGGATCAGGCGCATGCCGCTGCTGTTGCGCGCAACACCCAGCTCGTTCCGTGCCGCAAGCGAATCGCTGATGCGCCGGCGAAAGAAATCCGCATCGACATTTTCCTGTTCACGCCATGACCACACCCGTGCGGTAATCTGCGCATCCGGATTGTACGCCGCCCAGGCAAGGAAGGTCCCGGCGCCATCGCGCACCGGCAGGGTATCGCCGCGGGCGGGCGCGCCGTCGATGCGCTCGATCGCGCCGGAGAATATCCACGGGTGGCGGCGCAGCAAGGATTTTTCACGGCCGGCCTTGAGGATGATGCCGGCTTGCGCGCCCGCCACTCCCGGATGCGGGGCACTGCGTGCGCCCTGGCTTTCGGTGGTCTTCGTGCTGCGCTGGTGGCGGTTGCGGAAATCCCGGTTTCCCTGCGAAGCGCGGTGTGGCGCGGAGGGCGATGTGCTTTTTTGCCGGGTCATGTTCTATTTTCCGGTTTTCTTCTTCGCGCGCGGATGGGCGGCATCGTAGATCTTGCTCAGATACTGGAAGTCGAGATGAGTATACACCTGCGTGGTGGAGATGCTGGCGTGGCCGAGCATCTCCTGTACGGCGCGCAGATCGCCAGACGATTGCAGCACATGGGTGGCGAACGAGTGGCGCAGCAGATGGGGATGGACGCTGCTGCTGATGCCCTGCTTGACGCCCCATTGCTTCATGCGCAGTTGCACCACGCGCGGCGAGATGCGCGACCCGCGCTGCCCGACGAACAGTGCAGTCTCGCCCGGGCTGGCCAGCCGGTCGCGCACCGCCAGCCAGGCCTGCAACGCCGCGATCGCGAACCGGCCGAGCGGCACGATGCGTGTCTTGCTGCCTTTGCCGGTCACGCGCACCTCCGCGGAATCGATGTCAGCGCGCATCGGCTCAAGATCAAGACCGACCAGCTCCGCCAGCCGCAGCCCGGACGAATAGAACAGTTCGAACATCGCCTTGTCGCGTATCGCTTCGACGGTGTCCGCCGGCAGGTCGACCATGCGCGCCGCTTCGTCGGGCGACAGCGCTTGCGGCAGGGTCTTGGCTGCTTTTGGCGCGCGCAGTCCGGCACAGGGATTATCGGCCAGGCCGTGGTCGCGGATCAGATAGCTGAAGAATCCGCGCCACGCCGACAGTATCCGCGCCAGTGAACGGCCGCCCAGGCCCCGGCCGTGGAGTTGCGCGATATAGCGGCGGATATGATGGATCCCGAGATCGGCCAGCGGTGTAGCGCCGGCCAGCTCGAACAGATGCACGAGATCGCGCGCATAATTTTCCGCAGTCAGGTCGGAATACTGTTTCTCGTTGCGTAGCCAGGCCAGATAGCCCTGCAGGAATTGGCGGTTGGCGGTCAGCGCGTCTGGCATCTCATTTTCGCTGTTTCTTGATCTGGTGTTTCCTTATCTGGCGTTGCGCTCCCGGCGGCGCTAGCGGTCCAGATGGGGATGCAGCGCGCTGGCGACAGCCTCGGCGATGCGCTGCAGGAATATCGTACCCATGTCGGGATAGAAGCGCTGCCTGTCTTCGCTGGCCAACACCAGCAGGCCCACGGTCTCGCTGCCCGCATGCAGGGGAAGATAGGCGTAGGAGTGCAACAGGCCGGCCTGCTCGCCGAACCAGACGGCGCTGTCGTGCGCGGCATGGTGCAGGCAGACCGGCTGCGCCTGGGCATCGGCGAATGCCAGTACTTCTGCGCTGGGCGGGGTCACCTGCCACAGGCGCAGCACGGCATGCGGTATCGCAAAAATATCGCGCAACAGGTGCGGGATCATTTCCCGCAGCGTGTCCAGGTCGGGCGCAGCGAACAACGCGACGACGAATTCGTGCACCTTGTGCTGCAGGGTGTCGTTGTCGCGCGCGAACGCGGTCAATTCACGCAGCTTCCTTTCCAGCTCCTTGTTCTTCTCGCGCAGCGCAAGCAGCTGCCGCTCGCTCAGCGAGATGGTGCGCCCTCCGTGCGGGTGCGGCAGGCTGATTTGCGCCAGCAGATCAGGGTTTTCCTCGAAGAACTGCGGGTTGCTCTGCAAATATTGCGCCACTTCTTCAGCTCTCATCGCTGCTCCTATAAATTGATTTCGCCTGTAAACACCGTGATCGCCGGCCCGGTCATCAGCACCGGCGATCCGCCGCCCTCCCATGCGATGGTCAGGACGCCGCCGCGCGTCGCGACATTCACCGGGCTGTCGAGCAATTTGCGGCGGATGCCTGCCACCACGGCTGCACACGCCCCGGTTCCGCAGGAAAGAGTCTCTCCGGCGCCACGCTCATACACGCGCAGGCGCAAGTTGTTGCGGTCCATTATCTGCATGAAGCCGGCATTGACGCGTTGGGGGAAGCGCGGGTGATGCTCGATCAGCGGGCCCAGCTCGTTCACCGGCGCGATTTCGATGTCGTCGACCAGCTGCACCGCATGCGGATTGCCCATCGACAGCGCACTGATGTCCAGCGTCTTGCCGGCCACCGCCAGCGGTTCGCTGACCGCCCCGCTGCCGCCGTTGAACGGGATGCGGGCCGGCTCGAAAATCGGCGCCCCCATATTCACCGTCACGCGCCCGTCCAGCTCCAGTCTGCGGGCTGATCAGGCCGCTGCGCGTCTCCACGATGATCTCGCGCTTGGCGGTAAGATTCTGCTCGTGCACGAAGCGCAGGAAGCAGCGCGCGCCATTGCCGCATTGCTCCACTTCGCCGCCGTCGGCATTGAAGATGCGGTAGCGGAAATCCGCCTCCTTTGCCCGCTGCTTTCTCGACCAGCAGGATCTGGTCGCAGCCCACGCCGAAATGGCGGTCGGCAAGCAGGCGCAGCTGCTCGGGCCCGAGCTCTATGGTTTGATGCACGCCGTCGAGCACGACAAAGTCGTTGCCTGCGCCGTGCATCTTGGTGAACTTCAATAGCATTCCTATCCCTTACCCTTTAGCAATTCGGCATGCCGGAAACAATCGGTGGTGTGGTCGTTGACCATCCCGGTCGCCTGCATGTGCGCATAGCAGATGGTCGATCCGACGAACTTGAAGCCGCGCCGCTTGAGCTCCTTGCTCATCGCGTCCGACTGCGCAGTGCTGGCCGGGACTTCGGCCAAACTGCGCCAGCGGTTCTGCCGGGTCCTGCCATCGACGAACTGCCAGATGAATCTGTCGAAACTGCCGAATTCGTCCTGCACCGCGAGGAACTTTTGCGCATTGATGACCGCAGCCTGCACTTTCAGGCGATTGCGCACGATGCCCGCATCCTGCAGCAGCGATTCTATTTTATTTGCGCCATAAGCGGCAATGCGGGCCGCATCGAACCCTTCGAAGGCGGCGCGGTAATGCTCGCGCTTGCGCAGGATCGTGATCCAGCTCAAGCCGGCCTGTGCCCCTTCCAGGATCAGGAACTCGAACAAACGCCGATCGTCATGCACAGGCACGCCCCACTCGGTGTCGTGATAATGCCGGTACAGCGCATCATCGCCTGCCCAGGCGCAGCGGGATAGGTGTTTTGTCGTGTTCTTCAATGTCGGCGCCCTGTCAGGCTTGCCGTTTGCAAAGCTGGACACGATCGCGCCACAGGCAGCGGTCCATCACCACGTTGATGCCCGCTTCCCGCGCGCGCCACGCGGCGGCTTCGTGGATCACGCCGTCCTGCAGCCACAGGTTTTTGATGCCCAGCCTGATGCAGCTTTCGACGATGGCCGGCACATGCACCGGCGCGCGGAACACGTCCACGATGTCGGGCCGTTCGGGCAGGCTTTCCAGATCCGCATAGGCTTTCTCGCCCAGCACTTGGTCAATCCCAGGTCGAACGGGGATGATGCGATAACCCAGGCCCTGCAATCCCTGTGCGACACGGAAGCTCGGGCGCGCCGGATTGGGCGACAACCCGACTACCGCGATGTTGCGTGCACGGTCCAGCAACTGGCAGATTTCAGCGGGGCCGGGATTGGTAAATGGCATGACAGAGTCCTGAGATGCGGTGCGGCTATAATAAACCATCGCCACACGAATTGAAGAGGTTTCACCTTGAGTGCGATCCATTCCTCCCAGCTGGCATTCTTCACGGCCCATGCGCCATTCGACCAGATGGAGCCTGAGCACCTGCTGTGGATGATAGAGCGCATGCGGCTTGCCTACCATGCCCAGGGCGAGGTGATCATCGCACCTCAGCAAGGTGTCGTGGATCGCTTCCTGGTGATCAAACAGGGCATGGTGCAGGGCGAGCAGAATGTCGCCGATGCCAGCGAAGCGGATACCTGGCTGGAACTGTCGGAGGGGGAATGTTTTCCGCTGGGCGCGCTGCTGGCGCACCGTCCGGTCGCCAGCGTCTACCGTGCCGGACAGGACACCTTTTGCTACGAATTGCCCGCTGCTGATTTCCACGCGCTGCTCGGATTGAGCGAGCCGTTCCGCGATTTTTGCACGCGGCGCATCGCCAATCTGCTGGAACATTCCAAACAGGTCATCCAGGCGCAGTTCACCCAGACCAGCGCCGGGCAGCAATCGCTGAGCAGCCCGCTGTCTGCGATCATCCTGCGCGCGCCGGTCACCTGCTCGCCGCAGACCCCAGTGCGCGAGGTGCTGCAGCAGATGCACGAGTCGCGCATCGGCTCGATGGTGGCGGTCGATGATCGCGGCCGGCCGCTCGGCATCCTGACCCTGCCCGATGTGCTGGCGCGCATCGCATTGCCGCAGATCGATCTCGGCCAGCCGGTGATCGCCGTGATGACCACGCAGCTGACGACGCTGTCGCCGCAGGCATTGGCGCACGAGGCCGCGCTGCTGATGGCCAAACAGGGATTCCGCCACGTGCTGGTCGTTGAAAACGAGCGCCTGGTCGGGCTGGTATCGGAAAAAGACCTGTTCGCGCTGCAGCGGGTGGGCTTGCGCCAGATCGGTTCGGCCATCCGCAACGCGCAGTCCGTCGAAGAACTGCAGCGGGCTGCCGCCGACATCCGCAGCATGGCGCACAACATGATGGCTCAGGGAGTCGCGGCGGAACAGCTGACCCAGTTCATCTCCACGTTCAACGACCTGCTGACGGTACGCATCATCGAACTGGAATTCGCCGCCCGCGACCCCGGTATCGCGGCTGACCGGCTGTGCTGGATCGCGCTGGGTTCCGAGGGGCGCTTCGAACAGACGCTGAGCACCGACCAGGACAACGCGCTGATCTTCACCGTACCGGAGGGCATGACCGCGGACCAGGTGCGCGCACGGCTGTTGCCGGCAGCGCGCCGCATCAACGAAGCGCTGGCCTGGTGCGGTTTCCCGCTGTGCCGCGGCAACGTGATGGCGTCGAATCCGCAGTGGTGTCTGTCGCTGGAGGAATGGAAGCGGGTCTTTCTGGACTGGGTGATGAACAGCGCGCCGGAAGCGCTGTTGCATGCCACGATATTCTTCGACTTCCGGCCGCTGTACGGCGCGCACGCACTCTCCGAGGAGTTGCGCCAGTGGCTGGCCAGGATCGCCAGCGACAACTCCCGCTTCCAGCACCAGATGGCCGAAAACGCGCTGCGCAACCGCCCTCCGCTCGGCCTGGTGCGCGATTTCGTGCTCGGCGCGCAGAACACGCTGGACCTCAAGCTCAATGGCATCACGCCGTTCGTCGATGCGGCGCGCATCCTCAGCCTGGCGACGGGTGTGGCCAGCACCAGCACGATCCAGCGTCTGCGCCAGAGCACTGCCGCGCTGCATATCCCGGCTACCGAAGTGGACGGCTGGATCAACGCCTTTCTGTTCATCCAGCTGTTGCGCCTGCGCCACCACTATCAGGCGAGCGTGCAGCAGAAGGCGGTCGACAACGCGGCGTTAAACAACCTGCCGGCGCTGAACAATCTGATCGACCCCGCAGCGCTGAATGAACTGGACCGCCGCATCCTCAAGGAAGCCTTCCGCCAGGCGCGCAAGCTGCAGACCCGGCTGGCGCTGAATTACCGGCTATGAGGAAACTGCTGCAACGCTGGCTCCCTGCCAAACCGCGCCTGAGCCCGCAGCAGTCACAGCGGCTGAATGCATGGCTGGCGTTGCCCGAGGTGGAGCACAGCGCAGCGTTCGGCCAGAGCCGTTGCGTCGTCGTCGATGTCGAGACCACCGGACTGAACCTGATGACCGACACGCTGATCTCGATCGGCGCAGTGGCGGTGGTCGACGGGGCGATCTCACTGCATGACAGTTTCTCAGTCGTGCTGCAACAGCGCGAGACCAGCCGCAAGGAGAACATCCTGATCCACGGCATCTCAGGCTCGGCACAGCGCGAAGGTGCTCCGCCTGCCGATGCCTTGCTGGCCTTCCTCGGCTATCTCGGCAAGTCACCGCTGGTGGCTTTCCATGTCGCCTTTGACGAGACCATGATCAAGCGCGCCATGCGCGAATATCTGGGCATCGCGTTCAAACGCCCCTGGCTGGACCTGGCCTATGTCCTGCCTGCGCTTAATCCGGAACTGGCGCGCAGCCGCCGTGCATTGGACGACTGGTCGGAGTGTTTTGCGATCCGCAACGATGATCGCCACAATGCGCTGGCCGATGCGCTGGCGACCGCGCAACTGCTGCTGGTGGCGATCGCGCAGGCCAGGCGTACACATGACACGGACAATTATGACGGCTTGCGCAGGCTGGAACGCGCGTTCCGCAGCAAGCCGGAATATGTATGAGTGATCCTGCGCCAGCGCAGTTGGCTGGTGGTGCGGACACAGGACGAACGGAACCGGCAGGCAAAAAAAAGCCGCCGGGCAACCCCGGCGGCTGTCTGAATGAAAGCGCTCCAGACTAGTGGGAAACGCCCATTTCTGCGCCCAGACCGGTCTCGGAACGCACCATCTGTGCGTCATATGCCGCCCGTTCTTTCTTTCCGCTCTCGCTGCTGTCGGTCACCGACACGATGTACGCGACGATCAGCACCGCAGGCAGCACGACGAAGGTCGGGAAGTCATACGGGAAGATCGCCGGCCCCATGTTCAGCACCTTGGTCCATACCGTCGGGCCGATCAGCAGCAGGCCGATCGAACCGAAGATGCCGGTATAGCCGCCGAGCACCGCGCCGCGCGTGGTCAGCCCGCGCCAGAACAGCGACAGCACCAGGATCGGGAAGTTGGTGCAGGCCGCGATCGAGAAGGTCAGCGCCACGATGTAGGCGACGTTCTGTTTCTCGAAGGCGATGCCGAGGATGATGGCCAGGATGCCCAAGCCGATCACAGCCATCTTCGAAACCCACACTTCCTGCTTCTCGGTCGCGGTGCCCTTCATGATCACGCGCGCATAGATGTCATGCGACAGCGCCGACGCGCCCGCCAGCGTCAGGCCGGATACCACCGCGAGTATCGTCGCAAAGGCTACCGCTGCGATGAAGCCGAGGAACAGGTCCCCGCCCAGTGCGTGCGACAGGTAGACCGCCGGCATGTTGGCGCCGCCCTTCAGGCCCAGCACGCTCTTGGTGATGTCGGCCACATACTCGGGGTTGTTAGCAACCAGCACGATCGCGCCGAATCCGATGATGAAGGTCAGCACATAGAAGAAGCCGATGAAGCAGGTCCCGTACAGCACCGACTTGCGCGCCGCCTTGGAATCGGTGACGGTGAAGAAGCGCATCAGGATGTGCGGCAGTCCGGCGGTACCCAGCATCAGTGTCAGCCCCAGCGAGATCGACTCGATAGGATTGGCCTTGGCCCCGATCGGCACCACGGATTTCATGATGTCCAGGTGCTTGGGATGGGCGGCTACCGCATCGGCGAACAGCTTGCCGAAGCTGAAGCCTTCGTGCGCCATCACGCCGATCGCCATCAGCGTCGCGCCGCCCAACAGCAGGCCGGCCTTGATGATCTGCACCCAGGTCGTGGCCTTCATGCCGCCGAAGGTCACGTAGGTGATGATCAGCGCGCCGACGATGACGATGGACAGCTGATAGGACATCTGCGGCACCAGCGTATGCAGCAGCTGCCCGGCCCCCACCGCCTGGCCGATCAGATACCAGATCACGACGATCAGCGAACTGATCGCCGCCATCGTGCGCACCGGACCCTGGCTGAGGCGGAACGAAACGACGTCGCCGTAGGTGTATTTGCCCAGGTTGCGCAGACGTTCGGCGATCAGGAACAGGATGATGGGCCAGCCGACCAGCCAGCCCACCGAAAAGATCAGCCCATAGAAACCGTTCATGTAGACCAGCGCGGCGATACCCAGGAACGAGGCCGCCGACATGTAGTCGCCGGCGATCGCCATGCCGTTCTGCAAGCCGGTGATGCCGCGCCCCGCGGCGTAAAAGTCGGTCGCGGTCTTGGTCCGCGTCGCCGCCCAGTAGGTGATGCCCAGCGTGACAGCAACGAAGATCAGGAACATCACGATGGCGTGCCAGTTGAGCGGCGTTTCTGCCGGTGCAGCGACAGCCGCGGCCGCGGGGGCAACGGCCGCCACCGCGGATTCTGCTGCATGCGCCAGATTGGCGGCGAGCAGCGCGGCGAATACCGACAGCGCATGGAAAGCATGCTTGGCAATTTTCATTTGGAGGCCTCCCTCACGATTTCGTTGACGATCGGATCGAAGACCTGGTTCGCCCGGTAAACGTAAACTCCGGTCAGGATGCAGGACACCACGATCACCCCGACACCAAGCAGCATGCCCAGCGGGATCACGCTGTCGGCAGCTATCGGCCGGGTCAGGATATCAGGGGTAAACGCGATCATCAGCGTGAACCCGAAATACATCACGCATACGATGGCCGACAAGGTCCAGGCCAGCGTATCGCGCTGTTTGACGAGTTGCAGGTATTTCGGGTTCTTGAGTATCTTTCCGGCGATCAATTCAGACATGGTGTCCTCCGTTCGATGTATGCGGAATTTCCTGGTGGATTGGCCGGGATGGCCGGGCTGCCGCCTATTTTGTGCATAAGTAACCTCTCTCTCGATTGTTGACGTTTTGGACGTTCTATTGCGACGCGCTTTGCTAACGTTCTTCCGACGTCTACAGGCGTTCTCAAACCCTCCCGAAACCCAGTTTATATTAGTTGCACAGCGTTAAGCAGGAATAATTAAAAATAAATTTAATATTTAAATTCCACAAGAAGAGCATGGAATATATATTCAAAATCAGGCAAATAATCCAGCCGGACAGCGGCCCTGATGGAAAATGGCGGCTCGCACGGGATAGCCATTCCTGCTTTTCCATGCCGCCGTTACGGCAGGCGTATCCAGCCCATCCATTCTGGCGGTTGAGCAACTGCGTTGCGGGGGAATGCGCATTCGAGGGGAATTGCGCCGTTTGGAGCACGCATGCAAGGAACTACCCAAGGATGGGGTTGCATGCGGTAAGCCTGGGACAGCAGGGAAAACTGACTGCCAGCGGCAGTTACACAGCCAGATAACGCTGCAACAGGTCCGGTTGCGCCTTGATTTCCTGTGCCGGGCCTTCGTGCACGATATGCCCGTTGTTGATGATATAGACGCGTTGCGCCAGGGCCAGCGTGGCGGCGAGATTCTGCTCCACCAGAACGATGGTCTGTCCGGCCGCGGCCAGCTCGCGGCAGGCCACCATCAGGTCGCGCACGATCACCGGCGCCAGCCCTTCGAACGGCTCGTCCAGCAGGATGATCTTCGGGTCGCGGATCAGTGCGCGGGCGATTGCCAGCATCTGCTGTTCCCCGCCCGAAAGATCGGTGCCGCTGCTGCCGCGCCTCTCCTTCAGGCGCGGGAACATTTCGTAGATGCGGTCCAGCGGCCATTTTTTCGGCGCCGTCAGAGCGGCGAGCACCAGATTCTCCTCGACATCCAGGCTGCCGAAGATGCGGCGGTCCTCATGCACCAGCTGCATGCCGGCCTGTGCGATGGCATGGCTCTTTTTGCCGGCCAGCTCGACCCCGTCCAGCTTTACCGAACCGGCGCGCGGACTCACCACACCCATCAGGCTTTTCAGCGTGGTGCTCTTGCCGGCGCCGTTGCGGCCGAGCAGCGCCACCACCTCGTTCTTCTCGACGCGCAGCGAGACATCGAACAGGATGTGGGAATCCCCGTAATAACTGTGCAGCCCATGGACTTCGAGCAGGCTCATGCCTTGATTTCCTCATGCATGCCGCCAAGGTAGGCTTCCTGCACTTTTGCGTTACCCTTGATTTCATCCGGCGTGCCTTCGACCAGCACGCGGCCTTCCTGCAGCACGGTGATGTGCTCGGCCAGTTCGAACAGCGCATCCATGTCGTGATCGATGATGATCATCGTGCGCCCCCGGCTGATCGACTTGAGCAGCTGGACTGTTTCGATGCGCTCCTGCGGGCTCATGCCGGCCAGCGGTTCGTCCAGCAGCAGCAGCGTAGGCGACGATGCCAGCGCCAGACCCACTTCGAGACGTCGCTTCTCGCCGTAGGCGAGCTGCGATACCGGGGTGTCGCTGCGCGCGCTCAGGTTCACCAGCTCCAGCGTGTGCTCGACGTGTTCATCCAATCCGGGGACGTTGGCCAGGCTGGACAGCATGTCCAGCCTGAATTTGCCGCGCAGCTCGGCCAGCGCGGAAATCGTCAGATTCTGGCGCACCGTGAGGCTGTTGAACAGCTGGTTGACCTGATAGCTCTTGGTCAGGCCGAGCTGGCAGACGTCGGTGACGCTCATGCCGGTAATGTCGCGGCCCTCGAACACGATCTTGCCTGAAGAAGGATGCACCTCGCAGGTCAGCATCTTGAAAAAGGTCGACTTGCCGGCACCGTTCGGACCGATGATGCCGCGCAGCTCGCCCGGATTCACCGTGAAATCGATGTCGGTGTTGGCGTGCACGCCGCCGTAGTGCTTGGTCAGGCCGCTGACCTGCAGGATGGGGCCGGAATAGTCCCTGGGCACGGGATGATGCGGGCGCAACGGGAGCACGGCTGGCCCGGCCTGTACCCTGGCCGCAGCGGGGCCGCCCTGCCCGGGGGCGGACGGCGGCACCAGCCTTACCCTGAGGTAGCGATACATATCCCGGATGCCGCCGATGATGCCCTGACGCAAGAACACCACCAGCAGGACAAACACCACGCCCAGCACCAGCTTCCATTCAGCCCCCAGCCCCAGCGTAGCCTGCAGGAAATCCTGCAGGAACAACCAGACCATGGCGCCGACCAGCGGGCCGAACAGCGTCGCGCGCCCGCCGATCGCGGTCTGCATCACCAGCTGGCCCGAGGTATCGAACATGAAGGCGTCCGGCGGCATGAAGGCCTGCATCACGCCCAGCAGGCCGCCGGCCAGGCCGGCGTAGGCAGCGGCAATCACAAACGCGGTCAGTTTGTAGGCGTGGACATTGTGGCCGACCGCGGCCGCACGCAGCGGGTTCTCGCGGATGGCGGTGAGGATCGCGCCGACCGGGGAACGCACGATGCGCAGTGCGATCACGATGCCGATGAAGTACAGCAGCGCGAGAAAGGGATAGAGCGCCCAGCCGCTGGTGAAGTGGAGGGTGGTGAAGCCCAGATAAAAGCTCGGCGTCGGCACACCGGGCAGGCCGTTCTCGCCACCGGTCCATGCCGAGAGCGGGTTGAACTCGACGAAGTAGAATATTTCCGCGATGGCCACCGTGATCATCGCGAAATAGATGCCGGTGCTGCGCAGCGCGAGCAACCCGATCAGATAGCCGACACAGGCGGCTGCGACCATGCCGATGACCAGTGCAATCACGACATACGGAAAGCCGGCCTGGGTAAGCAAATATGCGGCAACGAATCCGCCGGTGCCGTAGAAAGCCGATTGGCCGAAGGAAAGCAGGCCGGTATAGCCGAACAGGATGTCGAAGCCGATGCCGAACAGGCCCCACACCAGCACGCGGTTCACCGTATTTGGAGCGGCGTCGATATGGGGAAGCACGAATGGCACTGCAATCAGGCAGATCGCGGTCAGCGTCTCCACCACGAAACGGCGCTGCAACAACCGCTTCCCGGCACTCATTCACGACCTTTCATGCCGAGCAGGCCGCGCGGCCTCACCACCAGCACCAGCGTCATGGCCGCGAACAGCATCACGTAGGCGTAACCGGGGTTAATCATCGAAGTGATGCTGATGATCTCCCCGGCGATCAGGCCGCCGAGCACCGCGCCGGGGAACGACCCGACACCGCCGATAACGACAACCACGAAGGTCTGCACCAGTATCGATTCTCCCATCCCGGGCGTCAGCGAGACCACCGGGGCGTTGACGATGCCGGCAAAACCGGCGGCCATTGCGCCGATGCCGAACACGATCATGAACACCCGGTACACATTGATGCCGAGGGAATCTACCATCACCGCATCCTCGATCCCCGCGCGCACGATCAATCCCAGCTTGGTGCGGTACAGCACCATATACAGCGCAAGCAGCGCCACCGTCACGATGCCGATCAGGGCCAGGCGATAAGTCGGAAACATCACGCCGCCGAGCGAGGTGATGCCGGAAAACAGCGATGGCGGCGGCACGCTCTTCGACATGCTGGAAAAGAAGTAGCGGACGATTTCAACAATGCAGATGGACAGACCGAACGTGACCAGCAACTGGTCCTCGTGCGGGCGGTCATAAAAATGGCGGATCACCAGCCGTTCCAGCAGCACGCCGAACGCCAGCATGAACAGCGGCGCGGCAATCAGCGCGACGACGAAGGAGCCGGATGCCTGGTAAGCGACATAGCCGGCATAGCCGCCGAGCATGAACATCGCGCCATGCGCGAGGTTCAGCACGCCCAGGGTGCCGTAGATGATCGTAAGCCCGGAGCTGATCAACGCCAGCAGCGCGCCCAGCACCAGACCGTTGAACAATTGCGAGAGGAAATTAGTCCAGTTAACCATGATGATTCTTATATTTTGCCGCGGCTCAGGGGTGTTCCCGGAACGCGGCGTAACCCGCATCGCGGGCAGCGGCTGCCCCGCGATGCGCTTACGTGCCGTTTAATTCTCAGGTGTACGAACCGAGATTGCAGCCGAACGCGTCCGGCTTCTGCATCAGCGGCAGGCCGGGATCGATTTCCACGATGTCGTAGTAATCTTCCTTGTTCTTCATTTCGGATGGCTGCTTGCCCTTGACGATGACGACCGGTCTGACCAGCTGGTGGTCTTCTGCACGCCAGTATACCTCGCCGACCAGCGAGTTGATCTTGCGCCCGGCTTCGTAGGACTTGATCACTTCAGGCGGGTAGAAGGTGCCGGCATTCTCCACCGCTTCCGCCCACAGCGCGAATTCCATATAGGCATTTTCGGCACCCCATTCCGGCTTGTAGCCGTATTTCTTTTCGAAAGACTCGACGAACATCTTGGCCAGCGGATACTGGTCTTCCATCGTCCACCAGAAGTCGGTCGCGGCATAGACGCCGGCCATCAGGTTGTTGCCCACTTCCCGGGCGAGGAACGGTACCTGATAGGGCACCACCAGCTTCATCTTGTCGAGGACGCCGAACTGCTTGGCCTGCTGGATCGACAGCACCGCATCGTGGCCCCAGTTGACGTTGATCAGCACGTCGGCGCCGGAATTGGCCACATTGAGCAGGTACGAAGAGTAGTCGGGCGAGCCAAGCGGGGATACCTGATTGGTCGCCGTGGTCCACCCTGCGGTGGCGAGATAGTCCTGCATCGATTTCGTGACCGTGTGCCCGTAGGTGTAGTCGGGCGTCAGATAGGCGGCTTTCAGATTCTTGCCGAAGGCCTGCACGATGATCGGGCCGATCGCAGCAGCCGCGGTCTGGCCATAGAAACACTGGCGGAAACCATAGCGCACGCAGTCCTTGCCGGTGGTGTCGTTGGAGCCCGAAATGCCGGCGACGTACAGCACTTTCTCGCGCTGGGCCAGCTTGTTGAGCGCCACCGCGACCGCGCTCGAGGTCGAGCCGGTCATCAGCACCGCCTTGTTCTCGGTGATGAAGCGCTGCTGCGCCTGCACCGCGTCGTTGGGCTTGGCCGCGGAATCGGCGACGCCGTAAGTCACCTTCTTGCCCAGCACACCCTTTCTGGACTTGGGCGAGATTTTCCTGATCAGCGGATGGCCTTCATTGATGTGCTCGATCGCCAGCAGGTAGCCCTTGAGCTCATCTTCACCCTGCAATGCATAACTGCCGGTTCGCGGCACGGTGATGCCTATGAAAACCGAGTTGCCGGACGAGCCTGCCGGCCAGGTACCGATCGCTGGATTATCTGCTGCAAAGGCCCGGCTTACCAGCCCTCCAGGCAACGAGAGCGCACCTGCGACGGCCAGGCCGGTGCGAATGAATTCGCGCCGGCCGTGATTGTGTGAATCTGATTTACGCTTGGACATGACATTCTTCTCCCTATAGTTGTAGTTATCGACAAGATGCAACACGCTATCATGAATCAATTATCTCGATATATCATCGAACGGAAATCATACAGGATTGAACGCGCTACGGTAAATATGCAAAGGTTTGCCGGCATGGCCGATTAGTACCGGGCTGACATCAAATCGCCCGGGAAACAATCTGAGGTAGAATGCCAGCCTTCAATTTGCCGCATTACGCGCCCGTAGCTCAGTTGGATAGAGTATTGGTTTCCGAAGCCAAGGGTCACAGGTTCGACTCCTGTCGGGCGCGCCACATTCGATGGATCTCCAATTGACAAGGAATCCAGCCATGGTCAGCATCCCGCCCGGACAGGTGGCTCCGGGTACCCTGCGTCAAGAATACGCGCCCGGTTGATTGCCTGCTTTGTGCCGGCGGCTGCCCTTTGCGAATGCCCGGGCAACGAATATGCCCGGGCTGAAACCGGCAGCGCGCAATGCCATCGCTACGCCGATCGTTGCCGGTACACTGGCATGCCCCTGCCTCAGGGGTGGAATCCAGAGAGTCGAAATGACCCCTACTCAGCCAGACTATTGCGAAATTGATTTTCCCCATCCCTCACAAATAGGTCGCCTGACGGCAATCTTCAGGGAGCCGGAATTCGTTCTGACAGCCTCGATTATCAGCGAGGTGCCGGGGCTGCTGTCCAAAGTCGATGCCTATGCGCATGCCGGCTATTGGGTGCTCGGCTTTGTAGCATACGAAGCGGCCGCTGCGTTCGACCAAGCCTTGCATGCGCATGCAGCTCCGCCATCGGGTCTGCCTTTCGCCAGGTTCGCCGTATACCGGAACGTCGCATCAGCTCCCCGGCAGCGCAGGGAAAACCTCCCCGGCATCTGGAGGGACGAGACCCGGCGGGAGAATTTCGATGCCGCCGTGGCCAAGGTCAGACACAATATTTCAGAAGGAAACTACTACCAGGTCAACTATACGACGCGGCTACGGGCCCCGTTTTTCGGGGACGGGCTGTCATTCTACGACCGGCTGAAAGCGAACCAGCCCTCCGCATACTGTGCTTACATGCACTTTGGGGATTGGCAGATTTGCTCGGTTTCCCCGGAGCTGTTTTTTCATTATGGCACCTATAATGAATCCGGCCGGGCGCTGAGCTGCCGGCCGATGAAGGGCACCGCGATCAGGCACCGTGACCCTGCAGACGACCTCAAGTCCGCACAACAGTTGCGCGGATCGAAAAAGGAGATGGCTGAGAACCTGATGATCGTCGATCTGGTCCGCAACGATCTGTCGCGGGTGGCGCGTCCCGATACGATAGCTGTGCCCCAGCTATTTTCAATTGAAGCGTGGCCGACGGTCTGGCAAATGACTTCGACTGTCACCTGCCGCACCAAGGCAGGCACGGGATTGAGCGAAGTCTTCCACGCCCTGTTCCCGAGCGGATCCGTGACCGGCGCGCCGAAAGCGGCGGCGATGTCCGCGATCAAGGACCTGGAAACCTCCCCAAGAGGTGCCTACTGCGGAGCAATAGGTGTGGCGATGCCCGGCGGAGAAGCCATATTCAGCGTCGGCATACGAACTCCTGTGATCAATACCGCGAATCGGTTTGCCGAATGCGGCATCGGCAGCGGCATCACCTTCGATTCGGAAACGCACAGCGAGTATGAAGAATGGTTTGCGAAGCAGGCTTTCCTGCGGCGATCCTGCCCGGATTACGAGCTACTGGAAACCCTGCGCCTGCACCGGGGCCGCTACTGGCTGCTGCATCGACATCTGAAACGGCTCGAGAGCAGCGCTATTGCACTCGGCTTTTCGTTTGACGGAAGGCACATATTGGAATCCCTGCAATCTGCGGCCAGGCAGCACTCTGACAGGCATAGACGGGTCAGGCTGCGCCTCTCGGCCAGCGGCGAGGCAAGCATCGAAGTTTTTCCCCTCGACACGCTTGCGCTCGCGCCGCAGGTTGCGCTGGCCAGAGCGCCGGTTGCAGGTGACAACCCCTGGCTGCGCCATAAGACCACGCGACGCCAGGTTTATACAACCCTGATGAAGGATGGGGCAGGGATATTTGATACGCTGCTATACAACGAACGCGGCGAACTGACTGAATTCACGCGCGGCAATCTTGTTGTCGGCATACAAGGCCGGTTGTTGACCCCGGCAGCCGCTTGTGGCCTGCTGCCCGGCGTATTCCGTGGCGTATTGCTGGACAGGAAACGTGTACAGGAGGAAATTTTGACCCTGGATGACTTGGCGCGTGCGGACGCAATCTGGTTTGTAAATAGCGTGCGCGGTGCAATTGCCGTCAGGCTTGTTCCCTAACCGCAGCACTTCCCGGTTGTACTTGTGCAAGCCGTATGCCGGCCAGGCGTCGAAAGCAGTTCTGGATGCCTGTCTGAAAACGGTAGACCAAGGCAGCAAGCCGGCCAACAGCAGATGCCCGCATTGGCGTAAACTGTTTTTATTGACACCGCACTCGTGGAGGAGACGGATTATGCGCAGAAGCTTGTGGTTGTCGCTGCCGTGGGCAGCCTATCTGTTTTTCATCTGCACGGGTGCGAGCGGCGCAGGCGGGCCGCTGGGCATAGACCACCGCCTGGCTTACGACAATAGCGGAATCTGGAAACGCACCAACCAGCTCGCCTTGCTGAATATCATGATAGTCGGCGAGTTTGCCGGTGGGATCTGGGAAGGCGGTGATACGCGCCTGGGCAAGACATTCTGGCAATCGATCGACTCTTCGGCGCTCGCGGGCCTCTCGGCCCAGGCCTTGAAATTCACCTTCACCCGCGCCCGGCCCGGCCAGACCGACAATCCGGACCAATGGTTCCAGGGCGGCAAGGAATATGTCAGTTTCCCGAGCGGGGAAGTGGCGGCAGTCAGTGCGATGGTGACGCCCTTCGTGATGGAATACCGCGAGGACACCCCTTCCGTGTATGCGCTGGAATTGCTCCCGCTGTATGATGGCATCGCGCGCATGAAGGTGTGGGGCCACTGGCAAACCGATGTGCTGGCGGGCTGGGCGCTGGGGGGGCTGACCGGGTATTACGCGCACAGCCGGCAAAGCCCGTTTGTGCTCGGCCTGTTGCCCCACGGCTTCACCGTCGGCCTGAACAAGCAATTCTAGCTGCCCCGGATGTCGCCGGGCAATGTCGCGCCCGGGATATTGAACACCTGATTCCGGTTTTGCGCTACCCGGTTTGCGCAATTGCAATCAGCGCAAATTGTCGCGCTCCACGTACGCCTGGTCCAAGGCCTGTTTTGCCTGCTCCACGGCACCCTGAAGCTGAGATACGCGCAAGAAATATTCCTCCCTTATGCGCGATCCGCCGTCGAAATTCGCGACCCGGTCGCCGCCAACCAGCTCGGATCCCTTTTTCAAATTTTGTTCTGCATGCTGGAGATTCTTGATCGCCGCAGCGATGTTCCGGTCGGCAATATCCAGCCTGGTGACCAGCGATGCTGCCTTGTCATTGGCATTCTTGTTCAAAGTGTCCAGCATCCTGACCGCGGCGCGCTGCTGCTGTGGCGGAAGGCTTTCCACCCTGACGGTCTGAACATCGCCCGGGCTGTGGCTTTCCGGCAAGGTTTGCGAATACACCGTCACTCCGTCCCGCCCGGTGTATTTATAGATGATGGCATCGGCCTGCGCTGTAGACGCCGCGATGGACAACACCAGCAGCGCTGACACAGCCATAGCCGACTTTGCAAATGAATTAGGGATACCCATGCTGGCCTCCGGCAATGTGATGTAATGATAGCCGACTGATGTCGTCATGCAAGATGCCGTTTGCATAATTCGCGACTGTCTCGCTCCCGCATCGCCGTTATGGGCTGCCGCTAGGGATACAACTCGGGCAGCTCGTGTTTGTGTTCCGCCGTACTCTTCAGCACCGGAGGGGCGGGCAATATCCCGAGCAGCGGTGCGCCCTGCCAGGGCTTGCCGGTATAGCAGGCGCGATCCAGATTTCTGAGTGCCTCGGCCAGATGCGCATCGCCCAGGCGGCGGGACAGCTGATTAAGTCCGGCCGGCGTTTGCGCCGGCCATGCCGACCCGGCCCAGGCAAGCAGCTGCTTGCGCGCGGCATGCGGATCGTCGTTGCGGCACGCGTCCTTGAAAGCCTTGAACGCTGCGCCGGCGGCGGTCTTTTCGGGCTGGTCCCGATCATCCGGTTTTTCCGGTCGCGGCCGCGCAACCCTTTTGCGCGTATGCCACCAGGCCAGCACGGTGAACAGCCACAGCAGCGCCAGCGCAATGCTGACCCACAGCCACGGAGCAGCATAGGCGACACCCGGCTTCTGTTCCGCAATGGCTGGCCGGGTAACCGCGCCGGGCCCGCTGGATGCTGCCGGAGCAGCCGTAGGCGGCGCCGGCCCGTTGGCGTCAGCAGCGGCAGGCAGGATATCCAGCGTGCGCGCGGGCAGCGTAATCTCGCGCCGGGTGTCGTGCGCAGTGTCCCACCAATCCAGCCGCAGCGCCGGCAACTCGATGTGGCCGGGACTCGCTGCGATCAAGGCGATATCCTGGTCGCGGCTGCCGGTCACCATATCGCCCTGGATGGCATCGGCCGCTTTGGATTGGTCCGGGTAGGCCTTGATGCCGTCGGGCAATGTCATCAGCGCGGCGGGCTCGGGCAGCTGTGCGCCGGTCAGGCCGGTTGCGCTGATATGCAGGTGGCGCGTCAGCGGCTCGCCTGCGTGCAGCGTCGTCACATCCGTGCTCCAGCTTTCTTCCAGCGTGACTTTTTGCGCGGGCAGCCAATATGCCCCGGTCGCATCCGCCGGACGCGGACGCACGTTCAATTCGATGGGGTGGGCATGCATGCGCAACGGGCGTGTCGTATTCATCATGCCGGCGAACGGCATCTGCCGGAACATATTGCTTAATGCCGGGTTATTGCCGAATGGATCGTTGCTGCGGCTATCCAGCACCTGGGCATCCAGCACCGGCCCGTCCAGGCTGAGCTTACCGCTGCGCTGCGGGAACAGCAGATATTTGCGTTCGACCACCTGATAGCTGCGGCCGTTGCGCGTTTCGCTGCTCTGCCTGTCCTTGCCGATCTGTTTGACCAGCACATCGCCGCTGCCCGGCAGATCGAGGCTGGCCTGGTACAGCGGCAGATCGGCATACAGCCTGACCGTCAGCATGTCCGCTGCCTGCACATAGGGCTGCTTCTGATCCAGCGTCGCGGTGACAAACACATGCGCGGCATCGCCGCGTGCCTGGAGGCCGGGAGCGGCGCTGCCGCCTCCACCCACCGAAAGTTGCAGCACCGGCGACTGCTGCTTGTTCCATTGCAGCGGTGGTATGCGGATGATGCCGTCATGTCTGGGCGACAGCAGCACCGTGACCTGCGTCTGTGATGTCATGTGTCCATTGATGATTTGCACGTTGCTGCCGCTGCCGCTGCCGAGCACCTCGAAATCCTGCTGCAGCGGACCCAGGTCGGGCTGGGTGTCGGTGCTGCCATCGTATTGCAGCTGCAGCTGTACCGTTTCTCCCGATCCGATATGGCTCCGGTCCAGGCTGGCCGAAACGGCCGCCACAGCCGACAGGCTGATCGCGCAAGCAATCAATGCAACAAGGACGCGCTGCAAAATGTTCATGGATTCACCTTCTGTTGTCTCAACATGTATTCGATCATGAATTTGCGCCGCAGCAGCCCGCCGGGGTCGTCCGGAATGCTGCGCAGCCATTGATCCTGCGCCAGCTGCTGCTCGCTCTCCGGGGGTATGGATTGCCCGGCACCGATGCTGCCGTTCTGCTTGCCTGAATTTGCCTGGCCGAGACTGGCCGCGGCATCGCGGCGCGCCTGCTCTGCGTCATCACGGCCCTGAGCATACGTATGCTGTTGTTCGCCCGGCTGCATAGCCTGGGCGTTTGATGCACCATCAGCCGAAGCGTCCTTGCCTGAGGCGCCCTTGTCACCCTGGGTGGCAGTATCCTGGCTGCTGCTTGCGTTATCACCCGACTGGCCCGGCTGCGCCCGACTGTTCGCCGCAGACTGCTGCTGGCCGTTGTTCGCACTTTGCCCTTGCTGGCCTCCCTGCTGGCCGGATTGCGCGCTTGAAGCGCCCGGTTGCTGCGGATTGCCCTGTGAGCCGGGGCTGTTGCCTGGCTGGGCGCCGGATCGTCCGCCTTGCTTGCTCTGATCTTGCCCGGACGAACCCTGGCCGCTGTTGTTCTGGTCATTGCTGTTCTGGTCATTGCTGTTCTGGTCATTGCTATTCTGGCCGCCCGGCTTGCCCTGATCCGGCTTGCCCGGTTTCGACTGGCCGCTGTTTGCATCCTGCTGCTGTTGCGGCGGCTGCTGTTTCAGCGCGTTCTGTACCAGTTCGCGGTTGTGCGCCGCATCCCGGTTGTGCGGATCGCGTTTCAGCGCGGCATCGTAAGCGCCGATCGCGCCCTGCAGATCGCCTGCATGAGCCAGCGCATTGCCGCGGTTATACTCGGCGTCGCTGTCGTCCAAGGCGGACAGGTCGCGCGCCGCGCCCGCAAAGTCGCCGGCCTGGAGTTCCGCATAAGCCTTGCGGCGCCGGTCCTTATAGACCTTCGCTGCCGCGGCCGCGTCGCCGCGCTGCAGCATGGCTTCGCCCTGCTGGTCCGGATTGCGCCACAGGCCGGCCCAGTCTATGGCTTGCGCCGGGCACATCAACGCATACAGCACCAGTGCAATCAGGATGCGCATCATAACCAGCGCCTCCGCGCCAGCAAGGCGGCCAGTATCAGCAATAGCGGCAGCAGCCAGATCCCTTCATCGCGCCACTGCGCGACTTCCATTCCCGGCACCGCGACCGCGCCGCTTGCCGACCTCGGTGCCGATTGCAGGTCAGTTATCAGCGCCGGCAGCTGCGCGATATCGACATAGTCTCCGCCGCCGGATGCGGCCAGCTGGCGCAGCCGCTCTGCATCCAGCCGCGCCAGCTTGGCGACGCCATTCTTATCCTGCACGAAGCCGCCGCCCGCGCTGCGCTGCGGCGCGCCGTTCGGCGTGCCCACCCCGACCACGCTCAGCGTGACGCCGCGTGCCCGGAGTGCGGCCGCCGCGGAGAACGCCGCGGCCGGATCGTCGAAGCCGTCGGTCAGCACGACGATGCGCTGGTCCCGGCCGCCGGCCTGCAGCAGCTTGCCGGCCTGCTCCAGTGCCGGGGCGAGATGGTCGCCGGGGCTGGGCATGATATCCGGGGCGAGCGGCGGCAACAGCGCGCGCACCGTGGCGACGTCCTGGGTCAGCGGTGTCACGACATAGGCCTCATCGCTGAATACGACCAATGCCACGCGCGCATCGCGGGCCGCGCCCAGCAGATCATCCAGCGCGTAACGTGCCCGTGTGACCCGATTTGGGACGACATCGGCAGCCGCCATCGACGGCGAAAGATCGAGCACGAACACCCATGCGGCAGGGGAACGGTAAGCCACCGCCTGGCTTCTTTCCCAACTCGGGCCGGCCAACGCCAGCGCGGCGATGCTCCACGCCAGCGCCAGCCACGGCCAGGGCCGCATCCCGGCGGCGGTGCCTGCATCGAGGCGCAGCGCCGGCAGCAGCTGCGCATCGATGAACCCGGACCAATCGCCGTCGTAGCCGCGCCGCCGCGCCAGCCAGTACACCAGCGCCCACAGCAGCGGCAGCGCAAGCAGCCATTGCGGGCGCAGAAAATGAAAGTCATGCAGGAATCCGGCGGCGCTCATGCCGATCTCCGCATCAGCACCGCCGGCAGGCTCAGCAGCAGTGCCAAGGCCAGCGGCCATTGAAACCATTCGGTGTGCGGGCGATACCATTGTTCGCGGCCGGCAGCAGGCTCGAGCCGGTCGATCCGGGCGTATACCTGCTGCAGCGCATCCGCATCGGTCGCGCGGAAATATTCGCCGTGGGTGATGTCGGCAATCGACTTCAGCGTGTCCTCATCCAGATCGGTATTGCCGCTTGCGCCGAACAGGCTTTGCCCGGTCGCGGCCCCGACCCCTATCGTGTAGATGCGCAAGCCGGCGCTGGCGGCCATTTTGGCCGCCGCCAGCGGATCCATCAGGCCGGCGTCGTTGCCGCCATCGGTCAGCAGGATCATCACCATCTCTCCCGGTTTGCCGGCAGCCGCGCGGTTTGCCTGCAGCCGCTTGATCGCCAGACCGATCGCATCGCCGATGGCAGTTTGCGGCCCGGCCATGCCGACCATGGACTCGTTCAGAAAATGGCCGACGGTATCGACATCGCTGGTCAACGGCGCCTGCAGATAAGGCTGGGTGCCAAACAGGATCAGGCCGACCTGATCGCCGTGGCGGTGGCGGATGAAATCGCCGGCGACCTTTTTCACGACATCGAGGCGGGAATAGTTGCCTGCCATGTCCTGTGTCGCCATCGAACCGGAGACATCGACCGCAAGCAAGAGCTGGCGCCCGGTGGTGGGCACCGGCAGCGGATCATCCAGCCACTGCGGACGCACGGCAGCCGCGACCAGCAACAGCCAGACCAGCGCCAGCAGCAAGGTGCGCCGGCGCGGATAGGCACGCACACCGGAACCCGGTTCCGGCGCAACTGCGACGGCAAACGGCAGGAACAGCGCGCCGCCTTGCGCTGTTGCCGGCGGCAGAAGGCGGCCGGACAGCCACGGCAACGGCAGCAGCAGCAGCATCCATGGCCATTCGATGTGGATCATGTCCGTCCCTTGAGGAATGCGCGCGCGCCGGACAGCCAGCGCGCACGGTCTGCGTCCGTTTTGCCGCCATAGGCTGCACGCAACAGACCGGCCCCGGCAGCACCGTCCCATTCGCCGGCGCCATGGGCAACGACGAAAGCGATCCAGCGCACTCCGCTCAGCGCCGCGACGGCGGCGTGCCCGTAGCGCGCCATCGCATAGCGGCGCAGCAGATGTTCCAGGCGGCGCGCCAATTCGCTATCGTCGATAGCGGCCGCCTCGAGGTTTTTCAGTTCGCGCAACGCAATGCGGCGCAGCCGCACTGCGGGGCGGCGTTGCCTATATATCGCCGCAGCAAGGACGATCAGCAGCAGGATCGCCAGCGCCCACCAGCCCGGCGCCGGCGGCCACCAGCCAAGGGGCGGCGGCGCGTGCGGCGGCGCGAGCTGCGATAACCAATCCGGTTTCATGCCGCCCATGCCGGCTCCCGCAGCAGCGCGGACATACGCTCAACCGCCGCATCGTGCGTGTTCAACCGGCTCAGCGGCAGGTTCAGACGCAGCGCAAGGTGCTCCAGCCGCTGTTCGCGCGCCTGCCACGCGCGCTGCCATTTCAAGCGCGTCTGTTCGCCATCCATCCACCACAGCCGTCCCGGCAAGCCGACGCGGTAGTTGCCCGGCGGCAGTCCGCTGCTTTCCAGCGGGTCGGTGATCCACAACAACCGGCAATCGCTGTGCAGCGTGGCCTGCGCCAGGATATCCTCGCCGGACTGGTCGAACCCGGCAAAATCGCTCAACAGCAGGATCAGGCTGCCCGGTTGCAACAGCGGCTGCAGCGTCGCAATGGCGCGGCTCCAGCCGTTTGCCGGCGGCGTGCCGGGCGCACGCGGCTGGGATTCCACCAGCGCTTGCAGCACAGGCAGCACCCCCGCTTCGCGGCCGCGCGGCGGAAAGATGCGCGGCGCAGCGGCACTGCCGGCGATCACCGCACCGACGCGGTCGCCGCCGAGTGCGGCGACCCAGCCCAGCATCGCGGCGGCGCGCAGCAACAGCGCAGATTTCAACTGGCGGCGGCTGCCGAAGAATAGCCCGGGATGCAGATCGGCGACCAGCCACACCGGGCGTTCGCGTTCTTCGCGGAACAGTTTGGTGTGCGGGGCGCCGCGCCGCGCCGTGACGCGCCAGTCGATATTGCGCGCATCGTCGCCGGGCGCATACAGCCGTACTTCTTCGAATTCCAGGCCGCGCCCGCGCTGCGCGCTGCGGTGTCCGCCCTGCAGCTGCGCCAGCGCGGGACGGCGGGCGCGCAGGCTCAGGCCGCGCACCGTTGCGCGCAACGCGGACAGTTCGGCGAGATCCGGCGTGATCACGGGGCCGGCACCTTGTGCAGCAGTTCGTCGATGCAGTCCTGGGCGCTCACGCCGCGCGCCTGCGCGGTGTAGTCCAGCAGGATGCGGTGGCGCAGCGCATTCGGGGCGATGACCTGAACGTCTTCCGGGCTGACGTAATCGCGCCCGTCCAGCCAGGCCAGCGCGCGCGCGCCGCGTTCTATCGCGATCGCCGCACGCGGGCTGGCCCCCCAGCGCAGCCATTCGCCCAGCTTGCTGCTGTAGGCATCGGGACGCCGGGTGGCATCGACCAGCGCTGCGATATAGTCGGCGACCGATCCGGCCAGCGTCAGGCTCAATGCTTCGCGGCGCGCGGCGAACACGGTTTCCTGCGCCATCGCGCGGGCCGGCGCCGGCAGCTCGCGCTGGTCCAGCGCTTCGCGCCGCGCCAGATCCATGATCAAGCGCGTCGTGGCGCGATCCGGATAATCGATCAGCGTATGCAGCATGAAGCGGTCGAGCTGCGCCTCGGGCAAGGGATAAGTGCCCTCGTGCTCGATCGGGTTCTGCGTCGCCATTACCAGGAACAGGCGCGGCAAGGCATAAGTGGTCATGCCCACGCTGATCTGCCGTTCCGCCATCGCCTCCAGCAGCGCGGACTGCACCTTGGCCGGTGCGCGGTTGATTTCATCGGCCAGGATCAGGTTGTGGAACAGCGGGCCGCGCTGAAAGCGGAAGCTGCCATCTTCGGGCCGGTAGATATCCGAACCGGTGAGGTCGGCAGGCAGCATGTCCGGGGTGAACTGCACGCGCTGGAAGTCGCACTCGAGGCCGTGCGACAGCGCCTTGATCGCGCGCGTCTTGGCCAGGCCGGGCGGCCCTTCGATCAGCAGATGTCCTTCCGCCAGCAGGGCAACCAGCATGCTCTGGACCAGACTCTCCTGGCCGAGTATCTGGGCATTCAGATAACTGCGCAGCTCCCTGAAACTGGCGAGGGCGCTGCTGTTTGATCGGTCCATGTCGACTGCGGGTTTATCCATCGTGCTCTCCTGGAATCAATTGAGGTGTGAACCACACCGTGAAATTTAACGCAAATTTTTGCCGCATGCCGGTTGCCGGTCCGGCGATCCGGTCCGATTCATGCTCGACCCAGCGATTGTTCGATTTCGACATGGCCGGCAGCGGCAGGCCGCGATGGCAAGCGATGCAAGTTGATTATGCATACTCGCCGGTTGTGATCTTCATTTTTATTGGCCCCGATCCAGTCCACAACGACAATCATGAACCATAGCAAAATAAATCGCCGCTGGGCAAGGCCGTGAATTTTACACAGGCGCGGACTAAGAATCGGGAGCCGGAAAAAAAGTTCCGCACCCCGCCGCACCGGCCGCACGGGTCGTACAAAAGCCGGTATGGTCAGGAAATGGTCAGGAAGCGCCCCGATAATCAGCGTTGTTTTCGATGACATAAACTTCACCATTAGGATAATAAATATGAAAAGCATCATCGTTGTTGTCATTTCTGTTCTGATCGCTGCCTGTTCTTCCGTGCAGAAGTCAGACTCACTGAATACATCCGGCGCAAGCGACAAGAGTGTCGCCGGGACATCCAGCACCAACTCTCTGACTGCTGCGGAAATCGAATCCAGAAAATTGGCCGCTGAAGTACAGGGGCTGCAGCAACAGAGCGTCTATTTCGACCTGGACAAATCGGATATCAAGCCGGAGTACCGGAGCGTGATCCTGAAACAGGCCGAATTCATCAAGGCACACAAGAACGATGTCGTCACGGTGCAAGGCAATACCGACGAACGCGGCAGTTCGGAATACAACCTTGCACTGGGCGAAAGGCGCGCCAATGCTGCACGCAAGAGCCTGGAGTTGCTGAATGTCCCTGCAGCACAGATCAAGACGGCCAGTTTTGGTCTGGAGAAGCCGCGTCTGCTGTGTCATGAAGAGAAATGCTGGAAAGAGAATCGCAGAGACGATTTTGTGCACCAGCTCGATTGATGACCGGCAGAGCTCCCATCGCTTTCGAACTGCATGAGTGCCGGGTGCGGATTAGCTGCGCGCAGCGGATTGCCTCCCGGTAAGGCAGTAACACAATGGCAATCTGGCACCCGGTCAGCAAAATGCCACAAAGCCACTTCAGTGACGCCTTTGCAGCTTACGGCAACAATGACTTCCGCGCGGCGGCTATGCATATCCGCAAGGCAAGCAGTTATCTGCGCCTTGAAAGCGGCCGCGCAACCGGGCCTGTGCGCAAGCAACTCGAAGATGCGCTAACCCAACTCGTCAGGCTCGCCGCCTCGGTTGAAGCAGCTGCATCCAACTGCGATCGATCGATGGCCATCGCCTTCGCCCAAGCCAGTCTCGCGCTGGCACTGGAACACCGCTCCAAGGCAGCCGGATTCTGGGCTCGACAGGCGTATGACAAGACCGGCTACGCGCTCAAGACCGCAGCCGACGGGCTGATGAACGCCGCAGCGTGGGCCGGCAACGAGTCGGATGCATGTGTCCGGGCGGGCGCCGCGACCAATGCATTGGGCGACAAGCTCGCGACGGGCGCAGCGTGGACGCGCGACGAGGTCGAACTGGGCTTCGATATGCTGGAACAGGCGCTGAGCGAGCTTGGACCAAGGATAGGCACGAAGACTGTTTTGTGCAGCACGGCTTTGTAGCGCAAGGTGTAGCTGAATCGGCAAGGTATCCTGGTTATTGATACTTCCATAATTCATGACCCCCTTGCCGTCATTGCGAACAAAGTGCAGCAATCCAGTGGGTCAAAATGAGCTAACCCCGTTTTCACGGACACTTTTAATAGTAGACAATACTACAGGAGGTGTCAGATGGGGAAAGAAGTTCAGAAGGTCAACGCGGATCGTAAACGTCAGCGCTACAGCAAGCAATTCAAACTCGCTGCGGTCAAGCTGCTGCAGTCCGGCACAAAACCCGGAACGCTGATCGCGATGGAACTGGGCATACAGCGCAACCTGCTTTACAAATGGGCCGAGACATTGGCTCGGCATGACGGCAATATCGAAACCGCGTTCCAGGGACCGGGACGCAACAAGCTGGGGAAACACCACGATCCGCTCAAGGCCGAGAACACCCGGCTCAAGCGCGAACTGGCCCGCGTTACCGAAGAGCGCGACATCCTAAAAAAAGCCGAGGCGTACTTTGCGAAGGTGCGCAAGTGAAGTACGCCTTCATCCGGCAGCACCGGGCGCAGCATAGCCTGCACGCATTGAGTAATGTGCTGCGCGTCTCGCGCAGTGGCTATTACGACTGGCTCGGACGCACACCCAGCGCACGCGAGCTTGCGAACAACGTCTTGCTTGAGCACATCCGTGTTGTGCATCGCCAACACCGGCAGGCATACGGCGCATTTAAGACATGGCAGCACTTGAACACCAACGGAATCGCATGCGGCAAACATCGCGTGGCCCGGCTACGCAAGCAGGCGGGCATCGAAGCACAGCGCAAGCGCCGCTTTAGGCTGACGGTGGAGCATCACCATACGCCGAAGGCCGCGCCCGATCTGTTGCAGCGCCAATTCACTGCCCCTGCACCGAACCGTACCTGGGTGGGCGACATGACCTTTATCCGAACCCGACAGGGCTGGTTGCATCTGGTGGTGTTGCTGGATTTGTTCTCACGGAAGGTGGTGGGCTGGGCGATGGGTGATCGGGCAACGACGGTATTACATCAAGCGGCACTGACGATGGCTATCGAGCAACGTAGGCCTGATGCCGGCCTAGTCCATCATACGGATAGAGGCACGGTGTACAGTGCGCCTTCCTATCGCGAGCAGCTGGCACAAGCCGGGATGCAACCAAGCATGAATGGCAGAAAGACGGCTTATGATAATGCGGTGGCGGAAAGCTTCTTCTCAAATTTGAAGAACGAGTGGGTACATCACATAGACTTCAGAACCAGAGATGAGGCGAAATTGGCGATCTTCGATTACATCGAATGCTTTTATAATCGCAATCGCATTCATCAGTCACTTGGCTACCGTACCCCTGATGAGGTGGAGAGGTTGTACTTTGCAGGTGCTTAATTTAACTGTCCGTGTAATGCGGGTTAGCTCAAAAATGCATTTTGTTTAAAATACCTGGATTGCCACGCCGGCTTTGCCTCTGCCACGCTTTGCCCGCAGCTGAAGTCTAGTTGCAACGACAGGAATCCAAAATGCCGTCATTGCGACCGAAGTGAAGCAATCCAGCAGGGCGAGGATACCTTTTGGTTAAATCACATTCCCGCTTGCCCGAAGGTCAGTTTATCCTGAGTCCATCGAAGGACGGAAAAACATGCCAGATTTTTTAATTTCTGCTTACTGCATTTCGAAAGATGCGTCACTGTCATGAAATATTGAAACCTGGTTAATTGACGGGATGCCAGACCGGCTTAATCTGCTACTCCCCAGAACCTGGGCCGCAAATACCAGCACAGCTGCCAACCTTCTTCACTCTATCCATTTATAATGCGCGGCCAAGCCCGGCAAATCGCCCGGATCATTTACCAAGGAGAAAATAATGGAACACACCCTGCCCGCCCTGCCCTATGCGATGGACGCGCTGCAACCGCACATGTCCAAAGAGACCTTCGAATACCACTATGCCAAGCATCACCAGGCCTATGTGACCAACCTGAACAACCTGATCAAGGGTACCGAGTACGAGAACCTCGACCTGGAAGCGATCATCCGGAAAGCGCCTGCCGGCGGCATCTACAACAATTCCGCCCAGGTGTGGAACCATAGCTTCTTCTGGAACTGCATGAAGCCTAACGGCGGCGCTGCGCCCTCCGGCAAATTGGCCGATGCGATCAACAAAAAGTGGGGCAGCCTCGATGAATTCAAGAAGGCGTTCCAGACTTCCGCTGTGGGCAACTTCGGCTCCGGCTGGACCTGGCTGGTGAAGAAGGCGGACGGCTCGGTGGACATCGTCAATATGGGCGCCGCCGGCACGCCGCTCACCACCGGCGACAAGGCGCTGCTGTGCATAGACGTGTGGGAGCATGCCTACTACATCGACTACCGCAACCTGCGCGCGAAGTTCGTCGAGACCTTCCTGAACAACCTGGTCAACTGGGATTTCGCGGCGAAGAATTTCGCGTAAGCAGTGCCAGCCATCTGGCGGGTACGTCCGTCACCTGGCAAATTCAATCGCAACTGCAAGAGGGCGCCCAGTGGCGCCCTTTTTCATTCGGCTGAATTTTGATGTTTTGACAAAGGGCAGTGGCACCACAGCAAGCGATGCGCTGTTGCCTGCATATTCCGCTCATCAGTAATGAAACGTGCAACAGCTGCTTTATCAGTAGGTGACGTGGCAGTAGTCTTCATCTCGACTGTAGCTGCCGGTTCAGCCATATCAGAATTACTTCTGTTTTGTGCTCTATTTCAGACCTTCAACGTTCGCGTTAACCCGCGAGCAAAAAGGGCGCGAAGCGCCGCTTTTGCGAGTCGGTGTTGAACGCGTTGTTATGCATTACTCATAGTCAAAATAGTCAGAGTCCAGTTTTTTTACTTCGTACTGGCCAACCGTGGAGACACCAACATTATGCTCCGCCATAAGCTTGGAAAGATGTTCGCCATCAATCAATATGATTTTTGTTTCAATAACTGAAGCATATTCTCTTGCTTCCTTTGTAAATGATGATGTCGTGATAAATACGCCTTTTCTTGCGCGTTGACCCTGTAATGCGCCGGCGAATTTCTGTATTTCGGGGCGACCCACTACGCCTTCCCATCGCTTGGCTTGTATGTATATGACATCCAAGCCAAGACGATCTTCGTTGATGATCCCATCTATACCACCGTCACCGCTTTTACCGAGCGCCCTTCCTGCGTCTTGTCGATTGCCGCCATATCCCATTTTCACGAGGAGATCGACAACAACACGCTCAAAGAATGACGGCGAGGAATCTTTGACTGCGATTAGAAGCTCTGACTCGAGTGCTGACCGAAGTTTATTGTATGCAGACGCAAGAGCATCCTCTGGCGTTAAGGTCGATCCCTGTTCAGAAGTGGAAACTAAATCTGCTTCGTCTTCTTCGCCTTTCTCCTTTTTCCGGTTTTTGAACTCGATAAACTCCGGATACTGTTCAAGAGTTGACGCATCTATACGTGATGGATTTGTTGCGATTAATTCCTTTCCTTTTTGCGTGATCGTGAAGAATCCGCGCTTTGGCGACGCTAACAAACCCGCCTGCTTCAGGTAAGAGCGCGCCCAGCCAACACGATTATGAAAGACGGCCTGACTGCCACTTGGGAGGAGTTCATTTCTTTCTTCTGTTGAAAGATTGAATTCATCAGCTAGCTCTTCTACCGCCTTGCTGAATTTATGCTCGTTGCCGTCCGATGCCAGTTTTAATACCGGAAGCATTAGCGTTTGGTAGTCTGGGATTGCCACGAGATTTAGATTCCCTCTTTATGCATAACAGGTATTGGACGGGCCCACCGGTCTGTATTATTAAAAACAGTGAGGCGCGCATTTTTTCTATAACCAATTGATTCACTAGAATTACCACTGTTTTGTCTGTCCGCATATGCATAATAGTACGGGCAGGCACGAATGTCTCCTACATGGCACATTGCAGAAGTAGCCTACCTCTTTCCTGAGTTTCCGCTTCGGCCGAAAGCCAGACTGTCGCCATCAGATAGGAATATTCGGATGGATGGAAGCCGCACCCGCCAACCGGATTGACAGCAGAACGGACGTTCTCTATGATGCAGAACATTCGTTCTCAATCTGTCCGGCCCGATCATGACCACCCTCAATCTGAACCTGCCCTCTGCACGGCGGCGCGCCTCTCCTTCCTCCGTGCTTTCGATGACCCATCCCAACCTGGAACTGCTGCAGCGCCAGCGCGCATTGCTGCGCAAGGCGGTGCCGGCGGGCTTTCCCTCGCCCGCGGACGATTACGTCGAGCGCCGCCTGAGCCTGGACGAGCACCTGATCCGCCACAAGGAATCGACCTTCTTCATGCGCGTGGCCGGGCACTCGATGCGCGGCCTGGGCATCTTCGACGGCGACCTGCTGATCGTCGACCGCTCGGTCCCGGCCAGTGACGGCTGCGTGGTGGTAGCGGTGATCGACGGCGAATTCACCCTCAAGCAGCTGCTGCACAGCGGCCAGCGCAGGGTGCTGCGCGCCGCGCATCCGGATTATCCCGATGTTGCGATCGGGCCGGAGCAGGACTTCACCATCTGGGGCGTGGTGCAGTGGAATGTGCACAAGGTGTGAGCCATGCAACGCGCGATCGCGCTGGTGGACTGCAACAACTTCTACGTTTCCTGCGAACGCCTGTTCCAGCCCAAGCTGGAAGGCAGGCCGGTGGTGGTGCTCTCCAACAACGACGGTTGCGTGGTCTCGCGCTCGCAGGAAGCCAAAGACCTGGGAGTGAATATGGCGGTGCCGTGGTTCCAGGTGCACGACGTCGCCAGGCGTCACGACATCATCGCGCTCTCGTCCAATTACAGCCTGTATGCCGACATCTCCAACCGGGTGATGTCGCTGTTGTCGCGTTTCGGCGCCGGCCAGGAGGTCTATTCGATAGACGAATCCTTCCTGGAACTGACCGGCATGCCGGCCGATCATGCGCAGCATGCAATGCAAATCCGCCGCACCGTGATGCGCGATGTCGGCATCCCGGTGTGCGTCGGGATCGCGCCCAGCAAGACCCTGGCCAAGCTCGCCAACCATGTAGCCAAAAAGGATCCCGCGCGCGGCGGGGTGTGTGACTTCAACCGGATGACCGCGGCGGAACTGGACAGCCTGCTAGGCTCGATAGAGGCGGGCGAGGTATGGGGCGTGGGCAGGCGCAGCGCAGACCGGCTGCGCGCGCTGGGCATACACAGCGTGCTCGACCTGAAGCGCGCCCCGCCGAAACAGCTGCGCGCAGGGTTCAGCGTGGTGGTCGAGCGCATCGTCGCGGAGCTGAACGGCGTGGCCTGCCTGGAGCTGGACCAGATCGCGGCGGCACGGCAGCAGATCATCTGTTCCCGTTCATTCGGCACGCTAACATCGCACCTGCCCGACCTGGAACAGGCGGTGGTCGCCTACACCACGCGCGCCGCCGAGAAGCTGCGCCAGCAGCGCTCACTGGCCGGCGCGATCGAGGTGTATATCCGCACCAACCCGCACCGCGACCAGGACCCGCAGCACCAGCAGGCCGTGCTGCTGCCGCTGGCCGAGCCAAGCGACGATACGCGCGTGTTTTGCCGCGCGGCGCTGCACGGACTGCGCCGCCTGTACCGGCCGGGACACGCCTACCAGAAGGCCGGGGTGATGCTGAGCGGGATCGTCCCCGCCGCCGCGCGGCCGCGCACGCTGTTCGACGACGCGCCCGGCCGGGAAAGATCGCAGGCGCTGATGACGACGCTGGACCGCATCAACCGCAGCATGGGCAGCGGCACGATACGGCTGCTCGGCGCAGGCAGCGGGCAACGCTGGGCGATGCGCAGGCAGAACGTATCGAAACGCTATACCACGGAGTGGGACGAACTGGCGCTATGCAAAACCCCGCGGAGAGAAGTTTCCGGCTGACAATCGCCCCTGATTCCGGCAATGCGGAGTCAGGGGCGATGAGCTATCGGAGGGAACGGCTTATTTCAGTTTTTCTATGCCCAGCATCTTCAGGATGCTCTTCTCATAGAACGGCTCGGAGGAGCCCTTCTTCATCTTGCGGATGAAATATTTCTCGAATGCGACCTTGGCAAAGTGCACCCACTTGCCTTCGGAGAACCAGTTGACGTTGCGCGGCGGAATCTGCGGCAGCGCGACGAACGCAACGCCGGTATCGCCGAAGTCGGCCAGGCACATCGCGTTCCAGGTGGCTTCGGTGTCGCCCTGCTGGCCGGCCATGTCGGCCTGGATGTTGTCCACCGTCGCGGTCACCATCGATTCGATCATGTAGCCGGTCTTGGGCGTGCCGGTAGGCACCGGGGTGGGTTCCACCGGCGGGATCGCGACGCACACGCCGACCGCGTAGATATTCTTGTACTTGGGATTGCGCTGGTGCTTGTCGACCAGGATGAAGCCGCGCGGATTGGTCAGGCCCTCGATGCCGAACACCGCATCGACACCCTTGAAGGCCGGCAGCATCATGCTGTAGGCGAACGGCAGCTCGTGCTTTTTCTTCTCCGCGCCCGGTCTCGTCGTGTTCGGTGACATACATCTTGCCGGCCTCGACCTTGGTGGTCTTGGCGTTGCAGATCCACTTGATGTGCCGGTCGCGCATCGCCGATTCCATGATGCCCTTGGAGTCGCCCACCCCGCCCAGCCCGAGATGGCCGATATACGGCTCGGAAGTCACGAAGGTCATCGGCACCTTGTCGCGTATCTTGCGGCGGCACAGGTCGGTATCCATGATGAACGCGTATTCATAGGCCGGGCCGAAGCAGGATGCGCCCTGCACCGCGCCGACCACGATGGGGCCCGGCTTATTGGTGAAATCTTCCCAGGCATCGTGCGACTTCATCGCATGATCTACATTGCAGACCGAATGGGTATGCCCGTCCGGCCCCAGGCCTTCCACTTCTTCGAAGGCCAGCTTGGGCCCGGTGGCGATCACCAGGTAATCGTAATCCAGGGTCTTGCCGTCGCCGAGCTCGAGCTGGTTCTTGTCCGGATGCACGCGCTTCACGCCGCTGGAAATGAAATCGATGCCCTTGCGTTCCAGGTAGGTGCGCACCGGAAACTCGATGTCCTTGCGCCCGCGCCACTTCACCGCCATCCACGGATTCGACGGAGTGAACTGGAAATTCTCGCGGTCCGAAATGACGGTCACCTTGTCGCCCTTGCCGACTTTTTCCCGCATTTCGTATGCCGCCGGCATGCCGCCTATCCCTGCGCCCATGATTACGATGTGTGCCATGATGCCCTCCGGTTTGTTGGTTTACAGAATTCAGGCCTTTATTCTACGCCTTCAAGTCGATATAACAACACGCTTGAGAACCGGACAATACTGGAGCTTTTTACCCCGACTCTCCAAATCGACTCAAAGCTCCGCCGCTCACCCGCTGTATCCCCGCCAGGTCGCGCGCGGAAAACACCCGGGAGTATCCTGCCTGCTCAAGCAGCACGCGCACCCGCACCGCCTGGTCATAACCATGCTCCAGCAACAGCCATCCATCAGGGTCAAGGTGTTCTTTTGCCTGCGCGGCAATGCGGCGGATGTCTGCCAGCCCATCAGCACCGGAAACCAGTGCGCTGCGCGGCTCGAAGCGCACGTCGCCGCGAACCAGATGCTGATCGCCGGCGGCGACGTAGGGCGGATTGGAAACGATCAGGCCGAAGCGCTCGCCTTGCAACGCGGAGTACCAGTCGCTTTGCAGCAAGCGCACATTACCCAGCTTGAGCCGCTGGACATTCGACTGCGCGACTTCCAGCGCCGCGGGTGATGCGTCCGCTGCGACCACCTCGGCATCCGGACGGGCGTGGGCGATGGCAAGCGCAATCGCGCCGCTGCCGGTGCCCAAATCCAGCACGCGGACCCTCTGCCCTCTCCCGGCCTCTCGGCCACACTCTCCCGCTTGCGGGAGAGGGGATAGAGGGATGCGTTCTAGCGCCAGCTCGACCAGCAGCTCGGTCTCCGGACGCGGGATGAGCGTCGCGGCGGAAACATTGAAAGTCAGCCCGTAAAACTCGCGCTCGCCCAGCAGGTAGGCGACCGGCTCGCCGCGCAGGCGGCGTTCGAACAGCGCCGTGTAGCGCGCAAGCGGCTCGGGTTCCAGCACTTGTTCCGGGTGGGTCAGCAGGTGGGCGCGGTTCACCCGCAGCACGGCTTGCAGCAGGCACTGCACCTCGATGCGCGCGCTGCCTGGATCAAGCTCAAGCGCGGCTTGCAGCTGCTGGCTATCGCGTTGCAGTAGCGCCTGGATATTAGTGAAGGACATCTTCCGCCATCGCGGCGAGCTGTTCGGCCTGATACTCGGCCATCAGCGCACCGGTCAGCTCGCCGATATCGCCGTCCATGATCGCATCCATCTTGTACAGCGTCAGGTTGATGCGGTGGTCGGTGACGCGGCCCTGCGGAAAGTTGTAGGTGCGGATGCGCTCCGAGCGGTCGCCGCTGCCCACCAGGCTCTTGCGCGCCGCGGCGGTCTTGGCGTTCTGCTCGCGCACCTGCGTGTCCTTGATGCGGGCGGCCAGCACGCGCATCGCCTGGGCCTTGTTCTGGTGCTGCGAGCGGCCGTCCTGGCATTCCACCACGACGCCGGTCGGCAAATGGGTGATGCGCACCGCGGAATCGGTCTTGTTGATATGCTGGCCGCCCGCGCCGCTGGCTCGAAAAGTATCGATGCGCAGGTCGGCCGGGTTCAGCACCACGTCGTCGACCTCGTCCACTTCCGGCATGACCGCCACGGTGCACGCCGAGGTGTGCACGCGGCCCTGGGTTTCGGTGGCCGGAACGCGCTGCACGCGGTGCGCGCCGGACTCGAACTTGAGCACCGAGTATGCGCCCTGGCCGACGATGCGCGCGATGACCTCCTTGTAGCCGCCCATCTCGCCGGGGCTTTCCGAAATCACCTCGACCTGCCAGCGCTTGCGTTCGGCAAAGCGCGTATACATCCGGAACAGGTCGCCGGCGAACAGCGCCGCCTCGTCGCCGCCGGTTCCGGCGCGCACTTCGAGGAACACGCTGCGTTCGTCGTTGGGATCCCTGGGCAACAGCTGGAGCTGCAGCTCGCTGTCGAGTTGCGCCAGGCGCGCCTCTCCCTGCTTGATCTCGGCCTCGGCGAATTCCTTCATATCGGGATCGCCCGCCATCTCGCGCGCGGCATCGATATCGGACTGGCAGGCCTGGTAGGCGTGATACAGCTCGACCACCGGCTCCAGCTCGGCGCGTTCGCGGTTGAGCTTGCGGAACGTATCCATGCTTTTGGTGGATTCTTCGGTGCTCAGCAGCTGATTGACTTCGAGCAGACGCTCGCTCAATTGAGCGAGTTTGACGGCAATGCTGGGGTTCATTCGGGGGTTTTGCTCAATCGTCCGTATGCAGGTGATACAGGCGATGGATCACTTCAAGGAAGGCTTCACGGTCGCCGCTTTGCACCTGGTTCAGCGCATGGGTGGGCGCATGCAGGAATTTGTTGGTCAGGCTGCTGCTCATGACTTCCAGCACCTTTTCCGGCGCTTCGCCGCGGGCCAGCAGGCGCAGCGCCTTTTCGAGTTCATGGCGGCGGTCACGCTCGGCATGGTCGCGCAGCGCGCGTATCGTCGGCACCGCCTCGCGCGACTCCATCCAGTGGATGAAATCGGATACGCTGGAATCAATGATCACTTCGGCTTCCCTGACTGCACCCTGGCGCGCATCCAGACCGTCCTTCACCACCTCGGCGATGTCATCGATCGTGTACAGGAACACATCGCTCAATTCGGCGACTTCCACTTCGACATCGCGCGGCACGGCCAGATCGACGATGAACAGCGGACGGTGCTTGCGCGCCTTGAGCGCGCTCTCCACCATGCCCTTGCCGAGGATGGGCAGCTGGCTGGCGGTGCAGGTGATGATGATGTCGTGTTGCGCGAGTTGTTCGGGCAGGTCGGTCAGCGTGATCGCCGTGCCGTTGATGCGGCGCGCCAGGGTTTGCGCGCGATCCAGCGTGCGGTTCGCCACGGTGATGTGCTTCGGAGTACGCGCAGCAAAATGCACCGCGTTGAGTTCCATCATCTCGCCCGCGCCGATCAGCAGCACTTGCTGATCGGAAATGCTGGGGAAGATCCGTTCGGCCAGTCTGACCGCAGCAGCAGCCATCGACACCAGGTTGGCGCCGATCTCGGTCTGGGTGCGCACATCCTTGGCCACCGAAAAAGTGCGCTGGAACAGTTTGTGCAGCAGGAAACCCAGCGTGCCGGCCTGTTCGGCCTGGCGCACCGCCTGTTTCATCTGTCCGAGTATCTGCGGTTCGCCCAGCACCATCGAGTCCAGGCCGCTGGCGACACGGAAGGAATGCTTCACCGCCTGCTCGCGCGGCAGCGTGTACAGATACGGCTCGATCTCCCTGCGCGACATCTGATGGTATTCCGCCAGCCAGTCGATCGCATGGCCGGGGTGGGCGGCATTGCAATACAGCTCCATGCGGTTGCAGGTGGACAGGATCGCGGCCTCCTTGGCCGCGCCGTTGCCCACCAGGTCGCGCAGCGCATTCTCCATCCCGTCGGCGTTGAAAGCGACTTGCTCGCGCACGGCGAGCGGCGCGGTCTGATGGTTGATGCCGAAAGTGTATAGCTGCATTTAGTATCTGCCTGATAGCGAATTCTAAAATCGGCGTTGATTATAGTCGGAACGGCAGCGCAATGCCATCCGCTCGGGCAGCGCGCCCTGCTAGAATGCCGATCCGCGATCCCCGCCCGGACACCCGTCATATGGCCATCAAATCAACCATCTTCAAGGCCGCGCTGCAGGTCGCCGACATGGACCGCAGCTATTATGCAGAACACGCGCTGACGCTCGCGCGCCATCCGTCGGAAACCGATGAGCGCATGATGGTGCGCCTGCTCGCGTTCGCGCTATACGCCGGCGAGGGGCTGGCATTTGGCCAGGGGCTGAGCAGCGATGAGGAACCCGATCTGTGGCAAAAAGACCTTACCGGCGCGGTCAGGCACTGGATAGCCGTGGGGCTGCCGGACGAGCGCATCATCCGCAGGGCCTGCGGGCGCGCCGCGCAGGTCACGATCCTGGTCTACGGCCGCTCCGCCGGCATCTGGTGGAACGAGAATCGCGACAAATTGCAGCGCCTGGACAACCTAGCCGTGATCAGCCTGCCGCCGCAAACCACGCTGGCGCTGGCCGGGCTGACCAGCCGCACGATGCAGCTGCAATGCGCAATACAGCAAGGGCACATCATGCTGACCAGCGCTGCCGGGATGATGGAAATCGAACCGGAACTGTTGCACGGCCGCTTTCGTCCGCAGCCCGATGACCCGGGCATGACCCGGCGATGAAACCAACGCCCTGTCCCTGCGGCGGCGCGGAGTATGCCGCGTGTTGCGGCATCCATCACGGCGGCACACCGGCGCCGGATGCCGCGGCGCTGATGCGTTCGCGCTACAGCGCCTACGCGCTCAAGATGGAAGCCTATCTGCTGGCCACCTGGCATCCCGGCACGCGTCCGGCAGCGCTAGCTCTCGCGAACGACAGCACGAAATGGCTGGGGCTCGAAATCAAGAGTCAGCACACTGAATCAGCGGACCAAGCCAGCGTGGAATTCATCGCGCGTTGCAGGATCGGCGGCCGCGCGGCTCGCCTGCATGAGATCAGCCGCTTCCGGCGCGAGGAGGGCAGGTGGTTCTATGTCGATGGGGAATTCATCGGCTAGCGCCGCACCGCCAGAGTTCGATGCTGGCAGGGCTCAATCCGAACTGGCGTGCCAGCGCTGCTCGGGCAGGCCTTGTTTCAGAAACAGCTTCCTGGCGATCTGCAGCTGCTCCGCTGTGCCGGCGGCATAGACATCGAAACGATGCAGGTCGGGATAGTCCGTCACGATCTTTTCCAGCAGGGCTTGCACATCGGCAGCCTGAGGGTGCGCGACATAGCTGAAGTTATCCAGCGCATCGGCCCAGGCACGGCACAAGTTGTTCTGGTAGTGCCCCGCCTCGTCCGCCAGCCAGTGCAGATCCATCGATTCGGCCAGATCGAGCGACATCGCGTGCTGAATCAGGCTTTTGATCGGGGCGAAGCCGATGCCGAACGCGACGAAGATGACCGGACGCGCCGAGACATCTTCCAGCACGAACTCCCCGTAGGGCCCTTCGAGCTCGACGCTGTCGTGTGCTTTCAAGGCGCCGGACAGCAGTTCCGCGAATGCATCGCCGGGCTTGCGCAACAGCTGGATCTCGATATGCCGCTCTTCGCAGGGACAGCTGGCGATCGCGTAGACCCCGCTTTGTCCCTGCGCCGACAAGCGCACCGACTGCCCGGCCAGGAAATGCAGGCGCTGGCTGCGCGGCGCCTGCAGATGCAGGACTGCCAGCCGGTCGAACTCATCCACCGATTTCACCCTGGCCACCAGCCGCTGCGCCTGGATGTCGTGCACCCCGGCCACGCCGGCTTCGATCACCACATCGTTGACCGCCGCGCTGGAGCACATCAGGAACACCCCCGCGTCCTTTTCGGCCTGGCTCAGCACATAGTCATGCGCATGGATCTTCCTGATCTCTCCGGAAACCAGGCGCGCGCGGCATTCGCCGCAATTGCCGTTGCTGCATCCGTAGTTGAGCGATACGCCGGCGCGCAATGCGGCCTCCAGCAGCGTATCGTTGCCCTCGACGAGGAATTCGTGCCCGCTGGGCTGGATGGTGACGTGTGCGGCCATGATCTTCAATATCCTTTCCTGTGCGAGGATCGCCTGCACCTGCGCGGCAGCGGATGGCGATTCCGCAAGATTTTTCGCGATGAAGGCGCGCAGCACGTGCAGCGCATGGCGCGTTGCTTTTCCATGTTCTTCCGGGCTCAGATCTTCCTCGATCTCATCGATCTTCTGGTCCAGCCAGGACAACACCTGGCTGTAATGCATCAGCAGCGCCTTGGTGGCGGCATACTCCTTGCCCAGCTCGATCAGGCGCGCCGACAGCACTTCCTTGTCCGGCATCGCGCGTTCGAATACGCGCTTGCCGAAGGCCTTCTCCTTGATCTCGGTGACGCGGCGGAACTCCGCATCATCTTCCCATTTCGCCTGCGGAAACGCGCGCAGCAATTCGTCCAGCTCGACCATGCCGTCAAACGTTTCGAGCATGCCGCCGCGTATCATCTCCTGCAATGCATGGCGCGATATTCCGACCAGCCTGGTGACGCGGGAAAGAGGCAAGTAATGACTCATGTTACATTCTAGGCACACTCAACTTTGATATGCAAATGACGCGTTTGCAACGGCATATCGCTTCGGTCATCCGGCTTCAGGGAACTTCTGCTAAAGTCGGCGCATGGGCAAACTGACTCTGGATCGCATCCTGCAATCGCAGGGCTTCGGCACGCGCAAGTGGTGCGGCGAACTGATCGCCGCCGGCGAAGTGAGCATCGCGGGAGCGGTGATGACCGGCCACCGCGCCGCGATCGAGACCGACGGTCTGGTGTTCAGCCTGTTCGGCAGCGAGTGGAGATATCGCGAACATGTCTACATCGCGTTGAACAAGCCGCCCGGCTTCGAGTGTTCGCGTAAGGCCAGCCATCATCCGGGTGTGCTGTCCCTGCTGCCGGAACAATTCACCCGGCGCGATGTGCAGCCGGTGGGCCGTCTCGATCACGACACCACCGGGCTGCTGCTGCTGTCGGATGACGGGCCGTTCATCCACGCCCAATCCTCGCCGAAACGGCACATCCCCAAGACCTATGTCGCCACCACGCATGCTCCTGCCACGCCCGGACTGGTTGCGGCGCTGCTGGCCGGAGTAAAACTGCATGACGAGCCGGCGCCGCTGGCGGCTGCAAGCTGCAGCCTGGCCGGTGCACAGCGGATCGAGATCGTGCTCGAGCAAGGCAAGTACCACCAGGTCAAGCGCATGCTGGCCGCCGCAGGCAACCATTGTGTCGCACTGTGCCGCACCCGGATCGGCGGCCTGAAGCTCGATGCGCTGGGGCTGGCCGAGGGCGAATGGTGCTATCTCAACGATGCTCAGCTGGCACTATTGGCACCTGCATAATGAAATAAATCTTGGTTCGCCTTACAGGTTAAAATTCGCTTTTGCACATTAACCAATCCTCCGTGGGTGCCTCTAGGAATTCAGAGTTCGCCCAAATGCAAGGCGCGAGAAAAATTTCGCCACGCCGCATATCGTGTATATGTAAGCAAGAAATTTTTACCGCAACGCAGCATAACCAGCCACTTGGTCGCCGTTTGTGGGCGACTTAGTGGAATGGCTAGTTGTCCCATCAGTTGGGATGAAATCTGGAGTTCTAGAGGCACGCAATGTCCATACAGTGGTTCCCGGGTCATATGAACTCGGCGCGCAGAAAGGCGGCCGAGACGATGGAATTCATCGATGTCGTCATCGAAGTGCTGGATGCGCGCCTGCCGCATGCAAGCTCCAATCCGCTGATCACCGAGCTGCGCCTGCTGCGCCAGCGTCCCTGCCTGAAGATACTCAACAAGGCCGATCTTGCCGACCCGGTCGTCACACGCGCCTGGCTGGAACTGCTCAACCGCCAGCCGGGCGTCCATGCCGTCGCGCTCAGCTGCAAGAACAAGGGCGATGCGTCCAGGGTTCCCGCCTTGTGCCAGCAGCTCGCCCCGCACCGCAACAGCACCCACAAGCCGCTGCGCATGATGATCATGGGCATACCCAACGCCGGCAAATCCACGCTGATGAACACGCTGCTCAAGCGCCGTGTCGCCCATGTGGGCGATGAGCCCGCGGTCACCAAGTCGCAACAGAGCCACGACATCAACGAGCGCATGACGCTCACCGATTCGCCCGGCCTGCTGTGGCCGAAGATCGAGAATCCCGAAGACGGCCTCAAACTTGCCGCGATACACGCGATCGGGCGCAACGCCTGCATCGATGAGGAAGTCGCCGAATATCTCGCCGCAGCGCTGATTGCGCGCTATCCCGGCTTGCTTGCCGCCCGCTACGGCGTCGCCGAGGATGAGCTGGATGGCGTGGCCGCGATCGAAGCCGTCGCAAGAAAGCGCGGCTGCCTGCTCAAGGGCGGGAATGGTGCGCCGGATATCGAAAAGGCGGCGATGATCCTGCTGACGGATTACCGCAGCGGCAAACTGGGGCGGATCAGCCTGGAAACCCCGGGGACTGCAAACGCAGCGGATTAGCGCAAGGGAACCTCTGATTAAGTCCCACATGGCCGCGCACTCGGTTTTGCGGGATGGGATGCAAGGCACGCGAGGCAGCGAATGGTTGATCCCCTTCGTGAGCAGCCCTGACACGGGGCGGCGCAGCCGTACGGTGCGGGAAGGGCTGCCAGCGGCTGCTCCCGCAAGCGGCTGCTACGCAGTAACGTGTCGCAGCCGCAGCGCAACGCAGCAGACCGCCCGAAAAACCAGTGCCCATGGGGGTTGCGACAAAATCGCGCGCTCGCGGCGTTGTGCTCCTCGGCATCGTAGTCCCGGCTACGACCTTCGTCACACGCCTTGCGATCATTGCGATTTTGTCAGCAACGCGGCTCATGGAGGACTTAATCAGAGGTTCCCAAGCATGCAGGCGGCAACCGGCAAATACCGCAGCGGCGGCGCGCCGGTCACCCCTTTGCGGGTGCTGATCCTTTTCCCGCATCAACCCTGATTTCAAAGAGGCAACTTTGACTTCCATCCAGAGCGTACTGGCTGCATTTCTCATCATCCTGATCGACCTGTTGGGCCGAGCCGGATTGGACAAGGTGCTGGCGATATCCGGTGGTCCCAGCCTGGTTGCACTGTGGGCGCAACTGCAATCGGTCGCAGAACTGGTCGGCGCGGTGGCAACGGCAGGGGTGTTGCAGGGACTGACGGTGCTGATCACCCAGGCAGAGGGGTCGCGCGACGCTCGCGGTTTGCTGCACAACGCACTGAAACTGGGCCTGGTGACTTCGCTCGCCGCCGCGCTGGTCGTGGCGTCCACCTCGGCCGAGCTGGCGGTCTGGCTCACCCAGAACAAGATCGCGGCCTCCCTGTTCCAGCTTGCTGCATTGGTCGGCTGGATCGCGGTCGTGCCCGCCACGCTCAATGCATACTGGCTGGGCAAACATCAGCAACAGCGCATGCTGAGACTGGCGCTGCTGACCAGTTCGATCCTGCTTCTGGTGGCTGCAAGCGCCTGGTTCGGGATGCCGTTGCGCGGGCTGATCTGGGTACAGGTCCTGGCGACGGCCAGCCTCGCCAGCGTGATCTGGCAATATATGCGCAGACTATCCGGGATTCGCGGCAGCAGCGCAGACGAAGCCCGGCACTTCCGCAAGCTGGTGAGATTCGTGCCGGTCGGGCTGGCGATTGGCATCATGAGCCCGGTATCCATGTTGCTGGTGCGCAGCATGCTGTCCGGCACGCTTTCCTGGAGCGATGTGGGATTTTTTCAGGCATTGTGGCGCTCCACCGAGTGGGTGACTGCCACTGCCGCGGGCGTGCTGTCGCTGATCTTTCTGCCGCGGTTCAGCAGCACCTATGGTTCGGCGAAATTCAGAATGGAATTGCTCCGCGCCGGCACGATGGTGCTGATTCCGGCAGCCTGTTTGCTGCTGCTGATTTTCATCAACCAGCGCTCGATGCTTACTGCGCTGTACGACGCGCGCTTTGTCGTCAGCGATCGGACCGCGGGACTGTTCATGCTGGGCTGCTGGATACGCATCGCCGCGTGGCTGTTCTTGTTCGGCCTCTTTTCCGCGCGCCGCACCGGACTGATCATCGCCGGAGAGATCTTGTCGCTGCCGCTTTACGCACTGTTGTTGTGGGTGTTCGCCGACGGCATGACGCTCGAGCGCGGCGCACTGCTCTATCTGGCCAGCTACCTGGCGTACCTGGTGTTCAGCGCCGCCAGCCTGCTGTATTCGTGTCGAAATGCAATCAGCGTTTCGTCTGGTGAAGGATATCGAGCACCATAACGATTTTCGGGATGCCTCATAATCTTTGTTTCCTGCCTACCCGGCGGCTGCAGGCTGCCGCCGGGTACGGGACGTTGCGAAGCGGCCGCCCAAATTGTGTACAATCACGCTCGGCATATCTGTTTCGTCTTTATCCGGAGCCTGACGCACGCGCGGATAACGAACTTCGATCAAGGTTAGTCGGGGCGAACGGCACTAAGGAGCGAATGATGACAAGGTTCACGCAGACTGTGGCTGCAGCATGGATAGGGATCATGATCGGCGGATTGGCCGGCTGCGGCGACAACCAAAATGCGCCTCCACCCCGCGCAGCACCTGTCATCCCACTTACCATAGGCGGAACCGTGACCGGGCTTTCCGGCAATGGACTGGTCATCCAGCTCAACGGGGCGAACGATCAGCCCATCAGCGCCAACGGCAGATTCAAGTTTCCGAAAGCCCTGCCCAAGGGCAGCATTTATTCCGTTACCGTCAAGGCCTCGACTTTCTCGCCTGTCAAACAGACCTGCAGCGTAAGCCAGGGCAGCGGCACTGTCGCCGGCATGCCGATCAACAACGTCGCCGTCAGCTGCACTACCGACAGCTACGCGATCGGCGGCACGGTCTCCGGCCTTTCCGGCAAAGGGCTGGTGCTTCAGCTCAACGGGACCGCCGACCTGGCGATAGCCGGCAACGGCAAATTCATCTTTCCCGGCATGCGCCTGCCCGATGGCAGCGACTATAACGTCGCAATCAAGTCTGCGCCTGCGAAGCAGGCATGCACAATCAAGCCCGTCTCCGCGGCATTTGACAAGGACACGATGAACATCGTCTCAGTCACCTGTTCCAGGAAGGGCCGCCGCAAATAATCCGCGCCGCGATGCGCTCATTTCAAATATACCGCTGCCAGATGGCGGCCTTGAGTAGCCGATGAAATTTCCGCTGCCGGAACAGGATCTGATCCTGGAATGGAAACGCCGCCTGGTATTCTGGAGCGGCGCCATCACCGTAGGTGTGCTCGCGATTCTTTTCGCTGTCGCCTGCGAGTGGGCAAACGGCGTGTTCCACAAACTGCTCTCCATTTCACGTTATCTTCCGCTGCTGGTCACGCCGCTCGGGCTCGCGCTGATCGTCTTCGTCACCCGCAAGTACTTCCCCGGATCGCAGGGCAGCGGGATTCCCCAGGTGATCGCATCGCTGGACCCAACGGAAAGCAGCAAGATCCGGGAACGCGTGCTTTCGCTGCGCGTGACCATAGGTAAAATCATGCTCACGATCGCGGGGCTGATGTGCGGAACTTCGGTGGGACGCGAAGGCCCCACCGTGCAGATCGGCGCCTCCATCATGCACAAGCTTGGCAGTCTTGCACACTTTCCGAAACACGATCTGGAAAAGGGTTTGATACTCGCCGGCGCTGCCGCCGGCGTCGCCGCCGCGTTCAATACGCCGCTGGCGGGCATCGTGTTTGCGATCGAGGAAATGAGCCGTTCCTTCGAAGAGCACAACAGCACGACGATACTGATGACCGTGATCATTGCCGGTATCACCTCGCTTGCGCTGCTCGGGAATTATTCCTATTTCGGCCACACCTCCGAATCCATGGGTTTCGGCAAGGAATGGTATGTGGTCATCGTATGCGGCATCGTCGGCGGCTTGCTGGGCGGCGCATTCAGCCGAACGTTGATCGAAGTCAACAAGGGTCTGGCAGGAAATATCGGTGCATGGATACGGGCCAGACCGATCGCTTTCGCCGCAGTGTGCGGATTTCTACTGGCACTGGTAGGACTTGCTTCAGGCAAGAACACCTACGGCAGCGGATACGGCGAAGCCAAGTCGCTGCTGGACGGCCATTCGACGCTGCCGGAAAGCTATGGCCTGCTGAAGATGGCGGCCACCGCAATTTCATATATCAGCGGGATACCCGGCGGAATCATGGCGCCTACGCTGTCTGCGGGCGCGGGATTCGGTGCCAATATTGCACCCTTCTTCTCCTCGGTGCCGCCAAGCGCAACCATCATACTCGGCGTGGTCGCCTACTTTGCCGGCGTCACCCAGGCACCGATCACCGCTTTCGTCATCGTCATGGAGATGATAGACAACCACGAGATGGTATTGCCGTTGATGGCCGCCGCCTTCATCGCAAAAGCCTGCTCGCGGCTGGTGTGTCCGACGCCGATATTCCATACGATGGCGCTGAACTTCATTTCCAAGCCTGCCTCCGCAAAGGATTTCGCAAGCAAGACCGCATTCATACAGCGCGAGTCAGACTAGGCTGCGGCGGTCCGATGTTTGGCGGGCGGGCCGCTTCAGTCCGGCTTGCCGCCGCCCCTTCTTGCTTCCTCAAGCTCGATCTTGTGAAAGTATTCCGCCTCCAGCCACATTACATTGATGATGCCGAAAGCCATCGCGAGTCCCACCCCCAGCATCCAAGAAAAGTACCACATGATTTTTCCTTTCAGTAAACGTTATGGTCGTTGGCGCGCACCGTCTCGACCGTGATTTTTCCTCGCAACACGCTGTATACCCATGAGGTGTAGGCCAGCACGATGGGCAGGAATATCAGCACCACCCAGAACATGATTTGCAGTGTCTTGTGGCTGGAAACCGCATCCCATATCGTCAAGCTGCTTCTCGGGTCCGAACTCGACGGCATAATGAACGGGAACATCGCGATGCCGGCGGTGAAGATCACGCCGGCAAGCATCACGGAACTCGCGATGAAAGCCGCGATGGTCTTTTTTGCGCCGGATGCGGCGATTGCCAGCAGGGCGCCGGCTATGCCCAGGATCGGTGCCAGCCACAGCAGCGGATGATGGTGGTAGTTGTCAAGCCAGGCGCCGGCAGCCTTTTCCACCGCCTTGTCGAGCGGTGTCGATGCGACGTTGGCCGGCAGCATGGTAACGATGCGGTAGCCTTCTATCCCGTTCATGATCCAGATGCCCGCCAGAACGAAACTTGCGATGAAGACCGCGCCGGCGATCCTGGTTGCGCGCCGCGCACGCTCGGCGATCACGCCCTCGGTCCTGATCTGCAGATATACCGAGCCATGCATCAGCAACATCGACAGACTGACCACCCCGGCCAGCAGCCCGAATGGATTGAGCAATTGCCAGAAGCTGCCGCTGTAGGTCACGCGCAGGTCGTTATCGAAGCTGAACGGCACCCCTTGCAGCAAGTTGCCGAATGCCACGCCGAATATCAGCGCGGGCACGAAGCCGCCGGCGAACAAGCCCCAGTCCCAGGCGGAACGCCAGCGCGGAGCATCCACCTTGCTGCGATAGTCGAATCCCACCGGCCGGAAGAACATCGCGAACAGCGTCAGTATCAACGCGATGTAGAAGCCTGAAAACGCGGTCGCATACACGATAGGCCAGGCGGCGAAGATCGCGCCGCCCGCGGTGATGAACCAGACCTGGTTGCCATCCCAGGTCGCGCCGATCGAATTGATGATGACGCGGCGCTCGTTGTCGTTCTTGCCGAGAAACGGCAGCAAAGCCCCGACACCCAGATCGAAGCCGTCGGTGATCGCAAAACCTACCAGCAAAACGCCGACGAACAGCCACCAGATCAGTTTCAGTGTTTCATAGTCGAATATCATGATCGTCTCCTTATGCTTTGCCGTATTGGCCGGTATGCAGACTTTGCGGCCCAAGGCGCGCATATTTGAACATCAGGTATAGTTCGGCGACCAGCAGCAAGGTATAGAAGCCGACGAAGCCGGCCAGGCTGAAATACACGCTGGACGGATTCAGGTTGGACGTGCTCAGATGAGTGGGCAGGATGCCGCTGATGGTCCACGGTTGCCGCCCGTATTCTGCGACGATCCACCCCATCTCCGCGGCTATCCATGGCAGCGGGATGCAATACAGCGCCAGCCTCAGCAGCCATTTTTTTTCGGCTATGGTGCGCTTCGCGGTGTAGTAAAAAGCGGCAGCAAAAATGAACAGGATGGTGAAACCCATCGCGACCATGATGCGGAAGGTCCAGAACATCGGCGCGACTTTGGGTATCGTGTCGCCGGCCGCCATCTTGATCTGCTCTTCGCTGGCATCCGTCACATTCGGCGTGTATTTTTTCAGCAGCAATCCGTAACCCAGCCTGCTCTGGTATTTCTCGAACTGCGCCTTGGTTTCATCGCTGGTATCCCCGGCACGCAGTTTTTCCAGCGCAGCGTAAGCGATCATGCCATCCTTGATCTTGGTTTCGTTCTCTTCGCGCAATTCGCTGATGCCGGTGATCTGCTCGTCGACCGAACGCGTGGCGATCAGGCCCAGCAGATACGGTATCTTGATCGCATAATTGGTACTTTGTGTTGTCTCGTCGGGAAACCCGATCGCGGTGATGGATGCAGGCGCTTTTTCGGTGTGCCATTCGGCTTCGATCGCGGCCAGCTTGACCCGCTGCACTTCGCCTGCGGTATAGCCGGACTCGTCCCCCAGCACGATCACCGACAGCGCCGAGGCAAGCCCGAAACCGGCGGCAACAGCGATCGAGCGCATTGCAAATGCCTTGTCCCGTCCGATCAGAAGATAATATGCACTGACGCCGAGCACGAACATCGAGGCGGTCACATAGCCAGCCGAGACGGTATGCACGAATTTCACCTGCGCCACCGGATTGAACAGCAGCTGGGTGAAGCTGGTCATTTCCATGCGCATCGTATGGTAGTTGAATTCGGCCCCGACCGGATTCTGCATCCAGCCGTTGGCAATCAGGATCCACAACGCCGAAAGATTGGAGCCGACTGCCACCAGAAAGGTGACCATCAGATGTTTGACCCTGGACAGCCTGTCCCAGCCGAAGAAAAATAGGCCGACGAAAGTGGATTCGAGGAAGAACGCCATCAGGCCTTCGATCGCGAGCGGCGCGCCAAAGATATCGCCCACATAATGCGAGTAATACGCCCAGTTGGTGCCAAACTGGAATTCCATCGTCAATCCTGTCGTCACCCCAAGGGCAAAGTTGATGCCGAACAGCTTGCCCCAGAACCTGGTCATGTCGCGATAAACTTCTTTGCCGGTCATTACATACACCGACTCCATGATGACCAGCAGGAAGGACATCCCCAACGTAAGGGGCACAAACAGAAAATGGTATAGCGCGGTCGCGGCGAATTGCAGCCGGGAGATATCAACGAGTTCTGTGGACGGGATCATTTTCACGCTCCTTCATGGGTTGCTGGGTAAGAATTCTGGAGGCCACGATCTGGTCATCCAGGCTGGTATCTTCAGGTGCCGAGAACCACATTGACCATATGACGGCGAGCACGAAGGCCTTGATTGCAAGTGCCAGGGTGATCTCCTGCCACAATCGGACGTTTTTCGGTTTGCCAGACATATTGCATCTCCGAACAAGTGACTGCACAAATTAAGACCAAGTAATATTAACATTCGCTAATATACTGTCAAGCCCAATCTCTGATCATGCAATCCGGAAAAGTAGCCAACATCATACCCCTGCCAGCCCGATAGGGAGATTTTCGGGAATCGATTCCAAACGGCGACCTACATCCGGTATTCCTGAAGTTTATTGAAATTCCGACCTGCGACCCATAAGGGATGCCGGCCCATCAGGCATGGCACAATCGATACTGAAGCCAATTGATTCCCACATGCCTGCGCTAAACAGGTGCACACGATCAAGACTGCGAACATGGCCATGAATAACTTGTGGCCATCCGATTAAAATCAAAATCTTATCCATAATCAATTTCTTATTTACACAACTCGGCGCAATTTCAAGCGCAAGCCATGGCTGATTTTTTATTGGCACCGTATTTGCTTGATAGCTTTGCAGCCACAACCATTTCGTCAAAACTAAATAAGGGGAATTTATGCCGTCCGAATCTCAATACCTCAATACCATTGTTAAAAACCTGGGTGAGGAACTCAAGGTCGATGTGTGCAGCTTGTACACCATCAACCCCGCCGGTAGCCAATTGAAGCTGGTTGCCACCAAAGGATTGAACCAGTCCGTCATCGGCGCAACCATGTCGATCATGCAGGGCTTGACCGGTGTCGTGGCAAGATCGCGCCGCTCCTTGTCGGTCAAGAATCCCAGCACCCATCCCGCTTATTTTCATGTTCAAGGCTCCGGCGAGGAAAAATACCAGAGCTACCTGGGCATCCCGCTGATCAGGGACGAAGTCCTGTTCGGCGTATTGGTGGTGCAGACGATACGGGCAAAGATGTTCTTCATGAGCGAGATCAAGATGCTGCATGCCGCAGGATATCGTGTCATCGACATGTTCACCGAAACCGCATAACGAAATCCTTAGGCCCGCTCAGCCGGGTCGTCATCCAGCTTGCCGCGCAACTGCCGCACCGGAATCCATCAGCGATCTCCGGTTGCGGCAACTTGCCATTGCCGGACCGGATAACTTCAACACCTGGATGTCCTGACATTATCGGCGGAACATCCATTTTTCTCCGCATTGCACATCCTTCCCGCGCCGCTGTGATCGCTTCGGTCCGCACCTGGTGCGAGCGTCGCGGCCCGGAATTCACCTACGCGCAAAAGGGTTGGCAATAGCTGCCGATGAATTCATACTCGCCATCCACAGCCCATGCGTCGGCGGCTAGCGTATCATCGCTCGCGTCGCATCGATTCGAGCCTGACACCTGGTTGTCTTTGAAAGCTGTACGGATATAAATGCAGCGCGACACGCATCACTTACATGACCAAAGGAGAGCAGCATGACCAAAAGCACCTCACTCACCACAGCCCTCGGCGGCACACCCGTCCAACTCTATGGCGATTTTCCGCAAGTGGGCAAACCCGCGCCCAGCTTCTCCCTGGTGAACAAGGACCTGCAGGACATCACCCTGGGCAGCTATGCCGGCAAGCGCAAAGTGCTGAACATCGTGCCCAGCCTGGACACGCCTACCTGCCAGGCGTCCGCGCGCCGCTTCAACAAGGAAGCGGCCAGCCTGGACAACTCCGTCGTGATCAATATTTCTGCCGACCTGCCGTTCGCGATGGCGCGCTTCTGCAGCAGCGAAGGGCTGAATAATGTCGACAACCTTTCCACGATGCGCGGCCGCGAGTTCATGCGCGACTACGGCGTCAAGATCGCCGACGGACCACTGGCCGGACTCACCGCGCGGGCCGTGGTCGTGCTGGACGGCAACAATGTGGTGCGTTACACCGAGATGGTCAGCGACATCAAGAAGGAACCCAATTACGATGCGGCGCTGGCGGCCTTGAAAAGCATCTGAACGTGCGGTCTGAATGGGCGGTCACGTCAGAACAAATCGCCGGCGCCGCTCGCTAGTCTAGGATGGCGCGCGGTATTTCCCCTGCATCGCCATCATCCAGCCGGGGTATTCCGGCGGCAACTGACTGACCTCATCGAGCACCCTGATCTCTGCATCCGACAGTTTCAGCTCCGCGGCGGCGATGTTGTCGGCAAGCTGCTCACGGGTCTTCGCGCCTATGATCACACTGGTGACATGGGGCTTCGACAGCAGCCAGGCCAATGCGATGCGCGCCACCGATACGCCGCGCGCCTGGGCGATCGGCCGCATCGCATCCACACACCTGAATGCGCGCGGCTTGTCCACCACCGGGAAATCGAATTTCGTCCTGCGCGCACCTTCCGGGCCGGCCGCGTCGGCGTTGTATTTTCCGGACAGCAAGCCACCCGCCAGCGGACTCCACACCAGCAAGCCCAGTTTCTGATCCTGCAGCAGCGGAATCATTTCCCGTTCCAGGTCGCGCCCCGCGATCGTGTAATACGCCTGCACGCTTTCAAACCGGGCCCATCCGCGCCGGTCGGATATCGACAAGGCCTTCATCACCTGCCAGGCGGCCATGTTGCACAGGCCGATGTACCGGACCTTGCCCGAGCGGACCAGATCGTTGAGCGTTGACAGGGATTCCTCCAGCGGCGTCAGCGGATCGAAGCCGTGCACCTGGTACAAGTCGATATGGTCAAGCTGCAGCCGCCGCAAGCTGGCATCGATCTCGTTCATCACGTGGTATCGCGACAGGCCGCGCCCATTGGGAAGCTCATTCATGATCCCGAATGATTTGGTCGCGACAACCAGCTGGTCGCGCGGCAGGCCCAGCGTCCTGATCGCCTGTCCCAGCAATTCCTCGGATTCTCCAAGCGAATATACATTGGCGGTGTCGATCAGATTGATGCCCGCATCGAATGCCTGCTTGACCTGGGCATTGACCTCCTCTTGCTTAAGGCCGCCCATCACCTCCCAGAATCCCCTGCTGCCGTATGTCATCGTGCCCAAGGATAGTTCGGAAACATATAACCCTGTTTGTCCCAGCAAGCGGTAGCGCATTTCATCCCCCTATCAGAGTTAGATCCATGACCCGACGGATCCAGAACGAAGATTGTCGCGCATTCCGGCAGAGTCGTTCAAGCCCGCACGCACAAAAACAACCGCATCAATATCGCGATCATCGCCATCGACCCGGTATGCTAGAGTCGATGCTGGCATTAATCCGATCGCCGCTCTACCATGAAAGCCAAAATTCCATTTGCATCGCTGTCGATAATGATCTTTGCTGCACAGGTTTATGCGGCGGACCTTCCGCGCCCCTCTCTCACTCCGGGCGCGATCGATCCCTCCGTCACGCAGCAGAACATCCGAGCCACGATCTGCGTCAAGGGATACACCAGGACAGTCAGGCCGCCTGCCAGCTATACCAATAGGCTGAAGAAGCGGCAAATCCGAGAGTATGGCTATGCCGACATTAATCCCCGTCATTACGAAGAGGATCACCTGATCCCCCTCGAGATCGGCGGCGACCCGCGCGACCCGAAGAACCTGTGGCCCGAACCGCGGCGCAGTGTATGGAATGCAAAGGAAAAAGATCGCCTGGAAAATCTCCTGCATCGCGAGGTCTGCGACGGGACTATCCCGCTCTGGACCGCGCAGGCGGAAATCGCCCATGACTGGATCAGCGCCGACAGGAAATACATCCACTAAAGCGAGCCATCAAAAATAAATGGCCTGCATATCTGCAAGCCATTATTGATTGGTGGGCCCTCGCGGACTTGAACCGCGGACCAAAGGATTATGAGTCCTCTGCTCTAACCAACTGAGCTAAGGGCCCGAAAAAGTTTAGCTGTTGCCAGCCTAATTTTCGCTGTCCAGAAAGCTCTTCAGCTTTTCCGAACGTGAAGGATGACGCAGCTTGCGCAATGCCTTGGCTTCGATCTGGCGGATGCGTTCGCGGGTGACATCGAACTGCTTGCCCACTTCTTCCAAAGTGTGATCGGTGTTCATTTCGATGCCGAAGCGCATCCGCAGCACCTTGGCTTCGCGCTGCGTCAGGCTGTCCAGGATGTCCGAGGTGGCGCCGCGCAGGCTCTCGTAGATCGCCGCATCGATAGGCACGGCGGTATGCGAGTCCTCGATGAAGTCGCCCAGATGCGAATCGTCGTCATCGCCCACCGGCGTTTCCATCGAGATCGGTTCCTTGGCGATCTTGAATATCTTGCGGATCTTGTCTTCCGGCATTTCCATCTTCATGCACCAGCGTCGCGACATCCGGCTCCTGCCCGGTCTCCTGCATGATCTGGCGCGAGATGCGGTTCATCTTGTTGATGGTCTCGATCATGTGCACCGGGATACGGATGGTGCGCGCCTGGTCGGCGATGGAACGGGTGATGGCCTGACGTATCCACCAGGTGGCATAGGTCGAGAATTTGTAGCCGCGGCGGTATTCGAACTTGTCCACCGCTTTCATCAGCCCGATGTTGCCTTCCTGGATCAGGTCGAGGAATTGCAGGCCGCGGTTGGTGTATTTCTTGGCGATCGAGATCACCAGCCGCAGGTTGGCCTCGATCATGTCGCGCTTGGCGCGGCGCGCCTTGGCTTCGCCGTTGGTCATCTGGCGGTTGATCTCTTTCAGGTCGCGGATCGGGATGCCGACGCGCTGCTGCAGATCCAGCAGATGCTTCTGCTGCTCCACGATCGCATGCTGATAGCGCTCCAAAGTCTCGTTATAGGGCTTCTTCGTCTTCAGTTCCTGCGCCACCCAGTGCAGATTATCCTCATTGCCGGGGAAGGTCTTGATGAAATGCGGACGCGGCATCTTGCCCTTGGATACGCACATATCCTGGATGCTGCGCTCGCTGCGGCGCACTTCTTCGACCAGGCCGCGCATCGTGTCGCACAACGCATCGACTTGTTTTGCCGAAAAACGGAACTTCATCAGCTCGTCCGAAATACCGGTCTGCAGCTTGTCGTATTGTTTGCTGCGGTAGCCGTACTTCTCATAGGCCTTGCCCATCTTGACGAACAGATCGGACACCACGGCGAAGCGCGCCAACGCGTCTTCCCTGAGCTGCGCCAGATTGGCCGCGGCTTCGGCTGCCGCCGCTTCCTCGTCTTCTTCTTCGTCATCGCTTTCGGCGACTTCCTCGGTTTCTTCTTCGCTCTCTGTGGCAATGACGGCTTCGTCTTCGACATCGACAAAACCATCGATCAGCTCGTCGATGCGCATCTGATTGGTTTCGATCTTTGCCGACAGCGCCAGGATCTCGGCTATGGTCGCGGGGCACGCCGAGATTGCCTGGATCATATGTTTCAGGCCTTCTTCGATGCGCTTGGCGATCTCGATTTCCTTTTCGCGGGTGAGCAGGCCGACCGTGCCCATTTCGCGCATATACATGCGCACCGGATCGGTGGTGCGCCCGAATTCGGAATCCACCGTGGAAAGCGCAGCCTCTGCTTCTTCCACCGCATCTTCATCGGCCACCGCCGGCGCGACGTCGGTCATGATCAGCGTCTCGGCATCAGGTGCGACATCGCATACCGACACGCCCATCTCGTTGATCATGCTGACCACGCCTTCGATCTGCTCGACCTCGAGCATATCCGGCAGATGGTCGTTGATCTCCGCGTAGGTCAGATACCCGCGTTCCTTGCCCAGCACGATCAGTGCTTTCAGGCGCGTGCGCCGCGCCTCAATGTCCTGCAAGCGGTCAACGGCCGGCTGTTCGATAACGACCGCCGGTTTCTTGCTCTGCTTTTTCTTGTCTTCTTTTTGCTTTGCCATGTTCAGATTCCTATTTGCGCCCGATCGCGGTTGCGCTGATCGCGGCTACGTAATGACCCCAGTACCCCTTGTATCGCCCCGAAGCCCGCAGAAAAGCGGCGGATTATACCCGAATTTGTTTGAATTTTCTCAATCTTTACCGGTACTTCACTTAACCATTGGCTCCGCGCCCCGCTTGCCGATAGAGATCGCGTTCCGACTCGCTCAGACAGGCCAAGCCCCCCAGCGCGACCTTGGTCTGCAAGGCCTGGAATTCCTGGCGGCGCTGAACTTCGCTGAATTTTTCGATCAGACCGGCGAACTCCGCTGCCACATCGAACTCCTCGCCCCACGACAGCATATCCGCTGCGGCCGCTGCCAGGGTCTGCTCATGCGCCGTCCCTTGAAACAGCTGGGTCAACGTAGGACTGTTCAGCATGAAATCAGTTTCACGCAGCACCATCAATACTGCCAGGACTGCCTCTGCTTCTTCCCCCTGCTCATGCCATACGCTGGGCATTTGCCGCCCCAATGCGGGTTGTGCGATCAGGCACTGCAGCAACAATCGATGGATGGAGGGCGGCGTGCGTGCGACTTTCTGCACTGCGATCCGTGTTGATCGCGCCACGGATTTGATTTCGTATAACGCTTCGAGCTCAGCCTGGCTTACGCCGGAAAGTAGCGCGACCTCCTTGCGCAGCAGCAACCCCGTTGCCGGCGCCACGATCGCGGTCAGCAGCGGCTTGGCGCGCTGCAGCAGCTGGCTGCGCCCCTCCTGGGTGCGCAGATCCAGCTCGGCACCGATCTCGCGCAGCAAATAGGTGGAAAGCGGCATCGCTTCGCGTAGCCGCTGCTCGAAGGCTTCCTTGCCGGATGCGCGGATGTAGCTGTCCGGATCGTGCTCGACCGGCAGGAACAGGAAGCTGATGCGTTTGCCGTCCTGCAGATGCGGCAAGGCGTTTTCCAGCGCGCGCCAGGCCGCGCGCTGCCCCGCCCGGTCGCCGTCGAAACAGAACACGATCTGCTCGGCAAGGCGCATGAGTTTCTGCACATGGAAGGGCGTGGTCGCGGTGCCCAGCGTCGCGACGGCATATTCCACGCCGTGCTGCGCCAGCGCCACCACGTCCATATAGCCTTCCACCACCAGCACTTGTCCGGCGGCACGGATGGCTTTTTGCGCCTGGTACAGGCCATACAGCTCGCGGCCCTTTTCAAACAGCGGTGTTTCCGGCGAATTGAGATATTTGGGCTCGCCCTTGTCCAGCACCCGCCCGCCGAAGCCGATGACCTGTCCGCGCGCATTGACGATGGGGAACATGATGCGGTCGCGAAAGCGGTCATAGCGCTTGCCTGTGCCATGACCGCGCATAGCGCGAGCGTCTGGCGGCGTCCCCCTTGCGGGGGCTTCGTCTTCCTTATCAATCACCAATCCGGTTTCGTTCAGCGAGGCATCCTGGTAATCGGGAAAAGCGGCGGCCAGATTCTGCCAGCCTTCCGGCGCATAGCCGATGCCGAATCTGGCGGCGATCTCGCCGCTCAGGCCGCGTTGTTTCAGGTAGGCGATCGCACGCTGGGAATGCTTGAGCTGATCGCGGTAATAGCGGGTGGCGGTTTGCATCACCTCGATACAGATCGGGCGCAACTTTCTGGTATGCCTGGGCCGTGTCCGGACGCTCATTCGGGACTTCCAACCCGACGCTGCGGGCCAGCTCCTCGATCGCGTCCACAAAGCCGAGCCCGGCGTGTTCCATCACAAAACCGATCGCCGTGCCATGGGCGCCGCAGCCGAAGCAGTGGTAGAACTGCTTGGCCTGGCTTACCGTGAACGACGGAGATTTTTCGCTGTGAAAAGGACAGCAGGCGACGAAATTCGCGCCTGCCTTTTTGAGCGGTACATAGCGCTCGATCACGTCCACGATATCGAGACGGTTAAGCAGGTCCTGAATGAAATTTTTTGGGATCACGCCAGTACCGCCCCCTCAACAAGATCGATACCGCCCCAGGCTCGGACCCTCAGGCCGGCATCGCGCCAGCCTGGCAAAGCGGCGTTGCCGCCGGAAGCTAATTTGACAGCTGTGCCTTGATCAGCGCAGAGACCTTGCCCATGTCGGCGCGTCCTGCCAGCCTGGACTTGAGCGCGCCCATCACCTTGCCGATGTCTTTCTGGCCTGCCGCACCGGTCGCAGCGATCGTCGCAGTGACGGCGGCTGCGATCTCGGCGTCGCTGAGTTGCTGCGGCATATAGGTCTGCCAGCACGCTCATTTCGAACTTTTCGACATCCGCCAGATCCCGGCGGCCCGCCGCTTCATACTGGCTGATCGAATCGCGCCGCTGCTTGTTCATCTTCTCGATGATGGCGACGACGTCCGCGTCGGACAATTCGATGCGCTCATCCACCTCGCGCTGCTTCATCGCCGCAAGCAGCAAACGGATAGCTCCAAGGCGCGCCGTATCCTTGGCGCGCATCGCGGTTTTCATGTCTTCATTGATCTGTTGCTTGAGACTCATACTGGAACCAACCGCTGCACCGCGCAAGGGTGCGCAGATCAGCTCAATACAGCTTGGGTGGCAGGACCTGGCTCATCAGGCGCTTGTAATGGCGCTTCACCGCGGCAGCCAGCTTGCGCTTACGCTCCGCGGTTGGCTTCTCGTAGAATTCACGGGCGCGCAAGTCGGTCAGCAGACCGGTTTTTTCCACGGACCGCTTGAAACGGCGCATCGCCACTTCAAACGGCTCATTTTCTTTCACACGTACTGTTGTCATGAACGGACTACCTTATACAAAAAATCGAGGGCGCGATTCTAGCAAAAGCCCCCTGCGCAGACAACCGGTATTTGCCGGGCCTGGATCCGGGCGGATTTGCGCATTCTTATAAGGAAAAGCCTGCGTGGACGGGAAAGCTAAATGCGCCGGAACTGCGCCGGCAAGCTATCCGACCGCCCGAGCAGAAATAGGCCAAGATCGTCGAGGAAGGCTGGGGTGATGTCGTCCGGGACGAGTTTATAAGCCGCAACGCCGAATGCCCCCAGATTCAGGCACTTCACCCTGATATCGCCTACGCTGTAGTTGCCCTGGAACCTGATCTGCACCGGAAAGTCCGGCGCCAATTGCGCTTCCAGCCACTCCTGCTTGGGCTTCTTGCCGGCCGTATCCATATCGTCGATCACGCGCAACTTCAGGACATTCAATTCCTTCTGCAAGGTTTCGAACGGCCCCCAGGGTCGCCTGAGCAGCACCGGCGCCGGGGCACACAGCTTGACGCTGAAGTCGACAAAATCGGCAAGCGCCGCCTCGGACAGGCTTTGCTTGCGGCTTTCGATGGCCGCCTCGCACCACCTCAGGCCGGTATAGACCGTCCGCGCATCATAGCGATAGCTGCGGTTTATCGCCGGCTCCGCCTCGTTGGCATGCTTGATAAACGGATTGAAGTATCTGCTGATCCTGCTCAAGGCATCGTCCACCTGCCGGTTCCTGGCCTGACCCTCCCGCAACCCGGACTGCCTGGAGCCCAGTCTCTCTTGCGCCTCCCGCGCCAGTCCGGCAAGCAGCCCGGACTCGGCCGATGCTGCCGGGGAAGCATGCGGGTTATTGGCTGAAACCCGGGGAATATCGGGTGCAACCGGTGTTGCGGCCGCCGCCTTCGCATCATTCCCATGCGACGCGATGAATTGGTGGAATCCCAGGTTGACTTCACGCAAGGAGTCGTCCGCTTGATTCTCGATATTGGCGAGGGCGGATCTGCGATCGGCCTCGCGCTGCGACTCCTGCAGGCGCGCCTCGAACTCTGCCATGTTTAAATCGATGACCGCGTCTGCGCCGCTGTTCTGCGGATTTTGCGCCGAGCCCGATACTTTAGTCACCTCGGCGGAAAACTTTTGCGGCCCAACATGCTGGGACTCCGCCGCGATTTTCAACTGCCTGATGAATTCTACCGCCGTCTGGAAGCGGTCTTCCGGCCGCTTTGCCATGGCCTTTTCCACTACTTTATGCAGCGCCTCGGGCAAGTCCTGGCCGGGCTTGCCCGGAAAGACAGGCGCCTGATTCAATACCTTGTGCATGATCATCGTCATGTTGCTGCCGGTGAATGGCCTTTCTCCGGTGAGGAATTGATAGAGGATGACACCTGCGGAGTAAATATCGCTGCGCCGATCCGCGGCCAGCCCCATGAACTGTTCCGGCGACATGTAAGACGGCGTACCCAGCACGGTTCCAACCTGGGTGAGCTCGGAAGACTCGATCCTTGCAATGCCGAAATCCGCGATCTTCACCTGCCCCTGTTCGGTGATCAGGATGTTCGAGGGTTTGATATCCCGGTGTATCACGCCGCGGGAATGCGAGTATTCAAGCGCATCCAGCAGCTGGGCCATGATGTTTATACTGTCACCCAGGCCGAATCGCTTTGCCTGATCGAAGAGCTCCTTCAACTCGGTCCCGACGATGAACTCCATCGCGATATAGGCGATGTCGCCGTCCTCGCCATATTCATAGACCGCTACCACGTTTGGATGGGTGAGGCGGCCTGCGGCCTGCGCCTCGCGGCGGAAGCGTCCTAATATCTCCTCAGCCTCGGATTTGTCGAGCATCGATTTCTGCACAGTCTTGATGGCAACAGCGCGCTCGATAAAGGTATCGAAACCCTCATAGACTATGCCCATCGCACCTCTACCCAGCTCGCGCCTGATCTGATATTTGCCGAGTTTGTTCAACGCTGTTACCCCATTAAGCTGCTGCCGCTGCGTTTGAATGGCATCGATGACGGTTATCCAACCGTCACCCTTGCAAACTTTCGCTTGCCTACCTGCGCGACGACCACCCTGCCGGCCTTGACCACGGCAGCCTTGTCGTTGACGCGCTCACCATCCAGCTTGACCGCGCCTTGCTGGATCATGCGCATCGCTTCGGAAGTTCCCTCCACCAACCCGGCCTGTTTCAGCAGTTGCGGCACGGCAATGGCGCCCTCAGGCGCGGAAACACATATTTCCGGCATATCATCCGGCAGTACGCCCTGGCGGAAGCGCGCTTCGAATTCCGTCAGCGCCGCCGCTGCGGCCTGCCGGGTGTGGAAGCGTTCCACGATCTCCTGCGCCAGCAGCACCTTAATGTCGCGGGGATTGCGTCCGCCATCCACCTCGGCGCGCCATGCAGCGATCTCGCCGATGCCCCTGAATGACAGCAATTCCAGGTAGCGCCACATCAGGGTATCGGAAATCGACATCAGCTTGCCGAACATCTCCTGCGGAGCGTCGGTGATGCCGACATAATTGCCCAGCGATTTGGACATCTTGTTTATGCCGCCCAGGCCCTCCAGCAGCGGCATCGTCAGCACACACTGCGGCGGTTGCCCGTAATGTTTCTGCAATTCACGCCCCATCAGCAGATTGAATTTCTGGTCCGTGCCGCCCAGTTCGATATCCGCCCTGAGCGCCACGGAATCGTAGCCCTGCACCAGCGGATAGATGAATTCGTGGATGGCGATAGGCTGGCTGCCCTTGTAGCGCTTGGAAAAATCGTCGCGCTCCAGCATGCGTGCCACGGTGTGTGTGGCCGCCAGCCGGATCAGGTCGACCGCGCTGAATTTGTCCATCCAGGCCGAATTGAACACGATCTCGGTCTTTTCGGGATCCAGCACCTTGAACACCTGGTCGCGATAGGACTGGGCGTTTGCAATCACCTGCTCGCGCGACAACGGCGGGCGGGTGGCATTCTTGCCGCTGGGGTCGCCTATCATTCCGGTGAAATCGCCGATCAGGAACAGGGCGTGGTGGCCGAGATCCTGCAGCTGGCGCATCTTGTTGAGCAGCACGGTATGGCCAAGATGCAGATCCGGGGCGGTCGGGTCAAAGCCGGCCTTGACACGCAATGGGCGCCCCAGTCCGAGTTTATGTTGTAACTCGTCTTCAAGCAGCAGTTCGTCAGCGCCGCGTTTGATCTGCGCCAGTGCTTCTGGAGTTGTTGCTTCTGGATGTTTCATTTACGTGTATGTCTTTCAAGCATATTCATCATCGCTTCAGGCAAGCGGCCTGAGCCAGCTCTTCATCCTCCGTTAGCCATTCATCGGCCACATTTCACCACCTATCAGCCCGGTTTTGAGGCGATGTCCATTTCTGGTAAAGTCCGCGTCCAATGATTGAAGCAACACGTTGCCGGAACACCGCCAGGCGACTCAAGGAGGCGTGAATGTTAACCCAAAACCAGTTCAACCAAGGACGCAAAATGCCGGAAAGCAAAAAACTGCTGCGCTGGTTCGTCGCCCTGTCCACCCTGCCATTACTGGGGGTGGTCACCGCATTCGGGCTGGTGCCGGAAAATGATTTCGATTTGACCGCATCCAGGGTTGCCGTCAGTGAAATTGCATTGCCCAAGCTTTTGCAGCCGGCAAACCCCATTGCAAGTTACTGGCGCGACGAACGCGTACAGCGCGGCGACAGCGTGCCTGAATTACTGGCCCGCTTGAATATTGAAGATGCCGCGGCCAGCGACTATCTGCGCACCGCCGCCGAAGCCGCGTCCTTCCGCAAACTGCCGGCCGGCACCGAGATCCAGGCCGAAATCACCCCGTCCGGGGGTTTGATCGCTTTGCGCTATCTCGGCGACAACGGCGCTCAGACCTCGATTGAAAAGCGGGATGGCGTGTTCGAAACCAGGACCTTGCCCGCACAGCTGGAAAAGCGTTTGTTCATCAGCAGCGGCGAAATCAAGACTAATTTGTACTCCGCCACCGACGCAGCAGGTTTGCCCGAGGCGGCCGCCAACCAGCTCAACGAACTGTTCAGCGGCGATATCGACTTTCATCACGACCTGCGCAAAGGCGACAAATTCACCGTGGTGTATGAAATGACCTACAGCAACGGCGCATTGCTGCGTACCGGCCGCATCCAGGCTGCCGAGTTCATCAATCAGGGCCATGTCTACCGCGCTGTGTATTTCCAGAAAGATGCTCAGCACGGCGATTACTACACGCCGGAAGGCAAGAGCGTGCACAAGGCCTTTCTGCGTTCGCCGATAGAATATTCGCGGGTGAGCTCCAGCTTTTCGCTGTCGCGTTTTCACCCGATACTCAACAAATGGCGCGCGCACAAGGGCACGGACTTTGCCGCGCCCATGGGTACCCGGGTCAAGGTCACGGCTGACGGAATCGTTTCCGTGGTCGGCAAACAGGGTGGTTACGGCAACGTCATCATGGTGAACCACCAGGGACGCTACACCACGGTATACGGGCATTTGTCCCGCTTCGCCAAGGGCCTGCACAAGGGCCAGCATGTCGCGCAGGGCGAAGTCATCGGCTATGTCGGCATGACCGGCTTGGCAACCGGGCCGCACCTGCATTATGAGTTCAGGGTCGACGGAAAGCAGCATGACCCGTTGCGCGTAGCGTTGCCCGATGCAAAACCCATCGATAGCGCGGATTTTGCTGCGTTTCAGCCGGTGGCGGACAATCTGGCCGCAAAACTGAACCTGTTGCGCAACGCCAATCTTGCAAAACTCAACTGATCCATCCCTGCAACCCGAACTGTATGCAGGCCTGATGTCCGGAACCAGCCTGGATGGCATTGACGCCGTCCTGGTCGATTTAAGCCGGCCGCAACCGCTTCAGCTCGCCTATCACTACCTGCCGTTTGACGACGCGCTGAAAAGCAGCTTGCTGGAGCTGCACCTGCCCGGCCACAACGAACTGCATCTGGCCCAAGTCGCAGGCAATCTGCTGGCTCGGATGTATGCGCAAAGCATCACTGCATTGCTGTCGCAGACCGGCATCGCGGCGACCCGGATACTCGCCATCGGCTGCCACGGACAAACCATCCGTCACCGTCCCGAGCAGGGCTACTCGCTGCAGATCGGCAATGCCGCACTGCTCAGCGAGTTAACCGGCATCACCGTGGTCAACGACTTTCGCAGCCGCGACATCGCCGCTGGCGGACAAGGTGCACCGCTGGTTCCCGCATTCCACGATCATGTACTGCGCCATCCCGATATCCACCGCGTCATCATCAACATCGGCGGTATCAGCAATCTCACCAATCTGGCGCCCAATCTTCCCGCGTCGGGTTTCGACTGCGGGCCGGGTAACCTGCTGATGGACGCCTGGTGCGCGCAACATACCGGCAAACCCTACGATAAAAACGGTGCCTGGGCGGCTTCCGGCCGGGTGCTGCCGGAGCTGCTGGAACTGATGCTTGAGGAGCCGTTCTTTTCCGCCGCTCCGCCCAAAAGCAGCGGCCGCGACCTGTTTAACAGCACGTGGCTGCTCGGCAGACTGAAGGGCGATGAAGCAGCGGTCAATGTGCAAGCCACGCTGCTGGAATTGACTTGCCGGACCATCGCTCAAGCAATACGGCAGCATTGTGGCAATGCCCGGGAAGTTTACCTTTGCGGCGGTGGCGCACACAACCAAAGCTTGAGTGATCGCCTTTCCGCCTTGCTGCCCGATTGCAGCATACAAACCACCGGTGTGCTTGGCCTGGACAGCGACTTCATGGAAGCAATCGCCTTCGCCTGGCTTGCGCAGCAAGCCATGCATCGCAAGCCCGCCAACCTGCCGCTGGTCACCGGCGCCAGGCACCCCTGTATCCTGGGTGCGATTTACCGCAATCATTGACAGGCGCCCCCTGCCTGCCTCCAGACCGATAAGCTATAGCGGCCGGCTCACTTTCAGCACGCTGGGGTCATCTGCGCTGGCTTTTACTGCAAATCCCAGGCGCGTCACCAGTTTGAGCATGCTGTGATTATTGCTCAGCACCTCTCCCTCGATCAGCGACAATCCTTTTGAACGCGCAGTTTCCATCAGCACAGCCATCAGCTTTTGCCCCAGCCCCTTCCCCTGGAACCGGTCGGCCACGACCAGCGCGAACTCGCAGGAATCCCCGTCCGGATTGATCGCATAGCGCGCGACGCCGAGCTCGACTTCACTGTGTTGCGCCAGCGTTACCGCGATCAGCGCCATCTCCCGGCTGTAATCGATCTGGGTAAAACGCACCAGCATCGTTTCGGTGAGTTCCTGCATGCTGCTCATAAAGCGTAAATACCTGGATTCTTCCGATAAACCGCGCACGAATGCCTGCACCAGTTCGGCATCTTCGGGGCGGATCGGCCGTATCGTGATGTCCGTGCCGTCGGCAAGCTGCCATTGGCTGACCAGCTGGGTGGGATAGGGATGGATAGCCATGTGCGCATAGCGATCGGCGCCCGGCTGGCGGTAATCGACCACCACGCGCGCATCTGCAGCCAGCGCGCCGTGCTCATCGAGAATCAACGGGTTGATGTCCATCTCCTTGAGCAACGGCAGCTCGCACACCATCTCGGATACGCGCAGCAGCACGTCTTCCAGTGCTTCCATGTTGGCCGGCGCCAGGTTACGGAAAGTGCCGAGCATCCTGGCGATATGGGTTTCATGAATCAGTTCTCGCACCAGAAAATTGTTCAGCGGCGGCAACCCAACCGCGCGGTCGCCAATAACCTCCACGGCCGTTCCGCCTGCGCCGAATGTGATCACCGGTCCGAACACCGGGTCGCTGGTTACCCCTATCATCAGTTCGCGGCCATTCGGCTTGGTTATCATCGGTTCGATGGAAACCCCATCCGTCCGTGCGCTGGGGCGGGTCATCCGCACCTGGTCGAGTATATGCTGATAAGCCGTGCGCAGCTCCTGGGCATTGTTCAGGTTCAGCACCACACCGCCCGCGTCGCTCTTGTGCGTGATGTCCTGCGAATTGATTTTCATCGCCACCGGAAATCCCAGTTGCTGCGCGATCAGCAATGCTTCGTTGGGCGAGTGCGCAACCATGGTCTGCGCGACAGGAATGTTGAAAGCGGCCAGCAAGGCCTTGGATTCCATTTCCGTCAGCACCTTGCGGTGCTCCTGCAGCGCTCCTTCGATGATCAGCCGCGCGTTCTCCACATCCGGCTCGACGTGGTGCGAGAGCGGGCCGGGCATCTGCATCAGCAGCTTCTGGTTGCGGTAGTAGGCCGACAGGTGCGAGAACACTTCGACCGCCGGCTCCGGAGTGCGGAAGTGAGGTTTGTGCGCCCGGGCAAAGGCATCACGCGCCTCCCCGACCTGCTTCTCGCCCATCCAGCAGGTCAACAGCGGTTTGCTGTAAGTGTTGGAAAGCTCGATCATGGCCAGTGCCGATTCCAGCGGCTGGGTCATCGCCTGCGGTGTCAGTATCGCCAGTACACCGTCCACGTTTTCATCTTCCAGGCAAGCTTTGACAGCAGCGCGGTAACGATCCGCCCGGGCATCGCCGATGATGTCCACCGGATTACCGTGCGGCCAATTCGGCGGCAGCTGCCGGTCGAGATATTCTATGGTGGCATCCGACAACGTCGCTATCGTCAGTCCCAGATCTGCAGCACGATCCGCCGCCATCACCCCGGGACCACCGCCATTGGTGACGATCGCCAGGCGGTTGCCTACCGGACGGAATCCACACGATAAGGCCTTGGCAGCTGTGAACAGTTGCGTGACGGTCTGCACCCGCACCACGCCGGCACGATTCACTGCCGCGTCAAACACATCGTCTGCGCCAACCAGCGATGCGGTGTGCGACATCGCCGCCCTGGAGCCCTCCTCGTGGCGGCCGACCTTGACCAGGACAACCGGCTTGATGCGTGCGGCGGCGCGCAGCGCACTCATGAATCTGCGCGCATTGCGAATGCCCTCGATATACATCAGGATGCTGTGGGTGTCGGGATCGGACACCAGATAATCCAGTATCTCGCCGAAATCCACGTCGGTGGATGAACCCATCGATATCACGCTGGAAAATCCCACCTCGTTGCTCTGCGCCCAATCCAGGATCGCCGTGCACAATGCGCCGGACTGGGAAATGAATGCGATATTGCCGCTATTTGCGCCGCCATTGTTGAAGGTGGCATTCAGGCCGATGGAGGGGCGCATGATGCCCAGGCAATTCGGGCCGACCAGGCGTATTCCGTAACGATGCGCGGTTTCCAGCATTTCCCTTTCCAATGCCGCGCCTTCGCGTCCGGCCTCGCCAAATCCGGCGGTGATGATGACCGCCGCCTTCACAGCGTGGATGCCGCAACTCTGGATAATTTCCGGCACGGTTTGCGGAGGAGTCGCGATCACTGCGAGTTCAACCGGCTCACCGATATCCGAGATAGACGGGTAGGCGCGTTTGCCCTGCACCTCGGCGTGCTGCGAGTTGACCGGATAGAGCAGGCCATTGAATCCGCTTTCCAGCATGTTCCTGAACACGACCTGGCCGACCGACTCGGCGCGGTCGCTCGCGCCGAAAACCGCGACCGACTTCGGTGCAAACAAGGCACTGAGATAATGCTTGCCCATGATATTGCCTTCTGGTCAAATGCTTGCTGGTCATGATAGCACCGCAGCAATGCACCGCCATTACCATGCAAACCGCCTATATCAGCCATCCGCTCTGTCTCAAACACGACATGGGCAGCTATCACCCGGAATCTCCGGCGCGCATCCATGCGATCGAGGATCAATTGATCGCGTCCGGGTTGCTGAGCTATCTGCAGCATCATGTTGCGCCGGCAGCAACACGCGAACAACTGCTGCGCGTGCACGACCCGGCTTACCTGGATGCGATCGAATCCAGCGTGCCGCCGCAGGGTATCGTGCACCTCGATGCCGACACCGCGCTGAATCCGTTCAGTTATCAGGCGGCATTGCGCGCCGCAGGAGCCGTGGTCCTGGGTGTGGATCTGGTGATGACGGCGCAGGCCGAGAACGTGTTCTGTAACATCCGCCCGCCCGGCCATCATGCGCTACGCGCCGGCGCGATGGGATTCTGTATTTTCAACAATATCGCGGTCGGTGCGGCGCATGCGCTTGAACAGCACGGCTTGCGGCGTGTGGCCATCGCCGATTTCGACGTCCATCACGGCAACGGCACGGAAGAAATCTTTCACGACGAGCCGCGGGTCATGCTGTGTTCCACTTTTCAGCATCCGTTCTATCCGTATTGCGGCGCCGACAGCGGCAACGACCATATCATCAATGTACCGCTTGCGGCAGGGACCGGCGGGGAGGAATTTCGCGCGGCAGTCACACGACGCTGGCTGCCTGCTCTGGAGCACTTTCAGCCCGATCTGCTGCTGATTTCGGCAGGATTCGATGCACATCGTGATGATGACATGGCCGGTCTCCGGCTGACCGAAGCCGATTATGCATGGGTGACGCAGGAATTAAAGCATATCGCCGTAAAGCATTCGCATGGGCGCATTGTATCTGCTCTGGAAGGCGGTTATGAACTGCATGCGCTGGGCCGAAGCGCCTATGCGCATGTCAAAGTGCTCAGCGGCCTGTAAACGGGCCCGGGTGTTCAAGCCGCAAAAAAAGATACGGGGCGCACTGCGCCCCGTATCTTTTGAAACAGCCCTGACCGCTCAGGCAGAGAAGGACGAGCCGCAACCGCAGGTTGTCGTCGCGTTCGGGTTCTTGATCACGAATTGGGCGCCTTCCAAGCCCTCCTGATAGTCGATCTCAGCGCCAACCAGATACTGGAAACTCATCGGATCAATCAGCAATTGCACGCCATTCTTGTTCAGCACGGTGTCATCCTCGCTGGCCACTTCGTCAAAAGTGAAACCATACTGGAAACCGGAACATCCGCCGCCGCTGACGAATACGCGCAGTTTGAGATCGACATTACCCTCTTCCTCGATCAATTGTTTAACCTTGTTGGCCGCGCTGTCGGTAAACAACAAAGGGTCTTGCATTTCTGCCATTGCGTTCATTCTATGCTCCTTAAACTAGTTATTCACCATTACCGGTTTTAAACGATACCACCTTGTCCTCTGCCGCTGTATTGCTGTGTATCAGCCGCCCGTCAACAATTGCGCCCAACTGGATCTCCAGCGTCGTGTAATGCACGTCACCATTGACCTTGGCCTTGCTCTGCAGTTCCATGTATTCGCTGGCGAACACCGGACCGCTGATCGAGCCGTTGATGACCAAATGGGTGACATTGACTTCGCCATTTACCCGCGCATGCTCGCTCAACACCAGCGTGCTCGGTTTGCCCTGCTCGGCAACAACACTACCATTGACCTGCCCGTCAATACGCAATCCGCCGCTGAAATTCAGATTGCCGTCGATGGTGGTTCCGGCCCCGATCAAGGAATCGATCTGGGTCTGTGGCTTGCTGTGCTTTTTACTGAACATCCTTTACTCCTTGACTTGTGAAAGGGTCACTGTCTGCCGCACCTTGGGCTCAGTCATACCCTGCTCGAATATGCGCACCTGCACGCTGTCCAATTGGGCATCAGCCGGCAACTGGATCGTCTGTTCGATGCGCCGATAATACCTGAAGCTGAGCTTGAATTGTGCATTCCCAGACTCGTCTTGTGGAAAAATATGGGTTGCACTTTGCCCGTTTTCCACTGCCGTGGCGACCAGCTGGTAGTTGCCGCTGAACATCTTCGCGCGCTGCCCGCTCTGCACCAGCAGCATGCGCAAATGATATTCACCGGGAACAGGATCACGTTCCAGCGTCAAACGGTGCACACCAAGCTCTCCCTCCTTGCCGCCCGACGCGGTGAGATTCTGAAAAAACACCAGATCTTCCTGAAGTTTGGCGTTCTCATCCGTCAGGCTCCTTAACTGATCTGAGGTCGCCTGATTGGCGGCTTGTTCGATCTGGATTTTCCGTTCGTATTGCGTGATCTGATCATTGAGGTGGGCATTGTCCGATTTCAGGCCAGCAACCTGCTCGCGCAATCTCGACAGTTCCTGTTCAGCCTGAGTACGATGAAATCCCGCAAACTCCAGGCCATTGTCATATGCCCACCAGGCCAGTGCGACCGAGGCAAACACAAATGGCAGCACCATTCCCCAGCGCAGATACCAGGGGATATGCCGCCGCACCGCCATTTGTGGTGCATAGATATTCAACCTGCGTTCAACGCCTCGCCACATCTCAGGGCAACAAGGGAACGTTATTCAAAGCGGTCGATTCCGGCAATCCGAACATGATGTTCATGTTCTGCACCGCTTGGCCTGCCGCACCTTTAACCAGATTATCGATCACCGACAATACCACCACTGTATCTCCCCCCTGCGGTTTATGTAACGCAATTCTACAGTGATTCGCGCCGCGCACCGAGCGGGTATCCGGATGACTGCCGGCCGGCATCACATCCACAAAAGGCTCGCTCTGATAACGCTGTTCGAACAAAGCCTGCAAATCGACTTCGCGGTTCAATCTTCCATACAGCGTGGCATGGATACCGCGTATCATCGGGGTAAGGTGCGGCACGAAAGTCAGTCCGGCTTGTTCACCCAGCGCCCACGACAAGCCCTGTCTGATTTCCGGCAGATGACGATGGCCGCTTACTGCATAAGCCTTGAAATTATCCGAAGCTTCCGCAAACAGATAGCCCATTTCAAGCTTACGTCCGCCGCCGGATACACCAGACTTGGCATCGGCGATCAAGCTGTCGGTGGCTATCACACCCGCTTCCAGCAACGGGATAAAACCCAATTGCACCGCGGTCGGATAGCAACCGGGGTTGGCGACCAAACGCGCTTGCTTGATCCTTGCCCGATGGATTTCCGGCAAACCATAAACGGCTTCAGCAACAAGATCCGGGGATGCATGGGTCATGCCATACCATTTTTCCCATTCAGCTACGTCCTGCAAACGAAAATCTGCAGCGAGATCGATCACTTTGACACCCGCGTCCAGCAGCGCGCGGGCCTGCTGCATCGCAATACCGGTCGGCGTGGCGAAAAACACCAGATCACATTGCTCCAGGCGCGCATGGTCAGGATGGGTGAACGGCACATCCACATGGCCACGCAAACTGGGAAACATCTGGCTGACTGACGTGCCGGCATCGGCGCGCGAAGTAATCACCTGCAATCGGGCTTGCGGATGGGTCGCCAACAGCCGCAACAATTCGACACCGGTGTAGCCGGTTCCGCCCACTATGCCAACTTTGATCATTGCCGCTTCCATATAAATCGCCTTATATTCTACAGTAAAATGAAAAAGCCGCCCAAAGGCGGCTTTTCAGCACTTCCAAAATCATTAACGCTTGGAGAATTGCTTCCTGCGGCGCGCCTTGCGCAGACCGACTTTTTTGCGTTCCACTTCACGCGCATCGCGAGTCACCAGTCCGGCCTGCTTCAGCACCGTCTTGAATGAGACGTCGTAGTCGATCAATGCACGGGTGATGCCATGACGCACCGCCCCTGCCTGGCCGGATTCGCCGCCACCGGTGACGTTCACCATGATGTCGAACTTGCCCAGCGTTTCAGTCAGTGCCAGCGGCTGGCGCACGACCATGCGGCCGGTTTCGCGGGAAAAGAATACATCTACCGGCTTGTCGTTTACCACGATGTCGCCTTTGCCTGCCTTGATGAACACGCGCGCCACCGCACTCTTGCGACGGCCGGTTCCATAGTTATACGTTACGCTCATGATGAATTATGCCTTCAACAGATTGACGGGTTTCGGTTGCTGCGCTTGGTGCGGGTGCGCCGCACCGGCATAGACCTTCATCTTGCGCAGCATTGCGTAGCCCAACGGACCTTTAGGCAGCATGCCCTTGACGGCCTTTTCCAGAACACGACTGGGTTGGCGCGCTTGCAGCTTGGCGAAATTGGTGGTGTACAAACCGCCCGGATAAGTCGTGTGGCGATGATACAGCTTGGCCTGTGCCTTGTTGCCGGTCACGCGCAATTTGTCGGCGTTGACCACAACCACGAAATCGCCGGTGTCGACGTGCGGCGTATATATCGCCTTGTGCTTGCCACGCAAACGCGCCGCGATCTGCGCGGCCAAACGGCCCAGCACCTGATCTGCAGCGTCAACCAGAAGCCAGTCGTGCTGGATTTCCTCGGCTTTAGCGGAAAATGTTTTCATGACCACAATTCCTAAAAATTCAATTAAGTAAACCTCGAAGGGCGCGCATTCTATTGCAGCCTGGCCGCTGCTGTCAAACGCTATTTGACCGCCGGTGAGCGCCCAAGCCGCACCGGCATTGCCGGGCATGTTTCGGTATGGCGGATGAAACCCAGTAAGATGGGCACATTCAGTAATTGATATGTTTGCCATGTCCTGGTTCGCCACCAATCTGATCGCTGCCTTCCTGTTGCCGCCGCTCAGCCTGTTGCTGATGCTCGCACTGGGTATCTTCCTGTGCCATCGCCGCCACAAGCTCGGGAAACCGCTGGTCCTTGCCTCGTTCGGTTTGCTGTGGATCGCCTCCACGCCCTATTTCGCCGAAGGCACGCTGCATCTGCTGGAAACGCAGACTGCTCCTCTGGATATCTCGCGCCCCGACAACCGATCCCCGGCTGCCGACGCGATCGTGATACTCGGCGGCGGGACCTATTTCCGCGCGCCGGAATATGCCGGGCAGGACACCGTAGGCGATGCCACGCTGGTCCGCTTGCGCTACGGCGCGATGCTCCAGCGCGAAACCGGCAAACCGATATTGGTCACCGGCGGCAACCCTCGCGGCAACCCTCGCGGCAACAACGTCCCGGAAGCACAGCAGATGCGCATGTCGCTGGAACAGGATTTCCGCGTCCCGGTGCGCTGGACCGAAGACGAGTCTGACAACACCTTTGAAAACGCCCGGAATTCGTTTCACATCCTGCAACAGGCGGGAATCCGCAAGATCTATCTGGTCACCCACGCATGGCACATGCCGCGCTCTGCCGAAATCTTCCGCCGCGCCGGGTTCGAAGTCGTCGAAGCGCCGACCGCCTTTACCACGCGTTACCGGACCGACTTGCTCGCCTTCCTGCCGCGCGCCGAGTCTGTTCAGGACAGCAGGATTTTCCTGCACGAAGTGATCGGATTGCTCTGGTATCGGGTAAAGTTGGCATTCTCCGGCAGTCAGTCAATCAAAGGAACAACATGAAAGCACGTGTCAAATGGGTGGAACAGGTCTCTTTTCTCGGTGAGACCGAAAGCAATCACGCGGTACTGATGGATGGCGCAGCGGCGGCAGGCGGGCGCAACCTGGGCCCGCGCCCGATGGAATTGCTGCTGATCGGCACCGGCGGCTGCACCAGCTTCGACGTGATCACCATCCTGAAAAAAAGCCGCCAGGCGGTCTCGGACTGCTATGTGGAACTGGATGCGGAACGCGCCGAAACCGATCCCAAGGTATTCACCCGGATCCACATGCATTTCGTCGTCAAGGGCAAGGACATCAAACCGGAAGTCGTCGAGAAGGCGATCAAGCTATCGGCCGAGAAGTATTGCTCGGCTTCCATCATGCTCGGCCAGACCGCCGCGATCACGCATGATTTCGAGGTGATTCAGGAATAGGGGTAGTGCGTGGGGGATATTCCCTGCATCCTGATGCGCTCCGTTACACCCAGTAGGAAGTGCCGGTCATCACCCTGCCATTCAGCTTCATCGCCAGCTGTACCGGCTGCGGCAACTCCGCACCGCCCAGCGATCTTGCCATATCGGCATGCCCGATCTCGTCGGTGTACATCTGCGCCACGATCGCGCGGCTCTTGCCGTCCTGTGGCGGCAACCGGTCCAGATGGCTCTGCAGGTGGTCGCCGACTTGCCGTTCGGTCTCGGCGAGGAAGCCCAGATTCCACCGATCACCGAGCAGCCCCGCGACCGCGCCGAGCGCCAGCGAGCCGGTGTACCAGAATGGATTCAACAGACTCAGGTGGCCGCCCAGCTCATGCACACGCCTGGCAGTCCAGGCGAGATGCTCGGTCTCCTCCTGCGCGGCCTGCTGCAGCTTGTACTGCACCGCCGGATCGCGTGCCGTCAATGCCTGGCCCTGATACAGCGCCTGCGCACAGATCTCGCCGCTGTGATTGACGCGCATCAGCGCAGCGGCCTTCTTTTTTTCCGCCTCGCCCAGCGCTGCCTCGGGGACGTTTGCATCGGGATAGGCACGCGCGCTGTGCGCCTGGCTGAACAAGGTACGCAAGCCCTTATCGAACTCAACGATCAAACGATCCAGATTTAACATATATACTCTCCCGAAACAAAAGCCAGCACATAGACTTCAGGCAAACAATCTGGCCAATTCTACACCCGGATCCTGCGCGCGCATGAACGCCTCTCCAACCAGGAACGCATGCACCTGGTGGCTGCGCATCAGCCTGACATCATCTGCCTTGAGGATGCCGCTTTCGGTCACGACGATGCGGTCAGCGGGTATGCGCGGCAACAATGCCAGCGTGGTCTGCAGGCTCACCTCGAAGCTGCGCAAGTTGCGGTTGTTCACGCCGAGCAGCGGAGTGGTCAGCTGCAGCGCGGCATCCAGTTCACCGCCATCGTGGACCTCCACCAGCACCGCCATGCCGAGGCTGTGTGCCAGCGCCTCGAACGCCTGCATCTGCGCCACGTCCAGCGCGGCGGCGATCAGCAGGATCGCGTCTGCGCCCATCGCCCGCGCCTGATAGATCTGGTATTCGTCGACGATGAAATCCTTGCGCAGCACCGGCAACAGGCAAGCCGCGCGCGCCTGCTGCAGATATCCCGCACTGCCCTGGAAGAATTGCTCATCGGTCAGCACAGACAGGCAGGCCGCGCCGTGCTGCGCGTAGCTGGCAGCGATTTCGGCGGGGCGGAAATCGGCGCGCAGCACGCCCTTGCTCGGGCTGGCCTTCTTGATCTCCGCGATCACCGCAGCCTGGCCCGCGGAGATTTTGCCGCGCAGCGCGCCGGTGAAATCGCGCACCAGCACAGCCTGACCGGCCACCGCCCGGATCGCCGCCAGCGGCAGCATGGCTTGCGCTGCCGCCACTTCCTGCTTTTTGACTTCCAGAATTTTTTCGAGGATATCGGACATTGCCGCGTCTGCATTTAAGAAAGGCGCGCATTTTAGCACTTGGGGTAAAATGCGCCCCACAACAAATCACATTGAACGCCATGCAGAACGTCAAGGAATATATGCAGACCGTCGGCCAGACCGCGCGCGCGGCAGCGCGCCTGATGGCGCTGGCTGACACGGCCGCCAAGAATCGCGCGCTGACCGGGATCGCCGCCGCGCTGCAAAGCCAGACTGCGCTGTTGCTGGCAGCCAATGCCAAAGACATCGCTGCGGCACGCACCAGCGGACTGGATGAGGCTTCCGTGGACAGGCTCACGCTAACCGAAAAGACCGTGCGCGGCATGGCCGAAGGACTGCTGCAGATCGCGCAGTTGCCCGACCTGATCGGCGCGATCAGCGACCTGAACTATCGCCCCTCGGGCATCCAGGTCGGCAAGATGCGCGTGCCGCTGGGCGTGATCGGCATCATCTACGAATCGCGCCCCAACGTCACCGCGGATGCCGCCGGACTGTGCCTGAAATCCGGCAACGCCGCTATCCTGCGCGGCGGATCGGAAGCCATCCATTCCAACCAGGCCATCGCGGCCTGCGTGCACGCGGGGCTGCGCGCCGCCGGATTGCCCGAGACTGCCGTTCAGGTGATCGCCACCACCGACCGCGCGGCGGTGGGCGAACTGATCACGATGAAGGAATATGTGGACGTGATCGTGCCGCGCGGCGGCAAGGGCCTGATCGAGCGCATCTCCGCTGACGCGCGCATACCGGTGATCAAACACCTGCACGGGGTTTGCCATGTGTATATCGACGACGAGGCGGATCTCGACATGGCGATACGCATTGCCGACAACGCCAAGACGCAGCGCTACGGCGTGTGCAATGCGATGGAAACGCTGCTGGTCGCGCAAAGCGTGGCGGCCAGGGTGCTGCCCGGGCTGTGCAAGATCTATCTCGACAAGAACGTCGAACTGCGCGGCGACGCGGCCGCGTGCGCGCTGGTCAAGCAGATGAAGGCAGCGACCGAAGCAGACTGGACTACCGAATATCTGGCGCCGATACTCGCGGTGCGGGTGGTGTCCGGCCTGGACCAGGCCATAGCGCACATCGCCAGCTACGGCTCGCAGCACACCGACAGCATCGTCACGGAGAATTACAGCAAGGCGATGCGCTTCCTGCGCGAGGTGGATTCCAGCTCGGTGATGGTAAACGCCTCGACGCGTTTTGCCGACGGCTTCGAATACGGCCTGGGCGCGGAGATCGGTATCTCCACCGACAAGATCCATGCGCGCGGCCCGGTCGGCCTGGAAGGGCTGACCTCGCAAAAATACATCGTGCTGGGCAGCGGCCAAGTACGCATCTAAACAACTCGCACCAGAAAGCACACACCATGAGCCAAACCATAGAAGTCAAAGTGCCGGACATCGGCGATTTCAAGGACGTTGCGGTGATCGAGGTCTTCGTCAAGGCCGGCGAACAGGTCGCGGCCGAGCAATCGCTGATCACGCTGGAGACCGACAAGGCCGCGATGGAAGTGCCCTGCCCGGCGGCAGGCACTGTGAAGGCGCTCAGCGTCAAGGTCGGTGACAAGGTTTCCGAAGGCAGCGTGATCCTGACACTGGAAAGCAGCGCTGCTCAAAAACAAGCTCCAGTAAATCCTTCAGAACCGTCGCGAGCAAGCCAGGATGCAAGGAGCCGCACAGCGAGCGACGAGACATACCAGGAAGGTAGGCGAGGAACGAGCGAGCACGCGACACCGCAGACTGGTGGCGCAGCAGGTTCTCAAGGATTTACTAAAGGCGACATCCATGCTGAAGTGGTCGTGCTGGGCGCCGGCCCCGGCGGCTATACCGCGGCCTTCCGCGCGGCCGACCTGGGCAAACAGGTGGTGCTGGTCGAGAAGTTCGCCAGCCTGGGCGGAGTATGCCTGAACGTCGGCTGCATCCCTTCAAAGGCGTTGTTGCATGTCGCCAGGGTGATCAGCGAAGCGGAGGAAGTCGCGCATCACGGCGTGACTTTTGCCAAACCCAAGATCGACATCGACAAGATCCGCAGCTGGAAGGAAAGCGTCGTCAACAAACTCACCGGCGGCCTGGCCGCGCTGGCCAAACAGCGCAAGGTCAGGTGGTGCAGGGCACGGCGAAATTCACCTCGCCCAACCACCTGAGCGTGAAGACCCGGGACGGCGACAAGACCATCAGTTTCGACACCGCGATCATCGCGGCAGGCTCCAGCGTGGCGCGCATCCCGGGCTTTCCCTACGACGACCCGCGCATCATCGATTCCACCGGCGCGCTGGCGCTGCAGGATGTGCCCAAGCGCATGCTGATCATCGGCGGCGGCATCATCGGGCTGGAAATGGCCACGGTGTATGACGCGCTCGGCAGCAGGATCAGTGTGGTGGAACTGGCCGACGGCCTGATCCCGGGTGCGGACCGCGACCTGGTGCGCCCGCTGCACAAGCGCATCGAGAAGCGCTACGAGGCGATCTACCTGAAGACCAGGGTCAGCAAGATCGAGGCGCACAAGAGCGGCTTGAAGGTGCACTTCGAGGGCGAACAGGCGCCAGGTGAAAAACTGGGGCCGCAACTGTATGACCGCGTGCTGATGGCCGTGGGCCGCCGCCCCAACGGGCGCGACATCGGCGCCGACGCCGCAGGCGTGGCGGTCAACGAGCGCGGCTTCATACCGGTCGATATCCAGATGCGCACCAACGTGCCGCACATCCATGCGATCGGCGACATCGTCGGCGACCCGATGCTGGCGCACAAGGCGGTGCACGAAGGCAAGGTCGCGGCGGAAGTCATCGCCGGACACCATGCCGCCTTCGAGCCGCTGACGATACCGTCGGTCGCCTACACCGATCCCGAGATCGCGTGGATGGGTCTGACCGAAACCCAGGCCAAGGCACAGGGCATCGCTTACGAAAAGGCCAATTTCCCGTGGGCCGCTTCGGGGCGCGCGCTGTCCGTCGGGCGCGATGAAGGCGCAACCAAGGTGCTGCTCGATCCCGCGACGCGCCGCATCCTCGGCGCCGGCATCGTCGGCGTGAACGCCGGCGAGCTGCTCGCCGAAGCGGTGCTCGCGCTGGAAATGGGCGCCGACATGGAAGACATCGGCCTGACGATACACCCGCATCCGACATTGTCCGAGACGCTGGGCTTTGCGGCGGAGTTGGCCGAGGGCACCATCACCGACCTGATCGCGCCGCACAGGAAGTGATAAGCCGCATCCTGATCCCTGTTTCCCTGCTATCGATCGCAGCGATGGCCGCACCGGCCGGCGCGCTCGACCTGAATGGGATCGAATCAAAACTCAACGACCTGGCCAAACCAGCTGCTGCCACCCTCTCCGCTCCGGCGGGCGCGGGACTGGCGCAGTTCAGCACGCAGGACCAGGTCGGCGGCCTGAAGCAGGCCCTGACCCAGGGCGCGGAAACGGCTGTCTCCAGTCTCGCCAGGAAGGATGGCTACCTGGGCAACGACAAGGTGCGCATTCCGCTGCCGGAAAACCTGCAAAAGGCCGACAAGATGATGCGCAGACTGGGCATGGAGAAATATTCGGACGAACTGGTCGCCGCGATGAATCGCGCTGCCGAAGCCGCCGTGCCGCAAGCGAAGACGCTGTTTGTCGGCGCGATCAGGAAGATGACTGTGTCGGATGCGAGGGGCATACTCAGCGGGGGCGACGATGCCGCGACCCGCTACTTTCGCGGCAAGACCGAGGCAGACCTGGCAGGCAAATTCAAACCCATCGTAAGCAAAGCGATGCAAAAAGTGCAGCTGGCCGAAAAATATGACCAGTTCGCCGGCAAGGGCGCGGAGTTCGGTTTGATCGACCGGCGCGATGCCAACCTGAATGACTACGTCACGCGCAAGGCGTTGGACGGATTATTTTTGATGATGGCGGAGCAGGAAAAGGCCATACGCGCAGATCCGCTGCAAGCGACCGGAAAACTGGCCAAGCAGGTATTCTCCGCAATTAAACCCTGATCTTCCGCTTCGCGGTGTCTGTACCTGCCGCAGAAGATATACTACACGCCCAGCATGAGCCACACCGCCAGCCTCCTGTCACTGTTCACCAGCAGTTTTCTTGCCGCAACCCTGCTCCCGGGCGGTTCCGAAGCCGTGTTTTACGCCGTGGTCAAAACCTACCCTGAAACGCTGTGGGCCGCGCTCGCCTTAGCCACCCTGGGCAACACGCTGGGGGGGATGGTAACCTTCGGCATGGGCTGGCTGCTACCGCAAACTCAGCAACTCAAACATGTCGAAAAAGTGCGCCGCTACGGCACTCCGGCATTACTGTTCGCATGGGCGCCGCTGATCGGCGATGCACTGTGTCTCGCTGCCGGATGGCTACGCCTCAATTGGTGGCGGGCCGCGCTGTTCATGGCGATCGGAAAATTCGCGCGTTATTGGCTGATCGGGATGGCGATTGCCTGACACCGCTGGTGCAGCGACCCGCAGCATTGCAGCCCTCCATTTGCCCCATTCGGAGGCTCCTCGGTTAACCGCATGACCATAATATTGCTGTAGAATCAAACTGAATTACAGAAATGGTGCCGCCCCTTTCCGGTCAGGCAGACAAAGTTCTGGGTTATGCGTGGCGCAAAGGGGAGCTAAACAGTGCGAGACTTCAAGTTATTCCAAACCGTTAAGCCCCTCCTGTCAGCTTTAGCCGTCATTGCAACCGCCTCCATACTGGTGTTTGCGATCTACTTTACCGAACTCGGTCCGCAATGGATCACCTTCCTGACCGGAGTCCTGTTCGCCGCAGTCCTTGCCGAGGCAACACGCAGATCGTATGCGGAGTGGGTTGTCATGCGCCGTACTGCGCAGTTGTCGGCAACAAAAGCCAAACTTGAACGCGAAATCCAACTTCGTAAAACTGCCGAGAAGGTGGTTGCCGACGCAAAACCGAAATTGCATCTGATCGACGAGGTATTGCCGACATTGATTGCATTCATAGACAAGGAAGGTTGCTGCCAGTATCACAACCGGGCACTGATGGAATGGTTGCACCTGCGGCCGGAACAGATCAATGGTCAGCATCTGCGTAATGTGCTGGGGACCAAGGTCTACCAGGAAACGGCAACTGCAATCCGCCAGTCCCTGGATGGGCATTCTGTGCATTATGAACGCACACAGAAAATGCCGGATGGCACCCTCTACAAATTGGCCATCGAACATTTCCCTCATTTTTCGGACAACGGCAAAATCACGGGATTTTATATGCTGATGAATGACATCACGGAACCCAGCGATGTGCGCCGATCAGAACAGAACGGGACATCATCTGATCAAGCCATGTTCGTCGACTCCTACGCAGAACAGATTGCCGGACAGCATGATGCAGGTACGATCAGGATGGCGATCGAAAAGGGCGAATTCCGGTTGTATTGCCAGCTGATCACTTCGTTGGCAGCCGTTTCCGGCGAGGTCAGGCATTACGAGATACTGGTCAGATTGATGGAGGAAGAGGAAGGCATGATACCGCCGGGAATGTTTTTTCCTCTTGCAGAAAAATATGGGCTGATGACGCATTTGGACCGATGGGTTGTGCAGCATGTTGCTGACTGGATTGCTCATCGGGAACCTCAGCAACAGGAGAATAATTCAATATTCTTCATCAATGTGTCAGAAGCCACGATAGCCGATGCGGGATTCCCCGAATTCCTTCAATTGACGCTGTTGGAATACGGTGTGCCGAGTACCGCACTGTGTTTTGAGATAAATGATTCGGCGCTCGCCTCCAGAACCGCTGATGTAGCCCAATTCGCAAAGCGGGTCAGGGAGTGCGGCTGTCATGTTGCACTCAGCGGCTTTGGCCGGGACAAGGTTTTGTTTGACCTGATTCGCGGTTTCCAGGTGGAATTCATCAAGATCGATGGCAATGTCATTCTGGATATTCTTAGCGATCCTGCAAAGCTTGCCAAGGTCACCGCGATCAACCGGGTTGCGAAAATCATTGGCGTCAAAACCATTGCCGAACTGGTTGAAAACGAAGCGACCGTTTCCCGTCTGAAAGGGATAGGCATTGATTTTGCGCAGGGCTTTGGAATCTCGCGGCCGCGTCCTCTCAAGGAATGACATTATTCGGCGTTACCCACGCCCTTCCACCGCAACCTTGTAAACCTTGCCGACTGCTTGCGCCCGGATCACGTTGATAATGACTGCTTTGCGCAATCCGCCGTTGCAGAGTAGCATTTCCTCCCGCTTGGCAAATCACGCGGTGCGACTGGAGCCATGAATGTTGTTGCCGGCTCCGGTAGTTCGAACTTGGGAATCAAAACTGAGGAGGAGTCATGGCAAACACCCATACCAACCAGTATTTGGAAAACAACCAGCTGTATGCGAACGGACAGGCTATACACAAGCCAGTCTACCCGGGCAAGCAGCCGATCAATCCGGCCAAGCATGTGGCGGTGGTCGCCTGCATGGATGCCCGGCTCGACGTGGAGGACCTGCTCGGCCTGCAGACCGGGGACGCGCATATCATCCGCAATGCCGGGGGCGTTGTCAGCGACGACACGATCCGCTGCCTGATCATCTCGCATCATCTGCTCAATACCAATGAGATCATCCTGATCCACCACACCCGCTGCGGCATGCTGGCTTTTACCGATGACTTGCTCAAGGCCGGCCTGGAAGGCGACCCGGCAGCCGAAAAATTGCTCGGCCAGGCCACCGGGCGCAAGTTCATCAGCTGCAAGAAGTCTGCAGCCATGCCGTCCGCGTTTCACGCTTTCCGCGGTCAGCTCGAAGCGCTGGATGCCCCGCGCAACGCGAAACAGACCGAGCGCCTCGAGTGGGACGTGCGGCGCGGCATGTCCGCGATCCTGAACCACCCCTGGATCCCGACCAGCGGGCCGGACGCAGTCACGGTGCGTGGATTCATCTACGACGTGGATACCGGAAAACTGGAGGAAGTCAGCTACCCGGGAGCGACGGGATCAATAGCCTGACTCGCTGCACCGGTAGTTGATTCCGGGCATCCGCCGTCACAGCGGATGCCCGATCCATGTGTGCGTTGCATGCAGCCAGCGTTCAGCGGCTGCGCAAAGAAGGTACGATCATTTTTTGCCGTCCAGCCATTGCGCATGGCTGATGCGGGCGACGTCGAAGCGATCGGTGGTGCGACAGTAGACAGAGGGCGAGCCGAGCCGTCCTATGGGCGCAAAGTTGTTGATATGCATACGCGGCCCGAGCAGATGCTCGGCGACATGGAACATCACCACCTCACCGATCAACAGCGTATTCGCTCCCAGCGATTGCGAGCTGTGCAGCTTGCATTCCAGACTGGCCTGCGATTCCGCCAGCCGGGGCGGCTTGACTTTGACTGAAGACGCGGCATGCAGATTCGCCGCTGTCAGCTCGCTCTGGTCGGGCGGAAAGTCCGCCGCCGAAATGTTCATCGCGTCGAACAATTCCTCGGTCACCAGATTTACGACGAACTCGCCGCCGGACAGGATATTCTTCGCGGTGTCCTTCGTTCCCCCGGCGTCATTCAGGCCGATGCTGATGACCACATAGATCGGGTTGGCGCCGACGGCATTGAAGAAACTGAATGGCGCGAGATTGATCACGCCGCCCTGGCTCAAGCTGGTGACCCACGCGATCGGACGCGGAACCACCAGATTGGTCAGTAACTTGTAGTTGTCCGCAGTGGAGTGCAATGAAGGGTCGATTTGCAAGGATAGTGCTTCAGAGTGTACCGGTTCGGTTTATGTTAACGCAGGTTTGAGGACCCGGGGTAGCCGGACCCAGGACAGCCCGACACCGGCGTGCATCCGGAATCACCCGGATGCACGCCTGATGCAGGATGCTTTCTGATAGCGGAACTCTGGCCTACTGGATCGCGATGCTTCTGGATTTGGCGGCGATCCGCTTGGGCAGGACCAGTTCCAGCACACCGTTGTTGTATTTTGCCTGGGCCGTGTCTTCATCCACGTCTTGCGGCAGCGTCAACGCGCGGTATACCCGGCCGAAATAGCGCTCGCTGCGCAGCACCTTCTCGCCTTCCTTGACTTCCTTTTCGTTCTTCACTTCCGCACTGATCGCAACCTGGCTGCCTTCTATGCTGACGTTGATATCTTCCTTTTTTACGCCCGGAATCTCGGCGTGGACGGTATAGGCCTTGTCATCCTCGCTCACATCCATCTTGAGCTGGATCTCCTGCTGCCCGTCAAAGCGCACCGGACGCATAAAGAAGCCGCGGAACAAATCATCAAACGTGTCATCAATCGGTCTGTAACGCAAAATATTGGCCATCTCATACTCCTTGATAAAATCCGGGGTAGCCCCGTACGTAGAATATCTGGGTATGGCTGGCGGAATTTCAAGTACCGGCGGAAAACACGGACAGCTGCGATCGAACCGATGCTGACTTGAAACCGCCGCCATCGATCCCAACTTCCGCAATCGCAGGAGGAACACATGCCCAGGACTACAAGCACGCTCCGTACCGCGCTGGCTGCGGCCATGGCAGTCGCCGTTCTCGGTCTGCTGCCTGGCCTGGTCCCGCAAGCCCTCGCCGCCGACGCAGGCCCGCGCCCGGTCACGCCGCGGGGCGAACTGGCCGCGGACGAAAAAGCCACCATCAGGCTGTTCGAAAATTCGCGCAATTCGGTGGTTTACATCACCACCCGTGCCCAAGTCCGCGGCTTCTGGTCGCGCGACATCTTCTCGGTGCCGCGCGGCACCGGTTCGGGTTTCATCTGGGATGATGCCGGCCACGTGGTCACCAACTACCATGTCATCGAAAATGCCAGTGCAGCCACGGTTCGGCTGGCCAACGGCAAGGACTACGCGGCCACGCTGGTCGGCGCCAGCCAGCTGCATGACATCGCCGTACTCAAAATCAAGGTCAACCCCAAGCTTTCCCCTCCGCTGCCGATCGGCACCAGCCATGACCTCAGGGTCGGGCAAACAGTCTATGCGATCGGCAATCCGTTCGGACTGGACTGGACTCTGACCAACGGCATCGTCTCCGCGCTGGACCGCTCGCTGACCGAGGATAACGGCACCACCGTCGAGCACCTGATCCAGACCAACGCGGCGATCAATCCGGGCAATTCCGGCGGGCCGCTGTTCGATTCCGCGGGGCGGCTGATCGGCATCAATACCGCGATCTACAGCCCGAGCGGGGCCAATGCCGGCATCGGCTTCGCAGTGCCGGTGGATACCGTCAACCGCGTCGTGCCGCAGCTGATACGCGACGGCAAATACACGCGCGCCGCGCTCGGGATCGGCATCGACGAAGACATCAACCGGCGGCTGACCCAGCTGCTGGAGATCAGGGGTGTCGTGATACTGCAGGTGCCGCAAGGTAGCGCTGCTGCTACGGCTGGGTTGAAAGGTGTCGTTGCCACACGCGACGGCGGCATTATCCCGGGAGATATTATCACTGCGATTGACGGAAAACCCGTCGACAGCGTGAGCAAACTGGTCGCGCGTCTGGATGATTTCAGGGTGGGAGACAAAGTCAGGGTGACCGTGATGCGGCAGGGGAAAAGCCGGGTGGTACCGGTAAACCTTCAGGCCGGGGAATGACGCCACACCCGGATATTTATCGCATCCATGGCTGCTCTGCCTAGATGTAGATCATTCCCTGCCGTCATTTTTCGTAATTTTCAGTATCAAATATAAGGAAAACAGCATTAAAACTGCCATCAAGGCATAACCAATGTCCACATAATATGGATTTTCTGAGTACAAAAGAAACCATGCTGCAGCTAAAATCATGGAAAATGCAATTGATAACCAGACAGTTTTCATTTTCTTCCACCAAATCTCGCTCTTGTTTTTTGATACGCGCATCCTGACCGATCCAATCGGCCAGGAAAATTATTAAATGCCCCAGGTTGGCCGACATTTTACTTGCACTTATTTCCCCCGCAACATCCACAGCCCCCAACCCACACCGAACCCCGTCACATCGCTTGCTACGCTGCCCACCCCGCCATTGCAACGGCTGGCGGAAAGATCGACATGCAGCCACGGGAGTATCGTTCTCGACAAAGCATTACAGGAATCTTGCCGCGAGGATGTGGTCGGCTTCGCCATCCAGCGTGCATTGCTTGATGTCGGCGACTTTGGAATCCAGCGCGGCCTCGTAGTCTTCGTCCATCGGAAACGCGCACAGGCGTTCGCCGCATAGCTGTCCGGCCTGCACGGCCTGCTGCAGCAATGCATCGCGGTTGCCCAGCACACCGCTGTAGCGCGCGCGCCAGCGCCATGCGGCCTTCGGCATCGGTGTGCATCACTTCGATGGTCGTGCCGTTCAGCGCCCTGACGATGTCGTTCTGTTTGTAGGCTTTCGGGCTGATGTGGTTCTGCGCGATGGCCAGCCAGCAGTCGATGTTGACCGGCAACTTTTGCTGCGTGGCGGCGAGCAGGATGCCGAGCGCGACCGCCGAGCCGTTCATGTCCTCGTGCATGCCGTGCATGTAACGCGCGGGCTTGAGGTTGTGACCCCTGTGTCGAAGCAGATACCATTGCCGACCAGCGCGACAGTCTGTTTCGCTTTCGGATGCCGGTAAGCCAGGTGTGCGATTGCCGCGTCCTCGTCATGGCTGCCCTGCGCCACCGCGACGAAAGCCCCCGTGCCCATCTTGCGCAACGCCTTCAGGTCGAATTCCCTGAGCTGCCAGCCGTTTTGGCTGGCAAGTTCCTTGACCCGCTTGCGGTACAGGCTGGGGGTGAGTTCGTTGGGAGGCAATACGGTCAAGGTGCGGCACAGCAGGTTGCCTGCAGCCTGGGCCTTGAGTGCGGCAAAACTTTTCGTGTCGGCAAAGCCGTAAAGCGCGATCGTTTTCAGCGGTTTGCGCTGGTCGGTCTTTTTTTGTGCAGCGGCAGCGGTGCACCGTTGACCCACGCCGCATAGACCGCCGTTTCAGCGGCCTGCCGGCGCTGCGCCTCATCGCCCTGCACGACGATGGCGAGGCTTGCCGGCTGTTCGTCCAGCAGCAACTGCATGGCCTTGCGCACCTGGGTCTGCAGCGCAAAAGCGGTCTTGCTGAAATCCAGCATCGCCCAGACAATCAGGCTGCCATCCGCAGCGTTTGCGGTGGCCGGTGCGGCGAATTCCCCAGCTTTGCCTCTGCGGCGGCCGGTGCGGCGAATTCCCCAGCTTTGCCTCTGCGGCGCTTGAGTACGGCGGCCAGCAGCTCGCGCTGGGCAAGTCCTCCGGCAAGGTCTTTCCTTTGGGCAACAACACCAGCAGACGTGCCGCTTTCAGGGCTTTGGACAGCCCGGGGGTGGCGGTCAATTGTGCTAGCATTGCGTCCTCGAAAGTCTTATATCAATTTCGCGATTATACGGGCATTCAATTCCAGGAATCATGCGCGCTTATCTAGACCTGATGCAGCACGTGCTCGACCACGGCACGAAAAAAGCCGACCGCACCGGCACCGGAACGACCAGCGTGTTCGGCTACCAGATGCGCTTCAACCTGCAGCAAGGTTTCCCGCTGGTGACCACCAAGAAGTGCCATGTGAAATCCATCATCCACGAGCTGCTGTGGTTCCTGCAAGGCAGCACCAACACCAAGTACCTCAAGGACAATGGCGTCAGTATCTGGGATGAGTGGGCGGACGAGAATGGCGACCTCGGCCCTGTGTACGGCAAGCAGTGGCGTTCCTGGGCGACCGTGGACGGCCGCGTGGTGGACCAGATTTCCGAAGTCATCTCACAGATCAGGAGGAATCCCGATTCGCGCCGCCTGATCGTATCGGCGTGGAACGTCGGCGAACTCAACCAGATGGCATTGGCGCCCTGCCATACGTTCTTCCAGTTCTACGTAGCGGGCGGTAAGCTGTCCTGCCAGCTTTACCAGCGCAGCGCGGATATCTTCCTGGGCGTGCCGTTCAACATCGCGTCGTATGCGTTGCTGACGCTGATGGTCGCACAGGTGTGCGGCCTGAAGCCAGGCGATTTCGTACACACCTTCGGCGATGCCCATTTGTATTCGAACCACCTGGAACAAACGCAGTTGCAGCTGTCGCGCGAGCCGCGTCCTCTGCCGACCATGCGCATCAATCCGGCGGTCAGGCATATTTTCGATTTCAGATTCGACGATTTCACATTGGAAGGCTATGATCCGCACCCTGCTATCAAGGCGCCGGTCGCAATATGAATCCCGATTCCCGCCTTTCGATCATCGTCGCAATGGCAAAGAATCGCGTGATCGGCATCAACAACACGCTGCCGTGGCATCTGCCCGCTGATCTCAAGCACTTCAAGGCGCTCACGATGGGGCACCACATCGTGATGGGACGCAAGACCTATGAATCCATCGGCAGATCCTTGCCCGGCCGCACTTCTGTCGTAGTGACGCGCAACCGGGAACTGAAAATCGAAGGATGCGTCATCGCGCACTCGCTCGAACAAGGGATTGCTGCCTGCGACGGCGATGATGAGATTTTTGTCATCGGCGGCGCCGAGCTTTACGCCCAGGCTTTACCGATCGCGGACAAACTCCTCATTACCGAGATACAGCTGGATGTGCCGGGTGATGCGTACTTTCCCGATTTCAGGCGCGATGAGTGGCAGGAAATCTCCCGCGAGGTGTGCAGCCAGCAGGTACCGCAGCTCCTCGAATACCACTACGCCGTCTATCAACGCAAGCAACGGTAAGCCTGCCGCGCTCAGTGTGATTCGGTCTGGGATTCTGGCAGCTCGGGCACTGTCGGGGATTCCGGCAATTCCGGTAATTCCGGCAGTGACGGAGCCTCATGGATATCCATTGCCGGGTTTTCAGGAATTTCACTGCCTGGCGCCCTGATTTCAGCCGGATTTGCGTGTTCTGCTCCGCTACCGTGTTCATGTGATGGCGCTTCGCCTTTGTTTTCGCCCGCGCCTTCCTCTTTCCGCCCCGCTTCGAATGCGCCGTCCTGCTCCTTCAGCGCAGCGCTGTTGATATAGAAATCAGGGATATCCTTTAGCAGGACAGGCATCATTTCGGCGCTCACGGCAAGCCCGACCTGATTCGGGTGGATGTCGATCTCTCCCTTTTCAGTCCTGATGAATGTTATTCCCTGATTCACCTTGTCGTAGGTGCCCGACCGATAGCGGCTGCGATCACCTGACAGGATGACCGTTGCCTCGTGATCTGTTCCGCGCACACCTATCGTTGCCGTAGGTGTCTTGATCAGGTCGTTTTGCGGATGCAGTTTGCCCAGCTTTCCGGTGATAAAACGGCCCGCACCCTTCAGCAGGGCAAATACGCTGGCATCCTTGCTGGTGCCTGCATACGCGAACTGCTCGATTTTCAGCTGTGTTTCAGGACGAACCGAAACCAGCCCATCATCTTTCATCCTGATATCCAACGCACCCGAGTGCGAGGTCACAAGGGTTTCGCCGACGCATACCACATCCCCTTTGGCAAGCGGCCTGCTATGCCCATTGCTGTGTGCCTGGGCGCTGCCGTGACTCAAAATTACCTCCCCGGCTACTATTCCGGTTCCGCCTATGCCGGTGGATTTCGCAACCGCCCCGGTGCCGCCGATACCCGTTCCTGATGCTGCATAGTTGCACCCGTTGGCAACAGCCCACACGTTCCCGCCGAAAGTGGCGAGTACCCACAGGATCAATATCTTGCGCAGCAAATAATCAATTTTTTGGGGTTTCATCCGAGACCTCCGCTTGACTGAAGTTATATACACCAAAATTGGTGCGGTGTACGGCGCCCGCCTGCCCATGATCGCGCTTTTGCAGTTCGGCAGCCCGCTTGTTAACCGAGTGCAACGCCTTCATGCCGACCGTGCGGGAATATTCCGCCAATCGTTTGGCCGAATCGGCGCTCAATTTGTCATAAAAAACACAACGCTCCATGAAAGGCGGCTCGCCCCCGGCCAGGTTGTGCACCGTTGCAGCCAAGTGGTCATGGATGTTCTGGCCGAAATAGTAGATTTTCTCTTCGATGTCCTGAGGCTGAACAAAGGCATCGGCACGCAAGTGCACCATATCGTCCTGATCCAGCATGACGATGCCCTGTCGCAGCCATTCATCCAGGACCACGCGTGCTCGAATATCCTTGCTGACCGACTGAACCAGCGATTCAAAGGAGCTTTTATTTCCTTTGTTTGCCAAGCGCGGCAGAGGTGCAGGCAAACCCTGCTTATCCAGATATTCTGGGTAACCGCTCCATACTGCAAGCAACAGGGCACTCATCGATGCGCGTTGCGAGAGTTCGATCGCTGTTGCCGGTGCGTTGCGCAATCGATTGATCTCCCTGCGATGGATACCGGTCAACAGGCTGATGCGGCTGTCTGTCTGGGGTTTTGAGGCCAGTTTGAACTCTTCTTCCGCAACTGTCGCATAAGCCGATTTAACCTGGTCACAGAAAATCGGAAAAGTGATTCCATGCGACAGCAACAGCCGAACTAGCGGGCGCAACAGATGTCGTATTGCCGTCAGAATCGGCGGCTGAAACCCGGTGTCAGATGTATCTTGTTTACTCATCCCATCATCCCATCGTCGCTAAACGTCAAATTGCGCAAAGCAAGCATACCATAAAAAAACAGTTGACGTGTGCAAAATGCACACGTATTATAAACATTGTGTGCGATTTGCACACGCTGGCTAGTGCAGGAATACTTAGCCATGCTGCCGAACCTGCCAGGCATATTGGGTTCGATTTTTAATCAACCATATTTGAGGAACAAATCATGCTGAACAAAACGACTGCTGCAAAATTGTTAATTACACTGCTCTTCGCCGGCGGTTCCGCGCTCGCCTACGCGGCCACTCCAACCCCTCCTGCCGTGCCAACCGCCCCAACAACTACTGCAATACCTGCAATACCAACTGCTCCCAACGTAGCTGAGGGTATGGAAGTGGAGACACCCGAAATGGGCAGGGCTCCAGAAGCTCCGGAAGTTCCAGAAATGAATGAAGTACCAGAAGCACCGGAAGGGACCGAAGGGCATGAGGCTCCGGAAGTACATACCGCCGAATCCCATTAATCGAAACCAATCAATTGGAGAACACATCATGGAAAACCAATTCGATACTCATGAATTGCGAATTGTGCAGCTTAACAAGCTGCAGGAATTGCAAGCGCAGGAAAAAAATCTGGTTAAATTGCAAGGAGAATTGGCCAAGCTCAATTTAAAAATGAAAAAAAAGGAAAAACTATCGTCGGATGATGTCGCCTATCTCGGCCAACTCGGCTGGCTGGCGGCGTTGGCGGTAACGATAGCCAGCATCGCCGAATTTAGCTAGTTTTGAAAGTTGCGCTTAAATGCGAATCCTCCAAACATACCTGACCAACATCAAATATATGAAAAACGCCATACTTGCCATTAGCCTCTTTACCTCATTTTGTTCCGCTGCCGCTCAAGTTGCACAAGCGGAAGAGGCCGGAAAATTAAGCCTGGAAACCGGCATGGACTATAACACCGGCAAGTATGGCGGTTCCCAATCCACCGACATCTTTTACGTTCCCTTCACGGGCAAGTATCAAGGCAAGGAATGGACACTGAGATTGACCGTCCCCTACATCCAGATCACCGGTCCTGCAAGCGTGATCAGCGTGATGAACGGCATAGGCTTAACCGGTGCAGCTGCACGCAACACCCCCCTGACCCGTTCAGGTCTGGGAGATGTGATTGCAGCCGCCACCCATAATGTTTACAACGGAGGAAACTCCGGCCTGGTGGTCAATCTGACCGGAAAGGTGAAACTGGGAACGGCAAGTGTCTCACAAGGATTGGGGACCGGACAAAATGATTATGCACTTCAGTCTGACCTGTATCAGATTAAGGGGAGCTATACCACTTTCGGGACTTTTGGTTACCGGATATATGGCAGTCCGCCCGGATACACTTTGAACAATATTTTTTACGGTTCTGCAGGGGAAAGTTATAAATTCAACCAGGAAACTTCCGGCGGGGCGATGATTAGCTTTGGCCAGAAGGTGATATCTACAGGATCCCCGCTGATGGAAGCAGTCTTCTTCGTCAACCATAAACTCGACAGGAGCTGGAAAGCACAGGGTTATTTCTTGAAGGGCTTCACCAATGGCGTTCCGGATTTTGGCCTCGGCGCAACGGTCGCCCATGCACTCTGACCCGGTTCCAACAGGGTTAGGCAACAATCCAAATCCCGCCGCACTTGCCCAATTTGAATAGCTGCCTGTAGCTGAAACCCTGCAGGCAGTTTAGTCCAGACCAGCAGCACTGATTCAATCCTGCCTCACGCAATCCACATAATAGCGGCGCTCGCCGTTCATCTCCTCGACCAAACCATGGATGTCGGTCTCGAAGCCGGGAAATTTTTCGTTGAAGTCCCGCGCGAACTTGAGGTAATCGACGATGGTCTTGTTGAAGCGCTCGCCCGGGATCAGCAGCGGGATGCCGGGCGGATAAGGGGTCAGCAAAACCGCGGTGACCCGCCCTTCCAGGTCCTCGATCGGCACGCGGTCGATCTCGTCGTGGGCCATTCTGGCGAAAGCATCCGATGGCTTCATCGCCGGCTGCATATCGGACAGGTACATCTCGGTGGTCATGCGCGCCACGTTATGGCTCTTGTACATGTCGTGTATCTGCTGGCACAGATCATGCAGGCCGACACGCTCGTAGCGCGGATGCGCCACGGCGAATTCCGGCAGGATGCGCCAGATCGGCTGGTTCTTGTCGTAGTCGTCCTTGAATTGCTGCAGCGCGGTGAGCAGCGTGTTCCAGCGGCCCTTGGTGATGCCGATCGTGAACATGATGAAGAACGAGTACAGGCCGCACTTCTCGACGATGACGCCGTGCTCGGCGAGGTACTTGGTGACCATCGCGGCCGGGATGCCGGTCTCGTCGAAGTTGCCGTTCAGGTTGAGCCCCGGCGTGATGATCGTGGCCTTGATCGGATCGAGCATGTTGAAGCCGGCTGCCAGCTTGCCGAAGCCGTGCCATTTGTCGCCGGTCTTCAGCATCCAGTCCTCGCGCGAACCGATGCCTTCGTCGGCGATCTTCTCCGGCCCCCACACCTTGAACCACCAGTCCTTACCGAACTCGTCGTCCACCTTGCGCATCGCGCGGCGAAAATCCAGTGCCTCGGCGATGGATTCTTCCACCAGCGCGGTGCCTCCCGGCGGCTCCATCATCGCGGCAGCGACGTCGCATGACGCGATGATCGCGTATTGCGGACTCGGTCGATGTATGCATCAGATAGGCCTCGTTGAACACGTGGCTGTTGAGTTTGCGGGTCTCCGATTCGCGCACCAGAATCTGCGAAGCCTGCGACAGGCCCGCCAGCAGTTTATGGGTGGATTGGGTGGCGAAGATCATCGATTCCTTGGCGCGCGGCCGGTATTTGCCGATGGCGTGCATGTCCTTGTAGAACTCATGGAATGCAGCGTGCGGCAGCCAGGCCTCGTCGAAGTGCAGCGTATCGATGCGGCCGTCCAGCATCTGCTTCAACATCTCGACGTTGTACACGATGCCGTCGTAGGTGCTCTGGGTGATCGTCAGGATGCGCGGCTTCCTGGCCTTGTCCTTGATGAACGGATTTGCGTCGATCTTGCGCTGGATGCTTTCGGGCTCGAACTCGGACTTGGGGATAGGCCCGATGATGCCGTAATGGTTGCGTGTCGGCATCAGGAATACCGGCACCGCGCCGGTCATCATGATCGCGTGCAGTATCGACTTGTGGCAATTGCGGTCCACCACGACGATGTCATCCGGCGCAACGGTCGAGTGCCACACGATCTTGTTGGAAGTGGAGGTGCCGTTGGTGACGAAGAACAAATGATCGGCATTGAAGATGCGCGCCGCATTGCGCTCCGAGGCCGCCACCGGCCCGGTATGGTCGAGCAACTGGCCGAGCTCGTCCACCGCGTTGCACACGTCCGCGCGCAGCATGTTCTCGCCGAAGAACTGGTGGAACATCTGCCCGACCGGCGATTTCAGGAATGCCACGCCGCCCGAGTGTCCCGGGCAGTGCCACGAGTAGGAACCGTCCTGGGCATAGTGCAACAAGGCGCGGAAGAACGGCGGAGCCAGCGAATCCAGATAGGACTTGGCCTCGCGGATAATGTGGCGCGCAACGAATTCCGGCGTGTCCTCGTGCATGTGGATAAAACCGTGCAGCTCGCGCAGCACGTCATTCGGGATGTGCCGCGAAGTGCGCGTCTCGCCGTACAGGTAGATCGGGATGTCGGCATTCTTGAAGCGGATCTCCTGCACGAACGCGCGCAGGCTCTTCAGCGCGACCTCGGTCTCCTCTGCACTGCCAGAACCGAACTCCTCGTCATCGATCGACAGCAAAAAGGCCGAGGCGCGGCTCTGTTGCTGCGCGAACGACGTCAGGTCGCCATAGCTGGTGACCCCGAGCACTTCCATGCCCTCTTTTTCGATGGCCTCGGCCAGCGCGCGTATCCCCAGCCCGCTGGCATTCTCGGAGCGGAAATCTTCGTCGATGATGATGATAGGAAAGCGAAATTTCATGTTCAGCTCCTTGAATATGGGGAGTAGAGCGCCACGCTTCGCATACAGCCAACACATTGCGCAGGGTTGAGCTTCAGTGAAGACTCATATTGGCTGCAGGCCAATGTGACGTCGCAGCTAAAACGGAATTTCATGGTTTGCTCCCTTCAGGAACAGCCGGTTGGGCGGGGGATAAGGAAATGGCGCGGATTGTCGCAGATTTCAATGGGGCTGCAACAGGAAATTTATGCCGTCAAAAGCCGGGGCCGGCCTGATGCGGACTACATTTTCGGCAGGGTCACGCCCACCTGCCCCTGATATTTGCCGCCCCTGTCCTTGTAGGACGTTTCGCACACCTCGTCGCTCTCGAAGAACAGCACTTGCGCCACGCCTTCGTTGGCGTAGATCTTCGCGGGCAGCGGGGTGGTGTTGGAAAACTCCAGCGTCACGTAACCTTCCCATTCCGGCTCGAACGGCGTGACGTTGACGATGATGCCGCAGCGCGCATAGGTGGACTTGCCCAGGCAGATGGTCAGCACGCTGCGCGGGATGCGGAAATATTCGACGGTGCGCGCCAGCGCGAACGAGTTGGGCGGGATGATGCAGTAATCTGCTTTCACCTCGACGAAGGAATTCGGGTCGAAGTTCTTCGGGTCGACGATGGTGCTGTTGATATTGGTGAACAGCTTGAATTCGTTCGAGCAGCGGATATCGTAGCCGTAGCTCGAGGTGCCGTAGGACACGATGCGCTTGCCGTCGACCATCTTCACCTGGTTGGGCTCGAACGGTTCTATCATCTTGTGCTGCTCCGCCATCCGGCGTATCCATCTGTCTGACTTGATGCTCATTGCTGTTCCTCGTGAGATATCGCCGCACCGCATGCCGCGAGGGCGCGATTTTAACCAATTCGCCGCGGTTGCGCGCGATTTGCTAAAATCCCCGCCTTTATAGCGTTTCGCCTGGTTCACAATGCCCAACAGGAAAATCCTCGTCACCTCCGCGCTGCCCTACGCCAACGGCAGCATCCACCTCGGTCACCTGGTCGAATACATCCAGACCGACATCTGGGTGCGCTTCCAGAAGATGCAGGGGAACGAGTGCCACTATGTCTGCGCCGACGACACTCACGGCACCCCCATCATGCTGCGCGCCGAGAAGGAAGGCATCACCCCGGAACAGTTGATTGCCCGGGTATGGCAGGAGCATTACGACGATTTCAAGGCCTTCCATGTCGAATTCGACAACTACGGCTCGACCAACTCGAACGAAACCCGGGAATTCTGCACAGGCGATCTACCGCAAGCTGAAGGAGAGCGGGCTGATCGAGGTGCGTTCCATCGAGCAGTTCTACGACCCGGTCAAGCAGATGTTCCTGCCCGACCGCTTCATCAAGGGCGAATGCCCCAAGTGCGGCGCGAAAGACCAATATGGCGACAACTGCGAGGTGTGCGGCGCAGCCTACGCGCCCACCGATTTGAAGAATCCGTACTCGGCCGTGTCCGGCGCCAAGCCGGAACTGCGCAACTCCGATCATTATTTCTTCAAGCTGTCGGACATACGCTGCCAGGATTTTCTGCGTCAGTGGACGCGCAGCGGCGCGCTGCAGCCGGAGGCCGCCAACAAGATGCAGGAATGGCTGGGCACGGAAGGCGAAAACAAACTGACCGACTGGGACATCTCGCGCGACGCACCCTACTTCGGTTTCGAGATTCCCGATGCGCCGGGCAAATATTTCTATGTCTGGCTGGACGCGCCAGTCGGTTACATGGGCAGTTTTGCACAACTATGTAAATCGTCAGGACTGAATTTCGACGAGTACTGGAAGGCCGGCTCGAACACCGAGATGTACCACTTCATCGGCAAGGACATCCTGTATTTCCACGCACTGTTCTGGCCGGCGATGTTGGAACACGCCGGTCTCCGCACGCCAACCAAACTGTTCGCGCACGGCTTCCTCACCGTGAACGGCGAGAAGATGAGCAAGTCGCGCGGCACCTTCATCACCGCACGCAGCTACATCGAACACGTGAAGAACACCGAGTACCTGCGCTACTACTATGCCGCTAAGCTGAACGGCACGATGGAAGACATCGACCTGAACCTGGAGGATTTCGTCGCCAAGGTAAACAGCGACCTGATCGGAAAGTACATCAATATTGCGAGCCGGGCATCAGGTATTTTGCATAAACATTTCCAAGGAAAAATTGGAAATATGGTGCTAGGAAAATCTGGCTCCGACCCAATTATTAGCGAGAGCGACAATGATTATCGGGATATAGTCATAGAAAAAGCAGTTCTATACACAGATTCTATAGTTAGAGCGTATGAGCAGAGGCACTACAATGCTGCAATGCGCTTGATTATGGAACTCGCAGATGACATTAATGTTTGGTGGAATGATTGTGCCCCTTGGGAGCTATCGAAAAATTTCGACAATCCAAAAAATCCGGGAGATCGTGAGTTTTTACATAGGGTGTGCTCAGTAGTAATAGAATCTTTCAGGTTGCTAACACTTTTCATCAAGCCTGTATTGCCTCAGGTTGCAATGCACTCAGAAGAATTCCTTGGACTTGATGAACCGCTTAAATTTTCAAATGTAACCACCCATCTTACAATGGGACATCAAATAAACACCTACCAGCACCTCATGGCCCGTCTCGACCCGAAGCTTATCGAAGCCATGGTCGCCGCCAACCAGGAAAGTTTGAAACCCATGACCGACTCCCATTCGCCAGCCCGCCATGCCGAAGCTCAGCAACATGCCATAACCCCGATTGCCGCAACCATAGGCATAGACGAGTTCAGCAAGGTCGACCTGCGCGTGGCAAAGATCGTCAATGCAGAGCATGTCGAAGGCGCGGAAAAGCTGCTGAAGCTGACGCTGGACATCGGCGAGGCGCAACCGCGCACGGTGTTTGCTGGCATCAAGTCTGTTTACGATCCGGAAAAACTCAAGGGCCGCATGACCGTGATGGTCGCCAACCTGGCGCCGCGCAAAATGAAGTTCGGCCTGTCGGAGGGCATGGTGCTGGCGGCTTCGGGTGAAACGCCCGGACTGTTCATCCTCAGCCCGGACGACGGCGCACAACCCGGCATGCGAATCAAATAATCACCGCAAACGGCGGTGAAATATAAGTGCGGGCAAAACTTTTAGCACTGAGTGCAACAATAAGGTGATGAAATGAAACGAACACCAGGAGTTTTTATGGCCTGTTTGGTCATGCTGCCGCTATGCGTAATGACGGCTTGTTCCGAGCCAGAGACGCATATCTTGAAAATCAACGTGACAAACGACCTTGGCAGCCCGGCAAAACTGGCTCTCTGCGAAGACTATTTGCACTGCATAACAACCTCCGATCAGTGGACAGAAAAAATGATCGGCGCAAACGATACCGAGTCATTCGTGATGTCGACTGAGGCGGCGACCGTTTTTAAGGTGACAACCGAAACCAATGGAAAGACTGATGCGCGTTGTCTGCGGGTCCGGTTTGATAAATCGCTGAAAGCCTCACCCAACTTGCGGCTTTCCTCTGCGACAGGCTGCTGAGCCGGCAGGCTCAAGACGAAAAGGCAGAAATGTCCTTCCGTCAATGATTCCAGGCGCCACGCAGGATGGCTCTGGCTGGATGGCATTGCGCAAATCGCTTCTTTTTTGCAAGCACCCCGCTCAGGGAGCCGCCCCGTAAATCACTTTCACGTTCTCCGGCTTCAGCAGCGCGCGCAGGTCGCGCAGCAAGTCGTCGTGCAGTGTCACCTGCCAGTCTTCGCCCAGACGCAATTGGCATGCCGCATCCTCGTTGCGGTAATGGATCTGCACCGGGCATTTGCCGTCGCGGTAGGGCGTGAATAATTTCTTGAGCTGGGTGATGCTGGCATTGCCGTTGCAGCGCAACGCCAATTGCTGCGCGAAGTTCGAGCGCGCCGAGGCGAAGTCGAATAATTCATCGCCGGTGACGCGCACGTTCCCTGAATATTCGTCCAGGCTGGCCTTGCCGCGCACCACCAGCAATTCATCCTCGCGTATCCACGGACGGCTGGCCTCATAGATCTCGTTGAACACCGTCATTTCCACCTGGGCGCTGCCGTCATCCAGCGTGACCACCGCCATGCGTCCGCGCCGTGTCTGCTGGATGCGCAGGCCGGCAACGATGCCTGCCAGCACCACCGGCACCCCGCGCCGCGTGTTATGCCCGGCGGCGTTCCCGGAACCATTCGTTTGGCCGACGAAGCGCGGCGTCAGATCGGCCAGCTTCACCTTGATGAAGTTGCCCAATTCGTCGGCGTATTCCTGATATGGATGGCCGCCAAGGTAGATGCCCAGGCTGGCTTTCTCATACGCCAGCTGTTCGCGCAAGCGCCAGCGTGGTACGTCGGCAGTCTGCACGATCAGCACCGCGTCGGATTCGTCGTTGCCGAACAGGCTGTTCTGGTTGGCCGCGCGCGCCTGCTGATCGGCGCTGGCCAAGGCCGCGTCGACACTGGCCATCAGTGCGGCACGGTGGTCGTTGATGCTGTCGAACGCGCCCGCCTTGATCAGGGCTTCGATCGTGCGCCGGTTGACGATGCGCTTGTCCACGCGCCGGCAGAAATCGAACAGGTCCCTGAACGGGCCGTTCTCGCGCGCCTTGACGATGCTGGCGATGGCCGCCTCACCGGTGCCCTTGATTGCGCCCAGCCCGTAGGCGATGGTCTGCTCGTCCACCGGCGAGAATACGTAGCCGGAACTGTTCACATCCGGAGGCAGCACACGGATGTTCTGCTGCAGCGTATCGGCGTAAAAGATGCTGATCTTTTCGGTGTTGTCCAGATCGCCGGACAGCGTTGCCGCCATGAACGCCGCCGGATGGTGGGCCTTCAGATAGGCGGTCTGGTAGGCCACCAGGGCATAGGCCGCCGCATGCGATTTGTTGAAACCATAGCCGGCGAATTTTTCCATCAGATCGAACAGGTTGCCGGCGACTTCCTTGGAGGTGCCGTTGTTCAGCGCGCCGGCGATGAATATCTCGCGCTGCTGCGCCATCTCTTCGGGTTTCTTCTTGCCCATCGCGCGGCGCAGCAGGTCGGCTCCGCCCAGGCTGTAGCCGCCCACCAGCTGGGCCATCTGCATCACCTGTTCCTGGTAGACCATGATGCCGTAGGTCTCCTTCAGCACCGGCTCGACGGCGGGATGGGGATAGTCGAATTTTTCGCCGTGCTTGCGCCGGATGAAATCCGGGATCAGGTCCATCGGCCCGGGACGATACAGTGCCACCAGCGCGATGATGTCTTCAAAGCGGTTGGGTCTTGCCTGCTTCAGCATGTCTTTCATGCCGCGCGATTCGAGCTGGAACACCGCGGTGGTGTTGGCCTTCGCCAGCAGATCGTAAGTCGCGGCATCGTCCAGCGGCAGGGTCTCTAAAGTGAAGGGTGAAGGGTGAACGAAGTAGGGTAACGTCGGCGCTGAGGTTTCCCCCTTCTCCCTTCCCTCTTTACCCTTCTCCAATCTGTTAACGTGGCGCATCGCCCAATCGAGTATCGTCAGCGTGCGCAGGCCGAGGAAGTCGAACTTCACCAGACCGATGGCTTCGACATCGTCCTTGTCGAACTGGCTGACCACGCTGGTGCTGCTGTCGGCGCAATACAGCGGGCAGAAGTCGGTGAGCTGGCCGGGCGCGATCAGCACGCCGCCGGCGTGCATGCCGACATTTCGGTCAGGTCTTCCAGCCTTGCGGCCAGCTCCAGCAGCTCAGGCACGCCTTCTTCGCTGTCGGCGATGCTGTTGATCTCCGGCTCCATCTCGCGCGCCTTTTTCAGCGACACCGGTTTCACGCCCTCCAGCGGGATCGCCTTGGACAGGCGGTCGCACAAGCCATAGGGGAAATCCATCACGCGCCCGACATCGCGGATCACCGCCTTGGAAGCCATCGTACCGAAGGTGGCGATCTGGGCGACGCAGTCCGCGCCGTATTTCTGCTTCACGTAGTCGATCACGCGTTCGCGCCCATCCTGGCAGAAGTCCACGTCGAAGTCCGGCATGGACACGCGCTCCGGATTCAGGAAGCGCTCGAACAGCAAGGCGTAGCGCAACGGATCGAGGTCGGTGATGCCGAGGCTGTAGGCCACCAGCGAACCCGCGCCCGAGCCGCGCCCGGGACCGACCGGCACGCCGTTGTGCTTGGCCCAGCGGATGAAATCGGCGACGATCAGGAAGTAGCCGGGGAAGCCCATCTTGACGATGGTATCGATCTCGAAATCCAGCCGCGCCTGGTATTCCGGCATGCCTGGCCTCGCGCTCGGCCGCATCCGGATACAGCATCGCCATGCGCTGCTGCAATCCGAGTCGCGCCTGCTCGCGCAGATATTCGTCCAGCCCTTGGTCTCGCCGGGGTCGGGAAATCCGGCAGGCGCGGCTTGTCCAGTGTCAGCGACAGATTGCAGCGGCGCGCGATCTCCACGCTGTTCTGCAACGCCTCCGGGAGATCGGCGAACAACTCCGCCATCTCGGCCTGGGTCTTGAAATACTGTTGTGCGGTGAAGGCCCGTGCGCGGCGCTTGTCGTTGAGCACATAGCCTTCGGCGATGCACACCCGCGCCTCGTGCGCCTTGAAATCGTCCGCGCTGAGGAATTGCACCGGATGGGTGGCAACCACCGGCAGGCCCAGTTCCGCGGCCAGCCGGGTCGCCCCATTCAGGTAATGCTCTTCGTCGGCGAATCCGGCGCGCTGCAGCTCGATGTAGTAACGGTTGTCGAACAATGCCGCCCATTCCCGCGCGAACTTTTGCGCCTGTGCGGCATTGTTGGATGACAGCGCGCTGCCGACATCGCCGAGATGCGCGCCGGACAAGGCGATCAGGCCACCGGTGCCGGCATGCAGCCATTCGCGGCGCAATCTCGGCGCGGCCGCGATGCTGATTCTCAAGGTAGGCGCGGCTGAGCAAGCGGCACAGCAGCAGATAGCCCGCGGTTGACTGGCACAGCAGCAGCATGCGGTAGGGACGCTCCGGATCGGTGTCGTTGCTGATGAACACGTCGCACCCGATGATGGGTTTGAGACCGGCGCCGCGCGCAGCCTTGTAAAACTTGATCAGCCCGAAGAAATTGTTCAGGTCGGTCAGCGCCAGCGCCGGCATCCCGTCCTGCTTTGCCGCGGCAACCGCCTCGTCGACGCGCAGCATTCCATCCGAAATCGAATATTCGCTGTGCAAACGCAGATGGATGAAGGATGGTTGCGGCATGCTGGAAAACTGAAGTGGGGTTGGCAGTTATTTCGGCGTCAGCCGAAAGCTCGCAAAACTGGAGCGGCGATTTTAGCACTGCCGCAAGCGCATTTTTTGGCTAATTGTCACGGTAAAATGACATCCTGATTATCCTGATCCCTCCACCATGCACACCAAGCTTACCCCGCAACGGGAACGCTATCTGCTCCTCACGCTTGCGGGTATCCAGTTCAGCCACATCCTGGACTTCATGATCATGATGCCGCTGGGCCCGATCCTGATCAAGGCATTCGGCATCAGCACGCATGAATTCGGCCTGCTGGTCGCCTCCTACAGTTTCAGTGCCGCGCTGTCCGGACTGTTTGCCGCCACCTTCATAGACCGTTTCGAGCGCAAGCGTCTGCTGTTGACAATATTCACGCTGTTTGGACTGGCGACGCTGGCCTGCGGGCTGGCCCCGGGATATGCCATGCTGCTGATCGCGCGCGGCCTGGCCGGCGCGTTCGGCGGCGTGATGGGCGCGATGGTGCAGACCATCGTCGGCGACGTGATCCCGTTTGCGCGGCGCGCCAAGGCCGGCGGCATCGTGTCGACCGCATTTTCCGCCTCCACGATCGCAGGTGTGCCGCTGTCGTTGTGGCTCGCCAACCATTTCCTGTGGCGCGCGCCGTTCATGCTGATCGCGGCGCTGACCGCGCTGTTCGTACTGGTCGGCGCGCGCATCCTGCCGGAACTGCGCTATCACATCAGCGACAGCAAACGCGCGCACCCGTTCTCCGCGATTTTCGATGTACTGCGCGACGCCAATCATCTGCACGCCCTGCTGTTCTCCGCGCTGCTGATATTTTCCGGCTTCACGGTGATCCCGTACATCACCCTGTACGCGGTCGGCAACGTCGGCATCGCCCTGCACGACGTCCCGTTCATCTATCTGGCCGGCGGCGCGGCATCGCTGATCACCGCGCGGCTGATCGGCCACACCGCCGACCTGCACGGCAAGGTCAGGATCTACCGCGTGGTTGCCGTTGCCGCGCTGCTGCCGCTGTTGCTGGTGACCCATCTCGGCGCTGCGCCGCTTTGGCTCTGGCTGATCTGCACCACGGCATTCTTCGTGCTGGTCTCGGGACGCATGATCCCGGCGATGGCCATCATCACATCGTCCGCACAACCGAAGCTGCGCGGCACGTTCATGTCGCTGAATGCAACGGTGCAGGCATTCGCGATGGGCCTGGCCACCTCGCTGTCCGGATTCATCATCACGCAAAACAGTGCGGGGCAACTGGTTGATTACAAACTGGTGGGATATGTCGCGATAGCCGGAAACCTGCTGGCGATCCTGTTCGTGTCGCGCATCGCGATGCACGACCGGCATGCCACGGTGCCGGATGTTGCGCTGAGATAGGTCGAACGCAGAGATAATCTGGAGCGGGTGAACGGGATCGAACCGTCGTATGCAGCTTGGGAAGCTGCCGTTCTACCATTGAACTACACCCGCGCAGCGCGGATTTTACGTGGGATGCCATCAATACTCAACTTCGGTATTTGCCGGCAGTGTGCAAACGGCAGAGATTCTTGACGAATACAATCCCTAGCGTATCTCCTGCGCAGTCACGCCAGCTGGAAGCGCGCCGGGCAGGTAGGCGCGACCCGCGTAGCTGCGCGGATGGCCGCCGGATTCGATCACCAGACCAGGGTCATGCAGGCTGAGAAACCGCTGTCCGGCATGGTTTCCGCTGGCCTGCCGCGCGGCCAGCGCCTCGAAATGCGGCCCCAGCAGCTGCCTCAGGTTGGGCATGAACGGCCCGGACCAGCCGACCGCGAACACCACTCCCGCGCTGGAAACATATTGCCGCACCCGCGTGCCCGAAGGCAGCAGGATCTCATGCACGGTGTAGCTGCCGGAAGGCGCTGCAGTCTGGCGCACAGCTGCGGTTGCGCGCAGCTGCAGCCGGTCCGTCTCCACGCTGGCGCTGTCCCCGCCCAGCGAGGCATGGGCCGCGGCGGCATGGCCTGCGATGGCGAGCAGGAGCAGGCAGCGCAGCCATTTCGCCGTGGTCGCAACTGGTCTGGTCATCGGGCTATGCATATCGGCTGCTCCATAAAGTATTTGTGCTGCATCAAAAATTGCACTTCCCACCGTCCCGCGTCAATACGCAAAGAATGGCCCGGTTGCGTGTACTCCCGACGCGGCGACGCTCATACCTGAAATCGCGGTGTACACTGGGCGGCCGAAGAAGAACGGCAATCCCCAATCGAATTGAGGTGTACTGCCTGTCCATGTGCCGGCGATATTCGCCGCAACGACTCCGGCGTTCAGTGTATCCGCATTGACTATGCTGAAGCTGACCGGATTTCCTGACGTCGCGCCAGCCGCCATGTTGCTTGCGCTCAACGGCAATGGGGAGGATGCCGGGCAATAAGCCCAGGTATTCACCGCACACGTATTCATCAGGGTGGTATCCGCGAAGAACAGCGCGTTCGAGCCGCTGTCGATGAAGCTGGTCGTGGTTGCGCCGTTGAACGTGGTCTGGATGTTGCCATATTGATCGGTGGCATACACGGTTGCGCTGCCCAGGGAATTGTCAGTCTGCGTGCTGATGCCGAAAGTCAGTGTGCCGGACACGTTGCTGTATGCAGCACCCGTAGTCCCGATGGAAGCCAGGCTGATGAGGACGCCGTTGTTGTCCTGGGCGAAGTCGGCGACCGGATTCTGCACCACCTGGCTGGCCGTCACGCTGGAATCGATGCAGCCGCCGCTGTTGCAGGTGTAATAAGTGCCGGGCACGGGCTGGCTCAGGCACAGGTCGCAGTCGTTCTTGAACAGCCCGACGCCGAGTATCCCGTTCGCCCCGAGCAGCGCCTGGGTATCCTGCACGGCACCGGTGCCGGAGCAATCGCTGGGCACAGTGACGGCGCCACCGGGTGTGTCCCCGATATCCTGGATCGGAACCGATCTGGCCACTTCCCCGCCAAGATAGACATCCGCATAGCGCACCGAACCCCAGGTGGTGCCGATCGCGAACGCCACACATTCGCCGATCGCGCCGTTCCCGCTCATGGCCGGCGGCAGGGCCAGGTTGGAAAACAGCGCCGACTTCAGCAGCCGCAGTCCGTATGAACCGGTATCCAACTCCACGTGATCTATGGTCTGGCAGGCCGCGGTCGTGCCCGAGGTTCCCGGGGTGCAGACGGTGACCGAAACGTAGGGGATATTGATCTGGCCCGACGCTTGCGCCGGCCCTGTATCGACAACGACAGCGATGCTGTTGCTGCCGTTTGCCGGCGGCGCCGGCGCCAATATGCCCGGCGCACTGCCGGGCGCACCTATGTACAGGTTATTGCCACTGCTGCCTCCCCCCCCGCCGCATGCCGTCAGCATCACGACGCTCAGCAACAGCACGACCAGCTTGCATGCACCATCCGGTATCTTCAACGGATTCATGGTCGATTCATGACTGCGGTCCGAAATATGGGGGTTCGATATATTGGGTTCGCTGCATGGAACACGACGATTTTGGGTGCATGGACAGGACAGCGGCTGCAGAATTCGGCGCTGGAGATTCTATCCCCACCCGCGACGGTGCTCAAGCAAAGAATTGTTCTAAAATTGTATCAAGCATGTTGCGAAACCTTCATCCAACCGCACCCGCGTGATAGCATCGTATTTTCCGCAACGAACGAGATTTTGAATTGATTACCATCAGCGTCAACGGCACAGCGCGCCAACTGCAAGATTCGGCCAGTGTGGCCGACCTGATCGAAGAGATGGGCCTGGCCGGGAAACGGATCGCGCTGGAGCGCAACGGCGAGATCGTGCTGCGCAGTACGTTTGCCGCACAGCACCTGGCCGACGGCGACCGGCTGGAAATCGTCATCGCGGTCGGCGGCGGCTGAGAGCGGCCGGCACAATAATCGAATTTACAGGAACACCATCATGGATCACGACAAACTGATCATCTTCGGCAAGTCTTACCATTCCCGCCTGCTGGTCGGCACCGGAAAATACAGGGATTTCGCCGAAACCAGGGCAGCAGTCGAGGCCAGCGGCGCCGAAATCATCACGATCGCGATCCGGCGCAGCAACATCGGCCAGAACCCGAATGAGCCCAGCCTGCTGGAGATCCTGCCGCCAGCGAAATACACGCTGCTGCCCAACACCGCCGGCTGCTACAGCGCCGAGGATGCGGTGCGCACGCTGCGGCTGGCACGCGAGCTGCTGGACGGGCACAGCCTGGTCAAACTGGAAGTGCTGGGCGACCCGCAATCGCTTTATCCCAACGTGATCGAGACCCTCGCCGCAGCGAGGACGCTGGTGGCAGAAGGTTTCCAGGTGATGGTGTATACCTCGGACGACCCCATCGTCGCCAAACAGCTGGAGGACATCGGCTGCGTCGCGATCATGCCGCTGGCCTCGCTGATCGGTTCGGGCATGGGCATACTCAACCCATGGAATCTGCAGCTGATCATGCAGCGCGTGCAGGTTCCGGTGATCGTGGATGCGGGTGTCGGCACAGCCTCGGATGCAGCGATCGCGATGGAACTGGGTTGCGATGGCGTGCTGATGAACACCGCGATTGCCGGCGCGCAACAACCCGTGCTGATGGCGGGCGCGATGAAGCAGGCGGTGGAAGCCGGGCGCTCTGCCTTCAAGGCCGGGCGCATGCCCAAAAAACTATACAGTGCCAGCCCGAGCTCTCCTGCCGCGGGCATCATCGCTCCGACACGCTCCTGAGTCTCTGTCCTTGCCGGATCTGAGGGAGAGCATACCCGGCAGCACAGGCATGGTAACCGAACGACAATCGCGATGACCGAATCCACCGACCCCAGCAAACGCCACATCCGCAGCTTTGTCCTGAGACAGGGCCGCGTCTCTCCTGCGCAGCAGCGCGCTGTTGACACGCTGTTGCCGCGCTTCGGTATTCCTTACGCCGCCCATCTCCTGGATTTTGATACGATATTCGAACGAAACGCGCCGAGAATACTGGAGATCGGATTTGGCATGGGGGACAGCACTGCGGAAATTGCGCGATCCCATCCCGAAAATGATTATCTTGCGCTGGAGGTGCACACGCCGGGCGTGGGCAACCTGCTCAAGCTGATCGATACCCGGCAAATCAGCAACATCCGCATCATCCAGCATGATGCCATGGAAGTAGTGCGCGACATGCTCGGCGAGGTCACGCTGGATGGCGTGCATATCTTCTTCCCCGATCCCTGGCACAAGGCACGGCACAACAAGCGGCGTCTGATCCAGCCGCCGTTCATCGCGCTGCTGTCGCACAAGCTCAAACCCGGCGGCTATCTCCATGTGGCGACAGACTGGCAGGATTATGCCCAACAGGTACTGACCGTTTTAAGTAACCAGGCGTTGCTGGAAAACACCGCGGCAGACTATGCGCCGCGGCCCGATTACCGGCCGCTGACGAAGTTTGAACAACGCGGTTTGCGCCTGGGGCACGGGGTGTGGGACTTGTTGTTTCGCAGGAGGAGATTGCCTGCCTGAATTGGCCAGGCGGGCGCTTCAGCCCTCGTTGAACTCCAGATTCGGCGGGCGGTTCAGCAATTCTTCTATCATCTGTTCCGGCGGAATACCCTGATACAGGATACGGTATACCGCTTCCGAGATCGGCATCTCGATCCCCAGCTGCTGCGCCAACTGATGCACTTCACGCGCAGTGTATACGCCCTCTGCGACATGCCCGAGCTTGCGCAGGATTTCCGGCAATTGGTGTTGTTGCGCCAGCATCAGGCCGACCCGGCGATTGCGCGACAAATCTCCGGTGCAAGTCAGGATCAGATCCCCCAAGCCGGATAATCCGCCCAGCGTTTCGACCCGCCCGCCCAGCTTCACCCCCAGCCGGGTGATCTCGGCCAAGCCTCGCGACAGCAGCGCGGCGCGTGCATTCTGGCCCAGACCCATGCCATCGCAGATCCCCGAAGCGATCGCCATCACGTTCTTCACCGCCCCCCCGACCTCTACGCCGATCACATCGTTGCTGGCGTAGATGCGCAGGCGCGCATGGTGCAGCGATCTCGCGCTGCGCCGCGCGAATTCTTCGTCTGGAGCAGCCAATGTCAGCGCGGTGGGCAGCCCGCGCGCGACTTCCTGGGCGAAACTTGGCCCGGACAGGATGCCGAAGCGGCATGACGTGGGTAAAATTTCGGCGACAAGCTGGTGCGGCAGCTTCGAAGTACCGGCTTCGAAGCCCTTGCATGCGAGCACCACGCCGAAATCCTGGCCCGGTTTTGCTGAAGCAATGCGCGGGGAAAGCGCGATTTTTTGCAGCGTGGAACGCAATGCGGAAGTCGGCAGGGCGATAATCACCATCTCGGCACCGGCCAGCGCCGCATCAAGATCGGCACTGAACAGCATTTCGCCAGGCAGCGGAATATCGGGCAGATAACGTTGATTCAGATGCGTGTCGCGCATCTCCTTGATGCGTGCGGAATCGCGGGCCCACAGCGTGACGGAATGCTTGCCGGCCAGGCTGATGGCGAGAGCAGTTCCCCACGCGCCCGCCCCAATGATCGCAATGTTCATAATCAGTTGCCCGAATCCCGTCTCATTGGCCGGCGCATGCACCGGCAGATACAATCGAAACTAGCCGCCGCCCCATACTTCGCTGCTGCGCACATAGCCGACCTCGCCGTCCTGATGGCGCACCTTGATCCAGCCGGTGCCAGTCGACTCCAGGCGTTCCAGCGCGATTTCCTGGCGAACCTGAATCACCCGAGCCGCCGAAGAATCCGGCGCGGCGCGCACATCTACCAGCGGCAGCAGCGAGTATACATAACGCTTGTTGCTCAATACGCGTTTCTCTACCCAATACAACCCGCCTGACCGGTCGCGAACCTTGACCCAGTCATCCAGCGTGACGATCTGCTCGAACGGCATATAACGATTGACCACAAACAGCTTTTTCGCCTTGAACGAGGGCGCATCATAGAGTATCGCCTTGTCTTCGCTGACGGAAACAAAATCCAAGCCATGCGCAGCCCCGGCACTGCCAAGCAGCATCAGCACAGCAAGCAGATATCTGGGGCTCGGCAATTTCATTCACTGCGTGGTCAGCGGCGCGGTTGTCAATGTTTGGTGCTTTTGTTGCTGATAAAGCTCTTCAAAATTGAACGGGTTCAGCAGCACCGGCGCAAATCCTCCGCGCACCGAGACGTCGGAAATCACGGCGCGCAAATACGGGAATAATATGTTCGGGCACATCACTGCAAGTATCAGTTCCAGTTCCTCGGATGGCACGTTGCTTATATGGAATATCCCAGCCTGTTTCGCCTCGATCAGGAACACCACTTTTTCACCGATACGCGCAGTGACCGTAGTCATCACCACGACTTCATACATACTCTCCTGGATCGAAGCAGCCTGGGTGTGCAGTTGCACATCCACCTGCAGGTTGTCACGCTCCAGAAAGATGCCGGGAGCATGTGGGATTTCCAGGGAAAGGTCTTTGACATAGATTTTTTCCATGTTGAAGGCCGGAAGATTTTTCTGCTGTGCCGCTTCGGTCATGATTGCTTACCTTGTGTTGTATTTGCCTATGCTTGCCAGCCGCCCGGACAGGATTTTGACAACAGCTTGTCGAGACCCCCGGCCTGATCCAGCGCAGCCAGATCATCATAGCCGCCGACATGCTCGCCGTTTATGTAAATCTGCGGTACGCTGCGCCTGCCGGTCTTTTCCATCATCGCTACACGCAATTCCGGTTGCAGATCGACACGCACCTTCTCTACTTCAAGTACACCCTTGCGGTTCAGCAATTGTTCCGCACGAACGCAATAAGGGCAGACTGCTGTACAGTACATCAATACCTTCGCCACGCTCATTTCTCCAAGGGCAAGTTTGCCTTTTTCCAGGCCATGATCCCGCCTGCCAGATTATAGGCCTGGCTGAAGCCATGTTTCCCCAAGATAAAACAGGCTGTGCCGGAGCGGTTTCCGCTTTTGCACAATACGACGATTGAATGATCCTTGTATTTTTCCAGTTCGCCGATACGCTCCTTGAGCTTGCCCAGGGGAATCAATTTCGAATTCAGCACATGCCCTGAATCATATTCACCCGGTTCCCGCACATCCAGCACCACGGCATTTTTGTGATTGATCAATTGCAGGGCTCCCGACGAATTGACCTCTTTGATACCTTTGAAATGGTTGCCAAAGAATGACCACAACAGCATCACGCCGCTGAATATGGCTATCCCGATCGGGAAAATATTATTGCTGATGAACTGCACGGTTACGCTCCTGTTCTACCTGGTTGAAATATTCTAGCAAAGCCGAAAAATGTACCGGGTCTTTCTCCGCCAGATCACGCAATTGTTGATAGGCCGTCTTGCTGTCGGGATAAGACCAGATTGCCTGCTCCAGCAACCGCTTGGCTGCCTCCAGTTGGCCGTCCTGAGCCAGGAAAAAGGCTTGCCGGTAAACAACCGGAGCAATCGGGACAAACTGCGTCACATTCGTGCCCAGGGCAATTTTTTGCTTGATCCGATCCGTATTGATTTCGGCCAGCGGAAAAATGAACAGGTCGGCATAGGGCGACAATAGCGAGCCCTGTTCCACCGCCAGCAGGCCTTTCAAGGCACGCCGATTCGCTTCAGCCACATCGCTTGCTGCCGGATTGACCGCCAATGTACCCTTTATCAGCCTGTAATCCATGTTCAGACGGACCAGCAATGCCAATCCTGCCACCAATATGACCAATAGTGAGATTCGCCATAAATTCGGCATGGACAGTCGATAACGTGTTTCGTCGAATGCGCCCAGCAAGATCGCCGCAACCGCCAGAAAATACGCATACCACATCGGGTATTCCAGCAGGCTGTGTATCGCCAGCACACCCAAAGCGGCATATCCCCACCAATGCGCAGCACTATGAGTCGCACGGCGGAGCCCGTATAGCCAAATCCCCAATGATGCAAACAACGCCAGCAGGCCGGCGATACCGGTTTCTGCAGCAAGCTGCAGGATCAGGTTATGCGCATTGTTGTAAAGGCCGGTGATATTGCCCCCCCTCAGCGAGGGCAATAATTCGAAGTGATGCCAGGCAAATTGCCCGAAGCCCACTCCCAGCCAGGGTGATTGCAGGAATATCAGAACCGCTTCGTGCCACAAGTATAAACGGATGCTGCCGCTGGTTTCTCCCCTTCCACTATTGGCAATTATCCGCTGCACTGTGTCGGTCCCGCTATCGGCGCCGAGCATGAAAGACATTTGCGCGATCAAATTCGTCAGTGCAAATCCCGCGATCAGCAGCAGGCTATAGCGCAGCAAGGGCTTCATCGCGGCATCGCTGCGCACCCACCACCATGCCAGCATCGCCAGCAACAGCACATATAGCCACGAACTTCGAGAGCCGCTCAGCGCCAGTCCGAACATCAGCGGCACCGCCAGCAGGATCACATAGCCCGATTTCAGCCTGCGCTGCTGAAACAGCAATCCCAGCGAAGCCAATCCCAACGCGATGTAATCGGCAAAATGGTTGGGCTGCGCGAGATTTCCATAGATGCTGGGGGATATTTGCATCACCACCACCCCGTCCAGTGGCGTATGCCATTGGTAATGCTGCAGCACACCGATCAAGGCGCTGAGCTCAGCACCGGTCAGCAGCGAGAATCCCAGCATGGTAGCCAGCTTTTCGATGCCGAAACTCTCGCGCAAACTGGCGCCGAGCCACATCATCAAAGCGGCGAACAGCAGATACAAGATATATAGCAATGCCTGGTTGAAATACGCCACTTTACCCAGAGACACCTGCAGCAACAGAACAACGATCAGAGCCATCGGCAATTGAACAATGCGCGGGATCTCCGGCTGCTTCCACAAGTCGCGGAACGCCAGCATTAACAGCGCCAATACGCCCAATAAGGCGCTCCACCATTCCTGATCGAATGTGGTCAGCGGGTTTTCATGGCGATAGTGCAGGAAAGGAAACAAGAACATCAGCCCGGCCAAGGCCAAACTGAGGTAGGCCAATCTGCTGATTGGCATCCCGATTGACTGCGGTTCGTTGCTTAACACGAACTGTTTTTTATTCCGAACTTGGAGAGAATATTGTTCAGCGGACAGAAGCGGGTGAATCCGCTCTGAAACAGATTGAGGCCCACAAAGGCAGTGAAAAACAGGAAATATTTGCTGACGAATATCGGGCTGGCTTCAACTCCCAGCAGCAGCGATATCAGGATAAAGGTGCCGGCAACAATACGGACTATGCGTTCTGCGTTCATTCTTTGAAACTCCTATTCACATTTAAACGGATTTTACTGCAATTTCTTGTATATGGTGGCGTAATACAACACCGGAATGACCACCAGAGTCAGCACAGTTGAAACCAGAATGCCGAATATCAGCGCGATCGCCAGGCCGTTGAAGATCGGATCATCCAGTATAAAAAGTGCGCCCAGCATCGCGGCCAACCCGGTCAGGACGATGGGCTTGGCGCGCGCGCTGGCCGCCGCGATCACGGCATGCTGCGGATCCACCCCGTCGCGGATCTGCAGATTGATGAAGTCTACCAGCAGGATGGAATTGCGCACGATAATGCCCGCCAGCGCGATCATGCCTATCATCGAGGTCGCGGTGAACTGGCTGCCCAGCAGGGCATGACCCGGCATCACGCCGATGATCGTCAGCGGAATCGGGGCCATGATGACCAGCGGTACGAGGTAGGACTTGAACTGCGCCACCACCAGCAGGTAGATCAACAACAGTCCTACGCCGTATGCGATCCCCATGTCGCGGAAGGTTTCATAGGTCACCTGCCATTCGCCATCCCACTTCAAGGCATAGCCCGCATAAGGATCGCTGGGTTGATGGAAGAAATAGGTCTTCAGCGTTCCGCCTTGCTGCAGCGGCATGTTGCTCACCTTGCCGTTGATGCCGAACATTCCATACAGCGGACTGTCGATTTTACCGGCCATGTCGCCGAACACGTAGACCACCGGCAACAGGTCCTTATGGTAGATCGGATAGTCTCTCTGCATGTCGACCCCCTGCACCACCTCCGAAAGCGGCACCAGTACACCGTCACGAGCCCTGACATTCAGTTTCAGCACTTCATCTATCCGGCTATGCAGCTCATCGGGCAGGGCAATGCGCAGTGGCATCGCATATTTCGCATCGGGGTCGTGCAGCGAGGTGACATCCTGACCTGACAGCGCGATGCTGATCATGTCGACGATGTCCCTGGGTGCCACGCCAAGCAATACTGCCTTGCTCTGCAAAACCTGCAGCAACAGCTTGGGCGCAGGCGCAGTGACGCTGTCATCTATGCCGACAATGTCGGGAGTCTTGGCAAATTGTTCACGCACCTTACCTGCCACTTCGCGCATCCCTTGATAATCCGGCCCGTATATTTCCGCGACTATGGGTGACATCACCGGCGGGCCCGGTGGCACTTCGACGACCTTAACGTTTGCCCCCCATGTCTTGGCGATCTTTTGTAGCGGTTCCAGCACCGCGCTGGCGATCTCATGGCTGCTGCGGCTGCGATTATGTTTGTCGCGCAGATTCACTTGTATGTCACCCTGTTCGGCGGCGCTGCGCAAATAATATTGGCGCACCAGACCGTTGAAATTGATCGGCGACGCCGTACCCGCATAGGCCTCATAATCTGTGACTTCAGGTACAGTCGCCAGATAGGCGCCGATATCGTGCAGCGCCGCTTCGGTCTGCTCCAACGGAGTACCGGCAGGCATATCCACGACGATCTGGAATTCCGACTTGTTGTCGAACGGCAACATTTTCAAAATCACCAGCTTCACCACGCCCAGCGATACGGCCAACAGCAGGCCGACTATTATCGCCAGCCAAAGCTTGCGCCGCGCCGGTTTGCCGTGTGCTCCATTCAGAAACGGACTCAGGCGTTTGCGGAAAAATCGATGTATTCTGCTATCTTGTTCATCCTGCAGACTTTCGTGGTGAGGGGCAGCGAATCTTAGCGCCAGCCAGGGGGTTATAACGAATGCTACGGCCAGCGATATCAGCATGCCCATGCTGGCATTGATCGGGATCGGACTCATATACGGCCCCATCAACCCGCTGACAAAGGCCATCGGCAGCAGTGCTGCGATCACCGTGAGCGTGGCCAATATCGTCGGGCTGCCCACTTCGTCCACTGCCTCCGGGATGATTTCCGACAGCGGCTGGTGCGTTGCGAGGGCGCGGCGGCGGTGAATATTCTCCACCACCACGATTGCATCATCCACCAATATCCCGATGGAGAATATCAGCGCGAACAGCGATACGCGGTTCAACGTGAACCCATATGCCCATGAGGCAAACAGTGTCGCTGCCAGGGTCAGCAACACTGCAATGCCTACCACCAAAGCTTCCCGGCGCCCCATCGTAAGCCACACCAGCACCACCACCGCAGCCGTGGCAAACAGCAGCTTATGGATCAGTTTCATTGCCTTGTCGTTGGCAGTTTCACCATAGTTACGCGTAATGGTGACATGTATATCGAATGGGATTATGCTTCCCTTGAGTTCTGCGATGCGTGCCAGCAATTTTTCCGCGACCCCAACCGCATTCGCGCCAGGTTTCTTGGTGATCGCCAGTGTGACGGCAGTGAATTCACCTTTGGCCGTGATCTGCTTGTCTGCTGCGGCTGGCCCGCTCCCCATCCATACATAGCTGCCGGGTTGATCGGCGCCGTCCTGCACTTCGGCAACGTCGCGGAGATATACCGGCCTGCCGTCTGATACGCCTATCACCAGCTGCCTTACGTCTTCGGCATTGCTCAGGAAGCTACCGGTCTGCACCAACACTTCCCGATTGTTCTGCACCAGGCTGCCAGCATTTTTTGACACATTGGCCGACTGCAAAGCAGTACGCACATCCTGCACGGTAAGCTGAAACGCATTCAGGCTTTCCGGCTTCAGCAGTACCCTCACCATGTGCTGTGTTGCCCCCAGTGTCGTGACTTCGCGTGTTCCTTGAACACGCTTCAATTCAGCCTCGATGGCATGCGCCACCTGTGTCAACGCCAGCCCCCCGCCCACCGATTGATCGCGCCAGAGCGTCAGCGCAACCACCGGCACGTCGTCTATACCCTTGGCTTTGATGATCGGGGGTAAAACGCCCAGTGTGGCCGGAAGCCAGTCCGCATGTGAGTTCAGCACGTCATACAGCTTGACCAATGACGGGATATGCGCCTCGCCGACCTTGAACTGCACGGTAATGATTGCCATGCCGGGTTGAGCCACCGAATACACATGGTCTATCCCGGCAATTTGCGACAACACCTGTTCTGCAGGAGTTGCCACGGTTTGTGCCACATCCTTCGCGGAGGCACCCGGATAGGCGATCATCACATTCGCCATGGTCACATTGATCTGCGGCTCTTCCTCGCGCGGTGTCACCAGGATCGCAAACGTACCGATCAACACCGCAATTATTGCCAGCAGCAAGGTCATTTGCGAGTGCAAAAAATACTTGGAGATTCGTCCTGAAATTCCCATGCCTTTTCCAAATCCGAAATAGAGGAATAGCCCGATCCCGGTGCCCCAACTTGGAACCCCGGGTGTTGGCCTTCCACCCTTAAATTACTGCTTAATGCCCGCCTTGATTGGATCTGCAGCCACTTGCTCGCCAGGATTCAATCCCGCCAGCACCTCCACCTCGCCATCAGCCGTTGGTTCACCCAAGCGTATCTGGCGCAGTTTCACCCCGCCCTTTTCGTCGACAACATAGACTGCGACGACTTCGCTGCGATGTAATATTGCGCTGGCAGGTATTACTAACTTGTTTGCCTTGCCCACCACGAAATTTGCACGGACAAACATCCCCGGATATACCCCGGGCTCATCGGGAGGCAAGTACACGCGCACCTGAGTGCTATGAGTGCGTGCATCGGCAAGCGGCTGCACTATGGCCGATGCTGCCTTGATCCATCGGTTCAGTGACGGGACTTCAACCATGACTTTCGGGTGCGCGCCGATGGCCTGCAATTTATATTGCGGCACACTCACCACCACGCGCATCTCGCTTGGATCAAACCCCACCATCAATGGTTTGCCCGGCGTGACCATCTCACCCACTTCCACCAGGCGTGCTGCGACTACCCCGCCATATGGAGCCATCACTGCGCTATATCCATGCTCCAGGCTGGCCTGGCCCGCGCTTGCCTCGCTGGCTGCGGCTTGTGCCCGCGCTACCTGATAATCAGCCTGCGCTTTGTCCAGCGCCGCCTGGCTGATGAACTTTTGTTCGAATAATTGTTTGGAGCGTTCGTAATTCGCCTTGGCATTCTGCAGCGTTGCCTGGGCCTGCAACACCTGAGCGTTGCTACCCGCCAATGCCTGTGCGGTTTCGCGCTCATCAATGCGCAAAATCACCTGGCCTTTGTTGACGTGGCTGCCGACATCAAAATTTATTTCCTTGATCCGCCCGCTGATTTGCGCCGACACGGTCGACTGCCGGGTAGCTTCGACCACCCCCTCAACCGTGTAAGTCTGCTCCACCTCGCGGTACTGTACCGGCACAACAGCGATTTGTTCGGACGCATGAACCGGTATGGCAACCGTCAGCAAAATGCCCACCAACAAGCCTGGTTTCATTTGATTCACCCCGCTCACAATCCTATATATTATAATATGCTAATATATTAGCATAAAAGTTTACACTTCACATAGTGCAAAATACGTCGCGCATCATTCCGATCAGCTTGAGCGTGCGCATATCTCCGATTCGATAGTAGACCCGGTTTGCATCTTTGCGTGTTGCCAACACGCCTTTGTCGCGCAATATCGCCAGATGCTGAGAAATATTGCTCTGTGATGTGCCAACCTGTTCCACGATATCAAGTACGCTGATCTCCTGATCACCGAGCACGCACAAAATCTTTAGCCGCAACGGATGCGCGATCGCCTTGATGGCGAATGCAGCCTGCTGAATGTCCTCATCCTTGTCTATTAGTTTGTTTGTCATTTCATTCCCTTAATTTTCCTGCTTAAGCGTACGCCGGCCAGAGCGATTTCAGCTAATATATACCCTGATAAAATCGTCTTCTGCATATATTTTACATCAATGAACGTCACACCTGTCTTGCTACTCATCCTGGACGGTTTCGGCTACCGTGAAGATGCAGATTACAACGCTATTTTGGCCGCCCGCAAGCCTAATTGGGACCATCTCTGGCGAGATTACCCTCATACCCTGATCCAGGCTTCCGAAAAGTTTGTCGGCCTCCCCGCCAAACAAATGGGCAATTCCGAAGTGGGGCATCTCAATATTGGCGCAGGACGCGTGGTATATCAAGACCTGAGCCGTGTCGACGTGGATATCGAAGACGGCAGTTTCTTCAGCAATCCTGCCCTCAGCGCCGCCATCGCCACATGCAAACGCAATGGCAGCGCACTGCACATTATGGGACTACTCTCGCCTGGCGGCGTCCATAGCCACGAAAATCACATCATCAGCATGCTGGAAATGGCCGCCAGCAATGGCTTGAAGCTGGTTTACCTGCATGCCTTTCTTGATGGACGCGATACCCCTCCAAAAAGCGCGGCACTGTCATTGCAGATGTTGCAGCAGAAGTGTGCCGCATTAAACGTCGGGCAAATTGCCAGCATCGTAGGCCGCTACTATGCGATGGACAGGGATAATCGCTGGGAACGTGTGCAACCGGCCTATGAATTGCTTACCCGGGGCAGATCGGAATTCAGCGCAACCAGCGCCATGGATGGATTGGAGCTTGCCTACCAGCGCGGCGAAACCGATGAATTTGTCAAGCCCACCGCCATAGCTCCTCCCGGCAAGCAGGCTGTGGCCATGAACGATGGCGATGTGGTTGTATTCATGAATTTCCGCGCCGACCGCGCCCGCGAAATCACCCGCGCGCTCACCGACAAATCATTCGATGGTTTTCTGCGCGAATATTTTCCCGCGCTGGGCAGCTTCGTCACGCTCAGCCGCTATGGCGATGATTTCGATTTGCCTTGTGCTTATACAGCTGAACCTATCCACAATGGGTTTGGCGAATACATCTCCAATCTAGGGTTGATGCAGTTGCGCATTGCCGAAACCGAGAAATATGCCCATGTCACCTATTTTTTCAGCGGCGGAAGAGAGCAGCCCTACCCCGGCGAGGACCGCATTCTGGTGCCATCGCCTAAAGTCGCGACCTATGACCTGAAGCCGGAAATGAGCGCTTTCGAAGTGACGGACAAGCTTGAGGAGGCGATCTTGAGCCGCCGATATCACGCCATCATTTGCAATTATGCCAATGGCGACATGGTCGGTCACAGCGGCAATATGTCAGCCGCAGTCCAGGCTGTCGAGGCGCTGGATCAGTGTATCGGGCGCGCGGTCAAGGCGATGCGTTCAGTCGGCGGAGAAATCATCATCACTGCAGATCATGGCAACGCGGAGCAAATGCTGGACCGTACCACCCATCAAGCCCATACCGCACACACATTGAACCCCGTCCCTTTCCTGTATATCGGCCGCAAAGCCGATCTGGCCGACCACGGCGCATTACGGGACATTGCCCCCAGCCTGTTGGCCATAATGGGTTTACCTAAACCGGCTGAAATGACTGGGCGCAGCCTGATCCGGGTGCAGTGATCTTCCCTGCGCGCCTAGCTGCACTTGTCTTAAGCAGCCTCGCCATTATTGGCACCGCATACGGCGGCCAACAGGAAGAGCTGGATAACCTGCGCAGACGCATCGCAGCAATGCAGGTGGAAATGGACAGGACCAGCGAAACGAAATCGGAAGTATCCGATTCTCTGCGCGAATCCGAACGGGCTATCAGTAACAGCAATCGCAAGCTTTCCCTGCTCGCTGCCCGGTTGTCGGCCACCGACAACAAACTCAACCAGCTGCAGACCGAGCAACATGCATTGCTCGGCAAAATTGCGAGTCAGCAAATAGCGCTCGGAAAACTCTTGTACCAGCAATACCTCGGCGGCAAGCAGGAATATCTTAAGTTATTGCTGAATAATCAGGATCCCGATCAAACTCTCCGAGACCTGCAATATTACCAATATATTGTCCGCGGGCGCGCTGCCTGGCTTGGCGCTTTGCGCAGCGATCTTGCTGCGCTTGATCAGGCAAGCAAGGCCTCGCTTGCCCAGCGCGCTGATCTGGCATCGTTACGCACCGAGCAAGCTGCTCAAAAGCAAACCCTGGAAAATGAAAAACGCGCACATCAGAGGATGCTGGTAAAAATATCAACCCGTCTGCGCCTGCAACACCGCGAGATCAGCCATTTGCAGCGCGATGAAAACCGCTTGGCGCAACTAGTAGACAAGATCGCCAGGATGCTGGCTCAGCCAAAAGCCAGTCCGCTGTTCCACAATGAAAGCTTGCCGGACAGCCACTTTGATGGCAGCGCGTTCGATCAGCTTAAAGGCAAACTGGCACTTCCGGTCAGGGGCGAAGTTACCAATCGCTTCGGCACGCTGCATCCCGATAGCCCGGTTCAATGGAAGGGAATTTTTCTCAAGGCCCCCAGTGGCCAGCCTGTCAAAGCGATAGCTGCCGGCCGGGTGGTATATGCAGATTGGCTGCGCGGCTTCGGCAACCTTTTGATCATCGATCATGGCAACGGCTACATGAGCTTGTATGCAAACAACGAAATACTTTATAAACAAGTCGGTGATGTGCTTCACGGCGGGGATACCATCGCTTCGGTTGGTAATAGCGGCGGCAATGAGAATTTCGGTTTATACTTTGAATTGCGCCACGAGAGCAAACCGCTCGACCCGATGAAATGGATCGCAACAAAATGAATCCGAGGAAATTATGCGTCTTCTGCAAAAAATAGGTTTGGTGGTTCTGGGTATTCTTGCAGGTGTTTCAATCAACCTGCCTTTTGCGGCAGCTGCCGACAAGGACCCGGCCGCATCCCCGCTCCCCATCGAGGAACTTCATGAATTTGCCGAGGTGTTTGGCCGCATCAAGAGCGACTATGTTGAACCGGTCAGCGACAAGAAATTGATCACCGACGCAATCGCAGGCATGTTGAATGGCCTCGATCCGCATTCAGCTTACTTGGACGCGGATGCTTTCAAGGAATTGCAGGTAGGTACTCATGGTGAATTCGGCGGGCTTGGTATCGAGGTCGGCATGGAGGACGGCATGGTCAAGGTCATCTCTCCGATCGAAGATACACCGGCTTATCAGGCCGGCATCAAAAGCGGCGACTTCATCATCAAGATTGATGACACGTTGATTAAAGGCATGTCACTGAATGATGCGGTCAAACGCATGCGCGGCAAGCCCGGCAGCAAAATCGTGCTGACCATCATCCGGAAAAATGCACCCAAACCGATGGAAATTACCTTGGTACGTGCTGTCATCAAGGTGCAAAGTGTAAAATCCAAGCTGCTGGAATCCGGATACGGATATGTACGCATCACCCAGTTCCAGGAGCAGACCGGGGAGAATTTGGCCTCCGCACTTGAAACTCTAACCAAAAAAAATGACGGTCCGTTAAATGGCTTGGTCCTTGATTTACGCAATGATCCGGGCGGATTGCTGACTGCGGCAGTCGGCGTGTCTTCAGCTTTTTTGGCCAAAGATGATCTGATTGTGTATACCGAAGGCCGTACCGAAGACGCAAAAATGCATCTTACGGCCAACCCGGCAAATTATTTGCGCGGCAATGGGTCCAGTGATTACTTGAAGGGGTTGCCTGCATATTTCAAAACGGTGCCTCTGATCGTTTTGGTTAATGGCGGCTCCGCATCCGCATCCGAAATTGTCGCCGGCGCCCTGCAAGATCACAAACGCGCCGTCATCATGGGCACTCAGACTTTCGGCAAAGCTTCGGTACAGACAGTTTTACCGTTGGGCAACAACACTGCAATCAAACTCACCACGGCGCGTTATTACACTCCGTCTGGCCGCTCCATCCAGGCCAAGGGCATCACCCCCGACATCATCGTGGACGATCCCGATACCGCCGGTCTGGACGGCATTTTGAGCTTGCATGAGGCTGATCTGGATAGGCATTTGATCAATGACAAGCCATCCAACATCAAGCAAGACGGAAATCCCAGAAGCGAATCTACGCTGCGCGTCCCTACGGAAGACACGAAAAAAATGGTGCCGACCGAATTTGGCTCAAAAAATGATTACCAGCTCAACCAGGCTTTAAATCTTCTCAAGGGATTGCAAATTCTGCGGAGCAGATGAGTGCCGCTCGAGATCGATATGACTGATTCGGTCGAATTGAACAAGCAGCGTGATATTGCATTTGCTGCTGAATCCCTGAGCGAGATTCAACGCGCGCATTTGCTATTGTCAGGCCTGCCTTATTGTAAAGTCGAGTATGGTGGCGCTCCCAATATCCTGCGCATATCTTACAGTCTGCGTCATTACACGCTGGAGGGCCTGGAGAACGCTTTGATCGAAGAAGGATTCCATCTCGACCAAAGCCCGCTGCACAATATCGGTCGCAAGGTTATTTATTATTGTGAAGATACCCTGTGCCACAATCTGGATATACCTGCACAACCAACGAAGATGAGCGAACGTGAAGTGTTTGTCCGGGCCTACGGCAAGGAACCGCACGGCGACCACGATGATACTCCTGTGGAACTGCGGGATTACAAATAGCCAGTTTTACCCATGCTGCAGCATGCTTAAACCTGTGTATTTGAAATCCAGGCGTCTGGAATTTATCCAGCCTATTTGGATGGTGGGCCGTGAAGGATTTGAACCTTCGACAAACGGATTAAGAGTCCGCTGCTCTACCAGCTGAGCTAACGACCCGGTTTTATTCGAATACCGAAACTGCAGGCATTATCTGAAATGCGCACTGGCCTGTCAAAATTATTCGGCTACACAACGCACAAACGCAAACGCCCTCGAGGGGAGGGCGTTGTCGTTGTATAAGGAGTCTGACGATGACCTACTTTCACATGGGTAATCCACACTATCATCGGCGCGAAGTCGTTTCACTGTCCTGTTCGGGATGGGAAGGAGTGGGACCAACTCGCTATGGTCGTCAGACAAACTGTTCGGCCAACCGCGCTGTGCTGCGGTTCGCCCTGTCTGGGATGCGCTGAGGCGGTTTTCAGGCCGGGTCAGCGCAGCGTATCCGGAAGAAGTAAAGTTTGATGGGTTTTGATCGTACTGCGATCGTTCGGCTGTTCAGGTTCAGGTTTTACCCTTCACCCTTCACCTTGCACCTTCACGTTTATAACTTAATGTTATAGGATCAAGCCTCACGGGCAATTAGTACTGGTTAGCTTAACGCATTACTGCGCTTCCACACCCAGCCTATCAACGTCCTGGTCTCGAACGACCCTTCAGGGGGGTCAAACCCCCAGGGAAATCTCATCTCAAGGCGAGTTTCCCGCTTAGATGCTTTCAGCGGTTATCTCTTCCGGATTTAGCTACCCGGCGATGCCACTGGCGTGACAACCGGTACACCAGAGATCCGTCCACTCCGGTCCTCTCGTACTAGGAGCAGGTCCCCTCAAATTTCCAACGCCCAAGGCAGATAGGGACCAAACTGTCTCACGACGTTTTAAACCCAGCTCACGTACCACTTTAAATGGCGAACAGCCATACCCTTGGGACCGGCTACAGCCCCAGGATGTGATGAGCCGACATCGAGGTGCCAAACTCCCCCGTCGATATGAACTCTTGGGAGGAATCAGCCTGTTATCCCCAGAGTACCTTTTATCCGTTGAGCGATGGCCCTTCCATACAGAACCACCGGATCACTATGACCTGCTTTCGCACCTGCTCGACTTGTCAGTCTCGCAGTTAAGCATCCTTTTGCCATTGCACTATCAGTACGATGTCCGACCGTACCTAGGATACCTTCGTACTCCTCCGTTACACTTTGGGAGGAGACCGCCCCAGTCAAACTGCCTACCATGCACTGTCCCCAATCCGGATTAGGGATCTAGGTTAGAACCTCAACACACCAGGCTGGTATTTCAAGGTCGGCTCCACGAGATCTGGCGACACCGCTTCAAAGCCTCCCAGCTATCCTACACAGGTCTCTTCAAAGTCCAATGCAAAGCTACAGTAAAGGTTCATGGGGTCTTTCCGTCTAGCCTCGGGTAGATTGCATCTTCACAAACATTTCAACTTCGCTGAGTCTCGGGTGGAGACAGTGTGGCCATCGTTACGCCATTCGTGCAGGTCGGAACTTACCCGACAAGGAATTTCGCTACCTTAGGACCGTTATAGTTACGGCCGCCGTTTACTGGGACTTCAATCAAGAGCTTGCACCCCATCATTTAATCTTCCAGCACCGGGCAGGCGTCACACTCTATACGTCCACTTTCGTGTTTGCAGAGTGCTGTGTTTTTATTAAACAGTCGCAGCCACCATTTCACTGCAACCCCATCGAGCTTCGAGAGCAAGTCTCTACACTCTACCGGGGCGCACCTTTTCCCGAAGTTACGGTGCTAATTTGCCGAGTTCCTTCACCCGAGTTCTCTCAAGCGCCTTAGAATTCTCATCCTGCCCACCTGTGTCGGTTTGCGGTACGGTCTCAATACAACTGAAGCTTAGTGGCTTTTCTTGGAAGCTTGGTATCAGCAACTTCGCGCCCGAAGGCACTCGTCATCACGCCTCAGAATTGACCTCCCGGATTTGCCTAAGAGATCTCCCTACACGCTTAAACCGGGACATCCAACACCCGGCTTGCTTAACCTTCTCCGTCCCCACATCGCATTGCATTGAGGTACAGGAATATTAACCTGTTTCCCATCGACTACGCATTTCTGCCTCGCCTTAGGGGCCGACTCACCCTGCGCCGATGAACGTTGCGCAGGAAACCTTGGGCTTTCGGCGAGGGAGCCTTTCACTCCCTTTATCGCTACTCATGTCAGCATTCGCACTTCTGATACCTCCAGCATCCGTTACCAGACACCTTCGCAGGCCTACAGAACGCTCTCCTACCATATGTACAAGTACATATCCGCGATTTCGGTGCATAGTTTGAGCCCCGTTACATCTTCCGCGCAGGACGACTCGATCAGTGAGCTATTACGCTTTCTTTAAATGATGGCTGCTTCTAAGCCAACATCCTGACTGTTTTAGCCTTCCCACTTCGTTTTCCACTTAACTATGTCTTGGGGACCTTAATCGGCGGTCTGGGTTGTTTCCCTTTCGACACCGGACGTTAGCACCCGATGTCTGTCTCCCATGCTCGCACTTCTCGGTATTCGGAGTTTGCAATGGTTTGGTAATCAGCAATAGACCCCTAGCCATAACAGTGCTCTACCCCCGAGAGTGATACATGAGGCACTACCTAAATAGTTTTCGGAGAGAACCAGCTATTTCCAAGTTTGTTTAGCCTTTCACCCCTATCCACAGCTCATCCCCTAGTTTTTCAACACTAGTGGGTTCGGACCTCCAGTGAGTGTTACCCCACCTTCATCCTGGCCATGGATAGATCACTTGGTTTCGGGTCTACGCCCAGCAACTATCGCCCTTATCAGACTCGGTTTCCCTACGCCTCCCCTATTCGGTTAAGCTCGCTACTGAACGTAAGTCGCTGACCCATTATACAAAAGGTACGCAGTCACGGAACAAGTCCGCTCCCACTGTTTGTATGCATGCGATTTCAGGATCTATTTCACTCCCCTTCCGGGGTTCTTTTCGCCTTTCCCTCACGGTACTGGTTCACTATCGGTCGATTACGAGTATTTAGCCTTGGAGGATGGTCCCCCCATGTTCAGACAGGGTTTCTCGTGCCCCGCCCTACTTGTTCCAAACCTAGTTCCACTCCTGAATTTTCGCGTACGGGACTATCACCCACTATGGCCAGACTTTCCAGACTGTTCCACTAATTCAGAAGCTAAAGTTTGCAGGCTGCTCCGCGTTCGCTCGCCACTACTTGCGGAATCTCGGTTGATTTCTTTTCCTCCGGGTACTTAGATGTTTCAGTTCTCCGGGTTCGCTCTACCTGACCTATGTATTCAGTCAGGAGTGACCCTTGCGGGCCGGGTTTCCCCATTCAGATATCTACGGATCAAAGCTCTATTGCCAGCTCCCCGTAGCTTTTCGCAGGCTTACACGTCTTTCATCGCCTGTAATCGCCAAGGCATCCATCATATGCACTTATTCGCTTGACCCTATAACGTTAAGCCCTCAGCCATCTGCTAGCCAAGGATCGTCACAAGTTTTTGTTCGTCTCGCGTTTGTGACCTCCTTCATCCGACTTGAATGAATTCGGTTTGATACAATCAAAACCCATTTAGTTTTCATGCATTCGCACACACAGGTTTCCCCATGCCCACGTTTGCGTGAATCACTTTCTTTACTTCTTCCAAATTTTTAAAGAACTGCTTTTTCCTATCAGCAAAAGCCGATACCAAAGCCACCAGGCTTGAATATCGATTCTCACTTGCTTGCTTCGAGATATTGGTGGAGGTTGACGGGATCGAACCGACGACCCCCTGCTTGCAAAGCAGGTGCTCTCCCAGCTGAGCTAAACCCCCATTTGTCTTGCTCTGGTGGGTCTGGTTGGACTCGAACCAACGACCCCCGCGTTATCAACACGGTGCTCTAACCAGCTGAGCTACAGACCCTGAATCTGCTCAGGATCGAGGCCTAGGATGTCGGATTCAAGTCACGCAGTCGATATTTCTGACTCGCGACTACACTGACTCCTGATCTACCGAATCCTGCTTTAAAAACAACCGATAAGTGTGGATACCTGCACCAAGGCGTACTCTAGAAAGGAGGTGATCCAGCCGCACCTTCCGATACGGCTACCTTGTTACGACTTCACCCCAGTCACGAACCCTGCCGTGGTAATCGTCCTCCTTGCGGTTAGACTAGCTACTTCTGGCAGAACCCGCTCCCATGGTGTGACGGGCGGTGTGTACAAGACCCGGGAACGTATTCACCGCGACATGCTGATCCGCGATTACTAGCGATTCCGACTTCATGCTCTCGAGTTGCAGAGAACAATCCGGACTACGATCGGCTTTCTGAGATTGGCTCCCCCTCGCGGGTTGGCAACCCTCTGTACCGACCATTGTATTACGTGTGAAGCCCTACCCATAAGGGCCATGAGGACTTGACGTCATCCCCACCTTCCTCCGGTTTATCACCGGCAGTCTCATTAAAGTGCCCAACTAAATGATGGCAATTAATGACAAGGGTTGCGCTCGTTGCGGGACTTAACCCAACATCTCACGACACGAGCTGACGACAGCCATGCAGCACCTGTGTCCAGGTTCCCTTTCGGGCACTCCCAAATCTCTTCGGGATTCTCGGCATGTCAAGGGTAGGTAAGGTTTTTCGCGTTGCATCGAATTAATCCACATAATCCACCGCTTGTGCGGGTCCCCGTCAATTCCTTTGAGTTTCAACCTTGCGGCCGTACTCCCCAGGCGGTCAACTTCACGCGTTAGCTGCGGTACTAAGGAAGTCTCCTCCCCCAACACCTAGTTGACATCGTTTAGGGCGTGGACTACCAGGGTATCTAATCCTGTTTGCTCCCCACGCTTTCGTGCATGAGCGTCAGTATTGACCCAGGGGGCTGCCTTCGCCATCGGTATTCCTCCACATCTCTACGCATTTCACTGCTACACGTGGAATTCTACCCCCCTCTGCCATACTCTAGCCTTGCAGTCACAAACGCAGTTCCCAGGTTAAGCCCGGGGATTTCACGTCTGTCTTACAAAACCGCCTGCGCACGCTTTACGCCCAGTAATTCCGATTAACGCTCGCACCCTACGTATTACCGCGGCTGCTGGCACGTAGTTAGCCGGTGCTTCTTCTTCCGGTACCGTCATCCATACAGAGTATTAGCCTGCACGATTTCTTTCCGGCTGAAAGAGCTTTACAACCCGAAGGCCTTCTTCACTCACGCGGCATGGCTGGATCAGGGTTGCCCCCATTGTCCAAAATTCCCCACTGCTGCCTCCCGTAGGAGTCTGGGCCGTGTCTCAGTCCCAGTGTGGCTGGTCGTCCTCTCAGACCAGCTACAGATCGTCGCCTTGGTGAGCCTTTACCTCACCAACTAGCTAATCTGATATCGGCCACTCCGAAAGCGAAAGGTCTTGCGATCCCCTCCTTTCCCCCTCAGGGCATATGCGGTATTAGCGTAACTTTCGCTACGTTATCCCCCACTTCCGGACATGTTCCGATATATTACTCACCCGTTCGCCACTCGCCACCAGGGTTGCCCCCGTGCTGCCGTTCGACTTGCATGTGTAAAGCATGCCGCCAGCGTTCAATCTGAGCCAGGATCAAACTCTTCAGTTCAATCTAGCAATTTTTAGCCAATCCTTACGGACCAGCTGATCTCACTCAAAGCGAATTTACTTTCATATCTTCGATTTCGTGAGGTACTTCTATATGTCTTGAGTTCGACTCCATCCACCTAAGCAGATCTCGTCTACCCAGATACAGGTACCCACACTAATCGGTTGTTTCTTCTATCTTTTAAAGAACTTTGCTACTGCTTTCTTCGCTGCCTCAGCGGCGAAGAGGTGCGCATTATATAGAGGCGAACGACTTTCGTCAACTCATTTTTAAACGCACCGGATTTAAACTTTAATTCGGCTTCTCAGTGCTTGGGTTGCGGGGGCAGGATTTGAACCTACGACCTTCGGGTTATGAGCCCGACGAGCTGCCAGACTGCTCCACCCCGCGTCTGAGAAGGGGGCGAACTCTACAGAAATCGAGGGATGTCGTCAACAAGAGATTGACTGTGATCTTGATCGAGCGCAACGCCGGACAACCTCTCTGACCTTTATATCACCATCGGCAGAATACCGTCGAAATACGCGATAAGAGATGACCTGAGACCCTTCCTTCCTCCAGTCAGAGGGCGAGTCCTGGGCTAATATTTTGCCCATTGCCGGTCGTCGCGGCAAGGACCAGGTGGCGGGCGCAGAACTCCTCCGGTGTCCGGTTGGCGAGCGCCGAATGCGGTCGCACGCGATTGTAATCGTCGCGCCAGGCAGCGAGTACGGCGCGGGCCTCGGCGAGCGAGGAGAATGCCGTCTCGTTCAGGCACTCGTCGCGCAGCGGGCCGTTGAAGCTCTCGATGAACGCGTTCTGTTGCGGCTTGCCCGGTTGGATGTAGTGCCAGTCGACCCCTGTTCCCTTGCTCCAAGCCAGGATCGCCATGCTCGTGAGTTCGGTGCCATTGTCGGAAACGCACGTCATCGGCTTGCCTCGGACCGCAATGATGGCATCGAGCTCTCGCGCGACCCGTGAACCTGAGAGCGAGGTGTCTGCGACGAGTGCCACGCATTCGCGCGTGTAGTCGTCGACGACAGCAAGCGCGCGGAACCGGCGGCCATCGGTGAATGTGTCAGAGACAAAATCGAGGGACCAGCGCTCGTTCGGACGCGACGGAAGAGCCAAGGGAGCGCGCAGCCCGAGAGCCCGCTTGCGGCCGCCACGTTTGCGAACTTGCAGGCCCTCCTCGCGGTAGAGCCGCCGGAACCGTTTCTGGTTCATTGCCAAGCCCTCCTCAGCAGGAAATGCAAACGCCGGTAGCCAAACCGGCGGCGCACTTGTGCCAGCTCCCGAATGCGCAGCCGAACGGCACCATCATCCGGGCGCAGGCTCCGGTAGCGCACCGTCGATCGATCAATCGCAAGAGCTCGGCACGCCCGCCGCTCGCTCACCTCGTGTGTCGTGCACGCGTGAACCACGACCTGCCGTTTAGCGGCGGGCGTCACCACTTTCGGCTGTTGATGTCCTTCAGGATTGCATTGTCGAGCATCGTCTCGGCGAGCAGCTTCTTCAGCTTCGCGTTCTCGTCCTCGAGCGACTTCAGCCGCTTCGCGTCCGAGACGTCCATGCCGCCGAACTTCGACTTCCACTTGTAGAACGTCGCCCCGCTGACCCCGTGCTTGCGGCAGACGTCCGCCGTCCGCTGGCCCGCTTCCTGCTCCCGCAGAATCCCGATGATCTGCTCTTCCGAAAATCTGCTCTTGCGCATCGTCCGTCTCCTCTCTGGAGGTTACGAACTCTACCCAAATCTGGAGGAGATCCCGGGTCTCAGGTCAGAGATAGCTCGCGGGTTCAGATCATTTCCCGCCAAACAAATGGTTCCGATTAGCAGAATAAGTGGACGAACTGATACTGAGTCATGAACCAGGAGAGATAGGAACTGGACGTACCTGCTCGGCAATTAAAGCGGAAGCAGCGTCTGCAAGTCTGGTGACGCGTTTGTAATGGCTAGCGATTGTGCCACCGCGGATGACAGTTCCGCAGATCCGCTTGCTGTGCCGCGCCGCACTTGCGAGTTTTCTCGACTACCTTGCGTTGTCACCTTTCTACGACTTGGCAGCAGCCTCGATATCCCTCACCGCCTGCGCCAGAAACTCTCTCATCTTACTGCGGATCTCAGTCTCAGCGATGCCGAGGTCCTTTGCATCGAAGTCCGACTTTACGCTTCGGACGACATCGTCGGTGTCTTTATTCTCCAGATCCACCTTGCGCATAGCCTTGAGGTAATCCTCTCGGGCCGTACCCGCGAGGCAGAGCTTATCCGCGGCCCACTCTGCAAGCAGCCGGTGGCATCGCACCTCGGACTTGAACTTGAGCTCCTGGTCGATGGCGAACTTCTTTTCGAACGCCTTCTCACGTTCATCGAATGTAGTCATGCCCGCCTCCGGGGAATTTGTTGGGTTTCTAGCTTTTTTGGATGACCGTCCGCCACCCTCGCATCGCTCAACCATACCCTTCATGGTTTGCCGCGGGAATGGTACGTCCGTTTCACCCGTGGGCCCTGACGATTTAGAACGTACGGCGGACTGCCTGAGAAGGACCACAAGCAGACGATGGCGATCCTCATGTTTTGACGCCGGAAAGGAAAGCGTCACATCAATAAGGTTGCCTTCGCGTCGCTGTTTCACTGTTAGTCCGCTGCCCACGGAAGACCGCAAGCATTGCGTGGTTTTGCGCCAGCACAAATGTCGGCGACATAGCGACGTCGGGTCTTCACCCAGAAGCAGACGTCTTTGAGGCCCGCACAAAGGGTCCGAGAAGGGTCAGGAGCAGTCATCGATCTTTCCCCCAAATCGGGGATTGCTAGGGAGCGACGGGACGTAGGATCTTGTTCCGCTGGAGCTCACCAGAATTGCCGTGAGTGACCGACCGGCCTGGAAGGCCTCATCGGTACTACCGCTGCCAAAGTCTAAAGCTCCGCTGTAGTATTGGGTGAAGTCTTAGCTGAAGTCTTAGACGTGCTCCCAAGACGCTATTCGGCACTCGCCGCGACGGTTTTCGCGATCGTCGCGATCTTGCAGTTCATCCGCGCCTTGAATGGGCTGCCAATTGTCGTTGGCTCAGTTGACGTACCCGTGGGTGCCAGTTGGGTTGCGTTCCTGGGTGCATTGTTGTTGGCTGTGCTTGGATATGTAGCTGCGCTTCGCGAATGAGCCTTTCGATTGTTTGCTGCGTTGCTGCGAATGACGCCGCTTGGGCTATGCTTGACTTCTTCGGATAGCAATGCGCTGGCTGCCCGGGCTTCATGTGCTGCGCCATTACGATCCGGCGTGGTCTCGCCACGACATTTGCTCATCACCACAAGGGAGAGACTACGATGGAGTTGGAAGCTGCGAAGATGATCGGCGCCGGCCTTGCCTGCAGCGCGCTCATTGGTGCCGGCGTAGGCATCGGCAATATCTTCGGCAACTACCTGTCGGGAGCCATGCGCAACCCCTCGGCTGCGCCGGCCCAGTTCACCAACCTGCTGATCGGCTTCGCGCTCGCCGAGGCGACCGGGCTCTTCGGCCTACTGATAGCGCTCATCATCCTGTTCGGCTGATCGGACAGGGCGCAAGGCAAGCGCGCGAGGAGGACACTATGATCGCAGCGATCCCCGCGTTGATCGTGGCGGCGGCCGCCGCTACGACGCATGAGGGGAAGTCGGGGGGCTTGCCGCAGCTCAACCCCGCCGACTTCGCGCCGCAGCTCATCTGGCTCGCGATCACCTTTGCCGTCCTCTACTTCATCCTCGCCCGCGTCGCGCTACCGCGCATCGGTGAGGTGATCGAGGAGCGCCGCGACCGGGTGCAGCGCGACCTCGATGCGGCCGAACGCTTCAAGAAGGATACCGACGCGGCGCTCGCCGCGTATGAGCGGGCGCTCAGTGAAGCGCGGGCGAAAGCCTCGTCCATGGCCAAAGAAATGCGCGACAAGCTCGCCGCTGAGACCGACAAGGAACGCGCGAGCGTCGAGGGCGAGCTCTCGGCCAAGCTCGCCGACGCGGAGGCGCGTATCGCAGCTACCAAGACCAAGGCCTTGTCGAGCGTGAATGAGATTGCGGCCGAGACAGCGAGCGCGGTGGTCAGCAAGTTCCTTGGCGAGCACGTGAGCCCCGCCGAGGTCAAGAAGGTGCTCCAACCCGCCGCCGAGTGAGGATTTGATGCTTTTCGATCCGGCCGATCCCGTCTTCTGGGTGATGATTGCGTTCTTCGCGTTCTTCGCTCTACTGAATACAAAGTCCCGGCGATGCTCGGAAAGTCGCTCGATGCCCGCGCCGAGTCGATCCGCCACGAGCTCGACGAGGCGCGCCGGCTGCCGCGCCCGCCGAATATGGCAACTCGGGCGTGATGACGTTCATCGTCAATCACGAAGGCGTCATGTTTCAAAAGGATCTTGGTCCGGATACTTCGGACCTCGTTGCCGAGATGACGGCCTTCAATCCAAATTCGACATGGTCTGAGGTGAAGAGCGAGTAGCGCAACCTCAAGTTGGACGCCAGAGTGCAAAGCACTCAGACGTTCCTTCACTCTTGGTGGCGCCGCAGCCAAGGCCAGCGCGGGGGTCAGTGGGCCGATAGTACCAGCTCTTTAATTGGGAAGACGAGCGCCTGCAAGCGCAGGATCAGCGCATGCACAAGAGCTACGGCATCGACCATGTGCAGAAACGCCCACCTCCCCCAGCCAATGTCTTCTCGAGCCAGTTCGTCATGATTGTTGGTGTAGGCATTTGCAATGCAGCTGCTGCCAGGGGCAAGCCCATCTAGCCCGCCTTTAAACATCGGTTCAAGGAAGACCGTTATCGTACCTGGCTGTGTGACTTGTTGCGGATCAAGGAGCACTTCCGAGGTCTTCACCTGGCCGGCAGCGATGTAGTCCTGTACCTGCGTGACCACCATCGGAATGATCGTCCAAGGCTTGGACATACAGGTGACTTCCGCCGTCAGACCGACTTTGATCACTTGCTGTTCCAGCTGATTGAACCCTGCTACGAGCTGCAGGCGTCCAGCTTCGGAAGGCACTAGAATACCAGCAGGCCGGATAAGCGGATTGACCACATCGCCGACGCGTAAATTGAACTGCTCCACTCGACCTGAAACTCCGGCGTAGACCACTGTCTTGTCCAAATCGACTTGAGCCCGCGCTTTTGCAGCTTCGGCGCTTTCCTTCTCGGCCGGAAGCACCGTGCTAAGCTTCGTGACGGCTGCTTGCTTAGCGGCCTCAGCGGCCGCTACGCCACCTTGCCGCGCTTGCACAGCGACGCCAAGTTTTTCGATCTCGCGCTGTGCGACAATCCCAGCATTGCGTCGCTGCAGCTCTTCTTTGGTCGCCAGCTCATCGAGCGCCTGCTGCAGAGAGCCCTTCGCCTGCTCAATCTGGCCCTGAGTCGCTGCGATATCAGCCTCAGCATAAATCATTGCAGCATCGACCTCGGCGATCTTTTTGTCGGCGGCTATGAGCGCGGCTTTCAGCTTGGTATCATCAAGCCTGAACAGCGGCGCACCCTTCTTCACCTCGTCGCTGAATCCTACGTAGACTTCCGCGACGCGACCGTTTGTTTCGGGGAGAATGGGGATCGTGCGAAAATAAGATGTTACGTACTTGGCCGTCGGGTGGAAGTAGAAGACAACAGTGATCAACGCGATCGTAAGCATCAAGCAGGTGGTTATCCCGTAGCGGAACTCGTACCAAACCGAATAAAAGGTAATCTCTTGACCAAAGCGTTTGCCCTGCCCGTAGCGACGATAAAGGTAGTCCGGCAGGAGCGTGAACAGCGAGCAAAGCAAAATTTCGAGCATAGCCTAGACCCTGTGCTTCCCGGGGCGGCCGTTCGTGTGCGGGCCGGATTTCGGTTGGTTGGTTGGCGACTTGCCCTGCGGCAGGGCTTTTATCTCCGCTGCTTTAGATTTGCCCCGGTCTAGGGCCGTCAAGTCAGGGATTTCTGATTGCTTGTTGAGCGAAGCGTGTGGGGCGGCGGGTCTCCCGACGGCTTGTCGCTATCGCTTCAAGCGAGCTTGCTATGCGTTCAAGCAAACCTGAGAAACCTGGAAGCGAAAAATCAGGAAGATCGATTAGTGCGATGAGAAGCGCAGCAACCCAGAAGGCATGCTGATGGGTGAACAGCGATAATAGAGCAAGAACGGCGACGACATCGAACTGGATCTTATTGTGGACCATTCGTTCCGGAAGCGAATGCAGCCAGAAGAAGAAGACGCCTACGCCCAGCACCGCTCCAATTAGAACGATAGACATGATCACGAACAGAACATCGGTCTCGCCGGGAGGCGTTATAAAGAACGGCAGATGGTGTGATGCTAAGGGGTGCAGTTCCGTCATCGTGCATCCCCCACGTGTCTAAGGCACCGGTCCCTAGAAGTGCGCAGTAAGGCACACCGTCTGCATATGCGGTTCCCGCGAGTGCCTATCGGCTTGTTTGTGTAGAGGACCGAGAACATGGGGGCTGTATCCGCAGCACTAGCCGTCCCTAGGCGTTAACCTTATCACGCCTAGTGGGGAGTTGCTAATCACGACCCCAGGATGACCGCCTATGCGCCCGCCCCAACCACTAGTCCGGTGCAGTTTACCTACCGCTGGCGGACCAATGCGTTAGCGTAGGCTATGCCGCTTGACCCGAAGAAGTCGTATCCTGCTTTAGCCAGGCGAGGAAAAGGTTGTAGCCGAGTGCCAAGACGACGGCGCCAAGAAATAGGCCGATAATCCCCGAACTGAGAAACCCACCGATGGCGCCTACAAAGATGACAGACGTGGGAATGCCTACACCGCGACCCAGTAGAATTGGTTTGAGGATATTATCAATCGGGGCGATCAGGACGGCCCAGATTAGGAAGCCAACAGCCGTGCTAGTTTCCGCGGTCGAAAAAAGATAGACCGCCACTGGGATCAACACGATCACCACACCGAGCTGGATAACGCCCGAGAGCAAGCAGATCAAAGTAAGGAGGCCTGCTGCCGGAACACCAGCTACCAGAAAGCCGAGCCCCGCCAGCAGAGCCTGGATCAGGGCGACGCCGAGAATGCCGCTCGCCACGCTGCGAACCGTCTTTTCGGCAACGTCTGTAAGAATCAATCCACGCTCTCCCGCAAGACGAGTTGCAACGGCCCGGGTGATGCGGCTTGCAGCCTCGGACTTAGCTAGGAAGGCTCCAGAGATGAGTATCGCCAGCACAAGCTGCAGAAGCGCAATACCAGCGCCCTGAGCGGCACTCAGGAGCCAGGGCCCAAAGTGACTCAGCAAGGGGCCAGCTTGGCGGAAAGCTTGACTTAAGTCCTGAGAAGCGAGCGTCCAGAATCTCGCGATAGTTTCGCCAATCAGTGGCCAACGAGCGACGCTGTCAGGCGGAGGCGGAATGGAGAGCTGGCCGCTTTGGAAGGAGTTCCACGAGTTTGTTGACGCCGGTCACGAGCGATTTGCCCAGCAGTACAGAAGGCACAACCAGCATCACAAACATGAAGACGGTGAGCAATACAGCGCTTGCGACTCGTCGACCGCCAAGCGCAGTCTCGAGCATCTGATAAACCGGAAAAACGGTAATGGCGATAATAGCGCCCCCAAGAATCGGCGCGAGGAAAGGCTTCGCTATTATATAGCACCACCACACAAGAGCAGCGATAACTGCGATCCGGATAGCTGCTTCCACCGTGCGGTCAATGAAGACGCGGTTGGCAGGCTCTGGACTGATCATGACATGCTCTGTGAGACGCGCGGGATTGTGTTTTGGCCAAAGCTCACTAAGGCAAGCGTTCTTGCCGTGGCGGCGATGGCTTGTGGTTCATACCGATGAACGCGAGCCAAACCTTGTTTCAATCAGGTCTGATTTCTGCCATTGCTGGTGATGCGACGGTGCCTACGTTCGCTTGCGCCGATTTGCATTCCTTGAAGTTCTGGAGACTTCCGGCCAATGCGCGGCCGATTCGCCCGATCGCCTCATCGATGAGGGATGACCGAGCTTTACCGAGCTGTTCGATGCCCGCCTGCAGAGCGTTCAGCCTCTCGCTAAGTTTTGCAATCTCCGGATCAAGACGAGTGGGCCCTTCGGCTCGTGCCTGCTTGAGTGATCCCGCCAGCGCATGGACATCGGCGGCAACGTTCTCCAAGTTGGTGAGCACTTGTTGCGGTTTGACATCGATCCGAGAAAGTACTGCGTCGGTCATAGTCGATGCGACATCGTTGGCGAGGTGCGCGACTTTTGATAATGCGACAATGGCAAGAATGGCCGCAACAATCACCAGTATCGCGGTCCCGTTGATCAGCGCCAGCAGCAATTGGCATGGCAACCCCTGCAACCGCGCGCGAAATTCATCCCCATTACCGTCGGGTTCTGGCAAGGAAGCCTCCCTCTTGTGCTGGTGGAGGAAGATTTTACCCACAATGTGCCTTCTGGACTATCTCGACCGTGGATGGGGTGCATCAATCTTGCTGACCCAGGGCGCGAATATCAGTTTGAGCGCTTGTATCGGCTTCGGCGACGCGGCACGGGCGAAAGCCGCCGGCGAACTTGGCACGAGCGTTGCGTCGTAGAAGCCCTTACCTTGCCGCGCTCGCGGTCAACTATGACCTAGATGGTCGAGGAGATGCTTACCTGTGGCAGAGAAGGTAATCCACGACGACAGATTTCGAAGGGGCAGCTAGGCTACATAGTTATGTAGAAAAGCACGCAGCTACCTCTTCAGTAAGAAATCGGCGCCAACTGCAGATTGCTGATGGTCCTCGCTGTAGGATCGCCAGCGACGCTCTGATCGTATCGCACCAGGGCTGTGAAGGAGCTGCCAGACGCAATTTTCGCGTCATGGCGGAAGCATAGCTCGGACTGCTGCTTGGGGCATCAGCCGCCACTTATCGCTTGTCAGAGTTTCCTGGCCTGTGGGCGTGATCAGTCGTAGGCCAATACCCGCCGCCCAGCGAGGATCAAAAGTGCGGATAAGCGCTGCTTGGGTGTACGCGTCACCCAACCCATAAATAAAATCCCCTTCTGGATTTTCGGAGCTAATGGCGTTCTTTGCGACAAACGGCAAGTCCATGCGGAGAGCGAGCTGCCATTGCGGGCAAAGATTAAACCATCGGTCAGCGCGGAGGGTTAAGGTGTCGTGGGTGACTTGGCGCGTCGGCCCCGGCGCGATCTCGTAGGTATCCCTGAGTTGGAAAAGGTTCTGAGGACGCGTGAAATCTTGCCCGTTGTTTTCGGACTGGCCCTTTGTATCTTGCGAAGTATCGCTCGGTGAGCTGCCTGTTCCTTGCGAAGCGGCCATTGCAGGCTTCAGCTCGAGCGAGCATGACATTGCGCACAAGGTAACCACCAGACCAATTAGCCGGGTGTTTCTTGTTCCAGTGCTCACGGGTCAGCCCGGTGCGGCGCCTAATGAATCGGATCCTAACAGGCGCGACCTCTGATTAGGTGTTGCCAGCGGCACAAGCTTCTCAGAACTTGGACTTCTGAACGTTCTTCGAAGGCAAGTCGCGGCGCGGATAACCCGATGGCCGACCGGACCGCGCCGGAAATTCCCACGCCGAACGGGAAGCAGAGCTCAAGCGGGGATTCGCAAGAACGGCGCCGCGCCATCGAGGCTCTACACAAATTTGATTCAATTGAATGCTCAGATAAATTCTCCGCATGGGCTGACAAACCCGCGGATTTCTCGGAGCTTAACACACGCTGAACTTCCCAAGGATTGGGCTAAGGCCGCCGCCGCCAACGCTCCGGCCTCCTCAAGGGACGCTGAGCACCGCGAAGAAGCCAGGCTCGTTGCCTGCCTTGTAGAAAACGTTCGATAGCGCGGCGTGCCCGATAGGATGCCAAGTGGACGGATTCAGTCGTTGGGTAAGCTGGTCAACGATTTGTTCCCGGGGTCGGCTGTCTAAATCTTCCGCTAAAGAAAAATCGGCGACGATCGGAGATCCTTCGATCTGCCGCTGCATCAACAGCGATCCCGCATCTCATTTGACCGTTTTATGAGGCGCCGCCATTCGGCAGCCAGTCCGGCTGTTCTTCTAAGAAGATCAGCTAGCTCAACTTGATCAGGCAGCGAGATGGGGCACCAACTTGATAAAGAGTTCGGAGCCAGCAAGCTGGATGGCATATATTTCCAGAGTGTGCCGGCTGATGAAACGCAGGAAGCCGACCATGGCTTCCGGCGGTTGGACGCGGCTCGCGCCGCGCTGGAATAAACACAGACTGACGGACAAAATACCGACGCCGAGAATGACAGCGGCTAAATGGAATTGAGGAAATGAGTATTCTCTTTGTTCCTGCCAAACGTAAACGACCGCAGCGACGACGCAGGCCAGTAGGCGCATCAGCCCCACATTCTCTGTCATCGCGCGCACGAGCGCTGCCGAGCTTTGGGCTGCTCCGTGCGCATCGACAACTGTTCTGCCGTCGACATACATGCGTTGGCATAGGCCGAACAGGGCCCACAGCCATCCCTCCGATCCGTAGTCGACTATTTTCGACGTTATCGGCTGCACCGCCAAGAGCCCGCAGACGAGGAGGAAGAAGCCGGCCCACCCGTCGCGTTGCAGAAGGATTTGCACATAGGGACGTGCAATGCGGATGAGTGCCAAGCTCAAGAGAATGTTCGGTGCTACCCAGGTCCAGTCGGCGTTCCAGCTTTCGAGCAGAGTAAGGACGACACCCAGCCAGATCCAATGGAGCGGGACGGTCCGGCCCTGCGCAAAGCCCAATAGGAAGAAGAATATAGGGGCCGCAACGCGACCGAAAACGCTCCACCAAAGGTCGTCTTCCATAAAGAAGTAGCCGAAGTGGCCAAGCGAGACCGAGACGATCGCGACGGCTTTCAGCCAGTCGGTGTTGTCAACGACGGGAGGTGTGCGAGTAGTAGGCGTGGCGCCGTGGGATTCTACGCTCAAAGTTATGCCTCTTGGGATGGCGATGGCGGTTTATCCGACGGCTCTGTCCGAAATGAGACTCAGTGGCCCGTGCGAGCTAAGATCCACACCGCCATGACGAGACGCCAAAACTTTGGTCTTCAGCTCGACATCCCCGTCGGGGCGAACATCTGGCAAAAGATATCGAAGAGCTCATCATCGCTGGCCGTACTTGTGACTTTGGGTCTATAGGTGTCATGCTGCTTCTGGCAGGAATTCACAAAGCGATAGGTCAAGCAGCTCTTTAAGGCGACCAAGAAGACACTTTTCGCCCATGGTTTCGAGTGGCCCTATCACGTTAAGTGGAAATTTGCTGGCTAAATGACCATGGCTGCAGCGGTTGACGCTGCGACGGACGCGTGGCGCCGACGCGAAATTAGATGGCTTTGGACGTTGAAGGTAATGTAGATGGCGGCGTGTGTTGAAAGCTGAACAGGCTGACTTCAAGCTTGCATCGGTCCTTTTCTCGGCCGAGCCCGCAGGTGAGAGTTCTCTGCCCGGTTATTGCTTCGCCCGCCCCGTGATGTGTTTGCCTTTCATTCCGAGATCGCTCAGCGGCGCACGATAAGGCGCGGCCCTCTTGTTTCTTCAGGATTGGACCGGGATATCAACTAAGCAGACATCGATGCCACGTTGGGCCAGCAGATCCTCGATATCCCGGAAGCTCAGAGGAAATCGGAAATACAGCCAGACGGCATACTGGATCACCTCGGCTGGAAAGCGGCGGCGGTGATATGATAGCTGCGCATCGGCGATTCATAATAGGCCGAATGTCGAGAGTTAGCGTTACAGCGACGCAGCGGGAGCGCCAAGATCGGCACCACCATGATCATTCGCGATCCCGAAAAGAATTTCGAGGAGCTGTGGGAGACCTTTCGCCACAGGTATCCCTTCTTCGAGCTGCGAAAGGTCGACTGGCGAAAGCAGTACGACATCCACAGACCAAAGGTCACAAGTAAAACCAGCGATGACGAGCTCTTCGATATCATGTGCCAGATGCTCGCCCCGTTGGAGGACGGGCATGTCGAGCTGAAGAGCAAAGCAGGTGACAAGGGGAAGAAGCGCTACTTCACCGCGGAGAAGAGGCCACGCTTCTATCAGGAGTTTACGGAGCCCCAGATCAAGGAACTCTTCAAGGCGACCGAGAAAACGCTTGTTGCAAATGGCTTCGGGCACCTCGCGGAAACCGGCGCCCGGATGCTTCGGTATTGCCGGTCGCAGATCGTTGGCTACATGCGGATCCTTGAGCTGGAGGGCATCAAGAAGAGCAAGTTGACAGCCGCTCTGGACAAGATCGCCCTCGACTTCACGGATCTGCAGGGCTTCATCATCGACGTCCGCGACAACCCCGGCGGCGACGACAGCACCGCCCTCACCATCATCAATCGGTTTTGTGACCGCGGGAGAGTGGCGTTCCACAGGAGGACGAAGATCGGTCCTGGCGAGGATGCGTTCACACCTTTAAAAACCTGGCACATTGAGCCTGAGGGTGGCGTGCAGTTTACAGGACCGATAGTGCTGCTGACCTGCGATGCCGTTTTCAGCGGCGGCGAGGTGTTCGTCTTAGCGATGCGGCAGCTGCCCTACGTCACGATCTTGGGCGATCATACCAACGGCATATTCTCCTACCAACTCGAGAAGAAACTTCCGAACGGCTGGGAGTACTGCCTGTCATACCAGAAATACTTCTCGGCCGACATGGTGTGTTACGAAGGCAAAGGCGTACCCGCCGATATCGAGCTGTTCAACAGCACCGCTGATATTAAGAACGGGGCCGACCCGTTGATCAGCGTCGCGCTCGAGGTGTTGAGGTCGAAGCGGCCGGTAGCGTGATTTCAGCTGACTCGCGTCGCAGGCGCGGGACAGTCAGCCATCGCTGCGGATGGCAAGAGCTGCGCAGCTACCGGCTGTCTCAATCGCGTAGGCCCAAAATCGCTCCGGCCCACCGTAAGCTCGCGGCGCATCGACGATGCGGATGCTCGGGTCCAGCTCGAATTGGAACGCGTCGAGGCCGAAGGGCAATCCCTCTCCGATGGATTTCAGGGCTGCTTCCTTGAGCGTCCAGAGTTGGAAGAAGGTTCGCATGCGGGTCCGTTCGCCGGCGCCTTCAACGGCCTTTGCCTCGGCTCTTGAAAAATACGCTTGCGCGAGCTCGGCCGCTTCGAGGTGTCTTGTCTGATCTTCGATGTCGACACCGATGCGGTGTGTCGAAGACCATGCCCCGAGGTATCCAAGCCGGCAGGAGGAAAAGCTAAACCAACAACCCCGCAGCTCGGGGAGGTAGGGACGCCCTTTCTCCGTTGCCTCGAAAGCGATGCGCGCTAAGGGCAACGCCGCGCCGACCGCGAGGGCGCCGCAGTAGCGGCGAAACGCACGCTGCTGCTTGAAGTGTGCTTCGCCGCCTTCCGTCAGGAAGCTTTGCGCCCGCCGTTTCTCCGCATCCGAGAGGACGGACGCGCAACGGCTAACTGCCTCCGGATCGCGCGAGACCGGCGCAAACAGAACGCTCGCCATATGACGTGCCGGCACCGGGGTGCAGTCGTGCGCGCTTGCGGCGAACAGGTCGTTGACGCGTGCGCTAGCGTCCCTTGTCATCCGAACCGTCAGCCTCAGCAAGCAGTTGAACTCGGCCACGGGCTCCACGGGGCTGCCGTGGTAGGTGGCCGAGAGCAGGTTCATTTCCTTGAGGACGAGCGACAACGGCAAGACCGTCGTGTTCCGCTCGATAACCACGCCACTCATCACCGTTGCGCCGGAGGATATAGTACACCCGTCGTGGATGTGGGTTTGCTTCACCTTCAGCACCATGTTTTCGAAGGTGTGGAACTGTAGGAAGCCGCCGACGACACAATTGTCATCGAATTTCACCGCGTTCCAGTCGGAGCACTGCATGGGCTCGGTCACGATCGTCCGCTGTCCGATCTGGCATCCCATCCACCGTAAGATTGGATTCGCGAGGATCGTTCCTGCGCAAAAGTACAGAGGTCCCTGGCACCAAACGAAGAAGCAGTCCTGCGCGAAAAAGTAGGCGAAATGCCGCAAGGACCAGAAGGGCGTCGCGTCATTGACGCCCCAGTCCCTGCCGACGAGAGCCTTCTTGATCGCGACGCTGAGTAAGACGAGATGGGCCTCGGTGAGCAACAGCGCCAGCAGCGCGCCCATGAGAGGGTCGAAGCCCATCCGCAGCGAACAGATGTACAGGATTGTAAAGATCAGCCCGTCGGTGACGCGCAGCATCCCGATGCTGAAGAAGTCGTTCAGGAAGACGCGGGTCAGAAAGAGCGGGAAGGTCGGCAGTTGGTCGTTCTCGGCCTCGGCGCTGGCAAACCTCACCGGCGGGTTTCCCGCCACAGCGCTCGGCTCACCGAGCCGCGACCGCATCTGTCGCCGGAAGTCTATATCGCTGCACGGCGTGGATACGCCGAGGAGGAAGTTCGTCGGCAACTGGCCGTATTCCGCCACGCAGTTGTTACCACTGAAAAAATTGCGCGGCATGTCGAGATGGCGCAACGTGAGGTGCTCGGCGCCGTAGTCGAGCATGTTCGTGAAACAGCCGTTCGACCAGAACACCTGCGCGTCGGCGGTGGCGAACTCGGGGACGAGGTTGAACATCACGTCGCACTCGGACGCGCCCAACCGCGTGAAGCGCATGCCGGCGAGCGCCCGCAAGTATTGCCCTGTGATGGTCCAGGTCCACAGCCTCTGGATGTTGTTGAGCGTGCGCATACGGTACATGAGGAGCGCGCCGCTGAGGCCCCGCGTACTGTGCAGCCCTGGCGACGCGGCCGTGTAGCGAATGAAAAGGCAGCCGAGCAACGAGGTAACGACGATGATGAGCCAAGCGGTAATGAAGGCGAAGAGCGTTAGATACCCGATGACTTCGTACAGCGGCGTAACGCTGAAATAATTGCTGGATACGTCGGCATCTAAGACCGGCGTAAAATCGCGGGCTAGCCACAGGATCGCGGCGGCGGGTACCACGTTGATCGCAGAGAACACTGCGATCTGCATGAAGACGTTGCAGGCCTCCAATAGCCAGATCGGGTGAGCGTCCCGGCAGGCGCTTGCCGTGCGCCGCAGCTCCGTGCAACGGCCGGCAATGCGCGCCGGAGTTCCTTCCCAAATCTCATGCGCGCCGACGTCTCGCAGGATGGGTGTGAACGGAGTGATCCAGCTGCCGCGGCCCACCCGCACATTGTTGGTGATCGCGGCGCGCATTCCGATCTTGCAACCGCTTTCAAGGTGGATCGGGCCGACGAGCAGGTTCTGCCCGGACCATCTCGTCGTTTGGACGTAGGCGCCAGTCTGGATGGCCACGTCGTCCTCGATGGCAATCAAGTCCAGAGGCCCCGACAAATATGCGTCGTGCGCGCATTGAAGATTTCTGCCTATTGTGGCGCCGAGCTGCCGCACCACGAATGCCATGAGCGGCGCGCTGCGGTAGATGGCGCGCAAGGGCAGGAGCACCAGGCTTTCCATTCGTCCGATGCACCAGATCCGCAGGTGCATCTTGCTCCACTTGGGGTAGACGCCCGGCGCCACGTTGTTGCGATAGATGTCACCGCCCAGGAAAAACTTGATGCCCATGACCCAGAGCAGACTGGCGAAGGGCAGGAGCAGGCCGAGCAGGTACAGGCCGATGCCGGCGACGACGAAGGTCCAAATGCTGGCGGTCGCGAAGAAGTTTCCTATTTCGACGGCGCTCAAGACATCTAGGGACGCCAACAAGCCTGGCGAATAAAGCAAAGTCGCAAAGAGGATCTGCAGGATCGTGAAGCGTCTGACCGACAGTACCTTTGCCGCGCTCTCATCGCGTGCAGCGCTGGTCTGCCCGGATTTTGCGGCGACCGTTGCCGCCGCGGTGGCCGACTGAACCTGCCGCATTCGGCTCGCTACCTTGCG
>CAVVAD010000002.1:0-1294137 GCA_963746105.1 uncultured beta proteobacterium
CTGGAAAGCGTGTTCAGGGTAATACCCTGACGGGGGTTCGAATCCCCCCTTCTCCGCCAAATACAAAACCGTCCCTCGTGGGCGGTTTTTATTTGGGAGACGGGGTAGATGAGAACCCCCCTGGGTTCGACCAGCGAGCAGCGCTCGCGCAGGACGCCCGCAGGGCGGTCCCGAGCGCAGCAAGGGATGAAGCTTGCGCGGAGGCAACGCGCAAGCTGAACAATCCCCCCTTCTCCGCCAAATACAAAACCGCCCTTGCGGGCGGTTTGTCTGGCTGCAACGCTGTATAAGATCAGCGCAGGTGCTAGCGGTCAACTGGAGACGGACGACTTGGATTTGCGCCCCGGCGCCGCCTTGGGCGTGATGCCGGACAAGCGGCATCTCAGGCCCTCGATTTTCTGCCCCTCCAGAAACCGGGTGGAGTGATAAGCCACAATCTCACCCTTGGCCGCGAGTTCCGCCAGATATAGGCGCGTTTTCGAAAGAGAGAGTCCGGCGCCTTGGGCGATCTCCGCGTCGAGGCGCTCACCATGTTTTTTCAGATATTGCAGGATTTGTTCCATCGTTCCACATTTATTTGAAAGTTAAAAAAGCCGGCATAACACCGGCTTTCATCATTCTACCAGATTGGGCTATTAATTCAGACCAACCCAGCTTGCAATCGATGCGGCAGCTGCTGCTAGCCAGCCAAACGCCATATTGAACTCACTGTCAGCTGACGTGGTATAGCTGTTGATTTTGTCGCTCATTCGACTTCTCCTAGGTCATTATCGTTATCCCAACGATCAGGTGTAGCACAGACTTAAGGAAGCGGATTTAGTTCCATCACTCACTGGCGCTGAAACTCACCCTGCCGCGGACGCCATAACCGCACTGTCAGCGTGGCGGAATCGCCGGTACGGCTTGCCATCCATGCGGGCAGAAAGCCACATAGGGATAATAAGCATTGGCCTCGGGGCAGAAATACCAATACTGAACCGAGGGCGCAACAATATCGGGAGCATAGCTTGGAGCGGGTTGTACATAAATCGGGTACGGCTGCTGGTATACCGGATAGGGATAGTATGAATAATATGGATAATAGGGTCGAGCCAGGCTATAGCCGATGATCCCTCCTATCAGCGCAGGGCCGATCCAGCTGCCGCGTCCGCCACGATCGGCATAAGCCGGGACAGACACGGTAATTGCAATCAATGCAACAATCAATAATCTGGCCATTATTTTCTCCTGGTGAGATAGTCCTGGTTGAGGAATTCCTGCCGATCATACTGCTGATCCTGCAAACCTGAACGCAAATTTCGACCGCCTCGGCAAAGCAACGTTCCGTGCGCCATAATATGCACCGGCATGCAAGGCAGGCACCTTACTCCAACCCGAACATGATATTCCGTCTGGCCGCTGAAGCTGTCCTGTTCATCCATCTGGCGTTCATCCTGTTTGCGCTGCTGGGTGCCGCGCTCGCGGTATGGCGGCGCTGGATGCTTGTTGTTCATCTTCCCGCTGCCACATGGGGATTCTACGTCGAGCTTAGCGGCCGCGTCTGCCCGCTCACCTACCTGGAGAACTACTTGCGCATCAAGGCGGGTCTATCGGGCTATACCGATAGCTTTATCGAACATTATCTGCTCGCGCTCATCTATCCTGCCGGCCTCACCAGAGAGATCCAATTTGCGCTCGCCGCTGCGGTGCTCGTCGTCAACATCGCACTCTATGGCTGGATCTTCGCTCGCCATAGCAAAGATAAATAGCCCGGCCAGCCGGGTAACTGCATTGCCCACGCACCCGCAAAATAGGCATAGAATTGCAGCAGGCCTGCGCGCAGAGCAGGAATAAACGGGGGGTGATCATGTATCAACGCATACTGGTTCCTGTCGATGGCAGTGCGATCGCCGATCACGCATTGCATGAAGCACTCAAGCTGGCGGCCGGCAAAGCCGGATTGCGCCTGGTATATGTGATCGAGGAAGTCTACCCGCTGGATGCTGAAGGCTATGCCTACATCGATTATGCTGCGCTGCAGCAGGCGGTGCGCGACACCGGGAAGCGCACGCTCGCGCAGGCCGCAGAAAAGGCTAAACGGTCTGGCATCACTGCGGAAACGGCGTTGCTGGAGGTGCCGGGCGTGCGGACTGCCAGCGTGATCGACCAGGAAGCACTGGACTGGAAGGCCGACCTGATTGTGATCGGCACGCACGGACGCTCCGGACTCAGCCGTGTGCTGTTGGGCAGCGTCGCGGAAGGTGTGGTGCGTGGGGCATCGGTTCCGGTGCTGCTGGTCCGCACCGAATGAAACTCCCCGGCAATTTTCCGGAGCCACTGTCCGATCCATACTGAAATTCAGATTCAACTACCGCGAGCGTATGTTCATGATCAAAAATCCACGTAGCAGGCGCGCTATAGCAGTGAGCATGATGATATTCGGCGCCATCCTGATGTTCCTCGCCCCCAAGGTGTGGTGGGACGTTCTGCTGCTCGCCCTGGGCGTCGCGCTGGAACTGGTGGGCATCGCGCTGGAGCGCAGGTCCAGATAAAGGCTCATCGGCCGCGCTGGTAAAGTCCGATCAGCTCCGCATGGCCGATAACATGCCCGCGCATGGCTTTTTCCAGGGCAGGCTTGGCGGGACTTTCCAGTCCTGTCAGCGCCACATCCAGCGCATACAGCTTGAAGAAATAGCGATGTCTGCCCAGCGGCGGACACGGCCCCCCGTAGCCGGGACGATGCCAGTCGTTGATCCCCTGCAGCGTTCCCGGCGGCAGACCCCTGGATTCCGCGCTTTCGCGCAGGCCTTTGCTATCCGGCGGGATGTTATACAACACCCAATGCACCCAGGTTGTTTTGGGTGCCTGCGGATCCGGCGCATCCGGATCGTCGACGATCAGTGCGATGCTTTTGGTCCCTTCCGGCACGCCCGCCCATTCGAGCGCAGGGGACACATTCTTGCCGTCGCAGGTATAGCGCGAGGGAATTGCGCCGTTATGCGCGAACGCTGGCGCGATGATCTTCAGGGGCATGGCGATGTACTCCTTTCGAGCGGTCGGGCACAGGCAGCAACCAGGCAGTCCGGTGATGGTTCTGCAACTGCGGCCACGTCGGGCTCCCATGCGGGGACATCCATCGAGAGCGCTTGCTGTCGAACTCAGCGGTCGTCGATTACCGGTATGTATGGCTCCTCATCGCCGGCTGCGGGGCGAAACGCCGGCCGGTGAGTCTTGACGTCGCCGCGTATCTTGCGCGCGTAGTCTTCAAGCTGGCGTTTGGCGGCATCGAACGCATCGCGCAACGCCACATAGACATCTTCCGCGTGGTCGCGGTTGACCGCGATCTCGCTGCCCGGCACGCCGATGTCGATGCGCACCGTGAACTGCTTGCCCTGCTGCCGGTGCTTGTGCGGCACCTCGACCACCACCCTGCATGACATGATGCGATCGTAGAATTCGTCGAGTTTTTCCGCCTTGTCGCGGATGTGTGTTTCCAGCGCGTCAGAATGTTCGATGCCGCGTATCGTGATCTGTAGTGGTATTTGCATGGCTTTCTCCATCATCCGAATTTTGTTAACGCCGACTCACTATTTCCTTTTTCTGTTCATGCCTGACCAGTTGGGCGAGCGCCAGCAGCTCTTCCGCGAGCAGCTCCAGCAGGTCGTCCAGCGCAATGATGCCCACCAGTGCTCCGTTGCGATCGACCACCGGCACGCGCCGCACTCCCCGGGCGCGCATATATTCAATAGTCTCGGACACGCCGGCGTGTTCCCTTACCGTGGCAAGCTCGGATACCATGATGTCGCCGACGGCGACAATCGCCTGGTCGATTCCGGGTGCCATGATTTCGACTACGAGATCGCGGTCGGTGACGATGCCGAGCGGAACGTTGGCGCCGCCCCGCTCTTCGACCACCACCACATCGCCGACATGGTGCTGGCGCATCAGTCTGGCAGCCTCAGCAGCAGTGCTGTTGCGTTGCACGATAACGACTTCGCGGTTGCATATTTCACTGATCGGCATGATAGCCTCCTTGTTGTTGCTTGAGCGGACCGGATCCGATCCGGCCTGCGCTGATCCAGCTTCATCTGCGTTGACGGCAATGGAGCAGTACTCTCAGTCTCCAGCCGCGTACAGCGCCTCCTGGTGGTTATGCAGGAACCACCGGTCCAGAACTACATGGCGGGTAAACCATTTGCTGTCCAGCAATTTACCGGCGAGAAAGTTGCGCAGGAATGCCGGTCCGCTGCCGCCCGACGTCTTGCCATTGCCAAAGCGCGCAGCCAGACGGGCGGTATAGGGCAGCAACTGCTGGCGCCGGTAATCGCCGGCGGCCTTCAGGATGGCCGCGGCTGCCATCAGCCCCGACTCGATTGCCGGCCTTATCCCCTCTCCGCTTTGCGGATAGGCCAGCCCTGCCGCATCGCCAATCAGCAGCATGCCGTCAGCCAACTGCTTGCGCACCGCATGGCCATGCAGCAAGTAAGCATGTCCATGGAAGTGATCCGGAACCTGCTGCGGAATCCTGCCGCGCTGTTTGAGGAAAGCGCAGAAATGCTCCAGATGTCCGGAAAGACCATGGTTGTCCTCCCGGCCCAGCCCGATATTCAGATAATTGCCCTTGCGGAAGCACCAGCCATATCCCTTGAAGTCGCGGCAGAAGTAAAGTTCGGGGGTATCTCCGCGCACCCGGCATTCTTCGCGCTGCAGCGCATCCATCTCGAACTCTATCTCCTTGGCGGCGATCGCCGGCTCGCCTGCCCCGAGCTTCGCACCCATGAAACGGGCGACCGGACAGAAATGTCCGCCCGCTCCGATCACCATAGGAGTGAAAATCGCATCATTGACGATCCACTGCTGGCTTGCCCTGCGCAACGATTCCAGAGGCTCGCCGGTGCGCAGACGCGCACCCGAGCGTTGCAGCAGATAATCGTCGAACTCACGGCGGCGTATGCCGTAGCTGACCGTATCCGGGTAGTGGGTTTCATGTTCGCCGCCGTCGATCCGGCCGGTGCGGAACGCCGTGATCGGCTGCAGCACATGCTGCCGCGCATAATCTTCCGTATCCAGTTGCAGCGCATCCAGCACCGCGGGGGTGATCCATCCGGCACAAACCTTGTCGCGCGGGAAACCCGCCTTGTCCATCACCACCACATCCAGGCCGTACCGACGCAGCTGCGACGCGCAGCTCGAGCCTGCGGGGCCACCGCCGACGATCAGCACGTCACAGCTTTCCATCGCATTCTCCCGGGGGAACATACTTCGGTTCATACAGATATTCCCGGGTCCATGGGATATGGTTGTATCCCGCACGCGCGAAGCTCACCTGGAACAGTTGCATGCCCCCGGTCTTGAAGGTGGTGAGCGAGCCGGCCAGATACAAGCGCCAGGTACGCACAAATTCGGAATCGAACATTTCCTGGACCCGATCGACATTGTCCTCAAAACGCTGCAACCAGTGCTGCAGCGTTTTGGCGTAATGCAGCCGCAGATTTTCCACATCCAGAACGGAGAAATCGAACGGCTCGAATAGCTGCATCATTTGCGCCAGGCTAGGTGGATTCGCGCCGGGGAAGATGTGGCGCTCGGTCCACGGATCCATCGGGCGCGGGTAATTCACGCCTATCGTATGGATCAGGCCGCGCCCGCTGTCCTTCAAACTGCGGTCGATGACCGCCCCCAGCTCGCGATAATGCTCCGTTCCGACATGTTCCAGCATGCCGACGGAGACAAACACGTCGTAATCTCCGCGCAGATTGCGGTAATCGTCCTCGATGAACTCGACCTGTCCGCCCAGGCCCTCTGCGTCGGCGCGCTGGCGGGCAAACGCAATCTGCTCTGTGGAGATGTTGCAGGCTGTCACCTTGGCGCCAAAATGCTTCGCCATATGCAGCGCCAGCGCGCCCCAGCCGCAGCCAGCCTCTACTACCTCGTCTCCCGGCCGCAGGCACAGTTTGCGGCATACATGATCCATCTTGGCGAGTTGGGCCTGCTCCAGGCTGGCATCCGGCCTGGGGAAATAAGCGCAGGTGTACAGCATCTGTTCATCCAGCCAGAGCTGGTAGAAATCGTTGCCGATATCGTAGTGGTGGTGGATGTTGCGGCGCGATGCGCTGACGGAATTGCGCCGCGCGGCGTTGATCGGGGCCAGCAGCGTCTCTATCCTGTTCTGGCTGGCCAGCGGCCAGACCCGGTAGACCGCGTCGAGGAATTCCAGCAGGTCACCCTGTACTTCAATGCGCTGGGCCGAGTACAGCTCGCCGAAGTTGATCTCCGGATCGGATACCAGCTGCAAAAGCGCGCCAGGGTCGCGTATCAGCACTCGCGCGACCGTGCCTTCATCATGGTTCGAAATCTCCTGGCCATCCCACAGCACGACCTTGACCGGCGGATTACCGAAGGCACGCAACGCTCTCGACACCAGCGACCTTTCCACCGTATGGATCAGATTGCCCAGCGTTCGGCGCTGCCTTTCAGCTGTCTTTCTGGCCGGCGCCGGAAAATTCATTGCGCGTGCCAACGGGTTTCTTGAAGTCCCGGACTGCTCTTGCCTCATGATTCCCTCCCGATAGTCATCGGTTCAACATCACCACCGTTTCAATGCGTCCAATTCACCCGCAGCAGATACTGCTCGGGGTTGTAGTGAAACTCCAGCTCGCCCTGATAGGCGTGATGCAACGCTTCGCCTATGCCGCGGACCAGATGGATATCCGTCGTGGTCACCAGGGCCACGCCGTCCTTTTCTTCTACAGCCATGATGCGTTGGAGCGGATGTTCTGTCCGCTCGCGCTTTTCGTGGTTGTGCACCAGATGCATGATCTCGTCGTGATGGGTACGGAAGAACTCGCCCTTGATCGTCAGAAAGCCGGCCGGGAAATGGTCATGGATGCGATGGCAGGCCGGACAGATCGCGCGATGCGCGTTTTCCGGAGCTTGCATCCATTGCCAGCGGCCTTGATGGAATGCCGCGCCGCATTGCGAACAGACCGAGGGCTCGACCAGCTTGCCCTTGGCCTTGTAGGCATCGTGCACGTGCTCCTGGAAAATGCCATCATGCCGCGTAATTTTGCGGTAACCTTCAGGCACAGTTGTGTGGTTCATGATGTCCCCTTCTTGATGTTGATCGGAAATTGAACCGGATATTTCAGTTGCGTTCGCGGCGGGGCCTTACTTTACAGCGACGTCTATCGATTTCGGTTTGGCCTTTGCAGTCTTGCTCAGCGTCACATTGAGCATACCATCCTTGAATTCTGCATTGACCGAGCCTTCATCGGCATCGTCCGGCATACGGAAGCTGCGCATGAAACTGCCATACGAACACTCGATTCGGTGGAACTTCCTGCCCTTCTCTTCTTTCTCCATCTTGCGCTCGCCCCGTATCGTCAGCATGCCGTCCTGGACGGTGACTTTGACGTCCTCTTTGCTCACACCCGGAATCTCGGCTTTGATCAGATATGCAGCGTCCGTTTCGGTGATGTCTGCCGAAGGTGACCAATCCGCCACCGTCAACGATTCCTGAACAGATCCGGCATGCTCCGGGGAACGCCGGAAGATGTGGTTCAGACGGTTGGAAACATCTTCCAACTCCTTGAATGGATCCCATTTGACAATATTCATGATAATTCTCCTTTTTTCCGTTTCAAAACAGTCATTGCACCAGTGGCAATTCAATTGATCGCGATCCCCGCAATAGGCAGCAGCGAAGCCATCGAAGTTGCCTACGGCGCTGTGTATCGTTCGAATCAGCTCCAGTTTTACAATTGATATGGTGTGGCTTGGCTATGCTGCGTACTTCTTCGATTTTCACGCTGTTCTCCTAGCTCATGGTCTGCTCGCATCAACCTGATCGTCAGGTTTCCCTGAATGGCTGACCCAGCAGTGGAAGCGCTATTTGTGCATCTCCTGCGGCTTGAGAAAAGTCAGCACGGCAGGCAGACTGCGCGGATTTGTCCAACCAGGCCTGGTTGAAATAGCGCATGCGCCGAAGCCGGAATATCCTTGCCCGAACCGATGGATGCCCGCCGCTCTCCGAATTCAAAGCGAGTACCAAGCCTCCAGGAGTCACTTCTATTACGGGTTGAATGGATTCAGACACGACCGCCTCCTTCTAGCGCTGGATAAGATTTCATCCAGCGGTGCCCAGTATTGCCGCGCGGCCATTTATGCAATATCCGCATTGTGCCGAATCAATTATCATATTCCGGTGTAATTTTCCATCGGTGTTTGTCTTATACCGCCACAACCGGCATTGCAGCTGCTTTTAGCTCATCGATAATTGCGACAACGCCGGACACATGACAAAAATTTCATCTCGGAACAAGGTCCGGATACGAGAAGGGGGTATGCAAAGCAGCGCCGCTGCCATCAGCGCGGTGCAGGCGACCAGGCAAGGTGTCTACCCAATCACCGCGGGCAACAGCATGCGCCTATGCAAGCGGGTTAGAAGCACACGACTAAGCACCTTGTCATTGCTGCAGCAGGTCATGCTGGATAACATAAAAGGTGAGCTCGGCATTGTTTTTCAATTTCATCTTGTCGAGGATATGAGCACGGTAGGTACTGATCGTTTTCACGCTCAATGACATGACTGCGGCGATTTCGGAGACTGTTTTTCCCGAGCCGATCAGCTTCAATACCTGGTATTCCCTGTCGCTCAATGTCGCATGCAATGGTTTGTCGGTATCGGTATTGATTTCCTGCAACAGCAATTCTGCAAGAACAGGGCTGATGTATTTCTTTCCATCTGCCACCTTGCGGACCGCACCGACCAATTGTTCCGGTGCAACATCCTTGGTTAGGTAACCGGAGGCGCCTGCCTTCATCAGCCGCACGGCATATTGATCCTCTGCATACATGCTCAGGACCAAAACCTTGGCTTTCCTGTTTTCATGCATCACCTGCTTCAGAGTTTCATCACCCCCTTTCACCGGCATCGAAATGTCGAGCAGCATGACATCCCAATCCAGGGTGCGGATCGATTTCAGGGCTTCGGCGCCATTGGCCGCCTCGCCCACGACCGTGATGCCTTCGGCCTCGTCCATTATCCTGCGCAATCCCTGTCGCACAATGACATGGTCATCAACGATGTATACCCTGATCACAGTTCATCTCCCGGTAAATGAGACATTTACAAATATCACACAGACTTGGCTTTTATGCTAAATGGAAACCGGAATACTCAATAACACTTGCGTACCCTGCCCCGAGGCGCTGCTTATCGTGGCTGTTCCGCCTATCATCAATGCACGCTCCTTGATGCCGAGCAAACCGAAGGAATGTCCTTTGCGTGTTGTGTTAAATCCGGTGCCATTGTCACTTATCTGCAGTTGCACCATGTCACCTTGACGCACAAAACCGATTTTCACTTTGCTGGCGTTGGCATGCTTTGCCACGTTGTTCAGGGATTCCTGGATGATCCGGAATATAGTGACCGATTGTTGCTCATTCAGCTGTATCCTTTCCTCAGGAAAAGCCAGCGTACACTCGATTCCGGTGTTGTGCTCGAACCTTCTTACATGGTCCCTGACTGCAGCTGCCAGGCCGACGTCATCCAGCAGATTGGGACGCAGTTCGCTGACCACCTGACGCATCGTGCGGATGCCATCCGAAACCAGATCGGACATGTGCTCGACTTCGGTCTCGAGATGCGGAACTTCTTTCGGCAATTTTGATTTGAGCCAGGCAATCCGCATTTTCAGCGCAGCGAGTGTCGCTCCCATCTCATCGTGCAGATTGCGCGCAATCTGAGCGCGCTCCTCCACCCGGTAATTTTCCAGATGCAGCGCAAGCCGCTGCAGTTCCTTGTAGGATTCGGCGAGTTTATCGCCGGATTCCTTTAATTCAGTGATATCAACCCTGATGCCCAGCAGATTGACCGTTCCATCATCCTGCTGCAACGGCTTCTTGATGGTGTGATACCAGCGTTGCCTGCCATTCTTCATCAGCAATTCGGTCAGGTCCACTTCGCGCCTGTGTTCGATCACTTCGCGGTCTGCGGCCATGAACCATTCAACTTCCTGTTGGTTGGAATTGATCTCGCTGTTACTTTTTCCGATCATATCGCTTACTTTCACGCCGTAATAATCCGCGATGGCCTGGTTGGCCAGCAAAAATTTTCCTTGTGCATCTTTCACAAAGATCATGTTCTGATTCATGTTGATAACCTTGCGCAGCAGGTTTTTTTGCCGCCGCAGCTCTTGTTCCGCAAACTTGCGTTTGGTGATATCGCGCACTATGGCCACAAACAGGCCGGGTGCAGCATTCTCAGACACGAATTGCAATTGCACTTCAACGGGTATATCCCTGCCGTTCTTGCGCTTGGCCATTGCTTCAAAGCGCCTGATTTTCTTTTTGCCGCTGAGCAGCGGAGCGATGAATGCCCTGCACTCCGGTTCGGGTATCGGGAGCACTTCCATCGGCGTCATCTGCAGCAGTTCTTGCCGGCTGAAACCTATACTGTTGATCGCCCCTTTGTTTGCATACTCAAATCGAAGCGTATCCGGAGCAAAGATGAAAATCATGTCATGCGTGTTGTCCAGGATGTTGCGCAAGTAACGCTCTTCGGAAAACCCAAAGAAATCCGGGCAGTTTTTGCGACATTCTTCAAGTGCTTGCAGGGAAACACGCAGGGCCTGGTTCTGCCTTTCCAGTTCGGCATGTTGCACCTGTAGTTCACGCAGGCGTTCTTCGGCAGCGCGGACCGCTCCCGGTGCCGCGGCTTCCGCATTCTGGTTGAAAGTTTCGTTGCGTTTGGTGCTCACGGGATAAACCGGCAAGGTTGGAAGATCAGGCGATTGCAGGGCTCATTGCTTTTCCAGCTTTACAGCATTGCCCGTGATCTTGTCGGTCAATAGCCTGATCAGGTCGATCGGCATCGGGAACACGATGGTCGTGTTCTTGTCCGCACCGATCACCGTCAGCGTTTCCAGATAGCGCAGCTGTATCGCTTGTGGCTCCCGAGCCAAGACCTGGGCAGCCTGCAGCAATTTTTCCGACGCCTGCAGTTCGCCCTCGGCATGGATCACCTTGGCGCGCCGTTCCCGCTCTGCCTCCGCCTGGCGAGCGATAGCGCGCACCATGGTCTCGTCTATATCCACGTGCTTGATTTCCACATTGGAGACCTTGATCCCCCAGGTATCGGTTTGGGCATCCAGTGCCTTCTGGATGTCTATGTTGAGCCGTTCGCGTTCGGCAAGCATATCGTCCAGTTCATGCTTGCCCAGCACCGAGCGCAGCGTGGTCTGCGCCAGCTGACTGGTTGCGACAAGGTAATTTTCCACCTGGATGATGGCTTTCTGCGGGTCGACCACGCGAAAATACACCACTGCATTGACTTTGACCGAGACGTTGTCGCGCGAGATCACGTCCTGGCTTGGAACATCCATCACCACGGTACGCAGCCCCACCCTGACCATCTGCTGAACCCCCGGGATCACCAGCACCAGGCCGGGCCCTTTCACCCTCCAGAACCGCCCTAGCATAAACACTACGCCGCGATCATATTCGCGCAGGATGCGCATGCTTGAGAACACCAGCAACACCAGCAGTAATATCAATCCCCCGAAACTAAAATCCCAGTTCATGTCGCTCTCCTTAAGTCATCAAGGCAAATATCGCAGACCCTTTATTGAGTGTTCGTTTTTTCCGGCTCTACATCGAAGATCAGGCCGTCCATCCCAACAACCCGGATCTTTTGTCCGCGGACAAGCGACTGACCGGATCGGATGCGCCAGTTTTCGCCATGCACCAGCGCCCAGCCGTCCTTGCCATCGAAGTCTTCCAGTACCTCGCCGCGGCTGCCGATCAATTCTTCACGGCCGCTCACGATGGGTCGCTGCCGTGCTTTCAGCGCCATGCCGGCCACGAAGAAGATGAACAGTGCACTGGCGATGGCAATCGGCACAATAAGGAACCATGGCACGCCGTAACCGGGAGTTTCAGTATCGATCAGCATCACCGAGCCGATCATGAAGGCGATCACTCCACCTACGCCCAATGCTCCAAAACTCGGCATGAACACCTCGGCAGTCATGAAGGCGAGCCCCAGCACGATCAGGCTGAGTCCGGCATAGCTGATCGGCAACATCTGGAACGCAAACATTGCGAGCAATAGAGAGATCGCGCCGACCACTCCGGGCAGCACGTACCCCGGATTGGATAATTCGAAGAACAGTCCGAATAAGCCTCCCAGCATCAGCAGGTAGGCGATGCTCGGGTCGGCAATCACGGCCAGCAGTCTGCTGCGCCAGTCCGGCCTCAAGATATCGATATGTGCACCTGCCGTATCCAGTTTGCGTTCGACGCCCATGATTTCGATCTTGCGCCCATCGAGCTGCCGCAGCAGGTCGGGCACATCGCGTGCGACTACCTCGACAACCTTGAGTTTCAAGGCCTCGTCCGCAGACAGGCTTACCGCCTGGCGCACTGCCTGTTCCGCCCATTCGGTATTGCGACCGTGCATCTGCGCCAGGCTGCGGATATACGCGGAGGCATCATTGATTTGCTTGTGCGCCATTGCGGAATCGGGAGCGGCGGGGCTGGTGTCCCTGCCGTCCCCCTTTACGACATCTTTCCCGTCGCTTCGAGGTTGCTCGCCCGGCTGCGGTTGACCGATGCCGCCTATGCCGATCGAAATCGGAGTGGCTGCTCCCAGGTTGGTGGCCGGGGCCATCGCGGCGATGTGGCTGGCGTAGAGGATATAGGTGCCTGCACTGGCTGCCCGCGCGCCTTCGGGAGAGACGAAGGCAGCCACCGGGACCGGGGATGCGATGATCTGCTTGATAATCTGCCGCATCGATGTATCCAGGCCACCCGGCGTGTCCATTTGCAGCACCACCAGTTGGGCCTGCTCCGCGGCAGCGGACTTGAGGCCGCGCACCACATAGTCCGCCGTCCCGGGACTGATTGCGCCGTCAACCTCCAGCACCACTACGGTGGACGAAGACGCAGCCGCACAACCCAGCCAGACCAGCAGGAGCAGGCCGGATAGCAGAACGCGCGTGACCGGACGACGATTCATAGGCGCAACTATAGGCGCTTTTATGCTATCTGCAAGAGGGTGCTGCTGCCTGTCAAACCGTATTCAACGGCTATTGCGTCAGCGTATGGTGCGGTTGGCGACCAGCTGCATCAGCCGGTGTATCCCGGCATGAACCAGCGCCACCACCGCCAGGCTGGACAGGAATCCCGCGACCACATCCGCAGGAAAATGCGCGCCCAGGCTGATTCTGGAAATCCCGACCCACAACACAAAGATTACGCCTGATGCGCGCCAGCCGCGGTTCAGGACGGGCCACAGGCTGGCCGTGAGCAGCATCGCAAACGATGCATGACCGCTGGGCAGGCTGTGGTGGAATTCCGGCACGCCGACAATATGTACTGTGCCAGGTGGCAAAGCCAGCGGCGGACGGGGAAAATCAAGTGCCGGCTTCAGTACGGCCAGCAGCATGCCGTCGCACAGGTAAGCGCAACTGAATACCGCCACCACAGCCATCCAGCGGTTCGTCTGAGCCCGGTATTGCGCCGCTTCCCACTCCGGCGCGCTGACCATGGCCAGTGCAAACAGCGTCAACAGGCCGAGATACCATGGGAACAGGACATGGTCTCCGAGCGCGGTCCCGAGCAGCATGAGCTTGTCCAGCCAGGGAAAACGCAGGTCATTGATGAGGTGGAACAGCCAGACGTTGGCGCCGCCCCAGTCGTAAATGATTTCCTTCATCGCAGGCCTGAGGACTAAGCGCCCAGGGCCAGCCCCCACATCACCAGGCCCCCCGCAGCAGCAGCGCCGGCGATGACGAACAGCCATTTCTTGCGCGTCAGAACAGTGATCGAAGCCAGCGAAATCGCGATCTGGATCAGCGTCATCGCCTGCGCCAACTTGTGATGCGGATGCATCGCATGCTCGCTTTCCCGGTTGGCCTTTTCCGACTCTGCTTCCAGTGCCTCAGCTTTTACCTTGATCTCTTTCTTGTCGGTTTCGTATTTTTCGATCTGGCTCTTGTAATAATCCCGCTTGGTGGCAGAGGCCAGGTCTGCGGCAAGCTCCATCAAATGGCCCTTGTTGCTTTTTGCCTGGTAGTAGTTCCATTGATCGGAGGCCTGGGCTTTCTTCAGCACCGCCTCGTTCTTGAACAGCATCGCCTGGTTCTGGGTGTCGCCCCCCTGATAGCTGACGATCGCGCCTACCGAAGCCAGGATCGCGGTGAAGATCGCGACATATCCGGCCAAGCTATCGCCGCTCTGCGCATGGTGTTCCACCGCGTGATCATGGGCACCATGGACATGGAATCCTTCTGACATATTGCATCCTTAAAGTGGTTGGAAAACAGGGGCGCATTCTATACCCGGAGCCTGGGCTCCAAGAATGTATCGAAAATATTGCCGGAAATAATGGACTGGAAATGCGCCCGCGGGGCCCGGCGATCATCCCTGCTTGGCCTTGGTGTCAGCCCGCAACAGTTCGCACAGATGATCATTCCTGGGATCGAGCGCGCTGCGCGCGACCGTGTCGAACAGGTCCCCTATCTCTTTGAAGCTGAAGCAGGACAGCAGCCGGTTGGCAATATCCGCCTGCAGCGGCACTGTACAGCTGCGCCCGTCCGGCAAATTGAGCTTGAATCCGGCCAGCTTGCCCAGTCCGCCTTCTGTCCGCGAAATCAGCTCGGCCTGCTGATCCTGCAACTCGTCATAATGTGTTTCCAGGGCGTCAACCAGCTCCTCGTCCAGGTCTTCAGGCACGGCAACAACCAGCCCCATCTTGTCATCGTGCAACTCGCACACCACACCCTGCGCGCTGGCGTATTCGACAAACTTGTCGCGCAACCCTGATGCAAAGAAAATGTATTCATCCATGGCTTCCGTCTCCGTCGGATATGCGGCCCTGTATCATTCAAGCCAGCATACTCATGCTAACATGATGCCGCGGCCGATCCCGTATTACAATAGCCACCGCTATCCCCACCTGACGGAGCCAAGCCATGCCGAACCGATCCGAACTGCTGATGTTGCGAGACAAGTTGCGCGTGTTCGCCGCTGACCGCGACTGGGATCAATTTCATTCGCCCAAAAACCTGTGCATGGCGCTGATGGTGGAAGCCGCCGAACTGATGGAGCATTTTCAATGGCTGAGCGAAGCGCAATCAGGCACGCTTACTGATCAAAAGAAAGCTGCCGTTGCCGAAGAGCTGGCAGACATTCTGCTCTACTTGATCCGTCTCTCCGACAAACTGGGTGTGGATTTGACCGATGCTGCGCAGCGCAAACTGGAACAGAACGCGGCAAAGTACCCTGCAGAACAGGTGCGCGGCAGCGCCAGGAAATATTCGGAGTATTGATCCGCGCTTGACAAAAGAACGTTCGTTCTGTACAGTGCAGCACGCTCGTTCTGTATCGATATCGCCATGACCGACTTCAATCAGCCCAGCTTCAATCCCAGGGACAGCGAATATCTCGCGAAGCTCCAGGACTATTATGCCGACTGGAAGAGCATCCCTTCTTACGCCAAGCTGTGCGAGGTGTTCGGCATCGCCTCGAAATCCTGGGTCAAGGCAGTCCTGACCCGCTTGCATTCCGCCGGCTTTATCGAGCGCACCCCGGATGGTGCCTGGATCCCGTCGCGCCAGTTCTTCGCCCGCCCGTTGGCCGAATCCTCCGTGCAGGCAGGCATGCCGGTTTCGGTCACCGCAACCCAGGGTGAGTATTTCGTCATCGACGAGATGCTGATCGACACTCCGTCCAGGACCACATTGATCCCGGTCAGGGGCGATTCGATGATCGAAGCGGGCATCCATGACGGTGACGTCGCCGTCGTCGAAAAACGCAATCTTGCCAATGTCGGCGACATCGTAGTGGCGATCGTGGACCATGAATTCACTCTGAAGACGCTGGACAGGGAGCGTGGCAAGTACATTCTGCGTCCCGCCAACCAGGCCTACCCGGTGATACGCCCGCAGGGCACTCTGGAGATATTCGGGGTATTGATCGGCTTGATCCGCAAATACCGGAAGTGATCCGGAAGCAAACCGGGATTGTTACCCGACATGATTGCCCATGGCCAGAACCAACTGCCAAAACCCATCGGGTCATCCATCAGATAGCTGCGCCGCATCGGCCCCTATATTCCGAATAGCTATTTTGATGTGAAAAAAAAGTATTTAACAGGCATATAAAACACCCCTAGACTGCGCCATCACAAATTCTGTTTGATACGGAAAGGCAGGCAGTCCATGTTCAAGTTGATCAAGAATGGCCACAGTGCAATCGATGAATGGAAGACTTTGTCCCTCGCCGAGGGAGAAGCACCGGATATAGTGAGGATTCCGGTCGGCCCCGTGCTGGTCCCGCTTCTGGTGTGGCAGGCGCGCCGGGCCGAATTGATATACCGCGAATACGAGCACGGCTGGCCGCTCGGCATCTGGCTGTCCACCGCAGAGGACCCACAGGATATTGCGCGGGATGTAGATGATTTTTCGGTGATCGCTATCGAACTCGATCAATTGAGCAGCGGCAAATATCATTCCACTGCCCGCTTGCTGCGCGAGCGTTACGGTTACCAGGGCGAATTACGCGCGATCGGGCATATTCCCCGCGAGAAACTGACCTATCGGCACCTGGCCGGCTTTGATTCGTTCCCGGTGCATAGAGGATCAATGCATACCGGGGAAACGTCAGTTGAGCATGCTGCCGCACGTGTTCATTATCACCTGACAACCCCCGACTCGAGGAGATCTCGCTCAACCTGATCAGATCACTGCCGGGCCGTGATAGTCATCATCGACATTTGCCCGCGTCGCGCTTGCAGAAAGATTCGCCATTTGCCATTCATGGTCTGACTGCAACAAAGTGAAGACGCCGTCACCCAGACTGTTACACACATCCTGTCCTGTGCCGTATCGATCCGTCTCGGAATAGGAAAACGAGCAACGGTCAGCTCTCAGTGTTCGGTTGCAATTCGGAGCCTGCCAATTGGAATTGCACCAGCTTGCCATAGCGCTCGAACGGGGTGCAGAGACCAGATTTTGTTCGGCCTCGGTAAAATTTGGGATGAAGGTGTCCATCCGGGTGTTCTATATCGCCAAGGATCAGGTGTCAGGTCTGTGCCCACGGCAATCCGTCGAATCGCCATCCATTGTGAGAATTCCGGTGATAACCTTCATCCAGATCGCCTTCAAAACCGTGCAGCACGTTGTATACATCGGTGAGTCCGGCCTTTTCCAGCGCTAGTCCTGCATCCAAAGAACGCCTGCCTGAGCGGCAGATCAGCACCACAGGGCGATTTGAGCTGGCTGCCTTCTTCACCTGCGCAACAAAATGCGGGTTGATGTCCCAATCCGGTCCATCGACCCAAGGAATCAGGATGGAACCCTGTGGATGACCGACGAACATATGTTCCATCTCGCTGCGAACGTCGATGAATATCGCCTCAGGGTTCGCCTGCAGGAACTCATAAGTCTGTTTGGGTGTCATGTGTTGCATAGTGCGCTCCTAGAATCCGGATATATGACGGCCAGGCAGGAAACGATGACAGTGCCAGCGTGAATTGCGAGTCCAGTGCGGCATAAGCCGCACCGACAGCCGGCGCACCGCCGCAGGTCACTTTCTGCTCATAACCGGCTGCGGGTTCTGCACCGAAGATTCTATCATCTTGCCCAGATACTGCGGATTTTCAAACGATTTGCCGTTTATGCCGAAAGAACGATTGGTCTGGCAGCTTACATAGCTGGTGATCTTCATACCTTCCAGTGGCTTGACAACGGATTCTTTCATCGCTTCGAAACCGATGTTCCCGACCAGCACTTCGACCATGGGGCGCGTTTTGAGCGTGCCTTAGAAATTCAGGACTGCAGCCTTGGGAGCTTCATTTCTCACAGCCATCACGCTGTCGAATTCGTGCAGCTTTTCGGTAGTTTCGCGGGTAGACAGCCAGCAACCAGGTTCTGTCCCCGCAAGCGCTGCTCGGCGAGCGTCAGGTTGCGGGCTGCGGATTCAGCCGGTCATGGCTGTCGGAAACGATGCAGATTTTCATAATTATGCCCGGGTTCCAGCAACTTCCAGCCCGTTGAACGAATTCCGCTTGCGACATCCGCCGGTTTTTTACAACGAACGCATTAAACCCATTGGCCAATTTGAGTGTCTATGACTATTTGGAGGAGCGTGTATATAACCCGAATGAGGGATATAATATCAACAATGAAACTTGTGTTTATTCCAAATAAATATCCATAAATTGCCTGTTGTCATATATGTATATATTGATAGATTTTCTTATAGTCGAAGCTGTTTGGATGGTGCCAAAATCCAACTCGGAGTCAATCAAGACTTCACTTTGCCGGGACTGTTATGAGTAAAAAAACAAGCTCCATGAAGAAATCTGCCCGGACTGATTTTTCATGGGTGAAGGATTCCGACTTCATTGCCACCAGCAAGGACTGGTGCGATGAAATGCGCGCAAAGATTGTTTCGCCACCCGCGCAATCGGGGCACTTTAAAAAGCTCCTTGAGGAGTTGCTCGCCAGCCTCATCGAAGCCGTGAACGCCAATGCCGGGATTGTCAGGTTACCTTCTCCACACGGGCCATCCCTGCAATCATTCAGTTCGGTCGGACTGTCTGAAGCACTCCTTGAAGCCGAATGTGCCGCCGATTCAAATTGCGAGCTATGCAGCAGAGCAATCAACATACGCGGTGTTTATTCTGCCAACATCAGCGCATGCAAATCCCCCCAGGATTGCCGTTATGCGGGCTGCAAAATCGCATCGTTAATCTCGGCGACGATTGAAAGCCATACTACCCCGAGGATCCCCCTCGGGAAACTCACGCTGTTTTTCAATCAACCGCAAGAACTGCTTGAGTACACTTCGAAAATCATACTGGCCTTCGCACGCATGCTTAGCGCGATCATCGAGCACAACAAATCCAGTCGCGATGCCAGGCGCGTCGAGCTTATCGCGGAGCGCCAGGCCATAGCCAACGAGGTGCATGATTCATTGGCACAATCACTGGTATATACGCGAATGCGCACGAGTTTGCTGCTCGAATCCATACGCAAGCAAAATGGGCACATGGCTGCCCAATATGCCCAAGAGATCGATGATGCTTTGGCTGGCAGTCAGAAGACCGTGCGAGAACTGATTACGGATTTCCGCTGCGCAATGGATCCATCAGGGTTACAACACGCGCTGCAAACCCTGGCCGATCAATTCCGCCAACGCAATAACATTACCCTCGAATATGCCAATCTGGTAGCCAGTTTTGAATTGCCGCTTGAGCATGAGATCCAGGTGTCTCATATCGTCAAGGAAGCGCTGGCAAATATTGCCAACCATTCCGGAGCGACTCATGCATACCTGAGAGTGGAGTATTGCGGCAATTATTATGTCATCACGATCGAGGACAACGGCAGCGGCGGATGCACTTTCACGCCGGTTGAGGGACACTATGGCATGATGATCATGCGCGAGCGTGCGCAGCGCATCGGTGGCGAAATCAAAGTGGAAAGTTCTACAGAATTCGGCACTCGTGTGCAATTATATTTCCCTGAACCAGGGTCTGATTGGAGAAAAACTCAATGAATGAGCCGTTAAAAATTGTACTGGTAGATGACCAAAGCCTCTGCAGAAGCGGATTAAGCGAGCTGCTTGCCAACTGCTATGGCTTTTCCGTTCTTGGCGCTACAGGCTGTCTCGACGGCTTACGCGAATTATTGCACCAACAGCCTGATTTGTTGATCCTGGATCTGCGCATGAAACCGATTGACGGACTTTCCATGCTCGAGCAAATCCGCAAGGAGGGTTGCACAACACCGGCAGTGGTCCTGACCATGAGTGATTCCGAAGCCGATCTTTCAAACGCGATACGCGCCGGCGTGCGCGGTTATCTGCTAAAGGACATGGCTCCAGAAGATGTCGTCGATGCCATCCGGCGGGTAGCTGCGGGTGAATTAGTGGTCGCACCTACGATGACCATCAAAATGATCGAGATGCTGCGCGGCGACCAGCATTGTGAAGAGCAGAAGCACTCTCTCAAACTGCTTACCGATCGTGAACGCGAAATACTGCAATTGCTGTCACGCGGAGAAAGCAACAAAGCCATCGCCCAAACGCTTTCCATCAGCTATGACACGGTAAAGCAGCATGTGCGCCACATCCTTACCAAACTCAACTTGTCTTCAAGAGTCAAAGCCGCAGTGTTATTCACCGTCGAACAGCAGACACAAAGCAGCGAAGAAAGACAGCAGCGCTAAGCTGGCCCTGCAACCACCTTGTTACGATCCACAATGGCCTGACCACTTATGGCGCCGACGACTTCAAAAAGTCGATGCTATCCAATTGCCGCGTGCCCCTTGCCAATTGCAACAATTTATTGAAAGTCCCGGTCTTGTGAACGACCAGTTCCATGTTGGCGACTTGATTGAACGTTGAAAATTCCGAATGAATTTGCAGTCTCTGGTCGTGCCTGATCAGCAGGTAATAATCACCCCTGACTTGTTCGAGCGATGCTGCACTGTCGATCTCATGACAGGGCGCATCGCTGTATAGCGCCAACTCCCTCGCCACTTCCGGCATTTGATATACATAGATCGGCACAGCAGTTTGTTTGCCGAACAATTTTGCCGCGTTGTAAGCCACTCCGTACTGCATAAACGCCAACGCGGTCATCAATGTCAGAAATATATACACCAGGTTGATCGAAAGCGCAGAGTAAATGGCAACGCGGGAATTGAACGACATTGCGCTGGTGTTGTATAGGTAATATGTCAATCCGCTCAAGAACACAGCGATCACCACCAACAATGCGAAGTTCATTACATAGGCACTCAGCGCAATCGCTGTCAGTGCCAGCAGGCAAAGCAGACCCATCTGCGCAATGAATAAATGGCGAGAGATGATTGAATTATTCAGGTAATGCGCACAGAGTATCGCCGCAAAAGGGAAAATGATGTCTGTATAGTAATCAAACTGGAAACGGGTGGCACTGAACATCAGGAAAGTGAACAAAAATGTCCCGCTCAGAAAAATGAAAGCAGCGCGTTCAGACGGAATAGCGCTCCTGAATGTTTTGACATGATCAGCAATTGCCGCGAAAAACACCATGGTCCACGGCAAGAAAGCCCACAAGAACACCAGCACAAAATAAAGTGGATGGCCATTATGGTTCTGTATCGGCCCGGTATTGAAAAAGCGTCCGAATTGGCTATCCCAGAAAAAGAATTTGAAACTGGAGATTGGCCGCCCGAATTCGGCACTGCCTGGATATTGATTGAACTGCAGGTGCAGCGCAACCAGTTCCGGCGTGATGAGCAGCAAGGACAGGGTCAGTGCAACAAGCCACTTGGTGCTTAATAGTTTAGGCCATTGCTTTTGGTACAGCCACATACTGACCAATCCACTGGAAATCGTGAGCAGGGTAAAAATACCTTTGGTCATGATCGCCATTGCGGTAAACAACGCACCCAACACCAGATATTTGATGCGAAATTTTGCGTCGTAGCGCAACCAGTAATAGCAGGCAGGCATGATTTCGCCGATCAAATAGGTTTCTGCCTTGACTTCGATACTTGCATCCATCAAATTGAAAATCGATACATAAATTAATACCGCCAACGCTGCCGTCTGCTTGTCATAAAGCATTCTGGCTAGGCGATAGGTGTAGTACGCACCGATGAGATGGAAGATGAAGCCCGGCAGGATATAAGTGAATGCGCTGACTCCCCCCAGCTTGAAGAAAACCGCTGTGATCCAGAACGGCAGATGGGGTTTGTCCAGCCAATCATGACCATCCAGGACCAGACTGGCCCAGTCGTGACTTGACACTATATGTTGCGCAATTGAAGCGTAAGTAACCGCATCTCCGCTGTTGATGATCGGAGAAAGCATCGCCGCTGCGTTGATCAACAGCGTAACGAAAGTGGCCCACTGGAGACGCCTTTGAGAATTCATGGTTATCAGGAAGTGATTGAACATAGCGAAGATAAAAGTCGGCCCGGCGATTGGCCTAACCTGCCTGGATTTTTGGATTTTTGCATGTCCGATCGGACTCAGGCAACCGCCTGGATGAACAACATTCGGATGATACCTGTATTTCGATAAAACAATCACCTGCCAGCTATCGCAATCGGGCACACCACAACGAATTTCAGTGGCGCAGCAGCAGTGCCTCGAATTGTTCGATCGGAACCGGTCTACCGAACAAATATCCCTGATAGTGTGTGCAACCCTTATTGAGCAGGAAATGCCGCTGCTCCTCGGTCTCCACGCCTTCGGCCATGACCTCTAACCCGAGACTTTGTGCCACCGCAATGATAGTGCTGACGATCGCCCTATCGCTGCTGTCAAAGGCTATGTCGCGAACGAACGACTGGTCGATCTTGAGTTGGTCGAGCGGCAGCCGCTTAAGGTATTGCAAGGATGAATAGCCGGTTCCGAAGTCGTCCAGCGAGAAGCGCACACCAAATTTTCTCAAGCTGTCCATCGTCGCAATGGTATCTTCAATATTGTTCAGCAACATGCTTTCAGTCAGCTCCAGTTTGAGCAGTTCCGGCGTGATTGCATAATGCCGCATGATTGCCTGGAATTGAGCGACGAAATCTGCCTGAAGGAATTGCTTGGCGCTGATATTCACTGACAGCGCGAGCTTTCTTGTCAGTTCGTTGTGCCCCCATGCCTTGAGCTGGGCGCAAGCCATTTCCATCACCCACTCCCCTATGGGTAATATCAGCGCCGTCTCTTCCGCCAGCGGGATGAATTGTTCGGGGGAAACCAGGCCGCTTTCCGGGTTTATCCAGCGGATCAGCGCTTCGGCCCCAATCGGGCTGCCGGAACTGTCTACCTGGATTTGGTAATGCAGGTGAAACTGCTTGCTCTCAAGCGCTTTGTGCAATTTTCTTTCAAGTGTTGCGCGGATATTGATCGTGTTCTGCATCTGCGGATCAAAGAAGCGCAGAATATTGCGGCCGGCCTTCTTGGCCTGGTACATTGCAATATCTGCCTGTTTCAGAAGTTCATCCGTCGTCTGCAGGTTGTTGAAAAGTGTAGCGCCGATGCTTGCGGTGCAGTGATATTCATGGGCATCCAATTGATAAGGCTGATTCAGCTCGGCCAGCACCTTTTCGCCGATCACTTCCGTTTGCGCCGCCGCTTCAAGGGCATTTTCGCTCAAGTCCTCCAGTATCACGACAAACTCGTCACCGCCGAAGCGCGCCACCGTATCATCATCGCGGACACAGGTGGCGAGTCGCCACGGAACCTGCTGCAGCAGCGCATCACCGGTGACATGTCCCATCGAGTCGTTGAGGGTCTTGAAGTTGTCCAGGTCTATGAACAACAGTGCCCCATGGCGCCCCCTGCGCGCGCCGGAAGCCAACGCATGCTGGAGACGGTCTATCAGCAGCCTCCGGTTCGGCAAGCCGGTGAGTGGATCGTAAAACGCCAATTGATTGATGCTTTCTTCAGCCGCCTTGCGCTCGGTAAAGTCTATCAGGAAGGCAAATGTCATGGGCCCGTCATTCAGCACCACGCGTTTCGCCGAAATATATAGCGGGAACTGCGAGCCATCCTTGCGCAACCCTATGGTTTCATACGATGCTTCGGTGGGCAATCCTTGGATCCGCCGCCTGACCCGCTCCTCGATTTCGGCACGACACTGCGGTGCGATCTGATTGATCAGAGGTTGTCCGCACACCTCCGCAAGGTCTCCATAGCCAAACATCTGCAAATAAACTGCATTAACCTGGGTAGTGACCCCATCGCGCCCGAGCGCCATGCCTATCGGTGACTGCTCGATGATCGTCCTGAAACGGGTCTCGCTTTCCTTCAACGCCATTTCGGATTGCTTGCGCTCGGTGAAGTCGATCAGGAACGCAGAACTCATCGGCCCGTCGTTCAACATCACTCGCTGCGCCGAAACAAACAGCGGAAACTGCGATCCATTCTTGCGCAGCCCGATGGTTTCATAAGTGATTTCAGTCGGTTCACCCTGAGTGCGTCGCCTGATCCGCTCCTCTATTTCGGCGCGGCACTGCGGCGCAATGCGGTCGAGCACGGGTGAGCCGCGCACATCTTCAGCGTCGTCGTAACCAAACATTTTCAGAAAGGCCAGATTGACGTCCACCGTATAGCCGTCGCGGCTGAACGACATGCCCATTGGTGACTGCTCAATGATGGCGCGAAAACGCCTCTCGCTTTCGCGCAGGGAATCTTCTATCAGCTTGTGTTCGGTGACATCCTGATGCATCAGGATCACATCAACGATCGTACCCGACTCGTCTTTGATCGGGTAGATATGGCTCTGCACCCAACTCTCACGCGATGGGCCCGGTGCGACCGGATTATCCGCGGGGTTGTACATCACCGGTGATATCTCAGCAGCTTCTCCGGCGAAGCCTTTTTCGATATATCGCATTACGCCCCGGTCGACGAGCTGCTGGTCGCGCAAGATGTTGTAATTGAGGATTTCCTCCAGCTTCATTCCCCACAGCTTTTCCCATGCCGGGTTGACCAGACGCGTAAATCCGTCAGGCGCAAGCACCTGGATGCTGAAAGGAGATTGCTCTACCAGCGAGCGGAAACGGCGCTCGGAACTGCGAAGACGATGCTGCGTTTCGCTGGTAAAGGCGGCACTCATCACCATCACCATCGCCAGGATGGTGATGGGTCCCGGCTCCACGAAATGGATGATGGACAAGCGAGCCAGAATGCCCAGGCTCGAGCCGAACAGGAACAGGCCCACTGCACACAGCATGCACAAGTCCACGAACCGGCGCGATCGAATGTATTTATCGATCATCGCATAAAGAACGTAAGCGAAAGCAACGATGACCACTGCGACGGCGGCATAGGCCCAGTAACCGTGGTGGCCGTCCACTCTGGTGACCCGCTCGCCCCATGGCAGCTGCAGACTATGGATTCCGTCGATCTGGTCATACTGTATGCTGCCAGGCAGCACCAGATTGACCACCAGCATCACTGAAAATAGAACGCTTAGCGCAACCAGCAAGGGCTTGAAAAGCTTTTCCGTGTGCAATGCGACAAACCAGAGGAAGAAGATCATGAAGATCATCATCAAGCCGAGGGTCCACTTTAGCGCCGACACAAACTCGAGAACGTCGCTTGCATTCAGGGTGCGCGCATGAAAGATGGCCAGCATCGCAGCCGACATGCATATGCCGGCGAACAGCACCTGCACACGGTCGCGAGGAGAATTGATCGCAATGGCAAAATGGTGCACTGCAGCATAAACCAGGATGCCAGCCAGCAAATACAAGCTTGGGATGACGATTTCGTGCACTACACCCCTCCCGCGCGCCTCATGTTCCAGCGATGATTATAACCAAATTTCTCAGGCACGAGCTTTTTAGTCGAATATAAGCTATTGATAGTGCTTTTGGTTTTGTTAAGCATGAGACCGAAATTGATTGCTGCTGAAGCAGCCTTGTTTGCTGTCTATCTGAATATTATTGTGCTTGACATATAATAATATTAGCGTATGATTATAATTTAATTCATGCTAATTGATCCCCTCCTCGGCTTGCCCTCTCCCGGCAGGCCATTTTTTTAGCACAATCAGAAAATTCCGCCGTCATACCTACAGAACTTTTCAACGTGTAGTTCTATTGCCAACATTCAGGATGTCTTTACCTGGATAGCCACACCGCAATCAGCCGCTGATATCATGATGTTCCTTTTGCCATGTCCATGCTGTTAAATATCGTCTGCGAGATCACCATGCATCAAGATAAAGAAACATTGCAGGAAAGCATTGCGCATCAGCGCAAGGAACTGCTGGACCTGTTGCGCGAACCGCTCCGGCAGTTGGCGGCACGCTGCAGTCGCGTCTGGCCGGATCGGGTACAGCTCGATCGGGTGCTGTACGAAGGGCTGGATACGCTGCCCTACGGTAAATCACTTTATGCGTTGAATATCAACGGGATTCAAATCACCAGCAACGCTAGCGCCGAAGGATTGGCAGCGACCGAATTCGGCCGTGACCGGTCAATGAGGCCCTACATGGAAATCTTGCCGATCGCCGGCGCACTGCTTTCAGAAGCCTACATCAGCCTGATCGGGCGGAGGCCTTCTCTGACTTCGATGCAGATTGTGCGCAATCCATCGGGCGCTGCGCTCGGATTTATCGGCACTGATTTCGATCTGCGCGATCTTCCCCTGACACGCAGGCTTTACGATGAGCCAGTTTACTGGCGCCAACTCAAGGGCGACCCTTCGATCCGCAATACAGTATTTCACCAGAACAGGATAGAAAGCGTGATGGATCAGCAGATCGATACCGTGCTGGGAGTCATCGAAGAATTGATGCTTTACCACGGCGTATACCATGTGATCCTGCATTTCTCCAGCAGCCGCGCGGTCATCTGGGTAATGCAAGACCCCTATCGCTACCGGCTGCTGGATATCGATGCATTGATCGACCCGGACATATGCCTCGCCTATCCCAAAACTCTATATCCGGCAGATACGCTTGTGCCGCCCGACAAAATTCGCGCAGTACTGGACTCGTTTCGCGCACTGCGCTTCATGGACGAGATGTTCTACCTGCGCTCAGGCACCTTGAATCTGTTCAATGGCGTCATCGGCCTCACCTTTTCCTGCGATGGTTCGCACTACATTCCCTACGACGAGTTTCTAATGGTAGGACATGATTTCTGGGTTGGACACTCGCAATAAGGGATCCTGAAGGCTTCCGAGTATTTCCCAAGTTATGTAAGTTCATGCCCGACGGGAATATGCAGTTTATGGCAGGAAATGCAGGCGTTGCCGCCTCAACGCTGATTCATCCGCAATCAAGCGCAAATGCACAAGGTTGCGAAATTGGCAACACAGCGCGAGCGGCTAAAATTCCTTCCAGGTTCCATCCTGGCCATTGTCAACCTTGGCAGGCTGGCGTAACCTGCTGGCCGGCACTGCCGCAACGGAATGAGTTTATTGCGGCGGGATTAACGGACGAGCCATACCTATCGCAGACTTCGCTGCACCGGATTCCAGCCTGAATATGCCGACCGAGTCCATCAGCGCCAGATCCTGCCCCTGCATCGACTCTGCCGCCGCCGAAGGCTGCCCCAGGTTGCGCACCTCGGAGGCCCCCACGGCAAAGCCGCGCCCCTGATCACCGACGCGCGACGCTTCCACGGCGGCATTCAGCGCCAGGATATTAACCTGGAAGGCGATGCCTTCGATCACGCCGATGATGTCCGCAATCTTTCCGGAACTGGTGCTGATAGCAGACATGTTCTCCACAACCTCATCCACCAACTTCCTGCCCTTGATCGCGATATTCGAAACGTTTGCCGCAAGCGAACTGGCCTGCCTGGCATTCTCACTGCTCTGTTTCACGGTCGTAGTGATCTCTTCCATGCTTGATGCAGTCTCTTGCAGACTGGCCGCCTGCTGTTCTGTGCTGCTGGACAAATCGCTGTTTACGGAAGCGTACTTCTGCGCCGCGGCGGTAATGGCCTCGGCGGAATTGCGGACTTCGTCGACTATGCCGGTCAGGCTGCTCTTCATGTTCTTCAATGCATGCATCAATTGCCCGACTTCCTCTTCGGATACCATTTCGATGTGCTGGCTCAGGTCGCCCTTTGCCACAGCGTCAGCGACTTCGACCGTTTTAAGCAAAGGCCTCGCAATGGAGCGTGAAATCGCTTGTACGAAGATGATGACCAGCAGGGTAAATGCCGTAATGAATCCCATAACCCATTTGGCCGATCCCCAGAATGCAGTGTTTATGTCATCTATATAGACCCCAGTTCCGATCACCCACCCCCAGGGAGAGAATTCCTGAACATAGGAAATCTTGGGAACCGGTTCAGAGTAGCCAGGCTTGGGCCAAAGATAGTCTACAAAGCCGGAACCACTTCGCTTCACCACATCGACGATGTCGACGAACAATTTCTTACCGGTTGGATCCCTGAAATCCGACAGATCCTTGCCGTCAAGTTAGGGTTTCGTCGGATGCATCAGCATTTTTGGGGTCATGTTGCAAGGAATCAGACCCGGTATGGGATCCCAGTGAACGATTCCGGCCAAGCAATATCTGATTGCAGGAATTTGGGTAAACGAGTCGGCATACCCGCAATTTTTGCTCGATTAAATATGATTTCCGGTTCATAAAATAACCCCAATTTTGGGAATTCATGCTTCTTTGGAGCTATACGGCTTTCCCCATCATGGCCATAGACGTCTAAGACATGAATTTGAGTTAATGAAAAATTGACGAGACCTAGTGCAGTGGGGTTTCAAGGTTAATCCTGCCGATCTGGTGGCTTGTTCTTTTTGCAGCCTGTTGCTACAGATGTTCGGCATTTTCAGGGGTGTGATTAATGCTATTTGGCCAATATGGAAATCATGAATCGCTATCGTGTGTGTGTTTTGAGCATATTGCCATATGCAAATATGTTTGTTGACCAAGGTTCGAAAACTTACCAACTGAAATCGTGAATACCATGAAAAAAATGTGGTTCATACTCGTGCCACTGCTGCTCTCCCCAGGACACGGATTCGCCTGCGAGGGAAACTGCAGTGCCAACCCGTGGACACTTCTGGATCCCAAAGGACCGATCGCCATGGACGAAAAGCATCTCATCCTGACCGCCTTTGCCCTGATGCTTATCGTTGTGATACCGGTGATCTTCATGACTTTCGCCTTTGCCTGGAAATACAGGGCAAGCAACAAGCAAGCAAGCTACACCCCAAAATGGGACAACTCACACGCCATCGAGGCCGTCATATGGACAGTGCCTGCAATCATCGTTTTGATTTTGAGTATTCTGGTGTGGCGTTCCACCCATGAATTGACGCCGGAGAAGCCATTGTCATCAGAAGTCAGTCCCATGGTTGTTGAAGTCGTTGCAATGGACTGGAAATGGCTCTTTATTTATCCGGACCAGGGAGTGGCGGCAGTCAATCGGCTGGTCATACCGACCGGGACTCCCGTCACGTTTCATATCACCTCGGATTCGGTGATGAACTCCTTCTTCATACCGCAGTTGGGCGGGCAGATCTATGCGATGGCAGGAATGCAGACTCAGCTCAACCTACTTGCCGATGCCGAGGGGACATACCGCGGATTGAACACCCAGTTTAGTGGCGAAGGATTTCCCGGTATGAGCTTCGAGGTGGAGGCGACTACGCCACAGGCTTTTGAGAACTGGCTCCAGAAAACCAGAGCCGTGGGCCACAAACTGGACAATACACGGTTCAAACAACTGGAGGAAGCCAGCGAATATGACACGCCGGTTTATTTCTCCAGCGTCCAGCACGGGCTGTTTCAATCGATCCTGCAGAAGTTTGCGTCCGGCGACCCAACCCCACAGATGTCTGCTTCCCACGATAACCTTGTCCCCATGATGCAGGTACAAAAGTAAGAGGATTTCGCTATGCCCCAATCAGAACTCCAGGCACAACTCTTCGGCAAACTGACCCTGTCCGCAATTCCCTATGGCAATCCGATCATCATGACTGCGGTGGGAATGTCGGTGCTATTCGGGCTGCTGATATTGGGATGGATCACCCAAAAGGGATATTGGGGATACCTCTGGCGCGAGTGGTTCACCAGCGTGGATCACAAGCGTATAGGCGTGATGTATATCATCCTCGCGGTCATCATGATGTTACGCGGATTTTCAGACGCCATCCTGATGCGCCTGCAACAGGCCTATGCCGAAGGAGCGGGTCAGGGCTTCCTGCCGCCGGAACATTACAACCAGATCTTCAGCGCGCATGGCACAATCATGATCATCTTTGTGGCCATGCCCTTTTTCATCGGCCTGATGAACTACGTCGTCCCATTGCAGATAGGCGCCCGGGATGTGGCCTTTCCCTTCCTGAACTCGGTGAGTTTCTGGCTCACCGTAGCGAGCGCTGGCCTGGTAATGGTATCCCTCGCGGTTGGCGATTTTTCCCAAGCCGGCTGGTCGGGCTACCCGCCGCTATCGGAAACCGAATTCAGTCCCGGACCCGGGGTGGACTACTGGATATGGAGCTTGCAGCTGGGCGGAATCGGAACCTTGCTGACCGGAATAAACTTCTTCGTGACTATCCTGAAAATGCGTGCGCCCGGCATGTCGCTGATGAAAATCCCGGTGTTCACCTGGACCATCCTGGTGACCACAGTGCTGATCATGCTCTCATTCCCAGTGCTCACCGTCACCCTGTTTCTGCTCACGCTTGATCGCTATCTGGATATGCATTTCTTCACAGGCGGCATGGGCGGGAACCAGATGATGTTTACCAATCTGTTCTGGATATGGGGCCACCCCGAAGTTTACATCGTGATACTGCCGGCTTTCGGCATCTACTCCGAAGTTGTATCCACCTTCTCCCACAAGCGGCTCTTCGGATATACCTCCATGGTCTATGCCACGATCGCCATCGCAGTGCTCTCATTCGTGGTCTGGCTGCACCATTTTTTCACCATGGGCGCGGGAGCCGACGTGAACGCATTTTTCGGCATCGCCACCATGGTGATCGCCGTGCCCACCGGCGTGAAAATATTCAACTGGCTGTTCACCATGTACCGCGGCCGAATCGAATTCACCACGCCCATGCTGTGGAGCTTGGGCTTCATTGTTACCTTCACCATCGGCGGCATGACGGGTGTCCTGCTCTCCGTCCCGGGAGCAGATTTCATGCTGCACAATAGCGAATTCCTGGTCGCCCATTTCCACAACATGCTGATTCCGGGTGCATTATTCGGATATTTTGCGGGATATTCATACTGGTTCCCGAAAATGTTCGGCTTCCCTCTGGATGAAAAATGGGGGCGGCGTGCCTTCTGGTCATGGCTGGTGGGATTCTATCTGGCATTCATGCCACTCTACGCCCTGGGTTTCATGGGCATGCCGCGCCGCCTGGTCCACTATGACAATCCGATCTGGCAGCCCTACTTGCTGGTGGCCCTTGCAGGCACCTCCCTGATCGCCTATGGCATCTTCTGCCAGGGCGCGCAGCTGGTAACGAGCATCCGCAACCGTGCAGCCCTGCGCGACAAGACGGGCGATATCTGGGGCAGCCATTCCCTGGAGTGGTCGACAACATCGCCGCCACCTTTCTATAACTTTTCCAAGCTTCCTCAGGTGGAAGCGCTGGACGCCTTTGCCTACATGAAGGAACACGGCATCGCCTACCGCGCACAAGCGCCGTTCGGCCCGATTCATATGCCTCGCAACAGCGGAGTCGGCGTAATATTGGGCGCACTTACCTTCGTTTTCGGCTTTGCCATGGTATGGCATATCTGGTGGATGGTGGTTGCCAGCACATTGGCAATACTCGCCCAGATCGTAATGCGTGCAAATGATGAAAATGTCGATTACCTGCTGAGCGCTGATGAAGTGGCTCTCTGCGAGAAGAACGCCTCGCCGTCAGCAAGCTCTGCAGCTCATAGCAACCTAAATTTGATTAGCCAGGGATAACACGATGAGCGCGACAACCATAGCTGCTGATATGTCACATCAGGGTCATGCGCATTCCCATGACCATGCGCATGATGGCGGGGACAATAAACTGTTCGGTTTTTGGGTCTACCTGATGACCGACTGCATACTGTTCGCCTCCCTTTTTGCGACCTATGCAGTCATGCGCCACAACTATGCAGGCGGCCCCGACGGCAAGGAGCTGTTTGATCTGCGTTATGTATTCATCGAAACCATGCTTTTGCTATTCTCCAGCTTCTCCAACGGCTTCGCAATGCTTTCCGTACACAGGCGATTGCGTTCGGCAACTCTGAAATGGCTGCTACTCACCGCAGCTCTGGGAATGGGATTCGTCGGAATGGAAGTGTACGAATTCAGGCATCTGGTGATGGAAGGCAACGGACCCGACAGAAGCGGCTTTCTCTCCGCCTTTTTTGGCCTGGTGGGCACGCACGGCACGCACGTGAGCATCGGCCTGATCTGGATGGGCACGATGATGTGGCAGCTGGCACACAAGGGCATCACGCCGGCCATCACATCTCGCCTGCTCAGACTCAGTCTGTTCTGGCATTTCCTGGACATCATCTGGATCGCGGTGTTCACGGTAGTCTATTTGATGGGGGTACTCTGAAATGCATATCCATCCAGCTCAAGAGAATCACGCAATGCAGGGTTCCTACCGCAGTAACACGACGGGATTCATCATCTCGCTTGTGCTCACCATCGCATCCTTCGGCATGGTGATGAACAGCAGGATCCCCGTATCACTGGTCATGACCATCATCGTTATCCTGGCCGTGCTGCAGATCATCGCCCAAATGCATTTCTTCCTGCATCTGGACAGCTCACCCTCACAGCGCTGGAATGTAATGGTATTGCTCTATACCCTGATCATCATCGTCTTTGTAGTAGTCGGCACCCTCTGGATCATGTACAACGTAAACATGCGCATGATGCCGACGATGAATTGAACATGTGGATTCTCAGAGATTATCTTGCCCTCACCAAACCGGGCATCATATTCGGAAACCTGGTTTCCGTGGCGGGAGGGCTGTTCCTGGGCAGCCGCGGGCAGCCCAGCGCGGAAATCCTGCTTGCGTCGATCACCGGCATCGCGCTGGTTATAGGCGGCGGCTGCACACTCAACAATTTCATCGACCAGGATATCGATGCGCTGATGTTGCGCACCCGGAACCGTCCCCTGGTTCAGCACAGGATCCCTGCGTTTCATGCCCTGATATTCGGGCATGTGCTGGCCATTTGCGGATTGTCGCTGCTGGCGCTATACACCAATCTGCTGGCCACACTGGTCACACTGGCCGGATTGCTGGTGTACGTCGTACTCTACAGCCTTTGGCTGAAGCGTAGCCCTCATGGAACCTGGGTAGGCAGCCTGTCCGGAGCGGTTCCTCCGCTGGCCGGCTATAGTGCCGCCAGCGGCCAACTGGATGCAGCAGGGTTGATCCTGTTCGCTATATATGCTCTCTGGCAACTCCCCCACGCCTACGCAATCGCCATACTGTATTTGCAGGACTATGCGCGAGCCTCCATACCGGTGCTGCCCGTTGTACGGGGAGTCGCATGGGTGAAACGCCATATGCCCGTATACGTGGCGATTTTCACTCTGTGCGCGTTGCTGCTGTTCTTCACCCACAATACCGGAACTGCCTATCTGGCAGTGATACTGATCCTGGGCTCAGCCTGGACAGGTTCTACATGGCGCGACCGTATATCGACTGACGACAGGCGCTGGGCAAAAAAATCCTTTGCTTATTCCATTGTGATGATAATGGCCGTGAGCCTGATGATGGCGGTCGACTTCATGCCGAACCCTGTTCCGGATGCAGCGCCCATCATTTCGGTAGCCTCGCGCTGACCTTAGTCCGCATCAGGGGATTATCGAGACCCTGCAGAATCCGGGAATGCCGGCCCGGGCAAGCCCGGGTCGATTCAAAACGAAATGAACCAGGGCATCATTGACCTGGCTCATCGTTTGTATGGTAGGCGCGATTGGACTCGAACCAACGACCCCCACCATGTCAATCCCTCCAGACGTTACGCCCCAAATTTTAATCATTTGATTTCGCTGTCATCTCGACGTTTGCCAAAACTGATGATTAGCCTCAATTAGCGAAATTTTGTCTCAGCATATCCGAGTTACGACATCTGAATGTCATACCAGATTTGCGGGGACAATAACGGTTCAGCTTTTTTGGATTCGCACTTGCAGTATCAGACGGGATTGCGATGATCGTCGCAATTTTCCTCTCAGTGAAAATCCCTCGACTGCGTCACCAGGCTCCCCAGCATGTGCGTGAAGTCTCTGAGCCTGCCAGCGATTAGATGAGTCACCTCACCCTGGCGCTCAAGCACGCCATATACCGCTAACAGCCTTGCTCCGATCAGCTCGCGTCTCTGCCGTTCGGCAAGATCCAGCCAGACCACTACGTTGATATGCCCGGTTTCATCTTCCAGCGTCAGGAAAGTCACGCCACTTGCCGTGCCCGGCCGCTGACGCATCGTCACCAGCCCCGCGGTACGCGTGATTCTTCCATTGGGGAAATTGCGCAGCTGGCTGGCTGTGGCAAAGCGCTGGCGTTTAAGCGTCTCGCGCAACAGCGCAAGAGGATGGCGCCCCAGGGTCAGCCCCACGCTGTTGTAATCCGCCGCTATGTCCTGGCCTTCGGTCATCGGAATCAACTCCGGTTGCTCTTCATCAAGTGGCGCAGGTGCGAGCGGTGTGCCCTTCTCTGCCCCTGCCACATGCCAGTAGGCTCGGCGGCGATGCCCCGCCAATGACTGCAATGCACCTGCAGCGGCAAGATACCTGAGGTCGCGCTTTTCCAGGCCGGAACGCGACGCAAAGTCCTCGATGCCGGAATATGGCCTTTGGCTGCGCGCAACCATGAGACGCGCAACACCTTCAAGCGTGAGTCCCTTCACCATGCGCAGCCCAAGCCTCAGGGCTGGTTGATCCTCGGGTGCAGGCTCTGTCCCTCGTGGGCAGAGCGTACAGTCCCAGTCGCTCTGGTTCACATCCACCGGCAGCACTTCAATCCCGTGTCGGCGAGCATCCTGGACAAGCTGAGAGGGCGCATAAAACCCCATCGGCTGGCTGTTCAGCAGCGCGCAGCTGAAAGCCGCAGGCTCGTGGCACTTGAGCCATGCGGACACATAGACCAGCAGCGCGAAGCTCGCCGCATGCGACTCCGGAAATCCGTACTCACCGAAGCCCAGTATCTGCTGATATATCTGCCGGGAGAATTCGTCCTTGTAGCCGCGCGCACGCATGCCGTCGATCAGGCGGCGCTCGAATTGTTCCAGCCCGCCCTTGCGATGCCATGCAGCCATGGAGCGGCGTACCTGGTCAGCCTCTCCGGGAGTGAATCCTGCAGCCACCACTGCCAGCTGCATCACCTGTTCCTGGAAGATGGGCACACCGAGTGTTCGTTCCAGCACCTCCCGCACATCCCCGCTCGGGAAGGTGACAGGCTCCATCCCCTGACGGCGTCGCAGATAGGGATGGACCATGCCGCCCTGGATCGGGCCGGGTCGGACGATGGCGACTTCGATCACCAGGTCATAAAACATGCGCGGCTTCATGCGCGGCAGCATGGACATCTGGGCACGCGACTCGATCTGGAACACGCCCACGGTGTCGGCATGTCCGATCATGTCGTAAACGGCAGGATCCTCGGAAGGCACATCGGCCATGGTAAAGGGGATGCGGCGCAGGCGGCTGACTTCATCCAATGCCCGGCGGATCGCCGAGAGCATGCCGAGCGCGAGCACGTCGACCTTCATCAGACCGAGTGCGTCGAGATCGTCCTTGTCCCACTGTATGATGGTGCGCTCCGGCATGGCAGCATTTTCGATGGGGACGAGGTGCAACAGCTTGCCGCGGGCAATCACGAAGCCGCCTACATGCTGGGAGAGATGGCGCGGGAAACCGAGCAGCTCTTCCACCAGCTGGATCAGGAGTTGCACTCTCGAATTGGCAGGATCGAACCCGGCTTCCGTCAGCCGCTGTTCCATCAGCTTTCGACCATCCCACCAGGACATCGACTTGGAAAGCCGGTCCACCTGTTCCATATCGAAGCCCAGCGCCTTGCCCACATCACGCATGGCGCTTTTAGGACGGTAGCTGATCACGGTGGCTGCCAGTGCCGCACGTTCGCGTCCGTATTTGGTGTAGAGATATTGAATCACCTCCTCGCGCCGCTCATGCTCGAAATCCACGTCGATGTCCGGTGGCTCGTTGCGCTCCCTGGAGATGAAACGCTCGAACAGCATCTCCATGCAGGCGGGGTTCACTTCAGTGATGTGCAGCGCATAGCACACCGCGGAGTTCGCCGCAGACCCCCTCCCCTGGCACAGGATGCCGCATTCACGTGCGAACCTCACGATGTCGTATACAGTCAGGAAATAGGGTTCGTATTTCAGCTCCGCGATCAGCGCGAGTTCGTATTCGACCATCGCGCGCACCTTGCCGGAAACGCCATGCGGATAACGCCGCGCGAGGCCTGCTTCAGTCAGGCTGCGCAGATAGGAAGCAGGCGTCTCGCCGGGTGGAGTGACATCCTCCGGGTATTCGTAGCGCAACTCATCGAGCGAGAAACGGCAGCGGCTGGCAATTGTTATGGTTTGTTCAAGCAGCTCGGCAGGATAAAGACGCTGAAGGTCATTGCGCTCGCGCAGGTGGCGCTCTGCATTCGGGTAGAGTGCCTCCCCCGCCTCCGCTATCGGCATGTGGAGACGGATCGCGGCAAGCGTATCCTGTAGCGGCCGCCGTTCCGGGACATGCATGTGCACATCCCCGCACGCAACCAGCGGCAGGCCGGACATCGCGCCCAGTTCACTCAAAGATGAGATTCGCTCGGCATCGTCTGCAGCGCGGAACAGCTCGACGGCAAGCCAGGCCCGTCCTGCGAACAGCCTGGAAATTTTTCTGGCCTGGTCCAACGTGGGCAAGGGATCGGGCAGCAGGAGTGCGAGGCAGCCTGGAACACCGCCTTGCATATCGTCCAGCGTCAGGCTGTAGCTTCCCTTGAGCGCGTTGCGCCGCCCCCGGGTGATGAGCGCGGAGAGATTGCCGTAGCCGGTGCGGTCCGTGGCCAGCAGCACCATGCGCAAACCTTCCTCGAACCTGAATTCGCTCCCGACGATGAGCTTGAACTTCAGTTCCTTCGCAGCCACATGTGCGCGCACGATACCCGCAAGCGAGCATTCATCGGTCAATGCGAGTGCTGCATAGCCCAGCTCATGGGCGCGAGCTGCCAGCTCTTCCGGGTGCGATGCGCCGCGCAGGAAAGTGAAGTTGGACAGGCAGTGCAATTCTGCGTAGGAGTTCATCGGTGCCACTGTCCTCATGCGAACAGCCCGTGCACATACCACTCGCCGCTGATGCGGTCGCAGTACACCCACAACCGCGAGCCGCTTCCATCCTGAGCCACGTAGTAATCCCGTACCGCATCACTGCCATCCCACCAGCCGCTTTCGATGCGCTCCGGCCCGCTCTTCAGTACCAGCCTGCCTTCACGGCAATGCTCCGGCCTCTGCAATAGCCATAGCGGGCGCTGTACCGGGATCTTGTGCTTGTCCCTCTCGCCGGGACCACAGCGTCGCCAGGCGCGTTCCGGCCTGTGATCCGCATGCGGCACGATGCCGAATAGCGCATCCTTTCCGAGCCTGATCCGCAACCGTTCCAGAAGCAGGCTGCCATCCTCCACGGTGTCGCCATCCTGGAACAGATCGGCGTTCGAGAAATTCAACGGCAGGATCTGGCCGGCATGGAGTGCCATGGTGTGCACCGGTGCGGACAGACGGGTTTTGGCGAGGGTCTCGCGCAACAGCAGCTGCATGCGTTCCACCGAACGCGTGGGCTTCACAAAACCGAGCTTGATTATGGTGTCCTGCTTGCGATCATGGCTGCATACCAGCTCCAACTCCTGCACGCCTGCCTGGCGCAAGTTGAGGTAGCCTTCCAGCTCGGGCAGCAGGCGGCGCGCAGCGAACAGCAGAGCTTCCGCTTCATGCACCGGAGCAGGCAATTCGAGGCGGCGGCCGAATTCAGGCGGCGGCACGAAGAACTCGCGCGCTTCTGGAAGGCTGCCGAGCGCGCGGCCCAGTTCATCCAGCAATCCAGGCCCAAAGCGGCGCGCCATGCCGGCGCGCGGCAGGCGCAGGCAATCACCCAGGGTATATGCGCCGACCATTTCCAGGCTGGACAGGGTCTCCTGTGACTGGTTGAGCAATCGCACCGGCAGTCCGGCCAGGACTTCTTCCAGCCGGGATGCTTCGCGGACGACGATCTCCTGACCTGCCTGCGCCAGGAGCCAGGCACCATGTGCAGTGGGAGCGCATGCGATGGTCGAGGCGTAACCCATTTCCGCCAGGCCGCTGCGCACCCGGCCCAGCAGATTGTCGAGTCCGCGATGCAGGCGCAGACAACTCTCCACTTCCAGCAGCACACCATTCGGCGGCTGCGGGCTGACGGAGGGCGTGAACCGACCCGCCCAGGCGGCAATGCCATCCAGGGACTCCTGTTCGGCAACGGGATTGCGGACTCGCACGACGAGCGCTGCCTCCAGCGCTTGCGCAGCGGATACTGTCATGCCCGGTTGTATGCCGGATGCATTGGCCGCAACGTTGCATGCGATCAGCCGGGTGCGGCTGCCCTGCTTCTCGAATACCGCGAACGGCAGGGATGCAGGAAGGCTGCGCGAGAACACTTCCAGCGGCAGCGAAGGGAGGTGAAGGGCTATCCACAACATGGAACATGCTCACGCGGGGATTTCAGGGAGATGCCGGAAACGAAACTCAGGCCGCCTGTCGCACCAGAGAGAGTCCCGTTGGGTGAATGCGGCGCGCGGCCTTGCGATGATCCAGATCCAGGTCCAGCATCACTGGCCGTGCAAGATACCCGCCGCGCCGCTTGAGGATGTGCACTGCCAGACCCTTGGGGGTCGCTTCAAGGCGCAGGCGCAAAGCGGCCGTAGAACGCTCCTCTGCAGCACTCGCATGCCGGAACAGCACACCGAAGGTGTGGCCAGTCTCCGCACCGAGCTGCAGTCGGCGCATGCGCCTCTCGTCCGGCTTCTTCAACCAGGCGAGCACGGTGCTGCAAGCGCCAGAGCGCAGCGCCTGCTCGGTGGTCCACCAGGCATCCGATTCCTGTTTCGGCTGCACAACCAGCAGGTGCTCCAGCCGGATGCCGGCGGCACTCAAGGCTGGTGCATAGGGCAGGTGCGGCGGTGACACCCAGGCCAGCCAGCCACCCTGTTCCGAAGCCCTGGCCAGTGCCGGGAGCAGCAGGCGCAACTCCCCTATGCCTTCGCGCTCGATCAGGATCTCGGTAAGTGCACCTTGCGGCCATCCCCTTCCAGGCAACTGCTCGTCCAGCTCCGCAAATCCGGTCGGCAGCACATCCACACCGGCCTCGGCAATCCGGTCACCCCGCCAGATGCCGGGGTGCTGCAGCAATGCTTCCAGGGAAGTACCCATCAACTACCTCCACATCGTCTTCATTTTTGCGAGCAGGTTCACCACTTCTTCGCGGGACTTGGTGCTTGGAGCCGGGGCGTCCTTTATTACCGGCCAGGTCTTCATCTCGAACTTGTCCGTGATGCTGGCGGGTATGAAGCGGGTACGGCCCGCATACACATGACGGTCGCCGAACTGGGATTGCTGCGTCACATAGAAACGCTGGGGCACCACGATCTGCAGGTGCTCCCTGGCACGTGTCATCGCCACATAGAGTAAACGGCGTTCCTCCTCGATCTCGGCGGCATCGCCGGCGGCAAGGTCGGAAGGAATGCAGCCATCGACTGCGTTGAGCAGATATACCGAATTCCACTCCTGGCCCTTGGCCGAATGGATGGTGGAGAGGATCAGGTAGTCCTCATCGAGCAACGGAGCACCAGATTCGTCGCTGGTGGCATCGGGCGGGTCCAGCGTGAGTTCGGTCAAGAATCGCTGGCGCGATGGATAGGTGGCCGCGATCTTTTCCAGCTGGTCTATGTCCATCTGGCGGATGGGCGCGTCTTCATACATGCGCTCAAGGTGAGCCGCATACCACTTGCACACGGTGTCGAATTCCACCGGCCATGCCACCCTGCGCAGATGGATGGCCTGCACCAGTTCCACGAAATCCTGCCAGCCTTCCGCTGCAGCAGAAGGCACCCGCGATTCGGCAAGCCCCATGATCACGTCCTCGACCAGGGCCAGGTTGTCCAGAACCTGGGCGGAAGTTTTCTGGCCGATACCGGGAATGAGCTGCAATACGCGGAACCCCGCGACGCGGTCGCGCGGATTCTCGATCCAGCGCAGGGCCGAGAGGACGTCCTTCACATGGGAAGACTCGAGGAATTTAAGGCCGCCGAATTTGACGAAGGGAATGTTGCGCCTGACCAGCTCGATCTCCAGCGTCGCGCTATGATGCGAGGCGCGAAACAGCACTGCCTGGGACTTGAGCCTTGTGCCATTCTCGCGTCGTGCCAGCACCTCTTCCACCACGAAGCCAGCCTGATCGAGATCATCGCGCACGGTGACAAGTTGCGGGCGTTCGCCAGCGCTCCTGTCGCTCCACAATTCCTTGCTGTAACGTTCCGCAGCCAGCCCGATCACCGCATTGGCTGCGGACAGGATGGACTGGGTTGAGCGATAGTTCTGTTCCAGCGTGACGACCTTCGCGGCAGGATCGAAGTGCCCCGGGAAATCCAGGATATTGCGCACGGTCGCCCCCCTGAAGGCATAGATGGACTGGGCATCATCGCCCACCACCGTAAGCCCCTGCCCGGCCGGCTTCATCGCAAGCAGTATGCTGGCCTGCAGCGCATTGGTATCCTGGTATTCGTCCACCAGAATATGCTGGAAGAGTGCACCTGTCTCTGCAGCCAGCACGGGTTCCGCCACCATCTGTGCCCAGTACAACAGAAGGTCGTCATAGTCGAGTACGCACTGCTTCTGCTTGGCCTCGACATAGGCCAGGAACAGATGCTTCAGTTCATCCTGCCATTCAACGCACCATGGAAAGCGGCGCTGCAGCACTTCTTCCAGCGGCGCCATGGTATTTACTGCAGCCGAGTAGATCGAGAGACAGGTGTTCTTCTGCGGAAAGCGCTTGAGCTTCTCTGACAGTTTGAGTTCGTGCCGCACCAGGTTCATGAGATCGGCTGAATCCCCCCGGTCGTGGATGGTAAAAGCTGGGTCAAGACCTATCCTGCCGGCATATTCCCGCAACAGGCGCGCACCTACGCTATGGAAGGTTCCAGCCCAGCTGAGTTTCACCCCGGCAAGCCTGGGACGGTCCGCAGCCAGCTGGCGCACGATGCGGTCGACGCGTCGCGCCATCTCGTCCGCCGCACGTCGCGAGAATGTCAGAAGGAGTATCGCCCCGGGATTCGCACCTTGCGCGATCAGGTGAGCGACACGATGTGCCAGGGTATTGGTCTTGCCGGATCCTGCGCCGGCGATCACCAGCAGGGGAGCTGCATCCCCGCCACCGGCGGCATGCTCGACAGCCTCGCGCTGTGCCGGATTGAGGCGGGCAAGATATCCCTCCGCTTCTGAAATTGCAGAGTGTTCGACTTTCATGTCCATGATTATGAGTGTTGCGTGCTGGGGTGCGCCGTGCGCCAAAAACAGTCAAACTCAAGATACAGAACGTTCGTTCTGTTGTCAACAAGGGCAGCCGCAAAGGGTAAACTAATTACATGTGCGGACGCTTTGTTCAGGCCAAGACCGTCGTCGAGTATGCCCATGCCTTCGATCCTGCATGGACACCCGGCCCCATTGAACTGCAACCCAGCTGGAACATGGCTCCCAGCCGGCATGCGCTGGTTTTTCGTGACGATGCGCATGGCCACGTTGCAGAGCTGCTCACGTGGGGCTTCCTGCCATCATGGGCGGATGACAAGGCCAGAAGACCGATCAATGCGCGGGTTGAAACCGCGGCAACTTCCCCCTATTTCCGCCGTGCATGGAAAGCCGGGCGATGCCTTGTTCCCGCAGATGGCTGGTACGAATGGAAGCAGACCACCACCGGCAAACAACCGTATTTCATTTACCGTGCCGACGGACAGCCGGTGCTGATGGCTGGACTGTACGAGACCAATCAGCACGCCAACATCTCAACCTTCACCATCCTGACCATGGAAGCCGGGGGCGATCTGCGGAAACTGCATGACCGCGAGCCCTTGGTGCTATCCGCTGAGGCGGGGCGGCAATGGGTCAGGCAAGACTTGTCTCCGGCCGACGTTACCGATATCGCCAAAACACTGCTTCAAAGCGGCAGCTTCGCCTGGCACACCGTATCGACCAGGGTCAACAATCCGCGCAATGACATGCCTGACCTGATAGCGCACCGGTAACTCGCATCAGCATACATTCAAGGCAAAGTCGCACCCTCGGCCGAGGCGCATCCATGCGCACACAAATAATTCAGCAATGGGAAGCGCCGGTAAACGCTGGTAAAGTTCGCCGTTTATCGCGGCATCGATACAAAAACATTCCTTGGGGAGAAGCATGAAAAATGCAGCAGCATTGGGCCTTGTCTTCCTTGCGTTCACTCAAACGGTTCATGCAAAGCAGAGCACTTGCCCGGTGCAGATCGATGGCAGTGCTTCCCGGCCGTTATCCCAGCCGTCTCCGCTGCATGGCAACGAGTGCCAGGTAAGGATAAGCCACGGATATCCGATACCCGATCCCCATTGCACGCCCGGAGCGGTCAATCCCCAGATCACCAGAGAAGTGCTCAAGACCAAAGGATTCACCACCAGGAAATGCGAACGCAACTTCGCCACAACGGTAAAGGAGAAGGAAGCGACCTATCGCTACTATGGTGTCAGAAAGCCATCTCACAATTCGGGTCGCAATGAGGTATGCGAGCTGGATCATCTGGTGTCGCTGGAATTGGGAGGCGCAGATACGATGGACAATATCTGGCCACAATGCGGGCCTGACAGAGTCACCCTGCAAAGCCGGTACTTCAAGATCAAGGACAAGGTCGAGGGTTACCTGGCGAGGCAGGTAAAGGCCGGGACAATGAGCCTAGAGCAAGCACAGGCCGGTATAGCATCGGATTGGACTCAATATATTGATGCCGCTACTAGGCACTCTGCCAGGGAACGAAAGCACCGCTGAGCCAACGCACCAATATTTGTTATACCGATTGAATACGCAAAGTCAGCCAATCGGCCTTAGCTGATCTTAGGTTCGAGGTCGGTGTCGGGCAACAATATGCCGGTTACCTGCCGTTCAGCTGAAAATCACGTTGAGGGACAGCTTGCTGATCCGGCAACACGCACTGCACGCCAAGGCGAGAGCGCTTTAACGGTGGAACTGCGGCGTCCAGGACTCAATCAACGCTTGTTCGTCCTCTTCTTCCTCGGGTTCCGGTAGTGCAATCGAGTGGAGCACGGTGAGTGTTCTCCCATACCGCCCGAGGCCAATAATGTCCTCGGCAATTTCTATTTGTCGCGAGCCCCCGAACCAGTCCTGCAAGTTCGATGACTCCTCACGCCGTTGTCCTTGTGAGACGTTCGCTGTGTCGCGATTGAAGTCGTACGTCGGTGTGCTGTGGGGCACAATAGCTCGCTTTCTCAGCCAGTCAATTCCCGGAAGGTCGCGAAGCGCCAAGGACATGAAACAGTGGTCGACTTGGCTGCCCTTGCTGATGACGATCGCTACTGGTTCTCGGGCGCATTGTGTGTAGCGAATCGCGGTCGCGTGCAGTGAAGTCCGGCACAAGGCAGCCATCGCTTCAATGGCAGCCAAACCCGTCCCGGCCCGCTCGATCGCAGGAAAGAATAAATGCCGGGGCATGAGCAGGCCAGCTGCAAAGCCGTCGGCCTCCTTTTCGTAGCGATCAGCCGAGGCGAATCCGGAGCGCGACTCGTGGATTCCGTCACCGCTCGGAAGCACGGCGTCTATGTGACCTGGAAGATAGTAGTGCCCCAACTCATGCCCAACGCTGAAGTTCTCGAACCCTTCGTTCTCCAGGTGTGTGGCGTAAGCAATGGCGAACTCATTGCCGACACGAATCAACATGCCGGATACGCCGGCCTGACTTGCAGGCTTGGCAACTACTTCGAAGCCGGCTTGGCGTGCCAGCGCCTTCGGGTCAATCGGCAAGGTGGTGATCCCGAACGCCTTGATCATGTGCTCTGCGCGAGCAGTCGCAAAGGCATAGGGATCCGTTGTCAAAGCTTGTCACTTCCTTTTGCCGCCGCCTTGGATGCCAGCAACGTAATTAGGTCATCGGCGAATTTGCGGTCATCACCTTCAAGCGAACTGTAGTGGCGATGGAGTTTGTCCGCTCCTGCAAGTTCCTTGAACTCGTCGACCCTTCCAAGGAGGTAATCGGTGGTCACGTCAAGCGTGTCTGCGAGCAGCCGCAAGTTATCAAATGACGGCTTGCGCGCGCCGGTTTCAAAGTGCGAAATAGCAGAAGGCTGAAGCTCGGCGCGCTTTGCCAGTTCTCCTTGGGTCAGGCCTCGGTACTCACGAGCTATTCGCAGACGGTCAGGAAAGATTGTGGATGGAGGGGTTGACTCGGACATTACGACTCCGTATAATCATGAATGACTACTTCGTCTAATAAGCTCTTCGGGGAAATTTTTTTGCCGAGAAGCTAGACGGATTCGTCATATATTAGATGACCTTCTTGGTGAAAGCAAGTATGAAAGGAGAGTTGTGATGGCAGACGTTCAAGTAACTTGTATCCGTAAGCCGCATCCGCAGAGCCCGCATGAGCACATTACGTATCTCGGTAACCCACGTAGCACCGGAGGCGGTTGGATATGGACTCGCGAGCAAGTGATTCGCAGCATAGACGAAGGTACAAACACGTTCTATGTGCTCGATCCAAAGACGAATCGTCGCGCAGATATTGCTGTCGTGCGCACTACGGGTCACCCACCTTACGTCCGCACCCACGCCGACGGCGTGTGGACGGACAACCTACTCGCCCTCAACCAGTGTCCGATTTGAAAGGAAAAGGTAATGGAAAATCATCACGTGCGGATTCACGTCGATCAAAAGCCGCATCAATCCCCGACGCCAACCACGGGCGCCGATCTGTATGAGCTCTTTGGCGTCCCGGACGGTCGCGTTCTGTACCGCGAAGTCAGTGGCAATACCGAAGACAAGCCCGTACGCATTGACGCGCAGCAGGTTTCTCTCGTCGAGGATGAACACTTTCATGTCGGTGAGGCGCCCGAACACTACTACTTGATCCGCGTGAACACCGAGCCATTCATCGTCGAACATCAAGAGGTCACATTTGACCAGGTCGTCAAGTTAGCCTATCCGACGCCGCCATGCGGTTTGGATCCCGAGTTTACGGTGAGCTTCGAGCATGCCAAGAGCTCACCTCACCATGGTGACCTTGCGAAGAACGGCAAGGTCGAAGTTAAAAAGCACGGGACACTATTCGATGTCGGCCATACCAATCGATCATAGTCCTGACCTCGTCCGGTTGCGGCAGGCCGGGTATAACATCGTCGTTACCGATGCCGGCTTCCTCGTCGTGCGCGATGTGCCGTATGTGAATGGCCAGCGACAAATTGTTTATGGTGCGGTTGCCTCGAAACTAGAATTGGCGGGCGATGTGACTGTGCGACCACAAGACCATACCGTCAAGTTCCTCGGCGAATATCCTTGCACCAAGAACGGCGCGCCACTCGATATCCTGCGGCAAAACAGCGAGCCTTGTACGCTTGGCAATGGCCTGGTCTCCCAGCATTCCTTTTCTCGTAAGCCTCAGTGCGGCTACTACGAGGACTACTTTGAGAAGATGACGACCTATGTGTCGCTTATCATGCAGCCCGCGCTCGCGCTGGATTCCACGTTGAATGCGAAAACCCGCCAGGTCATCGAGCCTGAGCCGAGCGAGGAATTACCGTTCAATTATCTGGACACGGCATCGTCGCGATCCGAAATCCACGGAATCGCCCTGAAACTTGCCGGTGCCAAAATTGCCATCGTCGGCCTCGGCGGTACGGGCTCGTATATTTTGGACGCAGTCGCGAAGACGCATGTCAGTGAAATTCATCTGTTTGACTCCGATGTAATGCTGACACACAACGCATTTCGGACACCGGGTGCCCCAAGCATCGAAGAACTACGCGCTCAGCAATTGAAGGTCGAATACCTGAAATCGATCTATTCAAAGATGCACCGTGGCATCGTCTCCCACCCAATCCAAGTCGACGCCTCGAACGTCGGTGAATTGGCCGGCATGTCGTTCGTCTTCTTGTCGATGGACAGTGGAGATGCCAAGCGTGCGATCATCGATCAGCTTGAATCTTGGGGAACGCCTTTTGTTGATGTTGGTATGGGGCTCTTCGTCAAACGCAGCAGGATTGGAGGACTCCTGCGGGCAGTTGTTAGCTTGCCCGATGCGAGAGACGAAGCTCGGGAGCGGATATCATTTGCCCAGGACGACATCGTTAATGAATACGACAAGAATATTCAAATTGCCGAGCTCAACTCTCTGAATGCCTGTTTGGCGGTTGTCGCTTGGAAAAAGTATATTGGGTACTACAGCGATATGGGGCACGAGCGATTCGTCTCGTATTCGGTAGCCAACAGTCTCCTCTCAAAGAGCGACATCCATGAAGGTCAGTAGCATCACGCCCCAATTCGTCGATCGGATTCCAAAGACGTTAGAAGACGGGGTGCTCTACATCTCGGAGAAGTATTCGACTGCGGCGCACAACTGCTGCTGTGGTTGCAAAGGAAAAGTAGTTACACCTCTCAAAACAGGTCGCTGGACACTAAAGCGCAGCCGAGGTCGGGTCAGTCTCGTGCCATCCATCGGAAACTGGAGCATGGCGTGTCAATCGCACTATTGGATCGAGAACAATTCAGTGCGGTGGGCCGCGAGATTTACGCACTCTCAGATCGAAGCCAATCGAGCACATGACAAAAAGGTACTTAAAGCTGCCCATGCTGAGCGTCGTAAGAAGGAACGTACTCTTTGGCAACGGATCGCCGACCGAATCAAGAGCTGGTTCTGAGGGATGACCTTCAGCTTGATGTTCGATTGAATGGCAGGTAACCGGCGCATAGACGTCTGCCGGAACCGAACCTTTGAGCCGAAGCTGAGGCAAAATACTACCGGCAGTTAGCCAGCATGGAATCTGCTAATGTTACTTAAACCAATCAGCCTCCACGAAAACCGGGGTGATTCACAACAAAAATAGATTCGAAGGATGATCAATGGCCACTTTTATGGACATCTTTACACTTATCACAGGCGTGGCATCGCTGATTGGATTTTTTATTCAGGTCTTTGATTTGTTCCCGAAATTTGGGAAATTAAGGCAGCCATTATTTTTCTTGTTTCTTGGATTTTTTCTGGGAAGTCTAATTCGTACATTTGATTCTTCAAGTATTAAATTCGCCATCGAAATTACATTCCTGACAGGAATGATTGCATTTGTCACCTTAATTACTCTTAGTCTATTAGTAGGAGCGGCATTTACAAATGATTGGAAACGCAGAGGAGAGCTGCACGCAACAGCTGGGCTTTCTTTCGGGCTTCTTCTAATTCTCCTATTTGCAAAGGCTATTTCTAGCGCCCCTGATTCAGGATGGAATCGCGTACAACTAGAAAAGGCGCAACTTTCTGTTCAGGAGTTAAATTACTTGGTTGAACGTGCGGCAGAAGAAAAGAACTATGAAAGAGCTGTAATGCATCTTGAGGAAATCAAATCCAGATTTGACGCAAATGATACAAGTGCAATCGAAGCGATCAATAAGCGTATTCTGGACTTGAAACAAAAGGAAGTTCAGTGAGGATGTAATCGTGAATCGCCCTCATTTACTAGACACATTCTATACTCAATGAGGATGGCCGTAATGATCAGAAGAGTGGACGCTTTAGGACGCTAGCCATAAGGTCTGCAATGGCCGAAGCTCTGTCAATAGACGCTTCCAACGTAACTGGCACAAGGTAAAATTGTGCAGTTTTTATTTCCTGCACTGGCTGCCATGACCGATGTATCCGGGCCTGATGTCCCCTACGTGGAATACCATGTGATCCGCCTGTATCGCCATGGCTACAGGCAGGGCTACTATCTTTCCGGAGATGACCGACCTGTCGGCTCGCTCAACGAGGCCAACTGGTTCAGCACGGCAACAGAGGCCCGGCGCAAGATCAAACGGCTTCCCATGGGAATGGGGCTGTTTGCCATCGAGCATGTGATCGAGCCACTCGACGTACCACCCCCGCCCGGCCCCTGCCCGGCACTGATCAAGAGGCTGTTTGATGAGATCCCCCAGCCCTATTCCCTGACCGCCGCTGCCTGGTATGACGGCGTCGACCTCAAAAAGGCTGGTCCAATAATGGACCAGCCCCTGTCACGCAGCAGCTTCTACCGTCATCGCAGGAAGCTGCTCGACCACGGCATCGACATCGCAAGGAAATGCAATGTCCACATCCTGCATTACCGCTGGGACCAGATACGCCAGCGATAGATAGCCCAGGTTGTTCGGACTTGGAATACGCAGCGAACACCGACATTCCCCGGACATTCCTGCGACAAGCATCCAACCGCTCGCTCAAGCATCGGTAATACGGGCCTATTAATGGGTAATTATTGCGGTATTGATGGGGTATTGTTGCGGTATTAAGCGCCTATTGTCGGGGTAATAATCGCCTAATATCGGGGTAATAACACACAGGGTTTCCGCCCCCGGACCCCGCCCTGGGGTACTTATTGGGTGCTCCATCGTGGATTATCCGGCAGTCCTTGAACATAAAAGCTGTATCGAGGCCGACAGAGCCATCTGCGGCTTCCACTGACAGGCATCCCGTTGCCCGATTAGAATGCCTTCATGAAAAATCCCCCCAGCTTCCTGTCGATCTCCAAGGGCAAGCCGGTCATGATCGACTTCCACCTGCCGGAAGCGGTGCGCACCCAGGTCATGGGTCTGCTCGGCCTCGCCGAGCAGGACCCGCGCGCGGATTTCGTCGAACATGTGGAATTCGAGCTGGGCAGATACAGGCTGCGCGAAGACGAGGGCCGGGGTGCGTCGACCGTCCAGGACGACCGGGAACAGCTGAAGGACCTGGAGAAGACGCTGCTGAAACTGAAGAAGCAGCTTGATCGCCTGAGCGATCGGAACCGGTTGATCCTGCACAGCCTGCTGCACAGTGAGCCGGCCTATGACGAAGCGAAGATGGTACTTATCCGGAATTCTCCGCTGCAGGAATATTCCCTGGCGCTGCAGAACATGGCCGAGTCCCTGCATGTCCTGAGCGAGGCCGATGCCTACCAGTCCAGGGCAGGCGCCCCGCCAAAAGCCAACCGCGATTTCCTGATCGAGCAGATCGTGATCCATTACCGGGACTATTTCGGCTCCCTGCCCTCCTCCGCATCCGACAGTCCGTTCGAACAGGCATTGGCCCTTTGCCTCGAGACGGTCGGTATCGTCATCTCGGACCTGCACAAAGAGATCCTGAAAGCCCGCAAGCGGGCCGGTGCAAAAAAGACCCCCTGATTTCTACCGCTTTGTCACCAGATTTTCTGTCTGGGCCTGTCTACCATGTCGCGACAATAGCGCTTCGCTGGGACAGGCAATGCCTGTTTCAGTATCCGGCGCCATGGGGGCGCCCGTTCCTCGAACCATGGATGCATCAACGCATCCGCGATCCAGACGGGCGCGGCTTGAGTTAACCGGACACGACCAACATGGAACAACAGCAACAAGCCAACTGCGAGACTGCCATGCGCACCATGGATCTCAAGGCAGCGGCGAAATTCCTGCATCTGCATCCTGTCACCTTGTCCAGGATGGCAAAGGCGGGACGCGTGCCTGCGGCTAAACCTGGCAAAGCCTGGGTATTCGTCGATGTTGACCTTGTTGAATATTTGCGATCACAATATCGGCGGCAAACGTCGAGTGATGGCATGAGAAAGGAGAAGCATTCATGTCCCTCTATCGACAAAAAAAGTCGCCGTTGTGGTTTGTCGACATTAGCGTCAACGGACGACGAGTACGCCAGAGCGCTGGGACTTCCGACAGGAAGCAGGCGCAGGAATACCACGACCGGTTGAAAAGCGGTCTGTGGGAGCAGCAGAGGTTGGGCGTCAAACCAAGGTACAGATGGCGCGAGGTGGTGGTCAGGTATCTCCGTGAAGCCGAATTCGAGAACAAGGCGTCGCTTGGCAATGACAGGGCTGCGTTTCGTTTTCTCGATGTGATCCTGGGAGACAAGTATCTCGACGAAATAGACAAGGCAATGATCGGTCACATCATTGCCGAACGTCAGAAGCCGTACGAGAAAATCTACCGGACCGGACAGCGGCGGACGTGCAAGCCCGGCGTCGATACCGTCAATCGCTATCTGACGACCTTGCGGGCCGCGCTCAACAAGGCTTGCAACGATTGGGACTGGATCGAACGGGTCCCGAGAGTCAGAGCCCTGAAGGGTAGCAGGAGCCGCATGAGATGGATCACGCGGGCCGAGGCAAACAGGCTCATTGCAGAACTGCCGGACCATCTGGCAGCCATGGCTGAGTTCAGTTTGCAGACCGGACTGCGGCGCAGTAACGTGACGCATCTCAAATGGTGCTGGGTTGACCTGGCAAGACGCACGGCGTGGATTCCGAAGGAGGAATCGAAGACGCGGAAGGCGATTGCGGTACCGCTGTCCGACATTGCCGTCGGGCTGCTGAAAAGGCAGCTCGCGTCACAAGGCGAGTCGCCCTCGGCGTGGGTTTTCCCGCACCGGGGCAAGCCGGTCAAGCAGGCGGGTAGCAAGGCGTGGCGGTTGGCGTTGCAGCGTGCCGGCATTGCGGATTTTTGCTGGCACGATCTGCGCCACACCTGGGCGAGCTGGCATGTCCAGAGTGGAACGCCGTTGCCGGTGCTGCAGGAGTTGGGCGGCTGGTCCAGCGTCACGATGGTGCAGCGTTATGCGCACCTGTCGTCGGAACACCTGCGGGCCTGGGTGAACCGTCCACCCTTGCATGTGATGCCCGGTGCCGAGGCTGCGGAAGGTTCGAATGGCGAACGTCATACTTTTGCCATACCGGACCGGAAGGCCGCCTGAAGCGGTTGGTGAGTGGAGTGTAACGCTGTGTTTTACTTGAGGAATTCTTGGTAGGCGCGATTGGACTCGAACCAACGACCCCCACCATGTCAAGGTGGTGCTCTAACCAGCTGAGCTACGCGCCTGCGAAGCTGCGCATTGTATCCGAAAGGTCATCCCGCTTCAAACAGAAATATCGCGCGGCTCAGTAGCTGCCGGCAGCCAGATTGTCGAAGCGCGTGTATTCGCCGCGGAACGCCAGCTCCACCTTGCCGATCGGGCCGTTACGTTGCTTGCCGATGATGATTTCGGCCTTGCCTTTGCTCTGCGAATCGGGGTTATAGACTTCATCGCGGTAGATGAACAGGATCAGGTCGGCATCCTGTTCGATCGCGCCGGATTCGCGCAGGTCGGACATCACCGGGCGCTTGTCGGTGCGCTGTTCCAGGCTGCGGTTCAACTGCGATAGCGCAATCACCGGCACATGAAGCTCCTTGGCCAGCGCCTTCAGCGAGCGGGAGATTTCCGAGATCTCGGTGGCGCGGTTCTCGCTGGCCTTGCCCACGTTCGAACTCATCAGTTGCAAATAATCGACGACGATCAGGCCCAGGCCGTTGTTCTGGCGATGCAGGCGACGCGAGCGGGCGCGCAGATCGAGTGAGGATAGCGCGGCACTTTCGTCAATGTGGATGGGCGCATCGTTCAGCTTGCCCAGTGCATGGGTCAGACGGCCCCAGTCATCATCCTGCAGCCGCCCAGTGCGCAGATCCTGCTGGTTCAGCTTGCCGACCGAGCCGAGCATGCGCATCGCCAATTGTGTCGCGCCCATTTCCATGCTGAAAATTGCCACCGGCAAGCTGCTGTCCAGTGCGACGTTCTCGGCGATGTTGATCGCCAGCGCGGTCTTGCCCATGCTCGGACGACCCGCGATGATGATCAGGTCGCCGGGCTGTAAACCCGAAGTCTTGCGGTCCAGATCGGTAAACCCGGTGGCCGTGCCGGTCACCTCGCTGGCATTGTCGCGCGCGTACAGGGTCTCAATGCGTTCGACGACCTGGGTCAGCAGCGGTGGCATCGGGATGAAGCCCTGTTTTCCCTTTGCACCCGCCTCGGCGATATCGAATACCTTGCTTTCTGCTTCGTCCAGCAATTGCGCGGCATCGCGCCCGGTCGGATTGTAGGCGCTGCTGGCGATTTCGCTGCCGACCTCAGCCAGTTTGCGCATGATGGAACGCTCACGCACGATCTCCGCATAGCGGCGGATGTTGGCAGCAGACGGCACATTTTGCGCAAGGCTACCCAGATAAGCCAGCCCGCCCACCTTTTCCAGTTCTCCTGCAATCTGCAATGCCTCGGCCACGGTGATAACGTCCACCGGTTTGGCCAGTTCGCTCAAGCGCATGATCTGGCGGTAGATCAGGCGATGCTCGTTACGGTAGAAATCATCGGGCAGCACCAAATCGGTGATCTTGTCCAGCGCACTCGCCTCCAGCAGCAAGCCGCCCAGCACCGATTGTTCGGCCTCAACCGAATGGGGCGGCAACTTGATCTGGTCTAGCTGTGTGTCCGGGCTGGAGAGAATTTGCATGGGCTGGAATTCACTGACTAATGAGCGGGGGTCATTTTACCCTGCCAATCGTCAAAATCCTAAAAACAAAAAAGGACTGTTGCCAGTCCTTTTGTTGTACTGATACCGGATTGTCCCGGTATGGCTTCGGCGCACCGCGGATTACTGTTCGCCCAGCACCGAAACGGTGATACCCACGACCACATCGCTATGCAGCGCGATGTTGATCGGGTGGTCGCCGATCTGCTTGAGATGGCCGTGAGGCATGCGCACTTGCGATTTTTCGACTTGAAACCCCTGCGCCACCAATGCCGCCACGATGTCGGCATTGGTAACCGAGCCGAACAGCTTGCCGTCGACGCCGGCTTTTTGCACGACCTGGATGGTCAATCCGGACAACTTTTCGCCGCGTGCCTGCGCGTCAGCCAGCTTTACCTTTTCGGCAGCTTCGATCTCGGCACGGCGCGATTCAAATTCGGCCATGTTGGCATCGGTGGCACGCTTGGCCTTGCCTTGCGGGATAAGAAAGTTGCGCGCGAACCCGTTCTTTACTTTGACAACCTCGCCCAGTTGGCCGACGTTGTTGACTTTTTCCATCAAAATTATTTGCATGTCCGGATTCCTTAGTGCAGGTCTGTGTAAGGCATTAAAGCCAGGAAACGTGCGCGCTTGACGGCGGTACTCAATTGGCGCTGATAATGTGTCTTGGTACCGGTGATGCGTGCCGGGATCAACTTGCCATTCTCCGCGATGAACTCCTTGAGGATATTGATATCCTTGTAATCCACTTCCGCGATTTTCTCGACGGTGAAGCGGCAGAACTTGCGGCGCTTGAACAGATTATTGCGGGAAGAACGCTTGTTCTTGTCATCTTTTTTCTTGTCTGATGGACGTGCCATGATATTTCCTTATTCCAGATTATGTCGATGTTATGCGATGCAGGCTGTCGGCTGAGCTGTTTCCAGAACTTCGGGACAGACTGTCACTCGCGGATCAAGCTGCTCCGGCTGCGGACTCTTCAGTCTGCGCCGGAGCGCTAGCGGCGGCTTCAGTCGGCACGGCACGGGATTTTTCTTCCTTCATCATCGCAGACGGTTCTGTGACGGCAGCGCGGGTCTTGACTGTCAGGTGACGCAGCACGGCATCATTGAAACGGAACGCGTGCTCCAGTTCATCCAGTGTTTCCTGGTTGCATTCGATATTCATCAGCACGTAGTGTGCCTTGTGTATTTTCTGGATAGGGTAGGCCAACTGGCGGCGACCCCAGTCTTCCAGACGGTGGATGTAGCCGCCTTTGGAAGTGACCAGCGTGCGATAGCGTTCGATCATCGCGGGCACTTGCTCGCTTTGATCCGGGTGAACAATAAAAACGATCTCGTAATGTCGCATTGCATCTCCTTGTGGTTTAAGCCCCCCGCTTGCGGTGCGGTGGGGCAAGGTAGGCGGAACTGACTATCGGTTTTACAAGCAGTCCAGCAGGGCCGCGCATTATAGCGAAATTCGCTTACAGGTCAAGGCGCTTGATACGCGCCTTGATTATGCCGGCTCAAGGCCGATGTCGTTGCCGCGCTGCTTCAAACAGGCAAATGGCCGCTGCCGCCGCGGCATTCAGCGATTCGACCTTGCCCGGCATCGGAATATGGACATTGTGTGCGGCCAGACTCAGCATCGCCGCCGACAAGCCAGCACCTTCATTGCCGATCATGAACGCGACCTTGCCGCTCAAGTCGCAGTCATACAGGCTAACCCGGGCTTGCAGACTGGCAGCCACCAGTGCGCCGGGATATGACCTTGCCACGCCCGGCAGGTCCTGGTTCTCATAGATGCGCAGCGTGAAATGCCCGCCCATCGCGGCGCGCAGCACTTTAGGCGACCACGCATCGGCACAGCCATGCGACAGGAATACCGCATCGCACCCGGCCGCGGCGGCAGAGCGCAGCATGGAGCCGAGGTTTCCCGGGTCCTGGATATCTTCCAGCAGCAGGGCAAACCGGCTTTGCCCGACCTGCCGATCCGGCTTGGGGATCTCGATCAGCGCGATGATCCCACTGGGGGTTTTTAGTTCGCTCAGTTCGGCAAGCAGCCTGGCGTCGAGCTGCGAGACTGGGACAGCACCGATGCGATCCAATAAATCGGCTATTTCGCGATCCTGCAACGCTGCGGGTTGGCAAAGAATGTGGCGCGGCTGCTTGCCGTTGTCCAGGTACGCCTTCAGCAAATGCGCGCCGTCCAGCAATGTCTGACCGGACTGATTGCGCTCCCGCGTGGAACCGGCCAGTTTGACCAGCTCCTTGAAAAACGGATTTTCCCTGGACTGGATCGATTTCATCAACCAGCAGCCTTCAGGCTGAAACGGTCACGTCCTGTTCCAGCAGAGCGCCGATTTCCTGCAGCGAAGGCAATTCCTGCAGGGCGCGCAGATTGAGGTCATCCAGCAGCTGTTTGGTAGTGGCGAATAATTCCGGTTTACCCGGCACATCGCGAGTCCCGACCACTTCAACCCAACCACGTGTTTCCAGTGTCTTCAGTATCTGCGAAGAAACCGCGACGCCGCGTATCTCCTCGATATCGCCGCGGGTGACTGGCTGATGATAAGCGATGATGGCCAGGGTCTCCAGTACGGCGCGCGAATAGCGCGGCGGCTTTTGCGGGTTGAGCCGATCCAAATAGAGCTGCATTTCGGGTTTGGCGCGGAACCGCCAGCCACTCGCCACGCGGGTTAGTTCTATCCCCCTGCCTTGCCAATCCTGCTCAAGCTCGCCCAGCAATGTCTCCATCTGGCGATTGTCCAGCGCGGCGTCGGAAAGCTTTTTCAGTTCTCCCAGCGACAACGGTTCGGCGCTGATCAGCAGCGCGGTTTCCAGCACGCGCTTGAGTTGCTGCAGATCGACTGTTTCCGCAACCTGCGGTTCTGATTCCGTACTTTCAGTGGCGCTGTTCTGCAACGCGGCATTCAACGGGATCACCTCTGCCGAGGATGGCAGCCTGTCCTGGGCTTCACCGCAGGGCTGGTCGTGAACGGGCAATGCCGCCTCATCCGGCAACGGTGCTTCACTCGGCATCAATGGTTCGGTTGGTTCGGACATATATATTCCCCATGGTTTCGCTTTGTTGGATTTCTATCAGATATTCCTTGGCCAATTCCAGGATGGCGATAAAAGTGACCACCAGTTTCGGCACGCCACTCGCGGCATCGAACAACATGCCGAACTCGACGAATTCCCCGCCCTGCAGGCAGCGCAGGATGTGCGTCATCTGCTCGCGCACCGAAAGTTGTTCGCGGCGCACTTTATGATGGGTATTCAATTTGGCGCGGGCCAGCAGACCCAGCCAAGCCAGCCTCAGGTCCTCGATGCTGACTTCAGGCAATCTTTCCCGCATGGTAGTCTCGATCAGCACCTGCACGATCTCGAAATCGCGTCCCGCTTGCGGGAGCTCGTTGAGTTTTTGCGCGGCAAGCTTCATTTGCTCGTATTCCAGCAAGCGGCGCATCAGTCCGGCGCGCGGGTCCTCGCCCTCTTCTTCATTGACCCTCGGCGGGCGCGGCAGCAACATGCGCGACTTGATCTCGATCAGCACTGCCGCCATCAGCAGATAATCCGCCGCCAGCTCGAGGCGATGCTTCTGCATCATCTCGATGTAGCCCATGTACTGGCGGGTCAGTTCCGCCATCGGAATATCCAGCACGTCGAGGTTGTGCTTGCGGATCAGATACAACAACAAATCCAGCGGGCCCTGAAAGGTTGCCAGCACCAGCTCCAGCGCATCCGGCGGGATATACAGATCCTGCGGCAGCACCAGCAAAGGTTCGCCGTGGATCAATGCAAGCGGTGCGGAAGTTTGGGTATCGGTCTGGTTCATATCGTTTCAATTCGCTGGGCGAGCCCGTTGCAACTGGATGGAGGGGCACGGCATGTTACCAAATGAACAGAACACACAGCAATCGCCGGGTTTCGGGCGCAATACGGCATGGCACCCGGTGCACTCATAGAAAAACTGGCACGCATCAGTCGGCATCGTTTCTGGTTTGGCCAAGCCGCAATTCGGGCAGGTGATGGTCGATTCAAGGATGACCGACATGGTGTTAGCCGTAGCTGATCCCCATCGCCTCGCGCACATCGCGCATGGTTTCGGATGCCAGTTTGCGCGCTTTTTCGCAGCCGTCGGCAATGATGTTGCGCACCAGCGCCGGGTCGTCCAGATACAGCTGCGCCCGCTCGCGCATCGGGCGCTGTTCCGCCAGCACCGCGTCGATCACCGGCTGTTTGCACTCGATGCACCCGATGCCGGCGCTCTTGCAGCCCTTCACGACCCACTGTTTGACCTGCTCGTTCGAGTACACTTGATGCAGCTGCCAAACCGGACATTTGTCGGGATCGCCGGAATCACTGCGCCGGATGCGCGCTGGATCAGTCGGCATGGTGCGTATCTTTTTCGTTACGCTGGCTTCGTCTTCGCGCAAACTGATGGTGTTGTTGTAGGATTTGGACATCTTCTGTCCGTCCAGCCCCGGCATTTTCGAAGCCGCAGTGAGCATGGCCTGGGGCTCGGACAATATCATCTTGCCGCCGCCTTCGAGATAGCCGAACAGCCGCTCGCGATCGCCCAGGCTCAGGCTTTGCTGCTCGTCCAGCAGCGATTTCGCGGATTCCAGTGCCTCATCGTCACCCTGCTCCTGAAAGCGGGTGCGCAGTTCGTGATACAGCTTGGCTTTTTTGCTGCCGAGTTTCTTGGCTGCGGCTTCGGCCTTCTCTGCAAAACCCGGTTCGCGTCCATAGAGATGATTGAAACGCCGCGCGATCTCCCGGGTGAATTCGATATGCGGCACCTGGTCTTCCCCCACCGGAACCTGGGTGGCGCGATAGATCAGGATGTCCGCGCTTTGCAGCAACGGATAGCCGAGGAAGCCGTAGGTGCTCAGGTCCTTTTCGGCCAGTTTTTCCTGCTGGTCCTTGTAGGTCGGCACACGCTCCAGCCAGCCCAGCGGCGTGATCATCGACAACAGCAGATGCAGTTCGGCATGCTCCGGCACCCTGGACTGGATGAACAGCGTGGCGCGCGCCGGATTGACGCCTGCAGCCAGCCAGTCGACCACCATGTCCCACACGCTTTGCTCGATGACTTGCGGCGTATCGTAATGCGTGGTCAGTGCGTGCCAATCGGCCACAAAAAACAGGCATTCATATTCGTTCTGCATCTGCACCCAGTTCTTCAGAACTCCATGGTAATGACCCAAGTGCAAATTTCCGGTGGGACGCATCCCCGATAACACGCGTTCAGCAAACATGATTTAGATTCCGAATAACAGCGAAAGCAATTTGTAAACCAACTCAATAGGCGCGGTGAGCAGCAAGCTCAATATCGGTGTGATCGCCAGAAAAATCAGGATGAACATGCCATAAGGCTCGATCTTCGCCAGTTGGAATGCCTGGCGCTGCGGCAGCAGACTGACCGCGACGCGCCCGCCATCCAGCGGCGGCAACGGCAACAGATTCAGCACCATCAGCACAACATTGATCCTGATCCCCCACATTGCCATCCCCAGTAACGGCTCGGCAAAATAGCTTTCCGGAAACGTCACCCCGATCTTGTAAACGAAAGCCCAGCCCAACGCCATGACCAGATTGGACGCCGGTCCGGCGATCGCAACCCACAGCATATCCTGCTTGGGGCGGCGCAATGCGGAAAAATTGACCGGTACCGGCTTGGCCCAGCCGAACAGTATCCCGCCCATCCACAGCGTCAGCAGCGGTAATATGACCGTGCCCAGCGGATCGATATGATGCAAGGGATTGAGGCTGATGCGCCCGGCCTGATAGGCAGTCATGTCGCCAAAATGCTTCGCCACATAGCCATGCGCCGCTTCATGCAGCGTGATCGCGAACAGCACCGGAATGGCTGCGAGGGCAACGGTTTGTATCAGTTGGTCGATTTGCATTAAGTTTCCATCAAGTTGTCATTAATCTTCATTATTTTCAATTCCAAAAGGTGCAATATCACCTTTTCCGCGGCGCAGCAATACCGGCACATCCCCAGTCAAATCTATCACGGTGGTGAAATCCGCACCCACCGTTCCGCCGTCGATCACCAGATCGACTTTCTTTTCCAGCAACTCGCGTATGTGCCCGGCATCGTTCAGCGGCCAGGGCTCACCGGGCAGGATCAGCGTCGAGCTGGACATCGGTTCGCCCAGCTCTGCCAGCAAGGCCAATGCCACCGGATGATCGGGGATGCGGATACCGACGGTACTGCGCTTGGGATGCTGCAAGCGCTTGGGCACTTCCCTGGTCGCCTCCAGGATGAAAGTATAACTGCCCGGCGTATTGGCCTTGAGCAGGCGGAATTTCGCATTGTCCACCCTGGCATAGCGCGAGATCTCAGACAGGTCGCGGCACATCAGCGTCATGTGATGCTGCTCGTCCAGCTGGCGTATCTGGCGGATGCGGGTCACGGCATCCTTGTCGTCGAGATGGCAGCCCAGCGCGTAGCAGGAATCGGTCGGGTACACCACCACGCCACCATTACGCAGCAGCTCCGCTGCCTGATGGATCAGGCGCGGGTTGGGATTGTCCGGGTGTATCGCAAAAAATTGCGCCATACCTACACTGGAAACGCCTGCCAGACCGGACGGCAGCCCAGCGGAAAGTCCGGCAGCCTGCCCATGTCCCGGTAGCTCTCGCCCGGGCCATGGAAATCCGAACCGCACGAAGCCAGCAGACCGAATTCTTCGGCATAACGCGCGAACTCGGCATACTGCTCCGGCGTGTGGCTGCCGGTGACGACTTCCAGCGCCTGGCCGCCCAGATCGACGAACTCGGACAACAATTCTTGCATGGTCTTCTTGCCCATGCCGCTGTGTCCGCTCATGTAGCGTCCCGGGTGCGCCAGCACCGCCAAACCCCCGCTGCCGCGTATCCAGCCGATCGCATCGGCCAGGCTCGCCCATTGGTGCGGCACGTAACCCGGCTTGCCTTTCACCAGATAACGCTTGAACACGCTTTTCACGTCCTTGCAATGGCCGGTTTCCACCAGGTAGCGCGCAAAATGGGTGCGGCTGATCATGTTGGGGTTCTGCGCGAATTGATAGGCCCCCTGCAGCACGCCGCCGATGCCGGCCCTGGCCAGTTCGTCGGCCATCCTTCTTGCGCGTTCGCCGCGCCCGCTGCGCACTCCGAGCAGTCCCTGCGCCAGCGGCGGATAACCGGGATTGATGTTCAGGCCGACGATATGCAGGGTGTGGCTGCGCCAGGATACGGAGATCTCCACCCCATTGATGAACTTGATGCCATGGCGCGCGGCGGTGGCACGCGCCTCGTCCAGGCCGTCGACATCATCGTGATCGGTCAACGCCAGCACCTTGACGCCGCGTTCGGCCGCGCGATCCACCAGCTCGCCCGGAGCCAGCGTACCGTCGGAGATGTTGGAGTGGCAATGGAGATCGTAATCAAGCACCTGATACCCTCATTAATCTACTGCGCAGCCGTGCCGCGTTGTCGCGTGCTCGCTCGTTCCTGAGCGTAACGGTCGCAGCATTAGCGGCGGGAACCGCACGGCCTGCCCCTTGCGGGTACGTCTACCAACCGCGGATTGTGGCTCTGACATAACCTGAAGGTAAGTCTCCGCCGAAACTCGCTTTGCTCGTTTTCTCGTCATTCGCTCCGCGGCTCCTCGCGCCGCGGCTTGCTCGTAACGATTACTAAGGGTATCAGGCATCGCCGCCGCCTTTTTTCATAACTTTTCCTTCCTCGGCACGCTTGCGCCGCACCTCCTTGGGGTCGGCGATCAGCGGGCGGTAGATCTCGATGCGGTCCTTGTCGCGCACCACGGCATCGGCCTTGGTCAGCTTGCCGAAGATGCCCAGCTTGTTCGCGGACAGGTCGATCTCGGGGTGTTTGTCGAGCACGCTGCTGGCCTTTATCGCGTCTGCCACGGTCGTGCCGGCCGGCACGCTGCGCTTGAGCAGAATCTGCTCCTCAGGCAGCGCATAGATCACTTCGATATCGATCATGTCGTTCATGTGTTCGGGTAAACCTTCTCTGCGCGCTGGATGAACGCATCCACGAAATTGTTGGCGATATAGTTAAACACCGGCCCGACCATCTTTTCCAGCAGCTTGCTGGAAAACTCATAGTGCAGGCTGAACTCTATTTTACAGGCAGATGGGCTCAACGGAATGAATCTCCAGCTTCCGTCCAACTGTTTGAACGGTCCATGCTGCAACGTCATCGCGATCCGGTGCGGCACGGTGCGCACATTCTCGGTGGTGAAGCTCTGTTTGATATGGTGGTAATCGATGTGCACCGTGGCATGGATCGTAGCGCCCTCCTGCTTGTCCACGCTGGCTCCGCCGCACCAGGGTAGGAACTGCGGGTAATCCTCGACGCGGTCCACCAGCCCGAACATCTGCTCCGCGCTGTGCGGGACCAGCACCATCTTTTCCACTAATGCCATCGATGTGTTTCCAAAGGGACGCGATTCTAAAGACTGGTAGAATAGCCGAACGCACCGCAAAACTCATCTCTTATGAGCATCATCCAGAACAAAAAAGCCTACCACGAATACTTCATCGAGGATAAATATGAAGCCGGCATCATGCTGGAAGGCTGGGAAGTCAAGGCGATCCGCGCCGGCCGCGCGCAGCTCAAGGAAGCCTATGTGATCACAAAGGACGGTGCGCTGTATCTGATCGGTTCGCACATCAGCCCGCTGCTGAATGCATCGACGCACATCCACCCGGACCCGGTGCGCACCCGCAAGCTGCTGCTGCACAAACTGGAGATCGACCGCATCATCGGCAAGGTGCAGCGCGCCGGCTACACGCTGATGCCGCTGGACATGCACTACAAGAACGGCCGTGTCAAACTTGAGATCGGCCTGGCCAAGGGCAAAAAGCAGCATGACAAGCGCGCCACCGAGAAGGAAAAGGATTCCAAACGTGAAGCCGCACAGGCCATGAAGAAGGAACGGCGTTAGGAACAAGCATGGATCAGACTGCCAAAACTCAAACCGCGTATCTCGCCGGTGGCTGCTTCTGGGGCATGGAAGAACTGGTGCGCCAGATTCCCGGCGTATTGGAGACCGAGGTCGGCTATACCGGCGGCGATGTGCCGAACGCAACGTATGAGCACCACACCGGACACGCGGAAGCGCTGAAGGTGGTGTTCGACCCGCAGCAACTCACTTACCGCCACCTGCTGTTCGAGTTCTTCCGGATGCACAACCCGACCACCAAGAACCGCCAGGGCAACGATATCGGCACGTCCTACCGCTCGGCGATCTTCTACCTGGACGAACAACAAAAGGCGATTGCCGAAGAAGTCATCCGCACCGTGGATGCCTCAGGCGAATGGGGCGCGCCGGTCGTCACCGAAGTCGCGCCGTTCCGCGAATTCTGGCGCGCCGAGGAATACCACCAGGACTACCTGGTCAAGCATCCGCATGGCTACACCTGCCATTACATCAGGCGGCTGGGGCTGGGCGAGAAGTGAGTATTGAAGGTCGAGTCGGTCAAATCCGCTCTGACGCACGAGGTCTGTTTGTTTCGACCAGGCGGCGAGGATCATCCCGCCGCCAGACCTGGCGTGGCTATCAGAAACTGCGGACCAGCGTCAGCCCGTAGGAGTTCTCGCTGGCGCGCGGGATATTGATGTTGTCCCCGATTTGCACGCTGTCATATCCGAAGCCCAGCGAATATTCCTCGTCCAGACGGTATTCCACGCCAACGCCATAGGTCAGGTCGCCATGATTGGCGGTGGCGCCGGTGGCATCTTTGGTGTGGGCGGACGCGTAGCCAAGCCGGACATAACCTTCCAGGTCGGCCGTGAAGGGCTGTATGCCGACGACGGCGACCGAAAGCGCAGTGGTCTTCTCGGCGCTGGAACTCAGCGCACTGGAATCCTCATAGCCCACCTCGGCAGCGAGATGCTCGCTGTAGCGCCGGCCGAACATCACCGCGGCACCGTTGGTGGATGGCGCAGCGGTCAAACGGGTGACAGAAATGCCGGCATAATTCGCGGCACGAAAATCCTCCCCATCCGCCTCCTCCTGCGCATAAGCCGGGATCGCAAACACCGTGGCGGTCAGCATCGCCGCAAGCTGTTTCTCTAACATTTTTTCTCCCTGAATTGTAGTTATGAATGATCATCCTGCGCCTTGCGGCGCGGCGCGATTCTAGCAAGTTTCGCCGCGATGGGAGCGTTGCATGATGGCACGGCATCGGCCCTTACAGATGGGTCGACGGCATGTTCTGGGTAGGATGGTCTTGCGGGATCGAGCCTGCGTAGATCGATGCCGGGTGCAGCACCGAAGAAACGTAATAGCCGGCCAGGCTGGCCAGCACCAGCGCGGGCACCAGGCCGTAGCCCGCAGTCATCTCGCTGACCATCACCACCGCGGTCAGCGGCGCGTGGGTGACGGCAGCGAGGAAAGCGCTCATTCCGACCAGCGTGTACGCCGTCATCGACACGCCGGGCAACATCAGCTGCACCACATTGCCGGCCAGCGTACCCAGCGCCGCGCCGACGAACAGCGTAGGCGTGAACACCCCGCCGACCGCCCCCGAACCCGAGGTCAGGACCGTGGCGACGACTTTCAGCACCAGGATCAGCAGCACGCTCTGCCACAGCCAGGGCTGGTGCAGCAAAGAATTCACCACCGAATAACCGTTGCCCCACACTTCGGGGCGTATCACCGACAGCCCGCCTACCGCCAACCCGGCGAGCGCCATCTTCAGCCACAGCGGAAAACGCAGCGCGGCCAGATACCGGTGTACGCGATTCAATGCGCCGATGAACAGGGGCCCGAGCAATCCGGCCACGATACCGGTAACCACCACCAGCAGCAGCTCGGGCACACTTTGCAGCGTGCCGGGCGAGGCCGCAAAGATCGGGCCCACGCTGCTGACGTGGCGCACCACCGAATCGGAGATCGCCGCCGCCAGCAGCAGCGGGCCGAAGCTGCCGACGCTGAAGCCGCCGAGCACGATCTCGGCGACGAACAGTGCGCCGGCGATCGGTGTGTTATACGCGCCCGCGAGCCCGGCCGCCGCGCCGCAGGCCACCGCGAAACGCCGCTCGTCGGGCGACAGGCGCAGCGCTCTTCCGAACAGGCTGCCGGACAACGCCGCCAGCTGCACCATCGAGCCCTCGCGCCCGATCGATCCGCCCGAGATAACCGTAGCGGCGGATGCCAGCGACTTCAGCAACGAGGAGCGCAGCGGAATTTCGCTGCCGGCGGAGATGGCTTCCATGTAGTCGGCTCCGGTTTCGTTTTTGCCGCGGCCGAGAAAATATTGCAGCAGCAGCCCGGCAGCAAGGCCGCCAAGAGCGGGAACGACAGCACGAATCCAGGGCGGCAACCGCATCGCATCGGCCACCAGGCCATGGTTGGAGCCATACAACCGGACTTCGAGCGTGAGCAGCAACTGGTGGAACCCCAGCACCGCGAGCGCGCCCAGTATGCCTATCGTGACCGCCAAGCCCATCATCCGCAGCAATTGCAGATTGCGGCCATATCGCTCGCGGATCGCTGCCACCTTATCGCTAATCATGGAATGGGATCTCCGGGCCTTTCAGTAAGCGGCTGGCATGTAGTGCTCTACCCTCTTCTACCAGCCTGGTTAAGCCCACGCCACGCCTATGACTGCCACACACACCGTCAGCAGCCCCAGCGTCAGATTCAACGCGATCAGCTTGCGTATCCTGCCCAGCAACCCTCCCGCCTCTTTCCATTGCTGTTTCGCGACCTGCAGGTTGAACGGCGTGTAGCAGGCAAAGAACACATAAGCGTATATCGCCATCATCGCCAGCCCCATCGCCAGCATGATGTGCACATAGACCGGCGCACCGGGAAATCCGCCCATCTGGATCAGCATGTAAAAACCGCTGACCAGCAACACGCCAACCGCCCCCCATACCCAATGGAAGAAGCGGTGGAATACCGCATCCCACAAACGCAGCCGTTGCGGCGGCTCCAGAACCTCGGCCGCAGCCGGGCGCAGTACTACATAGGCAAGAAACATGCCCCCCACCCAGATCAGGGCGGCAAGGACATGGATGAGTTTGAATATGGCCATGCGATGTTTACTCTATAAAATGAAAGGTCGACACAATACCCGAAATCCAACCTCTTCCCCATACCTCTGATGTAACAACCAGCCATTCGGCTAGGCCTCCACAAAACGGCGGCCTATTGAGGTTTCCATATTCGATGACAGTGACGCATCTTTCGGAATGCGGTAAGGAGAATTTAAAAAAATGGCACGTCATTCCCGTCCTTCGACAGACTCAGGACAAACTGTCCTTCGGATAAGCGGGAATCCAGATGATTTAACCAAAATGCACCTGGGTCTTGCTGGATTGCTTCACTTCATTCGCAATGAAGGCCAGGGTGTCATGAATTATGAAAGTATCAATAGTCGCTGCTTACCCCGCAAGCGGGCGAGCAGATAAAAGTTCGCGCACCGGCCTGAAGCTCCTGCGGTGCACCGCCGACACGCCGTGTACGCGCAGCGCGGCCAGATGCGCTGCAGTGGGATAGCCCTTGTGTTCGGCAAATCCGTAATGCGGATATTGTTCGTGCAGCTGCAGCATCAGCGCATCGCGGGCGGTCTTCGCCAGGATGGACGCGGCGGATATCGCGGCGACCTTGCTGTCTCCCTTGACGATCGCCTGGCTGGGGATGCCGGTCTGCGGGCAATACAGGCCGTCGACCAGCACCTGCTGCGGCCGGATTTCCAGGGCCAGCACCGCACGGCGCATCGCCAGCAGCGTGGCCTGCAGGATGTTGAGGCTGTCGATCTCCTCGACATCGGCGTAGGCGACCGCCCAGGCCAATGCGCGTTCGCGGATCACCGGGGCAAGCTGGTCGCGCTGGCGTTGGCTGAGCTTCTTGGAATCGGCCAGGCCGGCTATCGGTTGATCCGGGTCGAGTATCACCGCCGCCGCGCTGACCGGCCCGGCCAGCGGGCCGCGCCCCGCTTCATCGACACCGCAGATCAGGATGATGGCTGATTGAGATATTTTCCCTCTCCCCTACCCTCTCTGATGCAACAACCAGCCATTCGTCTGGGCCACCACAATACGGCGGCCAAGTCGCTGCTTATCCCGCAAGCGGGCGAGGGGATTCATGTGCTTGGCAAATACGGCAGGATGGCCAGGGCCGCTTTTTTGGCGGTGTCTTGGCGCAAGGTCAGGTGCAATCCGGTAAATATCCGCTCCAGCTCCGCCACCGCATTCTTGTCGTTGACCAGATTGAGCAGCGCCTGACAGAGATTTTCCGGCGTGGCATCTTCCTGCACCAGTTCCGGCACGACGAAACGCTCGCACAGGATATTCGGCAAGCCGACATAGGGCTGGTAGCGCTTGCGTTTCATCAACCAGTACGACAGGGCCGGCATGCGGTAGGTGATCACCATCGGGCGCTTGAGCAAAGCCGCCTCCAGCGTCGCGGTGCCGGAGGCGACCAGCACACCGTCGGCGACGACCATCGCATCCTGGGCATGGCCGAACAGCATCGTGATCGGCAATTCATGGGCATCGCAGTCATAGATCGCCTGCTCGAAGATGGCGCGCGTTTCGCGGCTCACCAGCGGCACCAGGAAGCGCGCGTCGGGGATCTGTTGCAGGATCAGCCTGGCGGTTTCGATACAGGTACGCGCAAGATATCTGACCTCGCTCTGGCGGCTGCCGGGAAGGAAGGCGAACACCCTGGCCTTGAGCGGGATGCGCATCGTCTCGCGCATCTCGGTGCGGTTGGGCTGCACCGGCAACAGGTCCGCCAGAGGATGGCCGACATAGTCCACCGCCACGCCGGCTTGCTGATAGATCGCAGGTTCGTGCGGGAACAGCGCCAGCATGTGGGTGACGGCACGCTTGATCTTGTGGATGCGCTCGCCGCGCCAGGCCCAGATCGACGGGCTGACATAGTGGATGGTGGGAATGCCCTGCTGCTTCAGCGCGAGTTCGAGACCGAGATTGAAATCCGGCGCGTCCACCGCGATGAACAAATCGGGGCGGTTCGCAAGAAAATGGGCACGCAGCTTGCGGCGGATGCCAGCGATCTCCGGGTAATGGCGCAGCACTTCCACGTAGCCGCGCACCGCGAGCTTTTCCATAGCGAACAACACCTGCATCCCGGCGGACTGCATTTTCGGCCCGCCGATGCCGACGAATTCCAGATCAGGATGAACTTCTTTCAGGGCCGCAATCAAGTGGCTGCCGAGCAGGTCGCCCGATGCCTCGCCCGCGACGATGCCGATCACAACTTTTTTTACCATAACGATAAGGAGACTAACGAAGGATGCCGCGCGTTGCGCTGGACAGAAAATCGACCATCAGCTGCAGCTCGGAATGCTCCGCCGCCTGGGACTGGATCTCGGCTTTTGCCTCCTCCAGCGCCAGGCCGGATTTATACAATGTCTTGTAAGCACGCTTGATCGCCATGATGGACTCGGCAGAGTAGCCGCGCCGTTTCAATCCTTCCGAATTGATCCCGTGCGCTGCGGCCGGATTGTCGGCCGCCGTCACGTAAGGCGGCAGGTCCTGCGACAGCCGTGTCTGGAAGCCGGTCATCGCGTGCGCGCCGATGCGCACGAACTGGTGCACGCCGGACAGCCCGCCGAGGAACACCCAGTCTGCCACATGCACGTGGCCGCCCAGCGTCGCCCCGTTTGCCATGATGGTGTGGCTGCCGATCTGGCAGTCGTGCGCCACATGCACGTAGGCCATGATCCAGTTGTCGCTGCCGATGCGGGTGGCGCCGGCGTCCTGGACTGTGCCGGTGTTCAGCGTGCAGAATTCGCGTATCGTGTTGCTGTCGCCGATCTCCAGCCGCGTCGGCTCGCCGGCATATTTCTTGTCCTGGGGGATCGCACCCACCGAACAGAACTGGAAAATGCGGTTGTTCTTGCCGATGCGCGTATGCCCCTCGACCACCACATGCGGCCCGATCCAGGTTCCGGCGCCGATCTCGACATGCGCGCCGATGACCGAATACGCGCCGACCTCGACATCATCCGCAAGCTTCGCATCCGGGTGGATGAGGGCTGTGGGATGGAGCATCATGAAACCGACCCTTCGACAGGGCTCAGGACAGACTTGACCGTGCACATCAGCTCCGCTTCGGCAACCAGCTGGCCGGCGACTTCGGCGGTCGCGCTGAACTTGAACAGGCCGCGCATGCTGCGCACCAGTGTCGCCTTGATGATCAACTGGTCGCCGGGGCCGACCGGCTGCCTGAAGCGCGCCTTGTCGATCCCTGCAAAGTAATACACCGAATTTTCATTCGCTCCCGCACCCATCGATTTGAACGACAGCAGCGCGGATGCCTGGGCCATCGCCTCGATGATCAGCACACCGGGCATCACCGGGAAATGCGGGTAATGCCCGGGAAAGAACGGCTCGTTGATCGTCACGTTCTTCAGCGCGACGATGTGCTTGTCCGGCTCCATCGAAAGCACCCGGTCTATCAGCAGGAAAGGATAGCGGTGCGGGAGAAGATTGATGATTTCGTTAATACCCATCTGGATGCTCATTTGTGTTTCCCTTTTTCTACTTCCGGTTCAAAGATTCCGTGCGCAACGATTCAAGCTGCTGTTCCAGTGTCTTGACACGCTTGGCCAGCTCGTCCAGGTGGCGCAGATGCACGCTGTTCCTGCGCCAGTCATCCGCGGAGGAGAACGGGAATATGCCGGCGTAGGAACCGGCTTCGCGGATGGATTTTCCGATCAGCGTGAAGGCAGCGATCTCGACATGATCGGCGATATGCAAATGCCCCAGGATGCCGGCACTGCCGCCGATACGGCAGTGCTTTCCGATGGAGGTGCTGCCGGCAATGCCGACGCAGCCGGCGATCGCGGTATGCGCGCCGATACGCACGTTATGTGCGATCTGGATCTGGTTGTCCAGCTTCACGCCATCCTCGATCACGGTGTCGTCCAGGGCTCCGCGATCGATAGTCGTGTTGGCACCGATCTCTACGTCGTTGCCGATCACCACCCGGCCGATTTGCCGTATCTTGATCCAGCGTCCGGCATCCAGCGCAATGCCGAATCCGTCCGCGCCGATCACCGTGCCGGAATGCGCGATCAGATTGTCTCCGATCACGCAGTCGTGATAGACCACCACGCGCGGATACAATCGTGTGTGGCTGCCTATCACCACGTTATCACCTATAGAGCACCCTTCCCCGATCACGCTGTGGTCGCCGATCACCGCACCGTCGCCGATCACTGCTGTCGCCGCAATGCTTGAAGTCGCCGCTATCTTCGCGCCCGCGCCTATCACGGCACCGGGATGTATTCCCGGCCTGATCTCGGGCGCGGGATTCAGCAGCGCAGAAACCCTGGCGAAATAGGCATAGGCGTTATCCGAAATAATGCGCGGCAAACCGGTCGCGTCCTGGTCTGCCTGGGAAAGGATCACTGCGCCGGCTTTGGTCGTGGCAAGCTGTGAGCGGTATTTGCTGTTGGTCAGAAAGCTGATCTGGTCCGGCTGAGCGTATTCCAGACTCGCGATCTGGCTGATGCGCACCCCTGCGTCACCCAGCACGCGACCGCCCAATTTTGCCACGATATCGGACAAGCTGTATGAAACGGTCATGCTTGAGTATCCCCTAACTTCCGGCCTTGCTGTCTGTTTTGCTGTCGGCCTTGCTGTCTGTTTTGCCGCCGGTATTATTGTCGTCAAGATACTTGATCACCTTGTCGGTGATATCGATCTTGGGATTGCGGTACACAGCCTCCTGCAGAATCAGGTCATAATTTTCCGATTCTGCAATCTGCTGGATCGCCTTGTTGGCCTGTTCCAGCACGATCGCCAGCTCTTCGTTCTTGCGCAAATTCAGGTCCTCGCGAAATTCGCGCTGCATGCGCTGCAAATCCGCGTTCATTGCAGCCAGTTCGCGTTCCTTGTTGCGTCTATCGGTGTCCGATAATTTGGAGTCCTCTTTCGTCAATTCCGCCTGCAATTCCCTTGCATCCTTGTTCAATTTCTTGATGTCGTTATCCCGGCCGGAAAATTCCTTTTCAATCTTGTTTTCCGCGGTCAATGCCGGAGCCGACTCGCGCAATATGCGCTCCGTATCGACCACGCCCACCTTGAAATCCCCGGCCTGCGCCACTGTCATCCCGGACAGCAAGGCAAACACACACCATTTAGTCAATGCTTTCATATCTCCTCCGCACCTAAGTAACCGGCAAACTGGCTGGCATTCATCCGATTCTGCTTCACTGAATTACTGCTGCACCCTCTCCTGGCGCCGGCTTGCCGCCCAGCGACGGCCTGGCGGGCGTAAATCCGGCCAGCAAGCATGACATCTGTCAGAACATCGTACCCATTGTGAACTGGAATCTCTGCGTTTCGTCTATCGGCGTACTGTGTATCGGTATCGCATAACTGAATTTCAGTGGTCCGACCGGTGACATCCAGGTAACCGCTACACCGGTAGAATAGCGCAATCCGGTGCTGCCCGGCAGATCGCCGGGTCCGTAGACCGCGCCCCCGTCGACAAATCCGCCCAAGCGCACCGACTGATCCGTGCCCATGCCTGGAAACGGCATCATCAGTTCCATGCTCCCAAGCACCCGGCGCGGTCCGCCCAATACCATTCCGGTATTATCGCGCGGGCCGAGCGAGTTGATTTGATAACCGCGCACCGAACCCGGACCGCCGGCATAGAAATTCTTGAAGAAGGGCAATACATCCCCTTGATAACCGCCTGCGACGCCCGCCTCGCCAGTCAACATCAGTGTAATATCGTTGACCACCGGATGGAACCATTGGTGCTGGTAATCCAGTTTGTAATAGCGCAAATCAAGCACTGGCAGTGCCACTTCTGCCGAGGCCCGCTGCATCGTACCGCTGGTGGTAGCGATCGCGCTATCGCGGCCATCCCTAGTCCAGCCCACCGTTCCCAGCAAGGCGTTGGTGGACAAGCCGACCGTATTCACGTAATCCTGCAACCGCGTCGGGCTGGAGGCGAACAAGCCCAGTATGGTTCGTTCTGCCGCCAAGCCGTAATTGATGTTGGTATCTTCCCCTGTCGGCACGCCGAAACGCACACCGCTGCCCAAGGTGTGGGTCGAGTACGCGCTGACAGCGGTATATTGCGAATCGGTATTGCGCTTGTAAACATCGAACCCGCGGCTCACGCCGTCATCGGTGTAATAGGGGTTGGTATACGAAACCGAATAAACCTGATTGAACCTGCCGGAGTTGATCTGGGTTGAAAGATTGTTCCCGGTACCGAACAGGTTCGTCTGCGTCACCCCGCCCGTCAGTATCACACCCTGGCCGCTGGAAAAACCCGCGCCCACCGACACGCTTCCGGTTGATTTTTCCTTGACCGACATGTTTACATCCATCTGGTCTGTTGTCCCTTGCACCGGCGGCGTCTCGATGTTCACCTCGGAAAAGAAATCCAGTTTGTCCACGCGCTGCTTGGATTTCTTGACCTTGTCGACATCGAACCATTCTCCCTCAAGCTGGCGGAATTCGCGGCGTATCACCTCGTCGCGGGTTTTGTTGTTTCCGGAAATGTTGATGTGGCGTATGTAGGCGCGCTGACCCGGATCGATCACCAGGTTGAAAGACACCTCATGCTTCTCCTTGTTGATGTCCGGAATCGCATTCACATTGGCAAACGCATAGCCGTCCTTCCCGTAACGCTCGCCGATCTTCTTGGTTGATTCGGTCAGGGCCTTGCGCGAAAAAGTATCGCCGGCCTTTACCGCGACCAGCTTTTCGATATCGGCCTTGGGGATCAGCGTGTCGCCCGAAATGTCCACCTTGGCAACCTTGTACTTGCTCCCCTCGGTGATATTGATCGTGATGTAAATATCCTTCTTGTCTGGTGTGATCGAGACCTGGGTGGAGTCTATGCTGAACTCCATGTAACCGTTGTCCATGTAGAACGAGCGCATGGTTTCCAGATCAGCCGCCAGTTTCTGCCTGGAATACTGGTCGTTGCTGCTGAAAAAGCTGTACCATTTTGGCGTACCCAGCTTCATCTGGCCCAGCAACTCTTTCTCGGAATAGGCGTGATTGCCTACCAGGTTGATCTGCTTGATCTTCGCCACCTCGCCTTCCACCACGTTGAACACGATGGCGACGCGATTGCGCGGCAGCTCGGTGACGGTGGTGGTCACACTGACCGCATATTTTCCGCGCGCGACATATTCGCGTTTCAATTCCTGAGTCGCCTTGTCCAGTGCACCCTTGTCGAAAATGCGCGCCACCGCCAGGCCCGCAAATTTCATGTTGTCCTTGAGCTGATCCTTGGGGAATTCCTTGGCGCCGTTGATTTCGATGCTGGCAATCGAAGGCCGCTCCAGCACCTGAACGATCAACACGTCATGGTCGACCTTCAGCTTCACATCCTTGAAAAAACCTGTGGCAAACAAGGCATGGATCGCTTCCTCCGCCTTCTGATTGTTCACCGTATCCCCGACCTTGATCGGAAGATAACTGAACACGGTGCCAGGTTCAGTGCGCTGTATCCCTTCTACACGGATGTCCTTTACGACGAACGGCTCGATTGCCCAGGCAGGAAGGGTACAAAACAGGAAAAAAATTCCTGCCAGTTTTGTTGTGTTCATTATTTAACCTGAAACAAATCGATTAATGTCGTTGTAGATCGCGAAGACCATCAGCGTGCCGAGCAAGGCGATGCCGATCTTCTGGCCAATTTCCCATGATCGTTCGGAGACCGGACTGCCCTTCAGCAATTCAGCGGCATAATACAGCAAGTGTCCGCCATCCAATAAGGGAATGGGCAACAAATTCAGCACCCCCAGGCTGATACTGATCAGCGCAAGAAAACTCAGATAAGCCACCAGGCCCATTTTCGCGGACTGTCCGGCGTAATCTGCGATCGTGATGGGGCCGCTCAGATTTTTCATCGACACCTCGCCCATCACCATCTTCCACAGCATTTCCAGGCTGATCGCGGAGGTTTCCGAGGTTTTGCGCAACGACTGCCGCAGCGCCTCCAGCGGGCCATAGCTGACTTCAATGAGCATCGCCTGCCATTCCCGCTTGTCCAGTTGCGGTCCCGCGCCGATCTTTCCGATCATTTTTCCGGACTCGGCGACAGCTTGCGGGACCACGCTGATTTCCAGGGTCTTGCCGTCGCGCTGGATTTCCAGGCGCACCGTTTGCCCGGGGTGCGCGCGCAACACTTCAACCAAATCCATCCAGTGCTGCATCGCCACCCCACTGGCGCTGAGGATGCGGTCGCCCGCCCGCAGTCCCGCCCGCTGCGCCACGCTGCCATCGGCAACTTCGCCGATGACCGGCATGACCACAGGTTGATACAGCGTCAATCCCAGCTTGTCGAGAAAATCACCGTCCAGGTCTTTCGCGGCCAGGCCGCTCAAGTCGAGCACATGGGTCAAGCTTGCGCCGCCGGCATCCTGCGCCTCGATTCTTACCTCGCCCTGGGTCAGGCCAGTTTCCGAGTCGGGCTGCAACACCAGATCCAGCAAGCGCCAATGCAATTCCTGCCAGCTCGGAATCGGCACGCCGTCAATGCTCAGTATCGTTTCGCCGCCATGCATCTGCGCAATCGCCGCAGGGCTACCGGCAGGCACATCACCGAGTTTGGGTTTCAAGCCGGGCACGCCGTGCATGAACAAGCCCCAATACAGCACGATGGCCAGCAGGAAATTCGCCACAGGACCCGCCGCAACGATCGCCATGCGCTGCAAAACCGGCTTGCGATTGAAGGCATAGGGCAGATCTTCCGCAGCCACTGCCTGCTCGCGTTCGTCGACCATCTTGACGTAGCCGCCGAGCGGAATCGCGGAAATGACCCATTCGGTGGCATTGCCGGCAAAGCGCTTGCTATAGATCACCTTGCCGAATCCCAGCGAAAAACGCAGCACTTTCACGCCGCAACGGCGCGCCACCCAGTAATGCCCGTATTCATGGAAGGTCACCAGCAGCGCAATTGCGCCGATAAAAGCCAGCAAAGTAATCATCAGTTGATATTCTTCAATAGTCGTTGCGCGGCGCGGCGCGCTTCACCGTCTGCGGCAAGCACATCGTCCAGGCTGGTAACCGCAGTGACTGGCAGGGCCTCCAGCACCGCAGCGATGATGCGCGGAATCGACAGGAACGGAATAAGCTCGTCCAGGAACGCCGCCACGGCCACCTCGTTTGCCGCGTTCAGTATCGCCGGAGCCGTCCCGGCAGCGCGCAATGCCTGGTACGCCAACGCCAGACAGGGGAAGCGCTCGAAATCCGGGGCGGAGAAATCCATCTTCGCCACCTTGAACAGATCCAGCGGCGCCACACCGGCGTCCAGCCGATCCGGGTAAGCCAGGCCATAGGCGATCGGAGTGCGCATGTCGGGATTGCCGAGCTGAGCCAACACCGAGCCGTCGACGTATTCGACCAGCGAATGAATCACACTCTGCGGATGCACCACCACCTGGATATCGTCGGCGCCCGCATTGAACAGCCAGTGCGCCTCGATGACTTCCAGTCCTTTGTTCATCATGCTCGCCGAGTCGACCGAAATCTTGCGCCCCATCACCCAGTTGGGATGCGCGCAGGCCTGCTGCGGCGTGACGTTGCGCAGATCGCTCAACGGCGTGTTGCGGAACGGACCGCCGGACGCGGTCAGCAGGATGCGGCGCACGCCATTGCCGGCCAGATCGCCGTTGTAGCCGCGCGGCAAGGCCTGGAAGATCGCATTGTGTTCGCTGTCGATGGGCAACAGCACCGAGCCGCTGGCGCGCACCGCATCCATGAACACGTTGCCCGCCAGCACCAGCGTCTCCTTGTTCGCCAGCAGGATCTTCTTGCCCGCACGCGCGGCGGCAAGGGTCGGGCGCAAACCCGCCGCACCGACGATCGCCGCCATCACCGCGTCCACCTCAGGCAACGCCGCGACCTGCTCCAGCGCGGCCATGCCGCTGCGCACCTCGGTTTTCAACCCTGATTCGCGCACGCGCCGGCGCAACTCGGTTGCCGCGCTCTCATCCAGCATCACCGCATAGCCCGGCTTGAATTCGCTGCATTGTTTGAACAACAGCTCGACCTGGCTGTTTGCGGTCAGTGCGGTGATTTTGAATCTGCCGGGGTGGCGCGCAACCACATCCAGCGTGCTGGTGCCTATGCTGCCGGTGGAACCCAGAATCGTGATGCGCTGCATCCCGGCTCAGCCCAGTCGCTGCAGCAGGATCGCCAGCGCGGCGAGCGGCAACGTCGAGGTCAGCGCATCGATGCGATCCAGCAGGCCGCCGTGTCCGGGCAACAGCGCGCCGCTGTCTTTCACGCCTGCCTGGCGCTTGATCGCGGACTCGAACAAGTCTCCGATGACAGCCAGACCGACCCAGCACAAGGAAGCCATCAGCAGAGTCGGCAAAAATATAAAGTGTGCTGAATAGGGGCTGAAACTCCATGCCAGCACGACACAAACCGACACGCCCAACCCTCCGCCAACCACGCCTTCCCAGGTCTTGCCGGGACTGATGCTGGGCGCGAGCTTGTGTTTGCCGTATCTGCGTCCGGCGAAGTAAGCGGATATATCGGCCACCCACACCAAAGCCATCATCGCCAATAGCCACAGGGGATGATCACCGCGCAAATCCATCATCGCCAATCCGGTGGGGATCAGCACCACCCCCCCGATCAGGGCCATCAGCAGCGGCCGCTCCACCTTCCACCCGACCATCAGCCAGGTCGGAACGATGGCCAACCACAGCACGGCAGACGGCGCATAGACCATCATATGCACCCAGTTTTGCTGTTCGGGGGCCACATGGATGGTGTCTAGCAGGAACAGCGCCAGCATGACTGCCAGCGTCAGCCACCAGAACCGATGCGCGTCCGCGTGGCTGAATCTGGCCAGTCTCGACCATTCCGAAGCACCCTGCATCACCATCACGATCACTACCGCTGCCCATCCGGCATCGGGCAAAAGAAACAGTGCCAGCAGCAACAGCACCAGCAGGCTCAGCGCAGTGATTACCCTTTGCCTAAGCATTCTGATCACCCGGTCCTGATTGGGCAGATTCCGCTTCGACTGATCCGGGCAAGCCGGGCAACTGCTCGCTGGTGCGCCCGAAACGCCGCTCGCGCTTGCGGTACGACACGATCGCCTGGTCCAGCTCGCCGCGGCCAAAGGCTGGCCACAAGGTATCGGTAAAATACAATTCGGTGTAGGCAAGCTGCCACAGCATGAAGTTGCTGATGCGCTGTTCCCCGCCGGTGCGGATGAACAGGTCAGGCTCGGGCGCGTCGCTCATCGACAGGAAAGGCAGCAGATCTTCTTCGGTAAATGTCTGGGTAAGTTGCGGATATTCCCTGAGCATGGCTTTCACCGCATGCATCACATCCCAGCGCCCGCCATAATTCGCCGCTATCGTCAGCGTCAGCGCGGAATTGCCCGCAGTAAGCTGCTCGGCAGCCTGCATCGCCTGGATCAGCTTGTCATCGAAACGGCTGCGGTCGCCGATGATACGCAGGCGTATCTGATTCTGGTGCAGCTTGGCCACTTCACGCTCCAGCATTTTCAAAAACAGCGTCATCAGGAATGAAACTTCCTCCGCAGGGCGGCGCCAGTTCTCGCTGCTGAACGCGAATACCGTCAGGTACTCCACGCCCAGATCACGGCAGGCTTTCACCACTTCACGCAACGCCTCTACCCCGCGCTGATGGCCAGCAATGCGCGGCATGAAGCGTTGCTTTGCCCAGCGTCCGTTGCCGTCCATGATGACGGCAATATGACGCGGGATCGCGGCAGCATCGGGGATAACCAGCGTGGAACTTTGAAATAACGACATGGGAAGTTTAGTAATCAAGAATGCAGGATATGGAGTGGGTTGCGGCGGCGGTTTTTCATCCTGCATCCGGTATCCCGTATCCTCCTATACCGCCATCAGGTCGGTTTCTTTGGCAGCCAGCGCCTTGTCGATCTCGCTGACAAAACGATCCGTCAATTTCTGTATCTCGTCCTGGGTGCGCCGTTCCTCGTCCTCGGCGATTTCCTTCTTTTTAAGCGCTTCTTTCAGCGCGTGGTTGGCATCGCGGCGGATATTGCGCACCGCCACCTTCGCGGTCTCGCCCTCGGCCTTGATCACCTTGATCAGATCGCGGCGGCGTTCCTCGGTCAGCATCGGCATCGGCACCCGGATCAGGTCGCCGTTGGTGGAAGGGTTCAAGCCCAGGTCGGCGTCGCGGATCGCGCGTTCGACCGGGCCGACCATGTTCTTTTCCCAGGGCTGCACGCCTATCGTACGCGCGTCGATCAGCGTGACGTTGGCGACCTGGTTGATCAGCGTCGGATTGCCGTAATAATCCACCGTCACATGATCCAGCAGACCGGCATGGGCGCGTCCGGTGCGCACCTTGCCCAGGTCGGCTTTCAGGGCATCCAGTGATTTCTGCATCTTTTGTTCGGTCGTTTTCCTGATTTCACTAATCATGCTTACTCCTGGGTCTATCCCAATCAACGAGTACCCTAGTCAACACGCACCAGGGTGCCTTCGCCCTCGCCCATCACGACGCGCTTCAGCGCCCCCGGCTTGAAGATGCTGAACACGATGATGGGCAATTTCTGGTCGCGGCACAGCGTCAGTGCCGTTGCATCCATGATCTTGAGATTCTTGCTGATCGCCTCGTCAAAGCTCAGACTGTGATAGCGGGTCGCCCTGGGGTCCTGCTTGGGGTCGGCGGTATAGACACCATCCACCTTGGTCGCCTTGATCACCACCTGGGCCGACATCTCCACACCGCGCAGTGCGGCCGCGGTGTCGGTGGTGAAGAACGGGCTGCCTATCCCCGCCGCGAAGATCACCACCTTGCCGTCCTCCAGATAGCGCAGCGCCTTGCCGCGGATGAACGGCTCGGCGACCTGTTCCAGGCTCAACGCCGACTGTACCCGGCAATCCAGGCCGGCGCGCGTCATCGCATCCTGCAGCGCCATCGAATTCATCACCGTGGCCAGCATGCCCATGTAATCGGCGGTCGCCCGGTCCATCCCCTCCGCGGCCGGGGCCACGCCGCGAAAGATGTTGCCGCCGCCGATCACGATCGCCACCTGCACACCCAGTCCGACCACCTCGGCGATCTCGGCGACGATGCGCGCGATCACCTCGCGGTTGATGCCGTAACTGTCGTCGCCCATCAGGGCTTCGCCGCTGAGCTTGAGCAGGATGCGTCTGTAGGCGGGTGCACTCACGGCGATCAACCTTTCGCGGCCGCTGCGGCGGCGGCCACTTCGGCCGCGTAGTCTTCGACCTTCTTCTCGATGCCCTCGCCGACGACGAACATCCGGAATGCGGCGACCGTTGCACCCTTGCTCTTCAGCAGTTGCTCGACGGTCTGCTTGCCGTCTTCGGCCTTGACGAACACCTGTCCCAGCAGCGTGACCTCCTTGAGGAATTTCTGCACCGTGCCTTCGGCGATCTTTTCCAGCATCGCTTCAGGCTTGCCGCCCTCGCGTGCCTTCTCGATCGCGATGCGGCGTTCGGTCGCGATGTCCTCGGGGCTGACGCCGGAAGCATCGACCGACTTCGGCTTGCTCGCCGCGATGTGCATGGCCAGGTCGCGGCCCAGCGTATCGTCGCCGCCGGCGAAATTGATCAGCACGCCGATCTTGCTGCCGTGCAAATAGCTGGACAGCTTGCCGGTGGTGGTCGCATAGCGCTCGAAACGGCGGATGCTGACGTTCTCGCCCAGCTTCATCACCAGCGCCTTGCGCGTTTCCTCGACGCTGCCGGTGCCGTTGGCGATTGCGATGCCCGCCAGCGCATCGATATCGGCCGGATTGTGTTTGGCCACGGTCTCGGCGGCATTTTTTGCGAAGGCGATGAAGTCATCGTTCTTGGCGACGAAATCGGTCTCGCAGTTCACTTCCACCAGCGCGCCGGTCTTGCCGTCGTTCGCGATCCAGGTGCTGACCACGCCTTCGGCCGTGACGCGGCTGGCCGCCTTGCTGGCCTTGGCGCCGCTCTTGATGCGCAACTGCTCTTCCGCCGCCTTCAGGTCGCCGTTGGCTTCAACCAGCGCCTTTTTGCACTCCATCATGCCGAGACCGGTCATCTCGCGCAGTTCCTTGACCATGCTTGCAGTAATTTCAGACATCTTCTACTCCGTAATAAATATAAACCTTCGATTCAAAAACCATTCAATCCGCATAACCAGCGACTTGGCTGTCGTTTTTTGACAGCCTAGTCGAATGGCTAGCAGTCACACCGGATTCACGCAGATTTTTCCAGGCGCAAAATTGGTCTTCACCCATCCTGCTTTCAATCTGCGGAAAAAAGCTTTTCACAAACTAATCGGTCACCGCACCCTTGCTTGCGGTCGACACCAGCCTGGCGTATTTCGCCATCACGCCGCGCGTGTAACGCGGCGCGGGCGGCTGCCAGGCGGCGCGTCGGCGCGCGATCTCCGCGGCGTCCACATTCAGCTGCAGCAGACGCTGGTCGGCGTCTATCGTCACCGAGTCGCCCTCGTAGACCAGCGCGATGGTGCCACCGACCGCGGCTTCCGGTGCAACATGGCCGACCACCATGCCATAAGTGCCGCCGGAAAAGCGCCCATCGGTGATCAGGCCGACCGAGTCGCCCAGGCCTTCGCCGATGATCGCCGAGGTCGGCGACAGCATCTCGCGCATGCCGGGGCCGCCTTTGGGGCCTTCGTAGCGGATGATCACGACATCGCCCGCGTGGATCTTGCGCGCCAGGATGGCTTCCATGCACGCCTCCTCGGAATCGAACACGCGCGCCGGCCCGGTGATCTTCGCCAGTTTGACGCCGGTGATCTTCGCCACCGCGCCTTCGGTGGCAAGATTGCCCTTCAATACCGCAAGATGCCCCTGTGCATAGACAGGGTCGCTCCATGGACGGATCACATCCTGATCCTTGCGCGGTTCGGCCGGCACATCCTTGAGCACTTCCGCTATGGTCTGGCCGGTGATGGTCAGCGCATCACCGTGCAGCATGCCGTGCGCCAGCAACATTTTCATCACCTGCGGGATGCCGCCGGCCTGATGCAGGTCGGTCGCGACATATTGCCCGGATGGCTTGAGGTCGCACAGCACCGGCACGCGCGCGCGTATCACCTCGAAGTCATCGATCGTCAGCGGCACCTGGGCGGCATGGGCGATGGAGAGCAGGTGCAGCACGGCGTTGGTCGAGCCGCCCACTGCCATCGTCACCGCGATCGCGTTCTCGAATGCCTTGCGCGTCAATATCTGGCGCGGCAGTATCTGTTTCCTGACGGCATTCACCAGCACCTCGGCGGATTTCGCGGTGCTTTCGGCCTTCTCCAGATCCTCGGCCGCCATCGTCGACGAGTACATCAGGCTCATGCCCATCGCCTCGATCACCGAAGACATCGTGTTCGCGGTGTACATCCCGCCGCAGGAACCCGCGCCGGGACAGGCATGGCGCTCGATCTCCATCAGCTCGATCTCATCGATCTTGTGCGCGGTGTACTGGCCGACCGCCTCGAACGAACTGACGATGGTCAGGTCGCGGTCATGGTAGTGGCCGGGCTTGATCGTGCCGCCATACACGAAGATGGACGGGATGTTCAGGCGCGCCAACGCGATCAGCGCGCCCGGCATGTTCTTGTCGCAGCCGCCGATCGCGAGCACACCGTCCATGCTCTGGCCGTTGCACACGGTCTCGATCGAATCGGCGATCACCTCGCGCGACACCAGCGAATACTTCATCCCTTCTGTGCCCATCGAGATGCCGTCCGAGATCGTGATCGTGCCGAACACCTGCGGCATTGCGCCGGCCTTCTTCAGCGCAGACTCGGCGCGCACAGCCAGTGCACCTATGCCCATGTTGCACGGCGTGATGGTGCTGTGCGCATTCGAGACGCCGATGATGGGCTTGTCAAAATCCTTGTCGCCGAACCCCACCGCGCGTAGCATCGCGCGATTGGGCGAGCGCTGCACGCCCTGGGTGACGGTCTTGCTTCTGCGGTTGTCAGACATGTTGTTTCGCCTGTAGTGATTTTCGCTTATAAAAAAAGGGGCTCGCGCCCCTTGGTTGCGCTTGTTTGGACTCAGGCCGCCTGCTCGGCTGCCTCGGCAACCTGCTCGACCAGTTCATTCATCGCCTGCGCGCGGCCTTCCAGCACGGCGTCCGCGATCGCACGGGCATACAATCGGATCGCCTGGGTGGAATCGTCATTGCCGGGGATGATGTAATCCACGCCCAGCGGCGAGTTGTTGGTGTCGACGATACCGATCACCGGGATGCCCAGTTTCTGCGCCTCGACGATGGCGCCCTTCTGGTAGCCGACGTCGATGACGAACAGCGCATCGGGCAGGCCTTTCATGTCCTTGATGCCGCCCAGGCTGCGATCCAGTTTTTCCAGTTCGCGCTTCATCATCAGCGCTTCTTTCTTGGAAACTTTTTCATTTGCGCCATCGGCCGTCATCTGTTCCAGTTCGCGCAGGCGCTTGATCGACTCCTGCACGGTCTTGTAGTTGGTCAGCATGCCGCCCAGCCAACGGTGGTTGACGAACGGGGATTCCGCGCGCACTGCTTCTTCCTGCAGGATGTCGCGGGCCTGGCGCTTGGTTGCGACGAACAATATCGTGCCCTTCTTCGCGGACAGTTTGCGCACGAAGCTCTCCGCTTCGGCGAACATCGCCACGGTCTTTTCCAGGTTGATGATGTGGATCTTGTTGCGGTGACCGAAGATGAACGGTGCCATCTTGGGATTCCAGAAACGGGTCTGGTGTCCGAAATGCACACCAGCTTCCAGCATTTGACGCATAGTTACAGCCATGATGATTGCTCCAATCGTTAAGGGTTATATACTGCCGCTCGCCAGCCTGACTCATGAACTCCTATGAGCACCCCAACTTGTGCGAACGGGAAATTTGCCCGGAATGAGGTTTGTGGGACTATCCCCCAGACAATTCCAGAGCGGCGCGCATTCTATCACCAATACGCCCTTGCACTCAACCTGATTCGGCGCGTAATTCCCTGTTTATTCTGGAATTGGGATGACATGCCAGAAAGGACAGGCTGGCTACCGGAAGCGGCAACCGGATATATCGCAGCAGCCGCATACCAGTTCAATCGGAAGCATCCGATCCCTTGTTGCGCTGGCGCTGATATTCATCGTAACTCTGCCGCTTGCCGCAGCCGGCCTGGGAATTCAGGCTCTTCAGGCATTCCTGTTCGCGTACATTCTGCAGCGTTTCATAGGCGGTTCGTTGCGCCTTTTCGGCGCTGCAGCCGGCAGCTGCCACCACGGCACCCGCCAGACACAGCGAACGAACAAGCTTGGCCATACCCAGTCTCCCTGATGAATGTTCCATTGACGCCAATACCGCTGTCCTGCCGGAGAATACTCCCGGACCCGGCTATTCCCGCAATATCGCCAGCGGCGGCAGCGTCACCAGCCGGCGCGTGCCCAACCATCCCGCCAGCATCACCACTGCCATGCCCCCCACACTGCCGCCCAGCCAGATGCCGATACTCGCCTGATACGGGATATCCAACACGAAATACGCCAGCACCCAGCCCAGCAGCACCGCCCCGGCGGCGGCGTACAGTCCGCTCAGCAATCCCAGTATAGCGAATTCGCCCAGGTGCAGCCTGCGCAGATAGCGGCTGTCGGCACCCAGGGTGCGCAGGATCGCAGCCTCGTGGATACGCTCGTCCTGGGTCGCCAGCAACGCCGCATACAGAACCGCCACCCCGGAGAGCAGCGTGAACATGAACACCGCGCTCATGGTCTTCGAGATCTGGTCCATGATGCGCTGCAGCTGGGCTATCATCTGGTCGGTGTCGATCAGCAGCAGGTTGGGGAAGCGCTTGATCAGGGCATACGCGGCCCCGGCCCGGCCCGGCGGCAGGTGGAAACTGGTGATATAGCTGGCCGGAAAATCTTCCAGCAAGCCCGGCGCGGCGATCACGAAAAAATTCACCTGCATGGTATCCCATTCCACCTTGCGCAGGTTCACCACCTTCGCGCTGAAGCGGGTGCCCGCGACATCGTAGCTCAGCGTGTCGCCCACATGCATGCCCAGCGTCTTCGCGATGCCCTCCTCGACAGATAACTGCCCTTCGCCTTTCTGTGCCGGGTCCCCGGTCTTCAGTCCTGTATCCTGCCACCATTTCCCCTGCACCAGCCGGTTGTTGTTCGGAAGAACCGCCGACCAGGACAGGTTGAACTCGCGCTCCACCAGCGCGCGTGCGCGCGGATCGGGATAGTCGTCGCCGCTGACCGGGCGCTGGTCGATCGCCACCAGCCGCCCGCGCACCATGGGGAACAGTTCCGGTGGCGATAATTTTTGCTGCACAAAAAAATCCTCTACCGGACCGCGCTGCTCAGGCTGGATGTTGACGATGAAACGGTTGGGTGCATCAGGCGGCAATTGCTGTCGCCAGCTGTCCATCAGGTCGGCGCGCACGAAGGTCAGCAGCAGCAAGGCCATCCCGCCCAGGCTGAGCGCAACGATCTGCACCGCGTTGCTGCGGGCATGCCGCGCCAGGTTGGCAAGGGCATAGCGCATGCTCCTGGCTTGCTCCGGCAACCGCCCCCATTGCGCCACCCGATGCAAGCCGCGCAACATCGACCACGCCAGCAGGCCGAACAGCAGCAGGCCGGCGGCCAATCCGCCCAGCACGGTGAATCCGAGCTTCAGCGAACCGGCCTGCCACAGGAACAACCCGCACAGCACGGCGCCGCCGCATACATACAGCAGCCAGGCGCCTGTTTGCGGCGCGCCCAGCTCGCGGCGGATCACGCGCAGCGGCGACACGCTCTTCAGTTGCCACAGCGGCAGGAAGGCGAAGCCCAGCAACAGTGCCATGCCGCTCGCGGCAGCCTGCCATATCGGCGTCCAGCCGGGTGCGGGCAACGCAGCGGCGCGCATGGTCGCGATCGATTCCACCAATACGGATTGAGAGGCATAGCCGAGCAGCTCGCCCAGCAGCACCGCGCACAAGCCCAGCAGCAGGAACTGGTACAGGAAAATTTTCAGCACCTGCGCCTGATCCGCACCCAGACAGCGCATCATCGCGCAACTGTCCAGGTGGCGCGAGATGAAATGCCGCGACGCCAGCGCCAGCGCGACGCCCGCCAGCACCACCGCGGTCAGCGCGGCCAGGCCGAGGAAATGTTCGGCGCGCTCCAGCGCTACGCGTATCTCGGGGCGCGCATCGCGCACGTCCTCGACCTTCTCGCCCACGCCCAACCGCCCCTGCAGCCAGCTGCGGAAATCGGCAACCTGCTGCGCATTACCTGCGATCATCAAGCGATAGCCTATGCGGCTGCCCTCCTGCACCAGTCCGCTGGCAGGCAGGTCTGCCGCATTCAGGATCACGCGCGGCGCAAAGCTGGCGAAGCCGACCGACTGGTCCACGAAACGCACCACCCGCGCCGCCACCTTCAGATGCAGCGCGCCTATGCCGACCTCGTCGCCCAGCTGCAAATCCAGGCGCTGCATCAGGCGCGGGTCCGCCCACAAGGTGCCGCGAAGGGGAATGGAAGAACGATTTTCCCGTTCGCCTCCTCGCCCGCTTGCGGGATAACCAATGACTTGCCCGGCGTCTATTGCCGGGTTAGTCAGATGGCTAGGGGTCGCACCAGACGATTGAAGGGAGGGTGCAGGATCGCCGTACTGTTTTAAACCGCTCCCATCGTCGATGACGATGCTCCCTCGCAAAGGATAGCCCGGCTCCACCGACATGATGTCCGCCAGCAGATTATCATTCCTGCCCGCCACCATGCTGGGAAAGGCATCCGACCCGATAACGCGCAGTCCGCGCTGCAGCGCGGCAGCGCGATATTCCTGCGGCAAGGGCCGCGTCGAGGAGATGCGCAGGTCCGCGCCGATCAGGCTGGTCGCCTCCTGCTGCAGCGCCAGCCGCACGCGGTCGGCGAACAGCCCGACCGTGGCAATGCTGCCCACCGCCAGCACCAGCGCGATCAGCAGCACGCGCCATTCCCCGGCGCGCCAGTCGCGGCGCAGCAGATTGAGGGAAAGGCGGAGGAGGTTCATTATTTTACGGTACAGGCTCTATCTATCATGTAGGGTGGATAAGCGCAGCGCATCCACCATTTGGCATCTACTCCGGATTGCACCATCCATCATTCGCAATCCATTCCCGCGATAGTTGTTGGCTCGCGATCACCCCACGATTCCTCGTACCAACCCTTGCTTACGGCATTGCCGAACGACGACCATGCCCATTCGCCAGGGCGGCTCACCAATCCATGTCTCACCGGATTGTAATGGATGTAATCCACATGCCTGCGCCAATCCTCATCATCGCGAATGACATGCTCCCAGAATCTGCGCTGCCACACCATGCGTTCGTTGCGTGCGCCGGTCGCCACACCGATTTGGCGCGAAGCGGCCTTCTTGATCTCACGCCAACGGGATGAATAGTCCGCATCGCCTTCCGGCATACGCCAGATGCAATGCAGGTGTTCGGGCAGAATCACCATCGCATCGATCTCGAACGGGCGAGCTGCCATCATCCTGCGGAATGCCTGCCTAAGCACTTCGACACGATCTTCGTTGATGAAAATCGGAACTCGATTGAGGGTGACGACGGTAAAAAAGTAAATGCCGCCGGGAAAATAAGCCCTGCGATAGTTGCTCATGCTGCGTCCCATTTCATGTATCGATTGGTGGATGCGCTGCGCTTATCCACCCTACAAAACACCATTGCTTTCCCCCGAAAATGCCGTAGGGTGAATAAGCCTGTCCTGAGCTTCGTCGAAGGGCGCAGCGCATCCACCAATAGAGTTGTCCACGGCCAGCACCTGTGCAATCAGCGGCAACGCGCCAATCACGGCGCAGCAGATTCAGGGAAAGACGAATGAGGTTCATTATTTTACGGTACAGCCCTTATAGATCATGTAGGGTGGATAAGCCTGTCCTGAGCTACGTCGAAGGACGCAGCGCATCCACCATGCCAGGCTGATTAATCATGGCGCCATTCATGATTTCTGCTGCTTGACTATCGCCTGGACAAAATTTCTGATCTCGGCCACGCCGGGAACCCATGCCAATTGGCTTTCGCAATAGATGTTTGCAGTCGGAACGATATTCGAAGATTCAGAAATCCCACCGAGATAAACCATGCGCAAACCTGGATACGTCGCGTTCTTGTTGAAGATCGGGCTGCCGCAATGTTTGCAGAAATGCTTGCAGGCATCCGTTTTCAACTCAAATACGGCAATGGAATCCTGCCCGGCGGTGATTTCCAATGCCGCTTCAGGGACAACCGCATAGGTGCTGAAAGCCGCGCCGCTATGCCTGCGGCAGAAATTGCAGTGGCAATTCACGATGGCCCTGGGCACCACGTTCAACCTGAACTGCACCGAGTTGCAATAACACGATCCGGAGATTTCCATATCAGCCTCCGCAATCGGACATCAGAACAATCACATCACCCGCCCCGCCGCCAGATGCAGCTGCCGCTTGCAGCGCCGCGCCAGCGCCTCGTCGTGGGTGACCAGGATCAGCGTGGTATGGTGCGCGCGGTTCAGTTCCAGCAACAGCTCTATGATCTGGCTGCCGGTGGCGGCGTCGAGGTTGCCGGTGGGTTCATCGGCAAACAATATGCTGGGCCGGGCGACGAAGGCGCGCGCGATCGCGACGCGCTGCTGTTCCCCGCCGGACAGGTGCTTGGGCAAATGATGCCCGCGCTGCGCCAACCCGACTTGCTGCAGGGCTTGCGCCGCACGCTCGCGCGCAGCGGGCGCGCCGTGCAGCTCCAGCGGCAGCATCACGTTCTCCAGCGCGGTCAATGCCGGCAGCAACTGGAACGACTGGAACACGAAGCCCGCCAGCCGTCCGCGCAGGCGCGCGCGGCTGTCTTCGTCGAAGGAAAAGATATCCGTGCCGTCCAGATACACCGTGCCGCTGCTGGGGGAGTCCAGCCCGGCCAGCAGCCCCAGCAGCGTGGACTTGCCGGAGCCGGATGCGCCTAGGATCGCCAGGCTGTCGCCCGGCTCCACGGAAAAATTCACTTCATGCAAAATGGTCAGCGGCTGATCACCACTTCGCACTTGCTTGGTGAGTCCCTCTGCCTGCACAATCGCTGCCATGAATCACTCCACTCTCAAAACCTGCTGCGCGATTCGATTGCTGTGTTGCGCGGTGCTCGCTTCCACGCCTACCCAAACGGTATGTCTTGGTCGCTCCGCTGACCAGCGACTTAGCTGGCGTTGTTTTGCCAGCTTAGTCGAATGGCCATGCAAAGCTCCGGGCGCCTTGCACTCGAACCGCTCGCGACGGTTTTTATTCATTCCATTGAGCCTGCTTCTGGTGCTCACTCTCTTTTTGCCGCTCAGCGCCCACGCCGCAAAAAACATCCTGGTGTTCGGCGACAGTCTATCAGCCGGCTACGGCCTGGCGATAGAAAAAAGTTGGGTCCATCTGCTGCAGCAGGAATTGCAGCGCACGCAATCCCGGCTTCAGCGTCGTCAATGCCAGCATCAGCGGCGAGACCACCGCCGGCGGACGGGAACGCATCGCCGGCGCACTGAAGCAGTTCAAACCGAAGATCGTGATCGTCGAACTCGGCGCGAACGACGGGCTGCGCGGCGCGCCGATCAGGGACATGGAAGCCAATCTGGATTACATCATCACAAGGTCGCTGCGTGCCGGCGCCAGGATATTGCTGCTCGGCATGAAGCTGCCGCCGAATTACGGCCTGGCTTACACCGCGCAATTCGCCGATGTGTATCCGCGCCTCGCGAAGAAACATCACATCCTGCTGTTGCCGTTCCTGCTCGAAGGCGTTGCCGCCGACCAGTTCCAGGCCGACAACCTGCATCCGGCCGCGGCCGCCCAGCCGCACATCATGCAGAACGTGCTGCAGCATCTGAACCCCCTGCTGCGCTGATACGATGCCCAACCGTCTGGCACTGGAGACCAGCCCCTACCTGCAGCAGCATGCGGACAATCCGGTGGACTGGCATGCGTGGAATCCCGAATCGCTGCGGCTGGCGCGCGAACAGGACAAGCCGATACTGCTGTCTATCGGCTATTCGGCCTGCCACTGGTGCCATGTGATGGCGCACGAATCTTTCGAGGACGCGGAGGTCGCCGCGGTGATGAACGAGTTATTCGTCAATATAAAAGTCGACCGCGAAGAGCGCCCCGATCTGGACCAGATCTACCAGAGCGCGCATCAGCTGCTGACGCAGCGCAGCGGCGGCTGGCCGCTGACGATGTTTCTCGGCCCGGACGGCACGCCGTTCTTCGGCGGCACCTATTTCCCCAAGCAGGCGCGCTACGGCCTGCCCGCCTTCCCCGACCTGCTCAGGCGTGTGGCCCAGGTGTATGCGGAGAACCGCGCCGAACTGGCCGAGCAGGGCGAACACCTGATCGCCGCGCTGGCCCGCAGCGCGCCCAAATCGAACCATGCCGAATTGCCGCTGCATGACGCCCCGCTCGCCCTGGCGCTGAAGCAGAACATGGAACACTACGACAGCGTGCATGGCGGCCTGGGCGGCGCGCCCAAGTTCCTGCACCCGGCCGAGCTCGATCTGCTGCTGCGCCGCGGCCATGCGACCGGCGACGAACAGGTGCTGCACGCCGTGAATTTCACGCTGCGGCAGATGGCGCGGGGCGGACTGTACGACCAGCTCGGCGGCGGCTTCTGCCGCTACAGCGTGGACGAACGCTGGGATATCCCGCATTTCGAGAAGATGCTGTACGACAACGGCCTGCTGCTGGGCCTGTATAGCGACGCCTGGCAGCAGCAGCGGCGACCCGCTGTTCGCGCAGGTCGTCGAACAGACCGCCGCCTGGGTGATGCGCGAGATGCAATCCCCGCAAGGCGGCTACTACTCTTCGCTGGATGCCGACTCGGAACACGAGGAAGGAAAATTCTATCTGTGGCAACGCGACGAGGTCCGCGCTTTGCTGAGCGCGGAGGAATACGCCGTGGTCGAACCCTGTTACGGCCTGGATCGCCCGGCCAATTTCGAGAACCACGCCTGGAACCTGCGCATCGGCGCGTCGCTGGAAGAAATTGCGCAGCGCAGGTCAGTTTCGCAGGAGCAGGCAGCGGCTTTGCTGGACAGCGCAAGAAAAACGCTGTTCGCGGCGCGCGAGCGGCGCGTCCGCCCGGGACGCGACGAAAAGATCCTGGCCTCATGGAACGGGCTGATGATAGCCGGCATGGCAAAGGCAGCACGGGTGTTCAAGCGCCCGGACTGGCTGAAGTCCGCGCAGCAGGCGATGGATTTCGTGCGCACCACGCTGTGGCGTGACGGAAAATTATTGGCGACCTGCAAGGACGGCAAGTCGCACCTGAACGCCTATCTGGACGACCACGCCTTCCTGCTGCAGGCCGCGCTGGAATTGCTGCAATCCGGATTCCGCAGCGCCGACCTGGCGTTTGCCCGACAGCTGGCCGATGCCTTGCTGGAGCGTTTCGAGGATAGCCAGGACGGCGGCTTCTTCTTCACCAGCCACGACCACGAGGCGCTGATCCAGCGCAGCAAGACCGGTACCGACAATGCCATCCCTTCGGGCAACGGCATCGCCGCGCAGGCCTTGCTGGGATTGTCGTGGATCACTGGAGAGCCCAAATATGCGGAAGCCGCGGAACGCTGCCTGAAGCTGTTCTTCCCGGCGCTGCAGCAGGCCGCCGCTTATCACAGCAGCCTGTGCAGCGCGCTGGCGGAATATCTGCAGCCTTCTTCCTTGCTGGTGTTGAACGGACCCGGCGATGGCACAGCCGGATGGCTGGACGCGTTGCGTTCGCGCTACCTGCCCGGCGTGCTGACGATCGTGCTGAATGCAGAAGTTGCAGACCTGCCCGTGGCGCTGGCCAAACCGCACAGCGGCACAACCACCGCCTGGCTGTGCCACGGCACGCAATGCCTGCCGCGATCACCGATCTGGCCGAACTGCTGCGGCAGCTCGGCCGGCCTGCAAGTCCAGGCTGACCAGCCTCAGCGCAGCGATACTCCGCCCGTGTAGCAAATCCCAGCGCGCTCATCGTGGCCACGCCGAAACGTTTCGCCAGGCGGTCGGCGAAGTTTTCCTTGACGGTGTAATCGACGATGTCCTCGGCCTTGATCACGTCGCGCGCCACCGAGTCCACCGTGCCGTAGCCGTCCGCCAGGCCCAATTCGATCCCGCGCTGTCCGTTCCACACCAGGCCGCTGAATATGTCCGGCGTTTCCTTCAGGCGCTTGCCGCGCCCTTCCCTGACCACTTTGATGAACTGCTGGTGGATTTCCTCCACCATCTGTTTCGCATAGGCCTGCTGCGCCGGATTGAGCGGCGAGTACGGATCGAGGAAGCCCTTGTTGGCCCCGGCCGTGATCAGGCGCCGTTCCACGCCCAGTTTCGCCATCGTCCCGGTGAAGCCAAAGCCGTCCATCAGCACGCCGATCGAACCGATCAGACTGGCCTTGTCGACATAGATCTTGTCCGCAGCAGCAGCCACATAATAGCCGCCCGACGCGCAGATGTCGTCGACCACCACGTACAGCGGGATCTTGGGATACTGCGCGCGCAAGCGGCGGATCTCGTCATTGATCTGCCCGGCCTGCACCGGGCTGCCGCCGGGACTGTTGATGCGCAGGATCACGCCCTGGGTGCCCTTGTCCTTGAACGCATCCTGCAGGCTGGGAATAATGTTGTCGGCGCTGGCCACACTGTCCGAGGAGATCACGCCCTGCAGCTCCACCAGCGCGGTATGCTTGCCGTCGCCCAGTGCCACCTCGCTTTTGCCTATCCAGCCCATGGTGATGAACAGCAGCATGAACATGAACACCAGCGTCATCGTCTTGAACAGTATCCCCCAGTGCCTTGCGCGGCGCTGTTCCTGCAAGGCCGACAGCGCGAGTTTTTCCAGCACGCTGCGTTCCCAGTTGTTTTGATCCGACATCACCGCTCCTTTATCGAGTTCATCATGCATTCTGTTTAAACCAGGTGTTCAGTTCCGCAAAATCGTCGACCAGCGCGAGCGGCTTCAATTCCAGCAGCTGCTCGGGCGGATGCGCGCCATGCCCGATCGCCACCGCGTCCACACTGGCATTCTGCGCCATCTGCACGTCGTGCGTGGTATCCCCCACCATCAGCGTGCGCCCGGAACTGGCGCCCAGCTCATCCATCAACTCCAGCAGCATCGCCGGGTCCGGCTTAGAGAGGGTCCGGTCCGCGGTGCGCGTCGCATGAAAATATTCCTTCAGCCCGGTCGCCTCCAGCGCCCGCTCCAGGCCGTTGCTGCTTTTGCCGGTCGCCACACCCAGCCGGTAGCCGGCCTCGTGCAGTTCCACGATGGTTTCGCGCGCGCCCTCGAACAGCGGGATCGCCTGATCCTGTGCCAGGAAATGGTGGCGGTAGCGTTCCACCAGTTTCGGCCGCATCGCCTCGGTCAGTTCCGGCACCGCATGGCGCAGCGCCTGATCCAGGCCCAGGCCAATCACATGGCGCGCGGTCTGGTCATCGGGAACCTGCAAGCCCAGGTCGCGACACGCGGCCTGTATCGAACCCGCGATCACCTCGGTCGAATCCATCACCGTGCCGTCCCAGTCGAACACGATCAAATCGTAACGTTTGCCCATTACATCGCCGCAAAAAGAAGGCGCGGATTCTACCACCTTCGGGCTGCCCGCCCAAGCTGTGCCACAATGCACGCATGCAAAAATTCATCCAACAACACTGGCTGCTGTATTGCCGCCCCGGTTTCGAACAGGACTGCGCGCAGGAAGCGCTGCGCCAGGCGAAGCAGCAAAAACCCCTCATCGCCGTCGAGCAGCCTGCGATCCGGGCCGACAGCGGCCATGTCGTCGTCGCGCTCAACCAGCAAACCTTGACCTACCGCGAACTGATCTTCGCGCGCCAGCTGATCCGGCTGCATCACAGCATCACAGCATTGCCCGAGCGCGACCGCCTGACGCCGATACTGGATGCGGTCGCCGCGCTGCCCTTCACCTTCGGTACGCTGTGGCTGGAAACACCGGACACCAACGACGGCAAGCTGTTGTCGGCATTCACGCGCCGTTTCCAGCCGCTGTTGGAGACCGCACTGCGCGAGCAGGGCCGCTTGCACGACGATCCGCATGCGACCCGTTTGCATCTCTTATTCCCGGACAAGAATTCAGTCCTGATCGGCAGCAGCGACCCGCGCAACAGCGCGGCTGCGCTGATGGGCATCGTCCGCCAGACCATGCCGGCCGAGGCACCTAGCCGCTCGACGATGAAACTGGCCGAGGCGATCGAGGTGTTCATGGACCGCAGCGAGCAGACACGCCTGTTGCGCCAGGGGATGACCGCAGTCGATCTGGGCGCAGCCCCCGGCGGTTGGACCTGGCAGCTGGTCAAGCGCGGCATCCGCGTCACCGCGGTGGACAACGGCGCGATGAAGGGCGTGCCGGCGACCCATCCGCTGGTGCAGCATCTGAAACAGGACGGCTTCAAATATGCGCCGCGCAAGACGGTGGACTGGCTGGTCTGCGACATGGTGGAAAAACCCTCCCGGGTCGCCGAACTGATAGGCGCATGGTTCGCCGCCGGCTGGTGCAGGCACGCGATCTTCAACCTGAAACTGCCGATGAAGCAGCGCATCGCCGCGCTCGACAGCGCACTGGGCGGCATCCGCAAACGGCTGGACGAGGAAGGCATCAATTACAGGATGATCGCGAAACAGCTGTATCATGACCGCGAGGAAGTCACGGTGTTCCTGACCCGCACCAGACATTGACCCGCTTCGATCAACACTTTCAATTCCAGACTCCATGAGCGAACACGATTCACCTCGCGCAGGCCTGATCGCGGCCTTTTTTGCAATCTGCATCTGGACCGGCTTCATCCTGGTCAGCCGCCACGGCGGCAAAAGCGTATTGACCGGATGGGACATCACCGCATTGCGTTTCGGCGTCGGCTCGCTGATCGCGCTGTTCTTCCTGCCGCGCGTGACGCTGCCGCCGTTGAAAGTGATCCTGCTGTTCTCGGCGTTCGGCGGCATAGGCTATTCGGTGGTGGTGTATGCCGGCTTCCGGATGGCGCCGGCCGCCCACGCCTCGGTACTGCTGCCCGGCTCGCTGCCGTTCGCCACCGCGCTGATCGCCTGGCTGTGGCTGCGCCACAAACCTTCGCCGGCGCAGCGCATTGCACTGCTGCTGGTGTTCGTCGGCATCGCCCTGACCGCCGCAGACACGCTCTACCACGGCGCCCACCTGACCGGCTTGCAGATGGCCGGCGACCTGCTGTTCCTGTGCGGATCGTCTTCATGGGCGGTGTTCACGCTGCTGCTGCGCCGCTACCCGATGCCGCCGCTGGCTGCCGCCGTCACCACGACCCTGGGCAGCGCAGTGCTGTATCTGCCGGTGTGGTGGCTGTTCCTGCCCAGCGCGCTGCTGCAGGCGCCGCCCGCCGAGATCGCGATGCAGGCCGCCTATCAGGGCGTGCTGGTGGTGTTCGTCGCGATGCTGCTCTACACCTTCGCGGTGCGCCGCCTCGGCGCCCAGACCGTGACGCTGCTGATGGCCGTCGTACCCGGCGTGTCCGCGCTCGCCGCGGTGCCGGTGCTGGGCGAGCCGATCTCGTTGTTCACGCTGGCGGGACTGGGTGCGGTGACGACGGGGGCTGTGCTCGGCGCGCGGGCGGTGACGGTCAAATAAATCCTGGGGCGGGATTGGAATCAGACTAAGTGGCCGTCTGCAATCGGCACTCAGCAGCCCATCAGGTCGATCAACATGGAGGTCCGGCCCTCGGCCATAGCTGCCATCGCTATAATCTTGGCGTATGACAGCTATAGGCCAAGAGCAGTCGCACAGCTCACACTGAAGTATGGTCAGAACCCGATCTTCCGTTTGCCAGCATTAGGCTTGATTTCGCACTCGGATTCCAACCTATCGATGAGAGACCGCGTTGTTCTTATTCTTCTTAAATGCGACTGCCTGATCACGTTGGAGAAGTCTCCCGGTGTTAATAGACTCAACACATTTAGCATCTTGCGATCCTCTGCTGAGCAAGATAAGCCAAGATGTTTGGCAGTATCTTCGAAAATCATCCAAGCCTGTTCAGGCTTCAGGTAATCGAACCGGACTTTCATATCGAATCGTCGAAGTGCTGCAGCGTCTAAGGAATCCATCAGATTGGTGGAAGCAATGAATATTCCTTTGAATGATTCCATTTGTGTGAGCATTTCATTGACTTCGCTTACTTCCCAACTACGTGTTGCACCCTTCCTGTCTCTCAAAAAGGTATCAGCCTCATCCAGCAGCAAAACTGCATTTTCCTCGGCAGCGTCAAAAAACATCTTTGCCATGTTGCGTTCCGTTATTCCCAGATAAGGACTGAGGATATCCGACGCCCGTCTTACCATGAGCGGCCGATCCAGCTTATTGGCAAGATAATGCCCGAAAGCTGCTTTGCCAGTTCCAGGCGGCCCATACAGGCACAGCTTGCCTTCGCCATACTCATGCAATCCATCACATACATCGATAACATCGCAGTCGGTATTCAGGATATCGAGCCGATAATCGGTTGCGAATTGAACGGTACCTTTACGTAAACGCGGCAACCCCATCGCTTCGAGCGTATTACCGATGGCACGTTCAAGCACCTGTTCCGCCTGAATATCGGATTGATTGTGCTTGGCAATCTTAACCACCTTGGCGACACGCTCTACCACGCCAGGGTTAAGGTGTTCATGCTCCGCCATAGTAGATTTCCAGGACTCACTGACCTGGATTCCAGCAAGGTACTGATCGAGTATCTTTGAACGTACACTTCTAGGTGGTGTTTTGATCTCAATTACATAATCGAATCGCCTGACAAATGCCTTGTCCAGGCACTGCAGGTTATTCGTCAACCAAAATGCCGGGACAGGATTCTCTTCCAGCAACTTGTTAATCCAGCCTTTTATACCGCTGCGATTTCCAAATTTCTTATCTTCTTGATCGTCTCCAAGTTGGAACACATCTTCAACTTCGTCGAATAGTATCAGTGGGTTTCCCTCGCTATTGGCGAGTATGTGTTGCGATAGCCTGAATGAACGAAAGCGCTCGTTCTTCCGGACAGGTTCTCCATCCTTTCTGGAAGTCGAGATTTCATACAGTTTGCGGCCCATTTTGGTTGACAGCATTCTTACAAATTCCGTCTTGCCGCTACCTGGATGGCCATATATCAGAACGTTCACCCCAACTCGCTTAACAGACAAGCTTTGCACAAGATAATTGTCCAACAGGGAGATATCTCCAGCATGATGTGGGTAGTTAGATTCGACTAATTTTGATCGCCCCGACTCGATGAAGTTATCTTCGAACATCGAGAACAAGTCTTTCTGGTTACTAAATAGGCTATCTGCCAGACCTTCGAGTATGTGGATTTTTCCGAAAATATCGTCGAGTCCAGGGAAAATTGAAACCAGTCCTGAACGCACCAACTTGCTGTTTTGACTTAGAGCGTGTTCGAGCGCTACACGATCCTCATTAATGAGGCTAGCAAGAAATGATGATACATAGAGCAAATCCATTCCCTTACCCAGATATTCAAGGCATGTCCGAAGAGTCAAATGTCTGGATGAAATGACTCTAAAATGAAGCACTGCCATTTCTGTATTAGTGAGCCCAATCGCCCTGCCAAGACGCTTAATGTTCCTGGCCAATTGGGTTTCTTCTGGCATCGTTGGAGCCGAGTTCTCTACATGCTTGTACATCCCTGCGATTTGTTTTCTTGCCGCATAAACGTCGAACTTACCTGAATCACATTCTGTGAATCGTGACAAACCTAGTTCTTCAAGCACTTCATCCTCATACTGTGTTTCATTCATCATTTTTTTGTGCGCACCAAGACGGACCAGTATAAACAGCATCCAATAATGAGCGATTTCCCGATATTCTTTGTGAACTGGGTGGACGGTTGAACTACCACGAAGACGAGACTTATAACTCCTTGCCATAATTACCTCCTTTAGGAAGATATTATGGAAGAGTATGCGACAAGGCGTGTCGCATAGAATATTTCTTAATCTTTCAAGAAAGCGACATAGATTGTCGCACGGCAACGTATGATGACAATAATGCAAATGCCGAAAGTCGTTTGGAAAATAAAAGTTATTGTAGTAACTAATATCTGCGAGTTTTCGTGATGATAGCGAGGATGAAATGAACAAGCGAATTCCAATCAATTGGAAATATAAGTTCGAACTAGCGGATTTTTCAGAAAACGGTGATGCCCATCAGGCTCTGAAAAAAAGTGGGGGAATATATTTGTGGGTCAGAAAAAAGGATGGTGCGATTTGGTACGTTGGAGAAACTGATAATTATCTAACACGCTTCAAGGACCACTTTGTTAATCAAATTGGCGGGAAATACTGGGTGTTCGATTTAGGATTGAACGATATGAATTGGCCAGGGAATGATCCATATGAACCAAGCCCGAACGCAATATTTAAATATATTGCCAATGATGAGCTAAGAAAGGAGCGCTTCGACCAATCTGTAGATATGCTTAAAAGCTCCTGCTTCCTATTTGGAGAGATGGAAGGTGACTCCAAAGAGAGCAAAGAGTTTCGAAAGGAAGCTGAAGGGAAGATACTGAGATTCTTCTATGATCACTATTACAAAGATGTGGATAAAATTAGGGATGGCCGATTGCTTGGAAGAATTTCGAGAAATCCAACCGATAGGCTTGTATTTGAACACAAAATAGAAATTGATTTTCTCCAGAAGGTCATAGATTTTTATAAGGATAAGAATAATTATAAATTTCCGATAGGTTAACTACTAATGCCCTCTAACCAAGACACTCTGCTACGCCAGTGGCAAATGCTTCGTCTCGTTCCCCGCCACCCTCAAAGGGCAACCGTCCAATTCATTCGCAACGCTTTAGTTGGCGATGGATTTGAAGTCACAGAGCGCACTGTGCAACGAGACTTGAATGAACTGTCTGTTGTGTTTCCACTAACGGTCGATGATCGGGAAAAGCCGTACGGTTGGAGCTGGCAAAAGGAAGCGCCGAGTTTTAATTTGCCTGGATTGACTGTGCCAGAGGCGCTTACGTTATCTATGGCGGAACAACACCTGAAGCAATTGCTGCCGGTTAGCATGCTGGGGCAGCTCAAACCCTATTTTGAAGCAGCGCATTGGCCTGTCCCCAGTTTGATAGACACCATGATAAGGTGTTTTAATCAAACAGGAGGAAGAAGATGGTTAAGAGAAGGCAGTTCAGCAGGGAATTCAAGATTGAGGCCGTCCGGCTGGTCAAGGAACGAGGGGTTTCGGTCGTTCAGGCAGCCAAGGACCTTGATGTACACGAAAATGTTTTACGCAAATGGGTACGCGATGTTGCTGAAGATGCGCAACATGCCTTTCCCGGGCATGGGCAGATGAAGCCGGAGCAGGCCGAGATTGCCCGGCTCCAGAAGGAAGTCGCCAAACTCAAGATGGAGCGCGACATCCTAAAAAAGGCCGCGGCCTACTTCGCCAAGGAATCGATGTGAAGTTTGGCTTCGTGGCGAAGCACCGAGGAATCTGGCCCGTGGCATTGACCTGCGATACCCTCGGTATCTCGCGTAGCGGCTTCTACGTCTGGCTCACCCGTACACCGAGCAAGCGCAGCCAGGCCAACGAACAACTGGGCACGGCGATTCACAGCAGCTTCATGCAAAGCGACCGCACCTATGGTGCCCGCCGGGTCTGGCATGACCTGCTGGCGACGGGATACCGCTGCGGCTTGCACCGTGTCGAGCGGCTGATGCGCCAGCAGGCGTTGCGGGCACGGCCCAGGCGGCGCAGCCTGCCCGTTGACCGGGGCGATCGTCCGGTAGTTGGCATTGCGGCCAATGTGCTGGATCGGCAATTCGATGCCGGTGCGCCAAACCAGAAGTGGGTGGCAGACTTTACCTACATCTGGTCAGCCGAAGGCTGGCTGTATGTGGCCGTGGTTCTGGACCTGTACTCGCGCCGGGTGATAGGCTGGTCCATGAAACCGGAAATGACGGCGCAACTGGTGGCGGATGCATTGATGATGGCTGTCTGGCGGCGGGGAAAGCCGGAAGCGGTCATGCATCACTCGGATCGGGGCAGCCAGTACACCAGCGACCAATTTCAGCGACTGCTAGCTGAACTGGGCGTGACTTGCAGCATGAGCCGCGCCGGCAATGTCTGGGACAACTCTGCGATGGAGAGCTTCTTCTCTTCGTTGAAGACGGAGCGGCTGGCGCGCAAGACCTTCCGTACCCGGGATGAAATTCGAGCCGAGGTGTTTGACTATGTCGAACGTTTTTACAATCCGATTCGCAGGCATTCGACGCTTGGCTATGTCAGCCCGATTGACTTCGAGAAGCAGGCTCTGTTAGCTTAACTTGGTGTCCATCGAACTGGGGACAGGCCACAGGCCACTCATCTCTACGTTAGGCGTTATACTCAACCATGAAAGTACTCGAACGTCTTGAACTTATCGACCGCATTGGTCGTGAGCTCCAGAGCCGAATGAGTTATGGAGAGATTGATACATACCTCAAGGCCTACGGGGTAGATACCAAGAAGCAAACCTCAGGAGTGAACAGTAAATGGGTGTACTCCAAGGAGCTTCTCGGAGACGAGTCAGAGTCCATCATATTACGAATTGCTGACGAACTGGGTGTACCTCACAACCACGTAGTGACTGAACCAGGCAGGACTATCGAGGCTACTTTCTGGGAGCCATTTCACTTCAAACTCTTTCTCAGTCACCTTTCGTCGTTCAAGGCAACCACAGGGCAGCTTCAATCTGCTCTTCGGAAGTTTGGCATCTCAGCATTTGTTGCACACGTAGATATCGAGCCAACCCGCGAGTGGCAAGACGAGATTGAAGCTGGGCTACACTCTATGGACGCACTCGCGGCCATCCTCATGCCAGGATTCAAAGAGAGCAATTGGACTGACCAAGAAGTTGGCGTTGCTGTTGGTCGCGGTGTTTTCGTTATTCCAATCATCCGAGGACTGAACCCATACGGCTTCATATCGAAGTACCAAGGCCTCAATGCATCGGGTAAGAATGTGGGTGAAGTTGCCGCTGAGATATTTCGGATCTTGAGTGCTTCACCCAAGACGCGAGCCCGAATGCTCTCCTGCCTCACAGAAACGACGCTTCAGTCGAAGTCTGAATCCGAGGCACTTTTCAAACTCCGTCAGCTGGCTGCGATCAAGGATCTGCCAATCGCGCACCTTCAGAAGCTTAAGGAGTCAGCCAACGCATCTTCTGTGCTCATGGTGAGTAAGGTGGTCAAAGAGCTAAACATGCTGTTGTCCGAGCGGGGCATCGAACAGGTAGCAGCCAAGAATGCTGCAATGCCGTTCGACGACGACATTCCGTTCTAGTCGCGCAGTGACGGCAAACCCCTCCATCGAGAGGACATGTCAAACGTTGAATGTCCGAAGTCGGATGTAAACCGGAAATAATTCTGACTTGACTGAATAGGCCGCTTTGGCCGAGCAGTGAGAATTCGTAATTGATTCTGCCGAGCCATCAACATGACAGGCACTTGTTCGGCCTTAGCAGCCTGTCATAGATGCCACTTTGCATGGCCGGTCTTGAGATATAAATTGCCGTTCAAATGCTGGCTAAGCAGATAGGCAGAGTGGCTGAGGGTAGTAAAAGCAGTTAGTCATTTGCCGCGATCCGGTTCGACTATGCGAATCGCGCGAGTGCCTATCTTTGCTCCCGTGACTTCATCCACAGCCACCGGTTTAATTTCTACTCCCGTTTCAGCGTCCAGGAAGCGCGTCAACTTACCTCCGCCACGGTGTTTCCGTCCCCACTCGCCAATCATAAAGAGTATGGGCAGAAAATCGCGCCCTGCTGCCGTTAGCAGATATTCCTCCCGCGGGGGACGCTCCGAATAGAGCTGCTTTTCCAGCAAACCCTCTTCCGTCAGTGTCGCCAGCCGCCTGGTCAGAATCGTTGGTGCGATTCCCAAACTTTTGCGGAACTGGTCAAACCGGGTCAGGCCAGCAAACGCGTCCCGAAGGATCAACATGCTCCAGGCATCGCCAAGAAAATCCACGCTGCGCGCAATCGGGCAGGGGTCATCAGAAATATTTTTGTCGTCCATACTATTTTGATAGTGACACGATTTCGAAATGATAGTAACATCGCTTGCGAAATGATAGTAACACTTTAACGATAGGCAATCCAACCCAAAAGGAGATTTGATATGAGCATTAAAGATAAAGGTGTTGCCCTGATTACCGGCGCCTCTTCGGGCATAGGTGAAGCCACGGCGGAGCGACTGGCCAAAGCCGGTTACAAGGTATACGGCACCAGCAGACGGGCAGCGCCAGCGAGGCAGCGATTGTTCGAGATGCTGCCCCTGGACGTGACCAGCGATGAATCCGTCGGGGCCGTTGTTCAAGAGGTGATAAGGCGCGCCGGGCGCATTGACCTGCTCGTGAATAATGCCGGCTTCGGTGTCTCTCCCGCCGGCGCCGAAGAGAGTTCGCTCGACCAGGCGCGGGCGATTTTTGATACCAACTTCTTCGGCATCATCCGCATGACGCGAGCCGTCGTGCCGCATATGCGCCAACAGCGTAGCGGCCGTATCATCAACATAGGCTCCGTGCTGGGTTTCCTGCCGATGCCCTACATGGCATTGTATTCCGCCACCAAGCACGCGGTCGCAGGCTACTCGGAATCGCTTGACCATGAGCTGCGCACGATGGGCATCCGGGTCTCGGTTGTCGAGCCCGCCTACATCAATACGCCGTTCGATGCGAACTTGATGAAGCCTGACGCTCCCCTTGATGTGTATCGCGAGATTCGCGCGAGCGTGGAGAAGCGGGTGAAGGAGGTGCTCGTAGGAGCTGATGGGCCTGATGTTGTAGCCAAGATCGTGGAGAAGGCGGCCATGGCGGATCGTCCAAAGATTCACTATGTGCCCGGTCTCGCCAGGCGTATGCGATTGCTGCGCAGATTTGCGCCGGCCAGCGTGCTGGATGCAGGGATTCGAAAAGACCTGCGGCTCTGATCCATCCCCATCCCGAATATTTCAGAGAGGAAGCATGATGAAAGCATTGATTCTGGAACGCTATGGCAAAAGGGGTAGTGTGCGCCTTGGCGAAATGCCGGAGCCTGAACTGCGAGATGACGAAGTTTTGATCCAGGTACACGCAGCAGGCGTGAATCTGCTGGACTCCAAGATCAAGAGCGGCGAGTTCAAGCTCGTTCTGCCCTACCGCTTGCCGGTCACCTTGGGTCACGATGTGGCCGGAGTCGTGGTCCGGGTCGGGCCGCGCGTACGGCGATTCAAGCCGGGCGATGAAGTCTATTCCCGGCCTGACGATTTTCGGATTGGGGCTTTCGCCGAACTCATTGCGATCAAGGAAGATTCGCTGGCGCTCAAGCCACAATCACTCACCATGGAAGAAGCCGCATCTATCCCTCTGGTCGGTTTGACCGCCTGGCAGGCGCTGATTGAAAAATCAAACCTCAAGAAGGGTCAAAAAGTCTTTATCCAGGCCGGCTCCGGTGGCGTCGGGACATTTGCGATCCAGTTGGCGAAGCATCTCGGCGCCTTCGTCGCGACGACGACGAGTACGGCGAACGTGGAGTGGGTTAAACAGCTCGGTGCCGACATCGTCATTGACTACAAAAAGGATGACTTCGAAAAAGTCCTGCGCGACTACGACGTTGTCTTGAACAGCCAGGACAGCGAGACGCTCGCAAAATCCCTGAGCGTACTCAAGCCGGGCGGAATACTCATTTCGATCTCCGGCCCTCCCGATCCTGCTTTTGGAGAAGAAATCCGGGCGCCGTGGTTCTTGAAAGCTATCATGCGCCTGCTGAGCTTTGGCATCAGGAGAAAAGCCAAACGCAGCAACGTCAGCTTCTCATTCCTCTTTATGAAGGCAAATGGAAGCCAGCTGCGCGAGATCGCGGCACTCATCGATTCCGGTGCCATTCGTCCTGTTGTCGATAAAGTATTTCCGTTCAAATCGAGCGAAGAGGCAATGGAATACGTTGAAGCCGGACGCGCCAAAGGCAAAGTTGTCGTCAAGATGCAATGAACACGGCCTTGCCTGGAGGGCATTCCGAGACACCCGGCGGAAGGACGTTTAGCATTGGCGGAATGGTCATTGGGTACGCAACTAATGCAAGGAAGGTATCAGTCAAGTCCGCTGCCGTTTGCAAAGCGGACTTTCTGAAGTACGTATATTCCGGCTGCAAAGGCCGAACATCTGCACTTTGCAGGTAGCGGCTTATTCACCCTTCGATATAGCCATTCGATCGGGTCATCAACAAACGATGCCCAGGTCGCTGGCTATCAGGGCGAGCGACTATGATCTGCCGGGCTACCCCCGGCGAAGCGGATTTACCCCTCTCCCCAACCCTCTCCTCTGATGTGAGAGGGAGTAGTTGTACCCCGGCGAATTTCCCTAATGCAGCTTCACCTGCGGATCGATCCCCTTGCGCAGGAAATGCAGCAGGCTGATCAGCAATGCCCTTGGCCAGCCATACAGCGCGGCCTGGTGCATCTTGTACAGCATCAGGTAGACGAAGCGCGCGATGAAACCCGACACCATCATGCTGCCGGCCAGCCCGCCCATCAGGCTGCCGACGGTGCTGTACCTGCCCATCGCGACCAGCGAGCCGTAGTCTCTATATGTGTAGTCCAGCGGCGGCTTGCCCTTGAGGCGGCGCGCCAGCGTCCGGAACAAGGTGGAGGCCTGCTGATGCGCGGCCTGGGCGCGCGGCGGGACATTGTTGCCCAGCTCGTCCATCGGGCAGGCTGCGCAATCGCCGATCGCGAAGATGTTTTCATCGCGCGTGCACTGCAGGTTGCGTTTGACCACCAGCTGGTTGATGCGGTTGGTTTCCAGTCCGGCGATGTCCTTGAGGAATTCCGGCGCCTTGATGCCGGCCGCCCACACCTTGATCGCGGCCGGGATGGTCGCGCCCGAGGCGGAGACGATGCCCTGCGCGTTGACTTCGACCACGCGCTGGTTGAGGTGGACGGTGACGCCGAGACGGTGCAGCTCGCCCATCGCCGCATCGACAAGCCGCGGCGGCAGCGCCGGCAGGATATTCGGCCCGGCCTCGATCACGTGCAGTTTGATGTCTTCCGCCGGGTCTATCGTGTCCAGCCCGTAAGCGGAAACCAGCCGGGTGACGTGGTGCAGCTGGGCGGCCAGCTCGACGCCGGTGGCGCCTGCGCCGACGATCGCCACATCCAGCTGCCCCGCTTCGATCGGCTTGCCCTGGGTGTGGGCCTTGAGCATGCAGTTGAGCAGCTTCTGCTGGAAGCGCTCCGCCTGTTCGGTGCTGTCGAGGAACAGGCAATGCTGCTGCACGCCGGGGATGCCGAAATCGTTGCTGAGGCTGCCCACCGCAAACACCAGCGTGTCGTAGCCGAAGCGGCGCTCCGGGATGATCTCATTCCCCTCGTCGTTCAGCGTCGGCGCCAGCAGCACCTCCCTGCGCTCGCGGTCCAGGCCGACCACGCGGCCGAGCCGGTAGCGGAAATGGTTCCAGCGCGCCTGCGCCAGGTATTCCAGCTCATCCTCGGCCGAATCCAGCGTTCCGGCGGCGATCTCGTGCAGCAGCGGCTTCCAGATATGGGTGCGGCTGGAATCGATCAGCGTGATGTCGGCCAGATGCTTCCTGCCTAGCTTCTTCCCCAGCCTGGTCGCCAGTTCCAGGCCGGCGGCACCGCCGCCGACGACGATGATGTGATGCGTCTGGGCCATGGCGCGGGTGGATGTCTTTGCTTACTTCGGACATGGTTCCTGCCTTTCACAGACAAAAGGTTCAGCTTTGCCGGACATTCAGCTTCCCCGGTCATTCAGCCTCCTGGCCATCCAGTTTCGCGATGAAGCCCTCCAGCTCCTTCGGCAACGGCGCGACCAGGTGCAGCGGCTCTCCGCTGAGCGGGTGCGCGAACGCGATGCTGTAGGCGTGCAAAAACATCCGCTTCAATCCCTGTTTGGCCAGCGCCTTGTTGCGTGCGAAATCGCCGTACTTGTCGTCGCCGGCGATCGGGAAGCCGAGATGGGACAGATGCACGCGGATCTGGTGGGTGCGCCCGGTCTTCAGCTGCGCCTCCAGCAGGGAGAATCCGAGCTGCTCGTTCTGCGGCGGCCAGCTCTTGTGCAGCGCAAACACGGTGTGCGCGGCCTGGCCGTCTTCGCGCACCACCACGCGCTTCTCGCCCTGCGGCGTGTCGAACTTGTGCAGCGGCAGCCTGACGTGCTGCCTGGCGTTCTTCCATTGCCCCAGCACCAGCGCGAAATAGCGCTTGTCGCTGTTGCCCTCGCGCATGATCTCGTGCATCGCGGTCAGCGCGGAACGCTTCTTCGCCAGCAGCAGCACGCCGGAGGTCTCGCGGTCGAGCCGGTGCACCAGTTCGAGGAACCTGGCCTGCGGACGCGCGTTGCGCATCTGTTCGATGACGCCGAAGCTGACCCCGCTGCCGCCGTGCACCGCGATGCCGGCCGGCTTGTTAAGCGCCAGGATCGCGTCGTCCTCGTAGATCACCGGGAATTCCACCGCCGGCACATGCGGCTGTTCGACCTCGTGTTTTTCCGCGATGCGGATCGGCGGGATGCGCAGCTGATCGCCCAGTTTCAGCCGGTAGGTCTGGTCGATGCGCTTCCTGTTGACCCGCACTTCGCCGCGCAGGATGCGGTAGACGTGGCTCTTGGGCACGCCTTTCAGGTATTTGAACAGGAAGTTGTCGATGCGCTGGGACTCGCCGCTTTCGTCGATTTCCACAAAACTCACAGAGTCTTTGCTTAAACCATTCATTTTGCTTATACTTCGCCGCTCGCGCGATTTGGATTGGGTAACTTTGGGGTGCAACTGCATCCTGCGCCAGAAAACTGGCCGCCAAAGACCTTTTGGCACAAGCGACGGCGCAATGCGCCGCCACCCTTCCAGCCGCAGCCCGGTTAATATCGCTCACCGGAACCAGCAGCGATAGTAATTGATTTACGCGCTCAAAGCACCTGTGGATTTCCGTGTTGCAGCCCCGGCAATATTGAATCAGGGCTGCAGCACCCCCTGAGGAACATTTGCACCGGTCGGCACAGTGTATGCAGCAATGCACCCGCAGCCACCGGCACAAAAGTTCCAAAGAACGAATTTTTTAGACTGGCTACCAATAGAGAACCGATTTGACCAACCGATTGCACATCACAAGGCTGTTTGCACGATTGCTCGCAATTTGCTCATCTGGAACGCTTAACCGCGTGTAGCCCGGTCTCGCCCGTGTCTGAGCGCGGGAGACAATAAAAATGAAACGCATGTTATTCAATGCGACACAACCGGAAGAACTCCGTGTCGCCATTGTCGACGGTCAGAAGCTGATAGACCTGGACATTGAAACCGCCGGCAAGGAACAACGCAAGAGCAACATCTACAAGGCCGTCATCACCCGCCTCGAACCCAGTCTCGAAGCCTGTTTCGTCGAATACGGCGGCAACCGGCACGGCTTTCTGCCGTTCAAGGAAGTCGCCCCCCAGTATTACCAACCCGGCAGCGGCAACCGTCCCTCGATCAAGGAAGCCTTGCGCGAAGGCCAGGAATTGCTGGTGCAGGTGGAAAAGGACGAGCGCGGCAACAAGGGCGCGGCGCTGACCACCTACATCAGCCTGGCCGGCCGCTACATCGTGCTGATGCCGAACAATCCGAGCGGCGGCGGCGTATCGCGCCGCATCGAGGGCGAAGAACGCGACGAACTGCGCCAGGTGCTGTCGCATGTCGACGTGCCCCAGGGCATGAGCATCATCGCGCGCACCGCCGGCATCGGGCGCAACGAGGAAGAACTGCAGTGGGACCTGGATTACCTCAAGCAATTGTGGGACGCGATCGAAGGCGCGGCCGAGTCCGAAAAAGCCCCGTCGCTGATCTACCTGGAAAGCAGCCTGGTGGTGCGCGCGATCCGCGACTACTTCAACCCCGAGATCAGCGAAATCCTGATCGACACTGAAGAGGTCTACCAGCAGGCGCTGGCGTTCATGAGCACGGTGATGCCGAGCAACATCAACCGCATCAAGCGCTACCAGGACGATGTGCCGCTGTTCTCGCGCTTCCAGATCGAGCACCAGATCGAGTCCGCGCATGCGCGCGAAGTGCGCCTGCCTTCCGGCGGCGTCATCGTGATCGACCATACCGAAGCACTGACCGCGATCGACATCAATTCGGCGCGCGCCACCAAGGGCTCGGACATCGAAGCCACCGCCTTCCACACCAACCTCGAGGCGGCCGAGGAGATCGCGCGTCAGCTGCGCCTGCGCGACCTCGGCGGACTGATCGTGATCGACTTCATCGACATGGAAAGCAGCCGCAACCAGCGCGAGGTGGAAGACCGGCTGCGCGATTCGCTGCGTTATGACCGCGCCCGCGTGCAGACTGCCAAGATTTCGCGCTTCGGCCTGCTGGAATTGTCGCGCCAGCGCCTGGCGCCCAGCCTGGGCGAAGGCAACTACATCGCCTGCCCGCGCTGCAGCGGCATCGGCCACATCCGCGGCATCGAGTCTTCGGCGCTGCATATCCTGCGCATCATCCAGGAAGAGGCGATGAAGGAGAGCAGCGCCGCGATCCACGTGCAGGTCCCGGTCGACGTCGCGACCTTTTTGCTGAACGAGAAGCGCGCCGACATATTCCGCATCGAGTCGCGCCTGAAGGTCGGCGTCACGCTGATCCCCAACCCGCATCTGGAAACGCCCAATTACAGCATCAACCGTCTGCGCCAGGATGACATGACCAGCGAGGTGCTGCAGGCCAGCTACAAGCTGGTGGAAAAGCCGGCCGAGGAAAAACCGCTGACCGCCGCCCAGGAGCAGCAGAAAGCTACTCGCGCCCAGGCCGTGGTTCAGGGTATCACCCCGATGCAGCCTGCACCGGTGAAAGCCGAAGCGGCCAAGCCCTCGCTGTTGGGCAGATTGTTCGCCTGGTTCAAATCATCGGACGAGGAAGCACAGCCCAAGGCCAAACCTGTTGCCGGCAGACAGCGCAGCACGCAACGTGCGGAACGCGGCGAACGCCCAGAAGGCGGCAAGCGCCGTGAGCGCGGCGGCCGTGGCGCACGCGGAGAGCGCGGAGAGCGCGGGGAACCGGGTGAACGCGGCGAGAGCGGCAATCGCGATCGCAATGAAGCGCGCGCCAAGCCGGCCCTTAAACAGGCTCAGGATAAACCGGCCTCCGGCCAAACCGAAACCAGGCCGCAGGAGCCGCGCCAACCCAAGCAGCCGCGCCAACCACGCACTGCCGAAGCGAAGCCGATAGGTGAAAGCCAGGCTCCGGCCGCCGCGATCGAACAGCTCGATGAGAGCGCTCCGCCGCGCGAGGGTGCTCGCCGCCGCGGTCGACGCGGCGGGCGCCGCGAACGCGAAAACCGCGAGATCGCCGCACAGAACGGCTCGGCCAATATACCGGCCAATGGCGAATCGACAGCGGCTCAAACCAGCCAGCAGCCTGCGGGGCCGACCGAATATATCGCCTACCCGGATGGATACGCCAGACCCAGCGAATACATCGCGATGCCGACGATCTCCAGTGTCAGTCCGCCGGTCGCTGCAATGCCGACCGCAACTGCAACATCCAGCGTTGCTGCGCCGATACCTGCCCCGGCAAAACCGGCGGGAGGGAACGGCCATGATCTGATCCAGATCGAGACCGACCCGGACAAACTCAGCTCAGTCGCACCGGCCAGCGTTCCCCAAGCCGAACGGAATGCCCCGCGCCGCCGTCCGCGCCGGCATGAAGTGTATGTCGAGAAAGAACCGCTGGTGCAGATCGAGACGCAACAAAACCGGGAATAAGCAGGGCCGGATCAGCTTGCAAAAAAGCCGCACGACCGAAAGTCGTGCGGCTTTTTGTTTGCAGATGCCCTATGCGGCGAAATGCTGCCGGCGTATCTCTTCCAGCAACCCCTGCGCCGCATCCTCCACCATGTCCAGCACGCGTTCGAATCCCTGCGCACCGCCGTAATACGGATCGGGCACCTCGCGCTCACTGTGATGGCGCGCATATTCCAGAAACAGCTGCGGCCGGGTATCGCTGCCCGGGGGAACGATGCGCTGCAGAATGGCGAGATTGGAGCTGTCCATCGCGAGCACATAATCGAAGCGGCGGAAATCTTCCGCACAGACCTGGCGGCCGCGCAGCCCGCTCATGTCGTAACCGCGCTGCTGTGCCGCATGCTGCGCGCGGGAATCGGGTGGAGCGCCGATATGGTAGTCATGTGTCCCGGCTGAATCAATGTGGATGCGCTCGGCCGCGCCGGCACTCTCGACATAATGGCGAAACACCGCCTCCGCCGTCGGAGAACGGCATATATTGCCCATGCAGATGAACAAGACGCTTACATTTTTCCTGGAGTTGACTGTCATATGCGGGGTGATTGGCCTGTTCTTGCCGCCATTGCCTGCCCGATATCATCCAGCGGCGATAATCCAGGCAGCGGAACGCAGGTCAAAGATCGTTAAGGATGTGTTCCCTGGCCTTCTTCGCCTCTTCTTCCGAGATCAATCCCTTGCTCAACAAATCCTTGATGTTCTGCAGGCGCTGCTCGACGGTTTCGCTGTTGCGCGGCGCATTCGCGGTCGCTCCGGACGGGTTCAGATCCCCGCAGTCCAGCTTGGCGCGCAACCCGGCGTCTATGACGTCCGCGCTGACCGCTCTGGTGACATCGGTGCATCCGGCTTTCTTGAGGGTCACTTTGCCATACAGGGATTGCTTTTCCCTGGGATAGAGGTTAGGAAAGAAATCGGTGTTGCTGATCTGGAGCGGCGTCACGCCGCGAGCTTCACCCATCACATAGACCGTCGCGCCCGGCGGATCGGAGTCGATCTTGATCAGTTTTTTCCCTGCCGAGGGAAACATACTGCCCATACCGTTATTCGTGCCATTCATAGACGAACAACCCGCTGCAAGCAAAAGACTGCAAAGGGCTAGCGCCCTTGCTGGATACTTCAAGAACATGATTCCTCCGTTTTGTTCACGTATTTTATAGTGGGTATCGTTGAAGACCGGCGCGAGTTTACAGGTATTTTCAAAATGGCACTATTGGACGCTGTCATCCAAATGAGGATACCGGGCCGGTATAAATATTACTTGACCAATACACTCGGGTTAACTACCATTACCCCATTCAATCAACAGGAGTAGTGTAAATGGAAATCCCGACACGCGATGGCGACGGCTATCTTGAAAGCATGAACGATTGGACCCCGGAGATCGCAAAGGCGATGGCCGCAGCCGACGGCTACGATCTGAACGACGAAAAATGGGCGCATATCATGAAAGCGCGCGAGTTCTACGAAGAATTCGGCACCGTCCCGCCTATCCGCAAGTTCGCCAAATATATCGATCAGGACCAGAAGGAGGTCTTCGACCTGTGGATGACCGGCCCGATGAAGCCGATCACCAAATACGGCGGCCTGCCGAAACCGACCGGCTGCGTTTGATCTTCCCCGCTCTGCAGCATATGCGCAGCGCCCCGTAACGGGACGCTGCGTTTTCTCGCCCATGAAAAAACTCGAACATCTGAATTTCGAAAACAGTTTTGCTGCTCTGCCCGATGGCTTTCACAGCCGTTTGCACCCCACCCCGCTGCCCGCCCCCTACCTGGTCAGTTTCAATCAGGACGCCGCCCGGCTGATCGATCTCGACAGCGCAGAAAGCTCGCGCGCCGATTTCGCCGAGCATTTCGGCGGCAACCGGCTGCTGCCGGGATCCGATCCGCTGGCGATGCTGTATGCCGGACACCAGTTCGGCCACTTCGTCCCGCAGCTCGGCGACGGGCGCGCGATCCTGCTGGGCGAGATACGCAACCGCGCCGGCGAGCTGTGGGATATGCAACTCAAGGGCGCCGGCACCACACCTTATTCGCGCCAGGGCGACGGCCGCGCGGTATTGCGCTCCAGCATCCGTGAATACTTGTGTTCCGAGGCGATGCACGGGCTGGGCATCCCCACCAGCCGGGCGCTGTGCATCACCGGCAGCGACGAGGAAGTCTATCGCGAGCGCATCGAAACCGCCGCGGTGCTGACCCGTTTGTCGCCCTCGCATGTGCGCTTCGGCTCGTTCGAGGTGTTCTTTTACCGCGGCCAGCACCGGCAGATCGCCGAACTCGCCGACTACGTCATCGCCCGGCATTTCCCGCACCTGGCCGGCCGGGACCACAGATATCTGTCATTCCTGGATGAAGTCACACAGCGTACCGCCAGGCTGATGGCACAGTGGCAGGCGGTCGGCTTCGCGCATGGCGTGATGAACACCGACAACATGTCGATACTCGGGCTGACTATCGACTACGGCCCATTCGGCTTCATGGAGAGCTACGATCCGGGCTACATCTGCAACCACTCCGACCCGCGCGGGCGCTATGCCTACGATCAGCAGCCGCAGATCGGCCTGTGGAACCTCGCCTGCCTGGCGCAAGCGCTGTCGCCGCTGATACCGGCCGGGCAAGCCGATGCCGTGCTCGACGGCTACGCCCCGGCCTATCACAGCCACTATCTGGAATTCATGGGCGCCAAACTGGGGCTGAGCAAGCCCACGCAGGATGACATCCGGCTGACAGCCTCGCTGCTGGCATTGATGCATGCCAGCGGGGTCGATTACACCCATCTGTTCCGCAAGCTGGGAGATTTCGATTCGTCAGCGAATGCGGCAAACGACCCAGTGCGCGACCTGTTCAACGAGCGCTCGGCATTCGATGGCTGGGCGGCAGCTTATCGTGCGCGGCTGCAATGCCAGCCCGGCAGCGACAGCGAACGCAAGGCGCGCATGGATGCGGTCAATCCCAAATACATACTGCGCAATTACCTCGCGCAGAACGCGATCGAGCAGGCGGAGAAGGCGCGCGACTATTCCGGGATCGACCGCCTGCTCAAGCTGCTGGCTAGGCCATACGAGGAACAGCCGGAGATGGAGGCTTATGCCGCCGCGCCGCCGGATTGGGCGCGGCAGATCGAGGTCAGCTGCTCGTCGTAAAGCTTGTGTGGCAGAGACGCTGCTATCCCGAGCTGGTCCGCCGCACAAACAGCGCCGCAACCTGTTTCTTGGGCTTGCCTGCGGGCTGCTCCTGCTGCTGGACAGGAGCAGCGGAGCCGCCGCTCGGTTCATAAGGCTTGTCGAACCAGGGGTCATGGCCGGGTCTTTTCGCTGCGGCAGGACGCGCATGGCTGCGCTCAGAATGTTCGCTGCGGTGCGCGCGCTCGTAATGCTCCGCACGTGGCCCCCTGCCGGCCCGCGCACTGCCCTGAGCCGCAGGCGGCAAATTCGCAGTCTCTTTCTGGATCTGATGCTTGATCAGTTTCTCGATCTCCAGCAGATATTTCTCTTCTTCCGGCGACACCAGCGAGATCGCCGTGCCGGACGCCCCGGCACGGCCGGTGCGTCCGATGCGGTGCACGTAATCTTCCGCAGCGCTGGGTATCTCGTAGTTGATCACCATCGGCAGCTGGTCGATATCCAGGCCGCGCGCGGCCACATCGGTCGCAATCAGCACCGAGACTTTGCCCTGCTTGAAAGCGTCGAGCGCCTGAATGCGCTCCAGCTGGGTCTTGTCGCCGTGGATCGCATCGGCGGCAACGCCATCCTTTTGCAACTGCCTGGCAAGGCGACTGGCGGCGAGCTTGGTTTTGGTGAACACCAGGGCTTGGGTCGCATCGCTGCCGCGCAACAACTGTCCCAGCAATGCAGGCTTGTCATGCTGTTCGACCAGATAGACTTTCTGCGCGACATTTTCGGCGGTGGCGTTGCTGCGCGCGACTTCGATCAACTTAGGATTGGTCAGAAACTCTGCTGACAGCTTCTTGATCTCGTTCGAGAACGTGGCCGAGAACATCAGGTTTTGGCGCTGCTTCGGCAGCAACGCCAGGATGCGCTTCAGGTCCGGCATAAAGCCCATGTCCAGCATGCGATCCGCCTCGTCCAGCACCAGCATCTGCACCTGGTTCAGCAGCACCGATTTCATTTCGAGGTGGTCCAGCAGGCGCCCGGGCGTGGCGACCAGGATCTCCACTCCTTTTTTCAGATAGGGCGTCTGGGTTTTGATGTCCACCCCGCCAAACACCACCAGCGAGCGCACATGACAGTGTTTCGCATAAGCCTTGACGCTCTCTTCCACCTGTATCGCCAGCTCGCGCGTCGGCACCAGGATCAGCGCCCGCACCGGATGGCGCGCGGGAGAAGTGCTGGTGCTGGCGAACGGCAACAGCCTTTGCAGCAGCGGCAACGCAAACGCAGCAGTCTTGCCGGTGCCGGTCTGCGCCCCGGCCATCAGATCGCAGCCTTCCAGCACCAGCGGGATGGCTTGAGCTTGTATCGGTGTGGGAGTGGTGTAACCGGATTCGGCGAGCGCCTTGAGGATTTCGGGTGCCAGCTTCAGATCTGCAAAATCAATGGTCGTCAATGTTCGATTCTCGGCAAATAATTCCCGGGCCAGAACGCCCGCATGGCGTCATTATACTCCCCGCCCGGCGCAAAACATCCACGCCCTGCCGCAGTATGCCCGTTCACCCGGCCCGGAACCCCGCCGTATGCCCAATATTTGAATAAAAATTAATATCTTCAATATGTTGCATATACTCACCCCTTCATGAACGCGCCAAAGCCGTCACCGGGTCGAGCTGGGCGGCACGGCGCGCCGGCCAGACACTAAACAGGATGCCGGTACCCAGGGCGGTTCCGAGCGCAGCCAGCACCGCCCACCAGGGTGCGGCCACCGGCAGCGACGGATACACCTGCCCGATCACCGCCACGCCGACCTCGCCCAGGATCAGGCCAACCAGGCTGCCAAAGCCGGACAGCAGGATCGCTTCGGCGAAGAACAGATTCCTGATCTGCCCGGCCGGCGCGCCCAGCGCTTTGAGCAAGCCGATCTCCTTGATGCGCTGGGAAACCGCGATCAGCATCACGTTCATGATCAATATCCCCGCCACCGACAGGCTGATCGCCGCGATACCGCTGACCGCCAGCGTCAGCGCGCTCAGAATACGGTCGAAGGTGGCCAGCACGGCATCCTGGGTGATCACGGTCACATCGCGCTCGCCGCTGTGGCGCCGCATCAGGATCTGTTCGGCATCGCGCTGGGCTGCCGCGATGGCGTCGCGGCTTTTGGCTTCGACCAGAATGCGGAACAGGCCGGAGGTGTTGAACAGCAGGTGTGCTGAGGCGACCGGCACGATGACGATCTCATCGGTGTTGAAGCCCATCGATTCGCCCTGGCTGGACATCACGCCGACCACGCGAAAGCGCCGGTCGCCGAGGCGAACCCAGGCGCCGACCGCCTGTCGATGGCCGAACAGTTCGTTCCTGATCTTTGCGCCCAGCACGCACACCGAATCGGTGGAATGGATATCGCCGTCTGGCAGGAATTGTCCCTGCCCCAGGCTCATGTGGCGCACTTCCAGCAGATCCCGGGTCGACCCCAGCACCACCACCTCGCGGTTCAATGATCCCTGCGAGATCTCCGAAGAACCGACCGCCAGCGGAGCGATGCGGCCGATAGCGCGGCTGCGCAACAGCGCCTGCGCATCGTCCAGCGTGAGTTCGCGCGGGATCTGTCCGAGCAGCATTCCCGGTCCTATACCCGCCGTTTCGGTACGCCCCGGCAGCACGATCACCAGATTGGTACCCAGCGAGGAAAACTGATTGACGACATAGCGGCGCGCACCCTCGCCCAAGCCGGTCAGCACCACCACCGCCGCGACACCGATGGACATCGCCAGGATCATCAGCAGCGTGCGCGTGCGGCTGCCGTTCAGACTGCCGGAGGCGAAGCGCAAGATATCGACCAGTTTCATCCTGATAATCCCATAGATTCAAAACAGCGTCATTTCCGCGCCGGCGGCTAATTCTCGCTGACGATCTGGCCGTCCACCATGTGTATCTGCCGCGCCGCGCGGCTGCCGATCACCGGGTCGTGAGTGACGACGATCAGCGCAACGTGTTGCGCGACCAGCTGTTCGAGCAGAGTCATCACTTCTTTGCCGGTAGCCTGGTCAAGATTGCCGGTCGGCTCATCGGCCAGCAGCACGGCCGGATGCATGCTGGTCGCGCGCGCGATCGCGACACGCTGGCGCTGCCCGCCGGAGAGCTGATCGGGTTTGTGGTCGGCGCGATCGGTCAGACCATAAGCCTCCAGCAACTGCTTGACGCGCGCCTTGCGCTCGGCGACGCCGATACCGGCAAGTATCAGCGGCAATTCGATGTTCATCGCAGCCGTCAGCCGCGGCACCAGATGGAAAGACTGGAACACGAAACCGATCTTTTCGCTGCGCACCCTGGCCTGCTGTTCGTCACTTAGATCGGTGACGTTGCCGCCATCCAGCATGTAGGTGCCGGAGCTCGGCCGGTCCAGCAGGCCGATCAGGTTTAACAGAGTGGACTTGCCGGAACCGGACGGCCCCATGATGGAGACATAATCACCGGCGGCAATGTCCAGGTCGATGTCGCGCAACGCGGCAACCTGCTGGTCGCCGACCGTGAAGCTGCGGCTGACTTTATCCAGTCGGATCATTTGGCCGGTTGGTCTGGTTCCGGCCGCACCTGCACCCCGGCCTTGATGCCGGCCTGATCCAGCGACATCACGATCCGGTCGCCTTGTTTCAAACCGGAAAGGATTTCGGTGTGATCCCAGTTTGCCAGCCCCGTGGTCACGGCGCGCTCTTCGAGCACACCATCGGTGCGGTAGAGCAACACACGCTTGCCTTCCAGCAGCGCCTGGGTGGGGATGCGCAGCACATTCTGATGCGCTGCGTGGACAATCTCCACATCCGCGCTATAGCCCACCAGCAGGTTTTCATTTTTTGGCCGCTCGATGAATTCAACTTCCACTTCCACGGTGCGCGCCTGCTTTTCCAGTTCCAGCACATAGGGCGCAATGCGCTTGACCTTGCCGGGGAAGGACTTGCCCTTGATCGCATCCAGCGTGATCCTGGCCGGCTGCCCGGCCTTGATGTCGGCCGCGTCCACCTCATCGATCGGTGCGCTGACGAACATGCAACTGTCGTCGATCAAATCGATCGCCGGCGGAGTCGGGATGCCGGGAGGCGAAGGGGTGGCGTATTCTCCCAGCTCGCCGCTGATGTCGGCCACGATACCCGCGAATGGCGCGCGCAACACCATGCGCTGCAAGCCGGCATCCGCCACGGCAATCCGGGAACGGCTCTGGTCGATCTGGCTGCGTGCCGCTTCGCATCCGGCGCGGCTGACTTTGGCTGCCGAGACCTTCTGGTCCAGACCCTCGGCCGAGATGAATCCCTTCTCCCTGAGTTGCTGCGCGCGAACGGCCTCCTTTTCTGCCAGATCGGCCTGCACGCAAGCCTGATGCGCCTCGGTCTGTGCCGTGCCGAGTTGTTCCTGTGCCAAACGCTGTTGCGCCTCCAGGTCGTTGTTCCATAATTGCAGCAATATCTGGTTGGCTTTCACGCGTTGCCCTTTTTGTACCAGCAGATGCGCGATCTGACCACCCGCTGGCGGGGCCAGTTTGGCGCGGCGGCACGCCTTGACGGTTCCCGCGCGGGTGTTGTTCACGGTCGCTTCCACAGTCCCGCGTTCGACCTTGACCAGCCGCACCGCCAAAGGCGCGGGGCGCGTGAAGTACCAGGCCGTGATCGCCAGCAATATCAACCCTGCCAGCCATGGCAGATAGCGCCAAGCAATATTGTGCTTGCCCCGCGAAAATACAGACATGCGAACTCCTTGCAAATTATTGTCAGGCAATCCGGTTTATTTCGATACTGACATGCACCAGTTCTTCGTGGATACTCAGCTGCTGCTTGAAGTATTCCGGCGATGCCTCATTATCCGTCGCAAGACTCAGAATGCAAGCGTACTTGCCTTTTCCCACGCGCCAGACATGCAAGTCGTGGAGCCTGGCCTGGACCGGGGACGCAGCGATGACCTCACGGATCTCGGCCACCACCGGGGCGTTCATTTCGGCATCCAGCAAAACCCGTGCAGTATCGCGCAGCAAAGCGTAAGCCCATACCGCAACCAGTACTGCGCCGGCCAAGCCCATCACGGGGTCCAGCCAGCCAGCCCCCCACAGCTTGCCGCCGAACAGCGCGATGATTGCCAGCACGGATGTCGCCGCATCAGCCAGCACATGCATGTAAGCCGAGCGCAGGTTCAAGTCATGATGACCGCTGTGATCATGATCACCATGCGCGTGCTGATCATGGTCATGGTGATGTCCGTCTTTGAGCAGCCACGCAGACGCGAGGTTGACCAGCAGGCCGACGATTGCGATCGCGATGGCCTGGTCATAATGGATTGTGCTGGGCGAGATCAGCCGCTCCAGCGACTGATAGACCATCAAACTGGCCACCATCACCAGAAAGATCGCGCTGGTATACCCACCCAATACCTCGATCTTCCAGGTACCGAAAGAAAATCGCGGGTCATGCGCGTATTTCCTGGCGAAGACATAAGCCAGCAGTGAGAGTCCCAGCGCGATTGTGTGGGAACTCATATGCCAGCCGTCGGCCAGCAAAGCCATCGAGTTGTAATACCAGCCGCCGGCGATCTCGACCACCATCATCGCTGCGGTAAGAATCGCTACGCGCAGTGTGTTCTTTTCGGCAAGCGGATTGCCTTCGTCGAATCTGTGTGTATGTTCCAGGAGATCGGCTGCAGAGCTACTTGTCATCAGGATATTCCCTGGGTATGTATGGGCAAAGTCCGGTGTTCGTCGGCAGGAAGCAGGGCAAGCTCATGTATTCGTCGCATCATTGTATGTTAAATGTCGATATGCCGCCGTGCATGGCCACCAAAATCACATGGGAACTTTTTCAGACAGTTTCTGGTAATTCAGAGATTCCTTAGCGTCTTCGAAGGCCGACGTTTCCGTGTTTCCCTGTTGCTATACAGAAGAAACAAACTGTTCAATATTAAATACCATCAAGGCATCTGTCATTGGCAACAAGGTGATAATCAAATCGATCAAGCCAATATGATTAAAATCCCAAGGCATGGGTGGTAATATGCGCATCTCTATATCGCCAGGGAATTCCCATGCAGTTCAGGTTGAAAGAAAAGTCCTTGCCTCCATTTGCCGGGATGATGATTTTTTCCTTGGTAGCCATCATCGGGTTCGCCTATGTGAAATGGCTACCCTATTACGCCAAGGCATTCGCCGCCCAGAGCCATCATTTCATCGGAGATTCGATTCTTTCAGGCAAATCCGCCGCTGCGCCGCCGGCATCATGGGACGCCGCAGCGGACTACGCTCTCGCATACGGCAAGGCGATCTGGCAGGCACTGGTGCTGGGCCTGGTGCTGGGTTCCGGCATCAAGGTGTTGCTGCCGAGCCGTTGGATCAGCGAGGTACTGGGCCGCTTCAGTTTCAGGAGCGTCTCGCTGGGCGGGCTGTTCGCGATCCCCTGCATGATGTGCACCTGCTGTGCCGCACCGGTGGCAGTCGGCATGCGCCAAAGCCGCGCATCGGTAGGCAGCGTGGTGTCCTGGTGGATGTCGAACCCGGTGCTGAATCCGGCAACCCTGGTGTTCATGGGCTTCGTGCTGGGATGGAGCTGGACTCTGTTCAGGGTCGTGCTGGGTGTTGCGATGGTGCTAGCGGTTGCCTACCTGGCAGAACGACATGCCGGTCCGAACGACAAGGTTGTTGCCGAACCGCCAGCCTGCGCCCCGGATGCGCCGCAGGGCAGCCTGTTCTCGCGCTGGGTGCGCGAATTCACTGCCCTGGTGATCGGACTCGTGCCCGAATATATCGTTCTTGTCCTTCTGCTCGGCGCCGCCAGGGCTTGGCTCTTTCCGGTGCTGGGCGCACATGATGGCATCTACTGGATCGTTGCGATGGCGCTCGCCGGCACGCTGTTTGTCATCCCCACCGCGGGAGAAGTGCCCATAGTGCAGGCAATGCTCGCGCTGGGTATGGGCGTCGGCCCTGCAGCAGCTTTGATCATGACGCTGCCTGCAGTAAGCCTGCCTTCGCTTGCGATGTTGGGCCGCGTGTTCAGTCTGCGAACCCGCATCGTGATCGCCTCAGGCGTCGCGCTTTCAGGTATTGCCGCCGGCCTGCTTGCGATAATCATATTTTGATTCATGAACACACCGGTTAGGTATGGCCGCCTGCTGGTTCATGATTTGATATCAGCCTCCGGGAACCGCTTATGTAGAATGAAGCTCAAGCTTCTGCTCAGCAGGAGCTCAAAGAATCCGATCTCCGAAAATATTACAAGGAAATTTATTCTCTGGCAGGTGATGCTGTGCTCGAGGATGCAATTAGCTGTTAAATTCTGTTGCATGATATATTTAAATTGAATGACTATTCAGAATCCTCTAACCAAAGGGAGTCGTTGATGAAAATCAGGACATTCAGCTTCAAATTAGCCGCACTATTGCTATTCGCCATAACATTTTCCTCTTACGCAGAAGACGGCGTAACACCAAACAAGATCGTGATTGGAATGAGCAACGCATTGAGCGGCCCCGCTGCCGAGCTGGGTAAACAACTCAAAGCAGGCGCGATTGCATACCTGGATGAAGTCAATGCGGCAGGAGGAGTACATGGCCGCAAGATCGAATTGATCAGTTACGACGATGGTTACGAGCCTGAACGAACCGCCGAGATGACCCAAAAGCTGATAAACCAGGACAAAATCTTCGCATTGTTCGGCTACGTCGGCACGCCAACTTCGTCTGCCGCCATCCCTTCTGCATCTAAGAGTGGCATTCCTTATATCACACCACTCACCGGCGCCGAATTTTTGCGCAATCCCGTTAATCCGCTAATCTTCAATGTGCGCGCTTCCTACTTTGACGAGACGGAAGGCATGGTGGAACATCTAACGTCGGATTTGGGCATCAAAAAGATTGGCGTATTCATTCAGGACGATGGTTACGGCAATGCAGGCATGGCAGGCGTCAATCGTGCACTGAACAAGCGAGGATTGACGCTCGCAGGCGAAGGAAAATATACGCGCAATACTACTGACATCGATGCCGGGCTTGCTGCTTTGAAGGCAGCCAACCCCGAAGCTGTGATTATGGTAGGAACTTATAAAGCATGCGCTGCATTCATCAAGAAAGCCAGGGAATCAGGTTTCAACCCCAGGTTCCTGAATCTTTCATTCGTCGGCACCGGCGATTTTATCAGTGAAGCGGGCAATGCAGCAGAGGGGGTGTATATCACCCAGGTCATGCCCTCGCCTATCGATAAACGCGAAAAAATTGTCAGACAATACCAAGCGGCCTTGAAAAAAGCGGACAGCAATTCGACATTTGATTACATCAGCCTCGAGGGATACGTCGATGCAGTGGTTCTGGTGGACGCGCTCAAAATGGCGGGCAACAATCTAACCCGCGCATCATTCCTCAAAGCGTTCGAAAGTCTGAATATCGACCTCGGCGGACTTAAGATAAGTTACAGCCCGTCCGATCACCAAGGCAGCAAGTCCATCTTCTACACTGTGGTAAAGGACGGCAAGGCGGTTCCCATTAGCAGGTTTTGAGGAATTAAAGGCAGGAAATGTGCACGGCCCGAAACGAGCCGTGCATATCCGGACTCAAGCGACCCAATCACAGAATGAGGGATCGAAATGGCATTTCAACCGCTTCGGCTAGACACAATCAACAAGAAACTTCTGCTGCCCACGATTATGCTGGTAATGTTGCTGGTCGGCGCACTGGGAAGCATGTTGATCATCCAGCAGCACCGGGAACTGACTTCGATGATGAAGTCCAAAGCAGACAGCCTGACCAGCATGCTCGCTACCATCAGTGTGCAATATATTATCAACTACGACCTCTCCGCACTTGGGAACTTCGTCAAGGAAACAGTCAAGGACAAAGACGTCGCATTTGCCGAATACTACGATGCAGACAACAAATCACTGACGGCCGATGTCATGAAAGCTCCTGCCGACACCTCGCGATTAATGGTATACGATCGTGACATCGTCGGTGTGGGCGGCAAGGTGATCGGCAAGATCAAGGTGGGGTACGATACCAGCGGCCTGGACCGGATGTTACGGAACAGTATCACTATTGTGGCCGTCAGCCTTGCAACTGTGATGGGGTTGCTCGCGCTTGGCCTGGTTCTGATCGTCAGATCGGTGGCCCGTCCGGTCAAGAACGCCATTGAAATCGCAAGACTCGTCACCGAAGGTGACTTGACTCAGCACATTGAAGTGACCAGCAGGGATGAAGTCGGACAGTTGCTGCAAGCCCTCAAAGATATGAATGAAAAGCTGGCCGGGATCGTCAGTGATGTGCGCAACACCACTGAATCAATCACGATCGCATCGAAAGATATCGCGGCAGGCAATAGAGACTTGTCGCAACGCACCGAACAACAGGCCTCCAGCCTGCAGCAGACCGCTTCCAGCATGGAAGAGCTGACCTCGACGGTGAAGCAGAATGCCGGCAATGCCAAGCAGGCCAACCAGCTGGCGGCCAAGGCATCCGACATCGCCACCAGGGGTGGGCAGGCAATCGACGAAGTGGTCAAGACCATGGCGCTGATCAGCGCCAGTTCCGGCAAGATCGCCGACATCATAGGCGTGATCGAGGGCATCGCGTTCCAGACCAACATCCTGGCGCTGAACGCCGCGGTGGAAGCAGCGCGCGCCGGTGAGCAGGGGCGCGGCTTTGCGGTGGTGGCTGCCGAGGTGCGCAACCTGGCGCAGCGCTCGGCCGCGGCGGCCAAGGAGATCGCCAGCCTGATCGAAGCCTCGGTGGACAAGGTCTATGCAGGCTCACGGCAGGTGGACCAAGCAGGCGCGACGATGCATGAAATCGTCGAGGCGGTCAAACACGTTACCGACATCATGTATGAAATATCGGCTGCCTCCGGCGAACAGAGCGATGGCATCGAACAGGTGAATCAGGCAATCACCCAGATGGACGACATGACCCAGCAGAACGCCGCGCTGGTCGAACAAGCGGCGGCTGCGGCAGACTTGATGCAGGGACAAGCGGAAACATTGAAGCAAACGGTCGAGTTCTTCAAGCTTGATATCACTCAAGAACACGCTCTGGCAATCGACCCCAAATCTGCGGCTCAGACTCCTATCGGTCACTTTGCATCGAAACCCCGGGCAATACAGAATGGGAAAAAGGATCGCAAGCTTCCCAAGGCCAGTGATGACGACGAAGGCGACTGGAAAGAATATTAGTTGTAGTAGTCGTGCCGCAGTAAAGTTTGTGGTTGCAGTCTGCCAAACAAAGAAAAGAGGTTACTCGATGTGCAACCCCTTCCCTTTTGGCGCATAGGGGCAACCACATTCCGCCGCATATCCAGTGCCATTGCTTGTTCTATTGACCAGTAAATTCAATTACCGCCAGACGTCAATTGTTTGCGCCTGGAGGCGAAGCTACCGGTAGATGAATCCGTATTTCGCTCCAGTTCGGACAAGTGCAAGTCCAGCCCGAAATGGATACGCTTCGCTAAACGCCAGGCTGACGACGACCTTTCCCGCTCTATCTATATACCCGCAGCCCTTGCCGTTAATGCATACGGCAGCGAGACCTTCGGAGAAGTTTGAAGCAAAATCAAACTGCGGGTTGATCACAATTTTCCCTGTCCTGTCTATGTAGCCGGATTTCCCACTAAAGCCCAATTGCCGGCTAACACCGCCAAATTCCACAAGAGCAAGCCCTTCGGAAAAGTCATCTTGTGAAAATGTCATCATTGTTGTTTCAAACTGAGGTGCTATGACCATTTTCCCGGATGTATCAATATATCCGTACTTGTTTCCGACAGCCACAGCAGCAAGACCTTCTGAAAAATCTGATGCAGATTCAAACTGAGGACCGATGACAAATTTCCCGGTCTTGTCGATATACCCAAATTTTTTATCAAGTTCAACTTGCGCAAGGCCTTCCGAAAAATTACCCGCAACATCAAACCGTGGCTCGATTGCAAACTTTCCGGTTTTGTCTATATAGCCCTGCTTTTCTCCAATTGTTACTACTGCAATCCCATCGGCGAACGATCTTGCAATATCAAACTGCGGCTTGATCACTGTTTGACCTGTTTTATCGATATATCCGGACTTTGAACCAAACCTCACCACGGCAAGCCCATCTGAAAATTCTGGCGGCGAATAATAATCTCCATCGAATTGAGGGTTGATCACTATTCGTCCGGTTCTGTCAATAAATCCCCATTTGCTGTCGCCATAGCTAATCGCCGCGAGGCCATCGCTAAAATAGGCATTGTACTGGGCCTGGTTTTCGTTGAACTGGGGCTTGATCACCATCTTCCCGGTTCTATCAATAAACCCCCACTTTTTGTCGATGTATACTGCTGCAAGACCTTCTGAAAATTCACGTGCGCTATCAAATTGCGGCTCAATAGCAAAGCTTCCTGTTTTTGCTGTGGTGATATAAATTGGACTTTCATCAGCCTTCGTACCAATGCTGAAAATCGACAAGAACACAATCAGGATTACCCTGGACATAACCATCTCCTATATGTCACTCGAGCGCAGGCTGCGCCATTTCTACCCATTGGTCAATATGCCTATCGTTGTCACGCTGCCCTCCCCATAATGAGCAAAGCGACCGGAATGAAGTTCAGGCACAGGTCAAGTATAAAGGCTGAAAGCAGTCGTTAATCAACTCCGGCTTCCGAAGCTGCTGTAATAATCTGGACTTGTAGAATTAATTCCTGCCACAAAGTCCATTTCTTGCCGATGTTATTCAAACCCCAACAGGATAGTTTTGGCAACGGCTCACCGCTGCAGCGTCACGAACGGCTCAAGAGGTTTTCAGCCTTATCTTCATAATGGTTAAATAACCACTTGACTACCATGGTTTATATATTTAATCTGTGCATAGGGCAGTTAGCCCTAACACGTATCTGTTTTTAATTTACTTATAAGCGTGTTCATTTAACTTACTTTGATTGGAGGTGCTATCGTGACAATTATGCCTATGGTTTCCACGCCGTTTTTGTTTGTTTTTGCTCCGTATCTTTTGGTATGTTTCATGATTCTATTTGCACGCAAGCTCGATAAATAAATAGAAAGTGATTTGGATTACCCAACCCGCCGAATTAAGAGTGATTTAGATCATCCCTTCGAATGCCTGTTGATCGAGGCTGGTTTGATCGCTCATATCTCCGTGCCCCGCTCGGCACACGGCGGGTTGGAACTGATTTTCTAAGATGTACCTAACGGGTCAAAAAAGCCCATTGCAAAGGAAACTGAATCACGCGAACAGGGCAAGCCACAGCCAGCTTAATCTATAACCCCTACCGTATATCCGCCCCAGCCCCAGCATGGCCATGAATCCCGCAAGGATGCAGACGATACTAGCGATAGCTCCGCCAGATTGACAATTTCCCCTTTTTAAACGAGCAGGTTTGTGAACAGTAAACCCCATCAGCCGTTTTGTCGTCAAGTGCCGTGTGAGATTTGTCATGATTGTAAAAATGAAAAAGGGGCTGCACGATGTGCAGCCCCTTTGTATGCTGGTGCGGAGAGAGGAATTAAATTCCACCTTATAACAAGCTCCATTATTTGATATATTTATTAACTAATTTCAATATACCGTCAGATATACCGTCAATTGAAAACCACTAGGGCTTTGTCAGAACACAATTAGGTAATTATCCCCTTTTCTTTACGTATGCAAAGGGGATACTTACCTAATATTCAATTCACCTCTCAGGATCGAGCTCCCAGAAGCGCGATATGCGGTTGACCTTTTTTCACTACCCTGTTTTGCCGGCTAGCAGAGCACCTAGCGTCAATAGCTTAGGCGCTATTCGAAATATTGGCAGCATCAGCGATGCGACTAAAGGGCGAATTGCGAGCTTTGCGAATATCGAGGAGGCGACGATGCGTGTTGAAAATTGGCGTCTCCAAGCGCGTCGGTAGCGACCTGCAGCGTCTCGCAAAAAGCGTTCGTTTGCAAGACTGTCCCGGCCTGGAAGTATGGCCTGGCACAACAGCCATGCGGATTGCATCGCGATGGTAAGACCTTCTGCAATAAGAGGATGAGCCTCCCCCGCCGCATTGCCGACCAGAAAAATTCCCGGCGCCGGCGGATTGCGGATGCCTGGGCGGATCGGCCCGGCTGACAACCAGATGCCTTCGATCGTGGCGCTTGCAAGTACTTTCTCTACACCCAGGCAGGACGCCTTGATGTGCCTCAATACCGCTTCGGCCGCAGTACTGTCCGGATGTTCGCGCCTGATCCGCGCGAGTCGGTCGCGGCGGATACAACACGACAGGCTCAGCAAACCACGGTCGGTGTGAACCATGCCACCGTATCCCCCCGGGAAGACCAGGAGCGGCATTAGTCCTGCCGCGAGTCTCGTACTGCGAAAATGCGCCTTAAAACCTATAAGTTCGTTAGCCTTGGCAGGTCGATGCGGCATCTGGGTCGGTAGTTTGCCGGGCTCCCATGAGCCATGCGCGGCAATGATGATCCGCGATCTAAATTGCCGTCTTTTCTCAGTACCGATTTTTTTTGCCAGACACGCGTAGCTGTCATGTTCGCGCCACAATTCAATCGCCTTCCATGGCTGCCATACTGCCGCGCCTGCCTTCTGCGCCCGGTCCAACAGCAGAGTATCCAGCCGTTCGCGGCTAAGAGCGCGGCCCCATTGACAAGCCGCGTCGCCGGTTCTGTGGGCGTGTGAACTGAGCATGGTTCGGCCGACAAACAATCCGAGCGCACGCACTTCTGGACCAGCCTCGGCATTGAAATCTTCGGCGATGCCGAGTTCCCTGAATAGCGGTATGTTGGTTGCCGAAATAAACTCCCCGCAGACCTTATGGCGCGGAAAAACGGCCTGCTCCAAAACGCCCACCGACCAGCCAGCACGCGCAAGCAGCATCGCAGCAGTGGAGCCTGCAGGTCCGCCCCCAATGACCAGTGCGTCATAAAGTGGATCATTCACTTGCAAGCTCCCGCCGCTGTGCGATGAACAGATGGCTGAACAAGCCTGCCCTATGTTCTTCTAAGTTCCACTGGGTGCGATCTGGCCAATGAGAGGAAATTTCCTGGTGACTGAAGCCGGCATGCACGCTGGCAACGGCATCATGCCGCGTTACGTCGTTGCAGCCGATAATCCCAAGCAGATAGCTGCAGTAGAGGGACAGTCGGCTACGTGCAGGCTCGCAAGCAAGAAACAGCGCAGACTTTTGTGCACCTACTGCAAGCAGATCTACCAAGAGTCGTGGTGGGAAATGGTGCAGCAACAGATTGCACAGGATGACATTTCCTTCTGCGGCCATAGGCAACCAGTCAAACACATCCGCTGTTACGCACTCCGTTGTCCATCCCAACGCCTGAAGCTGGTCGAGGGTTTCCCGCGCGACGTGTAACCGGCGGTCCACGAGGATAGTATTAATTGGCCACCGTTTCCGCCCAAAGTGCGCAGAGAGTTGGTGTGCCAGTGTCAGCATGGAGATTCCATCGCCTGCGCCCAGTTCGATAAGAGTAAGCGGCCCGTCGGTTGAAAGGTACCGGATCAAGGTGCGCCGCAATATGCGGACATTGCCCATGACGAAGTTCACCCGCTGTAGATCCCGGCGTGCATGCCTGGCGCGCAAGTCGGTGGGCGGCAATTCATCCAGCCACTCTGGCTCTATAAGGCGTGGCAGACTCATGTGATTTCGAGCAGCACGCCGTGACAGCTGAAACCCGCGCCAAAGGACGACATCCACCACCATCCAGGGCGTGGTTGATCGACAAGTGCTGTTTTGAGAACGAAATAAACAAATGCGCTGCTCATGTTGCCGTAATCGTTCAAGATTTGCCGACTGTGCCGGACTTCGTGATCGCCGAGTCCAAGCTGTGCCTGCAGCGCATCCAGCACATTTTTGCCTCCACCGTGCCAGACCCAGCCAACAATGTCTGTCTGATTAAGGTTCCGGCGTTGCAACATGCCGTCTAAAATGTCATGCGCATAACGTGCGGCTAATTCTGGCACTTGCAGAGACAGTATGTTACGCAACATGCCATCTCTTTGCTCAAAACGGAGCAGGTCGCGGTCCAGCGGATTAGTGTGGGTCTGACTGTCTATCCACTTGACCCGACGCTGTCCGGCGCCTGGATTGGCAGATAGCACCGCGGCGCCGGCCCCATCGCCGAAGAGGCAAGCGCTGATCAATACGCCCGGATCGTGATCCAGGTAAAACGCCGCACTGCACACTTCCACACAGACGGACAATATATGCTGCATGCGCCCGGCGGTAATTAAGGCTTCCGCTGTGCGCATGTTCGGTATCGCCGCGCCGCAGCCTTGCCCAACAAGGTCCAGCGCCAGCACGTCTGACCTTAACCCCATTCGTTCGATTACATAGCTGGTGAGGCCGGGACAAAGATAGCCGGTGCAGGTACTGATTATCACTGCGTCGATGTCGGTTGGTGTCAGCCCTGCTTCGCGCAATGCATTACTTGCGGCAACCGAAGCCAGGGCAGGAGCATTTTCTAAAAAGCGGCCATGTAGAACATCCGGGACCAACTCAAATGCCGAGTTCAGGTCAGCCAGCGCGAAGCTGCGAGTCGTGATGCCATGAGGATGCTCAAGGATTCCTTTGATTAGGAACTGAGCAAAAGGCTTAAGTTGCAGAAACTGCTGACTGCCTTCCAGCGCCCGCAGGCAGTCGGATTGCTTATAGCGATATGGTGGATTAGCCGTGCCCAAGCCTGCGATGAACATCGTCGTACTCTTTAGGTTTTTAGGTGTCTAATTTATCATGCATTTGCATCCTGAGAACCGTTTTGGACACTTCTTGCGAAGGTTCTTGCGCATCCCGACAGCCGGGAAGCGGGATGTCGTTGGTATTCGCAGTGGTTTTACTTGCTTCTTTATTGATTTTTGCGGATTAACGTGAGGGCGACCCGACCGCCATTCTCAATTTCCAGAGGCAGCGTACCACGCGGCAGCAGCCGTTCAAATCGCTGGCTATGACAGACATCAATGGCCGAGCAGTGAGCATTCGTATTGATTTTGCCGAGCCGATTAGCATGACAGGCACTTGTTCGGCCTTAGCTGCCGGTTCAGCTAATTCAGAATTACTTCTGTTTTGTGCTCTATTTCAGACCTTCAACGTGAAGGTAAGGGGCTGCGCTTTAGCGCAGTCCCAGCGCAGCGTAGCGGAGCGAACTTGACCGTAAAGTTAGACGGCATTTGTTTGGCCTTTCATTTTCAGTCGAGACTCAAGGTATTGAACCCACCCCTCACTGCCGAATATTTCAAGCTCTGAGCCAGGAGGAAGGCTTTTCAAATATGCCAGAGCATCCGAAAGATCATCATCTTCTGCGCCGTGTTGATTCAATTCACTTGCGACCTGTTCAACAAGCATCGTAGTGCACAGTAGGACGGAACCTTCGGCTGGGCGGCGACGAACCACCCACGGCGCGCGCAATATATTCAGCGATTGACGAGCTATGTTTAATGCTTCTTCCTTCCGTCCCGCATCACGCATACGACCTGCTTGGCCGAACAACCTGCTCGCTTTCAAACTAGATAGATAGCTTCGAATTGCGCGAATCATATGCCGTCTAACGCCCAAGGTAAGCGGCGCCGGAGCACCGAAGGTGCGTAAGGCACCAACACAGGCCATGAGAATGCCGAAGGCATGGCCTGTGTTGGCGTCCGCTTGACCGCCCAGTTAGGCTGGTGGCAGATGTTTGGCACTTCAATTGCTGCCCCCTTTGAAGATCATTCGAACGATAGCTCAGTGCTGCAATGTGGACATCTCTCAATGCGTGGCCGACCTTTCAGCGCATCGACTGGGAAAAACTGCTTTCGTGCAGCTTGCCAATCGGGCCCAAGCCGAGGAGCCTTTTGTACGAAGGCGATGCTCTTCCCGCAGCTTGGGCATCTCAGCGTAATAGACACAGCAAGAGTTGCGAACAGCAACAATGCAGCAACACCTAGGCCATAGAAAAAGTAGCCCTTGCTAATAAACAAGGGGATACCGGCCAACCAAAGCACATAAAACCAAGCCATGAGTGCCCCGAGCAAGGCTTGAAGCCGGGCTTGGTGAGGGTTCGGGAACTTCATCATGAGAGGCCTAACGTAAAAGTGAGGTGCGCGAGCGGCCACGCCGCGAAGCGCCCTGGCCTGTCCCCAGTTCGATGGACACCAAGTTAAGCTAACAGAGCCTGCTTCTCGAAGTCAATCGGGCTGACATAGCCAAGCGTCGAATGCCTGCGAATCGGATTGTAAAAACGTTCGACATAGTCAAACACCTCGGCTCGAATTTCATCCCGGGTACGGAAGGTCTTGCGCGCCAGCCGCTCCGTCTTCAACGAAGAGAAGAAGCTCTCCATCGCAGAGTTGTCCCAGACATTGCCGGCGCGGCTCATGCTGCAAGTCACGCCCAGTTCAGCTAGCAGTCGCTGAAATTGCTCGCTGGTGTACTGGCTGCCCCGATCCGAGTGATGCATGACCGCTTCCGGCTTTCCCCGCCGCCAGACAGCCATCATCAATGCATCCGCCACCAGTTGCGCCGTCATTTCCGGTTTCATGGACCAGCCTATCACCCGGCGCGAGTACAGGTCCAGAACCACGGCCACATACAGCCAGCCTTCGGCTGACCAGATGTAGGTAAAGTCTGCCACCCACTTCTGGTTTGGCGCACCGGCATCGAATTGCCGATCCAGCACATTGGCCGCAATGCCAACTACCGGACGATCGCCCCGGTCAACGGGCAGGCTGCGCCGCCTGGGCCGTGCCCGCAACGCCTGCTGGCGCATCAGCCGCTCGACACGGTGCAAGCCGCAGCGGTATCCCGTCGCCAGCAGGTCATGCCAGACCCGGCGGGCACCATAGGTGCGGTCGCTTTGCATGAAGCTGCTGTGAATCGCCGTGCCCAGTTGTTCGTTGGCCTGGCTGCGCTTGCTCGGTGTACGGGTGAGCCAGACGTAGAAGCCGCTACGCGAGATACCGAGGGTATCGCAGGTCAATGCCACGGGCCAGATTCCTCGGTGCTTCGCCACGAAGCCAAACTTCACATCGATTCCTTGGCGAAGTAGGCCGCGGCCTTTTTTAGGATGTCGCGCTCCATCTTGAGTTTGGCGACTTCCTTCTGGAGCCGGGCAATCTCGGCCTGCTCCGGCTTCATCTGCCCATGCCCGGGAAAGGCATGTTGCGCATCTTCAGCAACATCGCGTACCCATTTGCGTAAAACATTTTCGTGTACATCAAGGTCCTTGGCTGCCTGAACGACCGAAACCCCTCGTTCCTTGACCAGCCGGACGGCCTCAATCTTGAATTCCCTGCTGAACTGCCTTCTCTTAACCATCTTCTTCCTCCTGTTTGATTAAAACACCTTATCATGGTGTCTATCAAACTGGGGACAGGCCAGGAGCAGTGATCTCACCAATTGGACGCTTTCCCAGCCAAGGAAAAATATCATTCTGCAAAAGGTTTATTAACTTATCCGCGTTACTTTGTTTCCAGTTATGCAAATTTTTTGTGTGCCACTCACGTGCGACTTGTTCAAAACTGTTTTCTGACAGCGCCACAACTGCCGCCTTTTGAGCTTTCTTTACAGCACCTGGGTCTGTGCCATTTGCCAACATCTTGCGTGCATCTTCACGCCGTTCCCTGGCGACGGAAAGGCTTACGTCTGGATATACCCCAATAGCCAAGGTTTTACGCTTAGCTGCGATACGATAATCCAGCCGCCAATACTTTGCGCCAGTTGGCTGCACCAGTAGATACAAACCTCCACCGTCCGCCAGCTTTTGCGGTTTATCAGTTGCCTTCGTTGTCTTAATCTTTACAGCAGTTAGTGCCATGCCGAACCCCTTCTGACGGTATCTACGCAATCGATATTGCGACATACCGTCAAATATACCGACAATTGTCGGTATATGGCAAGGGAACAATGAGGAACAATCAGGTAATAAAAAGCCAGAAATGCTTTTATTTATGCAGGCTTGCAAGACATTTGAGGAATATTTTAAATCATCAAGTGGTGCTGGAGAGAGGAATCGAACCTCCGACCTACGCGTTACGAGTGCGTTGCTCTACCAACTGAGCTACTCCAGCAAAACCGGGGCGATTATAAATGACATGCCGCGCCTTGCGCCACGATTTTGACCATGCGTCCCAAACGTCACTGCCAGCGGTATGCGTCCACCGGGATCGGCTGCGATTTGCCTTCGATCTCGTTCAGCAGCAGCTCGGCGCTGGCCAGCGACATCGTCACCCCGTAACGGAAATGGCCACTGTTGACATACAGATTGGACAGCCGCGGATGTCGTCCTATTGTCGGGATGTTGTCCGGCGAACCGGGGCGGAAGCCTGCCCAGTGTTGTATCGGCTCGGGCCAGTCCGGGAAGATCGCCCGCATCTGGACCAGCAGGCTGTCGCGCGCTTCCGTAGTGGCGGATTTGTCGAAGCCGACATCTTCCAGCGTGCTGCCGACCAGCACGTGGCCGTCGCGGCGCGGGATGCAATACAGGCTCTGCCTGAGCAGGATATGCTGGAACGGCGGCGCGTCGAACTTGAACAGCAGGATCTGCCCGCGTATCGGACGGATATCCATCGCCAGCGCATGTTCGCCCAGCAAGTCCCTGCTCCACGCGCCTGCCGCGACAATGTAGGCATCCGCAGCCAGCCTGCCCCGGGTAGTCTGCAGCGCAGCCACACGGTCGCCGGCGATCTCGATCTGCTGCACCTCATGCTGCTCCAGGATCACAGCCCCCAGCATCTCGACGTGCTTCCTCAGCGCCTGCATCAGGCGCGGATTGCGCACCTGCGCGACCTCCGGCAGCAGCAGTGCTGCTCCGTGAAATCCGGACCTATGCCCCGGCAAATACCCGGCAAGCTCGACCTGCCGCAGCGCAACCTGATGTCGCACACACCATTGCTCGGCCAGCTGTTGCTGGAACGGCGGCAACAGCAACATACCGCTGCGCTGGTATTCGGGGTCGATGCCGGTGGCTTCGTGCAGCGCAGCGGCCGCCGCGCCGAACATCGCCATGCCACGGTGCGCGAGGCGCGTAACCGGCTCCCGGTAATCCCAGGAACACAACGGCGAAAGGATGCCGGCGCCGGCCCAGGAGGCTTCCTGCCCCACCGCGCCGCGCTCGACCAGCGTCACGCGATAGCCGGCCTGTAGCAGCGCCCGCGCGCTGGTCAGGCCGACCACGCCGCCGCCCACGATCAGGAAATCCGTTTGCATGTGCCGAAGAGGATCAGCAGCGCCGGCCGGTGCCGCCGGTCAGGATCTGGCCACGATAGGGATCAGGGTCTTGGGCAGCGGGAACACCACGTTCTCGACAATGCCCTGCAGCTCGATCACCCGGGTGCCACCCATCTTCTGCAGGCGTGCAATCACGCCCTGCACCAGCACTTCGGGTGCGGATGCACCGGCGCTGATCCCGACATGGGCTTTGCCGGCGAACCACTCGGGCTGCAACTCCTCGGCATCGTTGACCAGATAGGCCGGGATGCCGACATTCGCGGCAACTTCGCGCAAGCGGTTCGAGTTCGAGCTGTTCGGCGAACCGACCACGACCACTACGTCGCATTGTTTGACCAGCATCTTCACCGCATCCTGACGGTTTTGCGTGGCGTAGCAGATGTCGTCCTTCTTCGGCCCGGTGATGAACGGGAAGCGCGTCTTCAGCGCGGCGATGATCGCGCTGGCATCGTCGACCGACAGCGTGGTCTGCGTGACATAGGCCAGGTTCTGCTCATCCTTCACGTTGAGCTGCGCGACCTGCTCGGGCGATTCCACCAGATACATGCCGCCGTTGCCTCCGCCTTCACTTTGACCCATCGTACCCTCCACTTCGGGGTGGCCGGCGTGGCCTATCATCACGATCTCCTTGCCCTGCTCGCGCATCCGCGACACTTCGATGTGCACCTTGGTCACCAGCGGGCAGGTCGCATCGAACACCGTCAGCCCGCGCGCTTCGGCCTCGCGGCGCACCGCCTTGGACACCCCGTGCGCGCTGAAGATCAGGATACTGCCGCCAGGGACCTCGGACACATCCTCGATGAAGATCGCGCCCTTCTGGCGCAAACCGTCGACGACGAATTTGTTGTGCACCACTTCATGGCGCACGTAGATGGGCGCGCCGTGCAGTTCCAGCGCGCGCTCCACGATCTCGATGGCACGGTCGACGCCGGCGCAGAAGCCGCGGGGATTAGCGAGTAGCAAGTCCATTTTTATCTTTCAGTAAACTGTCCAGTATCAGCGCGAACGCGCCGCAGGTGATCGCCGAATCGGCAAGATTGAAGGCCGGGAAATAGTGCCTGCCCCAATGGAACGACAGGAAATCCACCACATAGCCATGGGCGATCCGGTCGATCAGATTGCCCAGTGCACCGCCCAGTATCATGCTCAGCCCGAAGCAGAACAACAGCTGCGTCCTGTGCCGGGGCAGCAGCCAGACTATCCAGGCCGACGCGGCGATCGCGATGAAGCTGAACAGCCAGCGCTGCATCCCGCCGGCATCGTTCAAAAAGCTGAATGCCGCGCCGGTGTTGTGCGCCAGCACCAGGTCGAACACGCTGAGCACGGCGAGGTTCTCGCCATAGGCAAAATGGCCGGTGATCCACGCCTTGCTCAGCTGGTCGAGGACGATCACCACAACGGACAATGCCAACCAGCGCAACAGCTCCCCTCGCCCACTTGTGGGAGAGGGGCCAGGGGAGAGTGAGTTTAAGCGCATGGATACCCTCTCCCCTGCCCCTCTCCCGTAAACGGGAGAGGGGCACTGATTTGCAGATCACGCATATTTTCTAGCCTCGCCGCTGCCATACAGGTTGCTCACGCAGCGGCCGCACAGCGTCGCGTGCTGCGGATCCGCGCCGACATCCACGCGGTAATGCCAGCAGCGCTCGCATTTCTTATGCGCACTCGGAGTCACGTCAATTTTCAAACCAGCGCCCTCGCGATGATGCAGGGTTGCACGAGAGGTGATGAACACGAACTTCAGGTCATCTCCCAAGCGCTTAAGTGATTCGTATGCATCACCGGCCTCATGTATATCCACTTCGGCGGATAACGCCGAACCAATTTCTCCAGCCGCACGTTTTTCTTCCAGTTTCTTGTTCACCAGTTCGCGAACATTGCGCACGTCCCACCAGATGCCGATATCGGTACCGCTCAATCCGGAGTCGGGAAGCTCATACCACTCGATGGCAAACACGCTGTCAGCATCGCTGCCGCTCAACACCTCATGCACCTCCTCGGCGGTGAAGCTCAGGATGGGCGCGATCAGGCGCGCCAGGCTGTGGCTGATGTGGTACAGCGCGTTCTGCGCGGAGCGGCGCGCGGCCGAAGCCGCGCCGGCCGTGTATAAACGGTCTTTCAGGATATCCAGATAGAAGCCGCCCAGATCTTCGGAACAGAAGGTCTGCAATCTCTGCGCGATCAGGTGGAATTCGTAACGCTCATAATCCTGCTTCACCTCATCCTGCAGCCGCCGGGTCAGCGCCAGCGCATAGCGGTCGATCTCCAGCCATTGGTCGACCGGAAGCGCATGCTTGGTATGCTCATAGTCAGCGGTGTTTGCCAACAGGAAGCGCAAGGTATTGCGGATGCGGCGGTAACTTTCCACCACGCGTTTGAGTATCTCGTCCGAGATGGTCAGCTCGCCCGAGTAGTCCGTAGAGGCCGCCCACAAACGCAGAATGTCGGCGCCCAGCGTGTCCAGGATCTTTTGCGGCGCAATCACGTTGCCCCTCGATTTGGACATCTTGTGCCCGCTGCCGTCTACGACAAAACCGTGGGTCAGCAATGCGGCATAAGGCGCGCGGCCATTGATCGCGCAGGCGGTCAGCAGGCTGGACTGGAACCAGCCGCGGTGCTGGTCCGAACCCTCGAGATACAGATCCGCAGGCGCCTCGCCCTCGGTCAGGCGCCGCCACACCTCGTCGCTGTATGCCGGGTGATGACGCAACACCGACGCATGCGTGGTGCCCGAATCGAACCACACGTCCAGCGTGTCGCTCAGTTTCTTGTAGTGCTCCGCCTCGGCGCCGAGCAGATCGACGGAGTTCAGGCTGAACCAGGCCTCGATACCGTCGCGCTCGACCAGCTTGGCCACCTGCTCGAGCAACTCCGGCGTGCGCGGGTGCAGCTGGCCGGTTTCCCGGTGCACGAAGAACGGCATCGGCACACCCCAGCTGCGCTGGCGCGAAACGCACCAGTCGGGACGATTGTTGATCATCGCCTCCAGGCGAGCGCGCCCCCAGGCCGGGAAGAACTCGGTTTGCTCGACCGCCCGGCTGGCCAGATCGCGCAGCGCCTCGCCAGCGCGCTGCTCAGGCTGCCCGGAATGCGAGCGCGTTTCCCGCACCAGCTGCTCGGCATCATCGGCACCGGCAGGTCCGACGTTATCCATGCCGATGAACCACTGCGGCGTGGAACGGAAGATGATCGGAGTCTTGTGCCGCCAGCAATGCGGATAACTGTGCTGCACCTTTTCGATATGCAGCAGATGGCCGCTGGCTTGCAGCGCGTCTATCACGACCTCGTTGGCTTTCCACACGAACAATCCGCCGACCAGCGGCAGGTTGGCGGCAAACTTGCCATCGTCGCCGACCGGATTGTCGGTCGGCAGATCGTATCTCTGCCCGGCGAAATAATCGTCCAGGCCATGCGCCGGCGCAGTGTGCACCAGACCGGTACCCGCCTCCAGCGTGACGTGCTCGCCGCAGATCACCGGCACGATGCGCTCGTAGAACGGATGCTGCAGCAGCAAGCCTTCCAGCACCGCGCCCTTGCAGGTCGCGGCCATGCCGTCGCCCCGGTCGTTGCTGCCGCCCAGCTGATAGCGCGCCAGGCATTGGGTCGCGAGATCGTAGGCTAGTATCAGATAGCCCTTGGGGGTTTTGATCAGGTCGTATTGCAGATCCGGATGCACGGAGACCGCCTGGTTCGCCGGCAAGGTCCACGGCGTCGTGGTCCAGATCACCGCATACACTTTGGCATCGGCCGGCAGCGACACGCCGAATGCCCTGCCCAGCGCGGCCTTGTCCTTCACCTCGAAGCCGACGTCGATCGCCGGCGAGGTCTTGTCCTCGTACTCCACTTCCGCCTCGGCCAGCGCGGACTGGCAGTCCAGGCACCAGTTCACCGGCTTGTAGCCCTGGTAAAGATAACCGCGTTCGTGGATGTCACCGAGCGCGCGGATGATGTCGGCCTCGGTCCTGTAATCCATCGTCAGATAGGGATGATCCCAGTCGCCCAGCACGCCGAGGCGGATGAAATCCCTCTTCTGCCGGCGATCTGTTCGGTCGCGTAGGCGCGGCACAGTTCGCGGAACTGCGCCGGCGGGATCGCCTTGCCGTGTTTCTTCTCCACCTGCAATTCGATCGGCAGGCCGTGGCAGTCCCAGCCCGGCACATAGGGCGCGTCGTAGCCGGCCAGCGTCTTGCTCTTGACGATGATGTCCTTGAGTATCTTGTTGACTGCGTGGCCGATGTGGATGTCGCCGTTCGCATATGGCGGGCCGTCGTGCAGGATGAACACCGGCTTGCCCTGCTTCGCGGCGCGTATCTTTTTATAGCGCTGCTGCGCCTGCCAGCGCGCCAGCATCTGCGGTTCGCGCTTGGCGAGATCGCCGCGCATCGGAAACGGGGTATCGGGTAAATTCAGTGTGTCTCTATAGTCAGTCATCGTTATTCCAAAACAAAATCCATCGCGATGCCATGGGGTGGATCGCTACCAGAAAAGTGGCAGTTTGATCGCACAGCATTTCATCGGTTTCGTGCCTTTCGCGGAGCGGTCGCCGTCATTCTGGATCAGTCATGCTGTTCGAACCATTTATTCGCCTGCTCCACATCCAGCGCGATCTGCCGCGTCAACGCCGCCACATCCGGATACCTTTCTTCATCGCGCAGTTTCTGCAAAAACTCCACGCGCAGATGCCTGCCGTAAATCTGCTGCGAAAACTCGAACAGATGCACCTCCAGAACCGGTTTCGCATCGGTCTTCAGCGTCGGCCGCACCCCCAGGCTGGCCACGCCTTGCAGCACGCCCAGGCCTTCGACATGGGCGTTCACCACATAGATGCCCGACAGCGGCGGATGAACCGGCTTGAACCGGATATTCGCGGTGGGATAACCGATTTTCTTCCCCATCCCGTCGCCATGCACCACGCGTCCGCTCATGCTGTAATGCCTGCCCAGATGGCGCTGGGCTGCACGCAGCTGCCCCGCGGCCAATGCAGCGCGTACTGCCGTACTGGAGATGCGCACGCCATCCTGCATGACGCTATGCACCGCCTGCACTTCAAAACCATGTTTTGCACCGGCCTTCTCCAGCAGCGCAAAATCGCCGCTGCGCCCGCTGCCAAAACGGAAGTCGTCGCCGATCAGCACGAATCTCGCCGACAAACTCTGGTGCAGCGAATCGATGAAGTCCGCCGCGCTCATCTTCGCAAACTGCGCATCGAAACGGCACACATGCACCCGCTCCACGCCCAGTCCCGAGAACAGCTCCAGCTTCTCGCGCAGACTGGTCAGTCTTGGCGGCGCCTGCAGCGGCGCAAAGAACTCGCGCGGATGCGGCTCGAAAATCACCACCGCTGTCGACAATGCGCGTTCCCGGGCGGCCGCAAGCAACTCTTGCAGCAACGCCTGGTGGCCCAGATGCACACCATCAAAATTACCGATGGTGATCGCAACCGGCCGGGAGTCGGGGGAATGTAAGCCGCGCAGAATCAACATGGGCGCGGATTATACCCGATGGCGGCGTGATTACCGGAGCTTATGCGGCGACCGGTGCTGCTGATATCCCTGATCCGATATTCGATCCCCGTATCCGCGAACCGGCTACTGCGTGCCGGACAGCCATACGGAGAATCAATCCGGATCGATCACACCAATTGCGCACGCAATGGTTGGGCGAGCCGTCAGCTTCCAGCATATCGAATTCGCGGCACGGGAAAGGACGCTGCGCATAGATACCGCACGCTACCTGTTTGCCCACCTCGCCTTCGAGCGCGACACAGCGCACCGGCTTGCTGCCGGTCCCTTTCATGCAACGCAGCAGCGGCATGACCGCTTCGGTATATTGTGCCGGGCGCAGCGCCGGTCTCGCTCCAGTAGAAGCTTACGCGGAAATTGGCGCAGCATGCGCCGCAGGTCTGGCAGGGATAGGCGGGCAAGTCTGGCGCTATCATCAGCAGGCTTTTGAACTGCTCAAGCCGTGCCGCCCACCGTCAGCCCGTCGATGCGCACGGTGGGCTGGCCGACGCCGACCGGCACGCTCTGGCCTTCCTTGCCGCAGGTGCCGACACCGGAATCCAGCGCCATGTCGTTGCCTATCATCGCGATGCGCGTCAGCACATCCGGGCCGTTGCCGATCAGCGTCGCGCCCTTGACCGGATGGGTGACCTTGCCGTCCTCGATCAGGTAGGCCTCGGCGGTGGAGAACACGAACTTGCCGCTGGTGATGTCCACCTGGCCGCCGCCGAAATTCACCGCATACAACCCGTGTTTGACCGAGGCGATGATCTCCTGCGGATCCTTGTCGCCGTTGAGCATATAGGTGTTGGTCATGCGCGGCATCGGCAGGTGCGCGTAGGATTCGCGGCGTGCGTTGCCGGTAACCGGCATGCCCATCAGGCGCGCGTTCAGCGTGTCCTGCAGATAGCCCTTGAGGATGCCGTTCTCGATCAGCGTGGTGCACTGGGTCGGATTGCCCTCGTCATCCATCTGCAGCGAGCCGCGCCGCCTTGCCAGCGTGCCGTCATCGACCACGGTCACACCTGCGGCGGCGACGCGCTCGCCGATGCGGCCGGAGAAGGCGGAGCTGCCTTTGCGGTTGAAGTCGCCTTCGAGGCCGTGGCCGATCGCCTCGTGCAGCAGTATCCCCGGCCAGCCGTTGCCCAGCACCACGGTCATGTTGCCCGCCGGCGCCGGCGCGGCATCCAGGTTGACCACCGCCTGGTGCACCGCCTGGGCCGCATATTGGCGCAGCATCGCGTCGTCGAAATAGGCATAATCGAAACGTCCGCCGCCGCCCGCCGACCCCTGCTCGCGCCGGCCGTTGCTTTCGATGATCACCGTGCACCGACAGCCGCACCAGCGGGCGGATGTCGGCATTCATCAGGCCGTCGCTGCGCGCCACCATCACCACTTCGTATTCCCCGGCCAGCCCGGCCATCACCTGCGCCACGCGCGGGTCGAGCGCGCGCGCATAGCCTTCGAGGCGCTCCAGCAGCGCGACCTTGTCGGCATCCTTGAGGCTGGCGATCGGATCATGCGGCAGATAGATGTCGCGCCGCGAACCGTGGCGTATCACCGGCACCGACTGGGTGCCGCCCTGCCGGGCGATCGCGCGCGTGGCTTTGGCCGCGCTTTCCAGCGCGTTCAGGCTGATGTCGTCGGAATAGGCGAACGCAGTCTTCTCGCCGCTGACCGCGCGCACACCGACGCCCTGGTCGATATTGAAGCTGCCGGACTTGACGATGCCTTCCTCCAGCGACCAGCTTTCCGCGCGGCTGTACTGGAAATACAGGTCGGCGTAGTCGAGGCGGTGCGCCAGCATGCTGGCGAACACCTGCTCGATGTGCCCGGTCTCCAGCGAGTAAGGCGCGAACAGCGAGCGCTGCGCGGTGGCGAACAGCGTATCAGCGGCGAGTTTGTGTTGCGGGATGCTCATCATGCTCCTTGTGTCATGCACAGCTGAATAAAATCCGGTGCGTCAGCGCCGGCAGGCTGGCGCGCAGGCTGGCCTGGTAGGATGGGTTGACATCGGCGATTACCACACCCGAGCCGCGCGGCAACCTGTCCAGCACCCTGCCCCAGGGATCGACGATCATGCTGTTGCCGTGGGTCTCGCGGCCGTTGACGTGATAGCCGCCCTGCGCGGCAGCGATCACATAGGCCAGGCTTTCGATCGCGCGCGCGCGCACCAGCACTTCCCAGTGCATCTTGCCGGTGGTCTCGGTGAATGCGGAAGGCAGCACGATGATGTCCACGTCTTTCATCGAGCGGAATAACTCCGGGAAGCGCAGGTCGTAGCATATCGCCAGGCCGATGCGCCCGAACGGGCTGTCCACCACCACCACCTGGTCGCCGGGTTCTATCGTCCTCGCCTCGTGGTAGTTTTCGTTGCCCAGCTCCAGGTTGAACAGATGGATCTTGTCATAGCGAGCCACCTGCTTGCCGTGCTCGTCGAACACCAGGCAGGTATTGCGCACCTTGCCTGGTGTGCCGGCCGCCATCGGGATCGAACCGCCGACCAGCCAGATGTTGAATTCGCGCGCGGTCTCGCTGAGGAAAGACTGGATCGGCCCGAGTCCGGGTTGCTCGCGCACCGCCACCTTGTCCTGCTCGTTCATTCCCATGATCGGAAAAAATTCCGGCAGCACCACCAGCCGCGCGCCCTGTTCGGCAGCCTTGGCGATCAGGCGGCGCGCCTCGCTCAAATTTCCGGCAACATTGGTGCCTGAGGCCATCTGGATCGCAGCGACCTTGAATGCGTTGTGCTGTGCGGCAATGCGTTGCTGGGTGGTGTCGCCTGGTGACATGTTGTTCATTCCTGCGCGGGTGGATCAATTATTGGATGGATTAATGCTTGGTTGGATCAATTGTTCGGGCTTGGATTGTCCGGCGGGGCGTGCGCTTCGCCGGCCTTGACTACATCGGGATCGCTCCATGTTCCGCTGACATTGTATTCAAATGACACCAACTTATCGAGCGGATTACCCAATATTTTGTTGGCGATCAGCGATCCGATACCGACTGCCGGGTTGATCGCAAACGCGCCGATCACCGACATGCTGTTGCCTAGCGTCGGCATGACCCTGACCTGGAGCTGCTGGGTTTCACGGTTCAGGTCCACGTCGCCCTTCAACGTCACCTTGGCAGCAGAGCCATCTATATGAAAATCCTGGGTGTTGATCACGCCATCCTTGATCGCCGCATTGCCGTTGATGCTGTCGAACTGAAAACCCTCGCTGAACACATCGGTAAAGCCCAGCGCAATATGCTGGGGCAGGTCCTGCAGGCTGAGCACGCTGAGCAGCTTGCCCGCTCCAGGGTCCATTTTCAGGAAGCGGCCCTTGCCGGCATCCAGCTTGAGCGTGCCATTCAAAGTGGCGATACTGAATTCCTCAGGTGCACCCGGCCAATACAAATTGGCCGCCAGCTTGCCGTTCCCGCCTTTGACCGTATTGGGATAACCGGAACGCTCCAGTATCTTCCCGGCATCGCTGATATCGATAACCAGATTGACCTGGGTTTTCATTCCGCTTCCCCCATCGTTCCATATCCCGTCGCCCACCATGCTGCCGTCCGGGTTGGCGATGTTCAGGCGGCGCAGCCGCCAATCCCTGCCTTCCGGATGGCCGATCAGCTCGAAATGGCCGATCTGCTTGCCCTGCAGCTGCAGGTTCTCGATCCGGAAATCGAGTGCGGGCAGCAAGCCGGGCTGCATCTGCCCAAGCGATTTTGCGGCCGGCGGGACGGCAGACTTTTGCGGCGGGACGGCGCTCGTCGGCGCCGGCTGTGGCGGCCGTTCTTCGGCGCTCAATTGCAGGTTGCTGAGGCGCCCGCGCAGCAAGGCGCCGGAGTCGTAGCCATGCGGCTCCCAGATTACTTCACCATTCACCGCAGTGCTGGCCAATTTCGCCGCCAGGCCGTCGCCATGCTTTACGGCATCGATTTGCAATGCGCTGACACTCTGCCCATAGCCGGTCAATTTTCCTATACGGAGATAGGCGCCGCCGATCGGCACAGCCGGGGCAGGCTTCCCGGTTGTGCCAAGCAAACCTTCCCAGCCCTGTAGCGACAACACCGGCAAGCTGCCGACCAGCCATATGCCTCTCCGGCTGCGCGACAGCCTGCTGATCCTTTTGTATTCCGGCGATTTGTCGTCGGTCCCGATCCTGACCAGGCCACGCTGGATGACCATCCTGCCGTTTTGATCATGCCGTAACAGTTGCGCATCGAAAATGTCCCCCAGCCTGGCGGTAATCACGTCCCGGCCGGCCACAACCGCTGTTTTTTCCGCTGCAGTCGGCTTCGACTTATCCTGAAGCGCCGGCCTGGACTGGCTCGGCGCTGGCAGCTTGGGCGAACTCAGGACAAAATTCTTTTCCACGTGCAACGGCAACACCTCGTCGGCATTCTTGGACAAGGGTTGCGGCAAACTGGAACCGAGTCCCTGGAGATTCGAGTCGATGCTGAACTGCACGGATTTCTTCACCACCTTGATATCGGCATTCCAGCTTGCTCCGCCATGCAGATAATTCAACAGCGGATCAGGCTGCAGCTTGCGCAACACATCGGCGTTGATGTTCCCCTGGATGCTGACATGTACTCCGCCATCCGGACCGGTCTGCAAATTGATTTTGCCTGGGCCGCCCAGTATCTCCGCCGCTACACCCTTTGCCTGCATGCCCGACTCGTTAAACGACAGTATCCCGCGCGTGTTGCGCAGCAGCGGCACGCCATCGCCGAAATCGATATCGCTATCCTGGAGTCCGACCTTGCCGGAAACTTTCACCGGCTGGCTCCCCAGTATCGGGATATGCAGGGACAGATCCAGCTGGCTGTTGCCGCTGGCACGCATACCGTCGGTGAAGCCGTCTATATAACCGCGCACCGGACTCTTCTGGATGAAATCCAGAAAAGTGTTGCTGCTGGCCAGCGCCTCGCCATTTATTTCCAGCGACAGATCCTTGCTCATCATGTCCGGCACAGTGACGTTGACATTCTGCAAGCGCGCTCCTGCCAATGTCGCAGACTGCGCCTTCACTTCCAGCCGGTTGCCGCGAATCCGCAGTTCGCCGGATATTTTTTCGATTTGCGGCCAGCTCTTGTCGAATTCCAGCACGGCATCGCGCGCATGCCCGTCGATCTCGAACAGCACGGGCTTGCCGGGCCCGGGAGGAAAATCGCTCAGGTTGCCCTTGATGCGGATGCGGAAATCCTCGGTATGCCCGGCGAGCAATGCGCCATTCAACCAGTCGTTGCCTGCCTGGTTCAATGCGATCAGCGGGGTGTAGCGGGCTGCGCGCCGGATATCGCCGCGCGTCAGTTTTCCGGTCAGGTCCAATATGCCCAGCGTTCCTGCCTGGGTCTGATAGCTGCCGAACAGATTGCCGGCCAGATCATCGTTGACCACCGAAACATTGTCGACGTTGACCGTCAATATCCCGCGCTCCTGCTTCCAGCCTGCCTGGCCGACCAGACTGGCGAATGTCAAAGGCTCGCGCATGATGCCAGGAGTATTCACGATCATTTGGCGGGAATTGATGCTCAACTTGCCGCCGGCATCGGTGCCGTCCACATTGAAACTCACACCGGAAAACCCCGGCATCCTGCCGACCTGGTTTACCGCCAGATTCTCAAAGCGCCCGGTTATACTGTAACTTTGCGGCTTGCCGGCGGGGCCGCGCCATTGCGCGTCGAGATCGGATGCCCTGCCCCTGGGAGCATAGGCATTCAGCTTTGCGCGCAGCTCGGCATCCATCGGCAGATATTCCGCCAGCTTGTCCAAAGTCTCGAATTGCAGCAGATTGGCGCGTATCTCCTTTTTTGCGAGTTGCCCTTCGCCGTCGCTGAGGAAATAAAAATCGGTTGGCCGCAGCGTAATTCCGTTGCGCAAGCGCAGTGCCAAACCTTTGGTCATGAATTCGAATCCACCATTCACCTGTTGCCATGCGGCGCGGCCATGCAGGTCTGTAAGCGCCATTTGCGGAACATCGTCGGCCAGTTTGACCGCAACATCCGACAGCGCCATATCCGCTATGATGCCAGCGATCTTGCCCGACGAGACCGTCAGCCAGCTGCGCAAAGCACCGCGACCCATGCTGAATTCCCTGGGCAAGTCCAGCCAGCTGCGCCAGGCCGTCATATCGATGAACTCGAGTTGGGTGAACAGTGTGCCGTGCCATGCTGACAGATCGTCAAAGCTGTCCCCGTAAAAATCCCCGCGCACATCCAGCGGCGCCGCCAGATCCTTGGGAGGCAGCGCACGCAATGCAAAACGGTGATGGCTGAACAGGTTTTCGAGGCGGAAATTGACGTCGCGCAGGATCAGCGGCAGGCCATCGCGGGTCTCGTCCACCCAGACGATGATCGCGTCGCGCACCACCACGCGATTGTGATGCAGCAGCCAATCGGACAGATCGTTGTTGCCGCCCTGTTTGGAAAGCTTGACGCCTCCGATAAAGACATTGCCGCCGCTATCGCGGCGCACCAGCAACTCGGGGCGGTCGATCTCCAGGCTGGCAAGGCGCAATTGCGCAGTCAGCAGCGACATCCACGAGATGCTGCCGTTGACGTCCTTCAGCATCAAGACCGGCTGGTTCTGCTGATCCAGAATGCGCACATCGGAAAAATCAAGGCGCGGGTGCAAGCCCTGCCAATCTCCCTCGATCCTGCCGATCGTGACCGGATTGCCGATCGCAGAGGACAGCGAAGCCGTGATCCTGTCGTGATACTGCTCGATGTCCGGCAGCAGCCAATAACGCAGCGCAATGACCAGAATCGCAATCAGGATGGCAACGACTGACAATGCGCCGATGACCAGTCGGGTCAGCCAGTTAAAACTGTGCCAGAGCAGGCGTACAGGAAGAAATTTCAACATGGGATGAACCAGGGCGCATTGCGCCGGAATGAGTGCCTAAATTTTATAATTGGAACACAATGCGTATTCTAACTTAAGGTGCATATGAATATCGAAGACTCACCGCATGCAGACTTTTCAGCCTTGTTACAAAAGACGCTGTACTGCAGCCGCTATGCCAGACGTGTGCTCGAAATAGACCCGGGCCTGCTGGATTGGTTGCAAGGGAATTACCGCACGCCAATCGACCGTGCCGGAATGCAGGCGATGCTGCTGCGATCCGCTGCCCAGGGCGACGAGGACGCCCTGGCGCGGGCGGTGCGCCAATTGCGCAAACAGGTGATGGTCAAGCTGATCCTGCGCGATCTGAATGGATTGGCCAGCCTGGATGAAGTGATGGCGACGATGAGCGCGCTGGCCGAAGTCTGCCTGCAGCAAGCGCAATCCTGTCTGATGGAATCCTTGCGGCGGCAATTTGGCAGCCCGATCGGCGAATCCGGCGGAACCGTTCAGGAATTGCTGGTGATCGGCATGGGCAAGCTGGGCGGCGCAGAACTGAACGTTTCATCCGACATCGACCTGATCTTCGTCTATCCCGAAGATGGCCAGACCGATGGAACACGCAGCTTGAGCAACCACGAATTTTTCACCCGCCTCGGCCGCCGGCTGATCACGTTGCTCAACGAACACACCGCCGACGGCTATGTGTTCCGCGTCGACATGCGGCTGCGCCCCTATGGCGAAAGCGGACCACTGGTGACCAGCTATGCCGCGCTCGAGGAATATCTGGTCAGCCAGGGACGCGAATGGGAGCGCTACGCCTGGATCAAGGCGCGCGTCGTGTCGCCGCAACGCCCATCTCTCGCCCACCCTCGCCCGCTTGCGGGAGGGGGGGCAAACGAGCCGCTGCGCGAATCTGACGCCAATGAACTGATGCAGCTGGTGCGCCCGTTCGTGTTCCGCAAATACCTGGACTTCGGCGCGATCGATTCGATGCGCCGTTTGCATGCGCAGATCCGCCAGGAAGTGCAGCGCCGCGACCGCCTCGACAACATCAAGCTCGGCCCCGGCGGCATCCGCGAGATCGAATTCATCGCGCAGGTATTCCAGCTGATACGCGGCGGACAGGATCCCAGGCTGCGTGTGCTGCCGACGCGGCAGGTGCTGCAGGTGCTTGCCGCGAACGGCCAGCTGCGCAGCGAGGTCGTCGCCGGCCTCGACGCCGCCTATGTGTTTCTGCGCAACCTGGAACACCGCTTGCAGTACCTCGACGACCAGCAGACCCAGGAGCTGCCGGCAACCCCGGAAGACCGGGAGATCATCGCCGCAGCGATGGGCTATGCGGATTACGCGGCGCTGCTGAATGAACTCGATCGCCACCGCGTGCTGGTCAGCCAGCAATTCGAGCAGATATTCGGTGCGGCAGTTGCAGGGCAAAACGACGCGCGGGTGTGGCGCGAAGGTATCAGCGACGAAGAGCTGGCCGCACAATTGCAGACGCTGGGCTATCAACACCCGGCAGACAGCGCGCAACACCTGCAACAACTGCGCGCCGGCAACCGCTATCTGCAGTTGCCCGAACAGAGCCGGCAACGGCTGGACCAGCTGGTCCCGCAATTCATCACGCTGAGCGCACAACACGGCGATCCCGACGCGACCCTGACGAGATTGCTGACGCTGCTGGAAACCATCAGCCGCCGCGCTGCCTATCTCGCCTTCCTGTCCGAATATCCCCAGGCCCTGCAGCGCCTGACCATGCTGATTTCCGCCAGCAGCTGGGCCGGCGAATACCTGACCACGCATCCGGCCCTGCTCGACGAACTGCTGGATGCGCGCGAGATGTACCGGCCGCCGCAGTGGCAGCAGATCGACCTGGAATTGCGCAGCCGCCTGGAAGACTGCGGCGGCGACACCGAGCGCCAGCTGGATGTGCTGCGCCACGCGCAGCAGGAGCAGACCTTCCACCTGCTGGCAATGGATCTGCAGGGCCTGTTGCCGCTGGAGAAACTCAGCGACCACCTCAGCGACCTGGCCGACCTGATGCTGCGCCACGTGCTGGCCCTGTGCTGGAGCAGCGTGCGCAAACGCCACTGCGACAACCCGGAATTTGCGATCATCGCCTATGGCAAACTGGGGGGCAGGGAACTGGGCTACGCCTCCGATCTCGACCTGATCTTCCTGTACGACGACGACCATCCCGATGCGCAGGAAAACTATGCGCGGCTGGCGCAGCGCATCAATACGATGCTGGGCAGCTACACCTCATCGGGGAGATTGTATGAAACCGATCTGCGCCTGCGCCCGAACGGCGCGAGCGGCTTGCTGGTCAGTTCGGTCCAGGCATTCGCCGACTACCAGCAGCACCACGCCTGGGTATGGGAACACCAGGCGCTGACGCGCGCGCGCTTCAGCACGGGCGCTGCGGATGTCGGCGCGGCCTTCGAACGCATCCGCCAGCAGGTGCTGTGCCAGCCGCGCGACCCGGCGGCGCTGCGCAGCGAAATCCTGGAAATGCGCCGCAAGATGCACGACGGCCACCCCAACGCCAGCGGCCTGTTCGACATCAAGCACGACAGCGGCGGCATGGTGGATGTCGAATTCATCGTGCAGTACCTGGTGCTGGCTCACGCCCATCAGTACCCCCAGCTGACCGCCAACATCGGCAATCTCGCGCTGCTCAAACTCGCCGCAGAGCTGGGACTGATCCCGCTCGGGATCGCGGAGCAGACCCGCGCGCTGTACCGCATGCTGCGCCAGACCCAGCACCGGATGCGGCTGAACAACATGTCGCCGTGCCGCGTCGCTCAGGGCGAGATCGACGCGTCCGCCTGCCGCAAGTTGTGGCAGATGCTGTTTGCACCGGATTGATCCGGCCCGCTGCTGCATCCCCGCCGCTGCGATGCCGCCCGGCCGGAGAACACAGAAGCCGTCCAGCGGTATATCATTGGCTCGCTGCGCAACGCCTATCGCGAACCAGGCCGCAAAATCAGGCGCTCATCCCATCACACAGGAGACCAATCATGCAGAATGAAACCGGCAACGATACAAGCAGCCTCGAAGCAGAAGTGCGCGACGCGGTCCAACAGGGCCACAACGTGCAGGAAAAAGTGCGGCAGTTGACGCTGCGCATCATCAGCGCGCGTTCGCTCGACATCAAATCGGTGCGCCAGACTGCGGATGCCGTATTGCGCGGCGCGCGTGCCGGCGTGCAGCGGGAGTTGCAGCATTCATCGGCACAAAGCCATATCGCGCGCGAGCATCTCAAGCAGGCTGTCGCCGGCCTGGATGTCGCGCTGGCGCAATTTGCCGAGGCGGCCAAGCTCACTGTCGAGGAGGCAGCGGGCAAGGCGCAGAAATATTCCAGCGACGACCTGCAGAGGGCGCGCGCAGACCTGTCCAGCCTGGAGAAGATGTTCGTCGAGACACTGCAAAGCTCGGCCGCGGCGGCCAGGGACACCACCGGCGAGATATTGCACGACCTGGCGGCGCACGTCCGTACCCACGGTTCGGCGGTCGGTTCCCAGCTGCAGGATACGCTGTCGGTGTTTGCGCGCCATATCGGCGCGGCGGGCCGTGCCCAGGCCGGGGCCGGCCTGCATCTCGCGCGCAACACCGCCGATCTGATGCGCCAGATCGCTGCCGGCGTGCTCACCGGGCTGGCAGATCATATCCGGCCTGAACACGTCCACTCGGGCTATAACAAAGACAAGGCCGAGTGATGTTCTGGCAGGCGCTGGTGGCGGCGCGCGACCTCGGCCGGCTGCATGAAATTGCCGCCATCCTGATCCGCTACGGCTTTGGCGACATGGTGCGGCGGATGGGAATGTCCAATGCGCTTGAGCGCGCCGGGCACGCGCTGAAATGGCAGCATGCCGACGAACTGGCTCATCTGGAACCGCCCGCGCGGGTGCGCCGCGCACTGGAGGAACTGGGCCCAACCTTCATCAAGCTCGGCCAGCTGCTGGCGACGCGCGTCGATCTGTTCGAGCCTGAATGGATCGCCGAATTCGGAAAATTGCAGGACAGCGCGCCCGCCTCACCCTATGACGGCGTCCACCGGCAGCTCAGCGAACAGCTGGGCGCCCCCCCGGAGAACATTTTTGCCGCCTTCGATCCAGAACCGCTGGCTGCCGCCTCGATCGCGCAGGTGCATCTCGCCCGCCTGGCCGACGGCAGCGAAGTCGTGGTCAAGGTGCGCCGTCCCGGCATCCGCCCTGTCATCGAAGCCGACTTGCGCTGGCTGACCCGCCTGGCAGAACTCGCCGAATCGGAAAATCCCGAGCTGCGCAACTTCCGCCCGCAGGAAATCGTCAGGCAGTTTTCGCTGTCGCTGCAGCGCGAACTGGATTTTGCGACCGAATGCCGCAACGCCGAGGGCATTGCCGGCAATTTTGCCGGCTACACCGATCAGGATTCCCCTCCGCCTATCGACACCGCAACGGCAGCGCCACCCATCATCGTGATCCCGCGCGTTTATTGGCAATGGACCGGCGAGATGGTGTGCGTGCAGGAATATATCAACGGCATCCCGGGGCGCGACCTGGCCGCAGTCGATAGTGCAGGCCTGGACCGCAAGTTGCTCGCAAGGCGCGGAGCGCACGCAATATTGAAGATGATAGTCGGCGATGGTTACTTCCATGCCGACCCGCATCCCGGCAACGTGTTCTATCTTCCCGGCAACCGCATCGCCTTCATCGATTTCGGCATGGTCGGCCGGCTGACGGAGCAGCGCCGCGATCAATTGATCCGGCTGCTGCTCGGGCTGGTGCGGCACGAACCCGCGCGCGTCGCCGACGTGATGCTCGACTGGACCAGCGACGGCAATGTGGACGAGGACAGCCTGCTGCTGGAGATACAGGCCTTCGTCGATCAATATCACGGCGTGCCGCTGAAACGACTCAGCCTGGGCGCAATGCTCAACGATCTGGTGGCGATCCTGCGCGAACACCGCATTGCGCTACCGGCCGATCTTGCGCTGCTGATCAAGGCGTTCATTACGCTCGAAGGCATGGGCCGCGAACTCGACCCGGATTTCGACATGGCCGGCGCGGCAATGCCGATACTGGAGCAGGCGCTGCGCGCGCGCTATACGGCGTCCGCACTGGTCAAGCGCGGCTGGCGCTCGGCCGGCGAGATGCTCGGACTGATCGCCGACCTGCCCCACGACCTGTCCAGGCTGCTGCGCGCGGCGCGGCGCGGACGGCTGGAGATCCACATCGACGTCACCAACTTGAAGCACGTCGGCAACCAGCTCGACGGCGCCGCAAACCGGCTGGTGATCGGCATCGTCGTCGCCGCGCTGATCATCGGTTCGTCCATCGTGATGACCGTTCCCGGCGGCCCGAAATTGCTGGGACTTCCGTTGTTCGGCTTGCTCGGCTATCTCGGCGCGGCGGCCGGGGGGATATGGCTGCTGCTGTCGATCTGGCGCAGCGGCAAGTTGGACCGCGAGTGAGTGCCAGGAAGTTGCACCATTATTTGCAGGAGCGGGCCATGCCCGCGATTGACGTTTTGTTCGCGGCCATGGACCGCTCCTACAGGGAGTTTCATAATGTCGAGAGCCGGAGTTTCATGATGCCGAGATCAGGAATTTGATGATGGCCATCCCGGTTGCAGCGCTCACAGATACTGCAGATCGCCGGGACTGTCGATGTCGGCGAAGATGCCGGCATCTTCGATCGGGATATCCGTGACTTCGGACAGGTCGCGCTCCAGCAGCCGGCGGGCGCCGTTATCGCCCTGCAGCGCCAGCAATTCGTCGCGGTAGCGGGACGCGAAGCCGACCGGATGGCCGCGCACGCCGGCGCGGGAGGGAGCGGCCAGCATGGCCCCGGCCGACAACGCATCGCGCACGCCTATGATCGCGGCTGTCGGCACCACCGGCATATCGGCCAGCCCGATCAGCCAGCCGGCCGCATCGAGGTTGGCGCGCACGCCGCAGACCAGACTGGAAGCCATGCCTTGCGCGGCACCCACACATTCGACCCAGCGCAGCTGCGCCGACCTGTACTCGCCCAGCGCGGTTTCCAGCGCGCTGCAAAATGTATCCGCGCCCGGCCTCACGAGTACGCTGACATATGCAAATGCCTCCAGCCAGGGCAGCAGGCTGTGCGCCGCGAGCGGCAGCGTCACGCCATGCAGCGTCAGCGGATGCAGCAGCTTGTCGGAGCCAAAGCGGCGTGACGCACCCGCCGCCAGCACGATCGCGGCGATGCCGCGCCGATCGCCTGCCCGGGCCGATCCGGATCCCGACCCGGAGCGCCGGTCTGTCAATGGCTCAGGCAACAAGGCTTTCCTGGTCGAACGGCATCCGCCGCAGGCGCTTGCCGGTCAGCTTGAACACCGCGTTGGCGACCGCGGGTGCGATCGGCGGCGTGCCCGGTTCGCCGATCCCGGTCGGCGGCTCGATCGCTGGCGACGATGTGCACCTCGACCTGCGGCATCTCGGACAGGCGCAGCGGCGGATAATCGTTGAAATTGGATTCCATCACGCGCCCCTTCTCCAGCGTGATCGCCCCATGCAGCGCGGCCGAGAGCCCGTAGACGATCGCGCTCTCGAGCTGCTGCTGGATGCCGTCCGGGTTGATGACCATGCCGCAATCCACCGCGGCGACCACGCGGTGCACGCGTATCCTGCCGTTCTCCAGCGACACCTCGGCGACCTGCGCCACATAGCTGTTGAACGACTGGTGCACCGCGACGCCACAGGCGTGGCCGGCGGGCAGTTTCTTCCTGCCCCAGCCGGCCTTGTCCGCGGCCAGCTGCAGCACGCCGCGGTAACGCGAATCCTTGGGCAGCATCGCCAGGCGGTAGGCCACCGGGTCCTTGCCGGCCAGATGCGCCAGTTCGTCGACCATGGTCTCGACCACGAACGCGGTGTGCGAATGGCCGACCGACCTCCACCACTGCACCGGCACCGCATTCCTGGTGCTGTGCAGCTCGACCTGCAGGTTGGGGATCAGGTAGGGCAGCGTCGCAGCGCCCTCTACCGACGTCGCGTCTATGCCGTTGTGCGTCATGAAACCCTCGAACGGCGTGCCGGCAACGATGGACTGTCCGACGATGGTGTGTTTCCACGCCAGCGCCTTGCCGTCCCTGCCTATGCCCGCCTCGATATGGTCGGCCCACATCGGCCGGTAGTAGCCGCCGCGCGTGTCGTCCTCGCGCGTCCACACCACCTTGACCGGCTTGCCCACCGCCACCGCGACCTGCACCGCCTCGATCACGAAGTCGGAGCGCGGGTTGGCGCGCCGGCCGAAGCCGCCACCGAGGAAAGTCGTGTGTATCTCCACCTGTTCCGGCTTCAGTCCCGCGGTCTGCGCCGCCATCGCGCGATCCATCGTCTGCATCTGCGTGCCGGTCCAGATGGTGCAATGATCCGGCTTCAGGTCCACCACCACGTTGAGCGGCTCCATCGCCGCATGCGCCAGATAAGGCACTTCATATTCGGCCGTGACCGACTTGTGCGCCTTCCTGAAGCCCTTCGCGGTATCGCCGTCCTTGCGCGCCACCGCACCCGGCTGTTTCGCCAGATCGCGATATTCCGCCTGCATCCCGGAAGTCGTAAGCGCCGCACCCGGCCCCTCGTCCCATTCGATCGTCAGCAGCTCGCGCGCGGTCTTGGCGGGCCAGAAACCGGTCGCAGCCACAGCGATTCCGGTCGGCACCGGGTACACGCCCTGCACACCGGGCAGCTTGCGCGCCTCGGCCGCGTCATAGCGCTTGACCTTGCCGCCGAACACCGGGCTGCGCGCGATCAGCACCGTCAGCACACCGGGCAGATAGACGTCCAGCCCGAACTGCGCAGTGCCGTTGATCTTGGCCGGCGTGTCCAGGCGTTTCATCGGCTTGCCGATGATCTTGAAATCCTTGGGCGACTTCAGCACGACATTGTCAGGCAGTGGCAGCTTTGCCGCGGCATCGGCCAGCGCGCCGTAGCTCGCCTTCCTGCCGCCGGCATGCAACACCTCGCCGTGCTCGGCATGGCATTCGCTTTCCGGCACGCCCCATTGCTGCGCCGCGGCGCGCACCAGCATCACCCGCGCGCTGGCGCCGACGCGGCGCATCTGCTCCCACGACGATGCAACGCTGGAGCTGCCCCCGGTCAGCTGCATCGGCATCGCGGTGTGGTTATACACCGCGGCCACCGGCGCCGAGACGACGCTGATGCGGCTCCAGTCGGCTTCCAGTTCCTCGGCGATCAGCATCGGCAGCGAGGTGTAGACGCCCTGCCCCATCTCGGACTTGTTGACGACGATGGTAATGCTGTTGTCGGGCGCGATGTGGATGAAGGCGTCGGGCGGGTAGACCGGCTTGCCCGGCTTGGGCTGCGCTTCGGCCGCATACGCGCGGCCGATCTGCGCCGGCAGGGTGAAAGCGATCACCAGTCCGCCCATCAGTGCGGCCGAGCCCTTGAGGAACTCGCGGCGCCCGGAATCGTGTGCAAGGGGATACTGTGCCGCGCTATGGTCCAGGGTCATTCTCATTTCACACCTCCGTTCGGCCGCCAGCCTGGCGGAAGCCACATGGATCGCCGCGCGGATGCGGTTGTAAGTTCCGCAGCGGCACAGGTTTCCGTCCATCGCCGCGGTGATCTGCGCGTCGCTCGGGCTGGGATTCTCTTGCAGCAGCGCAACAGCCGACATGATCTGGCCGGACTGGCAGTATCCGCACTGCGGCACGTCCACTTCCTGCCAGGAAGATTGCACCGTCTTGCCCAGCGCGGTCTCCGCCATTCCTTCTATCGTCGTGACCTGCTTGCCGCTGGCCATGGACACCGGCGTCTGGCAGGAACGCACCGCGCGTCCGTCCAGATGCACCGTGCATGCGCCGCACTGCGCGATGCCGCAGCCATATTTGGTGCCGGTCAGCTGCAGGTGGTCGCGCAGCACCCACAGCAGTGGGGTATTGGGGTCGGCATCGACCTCGGTCGTTTTTCCGTTGATGATTAAACTGATCATGAGCACATCTCCTGGTTGTTGGGTTGAGACTGATTGCCGGCTTGATCCGGATCGGCGGCCGCAGCTCGACCGGCTGCCGGAATCTGACTGGATCCGGGTTCAGGCCGGCTACGTACCGAAATCAGATGCGCGAGGATAGCCACCGCGATCTCGGGCGGGGTGCGGCTGCCGATGTCCAGCCCCACCGGCCCGTGCAGCCGGTCTATCTCCTGCGCGGTCAGGTCGAACAGCTTCAGCCGCTCGCGGCGCTTCGCGTTGTTGGCCAGCGAGCCCAGCGCACCGACATAGAACGCCGGCGATTTCAGCGCCTCCAGCAGCGCCATGTCGTCGAGCTTGGGATCGTGGGTCAGCGCGATGATCACGGTGGAACCGTCGGGGTGCAGCGCCAGCACCGCATCGTCCGGCATCTCGCTGGTCAGCGTCGTGTCCGGCACATCCCAGCTGTGGCACATCTCCGCGCGCGGATCGCACACGCTCACCTGGTAGTCGAGCGCCTGCGCCATGCGCGCAAGATAGGCGGAAGTCTGGCCGGCGCCTATGATCAGCATGCGCCAGCGCGGACCGTGCACCGTGGACAGCGTGGCGCCGTCGAAGACAAGCTTGTCGCTGCGTCCGGCACTGTCCAGCTCAACCCGCAAGGTATCAAGATGCAAGGTGCGCCTGGTCAGCCGGTGCGCATGGATCAGTTGCAGCACCTGCTCCACCCAATCCGTGTTGCGCACCGGTTCGACCACCAGCCGGATCACGCCGCCGCACGGCAGCTTGAAGCGCTTCGCTTCTTCGCTCGCACCGCCATAGCTCAGCACCTCGCAGCGATCGCTGGCCAATTGGCCGCGCTTGGCGCGCAGCACCAGGTCGTCCTCGATGCAGCCGCCCGACACCGAGCCCACCGCCAGCCCGTCGCCGCGCAGCGCAAGCATCGCGCCCGGCGGACGCGGGCTGGAGCCGTAGCTCTCCACCACCGTCACCAGCCACAGCGGCAGCTCGGCCGCTTGCCATTCGCGCAGCGTTTTCAGTACAGAAAGATCGACGCTATCCATGTGTGCCTCCCCTGGATGTAGTTCCCCGTGCGGGGGATATTTTCCCGAGTTTTCGGGAGGAATTCCACCGGCGGAAACTGCGGATTCGTATCGTCCGCTGGAAGCGATATCCTACGCTCTCTGGCGGCAAAATCCACCGCACCGATAAAAGGGTTAGTACGATGCAGCAGCACCAAGTCATCGCCGGAGCAGGCTTTCGCTTATGCGGGGCTACGGCTTTATGAGAGCGGGCCATGCCCCTTCCGGCGCGTCATCGCGGGTGCCGGCCAGCATCAGAGCGGCGGTGAACAGGATGGTGCGTGTGTCGCAGGGTTCATGAAGGTTCTCCGGAATTATTTTTTGCGGCAATCGACTATCAATTGCCGTGATGCCTATAACGCAGACATCGCTGGCGCGATGGCACGGCCTGCATCGCGTCGCGCAAAAACATCCGGGATGGGCTACACCCCGATCGGGATATTCGTGTTGGCCGTTGCCGCCATCCTAACCGCAAAGCGGTCAGCCCGACCGTAAGCTAATGGCCGCGACCTGCATAGGCTCACACATTTGCGAGAACCCTGACTCAATAAAGCGGAACAGCCATCGCTATGAAGTCAAACCTATCATCACGCTGGTCATCGCCAGTGGGTCGTGATCAAACTTCAACCCGATCTCGCCATCCCGGCACCAGACCACAGTGGCGCTGAACTGGCCAAACTCACCGAGCTGGATGAACACACTTTTGCCCCAATCCACTTCGCACCCCACATGCAGCTTTGCGCCCGATGGGGAAATATCGATTATCACGCAATCAAGCCATTGCTTGTCTAGCATGACCTCCGCATCCGCGTTGATGATCTCGCGGGGGTAGTCGCGCTCGTATACCGGTTCTTCGAAATCAGCCATCACTCATTCCCCTGGAGATAAAAAGGTGCCGGGTCCAACTTCCCTGAACACGCCACAACAATTCAAAAAAAATAATTCGACACCGGTGCCTTTGGCTTTGAAAGCGCAGCCATTATCTCCTTCCATTACTGCAGATAGCCGAGTTTCCTTAAGCTGACCATTCCTCGGACAACCGCTCCGCCTGTTCCAGCACCAACTGAATCGCTTCTTCCTGTTTGTCCGGCGGATACTTGTAGCGGCGTAACGTGATACGCACCAGGTTGCGCAGCTTGGCGCGTACACGATCGCGCTTTTGCCAATACACCGACGCACTGTTGCGTAGCTTGTCGGTCAACTCATGCGCAATCTTTTTCAGGATGTCGCCGCCTAATTCGCGCACCGACGCTTTCGTTATCCGACAGTGCATCATAGAAGGCCAGTTCGGATTCATTCAGGCGAAGCTCATCGCCGCGACACCATGACATCGATGAGCTGCGCTGCTGCTTCATCGCTGCCCGGTCAGCATCCGGCCGTCACTTGCCGATCTGCCGGCTGACCTTGTTTTCCTGCCGGTTCAGCTTCTGCTGGTCGCGCTTGCTGATATGGCCGCCGTCGCGCGACGCCATGTTGCGCTCCTCGTGGCGGATATGGCGGTCTTCCTGGTGCAGCCTCGCGGCCTTGCCCTTGCTCATGTCGCCTTCTTTGACCTCGTTGTGGATGCGCTTGTCCTGGTTGTCCAGACGATGGTTGACCTCCGCGCGGCGCGGATGGGTCTGGTCGAACTGGCCCTCGGCGGCCAGGCTGACGCCAGACGTGCCGGCCAGCATCAGGGCGGAGGTGAAAAGAATGGCGCTACATGTGGCGAGTTTCATGAAGGTTCTCCCGAATCATTATTGCTGGCGGCACGCCGCTCGGCTGCCTGAGCCTATAACGCAGCCGGCGGCATTGCGATGACACCGCATCGGGTTACTCCACGCGCCGGACTGGTGTCACTTGTTGCGCTGCTGCCACTGCGCATGGCTGATGCGCGCGACATCGAAGCGGTCGGTGGTACGGCAATAGACCGAGGGCGAACCTAGCCGACCGATCGGCGCAAAACCCTCGATGTGCAGGCGCGGCCCCATCAGATGGTCGGCCACATGGAACATCACCACCTCGCCGATCACCAGCGTGTTGTTGCCCAGCAGCTGCGAGCTGTGCAGCCTGCACTCCATGCTGGCCTGCGCTTCCGCCACCCGCGGCGGCTTCACTTTCACCGACGGCGCGGCATGCAGCCCGCTTGCCTCCAGCTCGCTCTCCCCTTCCGGGAAATCTGCCGCCGACACGTTCATCGCGTCGAACAGCTCTTCCGTCACCAGGTTCACCACGAATTCTTTATTGGCAAGGATATTCCTCGCGGTGTCCTTGGTCCCGCCGGCGTCCGTCAGCCCTATGCTGATGATCAGGTATAGCGGGTTGGCGCCGACCGCGTTGAAGAAGCTGAATGGCGCGAGATTCACCACCCCGCCGGCATTCAGGCTGGTGACCCACGCGATCGGGCGCGGCACCACCAGATTGGTCAGCAGCTTGTAGTTATCGGGAACGGATTGCTTCGATGGATCGATTTGCATGGAAAACTTTCTGTAACAAGATGACAGGAGTCACTCTCGGCTTAACGACTCTTTAAGCGAGCATTGTATCAACCTGCCGGCGCATCAGTGCACCATGAAAACCATTTGACGCGGAAACTGGCCGGCCTGCTCCATATCCCGCACGGCGACCACATCGCCGCGAAGATGTGCGCCAAGCCTGCGGACATAGAATAACGCGGCATGTCGCATGGCAAGCGATCCCGGTGCTTCCTGATCAAATATTCTTTTCTTGATCAGGTTGATGACCGACCTTGACCATGATCTCCCTCTCGTCTGGCTTGCTCTCGGCGATCAGCATCGTAAACGCCACCATCTCATTGTCCGCGATGCGCTTCTCACCTTCGGACGTTATACAGGAAATCCGCCGCCCATGAACCAGACAAAGATCGCGGCGGCGATCCGCTTGTTGTCGGTTGGTGAGACGAGTAGTCCGTGACGATGAAGTACAGCAGGTTGGCAAGCTTTCTCCTCAATGCTGGGATACAGCTCTTTGCCATCGAAGGTCGGTAGATCTCTCCAGCGAGCTCCTGAAGGAATCGTCCTGCTCTCAGAGCCGAAGAGACCGCCCAGCCCTTCCGGCTCGCGCCACAGCCGTATCTGCTCACCGCCTCGTCGTAAGTGTCCTGGGTTGCGTCGCGGCATGGGTCTCCGTGTGCGCCAAGCGCTGGTGATCGTAAGTCCGCACCGTGCAACGCAATGGCTTTGAGCATTTTCCAAGATGGCCAGAATGCCCTCCGATCGGTGGCTGACAGATCCTTGTTGTGGATCAATGCGGACGACAGCACGATCGCGCCTGAGTTCGGCCAGCTTCTCCTGTTGCGCCTCCAGCCGCTGCTGGTTCAGAGCATAGCCCTGCACCAAGTAATCCTTCAGCACCCGGTTGGCCCAGATGCGAAACTGCGTACCCTGCCTGGATTTGACGCGGTAACCGACGGAAATGATCACATCCAGATTGTAATGCTCGATCTCACGCTCGACCTGTCTCGAACCCTCTTGGCGAACTATTCGGAATTTCCGAATAGTTGCCGCTGCCTCCAACTCCCCTTCGGAATAGATGTTTGAAATGTGCTCATTGATGTTCGGCACATTTTTATCGAACAGCTCGGCCATCTGCTTTTGCGTCAGCCAGACGGTCTCACCCTCCAGCCTCACCTCGGTTGCGATGGAGCCATCGGCGGACTGATAGATGGCGACGGGGATAGAAGAATTGGTTTCAGCTTGCATGATCGGAACACCTTGTGAAGGAAAGGCGAACCTGCATCATAGAGAACGACGTTCTCTTGTCAATTTATACGAGCTTTCGGGCTTGCTGATGCGCAAGCTGGCCGGCCTGCTGCACATCTCCCACGGCGACAACATCGCCGCCAAGACGAGCGCCAAGCCGACCGATTCAAATTAAACGAGCGCCCAAGCCTGCCGATTCAAATTAACCCAGTTCGAATTAAACCGTGGCCCGCCCCTGATTTGCGCAAACTGTCATGCGCAGCAAGACTCGTTAAAATACTGCATGGCCCTGCCCATCCTTTATTCCTTCCGCCGCTGCCCTTATGCCATGCGGGCACGCTCCGCACTGATCGTCAGCGGCATCGAGGTCGAGCTGCGCGAAATCGAACTGCGCAACAAACCCGCCGCGATGCTGGCTGCCTCGCCCAAGGGCAGCGTGCCAGTGCTGGTGTTGCCCGACGGCAAGGTGATCGACGAAAGCTGGGACATCATGCTGTGGGCGCTGCGCCGCAACGATCCGCAAGACTGGCTGGGCCGGGACGAACGCCACCTGACAGCCACCCTGCCATTGCTGGATGAAAACGACACCCGCTTCAAACGCAACCTAAACGCCTACAAATATCCCGAACGACACCCGGAACAAACGCAAAGCGCCTGGCGCAACGCGGGGGAAGCATTCCTGCAGCGGCTCGAAACACGGCTCAGCACCACAGCCTGTTTGCTGGGCCCGGAATTCTCCATCGCCGACGCCACCCTGCTGCCCTTCATCCGCCAGTTCGCCACCATCGACAGCGCCTGGTTTGCCAGCGCACCTTACCCCGCGCTGCGCGCCTGGCTGGATCGATACACCTCGTCAACATTATTCGAAAAAGTGATGCAGAAGTTCCCGTTATGGCATCAAGGCAGTAACGCCCACCCAGAATAAATAAGCAAAATACCTGGTTGAAAGTGTCGAAAAACGGGCGTATAAAATAATCAAGGTCACAACGAAAGAGCAGGCAAGCCGGCTCCTCAGGAGGTAAAGCCTATCGACCCCGCGATGAAAGACCACAACTAGTGCAACACCCAAGTCAGCCTGACTGTCTGACTCCGTCGGCTCCCCATAGACCGACCAAAAGAAACGCCGCAACGATGCGGCGTTGATATTTCTGAAACGGCTCTCCAAATTATTTGAAGCACATCGACCTGCTGCACATCTCGCACGGCGACTACATCGCCGCGAAAATGCGGGCTAAACCGGCAGGGGCAAATTAAGGTGATTCGGTAAGCTCAAGCAGGGACGAGGTCAGTTTCCAGCGGCTTGTCTTTTCTGAAACGGCTTACGCCCAGAATGCTGAAACCGATGACGTGGCCTTGCGCGTCCACGCGCTCCATGACGGCATCGTGCCCGGTTTCCTTCTCATAGCCGGCAACGTCGGAAAAACGGACTTCAAGGAAATCCGCTTCCGCATCGAACCAGACTTTTACTTTATCGGCCATAAATCTTCTCCAGATTTCGGTTTGTCAGTCAGGTAAGCCGTGACGACAAACGCATCGTTTCCAACTTATTTAACCACAACGCACAGCCATTTGCCACCTACGATAGTCTGTGCATAAAACTCATAGAACAATCGCACTGCTTCATCAGAGCGCGAGTAACGCACCAGTTGCGGCTGGAGCAATATTCGTTCGATTTCTGCGCCCATGTCTCTCATCTCGGGATGCTCCAGAATGTGCGCCAATCTCTCGTCCGTAAGCCGGACGGCGTGGCCAAAACAATCTTTGAGCGTCTTCATGTGGCAGCATCCTCCATGATCTGATTTCCTTCGGTCTCGTGCTTGACCTGCCGGGAACCCTCCTGCTGAACTACTAAGAAATCCTTAGTCGTTCCACTTTCGACCAACTCACCTTCCTGATAAATGTTTTTTAGGTGCATCAGCACGTTTTCTGGCGTAGAGGCAAATAACTCACCCATTTGGCGCTGCGTCAGCCAGACCGTCTCGCCCTCCAGCCGCACTTCAGTGGCGATCGAGCCATCGGCGGACTGGTAGATGGCAACGGGAATAGAAGAACTGGTTTCAGTTTGCATGATCGAGACATCTTGTGAAGGAAAGGCGAACCCACATCATAGAGACGAACGCTCTCTTGTCAATTTATACGAGCTGCCGGGCTTTCAAAATCGCAGACAGGCCGACCCATTCCGGAGCCTGCCTGGCGCTTGATGTACGCCTAATGTTGGAGCGGGCCATGCGTGTGTTGTTGGGGGCGATCTGCGCTTTTGTAGGAGCGGGCCATGCCCGCGACAAATATATCCCGTTCGCCCTGATAACCAGCGACTTGGCTGGCGTATTTTGTCAGCCTAGTCGAATGGCTAGTAGTTCCATCAGTGCCCCGCGTAGCGGGGTGTATCGAAGGGTCGCGGGCATGGCCCACTCTTAACAAATACGATAACCACACACAGAATTAAAAACATCCGCAGCCAAATTTTCTGATTACCGAGTAAGTCTATACTGATGCCCATCCAACGCAGCAACAAGACTACGTATTGACAGGTCCGCCCATGCCATCGGTGCAATTGCGCTTCTACGAGGAACTGAACGACTTCCTGCCGCCGCGGCGGCGCAAGGTCGATATCGACCATGAACTCACGCGGCGCACCTCGGTCAAGGACCTGATCGAATCCTTCGGCGTGCCGCATACCGAAGTGGAGATCATCCTGGTCAACGGCCGCTCGGTGGATTTTTCCTACATCGTGCAGCCAAGCGACCGCATCAGTGTCTACCCGGTGTTCGAAAGCCTGGACATCACCCCGCTGCTGCGGCTGCGCGAAAAACCGCTGCGCGACCCACGCTTCGTGATCGACGCCAACCTCGGGCAACTCGCGCGCTACCTGCGCCTGCTTGGGTTTCGACGCGCTCTACCGCAACGACTACACCGACCGCGAAGTGGCGGAGATCGCCGAACGCGACAAGCGCATCGTCCTCAGCCGCGACCGCGCGCTGCTGCAGCACAAGATCATCACCCACGGTTACTTCATACGCGCCGTGAAGCCGCGCGAACAGGTGCGGGAAATTCTCGCGCGGCTCGATCTTTACCGCGCGTTGCGCCCCTACACGCGCTGCCTGCGCTGCAACGGCGAACTGGAGGAAGTGGAAAAACAAGCAGTGCTGGAACAGCTCGAACCGAAAACCAAATTGCACTATGACCGCTTTCGACTATGCAAAAGCTGCGGACAGATCTACTGGAAAGGCAGCCACTTCGACCGCATGGAGAAGTTGTACGAGTATCTCACGATGCCGCCGCAGCCGGCATGTAGACAGGGTTGAGATTCCTCTGGCTGATATTTTTAATGACCACATTGACGCCCGTACAACTGCAAATGCTCTGAGTTAAAGGAAGCACTACGTGAATATTGTAAACATTTTGGTTTGGCCTGAATAATTCGTATTAATTAAAATCATATCGAGTCTGAAGCTAATGATTTTATGGATAATGCGATCTTCGCCTGCCGTGACGCTTGATCGCGTTAAGTGAACTATATATTAATCAATTATAGGCAACGCCTCTAAGTGGAATAATGTTCTGCAAACTAGGGTGGTTCATCAAGGTAAATCTATGAGCATTCGCAAACTTAAGTCTCCTTCAGCAGTAGTGGCTGCAATGAAAGAATTTGATGCAGTAGGTCGAACCTACTTTCTTGAAAAATATGGGTTCGGAAAATCTCGGGAGTACATGCTTCGGGATCAGGCAACTGGTAAGCTTTACGATTCAAAGGCGATCGTTGGTGCGGCCTATGGATACAATTTTCCCGAAGAAGGTCCGCTAAACGCAGAAAACTTTTCTGGAGGAGAAGCGACCGTCGAACAGGTATTAATTAGATTGGGATTCTCGGTTGTACGAGTCGGACAAGATTGGACAAAAGAAGAAGTTGAAACCACCGTTGAAGATTATTTTGAGATGCTCGGTTTGGAGTCCATTGGTGCTGTTTACAACAAGTCCGAACATAATGAGCACCTCAGAAACAAACTCCCAACCCGTTCCAAATCTTCAATCGAGTTAAAGCATCAAAACATATCTGCCGTGTTGGAACAGCTAGGGCTACCATATATACGCGGGTACAAACCCAGATCAAATCTACAAGAGCTCTTACGTTTGGTCGTCATTGAATATGTAAAGAAAAATCAACAGTCACTAACCCGTGTTATGGAGAACTTTGATGAACTCACCATTCCCGGTGATAAGCAGTTTCGCGGGGTACTTGTTGAACGACCAAAGGTAGAAGTGGCGACGATACCAATCAAGCGCCTACGCCTACCGAGAAAGTTGGATTACTCAAAACGCGAGGAGCTCAATCGTAAACTGGGGCTCAACGGAGAATCATGGGCAGTCGCCTTCGAAACAAACCGCCTGACCGAAAAAGGTAGGCCTGATTTGGTAGAAAAGATAGATTGGATTTCAAGCAGGCTCGGAGACGGAGCAGGTTATGACATTCTTTCTTATGAAGAGACAGACGTTGCACGATTCATAGAAGTAAAGACAACTAACGGTGGAGCTATTACACCTTTCATAGTTACCCGAAATGAACTTGAGTTTTCGGAAGAAACAGGGGACGCATTTTGTCTCTATCGTGTGTTTGAATTCTCAAACTCACCTAAGCTATTTATACTCAGAGGGACTCTTACATCAAATCTTGTATTAGAAGCCTTAGACTACAGAGCGCGCTTGAAATCAAATATGTAACTTTGGGCCAATATTTCTTATTTTCTAATAGCTTCAAATATTTGATCTAGATTATCTGGCGATGAAATGTTGTATTTATATGTTAAAAGTTCAATACCAAACGAAATACCACAAGGGATCAATCCATGGAAGAAAAGTTATCCAAAAATACGGCGCAGCGTCTGCTGAGCGCAGGGTCATCAGAAGATGTCGCCAACATTCTCCATGATGAAGAATTAAGTTATTACTTTGATCAACCGGAAAACTGGCGACCTTATGGAGGTCGCGATAAAAATTGGGATACTGTAGGTAACCAACGATCCAGCCCCGTGGGTGCCTTAACTGAGTTGATCACCAACGGGATCGATGCGATTCTGTTACGCAAAGCCAAAGAACACGGCATTTCTGATTTCCGTTCTCAAGAAGCACCGCAAAGCATGTTCGAAGCCGTTAAACGCTTCTTCCCGCATGTCGTTGATGGAAAAATTTCCAATTTGTCTCCAAAGCAACGCACCGATCTGGCCGAGAAATCGCTTTTAGTCGGCGTAAAGCGGGCTGCCCGAGTCAACAGCATTTATCCAACCTACACGCTTGTGGACTTTGGTGAGGGACAGAAGCCCGAGGACTTCCCTAAAACCTTTCTGTCTCTGTCCGAGAAGAATAAAGAGGGTATCCCTTTCGTCCAAGGTAAATTCAACATGGGCAGCACGGGGAGCCTGAGGTTTTGCACACGATCAGACATCCGATTGGGTCACTACAAGCTGATTTTGTCCAAGCAACCAGATAATGTTTACTGGGGTTGGACAGTGATTCGTGTGCGAGGACCGAAAGCTGGAGAACAGTTGCCCGTCGCAGAATATTTTTGTGATGCGGGCATACCTCGGTTCCGAGCGGGTGCGCTTTCTGCCTTCGGTCATGAAACAGTGGGACAAGTCGAGTCAGGTACCATTATCAAGTTATATGAGTTTGATATTGGTCAAGGTGCATATACTGTGGATTTTGGTTTGCGGGATGCTTTGGATGTCAATTTGATTGACTGTGCATTACCTATTAGAACGTATGATTTTGATGCAAAACCTCAAGAAACCAAAGGTCCCTTGCGTGCACAAGGTATTGCGGCATCTACTTTCTCTGGTCTGAGTGTCACCATTGGTGCATCTGAGTTACCCGAAGACAGCGAAAAAAATGTTGATGAAGGTGAAAATCAACAGGCCAATGAAGGGTCTTGGACACACCATGTCACTACCATCAATGATCCTGATCTAGGCCGTATCAAAATTCTTGCAATTGGCATTAAGAAAATGAAAGACAGTTTGGCTACCCGTCAGACAGCCCGGGTGTTTTACACGGTCAATGGCCGAACCCAGGCCTGCGAGCGTGCAAGCTTCTTGAACGGAAGAGCCAACTTCGGTGATTTGCGTAACCATCTGCTGGTTAATGTCGTTTGTGATGACATGGACAAGACTGCAATGGCGACTATCTTCATGCCCGATCGGGAACGTAAAGCCAATAATAAGATGGCCAGGACGTTGGAAGATTTCGTCGTTGATGAACTGAAACGTGACGAGAAGATACGTTCCTTTGCCAATGAAATTCGATTGAGCCGCGCTAAGGAATATACAGCGGAAAAAGAAGAATCTGCCGATTTGTTAAAAGATTTGGCTAAAGCAGATCCTGCCATTAAGGAGCTGTTTGGGCTAGGTGTATTAATGCCTGAAATTACCCAAACGCCGGGTGGTATAAAGGTCTGGGATATGGGGAAAAAATTCCCGACATTTCTTGAGCCCCTGAACTTAAAAAAAGACAACGATAAATACATCAAGGAAGTACCCATTAACGGTTATCGTCGCATCGAATGCGGAACAGATGCCGAGGATGGCTATCTGTCTCGATTAGATAGCCCAGGCAAACCATGGAGCTCCTTGGATGTAAAAGCTTTAGCCTGGAAAGTCTCTTTGCGAAGCGGAACTGCGTCATTTACATTGGCTGCACCTTCCAATGCCGTCGAAGGACAAACTGTCGAAGCAGAGTTTGGATTTATTGACGATGGCAGAAACTTTGAGCCATTGAAGTTTGCGGTCACCATAAAATTTGTCGCGGAAGAGCAGAAAAACGTAAATCCAAAAGGTAATAAAACCAAGACTAAAGAAGATGAGAAAAGAATTCTTGGTATGCCTCACTTTGAATGGGTAACTAAAAGTGATTGGAATGAACACAATTTCGATGAGACCTCGGGAGCATATGTTTCTACAGGTGAGGAAACGAGCGTGTACATTAATCGAGATAACCGATTCCTTGAATTGATGCGCGTGACCGAGCGAGACGAAGCCGAACGCACTGTAAAGGAATCAATTTTTAGATTGGGGCTGGGTATATTTGCATTATCTCTACATAGCAAGGTCACAGAAAAAGCAAAGGAGGTGAATTACGACGTGCCTGATGCTGAAGAATTTGTTCGATTAGCAACCTGTGCTGTGGCGGCACATATCATCACCGTAATACGCCATTTGGGTGCTGGCATTAAAAAGTGAAAACCAAGCAGCAAATTAGCTACAACATGTCCAGGGTGCGCAGTTCCGGCACTGCAATTGAAAAGAAACTGGGTAAGGCATTATGGGCAGCGGGTATACGTTATCGGAAGCAATATAAGAAGCTCATCGGCAAACCTGATTTTGTTGTGGTATGGGCAAAGATCGCCATTTTTTGTGATTCATCGTTTTGGCATGGTAGAAATTGGGCGGCGACTCAAAAGGAAATTAAATCCAACAAAAATTTCTGGATTCCGAAAATCGAGAGTAATATACGCCGCGACGAAAAGGTCAATGCAGCCCTGACCGACCTCGGTTGGCGGGTCTTTCGGTTTTGGGATGAAGACATCCATGAAGATGCCTATCGATGTGCATCTGCTGTGGTGGATGCTATAAGAGAATTCAAATTACATGGGCTACACCGATAAAGTATTGGCGATAGATTTCTTCTGCGGTGCCGGAGGTATGACAAACGGTCTTATCCAAGCAGGCATTCATGTGCTCGCCGGTATTGATAACAATTCTCTTTGCGAAAAAACCTATCTTCAGAACGTTAACCCAGACGGCACTAATCCTAATTTCATTTGCAAAGATATTTTTCCAACATCGGATGAATATCCTGGCGGCGAACAACATGAAATCGCCAAATTACTGACACAATTGATAAAGAAGCAGACTTCGCAGTCTGGTAAACGACCCAAGCTGATTTTCGCACTTTGTGCACCTTGTCAACCTTTCACCAAAATTTCACGTATCAAGATGTCGGAAAGCCGAAAGTTCAAGCGCACCAACGACTCTAACTTATTATTAACTACGGTTCATTTAATAAAGAAATTTAACCCTGATGCGCTCATCTGCGAAAACGTTGAAGGGATCACTGGAGAAGGCTCTGTTTTGTCTCAATTTGAAGCACAGTTGAATGAAATAGGTTATGTGTTTAATGCAAAAGTTATCAACGCTGCAAAGTTTGGTGTGCCTCAGAATCGAAGACGTACCATTGGTCTTGCAGTAAGGATAGGTAAGCGAAAGAAATTTGAGATTTTTGTTCCCGACGCGGACCCGGATTTAAAAAAATATGTCACTGTTGCTGAGGTCATTGGTCACTTGCCACCTCTTGCGGCCGGAGAGGCACATCCTACAATTAAAAACCACCGTGCAAGATCTCTGAGTGACATCAATCTCAAACGCATTGCATCAGCACCACCGGGCGAAAGCAATTCTTATTTGAAAAATACTCGGTACGGCGATTTATCTTTAAACTGTCATAAGCGGTTGGAAACAAAAGCAGGCAAAGCCTCCTTTACCGATACCTACACCCGAATGCATGGTGACGATGTCGGGCCTACGATTACGACTCGTTGCGTTTCTGTTTCAAATGGTAGATTTGCCCACTACGATACGAAGCAGAATCGTGGCATCACTGCCAAGGAAGCCGCGCTTCTGCAAACATTCCCCGATGAGTATGTTTTCTATCCTGAAGACAGTGGTGAATTTGCAGCGGTCTTGATAGGGAATGCTGTCCCACCTAGGTTGGCAAAGTTTTTCGGGGGCTATATTCGGAAACAATTAACCTTATTGTCGGCTTAAAGAGTTCTTCGATGACGCGCATTTGATATGCCCGTTTTCCCGACAAACTATAGACCATAAGACTTTGTGTTGGAATTTTTCTCAACTTTCCATTCATATAACTTCGAGTATTGAAGCCAGGTGAAATCTTAACATAGGTATTTATAAATTGAATAATTCGCCGTTCGAATTAAAATTTGATCCTCTTACGATCAAACATCTCGGCGTTCGGATGTATTCGACGCTCCCACCCGCATTGGCTGAAATTATTTCTAACTCCTATGATGCCGACGCCAACATAGTGACGATCACTTTGTCCGAGGTGAATGGCAAGCCCAGCGAAATTAAAGTTATTGATGACGGGAAGGGATTATCACTTAAAGAAATCAACAATAAATTTTTAGTTATAGGCCGCAATAGGCGTAATGAAGAAGGAGATACCCCTTCAATAAAATATGGTCGTCTACCAACCGGAAAAAAAGGCCTTGGTAAACTAGCTTTATTTGGTCTTGCAAGAACCATCACCATTTTGACCAGACAAAATGGTTTACAGAATGAGTTTGTATTAGATTGGGAAGACCTCAATACCGCTCAGGGAAAGTATCTTCCAATGGCGACACGCATTAATGAAAAAACCGATAAGTCTGATGGAACAATCATCACATTAACCAATTTAAAAAGAGAATCACCGTTTGATTTCTCAGGTTTGGCTGATAGCTTATCGAGAATATTTATATTTGACGACAACTTCAATTTAGTAATCGAATCCCCATCTGGAGACAGAATTGCAATAGATAACAAAAGAAAATATGGGACACTTGATAATGAATTTGAATGGATGTTACCGTCCCCCACATTAGTTCCTGATACCTCAATATATGCGGGTCAGATTGTTGGCCAACTTATTACTGCTCAGAAACCTATCACACCATCATCTGGATTAAGAGGTATCGCACTATTTTCACGTGGGAAATTAGTGAATGCCCCAGAGTTTTTCTCTAGCAGCACATCCAGCCATTTTTACCAATATCTTACTGGATGGATTAGCGTGGACTTTATTGATTTACTTGCTGAGGATGTCATATCAACCAATCGTCAATCTATTGATTGGGAGCATCCAGACATGGCGAAATTACGCAGTTTTCTTTCTGGGATAGTTTCCCAAGTGAGCATCGATTGGCGTACCAAACGAAAAGAAAAAAAAGACAAAGATTTAATGGACACAACTGGCATCAATACAGAAGTTTGGGTTAACACACTTCCCACAGACTTAAAAGGATATGCAAAACAAATTATCGATTCTCTTGGGGGAGAAGATGCTCTTGAAAGATTTACTCCGGTAATAAAGGCGCTCCATGGGATTATCCCAGAATACCCATACTTACATTGGCGCCATCTACATGAAAAACTCAGAGATAGAATTGAAAAGTATTACCAAAATAAGCAATACGGAGACGCAGCAAGCCAAGGAGTTCAAATCTACTGCGAATTAATCCGTGGCCTTACGGGATTAAAAACAGATGGAAATGATTTGGTTAATGCTGTGTTTGGTGGCAAACCATTCACTACTCCACCTACATTACAACTGAACGATCTAAGTACTGATTCAAAGAAAAACATTCAGGAGTGGCCTGTCCCCGGTTTGATAGACACCATGATAAGGTGTTTTAATCAAACAGGAGGAAGAAGATGGTTAAGAGAAGGCAGTTCAGCAGGGAATTCAAGATTGAGGCCGTCCGGCTGGTCAAGGAACGAGGGGTTTCGGTCGTTCAGGCAGCCAAGGACCTTGATATACACGAAAATGTTTTACGCAAATGGGTACGCGATGTTGCTGAAGATGCGCAACATGCCTTTCCCGGGCATGGGCAGATGAAGCCGGAGCAGGCCGAGATTGCCCGGCTCCAGAAGGAAGTCGCCAAACTCAAGATGGAGCGCGACATCCTAAAAAAGGCCGCGGCCTACTTCGCCAAGGAATCGATGTGAAGTTTGGCTTCGTGGCGAAGCACCGAGGAATCTGGCCCGTGGCATTGACCTGCGATACCCTCGGTATCTCGCGTAGCGGCTTCTACGTCTGGCTCACCCGTACACCGAGCAAGCGCAGCCAGGCCAACGAACAACTGGGCACGGCGATTCACAGCAGCTTCATGCAAAGCGACCGCACCTATGGTGCCCGCCGGGTCTGGCATGACCTGCTGGCGACGGGATACCGCTGCGGCTTGCACCGTGTCGAGCGGCTGATGCGCCAGCAGGCGTTGCGGACACGGCCCAGGCGGCGCAGCCTGCCCGTTGACCGGGGCGATCGTCCGGTAGTTGGCATTGCGGCCAATGTGCTGGATCGGCAATTCGATGCCGGTGCGCCAAACCAGAAGTGGGTGGCAGACTTTACCTACATCTGGTCAGCCGAAGGCTGGCTGTATGTGGCCGTGGTTCTGGACCTGTACTCGCGCCGGGTGATAGGCTGGTCCATGAAGCCGGAAATGACGGCGCAACTGGTGGCGGATGCATTGATGATGGCTGTCTGGCGGCGGGGAAAGCCGGAAGCCGTGATGCACCATTCGGATCGGGGCAGCCAATACACCAGCGAGCAATTCCAGCGACTGCTTGCCGAACTGGGCGTGACTTGCAGCATGAGCCGCGCCGGCAATGTCTGGGACAACTCTGCGATGGAGAGCTTCTTCTCTTCGTTGAAGACGGAGCGGCTGGCGCGCAAGACCTTCCGTACCCGGGATGAAATTCGAGCCGAGGTGTTTGACTATGTCGAACGTTTTTACAATCCGATTCGCAGGCACTCGACGCTAGGCTATGTCAGCCCGATTGACTTCGAGAAGCAGGCTCTGTTAGCTTAACTTGGTGTCCATTGAACCGGGGACAGGCCAGAGGGCCAAGGTCATCTATCCAGAGGTGTAGTAACTGGCTTTAGGAATCCCATAATGCATGAGCCAATTGATTCTGCCGTACCGGGAATATTTTCAGAGTTAGATTGCCTCAATGTACTAAGTTTAGTGTCATATCTACTAACCAGATTGGATAGCGCTAAAGTTAATCCGTGAACCTGCTCTAGCAATAAATTCCAGTAATAATTAGATCAGCGCAGCTTTTCTTGTGCGACGTAATTGCGACATTATCGTAATAGTCGCAAAAGGACATCGCACTTTGTAGTCGCACCCATTTCGGGTAACAGAACTGGATTTCCTTACCAAGACCTACAGCTGCCGCGGACGCGCCAGCATCTTTTGCCAATCGTCGTTAAGCGCCGAACGCGCGCTGCCGTCGTAATGGCGCAGGCCCATGTTGCCGAATGTCCGCAGCAGCACTTCGGTGCTGTCTCCGCCTGATCCGCAAGCCTGTATCGCGAACAACGTCGTAATCAGCAGACCCGCCAGGGCTAATATCGATTTAGGGAAATACTGATTAAGTCCGTTCGTGGTGAGTGTTTCTCGTTTGCACCCCTCGATACACCGCACTGCGTGCGGCACTGATGGAACTACTAGCCATTCGACTAGGCTGACAAAATACGCCAGCCAAGTCGCTGGTTATCAGGGCGAACGGGAAATGTATCGAACCATTGTTTTGGACTTGATCAGTTTTTCCTTAGATTTTTTTCACGAGTACAAGGTACAGGATTCAAGGGGGAAAGGACAAGGGGAAAAAACGGCGAATACTTTATTTTGGCGAGGTGATCACAATTCCGCTGAGGTCACAAATTGCGACCTCAAAAACTTCTGGATTCCCGCGTGCGCGGGAATGACAACATAATCAAAACATCCTTGAGTCTATACTGAGACGTGCTGCTCCGGTTCCACTGAAAGCTTCATGCCGACCGTCTTCAGCACGGCCAGGAGTGTCTTCAATGTCGGATTGCCATTGGGCGATAGCGTGCGATAGAGCGACTCGCGGCTGATGCCCGCTTCAGCGGCAACTGCCCCGAGCCCGCCGTAGGCTTCGGCAATTGTGCGCAGCGCAAGGAGTCCGGCAGCCAGGTCATCGGGATCGTCCAGTGATTCCATCGCGGCCTTCAGATATTGCACGGCAAGTTCATGGTCTGCACGCAACTCGGCAATTTCCCGTTCATGATGCGATACCGCGCCTGTTAATTTTTTGCTCATGCTTGTCTCCGTTTCCAATCTGTCCAGTATTCTCTGGCGGTTTTGATATCCGCAACCTGTGTCTTCTTTGTACCGCCACACAACAGGATCACGATGGTTTGACCCTGCCGGCCGAAGTACACGCGATAACCGGCACCAAGGTGTTCCCGTAATTCAAGTATCCCATCACCGACAGGTTCACAATCTCCGAATAGACCAGCTTCCAGACGCTTGAGCCGGATACGAACCTTGGCTTGAGCCTGTTTGTCCCGCAGTGATTGAAGCCATTCGGTCAAAGGCTCTTTGCCATCGGCTGTCTGGTATCGGAATACTTCGATCATGCGGATTACTGTAGCTTATAAGCTACTTATTGACAAGAGGGAAGGAGCGAGTGCCAAGATGCAAGAAAAATGAAGTCCAGCGATAATATCCAAAATGCCTTTCCCCGCAATGAGCAAACCCACCGAAAGCAGCTTGAGCCCCAAGGCCTGGTATCAGGCCGCCAGCGCGTTGCCGGAATTCGTCCACGATGAAGCGCAGGCGGCGGCGATCGAGGAACTGGACCAGCTGTGGCACCAGCTGATGGATTTCAAGTCGCGGCGCAACCAGTTCCTCGGGCGCAGCCTGCTCAGCCCGGAGGTGCCCAAGGGCCTGTACCTGTGGGGCGGGGTCGGGCGCGGCAAGACTTTCCTGATGGATGCGTTCTATGCCGGCCTGCCGTACCGGCGCAAGCGCCGCATCCACTTCCATCAGTTCATGGCCGAGGTGCACAACGAGATGAAGGCGCTGGCCGGCGAGGCCGATCCGCTGATCGCGCTGGCCGACCACATCGCCCGGTCCACCCGCCTGCTGTGCCTGGACGAATTCCATGTCGACGACATCGCCGATGCGATGATACTGGGGCGGCTGATCGCGGCGCTGCTGGAGCGCGGCGTGGTGCTGATGACCACTTCGAACGTCCCGCCAGACGGCCTGTATGCGAACGGCTTGCAGCGGCAGAACTTCCTGCCGGCGATCGCGCTGCTCAAGCGCGAGCTGAAGGTGCTGAACATCGAGAGCGGCAACGATTACCGGCTGCGCGCGATGACCCGCGAGCCGCTGTTCCTGGTGACCAGGGACAAGGCCAGCGCTGCCGCGAACGAGGCGCGGATGGCGGCGTTGTTCGACAGGATCGCCGGGGAGACGCGGAGCGGCGCAAGACATGTCGAGGTGCTGGGCCGCAACATCCCGGCGAATCGCGTCGGCCACCATGTGGCGTGGTTCGATTTCGGCGAGCTGTGCGGCGGCGCGCACTCGCAGCCCGATTACCTGGAGATCGCGCACCGTTACCCGACGGTGTTCCTGTCGCACATCCCGCAGCTGACCGCGGAGCTGGCCGATGCGGCGCGGCGCTTCACCTGGCTGATCGATGTGCTGTACGACAACCATGTGCGGCTGGTGGCGTCCTCTGCGGTGCCGCTGGAGGAGGTGTTCGCCGATGAGCTGTCTTCCGGCGAGGTGGTGCGCACCGCCAGCCGCCTGACCGAGATGCAGACGCTGCACTATCTGCAGCAGCCGCACCATGCGCAGCGGGTCACGCTGGGCGGGGATGCTTAGCGGCGGCATTGCGGCAACGGGCTCGGGCCATGCCTGTCCTGTGCCTGTCGAAGCGACCCGCGAACAAAAAGCGATCGCGGGCAGCACCCGCAAGGAGTACGCCGTGGTTGCACCAAAGGCAGGCAATCCACTACGCAGCGAGCTGCGTGTGGAGTTGACACTAAGGGGCTAAAGCCCCAACAACACACGCAGGGCCCGCTCCTACAAAATCAACACCCGTTCCGCGTGTATCGCCCGCTCCTGCAAGCCCCGGATCAAAGCCAGATCGCATTCCAGAACGGATAATCGCCCAGACTTTTAACCAATCCTGCGCGAAGCGGATTAGCCACCACATAGCGTGCCGTGTCCTGCAGATCGTCTTCTACCCGCAACGCATGGTCGTGATACGCCGCTGACCACAGCGCCCCTTCCCTATTCAGCGCCCGGTTCGCATGGCGCGCACTGGCAGATTTGATACGGTTGACCAGCATGCCGAGCACATCGTGTTCGCTCAATTCGACCAGCCAATGCGCATGATCGGGCATCAACACCCAGGCGAGCATGACCGCCTCACCCAGCACGGCATCGTCTTCGAAGCAGCGTGCAGCTGCGCAAGCGGCATGAAAGTTTCGAAGGCCCTGATGCGATGCAACGTGGTAGCCGTGACCAGATAAACCCCGTTCGACACCGATACGCGTCCTTTGCGCAAGGCAGCATGACCGGGTCTAAAGATGGGCATGTTATTAAACCCGTAGGAGCGGGCCATGCCCGAATAAAGGCCGCAGCACCCGTAGGAGCGGGCCATGCCCGCGACCTATTTTTTGATCGCGGGCATGGCCCGCTCCTACAAAACCTACAAACGTTCCGCGGATATCGCCCGCTCCTACAAAACCATTACGCGTTCCGCGAGAGGCGTTCATAACGAATTTCACAGCGGCGAAATCAGCACGCTCTCGCGCAGTTTTTTCAGCTGGTCGCGCAGCTCGGTGGCGCGCTCGAATTCGAGGTTTTTCGCGGCTTGCAGCATTTCCTTTTCCAGCCGGGCGATCTCTTTCGCGACTTCCTTCTCGCTCATCGCCAGGTATCTGGCTTGCTCCTGCGCCGCCTTGAGCTGGCCGCGCGCGACCTCCGGCTCGTACATGCCTTCGATGATGTCCTTGATGCGCTTCTGCACGCCGATCGGGGTGATGTTGTGCGCGAAGTTGTAGTCCACCTGCTTGGTGCGGCGGCGCTCGGTCTCGTCGATCGCGCGCTTCATCGAGTCGGTGATCTTGTCGGCATACAGGATGGCCTTGCCGTTGAGGTGGCGCGCGGCGCGGCCTATGGTCTGGATCAGCGAGCGCTCGGAGCGCAAAAAGCCTTCCTTGTCGGCATCGAGTATCGCGACCAGCGAAACCTCGGGGATGTCCAGCCCTTCGCGCAGCAGGTTGATGCCGACCAGCACGTCGAACTGGCCCAGGCGCAGGTCGCGGATGATCTCGACACGCTCGACGGTCTCGATGTCGGAATGCAGATAGCGCACCTTGATGCCGTGCTCCGAGAAATATTCGGTGAGCTGCTCCGCCATGCGCTTGGTCAGCGTGGTGACCAGCACGCGCTCGCCGGCCTTGACGCGCAGGTTGACCTCGGACATCAGGTCGTCCACCTGGTGGGTCGCCGGGCGCACCTCGATCTGCGGATCGATCAGCCCGGTCGGGCGCACCACCTGCTCGACCACCTGGCCGGCGTGTGCGGCCTCGTAGGTGGAAGGCGTGGCCGAGATGAACACGGTCTGGCGCATCACCTTCTCGAATTCGTCGAAGCGCAGCGGGCGGTTGTCCAGCGCCGACGGCAGGCGGAAACCGTAGTTGACCAGGTTCTCCTTGCGCGCGCGGTCGCCCTTGTACATGCCGCCGATCTGCGGGATGGTGACGTGGCTCTCGTCGATGAACATCAGCGCGTTCGGCGGCAGGTAGTCGATCAGCGTCGGCGGCGGATCGACCGGCCTTGCGCCCGGACAGGTGGCGCGAATAGTTCTCGATGCCCTTGCAGAAGCCGATCTCGTTGAGCATCTCCAGGTCGTGGCGGGTGCGCTGCTCGATGCGCTGCGCCTCGACCAGCTTGTTCTCGCGCTGGTAGAACGCGATGCGCTCGGCCAGCTCGACCTTGATGGTCTCGATCGCCTGCAGCACGGTGCTGCGCGGCGTGACGTAATGGCTGGACGGATACACGGTGTAGCGCGGCACCTTGTGCAGGATGTGGCCGGTGAGCGGATCGAACAGCGACAGCGTCTCCACTTCGTCGTCGAACAGCGTGAGGCGCAGCGCGTCCTCGCTGCTCTCGGCCGGGAAGATGTCGATCACGTCGCCGCGCACGCGGAACTTGCCGCGCGAGAAGTCGATCTCGTTGCGCTCGTACTGCATCTCGATCAGGCGCTTGATGACGTCGCGCTGGTGCATCTTTTCATTGTGACGCAAATGCAAAATCATGCCGTGGTAATCCACCGGGTCGCCGATGCCGTAGATTGCCGAGACGGTCGCGACGATCACCGCGTCTTCGCGCTCCAGCAGCGCCTTGGTCGCGGACAAGCGCATCTGCTCGATCTGCTCGTTGATGCTGGAATCCTTCTCGATGTACACGTCGCGCGATGGCACGTAGGCCTCGGGCTGGTAGTAGTCGTAGTAGGAGACGAAATACTCGATCGCGTTCTCCGGCAGAAAGTCGCGCAGTTCGGAATACAGCTGCGCCGCCAGCGTCTTGTTCGGCGCCATCACGATCGCCGGGCGGCCGAGCGTCGCGATGACGTTGGCCATGGTGAAGGTCTTGCCCGAGCCGGTGACGCCGAGCAGCGTCTGGAACGACAGGCCGTCGCGTATGCCCTCGACCAGCTGCGCGATGGCCTCGGGCTGGTCGCCCGCCGGCTCGAACGGCTGGTGCAGGATGTAGGGGCTGTCGGGGAAGGTCTTGATGGTCATTTGGCGACTCCTCGGAACATGGCATTGTAATGGCAAACCGCAAACATTGTTCCCCCCGGCCACATTGGTTAGACTAGCACGATGTTTTATCTCGACTTGTTCACAGCCCTCGACCACCACAAGGTGGATTACCTGCTGATAGGCGGCTTGGCCGTGTCGCTGCATGGCGTGGAGCGCGCCACGATGGACGTGGATATCACCGTCGCGATGACGCCGGACAATCTGGCGCACCTGATCGAGACAGCCAGGCAACTCAAACTCACCCCTGTCCTGCCGGTTCCGCTGGAATCGCTCAACGATCTGGAACTATTGCGCCGCTGGCATGCGGAACGCAACCTCGCAGCCTTTGCATTACGCACCCCCGACCTGGCCGGCGTGACTGTTGATGTGCTGCTATTCCCGCCCGTCGAATTTTCCGGCATGGCGCAACGCACCACCGTGTTGAACGTCGCCGGCACACCCATACGCGTCGCAGCCATTGACGACCTGATCGCGCTCAAGCAAGCTGTCGGCCGCCCGATAGACCTTTCCGACGTAGCACACCTGCAGCGCATCAAACAACTATGAACAATCCCTACACCCCGGGAGATCGCACCTACCACGTCAGCGACGAACGCCTGCGCGCCTTCCGGCAACTCACGCCGGAGCAGCGTTTGCGCTGGGTTGAGGAACTGGCAGCATTCCTGAGATTGGCAAAAAGCGGCGGTAAAGTGCAGCAGGGAATCCCGAAGCAGCCTTGACCCGGTTCGATCAGATGTATATACATGGACCGCTTCGACATGCCCAGGACAGGCATGGAGCGCTGCTGCGATACTTCCTTGAACACAACTGTAGCGGCTAGATAGAACATGGTGGACAAACCCGGCAATACAACCCGTGCGGCGAAATGGCGCAGCTTTGCCGTCAATGCACTGATATTGGTGATAATCGTTGCGGGCATACGCCTGTGGCAGCATCGCGACATGCCCAGCGGCGCGGCGCCCGCGCTGCAGGGCGTCACGCTCGATGGCCGGCCCTATGCGCTGGCGGCACAGCCGGGCAAGCCGGTGCTGGTGCACTTCTGGGCGACCTGGTGCCCGATCTGCCGTGCGGAGCAGGACTCGATCGCCGCGCTCGCACAGCAGAATCCGGACGTGATCACCGTCGCGATGCAGAGCGGCACGGCGGCGGAGGTCTCGCGCCACATGCAGCAACAGGGCCTGTCCTTCCCGGTCATCAACGACAGCGACGGCCGGCTCTCCGGAGCATGGGGCGTGCATGCGGTGCCGGCCAGTTTCATCGTCGCGCCGGACGGACACATACGCTTCGTCGAGGTCGGCTACACCACCGGCTTCGGACTCAGGCTGAGACTCTGGCTGGCGAGGATATGATGGCCAGCACTACCAAAGGCAAATCCGCTGCGCTGCCGGACCAGGATATCCTGACCGGCATCTTCAACGCCGCGCTGGCAGCAGCCGATCCGTACAACGCGGTGCTGAACGCGGCCAGCATCGAACACGGCAGCTTGCAGGTTGGCGGCGCGCGGTACCAGCTCGCGTCATTCGAGCGCATCATCGTGGTCGGCGCAGGCAAAGCCACGGCGCGGATGGCATTGGCCATCGAAGCACTGCTCGGCAACGACATCTCCGCGGGACTGATCGTCGTCAAGGACGGACACACCGAGCCGCTGCAAATCGTAGAGCAGGTGGAAGCCTCCCACCCGGTGCCGAACCAGGCGGGGATCGCCGGCACGCAGCGCATCCTGCAGCTGGTGCGCGGCGCCGATGAAAGGACGCTGGTCATCTGCTTGCTCTCCGGCGGCGCGTCGGCGCTGCTGATCGCGCCGGTCGCAGACATCACCCTGCAGGACAAACAGGATACGACCCGGCTGCTGCTGAACGCGGGCGCGTCGATCAACGAGCTGAACGCGGTGCGCAAACATCTCTCGGCGGTGAAGGGCGGCGGGCTGGCGCAGGCGGCTTACCCGGCACAGCTGCTGACGCTGATCCTCTCCGACGTGATCGGCGACCCGCTGGACGTGATCGGTTCGGGACCGACCTCGCCGGACGACTCCACCTTTGCCGGGGCTCAGGCGGTGATCGCGAAATACGGCCTGCAGCCAAAGCTGCCGGCGCGCGTCGCGGATCATCTGTGGCGCGGCAGCGCCGGGCAGCGGCCCGAGACCGTCAAGGCCGGCGATCCCTGCCTGGCGAACACGCGTAACGTGATCGTCGCCAGCATCCGCCAGGCGCTGGCCGCGGCGGAAAACCAGGCCAGGCAGCTCGGGTTTGCGACGAGGACGATCAGCGCTGCGCTGCAGGGCGAGGCGCGCGACGCGGCGGCATTTCTGGCGCAGACCGCGCGCGCCGAACTGGACGCGATGCAGGCGGGGGAGCGGCGCTGTCTGCTCAGCGGCGGCGAGACCACGGTCACGGTGCGCGGCTCCGGCATGGGCGGCAGGAACCAGGAGCTTGCGCTGGCGTTCGCATTGCAGACAGAAGGCTGGCACGGCGTGTCGCTGCTGTCCGCGGGCACCGACGGCAGCGACGGCCCGAACGATGCCGCGGGCGCGAGCGTCGACGGCAGCGACCGCGGCGCGGGCGCGCAGCGCCGGGCTGGACCCGGTTGCATATCTGGAGCGCAACGATTCCTACACTTTGTTCCAGCGGCTCGACGCCGCGGCGGGGACACACAGCCATTTCAAGACCGGGCCGACCGGCACCAACGTGATGGATATCCAGATCCTGCTGTTGGTCAAATAACCGCCGCCTGCGCCGTTTGCCGCCATCCACTCTTTTTGCGGCGCGAGTATAATCCGCGCCATCGTTCAACCCCTAAGGAACCATCGTGTCTCTGTCTACCCGCGTACAAGCCATCAAACCCTCGCCCACGCTCGCCGTCACCGCCCGCGCGGCTAAGCTCAAGGCAGAAGGCAAGGACATCATCGGGCTGGGCGCGGGTGAGCCGGATTTCGACACGCCGCAGCACATCAAGGACGCGGCGATCGCGGCGATCAACAAGGGCTTCACCAAGTACACCGCGGTCGGCGGCACGCCTTCGCTGAAACAGGCGGTGATCGCCAAGTTCAAGCGCGACAACGGGCTGGATTACAGCGCGAAGCAGATCCTGGTCTCCTGCGGCGGCAAGCAGAGCTTTTTCAACCTGGCGCTGGCGGTGATAAATCCCGGCGACGAGGTGGTGATCCCCGCGCCCTACTGGGTATCGTATCCCGACATCGTGCTGATCGCCGAAGGCAAGCCGGTGATCGTGCAGGCCGGCATAGCCCAGGGCTTCAAGATGACGGCTGCGCAACTGGAAGCGGCGATCACGCCCAGGACCCGGATGGTGGTGATCAACAGCCCGAGCAATCCGTCCGGCGCGGTGTACACGCTGGCGGACCTGCAGGCGCTGGGCACGGTGCTGCGCAAGCATCCGAACATCCTGATCGCCACCGACGACATGTACGAGCATATCGCGCTGACCGACGCGAAGTTCGTCAACATCCTGAACGCCTGCCCGGACCTGTATCCGCGCACGATGGTGCTGAACGGCGTTTCCAAGGCTTACGCGATGACCGGCTGGCGCATCGGCTACGCGGCGGGGCCGGAGAATATCATCACCGCGATGGAGAACGTGCAGTCGCAGAGCACTTCCAACCCGACTTCGATCTCGCAGGTGGCGGCGGAAGCCGCACTGAACGGCGACCAGGGCTGCATAGCTCCGATGCTGAAGGCGTTCCGCGAACGCCATGTGTTCGTGGTCGATGCGCTGAACCGGATCCCGGGCGTGCAGTGCATCATGGCGGGCGGCGCGTTCTATGCCTTCCCGGACGTGAGCCAGGCGATCGCCAGGCTGCATCAGCGCGGCGCGATCAAGGCAGCCACGGATGTGGCGCTGTCAGAGTATCTGCTGGAAAACGGCGGGGTGGCAGTGGTACCGGGCTCGGCCTTCGGCAGCGAGGGTTACATCCGCCTGTCGTTCGCGACTTCGCTGGAAAATCTCAGGAACGCGCTGGAGCGCATCGCAAAGGCACTGGCCTGACCGGGATGCCGATATCTCAGGGAGCGTAGACCAGGGTCGGACTGTCTATCGCTCCGCCCAGTTTGAGTTCGACCGGAGCGGCTGTCCTGCCCGGCAACGACAAACTGACGGCAATCTTGCCGGACAACTGTTGTTTGGCGGTATCGGCATCGAATGCGGCAGTTGCGGATAGCGCATTACCGGCGATCTTGATCTGTTTGAAATGGTATACGCCGTCATCAAACGAGAAGTTTCCGCTCAGTGTGTCATAGTGCGTCCTGCCGCCGGGTAGATTCTCCCTGCTCAACTTGCGCGCGGTGTCGGCAATCTCCAAACCGCTGATCGTCCCGTCGCTGGAATTGAAACTGCCGTCCACTGCCGCTGAGTCGTTCAGTTTGCCCAGATCCGGCGCTGCCATCCTGAAGCGCACCGCGCCATCGGCATTCCCATCCAGCAACTTGCTCAGCTTCTGCATGTCGATCCTTTTTGCGTTCAACGCTCCTTGTACAACCCAGCCGGAACGCCAGATGATGTCGGCATTCCCTTGTACAGCACCGCCAAGCAGCTGACCATCGAAATTGCCGATCGACAGATCATCGTTGTTTATCTCGCCTTTGGCAGTCAGCACCTCGAATGCCAGGTTCGGCAGCAAGGGCAAAGCGCTGTTGCTCACCGTCAAAGCGATATTCAGCTTGTTCTGCGGGGAGGGATTGATGACTAGATCGTATTTCCCGCCGTTCGCGTGCAGTTCGCCCTGAGTGAATATTCCGTTCGCGCCGAAATCCAGCTCGCCCTCGATGTCGGCCAGGACAAAAGCATCGGCGTCCAGCGTGCCCTTGCTGATCAGCATGCGGCTCACCGGATATTTAACCTCGTTGGCCATTTGTTGCAACCACCCGGATGCATCAGCCAGCCAGCCCCCCCTGACCTTGATCTGCTGAAGTTCGACACTGCTGACCGGCTTTACATCGGTGAACAAACCGGTGAAGGAAAAATTGATTTGCGCGACTTTAATCTGCATTTGCTTGGCATCGCCGATATATATCTCGCCTACTTCCAAGCGCGGCGTCGGCAGGATGCGTCCGGACAAACTGCCTACGTGCACCGGCTGATGCAATTTTGTCGACAGCAACTGCTCGGCCTTGGGCAGGTATTCCCTGGTCGAAACCACATAGGGAATGATGAACAGCGCGCCTGCTATCAATATCAGCAAAAACAAGCCCAGCTTGAAAACCAGCCCCGCCAGCTTGCCGAAGGAAAACTGCTTGCGTCTGGCACGTACCGCCATAGCCGGTCTGGCGGAGGGAGCATCGGCCATGGAAAGTTGTTTGCCGGGCAGACTGGCCTCTACCCTGGCGGATTCGAGCGCGCGCTGTTCTGCTTGAGCCCAGACTCTCGCCTGATCCTCGGCTATCTTCTTGGCCGCCTGATCCTGTGCAGCCTTGCGCTCCTGCTTCGCGCGCTGGATCTGTTCCTGAGTTGGTACAGGCTTACCGGCAGATGGCAGGGGTCTGTCAACTTGTGCAGGCCGCGCGGATTTTTGCGTCGCGCCGGACTGTCCGGCCCGGTTTTTCTCGACCGGGAGCGGAGGCTCCTCTATCTGGAACTCATCGAATGCAAAGGTGCCGGATTTGCCGCTGGGAGTGGCTGCAGCAGGTCGGGCATTCTGCGCTGCCGGCGCCTCCTTTTTCCCGGTCTTCCTGTCGATATGCGATTCGGAAGTGTACAGTGGATCATCAACCTGGAACGTGTCAAAGGAAAACAAACCCCATTCTCCGGAACTCTCACCACTGGCTGGCACCGTCGGCTCAGGGGGTTTGGCTTCACGTTCTTGTTGTTCCTGCCTGAGGAGGCGTTGCACCTCGTCGCGTACCAGTGCCTCCTTGCGCGCCTGCTCTTCACGCTCCAGCCTGATGATGCGCTCCGCTTCCTCGCGCGCCTTGCGTGCCAGTTCTTCGCGCTCCCTGACTTCGCGTTCCTGCCTGATGATGCGCTCCGCTTCTTCGCGCGCCTTGCGTGCCAGTTCTTCGCGTTCCCTGGCTTCGCGTTCCTGCCTGATGATGCGCTCCGCTTCTTCGCGCGCCTTGCGCGCCAGTTCTTCGCGTTCCCTGGCTTCACGCTCCAGGCGTTCTGCTTCTTCGCGCGCCCTGCGCGCCCGCTCTTCACGTTCCCTGGCTTCGCGCTCCAGCCTGATGATGCGTTCTGCCTCTTCACGCACCCGGACAGCATCGGCCTCGATGCCCATAGGGATCGAGGGCGCCGGATCAACGCGCAGCCTGGCCGCTGCCTCTGCCTTTTCCCTTGCCGCATCCAGCTTGATACGTATCTGCAGGGCTTCCTGCTCTTCCTGTAAGCGCTCGGCCTGTTTGCGCGCATTTTCGGCATGTTCCAGTTTCGCTCTGGCCTCCTGCTCGGCCCTCGACTGGGCAGCTGCCGATGCTTCGCGGGCTTTCCTGGCCTCTTCCTGTTCCGCCTGTAGCAACACGGCTTCCTGCCGGGCATATTTTGCGGCTTCGATTTCCAGCTCGATGTTTTCTTCGGCTTCTGCCTTCAGCATTTTTGCTTTGGCCGATTCGTCTGACGGCACGCTACGAGAGCCGGCAAACCCCGACATGAAATCCAGTTCGCCTTCGCGGCCTGCGGCCTGATTCTTTTGCGGCGTGGCGATCTTGACCGGGATGGACATCTTGGGGATGTTGCCGTTCCTGGACTGGCTTTGGTCTTTGTCCTGGATGAAACCGCTTTTCAGCAACTCCTGAAACAGATCGGGCAGGCTGGAACGCAAGCTGGGCGCGGCGCGTTTGCTTATTTCCGCGAAAGTTGAATCTCCATCTACCATCAGCAAGGCACGCTTTATATCACCGGGAAGATGCGTAGTCCTTCCTTGCATCTCATCCATACCCTTTTTGGTCTTGATGAAGATCGTCTTGTTGTCCATGTCTTTTCTGTCTGGAAACTCGCTTGTGATATTCCTGTTCGTTAAAACATTACACACAATCAGCTGCGTTAGCAAGACTGGCAATTCTCCGCATTTTCCAACTCCAAAAATACCAATTAGAGGTTGACCGAGAAGGCTAAAATCACTATCATGCGCGGCTCTTCATTCCCTGATAGCTCAGTCGGTAGAGCGACGGACTGTTAATCCGCAGGTCCCTGGTTCGAGTCCAGGTCGGGGAGCCAGATATATCAAAGGTTGGCACGGCTTGCTAACCTTTTTTTTCGAAACGGATCAGTATGGCCAGACTATCCAGATCAAAACTTCCTTGATTTTGATTCGGTATTGTTTGTCGCTTCCGAACCTCGGCCCGGGTGGTGAAATTGGTAGACACAACGGACTTAAAATCCGTCGCTAGGGTAAAACCAGCGTACCGGTTCGATTCCGGTTCCGGGCACCATATCCAGCAAGCCCTCCGCTCCCAGGCGACTATCTTTTTTTGACTCCTTGCTGCTGCCGATATCTCGGCAGCAGCCATTTCTGGCGCCTCAGTCGGCTCTGCATGACCACGGCCCGCAATCTGCTCTTCGAAATGACTGAAGCTTCAGCGCTGTGCCTATAGCCTTATCCCCTTTTTCCAGCTTGTATTTCTGATACTCACTGTTGATTCTTTGGGAAATTTCCAGTACATCAACATGAAACTCTCAAACGATACTATATGATCCAGCATAAGACCATTTGACTATTATGGTTTAATTGTTTACTGTGATTCGGTAGTCACACCAGCCAGCTTGATCTATTAGGCATGCTCTGATGAAACCAGTTATGGGCGTTTTCCCCTGATGCCATAGGCACAGGGGATTTTTTTTGATGGGATTTTGAAATTAATCCAAACAGAAGAATTGAAGCAGTCAAACCGCCCTTCATTTGGAAGCACAGTTTCATTTCAGCCAGGTTTCCATCTGCCAGAAAATAACGGCATCCGATTGCAAAGGCCGGATGCCGCAATCAAACCAGAGCTGGACAGTTACGGGACAACGCTATCGATGACGATATTCAATCCCTTGATTCCGGGTTTAACCGTTCCGGTCGATCCCTGCAAATCACCAGATTGTGACATCGGCGTGCCTGACTTCGACACGCGCGCAACCACGACTACCTGTTTGAATCCGGACAGTTTCATTTGCGGTTGCATCGCCATGCTGTCGTCGAGTGTAAATTTAGCCGGCAAATCCTTGACTTGTGCGCGCAACACGGCCAGCGGCATCTTGGGACCCTGCGTAGCTCGCGCCAGGACGAACACGGTATCGGTCGGTGCAACCTTGGCTGCCAATGCCGGACTCAGCGAAACCACTCCGGTAATCGCAGAGGTGTTTGCCGCGGCTTTTTCACGGGCTCTGACCAACGACAACAGTTCCAGCTTTTCTTTGCCACCCGGTTGCTCTGCAAGCAGCTTGCGTGCGCGCTTGATCCCATCGGAATACATCTTCGCATCTTCAGAGCCTGGTGGAGCCTGATCAACCAGTTTCTGCCAATTTGTGATGGCTGCAACAAAGTCGCCTCGCTCCATGGCCGCAGAACCGTTTAATGCGAGCGCGGTAGGATTTTCAGGATCCAGTTCCAGCGATTTCCCCAGAAACTTACTGACCTCGGCATTTTGCAGCGTTTCGCCATGCGCCATCGCATAGACCTCGGCATAATTCGCCCACAGCTGGGCTTCGTTCGGCACCAGATCAACCAGATGCGCATAGGCCCTTGCCGCATCGGGAAATCGCTTAAGCTCGGTATAGGATCTCGCCAGTGTCCACCAGTCATTCGGGCTTTTCGGAAAGCGCTGCAGCTTCTTTTCCATATCCTGCAGCCCGGCATTGGAGCTTATCAGGCCATTGGCATCCGTCGCGATTACCTGCGGCGGAATCACCGCATCCGGATCCCCCACGGTGAGATAGATCGCTATACTGAACACCGGCAACAGGACTGCCAGCGTGATAGCAAGGACTTTAGCGGGATTACGCTGCAGTTTGGCAGCTTGTCCGGTGGTTTTGACTTCTTCGATCAGGCGCACTTGCAACTCTCGTTTGCCTTGTTCGTATGCCTCCTGGGTCAGCAAGCCATTTTTCAGATCCTCTTCGAGCTCGGTTGACTGGTCACGCAGTATCCCAAGGTTCGCGGCATCGCGTAATACATCTTTACCGGTTGCAGCGCTGCGCCATAACGGCAATGCAACAAACAGCACGGCGACCAGCAGCAGAGCTGCCGACAATATCCAGAATAAAATCATTTTTGTGAGTCTTTCGGTGTGTTGAGCAAAGCGTCGGCTCGCTGCGCTTCTTCCGCAGAAAGTACCGCTTCGGGGATCTGAGCCTTGCGTTTGCGCAGCTGTACCGTCAATCCGATCAGTGCGATCAACAGCAACGCGAACGGGCCGTACCAAAGCAGCAACGTATCCTTCTTCATCGGGGGATCGAACAGCACGAAATCGCCATATTTTGAAACCAGGAAATCAATGATTTGCTGATCGCTCATGCCCTGTTTCATTTTTTCGCGGACTTCCTGGCGAAGATCCTTGGCAAGATCCGCATGCGAGCTGGCCAGTGACTCGTTCTGGCAAACCAGACAACGAAGATTTTGCGCCAAAGCCACCATCCGTTGTTCCAGAACCGGGTCTTCGGCCAAATCCTTGGCTTCTCCGGCGTAAGAGAATGTCGGGAACAAAATCAGCAATATCAATAAATATTTCATTTCGCTTGCAGCTCCGCGACCAAAGGAAGTATCTTTTTTTGCAGACTTTCGTCGGTGACCGGGCCGATCTGTTTGTAACGGATCACACCCTGCTTGTCGATCACGTAAGTTTCAGGAACGCCGTACACACCATAATCGATCCCGACACGTCCACTCGCGTCTGTCGCAACCAGGGTATAGGGATCGCCACCTTTGCTTAGCCACGCTTCTCCATCGGCGTTCTTGTCCTTGTAATCCAACCCATAGACAGGAACCAGATTCTTCCGTGACAACTCCATCAATACTGGGTGTTCCTCCCTGCAGGAAACGCACCATGAAGCCCACACATTGAGCAACCAGACTTTTCCTTTCATGTCCCGCGACGAAAACTGCCTGGCCGGTTCAAACAACTGGGGCAGGGAAAATTCCGGCGCCGGCTTGTTTATCAAGGGCGACGGAACTTCATGCGGATCAAGCCCAAGTCCGATATACAAGAAAACTGCCAACGCCACGAAAACCGCAAATGGCCAGAAGCGCATCATGATGCTTTGCCCCCGGCAGCCAATTTTCCGCCCAGGCCGCATTGCCTGGCTGACGTGCGAGGGAATTTTGTTGTGGATGCGGTATCTCCTATCACTGATAGCCAGTGCGCCGCCCAGTGCCATCAACAGACATCCACCCCAGATCCAGACCACGAACGGCTTGTAGTACACCCGCACCGCCCAGGCGCCACTATTGTCTGCGATCGGTTCGCCCATCGAGACATACAGGTCGCGGAAGATGCCGGTATCTATCGCCGCTTTGGTCATCGGCATCCCGGACGCATTGAAAATACGCTTTTGCGGCAGCAGTTCGGTAACATCATTGCCGTTTCTGGTGACCAGGAAGCGCCCTTCCGTCGCCGTATAGTTGGGCCCGGTGATCGATGTCACTCCGTCGAAACGGAACATATAGCCTCCTGCCATCACCGTATCGCCGACGTTCATGCGCACGTCACGTTCGGTCTCGTAGCCCTTTACCACGGTCACGCCGATGATGAACACCGCCACACCGAGATGTGCCAATTGCATGCCGTAGTAGCTCAAGCTCTGGTTGCGCACGCGCTGTATAAATGGACCCTGCCCGCCCCAGCGCTGCTGCAAACTGACGACCAGCGAGGCGATTACCCAGAATGACAGCAACAGTCCGAATGCGATCATCGGCGTCCAGTGTTTGAATATGAACGGCAGCAGCACCGCAAGGATCAGTGCAGAGACGAATCCCCAGCGCACACGCTTGGCCAATTCGGGTACGCTGGTCTGCTTCCAGCGCGCCAAGGTTCCCAGCCCCATCATCAATATTGCCAGCGCCATCAAAGGAACGAACACCGCATCGAAATAGGGCGGGCCGACCGACAGTTTACCCAAGCCCAACGCATCCATGAATAGCGGATACAGGGTTCCGATGAAGACTGCTGCAGCAGAGACCGACAACAATACATTATTCGACAGCAGCATCGACTCGCGTGAAACTATGTCGAATTTGCCGCCCAATCCGATCCTGGGTGCGCGCCAGGCGAACAGCAGCAAGGACGAGCCGATCACAGTCACCAGAAAAGCCAGGATAAATACGCCACGCTTTGGGTCTGTGGCGAAGGAGTGCACCGATGTCAGCACGCCGGAGCGCACCAGAAAGGTTCCCAGCAGACTGAGGGAAAATGCGGCTATCGCCAGCAACACGGTCCAACTCTTGAATGCGCCGCGCTTTTCCGTGACCGCCAAGGAATGGATCAGAGCCGTCCCCACCAGCCAGGGCATGAACGAAGCATTCTCGACTGGATCCCAGAACCACCAGCCGCCCCAGCCAAGTTCATAGTATGCCCACCAGCTGCCTAGCATGACCCCGAGCGTAAGGAACGTCCAGGCCACAGTGGTCCACGGGCGCGACCAGCGCGCCCAAGTGGCATCGAGTTTCCCGCCCAGCAAAGCGGCAATTGCGAAAGCAAAAGCGACCGAGAATCCTACATAGCCCATGTAAAGCATTGGTGGATGTATCACCAGTCCCGGGTCCTGCAACAGGGGATTCAACTCCTGCCCTTCGGCCGCAGCGGGTAACATGCGGGAAAATGGATTCGACGTGAGCAGCATGAACAAGATGAAACCTACCGAGATCAAGCCCATCACACCCAATACACGCGCTACCGTCTCTTCCGGCAGGTGCCTGCTGAAGGTTGCGACTGCGGCAGTCCAGATCGACAGTATGGTCACCCACAACAGCAGCGAACCTTCGTGGCCGCCCCATATCGCCGCGAAGCGATAATGCAGAGGCAGTTGCGAATTGGAGTGTTCGGCAACATACAGCACGGAAAAATCATTGTGGAGAAATGCATTGGCCAGGATCACGAACGCCAAAACAATGAATACGAATTGCCCAAACGCCAACGGACGCGCAAGGCTCATCAACAAGGCATTATTGCGGGCAGCACCGTAGATCGGCAGCACACCCAGGGACACTGCCAGGAACAGCGCAATGATCAATGAAAAATGGCCAAGTTCTGGAATCATGTTTACCCCTCAGGTAATTATTTAGCAACGGGAACAGCGGCAACCGACACGGGAATCCCGGCGGCCGCATCGGCAGCATTCGCTGCCTGGGCTTTTTTCAGGGCATCGGCCGCTTCTGGAGGCATGTAATTCTCGTCATGCTTGGCCAGCACCTGGTCAGCATGCATTACGCCATCAGCTTCCACCCTGCCTTCTGCGACTACGCCTTTTCCTTCCTTGAACAAATCAGGAAGGATGCCCTTATACACGACCGGAATGCTTTTATGCGTATCGGTAATTACAAAATTCACCGTCAAACCGCTTTTTTCGTACTTGACGCTCCCCTTTTCAACCAGGCCACCAATGCGGAAACCGCGTCCCTTTGGCACCTCATTGTCAAACACCTGGGTCGGCGTGAAATACAGATTGACGTTGCCCCTCAGCGCATACAGCACCAGTCCGACGGCAATTGACACCGCGGCAACGGCAACGGCGATAAACACAAATCTCTTTTGGCGCGGCTTCATGCTATTTCCTCATCTCTGGGGTCATCTCCAGCATCACGCAACAAATGAATTTGTCGCAAAGTAACTTTTCTTTTATGTACTACCAGCGCGATCTCTATCGCAAGGATAAGCAACGCTACCGCGTATGAACCGATCCAGACGTAGGTAAGCGCGTTTGCTCTCATCCAGACATCCAAACCCATCATTGCCTGACCTCCGGCAATTGATTGATCCAGCCGGTATTCCGCTCGCGTTCCAGGATGATGCTGCGCACTCTCGCCAACACCACTGCAACGGAATACAACCAGCAGGCCAGCAACATGGTAAACAATGCCTGCTGCATTTGAATTTGCATGCTGGTGCCGGTAAATTTGATCGTCGCACCCTGATGCAAAGTATTCCACCATTTAACCGAAAAATAAATGATCGGCACATTCACCGAGCCAACTATGGCCAATAATGCCGCGGCACGATCAGCACGTCGCGGATCATCGATCGAGGCGTGCAGCGCAATGAAGCCAAGATACAGGAACAGCAGGATCAGTTCGGACGTCATACGCGCGTCCCACATCCACCACGTCCCCCACATCGGTTTGCCCCACAGCGCCCCGGTCCACAATGAAATCAGCGTGAACAATGCGCCAGTCGGCGCAACCGCGCTGGCCATCATCGCGGACAATCGCGTATTGAAAATCAAACCCAGCGCAGCATAACCGGCCATAACCATATATAGAAACATGGACATCATCGAAGCTGGGACATGGATGAAAATGATCCTGTAGAACTCGCCTTGCTGGGCATCAATAGGCGCAACATAGAAACCAATATACAAGCCGATGGCGAACAGGATCGCGGCAGAAAAGGCGAACCACGGAATCATCCTTCCAGCCAAGCCGTAAAAGGTAGTCGGAGCGGAATATTTGAACCAGTTTATTGCCAACTCATCACTCCATCGAAATTCGCAATGCCTGCGCGGTCACCCACGGGGTAAACACCAGCGACAATACCAGCAGTGCCCCCAGCAATGACAGGTGGGAAGCCACGCTTATTCCATCCGATATCGCCTCGACTGCACCGGTGCCAAAAATCAGCACCGGGATACATAAAGGCAACACCAGCAACGACAATAATACGCCTCCACCACGCAGCCCCAGCGTCAGTGCCGCACCGATCGCACCGATCATGCTGAGGATCGGTGTTCCCAAAAGCAGGCTAATGACCAGTACACCTAGCGGCCGAACTGACATATCGAACTGTAATCCCAGCACTGGAGCCATCAATACCAGTGGCAAGCCGGACACCATCCAGTGAGCAATCATCTTTCCCAGTACCAGCATCGACAGCGACTGCGGCGCCAACATCATCTGCTCCAGTGTGCCATCCAGATGGTCTGCTGAAAACAAGCGACCCAACGACAACATTGAAGCCAGCAGCGCCGCAACCCACAATACGCCCGGTGCCATTTTGCGCAACATTGCGGTTTCCGGACCCACACCCAACGGAAACAAGCTGACCACCATCACGAAAAAAACCAATGTGGTGAGAACATCCGCACGGCGTCGCATTGCCAGCACCAAATCCCGCCTTATCACCAGCGCCAGCAATTCGAGCATCGAGGGTTGCTTATAACTCCCGGTCTTCATGGCAGAGTCAAACTATATACCTCAGTTCCTGGAACCTGAAGCGGTTGGTGCGTAGTAAATATCACCATCCCCTGTTGTGACAAATGCTCTGCAATCAACTCCTGGATCAGCATCACTGCTCTGACATCAAGTGCAGTCAAGGGTTCGTCGAGCACCCACAACTTGGCATCGCTGACCATCAAGCGCGCCAGCGCAACCCGCCTGCGCTGCCCTTGTGAAAGCACCTTGGTCGGCAGCGTTTCGCGGCCACGCAAACCCATGCGCTTCAATGCGGCAATCGCCTCGCTGTGCTTTAGCACGACCCCGGACAATCCTGCCGAAATAAGCAGGTTTTCCAGCGCACTCAACTCGTCTTTAATTCCATTCAAATGACCGAGATACAAAATCTCGGCATAATAATCCTCTTCCAGATGGCGGATGTTCTCGCCATTCCATACCACATCGCCATCATCAGGTGTCATGAAACCGCACAGGGTGCGCAACAGGCTGGTTTTTCCGCTGCCATTTTCACCTTGAACTTGCATGATTTGCCCGGAATCCAGCGAGAAATTCAGTCCGCAAAACAAACGATGATCGCCGCGACTACAGCCTAGATTGCTGACTTCCAGCATGAAGGAAGAACCTAAAATAATTATTGCTGGAATTATATCCGATTGCATCTGATGGTGACAACGCTAAATACCTGAACCCAATACCAGGTCCGGCTGCTCGGCAACTCCAATTCAGATGGATTGTCTGTCCGATTCTTGACTGGTGCAGGCAGATTTTGGCCACTTTCTCCTGAAGATGGTTGAGCACCTAGCAATGAATCCGTGATGACCTGACAAAGGATATAATAACCATACTTCATGACCAACCTTTTGCAGAGGAACAATATGGGATTTCTGGACAACAAAAAGATTTTAATAACCGGCATGATCAGCAACCGTTCGATTGCTTACGGAATTGCGCAAGCAATGTATCGGGAAGGAGCTGAACTGGCTTTTACCTATCAGGGCGAAAGAGTGCTTGGGCGCGTTGAAGAAATGGCAAAACAATTTGGCAGCAAATTGATCTATCAATGTGATGTCAGCAGCGATGACGATATCCAGCAGCTGTTCATCGATCTGGCAAAAAGCTGGGATGGCCTGGATGGATTGGTGCACGCCATTGCTTTCGCACCTCGCGAAGCTCTGGATGGCGAGTTCCTCGACGGCTTCAGCCGTGAAGCTTTCCGCATCGCTCACGATATCAGCTCATACAGTTTTCCAGCTATGGCTAAAGCCGCGTTACCAATGATGCAAGGCCGGAAAGCATCCTTGCTGACATTAAGCTATCTGGGTGCAATACGCACCATGCCGCATTACAACGTGATGGGCATGGCCAAGGCCAGCCTCGAAGCCGGGGTGCGTTATCTGGCGATGCATCTGGGTCGCCAAGGAATTCGCGTGAATGGCATATCCGCAGGACCGATCAAAACATTGGCTGCATCTGGCATCGGTGATTTCAACAAGTTGCTCAACTACAACGCAAAGAATGCCCCCCTTAAACGCAACGTAACAATAGAAGAGGTCGGCAATACTGCCGCTTTTCTTTGCAGCGACTTGGCCAGTGGAATCACCGGTGAAATCACATACGTAGATGGTGGCTTTAATACAACAGCCTTGGGTACAACCGAAGAATAACTGCGAATCAAACGAATTTTATTTAAGGAAACGCCGAATAAGCCGTCACACCGGCCGAGGCCGGTGTCCAGGTGGGACCTGTTCAGTGCTTCCTTAAATGAAAACGCCACCCAAAGGTGGCGTTTTCCATTGCAGCAGTATTGAATCAATGCTGCGCTGACTCAGCCGGTAAATTCAGCTTGATCGACGCTTTTTGCCTGGCATCAGCCAGGTATGAACGGAACATTTCTTCTCCGATCATCTGGCGTAATTGCTGCGCATATTGAACGCGTTCCGCTTGGTTGATTTCTTCGCCATCTCTGACGGAATCGATGCGAACCAGAGTAAATCCATTTTGCGGATCTTCTGTGCCAACGTATCGAGGCAACTTGGCAGGATTGGCTTGGAATATTTGCCTGACCAATCCAATATCAAGCGAGCCATGTTGTGCGCGGGTAATAGTCTGTGTTGCACCCCAGCTCACCGCTGGTTTGCCTCCTTTTTGCAACTCTTCAAGCATGGCCTTGCCTTGTGCAACAGCCAGCTGCAATGCCCGTTGATGTGTCAGTTTTTGGCGGATCTGCTCCTGCGCTTCGCTGAAGCTGCGCACAGAAGCCGGTTTGTATTCAAGAATCCGCGCAGCAACCAAGGTGTTCGGCGCAACTTCGATTGCAGTCGTATTTCGCTTGCCTTTCACCACCTCATCGCTAAAAATTGCCTGCAACATTTTTGCGGTCCAGGGTTCAGAAGCAGATTCGCCCTTGATCAACCAGCCGCTCTGCTGAATTTTGGCACCCGCAAGTTCGGCGGCTGGCTTCAATGTATCGCTTTGCTCATATACCGTGTTGCTGAATTTTTCCGCTGCTTCGGCGAACAATTCAGCCGCCTTTTGCTGACGCAGTTTATTCATGATGCCATTAAGAGCCTCATCGAATGGCACAATCCTAGAAGGCTTGATTGCGATCAACTTGATGACGTGGTACCCAAAATCCGATTTGACCAATCCGCTGATCTCGCCCACTTTCAAAGCGAACACAGCGTCCTCGAATGGCTTAACCATCATGCCGCGGCCAAAGAATCCCAAATCACCGCCTTTTGCTGCCGAGCCGGGATCTTGCGAATTTTTCTTGGCAAATTCTGAAAATTTGGAAGGTGCCTGCTTTACCTGCTGCAGTAGTTTTTCAGCTTTTGCCTTTGCTGCATCCTGCATGGCTTGATTAGCATTTACATTGACCGTGATCAGGATATGTGCAGCCTGCCTTTCTTCCGGGGAACTAAATTCATTTTGATGTTCGTCGTAATACTTGCGGGCGTCATCCTTGCTCACTAGAACCTTTGCCAACAGGCTATCGACCGATAGTTCAACGTAATTGACTTTTGCCTGCTCAGGAACCTGAAACTCGCTTTGGTTCTGGTCGTAATATTTTTTTATGTCAGCCTCATCCACCTTTGCTTTGGATAGAAACGATTTGAATTCAATCGGTGAGACACTCACCATGCGCTGTTGCTGATTCAAGCGGATAATGTTGTCAATAACTTGATTTGCCGCAAATCCATTCTGCGTATACGTGTCCTGCATTTGCTGTTGAAGCAATTCATCTCGCAAACGCGTCTCAAACATCAACGGTGTCATGTTCTGGCTTCTAAGCAATGTTATGTAACGATTTTTATCAAACTTACCGTCTTGCTGAAAAGCCCCAATACTTGCAATGAGTTGCGCCACCTGATCATCGGGGACATACAATCCTGCTGCCTCGGCTCGCTTGATAAGCAAGTGCTGTGAAACAAGATTGTCCAATATTGCGCGCTTCATTCCAGGATTTTCAAACAGCGATGGGTCAAACTTTTCGCCCAGTTGCTGGCGCATCTTGTCCTGCTGCTCACTCAAAGAGCTCTCGAACTCCTGTCGAGTTATTTTTGCGCCATCCACAGTGGCAACCACATCTGCCGAATTTCGAAATCGGTCATACGAGCTCACCCCCCATAATGCAAATGGCAATATAACGAGTGCCAGTAATATCTGTACCAGCCTTTTATTTTCATGCACGAAATCAAACATAGCGGCGCCATCCAAACTAGCTGTTTTAAAGCAAAAGATGTGAAAAAGGCGAACTTTCGTTCGCCCCAATTTGGCGGAGTGGACGGGACTCGAACCCGCGACCCCCGGCGTGACAGGCCGGTATTCTAACCAACTGAACTACCACTCCAAAAATTATTTTTTGTGGTGGGTGCTGACGGGATCGAACCGCCGACATTCGCCTTGTAAGGGCGACGCTCTACCAGCTGAGCTAAGCACCCGACAAAGCTTGTTAGTTTACTGCATCCTTCAGTCCCTTGCCAGCACTAAATTTCGGAACTTTGGCCGCTTTGATCTTGATCGTCGCGCCGGTACGTGGATTTCGCCCATTCCGTGCAGCGCGTTTGCCCACCTTGAAAGTACCGAATCCGACGAGACTCACCGTATCGCCCTTTTTCAGTGCCTTTTTAATGGTGTCTACAGTAGCGTCCAGTGCGCGAGCTGCCGCTGCCTTGGAGATATCAGCGGATTTTGCAATTGCATCAACCAAATCAGATTTATTCACGTAAGTCCCCTTTGCGAGTGGTTAAAAAACAGAAAATTCCCTGCAAAGGGCTTTATATCAAGGCTTCTCAATCCAGGTCAAGCAATTACTAAAAAATTTTCAGCCGTTTGCAAACAGAGTCGGGCCGATAACAAATTATCACTCAATGCTTGGTAATAAGTGCGGAATCGGTTTGCTGAGGGTCGCCAGCCAAGGAAACAACTGCATGGGTTTCAACCACCTCGGCAAGTGGCTCCGGCGTGCGTTCCAATGCCATCTCCAAAACCTGGTCTATCCACTTAATCGGGTGAATATCCAGTTTGTTTTTTATGTTATCGGGAATTTCCGCCAAATCCTTGATATTTTCCTGCGGGATCAAAACCACTTTGATACCGCCTCGCTGTGCCGCCAGAAGCTTCTCCTTCAATCCACCGATCGGAAGGACTTCGCCACGCAACGTGATTTCTCCGGTCATAGCTACGTCGGCACGCACAGGGATACCGGTCAGCACCGAAACCATCGCCGTGCACATGCCCACCCCAGCGCTTGGACCATCCTTGGGAATCGCGCCTTCCGGCAAGTGGATATGCAAATCGGTTTTTTGATAAAACTCTTCTTCAATCCCCAATCGCTTGGCTCGGCTGCGCACCACGCTCAACGCAGCCTGGATAGATTCCTGCATCACATCACCGAGTTTACCGGTAGTAGTAATCTTTCCTTTGCCGGGCAAGACTGCAGCCTCGATAGTGAGCAATTCCCCGCCCACTTCCGTCCACGCCAAACCTGTCACTTGCCCGACCTGGTTATTCTTCTCGGCAACACCAAAGGAATAGCGGCGTACACCGAGATACTTGTCGACATTGCGCGAATTGACTGTCACTTTGCTATCGCGGTCTTTTAATGAAAGGGATTTCACCACCTTGCGGCAGATTTTGGATATCTCACGCTCCAAGCCGCGCACACCTGCTTCGCGCACGTAGTAACGCACAATGTCACGCAACGCGCTTTCGGAAATGCTGATTTCTTCCGGTTTCAAGCCGTTATTCTTGAGCGCCTTGGGCACCAGATAGCGGGTCGCAATATTGATTTTTTCCTCTTCCATGTAACTGGAGACATGAATGATTTCCATTCGGTCCAGCAACGGTTCCGGAATATTCAGCGTGTTTGCTGTCGCGACGAACATGACGTCGGATAGGTCATACTCGACCTCGACATAATGATCGACGAAGGTGCTGTTCTGCTCGGGATCAAGCACTTCCAGCAATGCAGAAGACGGGTCGCCGCGCATATCCATGCCCATCTTGTCCACCTCGTCCAGCAGAAACAGCGGGTTCTTCACCCCGACCTTGCTCATGTTCTGAAGAATCTTGCCCGGCATCGAGCCTATATAGGTGCGACGATGGCCGCGGATTTCAGATTCATCACGCACACCGCCAAGCGACATGCGCACGAATTTGCGATTGGTGGCACGGGCAATAGACTGCCCCAGCGAGGTCTTGCCGACGCCGGGAGGACCCACCAGACAAAGGATGGGGGCTTTCATCTTGTCCATGCGCTGCTGCACCGCAAGGTATTCGAGTATGCGTTCCTTTACTTTATCCAGCCCGTAATGATCTTCTTCCAGCACCACCTCGGCCTTTTTCAGATCAGAGCTGATTTTGGTCCTTTTTTTCCACGGTAATCCTGTCAGCACATCGATATAATTTCGCACGACGGTGGCTTCCGCCGACATCGGCGACATCAAGCGCAGCTTCTTCAGTTCGGCTTCAGCCTTGTTGCGTGCTTCTTTCGACATGTGAGCGGCCTTGATTTTCTTTTCCAGCTCGTCGAAATCAGTGCCGTCTTCACCATCACCGAGCTCTTTCTGTATCGCCTTGACCTGTTCGTTAAGGTAATACTCGCGCTGGCTTTTTTCCATCTGGCGTCTCACGCGCCCGCGGATGCGCTTTTCGACTTGAAGAATATCTATCTCGCCTTCGAGCAGTCCCAGCAAGTGCTCAAGTCTTTTGCGTACACCGAATATTTCCAGCACCTCCTGCTTTTGCTCAAGCTTGAGCGGCAGATGCGCAGCAATGGTATCCGCAAGGCGTCCGGCATCATCGATACCGGCAAGCGAAGTCAGGATTTCCGGCGGGATCTTTTTGTTCAATTTCACATATTGGTCGAACTGCGCGATCAGCACGCGGCGCATAGCTTCAGACTCGCTGTCTGTGCCATCCTCGGCGGGAACGATTTCGACCTCGGCATCGAAATGCGACTTGGCGTCGTAAACTCTCAGCACATTGGCGCGCTGAGTGCCTTCAACCAGCACCTTCACGGTGCCATCCGGCAACTTCAACATCTGCAAGATGTTAGCCATGCTGCCGATGGCATAAAGGTCATCCGTGCTTGGATCATCCTTGGTCGCGGACTTTTGCGCCACCAGTGCAATGCTCTTGCCGGCCTCCATAGCCGTCTCAAGTGCCTTGATCGACTTGGAGCGCCCGACAAACAGGGGGATCACCATATGCGGGAACACCACCACATCGCGTAAAGGCAATAGCGGGTGCAAATTATTGGTAATGGTGGCTGGGGTATCTTGTTCTAACATGGCATTAACCTCTCATAAGTGTGAAGTTAGATGGGGGTGGCCCAAAATAATTCAAGCGGCACCCATCGGACAAGATAAAAGGGCGGTCTAACTGTAAATCAGGCCGCCTTGTGAGTATCTGCATAAATGATGATGGGCTTTATTTCTCCAGACGCCCCTTCATCCAGCACCACCTTACTGGCATTGTCCATCGATGGAAGATCAAACATCACATCCAGCAAGGCGTGTTCGAGTATCGAACGCAAGCCACGCGCACCGGCCTTGCGTGCCAATGCCTTGCGCGCGATCGCCAGCAACACACCTTCATGGAATTCCAGGTCTACGTCTTCCATCGCAAACAACTTCTGGTATTGTTTGGTAAGCGCGTTCTTCGGTTCAGTCAAAATTCTAATCAGCGCAGTTTCGTCCAATTCTTCCAGAGTTGCGATCACCGGCAAGCGCCCGACGAACTCCGGTATCAGACCGAACTTGATCAGATCCTCGGGTTCCACTTCGCGTAATGTTTCGCCGGTCTTGCTCTGATTCTTGCTGGCAATGGTTGCGCCGAAACCGATACCCGCCTTTTCGGAACGGTTGCGTATGACTTTTTCCAGGCCGTCGAACGCGCCACCGCAGATGAACAGGATATTGGTTGTATCAACCTGCAAGAACTCTGTATTCGGGTGTTTGCGTCCTCCTTGCGGGGGGATCGACGCTTTGGTGCCTTCTATCAACTTGAGCAGTGCCTGCTGCACGCCCTCACCGGAGACATCCCGGGTGATCGAAGGATTGTCCGATTTGCGCGAAATCTTGTCGATCTCATCAATATACACAATGCCGCGTTGCGCCTTTTCCACATCATAGTCGCAGGTCTGCAGCAACTTCTGAATGATGTTCTCAACATCCTCTCCGACATATCCTGCTTCGGTCAGTGTAGTCGCATCGGCCATCACAAACGGCACATCCAGCAGCCGCGCCAGTGTCTGTGCAAGCAAGGTCTTGCCCGAACCAGTCGGTCCAACCAGCAGGATGTTGCTCTTGGATAATTCGACCCCGTCCTTGTCGGTGCTCTTCAAACGTTTATAGTGGTTATACACTGCCACCGACAAAATCTTCTTGGCCTGCTCCTGGCCGATCACATATTCGTCCAGAGTCGCGCATATCTCCTTCGGGACCGGCAGGTCGGATTTGCCCGCCTTGATCTGATCGCCCTGTATCTCCTCGCGCATAATGTCGTTGCACAACGTGATACATTCATCGCAAACGAATACCGACGGCCCAGCGATCAGTTTGCGCACCTCGTGCTGGCTTTTTCCGCAAAATGAGCAGTACAGCAATTTGTCACCAGGATTTTTATCGTCAGACATCTCTACCATCCTTCCGTCAAGTTATCGGGAAATCAACTTCTCAGACACGCTTTTCCAGCACACGGTCAACCAACCCATATTTGACCGCCTCATCTGCACTCAGAAAGTTGTCGCGATCCGTATCCCGCTCGATCGTTTCAACCGATTGCCCGGTATGATGAGCCAGCATTTGATTGAGACGCTGCTTCAAATACAGGATTTCGCGCGCATGAATCTCGATATCCGAAGCCTGGCCGCGAAAACCGCCCATAGGCTGATGGATCATCACGCGAGAATTCGGCAGGCAGAAACGCTTGCCCTTCTCGCCCGCTGCAAGCAGGAACGATCCCATGCTCGCCGCCTGACCGATGCACAGCGTGCTGATATTTGGCTTGATGAATTGCATGGTGTCGTAGATCGCCATCCCGGCCGTCACCGAACCACCCGGTGAATTGATATAAAAATGAATATCCTTGTCAGGATTTTCTGACTCCAAAAACAGCATTTGCGCCACAATCAAATTCGCGCTGTGGTCATTGACTTCTCCGACCAGAAATACGACGCGCTCCTTGAGCAAGCGCGAATAGATATCGTATGCGCGCTCGCCGCGCCCGCTGGTTTCCACGACCATCGGAATCAATCCGATGTTTTGCGGTTCCTGATAGTCCGGCATGGTGATTTCTGTTGATTTTTGATATTGCGTCATATTAAGCATTTCCCATCAATTCGTTGAATACGGCCTGTTTGTCAACGGCCTTGGCCTGCCCTATTGTCCAGTTCATCACGTTCTCTTCCAGAACAATATGCTCGACCTCCTGCCTGCGTCCCGGATCAGAGGCATACCAGCGTATCACCTCTTCGGGCTGATCGAAGGTTTGCGCATATTCATTGATAAAACTCTTGATCTGTTCCGGTTTTGCTGCCAGTTCGTATTTCTGTACCAGATGCGATAGGATCAAGCCGAGCTTGACGCGCCGCTCAGCCCGTTCCATAAACAGATCAGCAGGCAGTGAGATCCCATTCATCTTCATTCCTCGCGACTCCATGTCTTGCTCGGCCTGTTGTTTCAGCATCTGCACTTCGTCATCCACCAGCACTCTGGGCACATCAAATCCGGCAACTCTCAATAACACACTCATCGCCGCATCCTTATTGCGCACCTTCAATCTCCGCGAAACTTCATTGGCAAGATTGCTGCGGACTTCCTCATGCAATTTTTCCGGATCGCCACCAGGAATACCGAGAGCCCCGGCAAATTCAGCATCCACTTCGGGCAATTTCGGCGCTTCGACATGATTCAGCGTGATCGTAAAATTCACCTTCTTGCCCGCCACATCCTTGCCATGGTAACCCTCCGGGAAAGTCAAATCGAAAGACTTGGTCTCGCCGGCCTTCATCCCGATCACAGCCTGTTCGAATTCGGGCAACATGCTGCCCCTGCCCAGAACCACAGGATAGTCCTTCGCCGCACCCCCAGCAAAGATCTCGCCGTTCAGCCTGCCAGTAAAATCGATATTGACCCTATCCTCGGATTGCGCTGCCCGATCTGTCTTCTCAAAGGTGGCGCGCTGCTTGCGCAGCGTCATTATGGTGTTGTCCACATCCTGCTGAGTCAATTCGTATACCAGGCGTTCGATCGTTTCGCCCGATAAATCCCCCAGCACGACTTCCGGATAGATCTCAAAAGTCGCGCTGTATTCGATCTGCTCGGCACTCAAGTCCGTGGTCTTGACTTCAAATTTAGGATAGCCGGCGACCCGCAAATTATTGATTTGTGCTGCCTCAGCAAATGAACGCTGCAAAGCGTCACTCAATGCTTCTTGCCGCGCTTGGGCACCATAGTATTGCTCGACGATTCTTGTAGGCACCTTGCCGGGACGAAAACCTGCGATCCTGGCGCTGCGTCCGATGTTTTTCAGGCGGTCTGACACGACGCCTTGAATGACCTGCTGCGGGATCGATGCGTTCAAGCGGCGTTCTAATGCACTTACGGTTTCTACGCTGGACATACGGTGTTTCCTTGAAATTATGTTTAACGGTGACTGTTGTAAAGATGTAACCAAAACGGCCATGCCGCACGTCTATTGGATCAGGTTATGCCGGCAGCACAGCAGTGCTTTGCACCCTGTAGCCATTCTTACCTTATTAATGATTAATTATATCATGCTCGATAAACAGCATGCGCCAAAGGTTTGGAATCCAGGCTGCCTCAAGGTCAGCTGCATACATAACCCAGGAATAGCCAGGACAAGCGCAATCAACAATTTCATCGAGAATGTACGGCCACAACACAATAATCGTTGATCTGCGATACCATAATATGAATTATGTTCATGCAATCAAATTCCGGATCAAATCCTGAATTATCGAGAACCCCAGCTTGGGAAAGCATTTGAATGGGCCTGTCAAACAAGCCTGATGCGAATCCTTCGTGAAATTTTCGAGTTTGCAAATCAATCAACCCGGGATGTCAGGATCCGCGAAACTGCATATGACAACCGATGTAACCGCCCGCTTGAATCGGGCAAAATATTATTTTTCTGACAAGGCGATGAGGTAATTTATGGCAACCATGATCTGGGGATTCCTGTTTGGCGGGTTTTTGCAATACGCACGTTTGAATCGATTTGACACCATCGCCGGCATGGCCGTACTGCGGGACTTCACCGTCGCGAAAACCATCTCCTTCACGATAGGCCTGGGACTGCTGCTGATGCAGGCCGAAATCCATTTCGGCTGGGCCGACTACCATATCAAGCCGCTGATCCTGACCGGCGTGGTGGTAGGCGGATTGCTGTTCGGCATCGGCATGGCGATACTGGGCTATTGCCCCGGCACCGTCGCGATCTCGCTGGGCCAGGGCAATCTCGATGCGCTGGCCGGCATCATCGGCGGCTTGTGCGGCTCGCTGCTGTTCGCGGTAGCCTATCCTGACCTGGCGCCCCTGCTAGGCCCCGACCTAGGTACGCTGTCGCTGCGCAGCCTGTTGCCCAACGATAGCCTGTTCTGGATCGCAACCGTCGCCGCGGCGATCGTGTTCATCGGCATAGCGCTGCGTCTGCAGCGCCTGCATCGCCAGAACTGGCGCTGGCTGCACGCGGCCGTCGGCCTGACCTTGCTGAACGTCCTGCTCAACGCCCATGCCTTCGCGAACCACCCGATGGGCGCGTCCACCGCCTTTCCGTTTGTCGCGATGTCGCTGACCGGGCTGGGCGCGGAATCCTATTGGCACAAGATCGCGGCACCCGGCGCATGGGAACTGTGGTTCCTGGCCGGCGCCTTCCTGGCCGGGCTGGTGTTCTCTTTGCTGCAGCGCGACTTCCGCATCACCAGCACGCCTGCTCTGTGGGTGAAATTCCATGGCTCCAATCCGGGCAAGCGTTTCACGTGGGCGTTCATCGGCGGCGTTCTGCTGCTGTTCGGCGCACGCATGGCCGGCGGCTGCACTTCCGGGCACATCATCTCCGGGGGGATGCAGTTCGCGTTCAGCAGCCTGCTGTTTGCGATCGCGGTATTCGCGGCATTCCTGACCACCGGCCGCATTTTCTACCGCGCGCGGACCGGCCTATAAGTCCTGACGCCGATCCATATCACGGTTCATCAGACGGTCAGCACGGTCGACCCGGTGGTCTTGCGCGCCTCGAGGTCGCGGTGCGCCTGCGCGGCGTCCTTCAAGGGATAAGTCTGGTTGACGTGGATCTTGACTTTGCCCGAGCCGACTGCGGCGAACAGGTCTGCCGAGTTTTCCTCCAGCAGCTGCGGTGTCGCGACGAAGGTGGCGAGCGTGGGCCGGGTGACCAGCAACGAGCCTTTTTGCGACAGCAGTCCCAGGTCCAGCGGCGCAACCGGGCCGGACGACGCGCCGAACAGCACCATCAGCCCGCGCGGCCGCAGGCAGTCCAGCGATTTCATGAAAGTGTCCTTGCCGACCGAGTCGTACACCACAGCCAGCTTTTTCCCGCCGCTGATCTCGATCACCCGCGCCTGGAAATCCTCGCGGGTGTAGACGATGGGATGGTGGCAGCCGTTGGCTTTGGCCAGCGCCGCCTTTTCATCGCTGGACACGGTGCCGATCACAGTCGCGCCCAGAGCCGCGGCCCACTGGCAGACGATCAGTCCGACGCCGCCGGCCGCGGCGTGTATCAATATCGTGTCGCCGGGCCCGACCTTGTAGATGTCGCGGATCAGGTAGCGCGCGGTCATGCCCTGCAGCATCATCGCCGCCGCAGTGTGATCGCTGATCGCATCCGGCAGCTTGACCACCCGGTCGGCGTCGATCAGCCTGGCTTCGGCATAGGCGCCTATCGCCGACGCATAGGCCACCCGGTCGCCCGGTTTCAGCCGGGTGACGCCGGGGCCGGTCTTGTCGACGATGCCTGCCGCCTCCATGCCCGGCACAAAAGGGAGCGGCATAGGGTAGAGTCCGGCGCGGTGATAGACATCGATGTAGTTCAACCCGACCGCGGTCTGCTTCAGCCTGACCTGACCTGGTCCCGGTTCGCCGACTTCGGTCTGTTCCCAGCGCAGCACTTCGGGTCCGCCGGTTTGATGGATTCTGATCGCGTGTGGCATGAGTACATCCTCCTTGAAAATATTGATCTAGTTAATCACAACATCAGCCGCCGGGCTTCGCAACAGCTCGCGCTTTTCCACCGCCTTCAGCATCAGCAGCAGCAAAGTGCCTGCGATCATGAACCCTCCGGCCAGGTAGAGGCCTGCGGCATAGCTGCCGAAACGGGTGGCCAGCCAGCCGGTGATGGCCGGGCCGATGATTTGCGCGCCGCCATATGAGATCGTCATCTTGCCCATCATCTTGGCTGGGCGGGTCGGATAGTATTGTCCGGCCATCGTCAGCACCAGGCTGACCATGCCCATCACGGTGCCGCCGAACAGCAGTGCGCCGAGCAGCGCCGCCGCCAGGCCGTCAGCCAGCACCGGCAGCATGATGCCGAAGATCTGCAGCACGGAAGCTGCGATCAGCGCATTGAGCTTGCCGATGCGGCGGGCGACGAAGTCCCAGGCAATGCATGAAGGCGCCGCCGCCAGGCCTATCACCAGGAACACCAGGCTCCCGTCACCGGCACGGCCTGGAATATGGTCGACGATCGCGACGATGAAGGTCGCGCTGACCACATAGCCTATCCCGGCACAGAAATACGCGGCGGTGAACAGGCGCATGAACACGGTACTCGGCGGAGCGTCCTCCATCTTCTGGCCGGTGCGGGTGACCGCGCTGCGATCCGGCGGCGGCAGCCAGCCCAGTGCCGGGACCAGCAGCACACAGCCCAGGGCGGTCAGCGCGTACCATTGCTCGCGCCAGTCCAGCCAGTGGTTCATCAGCGACACCGCCGCGGCCGCGCTGGCGATGCCCAGCCCGATGCCGGAAAAATGGATGCCCAGTTCGCTGCGGTGATTGTGGCGTATCAGCCAGTTGAGGATCAGCCCGCTGCCCAGCAGCAGGCCGGCGGCGCTGCTCAGCCCGGCGACGAAGCGCGACACCGCCCACAGCGTGAAATCCGTGGTCATCCCCATCATCGCGGTGCTGGCGATCGCGACGATCAACCCGATGCGGTACAGGCGGTCCTTCAGCACCATGTCGCTGATCATCGTCGCGACCAGCGCGCCGCTGAGATAACCGGCGTAATTGATCGCGGCCAGCCAGCCCGCCGCGGCCACGCCCAGCCCGGCCTGATGCTGCATCAGCGGCAACAGCGGCGTGTAGGCGAAGCGCGCCACCCCCAGCACCAGGATCAGGCTGAAGATGCCGGCACTGAGTACCTTGATCCTGTCCAGCTGGTCGCTCAACGCGATGCCTCGCCGATCGGAACAGCGGCGTCCTTCGACGCCAGGCTGCCTATCGCAGACCAGTCCAGATCCCCGCCGCCATGGGCTGCGAGAGTGAGGAAGCGGTCGCGCAGTATGCTTGCAAACGGCAGCGGCGCCCTCAGTTCTTCTGCGGCGGCCAGCACCAGCCTGATGTCCTTTTGCCCGAGATGCGCGGCGAAGCCGGCCGGCTCGAAGTTGCGACCGGCGATCATCGCGCCATAGTTCCTGTACACCGGAACGTTGAACAGGCTGGATGTCAGCAGCTCCAGGTATTGATGCCGGTCCACCCCGCCCTTTTCCACCAGGGACATCGCCTCGCCCAGAGCCTCTATCACGGTAGCGATCATGAAATTCCCGCTCAGCTTGACCAGGTTGGCCTGCTCGGGAACATCGGACACGATGTAGGTGCGTTGTCCCAGCACATCAAACAGCGGCTGGACCCTGTCGATCAGGTCGCGGCCGCCTGCAGCCGCAATGAACAGCTTGCCGGATGAAGCTGCATCCGGCCGACCGAATACCGGAGCGGCTATATAGCCTTGCTGTCTGGCACCGTGTTCATGCGCAAGCCGTGCAGACAGGGCAACGCTTATGGTGCTGCATGAAACATGGATCGCGTCCGGTTCGAGATGCTCGAGCATGCCCGCTGGCCCAGTCACCACATCGCCAAGCGCCTTGTCATCAGCCAGCATCGTGAACACCACATCTGCCGCGCAGGCCTCGCCGATATCCGTCGCGGCTTTGGCTCCCGCAGCGAGCAGCGGCTGCATGCGTTCTGCAGACCGGTTGAACACCTTCACATCGTGCCCGGCCTGGCATAGGCGCAGGGCCATGCCTGTCCCCATCTGCCCCAGCCCGATAAATCCTGTTTTCATGGTTTTCCTCACATTCAAGTCACTGCAGTCAGCAAACTCTTCCCGAATCTAGGGATAATCCTGCCGGGTCGGACGCACCATGATGTCGCTGATATGCACATGCGGCGGTTGCGCCACGATGAACTGGATCGCATTGGCGACATCGTCGCCGTCCAGCAACGGGCCGAACCTGTCCTCGAAGGTGTGCACCAGGTCGTCGCTGTAGCCGGCGGCATCCTGAAAGCCGCTGACGACAATGCCGGGTTCGACCAGCGACACGCGTATGCCTTTGGGGCCGACCTCGCGGCGCAGGCCTTCGGCCAGCGCATGGGCGGCGAACTTGGTGGCGCCGTACACCGCGCTGAACGGCGAGATGTGCCTGCCCACCACCGATCCGATGATGACGATATCGGCAGCTCGCTTCGGGTAACCCGATTGCTGTTCGGGCAGCATCTTCCGGGCGGCCTTCTGCAGCAATTCCAGCGCGCCGGTGACGTTGATCCTGAGCATGTCCTCGAACTGGGACAGGTCGGCATCCTTGACCGATCCTCCCAAACCCCGCCCCGCGTTCGCAACGACGATGTCGGCAGCCTTGCCGAAGCGTTCACTCGCCGCAGCGAACAGCCGCTCGATCACGTCGCTGTCGGAGGCATCGCCGGCGATGCCGATGAATGCCTGGCCCAACTCCCGTTCCAGCGAGTGCAGCTTTGCATCATTGCGGCCATTGCCGGCCACGCCATAACCGCCGGCGACGAATCTGCGTGCGGTCGCCTCACCGATTCCGGAAGTAGCCCCGGTAACGATTGCGATACGCTCATATTGCTTAGTCATGATGGTCCTCCGCTTGATCGCGCGCCTTCCCTATTCATTATGCGGCCGGGAAGAATGGGCTTTCCGAGCCGGATCGGCTCATTCCGGTGGTGCACTGTTCTCGCCGGTTTCGGCATCGGGTTCAAAGACCTTTCCTGATGTGTTCGACGAACTTCGCGATCAGCGCTTCGTTGCGGGAATAGAATATCCACTGCCCGACCTTGTGCGGCGTGACCAGCCCGGCGCGCTGCAGCGTGGCCAGATGGGCCGAGATGGTCGATTGGGACAGGTTCGCCTTCGCGAAAATCTGCCCTGCACAAACCCCAAGCTCGAACGGGTGCACCTGGCCGGGAAAGGATCTTTTCGGATCCTTCAGCCAGCCCAGCATCTCCCTGCGCAGCGGATGGGCCAGCGCCTTGATGATGTCGTCGATCTCGGGTACGGTTTTTTTGGCCATCGCAACGATAGAGTCCTGTGCAGCCCCAGCTCAAGTATTTCGGATTTTTGCGAAATATAAATCGAATCCTCTGGAAATACAAGGGCGGGTTCACGTTCGAACACCGCAAGCCGGATTTGGAGTTAAACTTGGTTCTGCGACCATCGTCCCAAAAAATCATGATCCCGTTCTCCATCCTCGACCTGGCCCCGATCAACGAAGGCAGCGATGCCGCCCAGTCGTTCCGCAACACGCTGGACCTGGCCCGGCACGGGGAACGCTGGGGCTACCGTCGTTTCTGGCTGGCCGAGCACCATGGCATGCCGGGCATCGCCAGCGCGGCGACCGCGGTGCTGATCGCGCATGTGGCCGCCGGCACCAACAGCATACGCGTCGGCGCCGGCGGCATCATGCTGCCCAATCATGCCCCGCTGGTGATCGCCGAGCAGTTCGGCACGCTGGAATCCCTCTATCCCGGACGCATCGACCTCGGGCTCGGTCGTGCGCCCGGCTCGGACCAGCTCACTGCGCGCGCGTTGCGCCGCAACCTGGCTTCCGACGCCAACCAGTTCCCGCAGGATGTCATCGAACTGATGGATTATTTCGCGGCGACGCAGCGCCATGCGGTGCGCGCGGTGCCGGGCGCCGGCCTGAACGTGCCGCTATGGATACTCGGCTCCAGCCTGTACGGCGCGCAACTGGCGGCCGCGCTGGGACTGCCTTACGCATTTGCATCGCATTTCGCGCCGGAGCAGATGATGCAGGCGATCGCGCTTTACCGCTCCACCTTCAGGCCGTCCGCCCAGCTGGACCAGCCTTACGTGATGCTGGGCTACAACGTGTTCGCGGCGGACAGCGACGAGCAGGCGCAGCTGCTCGCAACCTCGATGCAGCAGGCCTTCGTCAATCTGCGCAGCGGCCACCCCAAACGCCTGCAGCCGCCGCTGCCGGGTTACCTGGACAGCATCCCGGCGCAGTTCCGCGACATGCTGGACGATGTGCTGTCCTGTTCCGCGATCGGCTCACCCGACACCGTCAGGCGCGCATTGCAAGCCTTCATCAAACAGACCGGGGCAGACGAATTGATGATCACGTCGCAGATCTACGACCATGCCGCCCGCCTGCGCTCATACGAGATCACCGCAAAGCTCCACACAGGATCGGATTGACGACCCGCTCTCGTCATCAGTCCAACTTCTAATGCCTATTTTGAAGAAGATTTGCGAACGGCTGCTGCCGGCCGCGAGTTGCCTCGCACCTGCTAACAGCACAAGCGTGTAGAAGTTCGCCGCATCGTAATTGAGTGTCTCCGCTTCGCGGTAGTCACGATGGCGGCATTGCAGGTCTGTTTTGGCAAGTTGCCGCCTGTCAATTGCCTAATTCATTGAAACTACGGGCCAATACCCAGACGGCGCGCGAAGGTTACACTGCAACTCAATGTCATGTGTAGCAATGGCTACAAAGCCGGACTATTTTACGCTCGCGGAATCCGGCAAAATATGGTGTTCCCCATAACGATCTGGAATGATTCCATTTTCTGGTTTGGGCATACTTGCTGCCGAATGCAAGTCGTCATGCAGATAACAGCATTACGATTTCTAACGATACATACTTTGAGAGGTCAGGCATGGTCACGGCAATGCAGGTATAGGGCGGTATCTGGTTGGGGCGCAACGAAAATGCGCAGATTGGCGATGTGCGCATCTCTCTGCTGGAAAAAGTCAATGAGACCGGTTCCATCACGCAGGCAGCAAAGGCAGTTGGCATCAGCTACAAGACCGCATGGGATGCGGTGGACGCCATGCAAAATACTTCCGGCGAAGCATTGGTGGAAAGCCTCAGAGGCGGCAAGGGAGGTGGCGGCACCCGCTTGGCCGAAGCGGGGCACAAACTTGTTCAGACCTACCGCATGAGTCAGAACGAGCATCAGCGCTTTTTGTCCAGCCTCAGCGAGGGTATCGACGAGACTTCCAGCGTTATGCTGGGCGTTGCCGTCTAAACCGATAATAACTATTGGGGTGCAAAATGTTCAGGAAGAATCAAGACGTAATGAAATCGTTGCAACTGCTTTCGGCAGCGGTTCTGCTGATGTTGTGCAGTGTGGCGGTATCTGCCAGGCCGCTTACGGTCGCGGTTGCGGCGAACTTGAAATATGCCTTCGATGATCTGGCGGTCGAGTTCAGGAAAGAAACCGGCATTGAAGTCCAAGGTGTATTTTCTTCTTCAGGCAAAATCACTGCGCAAGTAATGAATGGCGCACCATTCGATGTATTCATCTCTGCCGATACCGAGTTCCCCAATGCACTCTATAAAGACGGATTTGCCGTGTTCAGACCCAAGGTCTATGCCTATGGTGTGCTGGTGTTGTGGACGAGGAAAGAATTCGATTTGAGCAAAGGACTGCCGCTGTTAACCGATGCCAATATTCAAAAAATTGCGATTGCGAATCCCAAGCTTGCACCTTATGGACAGGCTGCCATGCAAGCTCTGGAGAGTGCCAAACTTGATAAAGCAGTTGAACCCAAGCTGGTGTATGGCGAGAGCATTACCCAGGCCATGCAGTTCGTTGATTCCGGCGCAGCAGACATCGGCTTCGTTGCCAAGTCTTTGGTGAGTGCGCCGGAATTGACAGGGAAAGGAAAATGGATCGATGTCCCCAAGACGAGCTACCAGCCGATAGCACAAGCTGTGGTCGTACTTAAACACAGTGCAGAAACGCAATCCGAAAGCGCCCATAAATTCGTGAATTTTCTGTTCACTCCCAAGGCACGCGCCATATTCAGCAAGTTCGGCTATGGTCTGCCATGAACCGTCTGTTCGGCTCGATTACCGCCATCTAACCCAACCGGCGTATTTCTTGGGTCGATGTGGTTGCAGGGCAGCCAGCCGCGGATCCGCTTTGCCGCAGCAATCCCCGCCATTGAAGCAGCGGGCATGGTGTCTTCCATTTCGCTCCGGGCCGGGAACCAGAGCGTCATTCAGATGGCAGCCTGGGCGCAGCACCTTAAAGCCGGCGAGCGGAGACGCAGATATTCGTCCGCCGGGTAGAAGGGTTACCCAGCACTGCGTCATCCGTCCGGCCGCGTGCAATGCCTGACGGATCTGGCCGAAGCACTGAATCAACTGGACCATCAATCTGGTCTTCGTGAAAGATTGTGGGAAAATTTCATGTGATTATTACGTAGCTGTCGCGATGAAAATCGGCCAAAATAGCCAGACTCATCATTCTGGATACTCCACTTCAAATACACCGATGAACACGCCCATCCCATCCGACCCCAAACTGCTGATCCGCTCCGTCATCCAGCGCATCGCCACCGGCCCCGAACTGTCCAAGGACATCAGCCGCGAAGAAGCCCGCCTGGCCACCCGCGCCATCCTGGAGAACCGGATCGACCCGGTGCAGGCCGCGATCTTTTTCATCGCGCTGCGGATGAAGCGCGAAACGCTGGACGAAAACAGGGGCGTGCTCGATGCGGTGCTGGAAACCACCCGGCGCGTAACCGCGGCAGTCGACGAAGTGGTCGACATCGGCGATCCCTACGATGGCTACAACCGCTGCCTGCCGGCTGCTCCCTTCCTCGGCCCGCTGCTGGCGGAACTGGGCGTGCACGTGGTCAGCCACGGGCTGGACCGGGTCGGGCCGAAATATGGCGTGTGCGCGCGCCACATCCTGCAGGCCGCCGGCGTGCCGGTGGACCTGAGCCCGGAACAGGCGGCTGCCCGGTTGTCCGATCCCGCGCTGGGCTGGGCCTACCTGGATCAAGCCCAGTCCAATCCGGGTCTGCACAACCTGGTCGGGTTGCGCGCGCAGATCATCAAGCGCCAGGTGCTGACCACGGTGGAAGTGCTGTCCAAACCCGTGGCCGGCCGCAAGCACACCCGCTTCGTCACCGGCTTCGTGCACAAGCCCTACCCGCCGATCTATGCCGAGTTGGCGCGGATGGCCGGCTTCGACAGCGCCTGCATCATCCGCGGCGTCGAAGGCGGCGTGGTGCCGTCGCTGCGCCAGGCCGGGCGCTATTTCGAATATCACGACAGGGGACCCGAGCGCGAAGTGGCACTCGATCCGGCCGCGCTCGGCATCCGCCAGGAAGTGCGCGCGGTGCCGCTGCCGGGTTCGGTCGCCGCCGCGGAAGGCGAGGACGAGATCGTCGCGGCGATCGACATCCATGCCACCGCACAGGCCGCTGCCGCAGCCGGGATGGCGGCGCTGCGCGGAACGCCCGGTGCGACCTACGACTCGCTGGTGCTGGGTGGCGCGATCATCCTGCACCATGCCGGCAGGGCCGCCAGCCTCGCAGATGCCGCCGCGCAGATACGCGCGGTGCTCGATTCCGGGCGTGCCGCAAAGCGGGTGGCCTGATGACCGGCTATGTTGCGGTCGCCGCCGAAGATGAACTGAAACCGGCACAGATGAAGCGCATCGCAGTCGCCGGCAAACGCCTGCTGCTGTGCAACTCGGACGGCACCTTGTATTGCGTCGACGAGATGTGCAGCCACGAAGACTATTCGCTATACCTCGGCTGCATCCAGCATGGCAGGATAAAATGCTCGCTGCACGGCAGCTATTTCGATCTCGCCAGCGGCCAGCCGACCTGCGAACCGGCGGAACAGCCGATCGCCACGTACCCGGTGAAAATAGACGCGGGACTGGTGTGGGTAAAGGCCTGACCCGGTTGCGCAGCCTGCGCCTATGCTGGCAGAATCCGTTGCCGCATAGCCTGTTCGGCTATTGCCTGGTTGGGTATTTCCGGCTGGCGTTCCGGCGCCGCCAGGGTCCTTCCATCATGCGGGCGCAAGACCCGCAGGCGGCAGTGCCCGCCATGCCTCGCGCAGGCGGCCTTTTCGCAGTGTATGTCTCAGGGAGAAAACAATGAAGACAGCAGATACTCAGGCAGCAGGCAAGGAAGGCGCGATCGCCCGCCTCGGCTATAACCTGGCCAACTGGAGCGAAAGATGGTTTCCGGATGCGTTCGTGTTCGCCGCGGTCGCGGTGCTGATCGTCAGCATAGGCGCGCTGGCGATGGGCAGGACGCCCACCCAGGTCTCGATCGATTTCGGCAAATCGTTCTGGAACCTGATCCCGTTCACGATGCAGATGGCCTTCATCGTGATCGGCGGCTATGTCGTGGCGGTATCGAAACCGGTGCACAGGCTGATCGTGGTGCTGGCGAAGTTTCCCAAGACCCCCAGGGGCGCGGTCGCCTATGTCGGCTTCATGGCGATGCTGACCTCGCTGCTGAGCTGGGGTTTCAGCATGATCTTTGCGGGCATCCTGATGCGCGAAATCTGCAAGCACGTGAAAGGGGTGGATTACCGCGCAATCAGCGCCGCCGGCTTTCTCGGCCTGGGCACGGTCTGGGCACTCGGCCTGTCGTCTTCCGCCGCGTTGATGATGGCGACCCACGGCTCGATCCCGCCGGCGCTGCTGAAGATCAGCGGCGTCATCTCGCTGCAACAGACGCTGTTCACCTGGCAGAACCTGGTGATGATACTGACGCCGATGGTGATCTCCACCTGGATCTGCTATTCCTCCGCTCCGGCGGCGCATCTGGCCAAGGCCTTCGACACCGCGGAGTTCAAACAGCCGGACTCCGAAGATATCGGCGCCGCGAAGACGCCCGGTGAAAAGCTGGAATTCAGCCCCATCCTGACGCTGGTGCTGGTCGCGCTGGGCGCGATCTATCTGGTGGATGTGTTTGCCAACAAGGGCGGGCTGGCCGCACTGGACCTGAACACCTACAACTTCATGTTCATCGTCGCCGGACTGCTGCTGCATTGGCGGCCTCGCGCCTTTCTGCGCGCGGTTGCGAAGTCGGTGCCGATGACCGGCGGCGTGCTGATCCAGTTCCCGCTGTATGCCGGCATTTTCGGGATCCTGATGGGCTCCGGCATCAACGAGGTGCTGGCAAAATTCTTCGTGTCCATCTCCTCGCAATCCACGCTGCCCGCGGTGGTCGGCGTGTATTCGGCGATCCTCGGCCTGTTCCTGCCCTCGGGTGGCGGCAAGTGGGTGGTCGAAGCACCTTATCTGCTGCAGGCGGCGACCGAACTCAAGGTCAATCTGGCCTGGGTGGTGCAGTGCTATAACGCATCCGAAGCGCTGCCCAACCTGATCAATCCGTTCTGGATGCTGCCGCTGATGGGCCTGGTCGGCGTGAAGGCGCGCGAGCTGGCCGGCTACACCATGCTGCAACTGCTGTTCCTGGCCCCGGTCACGATCTTCATGCTGTGGCTGCTGTCGAAGACGATGCCGTTCGTGCCGGCCGTTATGCCATGAACCGGGGGAGCCTGCCAAGTTGCGGCCTTCGCTCGCACAGATCAACCCCACCATCAACTTAAGGAAACTGATTTGAAAAAATTTACTTTGGCACTAATGGCCACCGTTGGTCTGGTTTGCGCAACCACTGTAGTTGCCGGTGAGGATGGCTGGTATGTTTTTGGTGCTATCGGTGAAACCACCAACAACAGCAACAATTCAGCACTGAACGGCGCACTGACATCTGTCGGAGCAACCAACTTTTCATCCGGCTTGAGCACGCCCGCCGTATACAATCTGGATGTGGGTTATCAAGTAAACAATAATTTTGCGCTTGAGGGCGGTTACATCGGGTCAACCAGTCAAACCTACAACACCGGCGTAAACCTTGCTGGCTCAGTTTCTGCCTCAGCCAAATTTTCCGGCTGGACTCTGGTTGCGGTTGGCATAATGCCCTTGGATGATCAATTCAACATCATGGGATTGTCTGTGCCTGATCATTTCAGTTTATTGGGAAAACTCGGGGTATCAAGTATCACGGACTCGGCTAATGCCTCCGGTCCATTTGGCAGCACAACCATAGACAGCACAAAAACCGACTTGACCTATGGAGTCGGACTGAAATATGACTTCAGCGATACCACTTCCATGCGCCTCAGTCTGGACAGCTATAGTTTCGGTGATTCTGCTGCTTCCAGCCGCATCATTATCTGGACGGTTGGTGCCGGTTACCAATTCTAGTCCGGAAATTTTTTGCGGCATTGCCGGGATAGTGCAATTCAAGCTGGAGCACGATCTGCGGAAGATACACTCGCTCAAGCTGTCCTGACCCGGTAAGCGATGTGCAGCCTGCATTCCCCAAGGAGTAGAAACATGACCCAGATCGTGATCGTCGCCGCAAAACGCACGGCGATCGGAAAATTCGGCGGCTCGCTCGCGACGTTACCCGCTCCCGAGCTCGGCGCCAGCGTGATCCGTGCGCTGCTCGCCGCAACCGGCGTCAGGCCGGAGCAGATCTCGGAAGTCATCCTCGGCCAGGTGCTGGCGGCCGGCAGCGGCCAGAACCCTGCCCGGCAGGCGGCGCTCAGGGCCGGCCTGCCGCATGCCACTCCGGCTTTCACGATCAACAAGGTATGCGGCTCCGGCCTCAAGGCGGTGATGCTGGCGGCGCAGGCGATCAAGGCCGGCGATGCGGATATCGTGATCGCCGGCGGCCAGGAAAACATGTCCGCCGCTCCGCATATCCTGCACGGCTCGCGCGATGGCTTCCGCATGGGCGACGCCAGGCTGGCCGACTCGATGATCGTCGACGGCCTGTGGGATGTGTACAACGATTACCACATGGGCATCACCGCCGAGAACGTCGCCAGGCAGTACTGCATCAGCCGCGCCGAGCAGGATGCGCTGGCGCTGGCCTCGCAGCAAAAGGCCGCCGCCGCCCAGGCCGCAGGAAGATTCAGGGAAGAGATCGTGCCGGTCGTTATCCCGCAGCGCAAAGGCGAGCCGCTGGTGTTCGACCGCGACGAATTCCCCAGGAACGATACCAGCGCCGACTCGCTTTCCAGGCTGCGGCCCGCGTTCGACGATGGCGGGACTGTCACCGCCGGCAACGCCTCCGGCATCAACGATGGCGCCGCGGCAGTGCTGGTGATGTCCGCCGCCCGCGCCGCGGAACTCGGACTGAAGCCGCTGGCGACGATCATGAGTTATGCGAGCGCGGCGCTCGACCCGTCGATCATGGGCATGGGTCCGGTCCCGGCTTCGCGCATCGCGCTGGACAAGGCCGGCTGGAAAGCCGCCGACCTCGACCTGCTGGAGATCAACGAGGCGTTCGCCGCGCAAGCCTGCGCGGTCAACCGCGAGATGGGCTGGGACAGCGCCAGGGTCAACGTCAACGGCGGCGCAATCGCATTGGGTCATCCGATAGGCGCATCCGGTTGCCGCGTGCTGGTCACGCTGCTGCACGAGATGCACAAACGCGACGCGAAGCGCGGCCTCGCCGCGCTGTGCATAGGCGGCGGCATGGGCGTCGCGCTGACCGTCGAGCGCTGAATCATGACCGTCGAGCGCTGAATCATGACCGCCGAGCGCTGAACCATGACCGCACCCTGCTGGACGCCTGCTGCTGCCGAGATTGCCGCGACCCGGCTGGCTGCCTTCATCGGCCAGCTTAAACAGCGTCATGGCATCGAGCCGGCAAATTACGATGCGCTGTGGCACTGGTCGATAGCACAACCCGAGACGTTCTGGCGCGCGCTGTGGGATTTCACCGGCGTGGTCGGCGAGCCGGGACAGCGCGTGCTGGTAGACGATCCGCAACAGAGCATGATGGGCGCACGCTGGTTTCCCGAGGCCAGGCTGAATTTTGCAGAGAACCTGTTGCGCCATTCGGCCAACGACGATGCGCTGGTGTTCTGGGGCGAGGACAGGGTCAAGCGCAGGCTGAGCCGACAGCAGCTGCGCAGCGAGGTCGCGCAGCTGGCGGCGGCGCTGCGCGAGCTCGGCGTCGTCGCCGGCGACCGGGTCGCGGTCTGGCTGCCCAATATGCCGGAGGCGGTGATCGCGATGCTGGCTGCGGCCAGCCTGGGCGCGATCTTCACCTCCGCCTCCCCCGATTTCGGCGCGCAGGGCGCGCTCGATCGCTTCGGCCAGGTATCGCCCAAGGTGCTGATCGGCGTCGACGGCTATTTCTACAACGGCAAGGCCGTCGACGTGTCGGCCAAACTGGCCGAGGTCGCGCGCCAGCTGGATACGCTGCAGCGCGTCATCGTCGTGCGTTATGTGTCAGATGCCGGCGCGTTCGATGCGCTGGCCGATGCAATACCCAAAGCAGTCGGCTGGAACGATTTCGTCGCGCCGCACCAAGGTACGGACAGCCTGGAATTCGCCGCGCTGCCGTTCGACCATCCGCTCTACATCCTGTATTCGTCCGGCACCACCGGCGTGCCGAAATGCATCGTCCACGGCGCCGGCGGCACCTTGCTGCAGCACCTGAAGGAACTGCAGTTGCACAGCGACGTAAGGGTGGGCGACCGTCTGTTCTACTTCACCACCTGCGGCTGGATGATGTGGAACTGGCTGGCAAGCGGGCTGGCCTGCGGCGCCACGCTGCTGCTCTATGACGGCAGTCCGTTCGCCGCCGGCGGGCGCATCCTGTTCGACTACGCCGAAGCCGAGCGCATCACGCAATTCGGCACCTCCGCGAAGTACCTCGACGCGCTGGCCAAGACCGGCTTGGTGCCGCGGGACAATTTCGACCTCTCGTCGCTGCGCGCGATATTCTCGACCGGCAGCCCGCTGTCGGCGGAAGGCTACGATTTCGTGTACCAGTCGATCAAGCCACAGGTGCAGCTGTCGTCGATTTCGGGCGGCACCGATATCGTCTCCTGTTTCGTGCTCGGCTGCCCGATGCTGCCGGTGTGGCGCGGCGAGATCCAGTGCCGCGGACTGGGGATGGCGGTGGACGTCTACGACGACGAAGGCAGGCCGCTGCGCGGCGCAAAGGGCGAACTGGTCTGCACCAAGCCGTTCCCTTCGATGCCGCTGGGCTTCTGGAACGATGAAGGCAAGGCGAAATACCGCGCGGCCTATTTCGAGCGCTTCCCGGGCATCTGGTGCCACGGCGACTTCTGCGAGATCACTGCGCATGGCGGCGTGATCATCCATGGCCGCTCGGATGCCACGCTGAACCCCGGCGGCGTGCGCATCGGCACCGCCGAGATCTACCGCCAGGTGGAGCGCCTGCCCGAAGTGCTGGAATCGCTGGTGATCGCGCAGAACTGGCCGCCCGGCAGCATCGGCGACGTGCGCATCGTGCTGTTCGTGAAGCTGCGCGACGGTGTGGCGCTCAGCGAAGAACTGGCCGACCGGATCAGGACCACGATACGCAGCAATACCACGCCGCGCCATGTGCCGGCCAAGATCCTGGCGGTGCCCGACATCCCGCGCACCAAGAGCGGCAAGCTGGTGGAGCTGGCGGTGCGCAACGTCGTGCACGGCGAGCCGGTGAAAAATCTGGAAGCGATGCTGAACCCGGAAGCGCTGGAGCATTACCGCAACCGCCCGGAGCTGGCTGCGGACTAGGCCGCCGCCGGCGGAGTGCAGGTCAAATGTGTGCAGGCAGAACCGGGACGATATGCTGAATAGTGTGTGTGAAAGATTTGCTTGCAGCGATCCTGTCCGGCCGAGGCTTCGTGATACGGGGATGACTGGCGTGTCGGATCACCGCAATACAACACCAGACCCCATTACAACGGCACTCGAAATCATCGATCAATCTGACCAATCGAATTCTTGATCATGAATTGGCGGCTTCCAGAAGGATTTTGGGTCTGCGCTCAGCGATGGCTATCAGCGTCTTGGCCGCCCCGCTGGGTTGTCGGCGGCCCTGTTCCCAATCTTGCAGGGTGCGCACAGACACACCCAGCAGCTTCGCAAAGGCAGCCTGTGACAAGCCGGACTTCATCCGGGCAGAGACCGCAGTAGATACCGCAACCTTATGTACTTTACCAGCACGTCCGGCCTTCATCTGGCCGACTGATTTCAGCAGTTCGGCACCGATGTCGCGCTTCGCATCGCGTCCTTTCAACTCTTTTTCTGTCATGGGCATGTGATTTTCTCCTTCACGGCTTTCAATATATGGGCGGGTATGTTTTCGTGCTCGCTCTTTGAGTAAATCAACAACAGCCAGATCGTGCCGTCCTCGAGCATGTTGTAGTAGATGACACGAACGCCTCCGCTCTTCCCTGTTCCTTTGCGCGACCAGCGCACCTTGCGGCAACCACCGGATCCTCGCACCACATCGCCGGCATCGTAGTGTTCCGCGATCCATGCGGCAAATTCGCCACGCTCCTCCTCCGTCCAGTAGTCAGCAACATATCGACTGAAGATTTCGGTTTCTGCGATCGTAAGCATGGATGAATTATACGGCAATGCCGTATACATTCAAGTCGTGCCATATGCATTCAGAAAGAATTCAGCGGCAGGTCATGCATTACGCACCCTCCCCGCTTAGCGGCCTGTTGACCAGGGCTGGGGCATTGGGAATGAAAGGGATGGGCAACAAGGCAAAACCATGTTTGGTGCGAAAGGAGAGACTCGAACTCTCACGCCTTGCGGCGCTGGAACCTAAATCCAGTGCGTCTACCAATTCCGCCACTTTCGCGCTGCGCTGCCGGACACCGGGTTTCCAGCGGCGCGGATTATATCACTGGCGCTGATCCTTGATCTCGACCACGGTACGCCCACGCAGCTTGCCCTGCAACAGTTGCGGGAACACCTCCGGCAGCGCGGCGAAGGGGACGGTATGCGCGATCTGCGCCAGCGACTTCGGCTGCAGGCCTGTCCTGAGCCCAGTCGAAGGGTCGGCCGCCATGCGCTGCCAGATCCGGCTGCGCACCGGCATCGCGGTCGCGGCGGAGTCGATGCCGATCAGGCGCACGCCGCGCAATATGAACGGCAGCACCGTGGTGTGCAGTTCGATGCCGCCGGCGTTGCCGTAACTGGCGATCACGCCGTTCAGCTGCATCGTGCGCGTCAGCCAGGCCAGCGTCTCGCCGCCCACCGCATCCAGCGCGGCTGCCCATTGCGACTTCTCCAGCGGCCGCGTGCCCATCTGCAGGTCCTTGCGCGAAAGCACCTCGGCCGCGCCCAGCGATTTCAGGTAATCGTGCTCCGCATCCTTGCCGGTCAGCGCAACCACCTGGTAGCCAAGCTGCGCCAGCATCGCGATCGCGATGCTGGACACGCCACCGGTCGCGCCGGTCACGATCACCTTGCCATTCTCCGGGCGCAATTCGTTCTGTTCGAGGCGATGCACCGACAGCGCCGCGGTGAAACCGGCCGTGCCCAAGGCCATCGCGTCCCACAAAGACAATCCCTGCGGCAGCGGCACCACCCAGTCGGCCGGCACGCGCACATAGTCGGCATAGCCGCCGTCGTGCGCGACCCCCATGTCGTAGCCGGTCACCACAACGGCGTCGCCGGCCTTGAAGCGCGCATCGGACGAGCTCGCCACCACCCCGGAGACATCGATGCCGCCGACGCACGGGAAGCGGCGTATCACCTTGCCCGCGCCGGTCGCGGCGAGCGCATCCTTGTAATTGACGCTGGAATAATGCGCCTCGATCACGACCTCGCCGGGATCGAGATCGTCGAGGGTGAGATCGACGAAACGGCCTTGCGATTTGCCGTCTTGCTCGATGATTTGGTAAGCGGAGAATTTTTTCATAATGGTTTGCAATTCATGTATGGTCTGTCAAAAAAATCAACTTCGCCAGTGGTAGACCGGCAGCTATAACCAATGACTTACCCAGTGTCGTTTGCTGGGTTAGTCAGATGGCTAGTGGTTTCATCAGTCACTTTTTCTTGCTTCGCCAAAGAAAAAGTAACCAAAAAGAAGGCGACCCCGGTTTGCCGCCGCTGCGCGGTTCCCTGCGTTGCTCGACTGCTCAGGCCTCCTCATAAACTCGCACGATCCGCTGCGCGGCCACGTGCTCGAACATACTCGTCGGACTACCCCTGACCAGCCTGCGCTACTCGGCGGCGCGCAGGGGATAAAAATCAAAGACCTTAAAATCGTAGGGTGGGCACGTTGTGCCCACCATCCATTGAAGTGCCGCGTGCGCACCAATTCGTGTCCACCCTACTGAACTATGATGTAAGGATATTCGCGATGATTTTGGTTGCGATGGAGATCAAAATTGTTAATATGAATCCAGCGATGCCCTTTATAACCGCAAACCGGTTTTTTCCTTGCGCCTTAGAAATTTCAATTTCATCACCCTTCGTGATGCTGACGTAAGAAACTTCTGTCCACTCGTCAATCGCATTTTCAACCAACGTTGCGAAAAATCCTGCCAGGCGATATGCAGTAAAGGCTCCGAGCATTGACCAAGCAGAAAAAAGCCCATAATGCAATAAATCTGTAGAACCGACTGGAACATACTTAGGCAAAAGAGCTATGACGATTAGACCAACGATTACACCAGTAAAGAACCTTGCAAATCGGGGAATTTGGTGGCTACGATAGCGAAGCCAATTGAGCCACTTATGTTCCACTGCTGTTGGAATTCCCATAAACCACCCGTCGACAATATTGAGTAGGTTTCTAGCAACCATATAGTCGATGTACTCGACATCGACGACAACCGTGCGGTTGCCCATCATGCGAAAAATTTGTGGGGGTGGACCATAAAACTCTCCTTCCATTCGGCGCATTACTGCTACTCGGGATGCTAGGCGAATAGTAATGCTGTAAGACTGCGGCTGCTTTGTCTTAGGCAGCAAAATGAGAAAGTTGTACTTAAAAAGAATACTTTCAACAGGACTTGTGCTTCCGGTGTTGTGCAATCGAAACCGGTCAAATGAACTGAAGCGATCCCTTGTGTCATCGATATAGTACACAGTGATGGTGCAATTACCCGAAACAATATTGTATTGCTCGCAAGCTTGGGAAATCTTGCGGTCTAGTTGCTCTAGATCACCAAATTTCACTTGAATTGGCTTTGAGTATGACTTACTGACTTCTTCTGACTTGCCTGTAAGTTCGTTGTATATGCCTTGAAGTGTCTGGAGAGAAACAGTTTTAGCATTGGATGACTCTCCAATTACGGCAACATCGCCCGACGCACCATCTGGTTGAGGTTCGGTTTGTTCGTTATCCGCATTAGCCATGATCTGCTTCCCAATAGGAGTGAAATAATTTCAATGTACCTGAGCCAAATTGTATTGCCTATCTTTCCCCGCTTGGTGGGCAACTTGTTGCCCATCCGGTTTTGCCTTTCGCCTTTAATCCCCTGTGCGCCGCCGAGTAGCGCAGGCTGGTCAGGGGTAGTCCGACGAGTATGTTCGAGCACGTGGCCGCGTGGCGGATCGTGCGAGTTTATGAGGAGGCCTGACCGGCCGAGCAACGCAGGGAACCGCGCAGCGGCGGCAAACCGGGGTCGCCTTCTTTTTGGTTACTTTTTCTTGGCGACGCAAGAAAAAGTGACTAGCTGTCGGGCTACCCCCGACGGTTTTGATCTTGTATTTCGATGTTGGGTTACGCGATGAAACTGCTAACCCAACCTACAAATCTCAATTACAGATCCAGCAGCACCCTCCCCGGATACTCCAGCGCCTCTTTGATCGTGACCAGGAACTGCACCGCCTCGCGCCCATCGATGATGCGGTGGTCGTAGGACAGCGCGAGATAGTTCATCGGGCGTATCACCACCTGCCCGTTCTCGGCCACCGGGCGATCCTTGGTCGCGTGGATGCCGAGGATCGCGGCCTGCGGCGGGTTGATGATAGGCGTGGACAGCATCGAGCCGAACACGCCGCCGTTGGTGATGGAGAAGGTGCCGCCGGTGAGCTCATCCATCGTCAGTTTTCCGGCCTTCGCGCGCGCGGCAAAATCGGCGATCTGTTTCTCGATGTCGGCGAACGACAGTTTGTCCGCGTCGCGGATGATGGGCACGACCAGGCCGCGCTCGCTGCCGATCGCGACGCCGATGTCGAAGTAGCCGTGGTAGATGATGTCGCTGCCGTCCACCGAGGCGTTGACGATGGGGAACTTCTGCAACGCCAGCACCGCCGCCTTGACGAAGAACGACGAGAAGCCCAGCTTGACGCCGTGCTTCTTCTCGAACGCGTCCTTGTAGCGGTTGCGCAGTTCCATCACCGGCTGCATGTTGACCTCGTTGAACGTGGTCAGGATCGCGGCGTTCTGCTGCGACTGCAGCAGCCGTTCGGCGATGCGCTGGCGGATGCGCGTCATCGCGACGCGTTGCTCGGGACGGGTGCCGGACGGCGCGATCGCCGGCACGGGCTGGGCGCCTTCTGACCTGGCCTCTCCCTTGAAGGGAGAGGGAGTAGACTTGACCTGCTGCATCGCATTCAGCACGTCTTCCTTGGTGACGCGGCCGCTGCGGCCGCTGCCCTGCAGGCTGGCGGCATCGACCTCGTGCTCGCGCGCCAGCTTGCGCACCGAAGGCGGCACCGCGGCAACAGCTGCGGCGTGCGCAGGGGCTGCCGCCGGTTTGGCCACCGCCGTGGTATCGATCTGCGCGATCAGTTCATTGCTGCCTACCTTCTCGCCATCACCCTTGATGATCTTCGTCAGCACGCCGGATTTGCTCGCGGGCAGTTCCAGCACCACCTTGTCGGTCTCGACATCGACCAGGTTCTCGCCCTCGCTGACCGGTTCGCCGACCTGCTTGTGCCAGGTCAGCAGCGTCGCCTCGGTGACGGACTCGGAAAGTTGCGGAACCCTTACTTCAACGATATGGGCTTCAGTGATGGCCATGTTGTGTCGCTCCCGGATTGGGTTTGTTGTCGAGATCGTCGCGGAACGCGGCTTCGATCACCGCCTTCTGCTGTTCCTGGTGCACCGCCAGATAGCCGGCCGCCGGCGCGGCGGACGAGGGCCGCAGCGCGTAGTCGAGGTGCATGCCGCGGCGCAGGTGGCGCAGCAGATAATGCTGGATGCGGTGCCATGCACCCTGGTTACCCGGCTCTTCCTGGCACCACACCACTTCGGTGGCATTCGGGTAGGCGGCGACCTGCGCGGTGAAATCGTCGTGCGGGAACGGGTAGAGCTGCTCCAGGCGGATGATCGCCATGTCGGTTATGCCCCTGGCGCGGCGTGCCGCGAGCAGCTCGTAATAGATCTTGCCGCTGCAGGCGATGATGCGCCGCACCTTGCCGGCATCCAGCGCTTCGGCTTCGGCGATCACCGGCTGGAAGCGTCCCCGGGTCAGCTCGGCCAGCGGCGAGGCCGCGTCCTTGCTGCGCAGCAGGCTCTTGGGCGTGAACACGATCAGCGGTTTGCGCAGCGGGCGCAGCATCTGGCGGCGCAGCAGGTGGAACATCTGCGCCGGCGTCGACGGGATGCACACCTGGATGTTGTAGTCCGCGCACAGCTGCAGATAGCGCTCGATGCGCCCCGAAGAGTGTTCCGCGCCCTGCCCCTCGTAGCCGTGCGGCAGCAGCATCACCAGCCCGCACAAGCGCCCCCACTTGACTTCGCCGGAGGCGATGAACTGGTCGATCACCACCTGCGCGCCGTTGGCGAAGTCGCCGAACTGCGCCTCCCACAGCACCAGCGAATCCGGCTCGGCGGTGGCATAGCCGTATTCGAAGCCCAGCACCGCTTCTTCCGACAGCAGCGAATCGATCACGACGAAATCCGCCTGGTCCGGCGCGAGGTGCTGCAGCGGCGTGTATGCGCCTTCATGCCATTCCTTGCGGTTCTGGTCGTGCCAGGTGGCGTGGCGATGGAAGAAGGTGCCGCGCCGGCTGTCCTGGCCGCTGAGCCGCACCGGATAGCCTTCGGTCAGCAGCGTCGCATAGGCGAGATTCTCCGCCATGCCCCAGTCCAGCGGCAGCTCGCCCTTCGCCATCGCGCTGCGATCCTCGACGATCTTCTGCACGCGCGAGTGCAATGTGAAGTTTTCCGGTGGCGTGGTCAGCGGCAGTGCCAGCTGCTGCAGCCGCGCCAGCGGCACCGCGGTGGCTACCGGCGTGTCCCACGGCATATCGGACTTGAACGGGGTCCAGTCGACGATGTGCTGATCGAGCTGCACCTTGCTGGATTTTTCCAGTGCTGGCCGGATCGTGTTGCTCCCCTCATCCATCCCCTGGTGGTAAGCCGCGATCATCGCGTCCGCCTCGCCGGGCCGGAGGATGCCCTGCCGTTCCAGGCGCCGCGCATACAGTGCGCGCGTGCCGGGATGCTGGCGGATGAAGCGGTACATGAAGGGCTGCGTGACCAGCGGCTCGTCCTGCTCGTTGTGTCCCAGCTTGCGGAAGCACACCAGGTCGATCACCACATCCTTGCTGAACTGCATGCGGTAATCCAGCGCGATCTCGGTGATCAGCAGTACCGCATCGGGATCGTCCGCGTTCACATGGAAGATCGGCGCGTCTATCATCTTCGCCACGTCGCTGCAGTAGGTGCTGGAACGCACGTCGCGCATGTCCGATGCGGTGAAGCCGATCTGGTTGTTGGTGATGATGTGCACCGTGCCGCCGGTGCGGTAGCCGCGCGTCTGCGACATCGCCAGCGTCTCCATCACCACGCCCTGCCCGGCGAAGGCCGCATCGCCGTGCAGCAATATCGGAATCACCCGGGTGCCGTCGAAATCCTTGCGCCGGTGCTGGCGCGCGCGCACCGAACCCTCGACCACCGGGTTGACGATTTCCAGGTGCGAGGGATTGAACGCCAGCGCGACATGCAGCACTCCGCCCGGGGTCGCGATGTCGGCGGAGAATCCCTGGTGGTACTTGACGTCGCCGGAAGTCAGGTGATCGGCATGGACGCCCTCGAATTCGGCGAACAGCATCGAGGGCAGCTTGCCGAGTATGTTGACCAGCACATTCAGCCGCCCGCGGTGCGCCATGCCGATCACGGTCTCCTGTATGCCCTGCGCGCCGGCGCGCTGCAGCAGATGCTCCAGCAGCGGGATCGTGGTCTCGCCGCCCTCCAGCGAGAAGCGCTTCTGCCCGACGAACTTGGTGTGCAGGTAACGCTCCAGCGTCTCGGCGGCAGTGAGCAGCTCCAGCGTGCGGCGGCGCTTGGCGGCGTCGTAGCCGGCCGCACCGCGCACGCTCTCCAGGCGGTTCTGGATCCAGCGCTTCTGCGCCACATCGCTGATGTACATGTATTCCGCGCCTATGCTGCCGCAGTAGGTCTGGCGCAGCAGCTGCAGGATCTCGCGCAGCGTCATGCGCGCGCCGGCATCCGGCGACACGTTGGCGAAGCCAGCCGCTTGCTGGAGCGAATGCCCGCCGGCTTCCCCCGCAGCGGAAGGGTCGTCGCGCAGTGGCATGGAACCCACCGGCGTACTCCTTGCGGGTGCCCCGGATGCTTCGCAACGCCGTGTCGAAGCCGTCACCAGCGAGCCGGTCTCAAAAGTGGCATCCATGTCGGCTTCACCCAAGCCGTAATGCGCCGGATCGAGCTCGGCGACCACCGGCTTGGCGTGGCGGTTCAGCGGATCGAGATCGGCGACGCGCACACCGAGGAAGCGATGCGCGTTGATCAGCTGCAGCACCGAGACCTGCTTGCGCTCCAGTTCGGCATCGGCCGATATCGCGCCGCCGCCAGCCGCCCTGGGCAGCGCCGCAAAGGTGCGCTGGATGGCGCTGTGCGCCTGGTCGTGCGCGCCGTTCGCCAGCGGCGGCAGCGCATCGAAATAGCTGCGCCATTCGCCCGGCACCGCAGCCGGGTCCTGCAGATACTGCTCGTACAGCTCCTCGACGAAAGGCGCGTTGGCGCCGAACAGCGGCGAGCTGTCCTGCATCAACTGCATCAGATTGATAGGCTCGTTCAACGCTTCTCCACCGGGACGAAATCGCGCCTGGCCGCACCGCGGTACAACTGGCGCGGCCGGCCGATCTTTTGTTCCGCATCCCCGACCATCTCGTTCCACTGCGATACCCAGCCTATCGTGCGCGCCAGCGCGAAGATCACCGTGAACATGTTGGTCGGGATGCCGACGGCGCGCAGCACGATGCCGGAATAGAAATCCACGTTCGGGTACAGTTTGCGCTCGATGAAATACGGGTCGTGCAGCGCAACCTTCTCCAGCTCCATCGCCAGCTCGAACAACTTGTTGTTCTCCAGCTTCAGCTCCTTGAGCACCTCATAGCAGGTCTGGCGCATCACGCTGGCGCGCGGGTCCATGTTCTTGTAGACACGGTGGCCGAAGCCCATCAGCCGGTATTTCTTGTCCTTCACGCCCTGCACATATTCCTTGACGCGCGACACGTCGCCGATCTGCTCCAGCATGTTCAGCGCCGCCTCGTTGGCGCCGCCGTGCGCCGGGCCCCACAGCGCGGCGATGCCGGAGGCGACACAGGCGAACGGGTTGGCGCCGCTGGAACCGGCCAGCCGCACCGTCGAAGTGGAGGCATTCTGCTCGTGGTCGGCGTGCAGGATGAAGATGCGTTCCAGCGCGCGCACCAGCACCGGGTTCGGCACATAGTCCTCTGCCGGCGTGCCGAACATCATGTACATGAAGTTCTCCACATAGCCGAATTTGTTCTTCGGATACATGAACGGTTCGCCGGTATTGTATTTGTAGGCCATCGCGGCGATGGTCGGCACCTTGGCGATCAATCGCATCGCCGATATCTCGCGGTGCTGCGGATTGTTGATGTCGAGCGAGTCATGGTAGAACGCGGACAGCGCGCCGACCACGCCCACCATCACCGCCATCGGGTGCGCATCGCGGCGGAAGCCGTTGTAGAACCGCGCCAGCTGGTCGTGCACCATCGTGTGCATGGTGACCTTGTGGTTGAACGCGGCCTTTTCCGCTGCGTCGGGCAACTCCCCGTTCATCAGCAGATAGCACACCTCGAGGAAATCCGATTGCTCGGCCAGCTGCTCGATCGGATAGCCGCGGTAATACAGCAGGCCGGCTTCACCATCGATGAAGGTGATCTCCGAGGTACAGCTGGCGGTGGCAAAAAACGCCGGATCGTAGGTGAACAAGCCGAGCTTGCCGATGTTGCGTATATCCAGCACATCCGGCCCCAATGTGCCGGACATGATGGGAAACTCGACGCTGCGGCCGTCATCCATGGTCAGGGTTGCGATGCGATTCTTCTCCATACAGGGACTCCCCAAAGTTGTGCCGACTTTCAAACTGATCTGATCTTGTCGAGCAATGCCTGCCGATCCTGCTGCTCGCCCCGCTCCGCTCTGTCAATTCCACACGCGACTTGTAGCGTAGTGGATTGCGTACTTTTAGTGCTCCCCGCAATCATATCCCAGAGCGGGTTGTCCGGCATATCCAGCAAATCCTCGAACGCCCGTTTTTCAGGCTCGCCGAGTTTCGCATAATGTTCCTCGACAAAACGCCCCAGCACGATGTCCAATTCCAGCAGTCCGCGCCGGCAACGCCAGCGCACCCGCTCCAGATCCTTGTCCATCTGTCCTCCTATACCATCCGCTTCACCATCATGTCCTTGATATTGCCGATGGCCTGGGTCGGATTCAATTCTTTCGGGCACACATCCACGCAATTCATGATGGTGTGGCAACGGAACAGGCGGTAGGGGTCTTCAAGGTCATCGAGACGCTCGCTGGTGGCCTGGTCGCGCGTGTCGGCGATGAAGCGGTATGCCTGCAGCAATCCGGCCGGGCCGACGAACTTGTCCGGGTTCCACCAGAATGACGGGCACGCAGTGGTGCAGCAGCCGCACAATATGCACTCGTACAGGCCGTTCAGGTGCGCACGCTGCTGCGGCGACTGCAGGCGCTCGGTCTCCGGCGGCGGATCGTTGTTGATCAGGTAAGGTTTGATGGAATGGTATTGCTTGAAGAACTGGGTCATGTCGACGACCAGGTCGCGTATCACCGGCAAGCCCGGCAGCGGCCGCAGCTCAACCGGCTGCTTCAGCGACGCCAGCGGCGTGATGCACGCCAGGCCGTTGCGCCCGTTGATATTCATTGCATCCGAACCACATACCCCCTCACGGCATGACTTGCGCAGCGACAGGCTGTCGTCCTGCTGCTTGATCAGCAGCAGCGCGTCGAGCAGCATCTTGCCCTGGGTGCTGTCATCCAGCCTGATGTCCAGTTCATAGTCCTGCATGTAGGGTGCAGCGTCGGTGTCCGGGTTGTAGCGGTAGATACGGAATTTCATCTGTTCGGCCTTTCTAATAGACGCGAGCTTTTAGCGGGAACGACTCCACGCTCAGCGGTTTCAACCGCACCGGTTTGTAGTCCAGCCGGTTGCCTTCACTGAAATACAGGCTGTGCTTGAGCCAGTTCACGTCGTCGCGCTGCGGATAGTCATCGCGCGCATGGGCGCCGCGGCTTTCCTGGCGTGCCGCCGCCGAGGTCATCGTGGCCTGCGCGACCTCGATCAGGTTGTCCAGCTCCAGCGCCTCGATGCGCGCGGTGTTGAACACCCGGCTCCTGTCCCGGATCGCGGTCGCGGCGGCACGCCCGGCAATCTGCCTGATCTGCTCCACGCCCTCGGCCAGCAATCCCGGGAAACGGAATACGCCGCAATGCTTCTGCATGGTCCTGCGCATCGCATCGCCGACCTCGGCGACACGCTCGCCGTCTTTCTGCGTATCCAGGCGCGCGAGACGCGCCAGCGAATGATCGGCGGGATTGGCCGGCATCGCTTTGGGGTGAGGATGGTTTTTCAGATCTTCGATGATCTGCCTGCCCGCCTCGCGTCCGAACACCATCAGATCGAGCAGGGAATTGCAGCCCAGCCGGTTCGCGCCGTGCACCGACACGCAGGCGCATTCGCCTACCGCATACAAACCGTGCACCGCCTCATCCGGGCCGGTCTTGTAGGGCGCGACGACCTGGCCGTGGTAGTTGGTCGGGATGCCGCCCATCATGTAGTGCGCGGTCGGCACGATGGGGATAGGCGCCCGGGCGGGATCGACGTGGGCGAATTTCAGCGCAATCTCGCGTATGCCCGGCAGCCTCTGTTTGATCACCTGCTCGCCGAGATGATCCAGCTTGAGCATGATGTGGTCGCCGTGCGGCCCGCAGCCGCGTCCTTCGTTGATCTCGACCGTGATCGCGCGCGACACCACGTCGCGGCTGGCCAGGTCTTTCGCGGTCGGCGCGTATTTCTCCATGAAGCGCTCGCCATGCTTGTTGACCAGATAACCGCCCTCGCCGCGCACCCCTTCGGTGATCAGCACCCCCGCGCCATAAACACCGGTGGGGTGGAACTGGAAGAATTCCATGTCCTCGAGCGGGATTCCGGCACGCGCCACCATACCCAGCCCGTCGCCGGTATTGATATAGGCATTGGTGCTCGAATGGAAGATGCGCCCCGCGCCGCCGGTCGCAAGCAGCGTGGCGCGCGCCTGGAAGATCATCGTCTCGCCGGTCTCGATTTCCAGCGCCGTCACGCCGAGCACATCGCCGTCCTGGTCGCGGATCAGATCCAGCGCCATCCACTCGATGAAGAAATGCGTGTTGGCCTTGACGTTCTGCTGGTACAGTGTATGCAGCAGCGCATGGCCGGTGCGGTCAGCCGCCGCGCAGGCACGATCCACCGGGGTCTTGCCGTAGTCCTGCATATGGCCGCCGAACGGCCGCTGATAGATCTTGCCGGCGTCGGTGCGGTCGAAAGGCATGCCGAAATGCTCCAGTTCGTAGACCACTTCCGGCGCGGCCCGGCACATGAACTCGATCGCATCCTGGTCGCCCAGATAGTCCGAGCCTTTCACGGTGTCGTACATATGCCAGTGCCAGTTGTCCTCCTTGATGTTTCCCAGCGACGCGGCGATGCCGCCCTGCGCCGCGACAGTATGGGAACGGGTCGGGAACACCTTGGACAGCACCGCGACCTTCAGCCCGGCATGCGCCAGCTGCAAAGCCGCGCGCATCCCGGAACCGCCCGCGCCGACCACCACCACGTCGAATGTCCGCTTCGCGATCGCCATCACATACCCCAGAGAATTTCTACAGACCAGATGACATACAGCAGCAGCGCCAGTATCACCAGCACATGGATCACCAGGCGCACGCCGGCGGGCTTGACGTAATCCATCACGATGTCGCGGATGCCGATCCACGCGTGATAGAACAGGCTCATCAGGAACAGCAGCGTGAACGCGCGCACCACCTGGCTGGAGAACAGCGCGGTCCAGACATCGTAATCCAGATAGGGCTGCAGCAGCAGATAGACGGCCAACGCTACACTGCAAATCGCCATCAGCAGCGCCGTGATGCGCTGGATCAGCCAGTCGCGCAAGCCGTAATGCGCGCCGGTGACGACACGGTTCACCATAACCTTATCCCGAGAAAAATGGTCAGCAACAGACTCACCAGCAGCACTGCCTTGCTGCTGCTGCGCGCCCGGGCCAGATCGCGCACCAGGTGCAAGTCGATCGCCAGATAGCGCAGACCGGCGCAGAAGTGATGCAGGAATGCCCAGAGCATGCCGATCAGCATCAGTTTGACCAGCGGGTGTCCAAGCACTTCGCGCAATTGTGTATAGGTCTCTATCGAGGTCAGGCTGTATTGCAGCAGCAGCAACAGCAACGGCAAAGCCAGAAACAGCAGCAGGCCGCTGGCGCGATGGAGGATAGAGACGATACCGGGCAACGGCAGTTTGATTTGATGCAGGGCGAGGTGTTTTGGGCGTTGTTTATTCATTGCTGGTCTCTGCCACGACATAAAACTCACAGGCGTAATCCTACACCACTTTGCCCGGCAAAAAACCGGGGAAGTGATTATCATGACATTCTGTTCACGTCCAAGGAGCAAACCATGAAGGCCCCCATCCGCATCACGATCACCGGCGCCGCTGGCCAGATCGGCTATGCCACATTGTTCCGCATCGCCAATGGCGACATGCTTGGGCGCGAACAGCCGATCATCCTGCAACTGCTGGATCTGCCTCAGGCGCAGACCATGTTGCACGGCGTGATGATGGAACTGGAGGATTGCGCCTTCCCGCTGCTGCAGCAGGTCATCGTCACCGACGACCCGAAGGTCGCATTCCGGGATACCGAGATCGCGCTGCTGATCGGCGCGCGTCCGCGCAGCAAGGGCATGGAACGCAAGGACCTGATCGAGGCCAACGGCGCGATCTTCTCCGCCCAGGGCGAGCTGCTCAACGAATATGCCGCACGCCATGTCAAGGTGCTGGTGGTCGGCAACCCGGCCAACACCAACGCGCTGATCGCGATGAAGAACGCGCCCGATCTGGACCCGCGCAATTTCACCGCGATGATGCGCCTCGACCACAACCGCGCGATCGCGCAAGTCGCGCTCAAGCTGTTCCAGCCTATCCGCGACATCACCAAGATGATCGTCTGGGGCAACCATTCCGGCACGCAATATCCCGACCTCGACCATGCCGAGATCCGCGGCCGCCTGGTGCGCGACATCCTGTCGGATCAATTCGGGCCGGACCAGAGCTGGGTGGAAAGCGAGTTCATCCCCACCGTGCAAAAGCGCGGTGCCGCGGTCATCGATGCGCGCGGATTATCGAGTGCGGCCAGCGCCGCCAATGCCGCGGTCTCGCACATCCACGACTGGATGCTCAGCTCGCACCACAACGACTGGGTGACGATGAGCGTGCCGTCCGACGGCAGCTACGGTATACCCGAAGGCGTGATCTACGGCTTCCCGGTCACCTGCAAACACGGCTATTACCATATCGTGCAGGGACTGCCGATCAGCGAACTGGGGCACAAACATATGCAGGACAGCTACCGCGAGCTGACCGAAGAACGCGACCATGTGAAACAGCTGCTGAAATAACAGGAACAAGGACAGTCTGCCGAATGCCCTGCCTGAAAAACGCCGCTCGCCTGATAACACCGGCCCGATCGCTGCCGGTCCCGTTGACCGCGCTGATCTTGTGCGCAACGCTTGCTGGATGCGGAAATCCGGATAGCCAGCCGGCCAGCACCGCGCAGACGGATAAATTGTGCGCAGCGATAAGGGACGCCGGCTATACACGGAAATGTTCGGCCAACCAGCGCGAGCGCACGGTCGCCATCGTCGGCAATACCGATGACGACCAGGCAGCCAGGGATCTTTGCGCCGCGATCGCAGGCAGCACGAAGCTGCTGAATGCCGGACTGACTGGCCAGTGGCAGCTGCAAATATATTCCCCGTATCGCGACGACAAGCCGCTGACAGCCTGCTTCCTCTATTAGCCGCCAGCCAGAGCCTGCAAGCGCTGGCTATCAACAGCAGGCTTTCGGCCTCGACGCCCGGCTGCGACATTGCGCCGCGCCGTAAAAAAATTGCGGCGAGTATCAACTCGCCGCAAGTTGCTATCGGAAATCATCAGGCCCTGTTCAGCAATACCCGGCCTGATGCTTCCGGATCGCGATGCCGGGAAATCGCATAATCAAGGCCTGGGGCCCATCCCGCCCCCCATGCCGCCGCCGGGACCCATACCACCGCCGGGACCCATGCCACCGCGCGGAGGAGTATCCGGAATGGTCACGCCGCGTTGCTTGGCGCGTTCCTTCATCTGTTCATGGTGTTCCGCGCGGATCTGCTCGCGTTCCTGTGCGCTTTTGGCGGAACGTATCCTGGCGCGATACTCGTTGCGTTCCTGACGCGTCATCAGCTGGCTGCCGTATATCCTGTCCTGGTCTCTATCCTGGAGCCGGTCCCGGGTCTGGTCTTGGTCCCGGGTCTGGTCCTGAACCTGGTCCCGGGTTCGATCCTGATCCTGATCGGCCGCCGTTGCATAGCCGGCAGCGAACATCAGGGCACCGGTCAAGGCGGCCATCGTCACGGTTTTCTTGTACATAATGATCTCCTGTAATCGAGGTTGTAAGGCCATTTGCGATGCGATCAAATCAACCTCTTCTTTGACAGCACCTGGTATTGACAGCGATTGAGAACTGCACCTTGCCAGTCTCGTTGCAGATTCATGCGGCCTCGTTGCAGATCAATGTGGCAGCTTAACGCGGATCTGGCCTGCACCGTCACCGCAACAGAGAAAATGCATGCCGGCTTCATTGGCAATCTTTCAAAGCTGCAACAAGGATTTCGATCATCAAAATCTCCCGGTTGGAATCGGTCTGTTCACGCCTGGTTCCAGAACACACACATCAAGCAGTCATCATCCGCTGCCTATTTCCTGTGCGCAAGCAGCGGGAACGTGAAAACCGAAATTTATTTCATATGTTCAGTATGACCCCACGGGCCATTCTTGTTGATAAGTCATTCTATGATTTGCGTATCAGAAACACATGGCATGGTTAATCGGTGTTTGTCCTATGGCATCGGGTCATCCCGCAATCATCCCCGGGCGGATCGATCGCACAGGATCTGTGGGCTAGCCTATTGACTTTTCCAAAGCAGCCCTCATTTCAAACCCATCATTTCAAAACAAGGCCGTCATGTCCCAAATCCGCCCACCTGCCGTTGCAGGCATGTTCTATCCCGCCGAACCCGGGCAGCTTGCGCATCAAGTGCAGCAACTGCTGGAGCATGCGCGCGCCTCGCGCCCGTCCGGCCTGGTGCCGAAAGCGCTGATCGTGCCGCATGCCGGGTACATCTATTCCGGCGCGATCGCTGCCACGGCTTATGCGTCGCTCCAGATGATTGCAGCCCGCATCCGCCGCGTGGTGCTGCTGGGCCCGACCCATCGCATCGCGGTTCACGGCCTGGCGTTGCCCGGCGCGGACGCATTCGACACGCCGCTCGGCCGCGTGATGCTGGACGCCGACGGCGCACGCGCGATCGCCGGTCTGCCACAGGTCAGTGTGTCCGCACAGGCACATGCGCTGGAACACTCGCTGGAAGTTCAGCTGCCGTTCCTGCAAAGCGTGTTGACGGATTTCACGCTGCTGCCGTTGGCGGTCGGTATCGCCGGCGCCGAAGAAGTGGCGGAGGTGCTGGAAGCGGTGTGGGGCGGAGACGAGACGCTGATCGTGATCAGCTCCGACCTGTCCCACTATCTGCCCTACGCGACCGCACAGCGCGTGGATCAGGCAACCGCGCGCTCCATCCTGAACCTGCGCCAGCCGATCGCGCATGAGTATGCCTGCGGCGGCACGCCGATCAGCGGCTTGATCATCGCGGCGCAGAAACACCATCTTAGCCCTCATTTGCTCGACCTGCGAAACTCGGGAGATACGGCAGGGTCTCATGACCGGGTGGTGGGATATGCGTCCTTCGCCTTTACTGAAGAGGAAAGTAATGAACATTGAAAAAGGAGAGATTCTGTTGCCGATCGCGCGCGCCGCGATCGCGCGCGCGCTGAACGTGACGCATGCAGCCGATGAATCCGCGCCGTGGCTGGCCGAGCATGGCGCATGTTTCGTCACGCTCACGCAATCCGGCGAGCTGCGCGGCTGCATCGGTTCGCTGCATGCGCGCCAGCCGCTGCTTGCCGACGTCAAAGGCAACGCCGTGTCCGCCGCGCTGCGCGATCCGCGCTTTGCGCCACTGGACGTCGAAGAACTCGAGATCACGACCATCGAGGTTTCGCTGCTTTCGGCGACCCAGCCGATGGTTGTCCGCGACGAGGCCGATGCCTTGGCGCAGTTGCGCCCGCATGTCGATGGCCTGATATTTGAATATGGCCGTCACCGCAGCACTTTCCTGCCGCAGGTGTGGGACAGCCTCGCACAGCCCGGGGATTTCCTTGCGCTGCTCAGACGCAAGGCCGGGCTGCCCGATGACTTCTGGGCCGCAGAGGTGAAACTGTCGCGCTATAGCGTAAGCAAATGGAGTGAAAAGGAATATCAGCATGGATGAACCGATCAGCATCGCCGAACGCTATCCGGCCAAATACTGGCACAGGCTGGATGACGGGCGCATCCAGTGCGACCTGTGTCCGCGCGACTGCAAACTCCACGAGGGCCAGCGCGGCGCGTGCTTCGTACGCGGGCGTGTCGATGACGCAATGGTGCTGACCACCTACGGCCGCTCCTCGGGATTCTGCGTCGACCCGATCGAGAAAAAGCCGCTCAACCATTTTTATCCGGGCAGCAGCATCCTGTCGTTCGGCACCGCGGGCTGCAACCTCGCGTGCAAATTCTGCCAGAACTGGGACATCTCCAAGTCACGCAGCTTCGACAAGCTCGCCGACCAGGCCACCCCGGAAGCCATCGCGCGCACCGCCGAGCGGCTGGGCTGCAAGAGCGTCGCGTTCACCTACAACGACCCGGTGATCTTCGCCGAATACGCGATGGATGTGGCCGATGCCTGCCACGCGCGCGGCGTCAAGGCTGTTGCTGTCACGGCGGGGTATATGCATGACCAGCCGCGCCGCGATTTCTACGCGAAGATGGATGCGGCCAACGTCGACCTGAAAGCCTTCACCGACGAGTTCTACCTCAAGCAGACCGGCTCGCATCTGCAACCGGTACTGGACACGCTGAGATACCTGTGCCGGGAAACCAGTGTCTGGGTGGAGATCACCACGCTGCTGATCCCGGGCTACAACGACAGCGCGCACGAGATCGGCAAGATGAGCGAATGGATCGCGAAGGAATTGGGCGTCGGCGTGCCGCTGCACTTCACCGCCTTCCATCCGGACTACAAGATGACCGGCATCCCGGGCACCCCGGCGGACACGCTGACCCGGGCCCGGCAGATCGCCCGCTCTGCCGGACTGCAACACGTCTATACCGGCAACGTGCACGACCTCTCCGGCGGCACCACGCACTGCCCATCCTGCCGGCAGCCGCTGATCGTGCGCGACTGGCACGATATCCGCGACTACACACTGGACGCGCAAGGCCACTGCCCGCAATGCGGCACGGCATTGGCAGGACATTTCGAACAATTCAACAAGCAGTTCAGGCGCCAACGCATTCCCATCATCATGGCTGGCACCGCCTAGCAAGGATTATTTTGATCAATGGAGAGAATCATGAATACCAGCATCTTGCGCAGCATCCTGTTTTTCATCGCATTGATTTTTATTGTTGGCTTAGTCGGAGTCATGTTTTTCCCTGGCCATTAAAGCCGGAGCCAAACTGATAGTCCGAATAAGCAAAGACAGAATCAGTGTGAAGCAGGCGTTGAACCAATGGTTCCGGCTTTTGGGATATGCGCTCCAGCCTGCGCTCCGGCGGATGCGTCGGCTGGACATTTCAGAAAGTTGGCCGGACAATCCGGATCACGACAGATGACGCTCGTGATCGGAGGAACAGCATGGGAATCGTACATATTCCGGTTGGTGGCACCGAACTCGATGGCGAACTGCTGTTGCCGCCGTCCGCGAAAGGCGTGGTGCTGTTCGCCCACGGCAGCGGCAGCAGCCGCTTCAGCCCGCGCAACACGTTTGTCGCCGAGGTCTTGCAGCAGCGCGGTATCGGCACGCTGCTGTTCGACCTGCTGACGCGCACAGAGGATCAGACCTATGAAACGCGCTTCGACATCGCACTGCTCTCGCAGCGCCTGCTCGCCGCGACCGCATGGCTGCAGCACAATCCCAAGACCAATGGCCTGAGCCTCGGTTACTTTGGCGCCAGCACCGGGGCTGCGGCGGCGTTGCAGGCAGCCGCAGAAATGGGCAACAAGATCTCGGCAGTGGTGTCGCGCGGCGGACGCCCCGATCTCGCCGGCGCGATTGCGCTGCGCCAAGTCACTGCGCCGACACTGCTGATCGTCGGTGGTGCAGATTACGATGTAATCGAACTGAACCGTCAGGCCGATGCATTGATGAGCTGCGCAAGAAAACTGGTGCTGATCCCCGGCGCAACCCACTTGTTTGAAGAGCCGGGCACGCTGCGACAAGCGGCAAACAAAGCCGCAGACTGGTTCGCACAGTATCTATAGCCGGGCAGGATTGGGCTATGACCGTTCCTGACAAGGTATCGAAACACAATTGGCGCACAAGGATAATTCGTGCCGCATTACCGGAGAATTGCAGATTGCCGCACATACTAAGCTTCCCGCCGGTCGAGAATCCGACCGCAACCATCCTGATCCTCGGCAGCATGCCGGGCAAGGAATCGCTGCTGACCGGACAATATTATGCGCATCCGCGCAATGCGTTCTGGGCCATCATGGGCGACCTGTTCGGCGCGGCACCGGCTTTGGCATACGAAGCGCGCATCGAGAAGCTGAGGTCCGCCGGCATCGCACTCTGGGATGTGCTTGCCTCATGCAGCCGGCACACCAGCATGGACGCGGATATCGACGCAGACTCGATCTGCGTTAACGATTTTGCATCGTTTTTCCGCAAGCACCCGGGCATCACCAGGGTCTTCTTCAACGGCACGATGGCAGAAACCGTCTTTTTAAAGCATGTGCAGCCCTTGCTCCTGCCGCGGCTACTGGATTGCCAGCGCTTGCCGTCAACCAGCCCCGCTCATGCGTCGATGCGCTACGAGCAAAAACTGAGTGCCTGGAAGGCGACCCTGAAAACATCCCCCGAACGAAACCATTGATGTTTTCCCAAAGCATGACGCTTACCCTCATGACACCAGTACTTTCCCATTCGCTGCATCAATTAATACTTTTTTAGTTTTATCACCGCGCTTGATTTCGACCAGATAGGCAGAAATGCCCGGCTTGATCAAAATCTCGTTGCCCAGCGATACACCTTCAGATGCAGTTTCCGGATAGGGTCTCACCAAAACAACTCTTTCTCTGGAAAAAAGTTCGGCCTCGATTTCGCGTTGCCCGTCGACAAAACCCATGGTCGCGGTCAATGCGATGATACCCGCGGCCCCCGGCAATATCCTCAGCTTGCTCATGGCACCTCCCGAGATAAATCTGTTAGTCAATTGGTTTGCCTGACAAGACAATCAAACCGCAGTATCCGGGCAAACGTCAATACGATACTGCCTGGCTTCAATGTGAAGCGTGAATAGGATAGCTAGTCTGTATGAAAGTTCTCTTAATAAAATTTCATGAAAGGTGCGCACGACCCTGCAACGTAGCGGCAAACCATCCCGGTTTTCGCTCCGGCGCTATTCGGTTACATGGATATTAATTTAACGGCAGGGCGCCGCGCACGCCGACACGTTGCGTCGCCGCCATTTTCGGCGCGGGACGATGGCGCGGCTAACCCGGAGCCGCCTTGAGCAGCTCGATCACTTCCTGGTCGCTCACCTGGGGAAAGGACTGGTAGAACTGCCCCACCGCGTAAAACATCTCCGGTGCGCTCAGGCACACCACCTGATCGGCATAGGGTTTCACTTTGGCCAGCGTATCGGGCGGAGATACCGGCACGGCACAGACCAGCAGTTTCGGAAGCCTGGCGCGCAGCGCGTGCAGCGCGGCGATCATCGTCGAGCCGGTGGCCAGCCCGTCATCCACGACGATCACGATGCGCCCCGCCGGATCATGCGGCGCGCGTATCGGGGTATAACTGGCGCGCCGCTCGCGCATCACCTTGAGTTGCGCCTCCTTCTCCGCTGCGATGTATTCCGAACTGCCCCCCACGCGCCCGGCATACTCGCCGAGATAGGTCCAGCCGGTCTCGTCCACTGAACCGATCGCGAATTCCGGGTTGCCCGGCGCGCGCAGTTTGCGCACCAGCACGACATCCACTTCGCCGCCCAATGCATCGGCGATGACCCTGGCCATCGGCACCGCGCCGCGCGGGATTGCCAGCACCAGCGGGTTCTGCCCCTTGTATTGCGCAAGCGCATCCGCCAGCCGGCGCGCTGCATCTTCACGGTCGCGAAATATCATGGCTATCCCTCCTGGTGACGGACATCGGCCCTGGTGTCGCAGCCGGTGCCGCTAAACGGAATCCGACAATGCTTCCGCGCTCAGCATGATGATCTCGATCTCCTCGATGATCTCTTCCTGGCGCAGTGCATTGTAGCGCAGGCGCAGCTGGTCCTCGTCTTTCTCGATGCGGCGGATGGCGCTGTCCATATGCTCCAGCCGCATGCGGTTTTCCGCCATCAGTGAAGCGTAAAACACCTCATGCAGCACGGCGAACAGATACTGGTCGGTGAGCAGCGACAGGAATCTCCCGGCTTCCAGATTGAGCAGCGGCGCATCGGCATGGACTGGCCTGCCTGGCGGCTGCACCAGCGGCAACAGCTGGCGCAGCCTGGGTTCGCCGCTTTGATCGTCGTGGTACAGCGCGCTGATGCGCCTGACCTGGCCCGGCCGCTGCTGCTGCATATCGCCCAACACCCTGACCAGCCGCACCAGCGCAGCCTGCACCTCTTCGCCGACACTGGGGCCTTCCACGAAAATGCGGTGGCCCGCATCATCGTGCAACCTGGCTTCGAGTCTGCGCCCCACTGCCACGACCAGCGATGCATGCCGGCGTGTCGCCGCAGCCAGCGGCGCCAGCAAGCTCTCGTTGAAATCGCCGCACAGTCCGCGCTCCGATCCGATCACCAGCAGCAGCTCTTGCCGCAGGCCTTCCCCGGGCACCTCCGCTTGCGAGTAAAAATCCAGGAAGTCCGCGGCAGCCGCTTCGATGTTCGCCACCGCGCGGCGCTGGGTATCGAGGAATCCGGCGAGCCGGTGCGTTTCCAGCAGCGCCAGATTCTTCATCGCGATCATGATGCCATCGATCTCGTCCAGCGCGGCCAGGCGCTGCTGCACCTCGCGCCGCCGGCCCATCTAGACAGCCTCCGTTGTTGCCGATACTCCCACCCAGGCGTGCACCAGGCTTTTCCACCGGTCGCGACCATCCTCTATGCTCAATCCGGCCTGTTCCACCTGGCGCTGCAGCGCTGCCAGACGCGGCTTCACCTGCTTCAGCTCGATTTGATCGAACAGCCCTTGGTTGTATGCCACCAGCCATGCCATCTGGAATTCGATAGTCAGCGGCTGGAGCAGGTCCTGCTTGAGCATTTCGCGCAGCACCTGGCCGCGCCGGATGCGCGCTTCCATGCTCGCCTCCAGTTTCGAGCCGAAACGGGTGAATACCTCCAGCTCGAGGAACTGCAGATAATCCAGCCGCATCCGCCCCGCTTCTTTCTTGATGCCGGGATGCTGGGCATTGCCGCCGATGCGCGATACCGAACGGGTGACATCGATGGCCGGGAGGAATCCGCGCGCGAACAGCTGCCGGTCGAAATAGACCTGCCCGTCGGTGATCGAGACCAGGTTGGTGGGGATATATGACGCGATCTCGCCCTGCTCGGTTTCGATGATGGGCAGAGCGGTCATGCTGCCGCCGCCCTGTTTCGCCGACAAGCGGGTGGAGCGTTCCAACAATCGCGCATGCAGGTAAAAGATATCGCCGGGATAGGCTTCGCGCCCCGGCGGGCGGCGCAGCAGCAAGGAAAGCTCGCGGTAGCTGCGTGCATGCGTGGTGAGGTCATCGTAGACCACCAGCGTGTCGCGCCCTTCGGCCATCCACGCTTCGGCAACGGTGCAGCCGGCGAACGGCGCCAGATATTTGAGGCCGGGCATCGCGGTCGCCTCCGCCACCACCACCGTGGTGTAGGCCATTGCGCCGGCACGGCGCAGGGTTTCAATGCAATTCACCACCGACGAGCGCTTCTGCCCGATCAACACGTAGACGCAATACACGCTCTTGCCGCGCTGGTTGATCACGCTATCGACCGCCAGCGCACTCTTGCCGCTGCCGTTGTCGCCGACCAGCAATTGGCGCTGGCCCTTGCCGATCGGGATCAGCGTGTCGACGATCTTGTTGCCGGTATACATCGGCTGCCTGACGAAATCGCGCGCGACGATAGGCGGCGAGCGCACATCCAGCAATCGGCTCGCGCCGGACGGGATGGCTCCGGCATCGTCGAGCGGCGCGCCGAGCGGATCGATCACGCGCCCCAGCAGCCCGTCGCCGACGCCTATGCTCAGACGCCGGCCGCTCAGATACGCCGGCGTTCCGGCGGTCAGCCGCTCGGTCTGGCGCAGCAGGATCGCGCCCACCCGGTCGCTGGCGAGATGGAACAGCAGCGCGCTGCTGCCGTCTTCCAGCTGCACGATCTCGTCCATGCGTGCCGAAGGCAGGCCGCTGATCCAGACGATGCCGTCGCCGACCGACACTACCCTACCCTGCTCCGACAGGCGCAAGCCGTAGCGATAACGCGACAACCATTCCGCCTGGGCGGCCAGCGGCGAATCGGCGTCTGCCGTTTCAGCCTGCATGGCGCAATGCCCCGCTGAAAAACTTCGATTCGTCGCGCAGATTGGCATGCAGCACCCACGGCCCGACGTTCACCTGGAACCCGGCAACCAGCCCCGCATCCACGCGGTAGTCGACCGGCAATGTTCTGCCGGTGATCTCCGCCAGCACCCGCGCCAGTTCGCTGCGTTTGCCTTCATCCAGGCTGAACGCGCTTTGCACCCCGAGCTGCAATCCCGCTGCAGCGGCTGCTTCGGCCAGCGCATGCCGGTCTTCGGCACGCAGGCCGCGCAAATCCTCCAGCAACAGCGTATACAGCCGTGCCTCCAGTTCCGGCGAGGCGACCCGCGCCAGCAATCTGGCAGAGAAGGCCGCACCCTGCGCGATGCCCTGTTGCTCGGCGGCCTGTTCGAAATCGCGCCGGCGCCGTTCGTCCAGCACGCTGCGCCGCTGGCGCTCTTCCGCGATCACGGCTTCCAGGGCGGCCATCCTGTGCTCGCGCTCGGCTGCCAGTTCCTTCAGCAGGTTCGCCCGGGCCGCCTCCTTTTCCTCCTCCCACTCGGCCAGATGCTGTTCGTGCTGCTGCTTGACCGTGATCGCTTCGGTTTCGATGCGTCTGGCATCGGCCAGCGCCTGCTCTATCCCGGCCCGGCGCTTCGCGATCACGTCCAGTATCGGGTGATACAGGAAGTGCTTCAGGATCCAGACCAGGATCAGGAAGTTGACGATTTCCAGCGTGAAGGTGGTCCAGTCGAATTCCACGACGTCGATCCGGCGCTTATTTGATCAGGAATTGCAGCAACGGGTTGCGGAACAGAATGATCAGCACGATCACCAGCACGTAGATCGCCAGCGATTCGATCATCGCAAGCCCGATGAACAGCGTGCGCATGATGGATTTTTCCGCCTCCGGCTGGCGCGCCAGCGCGTCCAGTGCCTGGCTGATTGCGCGGCCCATCGCCTGCGCCGGGAACATCACGCCGAGCGCGATGGCCAGTGCTGCGGCCATCGTGGAAATGATGGTGAACCAGGTCATGTCGTTCATGTTCCGTGTCCTTTCTCGTTCCGTTCAAGACTTTCCTGCGACTGCATCGCACCGGCAACGTAAATCAATGCCAGCATACCGAAAATATAGGCCTGCACCAAACCTTCAACGATGTGCAGCATCAGCAGCGGCACCGGCACCAGCAGGCCGGCCACCAGCAGTATCAGCATCGCCGCCATCTCCAGGCTCATGATGTTGCCGAATAATCGCACCGCCAGCGCGACGGTGCGCGTCACCTCGCTGATCAGATGGAACGGCAGCAGGATCGGGCTGGGACTGAGATAGTGCGCAAGATAGCGGCGCAGGCCTTCGCTGCGCACGCCGAACCAGTGCACCGAGAAAAACACCAGCAGCGCGAGGCCCGCAGTCACCGACAGATTGCCGGTAGGGGAATGAAGATGCGGGATCAGCCCGGTCAGATTCGTGATCACGATGTAGATCCACAGCGTGCCGATGAACGGCAGCACCTGCAGGGCATGGTCGGGCAGCACCGCGCTGATGCTGTCCTCGATCGCAGACACCACGCCTTCCAGCATGGTCTGCAGCGGCCCCGGGTCGAGCGCGAGGCGGCGCGTGGCCAGCCAGCAGAACCCGCCCAACAGCAGCATGATGCCCCAGGTGGTCGCCACGACAGAGGTGATCGCGAACGGGCCGACGCGAAACAGTACTGCAGCGGTTTCCATCAATCGTGCTCCCGGACATAAATGTAGACATTGATCACACCGGTCACCAGCCCGACGAAGATCAGCCCTATCGTCCAGCGGATAGAATAGCCCTGCGCCCTGCCGTCCAGCCAGTTGCCGAAGTAGGCGCCGAAGATCACCGGCAGCACGAACAGCAGCGTCAATGTGCCCATGAACACCGACTGCGCCAGCAGCGTGGGGCGCTCCTTGTCGGCGCGCTGCATGCGCTTCACCTGCTTCTCGACGCTGCTGCGCAATTCGTCATCGTCCATGCGTATCACCCGGGGCCTCGTCCCATCTGCCACAGACGCCGGAACATCTCCTGCTCCAGGCGATACAGGCTCTCCTTGATCCCGCGCAGCGCTTCCTCTTCCTTGAGCAGCTGCTCCAGCAATCCCGTGCTGATGCGCTGATAATCGCTGTCGTGCAGGAAGCGCCGGGTGCTGATGTACAGCGCGTCATCCACAAAGTAAAGGATCGCCCGCGGGAAGGCAAGGTAGTGCCAGCCGCCGTCTTGCAGCCGATAGCGCGCCAGCCCGTAATCCAGCGCGGTCATCATCCGCACATGGCGGGCGAGCAGGCCGAAACTGCCGGATTCGTCTGCGCCGACGAAGCTGGTCACGCCGCTGATGTGCTCATATTGGGTGGCGCTTTGCAGATGCAGGGAGAAGGTATTCATGCGCCGGCCGCCTCCTCATTTCGCATCGCGCCGCGCATGTAGCATTGTTCCTCGGATACCGCGTCGTAATCGCCGCGCAGAAAAGCCTCGCAGTCGGTCAGGGTCTGGTCCAGCGTCACCGACGCGCCGCCGATCCCGGTATGCGATGCGACCACGTGGAATGGCTGGGTCAGATAACGCTGCAACTTGCGCGCGCGCAGCACGATGCGCTGATCGGCTTCCGCCAGCGCTTCCAGCCCCAGCATCGCGATGATGTCTTCCAGTTCCTTGTAGCGCGCAAGATGCTCGCGCACCCCTTCGGCAACACTGTAATGGCGGTCGCCGAGAAAGCTCCTGTCCATCATCTTGCTCGACGACAGCAAAGGATCGACTGCCGGGTAGATCCCTTTCGCCGCCTGGCTGCGCGACAGGATCACCATCGTGTCCAGGTGCGTCAGGATGGTGCTCACGGCCGGGTCGGTCATGTCGTCCGCCGGGACATACACCGCCTGCACCGCGGTGATATCGCCGCTGCGCGTCGAGATGATGCGTTCCTGCAATTCCGCCACTTCGCTCATCAGGGTCGGCTGGTAACCGACCGTGGCGGGCATGCGGCCGAGCAGGCCGGAGATCTCGCTGCCCGCCTGCACGAAGCGGAACACATTGTCCATCAGCAGCAGCACTTCCTTGCCCAGCGTGTCGCGCAGGTATTCCGCATAGGTCACCGCGGACAGGCCGACACGGAAGCGCACGCCAGGCGATTCGTCCATCTGTCCGAACACCATCAGCGTATTGGGCATCACCCCGGCATCCTGCATCTCGTGCCACAGCTCGTGTCCTTCGCGGATGCGCTCGCCGACGCCGGCGAACACCGAAACGCCCTGATGCAGGCTGACGATCGCATGCATGAATTCCATGATCAGCACGGTCTTGCCGACGCCCGCGCCGCCGAACAGGCCGGTTTTGCCGCCCTTGACGAAAGGACACAGCAGGTCGATCACCTTGATGCCGGATTCCAGGATGCCTGCGGCGGCGGCAGATTCAGACAGCGCCGCCGGTGCGGCGATGATGTTGCGCATCTGCACGGGCGGGATGGGCGCAGCGCCGTCCAGCGGCAGGCCGAATACGTCGAGCAGACGGCTCAAACAATCCGGCGACACCGGAATACGCAACGGCCCGCCGCTGTCGTGCACCGGCAGCCCGCGCTTCAACCCGCCGGTCGGATGCAGCGCAATCGCGCGCACGCGGCGCTCATCAAGATGGCGGTAGACTTCAAAGGTATAGCTGTCGTGATCCGAAACACAGAACAAGGCCTGGTGCAGCGGCGGCAGGTGATCGCAGACAATATTGACCACCGGCCCGTGCACCTCTTCTATGGTGCCGATAGCCTCGCCCGCGGCTTGCATGGACTGGGTGGACTGTTCCATGTGGACTGACGCTTCGATTAACCTGCTTGTTGATCAAATGGCCGGAGCTATTGTACCCACAAGTTGAAGCAGATTTAAGACTTTCGGCTCAGCCATCACCCTTCCGCTGCCGTCTGGCTTCGAACAGGCAGATCCCGGCGCTGACCGAGACATTCAGGCTTTCGACGCTGCCCAGCATAGTGATGCGCACCAGTTCGTCGCAGGTCTCGCGCGTCAGGCGGCGCAGGCCCTCGCCTTCCGCGCCCAGCACCCAAGCCAGTGCGCCGGCGTGCCGGAATCCGTTCAGGTCCTGTTGGGCTTCGCCTGCCGCGCCGGTCACCCAGATGTCGCGTTCCTTCAGGTCGCGCAGCGTGCGCGCAAGATTGGTCACGGTGATGTAGGGGACGGTCTCCGCCGCGCCGCAGGCGACCTTCTCCACCGTCGCGGTGATGCCGACCGCGCGGTCCTTCGGCGCGATCACCGCGTGCACGCCGAACGCATCGGCGCTGCGCAGACAGGCGCCAAGATTGTGCGGGTCCTGCACGCCGTCCAGCACCAGCAGCAGCGGCGGTTCATCCAGCGTATCCAGCACGTCTTCCAGATGCTGCACGCGCCGCGCCGCATCAACGCGCGCCGCGACGCCCTGATGGCGCGCGCTGCCCGCCATGCCGTCGAGGCGTTTCGCCTCCACCGGGATCACGCGCACGCCGCTGGTTTCGGCCAGCTTGATCAGCTCGCGCATGCGCGGGTCCTGGCGCTGCGCCTGCAGATAAACTTCCAGCACGCCGTCCGGATTCTGGCGGATGCGCGCAGTCACCGCGTGAAAGCCGTAGATCAGGCGCAGATCAGCCATGGCGCTTCTTTTCCTTGCCCTTTGCAGCTTTGCCGGGCGCGGACTTGCTGCCCGTGGTACGCCCCTCTCCGGCAGTCCCATGTCCGGAAGTCTGGATCAATTCATGCAGCACGAAATCGATCTTGGTGCTTTCCATGTCGACCTTGACGACGCGCACCTGCACGCGGTCGCCGATGCGGTAGCGCTGTCCGGTGCGCTCGCCGAGCAGCTGGTGCTTGGCGGCGTCGAACTGGAAATAATCCTTGCCGAGTTCGGAGATGTGCACCAGCCCTTCGACATACAGATCGTCCAGCGACACGAACATGCCGAAGCTGGTGACAGACGAGACCGAACCGGTGAACACGCTGCCCAGATGGTCGCGCATGTAGAAACATTTCAGCCAGGCCTCGACATCGCGCGTCGCATCATCTGCGCGGCGCTCGGTCATCGAGCAATGGGCGCCCAGCTCCGCCCATTTCTGCGCCGGATTGTATTGCTTGCCTTGCAGCACGGCCTTGATGGCGCGATGCACCAGCAGGTCGGGATAGCGGCGTATCGGCGAGGTGAAATGGGTATAGGCCTCGTAGCCCAGGCCGAAGTGCCCGATGTTCTCCGGCTCGTACTTGGCCTGGCGCAGCGAACGCAGCATCACGGTCTGCAGCAGCCCGGCATCGGGCCGGCCCTTGATGCGCTTGAGCAGCTTGGAATAATCGGCCGCCTGCGGATCGTCTTCGCCGGTCAGTTGCAGGCCGAACTCTTTCATGAATTCGCGCAGCGCTTCCAGCTTCTCCGGTGTCGGCCCCTGGTGGATGCGGTACAGCACGGTATGGCCGTGCTCGTGCAGATAGCCGGCCGCACACACGTTGGCTGCCAGCATGCACTCCTCGATCAGTTTGTGCGCGTCATTGCGCACCACCGGCACGATGCGTTCGATCTTGCCCTGGTCGGTGAAGATCATCTGCGTCTCGACCGTCTCGAAATCGATCGCGCCGCGTTTCTCGCGCGCCTTCAGCAGCTTCTTGAACAGCTCGTAGAGATGCTCGAGATGCGGCACGATGGCGGCGTTGCCCTTCGCCAGCTCGCCGTCCGGCTCGACCAGCATCGCGGCGACCTGGTTGTAGGTTAGCCGCGCCTGGGAATGCATCACCGACGGATAGAAGCGGTAGCTTTCGATATCGCCGCTGTTGCTGATGTGCATGTCGCACACCATGCACAGCCGGTCCACCTGCGGATTCAGCGAACACAGGCCGTTGGACAACTCCTCCGGCAGCATCGGGATCACGCGGCGCGGAAAGTACACCGAGTTGCCGCGGTTGATCGCCTCGCGGTCCAGCGCATCGCCGCTCTGCACATAGTGGCTGACATCTGCGATCGCCACCACCAGGCGGTAGCCACCCTTTTCCGGCGCGCAATACACCGCGTCGTCGAAATCGCGCGCAGTCTCGCCGTCTATCGTGACCAGCGGCAGGTTGCGGATATCCTCGCGTCCCGCCCAATCGGCTGCGGCAACGACAGGAGAGATCGCCCTGGCCTGGCGCTCCGCATCCTTGGGGAACTCATAGGGCAGATCGTGCTTGCGCAGCGCGATCTCGATCTCCATGCCGGGATCGGCATAATTGCCCAGCACCTCGACGATGCGGCCGATCGGCTGGGCGTGCTTGTCGGGCTGCTGCAGGATCTCGAGTACCACCACCTGCCCCGCCATGGCCGCGCCGGTTTCGCCGGGTGCGACCAAGATGTCCTGGGTGATGCGGCGGTTCTCGGCGACCACGAAATGGATGCCGTGCTCTTCATACAGGCGGCCGACCACGCGATTGTTGGCGCGCTCCAGCACCTCGACGATCTTGGCCTCGGGACGGCCGCGCCGGTCCACGCCGCTCTGCCGCACCATCACGACGTCGCCGTGCAGCACCTGATGCATCTCCTTCTCGCTGAGGAACATGTCGGGGCTGCCGTCTTCCGGGATCAGGAAACCGAATCCGTCCGGATGGCCCTGCACCTTGCCCTTGACCAGATCGAGCTTGTCCACGACGCAGATGGCGCGCTTGCGGTTGCGCATGATCTGGCCGTCGCGCTCCATCGCGCGCAGGCGGCGCGAGAACAGGTCTTCCTCGTGCTTTTCAATGTGCAACAGCTGCAGTAATTCCTCATCCCCGACCGGAGCACCCTGCTCGGTCAGTATCTGCAGGATGAATTCGCGGCTGGGCAACGGCTGTTCGTATTGCTCGCGCTCGCGTTCCAGAAACGGGTCCTGCAAACGTATATTTTTTTTATTTTTCATTGACAATGTATCCTTTAACAATTAAATTGCGCGCCTTCTGCAAGTCTTCAGCGCAGATATTCAAGCCCAGATGGCGGAATTGGTAGACGCGCACGGTTCAGGTCCGTGTGCCGCAAGGTGTGGAGGTTCGAGTCCTCTTCTGGGCACCAATACATAAACTGGCTCGCGCAAGCGAGCCTTTTTGCTTTTCGTGCCCGGAACAAGCGAAACACCTGCGTGTTTCGCGCCAGGACTCGAAGGGCATCCGATGCAGCGTGGTTGTTGTCGCTTTAGCGGCTTTACAACCACGGCGTACTCCTTGCGGGTGCAGCGGATGCCGGGGTCGCGCCTGTGTGACCGAGTCCTCTTCTGGGCACCAGTACAAAATATGGCTCGCGTAAGCGGGCCATTTCCTTTTTCGTACCAAGCTACTCGAACGGATGGCGCAGCACAATGGTCTCATCCCGGTCCGGCCCGGTCGAGACCATGTCGACCGGGACACCGCAGACTTCGGCGATGCGCTCGAGGTAATTGCGCGCGGCCCTGGGCAGATCTGCATAGCGCTGCACCCCCAGCGTGCTTTCGCTCCAGCCCGGCATCTCTTCATACACGGCTTGGCAATCCGCCAGGGCGTCGGCACCCGCCGGCAGGATGTCGCTATCCCTGCCATTGATGCGGTAGCCCACGCCCAGGCGCACCACTTCCATGCCATCCATCACGTCCAGTTTGGTCACGCACAGACCGGACACGCCGTTGATCTGGATCGAGCGCTTCAATGCCGCCGCATCGAACCAGCCGCAGCGGCGCGCACGACCGGTGACCGAGCCGAATTCATGGCCGCGTTTGGCCAGGCCTTCACCGATCGGATCGCGCTTGTCCACCGCGTCATACAGCTCGGTCGGGAACGGGCCGGAACCCACCCGCGTGGTGTAGGCCTTGGTGATGCCGAGCACATAGTGCAGCATTTGCGGCCCCACACCCGCCCCGGCACAGGCCGCGCCGGCAATGCAGTTGCTCGAAGTGACGAAGGGATAGGTGCCGTGGTCAATGTCCAGCAATGCGCCCTGCGCACCTTCGAATAACAGGCTGTTGCCGGCCTGGTTGGCTTCATACAGCGCGCGCGGGACGTCCATCACCAGCGGTTTGATGCGTTCTGCCAGCGCCAGCGCATCGTCCAGGGTTTTGTGGAAATCCACCGTCGCGGCATTGAAGTAATTCTTCAGCACGAAGTTGTGATAGTCCAGGACCTCACCCAGTTTGGCGGCGAAGCGTTCGCGGTAAAACATGTCCTGCAAACGGATCGCGCGGCGCGCCACCTTGTCCTCATAAGCCGGGCCGATGCCGCGCCCGGTGGTGCCGATCTTCGCAGTGCCCTTGGCCAGTTCGCGGGCCTTGTCGATCGCCTCGTGATAGGGCAGGATCAATGGGCAGGCCTCTGAGATCTTCAGGCGGTTATACACATCGACCCCGCCCTGTTGCAGCTCGTCCATCTCCTTGAGCAGGGCCGATGGCGACAGCACCACGCCGTTGCCGATGTAGCACATCACCGAGTCGCGCAGGATACCGGAAGGGATCAGACGCAGCACGGTCTTCTTGCCGCCAATCACCAGCGTATGGCCGGCATTGTGCCCGCCCTGGAAGCGCACCACGCCCTGGGCATGATCGGTCAGCCAATCAACGATCTTGCCCTTGCCTTCATCACCCCACTGGGTACCGATTACCACTACATTCTTGGCCATTACAAAACTTCCCGTCTATAAATCGAATCCCTCTCCCCATCCCTCTCCCGCATGCGGGAGAGGGATGGGGAAGTCTCGCCTTGCGAGTCTTACGTTACAACGCGACGACCTGCCAGGCGCCATTGCGCAGGACCAGTTCGCGGTCGCACTGCAATTCGCCGCGCAGACCCGGGTCGCCGAGCAGGTCGACGACGACAATCTCGCCGGCATTGCGCAATTGCGCGATGCGCTCGCGCAAAGTGGCATCGCCGCGGTGCGGCGCGCAGATGCCCAGCCGGGCTGGCTGATGCGGCAGCAAACCATACAACTGGCGCAAGTCCATGCTGAATCCGGTCGCGGCGCGCGCGCGCCCGAAACTCCTGCCCAGATCGTCGTAGCGCCCGCCCAGCGCGATCGCGTCATGGCTGCCGGAATGATAGGCAGCGAACACCATGCCGCTGTGATAGTGGTATCCGCGCAGGTCGGCGAGGTCTATGCCGATGCCGGAAACCAGCGCCTGCAACTTGCCGGAAATGCTTTGCAGATCATCCAGCGCGGCCGCGATGCCGGGATAATCCGGCAGCAGCTTGCGGGCCTGATCCAGCACCTGGCCGCAATGGCCATAGAGTGACGGCAGCGCCAGCAGCGCCCCACGCAGAGTCGCATCCAGCGGCGCTGCCAGGGCCTGCAAGGTACTGGTGTCCTTGCTTTGCAGCGCAACGAACAATTCGTTTTCCTGGCGCTTGTCCAATCCTGCATGGTTCACCAGCGCGCGGAATACGCCCACATGGCCAAGATCGAGATGCACGCCGCTGATGCCCAGCAAAGCCAGCGCTTGCAGCATCAGCTGCTGGATTTCCAGATCGCTTTCCAGTCCGCCATGCCCGTATAGTTCTGCACCGATCTGCAGCAACTCGCGCGTGCGCGTCAATCCGGCCGGCTGGGTGTGCAACACGCTGCCTGCGTAACAAAGCCGCACCACGCCCTGGCGGTTCAGCAAATGCGCATCGATGCGGGCCACCTGCGGCGTAATGTCGGCGCGCAATGCCAGGGTGCGCCCGCTCAATTGATCGACCAGCTTGAAACTGCGCAAATCCCTGTCGTCATTGCCATCGAGCAACAACGATTCAGCATATTCCAGCAGCGGCGGAGCTACCAGTTGATAGCCGGATTTGCGCAACAAGTCGAGGAAGCTGGCGCGCATCTGTTCGATGCGCGACGCTTCGTCCGGCAACATGTCCTGGATATATTCGGGGAGCAGCCAGTTTTGCATCATTTGATCCAATACAGCAGCAGCAGACCGGAAATCATTGAAGTAAGACCGATAAAGCGCAACTGGCCGTCGCTCAGCGCCACCAGCTTGCGGAAGGTTTCGCGCCACAGCTCGGGCAGCACAAATGGCGCCAAGCCTTCCACCACCATCATCATCGCCAGTCCAAGCAGAAATAAATGCAGCACTACTTGCCAACCCGGGCGGGGCTCTTCATGTACTTGAAAAATGCCGAACTCGGATCCAGCACCATTACGTCGCCCTTGTTCCTGAAACTTTGCTTGTAGGCATCGAGACTGCGATAGAACGAATAGAATTCCGGATTGCGCCCGAATGCCGCGGCATATAACGCAGAGGCTTTGGCATCGCCTTCACCCTTGATGCGCTGGGCATCGCGATAGGCACCAGCCAGGATCACCTGGCGCTGGCGATCGGCATCGGCGCGAATCTTCTCGCTCTCCGCATATCCGGTTGCGCGCAGCTCATTGGCGACACGTTTGCGCTCAGCCTCCATGCGCCGATAGACCGAGTCGCTGATCTCGACCGGGAAGTCGACACGCTTGAGGCGCACGTCCAGTACCTGGACACCTATCTTGCTCGCATCAGCCCCGGTTTTCTGAAGCACCGCCTGCATGATCTGGTCACGCTCGCCGGATATCACATCGTGGATGGTGCGCTTGCCGAATTCCTCGCGCATGCTGGAATTGATCGTCTGCATCAACCGTGTCCTGGCACGCATTTCATCGCCGCCGACGCTGACATAGTATTGCTTGACGTCCGCGATGCGCCATTTGACGAAGGAATCCACCATCACGTTCTTCTTTTCGGCAGTAATGTAACGTTCCGGCTCTCCGGTATCCAGCGTCAGTATGCGCGAATCGAAGTAGCGCACGTTCTGCATCAGCGGCGTCTTGAAATACAAGCCCGGCTGGGTCTTGACGCTGATCATTTCACCCAGCTGGAACACGATGGCAGTCTGGCGCTGGTCCACCACGAACATGCTCAAACTTGCCAGGATCAGCACAATCACTGCGCCGACCAGGATATGGGTCATGTTGATTTTCATTATCTTGCCTCCCGATCGCGGCCAAGCAGTGAGTCGCGCGCGCGCTGTGCGGCCGCATTGTCACTTCCCTGGGTTGACGGCGGTACTACATCGGCCTTGGCTGAGGGCTGCGCCTCAGCCGCGCTTGCGCCGTCACGAGTGGCTTCCATCAACTTGTCCAGCGGCAGATAAAGCAGGCTGTTGCCGCTCTTTTGATCGATCATCACCTTGCTGACATTACTCAGCATCTGCTGCATCATGTCCAGGTACATGCGTTCGCGCGTGACGGCGGGAGCCTTCTGGTACTCGACCAGTATCTGCTTGAAGCGGCTCGCATCCCCTTCGGCATTCGCAATCACGCTCTGGTGGTATCCCCGCGCCTCTTCCATCAGACGCGCCGCCGCACCGCTGGCACGCGGTATCACGTCATTGGCATAGGCCTGACCCTCGTTTTTCTGGCGCTCGCGATCCTGCCCCGCCTTGACCGCATCATCAAAGGATGCCTGCACTTGTTCCGGCGGTTGGGCATTCTGCATCGTGACCTTGCTGATCGTAATGCCTGACTTGTAGCGATCCAGGATGCTTTGCATCAGTTTGGTGGTCTCCGCGGTCACCTGCTCGCGCCCTTCATACAACACATAATCCATCTTGTTCTTTCCAACCACTTCGCGTATCGCCGCTTCGGCCACCTGATGCACGTTTTCATCCGGCGCACGGTTGTTGAACAGGTAATCCGCCGCATTGTTGACGAAGTACTGCACCGCGAACTGGATATCGATGATATTTTCGTCATCGGTCAGCATCAGCGATTCATTCAGCACCTTGTTCTTGACGTTATCGCGATACCCGATCTCCACGGTCCTGACCTGGCTCACATTGACGATTTCCACGGTCTCGATCGGGAAAGGCAAATGCCAATGGGGGCCGGGCATGGTAATTTCTATGTTCTTGCCGAAGCGCAGCACCGCTCCGCGCTGGCCCGCATCGACGATGTAGAATCCGCTGCCGGCCCAGATCAAGGCGATGATCGCAATGATCAGGCCGATGCCGGCGCCAAAACCCTGAGCCGGCGCACCGCCTGCCGGCTTGCCAGCCGCGCCCTTGCCGCCGCCCATCAGTGCAGCCACTTTCTGGTTCAGCCTGCGCAGCAGTTCTTCGAGGTCGGGCGGCCCGCCGTTGCTGTTCTTGTTGCCCCATTGCGGATCATTCAATCCCATAATATTCAGTCACTCGTTTGATTAATTTGATTCCCGGCTTCTGCAGCGGCTGGGCGGGCCGCCCTGGCTTCATTCAAGGCAAGCCGCAAACCGTCCACACCTGCGCCAGTTTTAGCGCTCAAAAATACACGGGCGATTCTACCATAATCATCCCGTTCCACGCTGGGCGGTGTGTCCAGCAGGTCGATCTTGTTGAACACCAGCACTTGGGGAATGTCCGCCGCAGCGATCTCCGCCAGCACCTTGTTGACTTCGGCGATCTGGTTGTCGCGCTCCGGATTGCCGGCATCCACCACATGCAGCAGCAGATCGGCCTGCATCGTTTCTTCGAGCGTGCTGCGGAACGCGGCAACCAGAGAGTGCGGCAGATGGCGGATGAATCCCACCGTGTCCGACAGCACGATTTCCCCCCGCCAGGGGGACCCCGGCGGGTACCCGATGCCTGCGGCATCACCCTCCCGCAGGCCCGTCTCCGCGGTAAACATCCGCCGCGAGGTGGTATCCAGCGTGGCAAACAACTGGTCGGCCACATAAACACTGGCGCGGGTCAGCCGGTTGAACAGCGTAGATTTGCCCGCATTGGTATAACCGACGATCGATACCGACAGCACATCGTGGCGGCTGCGCGCGCGGCGCTGCACGGTGCGATGGCGCTTGAGCTTCTCCAGCCTGTCCTTGAGCAGGTGCACGCGCTTGTCCAGCTTGCGCCGGTCCAGTTCCAGCATGGTTTCCCCGGGACCGCGTGCGCCGACGGCATGCTTCTGCTGCCCCATGTCCTGGTTCATGCCGACCAGGTGCGTTGCGAGGTATTTCAGCTGCGCCAGCTCCACCTGGACCTTGCCCTCGTGGCTTTGCGCGCGCTGCGCGAAAATATCCAGGATCAGCATGGTGCGGTCGATCACGCGGGTATTCAGCTTGGCGGTGAGATTGCGCATCTGCGCAGGACTAAGGTCATGATTGAAGATCACCAGCGGGGCTTCCAGCCGCTCCACCAGTTCGGCGAGCTCCTGCACCTTGCCGCTGCCCGCGAACAACGCCGCATCGGGGCGTTGCCGCCTGGCTTCGACGATCGCCAGCGTGCGCACACCAGCCGACTCCGCCAGCAGGTGCAGCTCTGCCAGACTCTCGCTGTGATCGCTGTTGCCGAAATCGATGCTGACCAGAACCGCGGTCTCAGGACCGGCGGAAGGCTGCGGCATTACTCGGCAGTATCGTGGGGAAGGCTGACGGAACGGGCCGGAACGATGGTCGAGATGGCGTGCTTGTAGACCATCTGCGTAATGGTGTTCTTCAGCAGGATCACGTACTGGTCGAACGATTCGACCTGACCTTGCAGCTTGATGCCGTTCACCAGATAGATGGCGACCTGCACATGTTCCTTGCGCAAGGTGTTCAGAAACGGGTCTTGCAGTTGTTGGCTTTTTTCACTCATGTTGTAGCTCTTATTGGTTGGGATGCAGATGGTACTTTACTGGATTCCGGGGTGGCTGTGAACCTAATTTAACAGAAGTTTCAGAAATGCCTGCGGATTCCCGCTCAGCATTGCAAATGCAACCTTCCGGCTCAGCCTGGAGCCTACTGCCAGCCGTATCTTCGAGTGTACATCCCTTTCATCGCCTGGGTCAGCACCATATAGCCCAGCAGGATCACGAACAGATACATAAAGTACTGCAGCGGCAGCGCCTGGAGCTTGAAATAGCCGGCCAACGGACCCATCACCAGAAAAATCCCGGCACTGACGATCAGCACCGTCGTGCTCATCAATTGCCAGCTCGGCTTGCTCTGGATGAACGGGATCTTCTGCGTCCGTATCATGTGCACGATCAGTGTCTGCGACATCAGCCCCTCGACGAACCATCCGGACTGGAACAGGGTTTGCTGATCCGGGCTATTCGCCGAGAACACAAACCACATCAGGCAGTAGGTGACGATGTCGAAAATGGAGCTGATCGGGCCGAAAAATATCATGAAGCGCCCGATGTCCTCCGGCTTCCAGCTCTGCGGATATCTGACCTGCTCATCATCCACGCTGTCGAACGGGATCGCGATCTGGGAAAAGTCATACAGCAGATTCTGCACCAGCAGATGCAGCGGCAGCATCGGCAGGAACGGCAGGAATGCGCCCGCCACCAGCACCGAGAACACGTTGCCGAAATTCGAACTTGCGGTGATCTTGATGTACTTCAGCATGTTGGCAAAGGTCTTGCGCCCTTCGATGACCCCCTCCTCCAGCACCATCAGGCTGCGCTCGAGCAGAATGATATCCGCCGCTTCCTTGGCAATATCCACTGCACTATCGACCGAAATACCGATGTCCGCAGCGCGCAATGCGGGGGCATCGTTGATGCCATCCCCCATGAACCCGACCACATGCCCGTTGCGGCGCAATGCCTGGACGATGCGCTCCTTGTGGGTGGGGGTCAGCTTGGCGAAAATGTTGCACTTTTCAACCCGCTCAGCCAGCTCCGCTTCCGACAAACCCTCGACAGCGGAACCCAGCAGCACTTCCTCGATGGGCAACCCCACCTCCCGGCAGATCTTGACGGTGACCAGTTCGTTGTCGCCGGTCAGTACCTTGACGGTCACGCCATGCTCCTTGAGCGCCTTCAGCGCCGGCTCGGTCGATTCCTTGGGGGGATCCAGAAACGCGATATATCCGATCAGCGTCAGCGCCTGTTCATCCGCCACACCGTATGAATTCATCGCGGGCGCCAGTTCTTTCGCCGCCACCGCGACGACACGCAGCCCTTCTTCATTCAGTGCTTCGGTGACGGAACGGATTTTCTCCAGCACTTCGGAACGCAGCGGCTCGACCTTGTCACCATGCTGAACCTCGCGGCAGACCGCGAGGATCTCTTCCACCGCCCCCTTGCAAATCAGCAGGTGCTGTCCATCCTGCTCGGCGACCACGACAGACATGCGGCGGCGCACGAAGTCGAAGGGGATCTCATCCACCTTGCGAAACGCCGTGTTGATCGACAATTCCTGGTGGATTTCCACATGTTCCAGCACCGCCACATCGAGAAGATTTTTCAGTCCAGTCTGATAATAACTGTTCAGATAGGCATAATTCAGCACGGTGTCGGATGGCTGCCCAAACACGTCGGTGTGGCGCTCAAGGAAAATCTTGTCCTGGGTGAGGGTGCCTGTTTTATCGGTGCACAGCACATCCATTGCGCCAAAATTCTGGATCGCATCGAGGCGCTTCACAATCACCTTTTTCCGCGACAGCAGTACCGCTCCCTTGGCGAGGGTCGCGGTGACTATCATCGGCAGCATTTCGGGCGTCAGACCAACTGCCACTGACAGGGCGAATAGCGCCGCCTCCAGCCAATCCCCCTTGGTGTAGCCATTGATCAGCAATACCACCGGGGTCATTACCAGCATGAAACGGATCAACAGCCAGCTGACCTTGTTGATCCCGGCCTGAAAGGAAGTCAGCGTGCGCGTGGTGGCAGTCACGCGTTGCGCCAACGCGCCAAAATAGGTATTGCTGCCGGTGGCAATCACCACTGCCGTGGCGGTTCCGCTGACGATATTGGTGCCCATGAACAGGATATTGTCGAGCTCGATGGTATTGGTGACGCCGGCCACGCGCTGCAGCGCGAATTTTTCCACCGGCATCGATTCGCCGGTCATTGCAGACTGGCTGACGAACAGGTCTTTGGCCGACAATATCCTGAGATCGGCCGGGATCATGTCGCCTGCGGAAAGCAGCACGATGTCGCCCGGCACCAGGAGCTTGATCGCCAGTTCGGCTTTGCGCGGCCCTTTCGGATGCAGCACCACATTGAAATAGTTGCGCGCCTCTTCCATTGCATCCTGGGCGGGATCCCTGCGCAGCACGGTGGCGGTGTTGCTGACCATTTCCTTCAATTTGTCGGCCGCATTGTTCGAGCGCGCTTCCTGGATGAAGCGTGTGAATGTTGCCAGCACCACCATCGATGAAATCACGATGGCCGCCTTGATATCCTCGGTGAAGTAGGAAATGGCTGCCAGCACGGTCAGCAACAGGCTGAACGGGTTTTTGTAGCAATTCCAGAGATGCCGCCAAGCAGGCAGCGGCTTCTCGTGTTCAACCTCGTTCGTGCCGGCGCGCTCACGAATCAGTTCAGCCTGCGATTCAGTCAAACCATCGAAATGCGTACTCAGATCGGCGAACAACGGCTCGATCTCGCTATACGACGCACTGATCAGTACACTGTTCAGCGCAGGAGGAACCTCGCGGGTTACGCTTGTGCCTCTGATGATATCCAGTATCGCAAGGCGCCGGAAATGCCGGCTGATGCCGTGGGTGCGGATGAATCCGGCGAAGAATTCCTTGAAGAAAGCTTGATTCATGATTATCCCTCTTGCTTGAAACAACAAATATTAAGAGGCAGGCTGAATAAGCCGGGATGACAGAACAGCATGCTTGCCATCAAAAGCTAAAGAGAATAATCGCGGTTAGAGCATCAGCTCCGGGTGGACCCGCCATCTCACTCCTGGCGAGACAGGCGGCGGGGAAATGCCGATGGTTATCTTGCCGAGAGTCTGCCCGCCACTAAGGCGTAACAATTACTATGACTTGAACAAGTATCCATCATGGATGCCCCCAGAACGAAACGGCGCGCAGGGTAGCAAATAAACGTCCCGCAGTAAAGCCGGGTTTGAAAATCGGCTGCTTGCGCGATCTGCCCGCGGATTCACCAAGTCACCCCGGCAAAGAATGCCCGGGATACCGCGCTATTGCAGGGAATTGTTTGCCCCGACTGCTCAGGCGGCCTCGTCCTGCTTCCTTGCCTCATCGGCAAACAGCGGATACAGCATCGGCAGCAGCAATAGCGTAAACCATATCCCGCTGACGATGCCGCCGACGATCACCACCGCAAACGGGCGTTGCGTTTCGGAACCGATCCGGTGCGACAGCGCCGCAGGCAGCAGCCCGATACCGGCCATCAATGCAGTCATCAGGATCTGGCGCAGCCGTGCCACCGCACCTTGCATCACTCTCTCGCGCAGGCTTTTTCCGTTGCGCATGATTTCCATGAACTGCGCGACCATGATCACGCCGTTCTGCACCGAAATGCCGGCTACCGCGATAGCCTACTGCGGCAGACACGGATAAATGCAACCCTGCCAGCCCCAGTCCGGCGATACCGCCGATCAGCGTGAAAGACACCATCAGGATTGAGCGCTAATATTCTTCGGGAAGCAGTTCAGGCGGGTTAATCACGCGGGTACTTTGCGGCACGAAAAAACCATTTTCTCCTGGAAAAATCCATCGCGCACTACCGATTAGTTTCCGGTCGACGTCCAGGCACGGTGCTAGTCCTGCGCGGCTTGCGGCGTGGCCAAGTCGGCGCGATTCCACCAGCCGCCGCCCAGCGACTGAAACAGCGCAGCCGTATCAGCGTAGCGATTTGCCTGTGCCTGGATAAGGCTCATTTGCGCCTGCCGGAAATTCTGCTCCGCCATCAGCAGGGCCAAGGGCGATGTTGCCCCAGTCTGCACACTCTGCCTGGAAAGATCGAGTGCCGTCTTGGCGGTTTGTACGGCATAAGCCGTAGCCTTAAGTGCGTCCGCGTCCTGCTGTATTGCCGCAAGTGTATCCGCAACGTTCTGGAACGCAGAGATTACGGTGCTTCGATACTGTTGCGCAGCCTCGTCATAATAGGCTTTAGCAGCCTTTTCCTGATGCAACAGCGCACCCCCATTGAAGATGGGTTGCGTCACGCCGGCGCCGAGGTCCCATATTCCCACGCCCGGCTTCAGCAAATCCCCGATCGCCAGCGCCATGGCCCCAGCATCTGCTGTCAAGGCAAAGGTCGGAAATCGCCTTGCCCTTGCCACGCCCAGCTGGGCGCTCGCGACATGCAGGTTTTCTTCCGCCACACGTACATCCGGCCGCTGCTCGACGATTTGCGACGGCAAGCTGAACGGCAACTCCAGGGGCAACCGCAAGTCGGAAAGTTCCACCTGATCGGGCAATTGCTCGCCAGGCAGCTTCCCCGCGAGCATCCGCAACAGGTCGCGTTGCTGCGCCAGTTGCTTCAGCAGCGGCGGCAGCGCAGCGCCGGATTGGGCCAGCTGAGATTCCTGCGCGGCAACGTCAGCCCTGGATGCCGCGCCTTTGTAGAATTGCACGCGCATCAGCTGCAGCATATTGGCGTTGACTGCAATCAGCTCTCGCGTGGCTGCGATCTGCGCCCGCAGGGCCGCCTCCTGAATCACGCCGACGACGAGGTTCGCGCTTAGGGTTATGTGCGTGGCGATGAGCTGAAATTTTGCGACCTGTTCCTGGGCGATCAGCGATTCCTCTGCGCGACGGTTCATGCCGAACACGTCAGGAACGTACGACACGCTGACCTCCGGTGTGAACAGGCTGAAGGACGATGCGCCAGAAGCCGGAATAGGTGAAATCTGGGACGATGTCTTGCTCCGCAATGCCGAAAAGTTGGCGGACACGCTTGGATAGAATGCGCCTTGTCCCGCAAGGCGATTCTCATTGGCGGCGGCAAGTGCCGCCTGCGCTGACTTCAGGTCGGGGCTGTTTGCCAGTGCCTGTGCTATCAGTTCGTTCAGGGTCTTTGAGTGAAACACTGCCCACCACTCTCCGGGAATATCCATGCGTTCCGCAAAATGCTGCGCTTCTCCGCCGGGTGCGTTCGCGCTGGCTGTAGTGCTGGGGAGCGCACTCGCGGTATTGCCGGATACAGTGGGAACGGCAGGTTTCCTGAAATCGGGGCCGACGGTGCAGCCCGCAATCATGAAGGCCAGTACTAAGGCTGAACAGCATTTTGCAGCACCAACCGATGCCTGATTGCAGGGCAGTTCCTCTCGTTGTGGCACTATGGGTCTGGCTTGTGCGTTGGTAATCATGCTGTTCAATTCTTCTTGTGGCCCAGGAATATGATCTTCATTGCGGGCACCACGAGCAACAGCATGATCGAGCCGAAGAACATGCCACCGACGACAACGGTGGCCAACGGCCGCTGGACTTCGCTGCCAATGCCGTGCGAAATGGCCGCGGGAAGAAGGCCAATGCCTGCGGAAAGGCTCATCATCAACAGCGGGCGCATCAGCCCTGTGGCCGCGGAAAACATCGCTTCAGTCGGCGTTGCGCTGGTCTTCAGCGCCTGATTGTAGTGGGTCAGCAGCAATATTCCGATCATGACCGAGACGCCAAACAGGGAAATGAAGCCGATGGCGGCGGATATGCTGAAATTGACGCCGGAAAAATAGAGCGCAAGCACGCCGCCCGCGACGGTGAATGGAATGCCTATCAGTGAAAGCAAACACTCCCGGATAGAGTTGAACAAGCTGTACAGCAGCCCCAGGATCAAGACGAGACTGACCGGCACAATGATTTCCAAACGCCTTTTGGCGGACTGGAGCTCTCCGAATTCGCCGGACCAAACCAATCGATACCCGGCTGGAAGCACCACGTTCCTCTCAATTCGAGCCTGCGCATCTGCGACCGTGCCGCCCAGGTCGCGTCCGCGTACGCTGAACTTGACTGGGATGAAGCGCTCACCGTTTTCATGGTATATCCAAGCGGCCCCGGTATCCAGGGAAATTGTGGCAAGTGCACTCAGCGGAATATAGGCATTGGCGCCATTGCTCGTCTGGTAGGCGACCTTGATGTTGCGTATCTTTTCAATACTGTCGCGGAACGCTCGCGGGTATCGAACCATGACTCCGAATTGCCTGTCCCCTTCGAGTACCGTCGTTGCATTCGTGCCGCCAAGAGCAGCTTGAATAACCGTAGCGACATCACCAGTATTGAGGCCATAGCGTGCCGCGGCATCCCGATTTACCGTGATGTCAAGATTGGGTTGTCCGATGACCGGGAAAACACCAAGGTCCGCAACGCCTTTGACCTGTTCCATTTGGGCTCGAACGGCATCCGCCAGATGTGTCAGCGTTTCCAGGTTCGGGCCCACGATCTTGATGGAATTCTCGCCTTTTACCCCGGAAATGCCTTCCTCGATGTTGTCTTGGATGTATTGCGAGAAATTGAAACTGACGCCGGGCAATGCATCCTGGAACTCCGCAAGCGCCTCATTGATCAGCTTTGTCTTGGTCATGCCGGACGGCCATTCCGCAAAAGGCTTGAGCGGCACAAAAAGCTCGACATTGGAAAACGGCGAGGCGTCGCTGCCATCGTCCGGCCGGCCATGCTGCGATACCACTGTGATAACTTCCGGATACTTGGACAAGATCTGGCGCATCCTCGCAGTCGCGGCCTCGCCGGCTTCCAGCGAGGTGGTTGCAGGCATTTCTGCGCGAATCCACAGGTTGCCCTCATCGAGGGACGGCAGGAACTCGCTTCCGAGCCGCATGCCGAAAAATGCCGTGATCGCAAGAAATGTGATGCCCGCAGCCATAATGCTCGCGCGGTGATTCAATGCAAAACGCAACGCGGGATTATAGATGTGATGCAACGCGCGCACAATCAAGGTTTCCGATTCCTCCAGACGCTCCGGGAGCAAAAAGGAAGCAAGTACCGGAGTGACGGTAAAGGTCGCGATCAGGGCGCCTGCCAAGGCATAGGCATAGGTGCGCGCCATTGGGCCAAAAATCGCTCCCTCGACGCCTTCCATCGTGAACAGCGGCACGAACGCTGCGACTATGATCAATATCGAGAACAGCACGGCCTTGTCAATTTGCACCGCGCTGATGAAAATGAGCCTCAGGCGCGGGGCCCAGGCATTTGCCAGCGGAGCCTGGTTGGGATCTTGGGTCGGCTCCTGCCTGGGATCCTTGGTGGGATCGGGTCCCCAGGCTCCCGCAGCAAGACGCGCAAGCAGGCTTTGTTTTTCCCTGGGCGATTTCTGGAAGTTCTTGAAAATGTTCTCGACCAGTATTACCGCCGAGTCGACGATGATGCCAAAGTCGACAGCGCCCAGGGAAAGCAGGTTTGCGCTTTCTCCGCGCACGACCAAGATGATGATTGCGAACAGCAACGCAAACGGGATATTCAATCCGACCAGGATGGCGGTACGCAAATCGCCGAGGAATATCCACTGGATCAGAAAGATCAGCAGGCAGCCGAAAATCAGGTTATGCAAAACTGTATGGGTCGTAATGGCGACGAGGGAGCCGCGGTCATAATACGGAACCACCTTTACTCCCGGCGGCAGACTGCCGTCGTGATTCATTGCGTCGATTTGAGCCACAACGTCGGGCAGTACCTTGTCTGTCTCGTAGGTACGGTTCATCACAACGATGCCGAACACGATGTCATTCTGGCTGTCGCGGCCGGCAATACCCAGTCTCGGATGGCTGCCGACGTTGACGGTTGCTACGTCCTTTATGCGTACGGGGACGCCGTTGTTTTGGGCGAGCACAACCTGTTGTATATCGCTAATTCTATAGCCTTGCGTCAGGTCGTCATTGCCGCCGTCGTCTATCTGGCCGATGCCGCGAATGTTGATGGATTGCTGGCCGATCATAATCTCTCGTCCGCCAACGTTTATATTGGCGTTGCCCAAGGCCGTAATGATTTGCGGTATTGTGAGATTGAAGGCCTCGAGCTTGCGTGGATCGACTTCGACATCAAACTCCTTCGTTGGCCCTCCCCAGCTGTTGACCGACGCTACGCCATGCACCTGCAATATCCTTCTGCGTACAATCCAGTCCTCGATAGTACGGAGGTTGGCGAGACCCAGATGCGGCGGCCCGGTAACCTGATACCGGAGAATTTCCCCGGTTCCGCTGTTTTGCTGAATGTTTGGCTGGACATTGTTCGGCAGATTGACATTCTGCTGAAGTGCTACGGCCATTTGCGCAAAGGCGAAGTTGTAGTCGATGCCATACTTGAACACAACCCGGGTGAAAGACAGGCCGTAAAATGATGTCGAACGGATAACTTGCACTCCGGGGACGGTATACAGGCCATTCTCTATTGGAATGGTGTAATAGTGTTCGATATCGCTCGCGGACAAGCCGGGTGCCTGCGCCGTGATTTCCAGTATCACCGGCGTCGGATTCGGGTAGGCTTCGATGTCCAGCTTCTGGAACGCCACGAAACCCGCGCCGCTAAACAGGATCAATCCAAAGATGACTATGGCGCGGCGGCCCAAGCAGAACGCAATGACAGAATTCAACATTTGTTTAGGCGAGTCGTGTGATTTGCTGGCGTTGGGGGGTTCTTGACCGATGTCCTCATGTGTGCCGCCTGAGCTCAGTCGCCCGGTGTCGCGTTCAGCATGTTGTCGAGAAACACCGCGCCATCGGTTACGGCGAGCTCTCCCGGCTGCAAACCTTTTAGAATCTGGGTTTGGCCATTTTCACTCAGGCCGGGTTGAACCGTCCTTTGCGTGAAGTGCTTTCTGTCCTGCGTGACCCACACGGTAATGGTTCCATCACCCTCACGGACCAATCCGTTGTCGGGGAGGGCATTTGATTGGATGGGGCCGCGGACGCGAACCGAGAAGTTGGCCAGCATTCCGCTTCGCAATGAATTCGAAGGATCGAAAATAATTGCACGGACGCTTGCGCGATGGGTGACCATGTCAACGGTGGGATAGATTCTGGATATTTTCCCTACAAACGTACGGCTGGGAAGCGCCTCCACTTTCACTTCAACCTTTTGCCCCGCATGAATATCCGGAAGGTCACTTTCAGGAACATTTGCCAATAGCCATTTTCTCGTGACGTCCGCGACTGCGCACGGGGCGGGTACGCCCATCGGCTCAACCATAAGCCCCAGGGTTGCATTGATGCTGGTAATCTGCCCGGCAATCGGACTGCGCACGGTCACTTGTTTGGTGACGGGACCCGTTATATCCATTGCATAGAGAGGCGCGCCCTGCCGCACTTCATCGCCAAGTTCGACGAAAATCTTCGTGATTTTTCCTTCCTGGAGCGGGAACACCTGCCGCGACAGACTGGCGTCGGAGTATAGGTTGTTCTCGAAGTCGATGGTGCCGATACCGATCTTCCAGACCGCAAACGCATATCTCCCTACCGGTTCAATCTTGACGGAATTCAGCTGATTATCGGTCAACTCTATGGTCGGGGCTGTGCGCAACGGGTTAATGACCTTGGGTAGGACCGCAGCATGTTCCGGCGACTCCGCGTTCGCACTGCTACCGCATGCGGATAGCAGAATGAGTGCCGCAATGCCGGTGGCTGCCAGCCTGACAGAACAAACCGCGCGGATGATCGGAATACTGATGTTCTCAAGGATGATCCTGCGAATGGGCGACCCGGGGGATAGCTCAAGCTGGGGGTTTGCACGCATTTTTTAAAACCGATACTTCATTGAAGATTGCGCAGATTATCGGATAATGCTGACGTGATCCTGACAGCTTGTCTTGTTAACCTGGATGACCACATGTCTGGCGCGCGGCCACACTGGCCGCTTCCCTGCAATTGACACGCAAAAAAATCGGAGCAGCCGCCTGCTCCGATAAATCCCGGGGGTCAACCCGAGAGAGAGTATGGGAAATTTCAGGCCAGGGATATTTGTGCACCATGGCGTACTACCCGGGTATCATAGTTACTGTTGCTGACCATTTCCTGACGACCGATGCGACTTCTGTTAGTTGAAGACAACCCTCCTCTGGCTGATGTGATTTGCCGGGCACTGCAGCATGAAGGATACGTGACTGACTGGGCCCGGACCGGCAACGAAGCCGACATGTGGCTGTTAGGCCAAAGCTATGATGCGGTGCTGCTTGACCTGGGTTTGCCGGATACGGATGGAGCGGAAGTGCTGCGCCGTTTGCGCGCGTCCGGCAAGCGCACTCCGGTGCTGGTGATGTCGGCGCGCGAGGCAGTCGATGAACGGGTACGCCTGCTTGATCTGGGCGCAGACGATTATGTGGTCAAACCGATTGCGCTGAACGAGCTGGAGGCCCGTATACGCTCCCTGATACGCCGCAGCCATGGCAGTGCAGACCCTGATCTGGGCCTGGGCTTGCTGCGCATCGATACGGTCGGTCGCCGTGCCCTGATAGGCGACAGATTGCTGGATTTGAGTTCCAGGGAGTTCTCTGCCCTGGAATATATTGCGATACGCGCCAACCGCATCGTCACCAAGGAACAACTATTGCAATCCCTGTATGGCTGGCAAGACGATATCAATTCCGTCAACGCGGTCGAGAAACTTATCTCCAGGCTGCGCGCAAAGCTGGAAGGATCAGGAACGGCCATCCGGACAGTGCGCGGCCTCGGCTACAGCTTTGGAACAGATGAAGACAGGACGGCCTAGCCTTGCCCGGCAATTGCTCAGGCAATTGTTGCCGATGATGGCAGCAATCATCATCACTGGCGCCGGCGTTGTGTATTTTGTTGCACACCGGGAGGCTACCGTGGCCTATGACAGGGCGCTGATGGATGTCTCGCTGGCCCTTGCCAGCCAGGTAGAGCTGATTGATAACCACTTGCACTTGCAGCTGCCGGCCATCGCAGAAAAGGTTCTGCTGATCGACGGTTATGACAAGCTGTTTTACAAGGTTGTCGATCTGAGCGGAAAGACCATCGCAGGGAACACCGATTTGCAGGAGCCCACGGCGCCGTTCGAGGATGGCAAGTTGTATTACGATAGCAGGCTTGACGGCAAGACAGTGCGGGTTGCCGCGCTGTCAAGCAAACTTGACGGCACACCCTTCATTGTTCTCTCGGCAGAAACCAAATTGAAGCGTGATTGGCTGGTGGGTGAAATTGTGCTGGCTATGCTGGTGCCGGAAGGTTTGCTGATCATCGCGGCCATTTTCATGATACGCAGAAGCGTGCGCAACGGCCTCGCGTCAATCCAGCCGCTGCGCGAGGAACTGGTGAGGCGCACCCATACCGACCTGAGCCAGCTGCCGCTGCAGGATATCCCTGAAGAAATTTATCCGATATTTACCGAAGTCAACGAGTTGCTGGCACGACTCTCCCAGTCACTGGATGCAAATCGGCGCTTTATTGCAGATGCATCACACCAGCTGCGCACACCGATCGCTGCGTTGCAGGCCGAAGCCGAGATGGCGCTGCGCTCTACAGAGCCGGGCAATTCGCTGAAAAAGATAGTCGCAGGAACACGCAGGATCACCCATCTGGCCCATCAATTGCTGACATTGAGCCGCCTCGAGCCCAAGCAAAAACCTGCGGCAAAGCCTGTCGACCTGGCACAACTCACCCGGGATGCGGCAGAACGCTGGATACCCCTGGCGCTTGAACGCTCCATCGATCTTGGTTTTGAGCTCAGCCCGGCTACGTTGACCGGTGATCCGATCTGGCTGGAAGAGCTTGCCAACAATCTGATCGATAATGCAATACGCTACACGCCGCCCGGAGGGGTCGTCACGGTTCGGTGTGGCCGCAGCGCTGGCCACCCCTACTGGGAGGTCGAGGACAGCGGGCCGGGAATCCCGAACGAAGAGCATGAACGCATCTTTGAACGCTTTTACCGGCTGGACAGAACCGGTGTGGACGGATGCGGGCTGGGTTTGGCCATCGTACGGGAGATCGCCCACAACCATAACGCAACCATTGCGATCGAAAATGGCGCCAATCTGGGCGGGGCGCTGATACGTGTGACCTTCGCGCCCGGCTAGATATACCCTTGTAAATCCCACCGGTCCTTCACCCCAAACCTGCACTGCACCAATGAGCACAACATCACACCGACATGAAAAGCCATCACAATCTTGTCGTCATTAAAAATCTGATTCGTTCCCGGCCCAGACTATTCGGTTCGATACTGATCGGGGCCCTGTCTGTATTGCTGATCCCGAAAAGCCTGGCTTTGCACGGAATCACGCGAGCGATCATCGGCTGGAATGTAGGTGCATGGATTTACCTGATAATGGCAGCGCGGATGATGTTCTGGACAAACACAGAAAAGATCCGCGCCCGGGCCCTGGCACAAGATGACGGAAAACTGGTCGTCCTCGGGATGGTGGTGGTTGCTGCAATCGCGTCCCTCGGGGCAATCGTGGCCGAACTTGCAGTGGTCAAAGACATGCACGGCATGCTTCGCTATGCACACATCACACTGGCGGTACTGACTGTCCTGTCTTCGTGGGCATTCACCCAGGTGATGTTTGCGCTGCACTATGCGCATGAATTCTATTTCGCGGCCGCAAACGGCCGGCCAGCCGGCCTGGAGTTTCCCGGAGAAACTCAACCGGACTATGGTGACTTCCTCTACTTTTCCTGCGTGATAGGCACTTCCGGGCAAACGGCGGATGTGAATTTCACCGGCAGGAGGATGCGTCGAACAGGCTTGATGCACAGTGTCCTGGCTTTCTTTTTCAATACCGCACTGGTAGCGCTGGCGATAAACATCGCTTCCAGCCTGATTTGAACCTGGCGCCAGCTCTGCTTCAGTTGACTGCCTGCCGGCCACGGCCAGCCTACAGCTCGGGCAAGGTGCCGGCGCATCGGGCGGCAAATCATCCAGATGAACTTATTTGAATCGCAATGCACTAAGCAAAGTTTTGCAGTTTGTATAGAATGCGCCACTTTTTTATAAAACCAGATTTATGGATCCTGTTACATTAGTTGGGGGCGAGCACGCCGTGCTGCTGATTCACGGCCTGCAGAGCAGCCCGGCGGAAATGCTGCCGCTGGCAAAGCGGCTCCATCAATCCGGCTATACAGTACATCTGCCTCACATCCGCGGCTACGGATACCGGCATGGTGACGATGCACACTCCATCACCCGTTGGCAGGAGTGGCGCGCAACGGTGCTAACCGAGTTTCATGCCCTCAAACAACAATACAAAAGTGTCGCAGTCGGCGGATTATGCATCGGTGCGGTGCTGGCTCTGAGTGTCGCCGCGGAGCTGGGTGACGAGGTAGCTGCGCTGTCCCTGCTTTCCACCACGCTGTATTACGATGGCTGGAGCATTCCATGGTACCGCGTCCTGCTGCCGATAGCTTATTACACGCCTTTCCGCTACTTGTACAGCTATCGCGAACGCGAACCTTTCGGACTCAAGAACGAGCAATTGCGCAAGTGGGTGGCACGCGAAATGAGTCACAAGGACTCCTCAATGGCAGGTGCCGCAAAACTCACTCTGCCTGCGGTACATCAAGCGGAGCTGTTGATCGGATCAGTCAAAAAATCCTTGCGGCAAGTTACCGCGCCAGCCTTGATCATGCATGCCGTCGAGGACGATGTTTCGACTCCCCGCAGTGCAAGCTTCGTCGCCGGGAATATCGGCTCCAGAACCGTGGAGAACATCCTGCTGCACAACAGTTACCACATGCTCACTATCGACAACGAGCGCGAGCAGGTCGCGGCAGAGACGATCCGTTTTTTCAACGCAGCGCACGCCACCAGGTTGCCAACACAGGAGCGAAAGTCGCCTTCTGTTACAATACCCCCGATTCCAATGTTGAAACAACTATAATTTATGAGCTCCCTGCAAACGATACAACGCATGATGATCGCGCAATTTGACCTGAAACTCGAAGACTTGAGTCCAGATGCGCAGCTCGACAAGCTGGGATTGGACTCGCTCTCGGTCATCGAATTCATGTTCAACCTGGAAGACGAGCTCAAGATCAAGCTGCCGGACGAACGGGTCGAACTCAAAACAGTAGGCGACGTAGCCGATGTCGTCGACAAAATCATCGCAGCGCAACAGGCTTAGCCGGCTAAATTGCAGATGGCCAAACGCGTCGTCATCACCGGTCTGGGCATCATCTCCCCGCTGGGAAAGTCACCCGAAGAATTTTTCAGCAACCTGATGGCCGGACATTCCGGCATCAAGCGTCTGCAGCCCGCTTTCATCGAGAAGCTTTCCAGCCCTATCGGCGCACCAGTCGAAAACTTCAATCCCGCCGAGTACTTCAGCAAGATACAGTTGTCAGGCATCGAACGCTTCAGCCAGTTCGCACTGGTCGCTGCCGAGCAGGCCGTGCAGGATGCGCAACTGGTACTAAACGACGCCGAACTTGTGCGTGCCGGGATCTGTATGGGTTCATGCCAGGGCGGTGCCAGTTCGCAGGAAGAAGGTTATATCGAATTGTTCCAGCGCGCGGATCCGCGCATCAAACCACTTACGGTATTGCTCAGCATGAACAACGCTGCTGCCTCTCATATCTCGATCAAGTACCGCCTGCAGGGACAGAATATTACTTACGCCACGGCCTGCTCTTCTTCGGCGATTGCCGTCGGAGAGGCATACCGCAAGATCAAGCACGGCTATGCCGATGTGATGCTGGCTGGCGGCTCGGAAGCCATGCTTACGCTTGGAGCGATGAAGGCCTGGGAAGCCCTGCGTACGCTCGCCAAGGAAGACCCGGACAACGCCGGAGCATCATGCAAGCCGTTTGCCGGAAACCGCAGCGGACTGGTGCTGGGTGAAGGTGCTGCGATACTGGTGCTGGAGGACGCGGAGCGTGCGCTCAAGCGTGGCGCGAAGATTTACGCCGAACTGGCGGGCTACGACTGCTCGTCAGATTCCAGTCACATTACCAAGCCGGATGCCGGCGGACAGGCTCGCACGATCCTGAAAGCCCTGCACGATGCGAACTTGCGGCCGCAGGACATTCATTACATCAATGCTCATGGCACCGCAACGCTGGCGGGAGATGTCGAAGAGACCAAGGCAATCAAGAATGCATTCGGCGTATATGCGGCAAGTATCCCGGTCAGTTCAACAAAATCCATGCATGGCCATCTGATGGGTGCCACCGGCGCGGTCGAATTCATGGTTTCGGTGCTGGCGCTTCATCACAGCGCTGTGCCGCCGACCATCAACCTGAATGAGCCCGATCCTGAATGCGATCTGGATTACGTTCCAAACTTCGGCAGAAGAGATGTCAAACTTGATGCCGTGATGTCCAATTCGTTCGCTTTCGGCGGCAGCAATGCAGTTCTGATAGCCAAGCGCTATCTACCCTGAATTACGCGATCGTCGCTCCACTGCAACAGTAGCTGTCAGCACCTGTTGTCCGACGCCCGCTGGCTCGAGATTCATCCAGGCGCAGCACCTGGCACACATCGGCGCGATGAACTGGGAAGATCGGATATATTGACCTCACCACCGGTTCAAGCCGCACTTGCGGCGGCTCTTCTGTGCCGGTTGCAGCTGCACGGGTGACATTGTGCAGCACATAGGCTATGTTGTTGATTGCCGGAGCAGGCGCCTTGTTCGGGGTAGCCTGAACTGCGCGGGCCTCCTGGGTGAACTGAAACCGGAGTCATCATTCAGGCAGGACTGCGGAAAAGTACTTTGCCGCCCGATCAGGCAACAATTGGCGCTTGATTCGACTTTGCTCGGCTAATTGTTTTCCAGCACGACGAAAGCGACGATCACGTTCCGCTCGTCGCTGATCGAAAGGTGATACCTGCTGATGCCCAATTGCGCCAAGTGGGTACTCAGCACTGGATCGAACTGCAACATCGGCTTGCCGAGCCTGTCATGAGCGATGCTGATCCGGCTCAGACTGACTGGCTCGCGCAGGCCGCTGCCGACCGCCTTGGCAAAGGCTTCCTTGGCGGCAAAGCGTTTCGCCAACAAGCGAGCCCGATCGGGACTCGAGCCGAATTCAGTCATCTCATCCCGGCTCAGCACGCGCTGCGCAAAACGATCGCCATAGCGTGCAAGCATGCGCTCGAAGCGGGCGTACTCGACGATGTCGCTACCGATACCGTGTATCACTGCTGCCCGTTCAACAATGCCTTCATTTTTTTGACTGCCGCTTCCAGTCCGATGAACAGGGACTCCGCGACGATGGCGTGGCCGATATTGAGCTCAATCAGATTGGGAATCGCAGCGATGGGCTGCACGTTGTGGTAATGCAGGCCGTGCCCGGCATTCACCTGCAATCCCTGTGCATGAGCATGCTGTGCGGCAACGCGGATGCGCTCCAGTTCATGCTTATGCTCAGGCACGCAGTCCGCATCGGCATATTTTCCGGTATGCAATTCCACCACCGGCGCGCCGGCAAGCCGCGCCGCATCGATCTGCCTCGGGTCCGGATCGACAAACAGGGATACACGGATACCCGATTCGGCACAGAGCATACAGGAAGACTTGATGCTTTCGAAATAACGCACCACGTCCAGCCCGCCCTCGGTGGTGAGTTCTTCGCGGCGCTCCGGAACCAGGCACAAGTCGTGTGGTTTGATGCGCAGCGCGATGGCAATCATTTCATCGGTAACAGCGCTTTCCAGATTCATGCGGATTTGAAGCATGTCGCGCAGGGCATGCACATCATGATCCTGGATGTGGCGCCGATCCTCTCGCAGATGCAGCGTGATCGCATCGGCGCCGGCCGATTCCGCCAGCAGCGCAGCGCGCACTACGTTAGGATATCGCGCTCCGCGCACTTGGCGCAAAGTGGCGACATGGTCGATGTTCAGTCCCAGCTTGATCATAGCTTCTGAAAATCCTTAATCAATTCTCGCGTATGCAGGATTTTGCCCCCAAGATGATGGTTCAGCAATATCCGCATCAATTGCTTGCTCTGTTTCGCGGTGAGCGGGTCACGGTAGTCGTCGGCGGCCATGTCCAGCATCGTTTTGCCCAGCACCGCAACCCCTGCGGCATCTTCCCCATCCGGAAGCGCCCCGCGCTCCACGGCGTAACGATAACAGAGTTCCGGCCGTATTGCCCTGTCACTGTCCGCCTCGCGGTCCAGTACCAGTGCATAACCCAATTCCTGCAGCAGATGCTTTTCAAAGCAACGCAGCGTCGCGGCATGGTCTGTTTCGTGTGCCAGTCGATACAAAGTGGCGCGGTAATAATCGAACAATTGTTCATGGGGATCATCGGGCGCCAGCAGGTTGAGCAGCAATTCGTTCAGATAAAAGCCGCACATCAATGCAGTGCTCTGCAGATAAGGCTGCCCACCTTGCCATTCCGCGCTATGCAAGGTTCTTACCTCGCCCTTGCCAAACCAGCTCAGCAACAGCGGCTGAAAATTCATCAGCAGGCCGCGCAAACTCGACCTGGGGCGCCGCGCCCCGCGCGCAACGATCGCCAGCCGCCCGTGCGATCGGCTGAACACATCGATGATCAGACTGGTTTCCCGGAACGGATAGCTGTGCAAGACAAACGCCAATTCATCCTGTTGTTTATTCCGGCTCGCAGCAGTCATTCGCAGGACTCTGTTATTCGTAACCCAGGCTGCGCAGCACGCGTTCATCATCCGCCCAGCCGCTGCGCAACTTGACGAACACCTCCAGGAATACTTTACCGTCGAACAGCTTTTCCATATCCAGGCGTGCCTGGGTGGCGATCTCCTTCAGCTTTTCACCCTTCTTCCCGATCAGCATCGCCTTGTGCGCCTCGCGGTCGACCAGTACCGCGGCATGGATGCGGCGCAGTTTGCCCTCCATCTTGAATTGCTCGATTACGACGCTGGTCGAGTAGGGCAGTTCGTCCCCGGTATAGCGGAATATCTTCTCGCGCAGTATTTCAGCGGCGAGGAACCTTTCGCTGCGGTCGGTGATATCGTCCTTGTCGTAGATCAATTCTCCGGGCGGCAGATGGCGGCGCAGCGCGTCGCGCAACTCATCCAATTTGCTGCCCAGCTTGGCGCTGACCGGCACGATGTCGGTAAATTTGAAGTCCTGCGCGACGCGTTCGGCAAATGCGAACAGCTGGCCCTTGTCTGCCACCTCGTCGATCTTGTTGATCACCAGCAGTACCGGGCGGTTGTCCGGCAACAGCTTGAGCACTTCCTGGTCACGCTCGTCATAACGCAAGGCCTCCAGCACGTACATCACCACCTGCACGTCGCGCAAACTGCTGGTCACCACACGGTTCATGCCGCGATTGAGTGCATTCAGGTGCCTGGTCTGGAATCCGGGTGTATCGACGAACACGAATTGGCTGTGTTCGTCGGTATAAATCCCGTGGATGCGGTGGCGCGTGGTCTGAGCCTTGCGCGAGGTGATGCTGATCTTTTGACCGATCAGATGGTTAAGCAGCGTGGACTTGCCTACATTGGGCCGGCCGACGATGGCGATGAAACCGCTTCGAAAATCGTCTAATTGATGTTCCGTCATCTTGAAGTACTCAAAAGCAATGCTGTAATCACTCTGGAAAGCATGGAAGCAATTGGATCATTGAGGGTTTCGAAAGCCCCTGCGTCCAGCTTTGCTAAGTAGTGCTGCCATCTTGCCGGTTAGACTGAATTATCCGATATGCGGCCCGGGCCGCCTGCTGTTCCGCGTTGCGCCGGCTGGTTCCTTCGCCCTTTGCGACAACCTTTAATGACGGAATGACACATTCAACCTGGAAGGTTTGTGCGTGTGCTTCACCTTGCGTCGCCACTACCCGGTAGACCGGCAATGGCACCCGATTACCCTGCAGGTACTCCTGCAGCAAAGTCTTTGCATCTCTGCCCAGCCCCTGCAAATCCACTCTTTCCAAATATGGGGCATACAAATCCAGCACTACCCTTTCGGCATCGGCAAAGCCGCCGTCAAGAAGCACGGCACCCATCAATGCTTCCAGCGTATCCGCCAGAATGGAGGGCCGGCGAAAACCGGCACTCTTAAGCTCGCCTTCACCCAATCTCAAATAGCCGCCCAGATCGAGTTCCTGCGCAAGCATCGCCAGGGTCTCCTCCTTGACCAGATTGGAGCGCAGTCGTGAAAGGTCCCCTTCGCTCAACTGCGGAAAACGGCCGTACAGATGTTTGGCGATAACACAGCCAAGGATGCTGTCACCCAGAAATTCCAGGCGCTCGTTATGTTCAGCGGCATAACTGCGGTGTGTCAGCGCGCGCTGCAGCAATTGCGGCTGCCTGAAAACATATCCCAATTTCTTGGCTAGTGAACCGCCACGCAAAGATTGCTGGGAGGCGTGACTGTGTTTAATTACCCGCACTGGTAGGATTAAATTCGATATAAAGGCTGATGTTGCCGGCCAAATGGATCTTGACGGCGTAGCTGGCACTCAACACCAGCCTTCCCGCATCGCTGGAAATATTGATATCACCCGGTTTGATCGCAGTGATATCGTCTATCGAAGCCTGCCTGTCGAAAGCGGACCGGATGTCATAAGGCGCGGCATTCTGCATGTTCGGATCATGCGCGACCGATACGAAAATATTCTGGATTTTGCCGGCCTCCATATATGCAGGAACAAGTTTGAGACCGGTAATTACCAAAAAAACCAGCAAGAAAGCACCGAAGATGAAACCGCCAAAAGTAAACCCACGTTGCCGCACTGGCATAGCTGTACCCATTTTACCTCCTGGCTTAATTGATCAACAGGCCTGCGCGTTTCAAATCAGAAAAATTCATCCAGATGAAAAATGCCTTGCCGACGATGTCCTGGTCCGGAACGAACCCCCAGTAGCGGCTGTCACGGCTGTTGTCACGATTGTCACCCATCATGAAGTACCCGCCTTCGGGTACCTTGCAACGCACCATTTCCTCGTCATAACTGCAATTTTCGCGGCCGCTGAACTCGGCCACCGCGCTCAGATGCAAAGTTGGCATGTCCGGGTTGATCAGAATCGAATGCTTGCGGCTGCCTAAAGTCTCAAGGCGTTTTTCAGTATGCACAAAATTCAGCCCGGACTCAACGTAATTGTACTCTCCATCTGCTTGCTGCACTTGCTCGACACCGTTGATCCACAACTTTTTGTTGCGATATTCAACCGTATCTCCAGGCAGACCCACAACGCGCTTGATGTAATCAAGGGTAGGATTTTCAGGGTAGCGAAACACCATCACATCGCCGCGTTGCGGATTGCTGATTGGGATAATCGTTTTATTGATAATAGGCAAGCGCACACCATAGGTGAATTTATTGACCAGTATAAAGTCGCCCACCTGCAACGTCGGGATCATCGATCCCGAAGGAATCTTGAACGGCTCTATCAGGAACGAGCGAATGAAAAACACCACTAGAATGACCGGGAAGAAACTTTTAGCATAGTCTACCCACCATGGTTCTGGAACTCCGTTGCCGCGCCTGGCTGCCAGAGCAAAACGGTCCAGCAGCCATACGCCGCCGGTTACCAGCAGCAACAAAAACATGATCAATTCAAAGTCCATTACCACTCCTTATTCATCCACACGCAGAATCGCCAGAAAGGCCTCCTGCGGAATTTCGACGCTTCCCACCTGCTTCATGCGCTTTTTGCCTGCCTTCTGTTTTTCCAGCAATTTTTTCTTGCGAGAAATGTCGCCGCCGTAGCATTTCGCCAGCACATTCTTGCGCATCGCCTTGACGTTCTCGCGCGCTATGATATTGGAACCAATAGTCGCCTGGATAGCCACATCATACATCTGGCGGGGTATTAATTCGCGCATCTTGGCCGCCACCTCGCGGCCGCGGTGCTGGCTGTTGGCGCGATGCACGATCACCGACAGCGCATCCACTTTTTCGCCGTTTATCAACATATCCACTTTTACCACGTCGGCTGGGCGATACTCCTTGAACTCATAGTCCATTGATGCATAGCCGCGCGATATCGATTTAAGCTTGTCAAAGAAATCCATCACGATTTCCGCCATCGGCATCTCATACACCAGCATCACCTGCTTGCCGTGATAACTGATATTGATTTGCGTGCCGCGCTTCTGGGTACACAGCGTGATGACCGCACCGACATATTCCAGCGGCATATACAAATTCACCGTGACAATCGGCTCGCGGATTTCATCAATCTTCGATGGATCGGGCATCTTGGAAGGATTGTCCACAGTCAGCACCTTGCCGTCGCGCTGCACCACTTCATAAATGACCGTAGGCGCAGTGGTAATCAAGTCCATGTCGAACTCGCGCTCCAGACGCTCCTGGACAATTTCCATGTGCAACAGGCCGAGAAAACCGCAGCGGAACCCAAACCCCAAGGCCTGTGACACCTCGGGCTCATAACGCAGAGCTGCATCATTCAACTTGAGCTTCTCCAGCGAATCCCGCAATGCTTCATACTGGTTGGATTCCACCGGAAACAAGCCTGCGAACACCTGCGGCTGGACCTCCTTGAATCCAGGCAAGGCCTGCTGCGCTGGTTTGGCGAGATGGGTAATAGTATCGCCGACCTTGGCGGCCTTCAGCTCCTTGACCCCGGCGATCACAAAACCCACTTGCCCTGCGCTCAAGCTGTCACAAGGCTGGGATTTGGGGGTGAACACGCCGATATGTTCGGTAAGATGCTGCGCCCCAGTCGCCATGAACAGGATTTTTTCCTTGGGTCTGAGCGTGCCGTTCATCACCCTCACCAGCATCACCACGCCAACGTAATTGTCGAACCAAGAATCGATGATCAACGCCTGCAGTGGCGCGTTGGGATCCCCCTTCGGAGCGGGCACTTTCGCGATCAACGCCTCCAGCACATCTTGGACCCCCTCGCCGGTTTTGGCTGAGCAGCGCGTCGCATCCTGTGCATCGATACCGATTACATCTTCGATTTCCTCGATGGCATTTTCCGGATTCGCCGACGGCAGATCGATCTTGTTAAGTACCGGAACCACTTCGACCCCCAGATCCAGCGCGGTGTAGCAATTTGCCACTGTTTGCGCCTCGACACCCTGCGAAGCATCTACTACCAGCAACGCGCCTTCACATGCAGACAATGAACGTGACACTTCATAGGAAAAATCGACATGTCCCGGCGTATCGATCAAGTTGAGATTATAAGTCTGCCCATCCCGCGCCTTGTAGCTTAACGCGGCAGTCTGTGCCTTGATGGTGATCCCGCGCTCGCGCTCAAGGTCCATCGAATCGAGCACCTGCGCTTCCATCTCACGTTCGGACAAGCCGCCACACAATTGGATGATGCGGTCAGCTAAAGTGGACTTGCCGTGGTCGATATGTGCAATGATTGAAAAGTTACGGATATGCTGCATAGAGTCCAAAATAAAAATCCCGCCCAAACCGGCGTTTCGAGAAGCGACCTAAATTCAAAGGGTCGGATTCTAGCCGATTTGGGCGGGAGACGCAGGACTGTAACTACTTTTCGTCCAGCTTTATCGCCACATATGAGGTATTGTCCTCACGGCGCACCAACAAGGCGATATTTTTCCCTTTGGGCACATGCTTGACTAATTCAGTGAATTGAGCAAGAGAGCGGATTTCCACGTTACCGATCGCCAGCAATACATCCCCCCTTTGCAATCCTGCGGCACGCGCCGAGGCCCCCTTGACGACTTGTACCAACAATCCACCATTGATTTGTAACTCCTGCTGTTGCTCCTGGCTTAGCTCGCTGACAGAAATTCCCAAACGAGAAATCTGTTCACCTATGCTTTCATCCTGCTTATTCGATGCACGCTCGGTACCGCTGTCCTCCGGCATTTCTGCGACCTCGACCGTAACCTGCTTGAGCCCGCCCTTGCGCCACAACTCGACTGCCACTTTGGTACCCGGCTTGATTGCTGCCACTATGCGCGGCAAGTCACTGGAATTGATCACTGGCTTACCGTCGAATTTAAGAATCACATCACTCGGTTCAATGCCTGCCTTATCTGCAGGCGCATTTTTCTCTACGCTGCTGATCAAAGCACCATTTGGCTTGCTCAAGCCAAATGATTCAGCCAACTCTTGCGTCAATTCCTGAATCGTGACCCCGATCCGCCCGCGCGTAACCTTGCCACTGGTGCGTAATTGTTCAGATACCTGCATCGCCACATCGATAGGGATGGCGAAGGACAGGCCCATCGATCCTCCGGAGCGAGTATAAATCTGCGAATTGATGCCTACCACTTCTTCATTCATGTTGAACAACGGACCGCCGGAATTACCCGGATTAATCGGCACATCAGTCTGAATAAATGGCACAAAATTATCCTGGGGCAAGGAACGGCCCTTCGCACTTACAATTCCAGCCGTAACGCTATTATCAAAACCGAACGGTGAGCCAATCGCTACAACCCATTCGCCAACTCTAAGCCGGTTGGGATCGCCGACAGTGACCTTAGGCAAACCGGTAGCTTCAATTTTCAGCAGGGCGACATCGGTACGCCGATCTGCACCGATAACCTTGGCCGAAAATTCCCGCTTGTCGGTCAAACGTACGGTTATTTTATCGGCATGATCTACCACATGCGCATTGGTCATGATGTAGCCATCTGAACTGATGATGAAACCCGAACCCAGTGATTGAGATTCCTGATCGCGCGGCATCTGCGGAGCAAAACGGCGGAAGAAATCGTAGAACGGATCTCCCTCCGGTATATTGGGCGTGTTTGTTTCATTATGTATGATTTGTGTGGTGCTGATATTAACCACTGCAGCGCCCTGCTTCGCCACCAAATCAGTGAAATCCGGCAATTCATTGGTCTGAGCTGCAAATGCGCTGCAACTTATCCAGAAAAGTAAAATGGGCAGGTTCAAACAATTTTTCAACATGCGATTTCCCCTCCATCAAGAATTTGAAAGTTTAGTGGCGCAGAAAGGATATTTGCAGATCGGGCACGAAGGTCTTTGCAAGCCAGTCGCTATTCGCGCCAATGCCGGGTTATATAAGGCTGGAAGCAACTTCTGATTTGGCGAGAGGATATCCACCGGGCAAGAGCAAAGCCGATCGTCAATCCAAGCAATGCGCCGATGGCGGCATCACCGTCACGTTGCCCGGTCTGCAACGCCAAAGAATTCCCCACTACCGCGCCCCCAAGCGACAACAGCAAAGGCAGCATATAAACGAGTCCTATTCCACGCAATACTGCACCATCGGCAATCGAGATGATGACTTGATCGCCGATACTGGCGTTGATTTGGTTATCCGCCTGAAATAGGCGGGGTTTGCTACAAAACAGCTGAGACAATTTGCTTGACCCACAACCCTTGCCTGCACACTGCTCGCAACCACTTGCCTGGCTGGCTCGAACCAAGGCATAACCCTCATGCGTCTCCACGACTACTGCTCGCTTTTCCAACATGATTTATTTACCGTTATAGCGCACTGAATCTGCCACTTGCATCACCGTATGAGGAGGTACTTCTCCTACTATGGTAATCAAATGCTGGTTCAGTACCTTATGGTAAAGATTTACCGCACCACGACTGGACAATCCCTCAACATCATCTTCATCTTGGTCATCCGGTTCGATGAATATGGAAATCGCACTCAAACCGTCTGAATAGACAATTTGCGTGACGGGCGCATGCCTGCCGGGCATTGGACGAAGAATCTCCAAAATTTTCTTGAAGCCTGCAGGCAACACATCCGCTACCCAGCCGCTATTTGTGGGGGGGAAGCTCTTGGCCACCTCTGGAGCCGTTGCCAAGGCCTTGCTATGCATATCTGCCAAATCACAGGTACCACCCCAAGAACGATCAATTTTTCCGCCAATCTGCAACTGGGTAAATGCATATTGTTCAACAACCCTGTTTTTGTCGCCCAGCACCGCGGCCTTCAGCAACAAGCCCGAATCGGTATGTATCCATAATTTGTGTGTGTAGCGCAAATTGTCATTGGGTTGAAACAGGATGACTTGAGCGTTGTATCCTGCTACTCGCTCTGCGCCTAATATTTTGGCCTGATAATTAGTCTTCAGTGCGGACAATTGTTCAGGCAATAAAGACGGGAATCTGTCGCTTCCCTCCTGACTATCCAGTTGCACCAGTTTTCCACCGACATAACTCCAAACCTGACCATCGTGGCGAATCAGTTCCCGCTTGGGGCCATCCAGACTTTCCAACTTCTCATATTCCCTGCCTAGATCGTTCACATGCACTATGCTGGAAGTTTCGACCTGATTGCCGAATTGATAAACGAACACTCCGCTGTAATCAGTCTGATGCCCAGCAAAAGCGGCGATCTCAAGCCAATCGAAACCAGCCAACTCTTCTTCAGCATACAGATTCGTGGCTACCGCTAGAAGCAGTCCACAAAGCGCAATTTGCAACTTCATCCTCGGATTTCCCCTGGGCTACTTTTCATTTGGCCTGATTATCGCTTTGGCTATTGTTGAGTGAAGTGTCATCAGGGCCATATGAAACCGTGCGAATATAGGATGCACCACCGTTCACATCGGTGCTTGGGGAGAATTCCTGGTGTGCTATCAAATAATCATCAGACTTAGGCCGGATCTGCATGCTGGCCGGGCGCAATGCCGCCTGTTGCATTGCCAAGCGCGGCGCTATCTCAGGACTGATTTGCAGTGACATCCAGGCTACTACCCCGACTGCGGACAATGAAGCCACGGCAGACAGGGCAAAAGCTCGCATTTTTTGCTTAAGTGCATGGCCACGAGGAGCGAGTAATGCAGGTTCATCACGCATTCGTTCGCGAACCTTGGTACTCAAGTCTGAGTGGATATGATCCGGCTGGCGCAACGCGTCGCCAATCAGATGGTAGGTGGCCCAATCCATGCGTGTCGCGGAATCACGTTTGAGATGGTCTATCACCATTCCAACATCGTCATCGAACAACTCGCCATCCATCAACGCAGAAATTTCTTCGTTCATATCTACCACCTCTTACCCTTGCTGGTTTCTAACAACGGACGCAGATTCTCGGCCACTGCCTCACGCGCCCTGAATATTCTCGATCTTACTGTGCCGACCGGACAATTCATGACACTGGCGATTTCCTCGTAACTCAAACCTTCAATTTCGCGCAACGTCAAGGCGCTACGCAAATCTTCCGGCAATTGCTGCAATGAAGTCTGAACGACGTCGACAATCTGCTTACTCATAAGTTCATTTTCAGGCGTGCTTACTTCACGAAGCAGGCTGGCTTCTTCAAACGATTCCGCATCCTCTGCATCGAATGGAGTACTGGTAGGCGCACGTCGCTTATTTGCCAAAAGGTGATTTTTTGCCGTATTAATGCCGATTCGGTATAGCCATGTATAGAACGCACTCTCACCACGAAAACCGGGTAGTGCTCGGTAAGCCTTGATAAATGCATCCTGCGTTACATCCTCTGCTTCACCGGCATCGCGTACAAAACGAGAGATCAGCCTGCCAAGCTTACGCTGGTATTTTGATACCAGCAAATCAAAAGCGTGCTTATCCCCGCGTTGGACGCGCTCTACCAGCTGCTGATCTACATCTCGTTCCGTCATCCCTGACCATTCCAAATTATCTATGTTGCCGATACACACTTTATTCGGCTTATATAATTATAACCGCTCAACATCCGTTCCGTCAGCACAGCTTCAAGACGAGCTGGAGAAAATGGCTCAATCAAAGCTATGGCCAGATTTACAATTCCGGCAATCAAAATCCATCAGTTTTGCTATAGTCCCGAATCAAATACACATAATAGAGAATAAAATTGCTGCAATTTGACACACTGATCATCGGAAGCGGGTTGGCTGGATTGACATTGGCCATCAAACTGGCTGATCATAAAAAAGTGGGGCTGATCACCAAAAAATCCTTGTCGGATGGCGCAAGCGGTCAAGCGCAAGGTGGAATAGCCGCAGTGCTATCCGGAGATGATTCGCTTGAAGCCCACATTCAAGACACTTTGACCGCTGGCGCAGGCCTATGTGATGAATCTGCCACACGCTATATCATTAAACATGGCAAGTCGGCTGTAGACTGGCTGATAAGCCAGGGCGTCCCCTTCACCAGAGATGAGTCCAATGACACTGGCTATCACCTCACCCGCGAAGGCGGGCACAGCCGCAGGCGCATCATTCACGCTGCCGATGCGACTGGACATGCAGTGCAGGAGACTCTCGCTGCGCTCGTATTGCAACACCCCAATATTACTGTTTTGGAAAATCACATGTCGGTCGACTTAATCACTGGCAAAAAACTGGGGCGTATGGACAATCGCTGCTACGGTGTCTATGCGCTGGACAGTCTGAATGAAAAAGTGGTCACCATAGCTTCACAAAACACCATTTTGGCGACTGGCGGATCGGGTAAGGTTTATCTCTATACAACCAACCCTGATACTGCGACAGGCGATGGCATCGCAATAGCCTGGCGCGCTGGTTGCCGAATCGCCAACATGGAATTCATCCAATTTCACCCGACCTGTTTGTACCATCCGCACGCAAAATCATTCTTGATCAGCGAAGCAGTCCGCGGTGAAGGCGGCCTGTTGAAACTGCCGGATGGCAGGCGATTCATGCCTTGGCATGATGAACGAGCCGAACTGGCGCCACGCGATATTGTGGCCAGAGCAATAGACTTTGAAATGAAGAAGCGCGGACTGGATTGCGTCTATCTGGATATCTCGCATCAAACGGTCGAGTTTCTTCAGGAGCACTTCCCGACAATTTATGCACGATGCCTTACCTTGGGTATCAATATCAGCAAGGAACCCATCCCTGTGGTTCCAGCTGCACACTATACCTGCGGAGGCGTCATGACCGACTTGCGCGCCCGCACCGATGTAGATAATCTATACGCAGTTGGAGAAACCGCCTATACGGGACTGCATGGTGCCAACCGTCTTGCCAGCAATTCACTGCTGGAATGCTTGGTGTTTGCCGATGCCGCTGCGCAAGATATTCTCGGAAAACTCGCTGAAGAAACATTCCTGTTGCCAGACTGGGACGAAAGCCGCGTGACAGATGCCGACGAACGAATTGTCATCTCGCACAATTGGGCTGAATTACGTCACTTCATGTGGGACTATGTTGGAATCGTGCGCACCAATAAACGGTTGCAGCGCGCCCAACACCGGATTCAATTGTTGCAGGACGAGATCCATGAATATTATGCCAATTTCCATATCAGTCCCGATCTTCTGGAACTCAGAAATCTGGTATTGAATGCGGAACTAATAGTTCAAAGTGCATTATCAAGGCACGAAAGCCGTGGCCTGCACTTCAGCAAGGACTATCCTGGAACACTGCCCGAAGCCAAACCGACCATCCTCAGCCCTCCTTAGATGCAATCTCTCTGAATTTAATAAAACGCCCACCATGATTGGAGGCAGGTCAAATGGAAGCCAGGATGCTGCCATCCGCCATGAGAAACGGCATCAGAAAAAAGTGGGGGTAATCCTCCCACCGATACTTGGTAGATTGAAACAATTTCCTATCTAGGCAAACTTCAAGCCCACACACAGTTCGCGGAATTCCCCCGGGCCGAGCGAATCTAGGAAGACAACGCGGGAAACCAAAGACGAGTGTCTATCCGGCCTGACTCGAAATACGATGCAATATGGACACACGATGGTTGTGCTTGCAATCTTGCCGGCAAAGCCTGACCAATCCTGAGCGATAACTTTAACACCATTCTGCTCAAGAGAAATCTCACGCCAGGAAGCCGGAAGGGAAACAAAGGCATCACGCAATAGATAATAAATCAGGCTTAGTCCAATCGACAGGATTGCAGCGAATTTGAGCATGAGCGGAACTGCAGCGGCATACACAGCGATTGCAGCCGCAATGTGCACAATCAACAACAACAAAAAAAGGCGCAGAGAAAATCTGATTGTCATGTTTTATTGGAATATCCAACTACCTAAAAACCAGAAGCCATGCAATTACCAATATTGCCATTAACGCAACAGCAATCAGTGCAAATTTCCCGACACTTGACCGAAATGAAGATTCCGCACCAACCTGCCGCATCGGGACACGGCTTGCCTTGATGGTTGGCACAGCGCGTGCGATCGCTTCTTCACTCGGGCGAGCAATATTGAGAGTCTTCGACAATTCATCGACATCTTCACTGGTTGCAGTCAAGGCAGCTAATCGCATAGTCGCGGCTGCCGAATCAAATAATGATGACAAGCGAATAGTGGAAGCAGAGCTAACGGCCTCTTCATGGCTGTCGATTCGCCGAGCAATATCCATGGCACCCGGCATCCTCTTCTCTGCGACGATGGATGGCAAAGCATCAATTCGCTGGCCAGCTCGCAACAGACTATCGAGGCAGGTGCGCAAATCAATGGCGAAGTCCTTGGCGTTCTGATATCTGTCATCCAATCCCTTGGTCAAAGCCTTGGCTACGATAAAATTAACCATCTCAGGCACAGATGGATTCAGCGAACTGGGTGGAGCGGCTGCAAGATTCAGAGTCTGATACATAATGGCATTGACATTTTCACCGTCAAACGGCGCTTGACCAGTCAACAATTCGTAAAGCATCACTCCCAGAGAAAAAATATCGGAACGCTGATCTATATCTTTGCCCATAACTTGCTCTGGGGACATGTATTTGGGTGAACCAAGCACCATGCCGGTCTGGGTACGTATCGCAGCAGAAGCCATCCGCGCAATGCCGAAATCAGTAATTTTTACATGTCCATCCCGCACCAACATGATATTCGAAGGCTTGACATCCCTATGAACGATGCCATGTTCGTGCGCATAAGCTAAGCCGAGTGCTACCTGGGCAACCACATCCAGCACTTGCTCAACAGGTAAAATTCCCCTCTCGTTCATGATATCGCGCAGTTCCCGCCCTTCCAGGAACTCCATGGCGATATAGGCCACATCGCCGCTTTTACCCACATCATAAATGGTTACGATATTCGGATGATTGAGACGCCCAGCCGCCTTAGCTTCCTGATAGAATCTGCCCTCGTATTCATCCTTTTCATCAAGTGCAAGGCCAAGATTGATTGTCTTGATAGCCACCACGCGGTCAATCAGCGGGTCTCTGGCCTTATACACCACTCCCATCGCACCCTGCCCAAGCTCGCCGATCACCTCATAACGACCTAACTGGCGAATCATGATGCCCATCCAAGGAAGTCTCTAATTACAATATCCATAAGTTTAAGATCAGCAGCCAGGAGAGTTGCCTCTAATCACAGAAGCCCGGTCTGATATGCACAGTTTTACCGGCAACGAGTTCGACATTCTGGGTATAAATTCCGCCGCTTGCATTGCTCACAATCACCGTATGCGCCCCTGACAAAACATTTATGGTTAAAGATTTCGAGCCTATCCTGCCTTTGCGTGCCCCGTCGACAAAAACTTCGGTCCCTTCTTTGCAGCTCACCTGCACATAGGAACCAGAACCATTGTTGTTTGATGATAGAGCAGCAACATTCTGTTCGACTACAACTTGCGATTTTGTGCCTTGCTGCCTCTCCGAATGTTTAGCCAAGGACTTTTTTCCGCCCGTATGATTCTTTGTCTTTGGCTTCAACTTTGAATGTAGGATGGGAGCACTGGAATTACTTTCAGCATTTTCCTGTACGCTGGCCACAGAAGCCGCAGAGCTGGGCTGTATATCACGAGAACCGCCTTTATCCAAGGCGGTTTGCGCAACGGAAGTTTGGTCATGCCTGGCAAAATCTATCAGCAAAGCGACAAACAATAACAGGGTAGCAGCGACAACACCAAGATACAATGCTCGCAATCCATTTCCTGCCTTCTGGTAATGAAGGATTAAAAAATTGAGCACATCATTAAAATGGATGACAACATACCGCCAAATCGCTTTGGCGTTGTCAACCATGCCGGCTATCAGCTTATCTGCAGGTTCGGCAATCACCGGTTTAAATGTTCTACGATGCGTCGTTATATCGCCAGGATAGCCGATTGCATATACCTCATGCTCTCGGACGTGCTTGTCTGTGCGGGAACCCTGATAGTGGAACATCCCGGCGTATTGGGGAGACAAACGTGAAACGGCTTCATAATAAGAATGTGACACGAGTATCTGGGCGGGATCTGCAAATCCCATCACGCGCTGAGCGACATTGATACCGTCGCCAACGATATTGGGCCGACCACTGCTATCTCTGACCAGACGAACCGGCCCAAGATTGATCCCCATTCGCACACGCAGAGGAAGACCAACATTGGGGTCCTCAGCAAGCAAACTTTCACGCATACTGAGAGCCGCTTTGAGGGCATCTTCCACATCACCGATAAAATTAATAGCTGCACCGTCCCCGGTATCCAGAATGATCCGGTCAGCCAAGGGAACGTCACGAATAGCAGAGGAAAGATAGTTATTAAATCTGTCCTTCAATAAAATTTGATGCTCCACATACATCTTGGCATATTCGACAATATCCAAGAAAAATACGCTACACATGATAGTCTTATTGTTGCTGCGTTCTTCCATTCAAATTTCCAGTATCCGGGGATTTTTCGCGATTACATGTTCTAGCCGTTGACCTGTCTGGCTTTGCTGATTCTAGTGATAGTCAGCGTTTTACACCAGTTTTACTTTTCTTCATTCTGGCCGGATTGATGCACCCAATTTCTTTAGCTTTGGCCGCAGTACGGGGAACAGCCCTATCAGATTGTGCGTGGGGAAGTTGTCGAAATAGTGGGCCCTGATACAATTCATTGCTGAATGTTGTAATACCTACCCAATCCAATACCTTAGCCACATCGTTCCTATCCAGTTCTGCGGTCATACCCCGTTTCAAGCGAGGGGGCAGACTGATTAAGCCGAAGCGCACACGCATCAGTCTACTCACCGGCAATCCCAGTGCTTCAAAGGTGCGGCGCACCACGCGATTACGCCCCTCTTTCAGCATCACGCGATACCAGTGGTTATAACCTTCACCACCTTCATCTTCCAGCTTTTGAAATTTCAACAAACCATCTTCCAACTCGACTCCGTGTTCAAGCACCTGAACCATTTGAGCTTCCGTCATTCTCCCTTGCAAACGTACCGCATATTCGCGCTCAACCTCGAAGCGAGGGTGCATCAAACGATTAGCCAGTTCACCAGATGTAGTGAATATCAACAGGCCACTGGTATTAAAATCCAAACGTCCAACCGTAAGCCACTTTTGACCGCGCAGTTTCGGCAATTTATCAAACACGCTGCTGCGTCTTCCAGGGTCATCACGGCTGACAATTTCACCCTCTGGTTTGTGGTATAGCAATATACGCGCGACTTTTTCTCTTTCACCGACCCGCATCGTGCGTCTCTCTGCTTTTACCAAATCACCCTCTGCAACACGCATCCCCAGAGTGGCCAGTTCGCCATTCACGCTAACACGCCCGGCGGCAATCCATTCTTCCATCAATCGCCTTGAACCAAATCCGGCTTGCGCCAATACCTTTTGCAACTTTTCACCGGAGGTCCGAGGTGGTTCATTGTCACTCGGGGGAACGTTTAAAAAGTCGACAGGGATAGCTTTGCTATTCCTCATATTGAAATTTCGCGTCGTTCCAGCACTGCTCGGGCCAGCGTACCGCTATCCACTTGCTCCAATTCCCCCCCAACCGGCAAACCACGTGCGATACGTGAGACTTTTACATTCTGCGATCTAAGCAGAGTTGCCAAATAGTGCGCCGTAGCATCTCCTTCCACTGTAAAATTGGTCGCCAATATCAATTCACATGGATGTTCGCGTATGCGCTTGATCAATCGCTCCAGATGCAGTTCCCTGGCACCCACTCCATCCAGCGGTGATAACCTGCCCATCAAAACATAATACATGCCGTGATAACACTGCGCCTGTTCAATCATTAACAAATCTGCAGGCATCTCAACTACGCACAACAAGCTGTTATCCCGCTTCGTGGATAAACACATCGAACAAGTTTCCTGCTCAGAAAAGTTGTTGCACTTACTGCAGTGCCTGACGGTGCTGACAGCACGCTCCAATGCCTGCGAAAGACGCGCTGCGCCAGTTCGATCCCTTTGCAACAAATGATAAGCCATACGCTGTGCGGATTTAGGACCTACCCCAGGCAAACAACGCAGCGCAATAATCAAATCTTCCAGATGGGATGGTGTTGTCGATTTTGGAATCATCTTCAGAATGGTAACTTTACTCCGGCCGGCAGCCCGGCACTAAAAGCGCTCATACGCTGCTGAGTTATAGTCTCGGCCATTTTCATCGCATCATTAAGTGCCAAAACGATCAGGTCCTCCAGAATTTCCTTGTCATCTGACAGCAAGCTATTATCCAGAGTAACCCTGCGCACTTCATGCGCACATGTCATAATTACTTTTACTTTGCCGGCACCGGCATGGCCCTCTACTTCAACGACCGCCAACTCAGCCTGGGCTTTCTGCATATTCTGCTGCATCTGCTGTGCTTGCTTCACTAACCCCCCCAACCCGCCTTTCATCATTGCTCCGCCCCCCTAAGATTACTGTATTGGTTTAATTGAATCCGACAATAAAATTGCGCCCAATTCAGATTGGGCCTCGCGTACAAAACTGTCATGGGCAATCGCTTCATTCGCCTGCAACTGTTTAAATTGCTTATCTTGTTGCTCCAGTACTGCGGGTGTCGAAGCTGCGATTTCGCCCAATACAATATTCAGTCTCATTGGTTTAGCAAAATATTCGCTTAACGCCGACAACAATTTTTCCCTAGCCAGCTTGTTCGCATGTAAATGCTTATGCTCTTGCGATAAACACAGCGTAACCAACTCGTCAGAAATGTTCTGGAGGACGCAGTGTCTTGCCAACTGCTGGGCCATTCCTTGCACGTTCAATTGCATTAACAGTACATTCCAGTCAGGTGTGCCAGAAACGGATTCAGCTGCTGAGTTTACTAAATTTTGGGTTGCTACAGGATCGACTGACAATGCATTTTTTCCGACAGACGAAATCGATATTAACCCTGAATGAATATCAGAAGAATCTCTGGCCGGCGCAAATGCCAACATACGCAACAACGTCATTGAAAAACCTGCATACTCATCTGGGGCCAAATCTATCTCGTCCCGGCCGCGAATGGCAATTTGATAAAACAATTGCACATCCTCCGCACTAAAGAGCTGTGACAATTCCAGCAAAACCGCGTGTTCCTGCTCATCATCCGCAATCATCTGTGGCAGGGTTTGCGTCAGCGCAATGCGATGCAGCAACGTAGCCAGTTCTTGCAAAGCCATATCAAATGCCAGGCTACGAACCGACATAACATCTGCAATTGCAAGCAGCGCAGCCCCATCTCGCTTGTGCAATGCCCTTAGCACATCCCAAAGGTAGCTTTTGTCAATCGCACCGAGCATGACGCGCACTGAAGATTCCTCGACCTTGCCAAACGAAAACGCAATTGCTTGATCCAACAAGCTCAAAGCGTCACGCATACTCCCCTGCGCAGTTTTCGCAATCAGCATTACGGCCGATAGATCAAAGATGATTTGCTCTTCTTTGAGGATATATCGCAAGCGATTCTCGATCAAATTTTGCGGCAGCAACTTCAGATTGAATTGCAAGCAGCGCGACAGCACTGTAACCGGTATTTTTTGCGGATCAGTTGTAGCAAGAATAAATTTCACGTGCCCGGGCGGCTCCTCCAATGTCTTTAACATTGCGTTAAAGGCAGATTTTGACAGCATATGAACTTCGTCGATGATGTAAACCTTGTAGCGCCCGGCGCTCGGCACATACAACGCGCTTTCCAGCAGTTCTCGCATATTGTCGACTTGAGTATTAGAAGCTGCATCCAGTTCTATCAGGTCGACAAAACGTCCACTATCGATTCCTCTGCATGCACGGCACTCTCCGCACGGGATAGCGGTGATTCCTGTTTCGCAATTCAAGGACTTTGCGAAAAGTCGCGCGATAGTAGTCTTGCCAACCCCGCGAGTGCCGGTGAACAAATAGGCGTGATGCAATCGATTTTGTGCAAGAGCATTGCTTAATGCCCGTATGACATGTTCTTGCCCCACCAATTGCTCAAAAGTCTTAGGACGCCATTTTCGCGCAAGGACCGTTGTGTCAGACAATTTACACCACGATAAAATTGATGGGGAAAATGAACCTGAATGCGCCTGAAACCATGTATGGATGAATTGATATCGCCATTGCATGGATTTTAGTAACCATCATTTTCATATCTACTCCACATAGCAAACGGGAGGCGAGCCTTACCCCGGCACTTACAGCAAGTAGTTATGGCTGCTTCCTTCCGGACCTGACCAGGTTCACTACGCTGCAATGCGGGGAGACCCGCCAATTCATTGAAATTTGCAACCTATGACGCTCACTTGACACTATATCGCGTGTTCGCCCGGCTTGAACAAATTCCCAAAAATTATTCCTGAAACTCCATAAGCGTGAACCAAGCCGATGCATTTCACCAATCCTGAAGAATTGACGTCATGTTCAAACTGTAAAATGCAGGGCCCTTATCCTCAGAATCTGTATTTCATTTGACATCATAGATCAAGCGATTGCCAAAATCCACGAAAGTCGATGTTTTTTACCGCACTCTACTTTTCCAGCGCAACCATCTTCCTACACAACGCACAAACGCAAACGCCCTCGAGGGGAGGGCGTTGTCGTTGTATCAAGGAGTCTGACGATGACCTACTTTCGCATGGGTAATCCACACTATCATCGGCGCGGAGTCGTTTCACTGTCCTGTTCGGGATGGGAAGGAGTGGGACCAACTCGCTATGGTCGTCAGACAAACTGTTCGGCCAACCGCGCTGTGCTGCGGTTCGCCCTGTCTGGGATGCGCTGAGGCGGTTTTCAGGCCGGGTCAGCGCAGCGTATCCGGAAGAAGTAAGGTTTGATGGGTTTTGATCGTACTGCGATCGTTCAGGGCTGTTTCAGGTTCCGGTTTTACCCTTCTCCCTTCACTCTTATCCCTTCACGGTTTTATAACTTAACGTTATAGGATCAAGCCTCACGAGCAATTAGTACTGGTTAGCTTAACGCATTACTGCGCTTCCACACCCAGCCTATCAACGTCCTGGTCTCGAACGACTCTTCAGGGGGGTTATACCCCCGGGGAAATCTTATCTCAAGGCGAGTTTCCCGCTTAGATGCTTTCAGCGGTTATCTCTTCCAGATTTAGCTACCCGGCAATGCCACTGGCGTGACAACCGGTACACCAGAGATCTGTCCACTCCGGTCCTCTCGTACTAGGAGCAGGTCCCTTCAAATTTCCAACGCCCATGGCAGATAGGGACCAAACTGTCTCACGACGTTTTAAACCCAGCTCACGTACCACTTTAAATGGCGAACAGCCATACCCTTGGGACCGGCTACAGCCCCAGGATGTGATGAGCCGACATCGAGGTGCCAAACTCCCCCGTCGATATGAACTCTTGGGAGGAATCAGCCTGTTATCCCCAGAGTACCTTTTATCCGTTGAGCGATGGCCCTTCCATACAGAACCACCGGATCACTATGACCTACTTTCGTATCTGCTCGACTTGTCAGTCTCGCAGTTAAGCATCCTTTTGCCATTGCACTATCAGTACGATGTCCGACCGTACCTAGGATACCTTCGTACTCCTCCGTTACAATTTGGGAGGAGACCGCCCCAGTCAAACTGCCTACCATGCACGGTCCCCAACCCCGATAAGGGGTCCAGGTTAGAACCTCAATGACATCAGGCTGGTATTTCAAGGTTGGCTCCACGAGAACTGGCGTTCCCGCTTCATAGCCTCCCAGCTATCCTACACAGATCTCATCAAAGTCCAATGCAAAGCTACAGTAAAGGTTCATGGGGTCTTTCCGTCTAGCCACGGGTAGATTGCATCTTCACAAACATTTCAACTTCGCTGAGTCTCGGGTGGAGACAGTGTGGCCATCGTTACGCCATTCGTGCAGGTCGGAACTTACCCGACAAGGAATTTCGCTACCTTAGGACCGTTATAGTTACGGCCGCCGTTTACTGGGACTTCAATCAAGAGCTTGCACCCCATCATTTAATCTTCCAGCACCGGGCAGGCGTCACACTCTATACGTCCACTTTCGTGTTTGCAGAGTGCTGTGTTTTTATTAAACAGTCGCAGCCACCATTTCACTGCAACCCCATCGCGCTTCAAGAGTAAATCTCTACACGCTACCGGGGCGCACCTTTTCCCGAAGTTACGGTGCTAATTTGCCGAGTTCCTTCACCCGAGTTCTCTCAAGCGCCTTAGAATTCTCATCCTGCCCACCTGTGTCGGTTTGCGGTACGGTCTCAATACAACTGAAGCTTAGTGGCTTTTCCTGGAAGCTGGGTATCAGCAACTTCGTGTCCTAGAACACTCGTTATCACGCCTCAGCATTGACCCTCCGGATTTGCCTAAAGGATCTGCCTACACGCTTGAACCGGGACATCCAACACCCGGCTTGCTTAACCTTCTCCGTCCCCACATCGCATTGCATTGAGGTACAGGAATATTAACCTGTTTCCCATCGACTACGCATTTCTGCCTCGCCTTAGGGGCCGACTCACCCTGCGCCGATGAACGTTGCGCAGGAAACCTTGGGCTTTCGGCGAGGGAGCCTTTCACTCCCTTTATCGCTACTCATGTCAGCATTCGCACTTCTGATACCTCCAGCATCCCTCACGAGACACCTTCGCAGGCCTACAGAACGCTCTCCTACCATCTCAGCGCTCCTTTTAGAACACGCCCACGGTTGTCGTTCGAGCCACATCGTGGCGAGAACGACAAACCTTCAATTGAGGGGAGGCTGCCTATCCCCACTTCCCAACTGTTTTGTCGTGTGTCGTTTTGCGACACCTCGCTGATTTTCAATCAACGAGGTCGTCGCGAAACTTGAATGCTCTAAAAGGAGCGCTGAAATCCGCAGCTTCGGTGCATGGTTTGAGCCCCGTTACATCTTCCGCGCAGGACGACTCGATCAGTGAGCTATTACGCTTTCTTTAAATGATGGCTGCTTCTAAGCCAACATCCTGACTGTTTTAGCCTTCCCACTTCGTTTTCCACTTAACCATGTCTTGGGGACCTTAGCTGGCGGTCTGGGTTGTTTCCCTCTTGTCACCGGACGTTAGCACCCGATGACTGTCTCCCATGCTCGCACTTCCCGGTATTCGGAGTTTGCAATGGTTTGGTAGTCAGCAATAGACCCCTAGCCATAACAGTGCTCTACCCCCGGGAGTGATACATGAGGTACTACCTAAATAGTTTTCGGAGAGAACCAGCTATTTCCAAGTTTGTTTAGCCTTTCACCCCTATCCACAGCTCATCCCCTAGTTTTTCAACACTAGTGGGTTCGGACCTCCAGTGTGTGTTACCACACCTTCATCCTGGCCATGGATAGATCACTTGGTTTCGGGTCTACGCCCAGCAACTATCGCCCTTATCAGACTCGGTTTCCCTACGCCTCCCCTATTCGGTTAAGCTCGCTACTGAACGTAAGTCGCTGACCCATTATACAAAAGGTACGCAGTCACCCTTACGGGCTCCCACTGTTTGTATGCATGCGGTTTCAGGTCTATTTCACTCCCCTTCCGGGGTTCTTTTCGCCTTTCCCTCACGGTACTGGTTCACTATCGGTCGATTACGAGTATTTAGCCTTGGAGGATGGTCCCCCCATGTTCAGACAGGGTTTCTCGTGCCCCGCCCTACTTGTCGCAATCCTAGTTCCACTCCTGTGTTTTAACTTACGGGGCTATCACCCACTATGGCCAGACTTTCCAGACTGTTCTGTTAACACAAAAGCTAAAAATTGCAGGCTGCTCCGCGTTCGCTCGCCACTACTTGCGGAATCTCGGTTGATTTCTTTTCCTCCAGGTACTTAGATGTTTCAGTTCCCTGGGTTCGCTTCGCTGTACCTATGTATTCAGTACAGGATGACCCTAAAGGGCCGGGTTTCCCCATTCAGATATCTGCGGATCAAAGCTTGTTGCCAGCTCCCCGCAGCTTTTCGCAGGCTGCCACGTCTTTCTTCGCCTGTAATCGCCAAGGCATCCACCACATGCACTTATTCGCTTGACCCTATAACGTTAAGCCCTCGGCTTTTCAGCCAAGGCGTCATAGCATTTCGCATTTAAATCTTTACTTCCACCGGATTGATTTAAGGATCCGGCTTTCGCAAAGGTTTGTGACCATACTCATACGACTAGCATGAATACGGCTTGATACAATCAAAACCCATTGTTTTCCCCGCATCCGCAAATACGGTTTTACCCATACCCACGTCTGCGTGAATCACTTTCTTACTTCTTCCAAATTTTTAAAGAACTGCTCACCATAAATGGTGAAAGCTGAAACGTGAAACGCTTTGCGCCCACTATTCACCTTTCACAATTCATCCGTTTCCATCAACCCGCGCACGTCGGGCTTCTTCCAGATCGTTGGTGGAGGTTGACGGGATCGAACCGACGACCCCCTGCTTGCAAAGCAGGTGCTCTCCCAGCTGAGCTAAACCCCCATTTTCCTTGCTCTGGTGGGTCTGGTTGGACTCGAACCAACGACCCCCGCGTTATCAACACGGTGCTCTAACCAGCTGAGCTACAGACCCTGAAACTACCAGGATCAAGGCCCAGGATGCCGGATTAAGTAAAGTCAATATTTCATGACTTTCAATCCTGAATCCTTGATCCCGAATCCCGCTCTGAACAACCGATGAGTGTAGGCACTCAGCCTCCGGATTCTCTAGAAAGGAGGTGATCCAGCCGCACCTTCCGATACGGCTACCTTGTTACGACTTCACCCCAGTCATGAAACCCAGCGTGGTAAGCGCCCTCCTTGCGGTTAGGCTACCTACTTCTGCCAGATTCCACTCCCATGGTGTGACGGGCGGTGTGTACAAGACCCGGGAACGTATTCACCGCGACATGCTGATCCGCGATTACTAGCGATTCCGACTTCATGGAGTCGAGTTGCAGACTCCAATCCGGACTACGATCGGCTTTCTGAGATTAGCTCCCCCTCGCGGGTTGGCAACCCTCTGTACCGACCATTGTATTACGTGTGAAGCCCTACCCATAAGGGCCATGAGGACTTGACGTCATCCCCACCTTCCTCCGGTTTATCACCGGCAGTCTCATTAAAGTGCCCAACCAAATGATGGCAATTAATGACAAGGGTTGCGCTCGTTGCGGGACTTAACCCAACATCTCACGACACGAGCTGACGACAGCCATGCAGCACCTGTGTCCAGGTTCCCTTTCGGGCACAATCGCATCTCTGCAATCTTCCTGGCATGTCAAGGGTAGGTAAGGTTTTTCGCGTTGCATCGAATTAATCCACATAATCCACCGCTTGTGCGGGTCCCCGTCAATTCCTTTGAGTTTTAATCTTGCGACCGTACTCCCCAGGCGGTCAACTTAGCGCGTTAGCTGCGGTACTAAAGAAGTCTCCTTCCCCAACACCTAGTTGACATCGTTTAGGGCGTGGACTACCAGGGTATCTAATCCTGTTTGCTCCCCACGCTTTCGTGCATGAGCGTCAGTGTCGACCCAGGGGGCTGCCTTCGCCATCGGTATTCCTCCACATATCTACGCATTTCACTGCTACACGTGGAATTCTACCCCCCTCTGCCGCACTCTAGTCTTGCAGTCACAAATGCAGTTCCCAGGTTAAGCCCGGGGATTTCACACCTGTCTTACAAAACCGCCTGCGCACGCTTTACGCCCAGTAATTCCGATTAACGCTCGCACCCTACGTATTACCGCGGCTGCTGGCACGTAGTTAGCCGGTGCTTCTTCTGACGGTACCGTCATTAGTCACAGGTATTAGCTGTAACCGTTTCTTTCCGTCTGAAAGAGCTTTACAACCCGAAGGCCTTCTTCACTCACGCGGCATGGCTGGATCAGGGTTGCCCCCATTGTCCAAAATTCCCCACTGCTGCCTCCCGTAGGAGTCTGGACCGTGTCTCAGTTCCAGTGTGGCTGGTCGTCCTCTCAGACCAGCTACGGATCGTCGCCTTGGTGAGCCTTTACCTCACCAACTAGCTAATCCGATATCGGCCACTCCGAAAGCGATAGGTCCTTGCGGATCCCCACCTTTCCCCCTCAGGGCATATGCGGTATTAATCCGGCTTTCGCCGAGCTATCCCCCACTTCCGGACACGTTCCGATATATTACTCACCCGTTCGCCACTCGCCACCAGGGTTGCCCCCGTGCTGCCGTTCGACTTGCATGTGTAAAGCATGCCGCCAGCGTTCAATCTGAGCCAGGATCAAACTCTTCAGTTCAATACCTGTTTTGGTTCATTTCTGAACCGGTCTTACTCAAAGTGAATCATTGACATGATTCATTTCGACTTTGCGTAAGTACTACTTATTTTTAAAGTCGTTTCCCTGCCCCTAAAGACACGGAAACTTCCCAAAAACCAAGCACCTACACTCGTCGGTTGTTCGTTTGTTTTTTAAAGATCGGCTGATGGGTTGCGGGGACAGGATTTGAACCTATGACCTTCGGGTTATGAGCCCGACGAGCTACCGAGCTGCTCCACCCCGCGTCAGCGAAGAACGCCACTATAGCAAGGCATCTTGCCCTCGTCAAACATTATATGTATTTTTATTTTTCCCGCGCAACGAAGGTGATGCCTCTGCTTACCGGCAGCGGCCATTCATGCGCTCTATCAACATGCGGCAACGCTATAATCACCGCCTTGCAAATCAATAAGTATCAGCGATGACAGTTGCCGACTGGACAGGAAGCTCCGCAGCCGCACTTACCACCATAGCCTTCATTCCGCAGGTCTGGAAGGTATGGCGAACAAGCCGCACAGCAGGCATATCCTTGGGGATGTATACCCTCTTCACGGCAGGAGTCGCGCTGTGGCTGGCCTATGGCGTCATGCTCGATTCATGGCCGATCATCGTTGCCAACTCTATCACGCTGCTGTTGGCCGGGATTGTGCTGACAATGAAAATCAAACTCGGCTAATGCATCACATGATCCAAGCTTCCGGAATAAAGCCTGATCAGTCCATCGAACTGCTCAAAGAACTGCACATCCTGACTCGTGACGGCAAACTCAATCAGGACAGCAGGCGCAAATTGAAGCAGGTATACCATCTATTCCACTTCATCGAACCACTATTGAACGAAGTACTTACGGCCAATCAAAATCTCATGCTGGCAGACCACGGCGCAGGCAAATCCTACTTGGGTTTCATCATCTACGATTTATTTCTGAAGGCACGCGAAGTCGGGCGAATTTACGGTATCGAAACCCGCAGTGAATTGGTCGATAAATCAACGGCGCTGGCAAAACAACTGGGTTTTGCGCGCATGTCCTTTCTTAATCTTACCGTGGAAGAATCGATTCACTCGCCGCAATTGCCCGAAAGGATCGATATAGTCACCGCACTGCACGCCTGCGACACAGCCACCGACGACGCGATCAAGTTCGCTTTGCGCAAACAGGCAAAATTCATTGTCTTGGCGCCATGCTGCCAGGCCGAAGTTGCAGCAGTGTTAAATAGAAACAAGAACCAATCATTTGGCAAGACGCCGCTATCAGAAATCTGGCGCCACCCGATTCATACCCGCGAATTCGGCAGCCACTTGACCAACGTGCTGCGTTGTCTGCAACTAGAAGCCAACGGATACCATGTGACCGTGACTGAACTGGTGGGATGGGAACATTCAATGAAAAACGAACTGATCATCGCCACCCACAAAGACGGCCCGAGAAGAAATGCACGGCAAAGACTGGAATCGATACTAGGGGAATTGAATCTGAATGAATTGCATGACAGATTCATCTATTAACGTGCTGTTCAAGCGCCCACTCCACGTGCTCCCGCACCACCCTTGAGTGATGCGCAACACGAAGATTCAGAGCAGCCACCGCCACAGCACTTGTGGCCGCATTCCCCAATGCCACGGCTATGTTGCGCAGCCATTGTTCATGCCCGATGCGGCGGATGGCGCTGCCCGCAAGTTTAGATTTGAACTCGGTCTCGTCCCACGCGAATAACTCGGCCAACGACACATCGTCCAGATTGTGCCTCACCCTGAAGTCAGACTCGACCGTAGTTTGAGCAAACCCATTCCATGGACACACTAACTGACAGTCGTCACAACCATATATGCGATTGCCAATCAACGGGCGCAACTCGGCCGGAATGATTCCCTTGAGCTCGATCGTAAGATATGAAATGCAGCGGCGCGCATCCAGCCGATACGGGGCGATGATCGCCCGGGTAGGGCAGATATCGATACAGCGTGTGCACGTTCCGCAATGATCCTGCTGCGGAGTATTGATCGGCAGCGGCAGATTCAGATATATCTCACCGATAAAAAAGTACGAGCCGTGTTCGCGAGATAGCAGCAAGGTGTGCTTGCCACGCCAGCCCAGGCCGGCTTTGCGCGCCAGCTCTACTTCCATAACCGGCGCGCTGTCGGTGAATACGCGCCCATTGAATTCTGCGACTTCACTTCGAATCCTGTCAGCAAGTTCAGCGAGTCGATTACGCATCACCTTGTGATAATCGCGTCCAAGGGCATAGCGCGAAATGTAGGCACGGTCAATTTCCGCCAACACCCTCCAACTGTCGCGCACTTCGGCAGGAAAATAATTCATGAACACAGAAATTACGCGCAAAGTTCCTGGCACCAATTCGTCAGGACGACTGCGTTTGGTGCCATGAATTGCCATATAATTCAACTCGCCATGCAGGCCGTGCGCCAACCACTCCAACAGACCGTTTTCCGCCGGAGCAAGATCGATATCACTGATGCCCACGGCCTGAAAGCCCAATTCTCGCGCCCATTCGCGTATTTGCTCGGCCATGGCTTCGTAAGTGACTTGATGAGGAGTTCCATTTTGCATAGTCATAATGATAACTTAATCAGCATGGATCTCGTCGATGAGAACGCGACAACCGGGCTGGCTCGGCGCCTTTCAGAGCATCTCAAACCAGGCATGGTGATCCATCTCCACGGCGATTTGGGCGCAGGCAAAACCACCTTGGTGCGTGGCATGTTGCGTGCGTTAGGCTATGCCGGAAGGGTGAAAAGTCCAACGTATACGCTGGTTGAGACATACCATGTTGCGGAAGGCTTGGATATATATCACTTCGATCTGTATCGCCTGCGCAACAAGGAGGAATGGGATGCGGCAGGCTTTCGCGATGAGTTTGACGGGCGTAATATATTCCTCATCGAATGGCCGGAACGTGCACAGGGATTAATTCCACCAGCTGATTTAGCTATAAACCTGGAAATTTTGGCGCATGGCCGTCATGCTAGAATTAAAGCTTGCACACCCACAGGTAGAGAATGTTTAAAGCCACTTTAACCATAGCATTATCAGCATTACTCTGGCTGCCGCAAGCACAAGCCTCCATCACCATCACCTCGGCGAGAGTATGGCCGGCACAAGATTACACTCGGCTTACTCTCGAATCCAAGCAGTCCATCCGCAACAACATGTTCACGGTGAACAATCCGGAACGTTTGGTGGTAGATCTACAAGGTGTCGAACTTGGACGAGCACTTAACAATCTGACCAAACTCATCGGCAACAACGATCCTTACATCAAGAGCGTACGGGTGGGACGTTTCAAAGCAGGCGTTGTGCGACTGGTGCTGGACCTGAAAGCAGAGGTTAAACCACAATTATTCGTACTCAAGCCAGTCGGTGACTATGGCTACCGCCTGGTATTGGACGTGTATCCGGCACATCCGATCGACCCGCTGATGGCTTTACTTGAAACACCCAAATCAGGTGTTCCGGAATCTGCGGAAGCGCCTAAGACAGCGGAACCGCAACCAAACAAAATACCCACCGACGACAAGCTGACGCTCCCGGATCATTTAGTTCCCAACCAGAAGCCCGACAACACTATCGCCAACCTGTCGTATCCAGCCGCCACACCTGCCAAGAATCCTCCCGAATTACACGCGCGTACATTGATCATCGCGATCGACGCTGGCCATGGTGGCGAAGATCCAGGCGCACGCGGCAGACATGGCTCGCGTGAAAAGAATGTCACGCTGGCAATCGCGCGCAAGGTAAAAACTCTGGTCGACAGCACGCCAAATATGCGCGGCGTGTTGATACGCGATGGCGATTACTTCATCCCTCTCGCAGAACGTGTGAACAAGGCAAGCAGACTACATGCGGATTTGTTCATCTCTATCCACGCAGATGCTTTCATCAAGGCCAAGGCCCGTGGCTCTTCGGTATTCGCGCTGTCAGAACACGGTGCGACCAGCGCTGCAGCGCGCTGGCTGGCCAAAAAGGAAAACGAGGCGGATTTGATTGGCGGTGTGAATCTCGCGGTCAAGGATCCCTATCTTGCCCGCACCCTGCTTGACCTTTCGCAGACTGCCACGATCACCGACAGCATGAAACTCGCTAAGCAGGTTCTGAATGAGCTGGGGGATATCAACGACTTGCATCGCGGACGAGTGGAACAGGCAGGATTCGCGGTGCTGAAATCGCCCGAAATCCCATCGATATTGGTTGAAACCGCCTTTATCAGCAATCCCGGGGAAGAACGCCGCCTGAATGACAAAAACTATCAATTGAAGATTGCCAATGCGATTCTGTCAGGCATCAAACTCTATTTCGCGCAAAATCCGGCACTATCAAAGCCCAGAATCGCGCAGACCAATTAGCCATAAGTGCAGCAAGCTTGCGGATCGAACCCCGCTTCAGCCACCCTATGTTCCGATGAGCGGACAAAATCTCGGTTCGCTAAGCCGGGAAAACCCCGGTAGAGAGATAACGATCGCCGCGGTCGCACACGATGAACACGATAACCGCATCCTCGATCTGCTGCGAAACCCGCAATGCTGCGGCCAGCGCTCCACCCGATGAAATGCCGCAGAATACCCCCTCCTCGCGTGCCAACCGCCGCGTCATCTCCTCGGCATCGTGCTGACTGACATATTCCAGCCTGTCAATATTCCTGGCGTCGTAGATCTTCGGCAAATAGGCCTGCGGCCATTTGCGGATGCCTGGGATCTGCGCACCCTCTTCGGGCTGCACGCCGACGATCTGGATGGCGCTGTTCATTTCCTTGAGGTAACGAGAACAACCCATGATGGTGCCGGTGGTTCCCATGCTGCTGATGAAATGGGTGACCCTGCCATTGGTATCACGCCAGATCTCAGGAGCCGTGCCTTCGTAATGCGCCAGCGGATTATCGGGATTGGCAAACTGATCAAGGATGATACCGCTACCCTGATCGCGCATTTTTTCCGCAGTATCCCGGGCCAGCTCCATGCTGCCATGTTGTGCGGTCAGCACCAGTTCCGCGCCGAATGCCCGCATCGTCTGGCGACGCTCCAAGCTTTGATTCTCGGGCATCACCAATATCATTTTATAGCCGCGCATCGCAGCGGCCATGGCCAGCGCAATGCCGGTATTGCCGCTGGTTGCTTCGATTAATGTATCACCCGGCTTGATCTGGCCGCGCCTTTCCGCGTGCAAGATCATTGAAAGTGCTGGTCTGTCCTTCACCGAGCCGGCAGGATTATTGCCTTCCAGTTTGGCCAGCAACACATTACTGGTTTTGCCGGGAATGCGCTTCAATCTAACCAGTGGCGTATTGCCGACAAAATTTTCTATGGATGGATACAAGTTTTTCCCGGAATTCAATTGATCAAAGGGAGTTATGCCGCAGCCTTCAGCATCTGTTCGACATATCTGGCCACGCCCTGCTCGACGCTCAGGAATGGCTCGATATAACCGCTGCCCAGCAGCGCGCCGATATCGGCCTGGGTATAGCTCTGATATTTTCCGCGCAACTGCTCCGGGAAGGGGATGTAGCTGATGAGACCTTGTTGCTGGAGTTCCGCCAAGCTTAGCATCGTCTTGCCCTCGGCGGTGCGCAAGGTATTGATGGTTGCCACCGCGACGTCATTGAAACTCTGTGCCTGTCCGGTGCCCAGATTGAATATGCCCGACTTGTTCGGATGATCGATAAAGTACATGTTCACTTTGACCACATCTTCTATCGAAACGAAATCCCGCAATTGCCCCCCGTCAGGATATCCATCGCAGCCCTCAAACAGTTTCACTTTTCCGTTTTCACGGTACTGATTAAAAAAATGATAAGCGACAGACGCCATCCGCCCCTTATGCTGTTCGCGCGGACCATACACGTTGAAGTAGCGCAAGCCGACAACTTGCGCGCTGCGCTTGTGCCAGCGGCGGCGTACGATCTGATCGAACAGGTATTTGGAATAGGCATACACGTTGAGCGGAGCTTCGTATTCGCGGCTTTCCGTGAACACGCTGCTGCCGCCATAAACCGACGCAGAAGACGCATACAGGAAAGGGATTTCTTCGTTCTGGCAGTAGTTCAACAGCTCCAGGGTATAGCGATAATTATTTTCCATCATGTACAGCCCATCCGTTTCCATCGTGTCGGAACACGCGCCCTGATGGAGCACCGCCACAACCAGGCCATCAAAAAACCCGTCTTGCAGCTTTTTCAGAAAATCGTCCTTATCCAGATAATCGGCGATCTCACAGTCCACCAGATTCCTGAATTTGTCCGCATGCTTGAGATGGTCGACCGCGATGATGTCATGTTCGCCGCGGTCGTTGAGCGCCTTGACCAGATTCGATCCGATAAATCCGGCTGCGCCGGTAACAATGTAATACATGGTGCACCTCTAGTAATTTTGAATTTCGCGCAACCACGGTTGCCCAGGCAAACCCTGCTTGATAGTAGTGTGTGATGTCATGCAGAGGAAGGATAGTATCAATGATTCCTACAAATCCATATCCTGAATGATTTCCTCTCGGCTGACCACCGCTGTCCCCAATTTACCGACCACGATACCCGCCGCACGATTGGCAATGCGCATGGCATCCGGCAACCCTGCGCCGCTTGCCAGCATCACCGCCAGGGTCGCAATCACGGTGTCGCCCGCACCGCTGACATCGAACACTTCACGCGATTGCGCCGGCTCGTGCAATATTTCGCCGGCGCGATACAGGCTCATGCCATCCTCGCTGCGGGTAACCAGCAGCGCCTCCAGTTGCAATTCCTTGCGCAGCTTCTCGGCCTTGTCGCTGAGTTCGGCTTCGTTCTTCCAGTTTCCAGCCACTTCGCGGAACTCGCTGCGATTCGGCGTGAGCAGGGTCGCGCCACGATAGCGCGTATAATCATCGCCCTTGGGATCGACCAGCACCGGCTTGTCGGGCAGCGCGAGCCAGTCTCATCATCTCGGCGATATGCGCCAGCCCACCCTTGCCATAATCGGACAGGATCACTACATCGGCGAGAGGCAATTGCACGCGAAAGTCTTCCAGTGCCGCGTTCAGCACTTCGTGGCTGGGAGGGGTTTCAAAATCAAGTCGCAGCAGTTGCTGATGACGGGCGATGGCGCGCAGCTTAATGATGGTGGAGATGCTGCTATCGCGATGCAGAAGCGAGGTCAGGTTGCTGTACTTGTTGAGCAATTTCTCAAGGCACGCGCCTGCTTCGTCGTCACCCACCACCGACAACAAGGTGGCCTGTGCGCCGAGTGCCGCGATATTACGCGCCACGTTAGCCGCTCCGCCGGGACGCTCTTCCACACGCTCAACCTTGAGTACAGGCACCGGGGCTTCAGGCGAAATGCGGTTCACATCGCCGAACCAGTAACGATCCAGCATCACGTCGCCGACCACCAGCACTGCCGCATCGCCGAATCGAGGAAAGGAGCCCGTTGCGTGTTCTTTGTCTGGATGACTCATTGCCCCGCTCCAATTTCCCTATTTATATCGAGTAATGCGCGCAAAGGATCCTCTGCCTGGGTGATCGGCCGCCCGATCACCAGATAGCTGGCACCGGCACGCAAGGCGCCAAGCGGGGTCATTACGCGCGACTGGTCGTCGAGACCGGCATGCGTAGGCCTGATGCCCGGAGTAACCAGGCAAAAATCCTTGCCGCATTGCTTGCGCAGCAGTGTTGCTTCCTGTGCAGAACACACCACACCGTCCAGCCCGCTGACGCGCGCCAGGTTCGCAAGACGCAGAACCATCTCAGCAGGAGTGGCGACTATACCGAGATCGTCCAGATCTTTCTGAGCCATGCTGGTAAGCAGCGTGACCGCAATCAGCTTCGGACGCTGGATGGCACGGTCAATCGCTTCGCGCGCTGCTTCCAGCATCTTGCGCCCGCCCAGCGCATGCACGTTGACCATCCATACCCCCAAACCGGCAGCGACTTTGCAGGCTTGCGCCGTGGTGTTCGGAATATCATGAAACTTCAGATCGAGGAAAATTTCAAACTCGCGGTTCATTAATTGTTCAAGCAGGGCCGGACCGGCAGCGGTGAACAGTTCCTTGCCGACTTTCAGGCGGCACAACGAGGGCTGCAATTTATCGACCAAAGCCAGCGCCAGACTTGCCTCCGGGTAATCGAGCGCAATGATGATTTTTGGGTCGCTCATAAAGGGGTTCCGGTTTCTTCGCTGCGGCGCGGGAAGTAGCTGTCCCATGATTGGCAGGCCGGACAGTGCCAGTAAAATTCGCGCGCCTTGAAACCGCAATGGGCACAACGGTAAGTTGCCAGATTCCGCGTGCGTTTGTGCACTAGGTCCTTCACCAGTTCGATATCGGAACGTCTGTCCGTCGGCATCTCGAGCAGTCTCGCTTCGAGCAATTTATCCAGGCCCAGCAGTGTCGGATTGCGTTCCAGTTCGTTGCGCACCAGTTGATATGCTGCCGCCGATCCTTCGTTCTTCACCACAACATCAAACACCACATTCATCAAGTCCAGCGAATGATATTTGCCCAGGTACTCGCGCAACAATGCGATCCCTTCAGACTCGCGGTCAAGACTGCGATACGCATTCAACAAACGTTCCGCGACCAGCGGAAGATATTGTGGATCCTGGTTTTCGATGTTTTTCCATGTATTGATCGCATCCTGGTGCCTGTCTTCTTCAGCCAGCATGTCTCCCAGCATCATCGTCGCACGTACTGCTATCGGACAATCCTTCAATGCTTGCTGTAAATATTCGCGTGCCGCCTTTCGATCCCCCTGCTCGATCGCCTCGCTCGCCAGTTCGCAATAAAAAAAGGAAGCTTGCTTGCTATGCGACAGCCCGGATAAAATCGCCAAACGTTGCGCAACGTTGATCGCCTTCAGCCAGTCATGTTCCTTCTGGAACAGTTCCAGCAGGAACTCCATCGATTGTCTGGCATATCGGGTGTTCTCCAGCTCGCTGAACAGATTTTCCGCGCGATCCAGGATTCCTGCTTTCAGATAATCCTGTGCCAACTCGAAAATCGCCTGCTGGCGCTTGTCATCATCCAGGTCAGCCCGGTCAACCAGATTATGGTGCATGCGCAAGGCACGGTCGACTTCTCCGCGGCGGCGGAACAGGCTGCCCAGCGCGAAGTGCAGCTCGACGGTCTGCGGATCGATCTTTACCACCTCGATGAATGCTTCAATCGCCTTGTCCTGCTGTTCGTTGAGCAGGAAGTTCAGCCCCTGGAAATACGATTGCGGCAATGCACTGGACTCGGAGAGCAATTCCTTGAGATCGATGCGTGCAGCCAGCCAGCCCATCCCAAAGAATAACGGGAAGACCACGAGCATCCAGGTTTCAAATTCCATATGCAAGATAAATCACTGCGGCTGAGCAGGTTTTTGCAGATTCTCGCCGATATCGGCCGGTTTGGTTTTGCTCTTGATATCGTGTTTCAAACGCGCAACATCGCGCCGCAGTTTCAGTACATTGACCAGCATCGAGACCACCCCGACTGCGGCACCTGCGGCAAAAAAGATCAGGATCACAACCACCAGCGAAGACTGCCATTCATACCCGAAAAAATAGCGCAATGTGACCGGCTGATCATTCTTGACTGCAAAGCCCAACAGCACAACGAACAGCGCTGCCCGCAAAATCCAGTTGATATAAGTCATGTCATGCCCAAAAAGAGGACCTGCGCAACGATAGCATAAAAAATGGCGGCCATACCTTGCGATATACCGCCATTCGACCTTATTTCAAAACAGTTCAGACCCCCTGTTCGCAGACCCGCTCCCTCAGTTCCTTGCCGGCCTTGAAGTGTGGCACATACTTGGCAGGAACCTTCACCTTGTCGCCAGTCTTCGGATTTCGCCCCTGGCGGGGCGGGCGGTAATTCAGGCCAAAACTGCCGAAACCTCGAATCTCCACGCGCCCGCCGCGCGACAAGGTGGCGGACAATGCATCCAGAATCACTTTGACGGCGAGCTCGGCGTCCTTGGCTTGAAGTTGCGGATGTATCTCGGCCAGTCTGGCGATCAAATCAGAACGTATCATGAGCGGCCCCCCGCCTTACGCTTCAGTCTTGCTGCCGCTCATCTTGGCCTTCAGCAACGCGCCCAGATTGGTGGTGCCGGCACTGGCATTGCTTTCAGCCGATAGCTTCTGCATCGCAGCGGTATCTTCGGTCTTTGTCAGCGCCTTGATCGACAGATTGATGCCGCGATTCTTGCGGTCCACATTGATGATGACAGCGGTCACGCTATCGCCCTCCTTGAGGTGATTGCGAATATCCTCGACGCGGTCTGCAGACACTTCAGACGCCTTAAGGTATGCCTCGACATCGCCCTCGAGCAAAATTATCGCGCCCTTTGCATCCAGCGATTTTACTTTGCCGGTAACCACTGCACCCTTTTCATGGCTGGCTGCGAATCCGCCGAACGGATCGCCTTCCAGTTGCTTGATACCCAAGGAGATGCGCTCGCGCTCGACGTCAATCGCCAACACCACAGCCTCGACTTCGTCGCCCTTCTTGTAGCTGCGCACCGCTTCTTCTCCAGGCTGGCTCCATGACAGGTCGGACAAATGCACCAAGCCATCGATTCCGCCATCCAACCCGATAAACACGCCAAAATCGGTGATGGACTTGATCTGACCCTTGACCTTGTCACCCTTCTTGTGGTTTAACTCGAAATCGTCCCAGGGATTGGATTGGCATTGCTTCATGCCCAGTGAGATGCGGCGGCGCGCTTCGTCGATCTCCAGGATCATCACCTCGACTTCGTCGCCCAGGCTCACCACCTTGGAAGGATGCACGTTCTTGTTGGTCCAGTCCATTTCAGAGACGTGTACCAGACCTTCGATACCCTGCTCGATCTCGACGAACGCGCCATAATCGGTCAGGTTGGTCACTTTGCCGAACATGCGCGTACCCTGCGGATAGCGGCGGGCAAGGCCATTCCACGGATCATCGCCCATCTGCTTGATACCCAGCGAAACGCGGTTCTTCTCCTGGTCGAACTTGAGGATCTTGGCTTCGATCTCGTCGCCCACGGTCAACACCTCTGATGGATGCTTGACGCGGCGCCACGCCAGGTCGGTGATGTGCAACAGGCCGTCGATGCCACCCAGGTCGACGAATGCACCGTAGTCGGTGATGTTCTTGACCACGCCCTTGACGATCGCGCCTTCCTTGAGGTTTTCCAGCACCGCTTCACGGTCGGCGCCAACACTGGCTTCCAGCACGGCGCGGCGGGAAACCACGACGTTGTTGCGCTTGCGGTCCAGCTTGATGACCTTCAATTCCATGGTCTTGTTTTCGTAAGGCGTGGTGTCCTTGACCGGGCGGATGTCCACCAGCGAACCCGGCAGGAATGCGCGGATGCCGTTGACCATCGCGGTCAGGCCGCCCTTGACCTTGCCGCTGACAAAGCCTTCGACGATCTTGCCTTCTTCCATCGCGACTTCCAGCTCGTGCCATGCCGCCAGGCGCTTGGCTTTTTCGCGCGACAGCTTGGTTTCTCCATAGCCGTTCTCCAGCGACTCGATCGCGACGGTGACAAAGTCGCCCGCCTTGACTTCCAGCTCGCCCTTGGCGTCGAGGAATTCCTCGATCGCGAATCAGACTTTCGGACTTCAGTCCGGCATTCACAACCACCATGTTGTGGTCGACGCGCACGACCTGCGCGGTGATCAGTTCGCCTGCGCGCATTTCCTTGCGCGTCAGACTTTCTTCGAACATTGCGGCAAAACTATCGGGATTTTGTATGGCTGCTGCGGTTGCGGTTGCGTTCATCGGATACACCTGAATAAAATTTTCTGTCTGTCACGACAGAGGGTTGGTTGAAGTTCCCAAATGACGGAGAGTCTGATGGGGCCCAAGTTTTAAAGCTTTACGCCGGGTGGCTCGCCGATACTTTACGAAACGCCTGCTCGATGTCCTGAACCACCTCATCGATGCTGAGCGCCGTGGTATCCAGCAGGCTTGCGCCCGGTGCCTGTTGCAGCGGAGATGCGCTGCGCTGTGTATCTCGCTCGTCGCGCATGCGTATATCCAGCAAAAGGGCAGCGATATTAGCACCGATTCCTTTTTCCTTCAACTGCTTATATCTCCGGTCGGCGCGCGCCTCGGCACTGGCAGTCAGGAATATCTTCAATGCGGCGTCGGGGAACACCACCGAGCCCATGTCGCGCCCGTCCGCCACCAGGCCGGGTGCTCTGCGGAACGCGTGCTGCTTGGCCAGCAGCGCGGCGCGCACCCTGGGCAAAGCCGCCACTTTGGAAGCCGCTGCCGCACATTGCTCGCCGCGCAACGCGTCGCCGGCCAGCTTGCCGTCCAGCCAGATCTGCTCGCCTTCGAAACGTATCTCGATGCGTCCGGCCAGTTCTGTCAGGCCTGCTTCATCGGTCAGCTGAACCCGGTCGCGCTGCGCCGCCAGCGCCAGCAAACGATACAGCGCGCCACTATCCAGATAGTGATAGCCCAGCTTGGCCGCGACCAGCTTGGCCACCGTGCCCTTGCCGGATGCCGATGGCCCGTCGATCGCGATCACCGGCACCGCCTGCACCACATCATGGAACAGCGTGAAATAATTCGGGAAGGTCTTGGCGACACAGCGCGGATCGTTGATGCGCATGCCCTCCGCGCCGAAAGCGGCGAGCGAAAAACACATCGCCATGCGGTGGTCGTCGTAGGTATCGATCGCGGCATGGCGGACTTTTTCCGGCGGCGTGATGCGGATGTAATCCGCGCCCTCTTCCACCGCCGCGCCCACCTTGCGCAACTCGGCCGCCATCGCCGCGATGCGGTCGGTCTCCTTGACCCGCCAGCTGGCGATATTGCGCAGCGTGGTCGTGCCTTCGGCGAACAGCGCGGCCACCGCCAGCGTCATCGCCGCATCGGGGATGTGGTTGCAGTCCAGCTCGACCGCCCTGAGCCGCCCCGATTCCGGCGCGCACGCCTCCATCCAGTTCTCGCCCATTTCGATCCGCGCACCCATCAGCGCCAGCGCATCGGCAAAGCGCACATCCCCCTGTATGCTGCCGCTGCCCACCCCTTCGATGCGCAGCGGCCCGCCGCCGATCGCGCCCGCAGCCAGAAAATAGGAGGCCGATGACGCATCGCCTTCGACATAGATCACGCCGGGTGATCGATAGCGGCTGCCGACAGCCACCGTGAAGCTGCGCCAGCCGTCTCTTTGCACTTTCACGCCGAAGCGTTCCATCATCGCCAGCGTGATCTCGATATACGGTTTCGAGATCAGCTCGCCGATCACCTCTACCGTGACCTCGCTGCCCAGCAGCGGCAAGGCCATCAGCAATGCCGTCAGGAACTGGCTGGACACATCGCCGCGCACGCTGACGCGACCCACACCGTTTAACGTAGCAGGATGGATCTGCAGCGGCGGGAATCCTTCATTATCCAGGCATTCGATATCCGCGCCGAGCTCGCGCAATGCATCCACCAGATCGCCGATCGGCCGCTCGTGCATCCGCGGCACACCAGAAAGCTTGTAGTCTCCGCTGGACAATGCCAGCGCCGCGGTCAGGGGGCGGAACGCGGTGCCAGCATTGCCCAGGAACAATTCCGCCCGCTTGACCGGAAAATTTCCACCGCAGCCCTGCACGCGGAACACCAGCGGCCCCAATCCCACCATTTCCACGCCCAGTGTGCGCAAGGCTTCCAGCATGCGTTCGGTATCGTCGGACAGCAGCACATCGCGGATCTCGGTCGTGCCTTGAGCCAGCGCCGACAGCAACAGGATGCGGTTGGAAATGCTCTTCGAGCCGGGCAGCGTGATCGTGCCGCGCGCACCCAACAATGGAGGGAGATCGATATAATTTTCGGAAGACATTGCGATATAACGCGTGGCTATTTTTCGAGGGCGAGATAATACCGCAGTGGGGAGCGACGCGCATGGTTAGCGGGGGCGGCAACCGGGGCTTGCATCATGCACCCTCTCCTTTCCTTATCGTCCTTCTGACCGTCGCATAATGCACCCCGAAGAAATCCGCGATTGTCTGCATGGTGTAATCTCCAGTGGCATACGCGGCGACCATTGCGGCTTTCGGGTCAGGATATATATCCCGGTTATGGCTCAGTGGCTTGGCGAGCGGACGGCGTTGCGTGCGGGGAATTTCGCTTGTGGTGACTTTGTCCGTCAGGCGCTGCATGCGTTTTATAAACGGCTCCGAGCCCAGATTATAGTTGTCCGCTGAGCTGGTCCCACAGGCTAGGCAAACCCACCCCGGCGCGGACAAAATCAACATACAGATTGATCGCGCGGCGACGCTGCGCGGAAAACTGGCCCAGAATCCAGTCGGTTTGCAGCCAATCCGGTGCGGCTTGTCCACCTGTCATCGCGGCGTAAGAACTCCACGGCCAATCGGCAACATCTTTCACCATCCTGGCGCGCACTGAATTCAGCGCCGCATAGCGCGCCAGTTCGAGCATCGCTTGGGACAAACGGCCGGCGAACATCTGGAAGGCGACCAGCATGCCTCCAAACATGCATATTGGGGTGAAGCCCTGTCCTGCCGCGGGTGCCTGTCCTGTCGAAGGGTTCATCATGATCCAGGCGCCGATGAACAGGATGAGCAGGATCATCATCTGTTCCAGACCGTTGGAGATGGCATTGTAGGTATTGCCAATCTGGCGCACCTTGAAGCCGGAGTTGAGGTATTCGGCGAGGTAGTCGCTGAAGCGGGCGCGGGGTTCCTGGCAATACATTTTCATTACCTCCTCCCCATCTCACCGCACTGGCATTCAGGACATAAACCGCATCATTTCCCGCCCAATTCCTTCACCTCAGTCCGCACCCAGCCTTTGGCAAACGTGATGCACAACTCTTCTCCGATCGCCAGTTGCCCCGCATCCGACACCACAGCGCCGTTTGCGTCCCGCACCATGCTATAGCCGCGCGCCAGGACTTTTGCCGGGTCGAGCAGGATCAAATGCTGCGCGGCATTGTCTGCCCGCGCCGATCGTTGCGCCTGGGCTGTATGCATCGCCTTGATGAGACGCTGCGCCAGGCTGGCCTGCCTGTCTTGCAGGCGCGCGAAGTCGCTGCTCGCGGCGCGCAACCGTTGCGCCAGCGATTCCCATTGCCAATGCTGGTGGTGTTTACGATAGGCATACGCGCGCTGCATGCGCTGTTGCAACTGGTTCAGTTTCTCAGCCTGGCGCTGCAGCTGTTGCGCGGGATGCACCAGCCTGCGCTGCAGGTAGTCCAGCGATTGCATCGCGTTTTGCAGACGGTTGCGCTGCGCGCGCTGCAGGTGCTGCGCCTGGTCCTGCAAAGACCTGAGCAGCGCGTGGCGGTCCGGCACGACGCGCTGCGCGGCTGCGGTGGGGGTCGGGGCGCGTTCGTCGGCGACGAAATCCGCGATCGTGAAATCGGTCTCGTGGCCGACCCCGCTGACGGTGGGGATTTCACTTGCGGCGATCGCGCGCGCGACCACCTCTTCATTGAATGCCCACAGGTCTTCGATGCTGCCTCCGCCCCGGCACACGATCAGCACGTCGCATTCCGCACGCCGGTTGGCCACCGCAATCGCCTGCGCGATCTTTTCCGCGCTGCCTGTCCCTTGTACCGGTGTGGGATAAAGCACCACCGGCACGCCCGGCAGACGCAGCCTCAGGGTGGAGAGCACATCGCGCAGCGCGGCGGCCTGTGGCGAGGTGACGATGCCGATGCATTTAGTGAAAGGCGGCAATGACCGCTTGCGCCCCGCGGCGAACAGGCCTTCGCTTTCCAGCAACTGCTTCAGCCGCTCGAATTTTTCATACAGCAAGCCCAGCCCGGCTGGACGCAATTGTTCGACGGTGAGCTGAAAATCGCCGCGCGTCTCATATAAAGTAGCGACTGCTAATACTTCGACAAGTTGACCGTTGCTGATCTGCACTCCGCCATTTTTCTGGTTGGTGTATTGTTGGCTCAGCAATACATTTTTATGCCGGAACATCACGCAGCGAACTTGCGCATGATCGTCCTTCAAAGAAAAATAAAAATGACCGGAGGCGGCTTTCACCAGATTGGAAATTTCTCCGCGCACCCACAGCAAGGGAACGTTTTTTTCCAGCAACTGCTTGATTGCAAGGTTGAGTTCAGCCACGCGAAAAACGCGAGACTGGTCGCCAGAAAAAAAGTTCATATCCATCTTGACAACCCGAAATAATCCACATTCCGAGGAAACTCGCCACTTTTCGCCATTTCATCCCGCTGCGGAATTGATAACTTACGATAACACATTGTTTATATTAAATATCGGAGATTTATAAAAAATAAGCAATGTAACAAGACTCCTTATTCCACGCCACATTAAAGTGCTATCCCGGAGAGTCATCCACAATGTTATCAACAGCTTTTGTGGGTAAACAAAAATACTCTTTTCAAATGGCAGCTTAGCAAAATTTCATTGAAGAAAAATCTGAGAAATCTTGCTCAACTGGATATGACACGTTACAGTTGCGCCCTAGTATCCCCCGGACAAATCATACATGAACAGCGTATCCGGCTTGTCGGGAGGACCATAAATTTGAGCACATTTGGAGAATCCGCGTGTTTGCAATCATAGAAGCGGCTGGTTGGCCGATTTGGTTTCTTGTCCTGGCATCCATCATCGCTGTCGGCCTGATCATCGAACGCGGGGTATATCTGCGCAGCCGCCGTATCGCCCCTCCCGCGCTGCTGGATGAGGTCGTCAAGGAACTCAAGCAGCGCGGCGTCAGCGACGGCATGCTGGCCAAACTGGCCGCAGGCTCGCCGCTGGGGAGCATATTCGCTGTCGGGCTCAAGAACATCAAAAGCTCGCCCGAGGTGATGAAAGAATCCATCGAAGAGGCCGGGCGGGCGGTCACGCGCGATCTGGACCGTTTTCTCACCACACTGGGCACGATCGCTTCGATCAGCCCGTTGCTGGGACTGTTCGGCACGGTGGTCGGCATGATCGAGATATTCGGTTCGCAGTCTGCGGTGGGCAATTCCCCGACCGTGCTGGCGCACGGGATTTCGATAGCGCTCTACAACACCGCCTTCGGCCTGATCGTCGCGGTTCCGAGCATGATCTTCTACCGCCACTTCCGCAACCGGGTCGATATCCTGACCACCGAAATGGAACAACAGGCAATCAAGCTGGTTGAAGTGGTGCATGGCCAGCGCCAGGGTTGATCAGCGATGAATTTCCGGCGTGGGCGCAACCGTGATGAACCCGAGATCAATCTGATCCCGATGATAGACGTATTGCTGGTGATCCTGATCTTCATGATGGTGACCTCCAGTTATGCGAAGTTCTCCGAACTGCAGATCAACCTGCCTGAAGCCGGTGGCAAGGCAAGCGATTCCCAGGCCGGGACGATCAATGTCGCAGTGGATGCCACGGAACACTACGCGATCAATAACCAGGGATTGCCTTACGCCGGCGTAGACGCGCTGGCGGCTTCGCTGAAAAATGCGGCCGCGGGTCAGGCCGACCCCACCATCGTGATCGATGCCGACGCCAAGGCCACGCACCAGTCCGTGATCAACGTGATGGAAGCGGCGCGGCGCGCGGGATACGGCCGCATCACCTTTACCACCCAAACCAAACCGGAATAATGGTTCCCTGACGTGCACTGGCTGCAAAACCACTGGAATCGCACCACCCCGCTGCACCTGATCCTGATCCCGCTTAGCCTGGTGTTTCGTCTCCTGGTGGCACTGCGACGCGACATGTACCGCAACGGCATGCTGGCCAGCGAGCAATTGCTGCTGCCGGTCATCGTGATCGGCAACATCAATGTCGGCGGAACCGGCAAAACCCCGCTGACGCTGGCGTTGGCGCAACAACTGGCCGGACGCGGCTGGCACCCCCTGATCGTCAGCCGCGGCTTCGGCGGCACGGCAAAACGACCGTTACAGGTCGGCACAACCGCTGAAGCACTGCTGGTGGGCGATGAGCCGCTGCTGATGGCAAAGCGCGACATTTGCCCGGTGTGGATAGGCAAGGACCGCGCCCAAACCGCGCGTGCAGCACTCCGGGCGCATCCACACTGCAATGTTGTGCTGTGCGATGACGGCTTGCAGCACTATCGCCTGCAGCGCGATGTCGAGATCGCGGTCATCGACGGAGCGCGCCGCTTCGGCAATGGCCGGATGCTACCCGCCGGCCCCTTGCGCGAACCGGAATCGCGCCTGCAGGAAGTGGATGCGGTGGTGGTGAACGGCGGCGAGGCGACGGCCGGCCAATATGCGATGCAGCTGACCGGCGAGACCTTTTACAACCTGTTTGAACCCGGCAACACAGTCCCGGCGGCACATTTTAAGGAAATGAAAAACCATGCCGTCGCGGGTATCGGCGATCCGCAGCGCTATTTCCGCCATCTGGAAGCATTGGGACTCTCATTCACGCCGCATCCTTTCCCGGATCATCATCCTTACCGCGCGGCCGACCTGTCATTCGCTGATTGCGACGCGATACTCCTGACCGAAAAAGATGCGGTAAAATGCGCAACATTCGCCGATGCACGATATTGGGTATTGCGCGTCGATGCCCGGATCGACCCGGCCCTGCTCGAACACCTACTGAGGAAGATCAATACCGATGGATCCCAAACTGCTTGATATCCTAGTTTGCCCGTTGTGCAAATCCCCGCTGGTTTATCAAAAGTCCGCGAAGGAACTGATCTGCAAGGCAGACCGGCTGGCCTACCAGATCGCCGATGACATCCCGGTGATGCTGGTCGACGAGGCACGCAAGCTCACGGCCGAAGAAGCCGAAAAAATTCCGTGACCGATTTTCACGTCGTCATCCCTGCGCGCCATGCGTCCACGCGCCTCCCCGGCAAGCCGCTGCTGTTGATCGCGGGGAAGCCGATGGTAGTCCGCGTGGCCGAGCAGGCGGTGCAAAGCGGCGCGCAACAGATCTGGATCGCCACCGACCATCATGCCATTGCCAACGTCGCGCACGAATACGGTTTCAAAGCCTGTTTGACCAGAGAGAGCCACGCCAGCGGCACCGACCGTATCGCCGAGGTGGTCGAGTTGCAAGGCTGGCCGGATAACGCCATCGTGGTGAACGTGCAGGGGGATGAGCCGCTGATCCCGTCTGCGCTGATCCGTGCGGTCGCCGATCACCTGGACTGCCACCCCGAATGCGCGGTCGCCACGGCCTGCCATCCTATCCACGATGAAACCGCAATGCGCAACCCAAACATCGTCAAGACGGTCCTCGACAAGCATGGCAACGCGCTGTATTTCAGCCGCGCAACCATCCCTTATCCGCGCGATGCCTTTGCCCAGCTGCAGCCGCTTCCGCCCGACTTGCCGATATTGCGCCATATCGGCATCTATGCTTACCGGGCCAGCTTTCTGCGCGCCTTCGGAAAGCTTGCCCCGGCAGTGATCGAACGATTTGAGGCATTGGAACAACTGCGTGCGCTGTATCACGGCTACAAGATCGGGGTGTTCGTCTCCGCACAAACTCCGCCGGGCGGCGTCGACACGGAGCAGGACCTGCAAGCCGTGAGGCAGATTTTTGAAGCATCCATCGGTGAGAATAAATCATGAGACTCATACTGCTTGGCCCTCCGGGTGCCGGCAAAGGCACCCAGGCCCATTTCATCAAGGAAAAATTCCATATCCCGCAAATTTCTACCGGCGACATGCTGCGCGCAGCCTGCGAAGCGGGCACGCCGCTGGGCGTCGCGGCAAAGCAGGTGATCGATGCGGGCAACCTGGTTTCCGACGACATCATCATCGGCCTGGTCAGGGAGCGCATCGCCAAACCGGACTGCGCGCAGGGCTTCCTGCTCGATGGCTTCCCGCGCACGATACCGCAGGCACAGGCAATGCAGGAGCTGGGCATCGCCATCGATTACGTGGTTGAGATTGAAGTGCCGGACGATGCCATCGTGCAGCGCATGAGCGGGCGGCGCGCGCACCTGCCGTCGGGACGCACCTATCATGTAAAATTCAATCCTCCCCGGGTGGCCGGCAAGGACGACGACACCGGGGAAGACCTGGTGCAGCGCCCCGATGACTCGGAGGATACCGTGATCAAACGCCTCGCGGTCTACCACGACCAGACCCAGCCGCTGGTCAAATACTACAACGCTTGGGCCAGCTCCGGCGATCCGGATGCGCCCCGCTATATCCGCATTCCCGGCGCCGGCGGCGTCGCGGAAATACGCGACCGGATCTTTGCCGCACTGGAGCGCAGCTGATGGCCTCCAAACCCGTGCTTACCCTTGAAGCAGCGAAGCGCATCGCCGCAGCCGCCCGCGCCGAGGCGGAAGGCAACGATTGGCGGGTGGTGATCGCGGTGGTCGATGATGGCGGCCATCTGCTCTACCTGGAGCGCAGCCAAGACACCCAGTTCGGCAGCGTGGAAACCGCGATACGCAAAGCCCATGCGGCCGTGGCCTTTCAGCGTCCGACCAAGATGTCCGAAGAAGCCGTATTGAGCGGCCGCCTGATCCACCTGGCGCTGCCGGGCGTGATCCCGGCCGAAGGCGGAGTGCCGCTGCAAATCGGTGGCGTGGTGGTCGGGGGTCTCGGCATCAGCGGCGTGCGCTCGTTCCAGGACGGGCAGATCGCGGCCGCGGGCGCGGCGGCGCTGGAGAAAAGCTAGCCATGCTGTGCCGCCTCGGCAATCACATCCCTGAACTGCGCGGCGAACGGCATTACATCGCCGACAGCGCTGCCGTGATCGGCCGGGTCGTGCTGGAAGACAATGTCAGCATCTGGTTCAACTCGGTGCTGCGCGGCGACAATGAACCTATCCATATCGGTGCGAACAGCAATATCCAGGATGGCGCGGTGCTGCACACCGACCTGGGTATTCCGCTGGTGGTCGCGTCCCATGTCTCGGTCGGGCACCAGGCGACGCTGCATGGCTGCACGATAGGCGCAGGCAGCCTGATCGGCATCAAGGCGACAATACTCAATCACAGCATCATCGGCAAAAACTGCCTGATCGGCGCGCACACGCTGATCACCGAAAACAAGGTGATCCCGGACAACTCCCTGGTGATCGGCGCGCCCGGGAAAGTGGTGCGCACGCTGACCGAAACGGAAATCGCCGCGCTCCACGCCAACGCCGCCCATTACGTGGAACTGATCGCGCGCTATGCCAACGGCCTGCATCCTTTAGTTGGTTAGCCGGTCAGGCGGATGATGCGATTGCGCATGCCGCCCTGAATATTCCCTCGCTTCCGCACTTTGCAATAGCCAACATGCTCGTTTATCCCCGTCCAACCATCCGGTGATGGCGGGCGGATAAACACAATATTTCAAAAGATCATGCCATTATCCGGAATCCGAAGTATCCTGAGTGCCTGAAGTTGCTTCTGGGCGCTCTGACATGCATGTGCAAACCATGCATCTGGATGCTGGGGCGGTTGGCTGATTTATCTTTAGCGGAGGTATTATGTCAGTTGGTCTCGGATTTGCTCTGTTGTGCGCTGTTGTTGCAATCTTCTACGGCATTTTTTCCATCAAGTGGATAGTCGGCAAACCGGCTGGCAACGAAAAGATGCGCGGTATCTCCGCCGCAATCCAGGAAGGAGCTTCCGCCTACCTGAATCGGCAATACACCACGATCGGCATCGTCGGTGTGATCCTGTTCATCATAATTCTCGTTGTGCTGAAATGGCCGACCGCGGTCGGTTTTGCAATCGGTGCGATACTCTCCGGATTGACCGGCTATATCGGAATGAACGTCTCGGTACGCGCCAATGTGCGTACTGCAGAAGCCGCCAAACAGGGCCTTAACGCTGCTCTGAACGTATCTTTCAAGGGCGGCGCGATCACCGGCATGCTGGTCGTCGGCCTGGGCCTGCTCGGCGTAGCCGGCTATTACGCTTTCCTGACGCTGATGCTGGGCACTTCCACGCAAGCTGCGACTCATGCCCTGGTGGGTCTGGCTTTCGGCGGTTCACTGATCTCGATCTTCGCCCGTCTCGGCGGCGGCATTTTCACCAAGGGCGCCGACGTCGGCGCCGACCTGGTCGGCAAGGTCGAAGCCGGCATCCCCGAGGACGATCCGCGCAATCCGGCAGTGATTGCCGACAACGTCGGCGACAACGTCGGCGACTGCGCCGGCATGGCAGCCGACCTGTTCGAAACCTACGCGGTGACGATCATCGCAACCATGGTGCTGGGTGGCCTGTTGATCAGCGGCTCCCCGCAAGCCGTGATCTACCCGCTGGTGCTGGGCGGCTTCTCCATCATCGCTTCCATCATCGGCACCTTTTTCGTCAAGGCACGCGAGGGCGGCAAGATCATGAATGCGCTGTATCGGGGCCTGACCGTCTCTGCGGTACTCGCGGCGATCGCCTTCTATCCGATCACGACGATGATGATGGGCGACGGCGTAATGATAGACGGCATGCTGGTTTCGGCACGGCATCTCTATTATGCGACATTGATCGGCCTGGCGCTGACTGCCGCGATGGTGTGGATTACCGAATACTACACCGCAACCGAATATGCGCCGGTGCGCCATATCGCCAAAGCTTCCACCACCGGCCACGGCACCAACGTGATCGCCGGCCTGGGCGTGTCGATGAAGGCCACCGCCGCACCGGTGCTGGCCGTCTGCCTGGCGATCTGGGGGGCTTATGAACTGGCCGGACTCTATGGCATCGCGATCGCCGCGACCGCCATGCTGTCGATGGCCGGCATCATCGTGGCGCTGGACGCCTACGGTCCGATCACCGACAACGCCGGGGGCATCGCCGAAATGTCCAAACTGCCACCCGAAGTGCGCAAGATCACCGATGCGCTGGACGCGGTCGGCAACACCACCAAGGCCGTCACCAAGGGTTATGCGATCGGTTCCGCCGGCCTGGCCGCGCTGGTATTGTTCGCCGACTACACCCATGCCTTGCAGGCCAAGTTGAGCGGCGTGATCACGACCTTCGACCTGTCCAACCACATGGTCATCATCGGCCTGTTCATCGGCGGCATGGTGCCTTATTTGTTCGCCGCGATGGGCATGGAAGCGGTCGGGCGCGCCGCCGGATCGGTGGTGGTGGAAGTGCGGCGCCAGTTCAAGGAAATCCCCGGGATCATGGAAGGCACCGGCAAGCCCGAATACGGCACCTGCGTGGACATGCTGACCAAGGCCGCAATCCGGGAAATGATCGTGCCGTCGCTGCTGCCGATCGCGGTGCCGCTGATCGTCGGGCTGACGCTGGGCGCGCAGGCCCTCGGCGGCGTGCTGGTCGGGACCATCATCACCGGCATCTTCGTCGCGATCTCGATGACCGCCGGCGGCGGTGCCTGGGATAACGCGAAGAAATATATCGAGGAAGGCAACTTCGGCGGCAAGGGCTCGGAAGCGCACAAGGCCGCGGTCACCGGCGACACCGTCGGTGACCCCTACAAGGACACCGCCGGACCGGCGGTGAACCCGCTGATCAAGATCATCAACATCGTCGCGCTGATGATCGTGCCGCTGCTTTGATCCGATTCGCAGCCGGAACAGCAACAGGGCGGAATCTCCGCCCTGTTTTTTGCCCGCCCGCCGTTCCGGCAGGGCTAGTCGACGCCCCGCAAGCCGCTTGTTCCAGGCCCGAATAAAGTGTCTAATCCGGCCGGAAAATTCCTGTTTTGTGCAGGATGACCTGCCCGGAACGATAGATGATGCAATGAGGTGCCGCGATGCAAAATGCTGCTGACGTTACAACCGTCTCCCATGTCATCCAATTGGCTGTTGCGCCGGTGTTCCTGCTGACTGGTGTCGCTGCGATCCTTGGCGTGATCACCAATCGGCTGGCCCGCATCGTGGATCGTCACAGGGTATTGAGCAGCCCGGGCAATATTCAGGATTCCGCCCACAAGCAGGAAATGGAAATGCTGACCCGCAGATCGAAATGGGTACACTGGGCCGTCAGTCTGTGCACGATGTCCGCGCTGTTCATCTGCATCGTCGTCGCGGCGCTGTTTGTCGGTTCGGAGACCGGCATCGACCTGTCGCGCGCCGTTCCCCTGCTTTTCATTTCGGCGATGCTGACGCTGATCTTCGGCCTGCTGTGCTTCCTGCGCGAGGTCCATCTCGCGACCGGAAATATGGGCATGCCAAAAAAATGAGTGGCCGATCGATCCCCTCCCCGGCCATGGCCCCGACAACTATGCGGCGAAATCCGGCAAACATATTGATAGTCGGATATGGCGAGATGGGCCATGCGATGGAGCATCTGCTGGCCGGCAGACACCGCTTGTCCATCCATGATACCCGCCCGATCAGCGGTTTGACTGCGACCGACGTCGAGCAGGAAGCGGCACAGGCCGATTTCGTGCTGCTGTGCGTGCCCGCCTCTCCGCATCGCGATGTGCTCAACCGGATCGCCGCTCAGCTGCAAAGCCATTGCATCTGCCTCAGCATTGCCAAGGGATTGGACGACAGCGGACTGACACCGGCAGAAATCTACCGGCAGGCATTGGATGCACGGCAACGCTACGGCCTGCTGTACGGCCCGATGATCGCGGAGGAGATCCGCGACGGCCGGCACGCATTTGCCGAATTGGGTTGCGCCGATATTGCGACTTACCATAGCGTCCGCGAACTTTATCAGGGCACCGGCCTGCATCTCAGGCACAGCTTTGATATCACCGGCATTTCCTGGTCAGTCATCCTGAAAAACGTCTATGCGCTGGCTTTCGGGATCGCCGACGAGCTCCAGTTCGGCGACAACATGCGCGGATTCCTGACAGTGACCGCCTTGGCAGAACTGGGTGCCATCGTCGAAAAAATGGGTGGGAAAGCAATTTCATCGTTTGGTCTGGCCGGACTCGGCGATCTGATCACGACTGCCACCAGCGCCGGCTCCCACCATCATGAACTGGGGCGCAAACTGGCCAGAGGCGAAACACAGGGCATCAGCGGCGAAGGCATACACACACTCGAGATGGTGTCGCGGCATCGGCTGTTCGATCCCTCGCCCTACCCGCTGTACCGGCTGGTCGACGGCAGCGTAAGGCAACCAGTGGATGCGGCACGAATGATCCGCGATTATTTGCACGGCATCCGGCAGTAGACGGAGCTTGAAAAACAATCCGGATGACCCGATATGCAACATCAAACCATCCGGCGAACAATGCTAAAATGCACATACGGAAAGCCGTATTCCGGGATGGTCAATACAACGCTCTGAAACACATGCAAGCATGAGAACTGCGCTGATAAAAAATCGGGGTTTGATCGCATCACTGGCGATTGCTATGGCTGCCGCCGCACCCTTCCGCTGCGCATCGGCTGACCAAGATCAATTCAGCTTGTCCGGCGGCAGCCCGGCTCCGGTCGGGCACGGCGTAGCCGCCGATATGCTTTCCTCACCGGCCATGGGCCAGTACGCAAGCGGACCCTGGACATTCAAACTGACGACCCCGTCTGTCACCAACCCGGAGCACGGACTTGATGTTGCCGCCGGCCATGTCCATCCCGGTCTTGCGGGCTCCGAAGCCGCAGTCAGTTACAACATCGATACCGGCGTAGCGTCCACCTTCGGTTTCAACCTGACCGGCAAAGTCCGCCTTGCGGATCCATCTCCTGGCATGGCCTACGGAATCAACAACTATACTGCCCAGGCGAACGCCTACCAGAGCCTGGACCGATTCCAGGCCCAGGGCTCGCTGGGTTACCTGATTCATCAGGGCGCTGCCGAAATCAACATGAACCGTGTTATCTACGCATCCGTTGGAGCAAGCTACCAGCTCAATGAGCAGATTAGCGGCGGCGTCGATTTCAGGTTAGCGCAAAGTCCGATACCGCTGGAGCAGGGACAGCGGCGGATCAGCGCCTACGTCAGCCACAACCTCGACAATAACTTCAAGGCCAAAGGCTATTTGCTGCAAGACTATTCTAATGGAATCGAGGACCGCAGCGTCGGCGCAGCGGTCAGTTACGGCTTCTAGCGAGCCGGCGGCTTCGCAATCAACACTGCCTGACTATGCTTGCGCCCGAATTGATTGCACAGATACACCGCGATGCCGCGAATTTTCTCGATGAAGATATACGCAGCGGAGATCTGACTGCGCAACTGCTGCCCGCCGCACAGACTGCCTCTGCACATGTCATCACCCGGCAAGCCGGCGTATTGTGCGGCGCACCCTGGTTCAATGAGTGCTTTCGTCTGCTGGATCACGACTGCGAAATCAACTGGCTGGCACAGGATGGCGACAGCATCATTTCCGGCCAACCCCTGTGCACCCTCCGCGGACATGCCCGCGCGCTGCTCACCGCCGAGCGTTGCGCACTGAACCTGCTGCAGACGCTTTCCGCCACCGCCACACGCACCAGAAGACATGTGGATGCAGTGGCGGGGATAGCCGTCAAGATCATGGATACGCGCAAGACTTTGCCCGGACTCAGAATGGCGCAAAAATACGCAGTGCGGGTAGGCGGCGGACATAACCAGCGCATCGGCCTGTTCGATGGCATCCTGATCAAGGAGAACCACATCGCTGCAGCCGGGGGCATCAAGCCGGTGCTGGAACAGGCGTTCCGGCTGGCAGGTCCCGGCATCAGCGTGCAGATCGAGGTGGAGAATCTGGCGCAACTGGAAGAAGCCCTGGACGCCGGAGCAAAGCTGGTCCTGCTCGACAACTTCGACCTGGATAATTTGCGCGCCGCAGTGCAGCGCACCAGCAAACGCGCAGAACTCGAAGCCTCCGGTGGTATTACGCTGGACAATTTGCGCGAGGTCGCGCTGACCGGTGTGGACCGCATCTCGATCGGCACGCTGACCAAGGACATTGCAGCGCTCGACCTGTCCATGCGCTTTGTGGAATGACGGCTTGAAATTTCCGGCTATGGCCCAATCTTGCATGGCGTTCCACTTCCAGCAAGAGTCAAAATCCGGAGCCCGCCATGAGTGTATCACTGCATATCGTCTGCCCGCATTGCAATGGGGTAAATCGCCTGCCTGCAGCCAAATTGAACGAGCAGCCGCTTTGCGGCAAGTGCAAGCAGCCGTTGTTCGATGCACACCCCGCGGAACTCGACAGCAGCAATTTTGCCCAGCACATCAGCCGCAACGACATACCGGTGCTGGTGGACTTCTGGGCGCCGTGGTGCGGCCCGTGCCGGATGATGGCTCCCGCCTTTGTGCAGGCTGCGAAACAGCTCGAGCCGCAGATGCGCCTGGCCAAGCTCAACACCGAGGAAGCCCAGGAGATCGGGGCGCGCTACAACATCCGCAGCATCCCGACGCTTGCGCTGTTCAGGGACGGCAAGGAGATCGCACGGCAGGCCGGCGCAATGGATGCCGGGGGCATCGTCAACTGGGTACGCAGCAAGGTCTGATCCTGCCGCAATAACCGGCGCGGGCAGTTCTTGGCTGCAGCAACAGCACGTCAATATAATTTATAGGTCGTGGTGGTTGTAATCGGCGCTCCGGTCACGCTCAAACCGGTGGTTGTCACTGTTGCAGTGATCGGAAACAGTATGAAGTTGGTGTTGGTCGGCAGCGTCCTTCCCAGTGCCCAATGCTGTTCCTGCAAAACCCTGTCCACCACCGCATAGTCGCGTATCCCCTGATCGATCCTGCCACCGCTGGCGGCTGCAGGAGCGGGCACCGCGCTGAACAGCTTGAGGTTGAGCGGTTGCAATCGCGGCATTTGATCGGCCCCGCCGGCGTAACCCATCTGGTTGGGCAGGATCGAAATCGTGCCCTTTGCGGTAGTCATCGTGGTCTCGCCCAGGTTCACCTTGTTATAGGTTCCGGCCGGAGCCAGCAGGGCCAGCGGACTCCCTGGCACGACCACGATGATCTCGTGATCGGTACCGCGTATGCCCAGCGTCGCAGACGGCGTCGTGATCCGGTAACTGGCCTTGTTGATCTTGCCGATCAGGCCGGTGATGGCGCGGAATCCGCCCTTGAACAGCGAGAAAAAACTCTGTTCGTTCCCGTCCTGCTGCCCGTTGAACCTGAAACTGTCGAACTTGAGCCTGCTGTCAGGACGCAGCGCGATGAAGCCGCCGTCCACCATGCTGATCTGCGCCGAAGCGTCCGCTGCGCTGGCCAGGATGTCGCCCTCGTTTACCGCATCGCCTTTCTGCAGCGGATGCGTCTTTCCGGTCCCGCTGGTCAGCAGCACCGAGCCATACACGAATTGCGCATGGCCAGCGACCGCGGCAGAAGCAAGACCGCAACTGCAGGCCAGCGCCAGCATGGTTGCCAGACAGAACAAGGTCCTGGTTATGTTTTTCATGTTCCCTCCCGCTCGTTCCGGTTTACTGGAAATCACGCCGCAGCGTCAGCGACAAATCGCTGCGCGTGTAGCTGTAGATCACGATGTTCGAGTTGTTGCGCGCATAATCAAGCTGCGGGCGCAGCGTCCAGTACCGGTCCAGATGCCAGTCTGAACCCAGCGTGAACTGATAGAGCCGGTCGCTGCGCTGCGTCAGGAAGAACGGATTGACCCTGCTGTAATCGCCCAGTTGCACGCCGGCATTGGCGAACAATGTCATGCTGTCGTAGGCTTCTGTCTGCCCGCCGATGCGCAGGCCATCGAAGCGCATCGCGCCATCGACCCGCCCGCCGTCCGGGGTGGATGGGGTGACCAGCGTGGAAATATCCTGTTGCGTGCCGTAGTAGAGCGCGCCGGACAGCGTCGATCTGCCGTCAGCCAGCACATGCTGCCAGCCCGCCCCGGCAGCCTGCTGGTTGAAATCATTGCTCTGCATCGCATTCTGGACAAAGCGGTACTGCACATACTGGCCGAACAGGTTCAGCAGGTTGCTCGGGCTGAGCGCATGCGACCACTCCGCGTCCAGGCCGCCGGCGTTGAAGTTGCGCGCATTGCCCAGCGTATTGCCTTCTGCCAGCAAACCCGCGCGCACCCGGTCCGCCTGCGTGCCAAACAGCATGCCGGCGCGCCCGCTCAGGTCGAGCGAATTGAAGTCGGTTTGCGCGTTGTATACGCGCTGATGCAGGTCTGCCCCGGCATACAAGCCCCAGTTGTTGTCCAGACTGTGGACGACTTCGCTGCCGGCAGCCACGCCCAGATAATTGTCGGATGCTCTGACATTGGTCGGATTGAGCGTAGCGGTGACATTGCCCAGAGAGGGGATGCTGATTTGGGTCAGGTCGGTCGAATTGTTGACGTTGCTGTCATGCCCGGCCGTACCCTCGATATAACCGCTGATGCGCGTCTGCTTTCCCGTTTCCTGCCCGGCAATCGAATCGAGATATTTCCGGATGGTGTCGCGCGCCGCTTCGGGAGGATGCTGCTGCAGGACGGCTTCAAATTCCTGGCCGGCGCGCTGCAGGTCGCCGAGCTGGTAATAGGCGCGCGCCATGTCCATGCGCGCACCGGCAAAATTCGGATCAACCTGCAGGACCCGCTCGAAGGCCAGGGTCGCCTTGTCCGGCTTGCCGCTGTCCAGCGCGGCGACGCCGAGCAGGTAATCAAAGCGCACTTCGCCGGAGCGCTCGAACTCATATGGCTGTAGCAGCGCATAGGCATCGCCGGGCTTGCCGCTTTTGATCAGGGCATCGGCATCGAGCAGGACTTTTCCCCGTGCCTCGGCCCTCTTCCTGGCCTCGGCTTCGGACTTGACTTGCGCCACGCCTGCCGCACTGCCGGCATCCTGGTCGCCGATTTTCTGCGCATACACTCCGTTGGACGCCAACATCAATCCCGAAAACATCAGGCCTGCCGGTCTGGTAAATTTCATCATCCCCCCCATGCAATTTCCAATATTTGCATAATCGCCAAGGCAACGGCTGAAACCTATCTATCCGGCAGCATTAAACCATATATTTTCCCGGAATACCGGGCAAAAACTGCGCGATCCGCCCGGCTCAGGCGCTCTTGCGCCCTACCATGTCGATCAATGCCGACATGCCGCTGTGCCCGCTACCCTCGTTGACCTGCTCGTCGTGTTCGCGCAGATGCAGTATCTCCATGTCTGCAAAGGACTGGCGCAACAGCGTTTCGGTGTACATGTTCTCCGCCAGCGGCGGACCGCCGGTCTTGTATTCGAGCTGGCGCGGGGTATAGCCCTGCAGCAACAGCAGCCCGCCCGGCTTGAGGCAGCGCTTGATGCCCGCGAACATCTGCTCGCGCAACGCCGGCGGCGCAAACTGGATGAAGATCGCCGCCACCACGTCGAAACGGTGCTCGCCCCAGTGCCAGGTTGCAAGATCGGCCTGCTCGAATTCCACGCTGACGCCGCGCTGTTGTGCCAGTCTGCGCGCCTTTTGCAGCGCCACCGCTGAGGCTTCCACCGACAGCACGCGCAAGCCCTGCTGCGCCAGCCACACGCCGTTGCGCCCCTCGCCGTCCGCCACTGCAAGGCAGCGCATGCCCGGCTTCAGCAGATGCCGCTGTGTGACCAGAAAGGCATTCGGCTCGGTGCCGAAAAAATAATCCTCGCCTGCGTAGCGCTCGTCCCAGCTATTCACTGCCATAAAACCCTCCATAAAAATCCTCTGAAATCCCCGGCAACTGGCGCCACCCATATCAGGTCAGAACTGCACCATGCCGATTACCCATAACCCGGACAATGTCATGAAGTACGTTTCGGGCAGCACCAAATCCCGCATGGCGAAAGCCGGAATCTGGCATGAGATTCTGGCGTTCAAGAAGCTGGAGTTTTATATTCTACTAATTTACTATGCTGTGCTGCATAGCAGCAACCCACATAACAAGTTACCGGAGTTCTCTTGCCGCATCAACGCAAAAACCATGCTGCCCTGATCAGGGCACTGCGCAGCTTATTGCCGCGCGAATCGGTACTGGCCGACGCGGAAGACCTGCGCCCGTTCGAATGCGACGGGCTGGCCGTCTACCGGCAGCTGCCGCTGGTCGTGGTGTTGCCGGAAACCATAGAGCAGGTGCAAAGCATCTTGAAGCTGTGTCATGCGCAGCAGGTGCCGGTGGTGGCGCGCGGCGCCGGCACCGGCCTGTCCGGCGGCGCGTTGCCTCTCGCTGACGGCGTGCTGCTGAGTTTGGCCAAATTTAAGCGCATCCTGAATATCGATACCCATAACGCGATGGCCACCGTACAGCCCGGCGTGCGCAATCTGGCCATCTCGGAAGCCGCCGCCGCTTACGGCCTGTATTACGCGCCCGACCCGTCGTCGCAGATCGCCTGCACCATAGGCGGCAATGTCGCAGAAAACTCCGGGGGCGTGCATTGCCTGAAGTATGGCCTGACCGTGCACAACATCCTGATGCTGAAAGTGGTCACGATGGAAGGCGAGCTGCTCACGATAGGCGCCGAGACGCTGGATGCGCCGGGCTACGACCTGCTGGCGCTGATGACCGGCTCCGAGGGCATGCTCGGTGTCATCGTCGAGGTCACCGTCAAGCTGCTGGCCAAACCGGAACGCGCCCAGGTGCTGCTGGCCGCCTATGACGATGTGGTCAAGGCAGGCGAAGCGGTCGGCGCGATCATCGCCGCCGGCATCATCCCCGCCGGCCTGGAAATGATGGACAAACTGGCGATCCAGGCGGCCGAGGATTTCGTGCACGCCGGCTATCCGCGCGATGCCGCGGCGATCCTGCTGTGCGAACTCGACGGCACGCATGCCGAGGTGTCCGAATACGTCATGGCCGTGCGCAAGATATTGACCGCCAGCGGCGCCACCGAAGTGCGCACCGCAGCCGACGAGGCCGAGCGCCAGCTGTTCTGGAAGGGCCGCAAATCGGCGTTCCCCGCCGTGGGCCGCATCTCCCCGGATTATTACTGCATGGACGGCACGATACCGCGCCGCCAGTTGCCGCATGTGCTGCGCCGCATCAGCGAGATGTCGGCGGAATGCGGTCTCGCGGTCGCCAACGTGTTCCATGCCGGGGACGGCAACCTGCACCCGCTGATCCTGTTTGACGCCAACCAGCAAGGCGAACTGCAGCGCACCGAGGAATTCGGCCAGCGCATCCTGCAGCTGTGCGTCGAAGTCGGCGGCACCATCACCGGCGAGCACGGCGTCGGCGTCGAAAAAATCGACCAGATGTGCGTGCAGTTCCACAGCGCGGAATTGAGCCAGTTCCATGCCCTCAAGGCCGCGTTCGACCCATCCGGGCTGCTCAATCCCGGCAAGGCCGTGCCTACGCTGCATCGCTGCGCCGAATTCGGCGCGATGCATGTGCATCATGGCCAGCTGCCCCATCCGGAACTGGAGCGCTTTTGATGGGCGATCTCGGCAAGGAATTGCAGCAGCAGGTCGCGGATGCGTTCCGCGACCGCACCCCGCTGAACATTTCCGGCAGCGGCAGCAAGGCCTTTCTCCGCAACCCGAGCCACGACAAAGATGCGCAGGTCATCGATGTCAGCAAGCATCGCGGCATCGTCGAATACGACCCGCGCGAACTGGTGCTGACGGCGCGCAGCGGTACCACGCTGCAAAACATCGAATCCGCGCTGGCCGCCTGCGGGCAGATGCTGGCGTTCGAGCCGCCGCATTTCAGTATCGGCGCGACGCTGGGCGGCACCATCGCCTGCGGACTGTCCGGCCCGCGCCGCCCCTACAGCGGAGCCGCGCGCGATTTCGTGCTGGGCTGCCAGCTGCTGAATGGCCGCGGCGAGTTGCTGCGCTTCGGCGGCCAGGTGATGAAGAACGTCGCGGGTTACGATGTCTCGCGGCTGATGGTGGGAGCCTACGGCACGCTCGGCATGCTGCTCGAGATCAGCCTGAAGGTGCTGCCGCTGCCGCCCGCCAGCATCACCGTGGTGCACGAATCCAGCCCGGCCGAAGCGCTCGCGCTGATGAGCGGCCTGTTAAGCAAGCCCTATCCGGTGGATGGCGCCTGTTACCACGGCGAGCGCTGTTATGTGCGCATCTCCGGCAGTGCGCAGGCCGTCAAGGAAGCGCGCGCAAAAATCCCCGGTGACGTGCTGGCGGATGCGGAAGCGTTCTGGCACGGGCTGCGCGAACAACAGCTGCCGTTCTTCCGGCATAGCGGTGCGCTATACCGCGTGATGGTCAAACCCGAAACCCCGCCGCTGCCGATTGCGGGCGAATGGCTGCTGGACTGGGGCGGCGCGCAGCGCTGGCTGTACAGCGATGAAGATGTCGCGGCGATACGTCGCCGCGTCGCTCAGGCCGGCGGGCATGTCACGGTGTTTCGCGGCGACGCGCATGGCGAAGAACGTTTCCAGCCGCTGCCCGCGCCGTTGCTGGCCTTGCACCAGCGCATCAAAGCCAGCTTCGACCCCGACAACATCCTGAATCGCGGCCGTCTCTACGGCACCTTATAGCATGCAGACTTCGATCCCCACACAATTGCTGGAAAATCCGGATATCGCCGAGGCCGAGGCCATCCTGCGCAGCTGCGTGCATTGCGGATTCTGTACCGCGACCTGCCCGACCTACCAGTTGCTGGGATCGGAACTGGACGGTCCGCGCGGACGCATCTATTTGATCAAGGAGATGCTGGAGACCGGGCAGGCCGGCGCTGCCACGCGCCTGCATCTGGACCGCTGCCTGACCTGCCGCTCCTGCGAAACCACCTGCCCGTCGGGCGTGCGCTACGGCCGCCTGGTCGACATCGGCCGCGAGATCATAGAGAAAAAGGCACCGCGCCCGCTATCCGAAAGACTGCTGCGCAAAGCCATGCTCGCGGTGATCCCGTACACCGGGCGGATGGCCATCGCGCTGGCGCTGGCGCGGCTGTTCCGCCCGCTGCTGCCGGCATCGCTGCAGAACAAGATCCCTGCCAAACCCATACCAAGCAGGCAAGCCGCCCCCGCCCGCCCGGCCACGCAGCACCGGCGGCGCATGCTGGTACTGGAAGGCTGCGTGCAGCCGCTGGGTACGCCGAACACCAATGCGGCTACGGCGCGCGTGCTGGACCGGCTCGGCATCTCGCTGCTCAGCGCATCCGGCGCCGGCTGTTGCGGCGCGCTGAACCAGCACCTGTCCGACAGCGATGGTGCGCGCGCGATGATGCGCCGCAACATCGATGCCTGGTGGCCCTATATCGAGAGCGGCGCCGAGGCGATCGTGATGACCGCGAGCGGCTGTGGACTGATGGTGAAGGATTACGGCCATGCACTGAAGGACGATGCGGCCTATGCCGCCAAGGCAGCGCGTATCAGCGCGCTGACGCGCGACCTCAGCGAGGTGATCTCTGCAGAGATGAAACGCGGCAAGGATGACGATGCCTACGCGCAGATCGGCCGCGGCATGCGCGTCGCCTATCATTCCTCGTGCACGCTGCAGCACGGGCAGAAGCTGGGCGGTACGGTGGAAACCATACTCAGGCGCTGCGGTTACGAGCTGGTGCCGGTCGCCGACAGCCACCTGTGCTGCGGCGCGGCCGGTTCGTATACGCTGCTGCAGGCGGAGCTTTCCGGGAGACTGCTGGAGAACAAGCTGGCCGCGTTGCAGGCCGGCAGTCCCGAGCTGATCGCGTCCGCGAACGTCGGCTGCCAGATGCACCTGGCCGGCGCCAGCGCCATCCCGGTTAAGCACTGGATAGAGTTATTGGAACAAAGCTAGAATCAAACAGGATTGATCATTTTTATTCGAAAGGTAGATAGCATGGCAATCAAGTCGTTCCACCCGCCGCAACGCATACTGATGGGACCGGGACCGTCGGATGTCAGTCCGCGCGTGCTGAAAGCACTGGCACGCCCGACCCTGGGCCATCTCGACCCGCTGTTTGTGGCCTTCATGGACGAGGTGAAGGAGTTGCTGAAATTCGCGTTCCAGACCGGAAACGAACTGACCATGCCGGTCTCCGCGCCGGGTTCTGCCGGCATGGAGACCTGCTTCGTCAATCTGGTCGAGCCCGGCGACAAGGTCATCGTATGCCAGAACGGCGTGTTCGGCGGACGCATGAAGGAGAATGTCGAACGCTGCGGCGGCATCGCGGTAATGGTCCAGGACGACTGGGGACGCGCGGTCGATCCGCAGAAACTCGCGGATGCACTCAAGGCCCATCCGGATGCCAAGGTCGCCGCCTTCGTCCATGCGGAGACCTCCACCGGCGCGCAGTCCGACGCGAAGACGCTGGTCGGGATCGCGCGCAGCCATGGTTGCCTCACCATCGTCGACGCGATCACTTCGCTGGGCGGCACCCCGGTCAAGGTCGATGCATGGGACATCGACGCGATCTATTCCGGCACGCAGAAATGCCTGTCCTGCGTGCCTGGACTTGCGCCGGTCAGCTTCAGCCCGCGCGCACAGGAGAAGATCCGGAACCGCAAGACCAGGGTGCAGAGCTGGTTCATGGACCTGAATCTGGTGATGGGTTACTGGGGCGGTTCGGCCAAGCGCGCCTATCACCACACCGCGCCGGTCAACGCGCTGTATGGTTTGCACGAGGCGCTGGTGATATTGTACGAAGAAGGCCTGGAGCATGCCTGGGCGCGCCATCGCAGCAACCATCTCGCACTGCGCGCCGGCCTGGAAGCGATGGGGTTGCAGTTCGTGGTGCCTGAAGCAGAACGCCTGCCGCAGCTGAATGCGATCGTTGTGCCGGAAGGCGTCGATGAAGCCGCAGTGCGGTCGCTGCTGCTGTCCGATTATAATCTGGAGATCGGCGCAGGACTGGGCGCGATGGCCGGCAAGGTGTGGCGCATCGGCTTGATGGGACATGCCAGCAATCCGCGCAACGTGCGGCTCTGCCTCAACGCGCTCGACGATGTACTGGGCCGGCTGAAGGCGCCGATCCGGCGCGGCGCCGCGGTGGATGCGGCGAACGGCAGGCTGGCCGCCTGAACCGCCGGCGCAGCTTGCAGGATTGGACATGCCTAGCCTGAAAACGAGATCGCGGCAATGTGCCGTCTGAACCGGAGTCATCGGCCATGACTATATCAACAGGGGACAGGAGAACCATCGTGAAAAGCAATATCGAAATTGCGCAATCCGCTGCCAAACGAACCATCATCGAACTGGCCAGGGAGAAGGCCAACATCCCGCATGAGGCGCTCGAACCCTATGGCTATTACAAGGCCAAGCTGTCGCTGGAATATGCCAGCAGGATCGCGGAAGAGCCAAACGGAAAATTGGTTCTGGTCACGGCCATTTCACCGACCCCGGCCGGCGAGGGCAAGACCACCACCACGGTGGGCCTGGGCGACGCGCTGAACCAGATCGGCAAGAAAGCCATCATCTGCCTGCGTGAACCTTCGCTCGGCCCGGTGTTCGGCATGAAGGGCGGGGCGGCCGGGGGCGGCTACGCGCAGGTGGTGCCGATGGAAGACATCAACCTGCACTTCACCGGCGATTTCAATGCGATCTCGCTGGCCAACAACCTGCTCGCCGCGCTGATCGACAACCACATCCACCACGGCAACGAGCTCGACATCGATACCCGGCGCATCACCTGGAAGCGCGTGATCGACATGAACGACCGCGCGTTGCGCAAGATCACCATAGGCCTGGGCGGTCCCGGCAACGGTTATGTCAGGGAAGACGGTTTCGATATCGTGGTCGCCTCGGAAGTGATGGCGATATTCTGCCTGGCGACCAGCCTGGACGACCTGAAGGAAAGGCTGGGCAACATCGTGATCGGCTACACCACCGGGCAGAAGCCGGTGCTTGCGCGCGAACTGAACGCGCATGGTGCGATGACCGCGATGCTGCGCGACGCCTTTGCGCCGAATCTGGTGCAGACCATGGAGAACAACCTGGCATTGATCCACGGCGGTCCGTTTGCCAATATCGCGCACGGCTGCAATTCGGTGATCGCCACCTCCACCGCGCTGAAACTCGCCGATTATGTCGTGACTGAAGCCGGTTTCGGCGCCGACCTGGGCGCAGAGAAATTCATCGACATCAAGTGCCGCAAATCCGGCCTGCAGCCTTCGGCCGTGGTGCTGGTGGCCACCGTGCGCGCGCTGAAATACCACGGCGGCGTCGAGGTCAAGGAAACCGGCAAGGAAAATCTGGCCGCGCTGAAAAAAGGCCTGGTCAACCTCGAGCGCCACATCGACAACATCCGCAACCATTTCGGCCTGCCGTGCGTGGTCGCAATCAACCACCGCACCGAAGACACGCCCGCGGAGATCGATCTGCTGAAGTCCAGCGCAGCCAAACATGGAGCGGAGGTGATCGTGGCGCGGCACTGGGCCGAGGGCGGCAAGGGTGCGGTCGATCTGGCGCATGCGGTGGTCAAGATGTGCGATCAACCGAACCATTTCAAGTTCGTCTACGAAGACCATCTTACGCTCTGGGACAAGATCAAGACCATCGCGACCAAGGTCTATGGCGCGTCAGATATCACCGCCGACAAGAAAGTGATCGCGCGGCTGGAATTCCTGCAAAACTCCGGCTACGGGCACTTCCCGGTGTGCATCGCAAAAACCCAGTACTCGTTCTCCACCGACCCCAACCTGAGGGGCGCGCCCAGCGGCCATGTGCTGGACATCAGCGAAGTCAGGCTGTCGGCCGGCGCGGAATTCATCGTCGCGGTGTGCGGCGAGATCATGACCATGCCGGGCCTGCCCAAGGTCCCCTCGGCGCATTCGATCGATGTCACCGAGGACGGCGTGATCACCGGCCTGTTCTGAGCACCCGGCCCCTCGCATAGGAATCTGGGATGCCGTGGGACAAACGCGGCCCGCAGACAGGCACGCCGGTAACGGGCTTGCCTGTCTGTGGATATCTCATTCCCGCTTCAGGAATCTTGCTTCGAAGACATCGACCGGCACCGGCTTGCTGAACAGATAGCCCTGCATCTCGTCGCAGTTCAGCAGGCGCAGCAGGCTCGCCTGCTCCTCGGTTTCGACGCCTTCAGCGACCACCTTGAGTTTCAGCGCATGGGCCAGCGTGATGATCGTAGACACCAGCGCCAGCCCCCGCGGATCGGCAGTCATGTCGATCACGAAGGAGCGGTCGATCTTCATCGTGTCCACCGGCAGCCTGGACAGATAGCCGAGCGAGGAAAAACCCGTCCCGAAATCGTCGATCGCGATGCGTACGCCCTTGTTGCGGATCGCCTGCAGGTTGGCAGTATTGAGCGCGAGATTTTCCATGATCATGCTTTCGGTGATCTCCAGTTCGATCCCGGTCGCAGCGTGCGGATCGACCGCGATCTTGCTCTCGATCTCGGCGACGAATCCGGGATTGCGCAGCTGCAGCGGCGATACGTTCACCGCGATCGGCACTGCTGCCAGTCCGGAATTGCGCCAGCGCAGGAAATCCTCGATCGCTTTGTGCATCGCCCAGCGTCCGACTTCGTAGATCAGGCCGGTTTCTTCCAGGACAGGAATGAACTTGCCAGGCGGCACCAGGCCGGTATGGGGTTTGTTCCAGCGGATCAGCGCCTCGGCGCCGGTGACTTCGCTGTTCAGCAGATTCACCTTGGGCTGGTAATGGATCACGAATTCCTCGTTGTCGATCGCTTGGCGCAGCTGGTTTTCCAGGATCAGCTTCTCCGCCACCGCCTCGGTCATCTTCTGCGTATGGAACAGGTAGCGGCTGCCGCTCTTCTTGGCCATCTTGAGTGCGGCCTCGGCGTTCCTGTACAGCACATCGACTTCTGATCCGTCGTCCGGATAGATTGCAACCCCGGCCTTGGCGGCGATGCGCAGTTCATGGGTGTCGTTCAGCCGAAACGTATGGCCGAGAAACGCTTCCGAGGCCCGGTCGAACAGGCTGGACAGGTCGCCTTCCTGCCTGATCTCCGGCATCACGACGGCAAAATGATCCGCTTCCAGCCGCGCCACCAGATTCTCGCCTCCCAGGTTGTGCGACAGCCACTGCGCCACCTGCTTCAGCAGCGTGTCGCCGATAGCGCGACCCAGGCTGTCGTTGATGTTCTTGAATCTTTCCAGATCGATGATCAGCAACGCCAGCTTGTGCCCGTTGTTGCTCGCGACGCTGATGTACTGCCTTACACGGTCCAGGAACAGCGTGCGGTTCGCGAGGCCGGTGAGTTCATCGTAGTAAGCAAGGTAACTGAGTTTTGCCTGCTTTTCGATGTGGTCGACCGCGAAGGCAATGTCTTCGGTCAATTCTTTAAGCAGGCTGATTTCTTCCAGATGGAAGAAATCGATTTCACCGGCATACAGCGCAAACACGCCAGACGTAACATCCGATACGATCAATGGGAAAACCGCCATGGAATGCACACCTGATGCAGCATATTTATCACCAAGCAGTACTTGGGGATCGTTTTGCGAATCGTTCGATACGATGGCCCGCCTCTCCCTGATTGCACGCGCGACCATGCTGTTTGCAGCATGGTCCGATGACAGCAGACCTTTGACGGCGGCCATAAGCTCATCGCTCTTCCCCGCATAGGCACGCGGAACTATCTTGGTCGTGCCGCTTTCCGTGGTACACAGCATGGCCATGCGGAACCCGCCCACCTCGACGGCGATCCGGCACGCTTCGCTGAACAGCTCGTTGTGATTATGCACGCGCACGATCAGCGTGTTGATGCCGCTCAGCACCGCATAGACCCGGTTAAGGTATGCGATTCTGGCTTCCGCATCCTTGCGCTCGGTGATGTCCTGGATAACTGCGACAAAATTGACCACCTTGCCATCCTCATCGCGGATCACCGCAGCCGAGATATCCACCCAGATGATGCGACCGTGATTCGCGATATAGCGTTTGGCCATTCGGTAGTGATTGCGCTTACCAGCGAGAATTTCGTCGAAGTACACGCGCTCCAATTTCAGGTCATCCGGATGAGTGAAATCGGCAAAGTTCATGGCTTTCAGCGCATGAGCGTCGTAATCCACCATCGTGCGGAAAGCCTCGTTGAATCTGACCACCTTGCCTGCGCTGTCGGTCGAGGCGATAGGGGTATTGACGTTCTCGAAAATGCTGCGGAACCAGGATTCGCTGTCCTGCAGTTCGATCAGCGCCTGCCTGCTTTCGGTGATGTCGCGGAAATACCAGACACGGCCGTAATATTTGCCGTCCGTGGCAGTGATCGGCGCGGAAAAGCGGTCGATCACCCTGCCGTCTTTCAGCTGTATTTCGTCGCGGCTTTTTTCGTCGCGGTGCTGGTACAGGTATTTTACCTTGGCGGCAAACGCCTCATGATTGATGATCTTGTCGGTGACGAATTCGAGCAGCGGCGTGTCCATTCCTTCCATTGCGATCTGCGCGGGTACACCCCACAGCTCGATGAATTTCTGGTTGAAAGACAGGATATGTTCATCCGAGCCGACCACCAGGATCGCGTCCAGCGAAGTCTCCTGCTGGGTCTGGAGTATCAGGTTCTTGAAATTGATTTGATCTTCTATCGATCTGCGCCCGGAAATGTCGATACCCATGCCGACCAGGCAGGGCATGCCATTGAACTCGACGCGCCTGCCGGTGAAATAATACGGCGTGGCTTTGCCGTCCTTCGCGATCAGCGATGCTTCGATGAATGATTCGCCGGTCTCGAAAACCTCGGCGATCCTCAGTTCCAGCGCATGCTTCTCTTCATCCGAGAAAAAATCCAGCGGATGCATATGCGCGATCTCTGCTCCTGAATAGCCGGAGACTGTTTCGAAATTCCTGTTCCAGCGCAGAAACTGCCCTTGATCATCGTAGAAATACACGATCCCGGGCATGCTCTCGATCATCGTATCGGAGAACTGCTTCTCGCTCTGCACGGCGATCTCTGCCAGCCTGTGCTGTTCTTCGCGGACGAGGTTGTCAAGCGCGAACGAGATATCGCCGGCGGCTTCCTCCAGCAACGCGATCTCCTTGTCCTGGAAGAAATCCTGCTGGTCCGCATAGACAGTGAGCGTGCCGCTCACCTGACCTTTTTGCCGGATCGGGAAAGCCGCGGAGGCGCGGAGACCGTGCCGTTCGATCTCTGTCCGCCATGGCAGCGTGGCCGGATCGGCCAACATGTCGTTGCAGATATAGGGCCGGCCAGTGCGGAATGATGTACCGGTCGGGCCGCGACCTTCCGGCCGGTCATCGACGTATACCTTGATATTCCGGATATAACCGGACTCGTCGCCGCACACGGCCACCGGGGCAATCAGCCGGGCGTCGCTGTCATGCCAGCCAATCCATGCCAACCTGAATCCGCCGCGCTCGACCAGTGCCCGGCAGATTTTCCCGAACAGCTCGTCGCGACTCTCGATCCTGACGATCGCCTGGTTGATCTGGCTGAGCGCGTCATATAGCCTGGACATCCTGGCGACCTCGCGCTCGCGTGTTTTCAGCGCGGTGATGTCGCGCACCATTCCGAGCAGGTTGCCATCCGGCAGCATTGTCGCAGTCACTTCGGCACTGAACTCCGAACCGTCCTTGCGCCGGAACTGCCACTCACGGCTGTAACCGGATCGGGTCTTGATATCATGCAGCGCGGGCAAGATCTGTTGCATCTCGGTTTGGGCGACGATATCCGCGGCATGCATCCCGACCAGTTCGTCGCGGGTATAGCCCAGCATCCGGCACATGCCCGGATTGGCGTCGAGGTAGCGGCTGTCCGCATCGGCTATCAGGATGCCGAATGGTGCATGTTCGAACAGCGTCCGGTACGGTGTCTCTTCCGTTTCCCGCAATGCCTGATCTGCCCTGCCGTTCGACTTGCCGTCATGGTTTCCGGTTTTCACGGTACCTGGCTCCCACAGTACATAACTCGCGCAATTGTAACTGCCTCGCTACATGCCTGTACAAGCTGTTTCTCTGTGCACTGCACCAGCCATCGCTGCATTTATGCCGTGATGAGTATGCAATTCGCTGCGGAAGCTGCAAAACACCTGCCTATCATCACTGAAACCGGCGGGTTTCACCCTGAAGTAAGCACGCTCAATAGCTCTTGTATGGCAGGAATTTGCCGCTCATCACTATCCTGACGCGGTCACCCTTGGGATCGGGCTCGCGCTGTATATCCATATTGAAATCGATCGCGCTCATGATGCCGTCGCCGAACTCTTCATGGATCAGCGCCTTGAAAGTTGTACCATAGACGTTGACCAGTTCGTAGAAGCGGTAGATCAGCGGATCGGTCGGCACCGCAGTCGGCAGCGAGCCCTTGTAAGGGACCACCTGCAGTTGTTCGATGGCCTCCGCGGGCAATTCCAGCAGCGCGCCTATCTTCGCCGCCTGTTCGGCGCTCAGCGTCATCTGCCCGAGCAGCGCGGCGGCGGTCCACTCCTTGCTCATTCCGGTCTGCTCGGCCAGTTGCGGCCACTTCAGCTTTTTGCGCAGCTTTTGCGTAATGATCATTTCGGTTACTTCATTGCGTGTCATGGCGTACTCCTCGTCTGGAAAGTGATGATTGAAATCGTTGCGATGTTGCCGTGCGGCAACGGTATCCAAGCAATTTGGATACCGGCCCCGGCACATCATGCCACGCCACGGGTTTCAGGCAGGGAACAAGGTAAAGGCCGGTACTTGCGCACGGTTATGGTGCGACGATGGGGCCGCGCCCGGATCGATCAGGCAAACCGCCAGGCTGCCGGCGTTTCCGCCTATATGCCCCGCATCAGCCACCACCAGCCGGTCAGCGTCGCGAACGAGATCACCAGCCCCACCGCAACCATCAGCGTCGCCAGCGGCGGATCGAGGTCGTGCTCGGCCGCGAGGATCGCGGCGGTGATCATCGGCGGCATCGCCGCCTCGAACAGCGTGATCTGTATCGCCTGTCCGTGCGCGCCGAGCAGCGGCACATACAGCAGCAGCAACGCAAGCGGCGCCAGCACCAGCTTGAACGACAGGCCCAGCGCCAGGTTCCTGACATTGCCGGCGAGATGTCCGAGGCGCACCTGGAAACCGACCGCGAGCAGCGCCAGCGGCGCCAGCGTGTCGCCCATGCGCTTGAGCACGGCCGTCAGCCACGCCGGATACTCCGCCGGGATCAGCAGCAGCGCGATCACCAGCGCGATGAACGGCGGGAACAGGAAGATGCGCCTGGCCATCTCGCCGATGCCGGGCCGGCCGGACGAATAGATGCCGGCAAAGGTGATGCCCAGCGTCGAGAGCACCAGGAACGAACCGAGCTGGTCGACGATGATGCCGGTAGCCAGCCCCTGGTGCCCGTAATACGCCTCTATCAAGGGCAGGCCGACATAGGAGGTGTTGCACAGCCCGCCGGTGAGGATCAGCGCGCCCTCGGTGCGCCGCGGCAGATTCAGCCAGCGCCCGGCCAGCCGGAAGAATCCCGCCGACAGCGCGAAACAGATCCAGGCCATCGCCGCCATCAGCCCGATATGGCCGCTGATCTTCAGATCGTGCACCGTCAGCAGGATCAGCGCGGGAAAGGAAACATGGATGATGAAGCTGTTGAGCACCGCCGGCGTGTTGACCGGCATGCGCTTGTAGCGATGCAGCAGCATGCCGATGGCGAAACAGAAAGCGAGCAGGATCAGGTTGGTCATGAGTTCCTCGTCATTCCCGCGAAAACGGGAATGACGGCTTGATTACTGCGGAACGTTGGCCGCGATGAACGCCTTCAGCTTCGCCGCATCCGCATCCATCACCACACGGCGCTGCGGCAGTTTCTCGATGCCTTGCAGCGCAGCCGGGCGTTCCGGTTCGCGGCCCAGGGCTTCTTGTATCGTCTCGGCGAACTTGGCAGGCAATGCGGTCTCCAGGCAGATCAACGGCAAATTGGGACGGCGTTGTTCCAGGCCGACCTTGATGCCATCGGCGGTGTGGGTGTCTACCATCACGCCGTAGTCCTCCCACAACTCGCGTATGGTCTTGAGCCTGTCCTGGTGGGTGCTCTTGCCGGACGCGAATTCGAATTTCGGCAGCGCATCCCAGTATGGTGTGTGCTTGATATCGAACGAACCGCCCTGATCCACCCTGCTCCAGAACTCGCGCACCTTCGCGCCATCCCTTCCGACCAGATCAAACACGAAACGCTCGAAGTTGCTGGCCTTGGAGATGTCCATAGACGGGCTGCTGGTCTCGTAGGTGTGTACTGTGTCACGCGGGCGATATATGCCGGTGCGGAAGAATTCGTCCAGCACGTCGTTCTCGTTGGTCGCCAAAATCAATTGACCGATCGGCAAGCCCATCATGCGCGCGATGTGGCCGGCGCAAATGTTGCCAAAGTTGCCGCTGGGCACCGAGAACGCGACCTGCTCGTCGTTGGATTCCGTCGCGGCAAAATAGCCCTTGAAGTAATACACGATCTGCGCCGACACGCGCGCCCAGTTGATCGAGTTGACCGTGCCTATCCTGTATTTCGCCTTGAAGGCATGGTCGTTGGACACCGCTTTCACGATGTCCTGCGCATCGTCGAACATGCCCTCGATCGCGATGTTGTAGATGTTCGGGTCCTGCAGCGAATACATCTGCGCGCGCTGGAAGCTGGACATCTTGCCGTGCGGCGACAGCATGAACACGCGTATGCCCTTCTTGCCGCGCATCGCGTATTCGGCAGCAGAGCCGGTGTCGCCGGAAGTCGCGCCGAGGATGTTCAGCTCCTGATGCTGCTTCGCCAGCGCATATTCGAACAGGTTGCCGAGCAACTGCATCGCCATGTCCTTGAATGCCAGCGTCGGGCCGTTGGAGAGTTCGAGGATATGCAAACCCGGCTCCAGCGTGCGCAAGGGTGTTATTTGAGAGAAATCCGAATCGGCACGGCCGTTGCTGTACACCGCAGCAGTGTAGGTCTTGCTGACGATGGTCTTCAGGTCGGCCGCCGGAATGTCGGTGGCGAACTTGGCCAGCACCGCATAGGCGAGATCGGCATACGACAGTTTGCGCCAGGCATCCAATTCGGCGCGTGTCACCTGCGGGTACTGCTCCGGCAGGTACAGACCGCCATCCGGCGCGAGGCCGCCGAGCAGGATCTCGGTGAAGGTCTTCGCGGGCGCATTGCCGCGGGTGGAGATGTATTCCATTCGTATTGCCTCGATACAAGGTAGGTTGGGTGGAGCACAGCGATACCCAACATTCATAAACTCAAACGATGGGTATCGCGCTGCTCAACCCATCCTACATTTTATTTCCCCAGCTCTTCCAGCCTCAGCTTGGTCACCTTGCCCGCCACGACGCCCAATGCCTCGATCTTCGCGATGGCGGCATTGATGCGCTTTTCGCGCGTCAGGTGGGTCAGCATGATCAAATCGGTCTGGTCTTCCCCCTCGCCGGGTTCCTTCTGGATCACCGCATCGATCGAGATCTGTTCGTCGGCCAGGATGCGCGTGATGTCGGCCAACACGCCGGGTTTGTCCTGCACGCGCAAACGCAGGTAGTAGCTGGTCTGCACCTCGTCCATCGGCAGAATTTTCAGGTCGGCCAGCGCGTTGGGCTGGAACGCCAGATGCGGCACGCGGTGTTCCGGGTCGGCGGTATGCATGCGCGTCACGTCGACCAGGTCGGCGATCACCGCGCTGGCGGTCGGCTCCGCGCCGGCACCCTTGCCGTAATACAGCGTCGCACCGACCGCATCGCCCTGCACCAGCACCGCGTTCATCGCGCCCTCGACATTGGCGATCAGCCGCTTCGCCGGGATCAGCGTCGGATGCACGCGCAGTTCGACGCCTTCAGGCGTGCGCCTGGTGATGCCCAGCAGCTTGATGCGGTAGCCGAGTTGTTCGGCGTATTTGATGTCGGTTGCGTCGAGTTTCGAGATGCCCTCGATGTAGGCCTTGTCGAACTGCATCGGGATGCCGAATGCCAGCGCGGACAGGATGGTGATCTTGTGCGCCGCATCCACACCCTCGATGTCGAAAGTCGGATCGGCCTCGGCGTAACCCAGACGCTGCGCCTCTTTCAGCACGGTGTCGAAAGAAAGGCCCTTGTCGCGCATCTCGGACAGGATGAAGTTGGTGGTGCCGTTGATGATGCCGGCGATCCATTCGATGCGGTTCGCGCTCAATCCTTCGCGCAGCGCCTTGATGATCGGGATGCCGCCCGCCACCGCCGCCTCGAACGCGACCATCACGCCTTTGTCCTGCGCGGCCTTGAAGATCTCGTTGCCGTGCGTCGCCAGCAGCGCCTTGTTCGCCGTCACCACATGTTTGCCGTTGGCGATCGCCTTCAGCACCAGGTCTTTCGCGACGCCGTAGCCGCCGATCAGCTCGATGACGATGTCCACTTCGGGGTCGCTGACCACCGCGAACGCGTCGTCGGTCACGCGGCACGCACCGCCGGTGATTTTTTTCGCCAGCTCCAGGTTCTTGTCGGCGACCACGGTGATGCGGATCGGGCGCCCGGCGCGGCGGGTGATCTCTTCGGCGTTGCGCTGCAGCACCGTGAAGGTGCCGCCGCCCACGGTACCGATGCCCAACAGGCCTACGTTGATTGGTTTCATAATTTTCCCGTTAATCCAAAATATTCGGTAGGAGCGCAACTTGTTGCGCGATTGAATCGCCCGATAAATCGGGCTCCTACGATGTTGTCAATTCGTGCCGTGGTGTTTGCGGTAGTTTTCCAGGAAGCGCGCGATGCGCCCCATCGCCTCGGTCAGATCGTCTGCATTCGGCAGGAACACGATGCGGATGTGGTCCGGGTGTATCCAGTTGAAGCCAGTACCCTGCACCACCAGCACCTTCTCGGTTTCCAGCAGTTCCAGGATGAATTTCTGGTCATCCTTGATCGGATAGATTTTCGGGTCGAAGCGCGGGAACAGGTACAGCGCGGCCCTGGGTTTCACGCAGCTCACGCCGGGCATGTCGGTGATCAGCTGGTAGGCGAGATCGCGCTGCTTGCATAACCTTCCGGCCGGCGCGACCAGGTCGGCAATGCTTTGGTAACCGCCCAGCGCGGTCTGGATCGCGAACTGTCCGGGCACGTTGGAGCACAGCCGCATCGAGGCCAGTATCGTCAGCCCGTTGATGTAGTCCTGGGCGTGCTTCTTCTCGCCGGACACTACCATCCAGCCGGCGCGGTAGCCGCAGGCGCGGTAGTTCTTCGACAGGCCGTTCAGCGTCACGAACAGCACGTCGTCGGCCAGCGCGGCGATCGAGGTGTGCGTCGCGCCGTCGTAGACCATCTTGTCGTAAATCTCGTCGGCGAAGATGATGAGATTGTGTTCGCGCGCGATCTGAATGATTTCCTTCAGGATCGCATCGGAATACAGCGCGCCGGTCGGGTTGTTCGGGTTGATGATGACGATCGCGCGCGTGTTCCTGGTGATCTTGCTGCGCATGTCGGCGAGGTCCGGGTTCCAGTCGCTTTGCTCGTCGCAAATGTAATGGCGCGGCGTGCCGCCCGCCAGCGTCACCGCGGCGGTCCACAGCGGATAGTCCGGCGCCGGAATCAACACCTCGTCCCCGGTGTTGAGCAGCCCCTGCATCGCCATCACGATCAGTTCGGACGCGCCGTTGCCGATGTAGATGTCGTCAAGGCTAACCCCCATGATCTTCTTCGACTGGCAGTAATGCATGATCGCCTTGCGCGCGGCGAACATGCCCTTGGAATCCGAATAGCCGGATGAATTCGGCAGGTTCAGGATCACATCCTGCTGTATCTCCTCCGGCGCCTCGAAGCCGAACGGCGCCAGGTTGCCGATGTTCAGCTTGATGATGCGCTGACCCTCTTCCTCCATCTGCTTGGCGCGTTCCATCACCGGGCCGCGGATGTCGTAGCACACGTTGGAGAGCTTGGTCGATTTCAGGATTGGTTTCACGTCACTCCACTCTGGATATTGTCCGGTTCGTCCGGGCGCGGCCCAATGCTAGAATTCGCCCGGCGACCAGAATTTGCCCGGTGTTAGAATTCGCAACAAGGCTGCAAAGGGCGCGATTTTACCCGCGCCGCCCCCGCACAGCAAATAACCTAGCGAAAATTGTCCGTAGCATGAACCAGCACGATGAATAAGATCGAGGTCTAGCGATGAAACTGCACCTGGCCGACTCTGGCGACACCCGGCTGTTCACCGCCCACGGCGCTGACTACGTAATGGTGAACGGCGAACGCTATGAGCACAGCATCGTGGTGCTGGCCGAAGCAGTGCGCAGCGACTGGGTGGTCGCCGGATTCGACGAACTGGATGAAACGCATTTTTCCTATTTCATTGCGCTCAAACCTGATGTGCTGCTGCTGGGCACCGGACCCAGGCAGCGTTTCCCCCATCCGCGGCTGTACCGGGCCCTGACCGATGCCGGCATAGGCGTGGAATGCATGGACACGCCGGCGGCATGCCGCACCTACAATATCCTGGTGGCGGAGAACCGCAGGGTGGTCGCCGCGATATTGATTTAGCCCAAGGGACACCAATGAGCCAGAACCTGAACAATGTGATCCGCCAGGCCGAGCAGATCATCCTCGGCAAGCCGCTGCAGATCCGCTATGCGCTCGCCTGCCTGCTGGCGCGCGGACATCTGCTGATCGAGGACCTGCCCGGCGTCGGCAAGACCACGCTGGCGCATGTGCTGGCGCGCACGCTGGGGCTGCAGTTCCAGCGCATCCAGTTCACCAGCGACCTGCTGCCGGCCGACATCCTCGGCGTGTCGGTCTACCAGCGCCCCAGTACCGATGCAAGGGCCGGCGAATTCAAATTCCATCCCGGCCCGATCTTCGCGCAGATGATTCTGGCCGACGAAATCAACCGCGCCACGCCCAAGGCGCAGAGTGCACTGCTGGAAGCAATGGAAGAGCAGCAGGTGACCATAGAGGGCACGACGCGCGCACTGCCGACGCCGTTCTTCGTGATCGCCACGCAGAACCCGGCCTATCAGGTCGGCACTTTCGCGCTGCCCGAATCCCAACTCGACCGTTTCCTGATGCGCATCCAGATGGGCTATCCCGATGCCCAGGCGGAACGCGGCTTGCTCTCCGGCGTGGACCGGCGCGAGATCGTCGCCCAGCTCAGGCCGCAGATGGAGAGCAGCGAACTGCTCGCCTTACAGCAGCGCGCGCGCGAAGTGCATGTCGCACCGGCGCTGCTCGACTACGTGCAGGCGATCCTGCGCTATACCCGCGAGGCGGCGCGCTATACCCACGGCCTCAGCCCGCGCGCCGGCCTGGCGCTGCTCGCCGCCGCGCGCGCCTGGGCCTTGCTGGACGGCCGCGACGCGGTAATCCCGGAAGACGTGCAGGCAGTGCTGCCGGGCGTGGTCAGCCACCGCTTGCAGGCAGTCGGCGTATCCTCCAGACAGGACAGCGCCGAACTGGCGCGCGAGCTGATAGCAGCGGTCGCCATCCCCTAAGTGTTCGAATCGCTCCAACAGAGATTCCGCTCCTGGTTGTTCCGCCCCAGGGTTGAGCACGGCACGGTCACGCTGACGCAGCGCCGCATCTTCATCATCCCCACCCGGCAGGGCTTCATGCTGGGCTTCGTGCTGCTGCTGATGCTGCTTGGCGACATCAACTACAACCTGAGCCTGGGTTATGTGCTGACTTTCCTGCTGGCGATGATGGCGGTGATGTCGATGCTGCATGCTTTCCGCAACCTCGCGCACCTGGAGATACGCCCGGGCCGCGCAGTACCGGTGTTCAGCGGCGAGACTGCTCGTTTCATGCTGCATTTCAACAATCGCAGCCTGTTGCCACGTTACCAGCTGTGCCTGGTGCAGAGCGGCGATTCGTTCTGGCGCAACCCCAACACGCCGCTGAAGTTCGATGCGCCGGCCGGCCAGGACAGCGAGATCGCCTTTCCGCTGGCCGCCGCCCGGCGCGGCTGGCTGCAGCCGGGCCGGTTGATGCTGTATACCGAATTCCCGCTCGGCCTGTTCTTTTGCTGGTCCTACCTGCATTTCGATACGCGCTGCCTGGTGTATCCGCAGCCGCTGGACCAGGCCGCATTGCCGCAAGGCAGCTCGCCGGACGGAACCGGGAAACGCAGCATGGCCGGCGACGAGGATTTTTCCGGGCTGCGCAAATACGCCGCCGGCGATGCCTTGCCGCGTATAGCGTGGAAAGCCTATGCGCGCGAGCGCGGCCTGCAGGTCAAGCAATTCTCGACGCCGCTGGGCGAAGAGCTGTGGCTGGATTATGCCGACACGCCGGACCGCAACGGGGAACAGAAGCTCGCGCGCATCACACGCTGGGTGCTGGATGCCGAGGCGCAGGGGCTGCGCTACGGACTGCGCCTGCCCGACGGCGAGCTGCCATCCGGCAGCGGCATCGCGCATCGCGGCGAATGCCTGCGCAGAATCGCACTGTTCAATCTTCCCAGGGATAATTGATGAGCCAATCCCTCACCTACGGACTGCTGCTCGGCATCCTGATGGTTATCGCGCCGCATGCCGAGCACCTGCCGCTGTGGGTCAGCGGCGTGTGCGCAGGATTGCTGCTGTGGCGCACCTGGCTCGCATACAGCGGCAAACCGCTGCCGAAGCGCTGGCTGCTGCTGCTGATCACCTTCGCCGGCAGCGCCGCGATCGTGTTCAACTTCCATACCATGTTCGGGCGCGAAGCCGGGGTCACGCTGCTGATGCTGCTCGCCGCGCTCAAGCTGATGGAGCTGCGCAAACCGCGCGATGCGACGGTGCTGATCTATCTCGCGTGCTTCATTATCATCACCAACTTCTTTTACTCGCAGAGCATCCCCACCGCGCTGTATATGCTCGCCACCCTGGTAGTCCTCGTGACCGCATGGGTGCACCTGCAGGCGGAAGGCATCGCGTTCAAGCCGCGCCTGCGCATCGCCGCGATGCTGCTGCTGCAAGCGCTGCCGCTGACGCTGATTCTGTTCATCCTGTTCCCGCGCGTGCAGGGCCCGCTGTGGGGGTTGCCGCAAGACGCCTATGCCAGCACCGGTCTGGACGACCGCATGTCGCCGGGCAGCCTGAGCCGCCTGGGAAAGTCTGAAGAGGTGGCGTTCCGCGTTGCCTACACCGGCAAGCCGCCGCACCGCGACCAGATGTACTGGCGCGGCCCGGTGCTGTGGAATTTCGACGGGCGTACCTGGACACCGGGAATCGCCGCGTCGATCTTCCCGCCGAAATTCACCGACCTGGGTCAGCCCATCGATTATGTCGTGACGCTGGAGCCGCACAACAAGCATTGGCTGTTCGCACTGGATATGCCGGAAAAGCTGTCTGTTCCTGCCACGCTGACTTACGATTTCGAGCTGTTGAACAAGGAGCTGGTGCGCACCCGGATGCGCTATGCAGCCCGTTCGGATCTGGCCTATCGCGCCAATGTTGAGGAATCGGAACGATCGATACGGCGCGCATTGCAATTGCCCAGACAGTTCAATCCGCGCGCTCAGCAGCTGGCTGCCGAATGGCGAGCTGCCAGCAAGGACAATGCCGAGATCGTGAACACCGCGCTGCGCTATTTCAGCAAGCAGGGTTTTGTCTACACGCTGGAACCGCCGCTGCTGGGCAGCAACAGCGTCGACGATTTTTTGTTCACCGCGAAACAGGGATTCTGCGAACACTATGCTTCGGCTTTCGTGTTCCTGATGCGCGCGGCCAATGTCCCGGCGCGCGTGGTGACCGGTTATCTGGGCGGCGAATACAACAGCGTCGGCAACTATTACATCGTGCGCCAATCGGATGCCCACGCCTGGGCGGAAGTATGGCTGGCCGGGCAGGGCTGGGTGCGCGTCGACCCGACCGGCGTTATTGCTCCCGGACGCCTTGAGAGCGGCCTGTCTGCGGCGGTATCGGACAGCGCGGCATTGCCGTTCATGGAACGCAATCCGCCGCAATGGATGCGCAAGCTGCGCTTCAATCTGGATGCGCTCGCCAACCAGTGGAACCAATGGGTGCTGGGCTACGACACCGAACGCCAGTTTGCTTTCCTGACCCGCCTCGGCATGGAATCGATCACCTGGCAAAAAATGGCGCTCAATATGTCGGCTGGCCTGGGCGGGATGATCGCGCTGTTCTCCCTTTTCATGCTGCGCCACCTGTATACGCGCCGGACCGACAGGGTGCAGGCCGCATGGCTCAAACTGTGCGGCAGATTGGCCAGCGCCGGCCTGGCGCGTGCCGCGCATGAAGGCGCGCAGGACTATGCCGCCCGCGTCGCGTCGGCCCGCCCCGAACTGGCGGCGGACATCTTCGACCTCGCCGCCCGCTACAGCGCGCTGCGCTATGGCACGCTTGCAGACGAGCGCACGCAGCAAGAGTTCCTGCAACGCGCCAAGGCGCTTAAAATCTGACAGGGTATAATCCGCGCCACATTAACCGATCACGACAACTATGCTTATCACCCGCCGCCTGGAGTTCGATGCCGGACATCGCATCCCCAACCACAACAGCCAGTGCAAACACCTGCACGGCCATCGCTATGCGCTCGAGATCACGCTGTCCGGGGACATCATCACCCGCGAGGGGATATCCGAGCAAGGCATGGTGATGGACTTCTCCGACGTCAAGCGCGTCGCCAGGGAAATGCTGGTGGACGCGTGGGATCACGCATTTCTGGTCTATCGCGGCGACCAACCGGTATGCGACTTCCTGGCAACCCTCCCGGACCACAAAACTGTCGTGCTCAACGTCGTGCCGACCGCGGAGAATCTCGCCCAGACTGCCTTCGATATCCTGGCGCCGGCCTACCAGGACACCTACGGCAACCACTTGCGGCTGGAGCGGGTGCGCCTGTACGAAACACCCAACAACTGGGCTGACTGCATCAGAGACTGAATGTTATCCGTGCACACCGGCGTTTTTCTGGACAGCATCAGCCGCTTGGTTCAAAATGCGCGGCCGCGGAGGGCTGGCAGAGCGGTTGAATGCACCAGTCTTGAAAACTGGCAAGGGTTTACGCCCTTCGTGAGTTCGAATCTCACGCCCTCCACCAAGACCCCAACAGGATCCTCCCCATATCAGCTTGAAACTTTATCCAGACTTCGATAGTCTGATACCCGTCGTTGAATAAACGCATAACCCTTAGGAGATTTCAAATGGAATACGAATATCACCCCGCAACGCAGACCGTCTCGGTCGCCGCCGTCCAGAACAAGGTGTTGCGCAACACTTACATGATGCTGGCGCTGACGATGATCCCGACGGTGATCGGCGCAATGCTCGGTATGTCCACCAATTTCGCCTTCATGGGCCAGCATCCGGTGATTTTCTCGCTGCTGATGTTCGCCGTGATGATGGGCCTGATGTTCGGCGTCACCGCGACGCGCAACAGCAGCATGGGCGTCGTGCTGTTGCTGGCCTTCACGCTGGTCGCCGGATTCTTCCTTGGCCCTATCCTGCAAGTGGCTCTGCACCTGAAGAACGGCGCGCAGCTGGTGGGCATGGCCGCGGGCGGCACCGGGATCATCTTTTTCAGCCTGGCAACGCTGGCGACCGTAACCAAGAAGGATTTCAGCTTCATGGGCAAGTTTTTGTTCATCGGCCTGATCCTGCTGATCGTGGCTTCGCTGGCCAACCTGTTCTTCCAGGTGCCCGCGCTGGCGCTGACCATCTCTGCGATCGCGGTGCTGATCTTCTCGGCCTACATCCTGTTCGACATCAGCCAGATCGTGCAAGGCGGCCAGACCAACTACGTGATGGCGACGATGAGTTTGTACCTGGACATCTACAACATCTTCGTCAACCTGCTCAATCTGCTGATGGCGTTCAGCGGCGAAAGGGATTGATCCGGGCTGCAGCGTAAATCCAGACGTAGCAGGTAAAAAGGCGGTCGCATGACCGCCTTTTTTATTTATTGATACTTTCATAATTGATGACACCCTTGCCGTCATTGCGAACGAAGTGAAGCAATCCAGCGGTTCGCTGTTCTGGATTGCCGCGTCGCTATGCTCCTGATGGATCTACTAGCCAATCGACTAAGCCAGCAAGCTGGCAAGTCGCTGGTTATCGCAATGACGAGGCATTCTGGTTAGCTTCGCCTCTGCCGCGCCGCGCTCGCAGCTGAAGTCTTGTTGCAATGACGACGTATTCTGGATTCCCGTTTGTCCGAAGGACAGTTATCATGAGTCCATCGAAGGACGGAAACGATGTGCCGGTTTTTAATTTCTCCTTACCGCATTCCGCAAGATGCGTCACTGTCATCAAATATGGAAACTCGATAATTCCGGCACCCGCGGGAATGCCGACATCGCTGGCCCTCCCAGCTGAAAAGCAAACTGCGCCGCCATGCCGATCCCGGCACAGGCTTGCAGCGCCCAAAAAACAAGCATATTCTGTGTTTATCGCGCGCCGCAAGGTTTGACGCGACAGGGTTTGCATCGGTTACATCTTCGGCATGAGGGACGCCATGTTTATCGAATACCGCCTTGAAAGACTGTTCAAACGGATACCCGAGGACTTTTCCATCCCGTTGCGGGTGGTGTTATGGAACGGCCGCGAATTTAAATTCTCTTCCGAACCCACGGTGACAGTCTATGTCCCGTCTCCTGCGGCACTGCGTTATTTCATCCGGCCCGACTTGAACAAGCTCGGTGCGGCGTTCGTCGAGGGCCATATACGCGTCGAGGGTTCGGTCCACGAACTGTTCCGGGTCGCAGAAAACCTCGTCAGCAGGCTCACCGCCAATCCGCGCGGCCGGATCCCGCTGTTCAGGCGCCACAGCCACAAGAAGGACCGTGCGGCGATCGAATACCACTACGATGTATCGAACGATTTCTATGCGATGTTCCTCGACCGCAACATGGTCTATTCGTGCGCTTACTACCGGCACGAGGATGACACGCTGGAGACCGCGCAGGAACAGAAACTGGATCATATCCTGAACAAGCTGATGCTGAAACCGGGCGAGCGCTTCCTCGATATCGGCTGCGGCTGGGGCGCGCTGATCCTGCGTGCAGCAAAGAAATACGGCGCTGTCGCCAAGGGGATCACGCTGTCGAAGAACCAGTTCGATCATGTGCGGAGACTCATCCAGGCCGAAGGCCTGCAGGACCGCTGCACGGTCGAGTTGCGCGATTACCGCGACCTGCCGGACAGCGAGGTGTTCGACAAGATCGCGAGCATCGGCATGTTCGAGCACGTGGGGCTCAGGAATCTGCCGGTGTATTTCGGCAAGATATGCTCGCTGCTGGCCGACAACGGCCTGGTACTGAACCACGGCATCACCACCAGCGATGTGGAAAGCCGCGAGGTGGGCTCTGGCGCCGGGGACTTCATCGAGCAATACGTGTTTCCGGGCGGCGAATTGCCCCACCTCAGCCTGGCACTGAAGGAAATCGCGGCGGCAGGATTGGAGGTGGCCGACGTGGAATCCTTGCGCCGCCATTACGCCCGCACCTGCCATGAATGGGCCAGCCGCCTCGAATCCAACCGCGACCAGGCGATCGCCAACGCCGGCGAACGGCGCTTCCGCATCTGGGAGGTCTATCTCGCCGGCTGTGCCTATGCGTTTTCGCATGGCTGGATCAACATCTATCAGGTTCTCGCATGCAAGGCCAACAACACCGCGGCCCTGCCGCTGCCGCTGACGCGCGAATACATGTACCGGGATTGATCCAGTTCCGGCAAGTCCGGTCTGTACGCATCGCGCCCTGGAAATAACCGGACAGAACGCCCGCTACCCAACACAGACAGCGCTCAGCCCCGTCTTGCCGCGCCTCGAATTATCTGCCCGATCGGCTTGCGTAGCGTGCCCGGACAGGGTGATCCGATCTCCGATCAGCCGGGCCGGCTAAAGCACGTAGAACAGGATCGCGACATAATGGCATGCGCTGCCGGCGATCACGAACAGGTGCCAGATACCGTGCGCGTGTCTGAGGCGGGTGTCGAGCACATAAAAAATGATCCCTGTCGTATAGAACAACCCGCCCGCCACCAGCCAGGCGAGTCCGGCCGGCCCCAGCACATGCAGCAGCTGGACCAGCGCTACCAGCGCCACCCAGCCCATCACGACGTAGATCATCAGCGACAGGGTGCGCGCCGCGTTGCGCGGTCTCAGTTCCTGCAGGATACCGAGCATGGCCAGGCCCCACACCACGCCGAACAGTGACCAGCCCCAGGGACCACGCAGCGTGACCAGGCAGAACGGGGTGTAGCTTCCGGCGATCAGCAGATAAATGCTGTGGTGATCCAGTTTGCGCAGGATCAGCTTGGCGCGCCCGCGCAGGCTGTGATACAGCGTCGAAAAGCTGTAGAGCAACACCAGCGTCGCGCCGTAGATAGCCACGCTGACCACCTTCCACGGGTCACCCGCGAGCGCGGCCAGCACGATCAGCACAACCGTGCCGGCAATTGCCAGCAGTGCACCGGCCAGATGAGTCACCGAGTTGAATCTTTCACCGGGGTACATGGGGTCCTGTCGCTGCGCCAACACCGCCGCTGGCCGGGCGGCGGCGGGATATCATTTTCTGGTTTTGCTTGCCCGCTTTTTATGCGGGTGGGCGGGCTTCGCAGCAGTCTGTTCTGCCGCAGCCCTGGCGGCGAGCTGTCTGGTCACGATAGCGCCGCTGGCACCGGCAAAATCCAGCGTGATCGAGGGCGCAGCCCAGGGCCCGCTGACGCGAACCGGCACCGTGACGCCCCTCAGCTCGGCCAAGTCTCCTGCGCTGCGCCGTTTCAGCGCGGATGCGACCGTGGCGGCAAGCCGGTAATCCATCATGCCGGAAGCGCGGATGATGTCGCCTGCGCCCGAGACCCGGTACAGCGGATATTTCAACTCGAAGCTGTTGTCATGACTGACCCCATCCTTGACGTTGAACACGGCTTTCAGCTGCGAAAAATCGGTTCTTTCGCTGAACCGGGTTTCGTGGATGCGCGCCGCGCCTTTGTTTCCCAGATCATCCTTGCCCTCGATCAGGGCCGCGCCAAGGTCGATGCCCGCGATCGAACCGCGGCCCATGGCAAGCGACAGGCTGCCGTTCAATGCCTTGCGCAGGCCGCCTATGCTGGCGCCTTCCGTGCTGAAGTCCATCGCGACATTGCCCTTGCCTGCAAGCTTGCCGATTGCCGGGGTATCGGCAAGCAGGGAGTTGATCTGCACGCCGGTCAGGTTCTGGACCAGCCTGAGCTGCGGCGTTCCCTGTGCTGCCGCGCTGAAGCTCCCGCTCAATGTCCCGCCGTAAAGCCGGGCAGACAAGGGTGCCAGTGTGAGTTCGGATTGCTCGATCTTGATGCCTGCCGATACTTTGCTGAGTTTGAGCCTGGCCACCTTGAGCTCGCCCGCATGCAGGCTGCCGTTCAGATTCAAATCCTTGATTCCGCCAAGATTCAGATGCGTGGCATCGTTCTGATAGTGACTGACCCAGTCGGCGGCAATATACCGGTCCAGGTCGATACGGTCGATATTGAGGCCCAGCGTATAGCCGGGATGGCTGAAATCGGCCACGGCCAGCGTGCCCATGATCGTGCTGTCGTCTATTTTGGCCTTGAAGCCGAGCTTCGCATTGCGGTCGGCCAGGTCCGCACTCAGACTGGCTGTCGCTTTCCCGGACAATTCACCCGACAGCATGGAATGCTTGGCGGAAAATTCCAGCGACAGCGGACTCAGCAGCAATTTCGGCGCGTCGCTGAAATCGACACTCGCCTGGCCGGACAACTTGCCCCGCAGCGAACCGTCCTGCCCGCCGAAATCGAAATCCGCGCTGTAGTCTGCCGCCTTGACGATACTGTTGGCGTAGACCGGCGCCGGCATTTGCGCCGCGATCTTCCACTTTTCGTCAAACTGCGACAGCGTCGCATCCAGCGTGATATCGCTGCCGTTCAACATGCCCTGAATGTATTGCAGCCTGGCAGCACCAAGCCTGCCCTCAATGCTGCGCTGCCCGTAATTGCCGGTTCCGGATACCAGCAGGTTTTCCGCCTGCACCGTCTGTTGCGCCGGACGGCCGTCCAGGCTGCCCTTGAAATTCAGCTCCAGATTGCTGAATCCCGCGGCCGTGCCGGCCAGCGTGCCGTCGATATCGGAGAGCTCGTAGCGTCCCGCCTTGCGGTCGAAAAGCAGACTGCTTTTCACGTCGATATTGGAGTCGCTGCGCAATTTTTCCGAATTGAGATGAAAGCTCGCCTTCAGGTTGCCGGGCACCGCATCGGCGAGCCTGCCGGTTTCGATCTTCAGATCCTGCACCGCGACACGCTGCCATTTGATCTCGTCCTGCCAGTTGACCGATGAATTGGTGACGCGCAGGCTGTCGATATCGAACGTCACCGGTGCCAGGGTCTGATCGCGGATCTGCAGATCGTCATAGTTGGTCGTGCCATCCTTGAAGCGGATCAGGTTGACGCGCGCGCCGTCTATCTCGACATGGTCGAACACCAGCTTGCGCTGCAACAGCGGCAGCCAGGCAATATACAGCCGGGCATTGTTAACGGAAGCAAATTCACGCGCGCTGTTGCGCTGGCTCAGCAGCATCTTCCCCGAATCCAGGCCCAGCTTGGGATAAAAGGTGACCTTGATATCGCCCTGCAATACCAGATCGCGCTGGGTGTGGTCCTTGACGAAATGCACGATTTCGGTCTTGAAATTGTTCGCATCGAAATACAGGATGAACAAACCGAAGGCAACCGGGAACAGCAGCAGCAGCAGCACTATCGCACCGATCGCATAGCGGTAATGCTCCTTGGCCAGCGGCTCGGCATAGGGCAGTTTGACAAACCCGAAAGCCGCGATCAACAGGCCGATAATGCCATACAAGCCGAGCAGCGCGTTCTTGATTGCATTCATGCGTCGTTCCTTGAAAATCCATCTGCAGATGAGGTTGTGCGGATTGTAACCTCGCAAACCGATGCCGGGGAATTCAGCCGGCGCCGCGCTGTTCCGGGCGCAGCCGCGGTGCCAGCAACTCCTCTGCAGCATCGGCGTCCACCGGGCTGCCGGCGCCATTCACCAGCGGCTGTTCGAAATCGTTCCAGCCGCGCACCCCGGTCCTCAGCGAGACCACGCTGGTATAGCCCATCTGCTGCATCACGTCCGCGACCAACGCGGAACGATAACCGGAGCGGCAGATCACCACGATCTCCAGACGATGGCCGTCGGCCAGCAGCGGCACGGTCTCGTCAAACCCCCATTCGCAGGATTGTTCCAGCACCCCGCGCGGCACGTTCAGCGAGCCGGGAATATGCAGCGCAGCGAATTCGGCCGGCTCGCGCACGTCCAGCAGCAGCGGCTGCCTGCCCGCGGCCAGCTGTTTGGCCAGGTCCCACGGCATGATCTCGTTGACCCGGGTCAGCGCGTCGGCGACCAGTTCGCGATAGCGTTTCATGGCTGTTCGAACAGCGCGATCGATTCCACATGCGAGGTATGCGGAAACATGTTCATCACTCCCGCGGACTTCAATAGGTAGCCGTGAACCTGCACCAGCACCTGGGCGTCGCGCGCCAGGGTCGCGGGATTGCAGGAAACGTACACGATGCGGCGCGGTGCCAGGCCGCCGCCCTCGCCACAACCAATCGATTTAACCAGCTCGATCGCGCCGTCGCGCGGGGGGTCGATCAGCAGCTTGTCGAACTGTCCCAGCGCCGAGAAACCCGCCCCGGTCATCGCGAACAGGTTCATCGCAGCAAACCTGGCGTTGTCCGCCAGGCCGTTGAATTCGGCGTTTTGTTTGGCGCGCGCCACCAGCGCAGCGCTGCCCTCGATGCCCAGCACCTGCGCACCGCAGCGCGCGATAGGCAGCGTGAAATTGCCCAGGCCGCAGAAAAAATCGGCGATGCGCTCGCCCGGTTGCGGATCCAGCAGGCGCATCGCGCGGCTGATCATCACGCGATTGATCGCGCTGTTCACCTGGGTGAAATCAGTAGGCGCGAACGGCATCGTGATGCCGAACTCCGGCAGCGTGTAGCACAGCGCAGCGGCATCGGGCGGATGGAACGGAACGACGCTGTCCGGCCCCTTCGCCTGCAGCCAGAACTGCACCCGGTGCCGCTCGGCAAAGGCGCGCAGCGCTGCTTCATCTTCGCTGCTGGGTGCATCCAGCACGCGCAGCACCAGCGCATCCACCTGCTCGCCCACCGCCACCTCGATCTGCGGCAGGCGGTCGCGGATCGACAGGCCGCCGATCAGTTCCGCCAGCAGCGGCAGCAGCGCGGCAATCCGGGGCGTGAGTATCTCGCAATGCTGCATGTCGGCGACAAAGCTGCTGCGCTTCTCATGAAAGCCGACCAGCGTCTTGCCCTTCTTGAGCACATGCCTGACCGACAGCCGCGCACGCTCGCGATAGCCCCAAGCCTGGCCGTAGATAGGCCGCAGCATGGTCTCCGCCCTGACCTTGCCGATGTGCCACAGGCTGTCCTCTAGGATGCGCTGCTTGACCGCGACCTGCGCCCTGGCATCCAGATGCTGCATCGAGCAGCCGCCGCACACGCCGAAATGTTTGCACTGGGGCTGCACCCGCAGCGAAGATGGCTTATGGATCTGCGTGACCTGCGCCAGTTCGAATGCCGGCTTCTTGCGGTACGAGGAATAGCTGACCACCTCGCCGGTCAGCGCGCCCTCGATGAAGATCACCTTGCCGCCGCTACGCGCGACGCCGCGGCCTTCCTGGTCCAGCGATTCGATTGTTACCTGGTTTTCTGTGGACATAATCAATGCGCCCTTCTCTTGCCTGGGGCGAACGCTAAGGAGTGGAATATTATTTTTTCTGTTCGGGCCAGGCGGCCAGAAATTCCCGCCAGTGCGGCAGATCGAGCTTGGCCAGTTCCGCGCGCACCAGCGCGCACTCCTTCTGGTAGCGCGCGCGCGTCAACGCGCCGCGCATCATCTGGAAACGCGCGAACACCAGCCAGGTATTCGCCACATCGGTCTCGCAGTAATTGCGGATCTCGTCCAGCCTGCCCTGCTGATAGGCCTCCCAGACCTTGCTGCCGTCCATGCCCAGCTTGCCGGGAAAGCCGATCAGCCTGGCCAATTCGTCGAGCGGCGCATTGGCGCGTCCGGTATACATCGCCAGCAGATCCATCAGGTCGAGATGGCGCGCATGGTAGCGGCTGATGTAGTTGTTCCACTTGAAATCCTTGTCGTCCTCGCCCTGATCCCAGTAGCGCGCGCACTGCACGCCGTGGATCAGGCCGCGGTAGTGCAGCACCGGCAGATCGAAGCCGCTGCCGTTCCACGACACCAGCTGCGGAATATATTTGTCGATGCCGTCGAAAAAGCGCTGGATGATGCTGCCTTCATCCTCCCCGACGTCGCCCAGCGACCATACCCTGAAGTTATCGCCCTCGCGCAGCGCGCAGGAGATCGCGACGACGCGCTGCAGATGGTGCGGCATGAAGTCGCTGCCGGTCTTCTGGCGGCGCAGCTGGAACGCCATCTCTGCGACTTCGGCATCGCTGACCCGGCTATCCAGCTGGTGCAGCGTACGCAGCCCGGCGACATCCGGGACGGTTTCGATATCAAACACCAGCGTAGGATTCATCTTCGTGAAGGATGTAAATTTTCATGAGTACGAATTGTTGCACAAACGGCGCGATTCTGTGGCAGACAAGCACCTGAATCGCGCAGCACTCGCCCGGGTCCTGGCTAGCCCGGCTCGCGCCTCAGAACAGCTCGCGCTGACCGCTCCGCGGCGGCGGCTTGAACAACCCGGTTGCCAACGGCCTGTGGTCAAGGTTCAATCCCAGCCGTTCGCAGGCCTTGCCGAAGCGCTGCGCCAGCAAGTCGGCGAACAGGCCGTTGCCGCGGAAACGGCTGCCGAATTCCGGGTCGTTGTCGCGCCCGCCGCGCATCTCGCGTATCCGGCTCATCACATGCTCCGCCTTTAGCGGATAGTGCACCGCCAGCCAGTCCCTGAACAGGTCCTTCAGCTCGTAGGGCAGGCGCAGCAAGGCATAGCCCGCGCTGCGCGCACCGTGCTCATGCGCGGCCTGCAGCACTTGCTCCAGCTCCGCATCGGTCAGGAACGGGATCACCGGTGCCGCCATCACGCCGCACGGCACGCCTGCCTGGTTGAGCGCCTGTATCGCCTGCAGGCGGCGGCGCGGCGATGCCGCGCGCGGCTCCATGGTACGCGCCAGCTGCGCATCCAGCGTCGTGACCGAGATGTACACCTTTACCAGGTCGTCGCGCGCGAGTTGTGCCAGCAGATCGAGGTCGCGCTCGACCAGCGCCGACTTGGTGACGATGGTAAGCGGATGTTTGTGCGCGGCCAGCACTTCCAGTATCTGGCGCGTGATCTTCCACTCGCGCTCGATCGGCTGGTAGGGGTCGGTGTTGGAGCCCAGCGCGATCGGTGAACAGCGGTAGGATGCCTTGGCCAGTTCCGCGCGCAACAGCTGCGCCGCATCCGGCTTGGCAAACAGCCTGGTCTCGAAATCCAGTCCGGGCGAAAGATTCAGGTAGGCATGCGAGGGCCGCGCGTAGCAATAGATGCAGCCGTGCTCGCAGCCCCGATAGGCGTTCAGCGACAGCGAGAACGGCAGGTCCGGCGAAGCATTGCGCTGGATCACGCTCTTCGCCGACTCCACCGTCACCGTGGTCCTGAACGGCGGCAGCGCCTCGTCTGCGCTGCCCCAGCCATCGTCGACGCGCTCGCGCGCGACGTGCTCGAAGCGCCCCTCGATCTGCAACGTCGCGCCGCGGCCCTTGCTTGGTTCATGTTTCACTCAACCCCCGCCCGCAAAGAACGTTCGTTCTGTACGAACTATATGGCGCAACCAGGGGCACTGTCAAACCGGGATGATGGGCGGGATCGGTTCAACGGCGGCTGTGCGCCACCGGGGAGCACAGCCTGAGCAGGGGTCAATCCGATTGGCACTTTCTCCCGGCGGCGCACCAGCAAACGACTGATGAAACTGCCAGCCATCTGTACTACTGCCAGCCATCTGTACTACTGCCAGCCATCTGTACTACTGCCAGCCATCTGTACTACTGCCAGCCATCCGGGCAAGCCGGCAAACGTCGCCGGGATGGCCATGGCTTAGCACTGCCGGGCTTGCCCCGGCGATGTTGCGTTTGAACCAGGGTTCATCGGGGATCGTAGTAGGCCGGCATCGCATCGGCATCATAATCCTGATGCAAGGACATATCCTCGGCACTTACGTCTTCGGCGATATCGTCGCTGCTGCGCGTATCCGGGCAGCTGAAAATCAGCAACGAAGTAACGATTGCGTAACTGACATATTTGATGGATGGCATGTGTTCCATGATTTCCCCCTCATTGAAATTAAGATGGAGTACCCATGCGATATCAATGCAAATGTTGTGCCACCCGCTAAAGCGCCAGGTCGGACGGCAAGCCGGCAATCAAACGGATTCGGGATCTTGTTTGCGCGATCAGGAATATGGCCGCTTCCGGCGGCCTCGGGCGCCTGTCCCGCGCGGAATGGCGGAGTGCCCGCCGGCAATGATTCCCGGTCAAGGGCAGATCGTGCAACAGCGCATCGCACTCTTATGGTGCCGATCGGCCATCGATGCGCCACGATGATCCCACTACGCTGCACCCGGACTACACCTCGCTCAGCACCCCGCCGGCAAACACCAGCGCACCTTCTCGCTTACACCGCCTGCATCGCCTGCCGGTATTCCGGCATCGGCACGGGGTCGGCGCTCTCGCCGGCCTGGTGATCCAGCACCCGCACTGCGTCGCCTATTCCACCAGACATCTGGCGCGCCTGATTGACTCTGCGTACAGAAATCTGTACCATCATGCACATGAAGACAACTCTCGACATTAACGATTCCTTGCTGGCAACTGCAAAAGCGCAGGCTGCGCAACAGCGGACAACGCTGACGCGGCTGATTGAGGAGGGATTGCAACTCCGCCTGCGGTCTTCGCGTGTCACATCCAAGGCAAGCAAACGCAAGATTCCCGTCTACAAGGGACGCGGCGGGTTGGTTGCCGGTCTGAATCCGCTCAGCAATAAAGCCTTGCTGGATGCCGCCGGCGATGACGCCTGATGTCAACGTGTTGCTCGCTGCGTCGCGCAGCGATCACCCGCACCACAAAATAGCCTATGCATGCATCAACCAAGCTGTTGCGGATTGCGCCGATGGGGCGAGCCTGAGTCTCATGCCTATGGTAATTGCCAGTTTTTTGCGGCTGGTTACCAATCCAAAGATATTTGTTCATCCAATGCCCGTGGATAATGCAGTGGCATTTGTAGATGTACTCCTGGCCGTGCCCGGTGTGGGAATTCCAGCGCTTGGCAGCGAGTGGCCGATGTTGCGTCAACTCTGCACTGCAAAGCAGCTGGCCGCGAACGATATACCCGATGCGTGGCTCGCGGCGGCAGTCATTCAACTTGGAGAACACCTCGTCACATTCGATACCGATTTCAAGAAGCTACTCAGCCGGACGCAAGTCACGGTACTCGTTCCGGATTAAGCAACCTCACACAACTCGCCATCGGAAAACAGCAGCGCGCAGCGCACCTTCTTGCCCGGATACACCGCCTGCATCGCCTGCCGATATTCCTGCATCTGGGCGCGGTAACGCGCCGCAACTTCGCTGTCGGCCAGCTTGTAATCCAGCACCCATACCTCGTCGTCGAATTCCACCAGCCGGTCGATGCGTTTCAGTTCGCCTGCCGCATTGACGTAGGGCATCTCGTTGTTCGCGCCGAGGTAGTGCTGCGGCTCGAAGAAGCGCCGCAGCGGCGGTGACGCGAGGAGATGCTGCGCCTGTTGCCAGAGCGTATCCATCTCGCCGGATGGGATGGAAAGGCGCTGTTGTAGTTCGTTCTTATGCGCGGCTTGTTCCCCCACCCCAACCCTCCCCCGAAGGGAGAGGGAGGAAGGAACGATGTGTTGCAGCAGCGCGTGCAGCCAGGTGCCGCGCTGTTGCTGGACGGTGTTGCGCGGCAGACGTTGGCCTGTGGGCAGCGCTTGCAGCAATGCCGCAGCCACAGCAATGGATGATTTCTGCTGCACAGCCGCAACGCTGGCCGCTGCAGCCAGCAGGGGATTGCTGCGCTGTTCCGCCACCTGCGCGATCCTCCCGTACCAGGAAGCCTCCGCCATCTCGCCGTTGCCGCTGAGCAGCAGCGCCTGCTTGGCGCGCGTCATCGCGACGTAGAGCAGATTCATCTCCTCGCGCCGCGCATAGGCCTCGTCCGCAGCGAAATAAGGCGCGCGCTTCGCGCCGCGCCCGCGCTTGTCGCCGTACAGCGAGAAATGCGCCGGGCGCGGTGCATCGGGCTGCCAGTCCAGCAGCACGCCGTAGCTTTCCGCTTTGCCCTGCGTATCGTTGGCGTCCAGCAGCCACACGATAGGCGCTTCCAGCCCCTTGGCCTCGTGCACGGTGTAGATGCGCAGCGCGTTGCCGACCTCCCCGACCCTGCCCTCGTCCGGCGATTCGTTTTCCGCCGCGCGCAACTCGCGCAGTTCGGCGAGGAAGCGCGGCAGGCTGGGATAGCGCCCGGCATCGACATTGAGCGCGATCTCGATGAAGGCTTGCAGGTTGGCGACCGCCGTCTCGCGCAGCTCGGCGGGCAGCGCCGCCGCGTAGCGATGCAGCAGGTCGCCCTCGAAATAGATGCGGTCGAGCAGGTCGTGCACCGGCAGCTTGTCGGCCAGCGCCAGCCAGTCATCCAGCAGCTGGACGGCTCGCTGCAGAGCGGGCGACGGGTCGGCAAGGTGTCGCAGGCGTGACCACCAGGATTGCGGATGCGGGTTGCGGGTTGCGGGATGCAAAACCCCGGCGACGCGCTGACCCTCGCTGTCGGATCCCGCATCCTGCACCCCGGCCCCTGCTATCAGCATCAGGTCCTGGTCGCTGCAGGAAAAGATCGGCGAGCGCAGCGCCTGGGCCAGCTCGAGATCGGCGAAAGGCGTGATCAGGAAGGTCAGCAGCGCCTGGATGTCCTCCGCCTCCAGCGTGTCGAGCAGGCCGCCGCGGCGCGACGTCAGGAACGGGATGTGCAGCGCGCGCAGGGCCTGCTCGTACACGCGCAGGTGCAGGCGCTTGCGCACCAGCACCATGATGTCGCGGTATTCGGCGCGGCGCAGCTTGCCCTCATCCTGCACGCTCCAGTTCGCGACGATGGCGGCGATATGCGCGGCGAATTGTCCGGCCTCGATCTCGCGCGCGCCGCTTGCATCCTCCCGATGCGGCGTGGTGAGCGGGTTGCGCAAAATCATTTGCCCGTCCGGCAACACTTCTGCCTCCGCCTTTTCCACTGCAGCAAGTGGCAGCAGCTCGACATGGCCGGGCAGATCGCGGTGGTGGGCGAGGTGCGGCTCGAAATCGACGAAGCCGTCGGGATGCGGGGAAAACACGCCGTTCACCGCGTCCAGCACCGCCGGGGCGTTGCGCCGCGTCTCGTTCTGCGTCAGGTGATAGGCGCCGAACTCGCGCTGCAGGAATCCGCGCACCTCGCCGAACAGCCGCGCATCGGCGCGGCGGAAGCGGTAGATCGATTGCTTGGGATCGCCCACGACGAACACCGTGGGCCGCGAGTCCACCGCGGCCGACGCGGCGAACCAGGATTGCAGTATCTGCCATTGCAACGGGTTGGTGTCCTGGAACTCGTCCAGCAGCACATGGCGGTAGCGGCTGTCGAGCTTGTATTGCATGTACTCGGCACAATCGCTGCGGTTCAGCATGCGGCACACCTGCCATTCCAGGTCGGTGAAATCCATCTGCTGCTGTCGCAGTTTCAATTCCTGGTAGTGCCCCAGCAGCGCTGCGCCGCAATGCAGCGCAGCGCGGTTCATGCGCAACGCTTCGAGTTCGGTCAGTTCGTGGCGCACGGCTTGCATCTTGTTGAACAATACATCGCGCGCAAGCAGAAATGTTTCCGCATCCTGTTTTTTAGTCGGCTTGAAACTGCGCGGCTCATCGGCCTGCGTGTAAAGAGCAATCGTCAATGCAGCATACCGCTGGTGAGGATCGGTCACTTCCCAAGCAATCTGTATTTCGTTTGCCTTGTTGCACTGCGTTTCCGTTCCTGTCGCCAACACGTGCGCAAATACCTGCACGGCGGCTTGCAGCGACGCACAGGCGCAGGCGTCTGCAATCGGGTCGGCATCGAATTCCACTTCGAATTCGTTCTGCAACTGCTGCGTTGCCCACGCCACCTCATCGTCACGACCTTGCGTGTAAGCCCACCACTCAGCGCGCTGGTACACAAAATTTTCCAGCAACTCGCGCGTGTTGTACAAACCGTATAGCGTGAACAGCCATTGCATGAACTGTGCGGTTTCGCCATCGGGCGTCGCGCGCAGGCTGTCGGCATAGGTCTGCCATGCCTCGTCGCGCAGCGCGGCCGTGCGCTCCAGCAGCTGCATGCCGACCGGCACGCCGGCATTCAGCGGCGCGCGCTGGATCAGCTGCATGAACCAGCCGTGGAAGGTGCTGATAGTGATCGCCGGTTGCGCCTGCAGCATGCCGCGGTACAGGCCGCGCGCGCGCGCCAGCAGCGCGGCATCGATATCAGCGACAGCGCGTTCGCGCAGGAATTCGCGCACCTGATCGTCGTCCTGCACCGCGAGCAGATGCAGCCACTCGTGCAGCCGCGCCTGCATCTCCTGCGCGGCCTTGCGCGTGAAGGTGATCGCGAGTATCTCGCCGGGCTGCACGCCGGCCAGCAGCAGGCGCACGATGCGCGACACCAGCAGCCAGGTCTTGCCGCTGCCGGCGCAGGCCTCGACGACGACGCTGTGTCCGGGATCGAGCGCGATGCGGTTATCCATCAGCCTGCGCTCCGGTCGTTCCTGCGGCCCAGTCATTCTTGCGACAAAGCCCGCGCATCTCGCAATACGCGCAAACCTCATCCACGCCGTGCGCGGGCAGCGCCGCGCCTGCGCGCAGCTGCGCGAACAGCGTCAGCAGCCTTTCGATGCTGGCCTGCGCCAGCTCCGCCACATCCTGCGGCGGGGCGACCGGGATCACCTTTTCCTTCTCGATACTGACGAACGCCGCAGCATCGGCCTGGTAGGCGCCGGCATAGCAAGCCAGCTGCACATCCTCGCCAGGCTCACTGAGCTTGCTGCGCAGCCGGGTCGCGTCCATCATCTTGTAATCGAGCACGCGTATCGCATCGTCTTCCAGGGTCAGGGCATCGACGCGGTCGATGCGCCCGTGCAGCGTCAGATCTACACTCAGCGTAAGCTCGAACGGCACCTCGCCGTCGCGGTAGCGCCAGCCCTCCGCTTCGCCTTTCAGCTGGGCCTCCAGATAGGCCGGGATCGCCTGCTGCCAGCGCAGCAGCCAGGCGCGCGCCAGATAGTCGCGTTCCACCGCGGGCGCGAACACCTCGCCGCTGATCTGCTCCAGCGCCCATTCCAGTTCCGCCAGTGGATGCCCGGCCAGCACGGCGAAGCGCTGATGGAAGCGATGCAGGATGTCATGCACCCATACGCCGTAATCGCGCTTCTCGACGCCCTCGCGCACCTCGTCCAGTTCGTTCAGGCGCAGCATGTGGCGGGCAAAATACTGGTACGGGCAGGCAACCAGGCTGTTGTAGCCGCTGGCCGAAATCCGGCCCGGGATCAGGCCGTGCGGCACGGCTGGCGCAGGCATCAAAGACTGTTCCGGCAACGGGAAACCGGCAGTGCGCACCTGCGCCGCCTCGAGCATTCCCGCCAACTCCGGGTCTGCCAGATCGTCGCCGTAAGCCAGATGGTGCAGTGCGCGCAGCATTTCCAGATGCGGACTCAGCAGATTCTTCTCGCCTTCCTTGCTGGCCTGCCAGGTGGCCAGCACGGTGTCGTTCATCGCCAGCAGTGCCAGCAGGTCATCGCGCTGCTGCGCCAGATGATGCTCGCGCGTGGGCAAACCCAGCGTGCTGCGCACCGCATCGTTGAACCACATACTGCCGTTGTCGGGACTGGGCAGGTGCGCGGCATCGGCACCGAGCAGCAGCACCGCATCGAAACTGCGCCAGCGCGTGGACGCAAGTGAAGTCAGCAGCACCGGACTGGCGATGGATTTATCGCTGAAGGTATTTGCATCCAGCTGCTGCGCCAGCCAGTGCCGCCACTCGGCGCGGCTGAAGCGCGTGCCGTCCGCCGCCAGCTCCTGCTGCCAGGTGTGCAGCGCCTGCAATAATTGCGCGCCCGCCTGGTCCGCTGCCAGTCCCTGCAACACGCCGAGGATGGACAGGCTGTCGTCCAGCGCGCGCAGCCAGCCGCCCAGCGTGTCGCTGCTTCTGCGCAATGCCTCTGCCGCCTGGCGCAGCCGCGCCAGCGCCGTCTCGACTTCCTGCTCGCCGTGCGCCAGATCGAGGAACGCATCGAGGTGACTAGCCACACCGTGTTTGCGCACCAGTTGTTCGAACTGGTACACCGCCTGTTTGCGTTCACCCGGATCCTGGTCGGCGAAGATGAACGGCGACTTGAGCAGATCGAGCAGGTCCCGGTAATAAAAATCGCTCTGCAGCGCATCCAGCCAGCGCATCAGCACCGTGCTCACCGCCAGCGTGGACATCGTCCAGCCGGTCTCGTCCTGCACCAGCACGCCGGCGCGTTCCAGCAAGGCGCGGACGCGCCGCGCCACCAACCGATCCTGCGCAACCAGCGCAATATCCTGTTTGCCCGCCAGCAGCCAGCGCCGCACCTGCACCTCGGCGGCGCGCGCTTCCTGTTCCAGGCTGTACGCGCCGAACAGGCGCAGGCGCCGCGACAAGGCGGCTTCGGGTTGTTGTTTCAGCAGTGCAGCGGCGCTGCGCAGATCGGCGCTTTCTGCCGTCTGCCGCAGCGAGCGGGACAGCAGCGCACAATCCGGCGCATCCGCCGCCATCTCGCGCAGGTCAAACACCGTGACCGGGATACGCGCGCGGCAGGCGTCCAGAAAACGCGCTTCCGGCGCCGCCAGGTCCGAGGCCAGCAACACATACAATGGGGCATCCACTTGACCTGCCAACTGCGCCAGCCGCTGCTGCCAGGCGCGCACGCCGTCCGGCTCGCCATCCGCCGCCATCGCATACCACAGCTCATGCACCACGCGCGCCTCGAACTGCATCGGCTCCGCGCTGCGCGCCTGGTACGCCAGTGCGAGCTGCCCGGCGAACTCGGCTTGCGATCGCGGCAGCGCGGCATGATGGCGGGTCAGGTCGTCCATCAGGCCCAGCAATTCGCGCGACAAACTCCACAGATCCGCATCGGCAAACCAGCGCCGCTCGCGCAACACCTGGTACAAGGCGGCGATGCGCCGGGTATCGGGCTGGATCGGGCTGTCCAGCGGAACGGATAGCGCCCAGTCGTTGAGCGTGACCATCTGCGGCAGCAACAACGCCGGCAGATTGGCCGCAGCGCTCAAGGCCCGGGCCAGCGGCTCGGCCACATGATAGTTGGGCAACAGCACCATCGCCCCGCGCAGATCGGGCGCCGCGCTTTGCGCCAGGATGTGGCGCGCGACACGATGAAAAAAAACAGCAGCCGCAGGTTGCGCGCCGCTGTTTTCCAAGTTTTCCATAATTATGCAGCTGCCCAACGGCAGAGTGTGGAAAAACGTAGCGAGAGGCGATCAGGCAAGGCGGAAACCAGTGAAAAAACAGCCGCTCTGGCACGGCATTGCGTAGCATCCCGGTGCGGGAAAAGCGGCCTGCATCTGCTCCCGCAATCGGCTGGCTCCGCCATAACCAGCGACTCGGCGAGTGTAGTTGGCTCGCCCAGTCGAATGGCCAGCAGTTCTATCATTAATGGATCGCAGATGCGATTTACACATAAGCAAGTGGGCATTTTGACGCAGCAGCATCGCCCCGCGCCAGTTATAACACCGTCTCAGCGTTCGAGGAGATGCTTCTTGTCCTTGACTTGGGCCCACTCGTCGGCATCGGCGGGCGGGTCGATCTTTTCGACGATGACTTTCCAGGTCTTGGACAATTCGGCATTCAGTGCGATGAAATGGCGCTGGTTTTCCGGCAGATCGTCCTCGGCGTAGATCGCCTCGACCGGACATTCGGCAACGCACAGGGTACAATCGATACATTCATCCGGATCGATCACCAGAAAATTCGGCCCCGCATGAAAACAGTCCACAGGACACACTTCGACACAGTCGGTATATTTGCATTTGATGCAGGATTCGGAAACAACGTAAGTCATGGTGAAACTCCATTTATTGACAACGCGGCATTTTAACAGAGCCGGTCACAATTAATTCACTTCACAGCAAACCGGTTTTTGGTTAGGATGCCACTTGAAATCCATCCATCTATCCCCAATCATCTGCCCGTTGCATCCCGATTCAACCCTCACAATAGCGAGAACAAATCATGAGCGAACATATACATTACGTTTCCGATTCCACTTTTGACGCCGAAGTCGTGCAGGCACCGCTGCCGGTTCTGGTGGATTACTGGGCCGAATGGTGCGGTCCGTGCCGCATGATCGCGCCCATCCTGGAAGAGGTCTCCAAGGAATACGCCGGCCGCCTGACGGTCGCCAAGCTGAATGTCGACGAAAACCAGCAAACCCCGGCAAAATTCGGCATCCGCGGCATTCCGACGCTGATGTTGTTCAAAAATGGGGATATCGCTGCCACCAAGGTCGGGGCATTGTCCAAATCCCAGTTGACGGCATTTATTGACAGCCACATCTAAAGCGTTTACTGTCACGCCCGCATCGCCTCTACAGCTTCGTCCCCAGCCAGTTAAAAAATATAAACGGGCAACTAAAATATAAAAACGAACACGCACCGGCCATGCGGGTGGACTTCTGCCACCCCGATTCAACCCTGATTCTATTTCATTCTTCCCGATTAACCTTGTTCTTGTGAACACCCTCTCGACCATCCTTCTTTCAATCCACATTCTCGCATCGCTATGCACCTATCCGACCTGAAATCAAAACACGTCACCGAACTCGTTGAAATGGCCGCGGCCAATGAAATAGAAAACGCCAACCGAATGCGCAAGCAGGACCTGATCTTCGCGCTGCTGAAAAGCCAGGCGAAAAAGGGTGAAAGCATATTCGGCGACGGCACGCTGGAGATATTGCCGGATGGCTTCGGCTTCCTGCGCTCGCCGGACACTTCCTACCTGGCCGGCCCGGACGACATCTACGTCAGCCCCAGCCAGATTCGGCGCTTCAACCTGCACACCGGCGATTCGATCGACGGCGAGATACGCACCCCCAAGGACGGCGAGCGCTACGTCGCACTGGTCAAGGTCGACAAGGTCAACGGCGAGCCGCCCGAGAATGCCAAGAACAAGATCCTGTTCGAGAATCTCACTCCGCTGTTCCCGACCGTGCCGCTGATCCTGGAGCGCGACATACGCGCCGAGGAGAACATCACCGGCCGCATCATCGACATCGTCGCGCCGATCGGCAAGGGCCAGCGCGGCCTGCTGGTGGCTTCGCCGAAATCCGGCAAGACCGTGATGCTGCAGCACATCGCGCATTCGATCTCGTCGAACAACCCCGATGCGATCCTGATCGTGCTGCTGATCGACGAACGCCCCGAGGAAGTGACCGAGATGACCCGCACCGTGCGCGGCGAAGTGGTCGCCTCCACCTTCGACGAACCGGCCAGCCGCCATGTGCAGGTCGCGGAGATGGTGCTGGAAAAGGCCAAGCGCCTGGTCGAACACAAGAAGGACGTGGTCATCCTGCTCGACTCGATCACCCGCCTGGCACGCGCCTACAACACCGTGGTGCCCTCTTCCGGCAAGGTATTGACCGGCGGCGTGGATGCCAACGCGCTGCATCGCCCCAAGCGCTTCTTCGGCGCGGCACGCAACATCGAGGAAGGCGGCAGCCTGACCATCATCGCCACCGCGCTGGTCGACACCGGCTCGCGCATGGACGATGTGATCTACGAGGAATTCAAGGGCACCGGCAACATGGAGATCCACCTGGACCGCCGCATGGCCGAGAAACGCATCTACCCGGCGATCAACGTCAACCGTTCCGGCACGCGCAAGGAAGAACTGCTGATCAAGCAGGACATCCTGCAGAGGATCTGGCTGCTGCGCAAGCTGCTCTACCCGATGGACGAACTGGAAGCGATGGAATTCCTGCTCGACAAGATCAAGGCGACCAAGAACAACGCCGAGTTCTTCGACTCGATGCGGCGCTAGGGCATCCCCCGGATACCAATCCCGGCCCGCAGGTTTTCTGCCGCAGGGCTAGCGATGTCATGGGCAAGCAAGTATCATCTCCCGACAGGAGGATGAAAATGAGATTCATCGCACTGGCCATCGCGGCACTCGCTGCATCTTTCGCGGCCCATGCCGCAGACACCCCGCCTGAAAACTATCTGCCCGGCCTGGGCGAAATCATGAGCGCGACGCAAATGCGCCACGCCAAGATCTGGTTCGCCGGGAAAGCCGGGAACTGGGAACTGGCGCATTACGAACTGGACGAGATCCGGGAAGGGCTGCAGGACGCGGTCCAATACCATCCCGATTTCAAGGGTGTGCCGGTTTCGGCGATGCTGGACCGCTTCACCGCCCGGCCGCTGGCCGATCTGGATGCCGCCGTTGCGGCGAAAGACCGCGCACGATTCAACCAGGCCTACGACAGTCTAAGCGCTGCCTGCAATGGTTGCCATCAGGCCGCCGGCCACGGCTACATCGTGATCAAGCGCCCAGGCGCCTCGCCATTCACCGACCAAGAATTTGCGCCCGCCAGATAAGCGAGTTTCGCGTTAGCGAGACCCTCGCCCATCCGGCTTCAGCCATGCAGCGGCATGACATAATGGAATGCAGCAACGGTTTCGGCGGGCCTCTGCAAGCTGCAGCTCTGGTTTCAAGCCAGTGCTTAGGGGACTGCCCACCCGCGGAACCCCGGCGCTGTTCCGGTGTCTGCTGCACGCTCTTTTCAAACGCGGTTCGCACCGGTTATCAGGATACGAGTATCATGGCATTCGTGGCCACAAGCGTAATTCCCGTTTTTCCAGAACCACGAACCGGTCCAAGCACCCGTCATTTTCTGGAGTCACCGATGAAGAAGGCAGCGAGCATTTTTGGACTTGTCATGCTGTCTATCGTCCGATTTGCGGCGGCGGGCGACGACATCGCGCTCAGCGCAGCACAGGCGCAGGCGCTCGGCATCGTCACTGCGGCCTTGCCCGGCAAGCAGTCCGGCGAGGTGTCCGGATTGCCTGCCCAGGTCGTGATCCCGCCCAACCAGATGTTCGTCATTAGCACACCGCTGCCCGGACTGGTCGAACAGACGCTGGTGGGGGTCGGCGACAGCGTCAGGAAAGGCCAGCCGCTCGCGCGGCTGCAAAGCCCGGCGCTGGCCGAGGCGCAGCGCGGCCTGTTGCAGGCCAGCGTACAAAGCCAGCTCGCCAGAGAGAACCTGGTGCGCGACGCAGCGCTATGGAAGGACGGCATCATCGCCGAGAGCCGTTACCGCAAGACCCGGGGTTCGGCGCTCGAAGCCGAGGCGGCATTTGCAGAACGGAAGCAGATGCTGCGCCATACCGGGATGTCCGATGCCGCGATCGCACAGCTGCTGTCCGGCAAGGAGCTGAGCAGCCAGCTGACGATGGCCGCACCCATCGATGGCGTGGTGCTGGAAAAATCCGCCGAGGCCGGGCAACGCCTCGACGCAGCGGTGCCGATGTTCAAGATCGCCAGGCTGGATCCGCTCGCGCTGGAGATCCAGGCCCCGCTGGCCTACACCCGCGACCTCAAGACCGGCGCAAGGGTCACGGTCCCGGCCTATGCGGCCAGCGGCAGGCTCAGCGCGATCGGGCGCAGCCTGACCGGCACCAACCAGACCATCCTGCTGCGCGCCACGATCCTGCAGGGCGCGAACAACCTGCGCCCCGGCCAGTTCGTCGAGGTCAGCATCAGCACCGGCGCCAACCACGGCGCGCAGTGGGAGATCCCCAACGGCGCACTCGCGCGCATCGCCGGCAAGGCGATGATATTCGTGGCGACTGCGCAGGGATTCCGCGCACAGGCCGTCAATGTGATCAATGAAGGCGCGCAGAACAGCGTCATCAGCGGCACACTCAACGGCGACGAGAAGATCGCCGTGCGCGGCGTCTCGGCGCTCAAGTCGCGCATGCAGGGCGTAGGCGAGAGCGACTGATGTTTTCCAGACTGGTCGAATTCGCGCTGACCCAGCGACTGCTGGTGGCGGCGATGACGCTGCTGCTGCTGGGGGCGGGCATCGCGGCGTTCCGCAACCTGCCGATAGACGCATTCCCGGACGTTTCCACCACCCAGGTCAAGCTGATCATGAAGGCGCCGGGGATGACCCCGGAAGAAGTCGAAACGCGCATCGTCACACCGATAGAACTGGGGATGCTGGGCATCCCGAACCAGCGCATCATGCGTTCGATCTCCAAGTACGCGATCGCGGACATCACGATAGACTTCAACGACGGCACCGACATCTACTGGGCGCGCCAGCAGGTCACCGAACGCCTGAACAGTGTGCTGGGCGACCTGCCGCCCACGGCTTCCGGCGGCCTCGCCCCGATCACCACCCCGCTGGGCGAGATGTTCATGTTCACGGTGGAGGGGGACGACGTCTCGCTGGAACAGCGCCGCACCCTGCTCGACTGGGTGATACGCCCGGCGCTGCGCACCCTGCCCGGCGTGGCCGACGTCAACTCGCTGGGCGGATTCGTGCGCAGCTTCGAGGTGGTGCCGGACAACATCGCGCTGGCCGCCCACGGCATCTCGCTTGCGATGCTGCAGCAGGCAATACAGGCCAACAACCGCAACGACGGCGCCGGGCGCGTCAATGACGGCGAAGAAACCCTGCTGGTGCGCGCCGAGGGCAGCATCAAGACCCTGCAGGACCTGCGCAACATCGTGGTCACCAGCCCGTCCGGCAATCCGGTGCGCGTCGGCGATGTCGCTGCGGTGCGCATCGGCAGCCTGACCCGCTATGGCGTGGTGACCAAGGACGGCAAGGGCGAAGCGGTGGAAGGCCTGGTGCTGGGCCTGCGCGGCGCGAACGCGCAGAAGGTGGTCGCCGGCGTGCAGGCCAAATTGCGCGAGCTGGCCCCCACCCTGCCCAGGGGCGTCACCACCAGGGTGTTCTATGACCGCGGCGCCCTGGTCGATCGTGCGGTGGGCACGGTCACCAAAGCGCTCAGCGAAGCGATCGTGCTGGTCGCGATACTGTTGCTGCTGTTCCTCGGCAACCTGCGCGCCGCGATCGTCGTGGCGATCACGCTGCCGCTGGCGGTGCTGATCACCTTCATCCTGATGCAATGGTTCGGCATGTCCGCCAACCTGATGAGCCTGGGCGGTCTGGCGATCGCGATCGGCATGCTGGTGGACGGCTCGGTCGTGGTGATGGAGAACATCATCAATCATCTGGCCGGCCGGCGCGAGCATATACCGCATCTGCACATCGTCTACCGTGCGGTGAAGGAAGTCATCACGCCGGTTGCGGCGGGGGTCGCAATCATCATCATCGTATTCCTGCCGCTGATGACGCTGCAGGGCCTGGAAGGGAAGATGTTCATTCCGGTCGCGCTGACCATCGTGTTCGCACTGGCGGGTTCGCTGCTGCTGTCGCTGACCGTCGTGCCGATGCTCTCCTCGCTGCTGATCAAATCCGCCAGCCATGAAGAACCCTGGCTGGTGCGCAAGGCGATGGCGGTCTACACCCCGCTGCTGCAGCGCGCGCTGGACCGGGAACGCGTGGTGATAGGCGCGGCCATCGCGATGCTGATCGTCAGCGGCGGCGTGTATACCCTGGTCGGCAAGACCTTCATGCCCGAAATGGACGAGGGTGACCTGATCATGCAGGTGACCAAACTGCCCTCGATCAACCTGGCACAGACCGCGCTGATGGACGAGCGCATCCAGCAAGCCATCCTCAAGGCAGTGCCTGAAGTGAAAGGCATCGTATCGCGCGCCGGCGCCGATGAACTGGGGCTGGACCCGATGGGCCTGAACGAGACCGACAACTTCCTGCAGCTCAAACCGCGTGCGGAATGGCACAAACCCGACAGGAACGCGATCATCGACGACATCCGCCGCGTGATGGCGGATTTCCCCGGCGTGGCATACAGCTTCACCCAGCCGATCGCGATGCGCGTATCGGAGATGCTCACCGGCTCACGCGGCGATATCGCGATCAAGATATTCGGCACCGACCTGAACCAGCTCAACCAGACCGCGCAGCAGATGGTCAAGGTGCTGCAAGGCATCAAGGGCAGCGAGGATGTGTACACGGCGCAGAACAGCGGCGTGCAGTATTTCCGCGTGGCGATCGACCGCCTGGCCGCAGGCCGGCTGGGACTTACCGTGGATGACATCGGCAATGCGCTGCGCAGCCAGATCGAGGGGCAGAACTTCGCCACTGTCATCGAGGATGGCCGCCGCACACCGCTGATCATCCGCGGCAACGCCGAGATACGGCGCTCCCCGGCGCTGTTCTCCGCGCTGACGCTGCCGCTGCCCAACGGACAGAACGTGCCGCTGTCGGTGGTCGCCAGACTGGAACGCGTGGAAGGCCCGGTAAAAATCAACCGGGAAAACGGCGCGCGCATGGTGGTGGTGCAAAGCAATGTGCGCGGCCGCGACCTGGTCGGATTCGTCGATGAAGCCAAAGCCGCCGTCGCCGCGCAGATCAAGCTGCCGGAAGGCTACCGGCTGACCTGGGGCGGTCAGTTCGAGAACCAGCAGCGCGCGTCGGCCAGGCTGGCGGTGGTGATCCCGGTCGCCCTGGGCATGATCTTCATGCTGCTGTTCGCCACGTTCGGTTCGGTCAGGCAGGCCGTGCTGGTGCTGACCAACATCCCGTTCGCGCTGATCGGCGGCATCCTTGCCCTGTGGATCAGCGGCGAATACATGTCCGTCCCGGCCTCGGTCGGCTTCATCGCGCTGCTGGGCATCGCGGTGCTCAACGGCGTGGTGATGGTGTCCTACTTCAACCAGCTGCACGCCGAAGGCATGGACATCACCCGGGTCGTGTTCGAAGGCGCAAAGCGCCGTCTGCGCCCGGTGCTGATGACCGCCAGCATCACCGCGTTCGGCCTGTTGCCGGTGCTGTTCGCCACCGGCCCCGGCTCAGAGATCCAGAAGCCGCTCGCCGTCGTGGTGACCGGCGGGTTGATCAGCTCGACGCTGTTGACGCTGGTGATGCTGCCCATCCTTTACCGCCGCTTCGGCCTCGAACCTGTGGAGGCAGCCAGATGAAAGAGATGAATTGCTGTCTGACGCTGGTCTGCCATCGCAGCCTGGAAGAACGCCTGGTCGATCATCTGCTGGAACATCCGGAATGGGTGCTGAGCTTTGTCGTGACCCACAGCGAGGGCGGCAGCCGCAAGGAAACCCTGCCCAGCATGCAGGAGCAGGTGCGCGGACGCTCGCAACGTGTCCGCATCGACACCGTGATCAACCTCGACGATGCGCACGCACTCGTTGCCCACCTCCGGATAGAAGAAGCCAATCCGGAGATCGCCTACTGGATCACCCCGGTCATGAGCCTACGGAAGGCTGGCATGATGAACGGAACTGCGCCCGGCAAATACGCGATCGCCGGCAGCTTGCCCGGACTGTTGCCCCGACTGCTGATGGCACTGCTGCTGTGCGGCGGCCCTGCGAACGCCGCCGAGACCAGCGGCCCCGATCTGCCGCCGCCTGCGCAGGTCGACGCCGCGCTGAGCGGCCACGTGCTGGTGCTGAACGCGATCAGCAACCTGAAGATGGAACACGCCAACCAGCGCAAGTGGAACAGCGGCAATTACGAGTTCAATCTGCGCGCCGGCTCCGCGCAACGCAACATCGTCGGCACCGGGCAAAACCTCAGGGAATGGAATGTCGAGCTGGAACGCCCGCTGCGCCTGTATAACAAGGTGGGTATCGACGAAGACATCGGCGCGGCCAGCGTCGCGCGCGCCGAATTCGCGCTCGGCGATGCGCGCCACGAAGCCGCGCGCATGCTGCTGCAGCTATGGTTCGCGTGGCAGCGCGAACAGGCCCAGGCCGGCCTGTGGCAACAGCAGGTGGACATCCTCGAACAACAGGCGCAACTGGCCGAGAAACGCGTCAAGGCTGGGGATGCACCCCGGCTGGAATCGAACCAGGCACAAGCTGCAGTTGCGCAGGCCGGCGTGTCATTGCACCAGGCCCAATTGCGCGCGCAACTCGCCGGCAATGATCTGGCACGGCAATTCCCTGCGATCCGGCTGCCGGAAATCTTGCGGCCCTCCGCCCCCCAGGCCGTCGAGCACGGCCTGGCCTATTGGAAGTCGCAGGTATTCGAACACAACCACGAACTCGGCATGGCGCAACAGCAAAGCCGCGTGCAGCAGCTGCTGGCGCAGCGCAGCCGCGCCGACAGGGTGCCCGACCCCACGGTCGGGGTGCGCCATTCGAGCGAATTCGGCGGCACCGAGATCGTGAATGGCGTTTACTTCAGCGTGCCGCTGTCTTTCGGGCAGCGCAGCGCGACGGCTGAAGGCGCCGCACAGCAAGCAGACGTCGCTGCCGACCAGGAAGCCTTTGTGCGCCGCCGCCTCGAGGGCGACATCTATGCCGCGTACACCCAGGCAGTGAAAAGTTTCGACACCTGGCAACAGGCACATGAAGCCGCACTGGCGATGCGCAGCAATGCGGACCTGGTCGCCAAGGCATACAGCCTGGGCGAAAGCAGCCTGCTGGAAAGCCTGTCTGCACGCCGTTTCGCGCTGGAATCCTCGCTGGCAGAGATCCTCGCACAACTCGACGCCAACGAAGCGCGCTACCGCTTGTTGCTGGATGCCCATCAACTGTGGCCATTGGATGCCGACGATGACGAACAGCATGCCGGCCACCATTGAGGGGCCCGGACCAGGCGGGCATCGACCTGAAAAAAGGGTTTTGACGGGCGCGGATAATTATGTATAATCCGCGCCTTCGCGAAAATTCGCCCCAAAATCACACTAGTAATCGAGGTTGTTATGTACGCAGTCATCAAAACCGGTGGTAAGCAATATCGCGTCACTTCCGGCGAAACTTTGAAAGTCGAGATCCTTCCCGGCGACGTCGGCAGCGCCATCGTGCTGGACAAGGTGCTGATGGTCGCCGACGGCGACAAGCTGTCCGTGGGCAAACCGTTGCTGAACGGCGCGACCGTCAACGCGACCATCGTTGCGCATGGCCGCGGCGACAAGGTGCGCATCTTCAAGATGCGCCGCCGCAAGCACTACCAGAAGAATCAAGGTCATCGCCAGAACTACACCGAGATCCGCATCGACGGCATCTCTGCATAAATTCAGTAAGGAGCAACCAGCATGGCATCAAAAAAAGGCGGCGGCAGTACCAGTAACGGACGCGACTCACATTCAAAACGCCTGGGTGTGAAGAGCTACGGCGGCGAACTGATCAACGCAGGCAGCATCATCGTGCGCCAGCGCGGCACCGAGTTCCACCCCGGCGACAACGTCGGCATGGGCAAGGACCACACCTTGTTTGCCAAGATCACCGGCAAAGTGGTATTCGCGATCAAGGGCGCGCAAAAGCGCAGGACTGTTTCCATCGTAGCCGCCTGATCGGCTCCAACCGGAACAAACCAGCCCTATCGCAAGGTAGGGCTTTTTTATTTCCGGGATGGCCGGAAGTTGACCGGCCGGAAATCTATAATATAGACACACGACATGAAGTTCATTGACGAATCCAGGATCGAAGTCTTCGCGGGCAAGGGCGGCAACGGCATCGCCAGCTTCCGCCGCGAAAAATACATCGAGAACGGCGGCCCGGACGGCGGCGACGGCGGGCGCGGCGGCAGCGTGTATGCGCAGGCCGACCGCAACATCAATACGCTGGTCGACTACCGCTACGCCCGGATACACCGCGCCAGGAACGGCGAATCGGGGCGCGGCTCGGATTGCTACGGCAAGGGCGCGGACGACATCGTGCTGCGCATGCCGGTCGGCACCGTGATCACCGACATCAACAGCGGCGAGGTCATCGCCGACCTCACCCACGACGGCGAGAAGGTATTGCTCGCGCAGGGCGGGATCGGCGGGCTGGGCAACATCCACTTCAAGTCCAGCACCAACCGCGCGCCGCGCCAGTGCACTCCCGGCACCGAGGGCGAGACGCGCGAATTGCAGCTGGAGATGAAAGTGCTCGCCGATGTCGGCCTGCTCGGCATGCCGAACGCCGGCAAGTCCACGTTCATCCGCGCGGTGTCTGCCGCCAAGCCCAAGGTGGCCGACTATCCGTTCACCACGCTGCATCCCAATCTGGGCGTGGTGCGCGTGTCGAATGAAAAGAGCTTCGTGATCGCCGACATCCCCGGACTGATCGAGGGCGCGGCCGAAGGCGCCGGGCTGGGGCACCAGTTCCTGCGCCACCTGGCGCGCACCCGCGTGCTGCTGCATCTGGTCGACATCGCACCGATGTACGAGGGTGCCGATCCGGTGCACGAGGCGCGCGCGATCCTGAATGAACTGAAGAAGTACGACCCGGCCCTGTACCGCAAGCCGCGCTGGCTGCTGCTGAACAAGGTCGACCTGCTGGAAAATCGGGATGAAAAGGTCGCCGCCTTCCTCAGGGAATTCGACGACTACGACCGCTACTTCGTGATCTCGGCGATCAACGGCGAAGGCTGCAAGGAACTGACTATGCGATCATGGAGCATCTGCTGGAGATGAAGGAACTGGAGCAGCAGGCCGCAGCCGAAAGCGCGCAGGAATCGGACGCGGACACCATTTAAGCAAACATGAAAACCGTACTGAGCAACAGCAAGCGCATCGTCGTCAAGGTCGGCAGCAGCCTGGTGACGAACCAGGGCGCCGGGCTGGACCTGGCCGCGCTCGGCAACTGGGCGCGCCAGATCGCCGCGCTCTGCGCCGGCGGCCATGAGGTCGTGCTGGTATCCTCCGGCGCGATCGCCGAAGGCATGCAGCGCCTCGGCTGGAACAAGCGTCCCGCTTCGATACACGAACTGCAGGCCGCCGCCGCGGTCGGCCAGATGGGCCTGGTCCAGGCCTATGAAAGCTGCTTCCGCGAGCATCGGCCTGCATGCCGCGCAGGTGCTGCTGACCCATGCCGACCTGGCCGACCGCGAGCGCTACCTGAATGCGCGCGCCACGCTGACCACGCTGCTCGGCTTGCGCGTCATTCCCATCATCAACGAGAACGACACCGTGGTCACCGACGAGATCAAGTTCGGCGACAACGACACGCTGGGCGCGCTGGTCGCCAACCTGATCGAAGCCGACGCGCTGATCATCCTCACCGACCAGAGCGGCCTGTACACCGCCGACCCGCGCAAGGATGCCGGGGCCACACTGGTCAGCGAGGCCGGGGCCGGCGACGCCAGCCTGGAAAGCATGGCCGGCGGCGCGGGCAGCCATATCGGGCGCGGCGGCATGATCACCAAGGTGCTGGCCGCGAAACGCGCGGCGCGCAGCGGCGCGCACACCGTGATCGCCTCGGGACACGAACGCGACGTGCTGCTGCGCCTGCTGCAGGGGGAAGCTATCGGCACGCTGCTGACCGCGCCGGCGCTGACGCTGGCGGCACGCAAGCAATGGCTGGCCGACCACCTGCAAGTCGCCGGCAAGCTGGTGCTCGACGCGGGCGCGGTCAAGGCGCTGCGCGGCGAAGGCAAGAGCCTGTTGCCGATAGGCGTCAAGAGCGTGTTCGGAGAATTCCAGCGCGGTGCGGTGGTCGCATGTGTAGCCGAGGATGGACGGGACATCGCGCGCGGCCTGACCAACTACAATTCCGCAGAAGCGCGGCTGATCGCGCAGCATGCCCAGCAGGGAGATCGAGGCCCTGCTCGGCTACGGCGGCGACCCCGAACTCATCCACAGGGACAATCTGGTCCTGCTGTAATACAACAGGACCAGATTGCGGCGCAGGCTAACTTGCGCGGCAAGTTATGCCGTAGCCACAATCCCCACGTTGTAATACAACAGGACCAGATTGCGGCGCAGGCTAACATGAGCATCGCGAACGTTAAGCTGCAAAGCAGCGGCCATAGCCACAATCCTACGTTGTAATACGGCGAGACCAGATTGCGGCGCAGGCTAACTTGCGCGGCAAGTTATGCCGTAGCCACAATCCCCACGTTGTAAAGCAACAGGACCAGATTGCGGCGCAAGCTATTGATACTTCCATAATTCATGACACCCTTGCCGTCATTGCGAACGAAGTGAAGCAATCCAGCAAGACCAAAATGCACTTTGTTTAAACTATCTGGATTGCCACGTCGCTATGTTCCTGATGGAGCTACTAGCCAATCGACTAAGCCAGCAAGCTGGCAAGTCGCTGGTTATCGCAATGACGAGGCATTCTGGATTGCCACGCCGGCTTCGCCTTCTCGCAATGACGTGCCAGTTTTTTATTGAGCTTTCCAGAATATATGACAATATTCACGTCTCGCATTATTTCCCTCATCCCCACCCTCCGGGAGAGGGACTGAGGGTGAGGGAACATGTGTGTCATGAATTCTGGAAACATCAATAATATCGGCGCAGCCGATGTTAAATCGCGCAGCAGTGCCCGCCACAAACGGCCCGGCACAGCTGATCACTTGATCAGGCGTATCCTCTGCCCCGGAAAGATCATGTCGGGATCTGCGATCCTGTTTTCTCCGGCGATGCGGGGATAGTTGTAGGGACTATCGGTGAAGCGCGCCGAGATGCTCCACAATGTGTCGCCGTCCTGCACCACATACACATCCTCTTCCACCGGCCGATTCGCGGGTATGTTCAGTTCGAGCGGCGCAGCCGTTTTATCGGGTGCCGGCGGTGGTACGGCGCGATCCTGATTCAGCGGGGTCAGCACCAGACTTTGTGGAGCACCCGGTTTGGCCTGCGGTTCGGTCGGGGCCGGAATTTCGGGTTGCGCCGCAGGCTTCGTCTCTGGTTTCGCTCCGGGCTGGTTCCCAGGCGCAACTCGTTCGATCGCGGTGCCGGCCGTCGCCGTCCCGGGTCGGTCGGCTGGTACCGGGGCCTGCTGCATTTGCACCGCCCTCGTTCCCTGCGCGGTCTTGCCGGCGTCCGGACCATCGAAAGCCCCGGTGAAATAGAATGTTGCAGCAATCAGCAGCGCAGCGATGGCGCCGTAGGCGCTGCCGCGTTGCCACCTGCCTGCCTTGCGCACTTCTACAGGCATGCGCTCAGCATCCGCGGAGTCCCTGCTTGGCGCTGCATGCATCTGGGTCCGGTCCGCATCGGGTGCGACCGCCCCGGCCTGCCGGTCGGGAAACGGGTGTACTCTTGCAGGCGACGGCCCACTCCGCAATGCCCGTTCCGGTTCCGGTGCAATCGTGCCAGCCTCGGCTTCGAATTCTTCAGATGAGACGAGCACGGCATCCTCCACTTCGGCCGGATACCGGAATCCTGATGATATTTGCGCAGACGCTGCTGCCGTATCCTTCTGCTCTGCCACCGCATATTCTTCGTCAGGCAACAGCTCATCGACAGCCGGTTCTGCCGTTGGCGCTTCCACCGTCAGCGTTCCGGCCGCTTGCGATTCTTCCGGGACAGGTTCCGGCGATTGTTCCATGTGCCTGACGCTTTCCTGTTCCAGAATTTCATCCTCGTCCCTTTCGTCCCATGCGTCCGCAGACGACAGAGACCGCGCTGTGTCTGCTGCAAACGCCGCAGCGTGCTCGACAGCCGCAGGTTCGGGTTCCGCTTCAAACACCGCTTCACCGGCGAGCTCCTGCTGCACCTCCGTCGTTTCGACGGCTGCTGCAACAGCCTGCGGCTGCTGCGGAACCTGTCGAGGCGCGGGCCCCCGCACTGCAACCGGCACTTCCCCAGACTGGGCCCCGGGAAGTGCCGCCGCCGACATCATCCTCATCCGCGGCGAAAGCGCAGGCAGAAATTGCTTGACCAGCGACTTCTTGAAATGCACCGCGATCGCCTCGATGTTCAGGATCAGCCGGACCGCTTCGGCATCCGGGTAGCATCCGTACATCAGGGGATGAGGCAGCTTGAGCGGCACTGCGCGATGGCTGGCAAGCGGCAACCGTCGCTCCCTGAATACCGCCTCGGTAACGACCAGCGCGCGAAAATCCCCGTTGCTCACCAGCATCATCCGCCACGCCGGCGTGGCCAGCGAACGTCTGCCGAACATCATCGCCAGGTCCAGCACGGGAAGCACCTCGCCATCGTGCCCGGCCACGCCGACCACGATGGGCGGCAGATCGGGAAGCTCGCGCCAGGGCCGCAAGGCGATCACCTCCACCACTTCCTGTTTGGGCAGCGCGTGGCGTTCGCCCAGCAGCGAGAACTCGACCACCTCGACATCGTGCCTGAAAAATTGCCCGGAGAAACGCGAGTCCGGCGCATAGCGCTGCCACAGCGGCGGCTGTTCCGCCGCGCCGCCGGACAAAGCCGCATCGGACAACGCCTTCGCAACATCGACCAGCGGAATCAGCTCGTCCGCACGCACCGCCACCTGATGCAGCCATGGCGTCCGGATGATAGCCGGCGCCGCCTTGATCGCAAGCTGATCGCCGGGCAACGTCCCGCCGTCGCGATCGACCAGCAAAGCGTATGCGTCACCGCCGATATCGGCGATCAGCATCGCCGCATCCGGCGCAGCGCCCTGCCCCTTGATGCGCTGCGGCAGATCGATCACCGGCAGCAGCCGGCCATCGAAGAAGGCGACGCCGCTCACATACGACGGCATGTCCGGCAATGGCGTGACCGCTGCGGGTTCGGCCGGCTTGACAGCGATGCCGGCTGCGCACGCGGCAAACGATTCGCCGCCGGCAAAAAAGATTCTGATGCCTGCCCCTGCTGCAAGCTCATGGGACAGTGCAGCCAAGACCCGCGGCGCGGCGGCAGACTTTTCGCCTGGATGCATCGCGCGCGCATAAAGCGCGGCGGCATCGATGACCGGAATCGGGATGTTGTCGTGGACCGCGCAGGCATCGAACACCGGCGTTTTCAGGAAATCGGGGAGTGAGAAAATCAGATGGTCGGCTATAGGCAGCGTCGCCGGTTCCCCATACACCACGATCCCGGCGGGACTGCCGCGCAGATCCATTAACAGTATGCTGCCCGCTGCTTGTGCTGTTGCCTGTTCATTTCCCGGGCTCGGCTCATAACCGAGACATGCGGCAAGGTCCGCCAGCGTCACGGTCCGCCCGTCTTCCATCAGCACCCCCGCGATGCGGGCCGGACTGAGCGGGATGCGGTGCAGGGCATCAATGCCCCTGACGGCCTGTATCTCGTCCTTCCAGATCCCGTAGCGCGCGCCGCCGATTGAAGCAAGGAATAGCTCTCTCATGGGATTCGAGTGTGCTGGGGAATGCACGCTTCGTCAAGGCGCAGCCGGCGCGGCAATCCAGAAACACAATGGCGAGCCAGAACTCACACAATACTGGCATACAAATCAATCCACTCCGGATTGATAGACTCTATCAATCGCAATTTCTTCGCCCTTTATCCGGCCCTGATCTGCTTTTTTCGCGAAATAGCCACGTCCATCGTATCCAGAATTTCGTAGTACACCAGCATGTGCATGCCATAACGGCGGGAGAAACCGTCCACCTGATCATTTTTATGCTCCCACACCCGCTTAACCAGGTTTGAAGTCACGCCGACGTAAGGTGTGCCGTTACGCTGACTTGCCAGAATAAAATTGCCGGCTGCTTTTGCATGTTGCCTGCCTCGTGATATGCAACCGCTGGATTGTGGCCTTTCCCCGAAAAAACGTCTTCGAGGGGTGCCGTAGAATGACGAATCATTCTTGAGTGACCTGATGAATCCTCAACCGAAGGAGAAACAGGTTGCATGAACGTTGCCTGTTGGAAGACGAAATACCGGGGGAAGATCAGAGTTTACAATTTTCCTATCGCAAGCTCCCACCCCCAGGCATGCTGAATGATTTGATCCAGCTCCCCGAACCTGGGCAACCACCCCCAATCCTTGTTGATCCTGGAAGCGTCAGCCACCAACCTCGGCGGATCGCCGGCACGGCGAGGGCCGTATTGGACGGGAATTGTTTTACCGGATACGCGTTCGGCAACCTGGATCACTTGTTTCACCGAGTAACCCTGGCCATTGCCCAAATTGTAGGCCCGACTTTCGCCGCCCGAGGAAAGATGCTGCAGCGCCAGCACATGTGCTTCACACAAATCGACAATATGAATGTAGTCGCGGATGCAGGTCCCGTCCGGAGTGTCGTAATCCGTGCCGAACACAGTCAACTCGGGCAACACACCAGTGGCAGCTCGCAACGCCAGCGGAATCAAATGCGTCTCGGGATCATGCCGCTCGCCCAACGCCGCATCGGGCGCGGCACCTGCCGCATTGAAATAGCGCAACGGTACCGACCGGATGCCATACGCCGCATCGTAATCCCGCAGAATCCGCTCCGTCACCCATTTGGTCATGCCATAAGGGTTGATGGGTGCTTGCGGATGCAATTCATCAATCGGCACATATTGAGGCATGCCAAAGATTGCTGCCGTGGAAGAAAACACCAGTTTATTTACCCCATGCGCACGCATCGCATCCAACAGATTCAGCGTGCCGGTGAGATTGTTCCGATAATACTTGGCCGGGTCTCGCACCGATTCACTCACCACAATCGATCCGGCAAAATGCACCACCGCATCGAACCGATGCGCACCAAACAGGGCATCAAGCAGCGCGGGATCATGCAGACTACCCCGCACAAACTCACCCCCCAACACCGCATCGCGAAAGCCCGCCGATAAATCATCGAATGCCAGCACCGCATGGCCGAGTTGATCCAGCATCCGCACCATGTGTGAACCGATGTACCCTGCAGCGCCTGTCACCAGAATTTTCATGTCATTTTCCCAAGCCTCATTTCCAACAAATTCAAGAAACCCAACGCAATACTTGAGTATTCATATTTCAAACTACATGTCCATGTTGCCGCCAACCCCCACCCCTAATCGCCACGCTCCAGCAAATGACCGAGTGCAATTGAATGAAGCGAGGAATAGCTCTCTCATGGGATTCGAGTGTGCTGGGGAATGCACGCTTCGTCAAGGCGCAGCCAACGTCAAGTGTGCCGTTACGCCGGCTAGCCACAATATAAATTGCCGGCTGCTGCGTGCTGCGTGCATCGTGATAACAAAGCGCTAGATTGCATTACTGCGTTCGCAACGACGGCATTTTGGATTGCATTATTTAACCGTAACACTCCGTCATTGCAGCCCTCCTCACCGGTACAACTCCGGAAATTGCTTGCGCAATTGTTCCAGCTTGGGCAGGTCGTTGAACACGATGTAAGGCTGGTAGGGATGCAGCGCCAGGTAGTTCTGGTGATGCGCTTCGGCCGGATAGAACTGCTTGAGCGGCACCACCTGGGTGACGATGGGGTCAGGATAGGTGTGCGCGGCAGTAAGCTGCTGAACGTAACTTTGCGCAGCCTGCTGCTGCCCGGGGCTGGTGTAGAAGATCGCCGAGCGGTATTGGCTGCCGGTGTCGGGGCCCTGACGGTCGAGTTGGGTCGGGTCGTGTGCCACGCTGAAAAATACCTGCAGCAGTTGCCGGTAGCTGACCTGATCCGGGTCGAAGCGGACGCGCACCGATTCGGCATGCCCGGTGTCGCCGCGGCTGACCATCTCGTAGTGCGCCGTGGCCGCGCTGCCGCCCGCATAGCCGGACTCGACTTCGGACACGCCCTTGACGTGCTTGAACACCGCATCCACGCCCCAGAAACAGCCGCCGGCGAACACTGCGGTCTGTTCGGCCGCGGCGGCGTCGAGCGTCGCGCCCAGCAGCAGGCAGATAGCGAATAGAAAATTGCGTTTGCTCATGATTGACTCCTCATTGACACCGTCCACAGTTATGTCTATTGCAGGAGCATGATGTGTCGGCCCCATGAAACTCCTGTAGGAGCGGGCCATGCCCGCGATTGTCATTTTGTTCGCGGGCATGGCCCGCTCCTACAAAACCGGGTATCGTTCGCGGACCGCTTCGGCAAGGGCACGCAGGGCCCGCCCCTGCAGACGATGTTGCCACGATGTCACAGTTCGGGATGCGGCACGAAACGCAGCGCAACCGTATTCATGCAATAGCGCAAACCGGTAGGCGGCGGGCCGTCGTCGAACACGTGGCCGAGGTGGGCATCGCACAATGTGCATCTGACCTCGGTGCGCGTCATGCCGAACAGGTGATCGGAAAGCTCGCGGACATTCTCCGCCGCGATCGGCTGCCAGAAGCTCGGCCAGCCTGTCCCCGAATCGTATTTGGTGTTCGCATCGAACAGCGCATTGTCGCAGCACACGCAGCGGTACAGCCCCGGCTCGTGCCTGTCGTAGCCGGGCTGCGAGAACGCACGCTCGGTGCCCTGTTCGCGCGTCACCTCGTAGGCCAGCGGCGACAGTGTCTTCTTCCACTCGGCATCCTTGCTCACCCTGGGCAGTGTTTTGCGCCCGAGCGGCTTGCCGTCATCTGAGAACTGCATGATGGTCACCATGCCATCACCGGAAGAGGCGCCGGCATGGGACCGGGCCGCGAAAGCCACGGCGGCCCCGGTTATGAGATACAGAAACTGTCTGCGCTGCATGATGTCACCTCCTGCATGGGATAGCTGCATCTCCGTTATATGCGATGCTGCATTCCGCTAGCGTGTTGCAACCGGATCGGTTTGCCAACGAATCGTTTTGCCGGGGATCATCTCCCCATCGAGCCATTGCCCATCGGGTTATTCCCCATCCCGCCTCTGTCCATGCCGACGGAATCCCTGCCCACGGAATCCCGGTTCATCATTTCCCGGTTCATGGAATCATTCCCCATGGGTCTCTGCTGGGGCCGGTCCTGGCTCATGTTGTCGCGGCTCATGTTGTCCCTGCTCCCCATGGAATTCCGGTCCATGCTGCCCTGGTTCATCGAATCCCTGCTCATGGAATCCCTGCCCATGGAATCCGGGCGCATCGAGTCGTTGCCCATGGAATCGTCGGCATACGCCAGATTGACAGCGGCGGCCAGGCACAATGCCAGCAATGCGGAAGTGGATTTGTTCATTTGATTCTCCTGTTTGGATTGATAAATGGCATCATTGCAAATGCCTGCCGATCATGAAAACGCGATATCAGAACATTTGCACTGGTGGATTCGCGCGGGTTGGCAAAAAGGTTACATCACTATCGGGAAACAGGTGTGACGGAACAGACCGACAATCTGGAAGCGCTGATGCGGCAGTCGCTGGCCGGGGACCAGCGCGCCTATGCCGAGCTGCTGCAGCAGGTCTCGCGCCTGTTGCGCCCGTTCCTGGCCAAGCGCCTGAGCTTCAGCAACGAGGTGGACGACCTGCTGCAGGAGATCCTGATCTCGATCCACAAGGCGCGCCACACCTACGACGGCAAGCGCCCGTGCAGGCCCTGGCTGTATGCGATCGCCCGGTTCCGCCTGCAGGACCATCTGCGCGCCTATTACTCCGACCAGCTGCGTCAGGCCGATGACCTTTCCGACTGGGAAGAATTTTTGCCTGACGATGTAACCGAAATAGCCATCTCCTACGAATCCATCAGCGGGGAGGTGGAAAAACTCCCCGGGAAGCAGGCGACGATACTGCGGCTGATGCACCAGGAAGGCTATACCGCCAGGGAAGTCGCGGCAAGGATCGGCATGAAGGAATCGGCGGTGAAAGTCGCAGCGCACCGCGCCTACAGGATATTGCGCCAAAAACTTGAAAAGGAATAGCTGGAACGGCCATGAGCAACATCGACGAACTGATAGCCAGACTCGCGCAGGACAGCGCGACGTCTAAGCGCGCCCCCCACCCCTTCCTGCTCGGCGGCGAATGGATGGCCGCTGCGCTGGCCTATCTTGCCGTGGCGCTGCTGATCTCGGGCACGCGCCACGACCTGTGGCCAAAGCTGCACCAGCCCTGGTTCGCCGCCGAGATCGCGGCGCTGGCCGGCATTTCCATCACCACTGCACTGAGCGCCGCGTTGCTGTCCTACCCGGACCTGCACCAGAAGCGCAGCTTCGCCTATGCGCCGGCCGCGGCATTCGCGCTGTTCGCGCTGGTGCTGCTGTTCGCCTGGCGCGCCGACAACCCGCCCGCGCCGCTGCCGGTGCACAGTTACCAGTGCACGCTGAGCATCACGCTGCTGTCGCTGCTGCCGGCGGCCTTCACGTTCCATGTGATGCGCAGGCAGGCCAGCACCCACAGCCGCTGGGCCGGCGCGGTCGCATTCCTGTTCGCCTTCAGCGTCGGCGCCCTGTGGCTGCGGCTGTATGAACAGAACGACTCGATCATGCATGTGATCCGCTGGCATTACCTGCCGATGGCGGCTGTAGCCATCGCCGGCATGGGGCTGGGCAAGCGGGTGCTGAAATGGTGACGAACCGGCACGCGAACTATCGTCGTTTTTGTAGGAGCGGGCCATGCCCGCGATTGATTCTTGTTCGCGGGCATGGCCCGCTCCTACACCGGATTTTTTAATGCCGACCGGAATTTTTCCTTTTTGCAACGCTGGATTAACGAGGTTTCCATATTTGATGACAATGACGCATCTTGCGGAATGCGGTAAGAAGAAATTAAAAACTGGCACGTCGTTTCCGTCCGATGGAGTCAGGATAAACCGTCCTTCGGACAAGCGGCAATCCGGAGTGCCTCGTCATTGCGATAACCAGCGACTTGCCAGCTTGTTGGCTTAGTCGATGTGGCTCAGTAGCTCGCATGCGAGGAGCATAGCGACGTGGCAATCCAGATGGTTTAAACAAAACGCATCTTTGCCTTGCTGGATTGCTTCACTTCGTTCGCAATGGCGGCAAGGGTGTCATGAATTATGGAAGTATCAATAACAATGGGTTCAAAACAGTGAATCAAAATCTCAAGATCATCCACCCGCTGTGGCTGCGGTTCAGCCACTGGATCAACCTGGCCGCGCTGGTGATCATGGTGCTCAGCGGCTGGCGCATCTACAACGCCTCCCCGATCTTTGCGTTCCGCTTCCCCGACCGGATCACGCTGGGCGGCTGGCTGGGCGGCGCGCTGCTGTGGCACTTCGCGGCGATGTGGCTGGTTTTCCTGAACGGCGCGGCCTATCTGCTGCTCAACCTCGCGACCGGGCGTTTCAGGGTCCGCTTCCTGCCGCTGCGTCTGCACGACCTGTTGCGAGATTTCAGCGCCGCGCTGCACGGCAGGCTGGCGCACGACACGCCGGCCGAATACAACGCGGTGCAGAAGCTGGCCTATCTGTTCGCGATTGCCGACATCGTCCTGCTGGTGCTGTCCGGGCTGGTGGTGTGGAAGCCGGTGCAATTCCCGCTGCTGCGCGCGCTGATGGGCGACTACGACGATGCGCGCATCGTGCATTTCGCTGCAATGACCGCGCTGCTGGGATTCGTCGCGATCCATGTGTCCATGGTCGCGCTGGTGCCGAAGACGCTGACGACGATGATACGCGGACGCTGAGGAGCGCATATGAAAAAACCCGATTTCGACAAAGCCAGCGTGATCCAGGAGGCGCTCAAGTTGCTGCCCTCGCCGGCGCGGCGGCTGTTCCTGAAACGTGCGGTGACGCTGGGCGGGCTGTCGCTGCTGAGCGGATGTTCTGTGACCGACGAGGATAGCGCCGAACGCATGCTGATGAAGATCTCGCGGCTCAACGACGACTTCCAGGCCTGGCTGTTCGATCCGAACAAGCTGGCGCCTACCTATCCGGAAACGCATGATCACGAAGCCGTTCCCGTTCAATGCCTATTACGCGCGCGACATGATCCCGGAGATCGACGGCGACGATTATCGACTCGAAGTCAGCGGCCTGGTCGCGGACAAACGCAGCTGGTCGCTGGCCGAACTCTACCGGCTGCCGCAGACCGACCAGGTCACGCGCCATATCTGCGTCGAGGGCTGGAGCGCGATCGGCAAATGGGGCGGGGTGACATTCTCGACTATTCCTGAAGCGCATCGGCGCCGACCTGACCGCGAAATACGTAGGCTTCAAATGCGCCGACGACTACTACACCAGCATAGACATGCCGACCGCGCTGCACGCGCAGACGCTGCTGACCTTCAGCTACGACGGCAAGACGCTGCCGCCGGAATACGGCTACCCGATGAAGCTGCGCATGCCGACCAAGCTGGGCTACAAGAACCCCAAGCACATCGTCGCGCTATTCGTCACCAACAACTATCCGGGCGGATACTGGGAAGACAAGGGCTATAACTGGTTCGGCGGCTCCTGAGCCTGCGCACTTGCACCGGGTCAAGGATGCGGGCAGCATACGAAGGTATATCGTGGAGCGCTTCGGTAATGTCCCGCCGCTGCGGGAGGTGACTTCCCCGGCAAATTTGGATAATCTGGCTTACATTCAGGAGGAGGACTTTCGATGAGACTACCAAATTTCCCGGGAATTGTTGCGCTGTTGCTCCTGTCGCCCGCATTTGCGCAGGCCGCCGGCACCGATACACAGCCACCAGGCAGCGGACCAGTAATGTTGGCAGGTGGCATGATGGGTAGCGGCATGATGGGTGGTGGAATGATGAGTCCATCCTCCAATGGCGATCAGGCAGCCCCGGTTTCCGTGAATTCCAAACAAGCCGATGCACTGCTAGCATACATCCGCAACAACAACCTGCCCTGCACCCGGTGCCACGACATTTCCCGCAGCGGTTACGGACCGTCGTTCGCAGAAGTGGCTGCCCATTATGCAAACGAACGCGATGCAACAACAGCGCTGACCGACCACATTGAAAACGGATACGGCGGAATGCCGGGCGGATTGACCACTGATTCCGAGGCCAGGGACCTGGCCAGAATGATCCTGAGCCTCGCGAAATCCGGCAACCCGTGAATAGGAAGCCCATGCCCAGGCAGCCGCGCGGAATGGCCCAATGGGCATAACGCAACCCGGGGTTTGCGGTTTGGCCTGCCGGTGCCGGATTTATTTCCCGGGGAAAATGACTGCCCGGGCAATTTCATACAAGCTGGTCGATATTCAACAGGAGGACTGATGATGCGAATTTCCAATTTCTCAGGGGTTGTTGCGCTGCTGTTTCTGCTGCCTGCCTATGCCCAGGACCGGATGCCTGCCACTGCCGGCAGCATGATGGCCAAACCGATGCCGGAAAATGTGGCCGATAACCGCCAGGTTGTCCCGCTGACCGCTGCAGAAACGGCGATGGTGGCCGCGCAGATGCGCCAGATGCTGGCGAGCGTGCAGGGGATTGCGGATGGTCTGGCCAGGAACGACATGAAATCCGTTGCCGAGGCTGCAGCCAGCAGCGGCCCCTCCATGATGAGGGGGCTGCCTGCGCAGATACGCATGAAGTTTCCGGAGCCGTTTTCGCAAATGGGCATGGCGACTCACAAGGCTTTCGAACAGATCGCCAAAGTAGCATCAAGCACAGGTGGCGGGCCTGTTTTCGAACAGCTGTCGACAGCCTTGCAGAATTGCGTTGGGTGCCATGCAACTTACCGATTCGCACCGCCGAATTGAAGATAAATCGGGACATAGGCAGATCGATGTGCAATTGCCTCAGGCTGCTTTGCGCCGGTTGCCGATATTACGGCTTCGAGGAAGCGGGCATGGGTAGGTTGGGTGGAGCGTAGCGATACCCAACGGTAAAAACAAAGGAAATGATGGGTAGCCTTGCATAGCCATCTGACTAGGCTGTCAAAAAACAACAGCCAAGTCATTGGTTATCGCTACGCTCCACCCATCCTACGCTTGCTCACTCATGTCCGAGGCAGGCTTACACCAGCTTATCTCGTGGAACACGGCGGGGATCTGTTTAAACCCAACTGCGATGCTCGCAGAATATCGGTGGAATCCGTTGACTAGGCGGTATAAACCGCTATCAAGCTGTGCAAGCTGCACCGGGGAAGGACCGCACCTGATCGAATCGCCATCAAGATCGGAACAATCCGTTCCTTCGCCAGGATCGGCCTCGTTGCAATGCGTTCGAGTGGCGGGTCGATGTTGGCTATTGGCACCACCGCAAACTCGATTCGCTTCGTCGCGGCCTGGATGGGAAACGAGTAGCAAGTATCACTAGGAGCGAACCCCCGCATGTCCGCGAACGCCCACCATGAATCGTCAATATCGAACGTTGGTTCGTTCCCGGATATGAGAAGTGCACGACCGCACTCCTATGGCGTTGGACTGCAGACGTAGAAACTCGACCAACTTGACGGGTGAGCGTAATTCATTGATGGGTGATCGTAGTCCATCGATGCTTCTGGGTGCTCTGAACCATCCATGACGAAGCCTTATTGGGCAAGACGGAACTTTGGCGAGCTACAGCAAGCTTGCCCTCAAACGACTACTTCAGCCAATAGCGAAAGTCGATGCTCAATATGTACCGCTACAAAGCAGCCATTCGCGAACGGCTGCAACTGGGTGCGGCCCTTGGCCCGCTTCTACCAGTTCCGCCCAAGTAACATGGCGGCTATAAATCCACGGCAGAATTTCCAACTGATTCCGCTGCAATCACCGCCCGGCTGCCGCAACCGCCGAGGCAGGCGGGGTATCCAGCACCTGATAGAAGACTTCGTCGCGCTTGATCATGCCGAGTTCGCTGCGCGCGCGTTCCTCGATCGCGGCGGTGCCCTGCTTGAGGTCGCGCACTTCGGCATCCAGCAGGGCGTTGCGCGCCCGGGTCTGCTGGTTGATCTGCTGCTGCTGCTCGACCTGGCGATTCAGGTCCCAAACCTTGAGCCAGCTGCCCTTGCCCAGCCACATCGGGTACTGCAACAACAGCAGCAGGACGATCAATATCAGTGTCACCGCACGCATTTCGGGAACCTCAAAAATTCCACATTTCATCCCAACTGATACGCCTGCTAGCCATTCCACCAAGTTGCCAAGGAACGGCAAGCAAGTGGCTGGTTATGCTGTGTTGCGAAAAAAATTTCTTGCTTACATATAGCTCATATGCGGCGCAGCGAAATTTTTTGCGCGCCTTGCATTTGGGCGAACTCTGAATTTTCAGAGGCTCCCTTATCCCAGCTGGTAATACGCATCGCGCCCCGGGTAGCTCGCGGTGTCGCCCAGGTCTTCCTCGATGCGCAGCAACTGGTTGTATTTCGCGATGCGGTCGGAGCGCGACAGCGAGCCGGTCTTGATCTGCAGCGCGTTGGTGGCGACGGCGATGTCGGCGATGGTGCTGTCTTCGGTCTCGCCGGAGCGGTGCGAGATCACGGCGGTGTAGCCGGCGCGCTTGGCCATCTCGATCGCGGCGAAGGTTTCGGTCAGCGTGCCGATCTGGTTGACCTTGATCAGGATCGAATTGGCGATGCCGCGCTTGATGCCTTCGCTGCAGTATCTTGGTGTTGGTGACGAACATGTCGTCGCCGACCAGCTGGATGGTCTTGCCGAGGCGGTCGGTCAGGATCTTCCAGCCGTCCCAGTCGTGCTCGCTCATGCCGTCCTCGATGCTGATGATGGGGTACTTGTCCACCCAGGTGGCATACAGGTCGACCATCTGCGCCGAGGTCAGCGCCAGCTTGTCCGCCTTCAGGTGATATTTGCCGTCCTTGTAGAATTCGGATGCGGCCGGATCCATGCCGATCGCGACATCCTTGCCCGGCACATAGCCTGCCGCCTCGATGGCTTCGACGATGACCTTCAGCGCCGCCTCGTTGGAACCCAGCGCGGGTGCGAAACCGCCTTCGTCGCCGACGGTGGTCGGCAGGCCGCGCTTGTGCAGCACCGCCTTCAGCGCGTGGAACACTTCCGCGCCGCAGCGCAGCGCTTCGCGGAAACTCTGCGGCGCCGACCGGGATGATCATGAATTCCTGCATGTCCGCGCCGCCGGTGGCATGCGCGCCGCCGTTGATGACATTCATCATCGGCACCGGCATCTCCATCCGCGCCGGAGCCGCCCAGATAGCGGTACAGCGGCAGGCCGCTCTCTTCGGCGGCGGCGCGCGCCACCGCCATCGACACCGCCAGGATCGCGTTCGCGCCCAGGCGCGATTTGTTTTCGGTGCCGTCCAGATCGATCATGGTCTGGTCGATGAAGGCCTGCTCGGCGGCATCCAGGCCGATGATCGCTTCGGCGATCTCGGTGTTCACATTTTCCACCGCCTTCAGCACGCCCTTGCCCAGATAGCGCTGCTTGTCGCCGTCGCGCAATTCGATCGCTTCCTTTTCGCCGGTGGATGCGCCGGACGGCACGGCGGCGCGCCCCATCACGCCGGATTCCAGCAATACGTCCGCTTCCACGGTGGGGTTGCCGCGCGAATCCAGAATCTCGCGGGCGATGACATCAACAATTGCACTCATACTCTTTTCCTTCTTCCTTCCTCTATACGTTCTTCAAATCGATCTTCTCTTCGATCAAGCCCCTGCCGCTTGACCGTTTCGTCCAGCACTTTCAGTGTTTGCAGCAATTCCTTCAGATGCCCGAGCGGAAATGCGTTCGGCCCGTCCGACAAGGCCTTGGCCGGGTTCGGATGCGTCTCCATGAACAGCCCGGAAACGCCCACCGCCACCGCGGCGCGCGCCAGCACCGGCACGAATTCGCGCTGCCCGCCGCTGACCGTGCCCTGCCCGCCGGGCAACTGCACCGAGTGCGTCGCATCGAACACCACCGGGCAGCCGGTGTTGCGCATCACCGCCAGCGAGCGCATGTCCGACACCAGGTTGTTGTAGCCGAACGAGGCGCCGCGCTCGCACACCATGATGTTGTCCGCGCCGCTGGCCTCGCGCGCCTTCTCGACCACGTTCTGCATGTCCCACGGCGACAGGAACTGGCCCTTCTTGATGTTCACCGGGCGGCCGCTGCGCGCCACCGCGTGGATGAAATCGGTCTGGCGGCACAGGAACGCCGGGGTCTGCAGCACATCGACCACCGCCGCGACCGGCGCGATCTCCTCTATGCTGTGCACATCGGTCAGCACCGGCACGCCGATCTGCTTCTTCACCTCGGCCAGGATCTTCAGGCCCGCTTCCAGGCCGAAGCCGCGGAACGATTTGCCCGAGCTGCGGTTGGCCTTGTCGTAGGACGATTTGTAGATGAACGGGATCCCCAGCTCGCGGCAGATTTCCTTCAGCTGCCCGGCGGTATCCAGCGCCATCTGCTGCGACTCGATCACGCAGGGGCCGGCGATCAGGAACAGCGGGCGATCCAGGCCGACATCGAAAGTTCGCACAAGTTTCATGCTGCGCCGCCTTTTCTGACTTATGGGCCGCCTGGCGCTGCAGCGCGGCCTCGACGAAGGATTTGAACAACGGATGGCCGGTGCGCGGCGTCGAGGTGAATTCGGGGTGGAACTGCACGCCGACGAACCAGGGATGCATGGCTTGCGGCAATTCCATGATCTCGGGCAGATTCTCGCTCGGCGTGCGCGCCGAGATGATCAGCCCGGATTTTTCCAGTTCCGGCACGTAATGGTTGTTGACTTCATAGCGGTGGCGATGGCGCTCGTTGACTTCATCGCCGTAGATGCGCTGCGGCCATCGTGCCGGGCTTGATCGGGCAGCGCTGCGAGCCGAGGCGCATGGTTCCGCCCAGATCGGAATCGTTGCTGCGCGTTTCGACCTTGCCGTCGCGGTCCAGCCATTCGGTGATCAGCGCGACCACCGGATGCTCGGTCGCCAGGTTGAATTCGGTGCTGTTCGCGTCGCTCATGCCGGCGACATGGCGCGCATATTCGATCACCGCGAGTTGCATGCCGAGGCAGATGCCCAGATAAGGCATCTTGTTTTCGCGCGCAAAACGGATCGCGGCGATCTTGCCTTCGGTGCCGCGCTTGCCGAAACCGCCCGGCACCAGGATCGCATCGAAGTGCTCCAGGCCCTGTATGCCGGCGGTTTCGAGCGCTTCGGAATCGATGTATTCGATGTTCACCCGGGTCGAGGTGTGTATTCCGGCATGGCGCAGCGCCTCGATCAGCGACTTGTAGGATTCGGTCAGGTCGACATATTTGCCGACCATGCCGATCGTGATCTGGTGCTGGGGGTTTTCCAGCGCGGTCACCAGTTTTGCCCATACCGACAGGTCGGCCGGCGGCAGGCCGGTCAGCCCGAGCTCTTCGCAGACGATGCGGTCCAGCCCCTGCTGGTTGAGCATCTGCGGCACCTTGTAGATGCTGTCCACGTCCCACATCGAGATCACCGCTTCTTCGCGCACGTTGGCGAACAGCGAGATCTTGGCGCGCTCGTCGTCCGGAATGCGCCGGTCGGCGCGGCAGATCAGCGCGGTCGGGAATATGCCGATCTCGCGCAGTTTCTGCACGCTGTGCTGGGTCGGCTTGGTCTTCAGCTCGCCCGCGGTGGCGATATAGGGAACCAGCGTCAGGTGCACGAAAGCGACCTGGTTGCGGCTCAGGCGCAACCCCATTTGCCGGGCGGCCTCGAGGAACGGCAGCGACTCGATGTCGCCTACCGTGCCGCCGATCTCGACGATCGCCACGTCGGCCCTGCCGTCATGCGAGGCCGCCGCGCCGCGCTCGACGAAAGCCTGGATTTCGTTGGTGATATGCGGGATCACCTGCACGGTCTTGCCCAGATATTCGCCGCGCCGCTCCTTGCGGATCACGCTGTCGTAGATCTGTCCGGTGGTGAAGTTGTTGGATTTGCGCATCTTGGCGGAGATGAAGCGCTCGTAATGCCCGAGATCCAGGTCGGTCTCGGCGCCGTCCTCGGTGACGAACACCTCGCCGTGCTGGAACGGGCTCATCGTGCCGGGATCGACGTTGATGTAGGGGTCCAGCTTGAGCATCGTCACCTTCAGTCCGCGCGATTCCAGGATGGCGGCGAGCGAAGCGGCGGCGATGCCCTTCCCCAGAGAGGAGACGACACCACCGGTGATGAAGATGTACTTGGTCATGGAGCGCGATGATACCGCAAATCGCCCTGCCCTCAAAATTCAGGCCGGTGCAGCTCCGGAAAATCCGCCGGCTCGGCCGGCGCCTCAACCCGACGACCCGCCTCAGACTGCTTGACATCCATAGGGAACCTTTAGAAATTCACTTTTGCGGGATGAAGCGCAAGGAGCCGCGCATAACCAGCGACTTGCCCGCTTGCGGGCTTAGTCGAATGGCTAGTTGCTTCATCAGCGAACGACGAGGCATATCTGTTAGATAGACGAGGAGTAAGCGAGCACGCGACGCCGCGATTCGCCCGGAAAATGAATTTATAAAGGTTACCTAATGCAGCAGCAGCGACTGCCGTACCGACACCGCACACACCGACATCAATGCGCCGGGCAGCAGGCCCAGCAACAGCAGCGCCAGCCCGTTCACGCTGATCAGCACGCTGGTGTCCGGCTCGAAGGCGATGGAAGCATGGCTTTCCGGCGTATCGAAATACATCAGTTTGACGATGCGCAGATAGTAGAACGCGCCGATCAGCGATAACAGCACCGCCACGACAGCCAGCCACAGGTGCCCCGACTGGACGATGGCGTTCAGCACCGAGAATTTCGCGTAAAAACCCACCGTCGGCGGTATCCCGGCCATGGAGAACATCAGCAGCAGCATCATGAATGCCAGCCACGGGCTGCGCTGGTTGAGACCCTTGAAGTCATCCAGCGTGTCGGCCTCGAAGCCCGCCCGCGACAGCAACATGATCATGCCGAACGCACCCAGCGACATCAGAACGTAGGTCACCGCATAGAACATCGCCGAACCGTAGCCTTCCATGCCGCCGCTGATGATGCCCAGCAGCAAAAATCCCATATGCGTGATGGTCGAGTAGGCGAACATGCGTTTGAGGTTGGTTTGCGCGATCGCGGTAATGTTGCCAAGCGCCATCGACGCCAGCGCGAGTATGATCAGCATCGCCGACCAGTGCTGCACCAGCGGCTGCAGGCCCTCGGCCAGTATGCGCACCACGAATGCGAAGGTGGCCAGCTTGGGCGCGGTTGAGATCAGCATCGTCATTGCGGTCGGCGCACCGTGATACACGTCCGGCACCCACATGTGGAACGGCACCACGCCCAGCTTGAAAGCCAGGCCGGATACCACGAACACCAGGCCGAATACCGTCAGCGTGTTGTTCGCATGCCCGGACTGGATCGCTGCGCAACACCGGATTCAGTTCCAGCGATCCGGTCGCGCCGTACAGCATCGACATGCCGTATAACAGCAAGCCGGAAGCCATGGCCCCGAGGATGAAGTATTTCATCGCCGCCTCGGTGGCCGTCGCCGAATCGCGCTGCAACGCGACCATTGCATACAGACTCAGCGAAAGCAGTTCCAGGCCGAGGTACAGCGTCAGGAAATGGTTGGCCGAAATCATCACCATCATGCCCAGCGTGGCAAACAGCGTCAGCGCCATGAATTCCCCGGTGAACAGCCCGCGCACGGCCAGGTACTGCCGCGAATATACCAGCATCATCGAAACCGCCAGGTAGGTCAGCAGCTTCAGCACGTCGGACATCAGGTCGTCCACGAACATTTTGTGGAATACGTATGTGATTCCGTTCACATGGGTGCCCACGGTGATCAGCGCGCATACCATCAGCGTGAATTGCACCAGCACGTAGGTGATCATCTTGCCGTTGTTCTTGATCAGCAAATCCGCGATCAGAATCCCGCAGATCATCACCAGCAGGAAAATCTCGGGGGCCGCCGGTATCAAGTCAGTTATCGAATCCATATTCATCTCAATTCAGTCGTTAGTCTTCAGCTCGCTACCCGCGGCCTCATGGCAGTTTGGAGCGTGCCGCGTGCACCAGCAAGTCGTTCACCGACACATGCAGGATCTCGCCGAACGGCAAGGGATACAAGCCCATGCCCAGCACTGTCAGCGCCAGGATGGCGAAAATCAGCTTTTCGCGCAGGCTGATGTCGGTCAGACCGGCCACGTGCGAGTTGGCCACCGCGCCAAAGATCACCCGCTTGTACATCCACAGCGTGTAGGCTGCGCCGAACACCAGCGTGGATGCCGCAGCGAAGGCATACCAGAAGTTCGCCTTGACCGCGCCCAGGATCACCATGAACTCGCCGACAAAACCGCTGGTACCCGGCAGTCCGCACATTGGCCATCGCGAACAGCATGAAGAATGCGGCGAATACCGGCATGGTGTTGGCCACGCCGCCGTAATCGGCAATATTGCGCGAGTGCATCCGGTCATACAGCACGCCGATGCACAGGAACAGGGCGCCGGAAACGAAGCCGTGCGAAATCATCTGCAGCAGCGCACCTTCCATGCCGTATTCGTTGAAGATGAACAGGCCCAGCGTGACGAAATCCCATGTGCGAAATCGAGGAGTACGCCACCAGCTTTTTCATGTCGGTCTGGGTCAGTGCGACCAGGCCGATATACACCACCGCGATCAGCGACAGCGCGATCATCACCCCGGCCAGATCGATGGCTGGCATCCGGCACGATAGGTATCGAGAAACGCAGAAAGCCGTATGCACCCACTTTCAGCATGATCGCCGCCAGGATCACCGAACCGCCGGTAGGCGCTTCCACGTGGGCATCCGGCAACCAGGTGTGCACCGGAAACATCGGCACTTTCACCGCGAAGGCGAAAAAGAATGCGATGAAGATCAGGATCTGCGCGGTCATCGGGATCGCGACCTGGTGGAAATCCAGTATCTCGAAACTGCCGCCGGTCTGGTTGTACAGGTAGATCAGCGCAACCAGCATCAGCAGCGAACCCAGCAGGGTGTAGAGGAAGAACTTGACCGCGGCATACACGCGATTGCGCACCGCCCCACACGCCGATGATCAGGAACATCGGTATCAGCATGGCTTCCCAGAACACATAGAACAGCACCGCATCCAGCGCGGCAAACACGCCGATCATGATGCCGGACATGATCAGGAAGGATGCCATGTATTGCGCAACACGCTTCTCGATCGACCTGCCATCCCGCCAGCACCACGATAGCGGGTGAAGAACGCAGTCAGCAGGATGAACAGCACCGAGATGCCGTCGACGCCGAGGTGGTAGTGGATGTTGAAACGGGTGATCCATTCATGGCATCTCGACGAACTGCATGTCCGAGGTATCGCGCACGAAACCGGTATACAGCGGGATCGTCACCACAAAACCCAGCACTGCGCCGACCAGGGCCAGCATGCGCGCCAGACCGGCGTTCTTGTCGTCGCCGGTGGCCAGCACCAGGATACCGAAGATGATCGGCAACCAGATCGCCACGCTGAGTATAGGTAATTCAAAAAGCATGCTGTCGTTCCTTCATTTTAATTCCAACCCTCCCGGCCCTCCCCGGGACCAGGCATGCAGCAAGCGCCTGAATGCGCCGGCTGCAGGCACGGAAGATCGGGCTTATTCGAACCAGTTCCTGCACCGTCAGCAGCACGAACACGCCGATGATCATCGAAAATGCATAGTGATAGATATAGCCGGACTGGAGACGGCGCAGCAGCCTGGAAAAAATTTCCACCAGCCTCGCGCGTGCCGTTCACCATCACCCCGTCGATCAGTTTCACGTCGCCGAACATCCACAGCAAGCGGCTGGTGCCGCGCGCGCCACCGGCAAAGAACCAGTCGTTGAAACGATCGAAATAATATTTGTTGTCCAGCAAGGTGTAGATCGCGTGTAAACGTTTGTGGATAGCCGCCGGAATAGTCCGGGCGCTTCATATAGAAGAACCAGGCGGTTACGACACCCGAGAGGGCGAGCCAGAACGGCAATTCCTGCACCATATGCACGACCATTTCGAACGGCCCGCGAAACTGCGATGCCAGTCCCGCCATGCCGGGATGGTCGAGCCGAAATGTAAATGGCATCCCTGAAATAGTTTTCGAACAACAGCGGCTCGATCGTGATATAGCCGATCAGCACCGACGGGATCGGCCAGCAAAATCAGCGGCAGCGTGACCACCCAGGGCGATTCATGCGGCTTCTGCCCGGGCGCCAGGCCGTGGTGGTCTGCGCCGGCCGATGCATGCTCGCCATGCTGCCGTTTGCCGAAGCGCTCCTCGCCGTGGAACACCAGGAAGTACATGCGGAACGTATAGAACGCAGTGACGAACACCCCCGCCAGAACCGCAAAATAGGCAAATCCTGCACCCGGCAAGCCGGACATGCTCGACCACTTCGATGATGCTGTCCTTGGAATAGAAGCCGGAGAAGAACGGCGCGCCGATCAGGGCCAGCGCGCCGATCAGGAAAGTGATCCAGGTGACCGGCATGTATTTCTTCAGCCCGCCCATGTTGCGCATGTCCTGGTCGTGGTGCATGCGCGATGATCACGCTGCCCGCGGCCAGGAACAGCAGCGCCTTGAAGAAAGCGTGCGTCATCAGGTGGAAGATCGCCACCGGGTAGGCCGAGGCGCCGAGCGCCACGGTCATGTAGCCCAGCTGCGACAGCGTGGAATAGGCGACCACGCGCTTGATGTCGTTCTGGATCATGCCGAGGATGCCCATGAACAGCGCGGTGATCGCGCCGATCACCAGCACGAAGGACAGCGCGGCATCCGACAGCTCGAACAGCGGCGACATGCGCGCCACCATGAAGATGCCGGCGGTCACCATGGTCGCGGCATGGATCAATGCCGAGATCGGGGTCGGGCCTTCCATCGAATCGGGCAGCCAGACATGCAGCGGGAACTGCGCCGACTTGCCCATCGCGCCGATGAACAGCAGGATGCAGATCGCGGACAGCAGATGCACCGACAAGCCGGGAATGGGCGCCATATCCGCCGACATGCCGCGCGGCATTGGCGAACACCGCGGCATAGTCCAGCGTGCCGAACACCATCAGCACCAGCGCAATGCCGAGCAGGAAACCCAGGTCGCCAACCCGATTCGACCAGGAAGGCCTTCAGGCTGGCGTAAATCGCCGTCGGCCGGTCGTACCAGAAACCGATCAGCAGGTAGGAGACCAGGCCCACCGCCTCCCAGCCAAAGAACAGCTGCATGAAATTGTTGGCCATCACCAGCATCAGCATCGAGAAAGTGAACAGCGAAATGTAGCTGAAGAAACGCTGGTAGCCGGCGTCGTCTTTCATATAGCCTATGGTATAGATGTGCACCATCAGCGACACGAAGGTGACCACCAGCATCATCAGCACGGTCAGCCGGTCGATCAGGAACCCGACATGGAAGCTGGTCTCGCCGGAGATCAGCCAGGTATACACCGCGCCGTTGAACAGGTGGCCGGCCTGGACATCTTCGAAAATTTCCAGCGAGGCCAGGAAGGAAACCGCCACCAGCGCGATCGTGATGCGGTGCGACCAGGTGCGCCCCAGGCGCTGGCCGAACAGTCCGGCGATGATCGCCCCGAGCAGCGGCGCGAGGGGAACCAGCAGATACAGGCTTTGCATGTTCATCATCATCCCTTCAGGCTGTCGAGATCGTCGACATTGATCGTATTCAGGTTGCGGAACAGCACCACCAGGATTGCCAGGCCGATCGCGGCTTCGGCCGCCGCCACGGTCAGGATGAAGAATACGAAGACCTGCCCCGCGCTGTCGTTCAGATAATGGGCGAATGCCAGGAAATTGGTATTTACCGCCAGCAGCATCATTTCGATCGCCATCAGCAGCACGATCAGGTTCTTGCGGTTCAGAAAGATCCCGACCACGCTGATGGCGAACAGCACGGCGCTCAAAACCAGATAATGCGAAAGTGTCAGCATGCTTCCCGCTCCCTTGATTGGCTTAGTCTTTACGTTCCGGCGGGTGCCCGGCCACAAGCTTTTCCGGCCGCATGGAAACGATGCGCAAACGATCCGCCTTCTGCACCGCGATCTGTTCCGAGACCATCTGCGACTTGGCATCCTTGCGCCGGCGCAAGGTCAGCGCGATCGCCGCCACCATCGCCACCAGCAGCAGCACCGCGGCGATCTCGAACGGATAGACATAGTCGGTGTAGATCAGGCGCCCCAGTTCCTTGGTGTTGCTGTAATCCGGCGGCATGCTTGATCGACAGCATGCCTTTGGAGGTGTCACGCGAGCCCAGCACCCAGATCATCTCGAACGCCATCAAGCCGGCCAGCGCCGCGCCGAATGGCAGCCAGCGCCAGAATCCTTCGCGCAGCCGCACCAGATTGATGTCCAGCATCATCACCACGAACAGGAACAGCACCATCACCGCGCCGACATAGACCAGCACCAGCGCAATCGCCAGGAACTCGGCTTCCAGCAACAGCCAGATGCCCGCCACAGCTGATGAATGCCAGCACCAGGAACAGCACGGCATGCACCGGGTTGCGCGCAGTGATCACGCGCAACGCCGAGAACACGGCCAGCGCCGCGAATGCGTAGAACACGATGGTTTCGAAGTTGCTGCTTACAAAATTCATTGGCTTGCCCTTTTATGCTTGGGGAGCAGAGCGAAGATTGAGGTGAGCAGGGTGCAGCCCCGACGCCGTATCAGGCTTCTCACCCTTCCCTGTTCTCCCTATACCCTTCCCCATCATTTCTTACCGGTACTTCGCATCCGCCGCCCTGTCCCTGGCGATCTGTTCTTCGTATTTGTCGCCTATCGCCAGCAGCATGTCCTTGGTGTAGTACAGGTCGCCGCGCTTCTCGCCGTGGTATTCGAAGATGCGCGTCTCGACGATCGCATCGACCGGGCAGGACTCCTCGCAGAATCCGCAGAAGATGCACTTGGTCAGGTCGATGTCGTAGAGCGTGGTGCGCCGGGTGCCGTCTTCGCGTTCGGCCACCTCGATCTTGATCGCCAGCGCCGGACACACCGCCTCGCACAGCTTGCAGCCGATGCAGCGCTCCTCGCCGCTGGGATAGCGGCGCTGCGCATGCAGGCCGCGGAAGCGGACGCTCTGCGGGGTCTTCTCTTCTGGAAACTGCACCGTGATCTTGCGCGCGAAGAAATAGCGCCCGGTCAGCGCCATACCCTTGACCAGCTCATAGAGCAGGAAGGTCTTGAAGAAATCCTTGATCATTTTCATATTCGTATCCTCCTCCCTTTACCAGACCCACAGCGGAGTCTGCATCCATACCGCGATCACCACCACCCAGACGATGGTGAGCGGAATGAACACTTTCCAGCCCAGACGCATCAGCTGGTCGTAGCGATAGCGCGGGAAAGTCGCACGGAACCACAGGAACAAAAACAGGATGAACGAGACCTTGGCCAGCAGCCAGATGAAGCTGTCCGGCAGGAACGGCAACGGCGACAGCCATCCGCCCAGGAACATGATCGAGGTCAGGAACGCGATCAGGATCATGTTGGCGTATTCGGCGAGGAAGAACAGCGCGAACGCCATGCCGGAATATTCCACATGGAAACCCGCGACGATCTCGGACTCGCCTTCCGCCATGTCGAACGGCGCGCGGTTGGTCTCGGCCACACCGGAGATCAGATACACCATGAACATCGGGAACAGCGGAATGAAATACCAGTTGAGCAGACCCAGCCTGCCGTGCTGGCCGTGCACGATATCCGTCAGATTCATGCTTTGCGCGGCCATCAGCACGCACACCAGCGCGAAGCCCATCGCGATCTCGTACGACACGATCTGCGCCGCCGAACGCACCGCGCCGAGGAAGGCATACTTGGAGTTGGAGGCCCAGCCGGCGATGATGATGCCGTATACCCCCAGCGAGGTCATCGCCAGAAGGTACAGCAGCCCGGCATTGACGTTGGCCAGCGCCATCCCTTCGCTGAACGGCACCACTGCCCAGGCTGCCAGCGCCGGAGCCAGCGCCATGATAGGCGCCAGCACGAACAGGAATTTGCTGGAGCCGGCCGGGATGATGATTTCCTTGAGGAACAGTTTCACGCCGTCGGCGAGCGGCTGCAGCAGCCCGAAATAGCCGACGCGGTTCGGGCCGATACGGATCTGCATGTAGCCGATGACCTTGCGTTCGGCCAGTGTCAGGTAGGCGACCGCGCCCATGATGGGCAGCACGATGGCCAGTATCTTCGCCAGCGTCCACAACGGCAGCCAGGCGGGGCCGAGCAGGTTCTGGCCGGCGTGCTCCAGCGCTTGCAGCAGTTCCATCATGAGCGCTCTCCCGCAACCGGCTCGACCGTGACCATCCCGAACATCGCGCCCAGCGCTGCCGTGGCCGGGTGGCCCGCCGCGATGCGCACGGCATGCAGCGGCATGCGGTCGTCCGCCAGCACCGTCAGGTGCACGCTGCCGCTGCCCTGGCTGACCCTGACGCTGGCGCCGGAATTCACGCCCAGCCTGGCCAGCTCGCTGCGATGCATCACCGCACAGGGCGCTGCCGCATCGCGGGTCTGGTGCAGTGCGGTGGCGCGGCGCACGACCGCGTCGGCGGAATAGATCGGCACGTCGCTGATGCGCTGCAGGCCGGAGGCCGGGGACTGGAGACTGAGGGCTGAGAACTGAGCCGGAACCCGCAGGGAATTATTCAATCTTGCCGCAACGTCCATACCGCCCAAGACCTCATCACGCACCGCTTCGCTGCTGTCGTGCTCGAAACCGGAAACATTCAGCAGATTGCCGAGCACGCGCAACACCTTCCAGGCGGGGCGCGCCTCGCCCAGCGGTTTGACCGCACCGCGGAAACTTTGCGCCAGGCCTTCGGTGCTGACGAAGGTGCCGGAGGTTTCGCTGAACGGGGCGATCGGCAGCAGCACGTCGGCGTAGTCGGTCGCGCGATGTTTGTAGGCCGACAGCGCCACCACCATGTCGGCGGCCTGCATCGCGCTGATCGCCTGCTGCGGATCATGCAGGTCGAGTTCCGCTTCGACGTTCAGCAGCACATAGGCCTTGCGCGGCGCGGCCAGCATCTGCGCGGCATTCATGCCAGGGGTTCCGGATGGCAGCGCCCCGGCCAGATGGGCGCCGACGCTGTTGGCTGCCTCGCCGAGGAAACCGAATTTCGCGCCGCACAGCAGCGCGATCTGTTCGGCCAGCAGTGCGATCTGCACGGCCTGCGGGTGCTGCTGCGCGAAATTGCCCAGCAACACCGCGGCGCGTTCCCCGCCCGCCAGGCTGCGCGCGATCGCGCCGGCCTGCGCGGAGGGCTGTACCGCAGCGATGGCCTGCTGGATGGCGGCGGGGAACGCGGCGGATTTTTCCGCGCTCAGCGCTTTCAGTATCTGCGCCAGCATGCCGGCCATCTGGTCGGGCGCAACGATGGCCTTGTTCGCCACCGGCATCAGCAAGTCATCGTCGCTGGCATGCACGATGTTGGCCTGGGCGCCTTTCTTGACGGCCTGGCGCACGCGGTGCGCCAGCAGCGGCTGGTCCTTGCGCAAAAAGCTGCCGACAATCAGGAAGCGGTCGCGGCTGTTCAGCTCCGCCACCGGCATGCCCAGCCAGGGAACGCCGGTGCTCCCACCATCGGCAGAAAAATCGGACTGGCGCAAACGCGAGTCGATGTGGTGGCTGCCGATGCCGCGCAGCAACTTCTGCAGCAGGTAGAGTTCTTCCAGCGTGCTGTGCGGCGTGGCCAGCGCGGCGATCTGGTCCGCGCCCGCCTCTGCGGCGATCTGGCGCAGGCCGTTCGCGACATATTCCAGCGCAGTCTGCCATTCGACCTCGATCCACTTGCCGTCCTGCTTGAGCATCGGCCGAATCAGGCGTTCGGGAGAGTTCAAGCCCTCGTAGCTGAATCTGTCCTTGTCGGAGATCCAGCATTCGTTGATCGCCTCGTTCTCCACCGGGAGCACGCGCATCACCTTGTTGTCCTTTACCTGCAGCGCCAGATTGGAACCCAGGCCATCGTGCGGGCTGACCGACTTGCGCCGCGACAGCTCCCAGCTACGCGCGGTGTAGCGGAACGGCTTGCTGGTCAGCGCGCCAACCGGACACAGATCTATCATGTTGCCCGACAGTTCGGAGTCCACCGTGCTGTTGACGAAGCTCATGATCTCGGAATGCTCGCCGCGGAATGCCATGCCCAGCTCCATCATCCCGCCGATCTCCTGTCCGAAGCGCACGCAGCGGGTGCACTGGATGCAGCGGCTCATCTCCTCGGTGGAGACCAGCGCGCCGATGTCCTTGTGCAGCACGATGCGCTTCTCTTCCTGGTAGCGCGAGGCGCCGCCGCCGTAGCCCACGGCCAGATCCTGCAGCTGGCATTCGCCGCCCTGGTCGCAGATCGGACAATCCAGCGGGTGGTTGATCAGCAGGAACTCCATCACGCCCTGCTGCGCCTTGACCGCCATTTCGGAATGGGTGCGCACCTTCATGCCGTCGGTGGCCGGCGTCGCGCAGGCTGGCAGCGGCTTGGGCGCCTTTTCGACCTCGACCAGGCACATGCGGCAATTGGCCGCGACCGAGAGTTTCTTGTGATAGCAGAAATGCGGGATATACACGCCGAGCTTGTTGGCCGCGTCCATCACGGTGGAACCGTGCTCGGTCTCAACCGGCTTGCCGTCTATTTCAATATTGATCATTCGTGAACCTCAAAAATCCCGATTTTAGTTCCGGCATAACCTGAAGGTTAGCCTCACTGCAACTTCGTTGTATCCCAACTGCGGCGTTGCGGGGAAAAATTTCTTGCTTACATATAAACCATATGCGGCGCGGCGAAATGTTTCCCGCGCCTTGCATTTGGGCGAACTCTGAATTTTTAGAGGTCCCCGAAACACGCATTATCCGGCTCATACTCTGCATTTTTTGTGTTCGATGTGGTATTCAAATTCATCGCGGAAATGCCTGAGCATGCCCTGCACCGGCCACACGGCCGCTTCGCCCAGCGCGCAGATGGTGCGCCCGGCGATGTTTTCGCCCAGGCTCAACAGCAGATCCAGATCTTCCTTGCGCCCCTCGCCGTGCTCGATGCGATGCACGATGCGGTACAGCCAGCCGGTGCCTTCGCGGCACGGCGTGCATTGCCCGCAGGATTCCTCGTAATAGAAATAGGACAGCCGTTCCAGCGCGCGCACCATGCAGGTGGTCTCGTCCATCACAATCACCGCACCGCTGCCCAGACCGGAACCGGCCTTGGCGATCGCATCGTAATCCATCGTCAGGTCCAGCATGATGCTGCCGGGCAGCACCGGCATCGACGAGCCGCCCGGGATCACCGCCTTGAGCGTGTGGCCGTGGCGCACCCCGCCGGCCATTTCCAGCAGCTTGCTGAACGGCGTGCCCAGCGGAACCTCGAAATTGCCCGGGTTGTTCACATGGCCGGACACCGAGAACAGCTTGGTGCCGCCGTTGTTGGGCTTGCCCAGCTCGAGGAACTTCTGTCCGCCATGGTTGATGATGTAGGGGATGCTGGCAAAGGTTTCGGTGTTGTTGATCGTGGTCGGCTTGCCGTACAGGCCGAAACTGGCCGGGAACGGCGGCTTGAAGCGCGGCTGGCCCTTCTTGCCTTCCAGCGATTCGAGCAGCGCGGTCTCTTCGCCGCAAATGTAGGCGCCGTAACCCAGATGGTTGTGCAGCTCGAAGCTGAAATCCGAACCCAGGATATTGTTGCCCAGATAGCCGGCGGCGCGCGCCAGTTCGCAGGCCTCTTCCATGCGCTCGTAGGCTTCGAAGATCTCGCCGTGCACATAGTTGTAGCCGGTCCTGACCCCCATCGCATAGGCGGCGATCGCCATGCCCTCGATCAGCAGGTGCGGGTTATACAGCAGGATGTCCCAATCCTTGAAGGTGCCGGGCTCGCCTTCGTCGGAATTGCACACGATGTATTTGTCGCCGCTGAAATTGCGCGGCATGAAGCTCCACTTCAGGCCGGTCGGGAAACCCGCGCCGCCGCGTCCGCGCAGCGCCGACAATTTGACCTCGGCGATGATCTCGTCCGGCGACATTTTATGGGTCAGCACCTTGCGCAGCGCCTGATAGCCACCGACCTTGAGATAATTTTCCAGCGTCCATGGCTGGTCGAAATCCAGCGTGGTTTGGGTCACCGGGCCCCGGATGATATGCCGGCTGTTCATGATTTATCCAGTTCTGCCAGTATCGCGTCGATCTTCTCCCGGGTCAGGCGGCCGCAGATTTTCTTGTTGTTCAGCGTGAACAACGGCGCTTCCCTGCAGGCTCCCATGCATTCCCCCTGGCGCAAACCGAATTTTCCGTCGGCGGAAACCTCGTCAAAACCGATCCCCAGCCTGTCCTGCAGGTAGGCCACGGTCTCATCGGCGCCGCCCAGGGTGCAGGAAAGATTGGTGCATACGGTGATGACGTGCTTGCCCATCGGCTTGAGATTGTACATGTGGTAAAACGTCGCCACTTCGTACACCGCGATTTGCGCCATGCCCAGATAGGCCGCGATATCCGCCATGTCGTCGGTGGCGATCCAGCCCTTCTCGTCCTGCACAAAACGCAGCGCGGACATCACCGCGGACTGCTTCTGGTCCGCCGGATACTTCTTCAGTTCGCGGTCTATCCTGGTCTTTATCTGTTCGGATAACATCAGCGGTCCACCTCGCCAAATACGATATCCTGGGTGCCGATGATGGTCACCACGTCGGCGATCATGTGGCCGCGCGACATCTCGTCGAGCGCAGCGATATGCGCAAAGCCGGGCGCCCGTATCTTCATCCGGTAGGGTTTGTTCGCGCCATCCGACACCAGATAGATGCCGAACTCGCCCTTGGGATGCTCGACGGCGGCATAAGCCTCGCCGGCGGGCACATGCATGCCCTCGGTGAACAGCTTGAAGTGATGGATCAGCTCTTCCATGTTTTCCTTCATGGCCTCGCGCAGCGGCGGAGCAAACTTGTGGTTGCCGGTCATCACCGGGCCCGGGTTGGCGCGCAGCCAGTCCACGCACTGGCGGATGATGCGGTTGCTTTGCCTCATCTCCTCGACGCGCACCAGGTAACGGTCATAGGAATCCCCGGTCTTGCCGACCGGGATGTCGAAATCGATGCGGTCATAGACTTCATAGGGCTGCTTCTTGCGCAAATCCCATTCGATCCCCGAGCCGCGCAGCATCGGGCCGGAGAAACCCAGGGCCAATGCGCGTTCCGGCGTGACCACGCCGATGCCGACGGTGCGCTGTTTCCAAATGCGGTTGTCGGTCAGCAGCGTCTCGTATTCATCGACGCAGGCGGGGAAACGGTTGCTGAAATCCCCGAGAAAATCGAGCAGCGAACCCTGGCGGTTCTCGTTGAGCTTCCTGACCGCCGCGGCGTTGTGTATCTTCGAAGCCTGGTATTGCGGCATGCTGTCCGGCAGATCCCGGTACACGCCGCCGGGACGATAATAGGAGGCATGCATGCGCGCGCCGGAGGCGGCCTCGTAGATGTCCATCAGATCTTCGCGTTCGCGGAAGCAATACAGGAACACCGTCATCGCGCCGATGTCCAGGCCGTGCGCCCCCAGCCACAGCAGGTGGTTCAGGATGCGGGTGATTTCGTCGAACATCACCCTGATGTACTGGGCGCGCAACGGCACTTCGATCCCGGCCAGCTTTTCCACCGCCAGCACATAAGCATGCTCGTTGCTCAGCATCGAGACATAGTCCAGCCGGTCCATATAGGGCAGCGACTGCAGATAGGTCTTGTGTTCGGCCAGCTTCTCGGTGGCGCGATGCAGCAAGCCGATATGCGGGTCGGCGCGCTCGATGACTTCTCCGTCCAGCTCCAGCACCAGCCGCAGCACACCGTGCGCGGAAGGATGCTGCGGGCCAAAATTCATGGTGTAGTTCTTTATTTCCGCCATAACCCCGCCTATCCCGACACTTGTTGCAACGCGCGTTCACCATGGATTTCAGTGCAGGCTAACTTGCCCGGGCAAGTTAAGCCCGCAGGGCGGCCGCAACTAAAATTCATGGTGTAGTTGTTTATTTCCGCCATGTTATTTCCCGGGGTTGCTGGCGTAATTTTCTTCACGCACGATGCGCGGCGTAACTTCGCGCGGCTCGATCGAGACCGGCTGGTAAATCACGCGCTGCTGGGCCGGGTCATAACGCATCTCGACATGACCGGACAGCGGGAAATCCTTGCGGAACGGATTGCCGACAAAGCCGTAATCGGTCAGGATGCGGCGCAGATCGGGGTGCCCGGTAAAAATCAGACCGAACAGGTCGAAAGCCTCGCGTTCATACCAGTTCGCGCACGCCCATATATCCACCACCGAAGGCAGCACCGGAAAATCGTCATCCTCGGCAAATACGCGCACCCTGAGGCGCAGGTTATGCTGGACCGAGAGCAGGTGATAGATCGCCGCAAAACGATGGGGATGCGTTGCAGTGCCGGCTGGAGCGAGGCCGGAGGCGAAGTAGGCGCCGCCCTCCGAGACGTCGCTGCCATAAGCCGAATAATCGATGCCGCACAGATCGATCAATTGCTCGAAGCGCAATTCCGGCGCATCGCGCAGGCGCTGCAGCACCTCCTGCATCCCGGCGGCCTGAGCCACGACGGTCAATTCCCCCAAGCGCTCCCCGGTTGCGCTCAGCTTGTTGCCGAACAATCTGTTCAAATCAGCGCGCAAAGCACTCAAATCAGCAGCCATATTCAATCGTCCTAGCGCGCAATGGTGTTGGTGCGCTTGATCTTGTTCTGCAGCTGGATAATGCCGAACAGCAGCGCCTCGGCTGTCGGCGGGCAGCCCGGCACATAGACATCGACCGGCACGATGCGGTCGCAGCCGCGCACCACCGAGTAGGAATAATGGTAATAACCGCCGCCATTCGCACACGAGCCCATCGAGATTACCCAGCGCGGTTCGGCCATCTGGTCATAGACCTTGCGCAATGCGGGCGCCATCTTGTTGCACAGCGTGCCGGCCACGATCATCACGTCCGATTGGCGGGGACTGGGACGGAACACCACGCCGAAGCGGTCCAGGTCGTAGCGCGCCGCGCCGGCATGCATCATTTCAACCGCGCAGCACGCCAGACCGAAAGTCATCGGCCACAGCGATCCGGTGCGCGTGTAGTTGATGATCGTGTCCAGCGACGTGGTGACGACGCTCTTTTCCAGGATACCTTCAATGCCCATGATGCACCTCCTGCAAGCCTTGATTCGGCGATCGTTTATCGCTCGGCAGCAACTGAACGCGGACAACATGCACGGACGGTCGCATCCCCGCTGTGCGGGGCCCTTGCTTCCTGTTCATACCGTCGCCTCTCATGATTGCCGTGAAATTTCCCAACGTATCGTATCGACGACCGACGGCAATCGCGGACGGTCGCATCCCCGCTGTGCGGGGCCCCTGCTTCCTGCTCATACCGTCGCCTCTCATGATTGCCGTGAAATTTCCCAACGTATCGTATCGACGACCGACGGCAATCGCGGACGGTCGCATCCCCGCTGTGCGGGGCCCCTGCTTCCTGCTCATACCGTCGCCTCTCATGATTGCCGTGAAATTTCCCAACGTATCGTATCGGCGACCGACGGCAATCGCGGACGGTCACATCCCCGCTGTGCGGGGCCCCTGCTCCCTGCTCGTGCTGCTACTCCCATTCCAGTGCTCCCTTCAGCCACTCATAGATGAAGCCCACCACCAGGATGGCCAGGAAGATCATCATGGAGACGAAACCGAATGTGCCGATCTCCTTCAGCACGATCGCCCACGGAAAAAGGAAAGCAATCTCGAGATCGAACAGAATGAACAGGATGGCCACGAGATAGTAGCGCACATCGAATTTCATGCGCGCATCTTCAAATGCCTCAAAGCCGCACTCGTAAGCAGAGAGCTTCTCGCTGTCGGGACGGTCCGGCGCTGCCAGCTTGCCCAGTATCACGGGCGCCACGCCCATCGCCACGCCGACGCATATGAACAACAACACCGGAAAATAGTTTTCCAACATTGGGCCTCGCCCCCCTCTGTTTGTGACTCGTGAGATAGCCCGAGAATATATTGAGTTGCTTAATCTGCCAACGCGCGCATCGGCCTAAAACCTGGTGCGGATGGGGAGACTCGAACTCCCACGCCCTTGCGAGCACAAGCACCTCAAGCTTGCGTGTCTACCAATTCCACCACAACCGCAATACCGCTTTATAATTATTTTGGAATGTCCTTGGCCCTGGAATCATCTGCAGGCGCCGTGGCAGGTGTGGCAGGCACGGCCTGGATGGCAGCCGGATTCACTTTATCCATCACCCCGAGCTTATTTGCCGGATGGGAATAAATGTAAGTCAGCGACAAGCTGGTGATAAAAAATATGGTCGCAGCAACCGCGGTGCTGCGACTGAGAAAATTTGCCGAACCGCTGGAACCAAACAGGCTGCCTGCCGAACCGGTGCCGAATGCCGCGCCCATGTCCGCGCCCTTGCCGTGCTGCATCAGCACCAGACCCACCAATACCATTGCGGTCAAGACGTGTACCACCCAAACTAATGTTTCCACACACTACCCCACTAAATAAAATCAAATCCTGATATACCGGACCAGGATCATTTACGGCAATACCGGAAGTTTACACCTGCGCGGCGCGACAAATTGCCAGAAACTCGTCGGCCACCAGAGAAGCCCCGCCAATCAAGCCCCCATCGATGTCCGGCATCGCAAACAGCTCCGCCGCGTTGCCCGCTTTCACGCTGCCGCCGTAGAGTATACACAACCCGGAGGCGATTTGACCATCTTGAGATGCGACCCTGCCCCGGATGAATGCATGCACCGCCTGCGCCTGCGCCGCCGATGCGGTCTTGCCGGTACCGATCGCCCAGACCGGCTCATAGGCCACGACTGCACTGCGCAATGCCTGCACGCCGCCCAGCTGTATCAGCGCATCCAGTTGTTCGGCAACCACGGCCTCGGTGCTCCCGCTTTCGCGTTGCGCCAGGGTTTCGCCGACACACAGGATGGGAGTCAAACCGGACTGCTGCGCCGCCAGAAACTTTTCTGCCACCAGATGGCTGCTCTCGCCGAAATAGGCGCGGCGCTCGGAATGCCCGACGATCACATGGCTGCAACCGAAGTCCCGCAGCATCGCTGCCGATACCTCGCCGGTGTAGGCGCCCTTGTCCAACTGATGCACATCCTGCGCACCCCAGCGGATTGCGCTGCCGGTCAGCTTTTGTTGCGCCTGGGCCAGGTACGGGAAGGGCACGCAGACCACACAATCCACCTCCGGCAATGCAAGCATCTCCGCACGCAGCGCATCCAGCAACGCCGCATTCTGGGCCAGCGCTCCGTGCATCTTCCAGTTTCCAGCCACCAATTTGCGACGCATAAGCGCACTTCCCGGCAATCGTCAAAGCGCGCAATCCTACCTGCGAACCGTGATGCGGTCAATGAAGCATGCCTGAGGTAGAGATGCGCCCGATTTGATTGATTTCGGCGTCGGATCGCGCCACTATGTGGCAAAATGAACCTTGCGGAAACAATTCCATTATGAAACCCGGCATTTTCCGGCAATCCCGATTTGTCCTGGGCAAGCCCTTACCCACCATCGGCAAGCTCGTCATCCGCGGCGCAAACTGCGCCGCCAGCGAACTGCCAACGGTTTATTTGATGAAGCGAGCTTGAGCTCCATGCATTTGATCGAGGCTGAACAATGATGCTTAAGAGAAACATCAGTTATTCCTTTTTCGTCATCCTGGCTTTATTTGCGCTGAATTTCTCGGTCAATTTCTGGAACAGCCAAAAGAAACAGGCTGCCATCGACCTGCTGCAGCAGGCAATCTCCTGCCAGGCGATCACCACGGCCATCAAACTGGATACCAGTGACCTGCAGAAACAGGTCGCCATGCTGGGCCAGATCCGCATCGAAGCTGCTTCCGCTCCGCTGACACCGGGTGAAATTGCGCAACTGGATTCAAAGTCGGCTGCGATAGCCGGGCAGATCGATACGCTGTTTAAGCTCTCCGATGGGGAAACCCGTGCCAAGGTGGAAGACCTGCAAAAGAGCTTTGCGGATTTGGCCGCATCCTGGCGCAATTTTTATCAGGATTTCGGGGTCCACCATGCACAGGCGCTGACCGAATTGGCGCTGAACACCGAACCATTGAGCCAGCATATCCTTCACGACACGATCCCGCTTGTCGAGGATATCGAAGCACAGCGCATCGCTTCGGCACGCAACCAACTCATCTCAGCACAATGGTGGAACGACAGGACAGCGCTGATTGTTTTCAACCTTTCCCTGCTGCTGGCGACCGCCATCGCAATACAGCTGTATCGCCGCATTGCCAAAGGCCTGGACCAGCTCAAGCAAGGCATGGAATCGACCGGCGGGGCGCCCCGCATCGCGCTGCACTCGAAAGACGAACTGGGCGAGATCGCCGACTCGTTCAACAATGTGAGCCACGCCCTGCATGCCAGTCAGGAACGGATGTCCCTGCTGGACCAGGAGCTGGCGCAATGTTCGGCAAAAATCGAACAGCAGCGCCAGATCGCAGACTCGCTGTTGCTGAATATCCTGCCTGCGACGGTCGCGGAGGAATTTCGCAGGAAGGGATCGGTGGAACCCAAATACCTCGAAGATGCCACCATCATCTTCACCGACTTCGTGGGCTTTTCCTCCTTCACCGAAAAGCTTGCCGCGGAAGACCTGGTCAAGATGCTGCATGAATACTTCAGTGCGTTCGATGAAATCACAGTGCGCTATGGACTGGAAAAACTGAAGACCATAGGTGACAGTTATATGTGTGCCGGCGGATTGCCGGAACGCAATCCTTCCCATCCGGTGGATGCGGTGATGGCCGCAATGGAAATGGTACGCGCTGTTACCGAGCGCCGCGGTGCGGACACTCAGCATAGCTGGTCCATCCGCATCGGCATCCACACCGGGCATCTGATCGCGGGCATAGTCGGCAAGAAAAAATTTGCCTACGACATCTGGGGCGAGTCGGTCAATTACGCCTCCCGCCTGGAATCCAACAGCGAACCCAACCGCATCGCGCTGTCCGCGCAAACCTATTCACGCACCAAGGATTTCTTCGAATGCGAAAAGCACAGCAAAACGCTGGCCAAGGACTCGCAGAACATGGATCTGTATTTTGTGAACGGATTTTTACCCAGCCTGACAGACGATTTCAAACAAATCCCGCCGCCGGCCTTTCTGCGCCGCTATCGCAGTTATTTTCAGAAGGATCCTCCCTCCTTCCCGCCGCAGCGCGCCAATTATTCCGCTGCCCGCAACGCGTGAATGCCGGGCGCTTGAGCGCCGCCGCGGTGCGACCGGCACCCGAACCCTGCCTGCGCGCCTTGACGGATGCCGGCCTAGAACGGGTCGGCGAAAATGTCGCGCATCGCAGCTCCGGCGAGAAAAGTTTGCTGTTTCGCCGCATTGACCATGTCCGGGTTGCCGCATAAGAACACACGCCAGCCGGAAAGATCAGGATGGTCGGCCAGCGCAATGTCCAGGACCATACCCGCGGCATAGCCAGCGGAAGCTTGGCCGTCGGATATACAGGGCACATAGCTGAAATTGGGATGGCGCTGCGCCAGCTTTCCCAATTCCCCGACCAGATAGAAGCCGGCCTGGTTATAGTTTCCATGGTAAAGACTAAGCCTGCCCCGGTGCCCTTGCAATAGCGCGTCGCGGATGATTCCATACAATGGGGCAAGACCCGAGCCGGTCGCAATCAGGAGAATATCCTGCCCGGCATTGTCCGGCACGTAAAAGCAATCTCCTGCGGCTTCCGAAATCTCGACCACGTCCCCGGTCCTGATTTCCGAAAAAACCCAGCCGCTCACCAGCCCGCCCGGAACTTTCCTCACGTTCAGGAACAGCTCCTCGTCCAGCGCGGGAACGCTGGCCAGCGAATAGCAGCGTGCAGTGGTCGCGTCCTTGAACAGGTTGATGAATTGTCCTGCGCGGTATTCGATAGGCCGGGACGGTTTGAGCCGGATGCCGAGTATGTCGGCGCTGAGCTGCTCGACGGCGGTGACCCTGGCAGCGAGTTTGCCCATCCCCTCCTCGGGCAGCACGACTTCGATGTCCTGCTCCGGGTAACATGAACAGGCCATGAAATAATTCTGCGCAGCCAGCGTCGGCTTCAACCCCGCCCTGGCTTTTTCCGGCACCTCGCCGCTGACCGCACGCATCAGACAGGTCTGGCAAACACCGGAACGGCAGGAAGAAGGAACAGCGACACCCTGGGCAGTCAGACAATCGAGGATCGAGCTTTCCCCGGCATCATATGACTGCCCGCCATAAATAACTTTGGGCATAGGTGTCGGGCCTTACTTGTTCAGCACGTCTTTGCGGGTGCTTTCTGCGATTGCGGCAGCCTGGGCGATCAGATTTCCCGGCACCTTGAGTTCGGTCAGCGTGGCGCCCAGATGCTCCATCACGGCATCGAAATGGCTGTCGTTCAGACCCTTGGCCACGAGATGGGCATGGCCTTTTCTCATATCCGCACCCGAGTAGTTATGCGGGCCGCCGAAGGCCATCGTCAAAAAGGCCTTTTGCTTGGCCGCCTGCTTGTCCATGTCGACACCGTCAAAAAATCGCTTGATGCGATCGTCTTTCAGTACCTTGCGATAAAAAATATCCACTGCAGCATTGACTGCTCCCTCCCCGCCGATTTCACTAAACAGACTCATCTTATTTCTCCAAGTTATTTTGAATTGCCGCCGGAAAATGCCGGCAGCGGCTTGAACCCCCAACAGGACACAGGTTTGAAGCGGTTTGAACTATAATCACAATAACATGCATCCTGTATACATCTTATTGCCAGTCAGAAACCATGTCAAGCGCGTTGTTTTGAAAACGGCGCTGGGCCGGCACGCCTGTGCGCAGCAGAGGAAGCCGTCCGGGAAAGGTGATTGCGGGGTATCATGCAGGCGAAAAATCGCGCGACCGCGCGGCAACAACTTCGCCCGTCAAAATTTACTGGAAATCAGCTGATCAGGAAAGGCGCCCAATGCGATTAACCCTTTATACCGATTACTCGCTGCGCGTCCTGATTTATCTTGCGAGCCGGGAAGATGAGCTGGTGACAATCACTGAATTGGCGGACTTTTACCGGATCTCGCGCAACCATCTGGTCAAGGTGGTACACCAGCTGGGCCTCAACGGTTACATCCTGACAACCCGGGGCAGACACGGCGGAATCAAACTCGCGCGTCCGGCAAAAGAGATCCCGATAGGCGCAGTGGTACGGTCAACCGAACCCGACCTGGATTTGCTCGAGTGCTTCAATCCTGCGACGGACCGGTGCGTGATTTCCCGCTCCTGCAGCCTGAAAGGCGTGCTGTTCAACGCGCAAACCAGCTTTCTGGGCATACTCGACAAATACACGCTGGCCGACATAGCCAAGACCTCCAGGGATGTCTTGCCTGCGTTCAAATCCATCCCTATTGTCGACAGCCGCTGATCCGCACGGGCCGGCAGGGTGCGAATATGGCCGGCTAACCGGCCTGGACCGGAATCTTGTCGCGTTGCGCGATGACGCGATTGTGCTCGTCGACGTAGACCAGCGTGGGATGGAATTTCTGCAGCTCGATCTCGTTGTACATCGCATAGCTGGCGATGATCAGGATATCGCCCGGACTGGCCTTGTGCGCCGCCGCGCCGTTCACCGAGATCACCCCCGAACCGCGCTGGGCGCGGATCGCATAGGTGGTGAAACGCTCGCCATTGGTGACATTGTAGATGTCGATCTGCTGGTACTCCCTGATGTCGGCCGCATCCAGCAAATCGTCGTCGATCGCGCACGAGCCTTCATAGTGCAGTTCGGAGTGCGTGACATGCACCCGGTGCAGCTTGGCTTTAAGCATGATTCTTTGCATAGCACACCTCTCACTCAATGGGCGCGGATTATACCAAAGGCAGGCAGTCCGCTACATGACAAGTTATGTGTTGGATCGGCACTATCGCACTCTGAAACTGAAGCGGTCAAAGCGCTATTTCAATATTGTCCAGCAAGCGGGTGTTGCCCAGCCTGGCTGCCGCCAGTATCACTAATTCGCGCTTGGCCAGATCACGTTGAACCGGATCACGCTGCAATTCTGCCGCCCGGCACAGGTCGGACTGGTTGCGCACCGAAACATAATCCACCGCCCAGCCTCTTGCGGCAAGGGCTTCGACTGCCTGCTGCTGCAGGCGTTCAAAGTCGCGCTCGCCTTGCAACATCGCCTGATGCATCCCCTGCAGCGTCCGGTACAGGAATACCGCCTCGCCGCGCTCGGCCGCGCTCAGATACTGGTTGCGCGAACTCAGCGCCAGACCGTCCGCCGCACGCACCGTCTCGCCGCCGACGATATGCAGCGGCAGATTCATCTGCGCGACCAGCTGGCGGATGATATGCAGCTGCTGATAATCCTTCTTGCCGAACAGTGCGACCTGCGGCTGCACGCTGTTCAGCAGCTTCAGCACCACGGTCGCCATGCCGCGAAAATGTCCCGGGCGCGATGCGCCCTCCAGTTCATTGGCGATGGGCGGCGGCTCGACGAACACGGTTTGCTGCGCCGGATACATCTCGTTGACCGAGGGCGCGAACACCACATCCGCCAGGCCTTGCAACTGGGCACAATCCGCATCCAGCGTGCGCGGGTATTTGTCGAAATCCTCGCGCGGCCCGAACTGCAGCGGATTCACGAAGATGCTCGCGACCACGCAGTTGCCGTACTCGCGCGCGAGCCGCACCAGGTTCAGGTGCCCCTCGTGCAGGTTGCCCATCGTCGGGACGAAGGCGATGGCACGCTCGTCAGACAATCGTGCGCGCAGTTCGGCGATGGTAGAAATGATTTGCATATTTTTTGATCATCATGACCTGCTATGAATTAATAGTGATGTGTGGCCAGAGTAAAGATGCAGCACATATAGTAAAAATAATTCGCATTACTTCAGTTCGTTTATCAACATCCTGATGAGCAAAAAAATTCCTTTGCTTACGAATGATATGAGCAAACTCAATATAATCTCCTGAAAGCAAATCGCCGTCTTTAGCCATACCAAGAATTTCGTGTAGCTTTAATTTTGGATCGTTATTATCTAATTTTCTTCGAAGGTGTTTCTCTAGTGCAGATGCAAGCACAATCGGAAGTCGTGTATCAAAATGGCTTTTTTCAATGACATGTTGATTAATTATGCTTCTTAATTCTTCATTTTCATTTGCTGATGCTATTGCAAATGCGACAAAACCTTCAACTGTAGTAGGGTCCTTCTTCAATTCCAACTCTTGAATTTTCTTCCTTAAATTTTCCCGTTCATTTTCATAATCGGTAATCTTTGTGATGTTTGAATCACTTTTAGTAGAAACATCGGTTGCACCTTGCTTTGATTGTTTTGAATAAGGCCATTTCGGGTTAACTATGGTCGAATTAACTTCGGAGCCTGGTCTAGTAATAGTAATTTCAGAAAGATCATCTCCAAATTCTGCGATCAGAGCATCGTATGCTTCTTGTGTCCTCCTAAATTTCCATACCTTTCTTTCTGGATCCCAACGTCGTCCGGGAATGGCTTTGGCTCGCTCTTTCTGAGCCGGGGGTATGGTTAAAAGGTATTCGTCAGCATTTCCTTGAATATCGATCATGTAAATTCCCCTTATATTGACTGAAGAGCAAGATGTACTGTGGTCAAATTGATTTAACTATTCGTGCCGGGTACTAGAAAAATTTTTATAATGCATACTTTGCGTACTGCCCCTTCCCCCTGTGCGCCGCCGAGTGGCGCAGGTTGGTCAGGGGTAGTCCGACGAATATGTTCGAGCACGTGGCCGCGCAGCGGATCGTGCGAGTTTATGAGGAGGCCTGACCGGCCGAGCACACGAGGGCACTGCCGAAGGCGGCGGCAAACCGGGGGCGATTTCTTTTGGTTACTTTTCTTGGCAAGACAAGAAAAGTAACTTGCTGCCGGACAACCCCCGGCGGTTTTGATTTTTCCCTCTTCCCCTCTCCCGCAAACGTGAGATGGGAGCTAAAAGCTGTGTTCCGCGCCGGGAAATTCGCCTGCCTTAACTTCCCGCACACGACGCGCCCGCGCCAATGCCGATGGTATTGACTGCGGCGCCTCCGCTACTTGCGAATTATGCGGGGTTTCACATTGGCGGACTTGGCGATTTCCAGCAGCCCAAGCAGCGCCTGATTGACCGCCGCAGCATTGGGGAATGCCTTGGCCACCTGGGGCGTGAGCACGACTACATTCGATGCGGCTTTGACTCGTTTTGCATATTTTCCGCGCGTCATTTTGCCGAAATCTTCGCGGCGATATTCAGGGCGCAACTCTTCAACGGTTTTCTCAAGCCTCTTCATAAAACTTCCTTTCAATTCGTGTCGCAGGTCTTGCACTGATGATGCAGATATGTCCGGTGCGTTCTGCATGAGAGATAACCAGTAAGCGTCCGGCAGATGATACGCCAAAAGTGACAAATCGATGCTCGCCTCGCGAGTGATCCGGATCGTTGCCGGTAAGCGACAAATCATCTGCAAATGCGGTGGAAGCTTCAGCAAACGATACACCGTGCTTGCGCAGATTGGCGACGGCTTTGTTTTCATCCCATTCAAATTTCATCAGCTGGTTTCCTGAAAACGAACGGCGCCTTCAATAGGCCAGGCAGTTTATCCCGGCATTCAGAAGCCGTGTTCCGCGCCGGGAAACTCCCCCGCCTTCACCTCGCGCACATAGTTCGCCACCGCATCCGCGATCGAAGCCGAGCCCTGCATATAATTCTTCACGAAACGCGCCTTCTTGCCCGGATAGATGTCCAGCAAGTCATACAGCACCAGCACCTGGCCTGAACACGCCGCACCGGCACCGATGCCGATCGTCGGGATCGAAAGCGCGGCGGTGATCTCCGCCGCCAGCAGCGCGGGCACCGCCTCCAGCACGATCATGCCGGCGCCGGCCCGTTCCAGCGCAGCCGCATCCTCGATCAGCTGTTCCGCAGCGGCGGTCTCCTTGCCTTGCACGCGATAACCGCCCAGTTGGTGCACCGACTGCGGAGTCAGCCCGATATGGCCGCACACCGGGATGCCGCGCCCGGTCAGGAAACGCACCGTCTCGACCATCGCAGCGCCGCCCTCCAGCTTGACCATCTGCGCACCGGCCGCCATCAGGCTGACCGCATGCTCGAAGGCTTTTTCCGGACTGACCTGGAAGGTGCCGAAGGGCATGTCGCTGACGATGAATGCCTGTTTCGATGCGCGCGCGACGCAGCCGGTGTGATACACCATGTCGTCCAGCGTGACCGGCAGCGTGGATTCATGGCCCTGCACCACCATGCCGAGCGAATCGCCGACCAGCAGCACATCCACGCCCTGTGCTTCGAGCAGCGCGGCGAAGCTGGCATCGTAGCAAGTCAGCACGGCGATCTTCTCGCCCTTGCTGCGCATGGTCTGCAATCTGGTCAGTGTGCTACGCATCCAAGCCCCCTATCCAAATCCCCTCGCTTCGTTCTCTCCCCATTCCCTCTCTGCAATCCTCTCCCGCAAGCGGGCGAGGAAACGAACGAGAAAGCCGATTTCTCGATTCCTGCGGGTGAAAGTGCAATCGCAAAAAACAATTTCAACCCTGCCCCCGGCTGAAAAATTCGCGCGGCCCGCGCATCTCCTCGATGCGCTTCAACAGCAGGGTGAAATCAGCATCGCCATCGACAAAGTTCAGATGTTCGCTGTTCACCATCAGCACCGGGGCCGCGTCGTAATGATAGAAGAAATCGCTGTAACTTTGTGACAATCGCAGCAGATAGTTTTCGCTGATGCCGTTCTCGTAGGGCTGGGCGCGGCGGCGCACGCGCTCCGCCAGCACTGCAGGCGCCGCCTGCAGATAAATCACCAGATCCGGCACCGGTGCATGCAATTGCAGCGTGCGGTAAATCTGCTGATACAGCGCATACTCTTCTTCATTCAGGTTGAGGCTGGCAAACAGCCTGTCCTTTTCGAACAGATAATCCGACACCGTGCTCTCGCGAAACAGGTCCATCTGCGCCAGTTCGCGCACTTCATTGCCGCGCTGAAACAGAAAGAACAACTGGGTCGCCAACGCATAGCGCGCAGGATCCTGGTAGAACTGGGCCAGGAAAGGGTTTGCATCGGGCTTTTCCAGCAGCGTCGCGGCGCCGAGATGTTGCGCCAGCCGGTGCACCAGGCTGGTCTTGCCCACGCCTATCGGCCCTTCCACGACCACATAACGATACTTGTCAAACAGCATCCGGCCTCCAATAACCTGCTGCGCGTGTGATCTGCTGTGTTGCGTGCTCGCTCACTCCTGAGCGTAGCGGTCGTCGCTTTAGCGACAGGAACCGCACGGCCTGCCCCTTGCGGGTACGCCTACCCATCATGGTATGTCTCGTTACTCGCTGCGCGGCGCCTTGCAGCTCGCCCTGCTCGCGACGGTTCTTAGAGGCCGGCATCGGCTATCCTTTCCAGCACCTGGCCGCGGCAGGCTTCGAGCGCGATATCCGCCCGGCCTATGCCGGGTATGCGGATTTCCGGGGACAGCTCCAGCAACGGCAGCAGCACGAACGCGCGCAGGTGCATCTGCGGATGCGGGATGGTGAGGCCATGCCGATGCAGCCGCACCTCGTCATACAGCAGCACGTCGAGGTCCAGCGTGCGCGGCGCATTGCGGAAGGTGCGCTCGCGGCCATGATCATGCTCGATGTCCAGCAAGGCAGCCAGCAGGGCCTGGGGTGTGAGGTCAGTCTCGATCTTCGCCACGGCATTCACGAAATCCGGCTGGACCGTGGAATCGGCTGTTCAGGACAACCCAGCGGCGCACTGCGATACAGCGAGGACCTTGCCGTGCAGGCGCGTACCCGGCAGGCCGTCCAGATCGGCAAAGGCGCGCTGCAATTGTTGCTGCGGGCCTTGCAGGTTGCTGCCCAGCCCGATGTAGGCGAGGTGCCCGGTCATGCAGCCGGCTCGCCTGGCGATGGCCCCTCGGCCTTTTTGCGGGGTTTGCGACGGCGGCGTGTTTTTTCTTTGGCCTCTTCAGGCTGCAACATCTCCGCGCGGCGCGCAGCACCAGCATCCTGGAACTCGTCCCACCACAATCCGAGCTCGTTGGCCACTTCGCCGCTGGCGCAACGCAACAGCAAAAAATCGAATCCGGCGCGGAAGCGCGGCTGCTCCAGCAAACGGAACGGACGTTGCCCGGCGCGCTGTTCGAAGCGCTGCTGCATCAGCCAGATCTCCTTCATCACCGCATCCTGGCGGTGCGGTATCGCGAGCTGCGCCTTCTGCCTGGCCAGCACCTCATCCATCGCCTCGTGCATCGCGCCCACCGGGCGGCCGCCTTGCTGTATGCGCGCATTCCATGCCGCCAGCACCTCGTGCCAGAGCAAGGCTGCGAACAGGAATGCGGGCGAGACCGGCTTGTCCTGGCTGATGCGCTCGTCGGTGTTGCGCAAGGCCAGCATGATGAATTTCTCGCCCATGGGCTGCTCCATGATCACATCCAGCAGCGGCAGCAAGCCGTGGTGCAAATTCATCTTGTGCAGCTGCTGGATGCACTCCAGCGAGTGGCCGGACAGCAGCATCTTCAGCACTTCGTCGAGCAAACGCGCCTGCGGCACGTTGTCGAGCAGGCCCTTCATGTTTCCGATCGGTGCGGCGGTTGCCGCATCCAGGCGGATCCCCAGTTTTGCGGACAGGCGCACCGCGCGCAGCATGCGCACCGGGTCTTCGCGGTAGCGCACTTCCGGGTCGCCGATGATGCGCAGCAAACGGTTGCGGATATCCGCATAGCCGCCGTGATAGTCGTAGATCTCCTGGGTGCTCGGGTCGTAGAACAGCGCATTGGCGGTGAAGTCCCGCCGCGCCGCATCCTGTTCCTGGTCACCGAACTCATTGTCGCGCAGCAATCGCCCGTGCGCGTCGGTCTGTGCATCCTCGGCCTCGATCATGCGGCGAAAAGTGGACACCTCGACCACCTCTTCGCCGAACATCACATGCACCAGGCGGAAGCGCCGTCCGATGATACGCGCGCGGCGAAACACGCTGCGCACCTGCTCGGGTGTTGCGTCGGTCGCGATATCGAAATCCTTGGGAATACGCTCCAGCAGCAAATCGCGCACCGCACCGCCCACCACACAAGCCTGGTAACCGGCGGCTTGCAGCCCGTCGGTGACTCTCAACGCACCGTGGCTGATCTGCTCGCGCGCCACGCCATGCAATTTGAACGGGATCACCTGGGCATTCCCCGCCGATCCGGATTGGGCGGGCTTGCGGAATACACGCTTGAGAAATTTTTTGATCATGCAGTCTTCAGTGAATTGGGCACGACGGGTCGTGTATCGAGCGCGAATTATACAGCCCGAAAGAAAAAAACGCCCCGCGGCGCTTTCCCGGCCGGCTGGTCAGGCGCACCAGCCCTGGATCCAGCGGCCATACAGCCGGTCCGCCACGCTGTTCAAGCGAGGCAGCTTGGCGCTCATTTGCTGCTGCATCTCGTGCACGGATTGCACCGCCGGAGCGCTGCCCCCAGCCACTTCCTCCGCTCCCACCTCGCACCAGGACGCGATCATCGCGGCGGTCATCTCGACATGGCATTGCAGCGCAAGATGCTTGCCGAGGGCCCAGGCCTGATTGGCGCAATATGCGCTGGACAGCAGATGCGTCGCGCCCTGCGGCAGGCTGAAGGTTTCCCCGTGCCAATGGAAAGCCTCGAATTGCTGCACGCCGCCGAACCAGCTGCGCGCGGTGGCGTTGTCCGCCACCCGCACCTCGCCCCAGCCGATCTCCTTGACCAGGTTGCGCGACACCACGCCGCCCAGCGCCCTGGAGATCAGCTGCCCGCCCAGGCAATGCCCGAGCAGCGGGATGTCCCTGGCGTAAGCATCGCGGATCAACGCGAGCACAGGCGGGATCCACGCCAGGTCGTCGTTGACGCTCATCGGCCCGCCCATGAATACCAAACCTGAAAAGTCAGATGCGTGGTCTGGCACGGCATCGCCTGCGTCTATGCAAATCAACTGGCTGGGAATCAAATGTGCGTCAAGAAACCCGGCAAGGTAGCCCGGCCCTTCGGTGGCCGCATGGCGGAAGATGGCGATAGGTTTCATAAAATTCGGGAAGGGTAAAGGGAACGCACCTTCGGTGCTCAAGGGGGAAGTGCGGTCTTAACTTTCCCCTTTCCCCTTTCCCCTTCCCTCTTCACGCTTGCGTCTTATCCCGCTCGATCAGCGCATACGCCGAGTGGTTATGTATGGATTCGAAATTCTCCGACTCGACCACATAGGCGTCGATGCGCTGGTCCGCATCCAGCACCGTCGCGACGTCGCGCACCATATCCTCGACGAATTTCGGATTATCGTAGGCGCGTTCGGTGACGAATTTTTCGTCGGGGCGTTTCAGCAAACCGTACAGTTCGCAGGACGCCTGTTCCTCGGCGATGCGGATCACATCTTCGATCCAGACGAATTCGTTGGTGCGTATCGACAGCGTGACATGCGAGCGCTGGTTATGCGCGCCTCGATCCGAGATCTTCTTCGAGCACGGGCACAGGCTAGTGACCGGCACCAGCACCTTCATCGTGATGCGCGGTTTGCCGTTGATGGTTTCGCCGATCAGCGTGACGTCGTAATCGAGCAGGCTCTGCACCCCCGACACCGGCGCGGTCTTGTTGACGAAATACGGGAAATTCATCTCGAGATAACCGGACTTCGCTTCCAGGCGCGTCACCATCTCGCTCAGGATGGATTCGAAGGACTCGACCGAAATCTCGCGCTCATGATGGTTGAGTATCTCCACGAAACGCGACATGTGCGTGCCCTTGAAGTTGTGCGGCAGATGCACGTACATGTTGAAGGTCGCGATGGTGTGCTGCACGCCGACGCTCTTGTCCTTGACCTTGACCGGATGGCGGATGCCCTTGATGCCGACGCGATCGATCGCCAGATGACGGGTGTCGGCCGAACTCTGCACATCGGGGATGAAGTTTTGTACCGGAGTATTCATGGCTGGCTTCCTGTTTTTAGGTTGCATGGGCAAAAGATTATAACCAATCCCGACAGATTTACTAAGTCAATCAGCCCGCAGCCTGGGCTAATTTATTTTTAATCTGCAAAATCAATCCATTGCCATCCAGCCCGCAATCCGCCAGCATGCGCCCGTGCTCGCCCTGTTCGATGAAGCGGTCGGGCAAACCGAGCTGCAGCAGCGGGACGGCCATGCCATGCTGTTGCAGACACTCCTCCACCGCGCTGCCGGCGCCGCCCTGCACGGTATTCTCCTCCACCGTCACCAGCAGCTCGTGTTCGCGCGCCAGGCTCAGCACCAGTTCCTGATCCAGCGGCTTGACGAAGCGCATGTTCGCCACCGTCGCATCCAGCTCCTTGCCCGCAACCAGCGCGGGAGCCAGCATGCTGCCGAAAGCCAGGATCGCGACGCGCTTGCCGCTGCGGCGCAATTCGCCCTTGCCCAGCGGCAGCGCCTGCATCCCGCGGCTCACCGCGACACCCGGCCCGGTGCCGCGCGGATAGCGCACCGCACTCGGAGAGTTCAGCTGCATCGCGGTATACAGCATGGCCCGGCATTCGTTCTCGTCGGCCGGCGCCATCACCGTCATGTTCGGGATGCAACGCAGATAGGAAAGATCGAAGCTGCCGGCGTGCGTCGCGCCGTCCGCGCCGACCAGTCCGCCGCGGTCTATCGCCAGCACCACCGGCAGATTCTGGATCGCGATGTCGTGGATCAGCTGGTCGTAGGCGCGCTGCAAAAAGGTCGAGTAGATCGCCACCACCGGTTTATAGCCGTCGCAGGCCAGCCCCGCGGCGAAAGTCAGCGCATGCTGCTCGGCGATGCCGACATCGAAGTAGCGCTCCGGAAAGCGCTCGGCGAATTGCGTCAGCCCGGAGCCCTCGCACATCGCCGGCGTGATGCCCACCACGCGCTCGTCCTGCGCCGCGATATCGCACAGCCATTGCCCGAACACCTGGGTGTAGGTGGGCTTGGCAATCAGCCCGTCGGCACCGCTGGATAGCGGCTGGGCCAGGATGCCCTGGGTGCTGTCGAACTTGCTGACGCCGTGGTAGAGCAAACAATTCTCTTCGGCCAGCGCGTAACCCTTGCCTTTTTGCGTGACGATGTGCAGGAACTGCGGGCCGCTCAGTTTGCGGATATTGCTCAGCGTATCCAGCAGCACATCCAGGTCGTGGCCGTCGATCGGACCGATGTAGTTGAAGCCGAATTCCTCGAACAGCGTGCCGGGTGTCACCATGCCCTTGAAGTGCTCCTCGGCGCGCTTGGCGAATTCCAGCACCGGCGGCATGCCCTTCAGCACTTTCTCGCTGCCGCGCCGCATCGCCGCATAGAAGCGCCCCGACATCAGCCTGGCCAGATAATTGTTCAGCGCGCCGACCGGGCGCGAGATCGACATGTCGTTGTCGTTGAGGATCACCAGCAGGTTGGCATTCATCGCGCCGGCGTTGTTCAGCGCCTCGAAGGCCATGCCGCCGCTCATCGCGCCGTCGCCGATGATCGCCACCGCACGCCGCTCCGAACCCTGCAGCTTGGCCGCGACCGCCATACCCAGCGCCGCCGAGATCGAGGTGCTGGAATGCCCGGTGCCGAAGGTGTCATAGCGGCTCTCTTCGCGCTTGGGAAAGCCGGAGATGCCGCCGGCCATGCGCAGCTTGCTCATCGCCTCGCGCCGCCCGGTCAGTATCTTGTGCACATAGGTCTGATGCCCGACATCCCAGACCAGCTTGTCTTCCGGCGTGTCGTAGATAGTGTGCAGCGCGATGGTCAGCTCCACCGTGCCCAGGTTGGAGGACAGATGCCCGCCGGTCTTGCTGACCGATTCGACCAGGAACTCGCGCAATTCGCCGGCCAGCTGCGGCAGCTGCCCCCGGTCCAGAGCACGCAACTGCTCGGGTGTGTCTATGGTTTCGAGCAGCGTATACATCAGAGAACCTTTAAAAATCGTAGCGAGCGGTTCGAGAGCAAGGCGCACGGAACGCAGCGAACGAGACATACCAAATCGGTAGGCGAGGAGCGAGCACCGCGCAACGCGGCTATCGAATTGCGCAGTAGATTTTTAAGGGTTCTCATCAGAATTTTCGCAACACGATAAAATCCGCCAACTCGCGCAGCCGCTGCGCGGCGCCGCCGAAGTCCGCCAGGTTTTCCAGCGCCTCGCGATGCAGACGCCCGGCCATCTCGCGCGCATCCGGCAAGCCCAGCAGGCTGACATAAGTGGGCTTGCCCTTATCCGCATCCTTGCCCGCGGTCTTGCCCAGCGTGGCGGTGTCGGCCTCGCAGTCGAGCACATCGTCCACCACCTGGAACGCCAGGCCGATCAGTTTGCCGAAGCGGTCCAGCTGGTCCAGCTGCGGCGGTGACACCGAGCCGCACTGGGCGCCCAGCAGCACCGCGGCGCGGATCAGTGCGCCGGTCTTGTAGATATGCATGAATTCCAGCTCGGGCAGCGCCAGCGACTTGCCGGTGCTGGCGAGATCGATCGCCTGCCCGCCGGCCATGCCGCGCGAACCGGAGGCGACAGCCAGCAGCCTGATCATTTCCAGCTGGCGCAGCGGGTCGTCGCTCAGACGCTGCTCCGCGAGCAGCTGGAACGCCAGCGTCTGCAGACTGTCGCCGACCAGCAATGCGGTCGCCTCGTCATATTGAACATGGCAAGTCGGCTTGCCGCGGCGCAGCACGTCGTCATCCATGCACGGCATGTCGTCGTGCACCAGCGAATAGGCGTGGATCAATTCGACCGCGGCGGCAACGATGTTGACGCGGGCGACATCCGCGCCGGCCAGCTCGCCGGCCGCGAACGCCAGCAGCGGACGCACGCGCTTGCCGCCGTCCAGCACCGCGTAGCGCATCGCCTGATGCAGCCGCTGCGGGGATATCTCCGCGCGCGGCAACAACTCGCGCAACACATCCTCGAAACCGGATTGCCGGGCCGCGACCCAGCTGTGAAAATCGGCGCGCATGTGTCAGCTGATTCCAGACTCGCCGCCGGCTGAAAAATCCTTCAACACCCCGTCTTCCAGCACGCGCACCTGCTGCTGCGCGTCATCCAGTCTGGAACGGCACAACGACAGCAATTCCGCGCCGCGCTTGTAGGCGGCCAGCGAATCTTCCAGCGACAACTTGCCCGCCTCCATGTCGGCGACGATGCGTTCCAGTTCGGCCAGCGCCGACTCGAAATCTGCCGATTTTTGCGTCCCTGTCTTTTTTGTCTGGCCTGCCATAGCCGCCTCTGTCCCGATATCAAGGGCGGCATTTTACCCAAGCCACCCGCTGCGAGCCAATTTTTGTTGCCCCACCCATGGATTTCGGGGACAATCCCTGCCTCCCTTAAGCAGCAATTTCATCAGGGCATGTCAGAAATCACCAACATCAATCGGCTCACCCGGGTTCCGATGCAACCCCCGTTAGGCTGGTACTTCGACCCCGTCGCTCTGGAAGTGGAGCAACGCCTGCTGTTCGAACAGGGGCCGAATTATGTCGGCCACGAATTGATGGTGCCCAACTTCGGCGACTACCACGTGCTGGAAGGCGGGGCGCAGATACTGGTGCGCAACCAGCATGGCGTGGAACTGCTCAGCAACATCTGCCGCCACCGCCAGGCCATCATGCTGCAAGGCCGCGGCAACACGCAGCACATCGTCTGCCCGCTGCACCGCTGGACCTACAAGACCGACGGCGAGCTGCTCGGCGCGCCGCACTTTCCGCACAACCCCTGTTTGAACCTGAACAAATCGCCGCTGCAGAACTGGAACGGCCTGCTGTTCTCCGGCAAGCGCGATGTCGCGCAGGATCTGGCCAGCGTCGGCGTGATGCAGGATCTGGATTTCTCCGGCTACATGCTGGACCGCGTGCAGGTCGACCACTACGCATTCAACTGGAAGACCTTCATCGAGGTGTATCTGGAGGACTACCACGTCGTGCCGTTCCATCCCGGCCTGGGCAATTTCGTCGATTGCGACGACCTCAAGTGGGAGTTCGGCGAGCAATACAGCGTGCAGACCGTCGGCATCCGCAACGGGCTGCGCAAGACCGGCAGCGATGTATATGGCAAGTGGCAGGAACAGGTGCTGCGCTATCACGGCGGCCAGCTGCCGAAATACGGCGCGATCTGGCTGACCTACTACCCCAACATCATGGTCGAGTGGTATCCGGGCACGCTGGTGGTCAGCACGCTGCTGCCCAACGGCCCCGAAGCTTGCACCAACATCGTCGAGTTCTATTATCTCGAGGACATCGCGCTGTTCGAGCGCGAATACGTCGCAGCGGAACAACAGGCCTACAACGAAACCGCGGTCGAGGACGACATCATCTGTCTCAGGATGCACCGGGGACGCAAGTCGCTGTACCAGCGCGGCATCGAGGAACAAGGCCCGTACCAGTCGCCCACCGAGGACGGCATGCTGCATTTCCACGAGTACCTGCGCCGCAATCTTGCATCGCATCTTTAGCGCCATTCCGGCACAGGCGGGAAACCAGCGTGTGGAGCGGGCCGTTGGTTTTCGTAGGAGCGGGCCATGCCCGCGATCAATGAATGGTTCGCGGGCATGGCCCGCTCCTACGTATTATTGATGTTTCCAGATTTCATGACACACATGTTCCCTCACCCTCAGCCCCTCTCCCGGCCTGCTGCCACCCTCTCACACTTGTGGAATAACCAGCGACTTGGCTGCAGCAGTAGAGCGGGCCATGCCCGCCAACTTCGCATCTCTGAGCGCCATTCCGGCACAGGCGGGAAACCAGCCTGTAGGAGCGGGCCGTTGGTTTTCGTAGGAGCGGGCCATGCCCGCGATCAATGAATGATTCGCGGGCATGGCCCGCTCCTACGTATTATTGATGTTTCCAGATTTCATGACACACATATTCCCCAGCCCCTCTCCCGGCCTGCTGCCACCCTCTCACACTTGTGGAATAACCAGCGACTTGGCTGCGGCAGTAAAGCGGGCCATGCCCGCCAACTTCGCATCTCTGAGCGCCATTCCGGCACAAGCGGGAAACCAGCCTGTGGAGCGGGCCGTTGGTTTTCGTAGGAGCGGGCCATGCCCGCGATCAATGAATGATTCGCGGGCATGGCCCGCTCCTACGTATTATTGATGTTTCCAGATTTCATGACACACATATTCCCCAGCCCCTCTCCCGACCTGCGGCCATCCTCTCCCGCTTGCGGGCGAGGGGATGTCAGCACTCCCCTCTCACACTTGTGGGATAACCAGCGACTTGGCTGCGGCAGTTTGCAGCCTGGTCGAATGGCTAGTTGTTTCATCCAGAGTGGTGGGGAAGAGGGTAAGCGCCATGATTCTGGAAAACATCGATAAACAGCTGTTCCCCGATTGAATAAACCCGCCAGACTCCCTTTTGCACAGAAATGACGAAAAACACCGGTTCACTGTGGATGCTCGCCGCCGGACTGCTGTTCGGCTGCATGGGCGTGTTCGTCAAGCTCGGCGCGGCGCACTTCTCCGATATCGAACTGGTGTTCTACCGCTCGTCCTTCGGGCTGGCGCTGGTGTATCTGATCATGCGGTCGCAGCGCATCAGCCTGGCCACGCGGCACTGGCGCTCCCACCTGTGGCGCGGCATCTCCGGATCGGTGGCGCTGGCGCTGTTCTTTTACTGCATCACCGTGCTGCCGCTGGCCACCGCCGTCACGCTCAACTATACCGCGCCGCTGTTCCTCACGCTGCTGACGACGCTGGTGTTCAAGGACCGATTCCATCTGCCGCTGAGCCTCGCCATCGCGCTGGGATTCGGCGGCGTGCTGCTGCTGTTGCACCCGGCGCTGGCTCGCGAGCAACTGCTGCCCGGCCTGCTCGGGCTGATCTCCGGCTTCCTCGCCGGGGTGGCGTATCTCAACGTCAAGCAGCTGGGTGCCATCGGCGAGCCGGAGGCGCGCACGGTGTTCTACTTCAGCCTGACCGCCACTGCGGGCAGCGGCGTGTGGATGCTGTTCGGCCCGGTGCATGCCGTTTCGCCGCAGGGCTTCGCCATCCTGCTCGGCCTGGGCAGCACCGCCACGCTGGCGCAACTCGCGATGACGCGCGCCTACCGCATCGGCAATACGCTGGTGGTCGGCAGCCTGGCTTACAGCACCATCGTTTTCGCCAGCCTGTTCGGCATGCTGATCTGGCATGAAGTCCTGCCGCTCTCCGGCTGGCTGGGCATGGCGCTCATCATCGCCGGCGGTGTGCTAAGCTTGCGCCTGTCGCCGCAACATCCATACCCGGAACGATAATCCCCGGAACGATAATCAGGGAGCAAAAAAATGATCACCATCGAACAAACCGAAAATCTGGTCAACGCCGCCGTCCTCGGCGAATTCACCCTCGCCGACTTCAAGGCTTTTGAAGAGCAGTCTTTGTACAAGCTGAAATCGCCCGGCAAGCTGAACTTGCTGCTCGACCTGCGCGCGATGGTCCGCTACACCATCGATGTGGCCTGGGAAGAGATCAAGTTCTTCCGCCGCGAACACAACCACGACTTCAGCAAGATCGCCGTGGTCACCGACAACCAGTGGCTGACCTGGACCGCCTGGCTGTCGCGCGCCTTTGTCGATGCCGACATCAAGGTGTTCACCGATTACGAGAAAGCCAAGGCCTGGGTGCAGGCTTCCTGAAGGCTGGCTGCCCGACACCCGGCTGTCCAAGGTCCGGCTGCCGGCAGCGGCGGGAGGCCGCGCAACGCTGCGCCTGCGGCGCTGGATATCAAACCCGTCCTGCGCATCGAGATACGACACAGAACCCGCTGCGCGTATGTCGTGTTGCCGGCCGCAGCCGCCCGGCATGCATATTCCCCAACAATGAATTAAATTTTATGCTAATTTCAGCCATACCAGATTTGAGCGGCCCGGCCGGCACAGCGCCGCCCGGCTCACCCACACCCACGATGAAATCGAACAGGAGACCAAGCAGCATGAAACACACAAAACCACTGAGCCAGCGCAGTATTTCCCCGAAGATTACGTTCCCGATGATCCCGGCTGCCCTGGCGGCCATGCTGCTCGCCGCCTGCGGCGGCGGGGGCGGCGGCAGCGCTGTCACGGCGACGCCCCCGCCGCAACCGCTCACCAGCACCTATTTTGATTCTACTTCCGGCAGCGGGGTAAATCCCGAGGCCATCGCGATCGACGGCAACGGCAACGTGTGGGTGGCCAACGCTGGCAGCAACAGCGTGTCGTGGTTCAAGCCTGACGGCACGCTCCTGTCCACCACTCTCTTGGGGGTGGGATCACAGCCTGAAGCCATCGCCGTCGACGGCAACGGCAACGTGTGGGTGGCAAACTTCGGCTCCAACAACGTAACAGCGATCAATGTGACCGGCAACACCGCGCTTCCAGGAGCAAACATTGCTGTCGGGAATGGTCCTAGCGCCATCGCCATCGACAGCTCGAACAACGTCTGGGTGGTAGACACTGGCAGCAGCAACGTAAAAGTAATAAAATCCGGTTCAGTGACAGGCTCCTATAATGTCGGAAATGGTCCTACCGCCATCGCCATCGACAGCAGCAACAACGTGTGGGTGGCAAACGGATCTGCCGCCAGCGTAACCGAAATCGTTTGTGGCGGCCCCCCGTGCACATACGCCACGACTTCTACTTCTGGTCCTCTGACAGGGACGTCGCCGCCGCTACTTAGCGCCATCGCCATCGACAGCAACGGCAACGTGTGGGTGGCAGACTATGTCAACAACCAGGTATTTGAATTGAATTCATCCGACACACTAATCCACACCTATCCTGTCGGTTCTATTCCTTACGGCATCGCCATCGACGGCGCCAACAACGTGTGGGTGGCCAACAAGGGCAACGGCACCGCCGGCATCGGGTCTACAAACAGCAACATCACGGAATTAAATTCGGCCGGCACGCTCATGCAAACCCTGGTTGCCGGGTCGCATCCTTACGGCCTCGCCATCGACGGCTCGGGCAGCGTGTGGGTGGCCAACGCTGGCAGCGTTGTTATCCCCTCCCCCTCTCCCAGCCTCCCCGGCCCCGCCAGCGGAGACAGCAACATTTCCAAGCTGGCCAACTACGGCGCGGCTGCGGTGGCCGTGCCTTTGCTGTCCCAGCCCAAATAGCCTCAACTGCGCGCCATGCCACGATGGCGTGGCGCGGCAGGATGTTGGCTGCCCCCGCGCCCGGCGCGCTGTATGCCCAAACAAAAAAACCCGCTTGCGCGGGTTTTTTTGTGCAGATCACTGCCGGGGCAATTACTTCAGCTTGGCTTCCTTGTACAGCACGTGCTTGCGCGCCTTGGGATCGTATTTCTTCATTTCGATCTTTTCCGGCGTGGTGCGTTTGTTCTTGGTCGCGGTGTAGAAATGGCCGGTGCCGGCACTGGATTCGAGTTTGATTTTTTCGCGCATGCCGTTCTCCTCAGATCTTGTCGCCGCGGGCGCGCATACCGGCCAGCACGGTGTCTATGCCGTTCTTGTCTATGGTGCGCAGCGCGGCATTGCTCAGGCGCATGCTGACCCAGCGCTGCTCGCTCTCCACCCAGAAGCGGCGGCGCTGCAGATTGGGCAAAAAGCGCCGCTTGGTTTTATTGTTCGCATGGGAAATATTGTTCCCGGTCATCGGGGCTTTTCCCGTTACTTGACAGACACGTGCCATGGTTCCACTCCAGCCGATTTCAAAAGAGCGCGGATTCTACCGAAGTAATGCGGAATGTTCAACCTGAATATTTGCGCCCTGGTTTCTCACAACGTGGTTCCCTGTTCCCGGCAAAACCGGGTGCGCGGCCGTGTGGGACTTATTGAGCTTCACATAATTATTGACATTGTCTCATGCGACGCGCAAACCATCTCCCGGCCTTGCGGCCACCCTCTCCCGCTTGCGGGATAAGCAGCGACTTGGCTGCGGCAGTAAAGCGGGCCATGCCCGCGAACTTTGCATCTCTGAGCGCCATTCCGGCACAGGCGGGAAACCAGCCTGGAGCGGGCCGTTGGTTTTCGTAGGAGCGGGCCATGCCCGCGATCAATGAATGGTTCGCGGGCATGGCCCGCTCCTACGTATTATTGATGTTTCCAGATTTCATGACACTCATATTCCCCAATCCCTCTCCCGGCCTGCTGCCACCCTCTCACACTTGTAGGATAAGCAGCGACTTGGCTGCGGCAGTAGAGCGGGCCATGCCCGCCAACTTCGCATCTCTGAGCGCCATTCCGGCACAGGCGGGAAACCAGCCTGGAGCGGGCCGTTGGTTTTCGTAGGAGCGGGCCATGCCCGCGACCCTTCGACAAGCTCAGGGCGAACGGTATACATTGGTCGCGGGCATGGCCCGCTCCTACGTATTATTGATGTTTCCAGATTTCATGACACTCATATTCCCCAGTCCCTCTCCCGGCCTGCTGCCACCCTCTCACACTTGTAGGATAAGCAGCGACTTGGCTGCGGCAGTAGAGCGGACCATGCCCGCCGACTTCGCATCTTTAGCGCCATTCCGGCACAGGCGGGAAACCAGCCTGTGGAGCGGGCCGTTGGTTTTCGTAGGAGCGGGCCATGCCCGCGATCAATGAATGGTTCGCGGGCATGGCCCGCTCCTACGTATTATTGATGTTTCCAGATTTCATGACACTCATATTCCCCAGTCCATCTCCCGGCCTGCGGCCACCCTCTCCCGCTTGCGGGAGAGGGTAAGTGTCATGATTTGGGAAAACATCAATAATCAGAGCTTGCTTAACCGGATTGCAACATTCGGCCGCTATGCTGCGCCGCAGATGGCCGGATCATGCACCACGGCGTTGCGCAACCCTGCACCGCAACGGCGCGCACTGCCCAGCCGGCATGCGGCGCTGCGCCGCCCGCCGCTGCGGGCAGCCCGATCCCGGCCGCCAAACAGCACCCAAAAATACTATCCAGGAACAAGCGCGCAGATGCAGATATCGACACCCCCAGGCTGTTGCGCATACCGCCCGCAAGCGGGCTGTGCCGCAAATGCCTTCCGGGGAATCATCTCCGGGCAACATGCATGGCCCAAGCCCGCACCTGCATCGGCACGCGCCGGCAGCGGCTGGGCCGCAGCCGCCGTGCGGTTAGCGGGCATCAAGTTTGCTGTGATAGTATCGCGGACCGATTTCCAGGGGGAAGGTGATCATGGCTTTGGCAGATATCAAGGTAGGCATACGCTTGGGAGGCGGATTCGGTCTGGTGCTGGCCATGACCATCCTGGTGACGGTGATCGGCGTGTCGCGCATGGCAACAGTCCAGGACGAACTGGACGAAATCACCCAGAACAATATGGTGAAGATGAGCCAGCTGTATGCGATGCTCGGGGATTTGAACAGCGTGGCGATCTCGGTGCGCAATATCGCGCTGACCTCGGATGCATCCTCGATCGCTGCCGAAGCCGCGCGCATCGACAAGGCACGGCATGATTACGCCGAGCATGCCGGAAAGCTGCAATCCATGTTGAACACTGCATCCGAGCAGCAGCAATACGCCAGGCTGGATGCTGCGCGCACGGCCACGCGGCAGCAGTTCGACGAGGTCATCCAGCTGATCAAGGGCAACGACAAGACACAAGCCACCGCGATACTGCTGACGCAGTTGCAGCCGATTATCGAGCAACGCCTGGCGGGCCTGTCCGAAATGATCGCATCCCAGGAAGCAATTTCCGCGGCGAAAGTCGGCGAAGCCCATGCGCTGTTCCAGGACACCCGCACACTGGCGATTGCGGCGACGCTGCTGCTGCTGGCGCTGGGCGTGCTCATCGCCTGGACCAACATCCGCTCGATTACCCGCCCTTTGCTGCAGGCGCTGGAATTCGCCAACACCGTCGCCAGGGGCGACCTGAGCCAGCGCGTCGAGGTGAAATCCAGGGATGAATTCGGGCAATTGCTGCGGGCGCTGCAGCACATGAGCTCAAGCCTGGCCGGCATAGTCGGGGAAGTGCGCAGCAGCACGGACACTTTCGCCACCGCCACGCAGGAAATCGCATCCGGCAATCACGACCTGTCAAGCCGCACCGAACAGCAGGCCTCCAGCCTGGAGGAGACCGCGTCCAGCATGGAGGAGCTGACCTCGACCGTGAAACAGAACGCCGAGAACGCCAGACAGGCGAACCAGCTCGCGGCGGCGGCATCGGATATTGCGGTCCGGGGCGGGCAGGCGGTGGACGAGGTGGTGCAGACCATGGCTGCGATCAGCGCCAGCTCCGGCAAGATGGCCGACATCATAGGCGCGATCGAAGGCATCGCATTCCAGACCAACATCCTGGCGCTGAACGCCGCGGTGGAAGCGGCGCGCGCCGGCGAGCAGGGGCGCGGTTTCGCGGTGGTGGCCGCCGAGGTGCGCAACCTGGCGCAGCGCTCGGCCGCGGCGGCCAGGGAGATCAAGGAGCTGATCGACGCCTCGGTGGGCAAGATCTATACCGGTTCCAGGCAGGCAAACCAGGCCGGTGCGACGATGCACGAAGTCGTCGAGGCGGTGAAACGCGTCACCGACATCATGCACGAGATATCTGCCGCCTCCGGCGAGCAGAGCGCCGGCATAGAGGAAGTCAATCAGGCGATGGTGCAGATGGACGACATGACGCAGCAGAACGCCGCGCTGGTCGAACAAGCCGCGGCCGCGGCCGAATCGATGCAGGCCCAGGCCGTAGCCTTGATGGGCGCAGTGAGCGTGTTCAGGCTGCAGGCCAAGCGCGAAGACGGCCATGCCGGCGGCGCCGAGATAGCGGCACTGCGGCAAGCCGCAGCGCCGGTCCCGGCCGTGCAGCAGACCGGTGCAGCCGTTCCCGTGCATGCAGTCCCGGCGCTTGCCGACCGCAGCCGGAACGCCGCCGCAAAATCCAAGGTTGCGCGTGTCGGCCGGAATAGCGCCGGCAAGGTACGGGCATAAGCCCCGGGCCGGGCCAGACACAACATTACAACGGGCCAAAAAATGGAAAGTCCCTACAAAGGCAAGACCGGTTTGAAGCGCGTGTGGAGCGCGCTGTTTTATTCGCTGGCCGGATTGCGCGCAGCGATCCGCCATGAGGATGCCTTCCGCCAGGAAGTGGCGCTGGCGTGCATCCTGATCCCGCTTGCGTTCTGGCTGCCGGCGGGCGCGGCCGGCAAGGCGCTGATGATTGCCAGCGTGCTGCTGGTGCTGATCGTCGAATTGCTCAATTCCGCGATCGAGGCCGCCGTGGATCACACCTCGCTGGACCATCACCAGCTGGCCAAGCGCGCCAAGGACATCGGCAGCGCCGCGGTGTTGCTGAGTCTGCTGAACGTCGTGCTGGTCTGGCTGCTGATCCTGCTGAATTAACCCTTATCTTGTAGGAGCGGGCCATGCCCGCGACCAATCTATGGGTCGCGGGCATGGCCCGCTCCTACAAAATCCACCAGCTCCGCGGTTATCACCCGCTCCCTGGATTGTCACAAAACCCTCACAAATCCTTCATCAAACTTTCTTGCGGGGATGGGAAAGTGCGCGCCATGCATATCCATCATCCGGGAGAAAACATGGCAGACCGCAAGTTGCGCATTGCCGTAGTGACCGAGACTTACCCGCCGGAAATCAACGGCGTGGCAATGACCATCTGCCGCATCGTGGAAGGCTTGCGCCAGCACCATGTGGTCGAGCTGATCCGCCCGCGCCAGAGCCGCGCAGACAGCGCGACAGCCGATCCCACGCTGCAGGAGGTGCTGGTGCGCGGCTTCCCCATCCCGCGCTACCCCGGCCTGAAGCTGGGCCTGCCGGCCAAACAGCGGCTGCTCGAACTGTGGAGCAAACAGCGTCCCGACGTGGTGCACCTGGTCACCGAGGGCCCGCTGGGCTCTTCCGCGCTGGCCGCGGCACGCAAACTCGGCATCCCGGTCAGCAGCGATTTCCACACCAACTTCCACAGCTACAGCCAGCATTACGGTTTGGCCTGGCTGCAAAAATCCGTGGCGGGCTATCTGCGCAAGCTGCACAACCGCACCGATGCCACGCTGGTCCCGACGCGCGAGCTGCACGACACGCTGGCGCAGGATGGCTACCGCAACCTGCGGGTAGTCGCGCGCGGGGTGGACACCACCTTGTTCCACCCGGACAAGCGCAGCGCAGCATTGCGCGCGCAATGGGGTGTCGCCCCGGACGGCCTGGCCGTGATCTATGTCGGCCGCATCTCGGCAGAAAAAAACCTGCCGCTGGTGCTGCGCACTTTCAAAACGATGCAGGCGATCAACCCGGAACTGAAACTGGTTCTGGTCGGCGACGGTCCGGTGCGCGCAGAATTGCAGCGGCAGAACCCGGAATATATTTTTGCCGGGATGAGAACCGGCGAAGACCTGGCGGCGCATTACGCCTCGGGGGACATTTTCCTGTTCGCCAGCATGACCGAAACCTACGGCAACGTGACCGTGGAAGCGATGGCCAGCGGGCTGGCGGTGGTCGCCTACCGCTATGCGGCGGCGGCCGAGCATATCGTCGATCAGCACAACGGCTTGCACGCCGCATACGGCAATGCGGAAGAATTCATCCGCCAGGCCTGCAGCGTGGCCAGCAATCATGCGCGTGTCGACAGTATCCGCAAGCAGGCCCATCAGACCATGCTGACGCTGGATTGGCAGCACATCGTCGATGAATTCGAACACGCCATCGCACAACTCGCCGTCAAACCGGAGGTGCAGCATGCCACACCTGACCTACAGCCTGCAGCGGATCCAAACCTGGGATGAAACCTGGTGCTTGCGCTTCAACCGCGCCAGCATCAGTCCCGCGTCGCGCAACGTTTTCCGCCTGATCAGCCGGCTCGGCGACGGCATCTTCTGGTACTGTTTGATGCTGTGGCTGCTGGCGCAATACCGGGCAGACGCGCTGTTGCCGGTGGCGCACATGATCGCCGCAGGCCTGGTCTGCACCGTGCTGTACAAATGGCTGAAGCACAAGACCCACCGGCCGCGCCCCTACCACCGCAACCAGGGCATCCATTGCGGCATCGCGCCGCTGGACCAGTTCAGCTTCCCCTCCGGCCACACCTTGCATGCGGTCGCCTTCAGCGTCGTGGCGCTGTCCTACTACCCGGCGCTGGCCTGGCTGCTGCTGCCGTTCACCGCGCTGGTCGCCGTCTCGCGCCTGGTGCTCGGGCTGCACTATCCCAGCGATGTGCTGGCCGGGATACTGATAGGGGCAACCATCTCGGGCCTGTCGCTCGGCTTCTGAATCAGGCTCGCGGGAGCTCACTCGGCTGCTGCAGCCAGTCCGGCGTCGGCTGCGGGCAAGCGCTGCGCCTGCCGGAACAGCGCCAGCGTCTTCAGTCTGGCCAGCGCGTGATCCACGACCGGGGCGGGATAGTCCTTGCCGATCACGATCCCGCATTGCGCCTGCACGCTCTCCGGCATCCGCCAGGGCGCATGTATCCACCGGTCCGGGCAGTGTTGCAGTTCGGGCAGATAGCGCCGGATGAATCGCCCTTCGGGATCGAAGCGCTGCGATTGCGTGACCGGATTGAAGATGCGGAACCACGGTTGCGCATCGCAGCCGGTGGAGGCCGCCCATTGCCAGCCGCCGTTGTTCGCGGCCAGATCGAAATCCAGCAGGTGATCGGCGAAATAGCGCTCGCCGCGGCGCCAATCGACCTGCAGATCCTTGACCAGGAACGAGGCCGCCAGCATGCGCAAGCGGTTATGCATATAGCCGGTCTGATTGAGCTGGCGCAACGCGGCATCGATCAGCGGATAGCCGGTGCGCGCCTCGCACCACGCGCGGAATTTTTCCGCATCGTCCGGAAATGCGATCGCGTCGAACTGCGGCTTGAACGCCTGCCCGCGCGCCAGGCCGGGATGGTGGTACAGCAGCATCTGGTAGAACTCGCGCCAGATCAGTTCGTTAAGCCAGGCCTGCGCGCCCGCGCCCGGTTCGCGGCTAGCCCATGCAACCAGGCGGCGGACCGAGATGGTGCCGAAGCGCAGGTGCGTGGACAGATAGGACACGCCCTTGACCGCCGGGAAATCGCGCGCCTCGCGGTAGTGCGCGAGACGCAGCGCAAAATCTTCCAGCAGCCGTTCGGCACCGGATTCTCCGGTGGCTATCTTCAGCGCACAGAGATCGGCCGGCAGGAATCCGATCGCTTCCAGACTGGGCAATTCCGCAGGCTCGCCCCGCGCCAGCGCCGCAACATGTTCCTCCACCGGATAGGAGCGCATAGCGCTGTCATCCAGCTTTTTCAGCCAGGCATTCCGGTATGGCGTGTACACGCTGTACGGTTTGCCTGACCCGGTCAGAATCTCCGCTTGCTCGAAGATCACCTGGTCCTTGTACTGGTGCAACGCGATGCCGGATGCTGCCAGCGCAGCTGCGACGGCCCGATCGCGCGCGATGGCATCCGGCGCGTAATCGCGGTTGCAGAACACCGCCTGCACTGCCAGTTCCGTGCCAGTTTGGGGATCAGTTGCGACGGCCCGGCCATGCAGCACCCGCAAGCTGCCGCCATGGCGCTGCAGGCTTTGCTGCAATTCGCGCAGCGCATGCCAGATGAACTCGACCCTGCGGTCGCGCCGGTCGGCCAGCCGGTCCAGGATGTCGGTGTCGAACACGAACACGCAATGCACGGCGGCGCTGTGCTTCAGCGCATGGAACAGCGCGGCATGGTCATGCAAACGCAAATCGCGGCGGAACCAGCAGATCGATGCGGCATAAGGCCGGGCCGGATGCGGAGTACTGGACAATGGGATCAGCCGGTTAGCAGCGGGGTTAGCGCGCGGCAGACTCACAGCGCTGGAAGCGCATGGCTCAGAACCAGATCTCGGGGTAGCGCCGCGAAGCCGGCAGGTTATTCACCAGCAAGGCGACTGCCAGCAGGATCAGCGGCCCTAGCGTCGCGGGCAACAGCACATACAGGAATCCCAGCTTGTGGATCGCGGGCGAGCCGATCACCGCGATCAGCGCGGTGGCGCCGCCGGGCGGATGCAGCGTGCGCGTCGCGTGCATCAGCGCGATCGCGCTGGCGACCGCGACCGCTTCCGCAAGCCACACATGCTGGTTCAGCAATTTCCAGCACAGCACCCCTATCACCGCGGAGAGGATATGGCCGCCGATCAGGTTGCGCGGCTGGGCCAGCGGGCTGCGCACCGCGCCGTAGACCAGCACCGCCGATGCGCCAAACGAGCCCAGCATCAACGACAGGTCGCGCCCCTCAAAAACCAGATGGCTTACCCATGCGACTGCCGCGATGCCGAGGAACGCGCCTATCCACGACCACACGATTTCCCCGTTGCTGACCCGCGGCGGGCTGCCGCGGGTCGAGCCCTTCATCTTGCCCAGATATTCGCGCAAACTCACGGCGCCTCCTGCAACTTGTAAGACGCCAGGAAATCCTTGCGCAGCAGCAGGCCGAGCAGCCTGCCGGCGCCGTCCAGCACCGGCATGCTGCGCCCGCCGTGGCGGTGGAACGCATCGAACATCTCGGCGAAGCCCGCATCGGCGCCGACGCTCACCGCCGGCCGGGTCATCGCCGCGGCGACCGTGGTTTCATGGCAGCGGTGGGTGAATTCGTAGGAATCGTCGAGCAATTTCAGCAGCAACTCCAGAAAAGTTCCGGCCTGCAGGCGCTGCAGGAAATCGGTCTCGGTGAGCATGCCCAGCACCTGGCCATCGGCAGCGACGACCGGCAGCCCCTTGTAGCCGGAATCGGCGATGGTCCTTGCCGCGATGTCGAGCGTGGTGTCGGGTTGCAGGGTTTGCACCGCGCCGCGCATCAAGCGGCCGGCCGTCACACCGGCGAACAGGCGCTGCAGCGCATGGCGATGGGCGAGGTGATAGATCGCGCGGAAATCCTCGGTGCTGATGTCCAGATAGCCGGGGATGTGCTGCATTGCATCCAGGATATCGGCGTCGGTCAGCTCCAGTTCGGACGCATTGTCATCGGCCGGGTCTGTCATATCGTCGTCGGGCAAGGTGGGGTTCATATGGGGATCGATATCCTGTGCAAGGCAAGCGGTGGATTGTAGCATTGGCCTGCCGGGCCGGAAAATTCCCGGCGCAGTTGACAGAATCCCGGCAAAGCGTGCCGGCAGCTATTACAGTTGCGCTGCACAAATCAGTAAAGCATCGATTTTCCCCCAAGCGCATGGAGTCCCGGCGATGAAAACTGCTGGTGCGAAGTTGTGTTCGGTGCATTTGCCCTGCTTGCGCTGATCCTCGCCGCATGCAGCGGGGGTGGCGGAGGCAGGCCCAGCCAAAATAAGGGCGATGCTGGGCCGGCGGACCGTCGTCAGTCGACCCGGCCGATGCACCATACCATGAAGCCCGGATGGCATCATTGATACTTGAATCATGACACCTTGCCGTCATTGCGAACGAAGTGCGGGGGCTCAAAGTGCCGTCATTGCGAACGAAGTGAAGCAATCAGCGGTTTGCTGTTCTGGATTGCCGCGTCGCTTCGCCTCTCGCAATGACGAGGATTCTGATGCCACTCGCTTCGCCTCTGCGCGTCCCTCCTCGCAATGACCAGGCATTCTGATTGCACGTCGGCCGCCTGCGCGCTGCGGGCGCATCCATTGATACTTGCATAATTCATTACACCCTTGCCGTCATTGCGAACGAAGTGAAGCAATCCAGCAAGACCAAGATGCGTTTTGGTTAAACCATCTGGATTGCCGCATCGTTATGCTCCTGATGGATCTACTAGCCAATCGATTAAGCCAACAAGCTGGCAAGTCGCTGGTTATCGCAATGACGAGGCATTCCGGATTCCCGCTTGTCCGAAGGACAATTTATCCCGAGCCCATCAGAGGACGGAAACGACGTGCCGGTTTTCAATTTCTCCTTGCCGCATTCCGCAAGATGCGTCACTGTCATCCAATATGGAAACCTCGATAGCAGCCGCCGGGCATCAGGGTATCTGCAACCCGGCCGCAACATCGCCTTAACCCGGCTGCAACATTTGCTGTTTATCCTGCTGTGCCCTGACACTCACAGGATAAACACCATGAAGACGCTCCAGGACATACTCAGGCAGCGCGACCTCTCCGCGCTGTTCCAGCCGGTGTTGGATCTTTCCGGCGGCACCTTTCTCGGTTTCGAGGGGCTGATACGCGGACCGGCCGATAGTCCGCTGCATGCCCCGCTCAAACTGTTCGGCGCGGCCAAGCAGCAAGGCTTGTCGCTGGAGGTCGAGATGCTGTGCCGCCAGGTGGTGCTGGAAGCGTTTGCCGCGCAGAGCCTGCCCGGGAAACTGTTCCTGAATGTCAGCCCCGAAACCCTGGCCCACCCCAGTTTCAAGAATGGACAGACGCTGGCCTATCTCGAGAACCTGCACATCGACCCGCAACGGGTCATCATCGAAATCACCGAGAACCATCCCACTTTCGACTTCGATGGCATGCGCAATGCGCTGCTGCATTACCGCAGCATGGGATTCCAGATCGCGATGGACGATCTGGGCGAGGGATTTTCCAGTTTGCGACTGTGGTCCGAGATGCGCCCGGAATTTGTAAAAGTCGACATGCATTTCGTCCAGGGCGCCAATACCGATCCGCTCAAGCAGCAGTTCCTGAAGTCGATCCAGAGCATCGCACTGAGCTCGGGCACGCAGGTGATTGCGGAAGGCATAGAAACGGATGCCGAGTTCAGGATCATCCGCGATATCGGGATCGCGTTCGGCCAGGGCTATTTCATCGCCCGCCCCGGCCGCGTCCCGCCGCTGAACCCGCCCGCGGAAGTCGGCCGTCTGCTCAACGTCAACCCTCCCGATGAACAGCCGTATAACAATCCGCGCAACGTCACGGCGGAAAAGATCCTGCGTTATGTCGAGCCGGCACAACCGGAAACCGCGATTGAAAAAATATTCGCCAGCTTTTCCGGCAACAAGGACTTGCGCGCGATCCCGGTGGTCAAGAACGGGCGCCCGGTCGGATTGATCAACCGCTACGAATTTGTCGATAACCTGGCCCAGCCTTACCGCCGCGAACTGCTCGCCAAAAAACCCTGCGCGGAAATGATGAATACCGCGCCGCTGCTGGTGGAGAAATCAACGCCGATACACGAATTGAGCGGATTCCTGAGCGAATCCGATTCCAGGCATTTCAGCGACGGCTTCATCGTCACCGAGCAGGGCCGCTACCTCGGGGTCAGCACCGGGCAGGACCTGCTGCGCGAAATCACCAAGGCCCAGATCGAAACCGCGCGCTATGCCAACCCGCTGACCCTGCTGCCGGGCAATGTCCCGATCAACGAACACATCGAACAGCTGCTGGGCTCCGGAAAATCGTTTGCGGTGTGTTACGCCGACCTCGACAATTTCAAGCCGTTCAACGATGTGTGCGGTTACCGCAAGGGCGATGAGCTGATCCAGTTCACCGCACGGCTGCTGGGCGGCATCTGCGATCCGCTGCATGACTTCATCGGCCACATCGGCGGCGACGATTTCATTCTGGTGCTGCAAAGCAAGGATTGGGAACAGCGTTGCCATCGCGCGGTCTCCTCGTTTGCGCGCACCGCAGCAGCCCTGTTCGACAAGGATCACCGCGCCATCGGCGGCTACATGACCGGGGACCGCCAGGGCCGCATCGTGCACCATCCCCTGCCGACGCTGTCTATCGGCGTGATCCGGGTACTGCCGCAATGGTTCGGGTCGCATCATGCAGTTGCCGAAGCCGCCACCGACGCAAAAAAAATGGCCAAGGGCATACCCGGCAACAGCCTGTTCATCGAGCGCCGCCGCCTCTACCCGCACCAATTGGCGGAGGAGGAATACCAGGGTGCAGAGGCTCATTATGGCTAGGGAACCCCTGCCGGTCAGCCTGTTCCGCGGCTGCCGCGTCGCCGTTCACCTGGTTTATGCCTTGTTGCTGGCTGTCCCCTACCCGCATCTCGGCCAAAGCAGGCAACGGCGCATCGTCAAAAACTGGAGCAGGCAATTGCTGGCCATCCTCAACGTCGCCATCCGGGTCGAGGGGATGCAAGCGGCCCGCAGCACAGGCGGCTGCCTGATCGTGGCCAATCACGTTTCGTGGCTGGACATCTACGTGCTGAACGCGTTGCAGCCGGCGCGCTTCATCGCCAAAGCGGAAGTGCGCGCCTGGCCGATCATAGGCTGGCTGTCGCTGCGCTGCGGCACGGTCTTCATCCAGCGCGCACTGCGCCGGAATGCCGCGCTGCTCAACCGGCGCGTGAGCCAATTGCTGAACCAGGGTGAGTGTATAGCACTGTTCCCGGAAGGCACGACCAGCGACGGCAAGCAGGTCGGCCACTTCCATTCGGCACTGATCCAGCCGGCCATCGATGCGGGCGCGGCCGTGTGTCCCGTGGCGTTGCGTTACCAGGACGAAACCGGCGCAGCGGATCCCGCTGCCGCCTTCATCGGCGATACCACGCTGCTGCACTCTATCTGGCGAATTCTGCGCTGCCGTCGGCTCGACGCATGCGTGGTGTTCAGCCCGGCGCTGCCGAGCGCGGGGGAAAATCGCCGCACGCTGGCGCGCGCCGCACAAACGGCAATCGCGCGGGGACTGCTGCTTGCCGCAACCGCCCGCCAAGCAGCCGCAGCGCAGGCCGGCTCCTATCCGCATGACATGCTGTCATCGCGCTCGGCTTATGCTTTGCTGGTCGATCCGGGGCCGCACCGTCTCCCCAAATAGAGGGTTCACACATCCTTCATGTTGCCGTCATCACCCTGCAACATGCCTTGTTTAAGCTGCACACAGTTTCAACCCGGCCACAGGAGATGCGATGATGGAACTGAACCTGCAAAACCAATCTGCCGTCCAGCGGCGCCTGATCACGTCCATCGCGCGCAGCGAATCCGAAGTACTGGAAGCGCAGCGCCTGCGCTACAAGATATTCGCCGAGGAAATGGGCGCCAATCTGTCCAGCGCGGCTGAAGGCCTGGACCGCGACATCTTCGACAAATACTGCAAGCATCTGCTGGTGCGCGAGAGCACGGAAAACAAGGTGGTCGGAACTTATCGCATCCTGCCGCCCGATCAGGCGGAAAGGATAGGCGGCTATTATGCCCAAGGCGAATTCGACCTGACCCGGCTGCTGCACCTCAGCGACCGCATGGTGGAAGTCGGGCGCTCCTGCGTGCATCGGGATTATCGCGACGGCGCGACGATCACCCATTTATGGAGCGGCCTCGCCCAATACATGCTGCAGCAGCGCCACGAATACCTGATCGGCTGCGCCAGCATCAGCATGGGCGATGGCGGCCACGTGGCGGCTAGCATCTACCGCAAATTGCACCGCATCTATTCCGCGCCGGCCGAATACAGCGTGTTCCCGCGCTGCCCGCTGCCGCTGCACGCGCTGAACCAGTATCTGGACGCGCCCATCCCGCCGCTGATCAAGGGCTACCTGCGGCTGGGCGCCTACATTTGCGGAGAGCCGGCGTGGGACCCGGAATTCAACACCGCCGATCTGCTGATGCTGTTGCCGATGTCGCACATCAGCAGCCGCTATGCCAGACATTTCCTGAAAGCCTGATCCGTTCCCACCGGGCAATGCCGCATCACTCCCCTGCTGTGCTTGACGGGCCTCCGCCGGGGCCCGTATTTTTTTCCGCCTCCCCGACCGTGATGCCGACGCTGCCTGAACTGACAGAACTGGAACGTTTGCTGGAGCTCGGCCGTGGTCATGTGGAAGCGGATGTGGTTTGCCAGGTAAGCGCATGCCATCGGCGTTTCCCGGTTTACCGGCTGGCCCTGGGCAACCCTGATCCCAATCTGCCCGCAATCGGATTCTTCGGCGGAATCCACGGTCTGGAGCGCATCGGCACCCAGGTGCTGCTGTATTTTTTGCGCGGTTTGCTCAAGCGCCTGGATTGGGACAGCAGCCTGCACCATGTGCTGCAGGAAGTGAGGCTGGTATTCATGCCGCTGATCAACCCCGGCGGCATGTGGCAGTCCACGCGCTGCAATCCCCAAGGGGTGGACCTGATGCGCAATGCGCCGGTCGAGGTGGCAGGCCGGGCGCCGTTCCTGCTGGGAGGACAGCGGATCAGTCCGCGCCTGCCCTGGTATCGCGGCGCGGCAGGCGCCGAAATGGAGCGCGAAAATCTGGCGCTGTGCCGGATCGTAGGACAGGAACTGCTGCCGCGCCCTTTCAGCATCGCCGTGGATTGCCATTCCGGCTTCGGCTCGCGCGACCGGGTATGGTTTCCCTATGCCCACAGCGCGGACCCCATCCCTAACCTGGCCGATATCGTTGCGCTGGAAGAATTGTTTCAGCAGATCTACCCCAACAACAAATACCTGTTTGAACCGCAAAGCCTGCAATATCGCGCCCATGGCGACATCTGGGATTATCTTTATCTGCAGGCGCAGCAGGACCCGGGCAATACCTTTCTGCCGCTGACGCTGGAAATGGGCTCCTGGCTGTGGGTGAAGAAAAATCCCCGCCAGCTGTTTTCCCGCGAGGGAATTTTCAACCCCTCGGTCGAACATCGCTTGCACCGGGTGTTGCGCGGACACTCCGTGTGGCTGGATTTTCTGATGCGCGCCGCTTGCAGCCACGCCAATTGGCAGGCGCGGGAGCCGGCCCGCAGCCTGCTGCAGCAACGCGCCGTGGCGCGCTGGTACGGCTCGTGACCACCTGGGTGCTGTTGCGCGGCCTGATGCGCGAGGCGCGCCACTGGGGCGATTTCCCGCTGCGCTTCGGCGCCGCGGTCGGCACGCAATCTGTCGCGGCGCCGGACTTCCCCGGCAACGGCCGCCTGCATGCGCTGGCCAGCCCGGCCAGCGTGGCGGAGATGGCAGAGCATTGCCGCATGCAGCTGCAACGACTCGGTTACGCGCCGCCCTACCGCGTGCTCGCGTTGTCGCTGGGAGCGATGGTGGCGGTGGCCTGGAGCGAGAAATATCCGGCCGAGCTCGAAAAACTGGTGCTGATCAATACCAGCCTGGCGTCCTGCAGCCCGTTCTACCACAGGCTGCGCCCGGCCAATTATGCCGCCCTGGCCGCCCTGTTGCTGGCCCCGGCGCCGCGGCGCGAAAGCCGGGTGCTGCGCCTCACCAGCAATCTGAAACACCGCCCGGAACAGCGCCTGCAGCTATTGCAACAGTGGACAGCCTATGCCGAAGCATATCCGGTCACGCGCGCCAACCTGCTGCGCCAGCTGCGGGCCGCGGCCGCTTATCGCGCCGCCCCGGCCGGGCCGGCGGCGGTGCTGCTGCTGGCCAGCCGGCAGGACCGCCTGGTCGATGCCAGGTGCTCGCTGGCGCTGGCGCAGCAGTGGCGCTGCGCGATCCGCGTGCATCCGCTGGCGGGCCACGATCTGCCGCTGGACGACGGCGACTGGGTGGCGCAGCAAGTCCGGGAGTGGCTGGACAACTCATAGGCGCGCAGCCAGCCCGGAACTTCAGGGCCTGCAATATAAATGAAGGATTTCTTTCATTTATATTTCACATTGCCGGATTAAGCTGGCGCCGTGAAAGTCCGCTCCATCTTCCTCTCCGACATCCACCTCGGCACACGCGGCTGCCAGGCCGAGCGGTTGCTGGATTTTCTGCGCGAATTCGAAAGCGACCACCTGTTCCTGATCGGCGACATCATCGACTTCTGGTCCATGGGGCGCAGCATCCAGTGGTCGCCGATGCAGAACACCGTGGTGCAGAAAATCCTGCGCCGCGCGCGGCACGGCGAAAAGGTGGTGTTCATCCCGGGGAACCACGACGAGGCGATGCGCGAATACAGCGGCACCCTGTTCGGTGACATCCTGATCGCGTTCGAATGGCTGCACCTCACCGCCGATGGCAAGCAGCTGCTGCTCACTCACGGCGACCAGTTCGATCAGGTGACCCGGCACCACCGCTGGCTGGCGCTGCTGGGGGACGCCGGATACGACTTGCTGGTGCGCCTCAACGGCTGGCTGTCCTGGTGGCGCCGCACACTGGGCATAGGCGGCTACTGGTCGCTGGCCGGATATGCCAAGCGCAAGGTCAAATCCGCCGTCACCTTCATCTTCGATTTCGAAGACTCGGTGATCCGCTCGGTTCGCGACCGCGGGCTGAACGGCGTGGTGTGCGGCCATATCCACAGCGCCGCGATCAAGCAGGTCGGCGAGCTGTTGTACATCAATTGCGGAGACTGGGTGGACAGCTGCACCGCGATCGTCGAGCATCTGGATGGCCGGCTGGAGCTGATCGAATGGCGCAGCGCCAAGCCTCAGGGCGGAGACAGGATCTGATTGCGGCAGGAGCAGGCAGCCTGGGGAACCTGGGTGTCAGTCCACGCAACTGTTTGCCGGGATATCGCCCGGCTTCTGCGCATATTTTTCCGCATGCTTCTCTGCCATGCTGGCGATCGTGTTGAATTTGTCGATCAGGCCATTCTTTGCGAAATGATCGATGATGAATAAGGGGATCAGCGTATCCGGTTCCCACACCCCCTTGAACTTCAGCATGCTGCCCTGGCGCTCGGGCTGGATGGTCCAGCTGCCCTGGAACGACTTCGAATCGCCCGCCAGCTGGGTGAAGGCGATGCGGTCAAATGGACTTTCCGTGTATTCCACCACCGAGTGCAGCCTGACATCGAAGAACAGGATGTGTTCATCGACGATACGTTCTACCCTGACCTGGCTGGCAGATTCGCGATAGGCATGCGACTCGATCACACCCGGCATGTCTTTGTCGTCCTGATAGTCGGTCAGGTAACGGTAGGCGGCGCAGCGCGTCAGCGACGTATCGAAACTGGCCTGGAAGGTGTACAGGCTGCCGTCTCGGGTGACCTCCACCTGCAAGCCGGGGGCATACCCCTGCGCCCGGGCGGAGATGCCGGCCGACAACAGCAACGCGAACAAGATCAGTTTCCTCATGAAGATCCCTTATAGGGTAACTTCATGACGCGGCGATGACAGCCTCGCTGACAGCGCAACCGGTCCGGGTGATACCCGGTTTCTAACCCGCTGTCAGGCTTCCCCGGCAACTCCGCGGCTGCGCTGTCTGCCCAGCTGGTACCAGTGTTGCGAGGCATTGGCGATCTTCACCACCAGCAGCATCACCGGCACTTCGACCAGCACCCCGACCACGGTGGCCAGCGCCGCGCCGGACTGGAAGCCATACAGGCTGATCGCGGTGGCCACCGCCAGCTCGAAGAAATTGCTCGCGCCGATCAGCGCCGACGGTGCGGCGACACAGTGCACCACGCCCAGGCGCCGGTTCAGCCAGTAGGCCAGCCCCGCGTTGAACAGCACCTGGATCAGGATGGGCACGGCCAGCAGCGCGATCACCAGCGGCTGGGCGACGATGGCATTGCCTTGCAGCGCGAACAGCAGCACCAGCGTCAACAGCAGCGCGCCCATGGACAACGGCGCGATCGTCTCCAGCGCCCGTTTGAACGCCGCTGCGCCGTGCGCCAGCAGCTTGCGGCGCAGCAGTTGCGCGAGGATGACCGGGATCACGATGTAAAACACCACCGACACGAACAGCGTATCCCATGGCACGCTGATGCTGGCGATGCCGAGCAACAGCGCCACCAGCGGGGCGAAGGCGAAGATCATGATGGTGTCGTTGAGCGCCACTTGCGACAGCGTGAAATACGGGTCGCCTTTCACCAGCTGGCTCCACACGAACACCATCGCGGTGCAGGGTGCGGCGGCCAGCAGGATCAGTCCGGCGATATAGCTGTCGAGCTGGTCGTGCGGCAGCCAGGCGGCAAACACATGGCGGATGAACAGCCAGCCGAGAACAGCCATCGAAAACGGTTTCACGCCCCAGTTGATGAACAGCGTCACGGCGATGCCGCGGCGCTGCGCCCTGACCTGATGCAGCGCGCCGAAATCGATCTTCAGCAGCATCGGGATGATCATCACCCACACCAGCACGCCCACCGGGATGTTGACCCTGGCGATCTCCAGGCCGGCGATCGCATGGAACACGCCCGGCAGGAATTGGCCGAGCAGTACGCCGACGAAGATGCACAGCGCGACCCAGAGGGTCAGATAGCGCTCGAAAAGATTCATGACTTAATCCTCGATGCGGCCGATCTCGGCGAGTTTTTCCTTCAGCGCGAGCCGGTCCAGTTTCTCGATCGGTAGACTCATGAACAGCTGAATGCGCCGCGCCAGTTGTTCGTAGGCGCGCCTGAAGGCGGCACGCCTTGCCTCATCGCCCTCGACATGCGCCGGGTCCGGGATACCCCAGTGTGCCGTGGCCGGCCTGCCCGGCCAGACCGGGCAAACCTCACCCGCGGCGTTGTCGCACACGGTAAAGATGAAATCGAATTCCGGCGCGCCGGGCGCGGCGAACTCGTCCCAGCTCTTGCTGCGCAACCCGCCGACAGCATAGCCGCGCTGCTGCAACAGTTCCAGCGCGCCGGGATTCACTGCTCCGGCCGGCTTGCTGCCCGCGCTATAAGCCCTGAACCGGCCCTTGCCCATGCTATTGAACAGCACCTCGCCCAGTATGCTGCGCGCCGAATTGCCGGTGCACAGCACCAGTACCTTGTATTGCCTTTCACTCATTTTTGTTTCCCCGGTAAATTATCGGCATTGCTTGCTCAGTATTTTTTTGGTTCAGCATTTTTGGCCGGGCACCCTGCAGGCATCCGCATTCCCGCCGCAACAGTTCTCCGTCAGGTAATCCACCATCCCGTTCATCACCGCAAAGTTCGCCGCGTAGTAGATGAAGCGCCCATCCTGCTTGCTCTCCACCAATCCGGCATGGCTCAACGTCCTGAAGTGAAACGACAGCGTCGCCGGCGCCACTTTCAGCCTTTCGGCTATCTGCCCCGCCGCCAGGCCCTCCGGCCCATGCTCCACCAGCAAGCGGTAGATCGCCAGCCGCGTGGGTTGCGCCAGTGCCGACAGCGCCTTGACCACTTGATTCGGTTTCATCATTTTACATTTCCATTGTTAAACAATTATTAAAACGACAGGCGCAATTGAAACAGAAATCAGCCGGTTGTTCAACTCTATTGGCTAGGCATGGTCTGATAAAGCGCAAACCAGACTGCCGGTTTCAATCTGGATGGTGGCGTGCTCGATGGCGAAATTGTCATGCAATGCCTCCGCCACGCGGTTGAGAAAATCATCTCCCGGATGCCCGTCACGCATGACCAGATGCACGGTCAGTGCGATATCGGACGAACTCATCGCCCACACATGCAGGTCATGCACTGCGCTGACGCCGGGCAGGGCTGACAGGTAATTTTTCACCGCATCCAATTCGATCGAGGCGGGTACGCCGTCCAGCGTAAGGTGCAGGGACTGGCGCAGCAGCCCCCAGGTGCCCAGCAAGATCACCACGGCGATCACCAGGCTGAGCGCCGGGTCCAGCCAGGTCCAGCCAGTCCGGATAAATACCGCACCCGCGATGACCACGCCGAGTGAAACCAGCGCGTCCGCCGCCATGTGCAGAAACGCGCCGCGCAGGTTGAGGTCATCCTTGTTGCCCGACATGAACAGCCAGGCGGTGATGCCGTTGATCGCCACACCGGCAGCAGCGACCAGCATCACGATGCCGCCCTGGATCGGAACCGGGTGCGAGAACCGGGAGATGGCCTCCCACGCGATGCCGCCTACCGCGACCAGCAGAATCAGCGCATTGAACAATGCGGCCAGTATCGTCGCGCGGCCCCAGCCGTAAGTGTGCTTGCGGTTGGGGCGCAAGCGTGCCAGATAAAACCCTCCCCATGCCATCAGCAATCCCAGCACGTCGCTCAGGTTGTGTCCGGCATCGGAGAGCAGCGCGAGCGATGCCGCCTGCCAGCCGTAGAACGCCTCGACCAGCACGAACACCACGTTCAGCGCGATGCCGATAACAAAAGCGCGGTCATAGTTTGCGGCGTGGCTGTGGGAGTGTGCGCTCATACGACACCCTTGCAGCGAGGGACGCTGCCATGGGTATCGATACGCACCAGATCAACCTGAAATATCATTTTTATCCTGTGTTCGCTCATCGCTTGGTCATTGTGAAAATAATTGCCACCAGCGCTTTCGATTATCGGGATGCCGCTCTCGATGAGCGCCGGTTGCGGGATACTACACAGCAGTCAGTAATAAAGACGACAGATGTAGGGTGGATAAGCGAAGCGCATCCACCAAAGCGCTTTGGTGGATGCGCTTCGCTTATCCACCCTACGTTACTCACGGCATCCTCAGCTTGAAAAAAGCTGCCACCAGCGCTTGCGATTATTGGGCGTTGGCGCATGGGTCTCGATCAACGCGGGCGGCTCGGTACTGAGTATCCAGCCCGGCGGCGAGGGCGTTGTATCACGGCTACAGGAAGAGCCCATGTTACCCGGATCATAGACCTTGATCAGCGTCGGCTGCTCCACATCGTCGGCATAGACGATGCCGCAGTAGTGGTAATCATGTTCACTATGCAACAACCGGTTCAGCGCATCGATGCGCGCCGCGAGTTCGCCGCCGCCCAGTGCTTCTTCCGGCACATCCTCGCCCACCTGGTAAAAGAACCATAGGCCGGGTTTGACACGCGCCCACAACTCGTCGAGCTGCTGCCATTGCAGGATGCCTGAAAAGGTTCCTTTCAGGCGCGCATGAAAAGCTTCTGCTGCGGTGCTGTCCATATCATCCCCATATCATTATTGATACTTCCATAATTCATGACACCCTTGCCGTTATTGCGAACGAAGTGAAGAAATCCAGCAAGACCAAAGTGCATTTTGGCTAAATCACCTGGATTCGCGCTTGTCCGAGGGACAGTTTATCCTGAGTCCATCGAAGGACGGGAATGACGTGCCAGTTTTTTAATTTCTCCTTACCGCATTCCGCAAGATGCGTCACCGTCATCAAATATGGAAACCTCAATAGAATAACCAGCCGGCGATCTTGTCGCGGCCCGGCATACCGCATGCAACACTTTTCCCTCCACCACCGCGCCGGCCGTGGATATGATGCCATAAGCCATGATGTCCCGGACCTGCCCGACTTTCCCCTGCCGGATTTCGATGCCCTTTTATTTGGCGGCAGTCTCGACCAGTTTCAGCCTGGTCCTGCAGTTGCACACCTGTGCCGAGAACTTCGATGCTTTTCATCCGACTCCGGATTTATTATAAGCAAAGCCGCGTGTCGCATTGGCGACCACAACGCCCCGGTAACAAAAGCTTCACGCAGCAAGATTAGTATCGCCCGCTTACACAGGCCAGGCGGGGAGCTGCCAGATGGTTAACAGCGAACACACTTCAAGGCAATATGACGCAGAACTTGAATCCGTCCGCTGTCGCGTGCTGCAGATGGGCGACTTGGTGGCAAACCAGGTCCGTCTCGCCGTTGCGGCGCTGGCCAAAGGCGATACGGCGTCGATAGATCGCATCATCGCGGATGATCACCGTGTCAATGCGCTGGAAGTGGCGATAGATGAAAGTTGCAGTCACATCATCGTGCGCCGGCAGCCGACCGCAGGCGACCTGCGTATCGTGATGATGGTGATCAAAACGATCACCGACCTGGAACGCATCGGCGATGAGGCAAAGAAGATCGCTCTCACGGCCAAGCGGCTGAAACACAGGCAAGGCCTGACCCTGCCCCGTTTCAACAAGATCAATCATGTGGCAAAGCTGACGCTGGACATGCTGCTCAAGTCGCTGGACGCTTTTGCCAACCTGGATATATCCGCTGTCGCGCAGGTGGTGCGCCAGGACGAGAAGGTGGACGAAGAGTTTCGCAACATCATGCGCTACCTCGCCACTTTCATGATGGAAGACCCGCGTACTATTTCCAGCGCGCTGGAGATCCTGTTTGTCGCCAAGGCCATTGAACGCATCGGCGACCATGCCAAGAACATGTCCGAATATGTCGTGTATATGGTCAAGGGGCGCGATGTGCGCCATATCACCGTGGATAAGATCGAGCGCGAAGTGCAGCAATGATCCGCAGGGATCACCATGCCCTGCAATTCAGACGCCAAAATCTGCACTATCCCATCCGCGCACAAGCGCTGCTCGCCTATTGGGATTTTCAGGGATAGACTGTAATAATCCAGTAACATAACCGCCATAATATGCAACCCGCAACAAACTTTGCCGGATTCACCACTTTGCCGGCCTGACCCGGGATCTTGACCGGGAATCACGGATGACCGCAGCCCGCAACTCAATATAGATTATGGAGAGATCATGAACAGCAAACTGAAGCAACTCATCATCGGCATCGCCGCCGCTACTGTGGCGGCCTATGCCGGCGCCAGCCAGGCTACCGACATCACCGGCGCCGGCTCGACCTTTATCTACCCGATCGCCGCCAAATGGGCTGATGCCTACAAGACCAAAACCAATATCGGCCTGAATTACCAGTCCATCGGCTCCGGCGGCGGCATCAAGCAGATCGAAGCCAAGACCGTGGATTTCGGCGCCTCCGACATGCCGATGAAGAAGGAAGACCTGGACGCGAATGGCCTGATGCAATTCCCGGCCATCAATGGCGCCGTGGTTCCGGTCGTGAATTTGGAAGGCATTGAAACCGGCAAGCTGAAACTGGACGGGACTGTATTGGCCGACATCTACCTGGGCAAGATCACCAAGTGGAATGATCCGGCGATCGCCGCACTGAACAAGGACATCAAGTTGCCCGATGCGGACATCACCGTGGTGCACCGCTCCGACGGTTCGGGCACCAGCTTCATTTTCACCAACTATCTGTCCAAGGTCAGCGCAGACTGGAAGTCCGCTGTGGGCGAAGGCACGGCGGTCTCCTGGAAAGCGGGCACCGGCGGCAAGGGCAACGAAGGCGTGGCCTCCTATGTGCAGCGCATCAAGGGTTCGATCGGTTATGTGGAATATGCCTACGCGCTGCAGAACAAGATGAACTACGTGCAAATGAAGAACCACGACGGCCATTTCATCCAGCCGAATATCGAGTCCTTCAAGGCAGCGGCAGCGGGCGCGCGCTGGGACAAGGCTCCGGGCTTCTACGAGATCCTGACCAACGAACCGGGCAAGAACAGCTGGCCGATCACCGGCTCCACTTTCGTGCTGATGCACAAGGTTCAGGACAAACCCGAGACCGCCAGGGAAGTGCTGAAGTTCTTCGACTGGGCCTACCGCAATGGCGGCCAGATGGCCGAGTCGCTGGACTACGTGCCGATGCCTGAATCGGTAGCCAAACTGATCGAAGCCGCCTGGAAAGCACAAATCAAGGACGCCGCAGGCAAACCGGTCTGGAAATAAGGCTTTCTGGAAATATGCCCGGGGTGCGTGGCTGACACGGCACAAGCTTAGGCTATAATCGCGGGGGCTGATGCCCCCGCTGTTTTTTTAACCGATCATACAACCATGCAGATGTTTTCACAGGAAACGCGCCTTAAACGACAAGCGGTGTTCGACTTGCTGTTCCGCAGCCTGACACGCGTCTGCGCATTCGGCGTATTGTCGCTGCTGGCGGCGATCATCGGTTCGCTGGTGGTGGGCAGCCTGCCTGCGATCCATGCTTTCGGCCCGGGCTTTCTGGTCAGTTCCGACTGGGACCCGGTCAACGACAGGTTCGGCGGCCTGATCCCGATCATCGGCACGCTGGTCACCTCGGGTATCGCACTGCTGATCGCGATTCCGGTCAGCTTCGGCATCGCACTGTTCCTCACCGAGCTTTCGCCGCGCATGCTGCGCCGCCCGCTGGGCATCGCGATCGAATTGCTGGCGGGCATTCCCAGCATCATCTACGGCATGTGGGGATTGTTCGAATTTGCGCCGCTGTTCGCCGACCACGTCGAGCCGTGGCTCAACAAGCATGTCGGCACGCTGCCCTACATCGGCCCGTTCTTCTCCGGCCCGCCCATGGGCATCGGCCTGCTGACTGCCGGGATCATCCTCGCGATCATGGTGATCCCGTTCATCGCATCGGTGATGCGCGACGTGTTCGATGTGGTACCCACGCTGCTGAAGGAATCCGCTTACGGACTCGGCGCGACCACCTGGGAAGTGATGTGGCAGGTGGTGCTGCCCTACACCAAGGTGGGTGTGGCCGGCGGCATCATGCTGGGGCTCGGGCGCGCATTGGGCGAAACCATGGCCGTCACCTTCGTGATCGGCAATGCGCACGACCTGAGCCAGTCCCTGCTGATGCCGGGCAACAGCATCTCCTCGGCGCTGGCCAACGAGTTCACCGAAGCGGTCGGAGACCTGTACACATCTTCGTTGATCGAGCTCGGCCTGATCCTGTTCTTCATCACTTTCGTGGTCCTGTCGATCGCGCGCTACATGCTGTACAAACTGGGGCAGCGCGAAGGCCAGGCTGCCTGAACGGGACTGCGCAAACACCATGCTGAATCTATACACGCGCCGCCGCATCATCAACGCAGTGGGACTTTCGGTCTCGGTGCTGGCGATGCTGTTCGGATTGTTCTGGCTGTGCTGGATATTGCTGACCCTGCTGGATCATGGACTGCCCGCGCTCACCCCGATGGTATTCGCGCAAATGACCCCGCCGCCGGGCAATTCGGGCGGCCTGCTCAACGCCATCGCCGGCAGCCTGATGATGACGGTGGTCGGCACCCTGATCGGCACGCCGATCGGCATCCTGGCCGGCACCTATCTGGCCGAATTCGGCCAGCGCGGCTGGCTGGCGCCAGTCACCCGTTTCATCAACGATGTGCTGCTGTCCGCCCCTTCCATCGTGATCGGCTTGTTCGTGTATGAAATGTATGTGGTCAAGGTCAGGCATTTTTCCGGCTGGGCCGGCGCTTTTGCACTGTCCATCCTGGTGATCCCGGTGGTGATCCGCACCACCGAAAACATGTTGCGCCTGGTGCCCAGCACGCTGCGCGAAGCCGCCGCGGCGCTCGGCGCGCCGCAATGGAAAGTGATCAATTTCGTCACGCTGCGCGCCGCGCGCGCAGGGATCATCACCGGGGTGTTGCTGGCGGTGGCGCGCATCAGCGGCGAAACCGCGCCGCTGCTGTTTACCTCGCTGAACAACCAGTTCTGGAACAGCAACATGAACCAGCCGATGGCCAACCTGCCGGTGGTGATTTTCCAGTTCGCAATGAGTCCCTATGGCGACTGGCAAAAGCTGGCCTGGGCAGGCGCGCTGCTGATCACCATCAGCGTATTGACGCTGAATATCCTGGCGCGTGTGCTGTTCAGGCAAAGCGCCACCACCCATTAAAATCCGGCCACACACCAGGTCAGCTCATGAACATTGAAACCATCGCCAATCCAAAGATCATCATCAAGGACCTGAATTTCTATTACGGGAATTTCCGCGCCCTCAAGGACATCAATCTGAACATCGCGGAAAAAATGGTGACCGCATTCATCGGCCCTTCAGGTTGCGGAAAATCGACCTTGCTGCGCACCTTCAACCGCATGTACCAGCTCTATCCCAAACAAAAGGCCACCGGCGAGATTCTGCTGGACGGCGCAAACATCCTCGACAGCAAACAGGATCTGAACATGCTGCGCGCCAAAATCGGCATGGTGTTCCAGAAACCCACCCCGTTTCCGATGCCGATCTACGACAACATCGCATTCGGCGTCAAACTTTACGAAAATCTCAGCAAGCACGACATGGAGGCCCGCGTGGAATGGGCGTTGCGCAAGGCGGCGCTGTGGACCGAGGTCAAGGACAAGCTCAAGCAGAGCGGCACCGGGCTTTCCGGCGGGCAGCAACAGCGTCTGTGCATCGCCCGCGCCATCGCGGTCAAACCGCAGGTGCTGCTGCTGGATGAACCGACTTCGGCGCTGGACCCGATTTCCACCGCGCACATCGAAAAGCTGATCGACGAGCTGAAGGAAGACTTCACCATCGTGATCGTCACCCACAACATGCAGCAGGCCGCGCGCATCTCCGACTACACCGCCTACATGTACCTGGGCGACCTGATCGAACTGGGCGAGACCAGCTCGGTGTTCACCAATCCCAAACGCAAGGAAACGGAAGACTACATCACCGGCCGCTTCGGTTAATCCGACCTTCAACAAACCAGAAAGCCCGGAACAAACCGGGCTTTCTGCTTATTCGAAGCCGCATCGCAGCCCGTTCAAACGGACTGTTTGCCTTTGCGGTGGCGTATCAATTCGCGCAGCGCGGGCAGCAGGGAGATCACGATGATGGCGGCGACGATCAGCGTCAGGTTGTTCTTCACCACCGGGATGTTGCCGAAGAAATAGCCGGCCAGCGACAGGCTGGCTATCCACAGTGTCCCGCCCAGCGCGCTGAACAGCATAAACAGCCGGTAGCGCATCAGGCCGACACCCGCCACGAAGGGCGCAAAGGTGCGGATGATCGGCAGGAAGCGCGCGAAGATGATGGTCTTGCCGCCATGCTTCTCGTAAAAGAGGTGGGTCTTCTCCAGATGTTCGCGCTTGATGAATCTGCCTGCACGTTCGAATAAACGCAACCCCAGCGTGCGCCCTATCCAGTAATTGGTGTTGTCGCCGCCGAATGCCGCCAGCACCAGCAGCGCTATCAGCCAGTGCAGTTGCAGTGCGCCCATGCCGCACAAGGTGCCTGCCACGAACAGCAGCGTGTCGCCGGGCAGGAACGGCGCAATCACCAGGCCGGTTTCGGCAAAGATGATCAGGAACAGGATGGCGTACACCCACACGCCGTAATCATGCACCAGCGCCAGCAGATGCGTGTCCAGGTGCAAGACGATGTCGTACAGGATCAGGCTCACGGTTTATCCGGGGAAAGCAAAATGTCGGGGCAAGCTAACCCAGGCTACGGAAGGGCTTCCGCCTCGGTCTTCTCCGGCTTGATGAAATCTTCGCGCGACACCCCAAGCAGCATCAGCAGCGGGCTGGCCACCAGCACCGAAGAGTAAATGCTGAACAGGATCCCGATGGTCAGCGCCATCGCGAAATAGTGCAGTGTCTCGCCGCCGAGGAACAGCATCGCCCCGACCATCATCTGGGTGCAACCGTGGGTGATGATGGTGCGCGACATGGTGCGGGTGATGGCGTTGTCGATGATGCGGGAGACTTCGGCCTTGCGCATGGTGCGGAAATTTTCCCGGATACGGTCGAACACCACCACCGACTCGTTCACCGAATAGCCCAGCACGGCCAGCACCGCGGCCAGCACCGACAGCGAGAAGTCCCACTGGAAGAAGGCGAAGAAGCCGAGGATGATCACCACGTCATGCAGGTTGGCGATGATCGCGGCCAGGCCGAATTTCCACTCGAAGCGCAGCCACAAATAGCCGACGATACCCAGCGACACCAGCAGCAAAGCCAGCTCGCCGTTGTCGACCAGATCCTTGCCGACCTGGGAGCCAACGAATTCGACGCGGCGCCTTTCCACATCGGGATCCTGTTTGCGCAAGGTGTCCAGCACCTGGTCGCTCAATTTCGCCCCGGAAATATTCTGTTTGGAAGGAACCTGTATCAGCACGTCGCGGCTGGAACCGAAATTCTGCACCAGCACATCCGGCAGATTCATCCCGGCGAGCTGCGCCCGTATTTTTGAAATGTCCGCCGCTTGCTGGTAATGCAATTCGATCACCGTGCCGCCGGTAAAGTCCACGCCGAAATTCAGGCCCCTGGTGGCGAGAAAGAATACCGCGAACAGGAATGTCACCAGCGATATCGAGGTGGTATACCGCCCATAGCTCATGAACGGGATATCTTTTTTGATCTTGAAGAATTCCATAGCCGCCTCTAATAATCTACTGCGCAGCCCAATTGCTGCATCACATGCTCGTTCAATCCTGAGCGTAGCGGTCGTCGCTCTAGCGACGGGAACCGCACGGCCTGCCCCTTGCGGGTGCGCCTACCTATCAGGTATGTCTCGTCTTTCACTGATAAAACTCCTAGCCATTCGACTAAGCCCACAAGTGGGCAAGTCGCTGGTTATGCGCGGCTCCTTTCACTTGTGCTGCTCATAACGATTCTTAGAGCCGTCTCCATCATGTCTCAACCGATTGCGACCTTCGCGAGCCGCGCCTTGCGGCCGTAAATCAGATTGACCATCGCGCGCGAGATCAGCACCGCGCTGAACATCGAGGTCATGATGCCCAGGCACAGCACCACCGCAAACCCCTTGATCGGGCCGGAACCGAACATGAACAGCGCAACCCCGGCGATGAAGGTGGTGACGTTGGAGTCGAGGATGGTGCCGAACGCCCGGTCATAGCCGGCATGGATCGCCGCCTGCGGCGTGACGCCGTTGCGCAGCTCTTCGCGGATGCGCTCGTTGATCAGCACGTTCGCGTCGATCGCCATGCCCAGCGTCAGCGCGATGCCTGCCATGCCCGGCAGGGTCAGTGTCGCCTGCAGCAGCGACAGCAGCGCGACCAGCAACAGCAGGTTGGCCGCCAGCGCCAGCACGGAAATGACGCCGAACATCAGGTAATACGCGATCATGAATATCGCCACCAGGGTGAAGCCGATCTTGGTGGAATTGAACCCGCGCGCGATATTCTCCGCCCCCAGGCTGGGGCCGACGGTGCGCTCCTCGATGATCTCCATCGGAGCGGCCAGGGCGCCGGCGCGCAGCAGCAGCGCGGTATTCTGCGCCTCCATCGAATCCATCGATCCGGTGATCTGCACCCGCCCGCCGCCGATTTCCTCGCGGATAACCGGGGCCGTCACGATCTCGCCCTTGCCCTTTTCGAACAGGATGATCGCCATGCGCTTGCCGACGTTTTCGCGGGTTGCATCCTTGAACAGCCTTGCACCCACGCCATCCAGATTGATATGCACGGCGGCTTCATTGGTGCGGCTGTCGAAACCCGGCTGTGCGTCGCTGATGCGCTCGCCGGTCAGTATCACCTGCTTTTTCACCAGCATCAGGTTGCCGGAACGATCCTTGAACATGTCGTCGCCGAATGGCGGCGGCGCGCCGGCGACGGCCTGATTCGCCTCGTCCACCATGCGCACTTCCAGCGTCGCGGTCCGCCCCAGGATATCCTTGGCGCGGGCCGTATCCTGCACCCCGGGAAGCTGGACCACGACGCGGTCCGCACCCTGCTGCTGGATCACCGGCTCGGCCACGCCCAGCTCATTGACGCGATTGCGCAAGGTGACCAGATTCTGCTGCACTGCGGACTCCTGGATGCGATGCACGGCCTCGGGCTTGAGTGTCGCCAGCAGCACGAATGCGCCGCCATCATCCTTGTCGTTCAGAGTGTAGTCGCCGAATTGCTGGCCGATTTCGGCTTCGCCCTTGCTGCGCGCAGCGGCGTCGCGGAATTTGACCGTGAGCACGTCGCCGTCGCGGCTGATCCCGGAATAGGGGATGTTCTGCTCGCGCAATCCGCTGCGCATGTCGCTGGCAGCCGCATCCAGCGCCTTGGTCAGCGCCGCCTGCATGTCCACCTGCAGCAGAAAATGCACGCCTCCGCGCAAATCCAGCCCCAGATACATCGGCAACGCATTCAAACTGGCCAGCCATTGCGGCGAACGCGGCAACAGATTGAGGGCCACCACATAATCATCCCCCAGTTGACCGGCCAGCACATCCTTGGCTTTCATCTGGTGATCGGTATCCGCAAAGCGCGCCTTGACGCTGCCGCCGTCCAGTTCGGTCAGATCGGGGTTGAGGTTGGCCGCCTTGAGTATCGAGTCCACCCGTGCCAGCAGCGCGGCATCAGCCTTGAGGCCGGTGCGCGCAGGCGATACTTGCACGGCGGGTGATTCGCCGTAAAAATTCGGCAGGGTGTAAATCATCCCCGCCACCAGTACCGCCAGGATCAGCAGGTTTTTCCACAATGGATATTGGTTCATGACAGCCTCTTGATGACTTGCCGGAGCCAGCCCGGCGCATCCTGCCTGGGCGCATCCGGGCGGACGCATCCGGGCGGAAATCGATTACTTGATTGCCTTGATCGTTCCCTTGGGCAACACACTCTGAATCGCGCTCTTCTGCACCATCACGACCAGATTCTCGGCGATTTCGACGCCAACGTACTGATCGTAAACCTTGCTGACCGTGCCGACCTCGCCGCCGACTGTCGCCACCTCGTCGCCGCGCTGCAGCGCGGCTATCATCGCCTTCTGTTCCTTGACGCGGGTCGATTGTGGACGCAGTATCAAAAAATAAAACACCACGATCAACACGAACAGCGGCACAAAACTCATGAGCCCGCTTCCGGTGGACGCTGCCGCCCCCGCATCTGCATAAGCATTGCTGATAAACATCATTTAATCTCCAGATATGAATCAAAAGGCCGGCATTCTAGCATGATAGCCGCAGCCGTTCACTGCTGTCCGCCACGCATCGACTGAAATCGCGCGGCAAAGTGCGCAAACCTGCCGGCCCCGATCGCCGCACGAATATCCCCCATCAATTCCTGGTAGTAATGCAGGTTGTGGATGGTGTTCAGGCGCGCGCCGAGTATTTCGTTGAGGCGGTGCAGGTGGTGCAGATAGGCGCGGGTGAAATTGCGGCAGGCATAGCAGCTGCATTGCTCGTCCAGCGGGCGCAGGTCGAGCCGGTATTGCGCATTCTTGATCTTGATGTCGCCAAAGCGGGTGAACAGCATGCCGTTGCGCGCATTGCGCGTCGGCATCACGCAATCGAACATGTCGATGCCCCGGGAAACCGCGGCCACCAGGTCTTCAGGGGTGCCCACGCCCATCAGGTAGCGCGGCTTGTCCGCCGGCAGCTGCGGCGCGGTATGCTGCAGGATGCGCAGCATGTCGTGCTTGGGTTCGCCCACCGACAGCCCGCCTATCGCATAGCCGTCGAAGCCGATGGCGGTCAATCCGGCCAGCGATTCGTCGCGCAGAGCTTCGTACATCCCGCCCTGCACGATGCCGAACAGCGCATTGGCATTGCCCTGATGGGCGCGCTTGCTGCGCTCGGCCCAGCGCAGGCTCAGGCGCATCGATGCGGCCGCGGTGTTCGCGTCAGCCGGATACGGCGTGCATTCGTCGAAGATCATCGCGATGTCGGAATTGAGCACCTTCTGGATACGCATCGATTCCTCCGGCGACAGAAAGCACTTGTCGCCGTTCACCGGCGACTGGAACTTCACCCCGTCCTCGCCGATCTTGCGCAGCGCGCCCAGGCTGTACACCTGGAATCCGCCCGAATCGGTGAGTATCGGCCCATCCCACCCCATGAAGCGGTGCAGCCCGCCGTGCGCCGCTATGACCTCCAGCCCGGGACGCAGCCACAGGTGGAAGGTGTTGCCCAGCACGATCTGCGCGCCGTTCTGTTTCAATTCGTCCGGCGCCATCGCCTTCACCGTGCCATAGGTGCCGACCGGCATGAAAGCCGGGGTTTCGACCGTGCCGTGGGCAAGCTGCAGCGTGCCGCGGCGGGCCGGCCCGTCGCTGTTGTGCAATACGAATTTCATGGTTTTCTCTCGATCAACATCGCATCCCCGTAGCTGAAGAAACGGTACTCCTGCGCCACCGCATGGCGGTAGGCGGCGAGCATCTCCTCCATCCCGCCGAATGCGCACACCAGCATCAGCAGCGTGGATCTGGGCAGGTGGAAATTGGTGAGCAGCACATCCACCACCTTGAAGCGATAACCCGGGGTGATGAAGATGCCGGTCTCGCCGCTGCCGGCCTGCAACTGCCCACTGGCGGCAACGCTCTCCAGCGCGCGCAAGCTGGTCGTCCCGCCGGCGATCACCCGCCCTCCTGCCGCGCGCGCCCGGGCGATCGCATCCACGGTCGCCTGCGGGACTGCAAAGCGTTCGCTGTGCATCGTATGCCCGCTGACCCATTCGGCGCGCACCGGCTGGAAGGTGCCCGCGCCTACATGCAGCGTCAGATAGGCGATCTGCACCCCCCGGTCGCGCAGCGCCTGCAGCATCGCCTCATCGAAATGCAGGCCCGCCGTGGGCGCCGCCACCGCACCCGCCTCGCGCGCAAACACGGTCTGATAGCGCTGCTCGTCCTGGCCGCTGGCCGCATGCGTGATATAAGGCGGCAACGGCAACTCGCCGTAACGCTCCAGCAAGTCCGGCACAGGCTCACCGGCCGGAAAGCGCAGGCGGAAGAACTCCTCCTCGCGTCCCAGTACCTCGACCTGCAATTCCCCGGCCAACAGCAGCCGGCTGCCTGCCTTCGGTGCATGGCTGGCGCGCACCTTGGCCAGCACCTGATGGTCATCCAGCACCCGCTCGACCAGAACCTCGACCTTGCCGGTGCTATCCTTGCTGCCAAACAAACGCGCCTTGATCACGCGCGTGTCGTTGAGCACCAGCACATCGTCCGGCCCGAGCAGACGGGTCAGGTCTGCAAAGCGGCGATCCTCCAGCACCCCGCCGTGCGCGTACAGCAGGCGGCTGGCGCCGCGCTGCTCGGGCGGATGCTGCGCGATCAGGCGTTCGGGCAAAGCAAAATCGAATTCATCGGTACGCATGGTCTAGACGATCGCGGCTGCGGGTAACGGTGGCCTGATGCCGAGCCGTGTCGGCTGGGAGCGGCGCTGGTGTATGCACGATTGGAAAAGAATTGCCCAAGGGTAAATAATCAATCCGCGGCCGGAGCCGGCATGGAACGGGCGATTTCGAGCTGCGCCCATAAAGCCCGGTCAGCGGCGGCCAGCACGAAAAAACCGGGGTTATGCAAATCCTGTTTGTTGTAACGCAGCTCAAGCCCGCTCAAATCGCACACCCTGCCGCCGGCTTCGCTGACGATGGCATGGGCTGCGGCGGTATCCCATTCCATCGTCGGCCCCAGACGCGGATAAAAGTGCGCCGCACCCTCAGCGACAAGGCAGAGTTTCAGCGAGCTGCCCATAGCGATGCATTGATGATTGCCGAGTCTTCCGAGCAGCGCTTCGGTGCGTGCATCGCTGTGGGAACGGCTGACGACCACCCTGAGGGCTTCCCCCGGCCCACGCAATTTGACGCTGATCGACCGGACTGCCTGATTGCCCCGCTGCATAAAAGCACCGGTGCCGCGCGCGGCATGGTAAGCGACATCCGTCACCGGTGCATACACCACCCCAAAAACCGGTTCGCCATTCTCGACCAGCGCGATGTTGACGGTGAATTCGCCGTTGCGCTCGATGAATTCACGCGTGCCGTCGAGCGGATCGACCAGCCAGAAGCGTTTCCAGCTTGCACGCTCTGCATAAGGGATATTCGCGGCCTCCTCGGAAAGCACCGGAATCCCCGGGGCGATCCTTGCCAGCCCTTCAATAATGGTACGCTGCGCGATCAGATCTGCCGCCGTCAGAGGTGAACCGTCCGCCTTGCTGGTTACACCGGCAACGCTGCAACGATATACCTGCATGATCGCCGCACCGGCGCGGCAGGCAAGTTGAATCAGTTGTTGCATCATGGCGACGTCGTCTGCAGGCGACACTGTTTTCATTGCTGCGTATCATCCATTCCTGTCCGGGGAAGGCGGGATTGTAGTTGATATGGCATCTTGCTTCATGGATAATGCGGCCCGCCTGGCCGGGGTGATGGAACTGGTAGACGTGCCGGACTCAAAATCCGGTGCCAGAGATGGCGTGGGGGTTCGAGTCCCCCCCCGGCACCAACAGGGCAGTGCGGTTGCGCTGTCAACCGAACCATCGCACAGCGCGTTATAGGCACCGACACGGTAGTGTCTTAAACGTTTATCAATCTACTACAAATTGGAGTTTACAATGAGCAAACTGTTATCCGTACTGATCGCTGCTGTATTTGCTGCTGTTTCTTTCTCTGCTGTTGCAGCTGACGCTGCTGCTCCTGCCGCTGCACCAGCCATGGCTGCTCCTGCAAAAGCTGAAAAGAAAGAAGAGAAGAAAGAAAAGAAGAAAGAAAAGAAAGCTCACAAAGCAAAAAAAGCAAAAAAAGCAAAAAAAGCTGAAGCCGCTGCCAAGTAATTACGGCGCAAGCTTGAAAAAGGCAGGGGCAACCCTGCTTTTTTTATTGCCCGCATGAAAGTGATCTGGAAACCCAACGTTACGGTCGCTGCAGTCATCGAGGACCAGGGAAGATTCCTGCTGGTCGAAGAAGAAACTGCTCAAGGATTGCGCTACAACCAGCCTGCCGGACATCTCGAGGCGGGAGAATCGCTGCTGGATGCCGTAGTACGCGAAACGCTGGAAGAATCGGCCTACCACTTCATTCCGCAGCACCTGCTCGGCATTTATCGCTGGCATTCCGGCGAATCGGACACCACCTTCCTGCGCTTTGCCTTCACCGGTCAAATCACCGGGCATGAGCCTGGCCGCAAGCTCGACAGCGGTATACTGCAAACCTTATGGCTGTCTCCCGCAGAAATCCTTGCCACCCGCTCCCGCCACCGCAGCCCGCTGATATTGCGTTGCGTGGAAGATCATATTGCGGGAAGGCGTTATCCCCTGGAGTCACTGATTGACTATGGCTAAACGTGTCGTGGTGGGCATGTCCGGCGGGGTGGATTCCTCGGTCACCGCCTTGCTGCTCAAGCAGCAGGGCTACGACGTGGTCGGCCTGTTCATGAAGAACTGGGAAGACGACGACAACGACGAATATTGTTCTACGCGCCAGGACTTGCTGGATGCAGTCTCGGTCGCCGACACCATCGGCATCCCGATCGAGGCAGTGAACTTCTCCAGGGAATACAAGGAACGCGTATTCAGCTCCTTCCTGCACGAATATCAGGCCGGGCGCACCCCCAACCCCGATATCCTGTGCAATGCAGAAATCAAGTTCAAGGCGTTTCTCGACCACGCGATGCAACTCGGGGCCGGCAAAATCGCCACCGGACATTATGCGCAAGTGCGCGAGGTGAATGGCCTGTTCCAATTGCTCAAGGCCGATGACGGCAGCAAGGACCAGAGCTACTTTTTGCATCGCCTGAATCAGATGCAGCTGAGCCATGCGCTGTTTCCGCTGGGAAAACTGCTGAAGTCGGAAGTGCGCGACATCGCAAAACGGCATGGCCTGCCCAATCACGCCAAGCGTGACAGCACCGGTATCTGCTTCATCGGCGAGCGCCCGTTCCGCGAATTCCTGAATCGCTATCTGCCGACCCAGCCGGGGGAAATGTGGGCCCCCGGCACCTTAGCCGGCAGGCCCGGTTGCGGGAGGAGCTCCAATGTGGTTGCTCCCACAACTGAGTGCTCCGCACCACCGTCTCGCAACCCCACTCCGGAAGGCCATGTGGTCGGGCAGCACATCGGCCTGTCGTTCTATACGATAGGCCAGCGCCAGGGTCTGGGCATAGGCGGAGCCAGGCAGGCTTCCGGAGAGCCGTGGTTCGTCGCGGGCAAGGATATCGCCAACAATCGCCTGATCGTGGTGCAGGGGCATGACCACCCCGCACTGCTTGCCAGGCGTTTGACTGCGCTGGACAGCCACTGGATCAGCGGTTCCGCACCGCTGCTCGATCATCCCTATGCCGCCAAGACGCGCTACCGGCAGGCCGATGCACCCTGCCGGCTCACCCGCGTCGAGGGCAATTCCTGCGAGATCGAGTTTGACCAGGCGCAGTGGGCCGTGACGCCGGGACAATCGGTGGTCGTCTACGACGGCGCCGTCTGTCTGGGAGGAGCAATCATCGAACAAGGCAGCGTATTCATGGAACAAAGGCCGGGCTGATTCGCGTAAAATGCGCGCTTCCCGATCCCAGGTATCGCCATGACTACACTCAGCAAGCTCAGCGCCCTCTCCCCGCTCGACGGGCGTTACCACGCCAAGGTGGATGCCTTGCGCGCATACTTCAGCGAGTTCGGCCTGATCCGTTTCCGTGTGCTGATCGAGATCGAATGGCTCAAAGCGCTCAGCGCGCAGACCGGCATCCCCGAGATCGCGCCGTTCGCGGCGGCCACGATTGCGCAACTGGACTCGCTGCATGCCGACTTCAGCGAAGCGGACGCGCTTGCGATCAAGACCATCGAATCGGTCACCAACCACGATGTCAAGGCAGTGGAATACTGGCTGCGCGAAAAGCTCGCAGGAAACGGCGAAACCGCCAAAATCCTCGAATTCATCCATTTTGCCTGCACCTCGGAAGACATCAACAACCTGAGCCATGCGCTGATGCTCAAAGGCGCGCGCGATCAAGTGATGCTGCCCGTATTGCACGTGCTGATCGGGCGTCTGAAGAGTCTGGCCCACCAGCATGCCGGGCTGCCGATGCTGAGCCGCACCCACGGGCAGACCGCCACCCCGAGCACGCTGGGCAAGGAACTAGCCAACGTGGCGTATCGCTTGCAGCGCGCCGAACAACGCCTGGCCGGTACCGAGATCCTCGGCAAGATCAACGGCGCAGTGGGCAACTACAACGCCCATCTGGCGGCGTATCCCGATGTCGACTGGGAAAGGCTGGCGCAGGATTTTGTCGGTGCTCGCGGCCTCGTCTTCAACCCCTACACCATCCAGATCGAGCCGCACGATTACATGGCGGAACTGTTCGATGCCTACGCGCGCATCAACACCATACTGATCGACCTGAATCGCGACATTTGGGGCTATATCTCGCTGGGCTATTTCAAGCAGAAACTGGTCCAGGGCGAAGTCGGCTCTTCCACGATGCCGCACAAGGTCAATCCGATCGACTTCGAGAATTCCGAAGGCAACCTCGGCCTAGCCAATGCGCTGCTGCGCCACCTTTCCGAAAAATTGCCGGTTTCGCGCTGGCAGCGCGACCTGACCGATTCGACGGTGTTGCGCAACATGGGCGTGGCGCTCGGTTACACGCTGCTCGCCTACGAGTCCTGCCTGAAGGGCCTGAACAAACTTGAAGCCAATCCCCAGCGTTTGGCCGAAGACCTGGACGCAAGCTGGGAAGTGCTGGCCGAAGCCATCCAGACCGTAATGCGCCGCTACAACGTCGCGAATGCCTACGACAAGCTCAAGGAATTGACGCGCGGCAAGGACGGGATCAGCCGCGACTCGCTGCGGACTTTCATCAATGCGCTGGAGATCCCCGAACCTGAGAAGCAGCGCCTGCTGCAGCTGTCTCCGGATACCTATACCGGCAAAGCGGCAGATCTGGCAAAGCGGATTTGATCCCGGTCGTGACACAGAAAGAAGCCCGCGATCGCGGGCTTCTTCATTTCAAAGGACGAACCTGTCAGTGATGTGATTCCAGCGTCTCGGGCGTCGACTCTATCGTGGTCTTGACCCCGTCATCGCCGGACAGGGACGCAGCCGCGCCCTGGGCTTCGCCGATTTCCGTCGTCTCGCTTCCATGCACGCGGAATTTGTCCACCTCCGCATTGTCGCGCATGCCGTCCTTGTCCATCGTTGCAGCTTCACGCATTTCCCGGCCACCCTGGGATTTGCCTTCATGCCGTTCGCGGTCACCGGGCACCCCGGGCTGGGTTGCCGCAGTGAAAATGTTCAGGTTGACTGGTTTCAGTTGCGGCATTTGCTCGGGGTCGCCGACAAATCCCATCTGGTTGGGCAGCACGAACAGCGTGCCTTTCGTGGTCGTCATCGAGGTCTCGCCCAGGTTCACCCTGTTATAGGTGCCGGCAGGGTTGGCTGCTGCCAGCTCGCTGTCAGGCGTGACCACAAAGGTTTCATGGTCCGTGCCGCGTATGCCGATGGTGGTCGCCGGGGTGGTGATTCGATAGCTGGCCTTGTTCTTCTTGCCGATCTGGCCGGTTATCGCGCGGAAGCCCCCCTTGAACAGCGAGAAAAAACTTTTCTCGCTACCGTCTTGTTGTCCATCAAAGGAGAAACGCTCGATCTTGAGCCGGGTGTCCGGACGCATCGCCAGCATACCGCCATCTTCCATCCTGATTTGCGCCGAAGCGGATGGCGCGGAAAGCAGGGTATCGCCTTCATTCACTGCATCGCCTTTCTGCGCCGCATGCGTCACCCCGGTTGCGCTGGTCAGCTGCACCTTGCCGTGCACGAACTGCACCCGGCCCGCAATGGCGGCATATACACTGGTGCTGCCGCCCAGCCATAACAGCAGCCCGGCGAGGCCGAGTATTGCCCTGGTATAATTTGTCATAGCAACACCTTTCACACTATTTGAAATTGCGCCGTAGCGTCAGCGAGAAATCGCTGCGCTCATAGGTATATGCGGCAACATTGGACACATTCAGATAGCGCACCAGTTGCGGCCGAACAATCCATTGATTGTCCAGATACCAGTTCATCCCCAGCGTGAGGTCGCTCAGGCGGTCGATACGCTGACTCGAGATTGCCGGGTCGACATTGCTGAAAATGCCATATTGCTGGCCTGCGCTGAAGAACAGTTTCGCCTGGTCCGCCACGGCCGCCAGCCCGGCAACGCGAAATCCGGCGAAATTCTTGACGCCATCGGTTCTTCCGCCGCCGGGATTGGAGGCTGTGGACGGGCCGACATCATTCTCTGTTCCAAGGTACAGGCTGCCGGACAGGTTAGACTTCGCATCCTGCAGCATATGCTGCCAGCCTGCACCCGCAACCGCCTGATTGATGTCATTCAGCTGAAGCGTGGTATTGGCATAGCGGTATTGCACATACTGCCCGAACACGTTCAACTGATTGCTCGCATCGACGCTATGGCGCCAATCCCCATTGAGCCCGGATGTATTGTAATATTGCGCACCACCCAGGGTGTTCTGCCCCCCCAACATGCCGACACGGTAACGGTCAGTTCCCGTGCCATAGATCACGCCAACCCGTCCATTCAGGCCGAATGAATCAAACCCGTTTTGCCGGTAGTAGTCGCGCTGATTGATATCCGCTCCGGCATACAGCCGCAAGCTGGGGTCCAGATCGTGGCTGATCTCGCCGCCTGCTGCCAGCCCATAATAATTGTCGGCCAATTCCGAGGTGGTCGGGTACAGGGTTGGAATGATGACATTGTCCGGGGTTTCGGTCGCATTATTGATGTTGGTATCGTGCCCGACCGACCCCTCTATATAGCCACTGACCCGCGTCGATTTTCCGGATTGGCGTACTGCAATTTCATCCAGATATTTCTGGATGGTCGTGCGCGCCGCATCGGATGGATTTTGCTCCAGCACCGTTTCAAATTCGGTCTGAGCGCGCTGCATATCGCCCAGTTGATAATAGGCGCGCGCCAGATCCAGGCGTGCCCCGGCGTAATCGGGATCCACCGCCAGCACCCGCTCAAAAGCCAGCGTAGCTTTGTCCGGCTTGCCGCTATCCAATGCGGCGATGCCGATCAGGTAATCGAAGCGCACCTCGCCGGAACGGTCGAACTCGAACGGCTCAAGCAGTTGGTAGGCTTGCTCGGCCTTGCCTGCTTTCATCAAAGCCTCGGCATCGCGCAACAGCATTTCCCCGGCATCGATTTCAACCGGCTTTTGCATCCGCGGTTCGGGACGCTGCCGGCCGTTTTGCACCGGTTCCGCGCACACCCCGCCGCCGGCTGCCAGCATCAGCCCAGGCAGCACCCAACATGCCGATCTTGCAATTTTCATGTCATCCACCGCATTTTCCTGCATTCACCTCTGTACTCGATAAAATTTGCCCGGCTGTAGACTCAGGCAATATGCCTAAAAGTTCCCGCTGCCTGAGGATTATTGGTAATGCCGGGCTATCAAGCCGGGCATCGGCCCGTAAGGAATGGGGGCGGACAGGACAAGCAGGTTCGCGCGAAATTCCTGCTCCACTAGCCCGCTTTGCCCGGCCGGCAACTCCGCTCCGGCCCGATCAAGCACATCATGCAATGCTGCAGCAACCAGTCATTCCGCATCATGTCCATCCGATCGGAAATCAAATATTGGCGGCAATACCGGTTATCGTTACCGCCAGCGCGGCCAGCCAGCCGAGTTCGCTGAGAAATGCGAGATCATCACGCGACAGATCGGTCTTGTTTTGGATTTTTGAATTGATCTTTTCCAGTTCGTCCTGCAATTTTCTCAGGTTCTTTTCCTGGGCTTTCAACTCCTTCAGTTTTTCAACCTGCACAATTCTCAATTCACGAGTATTTATCTGGTTTTCCATCGTAACGTCTCCTGAGGATAATCCGGCCGCGGCCAATGGGTTGGCAGCAATACAAGGCAATCGAATGTTACTCCACTCCCGGTATTCCGATGCACATAAGCTGCGAGTTCAGTCTGCCACCAATCGCGGCCATAAAAAAACGGCCGTGAAATCCGAGTCGTCCAAAGACGCAACAGAATGAAAGAATTTCTGAAATGCGCCTGATGGCCCCGATGCCTGCGCGTGTTCGATTTCGTTTCCAGGCAAGCGGCACGGCGGATTTTCCCGGGATGATCAAATCAGCCCTCTTTCCGCAAATGACAGTGTCTGCCCGACCGTCACGATGAAATGATCCAGCACCCGAACATCGACCAGTGCCAGGGCCTGCTTGAGTGCGCCGGTCAGGAGTTGATCCGATTGGCTGGGTTCGGTGACACCCGAAGGATGGTTGTGAGCGAATATCACGGCGGCCGCATTATGCGCCAGCGCGCGCTTGACCACTTCGCGAGGGTAGACGCTGGTCTGGCCCAGCGTGCCGTGAAACAGCTCTTCGGATGCGATCACGCGATTTTGCGTATCCAGGAACAACACCATAAAAACTTCCTGCTGCCTGGAGCCCAGCTGCAATTGCAGATATTCGCGAACCGCACGGGGTGAACCGAGCGCATCGCCGCGCTGCAATTCCTCATGCAATGCGCGGCGCGACATTTCAAGCGCCGCCTGGAGTTGCACATACTTTGCTTTCCCCATGCCTTTGCTTGCGCAAAGCTCGGTCTCGCTGGCACAAGCCAGCCGGGTAAGGCTGCCGAATCGAGTCAGCAGCTCGCGCGCCAGATCCACCGCGCTCTTCCCGGCCACTCCGGTGCGCAGGAAAATCGCCAGCAATTCCGCATCGGACAGTGATGCCGCACCGCGCTTTGACAGCTTTTCGCGCGGCCGCTCTCCTTCCGGCCAGTCTGTGATCGCCATAACTCCTCGCCAGCATGTGTTGCCCAGGCCCATGCATTCTGGCCGCATGGGCCTTCAAGTCTGTTTTCCCACTCTACCCGAGCCTGGGGATTGTGGTAAGCCCATCCCGGTCCGACAAGCGGTTGCCCTTCCCGACAAGCGGCACAACAGCACCGGCATATTTGCTTTATGCTGGTATCCACAATTATGCAAATAGTATTAACTACCTGAAAGGAAATCGTCATGAAAAGAAGCTGGTCAACGCTATTCATCCTGGGCTGCTGTGCGCAACCCGCGCTGGCAGCTAATAACATCAACCTGGCCAATTTCACCGGCCCGGCTGCGCAAAGCGATTTCAGGACCTTTTCGGAAGATTTGGGTTCGGCGCTCAGCTATAAAGCGCTCACGCCGCCGACGCCATTGGGTATCACAGGCTTTGACATGGGGATCGAAGCGACCGACACCAAAGTCAGAAACCTGGGCATAGCCACCAACAGTTCGATGAGCGACCTGATCGTGCCCAAGCTGCATATATACAAAGGCCTGCCGCTCAACATCGATATCGGCGCTTTCTACTCTGCGGTTCCCACCACCAATATCAAGCTTTATGGCGGCGAGTTGCGCTATGCGATCGTTCCAGGCGGCGTCACCACGCCTGCTATCGGCATCCGCGGCGCATTCTCCAAATTGAGCGGCGTAAGCCAGCTGGATTTCAGCACCAAGAGCCTGGATGTTTCCATTTCCAAAGGCTTCGCGATGTTTACCCCGTATGCGGGCGTAGGCTCGGTGTGGGTGGACAGCACGCCCAACGGGATACCGGGCCTGGCGAATGAATCCTTCCGCCAGAACAAGGTCTTTGCGGGCAGCGATCTCAACTTCGGATTGGTCAACGTCGACCTGGAATATGACAAGACCGGTTATGCGCCTTCCTACAGCGCAAAACTGGGTTTCCGTTTCTAACGAATCCTGAGTCCGGCCGCTGCCGGCAAGACGGGACGGAGCCGGCATCAACTCCCTGCCGGAGGGGACAACGCATCGAGCGAAGGGCGGGAAAGCGCTTCGGGAAAATCCAGCCGCAGCAGTTTTCCGCCGGCATGCAGGTCGAACCCGTCGCAATCCAGCCCGATGACTCGCGCCTGCGCAACCCCGATGCCGCGTTGCCGCAACAGCTGTCGCATGGCCTTGCTCCCGGGCGCGTTCAAAGCTTCCAGCAAATGCGTTTCCTCACGGGCGAACCTTTCTGCCTGTGCCACCGTGTAGCTCTGCATATCCACCCAGTGGATTTTTCCAAAGCCACCCAGGTAGCGTATCGCCGCAGGGACGATGCGATAGAAGGAAAAATCATGCATCTGCAAGTATGCCGCGGCCTCGGGAAAATAGCGCTGCCCCGCCTGCTCGCGGCCGGCTTCCGGCCCTGGCCTCGCCTATCAGGGTCACGCGTCCCTGCGCCTGGATATCGGCATCGTGCTGGTCATGCGTGATCAGGCTTACCCGGAGATCGTGCATGATGTTCTTGCTATGTTCGGCGAGCGCGCTGATCAGGATCAGCAAACTGCCATCGTGATCCGCCAGATAAGGAGTGATGGAACCGAACGGATGGCCATTGAATTTCTTCGAAACGGTGCTTAAAGCGCCGTAGCAGTGGCGGCGCAGCATCAACCTGGCTTGCCTTGCGACGTCATGCAGCGAGCTTGAGTGCAATCAGCGCCAGACGTTTGCCGAGCGCAATGCAAAGTTTTTTCTCCGCCTCGCTGATCGGCTGATCATTCGCGACCCCGGCAACATGGCTCGCGCCATAGGGTGTGCCGCCGCGCTGCGTGCCGGATAGCTCGGGCTCCGAATAAGGCAGGCCGACGATGATCATGCCGTGATGCAGCAGCGGCAACATCATCGACAGCAGCGTGCTTTCCTGCCCTCCGTGCATGGTGCCGGTGGAAGTGAACAATGCCGCGGGTTTGCCGACCAGCGTGTGCTTCATCCATAAGCCGCCGCTGCCGTCCCAGAAATATTTCATCGCCGAGGCCATGTTGCCGAAACGCGTCGGGCTGCCCAATGCCAGCCCTATGCATTCCTCGAGATCGCGCAATTCGGCATAAGGTGCGCCGCTGTCCGGGATACCCGGTTCGGCAGCCTCGCACACAGCGGAAACCCTGGGGACGGTGCGCAGGCGCGCGCGCACCCCGTCAACCTGTTCCACCCCGCGCGCAATCAGCCTGGCCATCTGCCCGGTCGCCCCATGCTGGCTGTAATACAGTACGAGTATTTCTTTGTCGGTTATCATTGGCCAATTATAGGGAAAAGATCAGCCATGCGAAATGATTTGCGCGATATCCAGGCTTTGCTGCGCTTGATCGCAACACGCTTCGTGCGAGACCGTTGCGCGCGTACCGCGGCGAGCCTGGCCTTTACCACGCTGTTGTCGCTGGTTCCGATGATAACCATTGCCCTGACGGTATTTTCGGCATTTCCGGTATTCGAGGATTTTTCCTCCCAGATCAAAAGCTATCTGCTGAGCAACCTGATCCCGCAAAATGCCGGCATCATCATTACCCAATACATGCAGCAATTTGCCGACAGCGCAACGCGGCTTACCGCTGTTGGCATCGTGTTTCTCGGCGTCACCGCGATGACGATGATGCTGACCATAGACAATGCATTCAACGTCATTTGGCAGGTGACGCAGCCGCGCCCGCTGGTGAAACGCCTGGTGGCATACTGGGCCGTGCTGACCCTTGCGCCTTTGCTGGTCGGAGCCAGCCTGTCGCTGACATCATGGCTGGTCGGATTGTCCATGGGGCACGGCAAGTATGTGTCGCCCTTGGGTATCGCGGTGCTCAAAACCCTGCCGGTCATTTTTACCACGCTGGCATTTACGCTGCTGTTCGAGCTGGTACCGAACCGGCATGTGCCGCGCGTCCATGCATTGATCGGCGCAGCGGTGGCTGCACTGGCATTCGAGGCCAGCAATCGCACCTTCGGCTATTTCGTCAGCCATTTCGCCACTTACAAACTGGTGTATGGCGCTTTCGCCAGCGTGCCGATATTCCTGATGTGGATCTACCTGTCCTGGCTGACCATCCTGTTCGGAGCGGTCATCGCCGCCTCGCTATCGCATTGGCGCACCGCGGCGCCACACTCTCCCACGTCTGCCGCCCGCTTGCTGGATGCGCTGCGCCTGCTGCAAGTCCTGGCGAACGGCTTGCATAGCGGCAGCGTAAGTACCTTGCCGGTACTATCCAGATCCTTGCGCCTCGGATATGACACGCTGGAAAAATTGCTTGCGGAGTTGGCAGGGATTGAAATGGTTCACAAAGTGGAAGGCAATGGCTGGGCACTGACACGCGATCCGGGCCATATTCGCGCCAGCGAGCTGGTGCGCTTGTTGGTACTGGACCGCGATTCCCTGCCGCGGGCGAAACAGGACGATCCCTTGCAGCAATGGCTGGTGTCCTGCGCGGGCCGGCTTGAGCAGGATACCGATATCACGCTGCAGGAACTGTTTGCGCGGCAAGCTTCCTGATGGCTTGCCCGGGCAAGCCAATTGCGCTCTAATGTCCGGCAATACCGACCGGGGAAAAATCATGAAATTTCTGGAAACCCTTTTTGAGGGCACGCTGTGGAACAGCCGCTTTGTGGTCATTGCAGCGGTGATCGGCAGCCTGCTGGCCGGCTTTGCGATCTTCTACATGGCGACGGTGGATGTGGTTAACCTGTTCCTGCACGCCCTGCATTACGCCGACTCCAGCCTGACCGACGAAGCGCGCAGGGCACTGCACGACAGCACCGTCACGCATATCGTGGAAGTGGTGGATGGCTATTTGCTGGCGACCGTGATGCTGATCTTTTCTCTGGGCCTGTATGAGCTTTTCATCAGCGACATCGATCAGGCGCACGGCAGCAGGGCATCCAGCAAGATCCTGGTAATCAGCAGCCTGGACGACCTGAAGTCCCGTTTGGCCAAGGTGATCCTGATGATCCTGATCGTCACCTTGTTCCAGGAGGCGATCAACATGAAGCTGCATACGCCTCTGGATCTGGTATATCTGGGTGGCAGCATCACACTGATCGCGCTGGCACTGTATTTCAGCCATGCCGCCGAAACCAATCATGACAACAGGGAAGACCGCGCTGATGCGCCGGCGCAGCGCGATCATTGATCATTCCATGAACCCGATCGCAGCTGGTCCGGCCGCAGCGGGCGCAATTGATGCGCCCCGCTCCAGAACCGGTTTGTTGCGCAGCACGCTGCTCACGCTGCTGCTGGTTTGCTCATGCTGCGCTTGCGCAGCGGATTTTTCGCTGCAGGATATGCAGGGTAAAACCCATCGCCTGGCTGACTATCGCGGCAAGTGGGTGCTGGTGAATTTCTGGGCGACCTGGTGTCCGCCTTGCCTGAAGGAAATCCCCGAACTGGTCAGTCTGCACGACGCCCATCACCGCAAGGATCTGGTGGTGTTCGGCATTGCGATGGATTCCGGCTCGAACCAGGAAGTTGCCGATTTCGCCAAGGCTCACGGCATCAGTTACCCTGTGGTGATGGGAGACCGCAGGACCGCTTCCCAATTCGGCCAAATAGAGGCTCTGCCGGTCAGCTACTTATACAACCCCAAGGGCGAACCGGCGGGTTATCAGGCGGGTGAGGTGACCCGGGCGGGCATCGAGGCTTTTATCAGGAAGCAACCATAATCAGGTCGCCGCGGCTCAATTGACCGCCGAGTAGTAGTTGCTGACTGTGCGGTGCGGCAAAGCCCAGTGATCGCGCCATGCGGCGCGCACCAGATTTGGGTATCCCGGCTTGCCCAGGGTACCGTTGTAACGCCCCAGGGCGCGGTACAAATTGCCTTTTTCCAAGTCCAGGTAATAGCGCAGGATGGTGCAGCCGTAACGCAGGTTGACGCGCTGGTGAAACAGGTCCTGGTCGCGGGTTCCGAGTTCCGTTACCCAGAACGGCATCACCTGCATATAGCCGCGTGCGCCCACGCGGGATATCGCATACTTGTTGAAATGACTCTCGACCTCGATCAGGCCCAGCACCAGTTCGGGGTCCAGCCCTGCTCGCGTGGCTTCATAATGCACAGTCTTCAAAAAATTCATGCGGTATTCGTCGTCCGGCATGCTTTTTTTCAAACGGCGCGACATCGAATTCAACCAGAAGTCCGCTTCATATTGCGTGGCAAACGCAAGTTTGAGCGGTGCCTGATCCGACACGCTGCGCTGCAGCACCGCGCGTACACTGGCAGACAGCGGCGTGTAGATCTGTCCGCCGGCTTGCGCAGCCACGGCGAACAGCATCCCTGCGACGCACAACGGCACAGCAAGATACAGCGAAAAAAATAGTCGTTTCAGGCGCATAGCCTGGATTCTACGAACTTCACGGCGTTTTGCAAGGGGATGGCTTGCGCCGCCGCATCGCGCCGTCCCTGGTATTCCAGCATGCCATCTTTCAAACCGCGCTCGCCGATCACGATACGGTGAGGAATGCCGATCAATTCCATGTCGGCGAACATCACCCCAGGACGCTCGTCGCGGTCATCCAGCAATACCTCGATCCCCGCGCTTTGCAGTCCGGCATACAGCTGTTCGGCGGTATTGCGCACCGCCTCGCTTTTGCCCATACCGATCGGCACGATCGCAATCTGGAACGGCGCCATCGCAGCCGGCAGCTTGATGCCGCGCTCGTCATAATTCTGTTCGATCGCGGCGGCGACGATGCGCGACACGCCGATGCCGTAGCAGCCCATCTCGACCAGTTGCGCCTTGCCTTGCGCATCCAGAAAAGTGGCTTTCAGGGTCTCGGCATATTTGGTGCGCAACTGGAAGATATGGCCGACTTCGATGCCGCGGCAGATATCCAGCGTGCCTTTGCCGTCCGGCGACACATCGCCTGTCACCACGTTGCGGATGTCCGCAACCAGGTCCGGCTCGGGCAGATCGCGCGCCCAGTTGACTCCGGCGATATGAAATTTGGCTTTGTTGGCACCCGCCACAAAATCGCTCATCGCCGCCACGGTCCGGTCGGCGATGACACGGGTCTTTGCCCGATCGACACCGACCGGCCCGAGAAAGCCGGGGGGGCAATCGAAATGCGCCCGGATCTCTGCTTCCGTGGCAAAGCGGAAGCCGGCAAGGCCGGGCAGTTTTCCTGCCTTGACTTCATTCAGGCTGTGATCTCCGCGCAACAGCAGGATATGCAGCTTGCCATCGGCCATCAGCGCGATCAGCTTGACTGTGCGCTGCAACGGGATGCCGAGCAGCTCGGCCACCTGCTCACAAGTCGTCTGCCTGGGTGTTTCGACATCGTGCATCGCTTCAGTCGCCGCGGCCCGCGGTTTGACCGGAGCGAGCGCCTCGGCCAGTTCCACGTTGGCCGCATAATCCGAAGCCGGACAATAAGCCAGCGCATCCTCCCCGGAGTCGGCCAGCACATGAAACTCGTGCGAGCCACTGCCGCCGATCGCGCCGGTATCCGCCGCGACGGCGCGGAACTTCAGACCAAGGCGGGTAAAGATGCGCGAATAAGTGTCATGCATCACGCGGTAGGTCTGCTCCAGGCTCACATGATCGGCATGGAAAGAATAGGCGTCCTTCATCAGGAATTCGCGCGCACGCATCACACCGAAGCGCGGCCTCACCTCGTCGCGGAACTTGGTCTGGATCTGGTAGAAGTTGACCGGCAACTGCCGGTAACTGCGGATCTCGCGGCGCGCAATGTCGGTGATCACTTCCTCATGCGTGGGGCCGAAACAGAAATCGTTGTTGTGCCGGTCCTTGATCTTCAGCATCTGCGGGCCGAACACTTCCCAGCGTCCGGTTTCCTGCCACAGCTCGGCAGGCTGCACCGCCGGCATCAGCAATTCGATCCCGCCGCTGCTATCCATTTCCGCCCGCACCACGCTTTCGACCTTGCGCAGCACGCGCAGCCCCAGCGGCATCCAGGTATACAGGCCGCTGGCCAGTTTTTTGATATAGCCCGCGCGCAGCATCAGTTTGTGGCTGGCGAGTTCTGCTTCTGAAGGTGCTTCTTTCAAGGTCGAAATGAAAAATTGCGAGACGCGCATGACGGGTGCTACCTGAGTATGGTTATGGATGCGCGATTTTACAGGTAATGCCAGCGCTCCGGTATGCCGAGATGCCTGCCGATAACCGGTCAGCTTTTCTTTGCTGAAGAAATGTGAAAGAATCCAAGCATTAAAATTAACTTGAGCAGGGTTGAAAATGATAGACCGAGACGGCTACCGCCCGAATGTCGGTATCATCATCACCAACGACAGGAATCAGGTGCTTTGGGGCAAGCGGGTAAAACAGCATGCATGGCAGTTTCCGCAGGGTGGCATTCAGCACGGCGAATCGCCCGAGCAGGCAATGTACCGCGAGTTGCACGAAGAGGTCGGTTTGATGCCGCAACATGTGAGGATACTCGGACGCACGCGCGACTGGATGCGCTACGAGGTTCCGCAAAGCTGGAACAAACGCGAATCGCGCAGCTATTACCGCGGGCAAAAGCAGATTTGGTTTCTGTTGCTTCTGGTGGGTCGTGATTGCGATGTCTGTTTGCGCACCAGTCCGCATCCGGAATTCGATGCGTGGCGCTGGAACGATTATTGGCTGGACATCAATGCCGTGATTGAATTCAAGCGCGAGGTCTACACCCTGGCGCTGAATGAATTGGCCAGTTATCTCCCGCCACCCAAACTTGGCCGGGCACATAACACCGGACAGCTGCAACCTGCCCATAGGTGAGTCTGGACAACGACCGGGAGTGCACATGATCAAGGAATACCATCCTCTGCCCACCATCCGCTTGAAGACAGGTTCATCCTTCGTGCGCCCGGTCCAGACACTGCCGGAACTGGTCAGGCTGAGCGACCCGGCAGTCAGCGTGATGACCGACCTGAGCAAGGTTTCGGTGGTGAGTGTGCGCGCCAAAACCTCAATGGACAAAGCCAACGCGAAGATGATCCGCTATGGGGTGCGCCTGCTGCTGGTGCTGGACGACAATGACCAAGTGGCGGGATTGCTGACGGCCAGCGATATCCTTGGCGAAAAGCCGATGCGCTACCTGCAGAACATGGGCGGCACCCATGCCGACATCATGGTGCGCGACATCATGACCACGCAGCGTGAACTGGAAGCGCTCAGAATCGAAGACGTAAAAAAGGCCCGGGTCGGAGAAATCGTCGCCAGCCTGAAAAAGTCCCACCGCCAACACGCACTGGTGGTCGCCGAAAACCCGGATGGCAAACAATCGGTGTGCGGCCTGTTCTCCGTCACCCAGATCGCCCGCCAACTCGGCGCGCAGGTTCAGAGTTTCGAATTGGCGCACACCTTCGCCGAGATCGAGGCGGTGATCGCGCGCGGCTAAAAATCCGGATTTGCGAACATCCGCTGTGCATTGCCTGCTTGCCCCGTTTCCGCGCCCCGCATCGGGGCGAATCCTGGATTATCGGGTTGTTCTCAGTGTTTGCCGGTACTGCCGAAACCGCCGCTGCCGCGTTCGCTCAGCGGAAATTCTTCCACGATATTGAACTTTGCCTGCATCACCGGCACGATCACCAGTTGCGCCATGCGCTCCATCGGCATCAACGTAAACGGAATCTGGCTGCGGTTCCATAACGAAACGAATATCTGCCCCTGATAATCCGAGTCGATCAGCCCGACCAGATTGCCCAGCACAATACCGTGCTTATGCCCCAGCCCGGAGCGCGGCAAAATCATCGCGGCATAACCCGGGTTGCCCAGATGAATCGCAATGCCGCTCGGGATCAGCTCGCTTTGCTTGGGCTGGATCACCATATTGTGTTCGATGCAGGCGCGCAAATCTATCCCCGCGGAGCCGGCCGTGGCGTAACCCGGCATGTTTTCATGCAAGCGATGGTCGAGAATCTTGACATCGACGTCGATGTGTTTCATTGGGGTTTTCCTCACTTAATGCGCTGTGCAATGCGCTGCATCAATTGCCTGGCCAGCGTCAGCTTGTCCGCGCGCGGCAGAATCTGCCTGCCGCTGTCATCGAACAAAACCAGTTCGCTTGCGTCGCTGCCCACTGCCTGCTGCACCAGATTGCCCACCAGCAGCGGCAGCTTTTTGGCGCGGCGCTTTTGCTCGGCATATTCGGCAAGATTTTCGCTCTCGGCAGCGAAGCCAACACAGAACGGCGGATTGGTCAGGTTGGCGACGTAGGCCAGAATATCCGGGTTGGGAACCAGTTCCAGCGTCAGATTGCCCGCGGTTTTCTTGATCTTTTGTGCGCTGGGCGCTGCGGCACGGTAATCGGCCACTGCCGCCACGCCGATAAAAATATCGCAATCGGCTACGTGTTGTTTCACCGCCTCGAACATCTGCTCGGCGCTCTGCACATCCACGCATTGCACGCCATGGGGCTTGGCAAGCGCGGTCGGGCCGGATACCAGCAGCACGTTCGCACCCGATTCCTGCGCTGCCTGCGCGATCGCATAGCCCATCTTGCCCGAACTCCGGTTGGTGATGCCGCGCACGGCGTCGATCGCCTCGTAGGTCGGACCCGCAGTGACCAGGACGCGCTTGCCGGACAACTTCCTGATCGGCGCCTGCACCTGTCCCCTTTCCCCCCCGGGGAGGGTTGCGGAGATGGGATCCTTCGATAGCGCGTTAGCGGTGGGCAAAAATGCCGCAATCTCCTGCGCCAGCTGCGCCGCCTCCAGCATCCGGCCCATGCCCTCCTCCCCGCAGGCCTGCATCCCGCTATCCGGCCCGAGCACCCGAACACCGTCGGCAATCAGCTGCTTCACGTTGCGCTGGGTCGCGGCATTCAGCCACATCTCGCGATTCATCGCCGGCGCGATGAGCAGCGGGCACACACGCGCCAGACACAAGGCCGAGAGCAGATCATCCGCCAGGCCATGCGCAAGCTTGGCGATAAAGTCGGCGCTCGCAGGTGCAATCACGATCGCCTTCGCGCCCCGGCTCAGACCGATGTGTGCCATGTTATTCGGCACACTCGCATCCCATTGATCCGTGTACACGCGCCTGCCGGACAGTCCCTGCATCGTGGTCGGCGTGACAAAATGGCAAGCCGCCTCGGTCATCACGACCTGCACCTCTATGCCCTGCTTTACCAGCAGACGCAGCAGTTCCGCCGCCTTGTATGCCGCGATGCCGCCGCTGACCCCCAGAATCATCCGGGGAATCATCCGGTCCGCCGGTGAACCGGGCTGGTTGGATTCTTGTTCCATAATGCTGCGCATCTTACAAGAAAAGGCACTGCCGCAACCACTGCACATTTTCCAATCGGGGATTTACGCTGCACGGCATCAAGTATGGATTCAGCGGAAATAAAAACGGGCCGGCAATCATTGCCGGCCCATCGAAGGTGAATTCTGCCAGCCGGAAATTTCCCGGCCGGCCGGACTTTACGAAATCAACCCGGAATTTTCAGGCTGGTTGGCGCACGAGTATCTTTACAATCGGTATGCGCTTCAGATGTTGCCCAAAATTTTTATTTTTTCTTCTTACGGTCCCAGTTACGGTCGTCTGTCAGCAGGATAATGCCTACAAAGAGAAACAAACCAATAAAAAACATCGCTACGGAGCTACCTGCAAAAGCTTCCATTCCACCTCTCCTCGTTAATTGATGTTAATACTCCGGAAACACAACGTCATGCCAACTTCCCCAACTCGGCAGAGCAAACACTCCGACAGTACAAGCGCTGTTGATTTCATTCCCCCTTAAGGCACGAAAGCAACTTACCCTTATATAGCCGGGGGCATTATAACGCCCATTCAAAAGATTGGTAATTTTTTTCGTGGCAGCCAAGGTTTATGTTATCTAAGCCACTATCAACCGGCTGAATTGCCATCGTACCAAAACTATCTGGATTTTAAGGGAACGAGAGTAAAAAGCCAATGGTCCAAAAAAAAACATTTAGGGGAGCTTTTGCATATGTCATAGGATAGTAAATTTCCTGGCATACGGCGGGATTCACTTCATGAAATCAAAATACACAAGGGCATCAAACTGCCCCGCATTCATGATATCCCTGCTGATTTTCATGGGCGACGGGTATGCCGCCGTGGAAACAGCAGACAATGAAGAATTACGCAACCGGGCCAGGCAGGAAGCACAAGACCGTGAAAAGCAACTGAAATCGCCCAACGTCAATCTGCAAGGCGAAATTCCCGAAGCAGGCATTTATCAACTCCCCGCAGCAGAAACCCCGTGCTTTACCGTCAATTCTTTCGTGCTGGAAGTGCCCGGCACGCTTTCACCTGCGGCCCGGCGTTACGGGGCAAGCAAGCTCCCAATGGACACGTTCCGCTTTGCGCGGGATTTTCTGGAGCAATACAAAGGCGAATGCATCGGGCGCGAGGGAATCAATACGATAGTCAAAGGCGTTACCGCGAAGATTATTGAACGCGGTTATTCGACCACGCGTGTCCGGATTCCGGAGCAGGACCTGCTGAGTGGCACACTCAAGTTGACTTTGGTGCCGGGGATCATCCATGAGCTGCGATTTGCGGACCCAAAAACTGCAGGAACTTGGAAGAACGCCTTTCCAACATATCCCGGAAAGTTGCTCAACCTGCGCGACCTTGAACAGGGACTGGAGCAAATGAAGCGCGCAACTAGCCAGGATGTGGATATACAGATCGTTCCCGCCGGAGCACTGGGTGAGAGCGATGTCATTATTTCAGTAAAACGCACCAAACCCTGGAAGGTGACGGCCAGCCTGGATGACAGCGGGGCAAAAGGCACCGGAAAGACGCAAGCAGTATTGCAAGTCGGATGGGACAACCTGCTAGGTATAAATGACTTGCTAAATATCGGTACCAGCACCGATGCGGAACGCAACAACTACATGCGCGGAACATCGGGCAACAATTTTTCCTATTCGGTACCGCTCGGTTACTGGACTGGCACCCTATCCGCGAGCGAGTACATGTATCACCAGCGCATCATGGGGGCTGTGCAAAGCTTCGTTTACAGCGGCAAAATGCAAAATATGGAAGCGAAAATAAACTACCTCTTCCATCGCAACCAATTCAGCAAAACTAGCCTGCAATTCCGTACAGCAAAATTCATCAGCCACGCCTACGTCGACAACACCGAAGTCATGGTGCAAAAGCGCGACATCACATTTGCCGAAATCGCATTGCTGCACAAACACAACATCGGACAGGGGCAAATCGATACTACGCTTGCCTATCAGCAGGGGGTGCCATGGTTTGGTGCACAGATTGATCCTGCCGGCCTGAGCGCAACCAGTCCGCACAACCTCTATTCGCTTGAAACGCTGGATGTCACGCTGAACGTGCCATTCCGACTTAACGAACGCCTATTCAGCTTCAGTTCCACGTTCAGCGCGCAAAACAGCAACAGCGCACTTTATGCCACCCAATGGTTCGCTATCGGCAATCGCTGGACGGTGCGCGGCTTCGATGGCGAATATCCGATGAACGCCGAAAAAGGATTCTTTCTGCGCAACGAGCTCAGCATACCCATCACCGGTACTGCGCAATCCGCCTACGTTGGCCTCGACTTCGGCAAGGTGTATGGCGACAACACAGCCACGCTGCTGGGCAACAAATTGGCGGGATTCGTGACCGGACTCAGGGGAAGTCTGATGCAGGACGTGATGTATGAAGTCTTTGCAGGGATGGCGCTATACAAGCCGAAACAATATCCAACCGACCAACCCGCTGCAGGCTTTAGTTTGATCTACCAAATTTGACACGGCAAATATGAATCAGCGGTAACGATGAAAACAGAGAGGTCACCTATGAGCACAGGTAATCAAGCGAATATTGAACAGAACCTGAACAGCAATACGCTGGTTCGGCAGTCGCGCTTGCGTCGCGTGGTTGCCCGGCTCACCTTCGTTGCCTATATCGGACAACCGATGATCGTCACCGCACAGGTTATTGCCGACCAGGCGGCCGCTGCAAACAAACGTCCCGTTATCGACACCACCGCCAACGGAATACCTCTGGTACAGATCGCCACACCCAATGTAGCGAGCCTCTCGCACAACCAATATACCCAATTCAACGTCGACCCTGCCGGGCTGATACTCAACAACAGCCCGACGGCCGTTCTCACCCAACAAGCGGGCTTTGTAGCGGGAAATCAGAATTTGGCCAACGGCGCTGCCCGTATCATTCTTAACGAAGTGACCAGCACCAGCCGCAGTCAACTGAATGGCTACCTCGAAGTGGCAGGATCGCAAGCCGAAGTCATGGTTGCCAATCCCAATGGAATTACTTGCAACGGCTGTGGCTTTATCAATACCAGCCGTGGCGTGCTTGCTACCGGTACGCCCGTCCTGGGTACGAGCGGTAATCTTGACTCACTTCGTGTGACGGGGGGAGACATTCAGATCGGTGCGGCGGGATTGAATGCAGGCAATATCAGTCAGCTCGACCTCATTGCGCGCAGCGTCCAGGTCAACAGCCAACTCTGGGCGAACAATTTAAACGTCATTACTGGTGCGAACCTCGTCAACTACAACAACCTGGGCGTGCAGATTATTGCGGGCGACGCCAACAAACCCATTGTCGGCATCGACATTGCCTTGCTTGGCGGCATGTACGCTAACAAGATTCGCCTCATTGGTACCGAAACCGGTGTGGGAGTGAACAGTCTGGGCACACTCGCTGCTCAAGTGGGCGACTTTACGCTAAATAACCAAGGGCAGATCACTTTGGGCGGTAGCACCACAGCCAGCGGCAATATCAGCGTTTACAGCAACACCGGCATCACCAACACGGGCACTATTGCTAGCCAGCAAACAACCCAACTTACCAGCATCGGCCATATTCTAAATGGCACGGGTGCCACCCTAAATGCAGGCAATACCGTGTTGAACGCCGTCACGGGCGACATCACCAACAACGGTTACATCTATGGCAACCAGATCAACACGCAGAGCAACAATTTCTACAACAACTATTCGATCATCGGAAACGTCGTCAATCTGACTGCGAACAATCTTTACAACACCGGCGGCACGGCATTCATCGGCGCGACACAAACGGCTAATCTGGTTGTCGCCAATGCACTTGCGAATACAGGCGGGGCAGATATCAACAGTTTGAACGACATCAATATCGGTTCCGACGTTACCGTACAAGCCAACGGATATCTGACCGGCAATGCGGTCAGCGTACTGAATCAATCCTCTACTATTGAAGCTACGGGTAACTTGCGATTTGCGGCCAACACCGTTAACAACCAGCGCACCGTGGTGGGACTGGAGTATGCTCCGTCGTGGACGGGTACACCCGTTGTCAACACACCGGTAGTCGGCGGGTCCACTGTATATAGCTACACTCCGACTTACGCCGATCAACAATTCACCGCCACAACTACCCCTGCTGCCCAACTTTTGTCCGGTGCCAACATGTGGATTGGCGGCAGTACACTGAATAACAACTACAGTTCCATTATCGCGGGCGGAACATTGACCGCGCAAATGGCGATTAACAATTATGGACCCCAGTTCTTGAAAAGCGAGACCTGGTCCGGGACATCCAGTGTCTGGGTGTCGACATATCACCCTCAGCAAGGCAGTTGCGGTTGGATAAGCGTGGGTTGTGTTAATGCTTATGTCTCCTGGGCGCTCGTCACTACGCCTTACTTGTCTACACAGATCCCCACCCCGATATCGGGCCTAAATTACACCAATCAGAATAGTTCGCCATCCGCATATCTTGCAGCCAAAAGCAATTCGACGGTCGCGCTTCCCACCAGCAGTCTGTACTCCATACATCCGCAGCCGGGTCAGCCATATCTGGTGGTCACCGACCCGCGTTTCGCCAACTACGCCAATTTCATATCCAGCAACTACATGTTGAGCCGCCTGTCGCTGGATCCGCAGCAAATGCAATTGCGTTTGGGGGATGGTTTCTATGAACAGCAACTGGTGACGCAACAGGTTACCGCCTACACGGGTCTCATCTATCTGGGCGGATACACCGATGCCGAGTCGCAATTCATTGCGCTGATGAATTCAGGGATAGATGCGGCGAAAGATTTCAATCTCACCGTCGGTGTGGCTCTGACCACTGAACAGATCAACTCTCTTAAGCATGACATTGTCTGGATGGTAAATCGCAGCGTGACTTTGCCGAACGGGACGACCGAACACGTTCTGGCCCCGCAGGTCTATTTGTCCAGCGTGCAGGAGGCAGACCTCAAAACGAGCGGCGCATTGATCTCGGCGAATGTGACCAACATCAACGCGCAACGTCAACAACAGCGGCACCATCCGCGCCGACACTGCGCTCTCGATTAATGCGGACGACATCACCAATCAGGGCGGTACAATCAGCAGCGGTGGCAGCAACACACTGGTAGCCGGCAACGACATCCTCAATCTGTCCGGCAACATCAGCGGTGCGGATGTCAGCCTGACCGCCGGACGTGACATTGGCAACGCACTTACCGGCCAGTCGGTTAACCGCACGTTCGCCAACGGCACCGTGAACGGTACCGATCTTAGTACGGCAGCCGGTATCAATGCCACCAATTCGCTGAGCATGAATGCCGGGCGAGACGTCTCTATCATGGCCGCGGCGGTCAATGTGGGCGGCGATGCCACGATCAACGCAGGGCGTAACCTGACCGTCGGGGTACTCACAGCCACCAATTCTGCAACCGCAAATCAAAATGCAGTGTATCGTACCGATGTCACCCAACTGACCAGCAATATCCAGGCTGGGGGTAACCTCAACCTTGCCTCCGGCAGCGACATGCACCTGACATCTGCGGCACTTGGCGCCGGCAAAGACGCGGTGCTGGTGTCGGGCGGCGACCTGACCATCGATGCCAGCAAGAACGGCACCGCCTCCGGTTACAACACCGGTTCGGCGACAGGGCGCTTCAACGACGAAACCGTACTCGGTTCCACACTGAAGGCAGGCGGCAATGTCACCCTGGTCGCCACACAGCTGAATGCAGGCGGTGCGACACAAGGTGGCGATGGAGGCAGCACCGCCGGGCGCAGCGACGGCAAGGGCAACATTAGCCTGCAAAGCACCGACATCACCAGCAAGACCGGCACGCTCACGGTTGCTGCGGATGCCAACGTCAACATCGGCACGGCAGCAGAGCATCACGATGCTTACACCGAGTCGCATGCGACCGGAAGCAGTCTGTTCACAAACACCACACTCGATGTGCGTAACCAAAGCAGCCGCACCGGCAACATCGGCAGCAACCTGAGTGCCGACAGCATCAGTATCACCAGCGGCAAGAACATCGACGTTGTCGGCAGCACCGCCAGCGCCGAGCACGACATCAACGTGGCCGCGATGGGTGATGTCAATCTCTCTGCGGCTACCAACACCTATAGCTCGGACCACTACAGCCACGAGACCACCACCGGCCTGCAATTCAGTGGTGGCAACCCATTCAGCATCACCGACATGGGTCCCGACATCACCAGCAAGGCCCATACCGACGGCACCCGGCAAAGCTTCAGCCGCAGCAGTTTCACCAGCAATAGCGGCAATCTGAGCGTCATGGCCGGCCGCAAACTCATCGCCGGCGGTACCGACCTGGCCGCCAATGCCGGCGACCTTGCATTAACCGCAGGCGGAACCGTCGCCCTGCTGGCTGGCCAGGACACGCTGTAACCGAAACAGCAGCACCGTCACGGTCACCAATCCCAATTTCTTCACCAAGCAGCGCCATACCATCACGGACACCTATATCAGCCTCGACTACCATGGGAGCACAGCACGAGGCAGCAATGTCAATATCAACAGCGGAGCCAACATCGTTCTCCAGGTAGCTCAAATCGCTTCGGGAGAAGAAAAGTTTCTTGGATCGGGCTCAGGAACAATGTCAACCTTTCCCGGTACTGGCATCGACCTGGCGCCGGGGGCGACATCCAACTGCTTGCAGCCGCAATAGCGCCAGCAGCAAGCGTCAGGAAACGCTGCAAACCGACGGTGCGCTGCTTCAGAACAACGGATGGATCGATTACTTTTCCGACCGCCGAAAAAACAACCAGGTCGAAAACCAGAACGGACTACCCAGGTCACCAGCCTTGTCAGCGCAGGGAAGTTCGCCGCCCACTCTGGTGGAGATATCCTGATCGAGGCCAGCACATTGAGATGCCCAAGGATCGATAGATCTTTCGCCGGCAGCTCCCGAACCATAGTCAGGACAGTCACGCTTGGGCAAACCCCTTTTGGTCAGGCACAGGATAGCTACGATGGCAAAATTACCTTCACACGGCAATGGATAGTATCTACACCAGTGTTGCCGACAGCGGCAACTCCCTTTCCTGGCAAGGCCAGGACAGCCACGGCAGCTATAGTGAGACCATCAAGCTTGCCAATGTCAGACAGGCCAAATGCTGGACGTCTATGCCGCTGGAGGTATGGTCATCAATATCCCGGAGTTGGCCGTCGCACCCCTCCCACGTCGCAAATCTATGCACACGGAAACATTGCAAACCCAGTACCCCTGACCGCAGAACGCTAACAAAGCAACGCCAGGCCGATCTTGAGCTTCATCTCCAGAATCTCGCCAGTCAACCCGGACAGGAATGGATTGGTCAACTCGCGCATGATCCCGGCTGATGGTGCAACTTCAACAGGTGGCAGCCAAAGCCCAACACTGGGATTACTCGCACGACGGATTGACCCCGGAAGCAGCTGCGGTGATCGTCATCGTCGTGACCTATCTCAGTGCTGGCACAGCCGGCAGCGCGGCAGGCACCATGACGGGTGTGGCCGCAGGCACCACTACCGTGACTTCTGCCGCCGTTGCAGCGGGCATCACTACGCTGACCAGTCAAGCGGCTGTCGCATTCTTCAACAACAAAGGCGACATCGGCGAAACATTGAACGACATGGGCAAGAGCGAAAACGTGCGCAACACCATTGCTGCGATGATCACCGCCGGCGTGACCCAGGATTATTTAAGAAAATACAATCTGGAAAGTTATGCTGCGAAAGCACTGACCGGCTGCGTCACCGGCGACATGGCTGGAAACGGCTGTCAGCATGGCGCGACCACTGCGGCTGTCATGGCTGGATCGACATGGGCAAATGATGCAATGCGAACTGCTATGGTCGATGATTCGAAAACATTCACGGGAGTTACAGATGCTAATGATCCATCCGGAAAAATGTTTAACAACACCACTGGTGGTGGGAGTGCAGGAATTGATGGTGATGGCTTACGAGTTGCAGGAACACGCATCAACATCAAAGGGCTGCAAGAATTTGGCACCATGACTCCAGTAACACCCAACAACCCCAATACTCTTTGGATGTTCGCAGGAAATACCAATCCGGCAACCGGACAACCCTTTTCCTTGACCGAAGCACTCGCCGCGCAAGGCGGGTTCACGGGCGGAACGCAGGCGCTATTACCGACCTTTGCCGGAATGCCCGTATCGCCCGGCAGATTCCTGGACAAGCTGCAGGAATCATTTGCCGGCCCGCATGATTACTTGGGTGGAGTCATAGAGGGCGGTTATGACAATCTGGGCAACTGGAAGGCGACCAGCGACACCGCCGACTATATCCGGGGTTTCATGGCAGACATCAATATCCCGCTGGCAATCCCGCTGGCGATTCCCACTTTGTTACAGCAGATCAACTTCGACCCGGTGGCAATGAGCAACACAATCCATAACGAGACCGATTGAACATGGACCGGCATTTGATCCGCAGGGATCTCACAGCCCTGGCAACCATCATGCTGTTGGTCGCATGCCAGACGATACCAAAGTGGGACAAGGAGACGATTGATAACCCGATTGAAGATGGCCGTTGCCCAGATTTGTCAGGCCGATTCAATTATGAACATCTTGGCGCAAAAGACACCAGAGGAATGGATTCGATACTTGGTGAGAACCTAACTAGCGAACTACCGGCAAATCAAATCGACAGGCGAACGTATAAGGCCACCACGGAGCCATCTACCTCAAAATATATAAGGGTAGATTCTTCGATGCCTATCCAGGGCACAGTAATTGTCTCGCTAACACGTTTAGACAAGATTGGACGAAAGTATCATGTCAGGGTTGATTGGGATAAGGAAGGATTGCTCGGGGAATACGATATTGCATTCGATCAAACGTGGATTTGTTCCGGAGATAAACTTATCCGGTCGGTGAAGAGTACACTACACGAGAGACCCAATCCCGATGAAATCGATCCCAGGGACTATCGCAGGATTTACCTGTTGCCGAACGGCAATATCCGGGTAGACAGAAAACACAATTACATATACATGCGGAATCAGAATCATTTCGTAAGATATTACGAAAGCCGGGTGTTTGCTCGAGTGCCGTGAATCGATATTGCATCAGCCATTACAAACTGAACCTCCACCAAACCATCAGATTATTTGGCAAACCACCCATCCCAGTTCGGATAGTTCGGGATGTTCACGGTATCCGCGTCATACACACCCTGCGCGGCCTGGGTGTGGCACTTGTCGCAGAAGCTCAGCGATTTCACGCCCTTGTTGCCCTTGATCATTTTCTCGGGAATGACATGGTGCTTGCGCGAGATATACAGCAGCTCGGTGATGCGCAGCGGAGCCGGGCCGGTCTCGGTGGCCACGGCGATCTTGCGCGAACGCTTGTACCAGGATTTGTCCGCGGCATTGTCCACCGCGTAGTCGTGTATCTCTTTCAGCGTGTCGTCGTCGAGCTCGGCATTGGAACCGAAATGCTTGCGCAATGCATTATTGTTCAGCAGCGCGTCCCATGATCTTGCCGGCAACAGGCCGGGCTGATAGGGGAAGTGGCATCCGCCGCATTCTTCCAGATAGGCTTTGTTGGTAACCGGTTTGACCCCTTTTTGCCGATTGAAATTCAGCAGCCAGCCCTCAAAACTTTCTGCGGCGGCTGCATAAGCGCTATTCAATACCAGCGCTGCGGCAAGCAGGGCGGCGATTTTCAATTTCCTTTGCATCATCTCTCCCCCCGCTACCAGGTCAACTTGATGGCCACAACCATGGCCACCGCGCCCAGCTCTGCGTAACCCGCGTGGCTGGTTGGCACCGAGGAATGCATGGACTTGTCGATTGCATACAGCATCAGCAGCGCGCCGGTGCCGGCCAGTGCCACGTGCTGGTTATCCGGGTCGGCAAAGCCGTCGCCCAGATGAAAGTCGTCCCAGTGATACAGCAGTCCAGTGATCACCGTGGCGATGGCCATCGCGCCGGTGGCGCGAGCCAGCCTGGTGTGGGCGGTGCCGGATGTCTGCCTGGGCGGTTGCTGCGATGCCGGTAGGCAATTCTCTTCGCAACTGCTCGGCGCGGCCAGCGCGGTGAGTCCGGCCAGCACGACGGTACCCAAGCCAAGATATTCATGCGCCTTTCTGCCGGTTAACCACGCCGGCTGGAATTGCTCGGCGGGGTCGACAAATGTATCGCCGGCCTGCCCTTGCGCCGCCGCGCCGTCATTCGCCGCGATCAGGTAGCCTTTGGGATTGGCCCGCCGCGCATCCGATGGCCGATCTTTCAGGAGCGGGTCATTGGCGGTATAGAAATTCGCCGCCGCTGTCGGCAGCTGAAAATTCGCAGTTGTCTCGTCCGCATACGCCAAACCCGATAAAACCGCCAGCAATACGCCGGCGGCAACATGGTTACGCCTGTGCTTCATTCATTACCCCTGACCATTGACTAAAATTCTGACTCGGCGGATGCGCGGCCTGTCGCGCCAGCTGGCGCCCTCATCCAAGCGGCTTCTTGACATAGGCGAACCAGAATACTGCCACCGCGATCACCATCAGCGCACCCAGCCAGGCATAAGGACGCTGGATGCTTTTTTCTGTCCCGGCAGATTTGAATCCGGTAATCATCGATCGCACCAGATTTTCACGGTGCAGGATGCTGCTCATCAGCACGCCGGCCAGGTGCAGCGCTATCACGCCCAGCATCACGTTGGTTCCAAGCCCATGCAGATCGACCACAAAGTCGCTCGCGTCATCCTGGAGTGCCAGCACGCCGGTCACGCTGACGAATAAACCCAGCGCCAGCAGCAGCCAGACCGACACGCTCCCCGCCGGGTTGTGCCCGAGATAATGCGCGGGCTTGCGTTTGAGCATGGTTGACAGATAAACGACGGTCTCCCTGGGATTGAACAGGAACGAGCTGAACCGCGCATAGCGTGTGCCGATAAACCCCCACAGCAACCTGAACACCAGCAGGCCCAGCAGGATATAGCCGAGCGCCACATGATAATTGCGCAAGCGTTCCGAAAATGCGGTCAGGTAGGCCACGCTGAAAGACGCGGCCTGCAGCCAGTGAAAAACCCGTGTGGGCACATCCCAAACCAGAATGCGTCTATTCATGCTCTGCTCTCCCTATCTGGGGATTTTTACATTGTCTTCGCTGTAATCGCCGCTATCCGCTGTGGTATGACAAGCGCCGCAATTGGACCGGCTCTTGACCCTGGGATTTTTCCAGTGGCGGGCAGCCACTTCGCGGTGCTCGGACTTGAACCAGCGGGTTTCGGTGATGCGCAGCAACGGTTTGTCCGTTGGCCTGTGTTTCCGGGTATCGGCATTCTTTTCCAGAAATTCCGATATCTCCCTGGCGGAAGCGGCATCCAGACTCGCATCGCTGCCGAAATGCTTGTCCAGCCCCGACATGATCGCGCGCCAGGATTCGGCAGGAAGCATACCGGGCGGATAGGCAACGTGGCAGGCGCCGCATTCGCTCTTCCACTTGGCATTGTTGATATTGTATTTGTAGTCATCATCATCATCGTCGTCAGCGTATGCGATAGACACTGCGGTAACCGCCAACAATGCTGCAACAGCAAATAGACGGGTCAATTTTGCGGTATCGATTTTCAAGACCGCCCCCTAGCTTTTGGGTACGCTGAGCAGATAAGTCAGCACATCCCCTTTTTCCTGGGGGGTGCATTCCCGGTCCAGCACATCGTTGCAATTGCGCTTGAACCACTTCGCCACTTTTTTCATGTCGGTGAATCTTTCCGGGTTGGCGGCCGGGGCAAGCGGCTTGATCAGCTTGTCGGTCTCGGCGTGCTTGCCCTGCGCGGCGGGATTGTCGGTATGGCAGGAGGAACAGCTCAGATCGTGGTTATGCTTGGTCTTGAAGAAGCTTTCCCCGTGGGCAGCCGAGAATCCCTGGAAACCCGGCGTGGCCGACGCCTCGGTTTTTATGGCCGCCAGCACTTCGACCGGCGTTTCCGCGTACGCGGTGTCCATCAGCAGCCCGCTGGCCGCAACAAGCAAACCAAATACAGAAAATACGCGCAACATCACTTCCCCCCTGAATAGCGAAGTATCGTTGAGTTGTTTAAAAATTGGAAGTTCACACATGAATTTAATGTTATCTCACACACATTTTTGCAGCGCTGTGTTAAGCGCCCTTTCGGACCAGCGGCCCGAACTCGCGCAGGGAACCGCTAAAGCCGGTTGAGCATCGCATGGCGGATGGTAGAATCTGCCCCATATGCTCAACGACCGCGCACAAATCCTGCTCAGGACACTGGTGGAGCGCTATATCAGCGAAGGCCAGCCGGTGGGCTCGCGCGCGCTGCTGCAGTATTCCGGCCTGGATATCAGCCCGGCGACCATCCGCAACGTGATGTCCGAGCTGGAAGACATCGGCCTGGTGAGCAGCCCGCACACCTCGGCCGGCCGCGTCCCGACTGGGATGGCCTACCGGCTGTTCATCGACACGATGCTGGTCACCAAGCCGCTGGACAGCCAGCGCGTGCAGCAGATGGAAAACAAGCTGCAGCCGGACAACCCGTCGCGGCTGATCGCCCAGGCTTCCAACTTGCTCTCGGAACTGACCCATTTCGCCGGCGTGGTCGCCACGGCGAAACGCAGCGCGATCACGGTGCGCCAGATCGAATTCCTGCGCCTGGGCGAGAAGCGCGTGCTGCTGATCATCGTGATGCCGGACGGCGAAGTGGAGAACCGCGTGCTGCTGCTGGAACGCGATTACACGCAAACGCAGCTGACCGAGGCCGGCAACTTTCTCAACCAGAATTACATCGGCTGCAGTTTCTCGCAGATCCGCGACCGGCTGCGCGGCGAGCTGCAGCAGCTGCATCAGGACATGAGCGCGCTGATGACCGCGGCGCTGGCCGCCGGCGATGCGGCGCAGGCCAAGCAATCGCAAGACTACGTCATCAGCGGCGAACACAACCTGCTGCATGTGGCCGACCTGTCCACCGACATGAACCGCTTGCGCGGGCTGTTCAACCTGTTCGAGAAGAAGACCGAATTGCTGCAGCTGCTGGATGCCGGCGGCCGCGGCCAGGGTATCCACATCTTCGTCGGCAGCGAATCCGGGCTGGCGTCGCTGGACGCATGCAGCGTGATCACCGCGCCCTATTCCGCCGACGGGAAAGTGGTGGGCACGCTGGCCGTGGTCGGCCCGAAACGCATGGACTACGAGCGCGTCATCCCGATCGTCGACATCACCGCGCGCCTGCTGGGCAATGCGCTGTCGCAGAACTAAAGCAAAAACGAAATCCGCATCCGCAGATTGCACAGATCAGCCGGGATTATTCCCGGATCAAACATGTTATGCCAGCATTGAATCGTTCACCCGACCGATGAGCGAACGCTCATGGAGCCATCGCAACAATCTGTGTGAATCTGCGTGATCTGCGGACAACAGCTCTTGTCAGGATTATGCTAACCTCCAACAATCAGAACTCCGATTGTCTTTCCGATGACCTACCAGACCGAACCTACATTCGCGCATGGCACACCCGCCAGGACCGGCATCCTGCTGATCAACCTCGGCACGCCCGATGCGCCGACTGCGCAGGCCGTGCGCCCCTACCTGAAGGAATTCCTCAGCGACCCGCGCGTGATCGAGATCCCCAGGGCGATCTGGTGGCTGATCCTGAACGGCGTCATCCTCAACACCCGCCCAAAAAAATCCGCCGCGAAATACGCGACAGTATGGTCGCCGGAGGGCTCGCCGCTGCGCGTGCATACCGCGAAGCAGACTTCGCTGCTGCAGGGTTATCTGAGCCAGCGCACCCGGGCGCCGTTCGTCGTGGACTACGCGATGCGCTACGGCAGCCCGTCGATCGCCAGCGTGCTGCGCAAGCTCAGGGAACAGAACTGCCAGCGCATCCTGGTCGTGCCTATGTATCCGCAATATGCCGCGAGCAGCAGCGGCACGGCCATAGACGGCGTGCTGCGCGAATTGCTGCAAATGCGCAACCTGCCGGCGCTGCGCACCATCAGGAATTTCCACGACCATCCCGGCTACATCAAGGCGCTGGCGCACAACATCGGCGATTACTGGATGAAGAACGGGCGCCCGGAAAAACTGGTGATGAGCTTCCACGGCCTGCCGCAATTCTCGCTGGACAAGGGCGACCCCTACCACTGCGAATGCCACAAGACCGGGCGCCTGCTGGCGCAGCAACTCGGCCTTAAGCCCGAACAATATTTCGTCAGCTTCCAGTCGCGCTTCGGCAAAGCAGAATGGCTCAAACCCTACACCACCGCCACGCTGAAGGAGCTGGGCAGGCAAAAAACCAAACGCGTGGATGTGGTCTGCCCCGGCTTCGTCGCCGACTGCCTGGAAACGCTGGAGGAGATCGCGATGGAAGGCAGGGAGGATTTCCGCCACGCCGGCGGCGGCGAATACCACTACATTCCCTGCCTCAACGAACGCGACGACTGGATGCAGGCGCTGGCCGATCTGGTGATGGACAACCTGCAAGGCTGGCTGGCCGAGCCGGATGCCGCGGAGCTGGAACAAGGCAGGTTGAAGGCGCTGGCGATGGGAGCGAAAAAATAGGTCCAGTCTGGCTGCTCGAATCATATCGCTTAACCATTACATCGACGGGGCGGAAATATGAGTCATCTGCTTGATACCATAAAGAGTGACCTGTTCGACCCGAAAACCCTGGTCGGCGCCGTTTTTTTCGGCGTTCTGTTTCTGATCGCTGCCAGTGCATTCGCGGCCGTAATCAGAAGGGCTGCCCAGCGCATCAAGGTTCACCTGACGGACAAGACCGGGCTTGATTTCGCCAGCGCGCTGATGCAACTGCTTGCCTACCTCGTCGGGTTCGTACTGTATGCCCATCTCATTCCTGAGCTGCGCTCGCTGGGCAATGCCCTGCTTGCGGGAGCCGGTATCGTGTCGGTGGTATTGGGTCTGGCCGCGCAGAACACGCTGGCAAATCTGATCGCCGGCCTGTCCCTGGTGCTTTACCGGCCGATCAGGATAGGCGACAGTGTGCAACTCTCCACGCCCAGAGGGTTGGTGACCGCGAGCGTGGAAATGCTGTCTCTGGGGTATACGATACTGAGGGATGCCGATCAAAACGAGATCATGGTACCCAACAGCGTGATGATGAGCAATATCGTGATCCGGGTAAACAAGCGCACGTAGCGTGAAATAAGTGAAGCGCATTGCACCGGGCGAAGCCACACACAGCGCAATGCCCGCTGGTTAAGACTCCCTGCGGAATCCAGGAATATTCAGGGCCAGACATAATCAGCCCGGCATCCCTGGATACACCCGAACATTTTGAAGCGCCGCGTATCGACATCATGCACGGGCTGATGCACGCGCGGCCGCTGGCCAATCTGGTCACGCGGGTATCCGGCAGCCTCAGTTTTCGGGCATCGACCTGATACTTTGGGGTTACCCTTCGTGCCGATAGCAAACAGCCGCTGCTATCAGCCATGAAACTTAAAGCCGGCCAAAACGGCTATCGTCTCTGGACGATGTCATCAGGCTGTAACATTCAGCAGGCAAGGTGCGCGCGTGATGAAATATTATCTAAGCGCAAGCACCATAGAAAATCTGTCCGGGGGAAAAGTCCCACCACCAGCTTCTACTCAGCCAGACAGCAAATCCGGCAACGGATACTCACACCGGGCTCTGTTCGCGGTGAGCTCGCTGGGTCTCGGCCACGCCACCCGTACGCTGGCGGTGATACGCGAGTATCTGCGCCGCGGCTATGCAATCACTGTGGTATCAACCGGCAATGCCCTGGCATTCCTGCGTCTGGAACTGGAGGGTGAACCCGGCGTTCAGTTGCGCGAGATGGCTGATTATCCGCCTTTGGAGCGCGGCACGGGCTGGCGCCTTTACTGGTACCTGTTCATCGACCTGCTGCATACCTGGCGCCTGATCCGCAATGAACAGCGCGAGGTGCAGGCCTTCGCAGGAGAATACGATTTCATATTCAGCGACGGCAAATATGGTTTTTACAGCCGCTGGACCCCTTCGTTCATTCTGTCGCACCAGATCGCTTTTGTTCCGCCCAAGGGCTTGCGCGAAGCTTCCTGGCTGACGGAGAACGTCAATGTCGCGGCGCTGCGGAAATTCGACATGCTGTTCATTCCGGATTATTTCGGACCCAGCCTGAACCTGGCCGGCAACCTGTCGCACTCGCCAACGCTGCATCGCTGCCCGCATCGTTATATCGGCATTCTTTCTTCCTACCGTCATCTGGGTTTGGAGCAGGACATCGACTGCCTGTTCGTGATCAGCGGCTATCTCCTCGAGCACAAGGAATCGTTCGTGCGCAACCTGCTTGAACAGGCAAGCGGCCTGCCCGGGAAAAAGGTATTCGTGCTGGGCGATGCCAGCGGAGACGAGTCAGCCTATGATCGCTACCGCCGCGACGATCTGCAAATCCATGCCGTGGCGAGCAGGGATTTGCGCCAGGAGCTGTTCAACCGGGCGCGGGTGATCGTCTCGCGCGCCGGTTACACCACGGTGATGGACCTGGTGGAACACGGCAAGCGTGCCCTGCTTATTCCGACGCCGAATCAAACCGAGCAGGAATACCTGGCCGCCTATCTTGGCAACCAGCACTTCTTTGTTGCCCGCACGCAGCAGGCCAAGCTGGATTTGGCGCCGGTCCTGCATGACTGCGAAAAGACTCGTTTGTTCGAGCCACCATGGAAGACGGATGAATCCCTGCGCCGCATTACGGACAGTATCGAGGAATTCATGTACCGGCACTTCATCTCCATCATCGTGCCGGCATACAATGAGGAGACCGAGATCGAGGCGACCCTGCAGTGCCTGCTCGCACAACGCTATCCTGAAGACCGCTACGAGATCGTCGTGATCGAGAACGGCTCAACCGACGCCACCCTGAACATCGCCAACCGGATTGCCAAACAGGCAAGCGGCAGGCGCATACGCATCGTCTCGATCCACGCGGGCGGGGTGTCGCATGCCAAGAACGTGGGTCTGGATAATCTCGCGCCGGAATCCGAATGGGTGGTGTTCTGCGATGCCGACACCCGCCTCGGGCGGAATTTCCTGCAGCATCTCAACACCTGGCTGAACCGCTGCGGCGAGGACGGTCTGAGCGTGGGCACGACGAGCGTACGTCCGGAGTCCGGCAACGGCTTGTATGCGCGCTCCTGGTTCGCGGCTTACGATTACATCCATCGCCTGACCAGAACCTCGTTTTCCATCCAGATTGCACGAACCCTGATCGCACGCGGCGTGGGCTTTCACGAGGACCTGAACTTCGCCGAGGACCTGATGTTCATACAGGAGTGCAGGCGCTTCGGGCGTTTCTTCTTCGTGCCCACCGACCAGGTGAGCACCTCGACGCGGCGCTTCGATACGCACGGCTACCTGCGCCAGGGGTTGCGCTGGACATTCCAGGCGCTGTTGCCGCTACGCTTGAAGGTCAACCGCAAGTACGATGTCATTCGTTGATCACGCCTCTGTCGAACACATGGCCGCGGCGCTCGGTGAACGTGACCAGCTTGCGTATGCGGTACTGTTCCTGGGTGCATTCTTCGAGACCCTGATCCCGACCTCGCTGTTCGTGCTGGGCGAGGTATTCTTTATCGCCGGTGCATTGCTGGCGGGCATGGGGATATTGAATGTCTGGGTTGTGCTTGCCGTGCTCTATGCAGGCGGGATACTCGGCGACAACGCCAGCTATTGGCTGGGCCGCCGCTTCGGCGCGTCGCTGTTTGACCACTTGGCGCGCTGGCCACTGGTCGGACGGTTTGCCGATAACGACAACTACCGGCGTGGCGTGGTGTTTTTCGAACGGCGCGGCGCAGTAGCCGTCTTTGCGGCGCGCCTCAGCGGCCCCCTATCCTGGGTGATGCCCGCGATGGCCGGTGTGTTCCGCCTGGACTATGCCACCTTTCTTCGGTTCAACACCCTCGGCATCATGATCGGGATCGGCCAGTTCATCGCCGTCGGCTACTTCTTTGGGGAATACTTGCCGTCCATTCTTTATTTCGCCGACCGTTTCGGCAGCGCCATTCTGGCGTCGCTGTTAACGCTGCTCGCGGCGGGAGGGTGGTTCTGGTGGCGGCGCAGGGTGCAGGCGCTGCTTTGACCGGCCTGGCCAGGTTCAGGCCATTATGCAGAAACCGCGGGGCCAGCGATGTTCATGACTCAATGGCCATCGTGGGTCTGATGGAACGGCTGCCGATGGGCATTTCCCTGATCCAGATACAGATAGTTAAACGCCCATAGACCGCCATAGACCAGTCGAGCAACGCAGGGTACCTGGGACACCCCCAAGGGGGTGCCGTGCGGGGCCATACCTCGCGACTTTGATCTTGGATTTTGTCATTCATGTTTCGATATAGCCATTCTACCAAGCTGGCAAACGACGCCAGCCAAGTCGCTGGTTATCAACGCGAACAGCCTTATAATGCACATCCATGTACACCCCCAGGCATTTTGAAGAACCGCGCGTCGAGGTCATGCACGAGCTGATGCGCGTGCGGCCGCTGGCAACTCTGGTCACGCTGGCTTCCGGCGGGCTGAATGCGAACCACATCCCGCTGCACCTGCTGGATGCGCCTGCACCGTTCGGCACATTGCGCGGCCATGTGGCGCGCGCAAACCCGCTGTGGAGCGATTTCGCAGCAGAGGTCGAAGCGCTGGCGATATTCCACGGCCCGGACAGCTACATCACGCCTTCCTGGTACGCCACCAAACAGGAGACCGGCAGGGTCGTGCCCACCTGGAATTACGCGGTCGCCCATGCCTGCGGCACACTGCGCGTCATCGACGATGCGGCCTGGATACGCGCCCAGCTCGAAGCACTGACGGCGCACAATGAGGCAAAGTTTGATCTTCCCTGGTCGATCTCGGATGCGCCGCGCGAATACACCGACAAATTGATCGAGACCATCGTCGGCATCGAGATCGTCATCACGAAACTGACCGGCAAATGGAAAGTGAGCCAGAACCAGCCCGCAAAGAACCAGGCCGGTGTCATCGCAGGGCTTGCCCATAGCGATCAGCGCGATGCGGCGGAGATGGCTGCCCTGGTTTCTGCCGGGGCGAAGCATCCACGCTGACTGAAATGCGCCCCGATTAATGGGTACAATTCGTATCATCCCACGTGTCTCCCTGATCAAAAAATGCCGATTCAGAACCTGACTCCCGCCGAGCTGCGCCTCACCATCGCTGCCGATACGCTGGGCTACAGCGACACCTCCGAATTGCTGGAGCAGGCGCTGCCGTGGATCGGGCAGCAGCGCGCCGAGGAAGCCGCGCGCTTCGGGCTGGGCATCGATCAGCCGGACTACAACCTGTTCGTACTGGGCGAGGTCGGCAGCGGGCGCTCGTCACTGCTGAAGCAGGCGATGCAGGCCAGCGCCGCCAAGCGGGCGGCGCCGCCCGATCTGTGCTATCTGCACAACTTCGATGCGCCGGAACGGCCGCGCGCGCTGCGCCTGCCTGCCGGGCAGGGACGGCTGCTGCGCCAGCTGATGGCGCAGATGACAAAATCGCTGCAGACGGAAATACCGCTGCGCCTGGACGGGCAGGATTACAAGGTCGAAAGCAAGCGCATCGAGAAGGCCCACAAGGCCGAGGAAGCCCAGGCCTACGCCGAGCTTGAGGCATTTGCCGAGGCGCGCAGCTTCACAATGCACCGCGAGACCGGGCACATCCTGTTCACGCTGATCGGGAAAAAAGGCCGCGCCTACACCGAGGACGAAGTGCTTGCACTGCCGAAGACGCGCCGCGCCGGGATCGCCACGGCCGAACAGGAACTGCGCACCGAGATCGCCCGCTATTTCGACAAGACCCGGCCGATGGAGCGGGCCATGAACGAGGCGCTGGCGGCGCTGCGGCGCCAGGTGGTCAAGCCGCTGCTGGAGCACGAACTGCAGGAGATCCGCGTCGCGCTGAAGAAGCAGATCAAGGATAGCGTCAAGCTGAACGCCTACCTGGATCAGGTGATGCATGACGTGCTCGAGAACCTGGAGCTGTTCAAGCCTGCCGATAGCGACGACGAAGTCAGGCGCGAGGCATTGACCGCGGTGCTGTCGCGCCACCGCGTCAACCTGGTGGTCGACAACGGCGGGCTGGAGGGCGCGCCGGTGATCATCGAAGACAACCCGCTGTTCCGCTCGCTGTTCGGCAGCATCGAATACCAGTCCGAGAGCGACGTGCTGATGACCGATTTTTCGCGGATACGCGCCGGCAGCCTGCACCGCGCGCACGGCGGTTTCCTGATGCTGCATATGCGCGACCTGCTGGCCGACCCGCTGGTGTGGGAGAAGCTGCGGCGTTTTCTGCGCAGCGGCAGGCTGCAGATCGAGGAACCGGGCACCGCGTATGCGCCTATTGCCGCCGTTTCGCTGGTGCCGGAGGCAGTGGATGTCGAAACCAAGATCATCATGATAGGTTCGCGCGAACAGTATTATGAATTGCAGGAGGAAGACCCCGAGTTCGCGCGCCGCTTCCGCGTCAAGGTGGATTTCGCCGAAAGTTTCGCGTCCGGCGCCGAGGCCCGCCGCGCCACGGCGATCTTCGTCGCACATGCCTGCCGCGACTTGGGGCTGCCGCATTTTTCCGCCGCCGCGGTCGCACGACTGCTCGAACACAGCCACCGCGAGGTGGACGACCAGACGCGCCAGAGCGCGATCTTCGCCCGCGCCGAGGCGCTGGTGGTGGAAAGCGCGACACTGTGCACTGCGCGTGCAGGCCGCCTGGTCGAGGAAGCGGATGTAGCGGCGGCACTCACGGCGCGCACCCGGCGCCACGATTACCCCGACCAGCGCATGCAGGAATCATTCGTCAAAGGCGAAGTGCTGATCGCCTTGCACGGCGAACAGGTGGGGCGGCTCAACGGCCTGACCCAGATCGACCAGGGCGATTACCGTTTCGGCTTCCCGGTGCGCATCACGGCGCGCAGCTTTGCCGGCGAGGACGGCCTGCTCAACATCGAGCGCGAAGTCGAGATGTCCGGACCGATCCACGACAAGGGCGTGCTGATCCTGCAGAACTACCTGTCCGCGCTGTTTTCAGCCAATGCGCCGCTGGCGCTGGACGCGTCCATCGTGTTCGAACAGGAATATCACGGCGTCGAGGGCGATTCCGCTTCCTGCGCCGAACTTTTCGTGCTGCTCTCCTCGCTGTCCGGTCTGGCGCTGAAGCAGGGCATCGCGGTGACCGGCGCGGTCAACCAGCACGGCGACGTGCTGCCGGTGGGTGGCATCAACGAGAAGATCGAGGGATATTTCCGCATCTGTGCAAAAGCCGGGCTGGACGGCAGCCAGGGCGTGCTGATCCCGCAGCGCAACCGCCGCCACTTGATGCTGGACCGCACCGTGATCGACGCGGTCGCCAGCGGCCTGTTCCATATCCACACCGCGGAACATGCCGGCGAGGGCATCGAACTGCTGACCGGATGCCCGTTCGGCGCCGCCGATGCAGCCGGCATCTATCCGCCGGACAGCGTGCTGGGAAAAGCCCAGGCCACGCTGCTGGCCTATCGCCGCGCCTGCCAGGCCTCCGGCCACCACGAGCCCGAACATGCGAAGACTGAGCATCCAAAATCCGGACACAAGCGTGTGCGTTGAACCGGCAAGCAGGTTAAAAGATGGCTACTGACAATCCAATCGGTGTGTTCGATTCCGGCGTCGGCGGATTGTCGGTGCTGCGCGAAATCCGCCGTGAACTGCCGGGCGAGCATCTGCTGTATGTAGCCGATTCCGGCCATGCGCCGTATGGCGACAAACCCGCCGAGTTGATCGAGGCCAGGGCTGTCGCGATCGTCGAATTTCTGATCAGCCAGCGCGCCAAGGCCATCGTCGTGGCCTGCAATACCGCAACCGGGGTGGCGATCCGGATGCTGCGCGCAAGGTATGCACTGCCCATCATTGCGATGGAACCCGCGGTCAAACCGGCGGCGGCGCACACCCGGTCAGGCGTGGTCGGCGTGCTCGCGACCAGCAGGACGATCGCCAGCGACAACTTTGCGCGATTGCACCAACGCTTCGGCACCGGGGTGAAGATCCTGATGCAGGCTTGTCCGGGGCTGGTCGAACAGGTGGAAGCCGGCGATCTGCAGGGTGCGAGCACCCGTGCATTGATCGAGCGCTATGTAGCCCCGCTGGTGGCGCAGGGGGCAGACAGCCTCGTGCTGGGATGCTCGCACTACCCCTTCCTCGCCGCGCTGATCCGGGAGATAGCCGGACCTGGCGTGGCTATCATCGACCCATCGCCCGCGATCGCGCGCGAGCTTCGCCGCCGGCTGACGGCTGCCCGGCTGTTATCGAACGCAAACCGTGGCGGCACAGAGCAGTTCTGGACCAGTTCCACACCGGAAGCAAGCCGGCCGGTGATCGCCCAATTGTGGCAGGCGAACATAGCCATGCAACGTTTGCCGGACAATCCGGATGCGGCCGCCAGGCCACACGCACGCCGCTGAGAAATTACGCTTTTCACGGGTATTCAGTAAACTGGCGCGCGCGACATCCGAATCCGCCCTGGCTGCATTGTTTGCGATGCCCCGTGTTGAAAACCAAACGGCAGATGGTATCCAGGGCACGCGGCTATAAGGGGGAAGAAGATGCAACTATTCAAATCGGCAGCGTTGCTTGCGTTTCTTTTCACCGCAACACCGGCTCTTGCTTTTGACGAACAGCGCGAAGGATTCATCTTGGGTTTCGGCGCCGGCTTCCATATCCTCAAGGAAGATGATCCGGGCACCGGCACCTGGTCGAGGTCCGCAGGCGGCCTGGCCACCTCCCTCAAAATTGGTGCCGGGATCACCAATCAGGTCGCCGTTTATTACGTGAGAAACGCTTCCTGTCCACCAGCATGCCGAGAGCCGGTTTGAACCTCAGATCATCGTCGCTTCAGTTCACGGTCAATTATCTTTTCTGTTAGCTTATATTTCTGCCGGCAAATGATATCTTCTGCCGGATATCTGGGCACAGGCAGACAGCAGCCTGCAAAACCGTTCAGACCAAAGCCAAATCCATCAATGTTTCGATGAGCTGCCGGCGATGTAAACCCGCGCCGCCGCGTGCGCGACCAATTTCCGGCTGGCCATATATCCGTGCCCGGGAAGTCTTTGGGAAGCATGAACAGGGAATCACGCAAGGGATACGGCATCGGCAAGGCCGGAGGAAAATGCCGGGCGAGCGTTGCCGCAGCGCAGCATCGCGGCCGGAAGCCAGGTCAATCTTTGCTTATGCGCGGTGGCAAACCTTCCGCCGGCTCACCGGTTTCCGGATCTATCCAGGTGGAAATGCCAATCTCCTCTTCCGCGTCTGCCAGCGACTCACCCTCTTCAAACCCGCCATCGTTCTGGCCTTCCATGTCCTGTAGCGCCCCAAGTCGCGTGGCAAAAGGGCCGTACAGCTTTTCGGTGAGTTTGTCCTGCCAATAGAATCCATCCGGCCTTTCCACTATCCGCGCAGGGTTTTCTTCGGATGGGACGGGTGCAACAGGTTTGTGCGTGGTCATCGTTACCTCCAGCAGGTGCAAGGCGTGCAGGCAGACGACCTGTCAACGCCGTTAGAGCTTGATGAAATGCTCCCGATAATGCTTCATCTCGCTGATCGATTCGTAGATATCGGCCAGCGCCTCGTGTTTGCCGTGTTTTTTGACACCCTGTGCGATGCCGGGTTTCCAGCGCTTGGCCAGTTCCTTGAGCGTGCTGACGTCAAGGTTACGGTAATGGAAATATTCCTCGAGCTTCGGCATCCAGCGCGCCAGGAAACGGCGATCCTGGCAGATCGAGTTGCCGCACATCGGCGAAGTGCGGATCGGTACGTAATCCTTGAGGAATTCGATCATCTGCTCCTCGACCATCGCTTCGTTCAGCGTGGACGCTTTTACCTTTTCGATCAGCCCGGATTTGGCGTGAGTGGATTTATTCCATGCATCCATGCCGTCCAGCACGCTGTCGGGCTGATTCAACACCAGCACCGGTGCCTCGGCAATGGTCTCCAGATCATTGTCGGTAATCACCAGCGCAACTTCGATCACACGGTCGGTATCCGGGACCAGACCAGTCATTTCCATGTCTATCCAGATAAGGTAGTTTTGGTTTTGTGCCATAATTCGCGCGTCTGATAATTGAACGGTAGGGCACACATTGTGTCATAACCGCGCCTGTTGCGAACACTGATATAAACCAACCATGACTGCTACTCAATTCACTTTTATTTTCATCGCCGCACTGGCTGTGACCACACTCGCCAAGCTGTGGCTGGCGCGCCGTCATCTGGCCCACATCGCGGCACATCGGGCTGGTGTGCCCGAGGCATTCCATGAAAAAATCCGGCTGGCCGATCATCAGAAGGCGGCCGACTACACCATGGCCAAGACCCGCTTCGACATGCTGGGGGCGCTGTTCGATGCCGCCCTGTTGCTGGCGTTTACCGTCGCGGGCGGTGTCCAGTTCGTTGCAGATCAATGCAACCGCTGGTTCCACACCCCGATCATGCAGGGCATCTCCACCCTGGTTGCAGTGCTGATACTCTACTCTTTGCTGGAAGCACCATTCAATATCTATCGCACCTTCGTCATCGAAGCGCGTTTCGGTTTCAACAAGATGACTTTCAAACTGTATCTGCTGGACGCGCTGAAAGCCGCTTTGATCGGCGCCGCTCTCGGCCTGCCATTGCTGTTCGGCGTGCTGTGGCTGATGCAGCGCATGGGAACTTACTGGTGGCTGTATGTGTGGCTGGTATGGGTGGTGTTCAACCTGTTGCTGCTGTTCATCTATCCGTCCTTCATCGCGCCGCTGTTCAATAAATTTTCGCCACTGCAGGATGATGCGATGAAATCGCGCATCGAAACGCTGCTGGCCAAATGCGGCTTCACCGCGCAGGGACTGTTCGTGATGGACGGCTCGAAACGCAGCGCTCACGGCAATGCCTATTTCACCGGCTTCGGCAAGACCAAGCGCATCGTGTTCTTCGACACGCTGCTGGAACGCCTGAGCATGAGCGAAATCGAGGCGGTGCTGGCGCACGAACTCGGACATTTCAAACGCCGCCATGTGGTGAAACGCATCGCGGCGACCTTTGCACTGAGCCTGGGTTTCCTGTGGCTGCTCGGCCAGTTGATGCAAACCGCGTGGTTCTACCGGGGCCTAGGGGTCAGCACACCATCCACCGCGATCGCGTTGCTGCTGTTATTCATGGTGCTGCCAGTATTCAGTTTTTTGCTTGGGCCGGTAATGTCGGCCTATTCGCGCAAACATGAATTCGAGGCAGATGCCTACGCTGCCGGGCAGACCGACGCCGCCGACCTGGTCAACGCGCTGGTCAAGCTGTATCAGGACAACGCGGCCACGCTAACGCCCGACCCGCTGTATTCGAGGTTTTACGATTCGCATCCGCCTGCGATGGTGCGCATCACTCATCTTCAGGCTCTGCAGGCCTGACCGGCCTGCCCCGGATGAGTTATGATGAACCAGGTGCTGGAATCAATCGCGGCGTTCGCTTTTCCCGTGATCATGCTGTCGAGTCTGTTGGCGCGCCACAGCGTTTCCCGCGCTGTGGACACACCTCTCTACCAGCCAACTTGCAACTTGTAGCATAATTGGATATCCGATCAATTCAAGTGAGTCACATATGAACTCTGCAAACGACTTGACCAGCAGGCAATGCAAGCCCAGTACGCCGGGCTCGCTTCCGCTATCAAACTCCGAGGCGGACAAGCTGATGCGGCAACTCGAAGGCTGGAAACATTACGATCACCTTATCGGGAAGACTTACCATTTCAAGAATTACTACGAGACCATCGCATTCGTCAACGCCGTCGCATGGCTTTCACACGGCGAAGACCACCACCCGGAACTCACCGTCACCTATAACAGCTGCCAGGTCGAATATACCACCCACTCGATCCACGGCCTTTCTGAAAATGACTTCATCTGCGCTGCAAAAGTGGACGCGCTGTTCAAGATTTGAGCGAGCTTTTGCACGGCCAGGTTATCGCCGCATTCGGCCGCCAGTATCTGGTGCGGCTGGATGACGGCAGCGCAATAGCCTGCCTGACGCGCGGCAAAAAAAGTGAAGTGGCCTGCGGCGATCTGGTGGAAGTCAAACGCACCGCAGCAGCCACATCCGCAAATGACACAGGCGCACAGGGCGTAATCGAACATATCGCACCGCGCCACTCGCTGCTGCATCGCTCGGATGCGTTCCGCGAAAAACTCATCGCCGCCAACGTCACCCAGATCATCGTCGTAGTCGCCGCCGAACCTTCGTTCAGCGACGAACTGCTGGCACGTTGTCTGGTCGCGGCTTTCGATCAGAAACTCGAGGTGCTGATCGTGCTGAACAAATGCGACCTGCCCGATGCCGCAGCCGCCGCGCGCAAACGGCTGATCCCCTATTCCGCCATCGGCTATCGCGTGCTGGAACTCAGTGCCAAAAATCCTACCAGCCCCTCCGGGCTGGAAAATGCTGAACAACCTGCCCGTCGTAAACTGGAGGGACGATTGCCGCCTGTCCCCGAAGGGGGGAGGATTGTGGAGGGGGTGGATGCCCTGCGCCCATTCCTGATTGGCCACACCAGCGTGCTGGTTGGGCAATCCGGCATGGGCAAATCCACGCTGATCAATGCGCTGCTGCCCGATGCACAGGCCGCCACCCGTGAGATATCCGCGGTGCTGGATTCCGGCAAGCACACCACCACCCACGCGAGGCTGTACCGGATTGATGATGGCGCGGCTGCGACACGTTACCGCGAAGCGGCCGATTGCACCCGCAAGGAGTACGCCGGCGGGTACCCGGCAGCTTCGCTGCCACCCTACCGCAACGTGAACAGCCGCCAGACACCCATCCCTCACCAGGAGGCTCCGCCACACCGTGTCGGGGTGTCCGGATTAATCGACTGCCCCGGTGTGCAAGCCTTCGGCCTGCATCACCTGAGCTTCGGCGGGATAGAACAGGGCTTTGTGGAATTCGCGCAGTATCTCGGCCAGTGCCGCTTTCACGACTGCCGCCACGCGCATGAACCCGGCTGCGCGCTGCGCGCTGCGGTTGCACAAGGAAAGATCGCTGCGCGCAGGCTGGAGCTGTTCCGGCAGATCGCCGGCAAGTAGCCGCTCAATATTTGTTTAGGGAACCTCTGATTAAGTCCCACATGGCCGCGCACTCGGTTTTGCGGGATGGGATGCAAGGCGCGCGAGGCAGCGAATGGTTGATCCCCTTCGTGAGCAGCCCTGACACGGGGCGGCGCAGCCGTGCGGTGCGGGAAGGGCTGCCAGCGGCTGCTCCCGCAACCGGCTGCTACGGAGTAACGTGTCGCAGCCGCAGTGCAACGCAGCAGACCGCCCGCAAAACCAGTGCCCACAGGGGTTGCGACAAAATCGCGCGCTCGCGGCGTTGTGCTCCTCGGCATCGTAGTCCCGGCTGCCGCCATGACACGGTGCGCGTAGCGTCGGTGCGGGAGTGGCGGCAGGCGGCTGCTCCCGCAAGCGGCTGCTACGCAGTAACGTGTCGCAGCCGCTACCTTCGTCGCACGCCTTGCGATCATCGCGATTTTGTCAGCAACGCGGCTCATGGAGGACTTAATCAGAGGTTCCTTAGTCCCAACTGCCGCCAACCCTGGTGCCCCAGCTTGTTCAGCGTCTCGACATTGTTGTCGGCGATCTGTTCGGCATCCGGAAAAGCCGCCACGGCGCGATCCACACTTGTTTCGCGCAGCAAGTGCAGCGTGGGGTAAGGCGAACGGTTGGTGTAATTCTCGATGTCTTCCGGCGCGGTGCCGGTGAACTGATACTGTGGATGCAGGCTGGCAACCTGGAATGCGTCTTTGAATTCCGGTTCTGCCACCGCAAGATCGACCGTGTCCAGAAAATCGTTGAAATCGAGGAAGTCGGTCAGCACATGGGGATGGATCAGCAACGTGGTCTCGACCTTGTCGGGATCGGCATGTTGCAGCGCACGCAGCTCTGTCATCAAATCCTCCAGCAAGGCCTCGGGCGTGGTTGCCGCGCTGACCGCATAGCGTATCTGCTTCCTGACATGCACCGCTTTGGCAAAGGGGCAGAGGTTCAGGCCGATCACGGCTTTTTCCAGCCAATGTTGCGTGACGGCGATGACGGTTTCGGCTTCGGTCAGCATCCGGCTTTTTCCTAAATCAATAATGGCGGCTCATCCATCAGCGCTATCTGCTCGCGCAGCTCCAGGATGCGGTCCTGCCAGTAGCGTTGCGTGTTGAACCAGGGGAAGGCAGCGGTAAAGGCGGGATCATCCCAGCGCCGCGCGATCCACGCGGAGTAATGGATCAGGCGCAGGGTGCGCAGTGCCTCGACCAGATGCAGCTCACGCGGCTCGAACTCGTAAAAATCCTCGTACCCGGCAAGCAGGTCGGAGAGCTGTCGCAACATATCCGCGCGTGCGCCGGACAGCAGCATCCACAGATCCTGTATCGCCGGCCCCATGCGGCTGTCGTCGAAATCCACGAAGTGCGGCCCCTCGTCCGTCCACAGCACGTTGCCGACATGGCAATCGCCGTGCAGGCGCAATCTTCTCACAACTCCGGCACGGTCGATGCAACGCCTTACGCCATCCAGCGCCTGCGCGCTTACACCACGATAAACCTCGACCAACTCAGACGGAATGAAATCGTGCGCCAACAAGTAAGCGCTGGGCTCCACTCCGAAACTCTCGATGTCCAGCGTCGGGCGATGCCGGTAAGACTCCAAAGCGCCAACCGCATGGATGCGGCCGATGAAACGCCCCACCCATTCCAGCGTATCGCGTTCATCCAGTTCCGGCGCACGGCCGCCGTGCCTGGCAAATACCGAAAAGCGAAAACCGCTGAACCGGTGCAGCGTCTGACTGCTGCTTTCGAGTGCCGGCACGACCGGGATCTCGCGTTCTGCCAGCGCTGCAACAAACGCATGTTCTTCGAGGATTTCTGCATCGGACCAGCGCCCCGGGCGGTAGAATTTGGCGACCAGAGGCGGCCTGTCTTCGATGCCAACCTGATAGACACGGTTCTCGTAGCTGTTGAGGGCAAGCAGACGGCCATCGCCGCGCAGACCGATGCTTTCCAGGGCATCAAGCACGGCATCCGGCCCAAGCGCAGTAAAGGGTTGGATGTGCATAATTATATTGTACGGTAGCACACAATATCCGGCAGCCTTGACGGCACGGCCACGGAATCATCTGGCTCCAGCCCTGCCCTGTTTCATGCTACATACCACCAAGGCACAACAATTTAGTCGGGATTAGCCTGCCACATACAGCCCAATCCTGCAGCTCATCGCTTTGACAACAGATAAAATTTTGCGCGCCAAAAACCGGCGCGCAGATGTAACTATTATTATTTCTCGCATTCGAATATAGTATAGGTCGGCAAGCAAAATAATAGTTTGTCATTTCTAATAAATCTTCGGGAGAACACGATCATGGAAAAACAATTAGATACTCATGCTTTAAGAATTGTGCAACTTGAAAAGCTGAAAGAATTGCAATCCCAACAAAAGAACCTGAAAGAGTTGCAGTCGGAATTGGAAAGGATTAATTTAAAAATCAAGAAGAAAGAAAAGTTATCCGAGGAAGACACCAAATTTATCAGCGAGCTTGGCTGGCTTAGCGCGTTGGCTGTAACGATAGCCAGCATTGCTTCCAGCCTTTAATTCCAGCTGGAGTTGCATTAAACAAGTGCGCATGTGCGCAGTAGCACATGCCCAGTAAAGTTTAAGCAAAGTGACAGATACAGGCATGCTTGCTCAGGTTCTTGCCCCCGCGGTAACAGAATTGGTTTATTCGCGGGGGTAAGCCAAAGTGCAGTAAACCCTGTGTTGGCTTGATGCCACCGTATATTCCGGGAGGATCCCATGTCAAGAGCTCTCCGCGTTGCAATACCTGTAACACTGTTTGTTTCAGTATTGGCCTTATCTGCCTGTGCGACCAAATCAGAGCCTGCCCCTGTTGCGGCAACCAGCCAGGCGTCTGCAACAGCTGAAAAACCTGCTGTTGCTGCAACACAGCCAGTTCCCGCCATCGCCGAACAGCCTGCGCTCAACCCTGAACCCGCACCCAAGCATGCCGCCAAGAAAAAACTGGCTAAAGTCAAACCGATCGCACCCAAAGTCGAGCCGCCTGCACCTGTCGCTGCGCCGGCCCCCGCGGCAGTGCAAGAAGTGCCACCGGTCCAGCCGCCCAGCCCTCCCGCGCCTATCGTCCAACCCGTCACCAGCGCTCCAGAACCAGGCTTTATGGAACAGTATTGGCCATGGCTGGCCGGTTTGGTCGTCATTATCGCCGGAATCGTTGCCTGGATCTGGATGAGCCGGAAAAACGCAGGCTAAAACGGGGGCGCCACACCAACGAACGTTTTCCCGCCGGTTGCAAACCGCATGTATCCAGGCAGCTTCCTGACAGCTCAATAATCTGGGCAGTTGGACCTTCAGTTCTTGTGTTCAGCTGCCCATTTCTTTAGTGCGTCCAGCGTATTCTCTACATGCTGGTCTGGTTGCAGATCCGTATAGGTATAGATGATTTCACCATTCGGAGAAATCACATAGGAAGTGCGGTTTGCGTATTCCGGCTTGGCAGCAAGGATCGCATCATAGGATTTCATGATGCGCTGGTCAGGGTCAGCCGCCACCGGAAACTTGCTGCGACATTCACTGACCGAAAAACGGTTCAGCTTCTCGATATCGTCGTGCGAAACACCGATCACGGTTGCCCCGAGCGCCTGATATTTTCCTATCGCATCGGCAAAATCGTGCGCCTCGATCGTGCATCCCTTGGTGAAGGCCGCCGGATAAAAATACAGCACCACCGGACCTTTCTTCAGTGCATCGGCAAGCGAATAAGTGAACACCTTGCCGCCCAGCGATGCCTGGGTAACAAAATCCGGCGCCATGCTACCAATATTCAGCGCTGCATGTGCCGGTATCGCAACCGATGCCACCAAGAGCCCCAATAGTGCGGAGAGTACATGAGCAAAATATTTTTTCATCTCAAGTTCCTTTCAATTTTAACCACATCAGTTTGCCACACCGGTGAAGCCATACCATCCCTCTGCAGCATGGGAATCAGCCTCACCAATCCTTATCCAATCGTTTTCCCCTGATAGTCTCAAGACTTGGACAGCAACTTAAGCGCCTGGCGGATACCGTCCGAAACGCTGATATCCGCGGCCAGTTGTTTGGCGGCCCAGTCCGCCTCCTTGTTGTTGTAACCCAATGCCTGCAAGGCATTCACGATGTCGTTGCCTGACTTGGAAGTACTGCCTTGAGCAATGCCCGCTCCGACCGCGACGAATTTTCCCTGCAATTCGAGCAGCAGGCGCTCGGCGGTCTTCTTGCCCACGCCGGGTATCCGGGTGAGCCGGCCGGGCTCCTTGTTTTGCACTGCAACGGCCAGATCGTTCAGACTCAAACCGGACAATACCGAGAGCGCCAGCTTGGGCCCGACCCCGCTGATTCTGAGCAACTGGCGGAACGCGACGCGCTCCTCGTTGCAGAGGAATCCATACAGCAGATGTGCGTCCTCGCGCACGATCAGCTGCGTGTGCAGCACCACTTTTTCGTGCAGTACCGGCAGGTTGTAGAAGGTGCTCATCGGCACGTCGAGTTCATATGCCACTCCCTGCACATCCAGCAGGATTTGCGGTGGGTTCTTTTCCAGCAGGATGCCGGTTAAACGACCGATCATTTCAAATAAGTCCAAAAAATTAAGTGCGTCATTCGGGCGGCCGGATTTTACTTTTCCCCTGCCATGGGGAAGGGATAATGCTGTCAGACCAGCCTGCCGTTTTTCATACGATATCCAGCCGTCGCCAAAGTCCCCAATCCTTGCCCGCCGTGCGCATGACAAATCGCACAGGCCAGCGCATCTGCCGCATCCGGACTGGGGACACCGGACAATTTCAACAGACGTTGCACCATCTGCTGCACCTGTTCCTTATCCGCATGGCCGCTGCCGACCACTGCCTGCTTCACCTGCAACGCAGTGTATTCCGACACCGGCAGATCCGCCAGCACTGCTGCGCAGATTGCGGCACCGCGCGCCTGGCCGAGCAACAACGTGGATTGCGGATTGACGTTGACGAACACTTTTTCCACCGCAACCTGGTGCGGCTGATGCAGCGCGATCACCTCACCCAGGGAATCCAATATCACCTTTAACCGTTCTGGCAATTCGCCGTCCGGCGTCTTGATGCAGCCGCTGGCGATGTAATGCAATTGCTGTCCGGTCTGGTCCACTACCCCAAAACCCGTCACTCTCAAGCCTGGGTCTATTCCCAAAATTCTTACCGGGGAAGGGTGAAGAGAGAAGGAGGAAGAGTGGGGTTCCGGTGCACCAAGGGTTTTACCTTTCCCTCTTCCCTCTTTACCCTTCTCCAGTTTCATTCTTCGATCACCGCCGTCGTATAGACTTCCTGCACATCGTCCAGATCTTCCAGCGCGTCGATCAGCTTCTGCATCTTGAGCGCATCTTCTCCGCTGAATACCACTTCGTTGGCCGGCTTCATGATGACCTCGCCGAATTCCGGCTTGTAGCCTGCCGCCTCCAGTTTCTGCTTCACAGTGACGAAATCATGCGGGGTGGTGATCACCTCGATGCTGCCGTCGTCATTGCTGACGATGTCATCTGCACCCGCATCCAGCGCGACTTCCATCAGCCCGTTCTCGTCGGTGCCGGGGGCAAAGATCATCTGCCCGCAGTGCTTGAACAGGAACGACACCGACCCGTCGGTGCCGAGGTTGCCGCCGTTCTTGGCGAAGGCGTGGCGCACATCGGCCACGGTGCGGGTCTTGTTGTCGGTCATGCAGTCCACCATCACCGCCGCGCCGTTGATGCCATAACCCTCGTAGCGCAACTCCTGGTATTCCACGCCTTCCAGCTCGCCGCTGCCGCGCTTGATCGCGCGCTCGACGTTGTCTTTGGGCATGTTGTTGGAATACGCCTTGTCCATCGCCAGGCGCAGCCGCGGATTGCCGTCCGGGTCGCCGCCGCCGAGACGGGCCGCCACGGTGATCTCCTTGATTAACCGGGTGAATATCTTGCCGCGTTTGGCATCCTGCTTGCCCTTGCGGTGCTGGATGTTTGCCCATTTGCTATGTCCTGCCATACTGTTCCCCGAAAAAATCCAACCATGTTGATTCAAATAAACAAGTTCGGCGATGGTATCATTTCCGCCTGCTTAACCCAATATTCGGTCCATTCCGGGGAAAGGTACAGGTGAGATGAAAACCATTCTGGTCGTAAATCCCAAAGGCGGCAGCGGCAAGACCACGCTGTCGGTCAACATCGCCGGGTATCTGGCCAACCGCGGCCGGCATGTGGCGCTGCTCGACCTCGACCGCCAGCAATCCGCCACGCAGTGGCTCGCCTTGCGTCCCGGCTATCTTCCCCCGATAAGGATACTGGGGTCGAAAAAGGAAGAAGAGCGGCAAAACGACTGGCTGGTAATCGATTCACCCGCTGCATTGCATGGCAAGAACCTCGCCCATGCCGTCAAGCTGGCCAGCAAGATCGTCGTGCCGGTCGCTCCGTCCTTATTCGACCTGCAAGCCAGCCGCGACTTTCTGGAAACACTGGTCGAGGAAAAGAAGGTGCGCAGCAGCAAGTGCCACATCGGCGTGGTCGGCATGCGCATGGAGATGCGCACCAAAGCGGCCTGGGCGCTGGAACATTTTCTCGCCACGCTGGATCTGCCGATACTCGCCTATCTGCGCGAGACCCAGGTCTACGTCAACGCCGCCTTCGAGGGGAAGTCCCTGTTCGACCTGCCGCCCCACCTCGCCGAGCGCGAGCTCGAACAATGGAAGTTTTTACAGGACTGGCTGGAGCAAGACTGAAAGTAACTCATCGGTTGAAATCGGCCAGTTGCTGCCGTGCGCAAGTGGCGGCTTTGCAGCAGTTAGTTTTGGAATGGTATAAGAATTTTGTGTAAACGGTCATTTTGGAAGAAACAGCCGCCAGTTTTAAAGTAAGTCGCAATGACTGAAAAAATTTTTATCCCCTCATCGCGGCTACTACAATAAATAAAAAAGGCGGCCGCTTAGGCCGCCTTTAACAACCAGCACTGGAAGTGCTTACATTTTGTCAGCCTTAACAGCTGCAAAAAGTGCTTTTGCCGCTTCTTCTTCATGGCCCTTGATCAGGGTGTTATATTGCCCTGTCATAATGGCTGCCTGTGCCTTGTATTTTGGCTCAGACATTGCAATTTTGCGATCTTCCACCTTAAAGCCAGACTTGAAAACCTTTGCCAGAGCTTCCGCGCTGCCATATTTCTCCGCATCACGCTTCCAGGCAGGTCCTACAACATCTTTGTCAATCGCATGGCAAGCTTTGCATGGTGCAATTGAAAAGGCGCTCGCCGTTGCAGATATAGCCATCAATCCAGCGGCAGCTACTATAAGCTTCAATGATTTTTTCACCCTACATTCCTCCTTTTATAATATATCCCAATCAAAAAAACAGGGTAATTAAGCAATTTAATTACCCTGAATGTGAAGCACGTGTGGAGAGTCCACGAAACGTACTGGTTTTTAATATACCATAATATTTGAAATGTATACATATAACATCCAACCTCGGGTGGCAAGAAGTCCGGATGTCCCGTGTTGGACTGCAAAATTAAATATTTATTTACCACATGCGGGTTTAGGAACCGATTGTTTGTAGCCGCCAACGTCAATGTCCGGGTTGTGTTGCGGTTTCAACCGGTCGATTGCCTACAGACGCGAGTTTCGGATATCTCGCAGTGAATTTAGATGATTGCAAGTTTCTTCCGGGATCGAAAACGGAAGTTGGATCCAAACACTGTCAGTCATATCAAATCCGGATCGATATATACAAGCACTCCGAATTCCTGAGCAACCGCGCGCTGCCAATCGCAAATCCATGATTGAGTTGCTCAGCTTGCCAATCGAGCCAGTTTGCAGGACGTCCTATCAGTGAATTATACGTTGAACAGGAAATTCATCACGTCGCCATCCTGCACGATATAGTCCTTGCCTTCGACGCGCATCTTGCCCCTCTCCTTTGCCCCCGCCTCGCCGCCGCAGGCGATGAAATCGGCATAGGAGATGGTCTGTGCGCGGATGAAGCCCTTCTCGAAATCGGTGTGGATCACGCCCGCAGCCTGCGGCGCGGTGTCGCCCTTGTGTATCGTCCAGGCACGCACTTCCTTGACCCCGGCGGTGAAATAGGTCTGCAATCCGAGCAGGTCATAGCCGGTGCGGATCAATCGGTTCAGGCCGGGTTCGTCCAGGCCGAGGTCGGCGAGGAATTCCTTTTTATCGGCATCGTCGAGATCGGCCAGTTCCGCTTCGATCTTGGCGCACAGCGCGACCACAGGCGCACCTTCTTTCGCCGCATATTCGCGCAGCCGGTCCAGATGCGGATTGTTGGTGAAGCCATCTTCCAACACGTTGCCGACATACATCGCCGGTTTGACGGTGAGCAGGCACAACGGCTTCACCAGCAGTTTCTCTTCGTCGCTCAGCCCGAATGTGCGCGCAGGCTTGCCCGCGTTCAGGTGCGGCAGCAGGCGTTCCAGCAGCGCGACCAGCTTCTGGGCATCCTTGTCGCCGGACTTGGCTTTCTTGCCATCGCGCTGGATCGTGCGCTCCACCACCGCGAGGTCGGCCAGCGCCAGTTCAGTGAGGATGACCTCGATGTCGGACAGAGGATCGACCCGCCCGGCCACATGCACCACGTTCTGATCTTCGAAGCAGCGCACCACGTTGACGATGGCATCAGTCTCGCGGATATTGGCCAGGAACTGGTTGCCCAACCCTTCGCCTTTGGAAGCTCCCGCCACCAGCCCGGCGATGTCGACGAATTCGACGATGGCCGGCTGCATGCGTTGCGGCTTGACGATCTCTGCCAGCGCCGCCATGCGCGCATCCGGCACCTCGACGATGCCGACGTTGGGCTCGATGGTGCAGAAGGGATAATTCTCCGCCGCGATGCCCGCCTTGGTCAGCGCGTTGAACAGCGTGGATTTGCCCACGTTGGGCAGGCCGACGATACCGCATTTCAGACTCATGGTTGAACCTTTTAATCAATTGGTTGTTGCTCACACAGATTCAATCACTGATCTGTTAATCGTCAAAATTATTGGAATTTAGGCGAGAATGTGATGACAGACAAACAGTGCAAAAACGAAGCGTTTTTCAATCGTTTTACCCTACTTATCCAGATTGAAGATAATTATAACACTCGCAGAAGCCCTGCAAAGGCTCGCGCGAACAAGGCCGTTCCAATCAAATGCCTACCAAGGTTCGTATTGGTGCAACGTAATTCCTTCTGGACGAGTCATCATTCCCTCGCCCAATAAATATCCTTCTTTGGCATCCATATCAAATGACCCCATGAATTCCTGGTCTTTGAATGCGATGTAAATCTCATGGCCTTCTTCACCGTAGATATCAATGCACAGCGCTCTTCTGATGCATTCCTCTGCAAAGCTGTCGAGAATCTTAACCAAATTGCTTCCTTTAAATGTTTGTAGTTTTGGCGTTTCTTGCAACATGATTTCTCCTAAGCAAAGCCTTATGGCCCACTACTCGCTACCGCCCCCATTGCTTTGATCTTGTCCACGCTTTCAAAGAAAGCAGCATCGCTTAACCCGAACGATTTGGATATCAGGCCGCAGTTATCTTCTCAGCTCTACAAAACCTGATTCAAGTAGCTCACTAATAGCCTTCTCTTTTTATTCACGCCGCCTTGATTTCTTCGCGAATGATCCGGCGCAGCTTTTCTTCCGTCATCTGTTCCCCGCTTTGGGAAATAACACGGCGCAGCGCATCGTTAATCAATGTCTGATAACCCTTTCCTTCGGCCTCCGCCCGGTTGCGGAAAGCTTGCAGCACAGCGGCATCCAGTTACATCGTGATGCGCGTTTTACCCGTGGCGTTTTCAGCTTGCAACTTCGCCAGAAGCGGTACATTCTTTGCGCGTTTTGCTTTGGAAAAATCGTATTCAGCTTTCATATTGCCTCCGTTCGTTGGTGGTCGCGTTGAGCGCCGAGATCAGGCGGATGGTTTCGTCATTGCGCAATGTATAGCAGACCGTAATCAAGTGCTCCGTGCCGGACATTCCCACTGCCACGAAACGCGCTTCGTCCTGCGCATCATCGTCTTCGCGAACCAGTGCCATCGGGTCGAGCAGGGCTGTAGCAGCCTCGTCAAATGACACGCCATGTATTTCAGATTCGAGGCTGCTTTTCGCGAGTCGTATTCGATGTCCATATCCGCACTAACGGTGCGGCATCATGGGCAGCAGTCACGTTGTCGGGTCTTGCCTTTTGGCTTGTGTTAACGATTGATAATTCGTACGGTCCGTTCCCCAGCGCGCAAAGGGGTCGGTATTGGAATTGAGCGCACGCGGCAAGCATTTCGGGTAACTCTCCTGCCTCCATCGCTGGCACGATCCAGCAGGCATTCAGAGCCATTATCCAGCAACGCTCCCCGACACTTTCAGTGCGTTTGAGATTTTGTTCAGATTATTGATACTTCCATAATTCATGACACCCTTGCCATCATTGCGAACAAAGTGAAGCAATCCAGCAATAAAGACGCATTTTGTTTAACCCATCTGGCTTGCCACGTCGGCTTTGCCGACTCGCAATGACGAGGCATTCTGGATTGCCGCATCGGCAACGCTTCTGCCGCGCTTCGCTCGCAGCTGACGCCATTATGCAATGACGAGGCACTCTGGATTCACCGAATTCGCCGAAACGACGTGCCAGTTTTTCAATTTCTCCATACCGAATTACGAAAGATGCGTCACTGTCATCAAATATGGAAATCTCGATAATTAACTGCTGTGCAGCTTCAGCATCGCCGCTTCGGTCTTGCCTTCGATGACCAGATGCGCGACCTCCTGCGCCTTCTGCATCGCTTTTTCCATCAGCTCGCGCTCTTCGCGGCGCGGATCGCTCAGCACGTAATTGACCACTTCGGCGCGGTCGCCGGGATGGCCGATGCCGATGCGCAGCCGCCAGAAGTCTTTGGTGCCCAGTTGCGCGATGATGTCCTTCAGCCCGTTGTGCCCGCCGTGGCCGCCGCCAATCTTCAGGCGCGCCACCCCCGGCGGCAGGTCCAGCTCATCGTGCACCACCAGCATCTCGGCCGGAGCGATCTTGTAGAACTGCGCCAATGCGGCTACCGAGCGCCCGCTGACATTCATGAAGGTCTGCGGCTTGAGCAGCAACACCTCATGCCCGTGCAGCTGGCCGCGCGCAGTCAGGCCATGAAACTTGCTCTCGTTCCTGAAGCCGAGCTGTTGCAGGCGCGCGAGCTCGTCCACCCACCAGAAACCGACATTGTGCCGGGTGGATTCGTATTCGCGTCCGGGATTGCCCAGACCCACAATCAAACGTATCGCAGTCATACCGTTCATGGAACCCGGATAGAAAAACCCGCCACGGCTTTCGGCATGGCGGGTTTATACAGCCAGTCGAATGACCTGGCCAGGCTTACTTGGCTTTTTTCGCAGCCGGTGCTGCGGCTGCCGCAGATGCGGCTCCGGCTGTCTTGGCCGCTCCGGCCGCAGGCGCAGGGGCCGATGCCGCAGAAGCGGCGGCGGCAGCTTCAGTCTCGGCAGCCACTTCTGCTTCCATCATGCCGCGCGGCACCTGCACGGTCGCCACCACTGCCTCGGCAGCATGGGCTCCGTGCGAGGCCGCTTCGACGCCCGCAGGCAATTTCAGATCCGACACGTGGATGGAATGGCCCAGCGCCAGATGCGCCAGATCCACTTCGATGTAGGCCGGCAGGTCCTTGGGCAAACAGGTGATGTCCAGCTCGGTCATCACATGGCTGATCTTGCCGCCGCCTTCCTTCACGCCCGGGGCGATGTCCGCATTCAGGAAGTGCAGCGGCACCTTGATGTGCATCTTCTTGTTGGCGTCGACGCGCTGGAAGTCGATGTGCTGAACTTGTTGGCGGAACGGATGCATCACGAAATCGCGCAACAGCACGGCTTCTTTCTTGCCTTCCAGATTCAGCGTCAGGATGGAAGCATGGAATGCCTCCGCGCGCAGCTTGTAATACAGCTCGTTGTGATCCAGCTCGATCAGGTTCACGTCGCCCACGCCATACAGAACGCCTGGCACGCGGCCGGCGTTACGCAGACGGCGGCTCGCACCCGTACCTTGCGCCTTGCGATTTGTTGCATTGATCTCGATTGCCATTTTACTTCTCCTAAAAAGAACCGTCCGCGACCAGACGATCCAACATTTGCGGCAGCCGACATGGCTGCCGCCAAAAATTCATTCGGTGAGCCTGTTTACTCGGTGAACACTTTTCACTTATTCTGTGAAAAGCGAGCTCACCGACTCCTCGCTGTTGATGCGGCGTATCGTTTCAGCCAGCAATTCCGCCGTGCTCAGCTGGCGGATGCGCTTGCAGTTGCGCGCCGCTTCGTTCAGCGGGATGGTATCGGTGATCACCAGCTCGTCCATCGCCGAATTCTCGATGCGCTCGATCGCCTGGCCGGACAGCACCGCATGGGTACAATAGGCCAGCACCCGCGTCGCGCCTTTTTCCTTCAGTGCGCTGGCAGCCTCGCACAGCGTGTTGGCGGTATCCACCATGTCGTCCATGATCAAACAGGTGCGCCCCGCCACGTCGCCGATGATGTTCATCACCTTTGCCACGCCCGGCTTGGGACGGCGCTTGTCGATGATCGCCAGATCCGCATCCAGCTGCTTCGCCAGCGCCCGGGCGCGCACCACGCCGCCGACGTCAGGAGATACCACGATCAGATTCGGGTAGTTCTGCTTCCACACGTCCGACAGCAGGATCGGGCTGGCGTAGATGTTGTCCACCGGGATGTCGAAGAAACCCTGGATCTGGTCGGAGTGCAGATCCATCGTCAGCAGGCGATGCACGCCGGCGCTGGACAGCATGTCCGCAACCAGCTTGGCGGTGATCGCAACCCGCGCCGAGCGCAGGCGGCGATCCTGGCGCGCGTAGCCGAAATACGGCATCGCGGCGGTGATGCGCCCGGCGGAAGCGCGTTTCAACGCATCCACCATGACCAGCACTTCCATCAGGTTGTCATTGGTCGGTGCGCAGGTGGATTGCAGCACGAACACATCCCGGCCGCGCACATTCTCCAGCAGTTCGACCTGCACCTCACCGTCGGAGAAGCGTCCCACCTTGGCCCGGCCGAGATGGATGTGCAGATGCCGCGCGACCGCCTCAGCGAGCTTAGGATTGGCATTACCGGTGAACACCATCAAGCTGTCGTAAGACACGTGCGCCCCCTCACTATATTGAAACAGCAGGACTCGCGCCCTGAAAACTGGCTGGGGAGGTAGGGATCGAACCTACGAATGCCGGAATCAAAATCCGGTGCCTTACCACTTGGCGACTCCCCATCTGTACATAGCGACATAAATCTACTGATATAACTACTAGCCATTTGACTAAGTTGGCAAACTACGCCAACCAAGTCACTGGTTATGCGCGATGCCGGGGCAGGGTCGGGCAGTGCTCGCGATCCTCACATACTCCGTGTATGCTCCGGTCGCTGTGCGCCGTCCTCCCCCGCCCCAAAATCGCTCGCTACGATTTCTGCCGCTATGTAAAAACTCTTAAACACTCATCAATCAAGCAGCCAATCATGCAACGGATGCCTGGCCAAACCTCGCGCCACGATGCCGCGCATCCCGCGGGGCAGCTGTTCGACCACCGCTTCACCTTGGTCGCGGCTGGCGAACTCGGCAAACACACAGGCTCCAGACCCGGTCATCCTGGCCTTGCCGAATTTATCCAGCCAAGCCAGGTGACGCGCCACTTCGGGGTACAGCTCACACACCACGGATTGCAGATCGTTGCGAACTTCCAGCTCCCGGAACGGCCTTCCCGAAAGGGCGCGCATTGTGATGGAAACCGTATCCCGTGTCAATTCCGGATGCGCAAAAATCCGCGCGGTGGGCACTTGCACCGGGGGTATCAGCACCACATACCAGGCCTCGGCCAGCGGATAAGCCTGCAGTTGCTCGCCCACGCCTTCGGCAAAGGCATTCTCGCCGAACACGAACACCGGCACATCGGCTCCCAGCTGCAAGCCCAGCCGCATCAGGTGCGCGCGCGACAGACCCAGCGACCACAGGCGGTTCAGCGCAATCAGTGTGGTCGCCGCATCCGAACTCCCGCCGCCCAGGCCACCGCCCATAGCAATGCGCTTCTCGACCGCGATATCCACGCCCAGCGCGCAGCCGGTGTCCTGTTGCAACAGGCGCGCCGCGCGCATGCACAGGTCCTGCTCCTCCGCGACGCCTTCGACCGCATTCACTCGGCGCACCATCCCGTCCGCGCGCAGGCTGAAATGTCAGCGTGTCGTGCAGGTCGATGAAGCGGAACAGCGTCTGCAGCAGATGGTAGCCATCCGGCCTGCGCCCGACGACGTGCAGGAACAGGTTGAGCTTGGCCGGGGCGGGACAGGTCAGGTTCACTGCGGGTTCCAGTCCCATTCGTCGATCAGCAGCTGCACCCGCATATCATCGCGGACCAGCAGCAGGCGGGACGGCAGGTCATCCGCGGCCGCGCAGCCGGCGGCCTGCGCGCAAGCGGAACCATCGCCCGCTTTGTTGTCTGCATAGGCCAGGTAGCGCACCTCCCAACCATCCTGGCGCAGCAGCGAAATCTGGCCGTTGCCGCCGCGTTCGATCTGAGCGGGAACCTCAGGATCGGCTTTGCCCAGCACCCAGTAATGCAAGCCGGCCAGCGGCAGATGCCAGCCCAATACCTGCTGCATCAGCGATTCCGCATCGGCATCCTGATAGTGCTTGCCGCCCTCATCCAGCGTGGCATGGCCATCGTCGCGATAGACGCGTGCGGCAGTCTGGCCGAGCGGATTCAGCAGCAGGATCTCGTCGGACCGCGCCTGGTGATTCCAGTGCAATCCGGCGGAATGCCGCTCTTCCAGGTGCTTGATCGAAACCCGCCCGTTCAGCGCAAAGGCTGCAGATTCGGGATTGGCCGGCGGTGCAGCTGGCACGGACGGCAGGGATGCGCAGCCGCCCAGCATGACCAGCCCGAATAAAACCAGCCGCCAGTTCATGTCAGGGTTCGAATTTTTTGATGACGGTCTGCAATGGCGCGCTGTCGGGATTGGCTTTGAGGCTGTCCTGCCAGATCTTCCTGGCCTCGTCCTTGTCGCCGCGTACCCACAGCACCTCACCCAGATGCGCCGCGATCTCCGGGTCGGGATTGCCGGCATAGGCGCGCCGCAGCATCTTGACGCTGTCGTCCAGTTTTCCAGTGCGGTAATAGCCCCAGCCGACGCTGTCCATGATGGAAGCATCGTCGGGGTCAAGCTGCAAGGCTTTTTCGACCAGCCCGACTGCCTCCGGAATGTGTTCGTTGCGCTCCAGCATGCCGTAACCGAGCGCGTTGTACGCCTGCGCATAACCCGGACTGATCCTGATCACTTCGCGCATCATCTTCTCGAACACGTCCTGTTTGCCGACCTTGTCGGCCATCATCGCAGCCGCATACAGCAGATCCGGGTTGTTCGGCATCTTGTCCGCTGCATTCTGCAATACCTGATAGGCCTCTGGGTACTGCTTCGCATCGCCCAGCAGTTGCGCATCGATCAATGCGATCTGCGCGCGCTGTTGATCGTTGGACACCGCCACCCGATTCAAAATCTGGCGCGCTTCGTCCAGCTGACCGTTCTTGCTCAGCAAAAAAGCCAGGCGGATCTGCGCCGCCGGAAGAAACTCGCCGCCCTTGACCTCGCGATAATGCGCCATCGCGGCATCACCGTCCTTCTTCGCCTCGCTCAGCTGCCCGAGGTAATACTGCACCGTATCCTGATCCTTTTTGCCCTTGTCGAGTGCCAGCTTGAGCTCCGTTTCCGCACTTTGCAGGTCGTTCAGCTGCAAGGAAATCAGCGCAATGGCATAGGCCAGATCGGGGTTGTCCGGATTTTCGTCAGCCAGACGCCGGAATTCGGCGCGGGACTGGGCATACTGCTTTTGGTCCAGCAAGGCGCGCGCATATTGCAGACGAATTTCATGCGCATCCGGATGATCGGACAAGTAATGCCTGAGCACTTCCAGCCCCTGCTGCGGGGCGCTTTTCTGCAACAACATCGCATCCAGAGAAACCGCCACATCCCAATCCTGGCGCAGATCGAGCGCCTGCTTCACCTCGCTCAACGCAAGCTGCTGGTCGCCGGCAGCCTGCGCCAACTCCGCTACCGCCCAATGCGCCTCGGCCACGTTCTGGTAGGGTGCCGCCAGATCGCGTATCAATCTCAATGCGGCGGCCTTGTCCGGGTATACGGCCAACATCTGATACAACTGGATAAATGTCTGCCCGGTATGGCCGTCTTCCGCTTTCAATACCTTTTCGAATTCCTGGCGCGATTCGTCGATCATGCCGTTGCGCAACAGCGCCGAAGACAGCAATCGCGACACCATTTGCGAATCCGGATCGATCTGCTGCCAGACCCTGAGGGCTTCGACGGCCTTGTCCATCTGGCCTGACTCGATCGCCAGATGGGCGGCGCGCATCGCAAGACGCGGGTCGCGCGTCTTCCTGGCCAGGTCCAGGGTGCCATCGACGGCCACGTCCGCCTGCCCGCGCTGGCTGGCAATATCGGTCAGCAGAATTTCGTACAGCAAGCCACTGGTCAATTCCACGTCGGGCAGCACCACCGGCGGCTCGGCCGGCTGCTGATTTGCCACGGGCGGATTCGCAGCTTCCGGCTGCTCCGGGACGTTCGCGGATGGCTTATCGGGGGCGTGCGCGCAAGCTGTGAGCAGCAACGCGCTAACAAGGATGAATTTGAGCTGGGTCATAACGATGCTGCTTTTGATATGGGCGCACATAATAGGTTATATTTAGTCAAACTCACAACTCCGGCCATCTTCTAATTTTGCCAAAACCCGCCCCGGAAACAACCCTTGCAGCACACAGCCTGACGCGCCGCTTTGGCAAGCAGCAAGTCATCCATGGCGTATCGCTTGAACTCAAGCATGGCGAGGTTCTGGGCTTGCTTGGCCACAATGGCGCAGGCAAGACCACCACTCTGCAAATGCTGACCGGCTGCCTGTTGCCGGACAGCGGCAGCATCGAAGTCTGCGGCATCGACCTGCTACGCCAGCCTGTCCTGGCCAAGGCGCACCTGGGTTATCTGCCGGAAATCCCGCCGCTGTATCGCGAACTCAGCGTGGATAGCTTCCTGATTTTTGCAGCCCGTTTGCGCGGCATCAAGACCGCCGAGGTCCACGCGGCGCTGGCGCTGGCCCGGCAACGCTGCGGCCTGGAAGCGGTCGGCAGAAAGACCATTGCGACCTTGTCCAAAGGCTATCAGCAGCGCGTCGGCATTGCCCAGGCGATCATCCACCAACCTGCAGTGATCGTGCTGGATGAGCCCACTGTCGGCCTCGACCCGGCACAGATCCGCGAGATACGCAGCCTGATCCGCGAATTGGGCAACCTCGGCAGCGTAATCCTCTCCACGCATTTGCTCGGCGAGGTGGAAAGCGTCTGCGACCGTGTGGAGATCATGCATCACGGCAAATTGATCTACGGCGACACCAGTGCACACATGCAGCAATACGGCAACACACCGGGCTTCATCGTCAGCCTGCGCAACCCGCCGGAGATCAGCGTATTGGCGGGCATCGCCGGAGTCAGCAGCGTCGAGCAGACAGGCCCAACCCGTTTCCGCGTGTTGCACACGCCGGATAGCAATCCAGGCGACGCCTTGCTGCAACTTGCCGCCCGGCAAAACTGGCAGCTGGATCAACTCACCCCGCTGCAAGCCTCGCTGGAAGAAGTGTTCGTCAGGATCACCGCTGCGGAAACGGCCACGTCGGGCGAGGTGAAATGATGAAAATGTTTCTCTGCGGATGGGTATTCCGGAGTGCACAGACTCGTCTGCGCTTTCCCTGTCTGCTCTTTCAAGGCGGCGACATGTCTGCCCGCAAGGAACACACCGTGGTTACATCGGGCTTAAGCCCCAACAATACACGCAGGCCGCATTACTCCAAAGGAAAAACCTCATGATACGCCTGCTCGCCATGCGCGAACTGCGCAGCCTGTTTTCGATGCCGTCCACCTGGTTCGTTTTTGCGGCGTTGCAGTTCATTCTGGCCTGGTTCTTCCTGGCGCGGCTGGATGCATTTCTGCAGGTTCAGCCGCAACTTGCGCAACTTGCCAACCCGCCCGGCGCCACGAACCTGATCGCCGCGCCGATGTTCGACACGGTCGCATTATTGCTGATGATGCTGGTGCCGTTATTCACAATGCGGCTGATCGCAGAAGAACGCCGCAACCAGACCCTCGCACTGCTGCTTTCCGCACCGCTGTCAAGCAGCCATATCGTGCTCGGAAAATTCTTCGGCTTGCTGGTCTTTCTCGCGCTACTGCTGGGAGGTGTGCCGCTGATGCTGTATACGCTGGCGCTCGGCGCCCATATCGACCATGGGATGATGCTGAGCAACATCCTCGGCCTGTTGCTGCTGGCCTCAAGCTATGCCGCACTGGGTCTGTATATTTCTGCGCTCACCGCGCAACCGCTGATCGCCGCAATCGGCACGCTGGCCGTGTTGCTCGGATTATGGCTGGTCGATATCGGCGCAAGCAGCGATGATTCGCTCTGGCACCTGTTTTCGCCGCTGCATCATTTCCGGAATTTCAACAGCGGCCTGCTGGATAGCAGCGATGCCGCATTTTTCGTTTTATTCACCGCGCTGTTCCTGATCCTGGCGATCAGACGTTTGTACAACAACCGCATCTACGGATAATCATGCCGGGTAAATTTTACCAATCCCGCACCTTCACCAACCTGCTATTCGTGCTGGTTGTGGTCGCCGCCGCCGCCGGCATGGGCTATCTGGCGACGCGCCATCACGTGCAGCGCGACCTCACCTACAACACCATCAACAGTCTGGAGCCCGCCAGCCTAGCCGTGCTCAAGCAACTCGCCGGCCCGGTGAACGTGACCGTATATGCGACCGAACGGGACGCGCGGCTGGGCGACATCCGCAAGATCATCAGCGACTTCCTGTCGCTTTATCAACGCTATAAGGCGGACATCAAGCTGGCGTTTATCGATCCCGCCAAACATCCCGATCAAGCCCGTGCTGCGCAAATCCGCTTCAACGGCGAAATGGTGGTCGAGTATGCCGGTCGCAGCGAACACCTGACCAAGATCAACGAGTCCATCCTGACCAGCACGCTGCTGCGACTGGCACATGCCCGCGACCAGACCGTGATGTACCTGGAGGGACACGGCGAACCGAAGCTGGACGGCATCGCCAACTATGATCTGGGCTCGCTGTTTGGTGCCAAACTCAAGCAAAACGGCTTCCGTCTCGGCAGCCTGAACCTGGCTCTGGCGCAGGAAGTGCCGGACAACGTCAGCGTGCTGGTAATCACCCAGCCGCAACTCGACCTGATGCCCGGCGAAGTGGACAAATTGCTGCGCTACCTGGATCGCGGCGGCAACCTGCTGTGGCTGGCGGATCAGGGGCCGCTGCACGGACTGGGGCGCCTCGCCGAAAAACTCGACCTGCAACTTCCGCCGGGCATCGTGATCGACCCGGCCGCCAGCGCGATGAATGCGCCCGCCACCTGGTCGCTGGGCACAACTTATCCGCCGCACCCGATCACGCGTAATTTCGATCTGATCACGGCTTTTCCAGACGCGCGCCCGCTGGTCTGGAACGAGAATCCGGCTGGTTCGACTGACGACGGCAGGCTCTGGCAACAGCACCCGCTGATAGAGGTTGCACCGCGCGGATGGGTGAGCCGCAAGGCGCCCAAAGACAGCCCGGTGTTTGACAAGCAGCATGATGTTCCGGGACCGGTGGTCATCGCGCTGGCGCTGCAACGAAATATCAACAACCGGGAGCAGCGCATCGTGGTGGCCGGCGACGGCGCATTCCTCGCCAACAGTTTCGCCGGCAACGGCGGCAACGTGGACCTCGGCATCAACATCGTGAACTGGCTGGCCAGTGAGGATAATCTGATCACGATCCAGCCGCGCGCGGCGAGAGACAGCCAGCTGATCTTGAGCAAAATGCAGCTGGAGTTGATCAGCATCATTTTCCTGCTGGCATTGCCGGCATCGATGACCGGCATCGGAATATTTATCTGGCGCAAGCGCCGCGGCTGAAGGTTCGCAATTTCCCGGAACCATCCGGCATGCCGCCGCGCTTAGAATTCTTTCCAGTCACCCTCTTCGTCGGCATTGATCCTGGGCAACTTGCGTTCCTTTCCGGGCGGAGTCAGGTTTTTTGCGGCAGTGTACGAGATATCCGGCCTGGTCGCCGCTGGTGCAGCGGTCGTATGCGCACCGGCGTTATCCGAGCGCAGCCTGAACACACTCACCGCATCCAGCAGCACTTCGGCCTGCCCCTGCATCGCCTCGGCCGAAGCCGCGGCTTGCTCGACCAGCGCGGCATTCTGCTGGGTCATGTCGTCCATCTGCACGATCGCCTGGTTGATTTGCTCGATGCCGTCGCTCTGCTCGCTGGAGGCGGCCGATATCTCGTACATGATGTCGGTGACGCGTTTCACCGCCTCGACGACTTCATGCATCGTCTTGCCGGCCAGCTCCACCTGATTTGATCCGATGTCCACCTTGTCCAGCGAGGCGTCGATCAGCATCTTGATCTCCTTGGCTGCCGCTGCCGAGCGCTGCGCCAGGTTGCGCACCTCGGCCGCCACCACCGCGAAACCGCGCCCCTGCTCGCCGGCGCGCGCCGCTTCCACCGCGGCGTTCAGCGCCAGGATGTTGGTCTGGAACGCGATGCCCTCGATCACGCCGATGATGTCGGCGATCTTCTTCGAACTGGTGCTGATCAGCGCCATGGTCTGCACCACCTCGTCCACCGCCTGCCCGCCCCGGACCGCAATGTCCGAGGCCTTGGTCGCCAGCTGGTTCGCCTGTTTGGCATTGCCGGCGTTCTGCTTCACCGTCGAGGTCAGCTCTTCCATGCTGGAGGCGGTCTGCTGCAGGCTGGAGGCCTGCTGCTCGGTGCGCTGCGACAAATCGCTGTTGCCCTGCGCGATCTCCTGCGCGGAAGTACTGATCATATCGGTGCCGTTGCGCACCGCACTGACGAGGCCGCCCAGACTTTGATTCATGTCCTTCAGCGCTTGCAGCAATTGGCCCGTTTCATCACCCGAGTGCGGCTCGATTTTCGCCGTCAGATTCCCCTTGGCTATCTGGTTCGCCGCACCCACTGCTTCCTGCATAGGATGAATCACCAGTCTGCGCATTAAAAACTTGATCAGGAAAAACAGCATGAATTGCAGCGTCAGCTGGCCGATGATCAACCACATGATGATCCGGTGCAGATTGTCGAAATCGGATGTCATATCGATATGGATATCGGAAGCGCCGTTCACACTGCCGACTTCGACGTTATGACACCTCAGGCAATCCGTGCCATGGAAATTGTGGCTGACTATATAGGGCGTGACGGCACGGAATACCGGGACGCCGTTGCGCTCCTCGAGTGAATAGGACGGCTGCTTGGACTCGATCGCCGCGCGTTGCACGCCATCATTTATCTGCTCTTCCGGCAATCCCTGGCCGAATTGCCTGATAACCTGTTCGGCGCGCACCAGCCGCAGCCCGATCACATTTCCGGAGTCGGATATTTTTCTCATCAGCAGTTTTCTGTTTTCCGGATCGCTGATCTCGCCGGTTTCCATCAGCATGTTTGCGCCATCAATCACCGCGTTGGCAATCCCTTTGGCACGCAGTTGTACCGAATCAAGAATGATCGACTTGATCGAATGGGAAAGCACGATGGTCGCAATCGTGAACAGCACAAATATGAAGCTGTGTGCCGCGATCTGGATCTTGGTTTCCAAACCAAGCTTTTTGCGCAACGACAATTGCGTTGAATTTTTCATGGATGATTATTGCAATGATAGATATATTTCAGAATGATGAAATCATAACATTATGGTCATCGCGGATATATGATTTTTTCTGCCTATATAGCCTGAATGGAAAAGCATATGACTGCATACTTATGCAGATACCTGCAATGAATAGCTTGCAGCCCTCGAATCACCGGCCTGGTATGGCAGCCGAAATCCGGTATAGAACCGATATCTGATATTTTTTTGCCGCGCGGTATTCAGCACATCATCCGATGAAAGTCTTCCTCCAATAGCGCGATCCGCCGCTACAATCCGGTCAGTCATACAACCCAGCAAATCATGCCCGAACTTCCTGAAGTAGAAACCACGCGGCGCGGACTGGACGCGCATCTGACCGGGGCCACGATCGCGAATGCCGTGATTCGCAACGCCAGCCTGCGCTGGCCGATCCCGGAGAATTTGACCAGACTGCTGCGCGGACAAACGATACGCTCGCTCAAGCGCCGCGCTAAATACCTGCTGATCGATTGCGGCAGCGGCACATTGATCCTGCATCTGGGCATGTCCGGCAGCCTGCGCATCCTGCCTGCCGGCACGCCAGCTGCAAAGCACGATCACTTCGATCTGAATCTCGGCAACGGCACGCTGATGCGATTGCGCGACCCGCGCCGTTTCGGTGCGGTGCTGTGGCATCGCGGCGATGATGTGCACACCCATCCGCTGCTCGTCGGACTCGGCCCCGAACCTTTGGAAGCAGTTTTCGATGCGCGCTATCTGTACCTGGCCACGCGCGGGCGCAGTACCGGCATCAAGCAGTGCATCATGAACAGCCACGTCGTGGTCGGCGTGGGCAACATCTATGCCAACGAAGCGCTGTTCCGCGCCGGCATCAAACCGCAGCTCGCCGCCGGGAAACTCAGCCTGCCGCGCTGCGCCAGACTGGTCGCGGAGATTCGCGCAACGCTGGCCGAAGCAATCCATCTGGGCGGCAGCACGCTGCGCGACTTCGTCGACACTTCGGGTCAGCCCGGCTACTTCCAGCAGACTTACTGGGTCTATGGCAGAACCGGCGAACCTTGCCGGCGCTGCGGCACAACGATCAAACAGGCCAGGCAGGGGCAGCGCTCCAGTTTTTACTGCGGGAGCTGCCAGAGATGACGGTGGTTTATGCTACAGTTGCAGCCGAGTGCCATGATCGCTTTCCGGCGACTTTTTGCAGATGATGACGCTGCGGCACCGTTGATCGGAGGAAACATGAAATATATCCTGCTCGCCTTTGCCCTGCTGCTGGCTGGCTGCAACAAGCCGGCCACGCCACAGATCGCAGCGCCGCAACGCGAAGCGCTGGAAAAGGCCAAAGCCGTAGACCAACTGGTGCAAAAAAACACCGAAGAGTCGAAACAGAAAATCGAGGATGCGGAAAAGTAAGCGATCTCCCGACCACCCTCGCAACCCGGTTTCCCCAGGCTGGCCCAGGGTGAATTTTCAGCCAGATATGCGGTTCGGAACCTCTACACCTCTAAGCGAACGGAAATTGTAACTCCATGAATCCAACCCTGCGCCGCTTGCTATCCGTCGTCCTGCTGGCGCTGGCCCTCGTTCCGGCAGCCCGCGCCGAACGCTTGCCCCGTCCCGATCACGTCCTGGTCATCGTCGAAGAAAACCACAGCTATGCGCAGATCATGGATCAGCGCAACCATGCCTCATATATCCACGCGCTGGCGAAGCGCGGCATGCTGTTCACCGAATCTTATGGCGTGGCGCATCCCAGCCAGCCAAACTATCTGGCGCTGTTTTCAGGTTCGACCCAGGGCATCACCAACGATGCCTGCCTGGGTTCCTTCACTGGCGACAACCTTGCTTCCAGCCTGCTGGATCACGGTTTCGGCTTCGCAACCTTTTCCGAGTCGCTGCCCGCAACCGGGTATCTGGGCTGCGCATCCGGTGCCTACCAGCGCAAGCATAATCCGGCGGCAAACTGGCAAGGCACGCGTTTGCCAGCCTCGGTCAACCGCCGCTTTGCCGATTTTGCAAATCTTCCTCGGGGGGATTTTTCAGGGTTGCCGACGGTTTCCTTCGTGATCCCGAACCAGGACAATGATATGCACGACGGCAGTTTCGAGGCGGCGGACGCGTGGCTGAAGACGCGCATCGCACCCTACGTTGACTGGGCGATGACACACAACAGCCTGCTGATACTCACCTGGGACGAGGACGACTTTGCCGGAAATAACCGTGTGGTCACGATACTGGCGGGACCGATGGTAAAGGCAGGCACCAGTGCGCAACGCATCGATCATTACAGTGTGCTACGCACGCTGCTGGACTTCTACGATCTGCCCGCGCCGGGCGCGAGCCGCGCTGCGGAGCCGATCAGGGGAATCTGGAAGAAAAACTAGCCAGATGCACTGTTAGATGATCTATTTGCCCTTCGCCGCCATCAGCTTTTCATACTTGACCTGAAGCTGCTCCTTGCTTTCCTTGTATTCCGGATTCATCGGGATGCAGTCCACCGGACATACCTCCACGCATTGCGGCGTATCGTAGTGTCCGACGCATTCGGTGCATTTGTTAGGGTCGATGACATAAACAGTATCGCCCTGCGAGATCGCGTCGTTCGGGCATTCCGGCTCGCACACGTCGCAATTGATACATTCATCGGTAATCATCAGTGCCATGCTGCTTCTCCTGTTTGCCATTCAGCCGCGGAGCGATTCATCCGGGGCGATTCAATCCTGCGGGGTTGCATATTTGCCCTGCAATTTATCCATCACATAGGGCGATACGAACTTGCCGACATCGCCGCCGAAGCGCGCCACTTCGCGCACCATCGTCGCCGAGATGAACGTGTACTGTTCCGCCGGGGTCAGGAACAGCGTCTCGACCTCGGGATAGAGATTGCGGTTCATCCCGGCCAACTGGAACTCATATTCGAAATCAGACACCGCGCGCAGGCCGCGCAACACCACGCGCGCATCGTGCAATTGCACGAAATTCATCAGCAAGCCGCTGAAGCCCTCGACGCGCACATTGGGAAAGTTCGCGAATACCACACTCGCTATCTCCACCCGCTCCGCCAGATTGAACAGCGTATGCGCGCGGCTTTCCGCCACTGCGACGATGACTTCGCCGAACAGCCCGGCGGCGCGCCGCACCACATCCTCATGCCCGCGCGTGATGGGATCAAAGGTACCCGGATAAACAACTTTAATCATGGCAAATTCAATTGGCGGGCAAATCGCAGTGTCGCATGCTCGCTCACTCCTCGTCTATCCACCTCGATATGCCTCGTCATTCGCTGATGATACTCCTGGCCATTCGACTAAGCCGCAAGCGGGCAAGTCGCTGGTTATGTGCGGCTCCTTGCGCTTTATCCCGCCGATTAAATTTGCGAAACGGCCAGCAATTGGTAATGCACCTGCCCCGCCCGGCCGGATTTCAGCGTTTGCCAGGGCGGCGGGACATCCATCGGCGCACCCGCCTCGACGTACACTACCCCGTCCTGATTCAATCGTTGCGACAGGATCTCCAGCAGTCTGGGCAAATAATCGGCCAGAGAATTGTACCGATAAGGCGGGTCGACGAAAATCACGTCATACTTGCGCGCATCACTCGAGGCGAATTCTAGCGCATCCTGGCGATGCACGAACACATTGGCGCAGCCCAGCCTTTTGACATTGTCCTGTAAGGCGTCAAGCACCGCGCGGTCCCGCTCCACCATCTCCACCCGCTCCGCTCCGCGCGAGGCGGCCTCGAACCCCAGTGCCCCGCTGCCGGCAAACAGGTCCAGGCAGGTGCGCCCGTGCATTGTCTGCCCCAGCCAGTTGAACAGGGTCTCGCGCACGCGATCCGGCGTCGGGCGCAATCCTTCCGCATCGGGGAAGCATATCATCCGGCTGCGCAAGGAACCGCCGATGATCCTGACCTTATTCAAGGGCATCTCTAAAAACCCACATTTCATTCCAACTGATAGAACTACTAGCCATTCGACTAGGCTGCATAACAACCGCAGCCAAGTCGCTGGTTATGCTGTGTTGCGCAAGCATTTTCTTGCTTGCATATCGTACATATGCGGCGCGGCGAAAATATTCCCGCGCCTTGCATTTGGGCGAACTCTAAATTTCTAGAGACGCCCTCAACTTGAGGTTCGCTATTTCACGGTTCCTTCAGGCGCTCCCACAATCACGGTCGCCATCGCCTGCGGATCGATATGGCTGGAAAACGCCTTGCGGACCTGCGCCACGGTCACCTGGTTGACCTTGCGGGTGAAATCATCCAGATAGGTCAACGGCAGATCGTAGAAACCTATCATGCTCAGGTATTCGAGTATCTTGCGGTTGCTGTCTATGCGCAGCGGAAAACCTCCGATGATGTTCTCCTTGGCGGCCTTCAGCTCCTGTTCGGTCGGACCCTTGGCGATGAAGCCGTCCAGCGTGCTGCGCACCAGCGCCAGCGCCTCATCGGCCTGGTCCTTTTTGGTCTGCAGGCCGATCTGGAATGCGCCCGGTTGCTTGAGCGGCATGAAATAGCTGTACACGCTGTAAGCCAGCCCCTTCTTTTCACGCACCTCGTTCATCAGGCGCGACACGAAGCCGCCTCCGCCCAGCGTGTAATTGCCGACAAACAGCGGAAAATAATCCGGATCGGTCCGGGACATGCCGGGCGCGCCGATCAGGATGTGGCTCTGGCTGGCCGGATGGCTGATGCGCTGCTCGCTTGCGGGTATTTTCATCGCCACCTTGGGCAGCGGCGCAGGCGCCGGCGATTGCGGCAGCTGTGCGGTCAACTGCTGCGCGATCGCCTCAGCCTGGGCGCGCGTCGCATCGCCCATGATGGCAACCACTGCATAGGCCGCCTGGTAATGCGTGTGATAGAAATCCTTCAGGTCCGCGATGTCGATTTTTTCCACGCTGGCGACATCCCCCGATCCGATCAAGGCATAGGGATGAGTGCCGAACACCGCCTTGTGGAAGGCCTTTTCCGCGATGCTTTCGGGCTTGGTCTCGTCCTCTTTCAGCGCGGCGATCAGGCGCACCTTCTCGCGCGCCAGGATCGCATCCGGAAACAGCGGGTGCTGCAGCACGCGCGCCATGATGTCCAGCGCCCGGTCGCGCTGCTCCGCACTGCTCAATGTGCGCAGCGAGATACCGGAGCGGTCCGGATCGAAGTCGCCGCCGAATTCGGCGCCGACGTCAGCCATGCCGCGCGAGATCTCGTCTTCGCTCAGCCCATCGGAACCTGCATCCAGAAGCTGATGAGTCAGCCCGGCGAGGCCCGATTTTCCCGCCGGGTCAAAGCTGCTGCCGGCCTGAAAGGTCACCGCCACATCCAGCATCGGGATGTCATGGTCTTCGACGAATAGCACCTTGGCCCCGCTCGCGCTCTGCCAATGCTGGATGTTCGGAGTGGCAATTGCAACGCTTGCAATGCAGCACAACGCGGCGACTGCAAACGACTTGACCGGTATTGAGTTAGCGAACATTTGACGACCCTCCTCCTTCAGACTTGTGTTTCGGCTTGCCGGAAAGCGGCTGCGGATCAAGCACCGCGACCGTCAAATTATCATCCTGCAAAAATTCCCCGGCGACCTGCTGCACTTGCGCAGCGGTCACTTGCTGAAGCTTTTCCAGCATCACCGGGATCGCCTGGTAGCCCAGGCCGATACTCTCCAGTTGGCCGATCTGCATTGCCTGGTAGAACACCGAGTCGCGTTTATAAACCTCCGCCGCCATCACTTGTGCCTTGACGCGCTTCAACTCATCCTCGCCGACGCCGTTCTTCACCAGCAGCGCGATCTCTGCGCGCAATGCCGCCTCGGTGTCCTGCACAGTTTTGCCTGTGCTCGGCGTGGCCTCCAGCGTGAACAGGCTCGGGCCGCGCGAGGCCGGGTCGTATTCCGCACCCGCTGCACTGGCGACCTGCTGTTCGCGCACCAGATGCTGGTTCAGGCGTGCCGACTCGTTGCCGTCCAGCACCCCCGCCAGCATCTCCAGCGCGTAAGGTTTCCAGTCCTGTTTGGGGTCGCGCAGCGCGGGCGCCTGATAGGCCATCACCAATTGAGGCAATTCGGCAGGGGCTTTCACCACCACCCGCTTGATGCCCACTTGTTTGGGCTCGGTATATTGCCGGCGCGCCGGCAGCACCTTTCTGGGTATTCCGCCGTAGTAGCGCTGCGCCATTGCGAACACATCGGCAGCCTTCACATCGCCGGCGACGACCAGCGTCGCATTGTTCGGGGCGTACCAGCGCTGATACCAGGCCCTGACATCGTTCACCGTCATCACTTCCAGATCGCTCATCCAGCCGATCACCGGATTATGATAGGGATGCTCCTCGTAGATCGTCGCCATCATGATCTCATTCATCAGCGACTGCGGTTCGTCATCGGTGCGCATGCGCCGCTCCTCCATGACCACCTTGATTTCCTTGCTGAACTCCTTGGCGGTCAGATTCAGGTTGTGCATCCGGTCCGACTCCAGCTGCATCGCCAACGGCAATCTGGATTTGTCCAGCTGCTGGAAGTAGGCGGTGTAATCGGTATTGGTAAACGCATTCTCGCGCCCGCCTGCCGCTGCGATGCGCCGTGAAAACTCACCGGCCGGAACAGACCTGGTGCCCTTGAACATCATATGTTCGAGGGCGTGCGCAACACCAGTGGTGCCGGAAACCTCGTCCATGCTGCCGACCTTGTACCATATCTGCTGCACCACCACCGGCGCGCGGTGATCCTCCTTGACGACAACCTTCAAACCGTTCGCCAGCGTGCGTTCAAACGTCTCGGCATGCGCGGCGTTTTGCGACCAGCCCAACAACAATGCAATGAAAATCAAATATGTCTTCATGTCCCTATCCTTATGAGGAGTATTCAGCATAAAATACGGCGTGCATTATGCGGCATTTTTCCGCTTCCCGACCACACTGTTGCATCGACCGCCCTAGCCAATGTTCAGTTTCCTGAAAAATCAATCCACTGCATCCGCCAGCACAGCGCCTGCAAGCTGGATCGCGCGATTGAAGTCCGGCCTGGCCCGCACCGGCGGCCAATTGACCGATCTGTTTGCCCGCGGCGGCCGGATAGACGACGATCTGTACGAGGAGCTGGAAACCATCCTGGTCGGCGCCGATGTCGGCATTGATGCAACCAGGGCCCTGCTGGCCGAGTTGCGCCATCAGGTCAAGGAACAGCATTTAAGCGAGACCGCGGATCTCAAGGCCGCGCTCGCGCATAGCCTGCTCAAACTGCTCAAGCCGCTGGCGCAGCCGCTGCAGGCCGGCACCACAAAACCCTTCGTCATCATGATGGTGGGCGTGAACGGCGCCGGCAAAACCACCTCGATAGGCAAGCTGGCAAAATATCTGCAAGGCCAGGGCCTGTCGGTGATGCTCGCCGCCGGCGACACCTTCCGCGCAGCGGCACCCGAACAACTGATGGTCTGGGGCGAGCGCAACAACGTCACGGTGATCGCGCAGCAAAGCGGCGATCCCGCCGCGGTGATCTACGATGCGGTGCATGCCGCACAGGCCCGCAACATCGACGTGGTGCTGGCCGACACCGCCGGCAGGCTGACTACCCAGGCACACCTGATGGAAGAAATTAAAAAGGTCAAGCGCGTCATCGCCAAGGCGCTGCCCGCAACGCCGGCCTCCCCCGGTGCACCGCACGAAGTGCTGCTGGTGCTGGATGCCAACACCGGACAGAACGCGCTCAGCCAGGTCAAGGCTTTCGACCAGGCGCTGGACGTGACCGGGCTGATCCTCACCAAGCTGGATGGCACCGCCAAGGGCGGTGTGATCGCCGCGATCGCCCATGCCCATCGTGACCGGGGCCACACCATCCCGCTGCGTTTCATCGGCGTCGGCGAAGGGCTGGACGACCTGCGTCCCTTCGTCGCGGAAGACTTTGTCGCGGCGCTGCTGGGGCTGGACGCATGATTAAAAAAAAGCTTTTGTCCGCAGATTACGCAGATTTACACCGATTAAAATCATGCGTGAAGGCACAGGACTTGGTCATCTCATCTGTCTTCAGCAACACCCACAAGATAAAAATCTGCGCAAATCCGTGCAATCTGCGGATAACAAGGTTTTCAAAATGATCTCATTTTCCCAGGTCAACAAACGCTATCCGGGCGGCTATCAGGCGCTGAAGAACGTCTCGTTCAGGATCGCCGAGGGCGAGATGGTGTTCGTCACCGGCCATTCGGGCGCGGGCAAGAGCACGCTGCTCAAGCTGATCGCGGCGATCGAGCGCCCCAATTCCGGCAGCGTGCTGGTCAACAACCAGAATGTCGGCGTGCTGAAGGAACGCGCGCTGCCTTATCTGCGCCGCAACCTTGGCATCGTGTTTCAGGACCACAAGCTGCTGTTCGACCGCAGCGTGTTCGACAATGTGCTGCTGCCGCTGCAGATCTGCGGCCACGACCACCGCGAAAGCAGCAAGCGGGTGCGCGCCGCGCTGGACAAGGTCGGGCTGCTCAAGCGCGAGAAATCCCAGCCGATCGCGCTGTCCGGCGGCGAGCAGCAGCGGTTGTGCATCGCGCGCGCGATCGTGAACCGGCCATCCATCCTGCTGGCCGATGAACCGACCGGCAACCTGGATGCCGCCTACGCGCAGGAGATCATCGCGATCTTCAAATCCTTCCATCAGGTCGGCGCTACGCTGTTGATCTCGACCCACGATACCGGCGTGCTGCAGGACCGCAGCGTGCGCACCATTGAGCTGAAGCATGGCGAGCTGCAGGCCGCCGACCGGGGCCATCCCTGATGCGCGGGCTGAGGCAACATCTGGCCGTGATGCGCACCGCGTTGCGCCGCATCTTCTCATCGCGGCTGGGCGGTTTCTTCAACATCCTGGTGATCGGCATCGCACTCAGCCTGCCGGCCGGCATGTACCTGCTGCTGCAGAATGTGCAGGGGCTGGTCGCGCAGCTCTCCGGTACGCCGCAGATCAGCCTGTTCCTCAGCCTGGATGCAAAGCCGGGAGATATCGACAGCCTGCGCAGCCAGCTCACCCAGAACCCGGCGATCGCGCGCGTCGAATTCGTCTCGCGCGCGGATGCGCTGGAACAGCTCAAACGCACCACCGGCCTGGCCGACGTGATCGGCGGTCTGCAGCAGAATCCGCTGCCGGATGCCTTCGTGGTCTACCCCAGGCCGGGTGAGGCGCAGGCGCTGGAAGCGCTGCGCAACGACCTGGCGAAGCAGCCCAGGGTGGCGCAGGCGCAGCTCGATTCGGCGTGGGCTTACAAGCTCGAGGCGCTGCTCAAATTCGGACGCATGCTGGTGCTGATCCTGGCCGGGCTGCTCAGCCTCGCGCTGGTCGCAATCACCTTCAACACGATACGCTTGCAGATCCTGACGCAAAGCAGCGAGATCGAGGTCTCCAAACTGATCGGCGCGACCAACGGCTTCATCCGCCGCCCGTTCCTGTATTTCGGCGCGGCCCAGGGATTACTGGGCGGTATCATGGCCTGGCTGATCGTCAGCATCAGCCTGCTGCTGCTCAATTTTGAACTCAAGTCGCTCGCCCAGCTTTACGCCAGCCCGTTCACGCTGCATCCGCTGTCGTGGGGCGACAGCGTTTCGCTGCTGCTGTTCTCGATGTATCTCGGCTGGCTGGGTGCCTGGCTTTCAGTGGCGCGTCACCTGTCGCAAATCGAGCCGCGCTGATCGCGGCGTCAATTTATCCGTCACGTTTGCTTGAACGGACTGCGCTGATTGAGCGCGTCGACGTATTCCGAGAGCGTGCCGGTTTCCTGCTGCAGATAATCCTCCACCGCGCGAGCAAACTGCGGATGCGCCAGCCAGTGCGCCGAGGTGGTGGTCACCGGCAGGAAGCCGCGCGCCAGTTTGTGCTCGCCCTGCGCGCCGCCCTCGAAAATCCGGATGTTGCGCGCAATGCAGAATTCGATCGCCTGGTAATAGCAGGTCTCGAAATGCAGGCCGGGATGGTATTCGAACGCGCCCCATGAGCGGCCGTACAGCACCTCACCGGTCACGATGTTCAGCGCGCTGGCGATCGGTTTCCCGCCGCGCGACGCGATCACCAGCAGCGTATGCCGCGGCAGCGCCGCGCCGATGCGCTGGAAAAAATCCTCGTTCAGCGCCGGCGGCGAATGATGCATCTGCCGGGTATGCGCATAGCACGAGGCGAAGAAGGCCCATTGCTCGCGCGTGGCCTGCTCTCCGGTTACGCATTGCAGTGTGATCCCCGCCTCCTGCACCTTGCGCCGTTCCTGTTTGATGCGCTTGCGCTTGTCGCGGCTCAGCGCGGCCAGGTAGTCGTCGAAATCGCGATAACCCCGGTTGTGCACCGGATCCCCGTTCTGCCAATGGAACTGCACGTCGCGGCGCAGCAGCATGCCCTGAACCTGCGCCTCGCACGCATCACCCTGGTCAAGGAACAGGCAGTGCAGCGAAGACACGCCCGACTCTTTTGCGAAACGCAATGCAGAGCTCAGCAGCAACGCGCGCAGCTGATCCCTGTCCGCACTCGGCGCAGCCAGCAGCCTGGGCCCGGTCACCGGCGTGAACGGCACGGTGCACACCAGCTTGGGGTAATAGTTGAGCCCGCTGCGCCGGTAGGCATCGGCCCAGGCAAAATCGAACACATGTTCCCCGTAGGAATTCATTTTCAGATAGAGCGGCATCGCGGCCAGCAGGCACCGGTCCTGCCACAGCGTGATGAATTGCGCCTGCCAGCCGAAGCGCGCGGTGGCGCAGCCGCTTTGCTGCAGTGCGTACAGATAGGCGTGGGAAACGAACGGGTCGTCCCCGGGCAGCGCATCCCAATCCGCCGCGGGGATATCGGCAAGGTCTGCAATGATCTTGAGAGTCGGCGCATTCATCTTGGCATTGTAGCGGTGCGCGCCCGGAATGCGCGAGGCCACTCCAATCCGGACTTGACCTAAAGGCAGCACCGGGGATGGCCACTGCCATTCGACCCGCCATCGCTCTGGTGTAGGGCGCCTTCCTTGTGTAGCTGCCGGGCTCGCAATGAAAATGCGCTGACAGAACGCCGGTCCCAGATCGCGACGGGATTGCTGGCGGAAAAGAATGGGAGTCGAACCCACAATGAACCGACTGACGGCCCTTGCCAGATTTAAAGTCTGGCCGCCCCACCGGGGAAGGACTCACTTCCAATTTATTGCCCCAAGCATACAAATACTACAGCAAACTTCTCAACGCAAGTGATGCGCGTCGCCCGCACGCCGGGTAAGGGCACCGGAATCGAAATACTCCAGTATCTGGATCGCCAGCTTGAGTCCGGTGTCGATCCGGTCGCGGAACAGCGCGGCTGTGGTCTTGCCATCCGGTTGACCGGCTGCGATAGCGCGCATGATTGTTTCAAGCTGCTGGACCGCTTGCGGCATGAAATAGTGATCATGCGAGGTAAACTTCACCCATTGCAGCCAGTTGCTGCAACAGCAGCCACATGTCATGGTATCTATCAAACCAGGGACAGGCCATCGATGAATCTATTCATCATCGCCCCTCGATGCGGGCCTTACTACATCAATGCATGAGAGAAGTTGGGGATGACAGAAGGAAGGGGGATTTCACACAGCCTCTGGCTACCCCGGACGGTGGTACTGATCAGTTCGCCGCGAGTGTCTGCTTCATTCAATATTTGCAGCTATTTTCGACACGATGCAGCCCATGGAACTTTTCTGAAGAAGGTGCCCGTATAGCCCACAAAGGGTAAAAGTGCAAAGACTAAGCTCCCTCCATTTCATTATGGGAGCGCCTTGGCAAGGCGAAAACCGTATCTGTTGCTCCGGAACGACGTCTCGAACCAGCCGCGGTACGCCGCGCGAGCACCCTGTGGACCGTAGTTCCAGGAGCCGCCGCGAAGAACGCGATTTGCGCCATCTCCCGGCCATGCCCCGCCATCTGTGGGGGCACCGTTATAGTTGTCGTGGTAGGCGTCCTCTACCCATTCCCCGACATTACCGCTCATGTCATATAAGCCCCATGCGTTGGCTTGTTTCTTGGCCGCCGGGTGGGTCGTAAGGCCGCCGTTGCTGCTGTACCACGCTATGCGGTCTACGTAGTCGCTGCCGCAGTATTCCTGCTTGCCTTTGGCATGGCAGGCGTACTCCCATTCCGCTTCACTCGGTAACCGATATTGTTTGCCGGTCTTGGCATTGAGTTTTTTCAGGAATTCTTGCACATCATTCCAACTCACTTGCTCCACCGGGCAGGTGTCGCCGCAGCTGCTAAAGTTGCTGGGGTTGTTGCCCATGACAGCTTTCCACTGACCTTGGGTGACTTCGGTCTTACCCATGGCGAAAGGCCTAGCAATAGTGACGCGGTGGACTGGCTTCTCATTAGCTTCGCCGTTGTTCGAGCCCATGTCGAAGCTTCCCGCCGGGATGATGACCATCTCCGGGCAATCCGGACAGTCGCGGAATGTCTTGTCGGACCAAGCTGTGGAATAAAATGAAAGCATGGCAACCGTCAATATGATTCGATAAAGCATGTTCACGATTTACTCCTCGTTAAAGATGGAAAAAATATGCTACTCCCTTCTCTTTACGCCATCCAACCAAAATTATAACTAGTCTCGCTTGGGAGCCGCCAAGTACATGGAGCGCGGTCATGGCGATGGTAAGGATTCTTGTCACCTACTATCGTTTCACGACCAACAAAACCATCCGTTATGACACGCGTGTCTTACCGTAGCTGGTTGCTATTGCAGTTACTTTCGTATGCCTTTCAAAGGGCGCAAAAGGAGAAAATTGGTATGTGTCAAGCATGCGCTTTCGTTTGAGCAGGGGCAGGTCAAGTCCAACAACCCACTTGACAATATATCACAGTGTGATATATTGAATTTTATGCAACTGAAGCTGAAAGCTTGCTGCGGTATTCGCAAGCCCCGATCAATAACTTTTTTCGGAGATTCTATTATGTTATTTGATTCGATTTTGCTAACCAATTGGATAGGTATCTTATTTGTTTTTCTTCCATTTTTCGTACTGAGTTTGATGATACTGCTTTCCAGAAATTAGATAAGGATCCGTTGAATTTATCCGATCAGTTGCGCCAAACGGGCTTGCTTCGGCCAGGTTCTTGTTTCATGTTGCCAGTGAATTGGGTGTCTGCCGTAGGGAATTGTCACAGGCAGCTTATTGTCAATTGTGTTGAAAAACTCCTTCGGGTTAACCCGTGATTGGGAGTAAAGCTGCGAACATCAGGGCAAGCGGAGCCTTGCTATCGGGTTTCAGACGAATAGCCAAAAGCGTCGCCTTCACGCTTTCGACATTGATGACAACATTTGCCAGAATTACTACTTTCGCGGTATCGACCAGCATCTCGATCTGGAGATTTTCAGTCCAGAGCAATAGGATTTGTTTTGTCTTTAAGGTAAAGTGATCGAGTAATCCATCGAAGTACCGCACCGGCTTGAATCGCCATTCGCGAGGCAAGCATACCCGAGTCGGTGATACCAACCGCTTCAGGAAATTAGTGGGAAGTTTAATTGTTTTGAATTACGAGAATACAGGTAATAATTTTGAATAATCGGGGGCGCAAGCTCCCACTGATTTAAGGATCTGAAATGGGCGAGTCACTGCTATTGCTTACCATCATCACCTTGATCGTTATTACGATACGCCGGGCGAGGCCGGTAATATTGGAAAACCCGGTTGTCATCCAACGCCCGGGGCAATATCACATCACCCTTGCGCCACAGCTCAACAGAGCGCAAATATTCATCGAACAAATAGCCACCCGATTCTCGAAATCATATTCTTTGCAGGGCGACATCCCCAGCCGTTACTTTGAAGTACGTGACCCGAAAGTATTTGCGAGGGGAGCGGACTGCTATTTGTTGGCGGTCACCTTGCGCGACGGCTTGTTGTATTTTCAGGCCGTCAGTCCGGCGAAATCACAAAATGATGAAAATGGCCATTTGAAAACCATTGCCGAATTTTCGGAAGTAATGCTGAAACAGCATCCGCATACAGATACAGCCAGTGGACTGGAAGAAGTCAAGCTGGCTGATGCCGTGCAAACAGTTGCAAAGGAATTGCAAATCGAAGTAAGAACACTCATCTGAACTTGTCGAAAATACATTCGCCGTGCCCGGCCGGAGAGTGATTCATTATTCCGATGACTCCATTTGTCGCTTGTGCATAAGCCGTTGCAGTTTCTGGTAGCGCATTCATGATGAGCAAAGTGCTTGGCTTTGGTACAAAATAAGCATAAGGAATTGGCCTTCTGGCGTGCCGCAGATATTGTTCACCATGTCAGGCGTTTAGCGCGGGTCCACCATCATCACGAGAATCAGGTCCGCATTCTTGGTGTCGACCCAATGGTTGGTCATGGCGCCGCGGCCAAACGTAGGGGCAAGACTTGCCACCGTAGGTCCGTGTCAGAGGCATGCTTGATTATCGAATGCGCGCATCCCCAGACTGCGCACCACCCTGTGAGTGAGTTAGCCTGATTCGTTGCTGGAAGCGAAAGCAGCCAGGAAACCGGTGGTTATCCAGCGGTTCACCGTGGTGCCGTCTTTGTTTCCGGCGATAAAATTCTTGTCGCGGTCTTCTTTCATCAATCTGGCTATACGGGTAAATGCCTCGTCCCAGGAAATGGCAGTACATTCCTTGCTGCCGGGGGCGCGATATTCGGGAAGTTCGAGGCGGTTTGGGCTCTGCACGAAATCCTGCGGGCCGGCGTCTTTGGGGCAGAGCGTGCCGCGATTTCCCGGGTGGTCCAAGTCGCCTTCGATGTGGATGACTTGCCCATGAATATTCTTGGCTTTATCGCCCAGGCTGTAAATCAGGATGCCGCGGCCCACAGAACAGTATGGACATGTGTTGCGGGTTTCGCTAGTGCGCGTCAGCTTGAACTCACGCACCTCTGCCAGAGCATCGCTGGGTGAAAAGCCCAGCATCGCCTTGCTGGAAGCGCCCAACCCGCCGGCACGGAGTTTAAAGAATTGCCTTCTGGTGACTTGAATTTTTGCTTCCTTAGTGTAGGTAACGCAGAACTAAACAAACCAAGAAAAGCGATTTTTATCAAGGGCCATCACTGCACCTTTACAGACCGCTGTCAACATTGATAATTATCATCGTAGCGTCGGGGCACCGCTGTGCCTGGAATGGCTGCATTCAGCGCGGGCAACGAACAGAAAATCCGCCCGGGGTGCTGCATCCACAACTTGATCTGCTTGCTACAATGGCCCTTGATATGACGAGAACATTTTGATGAAACCCCATGCCGAATCCAGCGAAGTAAACAAAGGTCCGATACTCGCCGAGCTGAAACAGATTTTCGCCGGACACAAGCGGGTGCTGGAAATCGCCAGCGGCACCGGACAGCATGCGGTGTACTTCGGCCGCGAGCTGCCCCATCTGCTCTGGCAGAGCAGCGAACTGGCGCAGAACCTCGCCGGCATCCAGACCTGGCTGGACGAGGCGCAGCTGCCCAATCTGCCCGCGCCGCTGGCGCTGGACGTCAACGATGCGCATTGGCCGGTTAGCGATGTCGATGCGATATTCAACGCCAACACGGTGCACATCATCTCCTGGCCGGAAGTCGAGCGATTGTTCGGCCATATCGCCCGCGCCATTGCACCGGGCGGCTGCGTGTGCTTCTATGGCCCCTACAATTACGGCGGGCATTTCACCTCGGAAAGCAATGCCCATTTCGACGCCTGGCTCAAGTCGCGCAACCCGGACAGCGGCGTGCGCGATTTCGAAGCGATCAACCGGCTGGCGGCATCCCATGGCCTGGACCTGCTGCGCGATATCGCGATGCCATCCAACAACCGCATGCTGGTGTGGCAGGCCGGGCAAGCGCACGCCGGCGGCTGAGCCCGGGACTCTTTGTGCGGGATCAAGCCATTCCGGCCAGGTATTCCGCCGCTTCCCGATCCGCACTAGAATGTGCAGCAAGCGTAACATCACCCGACCGGAGAACATGATGAAAAAGCAAATCACCCATATCTCGCCGCTGCAAACGGCGAAAATTCTCGCCGTGATGTACTTCGTCATCTCGCTGCCGTTGCTGATGCTGATGCTGGCCATGCCCGGATCCAGGCCGCCTTTCATGTCTGGATTCCTGATCGTATTGCCGTTTATTTATGCGCTGTTCGGCTTTCTGTTCACGCTGTTCGGCGCGTGGGTGTACAACTTCATCGCCCAACGCATCGGCGGAATCGAGCTGACCCTGCAGGATATCGACAATTCCTGACGGTGGCTGAACAAGCCGGTGCCGGCAGCGACAGCAGCCTCGCGCAAGGCGCGGCGCGCGACCGGTCCGGTAAAGCCACCGCGCCGCCTTCACTCGCTGATTGCCTGCAGCCCCGGCCGGTACATGCTGACGTTGTTGCGGCCGTTCTTCTTGGCGTGATACATCGCGATGTCGGCGCTCTTGACCAGCAGCTTCTCATCCCTGCCGTGTTCCGGATAGACCGCAACGCCTATGCTGCCGGATATTTCCAGCGTGTGTCCGGCCAGCACGAAAGGGCGGTTGAGCGCGTCCAGCACCTTCTCCCCGACCGTCCCGGCGTCCTGCTGGCTTTCGATGGCCGGCAGCAGAACCACAAATTCATCGCCGCCTATGCGCGCAGCGGTGTCAGATTCGCGCAGGCAATCCTGGATGCGCAGCGCGGCTTCCTTCAGCAGCAGATCGCCGACACCGTGGCCGTAGGTGTCGTTGACTGGCTTGAACTTGTCCAGATCGATGAACATCAGCGCCAGACGCGACTTGTTGCGCAGCGCGACAGCAATTGCCTGCTGCAGGCGGTCGTTGAACAGCGCGCGGTTGGGCAGGTGGGTCAATGCATCGTGCTGGGCGAAGTGCTGTATGTCGTTCTCGAAATCCTTGCGCTCGGTGATGTCGGTCTGGATGCCGCACAGGGCGTAGATGCTGCCGTCCTCGCGCCGCAGCGGCAGCTTGACGGTCATGAAGGTCCTCTCCTCCCGGCTCAGCGCGTTGAACAGGGTCTCCTCGGTTTTCAGTGTTTCGCCGCGCTGCAGCACGCGCAAATCTTCGCTGCGCATCCGCGCGGCGATGTCGGCATCGTAGAACTTGCTGTCGTCATAGCCGGCGATCTCTTCCATAGGCGCAGCGAACCATTCGCGCAGCAGCCGGTTGGCAAACAGGTAGCGGCCGCGGGTGTCCTTCATATGAATATAGGCAGTAACGTTCTCGAGAATGTCGGAGAGCTGTTTCTCGCTTTTTTTCAGCGCCTGGTCGGCAGCGTTGCGGCCCAGCGCGATCTCGGCCAGATTCGCGGTTTGCTCGATCAAATACATCTCCTCATCGTCCGGACGGTACGGCTCGCGATGATAAATCGCCAAGGCGCCGAGCACCTGACCGGAGGCGGAACGGAGCGGTTCTGACCAGCACGCGCCCAGCCCCGCCCTGGCGGTTAGCTCGCGGTAGGGCGCCCAGTAAGGATGAGTGCTGATGTCTTCGACGATCACGCGCTGGCCGGTGTAGGCAGCCGTGCCGAAAGAACCGGCGCCGATGCCGACCCCGAAGCCGTCGAAGGCATCATTGTAAAAATCCGGCAGGCTGGGCGCTGCGCCTAACAGCAGATGCTCGCCGTCGCTGTCCAGCAGCAGGATGCTGCACAGCATGCCAGGCCGCTCCTGCTCCACGCCGCGCACGATGGCGACTAGTATTGTCGCGAGCGGGGCGCCATGCGCGAGCAACTCCAGCACATGGTTGCGGGTTTTTTCGCGTTGTTCGGATTGTTCGCGTTGCGCAAGGTCCCGGGCCAACCTGCGTTTGATCAGCAGAATGCAGAGCGCCGCCGCAACCATGGCGCCGCTCAGTAGCAGCGCAATCACCAGCACCGTGCCGCCCTCCCGCTGCCTGTGCTGCCGTTCGGTTCGGGATCGGGATAGGCGGCACGCATGTCAGGGCTAACGCAGCGTCAGCTTGAACACGTTTTCCCGCAACCGGCTCAAACCGCGCTGCAGGAAGCGCGGGTTTTGCACCAGCGCGTCCGAGCTCGCCAGCAGCTGCACCTCGGCGTATTCGCGGTACAGCGTTTCCACCTGGTCCGCGGAAATCGGAAATGGCGGGCCCTGCATTTCATGCTGCGGATATTCGAACGTGATCAGCAATATCTGCGTCGCGCGCGGCAGAATACCGGCAAGGCGGCTGACATAGGGTTCGCGCATCTCCGGCGGCAGCGCAATCAGCGCTGCGCGGTCGTACACTGCGCCAACCTCTGCCAGGTCGGCCTTGCCCAGATCGAAGAAATCGCCGCACAGGATGCGGATGCCGTTGGCGCTGCAGCTGTCGAAACGTGCGCCGGTCTCGCGCTGCGGGGTATAGCCGTTCTCGCTGAAGAAGGCCTGCACTGCGATCGCGCTCAGCTCCACCCCCAGAACCCGATGCCCCTGCCCGCGCAGCCACAGCATGTCGCGGCTTTTGCCGCACAGCGGCACGAACACTGCGCTGTCCCGGGCAAGCTGCAATTGCTGCCAGTATTGCAGCAAGTAGCTGTTGAATTCGTCCTGGTGGAAACCGATCTCATCCCGCTCCCAGCGCTCTAGCCAAAAATCCTTTTTCATGCATTTCTCCCCGATCGGCAGACCCGGCGACGTGCCAGGCCTCAGTCCCGTGCAGCCAGCCGGTGACGTCCCCGAACTGTCAATGCGCGATGAATATGAACCAGACCAGGCCACCGATAACGAATATCAGCGCGGCGGCGATGAATATTTTTTGCAATATTTGCATATTTGCTCCTTGTTGAATGATGTGCCCGGCCACGGTGCGGCCGTGGCCGCCGCGCGATTCTGCCACAGTTACCAGGGGATAGTCTGGCCATCATAAGCGAAAAATTTTCCGGAGTCCGCCGGCGTGAGCCTGGCGATCACCTGGCGCATACCGGACACGCTTGTTGCCGCGGAAATCATCGCGTTCGGCCCGCCCATATCGGTCTGGACCCAGCCCGGATGGAACACCACCACAATCACCCCGCTGGCCTTCAGGTCCAGCGCAAGGCTCTTCACCACCATGTTGACTGCCGCCTTGCTGGAACGGTACAGGTAGCTGCCGCCCCCGCTGTTGTCGGCGATGCTGCCCATCTTGCTGGTGATGGTCACGATGGTCTTGTTGCGGCCGCGGGCGAGCTGCGCGGCGAAGGCCTCCGCCATCTTCAGCGGCGCCATCGTGTTGATGCGGAATGCCTGCATCCATTCCGCATAGTCGGTGTGGCCGAAACCCTTGCTGTCAGAAGCGGGATAAATGCCGGCGTTGTTGATCAGCAGGTCTATCGTTTCACGCTCCAGCTGCCGCGCCAGACGTTCGACCTGTGCAGGCTCGGCGACATCGAGCGCATGGAGCTCGATCAACGCGGGGTGCAGCGTTGCCAGTTTGGCCAGCGCGTCTGCTTTCGCCGGATTGCGGCTGCATGCCAGCACCCGCCAGCCGTCTGCGGCATATTGCCGGCAGAATTCCAGCCCTATCCCGCGGTTGGCACCGGTAATCAAGACTGTACTCATAAGCGTCCCCTGTAGTTCTGGTTACCCCGGACGATCAAGGCTTGACGAAGCGCAGCGCGAATTTATCGGTCGGAATTTTCATGTCGAAAAATGCCCGCTCGCGCGGATCGGCCGGGTTTTTCCAAAAGTCCCCGGATGCTTCAAGCCGGAAACCTGCTTGCAGGAATTCGTCCCTCACCACCTTTTCATCGATGCGATGCAGTGTCTTTGCCACCGCTGTCCCGCTGCCCGGTTTGGCCGAATGATCCAGCACGACCAGATGCCCGCCGCGTTTCAGCGCATCAAACAAATGCCGATCCATTCCGGCGCGGTCTACCGGCATATAGGCGATATCGTGGTAGTTCATCACGATCGTGACCAGGTCCAGCGGCGGTGCATCACCGGGTACCGGATCCTGATAAGGCAGGATGACAGGAACGATGTTGGACTGGGGATGGGCGGACAGCCGCTGCTCCAGCACAGGCTGCGGTTTGGCCCCCTGCGCCCACACGCGACCCTGGTTGCCGACTACCAGCGCGAGCAATTGCGTGGTGTAGCCGCCGCCGGCCGCAACATCCAGCACCCGCATGCCCGGGCGCACCTGGGCGAATTCCAGAAATTCGAGCGGCTTGCGCTGGACATCGGCGTCCCTGTCTGTATCCGTCCTGACCGGGCTGGCAACAGCCTGTTGATAATTGTCCGCGTTGGCCTGCTTGTCATCCGGCCCGGTAGCGCTGTTCGCTGCAGATGCCAGAGCGGCAGTAGCCAACAACGCCGCAAGCCAGCGTGCGGCTGCATCGTATCGTGAAATAGACATGCATTTCTCCTTTCCGGAATACCGTTTGTGCCCGGTTGATTCAGCGGTCTGGTTGATTCAGCGGTCTGGCTGACCCCGGAAACCAGTTCAACCCTGCCGGGACATGCTTCCCCCTATGGGCCAAAAGTATACCCTGCCCGCGACGATTCCCGCCAACCGGCGTGTAGCTTTTGATGGTCTCATCGTCGCGATGCCAAACTCCGCGCATGTGGCCAGATTGTGTAATATCCGTCCCAAATGCCCGTCCCTGAACCAAAATCTGCCTGGCTTTACCGGATTTCCTCCAGTCTGCTGTTGACTATTACTCTATTTCTTCCAATCAAGTTGTTCGGGGCAGAGCAGCCCGTATCAGCCGTATCAGCCGTATCAGCCGTATCAGCCGTATCAGCCGTATCAGCCGTATCAGCCGTATCAGCCGTATCAGCCGTATCAGCCGTATCAGCCGTATCAGCCGTATCAGCCGTATCAGCCGTATCAGCCGTATCAGCCGTATCAGCCGTATCAGGCGTATCAGGCGTATCAGGCGTGCCAGCTGCTCCAATGTTTGGCCTGCTCAGTTCAATGGATGCCCCGCGCGACTATTTGTCCGGCAAGATCATCAGCTTCGCAACCAGTATCGATCGTTTTTTCGGCGATGAACGCAATTATCAGGAGACCAACAACAGCGTGATGCAATTGGACCTCGACAGAACGGGCGGATATGGCGGGGACAGGAAATTTGCGCTTTCCGCCAGGGCTAACCTGAACTTGCCGGCGACCGAAAAGCGTTTTCATCTGTTGCTGGAATCCAACCCCGATCAGAATATCGCCGGCGCACCCACGCAGAACCAGTTCACGCCCCTGAACAACCAGATCAACACGCCGCAAAGCTATGGGCTGGCTTTGCGCTATGAGCAAGTCAAGGAAGAATTGAAGGCATCGCACCTGAATGCCGATGCGGGACTCAAATTCCAGGGGATAAAGATCAATCCCTACGTGCGCACAGGCGGCAGCTATTCCATCCCGTTCGACCAGTGGCGGCTGAAAGCCTGGGAGACTGTGTACTGGTTCAACACGATAGGTGCCGGCGAAACCACCCAGGTCGATCTGGAACACATCCTGAGCGCCTCGGTGCTGTTTCGCGCCACCAGTAGTGCCACCTGGCTAAAAGATATGCAGAACTTCAACCTGCGCCAGGACCTGTCGCTGTATCAGACCGTGGATGAACGCACCGCCTTGCTCTACCAGTTGAGCGCAATCGGGGTCAGTAATCCGCAATGGGAGCTGACCGAGAATGTCGCATCGGTGTTCTACCGCTACCGGCTGCACCAGAAGTGGATGTATTTCGAACTGAGCCCGCAACTGTATTTCCCCAAAACCAACAACTTTCAATCCGCTTTTACGCTCAGTGTGCGCCTGGAAATGCTGCTGGACGATACCAGGTGATGCTCCAGGATGCCGCGTGAGCTGCGGTGAAGCTCACCTGCCCCGCTTCAGTCGCTCGATTTCGCGGCGGTCGCGCTTGGTCGGCCTGCCCCTGAACATGAACGGCTGCGGCTGCGCCCTGAGCTCGGCGGCAATCGCCTCACGCCGCTCGCGGCTGGCATCGGTCTCGCGATACAGCTTTTGCGCCTCGGCGGCCGGACCGCGCCGGTTCGACAGCGCCAGCACCTCGACAACATATTGCTTCTGCCCGATATTGATTGTCAGCCTGTCTCCGATCGCCACGCTCCTGGCGGGTTTGACGCGCGCCTCGTTGACCTGCACCTTGCCGCATTCGACCGCTTCCGCCGCAAGGGATCGCGTCTTGAAAAACCGCGCGGCGCACAGCCATTTGTCGATGCGGAATTTCTCTGTCGTGTCGTCAGTGTTCATATCGGTAGCGCGATGCAGGTTCTGCGGGAAGATTGATGGGCTGCAGGGTGCGAGTCCGGTGTGCTGCCGCTATTGCAGCAGCGGATGATCCTTGGGCAACTGCTTTGCGTACCAGAGCGCTAGCTTGTGCCGCAAGGTTTTTTCGGCGACCTGATCCTCTGGCAATGGCTGGATGACCTTGTCGTGAACCAGCAGCCGGTAGATATACAGCAGCTTCTCGCTGGCCGAATCGGTCGCCTCGAATTCGACCACACCGCGCCCTTCCGCGTACTTGACCCCCGCGAGCATTGCACCCTTGAACAGTTCCGCCTCGTGTTTGAGCTTCTTCATCGCGACCTCCATCCATGAGTAGCGCTCATCCGCTATTGTTTGCTGTGAATTTTTTGGATTCGGGTTATATTGTGCGCCGATTTGCAAATCGGCGAAATTACCCGATGATTTCGCGATGCGCTTCTTGCCAAGCTATCTCTGCACATAATACAAGGATATGACATGTCGATATTATTTTCAAAAGCCTCGCTGGGACCACTGACGCTGCAGAACCATCTGGTGATGTCGCCGCTGACGCGCAACCGCGCCATCGGCAACGTGCCGAACCCGCTGATGACGGAATATTACGTGCAGCGCAGCTCGGTCGGCCTGATCATCACCGAGGGCACCTCGCCGTCCCCGAACGGTCTGGGCTACCCGCGCATCCCGGGGATATTCTCGGCGCCGCAGGTTGCCGGCTGGAAAGCCGTCGCCGACGCGGTACACGCCGGTGGCGCGAAGATATTCATGCAGCTGATGCACTGCGGGCGCATCGCCCATCCGCTGAACCTGCCCCCCGGTGCGCGCGTACTCGGGCCGTCGGCAATCGCGGCCGCCGGCGACATGTACACCGATGCCGAGGGCATGAAGCAGAATGCACTGCCGCAGGCGATGACCGAAGCCGACATCAGGACCGCGCTGGAGGAATACGTCCAGGCCGCGAAGAACGCAATATCGGCCGGATGCGACGGCGTGGAACTGCACGGCGCGAACGGCTATCTGCTGGAGCAGTTCATCCGCCCGAACTCCAACCAGCGCAGCGACCGCTACGGCGGCGCTATCGAGAACCGCGCGCGCTTCGTGCTCGAAGTCGCCGACGCGGTAATCCAGGCCATCGGCAAGGACAGGGTCGGCATACGCCTGTCGCCCTATGGCGTGTTCAACGACATGCCGCTGTATGACGGAATGGATGCCGACTACACTTATCTCGCGCAGCAGCTGAATGCACGCGGGCTGGTCTACATCCACCTGGTGGACCATTCGCCCATGGGCGCGCCGACGGTGCCGGATAGCATCAAGCAAATGTTCCGCAACACCTTCAAGGGCAAGCTGATCCTGTCCGGCGGCTACGATGCCGCACGCGCCGAAAGCGATCTGGCGGCCGGCAAGTGCGACCTGGTCGCCGTGGGCAGGCCGATACTCGCCAACCCAGACCTGGTCACGCGCTGGAAAAACGCTGCGGCACTGAACGCACCCGACATGGCCACGTTCTACACGCCGGGTGAGAAAGGCTATACCGATTACCCGGCGCTGAGCGGGGCGTAAGCCCGCAAAAAAACCGGCGCTGCGGATGCAGGCGCGGGACTGTGCCAGTCCTGAGCCTGTCGAAGCGGCCCGCGATTGCCTTTCATTCGCGAAAATTGATGGATGTTTGCATGCAGGAGCCGGGTTGCGCTCTTGTAGGAGCGGGCCATGCCCACGACCCTTCGACAAGCTCAGGGCGAACGGTATAAATTGGTTGCGGGCATGGCCCGCTCCTACAATTGGCGTTGTTCCAGATGCGAACCGGTCGTTCTATCAGTGCTGCTCCAGCATCCCGTTGATCACCGCGGCAAAGTTTTCATACGGCAGCGCGCCGACGATCACGCGGCCTTGCACCGTGTCACCCGTAGTCTTGCCGACGATGAAGGTCGGGGTTCCGGTGATGCCGAGCGATTGCGCATACTTGGCTTCCTCTCCGATCTCTTTAATGTGCTTGCCCTCGGCCATGCAGGTATTGAAAGTCCCGGCGTTCAGCCCCAAGCTTCTGGCATAACCGGCCAGCGCATCTGTATCCAGCTTGTTCTGGTTTTTGAACACCGTATCCTTCATCTCCCAGAACTTGCCCTGATCCGCGGCGCAATGCACAGCCTGGGCGGCTTTCAGCGCATACGGATGCAGTTCCGGCAACGGCAGATCGCGCACGATCAAACGCAACTTGCCGGTATCGATATAGTTTTTCTTGATCTCCGGGTAAGTGCTTGCTTCGAAACGGCCGCAGAACGGGCATTGATAATCGGTGAATTCCACCATCGTCAGCGGCGCGTCGCTGCGACCCAGCACATAGATCGCATCGCCCTTGACCGTGACATTTTGCGGGGGCTGCGGAGCGGGCTGGGCCTGCTGCCTGGCCAGCAGTTGCTTGATCTCGCGCAATTCCTTGAGTATCGCATCCCCTTGGTCTTTGGTCATTGGGGCTGGGGTCATCGGGGCTGAGGTCATGGGTGCGGCCGCGGCGGCCCCGCCCAGCGCGATGATGATCGCGGCCAGTGTTGCAACTAAGTAATTTTTCATGGTTTTCCCCGGTAGTTGATTTGGGTAGTTTGGCCTGGCCAGTTTGATTTGGCCAATTGTGACTGACGGCAAGCCGGACAGACAGGTACAGCGCCCATTATATTCTGTGGCAGGGCTGAAATCCCAGCCATACCGACGAAATACCGGACACTCAGGAAAACCAGCATGCCGGAAAAGATTCCACATTTTCACGCCAGGGATTATCATTTGCGCGCGCTGTGCCTGTAGCGGCTTACGGCAGGCCCGGCGGCAAAGCTTCAAACTCAGCAGCATACCTCACCTCACGACAAGGAGCATGACCATGGCCAAAGGACAACAGCGCAAGACCAAAGAAGCGAAGAAACCCAAGAAGCAGCAGCCTGCCAAATAGGGAAGCACACTGCCCAACCCCGAGCAAGCGCGCCCGCTCGGGCGCTGGGTTTTATCTTGCCGAAGCGCACTATTCCGGATCTCACCAAACTCGACCGCGTCGTCGCCGAGGCGCGCCGGCACAGCGATGAACGCGCGGCGACTTACCGCGAGCGCGCCCTCAAGTTGTTTCCATGGATCTGCGGCCGCTGCGGGCGCGAGTTCTCCGGCGCGCGGCTGCGCGAACTGACGGTGCACCACAAAGACCACAACCACGACAACAACCCGCCGGATGGCTCCAACTGGGAATTGCTGTGCCTGTATTGCCACGACAACGAACACATGCGGCTGCTCGAACAACAGGCGCAGCCACAACACACAAGCGCTTCCGCCCGGCAAGCAGGCACGGCGACCCACCAGCCGTTCGCCGGCCTGCAGGCGCTGCTGAACAAAAAATAATCCGAATTGCGGAAACGAAAAAACCCGCCACCTTTGCAGGTGGCGGGTTCCAATGTTGCCGGCCTAAGCCGGCTCAAGTTGCCTGGATATTTTTCTGACTTAGAAACCGAATGCCAGGTCCAGCATGGTGAACTGGTTGCCATTGGGCGCATTTCCAGCAGCGGTGTTGGCTGTGTTGTACAGGTCGCCGCTGTACTTCGAGAAAGTCGCCTCCAGCCTGATGTTCAACGCGATGCTATAGGTCGCGCCTATCATGATCGCATTGTCGGTCGCGTTGCCGCTTCCATCCGAGGCACCCGCTACGCCACTGACGTTAATGCCAGAATTGGCATGACGCAGGCCGAGCTGCAAGGTGGCCACACCGGGGACTACGCCGAGTTCCGCGCCGAAGTTCATCGAGCTTCTGGACTGCCCGCCAGAGTTGAACAGGTTGGGGTTGACGCTGGTAGAGGCCGGCGCATTCGCATAGGAAGCCACCAGCAGCAGCGGCATGCCGCCGACGTCGCCCATCATCTGCGCGTCGATCGCGGAAGCCTTGGTCTCGGTCCAAGCGATTGGCACCATCAGGAATGCTACTGGTTATCCAGACCGCTGGTGCCGTTCCACACCTGGAAGCCGATCGCGCTGTCAAAGCCGTTGATCGCGCTGGTGGTCCAGGCCGCACGCAGGTAGTTGGAAGACGGACCGCCGGAAGTACCGGCACCCTGGTTCGCGCCCCACTTCGCAAAGTTCGCGAAGAAGTTGTCGTTGCTGGCGATGAAGGCCAGACCGGATGCGGCGGTGGCAGTGCCGATATACTGCTGGGCGGAGATCGAAGCCATGTCAGCCTGGTTGAAGGCATGCACCGCAACCGCGCCGGTGTTCAGCACTTCAAAGCTGTCCGCCGGGCCGAGGCCGGTGGAGAACGGGACGATGCCGGCTTTCACGTTGCCCACGTCATTCACGAACATCACCTTGAAACGGATCAGGCCGGTGGAACCGTCGGGTATCGTGCCGCCGGCACCCGGAGTCAGGTTGATCTCGGATTCGAAACCGACATGCTCGTTGGCGCGTCCGGCCAGGAACAGGCTGACCTGTTGCGGGATCTGCAGGGAGTTGTCGTTGCTGGTCTTGGTCGGACGTTGCACCGCTGGTTGCTGCCGGGCCATTGGTCTTGGTATCGGCGATGTAGCCGACAAAAGCCGCGTTCAGCACGGCCGGGATGGACACGCCAGGAGCGGTGGTGTCTTCAATCTTTTCCTCTGCGCCTATCATCGTGTAGCCGCCTTCCTTAAAGGCGCGACCGAAGCTGTTCAATACCGGAAAGTGCTGGTAGTGGCAAGCGCTACAGGCCATGCCGACCTGACGCGCGAACGCGGGAATCGCATTCGCCTGCGGAGCCCACAGCGCTGCAGACAGCAACGCGAGGACCGCCCAAAGTGTATTCTTGAATTGCATGGTTAACTCCCTCTTTATCGTTGACAAGATTTTTATAATCATGCGTTCCGGTTGGAACAGTCTTGTGCAACCTGCAGCCCAGTCACCTAGCTGGGTGAGCCGTGCCGCCGGTTTACAACAACCAGCCGCCGATTACCGTACAGCCCAAATGAAGAACTACTCCTTAACTCATTTGTGTTGCAAACATATCATAGTTCGTTTGCAACCGCGAAAAAAGTTTGTTGCAAACTTGCAACAGCCTAGAAAAGAGTAGTCAGATTCAGGGTGGTGATTCCGCTGCCCAGTGCGTTCTGATGCGCCGCGTCCCAATACTGCCCGCTGGCGCTGGTCAGCGTAAAGGATGCCAGCATGTTCTGCGCCAATCTATAGGTGGCGAGCAGCGAGATCGCGTTATCGCTGGCGTTGCTGGCGCTGCCCACCGCAACGCCGCTCCTGGCGTAGCGTAGCGCCGCCCCCAGTGTGATCTTGTCAGGAACCACGCCTACCTCGACCGAAAAATTCAGCGAACTCCTGGTCGCCGTGCCGTTGGCAGCCACGACCGCGCTGCCCGGCACCGCTGCCGCGGGATCCATATTATAGGCATTGGCGGAATTGGCCGGCGCCCAGGCATAGCTCGCGTAGAAACCCACCGGAAGATTGCCCAGAGAGCCCTGCATTTGAGCGTCAAGCGCGCTGGCCTTGGTGGTGATTACACCGCCCGGTGTCGCCGGTAACGTTGCCAGATTGCCGGCGGGATTCAGCGAGCTGCCGCTCCAGTTCTGGAAGCCCACGCCGCTATCCCAGCCGGCCAGGTCGAACAGTGCGGCTGCGCGCAGATAAGTAGAGCCGAGCACGGCCAGACTGCCCTGGGTGATGCCGGTCTGGTCGTATTTGGTCAGGTTGATGAAACCCAAGGGGCTGCTGGCGACGAAAGCAATCCCGGTTGCGGCGCCGGCAGTCCCTATATATTGCTGGGCCGACAATACCGCGCTGTGCGCGCCGTTCAAGCCCGGCGTGCCGCTCATCATCTGCACGGCATTGGCACCGGTGTTCAGCAATTCAAAGCCATAGGAAGCGCCATATATATCGGTGCTGAACGGCACGAATCCGGCTCGTGAACCTTCCGCCCATTTGAAATTGGATGTGTCCACCTCGAACAGCACGGGCAGCTTGGCGGAATCGCGCACGCCGCTGACGACCGTGCCCGTCACCGCTCCGCCTTTGGCAATCTCGCCCAGGAATCCGGCGTTGGTGCTGACGCGCCCGCCAAACTGTAATGCCAATTCGCCGCTGTTGCCAGGCACATAAAATGCGCCGTCCCCGGTGGTATTTGCACCGGCGACACCGGGGGCCTGGTTGGATTTTTCATATCCTGCGCTGGCCAAAACGCCCATGTTCAGCACGCTGGGTATACTCAGGCCGTCGCCTTCCACTTTCCCCTGCGTTCCTATCATCGTATAACCGGACGACTTGAAGGCCCTGCCGAAACCGTTCAGCATCGGAAAGTGCTGGAAGTGGCAGGCGGAACAGGCCATTCCGGTTTGGCGCGCAAACAACGGCAACGCCGATACCTCTGTCGCCGCAGTGACTGTTGCGATGATGCCTGCCAGAATGAATATGATTTTTTTCATGCTATTTCCCCAAATTCGTGAGCGCAAATCTGTAGTTTTGCCTGGCCGTTCGACCAAGACCTGCAACAACTTCTGCAAGCGCCCAAGGCACAGGCTCATCCCTGCGATTACCGCGCCCTGCCATGCGCATAAACGCACAATATCATGCTTTTTCCGCGCCGGTATCCAGCATAGATAAAGCCAGCCTAAATTTCCACCCATGCCGCCGCCGGGGGATTTCCCGGACGCGGGCGTCGCCGAACTATTTCCCCTCTTGGCACTCTGATGCAGCGAGTGCTAGAATAGCTTCCAAGGAGAGAAAACCATGAGTCCTACGATCAGCTTACCCATTCCTTCCGCGGTCGGCAGTCTGGAGGGTTATATCCAGACGGTTAACCGCTTCCCCATCCTCACGCAAGCGCAAGAGTTGGATCTGGCGCAGCGCTTCAAAACCATGAACGATCTGGATGCCGCACGCGAACTGGTGCTGTCCCACTTGCGTGTGGTGGTGAGCGTGGCGCGTGGTTACGCCGGGTATGGACTACCCCAGGCCGACCTGATCCAGGAAGGCAATATCGGCCTGATGAAAGCCGTGAAACGCTTCGATCCGGAGCGGGGTGTGCGCCTGGTTTCGTTTGCGCTGCACTGGATACGTGCCGAGATTCATGAGTTCGTGGTACGCAACTGGCGTCTGGTCAAGATCGCCACCACCAAGTCGCAACGCAAGTTGTTCTTTAACCTGCGCAGCCTGAAACAGGGGCTGGAGCCGCTCAAGCCGCAGCAAATCACCGAAATCGCGCGGCAACTCAACGTCAGCGAACACGACGTGGTGGACATGGAAGCCCGCTTCGCGGGGCATGAGGTTGCACTGGAGCCGGTCGGCGGCGATGACGATGACAGCTACTCTCCGATCCAATATCTGGCCGATACCGAAGAGCATGAACCTTCGCATATCCTCGAAACCGCAGAGCGCGAACAGTTGCAAACTGCCGGCTTGGCAAATGCCTTGGCAGGACTGGACGAGCGCAGCCGCCGCATCGTCGAGGCGCGCTGGTTATGCGATGAGGGTTCCGCTGCAACCCTGCATGAACTGGCCGCCGAATTCAAGGTGTCCGCCGAGCGCATCCGCCAGATCGAGCAAAAGGCCATGAGCAGGATGCACGCCAGCCTCGCGCTGCCGGCGGCCGCTTGATTGGCATCAGCGCAAGCCCGGCAGTAAAAAGCCGCAGTATCTGCGGCTTTTTATTTGGCGTTATTTGACGATTTTCAGTTGCGGTCTGGGTGATTTGGATTTGACGTCAGCAACACCGGTTTTTGAAGAGGGCGGCGGCGCATCGCCGCCATCCCCTTGAAACATCAAGCCTTGGCCGGTCTCCTTCGCGAAAATGCCGATCACCGCAACGACCGGTACCCGCAGATCGAATGAAACGCCGCCGAAACGCCCGGCGCAGGTGATCATCTCGTTGCCCATCAACAGGTTGCGTACCGCATCGGCACTGAGATTCAGCACAATCTCGCCGTTCTTGACATGCGCCCTGGGCACCTCGGTATGTTGATCGACACGCACCGCCAGATAAGGCGTGTACCCGTTATCCATGCACCATTCGTGAATCGCACGGATCAGGTACGGGCGGGTGGACAAGTCGGTCATGGCATTCCGGTACCGCGGATTAAACAACAGGAATAATGCCCGGTTGAAAACCGCCGCTGCTTCAGCACTGAAGCGGCGCCGGTATCATTTGCGCATCGCTCTTTCGGAAGCCGTCAGCGAATCTATGAAGCCCTGGCGGGAAAACAGGCGCTCCGCATACTTCATCAGCGGCGCGGCCTCCTTGCCCATCTGGATACCGTAATGGTCGAGCCGCCACAGCAGCGGTGCGATCGCCACATCCAGCATGGAAAATTCATCCCCCAGCAGGAACTTCTGGTTGCTCAATATCTGCGCGAGCTGGGTGAGGTTGTCGCGGATCACCACGCGCGCCTTGTCGGCGGATTTGGCCACGCCATGCTCGATGATCTCGACCTGGCTGTAGATCTCCTGCTCAAAGCGATGCAGAAACAACCGCGCCCGGCCGCGCATGACCGGATCGGGCGGCATCAGCTGCGGATGCGGAAAACGCTCGTCGATATATTCGTTGATGATGTTGGCTTCATACAGCACCAGATCGCGCTCGACCAGCACCGGCACTTTTCCGTAGGGATTGATCGCTGCCACATCTTCGGACTTGTTCATCAAGTCCACGTCTATCACCTCGAAATCCATGCCCTTCTCGAACAATACGATGCGGCAACGGTGACTATAGGGATCGGACGTCCCCGAATACAATCTCATCATAAATACGGATTACCCTTTGACCAATTGGATGCTTCGCAAACGCATGCGCACCAGGAAAAACCCGATCGTTGCGACCACTGCGCTGACAACTACCGCCGCAAAATACGGATAAGGCCCAACGCCGCCATTCGCACCGCCTACCCAGACATAGCGCTCAAATATCGTACCGATGATGATGCAGGTTGCCACTACCATGGTCGCCTTGACATTATGCCGGGTGAACGGCATGGCAAGCGCCGAAAACGGGATCACCAATTTCAGCGCGATCACCGCCCACCATATCGCGGTGTAATCACCATCCTGCATCCAATTGATCCGATCCCGTTCCTCAGGGATATTGCCGTACCACAGGAGCAGATATTGGGCGAAATAGGTATAGATCCACAACAACGTAAAACCCAGCATCAATTGCGCGAGATAATTATACACAAATGGCTTGACCGGGTTCACCAATTTTCCCCCTCTGTTCAAGGAATAGATCCAGATCACCATGAATGACAGGAACATGCCGAAAAAGCTGACGAACTCCTGCATGCCAAAGATCCCGCTCTGCCAGCCCGGCACCATGAACATTTCGAAATCCCACGCCACCATGGTACCGTAGACCACGTATACATAAGGCACCCAGCAGGCTATGGTATGGAAGCGCGCCGCATCTTCCGCGCTGCGCTCACTGACCGCCTGGCGCTTGATGAAAATCCAGAGTATCGTCACCGCAAGCAACATGCCTATAACTTCGCGCCACGCCAGGAATGCGAATCCGTCCCAGCCAGAAACCACAAGCTTATGTTCCGCAGCCAGTTTCACCCACGGGAAAGTCGCATCAGCGTTGGCCAGCAGCACTACCAGCAATATGAAAGCCAGCGGAAACAGGGCAAACAGGGAACTGGCCAGGAAGCGGACTTCATGTCTCCAGCGCGCGCCTACCAGATGCAACACAGCAGACAGCGTCACACCGCCCAGGGCAAGATACAGTACCACCAGAAAATTTATAGTCAGAACTGACCAATTGCTGTATGAAAACATGTTGACGGTCTCCTATTTAGTCTTCTGCGCGGTGACAGCGGGTATTCCCCGTTTTTGCAGCACTGCACGCACATAATCAATCACTTCCCAGCGTTCGGTGGGGCTCAGATCGATAGCATAAATCGGCATCACCGCACCGCCGAAAGTCATCATGCCGAAGATGTAGCCATCAGGATAGTCCGGCGAGTTCCAGGAATGTATGGTATTGCTTGAGGTCAGGTTCCAAGGTTGCAGGATCAGCTTTTGCCCGACATAGCCATCTCCCGTGCCGGATTTGCCATGACAGGGAACACAGTAGATCGAGAACAATCGATGCCCCATATCGACCGACCTTGCGGTCACCGGTACAGGATTGACCAGCTTGAATGCGGCATCTTTATCCTTGACTTCTATCGAAGAAGTCGGCGTACCGGGAACCGGCACCGAGCGTTTCGGGAAAGGGTACATTCCGGGATTGGCCGGGTCGGGACTCTCCTGAGGCTTGACGTTGATCTGGTTGCCCTGGTCCATAGACCACGGCCACGCAAACGCAAACGCAGGTACAACCAACAATACGACCGCTAAGGATAATTTTCTCATTTCCCGGCCTCTTCCTGAATTTCCAAAGCTTTGTGTTTAGTGAAAATCGACTTCAGCGTTCCGCTTGCAGATTCTTCAGACTTTACCAATATGCCGATTTTGTCTTCTGATACCTTGGAGCTATACAACGGCGAACGCCGGGCGGGCAAGCCCGCACAAATAAGAAAGCCAAGTACGGTGATATACACGCCGCCCAGAATGAACAATTCGTAAGTCAGCACAAAATTGGGCGGGAACGGGACGATGGGCTTGCCGCCCTTCATTTGCGCAAAGAAGTTGCCTTGTGCAGTCGCAAGGCCCAGAAACATCAGCGAACCTGCACCTACAGCACCAAACAGGGTGAACCACTGGACGCGAACAGGTTTGTTACCCAGAAACTCCTCCACCTCGGGATGCTCGATGGGCGACTTTATAATCATGTCCTTCTTGGCATTGAAACCTTGAATTCCGAGATTGCGCAGTTCGACGACGACTTTTTCTGCGGCGTCAAAGTCAGAAAATAGCGCGAGTAAGTGACGTTTGCCCATTTAGAGTACTCCTTTTCCGGCCGCCGCCAATTCGCTGGTTGCCTCCAGCTTCTTGGTTGCCAGGCTGCGGTGATAGACCATTTCCTTGACCTCATACATCGAGACCGACGGGAACAACTTGCAGAAGATCATGAACAGCATCGTGAACCATCCGAAACTGCCCAACACGATGCCCCACTGCACCAGGCTGGGCCACTGGTCGTGATCCCAGGTCCACGGGTAATAGCCATCGGCGAATGTCGGCGCGACGATCATCCAGCGTTCCAGCCACATGCCCAGGTTGAGCAGCAGCGACACCGCGAACAGCACCGGGATATTGGTCTGGAAACGCTTGAAAACAAGGACGAACGGAACGACCGAAGCACAGAAGTTCATTGCCCACCAGAATGGCGCATAGGTACCGGTAGCTTTCTCGAGCATCAAGTGCTGGTCGTGGGGGTTATGCCCGAACCACGCTGTGGCGTATTCGACCCACACCAGGTATGTCCAGACCATTGCGATCGCAAAAGTCAGCCTCACGATCTTTTTCAGGATCGACAGCGTCATGTATTCCTCGAACTTGAACACGTAGCGCAAGATGATGAACAGCGTGATGATCGCGGCACAACCGGAGTACAACGCTCCGGCCACAAAGTAGGGCGGGAATGAAGTGATGTGCCAGCCGGGCTGCTGCGAACTTGCAAAATCGCTCGACACGATGGAGTGTACCGATACCGCCAGCGGGATCAGGAAACAGGCGATGGTCAGATACGTTACGCGGAAATTTCGCCACTGCCGGTCCGTCCCTTCCCAGCCCAATGACAGCAAGGTGTACAGTTTTTTACGCCATCCGGAATGCATGTTGTCGCGGCAGATAGCCAGATCGGGAATCATACCGACATACAGGAACAGGATCGACGAACTCAGGTAAGTAAAAATCGCCATCGCGTCCCACAGCAGCGGCGATTGAAAATTCGGCCATACCTGGCGCATGTTCGGATAGGGCAGCGCAAAGTAAACCTGCCACACACGCCCCAGATGCACTGCTACGAACAGACCGGCCGTCATCAAGGAAAAAGTGGTCATGGCCTCGGCAAAGCGGTAGATCGGCTTGCGCCAGTCTGCATGTATGATATGCAGGATCGCCGACAGCAAGGTACCCGAGTGGCTCATGCCGATCCAGAAGATGAAGGAGGCGATGTACAGTCCCCACATGTGCGGATTGTCAAAGTTCCCGACGCCCAACCCCGTGCTGTACTGATAAATCTCACAGCCAACCGCAACACCAACCAAGGCGATTGCGATAAACAATATTACCCAATACAGCTTTCTGGGATTTTCCAGGCTCCTGAGCACATCGGTGTTGATCTGCGCCCAAGCGATGTCTTCGCGAATATCTTTCATCGTTTATTTCCTAAAGAAATTACAGTGATTATGCCGGCTTAAATTTCGCTTTCGCGCACACGTTCCAGATACATGATCGAGGGATAGGGTGCCAGCCATTCGTAAATCCGATAACCGCGCAGATCGCTCCCGCCCTCTACCTGATCCTTGATCTGCTCATGTTTATCCAGATCGACCTGCTGTGCCTGCCATTGCCTGTGCACTCTTGATTCCGGATCCACCAGATTGCCAAAACTGATGGCACTGGTCGGGCAGGCTTGCTGACAGGCGGTCTGCACTTCCCCGTCTCGCACCAGACGGCCCTGGGTCTTTGCATCGCTTTCGGCCCCCCGCAGCCGCTGGATACAGAAGGTGCATTTTTCCATCACGCCCTTGCCGCGCACCGTCACGTCCGGATTCAGCTGCAGGTTCATTTCGGCCGGCCAGACATTGTCTGTGGTGGGATAGTCCCACCAGTTGAAATAACGCACTTTGTACGGACAGTTGGACGAACAGTAGCGCGATCCGATGCAGCGGTTGTAAATCTGTGAGTTAAGGCCATCCGGCGTATGGTTGGTGGCACCCACCGGACACACCGTCTCGCATGGAGCGGCTTCGCATTGCTGGCACAGCATCGGCAAATATCGCACGCCCCTCTCCGGGAACTCGCTTCCGTCATGGTCCCAGTAGCGCTCGATGCGCATCCAGTGCATGGCCTGCCCGTGCGCAAATTTCTCCCTGCCCACTACCGGCAGATTGTTTTCCGCATAACAGGCGACAGCACAGGCATTGCAGCCGCTGCACGCGTCCAGATCGATAGCCATCGCCCATTTGTACGGGTTGTGGGGCACATCGCCATCCGGATGCCGGTGACGAAACTGCGAGTAATTGTCAAACAAGGTAGCAATCGACATCTCTATATCTCCTTCGAAAGGTTTACTTTATCCGTGAACATCTCGGGGACAATCTTTTGCCCCTCTTGATTGCCGCCCACCGGACCTTCGTCCTTGACCACGATCACACGCTCACCGGTCTTGCTGATCTTGACACGCGTCTCGTGCAGCGCCAGTTCGCCGGTATCCTTGTCATACACCATATCCAGTATCTGGAACGGGTTCACACCATAACCCTTGGCGTAACGGCCCATCGCATCATGGCCGCGTCCAATCGGTATCGAGATCGCATCCGGGTGTATCCCCGGGAACAGATAGGCCTGCACTTTGACCGAACCGTTTTTTCCGGCCACTTCGACGATGTCACCCTCTTGAATACCCAGTTCGGCGGCTTTCTTTGGATGAATCTCCATCCAGGAATCCCACACGATGGTAGTCATCGGATCGGGCGATTCCTGCAACCAGGGTTGGTTGGCATTGCGTCCGTCACGCAGATTGGCAGTCACATGCGGGATCAGTTGCAACGGATATTGCGCATCGATCGCGGCAGGTTCCGGCAACGAGAGATCGGCCACGGCAAATTTACCGGACAAGGCATGGGCAGCACTGGGCAGCTTGATGATGCCTTTGCTCAGCATTTCGTTCCAGAACACATCGTCGTCAGCCTTGGCTGCTCCACCCAATGCAACCTTGTTTTGCAGCAATGACGGTTCTCAAGTAAGCATAAAAATCATCAAATTTCTTGTACTCCTCGCCGCGGCGTTGCTTGATCAAGGCCAGCAGGATTTCGCCCATGCTGCGGGTTTCGGGGTGCAGTTTTTCCATCAATGGCTGCCGGATGTTGATTTGCGCCCCTTCGGCCATATATTCCGGAACCTGCGTGCCCCAGTCCTCCAATCGGGGAATCGAGCGGCAACACCAGATCCGCCTGCAACGCGGTTTCATCCATGTACTGGGCAAACACCACCTTGAAGCCTGCCTTGGCCATGTTGTCCTTGAACTTCATCGCTCCCGGCGCGGTGAACACCGGGTTGGCAGCATAACTGAACAGCACCTTGTATTTGCCTGCAGCCAGGTCGTCGTTCAGCTTGTTCAATGCGGCGGTATTACCGGTTGCCGGCTCCATTTGCGGGAACGGCACAACGGCCGCCGCCTCTACCGTTTTGCCCACGTTGCCCAGCACATGATTGAGCAGATTGATCGCGGCGGCATTCTGCGAGCCATGCGCATAGCCTTCCGCGGCTCCGCCCGCCAGCACCAGACTCGGCGTGCGCAGCTTTCAGCAGCGCGGCAAGCTTGTCGATCTGCTCGACCGATACGCCGGTATCCCTGCTCACACGATCCTTGTCGTAAGCCTGCACCGCAGCGGCAACGTCGCTGTTCAATGGCAACCCGAAGGCGCCCAGCGCATGGATGATGCCCAGCGCCAGTATCCCCTCGGTTCCGGGGCGCACCACCAGCCAACGGTCTGCGTTCGCGCCGGTAATCGTCATCTTGGATTCGACCTGCACCAGCACGCCGCGCTGCCCGTCCACACCCTTGCGGAACTGCGCATACTGCTGCGAGAAATGCACCGGGGATATCCAGGCACCCAGGAAATCCGCGCCAAACGACAGCACAACCTTGGCCTTGTTGATGCTGATGCGCGGCATTTCCATGCCATAGGCCTGTTTGTTGGCCGCGCGCAATACAGCCGGAGCAATCGCTTCATATACAACATGATTCTTGCTGCCGATGCTGTCCATGTAATTGCCCAGCAACACCTTGAGATGGCCGCTCACGCCACCGGTCAGAAAGGCGATCTCGTCGCCGCTCACGCCCTTCAGCTTTTCGGCAATCAACGCGTAGGCCTTGTCCCAGCTGATGACCTCGCCCGAATTACCGGTACGCAATAACGGCGTGCGCACACGATCCGGGTTATAGTGATTTTGCACACCCGCCTGCCCCAGGCCGCAGGTCTTGCCGCGATTGATCGCGGATTGGGGATTGCCTTCCAGCTTTACCACGCGTCCCTCGCGGATGCGGCCGGTAATACTGCAACCTGCATCGCATTGCGCGCAGGTCGAATTGAAATACACACTCACGCTGGGAATCCGGTAGTCAGTAGTTTCCACATACGAAACCACTGTTTCCGCGCCACTCTCAACCATGCCGTTACCGCAGCCGGTCAATGCAACTGAAGCGCCACCCCAGCCCAGCACCTTCAAGAAATCACGCCGATCAAAATCGCTGTTCATCATAACAACCCCTCTAAACTATTTATGGCATACCGAACAGTCGTTCGGGCCCTGAGCTTTGATAATGCCCGACGCATCAATAAGAGGCTTGCGCATGCTGTACCAATATGCCTGATCACCAATCGGTGTCCCGCCTGCGGCGGTGACCGGATGATTGATCTCGTGGCAGGTAACGCAAAAACCCATCGAAATCAGTCTCTGGCGGCGGGCTACCGTCATCGTTTTCACATCGCCATGGCAATATCCGCAAACCTCCTGAACCGGGCGATTCAATTGGAAGATGAAACGCTGGATATGGCGCTCATGGCTGAAACGCACAAAGTCCGGAAGATCATGCACCTTCTTCCAGGGTATGGCCTTTTTGGCATCCCAGTACTCGAACAATTTCTTGATACGCGGCTTGTCACGCACCGAATCGATGCTCTGGTGGCAACCGATGCATTTTTGCACCGGCGGGATGCCCGCCACCAAACTGCGCCGCGCGTAGGTATGGCAATACATGCAGTTGATTTCCATGCCACCCTTGTCATGGTCGCCGGCATGGCGAAAGTGCGGGAACTCGATCGGTTGCTCGACAGCGGGACCTATATTGTCCGGACCCGCTGCAAAGTATTTCGATTCCCATGCTGAAAATGCAGAACCTCCGCTATGTGACTTTTCCCTTGCAGACTTGTCGACAGCGGAACCTTCAGCGCCGGGATCCGACTGAGCAGATTGCGGTGCATCATCGGCATAGCTGCCCAAGGAAAAAAACAACCCTGCCAATAAAACGGAAATGCGTAGAATACGGTACATCGTTAAGAGCCCCCCCAGCAAATAATGACCCCACACCGGCTATTTGCCAGAATGATTGAACAGATAAATCGGATTATTTTTGGTGCGTTGTGTGGCAATAGTTATTCTTATTGTCTGCCATCGATATTTTTTCACCGTTTGCCGCCTGTGCAAGCACGTTGCAAGCTTGCGGGCGAATAATGTCGAGTCTAAAAAATAAAGTCAACACTGAATTTTCAAATTGTTCCACTACGTAAAAAAAAAGTTATATGTTGCACAGATTTACAGTAATTCCTTATATGCATTATAAAATTATTAATCCGGAAAATTTGGAGATTTGATGCGATGAACGAAGAACAGGCAATATTGGATTTTTTTTCCCTGAAAGAGAATTTGGCGCTGGGCCTGGCTGTTGCGGAACAGATGGACGAGCTTCGCGGACAGATGAATAACCGTCTGTGGCAGGAATTGCTGGCGCGCCTCGACGCACTGATCAACCAGCATGGGTTGGCGTGGCGGGTCGCGGCCACCGAGAACAACAACGCGTCCGACAGCCTGGTCGGGTTGCATTGCAGCACCAGCAGCGGCCAATCCGTATATCTGCGGCCAATGATGGAGCAGCAGTATCTGGGCAGTGCATGGCGCATCTATTTCGGCCTGATGTGGAGCGTGCGCCCCGCGGCGGACCAGCTCCGCCTGCCCGAAATAACCGGCCTGAAAGCCGCGCTGCAACATGCCGGTTACAAGAACAACGAGAATTTCCTGGCTTGGCAGTGGACGGCATTTTATCCGCGGCGCAAGGACTTTTTGCTGCGCTATGCACTGCAGCCGGAAGCCCTGCTGGGTGATATGGAAGCTATTTTCAGAAAGCTACTGCTCGATCACCGCGTGGCGATCGAGCAAGCCAATGCCGCACTCTGCAATTCCCCTCACAGCCTGGCCTCTTCCTTAAACCAGTTGCGCGATGAGCTGATCGATTGACCGGGTTGTTTATCAGGAGGAAAGCAGCCAGGGACATTCAGACCGGATTGGCTTGATCGAAGAAGCGGTGCTCCAGACCGAATCGTTTTGCCAGGTGTACGCCCAGTGCCTGTATGCCGAAGCGCTCGGTCGCATGATGGCCGGCCGCAATGAATGCCACCCCGGTTTCGTTGGACAGATGGAAATTCTGTTCGGAGATTTCCCCTGTTATATAGGCATCCGCGCCTTGCGCGATCGCCGCTTCGAAATAGCCTTGTGCGGCACCGCTGCACCACGCCACCCTGGTTATGCGCTTGTTGTCATCTCCAATGACTTGCGCTGCGCGCTGCACGCGCTGTGAAACATGCAGGGCAAATTGAGCAAGTGCTTGCGGCTGTTCCAGCGCACCCAGCCAGGCAAGGTTTTGCTCTCCGAATCTACCCCGCTCTGCCAGACCTAGCAGCTTGCCGAGCTGTGCGTTGTTGCCCAGCTCGGGGTGGGCATCCAGCGGCAGATGATAAGCGAGCAGGCTGACGTCATGGCGCAACAGCTGCGCAATGCGATTTTTCTTGATGCCGGCAATGGCAGCCTCTTCACTGCGCCAGAAGTACCCGTGATGGACCAGGATCGCATCCGCACCCCATGCGATCGCCGCATCCAGAACCTGCTGCGAAGCAGTCACCCCGGTAGCGATACGCCTAACCTGGGCACGGCCTTCCACCTGCACGCCATTCGGGCAATAATCCCTGTACAAGCCGGTTTGCAGCAGGCTTGAGTTATAATCCGCCAATTCACCCAGCAGCAAGATATTCCTTAATCGATTGAATTCGCCGAGTCCATCTTACCATGCGTAAACATTGGCTACTATTCTCGCAGACCGTCACGATCGCGCTGGCGCTGCTGTTCATCATCCACACGCTGAAGCCGGAGCTGCTCCCGAATGCAGCACGTAACGGGGTGGTCACGCTGTATGAGAACATGCCTTCGGCCAACGACGATTCATCTCCGAAAATGGGTATGAGTGTCGCAGCACACAAGGCGATGCCCACCGTTGTCAACATTTACACCACCACCATCGTCAAGAATCCGGTCAACCCCTTCATGGATGACCCGCGTTTCAAATTTTTCTTCGGCGACCAACTCGACACCGAACCGCAGACCAATTCCAGCCTCGGTTCGGGCGTGATCGTCAGCCCCGATGGTTACATCCTCACCAACCAGCACGTGGTGGAAGCCGCCGATCAAATCGAGGTCGCGTTGTCCGACGGCCGCAAGGCCAAGGCGCATGTGGTCGGCTCCGACCCCGAAACCGATCTGGCGGTGATCAAGATCGACTTGCCTGGCGCGCTGCCCGCGATCACTTTCGGTCATCCGGAAAATGCCCAGGTCGGCGACATGGTGCTCGCGATTGGCAATCCGTTTGGAGTGGGCGAATCGGTCACGATGGGCATCATCAGCGCGCTGAAACGCGACCATCTGGGAATCAACACTTTTGAAAACTTCATCCAGACCGACGCCGCGATCAACCCCGGCAATTCCGGCGGGGCGCTGGTAGACGAGAATGGCAGTCTGATCGGAATCAACAGCGCGATCTACTCGCCAAACGGCGGCTCGCTGGGCATCGGCTTCGCCATTTCCGCCAGCACCGCAAAAAAGACCATGGAACAGATCATCCTGCACGGTTCCGTGACACGCGGCTGGATAGGCGCCGGCGTGCAGGAACTCACCCCGGAGCTAGCCGAGTCGTTCAAGCTGGGCGACCTCAAGGGGGTGCTGGTTACCGACGTGGTACACCACAGTCCGGCAGATCAGGCCGGCGTCAAAACCGGCGATATCCTGGTGAAAATAGATAACAGCGCAATCGACACCTGGAGTGCAATGCTGGATACGGTTGCCAACCTCCCTCCCGGGAAAATCGTCCCGATCAAGCTGATGCGCAACGGCGCGGCAATCAGCCTGCAGGTAAAAATCGGCAAGCGTCCGAAACCGGTTGAGCAGTAGTCTTGCGCCAGGGATCGGCCTGGCAAGCGCTATCCGGCCTTTTTGTTTTCCGGCCGGTTTTCCCGGCCGCCATCCCCGGCGGAACTTTCCACCGGCTTCACCCAGCTCCCGACCACGATCCCCGCCTCAAACAGCAGCCACAGTGGCACGGCCAGCATCATTTGGGATACAACATCGGGCGGCGTAAATATCGCGCCGACGATGAATGCCCCCACCACGACATAGGGACGCGCTTCGCGCAGTTTTGCCACGGTGACAAATCCCATGCGCACCAGCAACACCACAGCCACCGGCACCTGAAAAGTGACGCCGAAAGCCATGAACATTGTGAGCACAAAACTGAAATATTTGTCGATGTCGGTCATCACAGCCACGCCCTGCGGCGCGCTGGCAGTGATGAAACCGAATACCACCGGGAATACCACAAAATAAGCGAATCCCATCCCGCAGAAGAACAGTACCGTGCTGGCCATGATCAGCGGCCACACCAGACGCTTCTCGTGCGCATAAAGACCCGGCGCGACAAAGCGCCAGATCTGGTACAGGACGTAAGGCAACGCAATCAGGAAAGCCGCCATCAGGGCGACCTTGAGCGGGACAAAAAATGGGGTGGTGACTTCGGTGGCAATCATCTGCCCGCCTTTGGGCAGTCTGGCCAGCAACGGGCGCGCCAGCAAGGTATAAAGATTGGATGACCACGGAAACAGGCAGATGAACACCAGCAATACCGCCACCACGGAATGCAGCAGGCGTAAGCGCAACTCGACCAGATGCGCGATAAAGCTTTCGCCGGTACTCATTCGGATTTATTGGCTGGCGGTATTGAAGATGGATGCACGGCGGGCTGCGGGGAAGGCGGCACATCGGGGAGCGCATGTTCCTGGGTGGAAAGCTTTGCCACCGCCGCGTCGATCTGTTTCAGCTGCTGGTCGGCGGATTGTGCTGCCTGTCTGACTGACTGCTCCAGTGCACCGGCCTCCTCCTGCACTTTTTGCTGCAGCTTGCGGTACTCCTCGACAGCCATGTCGCGCTCGATGTCGGCCTTCACCCCATTCACATAGCGCTGCGCCCGCCCCCACAGGTGGCCCATCGTGCGCGCCACTTTCGGCAGGCGTTCCGGCCCGATGACGATCAGCGCCACGACCATGATCAGCACCAACTCGGCAAAACTGAAATCAAACATTTTTAACCGCCGTCATCAACCGGCCTAGACGTTGGTAGTTTTCTTGTCTTTGACTTCGCCTTCGATGGTCTCGCCGCCTTCCTTGATCTGCTTGGCCGGCTCGTCTTCGGAACGCATGCCTTCCTTGAAACCCTTTACCGCGCCGCCCAGGTCGCTGCCGATGTTGCGCAACTTCTTGGTGCCAAAGATCATCACGACGACCAGCAATACAATCAGCCAATGCCAAATACTCAATCCGCCCATTTCGTTCTCCTTGTGAATTAACTGCGCCGCACCATCGGTGGGATGACACCGCCGCCGATAATGTGGATATGCAAATGAAATATTTCCTGGCCGCCGCCTTTGCCGGTGTTGATCACGGTACGGAAGCCGTTGTCCAACCCCTGCTCTCTGGCCAGCCTCGGCGCCAGCAGCAGCATCCTGCCAAGCAAAGCCTGCTCGGTATCCCCCGCATCGGCGAGCGTATCCAGGTGCAGCTTGGGCACCAGCATGAAGTGCACCGGCGCGACCGGGTTGATATCGTGGAAAGCCAGCACCTCCTCATCCTCGTACACCTTGCGGCAGGGGATTTCGCCGCGGATGATCCTGCAAAACAAACAGTCGTTCATGTTCAGCCCTTGTTCCTGCCTTCTTTCTCGGCGATCCCGGACAGACCCTCGCGCCGATCCAGTTCGTCCAGCACATCTTGCGCGCTGACGCCATGCCGGGCCAGCAGCACCATGCAATGAAACCACAGGTCGGCGGTTTCATACACCAGATGGGTGTTGTCGCCCGACTTGCCGGCGAGTATCACCTCGGTCGCTTCCTCGCCGATTTTTTTCAGGATCGCATCCTCACCCTGGCTGAACAACCTGGCAACATAAGAGCTTTCCGGGGAAGCCTGCTTGCGCGCCTCCAGCGTCTCGGTCAGTCGCTGCAATATATCCTGTTTCATCTTGGCAGACTCACTTTTTATAGATCTCGCCGGGAGACTTCAGCACCGCATCGGCTTCCACCCAGTGGTCCTGATCCAAACGGCTGTAAAAGCAGCTCGCGCGTCCGGTATGACAGGCGATGCCGCCCTGTTGTTCGACCTGCAGCAGGATCGCGTCGCCGTCGCAGTCGAGGCGGATCTCCTTCACTTTCTGGAAATGGCCGGACTCTTCGCCCTTGTGCCAGAGCTTCTTGCGCGAACGCGACCAATACACCGCCTCACCTTTTTCCCGGGTCAGCCTCAGCGCGTCGCGGTCCATCCACGCCACCATCAACACCCGCCCGCTGGCCGCATCCTGTGCTATAGCCGTGACCAGGCCGTCGGCGGACCAGTTAACCCGGTTCAACCATGTCTCGCTCATAACCGCACCTCCGACAAAGCGAATGGGTCGCTGCAAAGCAGCGGGGCACCCATCGGCCTACCCCTTGCGGGTACGTTACTGATGAAACTACTAGCCATTCGACCAAGTGCGCAAACAACGCGCACCAAGTCGCTGGTTATGGCGCAGCCAGCCGTTTGCGGGATAACCAGCCACTTGCCAGCTTGCTGGCTTAGTGGAATGGTTAGTAGTTCCATCAGGAGGTGCAATGCGGTTATTCCCGCACCCGTCGCTTTCGCGCACCGTGTCATAACCGCACCTCCGACACGTTACTGGCGCAGCCAGCCGTTTGCGGGAGGAGGTGCAATGCGGTTATTCCCGCACCCGTCGCTTTCGCGCACCGTGTCATAACCGCACCTCTATCCCCTGAGCTGCCATAAACAGTTTGGCCTGCTGCACAGTGTACTCGCCAAAGTGGAAGATGCTCGCGGCCAGCACCGCATCCGCCCCGCCCTTTTTTATCCCGTCGACCAGGTGCTGCAGATTGCCCACGCCGCCGCTGGCAATCACCGGGATATCCAGCGCATCGGTGATGCTACGGGTCAACGGCAAATCGAAACCAGTCTTTTGCCCGTCCCGGTCCATGCTGGTCAGCAAGATCTCGCCGGCGCCCAGTTCCTGCATCTTTTTCGCCCATGTCACCGCATCCAGGCCGGTGGCCTTGCGTCCGCCGTGGGTGTAAACCTCCCAGCGCCCGGGCGCAACCTGCTTGGCATCGATCGCCACCACGATACACTGCGAACCGTAGCGCCCCGCCGCAGCGGCGACCAATTGCGGATCCAGCACCGCAGCGGTATTGATGCTGACCTTGTCCGCTCCGGCATTCAGCAGGTTGCGCACATCGCTCACTGCGCGCACGCCTCCGCCGACTGTCAGCGGGATGAACACCTGCGCGGCGACCTGTTCGATGATGCGGAAAATGATCCCTCTGTCGTCCGAACTCGCCGTGATATCGAGAAAGGTCAGCTCGTCAGCGCCTTGCTCGTCATAGCGGCGCGCGATCTCCACCGGGTCGCCGGCATCGCGCAGTTCGACGAAACTCACGCCCTTGACCACCCTGCCGGCAGTCACGTCCAGACAGGGAATAATGCGCTTTGCGAGCATAGTTTAGTGGGCTGTTCCGGTCAATTTGTCAGCCGGGGTCAACGCGTCGGCCAGCGCCTGCGCCGCCTTGAAATCCAGTGTGCCTTCATAGATCGCGCGGCCGGTGATCGCACCGGTGATGCCCTCTGACTGCACCGCGCACAGCGCGCGCACGTCATCCAGATCGGTGATGCCGCCGCTGGCGATCACCGGCACATGCAGCGGACCGGCCAGTTCCACCGTCGCCGGAATGTTCACCCCGGTCAGCATGCCGTCGCGGCCAATGTCGGTATAAATGACTGCTTCGACGCCATAGCCTTCGAAACGCCGCGCCAGATCCGCCACATCGTGACCGGTCAGTTTGGACCAGCCATCCACGGCAACCTTGCCGCCCTTGGCATCCAACCCGACCATGATGTGGCCGGGGAACGCGTCGCAGGCTTCATGCAGGAAGCCGGGCACCTTCACCGCTGCCGTGCCGATGATGATGTAGGTCACGCCGATGTCGAGATAGCGTTCTATCGTCTCCAGGTCGCGGATGCCGCCGCCCAGCTGCACCGGGATATCCGCGCCGACCGCCGCGATGATGCTGCGCACCGCGGCTTCATTTTTCGGCTTCCCGGCAAACGCCCCATTCAGATCCACCAGATGCAGGCGGCGCGCACCTTGCGCCAGCCAATGCTGCGCCATCGCAGCGGGGTTCTCGGAAAACACCGTGGCATCTTTCATCACGCCCTGTTTCAGGCGCACACAATGACCATCTTTCAAATCAATCGCAGGAATTATCAGCATGGCAGTACGTGAGTAGTTAAGGGTTCCAATGCATAAAATTTTGCAGCAGTTTCAGCCCCGCTGCGGCGCTTTTTTCCGGATGGAATTGCACTGCAAACAGATTATGTCTCGCCACGGCGCACACGAAGGAATCGGGATACTGGCTGGTCGCCTGCACCAGCGACGCATCCTGCGGCTGCACATAGTAGCTGTGCACGAAATAGAAACGCGCATCCTGTTCTATGCCGTCCCATAACGGATGCTGTCCATGATGTACCTGGTTCCAGCCCATGTGCGGCACCTTGAGCTTGCTGCCCTGCGCATCGTGCATCTGACTGGCGAAACGCGCCACCTGCCCCGGCAAAACCCCCAGCCCGGCGACCCCACCCTCGGCGCTGTGTTCGAACAGCATTTGCAAACCGATGCAGATCCCGAGAAAAGGCCGGCTGCGTGCGGCCAGCAGCACGGCATCGCGCAAGCCGCGCGCATCCAGTTCGCGCATACAGTCCGGCATCGCGCCCTGGCCGGGGAAAACCACGCGCTTTGCGGCGGCAATCGCGGCGGCGTCATCGGTAACAATAATCCCTGCGGCGGGCGCCACCTTGCGCAAGGCCTGTTCGACCGAACGCAAGTTGCCCATACCATAATCTACTACCGCAACATCAATCATCTGGATTTACAAGGTGCCCTTGGTGGAAGGCGTCACGCCGGCCATGCGCGGATCGAGTTCCAATGCCATGCGCAGTGCGCGGCCGAAAGCCTTGAAAATGGTCTCGGCCTGATGGTGGGCATTGTCACCGCTGAGGTTGTCAATATGCAAGGTCACCAGGGCGTGATTGACGAAGCCCTGAAAAAATTCCTTGATCAGGTCCACATCAAAATCGCCGACGGTGCCGCGCACAAACTGGCAATTGAACACCAGGCCGGGGCGCCCGGAAATGTCCAGCACCACGCGCGACAAGGCCTCGTCCAGAGGGATGTAAGCGTGGCCGTAGCGGCGCAGGCCTTTCTTCTCGCCTATCGCCTGATTGAACGCCTGACCCAGTGTGATGCCAATGTCTTCGACGGTGTGGTGCGCATCGATATGCAAATCGCCCTTGGCCAGGATATCCAGGTCCAGCAGCCCGTGCCGGGCGACCTGATCCAGCATGTGGTCGAGAAACGGCAGGCCGGTGTCAAAGCTGGCTTTGCCGTTGCCGTCAAGCGCCAACTCTAGCGAGATACGTGTTTCCAGGGTGTTGCGTAAGACTTTCGCACTGCGCATGATTTGGCCCTATGCCTGTTGAATATTGTTATCTGGTAATACTGCTATAAATTTCATACTTTGGTTCTGAACTTGGCTGGAGGATAGTCCCCGCCGAAATTTATTTACACTGATCGATGCTTTCCTTTAATGCAAGCATAAAGCGTTCGTTCTCCTCCGGCGTGCCCACCGTAACGCGCAAACAGTCTTTCAGCATCGGATGCGCGCCGTCCAGATTCTTGATCAGCACGCCGTGCTGTTTCAATCCATTGAATATCGCCGCCGCATTCGCGACGCGGAACAGCAGGAAATTCGCCTCGCTCGGATACACCCTTACCGCAGCCATCCCGCCCAACTGCCGGAATAGTTTTTCACGGTCGCGCTTGATCTGTTCTGCCTGTTGCAACAGTACCCCGTGATGTTCCAGCAATTTCCCTGCAACCAGCTGGGTCAGCACGCCGATATTATACGGCAAGCGCAGCTTTTCCAGCTGTCCCAGCCAGGCCGCGCTCCCCGCCAGAAAGCCGAGGCGCAATCCGGCCATGCCGAGCTTGGAAAAGGTGCGCATCACCAGCAGATTCGGGTAACGCGCCAGCTGCGCAAGAAAGCTGCCGCTGGCAAAGGCATAATAGGCTTCATCGATCACCACCAGTCCGGGCGATGCTTCGATAATCCCGATTATCGCTGCCGCAGAGTACAGGTTGCCGGTGGGATTGTTCGGACAGGAAAGAAAGGTCAGCGCAGGACGTTCTCGCTGGATTGCCGCAAGCGTTCTGGGCAGATCCAGCGAAAAATCGGCTGCAAGCGGAACGCCCACATAGCGCATCCCGGTGTATGCCGCGATCATCCGGTACATCACGAAAGATGGCTCGACGCTGAGCAGCACTGCACCCGGCTTGCTCACCGCGATCGCCAGCAGCTGGATCAACTCGTCCGAGCCGTTGCCGAGCAGCACCTCCATCCCCTGCGGCAGGCCTGCCACATTGCGGATCTTTTCCTTCAGCGCTGCGGCAGCGGGATCGGGATAACGGTTGATGGCGGCGGCACTGACCGCTGCCGCGATCTCGGCGCGCAGCCCGGGCGGCACAGGATAAGGATTTTCCATCGCATCCAGCTTGATGTAGCCGGAACTGTCCGACACATGATAAGCATGCAGGTCAAGAACTTCCTGGCGCAGCAATGTCGCCGCCAGAGTGGATGCCGGGATAGCAGATGCCGGAATGGAGGGCATGAAACAAAATAAAACACAGTGTAATGACAACGGCGTGAAGCTTACCACAGCGGACTGATGACCGGGGTCTGATCACGGCAGCGGATACTGTCTGAGCCGGTCTGTTTGTGCTGCCACGGCCGGATATCGGCACGATCAATTTTCCGGCCTGTCTGCCAGCGTCAACTCGAAACATACCTTGCCCGGTTGATTGCCCGCCAGCCTCAGCCGGTAACCGAGCTGGGCAGCCCAGCGCGCGGCCTGATACAGCCCTATCCCCAGGCCATGCTCGGAGACGACGGCACCGCGCAGCAGGTTTGCCGCAACGCCCTGCGGCACCGGACTGCCGCTGTCGCAGGCGATCAGGCGCAGCGGCTCGGCCTGGATCCCGATCGAAACCGTGATGCCCGGCTCGGCCTGGCGTTTTCGCAACGCATTATCGATCAGGTTGTCGGCAATGCAATCGAACAACGGCGCGGGAATGTCGGTGTCCGGCAGACTCGCGGGCGCATGCCATTCGATGTCCTGAAACTGGTTGCGCTGGCGCAGCCCGTCCCACCAGGCATTCAGCGCCAGCTGTGCGGTCTCGCTTTCCAGCAGCGGCCGCTTGAGCTTTCTCAAGGTCATTTCGATGCGCTGGGTGAGCAAGGGCAGTTGCTGCTGCAGCAATTGCTGCGAGCGCTGTTCGCGGCTTTGTGCGATCGAGGCAAGCGCGAGCAGTGATTGCAGCATATTGGCCAGGTCGTGGGTGAGGCGCGAACCGGTCTCATATACCGCCTGCAAGCGCGTGATCTCGCGCAGGCTTTGCTCGCGCTGTTTGGCCTGGTAAAAATAGCCGAGCAACTGCACCAGCAGCTTGATATGCAGCAGCAAGGTCGGATTGATCGGCTGCCTGGCATACAGCGTCAGGCGCAGCTCGCCTTCCTGCACCACCTCGGAATAGCCGCTGAATTGCCCGAACTGCCCGGTGCCGTCCGGCGATTGCCAGGACAAGCCGGACAACCATGAAAAATCCTCCAGCAATGCGATGGCGCGGCGCAGATAGGAGGGCGGATCGGGTTCGTTGCGGGCGGCCTCGGTCAGCCCGGCGAGCCAATTCTCGAACGGCGTGCCCACATTCAGCAGATGGCGCGTGAATATCACCTGCAGGCCGCTGAAGCCGAAGCGCGGCTTCCACAATCCGCCCAGCACCAGCAGCACCAGCCCGACCAGGAACAGCGTGCGCAGCAGCGCTTCGATATAGTCCATCCGGCCCAGCAGCATATAAGCCAGCGTGCCGAGCACCATCAGCAGCAGCAACAGCAGCAACAGCAGGCTGTAGATGAAGTCCACCGTATGGGTGCTGCCCGCCGGCTCCCGGCTCAGCGGGATCAGCGCCATGACCAGCAGCAGCAGCGGCAACACGTACCATATCAGGATGTGCCCGACCTGGATTGCAGTGCTGTCCGAAAAGAGGTTAGGCACCGCCCACAGCAGCAGCGCCGACAGCAGATAAACCATCAGCGCCAGGGATAACAGACGCGCGCTGCGGTCACGAAAAATGAATATGCGCGAACCCACCAGGCCGAACAGCCCGATCAGCCAGAAAGCGATCGTCCACCAGCTCAGCCAGAAGATCGCCACCGTCGCTGCCAGCATGATGAAGGCCAGCGCGCCGCGCCCCACCGTGCGTTCGCCGCGCCACAATGGCTGCCATAGCAGGAACAGACCGAGGTGCGCCAGCAGCAGCGGATGCACCCATGGGCTGGCCACGCCTAGCATCAGCGCGCCGTGCAACAGCCAGATCATCGCCAGCAATAACAAACGGGCGCCGAGCAAACTATTCCTGATGTCCAGCGTCAGCATTTCGTCATCACCCTGTCAAAATCCCGTCAAGACCGCCTGTGTTCCAGCGCCGACAGCGCTGCCGGCATGCCGGGCAAGCGCCCCTAACACACTGCTTTGTTGCGGTTTCTCAACAAAGCGCGGCACGAAGATAAAACCTTTGCTAGAATCGGCACGTCTCTTGCTGACTGTACGGCGTAGCATTCACCATCACCGATTCGGAGGATAGCATAATGAAACGTAACCAATCCGGCTTTACCCTGATCGAGATCGCCATCGTACTGGTGATCATCGGTCTGCTGCTCGGCGGCGTGCTGAAAGGCCAGGAACTGATCAACAGTGCCAAGGTGAAAAGCTTCGCCACCGACTTCAGGAACATCCCGGTATTCATCTACGGCTACCAGGACAAATACAAGGCGCTGCCCGGCGATGATAAGAACGTAGTCGCTAATTTGGGGGCTGCCGTCTGCACTACCCCTTGCGCACCGGGCAATGGCGATGGCGTAATTGGTGTTACAGACCATGCCACTGATAATTGGACATCCACTGTGGTCACCGATGAGACCCAGCAGTTCTGGATCCACGTCCGGCTTGCCGGTCTCGCCCCGGGGCCGACCGCAGGTGCAACCGATTATCGTCCGCTCAATGCCGTGGGTGCTCCGATCGGGATTCAAAGCGCCTCGACAGCCGCACCACCTATTAGCGACGTGAATGGCAATCCGATACGTGGCTCCTACGTCATCTGTTCGTCCGGCATACTGGGCAAGTTCGTGCAACAGCTGGACACCACGATGGACGACGGCAACCCTGGTACAGGTTCGATGCTGGCAGGAACAGGTAGTGGTATTCCTTTGACGGTAGTAGCAAGTGCAGCCGCAATTGATCCGGCCGCAACCTATACCGTGTGCATGGGCGTTTAAGCTAACGCGCGATCAAGCCCGCTGCGGCGGGCTTTTTTATTTGGCGCCCTTCATGATCCCCGCTGCAGCCGCGCTTCGGCCGCCTGCAGCGCTTCCGCCAGCCCGAGCAACACCAGCACGTCGCCCGATTGCAGCAGCATGTCCGCGTCCGGCTGCGCGCCCTGCAGGGCGCGCCGGCGCAGCGCATTCACCTCGACGCCCAGCTCCGCAAGGCCGAGTTCGCCCAGCCTTCTGCCCACGGCTGCGGAATCGTTCTTCAGCAGCACGCTCAAAAAACGCGGCTGCAGACTCTCGCCGCCCTCCTCCGCTTCGTTCTGCAGGGTGCGGAAATAGCCGCTGAATGCCGCATAACGCCCGGCGCGGCTTTCCTGGACGCGGCGGATCACGCGGCTTAGCGGCACGCCGGACAGCAGCAGCGCCTGCGACGCCAGCATCACGCTGCCCTCGGTCACTTCGGCGACCACCTCGGCCGCGCCGGCCTGCTTGAGTTCATCGATATAGCTGTCGTCGGTGGTGCGCACCACCACCGGCAGGTCGGGGCGCATCTGGTTCACATGGTGCAGGATCTTGAGCGCGGAATGCTTGTCGTTGTAGGTGACCACCAGCGTCTTGGCGCGCATCAATCCCGCCGCCATCAACACCTCGCGCTTCGCGGCATCGCCGTATACCACGCTCTTGCCCGCGGCCGCCGCTTCATGCACGCGGCGCGGGTCCAGGTCCAGCGCGATGAAGCGGAAATGCTCGCGCGTCAAAAACCGCGCCAGCGCCTGACCGCTGCGCCCGTAACCGCAGACGATGATGTGCGCATCGCTGGCCATGCTCTGCACCGCGATCTGGTGGATCAGCATCGCGCTGTCCATCCACGCGGACGGGGTCAGGTTGCGCACGATGACTTCCGCGTACTGGATCAGGAACGGCGCGGCCAGCATCGAGATCAGCATCGCCGCCAGCACGTTCTGCATCACCTCCGGCGGCAGCAGATTGACCCGGCCCGCCAGGGTCAGCAGCACAAACCCGAATTCGCCCGCCTGCGCCAGCCCGAGGCCGCTGCGGATGGACGCGCCCCAATCCCCGGCGAGCCAGCGCGCCAGCAGTGCCACCACCGCCGCCTTGAACGGCAGCAGTATCAGCAGCACCAGCAGCACCCAGCCAAACCCGGCCATCACACTGTGCAGATCCAGCAGCATGCCTATCGTGACGAAGAACAAGCCAAGCAGCACGTCGCGGAACGGCTTGATGTCTTCCTCCACCTGGATGCGGTATTCGGTCTCCGAAATCAGCATGCCGGCGACGAAGGCGCCCAGCGCCAGCGACAGCCCGGCCAACTCGGTGACATAGGCCAGGCCCAGCGTGAACAACAGCACGTTGAGCATGAACAGCTCGGAGGACTTCTGCATCGCCACCAGATGAAACCACGGGCGCAACAGGCGCTGCCCGAACAGCAGCAGCGCGGCCAGCACCAGCGCGGCCTTGAGCAGCGCGATGAGCAGCGTGGCATAGATATGCTCCGCGCTGCTGGTCAGCGCCGGGATGATGATGATCAGCGGCACCACGGCCAGATCCTGGAACAGCAGCACGCCCATGATTTTCTGGCCGTGCGGCGTGTTCAGTTCGGCGCGTTCGACCAGCATCTTGCTGACGATCGCGGTGGACGACATCGCCAGCACCCCGCCCAATGCCAACCCGGCGCGCCAGTCCAGTCCGAAAAACAGCGAGGTCAGCATCACCAGCAGGATCGTGGCCGCCACCTGGGCGGTGCCGAGGCCGAACACCAGCCGCTGCATGCTGCGCAGCCGCGCCAGACTGAACTCCAGTCCGATGCTGAACATCAGGAACACCACGCCGAATTCGGCCAGATGCCGGGTCTCGGGCGCATCGTGTATCCAGCCCAGCGCATGCGGCCCGATCAGGATACCGACCAGCAGATAACCCAGCATCACCGGCAGGCGCAGGATGCGGCACAGCACCACGACGCCGACGGCGACCGCGAGCAGGATCAGCAACAGTTGCAATGAGTCGGACATGGCGTTAACCAGACAGCCTATTCGATGTCGGGATAATGCCCTAATTGGCGCGGCCTTTCAAAATATCTTGAGCAAATTTTCCCGGCCAGAATTCAGCGATGGGGCAATATCCCGTTTCCGGCCAAAATCTCGCTGCCCCTGGCACGCGCTGCTATAATCCCGCCCCATGAACAAATCCCTCTCCGCCGCGCCGCGCGCGCTCGATCTTGCCCGCGAAGTGCTGAACACCGAAGCCGCCGCGGTACTAGCCCTGGGCACGCGGCTGGACGGAAATTTCCTGCACGCGCTGGACCTCATCCTGCGCTGCGAAGGCCGCGTCATCGTCAGCGGCATGGGCAAGTCCGGACACATCGCGCGCAAGATCGCCGCGACGATGTCCAGCACCGGCACCCCGGCCTATTTCGTGCATCCTGGCGAAGCCAGCCACGGCGACCTCGGCATGATCACCGGCGCCGACGTGATCATCGCGCTGTCCTATTCCGGCGAGAGCCAGGAACTGGCCGCGATCGTGCCGGCGATCAAGCGCCAGGGCGCGAAACTGATCAGCATGACCGGCAACCCGGCTTCCAGCCTGGCCAGGGTTTCCGATGTGCACCTCAACGCCGCGGTCGACAAGGAAGCCTGTCCGATGGGTCTTGCGCCCACCGCCAGCACCACCGCCGCGCTGGCACTGGGAGACGCATTGGCGGTGGCATTACTGGATGCCAAGGGCTTCGGCGCGGAGGATTTTGCCCTGTCCCATCCGGGCGGCAGCCTGGGACGGCGTTTGCTCACCCATGTGCGCGACATCATGCGCAGCGGCGAGCGCCTGCCGATGGTGCGCGAAAGCGCGATGCTGGGCGATGCCATTCTGGAGATCTCGAAAAAGGGCGTGGGCATGACTGCCATCGTCGATGCGCAGCAGAAAGTGCTGGGCATTTACACCGACGGCGATCTGCGCCGCACGCTGGCGAAGAAACTGGATTTCAACGCGACGCCGGTGCGCGCGGTGATGTCCGCCCACCCGCGCTGCATCGGCCCGGACAGCCTCGCCGCCGAGGCGGTGCAGGTGATGGAGCAGCACAACATCAGCCAGATGCTGGTGGTGGACGAGCAGAATCGGCTGATCGGTGCATTGAACATGCACGACCTGCTGCACGCAAAAGTGATCTAAGGAACCTCTGATTAAGTCCTCCATGAGCCGCGTTGCTGACAAAATCGCGATGATCGCAAGGCGTGCGACGAAGGTCGTAGCCGAGACTACGATGCCGAGGAGCACAACGCCGCGAGCGCGCGATTTTGTCGCAACCCCATGGGCACTGGTTTTGCGGGCGGTCTGCTGCGTTGCGCTGCGGCTGCGACACGTTACTGCGCAGCAGCCGCTTGCGGGAGCAGCCGCTGGCAGCCCTTCCCGCACCGTACGGCTGCGCCGCCCCGTGTCAGGGCTGCTCACGAAGGGGATCAACCATTCGCTGCCTCGCGCGCCTTGCATCCCATCCCGCAAAACCGAGTGCGCGGCCATGTGGGACTTAATCAGAGGTTCCCTAACGATATCCCGGCCACCGGAGGAGGAAACATGCTGGCTAACCGCGCAAGATTGACACGCCTGATCGCATTCGATGTGGATGGGGTGATGACCGACGGCGGATTGTATTATTCGGACTCAGGCGAGGAATTCAAACGCTTCAATTCGCTGGACGGTCACGGCCTGAAAATGCTGCGCGCCACAGGAGTCGAAATTGCCATCATCACCGGCCGCACTTCACGTTGCGTCGAAGCGCGCGCGCTTAACCTCGGCATCACGCATGTCCATCAGGGCGTGGAAAACAAGCTGGAGGCCATGATCAGCCTGCTCGACAAGCTCAAACTGCCGCGGGATGCCGCCGCTTACATGGGCGACGACGTCGTTGACCTCACCGTGATGCGCCATGTCGGGCTGGCGATCAGTGTGCCCGAGTCCCCGCAGCTGGTGCGCGAGCATTCCGCCTATGTCACGCAGCGCAGCGGCGGGCACGGCGCAGTGCGCGAAGCCTGCGAAATGATCATGTCGGCGCAGGGCACGCTCGATGCCCAGCTCGCACAGTACCTTCGATGACCCTTACTTCCCGTGCCCGCTACTGGCTGCCGCTGTTGCCACTGATAGGTTTGCTGGGCGCGACCTATTGGCTGAACCAGCAGGTGCAACCGGGACCCGTCAAACCCGACAGCAAACTACGCCACGATCCGGATGCGATCGTGGAAAACTTTTCTGCAACCAAAATGAACGATCTGGGTATACCGAGCTTTATCCTGGCGGCCAGCAAGATGCTGCACTTCCCCGATGACGACAGCACCACACTCGATCAACCGCACATTACCATGCTTTCGGCAGTGCATCCGGCGATACATGCCACGTCCATGCGCGGCACCATCTCCAGCAACGGCGACGAGATATTTTTGCTCGACAATGTCGTATTGACACGCGACGCGAGCGCCAGGCAGAACGAGCTCAAACTGTTCACCGAATATTTGCACGTCGTCCCGGACCGGAATCTGACCGACACCGACCGCGCAGTGACCATCACCGATGCCCACAGCACCGTGCATGCAACCGGCCTGGAAATGAACAGCCAGACGCGCATCCTGAAACTGCTATCCCAAGTGAACAGCATATATGTGCCGGCAAAATAAAGTGATTCTTCTGGCAGCATTTTTTTTGCTTGGCACGCAAGCCTGCCTGGCCGAACGCGCCGACCGCAACCAGCCGATCCACCTGGAGGCCGATCAGGTGCTGATGGACGATACGCAGCAAACCAGCACCTTCACCGGCAATGTGCGCCTGACCCAGGGCACGCTGCTGATAAGCGGCGACAAAGTCATTGTGCAGGAAGACAAGGAAGGCTTCAAACACGCCACCGTATACGGGAATACCGCCGAGTTCCGGCAAAAGCGCGAGGGTTATGATGAGTATATAGAAGGCTATGGTGAGCGTATCGAATACGACACGCGCACCGAGATGGTAAACTTGCACGTGAAAGCCCGCCTCAAGCGCGGCCTCGATGTGGTCAGCGGCGACGATATTGTATACAGCACCCAGACTGAAATCTTCCGCGCCAACGGCGACGCGGCAAGCAAGGGAAATGTTCCGTCTCAGCGGGTACATGCGGTGCTGCAGCCCAAATCCAAAGAAACTGATAAATCACCGCCGCCTTCTCCGGGCCCGCTGCTTATCACACCCAGCACCAACCTGACTCCGGCGGAATGAACATGAGTGAACTTCGCGCTATCGGCCTGAAAAAGAAATACGGTTCACGCACTGTCGTGCACGATGCGTCCATATCGGTAAAAAGCGGTGAAGTGGTGGGTCTGCTCGGCCCCAACGGCGCGGGCAAGACCACCACCTTCTATATGATCGTCGGACTGATCGCCGTGGATGGCGGAGAGATCTTCATCGATGAACAAAACGTCACCCATTTTCCGATCCACCGCCGGGCGCGCCTGGGTCTGGGCTACCTGCCTCAGGAAGCATCGATCTTCCGGCGCCTGACCGTGGAACAGAATATCCAGGCGGTGCTGGAATTGCAGGACATCGCTGACCTCGACAGACTGAACCGGCTGGAAAAACTGCTGGAAGATCTGCATATTTCGCATATCCGCAACAACCCCGCTGTCAGCCTCTCCGGGGGGGAACGGCGGCGCGTGGAAATCGCCCGCGCATTGGCCACCGACCCGCGCTTCATTTTACTGGATGAACCTTTTGCCGGCGTCGATCCGATCGCCGTGCTGGACATACAGAAGATCATCCGTTTTCTCAAGGAACGCAATATCGGCGTACTGATTACCGATCACAACGTCCGCGAAACCCTGGGCATCTGTGATCGCGCCTACATCATCAATGCCGGATCGGTGATGGCAGAAGGCAAGCCCGATGAAATCATTTATAATGAGGGCGTAAGGAAAGTGTATCTGGGCGAACACTTCAAACTGTGACGCAAGGCTTCTCCCCCGGAAACACAACGCACGACACGACGCCATGAAAGCCTCTCTCCAACTTCGGATATCCCAACAACTGACGCTGACCCCCCAGCTGCAGCAGGCTATCCGTCTGCTGCAGCTGTCCACCCAGGACATGCACCAGGAAGTCGCGCGCTTGCTGGAAGATAATCCGATGCTGGAAATGGCCGAGGAACCATCGGCCGGGATCTTTCCTGCCGAACCGCGCGCCAGCGCATCCCGCGACGAACCCGAGCGGGATCGCAGCGACGACCGCAGCGCGGACGATTTCGGCACGGACAGGTTCGAGCATGAACCCGCCGATTGGAATAGCGGCGGCGGTGTCATGCGCAGCACCGATGACGAGGACGACTCCTACCCCGAACAAGCTGCAGAGCATGACAGTCTGCGCACCCATCTGCATAACCAATTGACCACCAGCCCGCTGGACGGCAAAGACCGGCTGGTGGTTGGTTTGCTGATCGATGCGCTGGATGAGAACGGCTACCTGGCACAGGACCTGGATGAACTGGCCGCGCTGTTGCCCGCCGAACTGGAAATCACGCTGGACGACCTCGAGACCGCGCTGGTGCAGCTGCAGCATCTGGACCAACCCGGGCTGGCGGCGCGCAATCTGGGCGAATGTCTGGCGCTGCAGCTGAAAGCCCTGCCCGAAGACACACCGCACCGCGAACTGGCGATCTGCCTGGTGAGTCAGCACCTCGACCTGGTGGCCGCACACGATTTCTCCCGGATCAAGAAATTGCTGCGTTGCCCCGACGAGTCCTTGCGCGCGGCACAATCCCTGATCACCGCGATGAATCCCAAACCCGGCGCCGAATTCGGCGACAGCGTTGCCGATTACGTGGTGCCGGATGTGATTGTGGAAAAACACAAGAACAAATGGCGCGCGCGGCTCAATGCCGAAGCGATGCCCAAACTCAGGGTAAACCAGATTTACGCCAATATCCTGCAGCAGCGCGGCGACAAAAGCTCTTCGCAGCTTGCCACCCAATTGCAGGAAGCCAAATGGCTGATCAAGAATCTGCAGCAGCGCTTTGAAACCATCCTGCGCGTCGCCCAGGCGATCGTGGAACGCCAGGGTAATTTCTTCGAGCATGGCGAGATCGGCATGCGGCCCCTGGTGCTGCGCGAAATCGCCGACGAACTCGAGCTGCACGAGTCGACGGTCTCGCGCAGCACCACGCAAAAATTCATGCTGACCCCACGCGGCATCTACGAATTCAAGCATTTCTTCGGCAGCGGCCTCGCCACCGAGAGCGGCGGCACCTGTTCTTCGACCGCGATACGCGAATTGATCAAGCAGCTGGTCAGCGCTGAAGACCAGCGCAAGCCGCTGACCGACAGCCGCATGGCTGAAATTCTGGCACAGCAGGGCATCGTAGTCGCCCGGCGTACCATAGCAAAGTACCGGGAAGCGTTGCGCATCCTCCCGGTCAATCTCCGTAAATCACTTTAAAACCAAAGGAGCACACCATGAACCTCCATCTAACCGGCCGCCATCTGGAAATCACCCCCGCCATCCGCGACTATGCGACCGGGAAATTCGGCAAGATCAAGCGCCATTTCGACCATGTGATCGATGTGAACATCATCCTTTCGGTCGAGAAACTCAAGCAGAAGGCCGAAGCCACCGTGCACATCAGCGGCAAGGACGTGTTCGTGGAATGCGATGACGAGAACCTGTACGCCGCGATCGATGCGCTGGTGGACAAGCTGGACCGCCAGGTCGTCAAACACAAGGAAAAACTCTCGGCGCGGCGCCACGACGATTCCGGCAAACACGCCGCAGCCGAATGATCAACCAGGGGCAGCCGCCGCACTGACCATTATTCCCGTTCCTTCAAAATGAACCTGATCAGCAAAATCCTGCTGCCCGACAACATCCTGTTGGACACCGAATCCACCAGCAAGAAACGTGTATTCGAACGCGTCGGCCTGCTGTTCGAAAACAATCAGCAAATCGGCCGCAGCCAGGTATTCGACAGCCTGTTCGCGCGCGAAAAACTCGGCTCGACCGGTCTGGGCCAGGGCGTAGCGATTCCGCATGGCCGCATCGCCAAGCTGCGCGATGCCACTGCCGCATTTGTGAAAACCACCCATGCGATCCCCTTCGATGCGCCTGACGGACTGCCGGTCAGCCTGATCTTCGTGCTGCTGGTGCCGGAACGCGCCACCGACCTGCATCTGCAAATTCTCGGCGAATTGGCGCAGATGTTCAGCGACACGCAATTCCGCAGTCGCTTGCTCGCGAGCACGGATATTGCCGATATCCATCAACTGTTCCAGGACTGGAACAGCGCTACATGAAAACCTTTATCAATCGTAGCGAGGTTGCCTCGACACGGTATTGCGAAGCATCCGGCGCGGGAGGGGCAACTAGCGGCCGCTCCCGCAATCGGCTGGCTGCGCCAGTAACGTGTCGCGACCGCCGTTTCGAGAGCAAGGCGCACGGGGCTATGCATGGCCATTCAACTAAGCTGGCAAAAATACACCAGCAAAGTCGCTGGTCAGCGCAGCGAACGAGACATGCCAAATCGGTAGGCGAGGAACGAGCACCGCGCATCGCAGTTATCGAATTGCGCAGTAGATTGATAGAGGCTTTCCAATGAGTCAGGTCAATGTCCGGCAATTGTTCGAAGACAAGCAGGAAAGACTGCAACTCAGCCGTGTTGCCGGAACCGACGGCGCCGATCGGACCATAGACAGTGACGAGGCCAACACCTCCAACAAGGGGCTGATCGGCCACTTCAACCTGATCCACCCGAACTGGGTGCAGGTGTTCAGCGAAACCGAGCTGGATTACCTGCGTGACCTGAACCCCGAGCAGCGCAACGACGCTCTGCATCGGCTCGAAAAGAGCGGCACGACCTGCCTGATCGTGGCTGGGGCAAACGACATCCCGGAGGAACTGATCGCCTTCGCCAACCGCTCGCACATTCCGCTGTTCGCTTCTCCCAAGGCCAGTGTGCATCTGATGTGGCTGATCCGCCACTATCTGGCCAAGGAATTGGCCGAATCCACCACCCGGCATGGCGTATTTCTCGACGTGCTCGGGGTTGGCGTAATGATTACCGGCGAGAGCGCGGTCGGCAAGAGCGAGCTCGGACTGGAGCTGATCTCGCGCGGCAGTGGACTGGTTGCCGATGACATCGTCGAATTGCACCGCATTGCGCCGGACACGCTTGAGGGCCGCTGCCCGCAACTGTTGCGCGATTTTCTCGAAGTCCGCGGCCTGGGCGTGCTGAACATCCGCACGATGTTCGGCGAAACCGCGGTGCGGCGCAAAAAGAGCCTTAAGCTGATCGTGCATCTGCATCGGCCGCCCGGCGGCGATCTGTCGCAGATGGAACGCCTGCCGATCAATGCCACGCACCAGGAGATTCTCGGCGTGAACATCAGCACCGTGAATATTCCGGTGGTCGCCGGACGCAATCTTGCTGTGCTGGTGGAAGCGGCCGCGCGCAATTTCGTGCTGAAACAGCGCGGCATCAACAGCATGGACGAGTTCATCGCCCGGCATGAACAGCAGCTGCACGAAGACCAGTAGCAGTGCAGCGCGATGCAATTATTCCTGATCAGCGGCTTATCCGGTTCCGGCAAGAGCATCGCGCTCAAGGTGCTGGAAGACAGTGGTTACTATTGCGTCGACAACCTGCCCGCTGACCTGCTGGCAGCGCTGGTGGAACATCTGCAGCACGCGGGTTACAGCAATATCGCGGTCAGCATCGACGTGCGCAGCGCCAACAGCGTGCAGCGCCTGCCCCCGCTGCTGCTGCAGATCAAGCAGCAAGGCGTGGACGTGCATGTGTTGTTCCTGGACGCCCAGACCGACACGCTGGTCAAACGCTTTTCCGAGACGCGCCGGCTGCACCCCCTGAGCGACGGGGTCCGCACCCTGCCGGAATGCGTCGGTCATGAACGCGAATTGCTGGCCGGGATCAGCGACATCGGCCATCACATCGACACCACCGAGCTCAACGCCAATGCGCTGCGCGCCTGGATCAAACAATTCATCAAACTGGATCGCGCGCGGTTGACATTGTTGTTCCAGTCGTTCGGCTACAAGCACGGCATCCCGCTGGACTCGGATCTGGTGTTCGATGTGCGCTGCCTGCCCAACCCCCACTACAACCCGGTGCTGCAACCGCTTACCGGACGCGATCCGGCAGTGATCGAATTTCTCGACAACATCCCGGGCGCACAGGATATGTACCGCGACATCCGTGATTTCGTCGAACGCTGGCTGCCGAGTTTCGTCACCGACAATCGCAGCTATCTGACCGTCGCCATCGGCTGCACCGGCGGACAGCACCGCTCGGTCTATCTGGCCGAAAAGCTGGCGCGGCATTTCGAGCATAGCCAGCAGGTGCTGGTGCGCCACCGCGAACTGAGTCTATGACATGAACGCAAGCGCATTGCAGCACATCAGGGCCGGCGACTGGTTGACGCTGCTGTTCGGCAGCATTTTCGTCGCGCTGCTGGCACTCAAGCTGTGGAGCGGCGATCATGCGGACAAAGCCATCATCCGCAGCGGCGGCAAGATATTCCGCGAGGTCCCCCTGTCGCGCGACCAGCAGATCGAGGTGCGTGGCCCATTGGGCATCAGCATCATCAGCATCCGGCAACACAAGGCGCGCATCGTTTCCGACCCGGGTCCGCGCCAGTATTGCGTGCGCCAGGGCTGGTTGCAGCAAGCTGGCGAGATCGCGCTATGTCTGCCCAACCAGGTCAGTATCGAATTGGTCGGCAGCAGGAAAATATATGACAGCCTCAACTACTGAGAATCAGGATCAGGAATACGGGATCAAGGATCCAGGACCGGGCGCAGATCAGTGCGCCGTTGCGCAGCCGGAATCTCCCCTCCTGTTCGAAACCACCGCGGAAGACCACCACATCGCGCGCATGGCGGCGGTGGCGCTGGGCCTGACCGTGCTGGAAAGCGCGATTCCCTCGCCGCTGCCCGGGGTCAAACCGGGACTGGCCAACATCGTCACTTTGATCGTGCTGACCCGCTATGGCTGGCGTATGGCTGCGTGGGTGTCGCTGTTGCGCGTGCTGGCGGGCAGCCTGCTGTTCGGCAATTTTCTGACCCCGGGCTTTTTTCTCAGCCTGTCAGGCGCGGTGCTCAGCTTGACCGCGCTGGCCTTGGCCCGGCACTTGCCGGCGCGCTGGTTCGGCCCGGTCAGCCACAGCATCTATGCGGCTTTCGCGCACATCACCGGGCAGTTGCTGGTGGTATACCTGTGGCTGATCCCGCATGCCGGCATCGCCTATTTGATCCCGGTGTTCGCCAGCGCCGCGCTGGTGTTCGGCGCCGTGAACGGCTTGATCGCGGCGCGATTCATGGATAATGACAGCCATCCCCTCTCCCTCCGGGGAAGGGCCAGGGTGGGGGAAGCCACGCTCAATGAGGACTGAACGATGAAAACCTTTACTGTCGCTTTCACCGGAGCGTCCGGCCTGCCCTACGGCATGCGCCTGCTGGAATGCCTGCTGCAGGGCGGGCAGCGCGTGCATCTGGTGTACTCGCAAGCCGCGCAGATCGTCGCCAAGCAGGAACTGGATTTCACGCTGCCCAACCGTGCGCAGGATGCGGAGCAGATGTTCTCCGAGCGCCTGGGCAAATTCAGCGGCGAGTTGAAGGTGTTCGGCATCCAGGACTGGTATGCGCCGATGGCCTCCGGCTCGAATCCCGGCGACGCGATGGTGGTGTGCCCCTGCACCATGGGCACGCTGGGCAAGATCGCCGGCGGCATCAGCGACGATCTGATCGCGCGCGCCGCCGACGTGATGCTCAAGGAAAAGCGTATCCTGATTTTAGTGCCGCGCGAGATGCCGTTCTCGGCGATCCATCTGGACAACATGCTCAGGCTGTCGCACGCCGGCGCCGTCATCATGCCGCCCAATCCGGGCTTCTATCACCATCCACAAAATGTGCAGGACATCGTGGATTTTGTGGTGGCGCGGATACTGGATCATTTGGGCGTGGAGCAGGCGTTGATGAAAAAGTGGGGCGAGTGAAGTTGCCTGGGGTGGCACGTAGGTTGGGTTAGCAGCTTTATCGCGTAACCCAACATCAAAACCAACACTGCCGGGCTACCCCCGGCAAAGTTGATTCACCCCCGATAACATTCTTCCAATATCTTCTTCACCGGTGTCGGTATCGCCGCCCTCAGCGCCTCCTCCACATCCAGCCACACACTCCCCCGCTCCGCGGCACGCAAAGCTTTATCCGCAAGCCGGATCTTCAGCGGTGTGATGTGCAATTTGAAATGGGTAAAAGTATGGGTGAATGTCGCCAGTCGCTCTCCATGGCCCGCATCCATTCCGCTGCGCACGAACCAGCCCCTCGCTGCAGCTTCGTCGTCGAACTGCGGCGGGCACCACAAGCCACCCCAGATGCCGCTGCCGGCGCGCTTCTCCAGCAGGACATCGTTGCCGTGCAGCAGCAGCAGGAAGGTGGCATGCCGCTCAGGCATGGCTTTGCGCGGCCGCGGCGTCGGCAACTCGGCGATCCGCCCGCTTTGCAGCGCCACGCAATCATCGTTGACCGGACACGCGCCGCACTTCGGCCTGCTGCGCGTGCACAGCGTCGCGCCCAGGTCCATCAGAGCCTGGGTATAGGTAGCGATGGCGCTTTTTCCCAGGCATTTTCCCCCACCCCAACCCTCCCCCGCAGGGAGATAACCAGCGACTTGCCCGCTTGCGGGCTTAGTCGAATGGCAAGTAGTTTCATCAGGGAGTAGCGCTTCCGCGTGCTGCCAGAGCTGCGTTTCGACTTTTTTATCGCCGGTCCAGCCCGCGATGCCGCAGTAGCGCGCCAGCACGCGCTTGACGTTGCCATCGAGTATCGCGCGGTGTTCGTGCCAGGCCAGCGCGCAGATCGCTGCGGCGGTGGATCGCCCTATGCCGGGCAGCTCGATGATCTGTTCGAAATCGCGCGGGAATTCGCCCTGATGTTTCTCGACGATGAATTGCGCGGCACGGTGCAGATTGCGTCCGCGCGCGTAGTAGCCCAAGCCGCTCCAGTGCGCGAGCACTTGCTCTTCAGTCGCGGCAGCCAGAGCCTCCAGGGTCGGGAAAGCAGCGGTGAAGCGCTGGTAATACGGGATGACGGTGGTGACCTGGGTCTGCTGCAGCATGATCTCGGACAGCCATACACGGTAGGCGTCCGCACCCTGCCAAGGCAGGTCATGGCGGCCATGCCGTCGTTGCCAGGCGATCAATCGGGACGAGAAACTACGCACAAGGGCAATTTAGCAAAAATCCAATCTGCCCTGCTCGGTATCCGGTCACTTGAACAGCCCCTTCAATTTGTCCTGCAGCTGTTGCTGCAACTGCTGCTTCAATTCCTGTTTGCGGGATTCGATCTTTTCATCGACTTTCTGCTTGAGCGCCTCCCGGATCATCGCGCCGTAATCCAGCGTGTATTTCAGGTCGGCAAACGGCCCGCTGACATGCACCGGCACCGTGATGCCGCTTTTCCCGTCGGCTGTCCTGGCTATCGCAGCCTGGGCACGATAGTCAACACTGTCGTTGCCGATATCGATGTTCCCCGCGCCGCTGACCCGCACCAATTCCGATCTCAACGCGAGGTCATCGTTGTGCGCCACACCGTTGCTCACCTTGAAGGTCGCCTTGAATTCCCTGAATGCGGTCTTTTCGTCCGGATTGGCCGCCAGCGATTCGCGGCTCACGCCGCCACCCCCGCCCAGCATGGCTTGAGCGGCGAGCAGTTTCTTGTCTATATCTATGCCCTTGACCGCGCCATTGACCAGATTCAGCGAGAAATGACCATTCAGCGCCTTCTTCATCGCTCCGACGGTATTGCCGCGCATCGTCAGGTTTATACCCACATTGCCCCGGCCTTCAAGCATGCCGAGATTGGCGGCATCCTTCGCCAGCGGCGCGATGTCGACGCCGTTGAGATTCTGGATGATGGCGATACTGGGCGTGGCCTGCGCATTCACGCTCAGGCTGCCGTTCAAGCCGCCCTGATACAGCCTGGCAGACACCGGATTGATATTCACCAGCCCGTTCAGGGCTTTTACATCCACGCGCAACTGGGTCGATTTCACATTCATCAGCTTCAGCGCGCCAATGCGCAGGCTGCCGTCCAGGTTGAGCTTGCGCAGCGCAGACAGGTCCAGCGCTTGCTCAGGTTTTATTGCCCGGGATGGCGGTTGGGATTTGGTTGCTGCTGCTGCGGACTTTTTCGGCAAATACAGATCGGCATCGAGCTGGTCCAGCTCGACATCGAACCTGATCGCCGGGTCGGCAAAACCCTGCACGTCGACTTTGGCCTTGATCTGGCTTTGTAGCAGTCCCCCGGCGAGATTCGCCTGCACATTTTGCTTCTGGGCATCCACCTGCACGCTGCCCTTCATCTCGCTGCTCACCGATTTGTTCGGGAACTTGCCGCCGGTGGCATTTACTCTCACCTGGAGATCACTGAGATCGAAACGCTGTGCCTTGATATTGCCCGACAGCGGCGAGCTGAGTTTTACCTTGAAAGCCTGATCGGGCTGCTTCAGATCCAGATCCAGCGTCAGCGCGCTGACCCTGAACGATTGCGCGTTGCCTTCCACACCTGGCAGCGACAGGCTGGCGGCAACATTTCCAAAAGCCCCATCCAGCTTCGCATCCAGCGTGAGCTTGTCGCCGGAATATTTTTCATTGGTGAGGCTCAATGAAGGTGCATCCAGTTTGGCTTCGAAGCTATCTTCGGCTTTTGTGCCGGTTACGCTCAGGGAAAATTTCTTCGCGGCGAATTCCTTGCTGGCCAGATTGGCACTCACATCCCCGCTGGCTGTCACTTTCAGGTTGCTGATATCCAGGGCCGCGCCCCCGGCCTGCAGCTCCAGACCCTGCAGCTGATACTTCTGCTTGTCCGGATCGAACGTGAGCACAGCCTTCAGTTGGGTTTTGATGTCCAGTTTGGGCTGATTGGCCTGTATGCCGGCGGATAATTCGATCTTGCCCGGCTCGCCGGTCGCAATGCGCCCGGTCTCGAAATTCAGATCCCTGATCGCGTATTGCGCTCCGCTGCCTTCATCGCGATAGCCTAGATCGGTTTTTTCGACAGACACCGATGCGATGTCGAACTTTACCGCCGGGCCTGCGGCATGCTTCTTTTGCTCCTGCCCGGAGGGCTCGGGAATTTGTTGTTCCTGCTTTTGGCCGGCTGGTCCAATCAGATCGTCGATGTTGGTAGTGCCATCCTTGTGCATAATCAAATTGGCCTGCAAACCGCTCACTGCCACTTCATCCACCACCACCTGCTTGCGCAGCAAGGGCAGTAGTGCGAGCGAGACGCGTGCGGATTCGATTGAAGCAAATTCCTTGTCGCTCCTGAATTCGGACAGCGACACCTTGTTCACGCTGGCGCCGATATTGGGGAAGAAGGACAGCTTGATGTCGCCGTCCAGACGCAGATTGCGCTGTTTGCTGTCCTTCACCGCCTTGATAATTTCAGCCTTGTAATCGTTGGGGTTGAAGGTTGCCGCCACATACGCTGCACCTGCCAGCACAATCACGGCCACTGCGGCCAGACTCAATAAGACATATTTAAGGATTTTGTTCATGAACGTCCCACGAAAAACGGTCACTGATTATAACGAAGACGCGACCTCGCGGAGGGCTGGACCGTGCCGATGCTTTAGCTTATGAGCTAGATCACCCTGGAATACAGCGCATGCTGCTCCCGCGTGCGCAAATATTTGTCAAACACCATGCATATATTGCGTATCAGCATGCGTCCCTTTGCAGTAACCCTGATCGATTGCGGGGACAATGCCAGCAGTCCCTCGAGCTCATGCTTCCGCAATTCTTCCAGCTCGGTGCGAAAGTAGCTGTCGAAATCAATCTGAAAAGTGTTGTTGATAGATTCCTTGACGATCTCGAAGTGGCACATCAAGGCCTGAATGATGGCACGGCGCACGAGGTCATCCGTATCCAGTTCGATGCCGCGCATGACAGGCAGCATGTCACCGTCCAGCGCAGCATAATAGTCTTCCAGCTCCCTGAAATTCTGGCTATAGGTTGGGCCGATCTTGCCGATGGCACTCAGGCCGAGTGCAACCAGATCGCAATCGGAATGCGTGGAATAACCCTGAAAATTGCGATGCAGCCTGCCTTGCCGCTGAGCTGCGGCAAGCTCATCTTCAGGTTTGGCAAAGTGATCCATGCCGATATACACATAGCCAGCACCGGTCAGCTTGTTCACCGCCATGTCCAGGATATCCAGCTTGATCTGCGGCGCTGGCAGATCCTCTGCATGGATGCGCCGCTGCGGCTTGAAGAGGGTCGGCATATGCGCATAGTTGTATATCGACAACCGGTCCGGATTGGCTGTAATGACCTTGTCTAACGTTGCAGCGAAGCCTTGCAGGGTTTGCCTGGGCAATCCGTAGATCAAATCGATACTCACCGAACTGAAGCCATTTGCACGCGCCGCATGGATCACCCGCAGGGTCTCTGCTTCGCTCTGGATGCGGTTCACCGCACGCTGCACCTCTTCATCGAAATCCTGAACCCCGATGCTGATGCGATTGAAGCCCATTTCACCCAGCAACGCGATAGTTTCATCGCTGACCTTGCGCGGATCGATTTCTATCGAATACTCGCCGTTTTCCACCAAACGGAAATGTTGCCGGATCGCAAACATCACCTGGCGGATTTCGTCATCAGCCAGGAATGTCGGTGTGCCACCGCCGAAATGAAGTTGCTCGACAACCTGATCCGGGCCGAGCAGCATCGCCTGCATGGCCATCTCCTTGATCAAATAGCGCACATATTCAGCTGACTTGGCGCGATCCTTGGTGATCACCTTGTTGCAGGCGCAGTAAAAACACAAAGTGTTACAGAACGGGACATGGACATATAGCGAAAGCGGATGGTCGCTGCCGCTATTTTCGCGTTTTGACATCCATTGGCTATAGCTCTCGGCGTTGAAGGATTGGGTGAAGCGATCGGCAGTTGGATAGGAGGTATAGCGCGGACCATTTTTGTCCAGCCGACGTATCAGCTCCAAGTCCACTATAAGTTGGTTGATCGATTTATCCATAAACCCTCCTGAAGTGCCAACATTATGCCAGCCGGGCACTTGAAACGCACCTTCCCGGGCGGATAAATTTGCAACTTACCCTTGAATCCGCCATGTATTTATTCAAGCGCTGATGGCTTGCAGGCTGGCATCGCCAATGTCTGCCTGAGGGGCACACCGAACCGCATTTTGAACTGCGGCTTCATGTCCGGTGCTTCGGGATGGGCGATGCCTCAGAGCCATTCATGATTTGGATAATTTCAACCGGCGAGGCACATTGTGCATCGAAACTGAGACCAGCCCGGCATCACGATGCGTGGTGTCACAATGGCCAAAGCTGTATTGCGCTACCCCGGTCAGGAAAAGGATCCCATTCATTGAACAATCCCTATTTCTTTCCCGAGCGTCTTTGAATAACATCCCATGTCATATAGGCAGTAACGCAGGTCACGATGGAACAGGCCAATAAGATAAGCTGGTTCTCTGTTTCCTGACTGACCAGCCCCCCTACGAACATATGCATCGCAAAGCCGGTTATGAAAAGTGCACTGATTGCGCAAACAAGATAGAACAATATCTCACTCAAGGTACTTTTACTCATGGCTTTTGTCCGGATAACGAATTCTTGATTTCGACGATCACCCCCCCTTGCTGCAAGGCGACAGTCTCGACTTTTTCAGCATTCATTCTGGAAAGATTTTGCCCCAGTGATTTATTCTCGGGGGCACGCGGGTCGAATATCAAATAATTAACGCCCTTCAGCATCGCGAACAATGTGTCGCTATCCTTTGCCGGGGGAGGCAACGGAAGTACGTCGCATCGACATGCCAGCATGGTAAGTCCGGGCCATTGGCTGGCCACACGAACCGTTTGTTTGGCGGAAGGACTGTTTGCGGATTCATTATTCTGGAAATCGCCTTTTTCCTCTACCAGGGTTTTGATCAGACTGTCACGCGGTGATAAATTTCCATCTTGCATAATTTGATAATGCGATTTATCTGCCAGCATAAACATGGTCGAAAGAATGAAGACTAACGACATGGCGATTCCGCGCTGTGTCCAGAATCCACCTGATGAACTCACATTTGACGGTAGCAACAATGGCAAGCCCCAAAACAGGCAGACCGTCAGGACAATGATGCTCCAGACTTGATCTCCTGTCAGCATACCGATCACCAGTGCAATTAACAGGATGCGCCCGAGAATATCTGCCCATAGGATTTTTCCCTGTTTCCAGATTACCAACAACAGTATTGATAGCATGCCTAATCCATAAATCCAGCCGAGCACTCCAATTTTCTTGGCATATGAATCCCCTGTTAGCAGGCTTGACAAGCTTCTGATCGGATTGCTGAACCACTCTACATGATGCCATCCCGATGTTAGCAGCAGTACAAGAAGAACTACAAAAATTATTCCCCCGAAAAAATATTTCCTATGTTTAATATCGGTTGGATTTGTATGCCATGTCCACAAAAGTGCCAGCGGGTAAGCCAGGCCGATCGGGTGGAGCGTGACACTTACCAGGCATAAAAGAATCTGGAAGAAATACATTCCTCCAAGTGCCTGTGGAGATTCGCGGTAAATTTTGTCAGACCAAGCACCATACGCAAAAATAATGAGCAGGTAGGGGACGACGGAAATCGTGTCTATTTGATTGATAATCGATGGAGAAATCAGCAACAGTCCTGATGCCAGGAGCGCACTTTCTGAATCTCCATTCTGCTGCCTCCATCTATAGAAAGCCCATACCGCTCCGGACATTACCAGCAATGTAAAAACCTTCGCGGCCACTATATTACCTACCCATAAATAACCGACAGGTGCGAAGAATAAAGTACGAAAATCCGGCAATCCTAAAGTTACGATCGGACTGACAACATCGTCAGCTACCGACCAGACAAGCAACAATGCCCGCGCTGCGCCTTCATCGACGCCATAGGGAGTTTTGTTCAGCAGAACATAACCCAAAGCACCCCAAAGCAGAAGCGCAGAGATAGCCCATAATTTATTGGGGATACGCGATAGCCAATTATTCATTTCAATATTATTTACCAGTAGATCGACAACCGACTCCAGGCAGGCAGAACAGCATTGCCGTTAAAATCAGCGTAGATGGACAATGAGATTTATACCTGAAAATTCATTATAAATTAAACAGGACACAACGTTCCGATATTCAGTCAGGTAAGGTTTTGGGCTGCAGAATGATGTTGCATAGCTGGAATGTCCGCCAAACCAGGCAATACACCCCACTCCTATTTAAGGTAACGTTTCAAAATTGCCTGCGCAGACTCAAATTGAGTCTGGTCGGCAAATTGCCCTTTGTGTATTACATATTGCAATTGCTTTCCTGCGCCATCCAGGCCAGAAATCCCAAAAGACCTGCCGGAATAGTCTGGATAGTAGCGAAGGTTCTTTATCAAATCGACGCGAAAACCATTTCTTTGTACCAAGCTGAGGCTATTTTCTCCTGCCATCAGGCTAATCGGAGCTGATGGTAAAAGCATCAGTCTTGTTTTTAATATTCGATTAAACCCGGCTATAAAAAAAAAGCAGGTCAGAAAGAAAAATAAATAGCCCATATTGTTATTCGAGTTATACCAAAAACTGGTAGCTATTGAGCCCAGCGCAACCACTGTTGGAATGTAAAGCAGCAGATCCCACATCATGCCTTTACTATCCTTAACAAATTCAAATTGCATAGCCTCTGTATTATGCTTGTTCGTCATTACTTCGCTACCAATCACCTTAGTTTTCGATATCATTCATGAGGCCAATTCCGCCAGGCTTATCCCTGCTGCATAGTTCGACCGGGGAAATTCAGCTCGTTCCTTCTTGCAGTTTTGCTGCAATTAGTCCGTGCCAATTTAGGACTTCGATCCGTTGCGATCGGTCTATGCCACCCAGCATTCACCGGTTGGCAGATTGGTTTTATAAATGGGTCGTGAGGGATTCGCACATCACAAAATTTGCTTGATTGCGTCATCCATTTCGCCATACAACATTCGACCGGCGCGCTCAAAGTGCACAATGCCTTTTTTATCAATTATATATGTCCAGGGGTCGCCCATGACTTGATAAGCTTTATATGCCTGGGGATTTTCATACTGGTCAATATGAATGAATATCAGCTGATTTTGATACTTATCCATCATTGCCCTGAGCATCTGGAGCTGCTCGTCGCAATTTGTGCAGTGTCCGGGAGTCGCAAATTCCAGCACTATCGGCTTGCCAGTTAACAATGCCTTGTCGACCGAATACTGATACATGCGTGGATCGGGTTGCCGGTAGGTAGTCACTTTGCTGAGATCGCCGCCGACATCTGCCAGCGTCTTTGTTGGCAAACTTGGAGCCCGAGCGCCTAATGTAATTCCGGCAGTTAATCCCTGCCCGCACCCGGCAACCAATCCCAACAAGGCAATCCCGCAACAGGCCGAAAATAGCGATTTTCTGTTCATACCAGATTCGTTATCCAGTAGTGGTTTTATAAAGATTGTAGCCCCAGATAATATTTGCCGAAAGAACCAGCATCCCGAACATGCCCACGAAGGCAAGCAAATGGCTGACCAATTTTTCGGTGTCTTCACCTGTACCCAAGCCCCCGACCAAGCCGGCAGTGAAGAAAAACACCACCATTCCGATTAGCCCAAAGTTATGCATCCAGAAATGAATTTTTACCAGCCGTACGCTATAAATCGGACGCCGGGAAACAACGGGAACCACGTAATAAAGCGCCGCAAATATTGCCATCTCTACCCAACCCAGAAGGTTGATATGACCATGTGCCAATGTAATTAAGCGTCCATGCGCGCTATAGTCCACAAAATGCCGGAAGGCAGGAACACCCCCCATAATTGCTCCCCAGGAGAAGCCAATGATGCTGTAAATTATACATGCGTATACAAACCACAAAATATACTTGGTGAAATCCTTGTTCTGCAATGCGATGTGTTCGTTACTTTCCGTCATGTTGCCTCTCTTGTGAATTTGATTTCATCCAATCGCGAATATCCCTGTATTTACTTCTCCAGCCATCCGGAGCCCACATATCAAGCATGGCATCAATGAAACTGGACTCACCCTTGGGAGGCTCGAATGATGACGAAGATCCTTGATCCGCTTTCAGCTCGGACAGAAATATAGCCATGTCATGCAAATCCGAATCCGGGAGGCTGGATACATAAGCGGCATCTTTCGGAGGTGCACCATGATCCAGTGTTTTCGCACCATACGTTTGTTCTGGGTGTTTGAGAAAATTATAGAAATAATTTACATCATGCTTGGAACCCAGCCCATCCAAACTGACACCCATGCTGGTGCCGCTGCCAACTGCATGATGGCAATCATAACAATTATTTTTTTCATATATTCCATAACCACGCAACCCGTCAGGCGAAAAATTGAAGTGCGTCAGGATAGGAAATATCGGTTTGTCTGAGTTATGTCTGACGGTCTCCAAAACAGTAAAATTAATCACAGTAACAAGCACCAGCAGCCCAATTACCCCTACAATTATCTTCTCTCCTTTTTTCATCAATCACCAATCCCGAACAAAATAAATTAACGTATAACGTTGCCGCAATCAACGACCTTCAAAGAAGCAAAAAAGACCGGCCTGAGTCGGCCAGTCTTCATCAATTACCCCCAGTTACTGACGAAGCGGGGACCTACAACAACAAGAAGAAAACCTTATCGAACAATATTGACGTTTTTCATGACCGTCTGATTGTCTATCTGGAATCCATTCCCCATCGTACTATCTGCTGCTTGAGACAAGAAGGCCGCAGCATTATGTATATCATCATCGGATAATTTCTGGGCAATCTTCTGCATTTGCCCTAAAGGATCATTGTGTCGCGAACCATCGCGCCAATGTGTCAACTGGTTGACTATATATACATACTTTTGCTCACCAATCTTGGGATAAACCGGATCGGCACCGCGACCATTAAAGCCATGGCATGATTGACATGCAGATACCTTCCCTCCGAGACCGTAGCGTACAATAATTTGGCCTTTGTAGGTTTCACCCACAACTGTACCATCCGCCTTGAGCGCGGCAAGATCAGAAAGTTCAGAATTCCTTGGAAAGCTATTCTCATAAGCTGCCAGATCACGCCTGTCCTGGACGGTCAATCCTTTTGCAATGCCGTTCATCTGATCCATGGTCAGATCTTTGCGTTTGTCTTCTGCAAAATTGGTCAGTTGTTTGACAATGTATACATAGCCGACATTGGCAAGCCTGGGAGTACCCATCGCGTCAATGCCCATGGCCTTGTCGCCGTGACATGTGGCACAAGCCGGAACACCTGCATCCGGCTTCCCGTTTTCGAAAATATTTTTTCCATTTGTAACATTTGCTGTCACCGCCCCTTCATCAGCAAAACTCGCGCCCGAAAAAGCCAGCATAGCGACAGCGCCCCAACACACTATCGCCAAATTGGATAAATTACGCATGTATCCCTCCCCATTCTTTAGTTTTCAATCACTCGATTACCTGCAACCACCATAAAGCTATTGCAATTCCAGTTACCCCAATTTGTATTGTGAATCAGGAATTTTTCTTGAACATAAGAAAAGCCAAGCCAAATATAAAGCTGAAAATCATGGCGTACATTATAAAAACTTCGCCGGTTGTTGTATCAGGTTCTAGCATTTGCAACTCCTCGGTAAATGTAGATAATTAACAATCCCTATTGCAGGGTTCAAATAATAACATCAAGAAAACAACGTGTCATTCGCCTTCTACCCACTGACAAACAACACCCCCTTGTTACAACTCAAAAGCCATGTAATCAATAATTGCCGGGCCACAATATTTCCAGTTTTGTCGTCATATCCAGAATGGATGCAATTTGATCATTCTACATTGAGCATTCTGATCCTGATCTAAACATAACAAACAAGCCGAAATGTCCTCTTAACCAGTCCACAATCCAACTTCTAATACCATAACTGCAAACATGCCCAACTGCACTGACATGGATCAACTAAACCACATTTAATTGGGGGCCATATATCCTATCCGATCAAAATGTTTGGGCGCCTCATACACGAAAGTCAGTCACGCGCATGTTCTCACCCCCCAGAGGCTTGCTGCTGCTATTTGGGCGGCGCTGCAATGACTCAGGGCATACTGAATATTGGCATACCGATAATTTTCCGCATTGAAAATAATGACCCATTAATATTAAATATCTTTAATACTTGAAAACCGCGCTCCAAGTTGTGATGATATTCAAAAACGCCCGAGCAAGGAGATATCGAACATATTTGGTCAATACATGTTGCACCAAGAGAAAGATTCCGCTACACTTAATTTCAGTTGAAGGGAAAATAGTTTGGTGTGTAGTTTGGTGCAATTTTTGACATGTTATGGAAGAAGGGAGATGAGCTATGCCAGTTGAACTGTTAGTGCCGATTGTAATTTTTTCATTGGGCATTGTCGTTGCTATAACCTTGGGGAGTATGGGTATTGAGCGCATCATCGAAAAAGACGTAAAGTAAATTTGCTTTATAGTTCCATATAATTCCAATTTTTTTAACAAAATGTCCGGCAAACAGCCGGGCATTTTTGTTTGTAGATTAGTAGTTATATTTTTCCAGTATTTCCATATTGCCACCCCAACTTTGCCAGTCTATACGCAATAGCTTCCTTATTCTTATGAGCAAAGATCCTCTGTATCAATATTTACTAAAATTCCTGCTTGTTTCCGTTGTTTCATTTTTCATAGGCACTATTCATGGCATGCTTCAAGTTATGCCTCCCATTCGTGCATGGCTGGATTCGATTGGGAGTCCGTACGGCGGCCCTGGCCATATGATCGATCCTTTGGCCCACGCACACATGAATTTGGTCGGGGGGGTTGTGTTGCTTGCAATGTGTGTAACATATTATCTACTTCCGGTCTTTACCGGAAAAAGCATATATTCAATCAAACTCGTTAAACACACATTTTGGTGGGTCACCATAGGTGTCTATAGCTTCTATGCGATACAAATTGTTTTCGGCATTTGGGAAGGTTTGTTATTACATTCCAACCCACCTGAGATTCCATCTGTTCATCGCCTTTACGGACCGGTAATGGCAATTTCAGGCACCACTATGGCGGTTGGTTTTTGCACTTACCTTGCCAATGTCATTCTTACAATAACCGCTACCCCCAAGAAACACTAGCTATTTCCGGGCTAAATTATTGCAAGCAAAAGCAGATGGATATAGTCTACCAAACCCAAAGATGCTACCCAGCAGCCAGTTTAAGCGGGAAAACCAAAATCTTCTGTTCCGCCCCTTTCTGAAGCTTCACTTGCACTACGGCTGAATCACCCTCCCCAATATCGATACCGCGGCGGTATACACCCATAAAGCCATCCTGAATTGCTTGTATCCATGGCTCCGATTCACTCCCACGAAGAGACACAACTAAATCTCCATTGGCCCTCCCGTGTGGGCCGGTGACGATAACCACAATCTCAGACATCCCAGCCAGCGGGGGATAAGGATGTGTCTCGATGCGCACGACATTATCTCTCCAGTGCTGGGAAGCAATAGGCTGCGGCTTGTTTTCATCATTACAAGCAGCAAGTCCTGTGGCAAGCAAGCACAGCAATATAGTCAGTATCTTGTTCATGCTTGGGACAAATATTTGCAGTACACGGACATCTATTACCCTTGCTTGTCGTCTTTGCTTTTATCCTGATTTTCCTTATCTGAATCAAGTCTGCCTGCAGCAGAAGACCCGTACAAGTATGTCATGTAATATATAAACGCTGCACCAATTGAAATATATACCAGGGATCCGAGAAATCCTGGATCTTTCACCCAGTCAGTCCATTTCACTATGACTCCCGGGCGCAGACCCCAGAATGGAAAACTGAGACCCACACCAATTAACAATACAATCACTACTACAGCCATGAACCAATAAGGAATATTTCGTTGTGATTCCGGAATCTTTTCCACCAATTCCCAATCTTCCATTCCGCGCTTCTCCAAGCGCTCCTTATCCGAGGCATATCCAAAGTTGTCCTTGCGGAGCTCACCCCACTGAGACTGAGACTCATCAACAGGAACACCCGATATTTTGTCATTTTGTTCCATCACATCTCTCCTATTCAACAAAATGCTGGACATTAAATCGTCCAATCCACCCATCCTTGGAATGGACCACCACTACAAAAGGATAGAGGCCGCGCTTTAGTTTCGGTGACACAGAAAGAAATACCGACGCCCTGCCAACTGATTCCAGGCTCACATTGAAATTGCTCAGAGTAAAATCATTCTGCGGCAATCCCTCTATCGACATGGTAAGTTCTGTTGGACGATACCGCTTGCTGGAAACTTCAATTCGATAATCGCTTCCTGAATGATTATTTACGATTTGCTGTGACCCTACTGCAACATGGTAAGGCTGATATGACCAGACTCCCCAAGCAAACATGGCGAGGCCCAAAACCGCGAAAGGAGTAGCCCAATGGAATCGCGACAGCAGCAAGACGGAATTATCGCGAAATTGACGGATATTGCCCTGTTTACGTTGCCCCAATTCGAACCGCAACAATCCCACCCCGCCCTTTTTGGCATGCAAATTATTGCATGCATCTATACAATCGCCACAGTTTATACAACTATCATAAACCTCAGTTTTGCGTGGATCCAAATCTATGAAGCAAGTTGTCACGCAATAATTACATTTTGCGCATTCGTCCGAACGATTGGTATCATAAGCCACATGCAATGTTTCCTTGGTTTTGAACGAATGTTGCCAGACCTTGTAAACACAGGCAAAACGGCACCAAAAATGGCGAATCACAGCCACATCCACAAGAATAATCAGCACCCATACTGTATAAATCCAATATAAAGATCCGGCCAATCTCGTATCATTTCTGTGAATGATAAATGACCACACCACATCTGGAGGGTAAAAATACAACAAAGGGAGCAAAGCAAATAGCATGGCCGCAGCCAAAAAAGAGAACCCCAATACAGTCCAGTTTAATATCTTATTTTTGGCGGCTGCCACTTTTGGTGCTTCACCGGTCAAGCTGACTTCAGCACGCTTGCCAAGTAACTTATGGGTCATATGATTGGCCCATTCAGACAAGGTATTCTGCGGGCACGCCCACCCGCAAAAAACTGTCCCGGCAACCGAATACAAAGCAACCATTGTGCTAGCCAACAAGATCCACAAACCGGTTATTAAAGAGAAGTCAGAAAGCCATACTTGCCATCCCAATACCACAAATGCCCCATTTTCCGGATCGAACCGGAGTAATCCAGATACAGGTATTATCACCAACAAAAGCAGAATGGTGATCTGGACAGCACGCCTCCTCCAGAGGAAATTGCGCCGTTTCCCACTAACTACAGAACCAACAACTTTTATCGGAATGCTGGACAGTGCTTTGTTAATATTTGAGGACATATATACCTTTTCAAGCAGCACCAGTTACAACAAACTTACCGGAGCGCATTTGCTTCGTAGTCAAGTGGCGAAATGGCAAGCAGCCTCTGGCGATAACTCTCAGCTGCTTTCGTGTTTCCTGCAGACTGTTCCAGATGCCAGATAGCGCGTATAGCGCCGACAAAATACGGGTTAATATGCAAAACTCGCTGCAATGCCTCGCGTTCGCTCAATCCGTGTTCTCTAGCTTGAGAAAGCGATAAAAACATATTATCAGCTAGTGCATTGGCAATCCAGTAGTCCTGAGGATTTTCCTGATAGGCTAGCCAAATCAATTTGCCTGCTCTTTCGGCATCGCCTTGAATTGAAGACATCCATGCGCGTACAACCAATTCGGTCGCCACATACGCACGACCGAATTGTTTCTTTTCTTCAGCATTTATCCCCAATATTTTCATGGCTTCACTGGCATCAGGATGTCTACGCAACAACCATGCCAACAAATTTTCTAGATTTACGCTACCGTCATAGCGCGCACCAGGTAAGTTGAATTCGATATACGGCATCCACTCATCCTGCATCTGTCCGTTGCTGACCGAAATCGGCCCCCAATAGCGGCCCAGCCAAGTCCATACACCTTCCTGACCTGTTACCAGATCCTGTTCTCTGGCTGACAGACGCTGCAGATTTTCGAGCATGGCAAGGGCAGACAACTTTTTTGTCGGGCCAACCAATGCCAGATGCATACCGTCCATAAATAATTGCGCGTCCGGAAATACCTTTTGAAAACTTCGCAGAACCACCTTCAGCGATTGAATATCAAACTGGTTCAGCGCCAACCACTGAACAAACAGACCACCATCATTCAAATGGTTTCTGGCTCTTTGGAATTGTTGCACCGATAACAAGGAACCCATCCCCGCCAGATCAGGATGAAACAAGTCACCAATTATCACATCGTAATTTTGTGCTGTGGCATTTAAAAAATGCCTGGCATCGTCTCTGCTTACCTGCACTTGATTCATGATGTTGCCATTTACCTGCCCAAACCAGTTCCTGGCAGCGAAAATCGATCCTTGAGATAATTCTACGGCGCTACGCTGCAAATCCGGAAACGGGATAGATCCCGCCATGGATATTCCTGTCCCCAGCCCCAGAAATAGTACGCTATGCGGGGCGGAGTGCAACAGCAATGCAAGCCGCGCCTGATCCATTTGAATCTTTACCGCACTGGGTTCAGTCGAGGCATCCATACGCTGCAAATCGCTCAACAGTACACGTTGACCATCCTGTTGCTGCACTACTTGTGTCAAGGATACTGCGTCCTCATACAAATACAGATCTCGGCTCTTGGATTCAACTTTAGGCAACAAATCATGCACCGGGGGTAGGCTGCGTAATGGCCAGGCAAGCAGCAACATTGGCACAATTGCCAACCAAGCCCAGCGTGGCCTCGCCCACATCAAACCAAAGACCGCTATTGCAATTCCGGCCAGTGTTACCATAGCCTCACTGCCAATCCAGGGTATACAAACCAAACAGGCAGTAATTGCCCCGATTCCGCCTCCCAAACAGTTAGCGCCATATAGCCATACTCCGCTCGACTCGGAGTTAGAGTGCCGATTGGCCATTAATGGCAACCAAGCACCCAGCGCCAAGGTGACAGGCAGCGTAAATATGCCCAGCAACATAGCTTGCGACCACATTGCGCCAAATAATGATTGGAATTGATTATTCTCTATCCAAGACGAAGCGTACGGAAGCAGGTACATACTAGCCAGTACGCCATTCGCGGCCAGGATTGGCATTAATACGGCCAGCCAGAGTTTTGGAATGCGCGGAAGCAGCAGACTGCCCAGCGCAATCCCAAGGAGAAATACCGCGAGAATTACTCCGAGCACATATTCGGTACGGAGCATGATCATGCCATACAATCTAACCCAGCCGATTTCCAGCATGATGCTGCTGGCCCCGATTCCTCCATAAATTAATAGCTCAAGCAAAGCAGGGCTTCGTTGATCACTCTGCACAGATGAAGATAATTTTTCATCGTCTGTTCTAACAGTCTGGGACAGGATGAATGCGGCAACACCGACTGCAAGCCCAATAGAGGCTATCAGCCGGACCGAATTTAGCCAACCCAATACCGGCAAACTCCATAACGGGAATAGTGCTCCGACAGCGCCGCCCATCGTATTCAGCCCGTACAGTTTCCCCATTGACAGTGGTGTACGAACAACAAATTTTAATACTGGCGCAAATCCCAACCCCATGCCAAATGCCGGAATTACCAGCAAACACAGGGCTTCAGTTCCTTGCAAGACATACCACTGCGCCAACGACAGATGAATCGCAATGCTTTCTATCCACCCGCTAACCGAATGCAGCAACCCGGGCAGCAGCATTGCATAGAGAGCGATTCCTGTTTCAAGTAGTGCAAAAATGAGCAAAGGTTTCTTGCATTTTTTTGCCCATTTTATTCCCACCAGACTGCCCAGCCCCAATCCGAACATGAATGCTGCAACGGTCAGCACTACGCCGAATATGCTAACTCCAAATTGCAAGGACAGCATACGCGCCCATAAAACCTCATATGCAAGACTGGTCAAACCAGAAAGACAATAGAGTATCGCCACCGCCCACCACCACGAGATCTTGCTTGAGGTTTTAGAATTCAAGCAAACAGGTTGTATGGATGACATGTAAAAACTGTATAGATAATTGATGCCCGGGACCGGGTAAGGCTAATTCAGGCCTATGGAGATGCCCGATAGCAGATGAACGACTGATTTGAATACACCTGCCAAAATCTTAATGCACGAAAGAAAAAATCGTAAGGCAAAAAACTAAAATGGATAAAACCATACCAACCCCACAATCGCATGAACTATCGCCAGTGTTATGCTTAACCCAGCAAATACCATGTGTGCAACGAATAAGGGCTTGCCATAAAGCCCCATGGCAATACCCAATCCACCTGTTATAAAAACTAGAGTTATAAGTGCCACACCCAGCAGGAACATGATCTGCTGCTTTTCTTTTGGGCTAATCGCCTTATCCCGTATGTCGTCCTTATGTTGCTGATTGAATGCCTGCATAATCTGGGCACCGTCCCCAGATTGAGAATTATCCTCAGCATAAACCGGGACTATATTCAAACCAGGCAGCAATATCATTAATACAATCGCCAACGTACAAAAATATAATGTTCTAGAAATAAACGTTGTAATTGGCTGCATAAGTACCCTACTTTTTTGTTTCATTGTTGGCATCTTCAATATCTTGCTCTGCTTTTCGCGCTGCGTTGCGCCACGCAATCACTACCATCAATACAAAGGGGGCAAATACCCCCATCAGCAAAAATATGAAAATGTACCAGGGAGTTGCAATGGTAACGTGTGCAAAACGGTAGCTGTCAACTTCGGCCTGAGCTGATGCCGCCCAAAATGAACCGACCAGGATCGGGCTGGCCTTCAGCAAAATGTGGTTCATATTACCCTCTGTAAATTCATTTATTGCTTAACATCGGAAGCACAGCGAAATCCATAAAAATCGGACGCATAATTTGCCCAGGAATAATCCCTATGATAGGTGGCAGTGGAAAAAGGATCGCCTTTCCAAGAACCCCCGCGCAAAACCTTGTACTGGCGATTCACCGGAACCATATCAGATAGATTCATGGCGCGATCCTCCGGGCTCAATACACGAGCCACCTTACCCTGAAACACATCTGCTGCGGCATCTGTCCCTTTGTAAGGACGGAAGTCATTCTCCACCCATTCATCTACATTTCCTGCCATGTCATAAACCCCATACGGGCTTACCCCATTGGCATAAGTAGTCACCTTGGTTGACGAGCCAACGTTGTAATAGGTGTTCAAACGAGCCGGATCCATTTTATCCCCCCATGGCCAGCGTCTGCCATCTGTTCCGCGAGCTGCTTTTTCCCATTCTGACTCAGTAGGCAATCGTTTGCCGGCCCATTTTGCATAAGCTGTCGCATCGTACCAATTAACCATAGTAACCGGATGCAACAACTCACCTTGCTGAACTTTTCCATTTTTCCAGTCAGAGGGAGGACGATGCCCCGTTGCTGCTATAAATCGTGCATATTGCGCGTTAGTCACCGGATATTTGTCAATACGGTATGCCTTCAAATATACCGAATGCATTGGATGAGAAGCCGCATCTGCATTTTGCAAATTTGTGCCCATCTGGAATTTCCCTGCCGGAATCAATATGGTTGATCCAAGCTCATCCCACTGCTCCTTGGTCAGCAGAGCTTCGGCTTCTGCAACGGTGTACCCCGCCGACTGATTTTTGCGTTCCTCGTTTTCCTCGTGAATTGCAATGTCTTCTCCTGCAGCGCGGATTCTCGTGGATTCTTCCTTCAAGTTATAGGTTGCCAGGTCGCGCATTTCACCCATACGTATCGAACCCAATCGTACAACGTGCAGGCTGCCTCCAATCATCGCCAAGGCAATACAGGTTATGATTGTTGCGGAGAAGAATCTTTTTCTTTTCTGCCGCTCCGCCTCGTTAGGAACATTATGTCCGGATACGCTAGACATTATATTTCCTTAGCTGCTGCAGATGGTTTCGTGTCCGTAGCATTGAGCTTTGCTGAACGGCCATATATATTTTTTTTCATGACTTCCCCAGTGATCCCACCGATGGCGGCGGACTCCATTGCCAGAATGACATACAGGCCCCACCAGCCCATGGGATTCAAGCTGCTGCCATGGGGTGTGCCGGTCACATACAGGATAGTGGCATAATTCAGGCTGCGTACAATAAGTGGTGGAAAATAACACAGCCATTTTCCACCCAAGCCGAATATCCAACTCACCGCCACCCCGACCAAGAATGGTAGAAAAAATACATCCAGTATCCAGGCAAAACTGAATGTAGACAGGCCGGAAAAAAGTTCAATTTTGACCCCGAGCAGCCGGTCTCCCAAATAATTCAGGATCACCCCAACCAGCAATGCGATCGTGCCCAACAGGAAACGTGGCTTCATTTCGCGTACTCCAATCCGGTCAGTTTTTCATATTCTGACTTTTTGGTCTGTTCCAGGTACCAGGCTTTGACTTTCAAGCTTGACAAATAGTGCGCTAACACGCGCCGCTGGTTTTCAGGAAGAGTCGCATAGGATGGCATCTGATATTGCTGTTTTAGACGAGACGGCAAAATTGCCTGTGGATCAGAAGACGATAGGTAGGTATACAGCCAGTCTTCGGTGCGTAGTGACCCAATTCCGTCAAGCATGGGTGCAGGTACAAATTGCAGCATGTCTTGCAAAGTCCACAGGCTGTGACAGCTTTTACAACCTTCACTTCGGTATATATCCATAGCAGCCATGGCTTCATCGCGTGTAGCCGTACTGTAGAATGGAATTTCTCTGTCATGCTTCCCTTCTACATGCAACAGTGACTTCACTACACCCGCAACAACCGCCACGCCAATCAAAGCGAGAATTATCTTTTCTCCGCGTCTCATGCTCAAATTTTATGCTTTTCCGCATCCTCTGCCAGGTGCCGCTTGCGGCTCTCTATTTGAGAAATCATCACCGCCCTGCTTTTTGCGTAATCCTCCGGAGTCATCTTTTCACGGTCATTTTCGTTGAAAATTACGTACTTAATGTCTTCGTCGAATTGCTCGTTTTTTGCACCCCAGCGTATCCAGTAAAGCACCGCAATAATAATCATCGCGCCAACGACCAGCCACAAATATATGGTCCAGCCATCGGGCAATGTTTCAAAGAAATTCGCCATTATTTTCCACCGTAATTAAGTCAGAACAGGTAGCCGCCAAGCATCTGCAGCGCCCCAAAAAATACTGCAAGCATTACCCCGATTATGATTGCCGCAAACATCATTCGTTCGCCCAGCTTCATTTTTTTCGAACGATTGGTGCTGAACAACAGCGCGATAATAATCGCCGAAAATACTATTATCCCCAACAAAAGGAAGGCAAATACTCCCTCGCTGAACTGCTGGCTGCGCATGCCTTCTATGCTGAGATCAAATTTTGGAGAAAGATCTGAGCTTAGCTGCGACACTTGTAGCAGCGTAGTACTGAAATCGGGAATTTGAATCTTGAACTCCTGTTGATATTCTGCTTCTACTTAAATAAAAATGCCGCGCCATTTAAACAGCGAGGCATTTTCCCTACCTAAACACTACGTGTTGTCAAAATCCAGGCAACACAAATTCCGATTATCTTCAGCCTGCAGTTACTTTCTTTCATTATTACGATCAATAAAAAAGGAATATATAAAAGGGCAGGTAAAAGCAAGGATAATCACCATGGCAAGTACAAGTGGGCCGTTATCTAATTCGATCATGCTGGTTTCTCCTGAATTATATGTGGAAACCGGATCGATGGATTCTCATCAACCCGATCACGTTATTATTAATGCTTGTGTCGAGGCTGCCACGACGAGGGCGGCAGTCTTTTGGTAAGCAGAATCACCATCGTAAAGAAATAGGTCAGGTAAAAAATATCAATCGTATACCCCTTATCCCACCATGGCTGTTTTCTTAGAGGTTGACCATCCGCCTTCTTTCTGCCCTCAAAATTGGCCATCACCACATGATCACCCACCACCTCGTATTCCCCCAAATCCACTCCGCTGGCCTGCAGAGCTTCAATTTGAGGCTTGATGATGCGCAAATCATCCATGGAAACCGGATGGCGCTCCAGCTTTCCCTGATCTGGGTCACCGGAGTGCATCTGGACAATTTTTTTCATTGCCTCACTGTCATCTTTGATAGCCATGATTTCCGGGCTGCTCATGGACTTAATGTAACCCACATATAGATCTGCGGTGGGACGCTGCCCCCACAAAGGCAAAGTAATACAAAATGCAGTTACGACCGTCAGCACGATCAGCATCACGACAGGAATCGGCACGCGACGGTTGTCTATCGTTACTCCGCCGGTATCTTCATTTTCCCACAGCGCCTTATCCGCCTCATTCGTGGCACTATCGGTCATAGTGCGCAACGGATTATCAAAATTCCAAGACAAAGACATTTTTACCTCCCGGTTATTTTAAGCGGTTATTTTAAGCTCAATACAAAATCAATCACGCTACGAATTTCGGAATCGCTTGCATAACTGGGTACATCCGGAGGATTTACCCGCTTCCCTTCGCGATATTCGTTGTATTCAGCCCTCCACTTGTCAAAATCAATCTTATTGCCAGAAGCGTCTTTATCTCCCCACAGATAATCGAAGCGCGGCATGATCGAATGCGGCTGCACCAATCGCGGATTGAAGAAGTGCATCATCATCCACTCTCTGGATGAATTCCGCGATCCAACATGTAGCAAGTCAGGCGCTTTCCGGTCTGAACCGAATGCGGTTGGAGATTCTCCGTTAAAGTCACCCAACATCGGCGGGGCACCAAACACTTGCCAGTCCTGAGTTTCTTCAGGCAATAAGGTATGGCACCACCAGCAACCTTCGCGCACGAACATGGTTTTTCCCTTGCCCGCATTGGAAATATCTTCGTCCTTGGCCACATGCAATACATCTGCAGGCGTCCAGCCTTTGGTCGCGGTCAGATTTTGAATATAGGTATACTGCTTCCCCCCCAACATTCCCTTGCTAAGAGTAAACACCGCACCCGCATCCTTCCGGGCCTCCGTAACATGGCCTTGTTGCACACTTAATTCTTCTATGCCTTTACCCAGTATACGGGGATGCAATATGCCAGCCGGGAAGGCTGTTCCCGCCTTATACACATAGACCTGCATACCACCTTCTATGGCCTGGCCGGTTTTCGGATCAACTTTTAGCGCAACGGCCAAAGGCTTGTTCCAGCCCAGCAGGAACGGGTCATCCAGGTTGAAAGCCGTTTCGTGGCCCATAGTCAATTGTTTGGTTAAGGCCACATCGGTTGAGGACACCGCCGCCAGATCAAAACTCGGGAAAAACAGCGTGATGCACATCGAACCGCTCAGCGCCATGCCGAACAGCTTTGCTCCGATCTTATATTCTCTAAATCCTGCCATGATTGATCTCCATGATATTTTTTATCGATCTTATTTTTATGACTTAGCGCTCGTAAGCCAATTCATGCGGCATGCGGCCCACTGGAATCACAGTGCCTTTGCGCGCAGTCATCCACATGTTGAACAACCATATGGAGTTACCCGAAAATACCATGGACCCGCCCAACCAGCGTGCGATCATGTATGGGTGCTCGGCAATGACCACATCGATATAAGGAACCTCATATATCTTCCCCGCTCCCTGTATCAAACCGGCGATCGTCATGGAAACCCAGTAAGTGGTAAACCCTATCAGGACCAGCCAAAAATGGAAGTTGCCCAGCGTAATCGAATAGAGCTTACGCTTCATGATTGTTTGCATGCCGAAGTAAACTGCGGCAATTTCCAGGAAAGTCGACATACCTAACAATGCAAGGTGCGCATGCGCAACGATCCATCCCGTCCCGTGTATGTACCAGTTAATGGCGCGGGTTTGCTGGAAACCGCCCTGCATGTTTAGCGGAATTGCCATCAGGCAGCCCGTTATGGTAAAGCGAACCTCGAGAACTTCCACGAACATATGCCACTTGCCCTGCATCGTCATCAAAATGTTCGACACGAATGCAATGGCGGGAACCAGAATCAGAACCCCCTCCACAGATGCAAACGATTTCAACCATTCTGGCAGAGGAGCAGACATCAGGTGGTGGGCAGCCGGCGTGGAGTAGAACACCACAATAGCCCAGAAATGCAGGTGCCCGATACGGTGAGAGTACAGGGGATTACCCGTAATTTTTGGAATGGTGTAATAAGCGATTGCTGCCGCTACCGGAGTAATCCACAGCCCCAGCGTGTTGTGCGCAAACCACCAGGTGAGATAAGCCTCGGTAAGCCCGGTCAAATGGAAGAATTCCGGCAGATTACCCACCAGAAATACGATAATTATCATGAAGGTGGATGCACCAAAGAACCAGTTGGTGATGTATATCCCCTGGGTACGGCGGTTCAGGATTGTCATCCAGACGTTGATCCCCAGCGGTATGAATACGAATGTAGCCAAGTACAAATCCACCGGCCAAGGGAAATCGGAGTATTCACGCCCAGAGGAAATACCCGCCCACATAACCGTCAGACCCAAGGCCAGACCAATGTTCCAGAACAGACAATTCCACAACCCCAGCTTCTCGGACCACACTTTAGTGTTCCCCAGCGCAGGCGTGATGTACATCATGGTCATCGCAAATGCCATCGATATCCAGCCAAAGATCACGGCCATCACGTGGACTTGGCGCATATGGCCAAAAGCAAAGTACTCGTTGCCCGTCACGAAATCGGGGAATGCGAGTTTCGCCGCATTAAAGGACCCCAGACCGGTACCGATCACAAACCAGATTATTGCAGAAAACGCGAAGAAAATTGACGCAGAACCAGACGGAATATCTTCGTTTTTGGCAAACAAATATTTAAGCATAACTACTCTCCCTCAATTCGAATGGACAACACAACAGTGATGGCACCCCATCATTTCCCATCATCTCTCTCATGCGGATTAAGAATATACCAAGACAACAACATACTCGAAAACGCTAACAGTATACCAAGTGCTCCCGCAATCGTAGCCATAGCCACCCCCCTATCAAAAATCGAAATCTATAAAATTAAACAGCCCATCTGCCTGCAAACACGCTAGGTCAGCGGGCCGCTCTTTCCAATCTATCATGACGCGTCAATGCAATCGCAAGAATCACCGCGAATGCAATGCCAAAAGTAATCATCGACCAGTTAACGAACCCGGAAAAAGTCGTCGGATTATAGGAAGGCGTGCCGATCCCACCCCAGTTATCGAAATTTCCGCGCCCCATCGCACACATTATGCACGCGCCGAAAACGCTGCCGTTTCCCATACCCGTAATCATCCCGCCCACGATAATTCCCCAAAAGCCCCGAGATGGAATCGATCTTGTACTGTTTGCACTCACATTCATGTAAACCCCCCAAGTTATTAATATTAAAATGTAAACAAAAGCAGACTCATACACATCCGCGCAGCAATTGCACCAAAAAACGCTTTCTCGGCACCTATCACAGCGTAAGATAACTGAAAATTACCCGCCACTCACTGACATGGATCAACCAAACCACATTTAATTGATAGCCCGTACCCGATTGGAATATTCGGGAATTACATGGACCTATGTTAGCCGCGAGCGATATTGTGAAGCTGACTCAGATCGTGAAGTTGCACTTGGCGGCGGTCGGCGGCTAACAGACCCTCATTCTGAAAACGGGTAAACACGCGGCACACGGTTTCCTCTGCTATACCAAGGTAGTTTCCGATATCGCTGCGCGACATACTAAGGTTGAATTCAGTGGGGGAATAATTGCGCCGCTGGTAACGCCGGGATAGACTCAACAGAAAAGTAGCCAAACGTTCATCTGCATTCTTTTTCCCGAGCAACAGCATCAACTCTTGATTATCGAGAATTTCCTGGCTCAATATCCTTAGCATCTGCTGGCGAATGGATGGAATCTCCTTGCTGCACACTTCTAGGACTTCAATGGGAACTTCGCACACCATCGTGGTTTCCAGCACCATGGCTTCACTGGTAAAATAATTGGCAGCAATCGCGCCCAAACCCAGCAACTCACCGGCAATATGGAAGCCCGTAATCTGCATCCGGCCATCCTCGGTCAGGACATAAGTCTTGACGGAACCGCTGCGGATCGCATAGATACTGCGCACAGGTTCATTTATCCGATAGAGCAATTCGCCACGGTTAAGCAGCCTGCGATTTCTGACTATTGTTTCGGGCAAACTCAGATCCACATCGGAACCGTTCACCTCGCTACATAAACCGTAGATGCCGCAATCAGTGCAGGTAATCGGAGAGCAGACCTCGTTATCTGCAACTCGTACGAGCGGTGATCCGCCTGACAACATTTGTATAGCAACTGTCATAAGTTTTCACCCAAAAACCATACCCGCACAATTGTAACAAAATTAGTATGTAAAGTAGGCCGGAAGTCTTAAACATCACCCCTGCAGCCATCAGAAGGCAGCATACAAAACCCAATCCAACTTTTTATATCACCCAAAGACGCGTACGATAACCCGCAATGCTGAACTGCTGCCCAGGATCGGCTGAATATACGCCCTTCAAGGCCGACGCTGGCGCTCCACGTTTTCGCTTCCCCATATTCCTGAATTCCGCCACAAAATCGAGGCTACAAGATGCAGACTGCCGCTTCTGATAATTTTTGGATATACGCTTAAATCAACAACACTTAAAACACAACACGACTATTTTTGTTTTGTTAGAATATTCAATTCGGAGAGATGGCAGAGTTGGTCGATTGTACCGCACTCGAAATGCGGCATACCGCAAGGTATCGTGGGTTCGAATCCCACTCTCTCCGCCATTTGGCTAGCATTCCCTAGCTACGGTTTTGCTGAAATTCGGCATCAATATACCACCATGACGCACAACTTTCCACAATCATTGCGTGATATCTAAAATTATTTACATGTTCGCACTCCAGCACACCGCTTACAATCCGAAACAGCTACACGTTTGAGCGCTGCCGCAAGGCAAAACTCAGTACGCGCCACTCAATTTTGATTGCTTCTGACCTGGGACCAAAACCAAACATTCCGAATTTTGCTTGAATTATACCCAGCCTTATGCATGCCAACAGTATCTTCAAAATGCCAATGCTACAGGCTTCGCCCAGAACAACTTCACTGCATTCTTGCACTGGTATGGCGCACCTCCAGTAGTCGGGGGGCGATCCTTGCCGTCAACGTCTCGTTAAAAAATTGACCAGCATTGACCATAAAAACTTATGATGATTTTGAGTCCGGTGCATTCAATCACTCCGCCACCCTGCTGGATGAACAAACAGCGGCGCGTATGCTACCGGCAACCCCCGATTTCGGGCAGAATGTTCTCATGCGTACTCCGCCAAGTTATATACAGATAATAATATTCAGCCAATTATTATTACTCGCGGCCTGCGATCAACAGATCTCAACATGGAAAAGCGGCAAGTTGGTGGTGGTGGTCCCGGAAACCGCACAAGGTCCCGAGGCAGAATTTGAGCGTGAGCTGGTACAGTTGTTCGCCGGGCAATTGGATGCCACACTCGAAACTATACCGCTTCCTCCAGATCACGTCCTCGCAGCGTTGCGCAACCACCAGGCTCATCTTGCAGCGACCCCATTACGAATCGAAAACAACCCTGCCGCACTTCAATTCGGTCCCGGCTATCAGAGCGTTCGTGAATTGCTGGTATGCAATAGCGATGTACCACGCATAAGTGATCTTGCCGGACTGAGTGGCAGAACGGTGGCCGTGGCAGCAGGGTCAACACATGAATCGGCATTGCGCGAGGCACAGAGAAATTTCCCTTGGTTGAAATGGCAGACTGATCACGACCTCTCCACGCAAGACCTGCTGGTCGAAGTCAGCGAAGGCACACTGGATTGCGCTGCAGCCAATGAACTGGAATTCAATGATGCGCGCAACTATCACCCCAATCTGGTCGCCGAACTCGATGTTGCCCCGCCCTCCCAGCTTGCCTGGGGATTCCCCGGTGATGCCGACCGGGAATTGATCAAACAGGCGCAGATCTTTTTTGCCCGCATCCAGCAGGACGGCACCCTGCATCGTTTGCTCGATCGCTATTACGGTCACAACAATCGCCTGGACAAGACCGATGCAACGGCCTTCATCTCCGGGATCAACACGGTTCTGCCGCATTTTCGCCGCATGTTTGAGGAATCCGCGATTATCACCGGCCTGGACTGGAGATTGCTGGCGGCACTGGCCTACCAGGAATCCCAATGGAATCCGCTCGCCACTTCATACACAAATGTGCGCGGCATGATGATGCTGACCGAGGATACTGCCGACCAGATGAATGTTGGCAACAGGCTGGATGCGCGCGAAAGCATCCTCGCCGGCGCAAAGTATCTGCTGCAGCTCAAGGAACAGCTACCCGATCGCATCCCGGAGCCGGATCGAACCTGGATGGGGCTGGCCGCCTACAATCAGGGTTCCAGCCACCTGGAGGATGCGCGCATTCTGGCCAGCCGCGCCGGAATGAACCCGGACAGCTGGTCAGACGTGAAAAAATGGCTGCCGCTGCTGAGTCATCCAAATTACTACAAGAAATTGAAGCACGGTTATGCGCGCGGCGGCGAGGCGGTGATATTGGTGGAAAGCACCCGTAGCTACTATGACATCCTCAAACGGCTGGAACCCAGCCAACCGGCGGCGATGCCGGAAAAGCCCTCGTATCGGCTGATAGAGCCGATGCAACGATTGCTCCCTTAAGTTCGGTTTGCCTGGCCTGAATATGGAAGGGGGCTCGATCCGGCTCAGCCATGACAGCTTGCCTGACATGACTGGCTGAAGGAAAGCCCCATCGTTACGGAGCGAGTATTTCCCTTCCGCCCATATAGGGGCGCAGCACCTCGGGAATCACCACGCTGCAGTCGGCTTGCCGATTGTTTTGGTTACGGCCACTCGCATGCGCTCGGCTAACATTCACGTTGTTCATGTCAGGGAACCTCTGATTAAGTCCCACATGGCCGCGCACTCGGTTTTGCGGGATGGGATGCAAGGCGCGCGAGGCAGCGAATGGTTGATCCCCTTCGTGAGCAGCCCTGACACGGGGCGGCGCAGCCGTACGGTGCGGGAAGGGCTGCCAGCGGCTGCTCCCGCAAGCGGCTGCTGCGCAGTAACGTGTCGCAGCCGCAGCGCAACGCAGCAGACCGCCCGCAAAACCAGTGCCCATGGGGTTGCGACAAAATCGCGCGCTCGCGGCGTTGTGCTCCTCGGCATCGTAGTCTCGGCTACGACCTTCGTCGCACGCCTTGCGATCATCGCGATTTTGTCGGCAACGCGGCTCATGGAGGACTTAATCAGAGGTTCCTTAGCCTTCGCCGAAGCAATCAGCTTGCCCGAATGATGTCCATTCCCCCCATATAAGGGCGTAAAACTTCAGGCACTTTCACACCCCCGTCAGCAAGCTGATTGTTTTCCAGTACTGCCACCAGAGTGCGGCCGACCGCCAGACCGGAGCCGTTCAGCGTATGCAGCAGCTCGGTCTTGCCCTGCGCATTGCGGAAGCGCGCCTGCATGCGCCGCGCCTGGAAGGATTCGAAATTGGAGCAGGAGGAAATCTCGCGGTAGGTATTCTGCGCCGGCAGCCACACCTCGATGTCGTAAGTCAGCGCAGACGAGAAGCCCATGTCGCCGGTGCACAGTTTCACCACGCGGTAGGGCAGACCGAGTTTCTGCAGTATCGTTTCGGCATGGCCGAGCAGCTCTTCGAGCAATGCATACGATTGTTCGGGATGCACGATCTGCACCAGCTCCACCTTGTCGAACTGGTGCTGGCGTATCATGCCGCGCGTGTCGCGCCCGTAGGAACCGGCCTCGGAGCGGAAGCACGGTGTGTGCGCGACGAACTTCAGCGGCAATTGTTCCAGCGGAACGATCTCGTCGCGCACCATGTTGGTCACCGGGACTTCGGCGGTTGGAATTAAATAAAGCCCTTCTAAGTTCCCAGGGTTTTCATGATCGTCAATATTAGTTCCGCCACCTTTAATTACCAAAAATAAGTCTTCATAAAATTTAGGTAACTGTCCCGTACCACGCATTGAAGCCGCGTTAACAATATATGGAACATAAGTCTCAGTGTAGCCATGCTGCTCGGTGTGCGTGTCCAGCATGAACTGCGCGAGCGCACGGTGCAGCCTGGCCAGCGGGCCTTTCAGCAGCGAGAAGCGCGCACCGGAAATCTTGGTCGCTGTCTCGAAATCCAGCCCGCCCAAGCCTTCGCCCAGACTGACGTGATCCTGTACTTCGAAATCGAATTTCTTCGGTTCGCCGACCTTGCGCACCAGGACATTGTCCGCATCGGACTTGCCCAGCGGCACGCTGGCATGCGGCATATTGGGAATCACCGACAGGAACCCCTCCATCTCCAGCAGCACCTTGGGCAAGGCCTCGGATTCGAGCTTCTTCAATTCATCGCCGATCGCCGCCACCTCGGCCATGATGGCAGACACATCCTCGCCCTTGGCCTTGGCCGCGCCGATCTGTTTCGAAGCTGCGTTGCGCTTCGCCTGCAGTTCCTGCGTGCGTGTCTGTATCGTCTTGCGTTCGGCTTCCAGTTGCTCGAACTTGGTGGTATCCAGCGTGTAGCCGCGAGTCGCCAAGCTTGCCGCCACCGCAGCCAAATCATTTCTTAATGCCTGAATATCCAACATGAAAACTCCAATTCACTCCCGCTCTTCACTGTAGGATGGGTTGAGTGAAACGATATCCGTCAAACGAACGGTGGGTTACGGCTGCGCCTAACCCACCCTACACTTTCTTCTTTGCTGCCGCATCGAGTTCCCTCAGATGCGCCAGCTTCTCCGCAATCTTCGCTTCCAGCCCGCTGCTCGGTGGGCTCGTAGAAACTCACTTCCGGCATGCCGTCCGGGAAATAGGTCTCGCCCGCGGCATAGGCTTCTTCTTCGTCATGCGCATAGCGGTAGCCCTTGCCGTAATCGAGCTGCTTCATCAATTTGGTCGGCGCGTTGCGCAGGTGCAGCGGCACCGCGCGCGACTCGTCCTGTTTCGACGAAAGCGCGCGCGGCATTATACGCGACATAGCCGGCATTCGATTTCGGCGGCGACCGCCAGATACAGCACCGCCTGCGCCAGCGCCAGCTCGCCTTCGGGCGAACCGAGGCGCTCGTAGGTCTCCGCCGCATTCAGCGCGATTTCCACGCCGCGCGGATCGGCCAGACCGATGTCCTCCCAGGCCATGCGCACGATGCGCCGCGCCAGATAGCGCGGGTCGGCGCCGCCGTCCAGCATGCGCGTGAACCAGTACAGCGCGGCATCCGGGTTGGAGCCGCGCACCGATTTGTGCAGCGCGGAGATCTGGTCGTAGAACGCCTCGCCGCCCTTGTCGAAACGGCGCAGGTTTTCGGCCAGCGTCGCATCGAGGAACTTCACATCGATATTGGACACCTTCGCGGTGCGCACCGCGGTGTCGAGCTGCTCCAGCACGTTGAGCAGCCGGCGCGCATCGCCGTCGGCATAGCCGATGACACGCTGCTTTGCGTCCTCCTCGAATGTGATGCCCTGCAGCACCACCTTGTGCGCGCGCGCTCAACAGCTGCGCCAGCTCGGTTTCGGACAATGGCTGCAGCACATAGACCTGCGCGCGCGACAGCAGCGCGCTGTTCACCTCGAACGACGGGTTCTCGGTGGTGGCGCCGATGAAGGTGACCAGTCCCTGCTCGACGAAAGGCAGGAACGCATCCTGCTGCGACTTGTTGAAGCGGTGCACTTCGTCGACGAACAGGATGGTATGGCGGCCATGCTGCTCCAGCATCAGCTGCGCCTGCGCAATCGCCTCGCGGATGTCCTTGACGCCGGACAGCACCGCGGACAGCGGCACGAACTCGGCATCGAACGCCGAGGCCATCAGCCGCGCCAGTGTGGTCTTGCCCACCCCCGGCGGCCCCCACAGGATCATCGAATGCAGCTTGCCCGATTCGAATGCCAGCCGCAGCGGCCTGCCTGGTCCCAACAGGTGGGACTGGCCGATCACTTCGTCGATGTGCCCGGGGCGCAGGCGCTCAGCCAGCGGCGCGGCTGGCTGGGTCGGACCAAACAGGCTGTCGGTATGCATGGGACTTGCGCTATTCGCTCAGCACGTCGGCGTCCCTGGGCGGAGTAAATCGGAATTGCTGTGGCGGTATCCCGGGGTTGCGCTGCATCGCGGAAAATCTCAGCACGGTCTTGTGCCCGAACATGTCGTTCAGTTCCATCGCGACCAGCTCGGATTGCGCGTTGAATGCCATCAGTATCTTCTCGAAGCTGCTGTCCTGGCCTTTACCCTGCCCCTTGGGCGAGGCCTGCAGCCATTCCAGCCCGTCCCTGCTGCCAGCTTCGCTCAGGTTGAAGCCGCGCTCGATCTCGTTGCTGCCGGAGAGCAACGCAGCAGGACTGCTGCCCAATGCCGCATCGAGTTTCTTGACTGTGACCTGATTCAGGTCCGCATCGTACAGCCAGAATTTCTTGCCATCCCCTACGATCAGCTGCTGGTAGGGTTTACGGTAAGTCCAGCGGAACTTGCCGGGACGCTGGAACTGCATCGTGCCGGAAGCCGACTGGATGCGCTTGCCGTTCTGATCCAGCACCTCCTGGGTGAAATCCGCCTGGGCGGAATGGGTGGAAGCGATAAAGGTCTTGAGTTTTTCGATGGCTCCGGCGTGGGCGGAAACCGGTAGCAGGGACAGCATCAGCACGGCAAAAATATATTTCATCATCTTCCTGACGTTGTTGGGACTGGGACGCGAGGACTGGATATCAAATAATGGGTATCAGGTAAAAGGCGCAACGGAGTTACCCGGTCCCGGACCCTCACTCCTGCCTTGCCGGCGCAATCACTTCACGATTGCCGTTGCTTTGCATCGACGAGACAATTCCGGCCGCTTCCATCTGTTCGACCAGCCGCGCAGCGCGGTTATAGCCGATGCGCAGATGGCGCTGCACCAGCGAGATCGACGCGCGGCGGTTTTTCAGCACGATGTCCACCGCCTGGTCATAGAGCGGATCCGACTCCGCATCCAGGCCGGGTCCTGCACCGCCCTCTTCCGCAGACTCTTCCAGGGAATTCAGCACGCCGTCGATGTACTGCGGTTCGCCCTGGGCTTTCAGGTATTCGGCGATGCGGTGCACTTCCTGGTCGGACACGAAGGCGCCGTGCACGCGCTGCGGATAACCGCTGCCGGGCGGCAGGTACAGCATGTCACCCTGGCCGAGCAATGCTTCCGCGCCCATCTGGTCCAGTATCGTGCGCGAATCTATCTTGCTGGAAACCTGGAATGCCACGCGGGTCGGCACATTGGCCTTGATCAATCCGGTGATCACATCCACCGAGGGGCGTTGCGTGGCCAGCACCAGGTGAATGCCGGAGGCGCGGGCTTTCTGCGCCAGCCGCGCGATCAGCTCCTCGATCTTCTTGCCCACCACCATCATCAGGTCGGCGAGCTCGTCGATGAATACCACGATCAGGGGCAGCTCCTCGAGCGGCTCGGGGTTGTCCGGCGTCAGCGTGAACGGGTTGGTCAGCACTTCCCCTTCCTTCCCGGCGTCGCGCAGCTTCTGGTTGTAGCCGGCAATGTTGCGCACGCCGAGCGCGGACATCAGCCGGTAGCGCCTGTCCATTTCCTGCACGCACCAGTTCAGCCCCGCAGCAGCCTGGCGCATGTCGGTCACCACCGGCGCCAGCAGGTGCGGGAATGCCATCATACACCGACAGCTCCAGCATCTTCGGATCGATCAGCAGCAGCCGACCTGCTGCGGCGTAGCCTTGTAGATCAGGCTCAGGATCATCGCATTGATCGCCACCGATTTGCCCGAACCGGTGGTGCCGGCCACCAGCACATGCGGCATCTTGGCCAGATCGGCGACCACCGGCTTGCCGGAAATGTCCTTGCCCATCGCAATGGTCAGCGGGGAATGCATGTCGGCATACACCTGCGAGCTGAGTATCTCGGAGAGTTTCACCATCTGGCGCTTGGGATTGGGCAGTTCCAGCGCCATGTATGCCTTGCCCGGTATCGTCTCGACCAGGCGTATGCTCACCACTGACAATGCGCGCGCCAGATCCTTGACCAGATTGGTGATCTGGCTGCCCTTCACACCCACGGCGGGCTCGATTTCGTAGCGGGTGATCACCGGACCGGGATAGGCAGCGACCACCTTGACTTCGACACCGAAGTCTTTCAGTTTGCGTTCGATCAGGCGCGAAGTGAATTCCAGTGTGTCGGCGGAGACGATTTCGATATGCTGCGCCGCCTGATCCAGCAAATGCAAAGGCGGCAACGGCGAGTCCGGCATATCGGAGAATAGCGGTGCCTGCTTTTCTTCGGCGGCCCGTGCGGATCTGGCGACCTCCATCAACGGCATTTCGATGTGTATGGGCTGGTGGTCCTCGACGCGCTTCTTTTTTTCCTCTTCGACAAGTGCGACACGATCATGTGTAGCCTGCGCCCCGATACGCCTGTCCTGGCGGGTCTGCCAGGCCAGGCGCGCGCGCAAAAAAGCGGTTTCCAGCAGTTCGCCCAAGCGGTCCACGAAGCGCAGCCAGGACAATCCGCTGAAGACGCTAAAGCCGGTGGCGATCAGGGCCAGCAGCAACAGCGTCGCGCCGGTGAAACCGAACATCCGGGTCAGCACTTTGCTGAGCACCGTCCCGAACATTCCGCCATGGGCCAGCGGAAGACTGACCTTTATACTGTATAGGCGTATCGCTTCAAGCGCGCTGCTGGACAATAGCAGCACCATGAATCCGGCGATCGAAACCCATAACGTGCGCTTGTCGAAAATGCTGTCGGTGCCCAAATTATGGTACCCGGCCCACACGCGCTGCAGCATGAACAGCACCCACCACCAAGCGGAAAAGCCGAACAGATAGAACAGCAGATCTGAAAGATATGCGCCCAGTGCGCCGCCGGGATTGCTGGCATGCATGCTGCTGACGCTATGCGACCAGGCCGGATCGGCCGGATCATAGCCATGCAATGCCACGGTGAAATACAGCGCGCAGGCGACCAGCAATATCCAGCGCGATTCGCGCAACAACGAAAACAATTTGTTGCTCAGCAAATCGCCCCTCGCCTCAGTCATTGCGCGCACCGATCAAAAACGGCCGCGCAGCGGCACATCCGGAGTGACATACCGATCCCGGCTTCGGGCGCATACTCGCAGCACTGCATACGAGAGCAACCGCCGACATTATTTTCATGACGATCCCCAAGGCGATTGATTTCAGATTGAATAGTCCATGATACCGCAGCCTGTCAACGCCCGCTTGCCAACAACTGGCGAATGTCCTGAGCCAGCCACTCGTCCGGTTCTCTTTCGCCGACCAGCAAACGCACTTTGCCCTGGGTATCGATCACGTAGCTGAATGTCGTATGATCCATGAAGTAGCCGGTTTTGGCCGGGGTTTTATGGTATTCCGCCAAAAAGCTTTTTGCTGCATCCGCCGTTGCCTGTGCATCGCCATACAATCCCAGAAATGCAGGATCAAAAGCGGGCACGAATTTCGCCAGGATCTCGCGGGTGTCGCGTTCCGGATCGACAGTGACAAACAATACCTGTACCCGGTCGGCATCCTTGCCCAACAGTTGCATGGTATGCGCCAGGTTGGCCAGCGTGGTGGGACACACATCCGGACAATGGGTGTAGCCAAAAAACAGCACCACCACCTTGCCCTTGAAATCGCTCAGGCTGCGCGGCTTGCCGTTATGGTCGGTCAGGTGGAAATTGGCCTGCTGGTAACTGCCGGTCACGTCGCTCGCATGAAAATGACCGGGCATCGCGTTTCTGTTACATCCCGCCAGCACCGCTATCAACATCAGGAAAAACACCCGTCTGATCATGCTTGTAGAGTCCATAGTCTATCCATCCTCGCAAAATCTGCTCCGACCCACGCCACTGGATCAGGCCGGCAGGATGCCCAGCCGCCCGAGATCAAGATACCCTGATACAAGGTGCGCCTCCGCCTGGGGCAAATAAGGCACCCGGCCCAAAATCGGCGCATTTATCCGTTGTTGCAAGGCAGCGATATTTTCTTCAAGCAATGGCATATCTGCAACAATGACATTGGCTACCCAGCCCGCCAGCGGCAAACCGCGCTGCCTGATCGCCTCAACAGTCAGCAATGCATGATTCAGGCAACCCAAACGCATCCCGACCACCAGGATAACTGGCAATCCCAGTTGTCGCGCCAGGTCACCCTGGTCCTGGCTTTCGTTCAGCGGCACCAGGAAGCCGCCCGCTCCCTCGACGATCACCCCGTCGGCCTGTGCGGCCAGCACCGAGTACGACTCCAGGATAGGCCCAAAACTGATACGGATGCCGGCAAGCCGTGCCGCCAGATGCGGAGCCACGGCCGGCGCGAACGCATAGGGATTCACTTGCCGCCGGTCCGCCTGAATATTGCTGGCGGCGCACAAGCACAGCACATCTTCGCTCTGCCCGGCGGCATTGCAGCCTGCCGCGACCGGCTTCATTCCGGCCACGCGCTTGCCTTGTGCGGCGTAGCCATGCAGCAATGCACAACTGACCAGCGTTTTGCCGACATCGGTATCAGTCCCGGTGACAAAATAACTCATTTCAAGCTGAATGAAGTCTTGATGATGGCTGCACCGTCACGGGTGGCGCGCGGCTGGGGCTTCCATGCATGGCCATAGATCACCTCGAAGGTCGCCGGCAATTTGCCATCCTTGCGCAAGCGCTCGTAATTTTCGATCAGGCGTGCCCAGGCTTGCTTTCCCATCAAGCCACGGCTTCTGCCAGCAGTGGCATTGTGCGCGCCTATGGCTTTGAGATCCTGCAATATGCCGCGCACATCAGCGTAGGTCAGCGTGATGTATTCCATCTCCATCACCGGATCGGCAAATCCGCCTTGCACCAGCATGTCGCCTATGTCGTGCATGTCGGCGAAACGGTTCAGATGATTGTGCCGGTCCACGTCGCCGAATGCCTGCCTTAATTCCTTCAGCGTATCCGGACCGAAAGTGCTGAACATCAGCAATCCGTCGACTTTCAACACCCTATGCAATTCAACAAAGGTTACCGGCAGGTCGTTGCACCATTGTAGCGCAAGATTCGACCATATCATTTCCAGGCTGTTTGCCGCCAACGGCAAAGCCTCAACATCGGCGCAAATCTGCAACTGTTTTGTGCCGCCGAACAATTTTTGCCACCAGCCGGAACGGCCCTGCGCGGCAAGCAGCATGCCGATGGCAATGTCCATTTCGACCATCTGTGCGGCCGGAAAATGTTGCGCCAGACGGCGCGTCCCCCAGCCTGTGCCGCAACCGGCATCCAGTATGCGCGCGGGTTGCAGTTTGAGATATTCCAGACGTTCCAGCATACGTGCGCATACCTCGCGCTGCAATACCGCTGCCGCATCATAGTCTTTCGATGCACGGCTAAAGGATCGGCGTATCTCCCGCTTATCGATCAGAAACTCATTCATGCCCGCTCTTCGCTCAGAAAATCAACCACCAATTTTACAAATTCATCGGGATGGGACAAAAAGGGCGCATGCGCTGCACCGTCCATCACCGCCAACTTCCCGTTCACCATTCTGTCTGCCATATATTGCGCGGCTTGCAAAGGTATCAGCATGTCTCTTCCGCCCGCGAGTACCAGCACAGGCTGCTTGATGTCCTGCAATGCACTGCACAAATCGCAGCTCATCAGGATGCGCAGCCCGTCCTGCAACGCTGCCAGATCGGGTTCGCCCCGGCTGAACAACGCACCGCGCAATACTGCCAGCCATTCGCGTTCCTGCTCCCCGCCGCGCATCTGCAATGCAACAAAGCGCTTCAAGGTCAGCGCATAATGATGCTGCAAATCATCCGAAAACTCTTGCAGGACTTCCGCACTCAACGCATGTTCCCACCCGCTGCGGCGTACAAAACTGGGCGTGCTGGATACCATTACCAGGCGGCCCACTTGTTGCGGGTAGCGCACCGCCCAACGCAACGCAATCTGACCGCCCAGCGACCAACCGCACAGGTCCAGCGGACCATTGAACTGCGCGGACAATTCATCGACGACGGCATCCAGCAATTCCAGCCCGCTCACCGGCTGAGGGAAAAGGGATACGCCGTTCCTGCCTTCTTTTCCAACCGCTCTCCCGCGAGCGGGAAGCGCGCTGTAACCGTGTCCCGGCAGATCCACCGCCATCACCGGAAAATGTTGCGCCAACTGTTGCGCCACGCCGGCCCACATGCCGCCGTGCATACCCCAGCCGTGGATCAACAGCAGCGCCCTACCGCTGCCTCTGATTCCTGCATATGCGTAACGATCAACGTGCAAGCTCACGCAGCGCGCCCATCAAACGTGTCACATCCGCAGCAGTATGCGCTGCGGACAGTGTAATGCGCAGCCGCGCCGTGCCCTGCGGCACAGTGGGCGGGCGGATCGCCGCCACCCAAATGCCGCGCTCGCGCAAGCCGTCGCTTAAATCAAGCGCCGCCTGGTTGTCACCGACCAGCAACGGTTGTATCGCGGTAGTCGATGACAACAGCGGCCAGCGCAAATCGCGCAAACCGTTGCGCAGCTGTGCAATCAAGCGCTGCAAATGATCGCGCTGATCTGCGCCCCGCCCTATCAACTGCAGGCTCTGGAGCAGCGCGCCCGCCAAGGCAGGCGGTGCGGCGGTGGAGTAGACATAGCTGTGCGCATGATTGACCAGCGTATCGATCACCACCTGGTCGGCAGCGACGAAAGCACCGGACACCCCGGCTGCCTTGCCCAGCGTGGCCATGTAGATGATGCGGGATGAAGCGATGCGGAAATGCGCCAGTGCCCCGTTGCCACGCTCACCCAGCACACCGAAACCATGCGCATCATCCACCAGCAGCCACGCATCATGCCGTTCGCACAGCGCGAGCATCTCGGGCAACGGCGCAAAACCTCCGTCCATGCTGAACACCGCGTCGGTGATGACCAGCTTGCGCCCGCTCGCCGTTTGCTCCAGCAGCGACGCAAGCTGGGCGATGTCGTTGTGACGATAGCGTTTGACGCTGGCCCGCGACAGCAGCATCGCATCATTCAGCGAGGCATGATTCAGCTTATCGGCAAATACTGTATCGGACTTGCCGACCAGCGCTTGCACCGCGCCCAGATTCGCCATATAGCCGGTGGAGAACAGCAACGCGGCCGGCTTCCCGACAAAATCGGCCAGCGCGCGCTCCAACTGTTCGTGCAGTTGCATGTGTCCGCTCACCAGATGCGCAGCACCCGCGCCCACGCCATAATATTGCGCCCCTTGGTGCAAGGCGGCGATCAGCTGGGGATGATTGGCCAAACCAAGATAATCGTTGCTGCAGAAGGACAAATAACTCCGGCCATCCACCTGGATATGCGTTGCCTGCGGACTTTGCAGCGTGCGGCGGCTGCGCAGCAGGCCCCGTGCGGCGCGCTCTTCCAGCCCGGATTGAAGTACCGCAAAGGGCATCGCTCGGTCCTGTATTTCTCAGGATTTCGTTTCCTTGCTGCGCATCTCGATGAATTTCTGCTTGAAGTCATTGGCCGAATTTTTCATCTGTGCGGCAAACTCGGTGTGCGCCGTGGCGCGGCTGAAAGTGTCCGCCATCGTGGTCAGCATCTGAAAATAGAACTCGGCCATTTCGTCCACCATCATTTCCCTGGTCCACAGGTCGATATGCAAAGCGGTTTGCTTATTCGCATCCCAGAATGCCAGCATCATCGCCTTGGCTTGCTGCGCTTCCTTTATGCCGGAATCGGTTGCGCTCCACGCGATCGATTCCGGCAGGCTTTTTGGATCCATGCGGACATCGATCGTAATGGTTGATTGCTTCATATGAATATTTTCCTGTCTGTGCTATTAAAATTTGCCTGGTACGAATCAGGCGTCATCTCCGCGCTGAGCGGCGAACGGGTACATCCCCAGCTTGTCGAGCAAAGCACGATCCCGTTCAATTTCAGGATTGCCAGTGGTGAGCAATTGCTCGCCATAAAAGATCGAGTTCGCGCCGGCGAGGAAACACAGCGCCTGTATCTCATCGGACATCTGCTGGCGTCCCGCCGACAGGCGCACGCGCGCCATCGGCATCGTGATGCGCGCCACGGCGATCGTGCGCACGAAATCGAACGGGTCGATATCCTCCGTCTGGGCCAGCGGAGTGCCTTCGACCTTGACCAGATTGTTGATCGGCACGCTTTCCGGATAAGGCTGCAGATTGGCCAGTTGCGCCAGCAGCCCGGCACGCTGGGTCAGGTTCTCGCCCATGCCGACGATCCCGCCGCTGCATACCTGCATGCCCGCCCTGCGCACCCGCTCCAGGGTGTCGAGCCGGTCCTGGTAATCGCGGGTGCTGATGATGTCGCCGTAAAATTCCGGCGCAGTGTCCAGATTGTGGTTGTAGTAATCCAATCCGGCATCGCGCAATTGTTTGGTCTGCTTTTCATCCAGCATGCCCAGCGTAGCGCAGGTCTGCATGCCCAAACCGCGCACTGCCTTGATCATCTCGACCACGCTGAGCATATCCCGCTCGCTGGGCTCGCGCCAGGCTGCGCCCATGCAGAACCGGTCCGCACCGCTTTGCTTTGCCGCGCGCGCCGCCGCCAGCACCACCTCCAGTTCCAGCATTTTCTGATTCTCCACGCCGGTCGAATGAAAGGCCGATTGCGGACAATAGCCGCAATCTTCGGAACATCCCCCGGTCTTGATCGACAGCAATGTGGAAAGCTGGACCGCATTCGGGTCGAAGTGCTCCCGGTGCACGTGTTGCGCACGGAACATCAGGTCGGCGAACGGCAGCCTGAACAGGGCCTCTACTTGTTCCACACTCCAGCGTTGAGGCGGCGCGGCCGATTTGCCTGTGCGCTGGCCCGGTTTTCCGGCAGGGTGGCGGGAAAATGCTATCGTTTGTGTATTCATTTCTGGTCTGGCTTGCTGTTCTGAATGAGGTTAGTATCCGGCTTGAAACTAACGGCCCATCATCCCTGAAAAGGAGATAACTTGTCAATTTCAGGCGGAAGATTTCTGAACATCAGAACAATAATCGGGCACTTCCTGCCTGCGCAGCCCTGTTGGTTGTGCGGCAGCATGACCCTGGACGGCCTGTGGTGCGATGCTTGCGACTCTACATTGCCCTATTTCAACGCAGCACATTGCCCGGTCTGCGCATTGCCGACCCATGCCGGCGCGATTTGTGGACAGTGCCTGACTCATCCGCCGTTATTCAGCCGCACCATTGCCGTGTTCGGCTATGCCTTCCCGGTCGACAAATTGATTCAAGGCATGAAGTACGGCGAGCAGCTGGCATTGGCAAACACCTTCGCAAAAAAACTGGTGCAGCGCATCGACATCAATGACCTGCCGGATTGCATTATCGCGATGCCCTTGCATCCGGCCAAACTTCGCGAGCGCGGTTTCAATCAATCGCTGTTGATCGCCCGGGCTATCGCCCGCAAGCTGGAACTCGAATTGCTGCCCGATGCCTGCCGGCGCGTGCGTGACACACCGCCGCAGTCGGCACTGCCCTGGAAAGAGCGCAAACAGAATGTGCGCAATGCATTTTCCTGCGATATGGATTTGTCCGGCAAACGGATTGCACTGGTCGATGATGTACTGACCACCGGTGCCAGCCTGAACGCTCTCGCCAAGGCCATATCGCAACGCGGCGCGTCCCGAATCAGCGCATGGACGGTGGCAAGGACATTACCCCACCCGGAGGGAAGATAAAGCCGGCTGCGGGTCGCTGCGGTTTTCGATCACGATTCAGAGTTCTTTGAGCTTCTGCTGTACAAACGCCCGCAAATCCGGGGTGAGTGTTTGTGTGTCGAGTGCGCGCTTGTAAGCCGCTTTGGCATCGGCATTGCGCTGCTTGGCCTGCAGGGAAATGCCGTAACCCATCTGCCATATTCCGTTGTTCGGAGCCAGTTGCAGCGCAATTTGATAGTGAGCGATTGCCTCATCGTTACGATTTTGGCGTTGCAGCAATGCCGCCAGGAAAGCCTGGTAGTCGGCCTGCGCAATCGCATGCGGCAATCCTTTTTCAAGTGTAGCGGTTGCTTCAGCGACAGCGCCACGTTCCACCTGCAAGCGTGCCAGCATCATGATGAAGCCGGTTTGGTCCGGCTTGCTGTTCAGCCTGTCTTGCAATATTTGTTCCGCTTCCGGAGCGCGCTTTTGCTCCATCAGCAAGACAACCAAAGCCTGTCTTGCCGCATCATGACCCGGATCCAGGCGCAATGCATCCTGATAACCGGCCAGCGCATCGGCAATGCGTCCTTGTTGCATCAGCGCTGCCGCCTTGCGGAATTCCGCATCAGCCAGCTGCGTTGTGCTGACTCGTTTCATCGGCATTACTTCTTCAACCGGTTGAACAACAGCCTTTGTACTGGCGTGAGTGCTTTTTGCGCGCCGCAATCTGGATTCCCTGACCGTTTTCTGCCTGGCAGGTTTCGACGCCTCGGGAATATCCTCAAGCACTTTACCGAACGAAACAGTAGCGCCGGACACAGGCACCGGGCTCAATTCAAAACTGAGGTGAGATGCCGGCGGCTTGGCAACAGCAGCATCCGGTGCCGGATCGGCCAATTGTATGGGTTGATTCAGCTGCACAGGCCCGCCAGCATCTGAAGAAGCCCCTGAATTTTTCTTGTCTGAAAGTTGCTGCATGCCACCTGTTGCAACATGCACACCGGTGCTGTGCGCTTTTGTCCAGTACCCTGCGCCGATCCCCATTGCCGCCGCAAAAACTGCCAATGCGATCACCCAGACCAGCCGGCTGAAACTGCGTCTGGCTGGCACAGCACGCACCATGCTCTGCCCACTGGCGGCTTGAGCTCCGCGCTGTTCGAGCTGGTTAAGCATCTGATTGATGACACTCATAGCCAGGCCACCCATGCAATTCCCAGCGCCACCAGCACTGCCAAGCCCGTCACCACTGACGCCCAGGGTAACCAGTCGCGACGCACTTCCGGCGTGTCTGCCGCGGCGTCGCGGATATGCCTTGCGAACACCTGCTGCCGGCCTTCGCTGAAGGCCAGCATCAGTGCCTTATGCGCAACGATATTGACCAGCCTCGGTGTGCCGCCCGCGATGCGGTGCAATTTGCCCACTGCTGCAGCGCTGAACAGGGTTTCACCGGCATACCCGGCCACCGTCAGACGATGGCGCAAATAACGTTCCAGCTCATTCCTGCTCAAGCCTTGCAGGTCATACTGAAAACTGATGCGCTGCCGCAACTGGCGGATCGAATGGTGCCGCAAGCGCTCATTCAATTCCGGCTGGCCGAACAACACTACCTGCAACAGCTTGCGTTTTTCAGTTTCAAGATTAGTCAGCAGGCGCAGCACTTCCAGACTCTCCAGCGGCATGGCCTGCGCCTCATCCAGGCACACCAGCGCACGCTGACCGTTGCGTGCACAATCAAGGAGGGTGTGTGTCAAATTTTTAAGCAATAGATGCTGATCGGCACTTTCCTGCAGCGGAACGCGGAATTCTTCCGCCAGAGCCAGCAGTAAACTGCTGGGCTCAAGGTATGGGTTGGGAATATAGGCGGTAACGAATCGCGGCTCCGATGCCACAGCGGCTGCCTGGTCCTGGGTGCCGATCAGCGTGGTGGACTTCCGGCCCTGATTCAGCGTGGCGAGAAACTTGCGGCATAGCAAGGTCTTGCCATTGCCCACCTCGCCGGTGATCTTGATGAAACCTTCGCCGTTGCGCGCTGCCACCAGCAAGGTATTGAGAGCCTCCTGATAACTTGTACACGCAAAGAAAAAACTGGTATCCGGCGTCAGGTTGAAAGGTGCTTCGCGCAATCCAAAGTGTTGTAGATACATATCAGGGAATCATGCCCTGCCCTACCATGCCATTGACACTTTCCCTGCTGTGGAGGATGTCTTCTGACCAATCCCTGTCGCTGCCTATTATGGTCGCTTTCAGCAGGATTACCAGTTCACGCTTGGCGTTCTGCTGGCTGGTCTGGCCAAATACTGATTTTGGCATACCGGGCAATCCGGAGTCTTCCTTGGTCGAATTTTGGCTCATCAGCCCCCCTATTGCCACGATCTGTCCATTGCGGGTGCGCACGATGCTGTCGGTTTCGGATACCGCGCTGGAAGCAAGCGGCATGCTGATCGACCCGTTCGAACCGCCCAGGTCTACGACCTTGGTGACGGTAGTGACCTGGCTCACCGAAGGATGCACGTGCAGGATGATGTCGCCGTTATCATCAATGCTGGGCATGACATCCAGCGCTATGCCGGAAAAGAACGGTTGCAAGGTGACATTCGGGATACTGGTGGTGGTTACCCCGGTGGTCAATATTCCGGTCGACACGTTGGTGACGAAGAAATCATCTGTGCCGACCTTGAGCACCGCCTTCTGATTGTTCAGTGTGGCGATGCGCGGACTGGACAATACCTGCACACTGCCTTGCGTCTCCAGAAAGTTCAACAATGAGGCAAAATTGCTGGTCTGGAATGCCAAGCCAAACAATGTGCCCGCAGTCTGCCCCGGGGGCACGGATGGAGCCACAGACAGATTGCCTGGCGATACTGTCGTTAATCCGTTGGTTAATGTCCCGCTGTTAGCTACCGTGGCGCCGGGTGATATCTGTCCCGCCGAAAAGCTGCTGTTGGGACCATTTTTGAACGCGCCCCAATTCACACCTGACTGATAACTGTCGCTCAACTGCACATCGACGATTTTGGCTTCCAGAACCACCTGGCGCTCAACGGAAATCTGGGATGCCTTCAGGAATGCGGCAATATTCCTCAACTCGTCCGGCATCGCGCGCACCACGATTACGCCCGACATCGGACTGATGACTACGCTGCGTCCCTTGTCGGTGCCTACGATCGCAACCAGCGACTTCTGCAATTCTTCCCAAAAATCGGAATTGTTGGTCATCGTAACCTTGCTGCTTTCCTGGGAAGCGCCAGCACCGGAAGCACCGGTGGGTAAAGGGACGCTGGAGGGCATCATCCCGGGTACTGCACCGGGCATGTTAGATGCCATCGGATTGTCCGATACAGAACCGGAAATCACCCGCAGCGAAGAATTGCCTTTACGATCCCCGGTCAGGTAATTCACTTGAAAAATCCGCGTCTGCAGGGTCAGAGGCTGGATGTAAATACGGGTACCTTCTATTTTATAATCGTAGCCATACATCTCGCGTATCGCTTCCAGGGCATCAAAAACCGTCACATCTTTCAGGTTCAGCGAAATGTTGCCGCTGACATCGGGGTTCAGCAACATGCTGTAGCGCGTACCGGATACGATAGACATGAACACCTGGCTGGCCGGCGTATTGTTTACCGTCAGATCGAATTTCGTGTCCAGCGATTTGCTGTCCAGCAGGGGCATGCCCGCTGCGAGGGGCGGCAACAGCGCATTGTTCACCGCATCGGGTTTGCTGGGTTGCACGCTTTTCTGATTCTGGGCCGCCTGATTCATCGTGTTCCGTATCGAATCTCCGGCCTGAATTTTACTGTCCGGCGCTGCGCAGCCTGCCAGCAGCAGCATACCCAGCCATAACAATATTCTCATTTCCCCTCCTTGCTCATAATTGGCTTGGTATCATCACTTCCGGATTGCGCCTTGTTTGCGGGCAATTCCTGCAGCACAGGTGATTCGCCATTCAGTACACTTTCTTTCGGCAACGCCTGACTCAGCGCTTTGTTTTCCCCAGACGCTTTGCCAGATTCCGCCGGCGCCACGTCGGCCTTGCTTTTCCGGCTGATTCTAACACCGGGGAACAGCGATAACACTTGCCTGCTTTGCGCCCGCTGCAACACGACCCCGCTCTCGCTGACTTCAATCAACCTGGCGCCACGATGCTCCTCACCCAGTTCTACAGTTTGACCATCGATGATTGCGGCACGACGGATATCGGAAATGATGATGGAATGCAAACCGGAGGAGAAATTCTCCGCCTTCTCCGCCGTTGCAGGCAAAAAAATGCTCGCCGGAGGGCGTGTGGGATCCGGCAGATCTTCTGCGCGAACAGCGAAACTGGCCAGCATCAGCATGCAAAATATTACTGTGCACCATTGCGGCGCAGCAGCACTTGAATTACTGCTGGTCACACGGTCAGCCATGTCTTGTCCAGGCTCAAGGTGTATACGGTCAATGTAAACAAGCCTTCAGGATATTTTTCCACACTCAGGCTCGCCTCTCCCCAAAACATCTGCATGGGCAATTTTTCCAGCGCGGCGACATAGCGCAGCAAATCCAGATATCCGCCGCGCACCGTGATTTGCACACCGTGTTTGAAAATTTGCTTTTGTGTGTCCGCTTGCTTCAGCGCGCCAGGCGAATCTGCCGGAATTGCCTGGCCCGCAACATCGGCAGGCTGCGGCTTTTCGATCAGCAAACTCACCGGCAAGGTTTTCAATTCGACCAGTTGCAGCCTGCCGTTCTTGTCCAGAACCTGCTTCAACAGATCTGCCATTTTGCCAGGCTCGACCAGGCGATCGCGGCGGCTTTGCAAATAATCATCCTGTTTCTGCAATTGCTGCTTCAGTTGCGCTATGCGATCACGCAGCGGAGAATGCTCTTCGTCGCGTTTTGCCTGCAGCAGGTTTTGCATCTGCGCATGCAACTCCTTCATTTTTTCCTGCTGCTGGATCACCTGCGACGACAACATTTTCTGCCTGGCCAACAAGGGATCGAGCAATAGCACTTCCGATAACGAAACCACCACAAAGGCCGCAGCGATGAAAATCATCGCGCGTTCGCGCAGCGACAAATCATCTATGCTGTTGCACGCCTTTACCCAATAATCTTTCATTTTTTTCCGGCTTCGCTGTCGGTGCTTGAATTCATCGTGAACTCCACATAACGCTGAACTGCCAAAGCGGGGGCTTTGCCGGATGCCGTGCCTGCATCCGATTTGGCTTGTTGCATTTTCAAGGTCGAGAATGTCTTGCCTTGCATGATAGGTTCCTTGCCTAGGCGCTGTATGTAGGCAGGCAACAATTCCGGATTGACCACACCGCCGCTCAGACTGATATGGGCCGCATCCCCAGTCACTTTGAAACCGGTCAGCCACAAGCCTTGTACCACTTGACGCGCAAAAGCGCGCATGTATTCGGAATAGCCGCTGGTATTGCCGATGGCACCGGATTTCAGCGTTGCTATCAATTCGTCCTGGTCGGCAACCTGGTTTTCCAGGTTATGCACGGTGTCATTCAATAATTTATTGGCTTTCTGCGGTGAAAATTCGACCGCGTAATGCGCTATACGCAACTGCTCTGCTTCGTAACCTTTGGTGTTTTCCTCCAATTGCCGATTCAGCTGATTTACCTGATGAACCGCATAACCATAAAACATCAGCGACCCCGCGATGATCAGGCCCAGCGCCTGCAGCATCGCCAGCAGCGAAAAATACTTGCGCTGCTTCATGAAAATCGGATTGAACAGGTTGATCTGCTGGCTCATAGCACCCGGCTCTCCTGCCGCAACGCCGCCCCCAGTGTTGGCAAGCTATGCGCCACGAACTCGCTGTCTGCCAAAGCCGGCACAGCGCTGATGTCCATCACCTGCGACAAATCCAGCTTCTGCACTTTCGTATCCAGCGCGGCCGCCAGAAATTCCACCAGGCCGGTATTGTCCGGGACGCAAACCAGCACCATATCGATGGGCAGATGATTAAACTGGCGGTCGAAATAATCCAGCGACCTGTGCAATTCTGTTTCAACGCGGTCGCGATATTGCTGGCGCAGATTTTCATCGGCATCCAGCAGTTGCCCGGCACTGATTTCGATGCGGCGCGACAGATACAATTCGCCACCCGCGGTAAATGTCATCAGCCCGCCGAAATCATCAAAAGCCATCACCACCAAGGCGCGGTCATCCCGTTCAAATAGCGCGGCAATATTGCGCTGCGCCATTTCCGGAATATCGATCACATTCAATCCGATCTTGGCCTGCTCGAACAGACCGATGCGCTCCTGGATGACGCTGTTCGCCGCCGCGATCGCATACAGGGATTGCGGGCGGCCAGAAGCATATTTGCTGGAGGGTATCCGCACCATGTCCACCGTGGCATCATCGATATGGTAATTCAAGCCATCCTTGATCTTCCAGCGCACCGCCTTCTTCATCTCATCGACAGGAACATTAGGTGCCTCGACCAGCAGAATCTGATATTCGCCCGGCGCCAACAGCGTGGTGACATGATGATCACCGACACCGGTTTCACGGCGCAACTTTCCCAATGCCGCAACGCTGATCGCACCCGTGTCGTGATACTCGCAAAGTTCCACGCGCGGCATCGCGCCTGCAAACTTGATCTTTGCCAAATAAACTCCATGCGCGCCCAAGCCGATTGCGAACCATTCCGCATCATGCGTTTTCGTTTTAAATAAGGACGGTATTGGCGTCATTTTCATAGTCAACACGAAGATAATTTAATAACTAACTGGAGTCAATAACTTTTTTTAAGAATAATCCTGTCCAACCTGGGTTCTCGACCTGGCAATGTTCAAGTTCTTGGCTACTGCACCTCAAGATCGGTACCAGACAACCGCGAGTCGCAGGCACGCCTTCTTTGCAACTTACCACCATGCGTATACCCCGATTTTTCCAGGTCATGGTTGCGGCATAACGTGCTGCGCACGTGCCCCCCCACTGACAACACGCCGCGAAGCAGCGTGTTGCGGCGCAGACTTACCCAAGGTTAGTCGTAACCAAACTATGAGTAAAGCGGCTTTTGCCGCTTTAATAATCTTCACGCTGATAGATGAACTGGTTCGGGCCCTTGTAGACACCGAAGGTGGCAAGCGCGCTCGGGTTGATGGCAGCACCGCCCAGCCATGGGTATTGCAACCAGACAGGCACATTGCCCGTTACTGTCACTGCACCGCTGCTGCTACCCCCCGGCGCCCTGAGCCAGAGGTTGAAGTTGCCTGCAAAGCCGATGCTGGGCGTCGCTCCTTTGCTGAATCTTTGTGCCACCGGTCCGGCTGTGGCGCAACCCGCACCGCTCAAACCGGGGTTTCCGTTGTCCTGTACACAAGTGGCCGGTGATGCGCTGAGCGACACGCTCAAGGCATTGGCCGCGCCGAGCGTGATGTCACCGGTGCAATAATCTGTCGTATTGGTGACCCAGCCATTAAGCCAGTATTCCGTGGTGAAAGGCACGGGCAGGGCCAGATTTTCCGATCCATGCGCATTGCTGAATCGCGCCCGGCCACTGTAGATGGTGGCACTCCCTTCGCTAAAGCCGGAAGAAGACACGGTGTAGGCCGGGGTCGCGTTCGTGTACGTCGCACGCAGGGAGATAGCGGTGGGAACAGTAGTCCGGCTGGCAAAGATATACGCCGTGGCGGCATTTGCCGTGCCTGCACTGAATGTGCTCGCCGGTACCGCAGCAGGCGCCAGCGTACCCGCAGGCGAGCCGCTGGCATCTGAAAGCGCCACGGTATTGGCGAAATTGGGCGCAGTATTGGCCGTGCCGTCATAGTTTTGGGTAATGCCCCCCGCGCCATTCAATGAGTTGACCTGGACGGCAAACGGCTGGCCCGAATAGCTGAAACCGCCGGCGCTGCATGCCTGGGTCACAACCGTGGTGTAATGGTCTGGAATGAAGGCGCCTACGTTGGCGCTGGTACCGGAGGCGGCGAGGCCGGAGCCGAGATAGTTGCTGTTGGTCGCGGTCAGCGTAATCAGCCCCACTTCGCTCCAGCTCGTGGTCGCTGTGGTTGCGCCGACGCTGTAAGGGGTGAACGTGGTTGCGCCCAGCGCGCCCGCGGATGCGCCGGTTCCGGTGGGCTGTACCAGTGATTGCGTCAGCGTCACGCCCTGGGCAGGCGTTTCCAAGCCGAAATTCGCGGTTGCGGTCGGTGTAGCCAGTCCGTTATACGCGGTGATCGTGGCCGAGAAAGGGCTGCTCGCCTTGATCGGCGCGACAGTAACCGCAGAAAAGCCGAAATGATGCGGCGCCACCGTATAGGCATTGCTGCTGCCGCTGAGGGGAACCGGCGTGGCGCCGCCAAACGGCGTGACCGTGGCGTTGGCATTCAGGGTAATCTGCCCCACGTCGTCGTAGCGGACAGTGACCGGCGCCGAGCCGTTGGCATCGAAGCCGAGGCTGACCGGAGTGCCGGCAGGCGCGATCGCGGTGGCATTGATGGTCGCAAGGTTACCCGGCTGGCAGGCCGCCGGATTATTGCAGCTATAGCCCATGTTCACCGCGGCCGTCGAACTGATGATCGCCGGCGTGCACACCGCCGGACTGGTGGTGGAGGCCTGCACCGCGCGCAGGTAGAGCGTGGGGGTGGGGATGCCGGAAACCTGGGGCGGGATCGCGTAGACGTTTCCGGGACTGGAGGTATCGGAGAAAATGAAGCCGGCAGTATTCGCCGTGAAAGTGCAGACAGGGGTCCCGAAGTTGCATACCGTGGGATTGAAAGGCGTTGGTCCCGCGCTGGATATGCCGAAAACGACCGAGCCGGCTGTTGCCACCTGCACATTCTTGGTCACCAGGCTGGTACCTGCTGCAATAACGAATCCGGATCCCGTGGCCCCGCCCGTGGTGCCGTCCCAGTTGACGGTAGGCGGCGGGCCGGAAGCGATCAGGGTACCGGTCACGCCGCCGGTATAAGGTACCGTACACGCGGGGTCCTGGCAGGCCACTATGGTCAGCGTGCTGGCCGCGCAGGTCAGCCCGCTGCCTGATGACTGGATCATCAGATGGTCCGGGACAGCAGACAGGCAGGGATGGGTCTGCGCGGCGATTTGCGCCAACTGTGGCTGGGTTAGCGCTGCCTGAAATACCTGCACTTCATCGAGGTTGCCGTGGAAATGGAAGCTCGCGGGCGGTTCCAGCGTCTGGTTCACTTCGCCGCCGATCGACACAGGTCCGGCATCGGTTCCCCAAGTGCCGCTATACGCCGCCCCCTCGATGCTTGCGTTCAGCAGCGTGCCAGCCTGGCTGAACACATAGATGCTGCGCTTCCGGTTGGTGATATCCGCCACAGCGGCAACGAAATACCAGGTGTTGTTCGCAATAGGGTAGGAAGAATCGAAAATAACCGGGTTAATCGCGCGCGAATAAAAGCGGATTATCCCTGTTCCACCATCGCCCAGGCTGATGCCGTAGCCGCCGGTGTTATTCAAATCGTCGATCAGGATGCGCTGCCCGGTTACGGAATTGTTGGTGGTCCTGATCCAGGCGGTGACGGTGAAATTGGTGGTCAGGTTGGGCAATGGCGTCTGGACATAGCCCTGCGTGATAGTGGTCGCGTTGTCGAATACCCCGTAGCGGCATGTGCCTGGGCTGCCGGCGATGGCCGGCGTAATGCCGTCGGTGCTGGCATTATTGAAGGATTGAGCGTTGTAGCCGTTGCCGGAACTGTCCACCACCTGGCTGGCCGTGCCGTTCCAGCTCGCTTCGTCCATATGGTAGTAGGCCATTGGAACGGGCGGCGCACACGACGGCCCCGTCCCCAAAATGGTCAGGCCGGCAACCTGCGCACAGGTAGGGCCGAAAAGATTGTAGTAGGTGTTGCTCACCGGAACGATCGGGGCCACACCTGCGCCATAAGTAACAGTATTCCCCGCGGCAGAAGCATTCAAGTTGCCCGCCCAATTTCCGGTGTTTTGCGCCATGGTCAAAGCCGAGTTGGCCGCCTGAGTCCACGTCCCGCCAGGGACCGACTCGATCGCGGCAAGCGTCGCGGTCCCATTGTTTATCACCGCGCTGGTCGAATTGTTCAACATGATCATCGCACCGGTAGCATTGACTGTACCGGTCGCGGCAATGGTCACCGTGGATGCGCCATAGACATCTATGATGGTGGTGCCCGATGCGCCGCCGTTGCCCGCGCCATTCGCGCTGTTCGTGCCGGTTACCGTGCCAGCTATGGTCAGGTTGCGGCCGTTGGTGTCGATCAGAGCCAAGCCATCGAAGCTCAGGTTGCTGCCGGCAGCAATGGTCGCAGCAGCATTGAGCTGCAGCGTCGTGTCGTAGAATGTTCCATTGCCTGAAATCACGGCATTGTTGCCGGCTGATATCAGCACTCCCTGATTGCCAGAGTTCTGGATCCCGAACGCGCCATTGACCGTGATGCTGCCGTTGACGGTCAGGTTATTGCCATTATCATTGAGGGTGCCGCCGGCATCTATGCTCAGGGAACCGACGGTGTAATTGCGGTTGAGTGTAACCGTAAACCCATTGGCTATCACCGCTGTGTCGGCGTTGCCCGGGATGTGCCCGCAACTCCAGATGAATCGATCACCCCAGTTACCGTTACCCCGGCTGGTGCAGACAGCGGCCAGGACATCCTGTGCGAACACCGTCATCGCAATCAAACCCAATATGCCCAAACCAAGTTTTGTCCGTTTCAATTTTGGCCTCCGGAGCTATTTTGCGATGGTCAGCGTCATCTGGCGCTCGACGTAATTCGGCGTTCCCGCCGTGCCTTGGGTTGCCGTCGAATTCAGCAGGTACATATTGATGGTTGTGCCTGCCTCATTGTAGGACGGATATGAAGTACAAGTCACATTCACGGTAAATCCCGACAGGGTGTTCGGTAAACCGGTAAGCGCCTGATTCGTACAGCTGGCATTGATCAATGCCTGATAGGCGCCCCACTCAATCCCGGCGCGCGCTGCCTGATAGGCGCGCGAGCCCAGCACGTCCAGCGCGGCGCTCTGCTGCTGGGTGGTAGACAGCGTAACGGCGAACGTGCCCAGTGCAGCGATCACCACCAGCAGGAAGATCGCAGATACCAGGCTGAAACCGCGTTGAACGGAAGCAAGAGGCAAGAGGCAAGAGGCAGGGAAAGCATCCCGGGCCTTGTGTCTTGTCCCATGAATCTCGATCCTGTTTTTAATCATGGCATATTGCCCACATGGGTGGCGCTATACAGCGTGACGGTTTCTCCGCTCTCGGTGATGCCCAGATTCATCGTCACCAGTCCGGAACGCTGCGCCACGACATTCGGGCTGTAACTGAAACTGCAACTGCTGACATGCTTGGCCAGCAGCGCACTGGTTGCGCCGGCGATAGGCACGGAAGCCGGTTGGGTCGCCTGTATCGGATAGCCCCAGTAACGCGTCAGCGTTGCGCCCACCGGATCGCATACATAAGTCACCGGTGTCGAGACCACCTGGAAACGCGCAGCGGGCGATGCAAAAGGATACTGTTTCGCAGAAATCGCAACATTGCTTGCGCTATTAGAAGCGTAAGCGCTGCGGTTGCTTCCCGCATAGGCATCCGCCCCGGGAATGCCAAGGTTGTATACCACCACCTGATCGCCGGGCGAAAACGCCGGCATCGGCCCCAGCACATCGAATGAGCTGTCCGCAATGGTGAAATCCAGTATGTCGCCAAAAGGTGCGGTTGCGGCAAGTGCGGCACGGTAGCGTCCGCCACCCGTAGTCGGCAGGAATTCGATAAAACACGCGCTACTGCCATTGCAGGCGCCGGTGACGCGCACGCTGTTCGGCAGCGCCAGACGCAAATCGCGTTCGATGCGGCGCAACGCGGTATCGGCGATATCGGTCATGTCGGCACGCCGCCCGACGTCCATATATTGCTGTATCGGCGCTCTCAGGAATACCGCGACGATGCCGCCGATAATGCCGGTGATGGCGATCACCATGATCATCTCGATAAGCGAGAAGCCGCGTTGAATGCCGCGTGTAGCCTGCACAGAACCGCAGGGCGCAAAACAAGCGCAAGGCGTCTTCCCTGGGCCCCGCAGCTTGAGCCTGATAGAACTACTAGCCATTCGACTAGGCCGGCAGATCACGCCAGCCAAGTCGCTGGTTATTGCACCTTGCAGCTTGGTTCTGTATGTCATCATGGCAGCGTGTTTGGCGCGTAGCGGGTACGGATGCCTTGCAGCACCACCGGCAGATTGTCCCGGCCGGTGACAGTGACAGTGATCAGCAAAACCTGGGGCGCACCGTTCGCGTCCGATGCGGCGATGCCGGAAAAGGCCAGCGGCGACTCCGTAACGCTGGCCGTATAGGCGTTCAGCGCCGGAATCGAAGTACCGGTAACGTCCTTGATCCCGCCGTTGCCTGCATTCATCGTGAAGCCGCTATAGTCGTTGACATTATCGAATGGAGTGGCAAGACTGGAGCGCGTTTCGGCTGCGGGCTGGTAAGCGTACGCTGCCTCGGGTCCCATCTGCTCGACCCGGGCGGTGCAGCCTTGGCCTCCCAGCGTCGCCGACACAGCCGATGCCGCGGTCGGATCGTCCGGATCGCAATAGGTAAACGGCATCAGTTCGATTTCTTCCAGCAGCGATTCGGCGATCGCCAGCGCCTGCTTGTGCACCAGCGGGTCGGCACTGCTTTTATCGGTGACATTCAGCACCAGAAGTATCCCGGCCAGCGCGGCGCCGACTATCATGATGAACATGATCAGCTCGATCAGGCTGATGCCTTGCTGGTTATGGCGAGTGCACATAGCCGGTCTCGGCTTCCACGACTATGCTGTTGCTGGCACCGCTGACGCTGACGGTGATGGCCGGGCCGGTATTCCTGCCCAGGGCATCGAAATTGAAACCGGCCGCGTTATAAGCCAGCGTGATGCCGGAACCCGCGGGAGCAGAGATGCTGTTGCCGCCTGTCGGCAACAGCAGATTGGCCGCACAGGGGCTGGCTGCGCCGCTGGTGCTGGCGATGGTCAGGCTGACCGTGCCGGGCGTCATCGCCACGCAAACATTGCGGTGCCGCGCGATCGCCTCTTTCTGGGCATAGCGCAACGTGGCTTGCACCTGATCGGCAAAACCGCGTGACTGGAATAAGCCGGTACTGAAAAGACGCGGCCCGACCACTGCCGCCAGTATCCCGGCAATCAAGATCACCATCACCAATTCGATCAGGGTAAAGCCGCGCTGACTGCCACCCGCTCGCAAGCCGCGCAGCCGCAGCCGATTCTGCGCATCGAAAGCAGCTGCGCTGCCCGTTTTGATCGCTTCGGTTTGGCTTGAACGCAAACTCATGCCAGCCCTTCGGAATAGAATTCAAACAGGTGCGCGGTTAATCCCGACCTCGACAAGCCCGCGCAAGAAAAAGGGGCCGAAGCCCCTTGCCCGTTTTCATCAACGCATACTGGATGTTACTGAATCAGCGGAACGTTAACGTTTTGAGCTATAACGCCGGCAGCGGGCGGATTGTAATTAATGGTACAGAACGGCGTTGTACCAGTAACAGTATATGTTGGACCCACCACGGTCGAGGCATCGACGAAGCCTTGCAGCAATGCAGCGGTGCAAGCAACCCCTGTAGTGCCGTTGGTACTCGTGGAAACACCCGAAGCAGCGTTCAACGATCTCTCGGCAAAGTTGATGTTGGCGCCTGAGGAAATCGCACCTGCCACGGCCTGGAGAGCCGCTTGCTGTGCGCTGCTGGACAGATTGACGAACTTCGGCAAAGCCGTTGCGGCCAATATGCCGAGGATTACGATCACCATGATCAGTTCGATCAGGGTAAAACCGGATTGTTGTTTCATGATTCATTCTCCTTTGAGGCCGCAGCCCCGGTTATTAAACACATGTACTTCGCCCGATAACCCCTTGCCTCAGCAAGGCTTTAGTCGGCCAGCGCGGACACTAAACTAAAACCCCCCCGGAAGCAACAACTTTCTGTCCCGGCCGATGAGTGGAGCCAATTCGACCGATGAGCGGCAAGACGGCTGGGCTGCCCTCGCTCCCGCACCGGACGGCTCCGCCGCACCGCACCAAAGGCAGGCAATCTGCTGCTTCGCTGCGCTCGTGCAGAATTGACACTGTCGCGAGGGCTACGCCAACAATTCCACGCTAAACGGATTTAACAACGGGTGCGGCTGCCCTCGCTCCCGCACCGGACGGCTCCGCCGCACCGTGTCGAGAGGGCTACGCCAACAAACGGAATGTGGCGAAAAACAGGTAGATGCTGCCCAGCAACAGCAGCCAGCCGGCCTTTTGCGCATGCTGCGCAACGAAGGCATCCACCTGGTCATGCGGCACATCCAGAATTTTCGTGGCGCGGCGCGATGATACCCAGCGGTTGGATTCCTGCTCCACGCCGCGCAACAGGCTGGGCCGGAACCACAAAAACAGCCCTGCAATCAGCGCGACCACGCCGCCAGTCAGCGCACCCAGCACCATGGCATTGAACAACCCATTCAGTTGCTCTGCCGCAAGCGGAAGCTTCTCGCCCCAGCGTTGCAGAATATATGCCCTGTCCAACATGAAACCAAAGTAGACCAGGATATAAGCCGCCCCCAGCACGACAACAGTCCCTAGCGCACGATGATGGCGGTAAAACCAGTGCTCGATGCTGATGCTGCGATCCAGCCACTGACTGATATGCCGCGTGGAAACCCAGCGATTGGCCACCTTGCTGAGCCGACCCAGATATTGCGGCTTGAAGATAAGCAGCAAACCCAGCGCCACGCCCAGCAATGCGCCAAACAGCAGGAATATCGCCAAGTCGCGCCACAACAAAACATGAACCGGATCATTAAGCATGCTATATCCTCCACCAGGATGAGACAGCGGTACATTACACTTGCGGATCAAGCTTGTCTATTGGGCCTACCCTGCGCCTTTCCCGCTTGTGGGAGAGGAGTGGGAGAGAGGGATGGGGGGAGAGGGCAAGTGTCATGATTTAGGAAAACATCAATAACCAGAGGCTGCCTGGTCAGAACCACGCATAGGGCTCAAGCGGTTCGAACACGATGCCGGTCAATTCCGGCTTGGCGTTTTGCAACGAGGGCAGCGCTGGCGCTTCGTATTCTGCGACCACATGAAAGCGTATCCAGTTGCTTCCGCCCTTGCCCGGCTTGAAGTGGTCGGCTCTGTCCAGCACATAGATCAGTTGCCGCGACTTGAGGTCGAATATCCAGTTGCCCGGCGCCGCGGATTGCGGCGTGGGATCGTAGAATTCCCCGGCATAATTGCGCGGCTTCTTTTGCATCCAGTCCATCGGATTTTCGCTGGTCAGTGCCGCCACATCGGACGCTTCGCCGCGCGTCAGGACCTGCCCGTACTGCATCGTCAGCGCGCTTTGTATCGATCCGGCCACCTGCTCCATTGAGGCTTTCTCGGCCTGCTCCATGTAAAACAGCGCGCGGTTCAGGAACAGCCCCATCAGCACCACGATGATGGTGATGGACACCAGCAATTCGAACAGCGTGAAACCTCGCGCCAGGCTGGAGCCGAAGTTCGGGGTACCAGGCTCGAATCTTGAACTCTGGATTTTGGGCCTTGCACCTGAATTTTGTCCGTTCATTGATGCAGCGCCGCCTTGCCCAGGTCCCACATCGGCAGGAATACGCCGAGCGCCAGCAACAACACCAGGATGCCCAGCATCACGATCAGGATGGGTTCTATTTTCGAACTGAGGCTGGCGACATCGTATTGGACTTCGCGCTCGTACATGTCGGCGATCTCGAACATCAGCCCGTCCATGTCGCCGCTTTCCTCGCCGACGGAGATCATCTGCAGCACCACCGGATTGAACACCCCAGAAACGGTGGCGGTGCGCAAAATGCTTTCGCCGCGCTCCACGCCGTCGCGCATCTGCTCGATGCGGCTGCGCATGAACTCATTGTCCACCACCATGCTGACCGCGTTCAGCCCCTGCAGGATCGGCATCCCGCTCCTGAAGGAAAGCGCCATGCTGCGCGCGAATCGCGACAGGGTGGCCTTGAGGATGATGTCTCCGGCGATCGGCAGCCTTAATTTGTATTTGTCCCATTTGTAGCGTCCATCATGGGTATTGATGTAGAAACGAAATCCCAGGATCGTTGCGGACAGCACCGCGAGCATCAGCAGCCAGTATTTCACCATGAAGCCGGAAAAACCGATCAGCATTTGGGTGATCGCCGGCAATTCGGCATGAAAACCCGCATACACCTTGGCAAAGGCCGGTATCACGAACATGTTGATGATGATGATGGCGATCACCATCGCCAGTACCACGAAACTCGGGTAACGCATCGCCGCCTTGATACTCCCGCGCATGCCGAGATCGAAATCCAGATGTTCGAACAGGCGCATGAAAGTCACATCCAGCATGCCGGTCATCTCGCCCACTTGCACCATGCTCACATAGAACTGCGAGAAAACCTTGGGATGGCGGCGCATCGCAGTGCTGAGTTCGCGGCCGCTATCCAGGCTTTCGCGCAAATCCTGGAGCAGCACCGCAAAGGCTGGATTTTGCGCAGACTCCTGCAAGCCGGCCAGCGCACGCATGATGGGCACGCCCGCTTTAAGCAGGGTATACATCTGACGGCTGAACAGCATCAAATCCAGCGTCGTGATCGGTTTCCAGGTAAGCCAGCGCCTGATCCGCCCGGGCTGACCCGCGCTGCCAGCCACCACACCGCGATGCCGATTGATCTCGGTCGGCGTGATGCCGGTGTTCATCAATTGATTGGCGATGCTGCCGCTGTCATTGCCTTCCAGCGTGCCCTGCACCAGGTCGCCCTGGTTGTTGCGGCCCTTGTAGGCATACACACCCATCGTTAATCTTCTATCCGGTTGCTGATGCCCATCACCTCAAGCACCGTGGTATGTCCCAGCCTCATCTGTTCCATGGCATGATCCAGCATCGTCTTGCCTTTCATGTGGTCGCGCGCCACACGCATGAACTGGGTCGCATTGTCATGCCCGGCCGCCTCGACCATACCCTGGTTCATTTCCAGCATCTCGTATACACCCATGCGGCCGCGATAACCGGTGCCGTTGCAGTGCGAACAGCCGCGGCCATGCTTCAAACCATTCCAATGTTCACGCGGAAAGCCTTCCATTTCCATCCATATCTTTTCCTGCGGCGTTGGGCTGTGCGGCTCGCCGCAGCTTTCGCATACGCGGCGCAGCAGACGCTGCCCGATCACCGCCTGCACCGAAGAGGCCACCATGAAACGCGGCGCGCCCATATCGACCAGGCGGAACAGCGTGCCCGCCGCATCGCGGGTATGCAGCGTGGAAAACACCAGATGGCCGGTCATCGCCGCGCGCAGGCCGATATGCACGGTATCCGCATCGCGCATTTCGCCGACCAGGATAATGTCCGGATCCTGGCGCAATGCCGAGCGCAGCACGCGCGCAAATGTCAGCTCAATCTTTTCATTCACCTGCACCTGGTTGACACCCGGCAAACTGTATTCCACCGGGTCTTCCACGGTGATGATCTTCTGGTCGGGCGTGTTGATCTCGGCCAGCGCGGAATAGAGCGTCGTGGTCTTGCCGCTGCCGGTCGGTCCGGTCACCAATACCATGCCGTTGCTGCGCTTGATGATTTCGCGAAAACGCTTGAGCATTTCCGCAGGCATGCCCAATTTCTCCAGGCTGGCCATCCCGCCATCCTGGCGCAATAGCCGCATCACCACCGTTTCGCCGTTCTGCGTGGGGCAGGTGGCAATGCGCACATCAACGTTCTGATCGCGCACCCGCACATGAAAACGCCCGTCCTGCGGAAGGCGCTTTTCCGAGATGTCCAGCCCGGACATCAGCTTGAGACGCAGCACCAGCGCCGGGGCAATCTTGCGGTCGGCTTCGGTTTGCAGATGCAGCACCCCGTCGATGCGGAAACGTATCATCACCCGGTCCTGTTGCGGCTCGATATGGATATCCGAGGCCTGTATCTGCGAAGCATCGTCGAACATGCTTTGCAGCAGCTTGACCACCGGGGCCTCCTCCGCGCCGACAGCATCGGTCAGTGCGCCAAAGTCCACATAGGTATCGCCTATGTCCTGGCTGAGTTCGCGCGCCAGCCCGGTGATTTCCTCGGTGCGCCGGTAACCGCGATCGATACTTTCCAGCAACTGCCCTTCGGTGACCACTGCGATATCGATATCACGTTTGACGATGCGGGAAATTTCGTCATAGGCGGACAAATCGGTGGGGTCAGCCATGCCGACCAGCAGCATGCCGTTGCGCTCTTCCAGCACAATCGCGCGGAAGCGCCGCGCCTGGCTTTCCGGCAGCAGCCGTACCTGTTCGAGTTTGATGTGGTAGAACTTGAGATTGATGTACGGAATGTTGAGTTGCTTGGCGAGCGCCTCGGAAATATGTTCTTCTGTGACAAAGGCATTATCCACCAGCACGCGTCCCAGTTTGCGTCCGCTGCGCTTCTGCTGATCAAGCGCGAACGCAAGCTGATCCTGTGTAATGAGTTTTTGCTGTACCAGCAAATCGCCGATGCGGACTTTTTCCGGACGGGCCATAATTCTCTCCCCAGTAGATTTTAGCGGCTGTGTTTTTGCAGCAGGCGGAAGTTAGCCGTTTTTCGTGCTACTGACAAGGACTTAAGCGGGATTTTTTATGTTTCACATAATTCTGTACCAGCCCGAAATTCCGCCGAATAGCGGCAACATCATCCGCCTGTGCGCAAACACCGGTTGCCAGCTGCATCTGATCCGGCCACTGGGATTTACGCTGGAAGACAAGCAACTGCTGCGCGCGGGGCTGGACTACCACGAGTTTGCGACACTGCGTGTGCATGACACACTGCTTGAGTGCCTCGAAAGCCTCCCCCACCCCAACCCTCCCCCGCAGGGAGAGGGAGCAAACGTTTCGCTGCGCGAGCTTATCGACACCCGGCGCGTATTCGCATTCACCACCAGGGGATCGCAACCCTTTCACCAGGTGCGCTACCGGGCGGGCGACACGTTTTTGTTCGGCCCGGAGAGCCGCGGTCTGCCCGCCGACATACTCGGCGAGTTTGATGCCGGACAAAGGCTGCGCTTGCCGATGCTGCCCGACAATCGTAGCCTGAATTTGTCCAACACGGTGGCGATAGCCGTGTATGAAGCGTGGCGGCAATGCGGGTTCGCGGGCGCGCAATAAACCTTGTGGAGCGGGCCATGCCCGCGAACTGCCCGATCGCGGGCCGCTTCGACAAGTTCAGGACAGGCACGTCCCGCTCCATAATCGACCTTCTAAAATATTCATGAATAAATATTTTTCCCGATGAATATCTCCAGCAGGTCATTCAGGAAACGTTGCCCCAACTTCGTCGGTGCAATGCGCTGATGGTCCCGGTATAGCAATCCGCGCTGCTCCGCATCGGCCAATTCGCGCCGGATCGCCAGCAACGGCAGACTGGTGCGCTCCTGGAACAGCGCGCTGCCGAATCCCTGGTTCAGGCGCAGCGCGTTCATCATGAACTCGAACCCCAGCTCGTCGCGGCCGACTTCGTTTTCAGCCTGGACAGGCGCGCCCTGGGCAACCTGCTGCATGTACGCTTGCGGCTGCTTGTAGCGCGCCTGGCGGATCACCCTGTCCGGAAAACTCAGCTTGCTGTGCGCGCCCGCGCCTATGCCCAGATAATCGCCGAACTGCCAGTAGTTGAGATTGTGCCTGGCGCGGCCCCCGGCCAAGGCAAACGCCGAGGTCTCGTAGTGCTGGTAGCCGTGCGCCGCCAGTAATTCCTCGATGCGCTGCTGCATGTCGCTGCCCGCATCGTGGTCCGGCAACGGCGGCGGATCATGGTGGAACAGCGTGTTCGGCTCCAGCGTCAGGTGATAGCAGGACAGATGCTGCGGCGCAAATGACAGCGCGGTCTGCACATCGCGCAGTGCTTCATCCAGGGTTTGTTCGGGCAGCGCATACATCAGGTCGAGATTGAGGTTGTCGAAATGCCGCTGCGCAATTGCTATGGCATGTTTCGCTTCAGCGGCCGTATGGATGCGCCCCAGCGCCTGCAGGTGCGCATCGTTGAAGCTCTGGATGCCCATAGACAGGCGGTTCACGCCCGCGTCGCGGTAGGCTGCGAAACGCCCTGCCTCGACCGTGCCGGGGTTCGCCTCCAGCGTGATCTCCGCATCCAGCGCCAGCGGCAGCAGCATGCGCACGCTACGCATGATCTGTTCCACGCTCGTGCCGCTCAACAAACTGGGCGTGCCGCCGCCGAAGAACACCGTATACACCTTGCGTCCCCAGATCTGCGGCAGCGCCAGTTCGAGATCGCGGATCAGTGCCGCGACATATTCCTTTTCCGGGAGCGCCCCTCTTGCCTCATGTGAATTGAAATCACAATACGGACATTTGCGCACGCACCACGGGATGTGGATGTACAGCGACAGCGGCGGCAAGGCCTGAAAGTTCAATCCCTGCGATGTGAGGGCGACGGGTTGCAGAGGATATGTGGTCATGGACGTGAGAGTGCGGGCAGGACTGCCGCCCTAACTACCCCTCAATTTCTCCAGCAGCGCCTTCAATGCCTTGCCCCTGTGGCTGATCGCATGCTTCTCATCGCGCGCCAGCTGCGCGCTGGTCTTGTTGAGCTCCGGCAGCCAGAACAGCGGGTCATAGCCGAAACCGCCGTTGCCTCGTTGTTCATGCCCGATCTCGCCGTGCCACTCGCCTTCGGCGATCAGCGGCTGCGGGTCTTCGGCCGAGTGCAGCAGCACCAGCACGCAGTAGTAATGCGCGCGGCGGTCGGCGACACCGTGCATCTCGCGCAACAGTTTCTCGTTGTTGCGCCGGTCGGACTGCCGCCTCACCAGTTCGCGTGAAATTTCTGGTGATGGTGGAGAGGCGGCATTGCGGCTGCTCCCGCAATCGGCTGGCTCCGCCATAACCAGCGACTCGGCGAGTGTAGTTGGCTCGCCTAGTCGAATGGCTGGCGGTTTTATCAGTAACGTGTCGCAGCCGCGCTCATCTCCGGCATAGCGCGCCGACAGCACGCCGGGCGCACCGCCCAGTGCCGCGACGCAGATGCCGGAGTCGTCCGCCAGCGCCGGCAGCCCGCTCCAGCGGCTGACATGGCGCGCCTTGGCCAGCGCATTCTCGACGAAAGTGGCATGCGGTTCCTCGGCCTCGGATATCCCGAGTTGCGCCTGCGTCAGCACCTCGATGCCGAGCGGCTGCAGCAGGAACTGGAATTCGCGCAGCTTGCCGGGATTGTTGGAAGCGATGACGAGTTTTTGCATGGTTGCTGTAACGAGATGCTAATCCGTCTCCAGCGCCGCCTTCTGCATCGCGATCAATTCGGCGATGCCGCTTTTCGCCAGCTCCAGCAGTTCATCCATCTCGGCTCGGGTGAAGGCGTGGCCCTCAGCGGTACCCTGCACTTCGACGAAGTGGCCGCTGCCCAGCATCACCACGTTCATGTCGGTGTCGCAGGCGGAGTCCTCGGTGTAATCCAGGTCCAGCACCGGCATGCCCTGGTAGATGCCGACCGAGATCGCCGCGATGAAGTCCCTGAGCGGGCTTTCGACGATCAGACCTTTGCCGAGCAAGCCCCGGACCGCGTCATATAGCGCGACGAAGGCTCCGGTGATGCTGGCAGTGCGGGTACCGCCGTCGGCCTGGATCACGTCGCAGTCGATCTGGATGGTGCGTTCGCCGAGTTTTTGCAGATCCACCACGGCGCGCAGGCTGCGCCCGATCAGGCGCTGAATCTCCTGGGTGCGCCCGGATTGCTTGCCCTTGGCGGCTTCCCGGCCCATGCGCTCGCCGGTGGAGCGCGGCAACATGCCGTATTCGGCCGTGACCCAGCCCTCCCCACTGCCTCTTTTGTGCTGCGGAATTTTTTCTTCGACACTGGCAGTGCAGATGACTTTGGTATCGCCGCACTCGATCAGCACCGATCCCTCGGCGTGTTTGGTGTAGTGGCGCGTGATGCGTATTTCACGCAATTGCTTGGCTGATCTCTGGCTTGGGCGCATGACAATTCTCGTTGATAAAGTGAAAGACAGGATGCAAACGGGGGACTATGTTATCTCCAGAATATGACTGACCGGCTCTGCAGTTTCATGGACGGCTTCGCCGCTGCCCCAGCGCACCACCACACCGCTGATGTTGTCGGAATGCCCTTCCGCCCGCTCCATGGCCAGCGAGATCAGGCTGTCCAGCGTATCGGCAACCGGCGTCAGTGCAAACGCTTCCACCAGCTCTGCGTCGCTGAATGCCCCCCACAGGCCATCGCTGCCCAGCAACACGACGTCGCCGGACCGCAAAGCGACGGGATCGCCCATTTCGGCGTAAAAGGTGTCTTCGATCCCGCCGATGCAGTTGGTGATCTGGTTCCGTTGCGGATGGGAGCGCGCTTCTTCGGCGGAGATCAATCCGGATTCGACCCAGTGCTGCACGACCGAGTGGTCGTTGGTCCTGGCCAGCACCTCGCCGTTGCGCAACAGGTAGACACGCGAGTCCCCGGCATGTCCCCAGTACATCCGGCCATCCTGAATCAATACGGCAGCGCAGGTGGTCCCGGGGAAGCCGCCCATATCCTGGTTGTGCGGGAGCCGCATGATGCGCTCGTGGGCATGATTCATCGTCGCCGCAATGAATTTCTGCGGATCATCCAGCAGCGGATGCGCATGCCGGCCGAACGATTCGACGAATGTCTCTATTGTCAGGCTCGCAGCCAGTTCGCCGTGCAGGTGCCCGCCCATGCCATCGGCAAGCACCAACAGCAAAGCGCCGTTGCTGTATGCGTAAGCGACCCGATCCTGGTTGAATTTGCGATTGCCGATGTGGCTGGCCTGGTGTACCGAAAAATTCATGAGCGACGGGGAAAAATTAACTGTGTGAAGATTCGACAGGGTGCAATCGTAATATAATGCGCGGCTCCAGCCCAGTCTTTTATTCTAAGGCCCGAACCATGATCTTGAGCATGACCGGCTATGCCACTGCCAGCAGGGAACTCGACAGCGGCTCGCTGACGCTAGAGTTGCGCGCCGTCAACCATCGCTATCTGGACATCCAGCTGCGCATGCCGGACGACCTGCGCAGCTTTGAGAGTGTGCTGCGCGAAACGATCGCCGCGCAATTGCAGCGCGGCAAGGTCGAGTGCCGCATCAACCAGACGCTGCGGATCGCAGAAAGCGGCGCGGCACTGAACCGTGACCGGCTGCGGCAACTGGGTGATTGGAGCCGGGAAATACGCGCGGCCCTGCCGGATGCGGCCGGGCTGAGTGTCGCCGACGTGCTGCACTGGAATGGCGTGCTGGAAACACCCGCTTCCTCCAAAGACGAGTTGCATGCCGCCCTGCTCGAACTGCTAGCGGCGGTGCTGCAGGAATTTTCCGCATCGCGCGCCCGCGAGGGCGCAAAACTCAGGGATTTCCTGCTGCAGCGCGTCGCAAAGATCGAGCGGCTGCGCACCGGGGTGATCCCGCACGTACCCGCCGCCATCGCCGCCTATGAACAGAAGATCGTCGGCCGCTTGCGCGAGGCGATGCAGAATGCCGCGCTGCACGACACCCTGGATGAACGGATACGCCAGGAGATCAGCCTGTTCGCCGGCAAGATCGACGTGGATGAGGAATTGTCGCGGCTTGCCAGCCACCTCACCGAGATGCGCCGCATCCTCGACAACGGCGGTGCGGTGGGCAAACGCCTGGATTTTCTGATGCAGGAACTCAATCGCGAAGCGAACACGCTGGGCTCGAAGTCAGTCGATGCGGAAGTGTCGCGCAGTGCGATGGAGATGAAAATACTCATCGAACAAATGCGCGAACAAATTCAAAACCTGGAGTAAGAACCGTGTCCGGCAATCTATTCATCATCTGCGCGCCCTCCGGGGCCGGCAAGACCAGCCTGGTAAAGGCGCTGCTCAACATCAACCCGGACATCGATTTGTCGGTCTCCTACACCACCCGCGCCCCGCGCCCCGGCGAGCAGGACGGCGTAGACTACCATTTCGTCAGCCGCGCGACTTTTCTCGCGATGGCTGAGCGCGGCGAATTCATGGAAAGCGCCGAAGTCTACGGCAACCTTTACGGCACTTCGCAAACCTGGATCAGCCAGGAAAACGCCAGGGGACGGGACATCCTGCTGGAGATCGACTGGCAGGGTGCGGCGCAGGTGCGGCGGCTGTTCCCGGGTTGCATCAGCATTTTCATCCTGCCGCCCTCGCTGCAGGCGCTGGAACAACGGCTCAGGGGGCGCGGCAAGGACGATGAAGCGGTGATCGCCAGGCGCATGGCGGCGGCACGGGAAGACGTCGCGCATGTCGCCGAGTTCGATTATGTTATTATCAACCGCGATCTGGATGTGGCCTTGCACGAGCTCAATGCGGTGGTCGTTTCCGCTCAATTGACCTGCGCCAGACAGTTGGTCCGCCACCAGACCTTAATCAACCTGTTACAGAAACCGGAGTAAATCATGGCCCGTATTACCGTCGAAGAATGCCTTACACAAATCCCGAACCGCTTCGAGTTGACGCTGGTAGCAGCTTATCGCGCGCGCCAATTGGCAAACGGGGCTGCCCATCTGGTCGAGAACAGCAAAGACAAGCCTACCGTCGTCGCGCTGCGGGAGATCAGCGAGGGCAAGGTGGGTAAGGAAATCCTGAATCGCGGTCAGGCATAGCCGGCATGATTTCAAGGGTGCCTCTCCAGAGTTCGCCCAAATGCAGGACGCGGGAATCGGGTATGCAAGCAAGCCGCATGGCTGCCTGCAAATCCGGAATTTTAGAGGGGCCCTCAAATGGCCGATGCAGATCTATTGATCGAGGAACTTTCTACCTATCTTAAACCGAAGGATGTCGAACACGTCCGTGTGGCAATCGAATTCAGCCGTGCCGCGCATCAAGGCCAGATGCGCTATTCGGGCGACCCCTACATTTCCCATCCGATCGCCGTCGCACGCATCCTTACGCCGCTGCACATCGACGCACAGGCAATCGTCGCCGCCTTGTTGCACGATGTGGTCGAAGACACCGATGTCACCAACGAACAGGTCGCCGAGAAATTCGGCAAGCCGGTTGCCGAACTGGTTGACGGGCTGAGCAAACTGGACCGGATCCAGTTCGAAACCCGCGAAGATGCACAGGCGGAAAATTTCCGCAAAATGCTGATGGCGATGGCGCGCGATGTGCGCGTGATCCTGATCAAGCTGGCCGATCGCTTGCACAACATGCGCACGCTCGATTCGATGGCGGTCGACAAGCGCGAGCGCATCGCGCGCGAGACCATGGAGATCTATGCGCCTATCGCCAACCGTCTCGGATTGAACGACCTCCATCACGAACTGCAGGATCTGAGCTTCAAATATTTGCATCCCAATCGCTATGGTGTGCTCGCCAAGGCGCTTCAGGTTGCGCGCGGCAACCGGCGCGAGGTGGTGGGAAAAATTCTGGACGCGATCCGCCAGAAGCTTGCCGAAGCCGGTATCCAGGCCGACGTGACCGGCAGGGAAAAGGATATCTTCAGCATCTACAAAAAGATGCAGAGCAAGTCTCTGGCTTTTGCCGAGGTGCTGGATATCTACGGCTTCCGCGTGCTGGTGAACGATTTCGCCTCCTGCTATGTGGCGCTGGGCGCGCTGCACGGACTGTACAAACCGATACCCGGCAAGTTCAAGGATTACATCGCAATCCCCAAGGTGAATGGTTACCAGTCGCTGCATACCACGCTGTTCGGCCCGTTCGGCACGCCCATCGAAATCCAGATACGCACCCACGAGATGCACAGGATCGCCGAGGCCGGCGTTGCTTCACACTGGCTGTACAAGAGCGGCCATGAATCGATCAACGACTTGCATACCAAAACCCACCAGTGGTTGCAGGAGCTGCTGGAAAGCCTGAGCCAGAGCAGCGACTCTTCCGAATTTCTGGAGCACCTCAAGGTAGATCTGTTCCCCGACGAAGTGTATGTTTTCACGCCCAAGGGCAGGATACTTGCTTTGCCGCGCGGCGCGACCGGAGTGGATTTTGCCTACAGCGTGCACACCGACATCGGCAATCGCTGTATCGCGGTCAAGGTCAACCATGAACTGGTGCCATTGCGCAGTGAACTCCGCAACGGCGACCGTGTGGAAGTAATCACCGCACCCAATGCCAAGCCTAATCCGGCGTGGCTGGGTTATGTTGCGACCAGCAAAGCACGCAGCCACATCCGGCATTTTCTCAAAACCATGCAATCCGGCGAATCAGCTCAGCTTGGCGAGCGCCTGCTGAATCAGGCGCTGAACTCGCTCGGTGTAAAACCCCAGGACATCGACGATGCGCACTGGAATAAATTGCTCAGGGACACCGGCGTGAAATCGCGCCAGGACATCCTTGCCGACATCGGTCTGGGGCGTCGCTTCAACATGGTCGTGGCGCGGCAACTGGCCAATGTCGGCGAAGCAGCAGCCGGAGAAACTGCCAGCCATGCAGTGGTGACGATACAGGGCACGGAAGGCATGGCGGTGCAATTCGCCCCGTGCTGCCGTCCGATACCGGGCGACCCCATCATCGGTGTGATCAAGACCGGCCAGGGCCTGATCGTGCATACTCACGACTGTCCAACGCTACGCCGGGGACGCAGCAGTGCCGAACAATGGCTGGATGTGGCCTGGGACAAGAATATCAACCGGCCTTTCGATGTCAGCATCAAGCTGCTGGCTGCCAACCGTCGAGGCGTGCTGGCAAAGGTCGCTTCGGCGATCGCCGAGGCCGAGGCCAACATCGAGAACATCAACTTCAGCCATGAAGGCGAGTACACTGCGCTGCATTTCACGCTGGAAGTCAACAACCGCTTGCACCTCGCCAATATCATGCGCAGTCTGCGCAAGATTCCCGAAGTGGTCAGGATCATCCGGGTGAAGAACGCAACGTGATTTTGCAGGGCGGGTTTCACCCCCATATCGGGCTCAGCCCGACCCATGACAGCATTCGTGCCGGGCAGGTCGAAGCATGAATGTAAAAAAGCAATTCAACTTCACCGGTCTACTACCGACAAAGTTGATTTGCCCCATATCAAACAACAGCACTTCCGCCTCCTTTGCCGCACTCAACTCAACCACCGGTTCATCCACGTATATCAGCGCATCTCCCGCGCCAAGCGCGCGCCCGTTGGCCCCCACCTGGCCCCGCGCAACGTGCAGATAGGCTTTGCGTCCGGCACCGATCGGGTAATCCAATGTCTCCGCGCCGTTTAACAGCGCGGCAGACGCGCGCGCGTCCTGATGGATCAACAGCGAACCTTGGCCGGCTTCGGGCGAAGCCAGCAGGCACCAGCGCGCCAGCTTGTCAACCTGCAGAAAACTCCTTTGCTGATAGCCCGGCGTCAGGTCTTGCTGGTCCGGAATAATCCATATCTGCAGCAAATGCACCGATTCCTCGGCGGAAGGGTTGACCTCGCTGTGTTGCACACCCGTGCCGGCGCTCATCACCTGGACTTCACCGTAACGGATATCCTCGCCATGGCCCATGCGGACGCGATGGCGCAACGTACCGCCCAGCACATAAGTGAGTATCTCCATATCGCGATGACCGTGCGTACCGAAGCCGGTGCCGGGCTGCACGATGTCCTCGTTGATCACGCGCAGCGGCCCGAAATGGACGTGCGCGGGATCGCGGTAATCAGCGAATGAAAAGCTGGCACAGCTTTCCAGCCAGCCATGATGGGCGTAGCCGCGTTCTGATGCCTTGCATAAAGTTATCATTGGATACCTCGGTAGCTGGCCATGAAATCATGTATATGTCGAAATTGATCCTGCTCACGGGCAGGGATTGCCGGACACTATAATGTGTTGCGTGTTTTCCTCGGTCAACGGATTTTTAAACATGATTTCCCCTCTGGATTTTCAGTTCTGCTGGTGCGCGGCATCGGTTCTGTCGCGCAACTCGGCAGAATGGAATTTCATCGTTTGTTTCTGGAAATTCAGAAGCCACCGCAAGGTTTTGAGGTAATGACCTCGCACTGAACAGGAAGGCGGGTTCCACACCGATCACGTTGCGCAATGTTGCATTGCACAATAGGCGGCTGTTGCAGCCGCTTCGTGATCGGCTGATATTACTTGCATGCCATCGATCAAACCGGCAATCGCAAAATCAAGCGGTTGGGAATGTAGCCCACCACCAGAATTTAGAGGGCAGAAAACCCATCTCAAACATTCCCTGTTTGAAATGAGAACAGAATACACACCAACTCTGCGTTGGAAAATTAAAAAGGCGCACGCACCGGTTAGTGCGCCCAAAAATCCAAGTCCAACTGTGGTAGGCCCCTTGCTATCGCAACATTGCAACCTTCAAGACATCAAGGGACCGCCACCACAGCAACACTCCCGATTAGTTCGGCTTGCCGATCCCTGGTGTAGGAAAAGGCCATGTTGCAGCCGGACGTACAGGTGCAGGAGCGGAAGGAGCAGGAGCTGCCGGCTTGGCAGCTACCGGAGCTGCCGGCTTCTTGGCTGCCGCTTTTTTGGCTGCCGGCTTCTTGGCTGCCGCTTTTTTGGCTGCCGGCTTCTTGGCTGCCGCTTTTTTGGCTGCCGGCTTCTTGGCTGCCGCTTTTTTGGCTGCCGGCTTCTTGGCTGCCGCTTTTTTGGCTGCCGGCTTCTTGGCTGCCGCTTTTTTAGCTGCCGGCTTCTTGGCTACCGCTTTTTTAGCTGCCGGCTTCTTGGCTGCCGCTTTTTTGGCTGCCGGCTTCTTGGCTGCCGCTTTTTTGGCTGCCGGCTTCTTGGCTACCGCTTTTTTAGCTGCCGGTTTCTTGGCTGCCGCTTTTTTTGCTGCTGGTTTCTTGGCTGCCGCTTTTTTAGCTGCCGGCTTCTTTGCAGCGGCCTTCTTTGCTGCTGGTTTCTTCTTTGCTGCTACCATGTTGTTTCTCCTTCAATAATGAAAGTTAAAAAATACAACACCTGCGATTACTACACCTACACCTCCAGCCCGCGCCCAACTTCGAGCACAAGCCAAAGCCGTTGCCTTAAGCCTGGTTAACCATATGCGCCACTAATCCCAGGACAACGCACCACCGGTCTGATATTCGGTGACACGGGTTTCGAAAAAGTTCTTCTCCTTCTTCAGATCGATCATCTCTGCCATCCACGGGAACGGATTGGTCGCACCCTGATATAACACGTCAACGCCGATCTGCTGGCAGCGGCGGTTGGCGATAAAACGCAGATACTCCTTGAACATGCTGGCATTCAGCCCGAGCACGCCGCGCGGCATGGTGTCTTCTGCATAGGCGTATTCCAGCTCCACACCCTTTTGAATCAGGCCGCGCACCTCCTCGCGGAATTCGACCGTCCACAGGTGCGGGTTTTCCATCTTGATCTGATTGATCACATCCACGCCGAAATTCAGGTGCATGGATTCGTCGCGCAGGATGTACTGGTATTGCTCGGCCGCGCCGGTCATCTTGTTCTGGCGGCCCAACGCGAGTATCTGAACGAAACCGACATAGAAAAACAAGCCTTCCATGATGCAGGCAAACACGATCAGGCTGCGCAGCAATTGGCGGTCTGCCTCCGGCGTGCCGGTCTTGAATGCGGGATTGGTCAGCGTGTCGATGAACGGCAGCAGGAATTCATCCTTGGCGCGGATGCTGGGCACTTCGTGGTACATGTTGAAGATTTCACCCTCGTCCAGACCCAGACTTTCCACGATGTACTGATAGGCATGGGTGTGGATCGCCTCTTCAAATGCCTGGCGCAGCAGGTATTGGCGGCACTCCGGATTGCTGATGTGGCGGTAGGTGCCGAGTACGATGTTGTTCGCGGCCAGGCTGTCCGCCGTGGTGAAGAAGCCGAGGTTGCGCTTGACCAGCAAGCGCTCGTCCGCGCTCAGTTTATTGCTCTTCCACAGCGCGATGTCTGCGGTCATGTTCACTTCCTGCGGCATCCAGTGATTGGCGCAGGCCGCCAGGTATTTCTCCCACGCCCACTTGTACTTGAACGGCACCAACTGGTTGACGTCCGCGTTGCAATTGATGATGCGCTTGTCTTCGACACGAATGCGCCCTGCCGATTTGGCTGTAGCCGCAGAATCAACCCGCACTTCATCCTCGATCGGTGCAAGCGGCCTTTGCATGTTCATCGCATCTTCGAACGAAGCTGCGCGCAGCATGCCCGGCGGCATTCCCGTTGCCTGTATATCTTCGTCAAAATTCAGCATCTTTTCCCCCTTGTTGCACTAATCGTTTCTTGTTGCCAACTTGACCTGAGCTCACTGGCATGCTTCGCACTCGGGGTTGTCAATCGAACAGAACCGGGCTTCCTCCACCGCACCTGCCGCAGCTGGAACCGCGTTCAGAGCACCGGCTCTTGCGGTGGATTTCTCCGCCGAGGTCGCGCCCATGGTGCGCAAATAGTAGGTAGTCTTCAGGCCGCGCAACCACGCCAGCTTGTAGGTCTCATCCAGCTTTCGGCCCGACACGCCGGCCATGTATATGTTCAGCGACTGCGCCTGGTCTATCCACTTCTGGCGGCGCGATGCGGCTTCGATCAGCCAGCTTGGCTCGACTTCAAACGCCGTGGCGTACAAATTGCGCAGCTCGGCCGGAATGCGATCGATCTTTGCCAGACGTCCCGTCAAAATATTTCAGGTCTGCGATCATCACCTCGTCCCATAGGCCGAGCTGCTTCAGGTCGGTCACCAGATGCTCGTTGATCACGGTGAATTCGCCGGACAGGTTGGATTTGACGAAGATGTTCTGGTAGGTCGGCTCGATGCAGGCCGACACGCCGATGATGTTGGAGATCGTCGCGGTCGGTGCGATCGCGATGCAATTGGAATTGCGCATGCCGTGCTGTTTGATGCGTGCGCGCAAAGCGTCCCAATCCATGCCGGCCGACATCTCCACTTCGACATAGCCGCCGCGCTCGCTGGCGCAGCAACTCCAGCGTATCCTGCGGCAGGAGGCCGCGATCCCACAGGCTGCCGCGATAGGTGGCATAGCGGCCGCGCTCTGCAGCCAGCTCGGTGGATGCCCAATAAGCGTAATAGCACACCGCCTCCATCGAGCGGTCGGCGAACTCGACTGCCGCATCCGAAGCATAAGGGATGCGCAACTGGTGCAGACAATCCTGGAACCCCATGATGCCCAGGCCCACCGGCCGGTGCTTGAGATTGGAATTGCGCGCCTTGTCGACCGCGTAGTAATTGATGTCGATCACGTTATCCAGCATGCGCATCGCGGTGCCGACGGTGCGGCGCAGCTTGTCATGGTCGATCTGGCCGGCCTTCTGATGTCCTTGGGGATACAGGTGCGCGGCAAGATTCACCGAACCGAGATTGCACACGGCGATCTCGCTGTCGCTGGTGTTCAGCGTGATCTCGGTACACAGGTTGGAGCTGTGCACCACGCCGATGTGTTGCTGCGGAGAACGAATGTTGCAGGGATCCTTGAAAGTGATCCACGGATGGCCGGTCTCGAACAGCATCGTCAGCATCTTGCGCCACAGGCTGGCTGCCGGAACCCGCTTGAACAGCTTGAGCTCGCCGCTGACCGTTTTCGCCTCATAGGCGGTATAGGCGCGCTCGAAATCTGCGCCATATTTGTCGTGCAGATCGGGCACATTGGACGGGGAGAACAGGGTCCAGTCGCCGCCCTCCAGCACGCGTTTCATGAACAGGTCCGGGATCCAGTTCGCGGTATTCATGTCATGGGTGCGGCGCCGGTCGTCGCCGGTGTTCTTGCGCAGATCGAGGAACTCCTCGATATCCAGATGCCAGGTTTCCAGATAGGCGCACACCGCACCTTTGCGCTTGCCGCCCTGGTTGACCGCCACCGCGGTATCGTTGACCACCTTCAGGAACGGCACCACGCCCTGGGACTGGCCGTTGGTGCCCTTGATGTGTGCGCCCAGCGCCCGCACCGGCGTCCAGTCGTTGCCCAGGCCGCCGGCATATTTCGCCAGCAGCGCGTTCTCCTTGATCGCCTCATAAATGCCGTCCAGATCGTCCGCCACCGTGGTGAGGTAGCAGGAGGACAACTGGGAACGCTGCGTGCCGGAATTGAACAGCGTCGGGGTCGAACTCATGAAATCGAAGCTGGACAGCAGGCGGTAGAATTCCACCGCGCGTGCTTCGCGGTCTATCTCGTTCAGCGCCAGTCCCATTGCGACACGCATGAAAAAGGCCTGTGGCAATTCGATGCGCCGGCCATCGACATGCAGGAAGTAGCGGTCATACAGGGTCTGCAACCCGAGATAGCCGAATTGCAGATCGCGCTGCGCATCCAGCTCCTTGCCCAGACGCTTCAGATCGAACTGCCCGAGGCGCGGATCCAGCAGCTCCGCTTCGATACCCTGCTTGATGAACTTGGGGAAATAAGCCGCATAGCGCACCGCCATATCGCCGGGAGCGATTTCCTCGCCCAGCGTCTCGCTGCAAATGGTGTTCAACAGCAGGCGTGCCGTGACGAAATTATAGGCGGGCTCCTTTTCGATCAGCGATCGCGCGGACAGCACCAGGCATTTGCGCACCTCATGCAGCGCCACACCGTCGTACAAGTCCTTCAGCGTCAGCTTGATCACCGCATCCGCGGAAACCGCATCACCCAGCCCGGCGCATGCATCCTGCACCAGCGCGGAGAAGCGCTCCAGGTCCAGCGCGCGCACTTCGCCATTTTCAGCGGTGACATTGATTGCGTGGGCCGGTTCTTTGGTTTTGCTCTTGGCGCGGGAACGCGCCCTCTCCTCGCGATACAGCACGTAGGTGCGCGCGACATCGTGCTCGCCGGAACGCATCAACCCCAACTCGACCTGGTCCTGGATATCCTCGATATGCATCGTGCCGCCATGCGGCTGGCGGCGCATCAATGCCGCAACCACGCCATTGGTCAATTGCTCCACCATCTCGCGTACTCGCGCCGATGCAGCACCCTGCCCCCCGTTTACCGCGATGAACGCCTTGGTCAAAGCGATCGAAATCTTGGCCGGCTCGAATACAACCACCGAACCATTGCGGCGGATCACCTTGTATTGATCGAACGGATTGGATACGGCGGAAGAGGATGAAGCGGAGTCGGGAATGTTATTGTCATGCATCGGAGAAGCTGGAACGCTATCAGTAGCGGCATGCAACATAGACTACCCCCTTGAAAACTGTGTTAACCCCAAATCGCCAAAACTACTATATTTAGTATTATTTTTTGGCTGCGAGCCTAATTGTAGTAGTTAACAAAAATATTGCAAGCGAAAATTGAGCTGATTTTCTCGCGGCAAATCCAGCCGGTATCCATGTCACCCGATGCACAGCCCGGCAAGATACCCGGCCCAGTCGAAACAGGGGCCGGGATCGGTTTTGCGCTGCGGAGAAACATCGCTGTGCCCGGCAATGCCGCGTATCGGATAGGCGGCACGCAAAGCCACGGTCAGCCGGTGCAGCGCGGCATATTGGGCCGCCGTGAATGGCACGGCATCGCTGCCCTCCAGTTCGATGCCGATCGAATAATCGTTGCAGCGCGTCATCCCCTGCCAGCAGGACGCGCCGGCATGCCATGCCCGCTTCAAACAGGGGACGAACTGCACAATATGCCCGCTGCGGCGCACGAAAAAATGCGCCGACACCTTCAATCCGGCGATAGCTGCGAAATAGGGGTGGGCAGCCGCATCCAATGTATTGGTGAACAAGCACTGCACGCCGTCGCCGCCGAATTCGCCGGGGGGCAGGCTGATGTTGTGTATTACCAGCAACTCGAGCGCTGCGGACGGGCGCTCATCACAGTTAGGCGAAGGCAGGTATTCGCAGCCAGAAACCAGCCCCTGGGCGTCAATCTGCAGCAAAGCATCATTCCGCATCGCCGCTTCCATGGGGATCCTTGATGCCCAGCCGCTCCATGCGGTAGCGGATGGTCCGGAACGTCAATCCCAGCAGCTTGGCTGCGGCGGTGCGATTGAAACCGGTCTGCTGCAGCGCTTCCAGCAAGGCCTGCCGCTCGACCTGATCCAGATATTTCGGCAACGGGTATTTGCTGCTCAGCGACGCATTGTCGGGTTGGGCGTGCTCCACCGGCACCAGCAGCAAGTCCTGCGCCTCGATCATCCCGCCGCCGCACATCGCCAGGGCGCGCTCGATGATGTTTTCTAGCTCACGAACATTGCCCGGAAAACTGTAGCCTTGCAGCGCCTTCAGCGCATCCTCCGAAAAACGCACCGGATCGCTGCTCAAGCGCTCAAGAATCCGCTGCGCAATTTCCGGAATATCCTCGCGCGATTCGCGCAGCGCGGGCATCTGGATCGGAATCACGCTCAGGCGGTAATACAGATCCTGACGGAACTCGCCTTGCCGCACGCGTTCGGCAAGGTCATGATGCGTCGCGCTGATGATGCGCACGTCCACGGGGTCTTCACCGGTGGCGCCGATCTTGCGCACGCGTTTTTCCTGTATCGCGCGCAACAATTTCACCTGCATCGCCAGCGGCAGATCCGCTACCTCATCGAGAAAAAGCGTGCCGCCGTTCGCCGCCTGGAAAAACCCGTCGCGATCCTTGTCTGCGCCGGTGAATGCGCCCTTTTTGTAACCGAAGAATTCGTTTTCCATCAGGTTGCCAGGAATCGCCCCGCAGTTCACCGCAATGAACGGCTGGTCATGCCGGGCACCGCTCTGCACAATCAACCGCGCCGCTAACTCCTTGCCGCTGCCTGATTCCCCGCTGATATGCGCCGGGGCCTGGCTGCGCGCCACACGCCCGATCAGCTCGCGCACCTTCTGCATCGCGGGTGAATGGCCGAGCAGCATCTTGTCTCCGGACGGGCCTGGCTGGGGCAGACTTAGCGCGGATTTCACCAGGGCGCGCAACTGGTCCAGTGAAACCGGCTTGCTCAGGTAATCGAACGCCCCCGCCTTCAGGGCAGTCACGGCATTTTCCATGTTGCCGTGCGCGGTAATCACTGCCACCGGCACATCCAGATTGCGCTGTGCGATATGTTCCACCACCATCAGGCCATCACCGCCAGGCAAGCGCATATCGGTCAGGCACAGATCGTAGCGACGCGTTGCCAGCCTCGCCAACGCATCCTGCACATTCGCCGCAGTATCGACCTCCAGCCCCATCTTGCGCAGCGCCAGCTGCAGCAACTCCAGGATGTCCGGTTCGTCATCGACCAGCAACACATTGCGGACTTTCGCCTGATAGCCACTTGTCATATTCATGCCCCCGCCATCCTTGAGCTGCTGGTTGGAAAAATGTTGCGTCCGCCACGCTCGCCTGGAACCGTCACGGCAATTCCCCAAAAGTGATGCGGAATCTGGCGCCGGCGCCGCTTTCGGCCGCATGGTATTCCAGCCGTGAGCCATTCGCTTCGCACAATTCCTTTGCGATGTACAATCCCAGGCCGGTCCCTTCCGCGGCCGTGGTAAAAAAGGGTTCGAACAATTTAGCCCGATGTTCGGCGGAAACCCCCGGCCCATCATCTCGCACAACCAGGAATATGCGCTTGGCCTCTGCACCCATACTCAATATCACGCTGCCCGGCAATTTTCTGCCATAACGCAGCGCATTACGGCTCAGATTCCACAGCACCTGCCGCAAATGACCGCGATCGAAGGAAATCTGGACACCCGGAGTCCCGGCAAGCACCAGTATTCCGGGATCGAGCCGCTCAGCCATGACGAATTCCTCAAAAAAGGCACGCAACATCGCATCCAGATCGAACACTTCGGACTGGACGCGATCGCGCCGGTTCAACTGCATCACGTCCTGCACGATCTGGTTGATGCGGCTGGTATTATCCAGCACGATTTGCAGCAAACGCCGTTGCTTGTCATCACCCGGTTCTTCCTGCATCAGTTCCGCCGCATAGCTGATCGCCGACAAGGGATTCCGCACCTCGTGGGCAATATTGGCGGTCAATCGCCCCAGGGCGGCCAATTTGATCTGCTGCGCCTCGGCCTGCACGCGCTGCATGTCTTCAAGAAAGATCACTGCGCCCTGTGCCGCCTGCTGCTCAATTGCAATAAAGCGCAATCTTGCCTGCAAACCCATATCCAGCTGCAGAATGTCCCTGCTCACATCTCCGCTTTGCCTCCACTGTGCATAATGCCGGAACAGCAGCGGAAAACTTGCCGACAGCGAATTCCCGGCACCCTCGACTTTATGCAATAGGTACTCGGCACGCAGATTCATTTGCATGATCCCGCCCATCTCGTCCACAACCAGCACGCCATCCTGCATGTCGCGCATTACCAGGCGGTTCGCTTCGGATAGGCTGACCAGATCGCGGCCGCGCCGCTGTGCCAGCTGCTGGCTGTCTACCGCATATTTCGCGAGCGTATGCGCGAGCCAGGCCACCGCAAAATAGGCCATGCACAGCAGGCCGACCTGGACATACTGCGCCGCATCGGCATCGTCATACAGCACCGCATACGAATGTTCCAACAGCACCGATAGGCTTGCCAGCGCGGCAAACAACAAGGTGATTTTGCCGCGGCTGATCAATCCGGCTGCCGCCAGTGAAACCAGAAGCAACAGATCCACATTGCTCTTGATCCCGCCGCTGGCATAGGAAAGCACGCTGATGCCGACAATATCCACGCCCACCTGTATCGCCAGTTGCCAGGTGAAGCGCGGCCAACGCAACTGCAGCGGGATGAACGACAGCAGCACCGCAGCAAGGTACAACACGCTGGCGCCAAAGAACAGCATCAGGTGGTAAATGCCCAGCGATAAGGAAGTGCCGAACGCGCCGGCAACAAACACCAGCAGGCAGGCCAGCGTCAGCCGGTACAGATTGAAATAAAGCAGGGAACGCCAGAAATCGACAGAAAGGGAATCAGTTGCGGGTTTATCAGTCATCGGACTCAACGCACCTACTTGCGGTAAGCATCCCGGTGCTCGGTGCTGCAAAAGATATTTCCGCCGGACAGGATGCTCTCGCTCTTGGGCAAATGCACGCCGCAATGCACGCAACGCACCATATCTTCCGCTGCGGCACTGTCCCGAGCGGGAGGGCTGTTGCGGTAAGACTTGAGCAGAAGATAAACCACAACTGCGATGGCGATCAACATTAACAGACGACTCATTCCGAATTCACTCCCTATGACAGACCAGTCCGGCGCATGCGGCATGCAATATTATATTACGCAATCAGCGCCACGCTCTTCACCTGTGCGTACACTTCCATGCCCGCTGCCAACCCGAGCTGGTCGCGCGAACGGCGCGTGATGCGCGACAGCAACGCCTGCCCGCCACCGATATCCAGGCGCAAGTTCACCTTGTCCCGTCCCTCTTCACGGATCTCCATGATGCGTGCAACCAGGATGTTACTGATGCTGGAACCCTGCGGCGCCACGGTGGCGACACTCACGTCACGCGCCAGCACGCGGGCGCGCATCGGCGTGCCCGGCGGACGCTCGATCCTGCTTACCCACAGGTTGCCGCCGGAAAAATCCAGCCGGGTGAGATGATAAGTTTCATCCTGTGCTGCGACTTCTGCTGCGATCACCGCTCCCGCGTCATCGAAATGGGCGGTCGGCAGATCCAGTCGCGACAATACTTCGTTGAGCATGCCGTTGGCGACGACCCGCCCCTGCTGCAGCAACACCAGGTGGTCAGCCAAGCGCGCCACTTCGTCCAGCGCGTGGCTGACATATAAAATCGGGATATCCAGTTCGCTGTGCAGCCGCTCCAGATAGGGGTAGATCTCCAGCTTGCTGGCAGCATCAAGCGCGGAGAGCGGTTCGTCCATCAGCAGCAGCTGGGGGCTGGCAAGCAGTGCGCGGCCGATCGCGACGCGCTGCCGTTCACCGCCGGAAAGGTAGGCAGGATCACGCTCCACCAGGTTTTCCAGCCCCAGCCACTCCAGCACTTTTTCGAACTGCAGCTTGCGCTCGACAGGTGCAGTGCGCTTATAGCCATACTCGAGATTTCCCCGTACCGACAAATGGGGAAACAGGCTGGCTTCCTGAAACACATATCCCAGCCGACGCTGATGCGTAGCCAGAAATTTCCTGCCTTCCTGCCAAACCTGGTCTTTCACCCGCAACATACCGCCTTCAGCCCTTTCCAAGCCGGCAATACAGCGCAACAGCACGGTCTTGCCCGAGCCCGACGCACCGAACAATGCGGTTACGCCGCGTGCCGGCAGCTGCACGTCGACATCCAGCATGAAACTGGGATAAGCGAGGGCGAAGCGGGCATGTATCATTTCCGCCGCCCCGATTCGATAACGTAACGCAATCGCCGCCCGGTCGGGTTGACCTTGTACAAAGCCAGCAGCACAACAAAGGCGAACGCCAGCATCATTGCCGACAGCCAGTGCGCCTGCACATACTCCATCGCTTCGACGTGATCGTAGATCTGCACCGACACCACGCGGGTCTGCCCTGGAATGTTGCCGCCTATCATCAGCACCACGCCGAATTCGCCCACCGTGTGCGCGAAGCCCAGCACCGCTGCGGTGAGCAAACCGGGCCGGGCCAGCGGCAGCGCCACACTGAAAAAACTGCCCGCCGCTGACGCGCGCAATGTCGCGGCCGTCTCCAGCATGCGCTCGGGGATGGCCTCGAACGCGATTTGCACAGGCTGCACGACGAATGGCAACGAATAGATCACCGAAGCAATCACCAATCCGGTAAAAGTGAATGGCAACAAGCCCAGGCCCAGCGCTTGAGTCAGCAGTCCCAACGGGCCGCTCGGCCCCAGCGCCAGCAGCAGATAAAAACCGATCACGGTTGGCGGCAATACGATAGGCAGGGCCACCACCGCGCCTATTACCCCCTTCAAGCTCGAACGGGTCCTCGCCAGCCACCATGCGAGCGGGGTGCCGATCAACAGCAGAATCACGGTCACCACAACGGCCAGTTTGCAGGTAAGCCAGATCGTGGACAGATCGGCAGATGTGAAGGTTGATTCCATCATGTTGTTTCAGACCAGCGTCAAATGCATTTCATCTTCCTGTCTGGGCGATCCGGCTTGGAAATTTCAGATGAAAAGCCTGCGTGGCATGCATAAAGCCAGCTGCAAGCTGACTCGATATATTGCCTGCTTAGCGGTAATTATTGTTATGCAGTTTTTGCTGTTTTAATTTTTTGGCTTGATACATGCTCTCATCCGCCAATCGGAGCACCATGTCCGCATCCTGATTCTTGCCGATATTGGTGGTCCTGCCTATCGATACCGATATCGGCCAGGATCGTTCTGCGAATATCTGCTGGGTGGACGTCTCCATGCGCTTGATCAGGATGTCGCATGAGCTTTTGTCCGTCTCGGGCAGCAGCAGCACAAATTCATCGCCCCCAAGACGCGCCGGCACATCCATTTTTCTCGAACTTCCCCTCAAGATATCAGCCATCACCTTGAGCGCCTCATCGCCGACATGATGGCCAAAATCGTCATTCAGCATCTTGAATTGATCGATATCGATCAACAGCAAACTATATGGCCTGCCCGAACGTTCGCTGCGGCCTTGCTCGGCTTCCAGCCGTTCCAGAAGCTCGAGGCGGTTTGCCAATCCGGTCAATGCATCAAGGTAGGCATATTTCCTCTCCCGCCACAGCTTGATCAGCACCCGGCCGATTACGGTAAATACCACACTGCGGGTAAAGGTGTTCAGGACGAACGCAGACAACGGGAAATATGGCCAGGAGATGACCGCTTCGGAAGCGCTCCATATCAGCGCCACGGCCACCCCGACAAATGTCGAGGTCTGCGTATCGTAACGGCGCATGGTGTGGATCGCCGTCAGTCGTGCCGTTTGTATGATAGGCAGACAATACAGCACGTCCAGGGAAACGTAACGCGCCATTTCGACGGGAAAGGCGTTCGCTATTGAATAATCCAGAACACCGATCAGCAATACCTCAAACGCAATAAACAAAATGCGGCCAAAATATGAAATATTCCGTTGTTCCATGATTTGATGTGCAAGGATGTGACGTATAAAATTAACTGGTCCTTTGCCAGCAGTCCACACTGATTGCCGGCAGATTCCGCCAATCGCTTTGTACACGTAACCGCAATATCACGCAACTAGACCTGAAGCAGCGTAGCCATCCCTGCAAAATCACGCAAACTTCCTCATGTTTTCGGTTTGGCATGCGCGGGGCGAAAAGCCTTGCATAGTCCCGGGTCGGATTCCAGGTAAGCACCCCCGATTAAATCGATGCAGTAAGGGATGGCGGGAAACACCGCATTCAGGCAATCATCTATCGCGGAAGGTTTGCCGGGCAGGTTCACGATCAGGCTGTTGCCGCGTATCCCTGCAGTCTGCCGCGACAGTATCGCGGTGAGCACGAATTTCAGCGAAGCGGATCGCATCAGTTCGCCAAAGCCCGGCAGCATCTTGCTGCACACCGCCGCGGTGGCTTCCGGCGTGACATCGCGCGGCGCCGGGCCGGTGCCGCCGGTGGTGACGATCAGACTGCAGCCTTCGGCATCGCTCAGCTCGCGTAATGCCGTTTCGATCTGCGGCTGCTCATCCGGAATCACCCTGGTGACAGCCTCCCATGGACTGGTCAATACGCGCATGAACCAGGCGTGGATCGCAGGACCGCCCTGGTCTTGATATTCGCCGCGACTGGCGCGGTCGGAGACCGTCACGATGCCGATACGTGCAATGCCCATGTTTATTCCTTCATCCCGAATTTTTGCTTTTGCTCAACATGGTCACTTTAGCATCCCGGCCCTTAGCCTGCGCGCGCATCACCCAGAATTTAAGCAGCAGCGCTGCCAGCAGTGCGCAGGCGGCGGAAAATCCGAAGGCTGCCTCGACGGCCACGCCCTGCCATAGCCAGCCGAACAGCAGCGAGGCCGGCAGCAGCATGAAACCCGCTGTCAGATTGAACCAGCCGTAAGCCGTGCCCAACTGGTTGCGGGGTGCCAGGTCGGCCACCAGGGCCTTTTCGGCGCCTTCGGTGGCGGCGAGGAACAGGCCGTAGAAGGCGAACAGCGGCCACAGCAGCACAGCGTGAAATCCGTTGATGCCCAGCAGCAGGTAGAACAGACCATACACCACCCAGCCCGCGAGTATCAGCCGCACCCGGCCGAGCCGGTCGGACAGCGCCGACAGCGGCATCGAAAATACCATCGCCACGCCCGATACCAGCGCCCACAGCAGCGGCACCTGGTAATCCGGCAGACCCAGTCCTTTCGCGCGCAACAGCAAAAACATATTGGACGAATTGCCCAGCGTGAACAGGGCCAGCACCAGCAGATAGCGTTTATACACGGGTGGAAAACCCGTCATCCTCCAGGAGAATGGCGGGCGACGCTCGAGCGGAATGAGCGGCGGTTCCTTGACGGAGAGCGCCAGCATAACGGTGATGATCCCCGGCACGACAGCCCACAGGAATATCTCCTTGAGCGGCATGCCGCGTGCCAGCAGCCAGGACGCCAGCAACGGTCCGATCACCGCACCGGCATTGTCCATCGCGCGATGCAGGCCGAACGCCAGCCCCCTGCGGTCCTTGTCCACCGCAGCGGCGAGCAGCGCATCCCGCGGCGAGGTGCGCAGCCCCTTGCCCACGCGGTCGGCAAAACGCAGCGCCAGCACCATAGTCCAGCTCGATGCCAGATAAAACAGCGGGCGCGAGAACGCGGCGAGCGCATAGCCTCCGGCCACCCAGCCTTTGGCATGACCGCGCTTATCCATCATCACGCCGGAAAAGAGTTTCAGCAGGCTGGCGGTCGCTTCCGCGACGCCCTCGATCAGTCCCAGCGCGCGCGGCCCGGCCATCAGCACCGAGGCCAGGAACAGCGGCACCAGCGGGTAGACCAGCTCGCTGGTGGAATCGTTGAACAGGCTCACCAGGCCGAGCAGCCAGACGGTGCGCGGCAAGGCAAAAGCAGCTTTCAGCATGGTTTTATTATCTGTGTTTGCAGACTATTGTTTGTAGAATACCATGCCATGATCGATGCTCAACTGCGCACTACCGTGACCGAACAAGGTCCGTAGGCAATGACTTGCCGCGCCACCGAGCCGATCAGCCAGCGTTCGAACAGGCTATGACCGCGATGGCCCACCACGATCTGCTCTATGCCGTGGTCTTCTGCATAGAGCACGATGCTTTCGGCCGGATGACCGACCGCTACTTCAAAGTGAGCCGTCAAACCTGCAGCCTTTGCTTTCAATGGCTGCAACAAGTTGGTGTAATGGCGCCGCGAGCTTTCGATGACTGCCTTGGTCTCAACTTCCGCGCCGAACTCCGGCGGACGCGCCACCGCCAGCACATGCAATTCTGCGCCGTATTTTCCTGCCAAATCCACGGCAAAGTCGAAGGCGGACCCGGCTGAATCCGAGCCATCATAGGCGATCAATATTTTGCGTATCATGGTGTTCTCCTTGGTTGTTGGCGTCATTTTCACCGGCCTGCTTCAGCAGGTGGCGGGGCAAGAAGAAGGCATTTGCAATCAGCGTCGGCACGACGGCGCTGCCCACTACCGCCGCCACGATGGCCGAATACTCGGCCTGGTCGATGACCCCATGGGACAGGCCGAACAAGGCCGAGATGGTACCGAAGGTAAGGCCGGTGGACATCAGCAGCGTGGTGTACATGGCCTCCTGCTTCGGTGACTTGTAGAGCAACGTTGCCGGATAGACCCCCGCCAGCTTGGCGCCCATCTTGGTCAGCAGCAGCACGACGAAGCCCAGCGGCGCCGCCATCAAGGCCAGCAAGGACACCAGCGAGCCGGCGCGGATGAAATAGAACGGGGTCAGGAAGCCCAACGTCAGCGTGCGCAGCCGCCGCACCAGGGCATGGTCCTTGCCCACCGTGCCGGCCAGCACCATGCCGACCAGGTAGGCAGGCAGCACCGCTTCGCTGCCGGCCCAGCCCGCGAGCGCGCAGATCAGGAAGGGCACGATGAAGCCCACCAGACCGATGCCCAGAGTCGGTTTCCACTGTCTTTTGAACACCACCGGGTCCAGTTCCGCACCGGCCAGGAAGGTGAGCAGGATGGCCCCGGCCCCGGACAGGAACTTGATCCAGGTAGCGTCGCCGGTCAGCAGCGCCCCGCCAAGGGCGGCGCCAATAATGAGTTGCACTACCGTGCCCACCACGATTTCCGACAGCGCGGTGGCGACGCGCAGCCAGATCGACAACAGCGTCGCCACCAGGGCCAGCCCCAGCCACAGCGCCGCCTGTGCCCAGATTTCGGTCATGCGTATTCCTCAGGTTAGCGCACTGCGCCGTTGGTTACGCCGTATTCGGCGGGCAGCTTGATATAAAACAAGGTCAGGCCTTCGCTGCGGATCATTTCCAGAAGCCGCTCCGCTTCTTCGCCGCTGACCATGAACACCACTTCCACCGGAAGATCGCCCGCCAGTTCGAAAAAATGGTCTTCATGCAACACCCCGTGGCGTCCGAAGCCGGCGATGGCTTTGAACGCCGAACCGCCGTGTATGCCCAGTTTTTTGGCCTGTTCCAGCAGCCATTCATACACCAGTTTGTGCTGATGATTGCGGTTTTCATGTACGTAGAATTTGAGATAAGTGCCTTGCATGGTGTGTCTCCTGTGCATCGATGCTCAATAAGACTGCCTGGACGGGATCACTCCGCGCACACCGCCGCGCGGGTTTTCGATATCGCCGTGGTAGCGGGGAATCAGGTGGAGGTGGACATGCGCAATCGTCTGCCCCGCCGCTTCGCCCACGTTGATGCCGATGTTGTAGCCGGCGGGTGCATGTTTGCGCTCGAGATGAAGTTTCGCCTGATCCAGCAGCGACAGCAGCGCGGTTTTCTCCTGACCGGTGGTCAGGAAAAAATCGGCGACATGGCGCTTCGGAATGATCAGCAGGTGGCCGGGATTGACCGGAAATTTGTCCGCTATGGCATAGGCCAAATCGTTCTCTAACAGAACAGCATCGTGGCCGCAGAGCGGGCAGTCTGGCGAGTCGATGTTCATCATCATGCCGCCCCTTTCGCCTTGAGCAGACTGAACGTGATGATCCCCAGGGCCGTCATGGCCAGCGAGCCGCCGAGATGAACGGCCGTGTGCGCCAATGCCCAGGCATACTCGCCGCGGGAGATCAGCGTCACTGCCTCGGCTGAAAAAGTCGAGAAGGTGGTGAGTCCGCCCATGCAGCCGGTGATGATGAACAGCCTGATCTCGGGCGGCAGGTCGGCATGCCCGGAAAAGAACGCCACCGCCACGCCGACCAGATACCCGCCGAGCAGGTTGGCCGCCAGTGTGCCGAGTGGAAGTGTGGGAAAAACCGGATTGAACAGCACACCCAGCCACCAGCGCAACCATGCACCGATCGCCGCGCCGGAACCTACTGCAACAAAACCATGGAAGCCCATATCATCTCCGCCCAGGTTGAATGTGCGGCGGATGGGCGTGCCTACCGCCCCGTCGCCGGGTTATCGGTAGGCATCATCAGCCCGTGTGGGCGGTTCGGAGCGGAAGCTCCGGGAGGCATGCCATCTCCAGGCCGAAACATAACAAGCGCCGCGCGTAATGTAAAGCCAGCAGCAAAAGCAAATGATCTAAGCGCCGGGAGCAATCCCGCCCGACGGCCAGATCACTCGATGAAGCCGGTCTCGTCCTGGAACATCGTGCCGTCCAGCAACTGCACGATCACCATGCTGTCCGCAGCCAAGCCCGCGCTCGCTGCGGGGATCACCAGCAATCCGTCCGCCCTGGCCATCGACAACAGCATGCCGCTGCCCTGGGCACCGGTGGAAGTCGCCGCATAACTGCCTTGTTTTTTCGCCAGCGTCACCCGGACGAACTCGGTGCGGCCCGGCTGGTGCTTGACGTTGTGCGTCAGGCGCGCCGTCAGGGTACGCCTGAACAAACGCTCATGCCCCATCATGCGGCGCAGTGCGGGTGCAACGAACTGCTCGAAGCAGACCATGCTGGAAACCGGATTTCCCGGCAGCCCGAAGAAGATCGTGTCTTTTGAAGTACCACCCGCATTTCCCGGCAACACACCGAACGCCACCGGATGGCCCGGTTTCATCGCGACGCGCCAGAACTTCATCCGCACGCCCAGCGCTTCGATCACCGGGCGCACGTAATCATGTACGCCGACCGAGGTGCCGCCGGAGACCAGCAGCACATCGAATCCCAGGCCGCGCTGCAGATACGCCCGCAGTTCGGCCGGGTCATCGCGCGCGATACCGAGCAAAACCGGCTCTATGCCCAGCGCCTGCACCTGCGCCAGCAGCGCGTAGCTGTTGGAGTTGGGAATTTTGTCCGGATCGACCGCTTCGTCGATGTCTTCCAGTTCATTGCCGGTAGACAGGATCGCCACGCGCGGGCGGCGGGTTACCGGCACCTGCGTGGATTTGACCGTCGCCAGCACGCCGGTCACGCCCGGCGTGATCCCGGTGCCTGCGGCCAGCACCACGTCCCCGTTGCGCATGCCCTCGCCTTGCGGGCGGATGTCGTTGCCGGATTTCACCGCGACATTGATCTGCACGCGGCCATGCGTTGTAACCGAGGTGTCCTCGACGCGGATCACCGCATCCGCGCCTTGCGGCAGCGGCGCGCCGGTCATGATACGCGCGCATTGGCCGGATCGGATATGTCTGGCCGGCATGTCACCCGCCTTGATGTCCTCGATGATCTCCAGTGTCGCGGGAATATTCGTCAGATCTGCGCTGCGCAGCGCATAGCCATCCATCGCGGAAACATCATACGGCGGCAGGTCGCGGTTCGCGCGCACCAGCTCCGCCAGCACGCGGCCCAGCGCTTGCTCCAGTGCCACCCGCTCGGTGTCGAGGGGCTGCACCGAGTCGAGCACGCAGGCCTGTGCATCTTTTACCGACAGAGGTTCCATCGCAATATTGCCCTGATTATGCCGGACCTTGAATTTTCACGGCTGGATATCCCGGGGTGGCTGTTCAGCAGCCTGATGCAGTCGAAAGCAGCACTTCGTAAGCAGCCTTCAACGATTTATCCGGTCGCACCCGCAGGCAACGCACGCTGGCCTTGCCGTTGCTTGAGTACGATACTTTAAAAACCGTCAATTCTTCGGTAGACACGACGAAGGATCGGGATTCTTTGGCAGCCAGGGTCTTTGCAGGCCATAGTTCCGAAATGGATGCACAATGCAGATCATCCTTGCACATTTCCAGTTGAACCTGGCTGCCCAGATCGTTTACCAGGTTTATCTTTGCAATATGCGTTTCAGGCTCTGAACAGGCCGTCATTATGCAAGCCGGCAGCAAGACTAAACACGCCTGAAAAACACCAGGTATTCGTTTCATTTTGCCCTCAAGTTTACGATTCAACGCTGGAATCCATGCAGAATTGCGGCCGACAACATCCGCACCACGCGCATCTCAGCCACAACACAAACGCATGTCGTAGCATGTCCGATATTAACCGCAAATTCCCGGCCGTCAAATTTCAAACTTGTATCCCGGTTCTTCAAATTAAGACGCTCCATCAAACGGAGCGCTTCAACACCGGATTAGCGATGCCAAAAACCCGCCCGGCAAATTTCGCCGGGCGGTCCGGCATTGGGATGCCGCTAGTGGAAGAACAATACCTTGGCCTTGTCCAGTGCGATCCAGACGCCGATCAGGAACGGCACGCCCACGGCAAGCCAGGCCAACATCCCGCCTGCCCCGAAGCTGCCGCGGGCGGCGGTCTGGGCAGTGGCGGACTTGTGGCTGATTTTCTGGGTTAGCGCCTGCTCGGCGGCCAGCTCATCCGGGGTCATGAAGTGCTTTTTGTCCACCGGCTTGACCAGCAGGTTGCAGACGAAACCGGCCGCCAGCAGCCCTGCCAGGATATACAGGGTGCGGTCGTAAACCAGGTTCTTCGGCACCCCGGCATGCAGCTGCGCATCGCGCAGGTTGGCGATCAGCACCGGGCCGATGATGCCGGCAGCCGACCATGCGGTCAGCAGGCGGCCGTGGATCGCGCCGACCATCTGCGTGCCGAAGATGTCGGCCAGATAGGCCGGCACCGTCGAAAAACCGCCACCATACATGGTCAGGATGATGCAGACAGTAGCCACGAACAGCCCGGCGGCGCCCATGTGACCCAGTGTGGGCATGGAGCAGTACAGGATGATGCCGAGGATGAAGAACGTGTAATAGGTGTTCTTGCGCCCTATCCAGTCCGACACCGAGGCCCAGAACAGCCGTCCCAGGCTGTTGAACAGGCTGATCAGGCCGACCAGACCGCCTGCCGCGGCAACGATGGCCGCCTTCTGCTCAGGCGTGGCGGTCTCATGGCTGGACGCGCCGACCAGCAATGGCCCGAAAATCTCCTGCAGCATCGGCGAGGCCATGCTGATCACGCCGATGCCGGCGCTGACGTTCAGGCACAGCACGCCCCAGATCAGCCAGAACTGCGGGGTCTTCCATGCCTTGGACAGATGCACATGGCTGTCGGTGATCATTGCCTTGGACTGGGTCTCGCTCGGCGTCCAGCCTCTCGGCAGCCAGCCTGCGGGTGCGGTACGGAAACCGAATGCGCCGGCCGTCATCGCGATGAAATAGATCAGCCCCATCGTGATCATGGTAGCCGCAACACCGGCGCTGGCTTCCCCGTTGCCGAAGTGCTTCATCAGCGCCACCGCGATCGGCGCCCCTATCATCGCACCGCCGCCATAGCCCATGATCGCAAATCCGGTCGCCATGCCGCGGCGATCCGGGAACCACTTGATCAGCGTCGAAACCGGGGTGATGTAGCCCAGCCCCTGTCCGACCCCGCCGAGGATGCCGCAACCCAGCCACAACAGCCAGAGCTGGTGAGTCATCACGCCGACCCCACCCAGCGCCATGCCGCCGCCCCAGCACAATGCGGCGATGAAGCCGGACTTGCGCGGGCCGGCATGCTCCAGCCAGCCGCCCCACAACGCGGCCGACAGTCCCAGCATGAAGATGAACAGCGTAAAGGTGACGCTGACTTCGGGTACGGACCAGTTGCACTGGGTCGAGAACAGATCCGCAACCCAGGACTGCTGTGCGCATTCAGGCGAGGCGCTTCCCACCAGCCTGGTCATCGGCAGCCAGAACACCGAAAACCCGTAAGCCATCCCTATACACAGATGTATCGCCAGCGCTGCCGGCGGGACCAGCCAGCGGTTGAACTGCTCGCCGGCTACCGTGCGTTCTTTATCTAATAATCCAGCCATGCTTACTCCTCTCGTTGTCATTCTCGGATTTATCATTTTTGGAACTGTCATGGGGTTATTGTTATTCAGTACATGCACTGCCTGCCGACCGGGCCCCCTTCCGCATCAGCATCAACCTTAAACCAAAAAACTCAATGTTGCGACACTAATTTGTTCCGGTGAGCACGGATCGCAGAAACCACAATTGGCCTCAGGTCTTTGCCGTCTTCGGCATCCAGATACGCCAGCAACTGGCTGCGCATGCGTGGCTCCCAGAAGTGCTGCAGATGCTCGGCAATTCCTTGCAATGCCTCATCCTGCTCCGGCATCGCCGCAAAGAAATCGCCGATCTGGTTCGCCATGTGTATCAGGTTCTGCATGTCCATATTCAGGCCGCCTCTTCGATGATGCGTTCGTGGCCGGCATAGGCAACGAATTGATCCCCGCGCGCAAATGCGATCAGCGTCATGCCCGCCGCTTCGGCGGTACTGACTGCCAGCGCGGTAGGCGCGGAAATCGCAACCAGGCTGGAGATGCCCACGGTCGCCGCCTTCTGCACCATTTCCACGCTGGCGCGGCTGGTGATCAGCAGGAAGCCCCGACGGAAATCGATGCCCTGCCCGACCATTTCGCCGATCAGCTTGTCCAGCGCATTGTGCCGGCCGACATCTTCGCATACCTGCAGCAGCCTGCCGTCCGGTGTGCTCCACGCCGCTGCATGCATGCCCCCGGTCAGGCGATTGAGCGGCTGCAACGCTGCTAGGCTCTCCAGCGCGGCGCGCAGCGCCGGAATCGCAAGCGATGATCCGGCTGGCACTGCCGGCAGCACGCGTATCACCTGGGCGAGACTCTCCACCCCGCACAAGCCGCAGCCGGTGCGCCCGGCCAGGTTGCGCCTGCGCTGTTTCAGCCGGAAGAAAGCCTGGCCGGATATCTCGCAGTGCACGGTGATGCCCAGCCCGCTTTCCTCGACTTGCGCAGCGCGGAATTCGGCGCGGCTGGCGACGATGCCTTCACTGAGGGCAAAGCCCAGCGCAAAGCTTTCCAGGTTACACGGCGTCGCCAACATCACCGCATGCGAGATATCGTTGAACTCCAGCGCAACCGGCACTTCCACCGCCAGACTGTCCTGCTGTTGTGACCAATGCCGGTCGCCCCAGCGCCAGATGCTCTGCTTGCTCGCGCATGCCAGCTGCGGCGCGGACTGATCCATCAGGCCGGATTTGATCGGATTGGCTTTCATCTCTGTCATTCCCGTCAGGCAATGGTCTTGGCCGTGCCTGGGGTTTGATTGCCGATGGTTTTATTGCCGCGACTGTGCCCGGCCTGGCCCAGCAATTCTTGCTGCACCTTGCTGAACCGGGTGTAGTTCTTCTGCCATTCGGACGGCTGCATCACCGGCATCACCTGCACCGCAGTCACCTTGTATTCCGGGCAATTGGTCGCCCAGTCCGAGTTCTCGGTAGTGATCACATTCGCGCCGGATTCCGGGAAATGGAAGGTGGTATATACCACCCCGGGCTGCATCCGCTCCGACACCCTGGCGCGCAGCACCGTTTCTCCGGCGCGGCTCTGGATGCCCACCCAGCCGCCGTCGCTGATGCCGCGCTCTTCGGCGTCGTGCGGATGCATCTCGAGGATGTCCTCTTCGTGCCACTGCACGTTCTCGGTGCGCCGGGTCTGCGCACCGACGTTGTATTGGGACAGTATCCGCCCGGTGGTCAGTATCAGCGGATATTTGCGCGTGACTTTCTCGTCGGTCGCGACATACCGGGTGATGATGAACTTGCCTTTGCCGCGCACGAAATGGTCTACATGCATGATGGGCGTGCCCAGCGGGGCCTCGTCGTTGCACGGCCACTGTATGCTGCCGAGGCGATCGAGCTTTTCGTAGCTGACGCCATGGAAGGTCGGCGTCAGGCGCGCGATCTCGTCCATGATCTCGGACGGATGGCCATAGTCCATGTTGTAACCGAGGCGTTTCGCCAGCTGTATCGTCACCTCCCAGTCGGCATAGCCGGCCTTGGGCGGCATCACCTTGCGCACCCGCGAGATGCGCCGCTCCGCATTGGTGAAGGTGCCGTCCTTTTCCAGGAAGGACGAGCCCGGCAGGAACACATGCGCATACTTCGCGGTCTCGTTCATGAAGATGTCCTGCACCACGATGCACTCCATCGCGGAGAGCGCGTCTGCAACATGCTGGATGTTCGGATCGGACTGGACGATATCCTCGCCCTGGCAGTACAGTCCCATGAAGCTGCCGTCCAGCGCGGCATCGAACATGTTCGGGATACGCAATCCGGGCTCAACCTGGATATCGACGCCCCAGGCCTGCTCGAACAGATGGCGGGTGGTCGAGTCGGACACATGGCGGTAGCCGGGCAATTCGTGCGGGAACGAGCCGATGTCGCAGGAACCCTGCACGTTGTTCTGCCCGCGCAATGGATTCACGCCGACGCCTTCGCGCCCGATGTTGCCGGTGGCCATCGCCAGGTTGGCGATGCCCATCACCGCGGTCGAACCCTGGGCATGCTCGGTGACGCCCAGGCCATAGTAGATCGCTGCATTGCCGCCGGTCGCATACAGCCGCGCCGCGCCGCGCACCAGTTCGGCCTTCACGCCGGTGATGTCCTGCATCGCCTCGGGCGAATTCTCCGGCAGCGCGACGAAGTCGCGCCACTGCCGGAAGGCCTTGTCTTCGCAGCGCTCGGCGATGAATCCGGTCGCCATCAGGCCCTCGGTGACGATCACATGCGCCAGCGCAGAAAGCACGGCCACATTGGTGCCGGGTTTGAGCTGCAGATGGAAGTCCGCCTGCACATGCGGCGAGCGCACCAGATCGATATGGCGCGGGTCGATCACGATCAGCCGCGCCCCCTCGCGCAGCCGTTTCTTCATGCGCGAGGCGAACACCGGGTGGGCATCGGTCGGGTTGGCGCCTATCACCATGATTACATCGCTGTGCTCGACCGACTTGAATGTCTGCGTGCCGGCCGACTCGCCCAGCGTCTGTTTCAGGCCGTAGCCTGTCGGCGAATGGCACACGCGCGCGCAGGTGTCGACGTTGTTGTTGCCGAAAGCGGCGCGCACCAGCTTCTGCACCAGATAGCCTTCCTCGTTGGTGCAGCGCGAGGACACGATGCCGCCGACCGAGTCGCGCCCGTATTTTTTCTGGATGCGCTTGAATTCCGCGGCGGCGTAATCCAGCGCCTCGTCCCAGCTGACTTCCTGCCACGGGTCGGTGATCCTGCTGCGTATCATCGGCTTCAGGATGCGGTCCTGGTGCGTCGCGTAGCCCCAGGCGAAGCGGCCCTTCACGCACGAATGCCCTTCGTTGGCGTGGCCGTTCTTGTCGGGGACCATGCGCACCACCTCGTTGCCCTGCATCTCCGCCCTGAACGAACAGCCCACGCCGCAATAGGCGCAGGTCGTCATCACGCTGTGCTCGGCCTGTCCTTTCTCGATCACGCTTTTTTCCTGCAAGGTCGCGGTCGGGCAGACCTGCACGCACGCGCCGCAGGACACGCATTCCGAGTCCATGAACGGCTGGTCCTGCCCCGGCGAGACGCGCGACTCGAAGCCGCGCCCGGAGATGGTCAGCGCATAAGTGCCCTGGGTCTCCTCGCAGGCGCGCACGCAGCGGTTGCACACGATGCACTTGGACGGGTCGTAGGTGAAATAGGGATTCGATTCGTCCTTGTTGCTGTGGAGATGGTTCTCGCCGTCGTAGCCGTAGCGCACTTCGCGCAGCCCGGTGACGCCGGCCATGTCCTGCAACTCGCAATTGCCGTTCGCGGCGCAGGTCAGGCAGTCCAGCGGATGGTCGGAGATGTACAGCTCCATCACGCCGCGGCGCAGTTCCTGCAATTTCGGAGATTGCGTGCGCACCTTCATGCCCTGTTCCGCCGGTGTGGTGCACGAGGCGGGATAGCCCTTGCGACCCTCAATCTCCACCAGGCACAAACGGCACGAGCCGAACGGCTCCAGGCTGTCGGTCGCGCACAGTTTGGGCACGTTGACGCCGCTTTCGGCGGCCGCGCGCATGATCGAGGTTCCCGCCGCAACGGTCACCTGCATGCCGTCGATCTCCAGCGTGACTTCCTGCTCCGATATCCGGCGCGGTGTTCCAAAATCCTTTTCGCCTGTATTCATATTGCCGGGTTGCTCAAACATGATGACCTCCTGCGGCCGCGCCTTTGTTGGGCGGCGCCGAAATCTCCAATACCAAAATCCTGCGGAAAATGGTTCAGCGCGGACAGCACCGGATAAGGCGTCATACCGCCCATCGCGCACATCGAGCCGTTCAGCATCGTGTCGCACAGCTCGCGCAGCAGTTCGATCTGGCCTTCGCGGCCGTGGCCCGAGGCCCGGCTTGCGATGATCTTGTCCATCACCTCCACGCCGCGCGTCGCGCCTATCCGGCAGGGCGTGCATTTGCCGCAGGATTCGATCGCGCAGAACTTCAGCGCATAGCGCGCCAGTTTCGCCAGGTCGGCGCGGTCGTCGTGCACGACGATGCCGCCGTGGCCGAGCACCGCCCATAAAGCCGCATAGGCCTCGTAATCCAGCGGCGTGTCCCATTGCGCTTCGGGCAGATAGGAACCCAGCGGCCCGCCCACCTGCACCGCCTTGATAGGCCGGCCCGATGCCGAACCGCCGCCGAAGTCGTAGAGCAGCTCGCGCAGCGTCACGCCGAACGCCAGCTCGATCAGCCCGCCGTGTTTGATGTTGCCGGCCAGCTGGAACGGCAGCGTGCCGCGCGAACGCCCGATGCCGTAGTCCCTGTAGTAGTCGGCACCGCGGGCGAGGATCAGCGGCACGCTGGCCAGCGAGATCACGTTGTTGATCACGGTAGGCTGGCCGAACAGCCCGGAGATCGCCGGCAGCGGCGGCTTGGCGCGCACGATGCCGCGCTTGCCTTCCAGGCTTTCCAGCAGTGCGGTCTCCTCGCCGCACACATAGGAGCCGGCGGCCTTGCGCACTTCCAGCTCGAAGCGCTTGCCGGACTGCGATATGTCCGCACCGAGGTAGCCAGCCTTGCGCGCGGTGTCTATCGCCTGGTTAAGCACGGCTATCGAGTGCGGATATTCGCTGCGCACATAGATGTAGCCCTGGGTCGCGCCCACCGCCAGCGCGGCGATGGTCATGCCCTCGATCAGCACGAACGGATCGCCCTCCATCAGCATGCGGTCCGCGAAGGTCCCCGAGTCGCCCTCGTCGGCATTGCACACGATGTATTTCTGTGCGGCCTCGGCTTTGAGAACAGTTTGCCATTTGATGCCGGTCGGAAATGCTGCGCCGCCGCGTCCGCGCAGCCCGGAGTCGGTCACCTGCTGCACAATCGCCGCAGGCGCAAGGCCCATCGCCTGGCGCAGACCCCGGTAACCGCCATGCGCGAGATAGTCCTGCAGCGACAGCGGATCGGTGATGCCGACGCGCGCAAAGGTCAGCCTGTCCTGGCGCTTCAGATATGGGATCTCTTCGGTCAGGCCCAGCGCCAGGCCATGCCTGCCGCCACGCTGTCCACCATTATGGAAATCTGCGTCGAACAGCGCGGCGACATCTTCAGGGCTCACCGGTCCGTAGGCGATGCGCCCCTTTGCAGTCTGCACCTCGACCAGTGGCTCCAGCCACAGCATGCCACGCGAGCCGTTGCGCACCAGATCGATCTCGACGTTGCGCCGTGCGGCTTCGACCCGTATCGCCTGCGCCACGGCATCGGCGCCGAGCGCCAGCGCGGCCGAGTCCCTGGGCACGAAAACCTTGATGCTCATCGCTTGCTCCCGATCTCATCAAACAGGACATCGAATTTTTCAGGCGTGACGCGCGCGTGCAGTTCCTCATCTATCATCATTGCCGGCGAGGTCGCGCATAAGCCGAGACAATAGACCGGTTGCAACGCAACTTCACCCTGCTTGCGGCCTGCCAATCTTGTTTCGGCGTGTTCGACCAGATGTTCGGCCCCCATGCTCTGGCAGGCTTCGGCGCAGCAAATCTGGATCGTGTGTCTGGCCGGCGGGGTGGTGCGAAAATGATGGTAGAAGGTAATCACGCCGTGCACCTCGGCGCGCGACAGGTTCAATGCTGCGGCGATCTGGGCGACCGCATCGGCAGGGATATATCCGAATGCATCCTGGATATCATGCAGGATCGGCAGCAACGCGCCGGGGCGGTGTTGCTGCGCGGCGATGATGCATGCGATCTGCTCGGGTTGGCGCGTCAGATTCATGGTGTGTTTCCTTGGTATGCCGGGTCTTTATATAAAATATGCAATTACAAACATGAATGTGGTTTATAATCGTCCAGACCAGATCAGCTACTGCCAAATTAGCATAGAGGACCCGGCCCCTCAATAGGTTATATATTACATATATGAGCTTTGAAATCCATCCCGAATGGAGTCTGAAAAAACGCAAAGGTGCCACGGTTTCCCTGCCTTTGCTGCTGGAACTGCTCACCGCGATCCGCGATCGCGGCAGCATCAGCAGCGCAGCAAGCAGCGTCAAACTTTCCTACCGCCACGCATGGGGGATGCTGCGCGATTTCGAACAGGAATTTTCCGCTCCCTTGTTGCAAAAATCCAGGGGCAGGGGCACGTCGCTGACCGCGCTGGCTGAAAAATTGATCTGGGCTGACAGGCGCATCACCGCGCGGCTGACGCCGATACTGGAAAGTTTTGCCTCGGAACTCGAGGCGATCCTGAGCAGCGCGTCTACAGGTTTGCGCATCACCGCCTCGCATGGATTTGCAGTCGATGCGCTGATCCGGCGGCTGGGTTCGGACAGCGTTCCTGTCGAAATCAATTACCGCAGCAGCCTCGAAGCTGTAGCCGCGCTGTCCCACAACGAATGCGACCTGGCCGGATTTCATGTCCCGGTCGGCGAATTCAAGCTGGCCGCGCAGCCTTATCTGAAATGGCTGAATCCGCAACAACACACACTGATCCATCTGGCCTACCGGAACCAGGGGCTGTTCATCGCAAAAGGCAATCCGAAAAACATACGGGGACTGGCGGATCTGCAGCGCAAGGATTTGCGTTTCATCAACCGGCAGACCGGATCGGGCACCAAAATCCTGCTGGAACTGCTGCTGGCCAAGGAAAGCATCAGCAGCAAGGACATCCCGGATTACGACAGCGCGGAATACACCCACTCGGCAGTGGCCGCTTATGTTGCCAGCAATATGGCCGACGTCGGCTTCGGTGTGGAAACGGCGGCGCGGCGCTTCGACCTGGACTTCATCCCGGTTGCGCGCGAAAACTATTTTCTCGCCTGCAAGGCAGGCGCCCTGGAACTGCCGTTGATGAAATCCACACGCAATATCATGCTGAGTCCATCGTTCCGGGATTCGGTCAATGCGCTGGCCGGTTACGATGGCAAACATTCCGGTGCTATCGTCACCTTCGCGGAAGCATTCGCATAATTCATGCTGATGCACAACCAGCGGATACTGCGGCGCGCGATAGTCTGCGCGACACTCTGCACCCTATTCGGCGGCTGCGCGCGGGCCGGGGAATTTTCAGATGGGCTCGACGGGGATATCGGTATTGGAAGCTACTACATCTCGCGCATAGTCCGTGGCACAGCCGATCAGGTCACCGAGCTGCCCTACGGCAATTTCGACTATGGCAGGATATTCATGCGGGTGGACACGCTGGGTGTCAAGACGGCGAAACTGGGCCAAGGCTACGTCGAAATCACGCGCAAATTCAGCGAAGATGGATACAACACCGGCGTGCCCAAGCTGCATGGATTGGGCAACCGGCCAAACTCGATCCCGTTGGGTCTGGGAACTTTGCAGACAACATCGGTCGGCGCATTCATCTTCCATGCTTATCATGACATCAACCAGTCCGGCGGCAACCTCTTCGACATGCTCTACGCCAGCGAATTGGATGGTTCACGGCTGACTTTCTATCCCATGGCCGGCCTGGAATACCAGACCGCAAACTATGTGCGCTACTATTATGGGGTATCGAACCAGGAGGCCACGCTCAGCCAGTATAGCGCTTACCGGCCGGGCGGCGCGGTCAATCCGTTCCTCAGCCTGATGTGCGATGCCAAGCTCACAGACAAGTACCATCTCAATCTTTACTTCGGCCGAAAATGGCTGGGCAACTCCATTGTGACAAGTCCCATCGTCGACCAGAACGTAATCGATACCGGCTTCGTCGCGCTAAGCTATCGCTTCGAATGAGCCGCTAACTTCCGGTATCTCCGCGGAGCGCCCGCTCGACATCCTGCGGCGTATCCAGATCGAAGAAGCTGCGCAATTGCGGGTCGGCCTGCATTAACTCGGACTCGTCCACATAGCGCACCTGCAACTGCTCCAGCACGGCGCGCAGACTGTAGTTCGCGCCGCTGGACAGCAGCGCGCGCATCACCCCCAGCGCACTACCCGCATAATAGGCCGCCAGCGGCTGCAGCTGACCCTGCACGACAGGCACGACTGCCTGGTAGCCGGTACGGTAGCGGCCCAGCAGTTCGGCCAGAGCCGGCGCGACGAAGGGCATGTCGCAGGCCACCGCAAAAGCCCAGGGCGTGGTGATGCCGGCCAGTCCGGCGGCCAATCCCGCCAGCGGTCCGGCGCTCGCCTGTTGCTGCCATGAAGGCTCGTCGCAGACTTGCAGCAGATGTATTTCCGGGCGCGGCTGGCGCACGCTGACGATGACGCAAGGAAATACCTGCTGCATCGTGGCGATCACCTGTTCCAGCAGCGTGCGCCCGCCGAGCAGCAGGCTGGCCTTGTCGTGTCCCATGCGCCGCGATTCACCGCCCGCCAGGATGATCGCGGTGCAGTCCTCAATCATGCTCATGATCCGGCATGCCGCGCTGCAACATGAAATCGGCGACGCCGCAAATATCGCCAAGCGCAAAATGCGGCAGTTGCGGATGCGCTTCCGCGACATCCGTGACCAGCGCGATCAGCCCGTCCCCGGCCGCGCAGCGCGGAACGCCAGTACATTCGCGGCGCAACACCTCGATCTTCGCGCCCGCCGCATGGGAGAAGCCTTCCGCCAGCACCAGATCGGCCTCGCCGAGAAAACGCCGCGCCAATTGTTCGGGCTCGCGCCTGCCGGTGCGATCAACGGGCGCATCGGCAACCAGCTGCAGCTGATCCGACGTGACCAGCATGCTGATCACCGCTCCGGCCTGCTTGTGGCGCCAGCTGTCCTTTCCCGGCGTATCCAGCACCACGCGGTGATGCGCATGCTTGATGGTCGCAACCCGCAGCCCCCTGGTGCTGAATTCGCGCACCAGCTGCTCGATCAGCGTGGTTTTGCCCGAGCCGGAATGGCCGACGAAGATGAATACCTTAGGGAACCTCTGATTAAGTCCCACATGGCCGCGCACTCGGTTTTGCGGGATGGGATGCAAGGCGCACGAGGCAGCGAATGGTTGATCCCCTTCGTGAGCAGCCCTGACACGGTGCGTGTAGCGTCGGTGCGGGAGTGGCGGCAGGCGGCTGCTCCCGCAAGCGGCTGCTGCGCAGTAACGTGTCGCAGCCGCTACCTTCGTCACACGCCTTGCGATCATCGCGATTTTGTCAGCAACGCGGCTCATGGAGGACTTAATCAGAGGTTCCTTAGGCTTCATAAAGACCATTGAACAACGTAACGAGCGCCGGTGCGGGCATGACACGGCGTTGCGTAGCATCCGGGGCGGGAATGCCCGCCGACACCAGCTCCCGCAATCTGGCCTACGGCTAACGTGTCGCAAGTGCCGCGAGGAGAAATGCTGCGATAAACCGGAATGTATGTGCCTATACATGAGGATTTCGAGCCGCATTTCGACAAAGCATCACCAAGCGCATAACCAATGGCTAAGTTGGCGTCGTTCGCCAACTTAGCCAGATGGCCAGTGGTTTCATCAGTAGTTGTACGATGGCCTTTCATGGGTGCGGTGTCACCCATGCATCGCCCTGTGGAGTGATCTCCTTTTTCCAGATCGGTACGCTCCGCTTCAGCTCATCGATCAGCCACTGGCAGGCCTGGAGTGCCGGCGCGCGGTGTTCGGCGCCCGCCGCGATGAACACGATCTGTTCGCCCGCGCCGACCACGCCGACGCGGTGCACGATGCGCGCATCCAGCAGGCCGAATCTTGCTATCGCTTCGCCGCGCAGCCGGTTCATCTCCGTCACGGCCATGCTGCCATAGGCATCGAAGCTGATCTGCGACACCTCGCGGCCTTCCGAAAAATCGCGCGCGCAACCGATGAACGTCGCGATGCCGCCGATCCGTTTCGAGCCGGCGCGCAGCGCGCCGACCTCCTGATCCTGGGAAAAGTCCTCCTGCTGGATGCGCACCGCATCCTTCATGTTATCCGCATCCTGCATGTCATCCACCCGAAAATTTCGACATGAACACCACCTCGCTATGGTCAGCCAGCGGCAGTGACATGTCCAGCATATGCACGCCGTCCACCGCGGCGAAGCACACGATCTCGAACGCAGCGGGATAGTGTTCCTGCAATTGCGCGCGCAGGTCCTGCAAGCGCATCCCGGCACGGAATTCGGCTTGCATCTCGCTCGCGCCGACGCGCTCTGCGACCGGGCCGAAAAATAATATGTTTATCATCCTTAAAATCTCGTTTTATCCACGAAAGACACGAAATCAATCAGAAGATCGCTTCTGTATGGCAACTCACCCAATCGGTAATGCTGCAAGTTGTGGCATACACATGGACACGTTCTTGTATTTCGTGGACAACGCGGTTTCCAGAATCAGATAAATTTCTCATGACCGAATCCAGATCCCGCTCTTGCCACCGCGCTTCTCTTCGAGCTGTATATTTTCGATGCGCATGCCCCGGTCGATCGCCTTGCACATGTCGTAGATAGTCAGCAGCGCGACACTGGCGGCGCACATCGCCTCCATCTCGACCCCGGTTTGTCCGGTACAGCGGGCTTCGATCGACACCTTGATGCCGACACAACCGCCGGCATCGGCTTGCACGATGTCGCTGAACCTGACCTCGACGCCGGCGAGCGCCAGCGAGTGACACATCGGGATGATGTCGGCGGTGCGCTTCGCCGCCATCACCGCACCGACATCGGCCACGGTCAACACATCACCCTTGGCGATGCTGCCGTTGCGGATGCGCGCCAAGGTCTCGGGCTGCATGCGCAACACACCGCTCGCGATAGCAAGGCGCCGGCTGGCATTTTTTTCAGAAACATCCACCATGCGCGCGCGTCCCGTGCCTGAAAAATGCGTCAATTCGGTCATCATGTTATCCAGTTAAAATGGCCACTCACCACCACAGTCCATTCATCCTCTCACGAGGAAGAAGCAATCCCGCACGCGCTGCATGCCGGATCCTTGTTCAGTTTACTGCGCGTAACAGTCATGTCCAGCGCATTCAGTGTCAGCAGCCTGCCGCCCAAGCCGCGATCAACTCCGATCAGCAGCTTGAGCGCTTCTGCCGCCTGCATTGTGCCGATAATACCGGTCAGCGGCGCAAACACGCCAGTGGTCGCGCAGCGCAATTCGGCAGCCTGGCTGTCCTCGGAAAAAAGACAGTTGTAGCAGGGCGCATCCGCCGAGCGAAAATCAAACACCGCGACCTGCCCGTCGAAACGGATTGCAGCACCCGACACCAGCGGTTTGCACTGCGCCAGGCAGGCACGGTTGACCGCATAACGCGTCGCGAAATTGTCGCTGCAATCCAGCACCACATCGGCTGGTGCAAGCAACTCATGCAACTGTTCTGCGCCGGCACGCAGATCCAGTGCAATGCACTCGACTTCGGGATTGATGTCGGCCAGCGCGGCCTGAGCCGAGACCACCTTGGCTTGGTTGATGGTTGCGGTGCGATGGATGATCTGGCGTTGCAGATTGCTGATATCCACCTTGTCCGGGTCGCACAGCGTCAGTTGCCCGACTCCGCTGGCGGCCAGATACAAAGCGGCTGGCGAACCCAATCCGCCCAATCCGATAATCAGAACATGAGCTTCGAGCAGGCGTTGCTGTCCTTCGATGCCGATCTCGTCGAGCAGGATGTGGCGGCCATAGCGCAACAGTTGCGCATCGTCCATCGCGGCCGCGCTTCCGGCAGCGCGTTGCCCGGTTTTCATTGCCACCTGCCCATATCATAGCCCACAGCCATTTCAGCCCCCTATATACGACATCTCGATTTTCCTGGCTGCAGGAAGGGTGGCCGGCTCCATCGCCGCCTGGCGCAATTGCGAGTAGCGGTCGCTGCGCCGCTGCCAGCGCTCAGCGATCAGCGCGGCCAATTCCGCATCGCTTGCGCCGTCGCGCAGCGGGGCGCGCAGATCCAGTCCGCTGCTGGCAAACAAGCAGGTATAGAGCTTGCCATCGGTCGACAGCCGGGCGCGCGTGCAGCTCTGGCAGAATGCCCGGGTGATGGATGCAACCACGCCAATCTCGCCGCCGCCGTCGGTATAACGCCAGCGCTCCGCCACTTCACCGCGGTAATTCGGGTCGATCGGGCTGATGGGATAGCGCGCGGAAAGCTGCTCCAGTATCTCGCTTGCCGTGACCACCTCGTCCATCTGCCAGCCGTTAGTGCTGCCGACATCCATGTATTCGATGAAGCGCAGCACGATGCCGCCTGCATGGGAATTTTTGGTGCGGGAGTTTTCGGCGCGAAAATGTTCTGCCATCGGAATGACCTCGTGGTCGTTGACGCCGCGCTTGACTACCATGTTGACCTTGAGCGGCGCAAAACCGGCGCGCTGCGCCGCTGCTATGCCGTCCAGCACGGCCCCGACCGGCACTGCCGAGTCGCTCATCCGCGCGAAGGTGGCGTCGCTCAGCCCGTCCAGACTGACCGAGACCCGCGCCAGGCCGGCATTCCTGAGCGACTGCGCCCGGCGCGACAACAGTACTCCATTGGTGGTCAGCGCAATCTCCACCGGCTTGCCAGCTGGTGTATCAAGCCGGGCAAGCAGCCCGACCAGCTGTTCCAGGTTGCGCCGCAACAGCGGCTCGCCGCCGGTCAGCCGGATTTTCTGCACCCCCATACTGACGAACGCCGCCGCCAGCCGCGCGATTTCCTCGAAGCTGAGCAGTTCGGCGCGCGGCAGGAACACATGGTGGGTGTCGAACACCTCGCGCGGCATGCAATAGGTGCAGCGCAAATTGCAGCGGTCGGTGACCGAGATGCGCAAATCATGCAGCGGCCGCGCCAGCGTATCTGCTGCCGGGGTGCCGGCTGGCGGGATCATGGTTTCAGGGGATGCGGGCATCGTGGCAGGGTTCGTGATGATTGATAGTCATGGATGGGACTGGGATTATAGCGCCGCCGCAGCCTGCCAGACATAGCGGTGAAATTTCGTCGCGGCAAAGCACTTTATAGATAAGCATAGTCGTCACGCCGGATTTCCCGATCCTGATTTTCACCAGGCGAAATTCATCAATTCCCTTATCTGGCTTGATTTGACAGGTCTGTTGCTTTTTTACAACACAATTATGAATATTTTTATTAAAGCTGCTTTGTTAAATTTTTATTAATGGATAATCCGCACTCGAAAGTTCTCCCTGCGAGGATTTTTGTCTGGTCGGCCGGTTCGCTCCGGTCGCGTATAAATAAAATAACAAATTCTTTAGGAGTGTACGCAATGATGAAAAAATCGTTATTAGTTGCGCTTTCGCTCGGCGCGGTGTCAGGTGTGGCACATGCTGAGGTAAGCCTGTATGGCATACTCGACGTCGGCGTTGCCCAGCTGACCAACTCCGGTGATTTCAGCCCGACCTTCGTGACCGGCGCTGTGCCTATCGGCGCGCAGCCCAAGAAGATTGGAACTGCACGGGGCATGATGAACGGCGGCGAATCGCAATCGCGCTGGGGCATCAAAGGCAGCGAAGACATGGGCAACGGCAACAAGGCGTTCTTCCAGCTTGAGTCTGCATTCAGCGTAGGCAACGGCACGCTGGCCACTTCCGGCTTGGGTGGTGCTAATGGCACGCCCTCCTCAGTCGCGGATACATCGTTGAACGGCCAGCTGTTCAACCGCATGGCCCTGATCGGTTTGTCCAACGACAACTACGGCGCGGTCACTTTCGGCCGCCAGTACAGCTTGCAGCTGGACATCATCGGTTCGGTCGGCGGCGGCTATGACCCGGTCAACGCCCAGATGTTCTCGCCGATCAACTTCTCCGGCGCCTACGGCGGCGGCGGCGCAACGGACAACTCCCGCGTCGACAACGCGATCAAATACGCGAAGAAATTCGGCAACTTCAATTTCAACGCCTTGTACGGTTTCGGCGGCATGGCAACCAACAACGCTGCGCGCAGCAATGCCCAGTTGAACGCCGGTTATGAAGCGGAACGCTTCGGGATACAGGCGGCGGTGCAAAGCGCGAAGGACACCACGCTCATTGCTGCTCCAGGAGGTATCGCAAATGGTTCCGCCGTTACAGCAACTCCTTACAATTCCACCGGTATGGTCAATGCAACATTCATCAACCTGACCTCCTATATGCTGGCCGGACGCTATCAGGTGACCGATCCGCTGACGCTGAAAGCCGGTTACGAGCGCGAGCAGATCAATGCACCCGGGGATCCTACCGGCGATGCGGCGTTGACCCAGATCTACCAGTACAACATCTGGAATAGTTCGATGTTTTCCGGCCAGAAGGTGCTGAACGTGTACTGGCTGGGTGCAAACTACCAGTTCACTTCAGCGCTGAAGGGCTCGGTCGGCTACTATGACGTATCGATACCTGCGTTTTCCGGCACCGGCGGCACGACTCTGGACAGCACCGACAAGTACACCTCGGCGATGCTGGAGTACAACCTGAGCAAGAACACCAATCTGTATGCGGCGTTCATGCTGGACAAGAAAAATGGCCCGGCTGCAATTCCCGCAGGTCAACCCACCAACTTCAACACCTATGGTGCAGGCGTGCGCGTCAAGTTCTGATAGACGCGTAAACGCAGCGCAACACTGCAAACCCACTGTGGCAACACAGTGGGTTTTTTATCGCCTGAACGATGCGCGCAGTCCAGACATGACGATGCGCTTCCTGCATGCCGGATGCAGGATAAAAACTGATGGCCTGCCCGGACGGAATGCCCGGTACAGCCCGGAGATACGTCTCGGTTATAATTTTATGGTAATGTATTTCAGGTATTCGGCAGGCAACGCAGTAGGCTGGTATATGCCCGTATCGATAAGGATGGAATAAATGACGAAAATTCTGACGATTGAAGACGACGAGACCACGGCCCGGGAAATCGTGGATGAGCTGCGCCAGCATGGCTTTGAAGTGGATTGGGCCAGAAACGGCAAGGATGGACTTGAACAGGCAATGACCGGCCAATATGACCTGATCACGCTGGATCGCATGCTGCCGTTGATGGACGGGCTGACCATCGTGAATATCCTGCGCAGCCGGCAAATCGACACGCCGATACTGATGATCAGCGCGCTGAGCGATGTGGATGAGCGGATAGACGGCCTGCGCGCCGGCGGCGACGATTATCTGGTCAAACCGTTTGCCTCGGAGGAGATGGCCGCCAGGGTGGAGGTGCTGTTGCGGCGGCGCAGCCGGGAGGAGCGCCAGACCCGGTTTCGCGTCGCAGAATTGGAGCTTGATCTGGTGTCAAGACAGGCCAGCCGCGGTGACAAGGTGCTTGATTTGCTGCCTACCGAATTTCGCCTGCTGGAATACATGATGCGCAATTTCGGGCAGATTCTTACCCGCACCATGCTGTTTGAATCGGTGTGGGGCTTTCACTTCGATCCCGGCACCAATATCATCGATGTGCATATCGGCCGCCTGCGCCGCAAGGTCGACGCGCCGGGCTGGCCGCCGCTGATCCATACGGTGCGCGGTTCAGGGTATATGCTCAGTGAGCGTCTCTGAACTATCCCGCACCGTCGCGTTCCGGCTGACACTGTTCTATAGCCTGTTTTTCACGATATGTGTGATTTTGCTGCTGGGTTTCATCTATTGGCAGACCGCCACGGAAATGACCCGGCGCGTGGATCAGATACTGAGGCTGGAAAAGCAGCGCCTGATCTCGCTGCCGCCCGGCCAGCTGGCCGATGAAATCGAAAAAAGCATACTGCGCGATCAGCGCCATATTTATTTTTACGGGCTGTTCACGGCAGATGGAAAACTGATAGCCGGCAACGTTCCCAGACTGCCGCAAGGTACTCCCGATAACGGCCGCATCTACAAAGCCGAAATGCTGACCGCCAGCATGCCGGTTCAACCGCTGCCCGCCCGCGTGATGTTGATTCGCCTTGATTCCGGCTATGCCCTGCTGATCGGGCACGATGTTCAGCAACTGATCGAGTTCGGCGAAGTGATGAAACGGGCGCTGTACTGGGGCGGCTCCTTGACCATTCTGATCGGGCTGATGTTCGGATTGGCCCTGAGTTTCCGCCCGCTGCGCCGGATCGAGCAGATTCAGCATGTCTGCGAACTGATCATGGGCGGCAACATCCGGCAAAGGCTGCCGGTCAGCAGGCACCAAGACGAACTGGATATGCTGGCAGCGATCGTCAACCGCATGCTTGATGAAGTGGAAAGGCTGATGTCCGAAGTCAAGAGCGTCGGAGACAATATCGCCCACGATCTGCGCACGCCGCTGACCAGAGTGCGCGCGGTGTTGTACCGGCTGCAGCAACAGTCCGGCGATTCGCCTGCGAGGCGTTCGATGCTGGATCAGCTGATGGCCGAAGTGGATTCGCTGTTGCTGCGCTTCCGTGCGCTGTTGCGCATTTCGGAAATCGAAAACATGCAGCGGCGCGCCGGTTTCCGGCGGATCTACCTGAATGAAATCCTGGAACAGGCGGTCAATTTTATCGAGCCGGTCGCAGAAGATAAAACGATAAAACTGTCGATGACGGCCGAACCGGTCGGGTCGATCCACGGCGATGGCGAGCTTTTGTTCGAGGCAATCGTCAATTTGCTCGATAACGCAATCAAATTCACCCCAACAAATGGACGGGTAGAGGTGCGGCTTTTGCACGGCGCCAGAGGGCCGCAAATCGACATCATCGACAGCGGCGCAGGCATCGGGGAGAACGAAAGAACCGCCGTGCTCAATCGTTTCTATCGTGGCGGGGGGGATATATATTTGCCCGGTTATGGCTTGGGGCTGAGCATCGTGATGGCGATCATCCGGTTGCATGACTTCAAGTTTGAGCTGGGAGATGCCGATCCCGGTACCCGTGCCACGATATTTTGCTGGCCGCACAGTATCCAGGACGGGGCAGGCATCCGGCTACGCTAGCCAGAGCCCTGAATCCACTTGATATTCCACACCCGGGCCGGCAATCTTTGGCTACAATCGGCGTGGGACCGGATCGCCCGCGCAGCCGGAAAGGGCAACATTATCAGATTATTATTAAATTACTTTCATATACTAGCCTTCAATCTTGGTTAAAATTCTAGGCTTTGATGATACACGCCCGGGCCGTGCGAGCGGCCTTCCCCGAGGTGGCAAAGATTTAAAGATTTTCGGTTAGGAAAACAATATGGTTTGGATAGTCCGGGTCGCGCTGAGCCGACCCTACACCTTTATCGTGCTGGCGGTGCTGATCATGATCCTCGGCCCGCTGGTGTATGCGAACATGCGCACCGACATCTTCCCGGATATCAAGGTGCCGGTGGTCAGCGCAGTGTGGTCATACAACGGCATGCCGCCTGCGGACATGTCCAACCGCATCATCACCTTTTACGAAAGACAGCTGACGACTTCGGTCAATGACATAGAACATATCGAGTCGCAGTCGCTGCCGGGCGTGGCCGTCGTCAAGATATTCTTCCAGCCCGAGGCCAACATCAATGCCGCGGTCAGCCAGGTCACCGCGCTGTCCCAGACCGTGCTGAAGCGCCTGCCACCCGGCATCACGCCGCCGCTGGTGCTGAGCTATAACGCCTCCAGCGTGCCGGTGCTGCAGCTGGCGCTGTCCAGCCAGAAGCTGCTGGACAACCAGCTGTTCGACCTTTCCAACAACTTCATCCGCCCGCAGCTGGCGCAGGTTGAAGGCGCCGCAGTCCCCTCGCCCTATGGCGGCAAGAACCGTCAGATCATGGTGGATCTGGACATGCACCAGCTGCGCGCCAAGGGGCTGGCTCCCCAGGATGTCGCGGAGGCGATGCTGAAACAGAGCGTGATCGTGCCGGCCGGCACCGAGAAGCTGGGGAAATTCGAATACAACGTGCTGCTCAATGCCAGCCCCAACGTGCTCGACGAGCTGAACGACATGCCGATCAAATCCGTCAACGGCGTGCCCATCCTGGTGCGCGACGTCGGGCATGTGCGCGACGGCTATGTACCGCAGACCAACATGGTGCGCGTGAACGGACGCCACTCGGTATTGACCACGATACAGAAGAACGGCAACGCCTCCACGCTGGACATCATCGAGCATGTCAAGGAACTGCTGCCGCGCATACTGGCGGGCGCGCCGCCCAGCCTGGTGGTGAAGCTGGTCGGCGACCAGTCGATATTCGTCAGGGGCGCGGTGGATGGCGTGATCCGCGAAGGCGTAATCGCGGCGGGCCTGACCGGCCTGATGATACTGCTGTTCCTGGGCAGCTGGCGCTCCACGCTGATCGTGACAATCTCGATCCCGCTGTCGATATTGTCGGCGATCATCGCGCTGTCGGCTTCCGGCCAGTCGCTGAACGTGATGACACTGGGCGGCTTGGCGCTGGCGGTCGGGGTGCTGGTCGATGAAGCGACCGTGACCATAGAAAGCATCAACTGGCACCTGGAACAGGGCAAGCACGTGGAGGCATCGATACTCGACGGAGCGAACCAGATCGTGGTTCCCGCCTTCGTGTCGCTGCTGGCGATCTGCATCGTGTTCATCCCGATGTTCTTCCTGACCGGCGTGCAGAAATACCTGTTCGTGCCGCTGGCCGAAGCGGTGATCTTCGCGATGATCTCGTCGTTCATTCTGTCGCGCACGCTGGTGCCGACGCTGGCGAAATACCTGTTGCGCGCCCATGAGGAACAACACGGAAATGCACCGCCATCCAGAAATCCGCTGGTGCGCTTCCAGCATGGCTTCGAGCGGCTGTTCACCCGGGTACGCGAGCAATACAAATGGCTGCTGCTGGTCGCGTTATCGCACCGTCCGCGCTTCGTGATTGGCTTTCTCGCCTTCGTGCTGACTTCCTTCGCGCTGGTGCCGTGGCTGGGCCGGAACTTCTTCCCGGTGGTGGACGCCGGCGAGATCAAAATGCACATCCGCGCGCAAACCGGCACCCGGCTGGAAGAAACCGCGCGGCTGTGCAACGAGATCGAGGACACGATCAGGAAATACGTTCCTTCGAACGAGATCAGCAACATGGTCGACAACATCGGCCTGCCGGTCAGCGGCATCAACCTGACCTACAGCAACTCTTCTCCGGTCGGCCCCAGCGACGCGGATATCATGATCTCGCTGACCGAGGATCACCACCCCACAGCGGAATACGTGCGCGAACTGCGCGCGCACCTGCCGGACGAATTCCCCGGTACCGATTTCGCCTTCCTGCCCGCCGACATCGTCAGCCAGATCCTGAATTTCGGCATGCCGGCGCCGATCGACGTGCAGGTGGTCGGTTTCAAACGCAAGGAAAACCGGGTCTATGCATCGGAAATCATGGAACGCTTCAAAAAAATCCCCGGCCTGGTGGATCTGCGCGTGCAGCAGACGTTCAACTATCCGGAATTCCATGTCGACGTGGACCGCACGCGCGCACGCGAGCTGGGGCTGTCGCAGCGCGATGTCGCGTCCAACCTGCTGGTTGCGCTGTCCAGCAGCTACCAGACTGCGGCCAACTTCTGGGTCAACCCTGGCAACGGCGTTTCCTATCCACTGGTGATACAGACGCCGCAGTACCGGCTGGACACCCTGAACGACCTGCAGAATATCTCGATCACTTCAGGACCGAACGGCGCCTCCCAGCTGCTCGCCGGACTGGCCAGCATCAGCAGGAGCCAGGGAGAAGCCGTGGTGTCGCATTATGACGTGCAGCCCACGATAGACATTTTCGGCACTACCCAGGGGCGTGACCTGGGCAGTGTCTCGCGCGACATCAAACAAGTGCTGAAGGACACCCTCAAGGACATGCCCAAAGGCTCCTTCGTAGCGGTGCGCGGCCAGGTCAAGGCGATGAACGATTCCTACCGGCAACTGCTGTTCGGCCTGCTCGGCGCGGTGGTGTTCGTCTACCTGCTGATCGTGGTCAACTTCCAGTCCTGGCTGGATCCGTTCGTGATCATTACGGCACTGCCAGCCGCGCTGGCCGGGATCGTGTGGATGCTGTTCATCACCCATACCACTTTATCGGTTCCGGCACTGATCGGTTCCATCATGTGCATGGGCGTCGCTACCGCCAACAGCATCCTGGTGATCAGCTTCGCGCGGGAGCGCCTGCGCGAGGGCGACAGCGGCACGACCGCGGCGCTGAATGCCGGCTTCATCCGCTTCCGCCCGGTATTGATGACTGCGCTGGCGATGATCATCGGCATGATCCCGATGTCGCTGGGCCTGGGTGACGGCGGCGAGCAGAATGCGCCTCTGGGCAGGGCGGTAATCGGCGGCCTGATATTCGCGACCACCGCGACACTGCTGTTCGTGCCGGTGGTGTTCAGCCTGGTTCACGAAAACAAGGGCAAACCGGGCGAACCGGCAACCACACAACCATCATAATGGCGATAGCGCAACAACCTTCAATTGTGGAGCAACGATAATGCAACAGCGTACCCCTCACACTCCTCCCACCCCGGCGCTGCGCCGGGCAGGATTGATTTTTGCCGTAGCCGCAGTTATCTTGGCAGCGACGGGTATTTACTCGCGCATCAAGCATGCCCACGATCTGCAGAATGAAGTCGCGGCGCGCCACACCACGGTCGAGGTGGTGAGCCCGGATCCCGGTCCCGGCATGCAGACGCTGATCCTGCCCGGCAACGTCAGCGCAAATATCGACGCGCCGATCTACGCCAGGGTCCCCGGCTATCTGAAGGTGTGGTACACCGACATCGGCACGCGCGTCAAAAAGGGACAGCTGCTGGGCATCATCGAAACACCGGAACTGGACCAGCAGATCATGCGGGCGCAGGCGGATGTGTCGACTGCGCAGTCCAACCTGGAGATCGCCGAAGTCACCGCCAAGCGCTGGCAGAACCTGCTGGCCAGCGATTCCGTGTCGCGCCAGGAATCCGATGAAAAGACTGCCACGGCAAAGGCCCAGCGCGACATCCTGAATGCGGCCCGCGCCAATCTGCAGAGCCTGCAGGCGCAGCAGTCGTTCCAGCGCGTGGTGGCGCCGTTTTCCGGCATCGTCACCGAACGCAACACCGACATCGGCAACCTGATCAATCCCGGCAGCAGCAATAACGGCCAGCCGCTGTTCAGGGTGGTCGACAACCATGTATTGCGCATCTATGTCGAGGTGCCGCAGAATTACGCCTACATGGTCACGCTGGATCTGAAGGTGAAAATCGCGTTTCCCGAGCTGCCCGGCCAATACTTCCCTGCCATCGTGGCCAACATCTCGAATGCGGTGCATGAATCCTCGCGCACCACCACGGTGGAGCTGCTGATGGACAACAAGGCCGGCCGACTGTTTTCCGGAAGCTACGTGGAAGCGCACTTCGAGCTTGCCCGCGACCCTGACGTGCTGCGCGTGCCGGTCAGCGCGCTATTGTTCCGCAAGGAAGGCTTGCAGGTGGCAACCGTGGATGCGAACAACCAAGTGTTGCTGAAAAATATTACGATAGCGCGTGATCTGGGGCGCGTGGTCGAGGTCAACAGCGGCATCACCGGCAGCGACCGGGTGATCGACAGCCCTTCAGATTCGATCGTGCAAGGAGAAGTCGTGACGATCAAGAAATCGGACACTCCACCCATAGCAGAACTGGTTAAGCCTGAGACAAAAGGTCCGGAGCCCGAGGGTTCACTATGAGCTTTAACAGATTCGCGGCGCCTGTACTATGCTTGTCGATACTGGCGGCATGTTCGGAAGCGCCGGTCTATAAGGTACCGGTCATCCCGCAGCCCGCCGCTTACAAGGGCTCGACCGCGATCTGGCAGCCAGCCCAGCCAGCCGACCAGATGCCGCGCGGTGATTGGTGGAAGGCCTACAACGACGCCACGCTGGACAAGCTGGTAGCTCAGCTGGACACGGCGAACGCCGACCTCGCCGCGGCGGTGGCGCACTTCGACCAGGCGACCGCCTATGCTGCCCAAGCCCGCGCCGATTATTTCCCGACCATTTCGGCCGGCGCCTATTCGACCCGCAACCGCCAATCCAACAACCGTGCACTGCGTTCCCCCGCCCAGCCCAGCGTATACGGGGATAATGCGGCGGGCCTGCTGGCGAATTACGAGGTCGACCTGTGGGGACAGATCCGCAACCAGGTGAAAGCCGGCGAGGCGGGCGCACAGGCCGCGGCAGCCGATCTCGAATCGGTCCACCTCAGCCTGCGCGCCGAGCTGGCCAACGACTACCTTGCGCTGCGCATGCTGGATGCCCAGTCGAAAGCCATGACACAGCAGGTCAGCGACTACACCAAGGCGCTGGAACTGACGCAGAACCGTTTTCGCGGCCAGATCGCCTCGGCGCTGGATGTCTCCGAAGCCAAGGTGCAACTCGACACGGCTCAGGCCAAGCAGGCAGACATCACCGCCAGCCGGGCGCTGTATGAACATGCAATCGCCACTCTGGTCGGCGAACCGGCTTCCGCCTTCTCGATCCAGCCCGCGGTGGCCGATCTGCAGCTGCCGCCGATCCCGGTCGGCGTGCCGGCCACGCTGCTGCAGCGCAGGCCGGACATCGCCGCGGCGGAGCGCCGCCTGTTCGCGGCCAACGCCGAGGTCGGGGTCGCCAAGACCGCCTTCTTCCCGACCGTGAATCTCCTCGCGGCAGGCGGATACGAGAGCACCTACCAGTCTTCCTGGCTGAGCGCCCCCAACCTGTTCTGGTCGATAGGCCCGAGTGCGCTGCTGACGATCTTCGATGCCGGGCGCCGCCAAGCCGTGGTCGACCAGGCCGATGCCGCATTCAGGGTGGCTGGCGCGCAATACCGCTCCACCGTGCTGCAGGCATTCCAGGATGTCGAGGACAATCTTTCGCTGCTGGACAATCTGACCACGGAATCGGTCGCCCTGAACCTGGCGGTGGTCGATACCCGCCACACGCTGGATATCGCGATGAACCGCTACCGCGAGGGCATCGCCAATTATCTGGAAGTCGTCACCGCGAGCGCCGCTGCCCAGCAGGTCGTGCTGGACGAATTGAATTTGCGCAGGCGGCGTTTGCAGGCCAGCGTGAACCTGGTCCGGGCGCTCGGCGGCGGATGGGACGTGGCCCAATTGTCGGCACAGTGAAGCAGCTGACCTTGCTTTCGGCCGGGGTGTATAACTCCGGATTTTTTATAATCACAAATTAAGGAGTCATCATGAAAAACGCCTATATGCTATCCCCGCGCAACTGCGCCGTGCTGGCAGGCCTGATGCTTACGGCGATGATGTTGCCACAGGCCGCAGTGGCCAGCGCCGAGCTTGACCATGCTGTCGCGCAGGGCCAGGATCTGTTCTCCCACGCCACCTTCGGCGGCAACGGCAAGGTGTGCGCATCCTGCCACCTGGGCGGCGGCAAGGAACCCGGTAAATTGCCGAACGGCAAGACCATCCCCAGCCTCACCAATGCTGCAGCGATATTTCCTAGATTCCAGCAGAGGACCGGTAAAGTGATCACTTTGACGGACCAGATCAGGAGCTGCGCGACCAACGCGCTAGAGGGAACCCCACCGGATTACGGCAGCGCAGAACTGAATTCGCTGGCCAGCTATATCACTTCGCTCGCCCAGGGCAAGCCGGTGGATATGGGCGGCACGCCGCAATAACGGCGCGGGCAGGTGCCGGACGACACCGCCCGGTTCAAGCAGTCCCCCCCGCCTTGCGCTGTTCCAGGATCATGTCGCTGGCTTTCTCGGCGAACATCACCACCGGCGAACTGGTGTTGCCGGACAATATCGTCGGCATGATGGACGCATCGACCACCCTCAGGCCGGCGATGCCATGCACGCGCAGGCGTGCATCGACCACCGCCGTCGCATCTTCTCTGCGCCCCATCTTGCAGGTGCCGGACGGATGGAAGATGGTGGTGCCGATGTCGCCGGCCGCACGTGCCAGCTCTTCGTCGCTCTGCAGCGTCGCGCCGGGTTTGAATTCTTCCGGAACGAAACGCCGCAGCGCCGGGGCGGCGACGATGCGCCGCGTCAGGCGCAGCGCATCGACCGCAATCTTGCGATCGCCCTCGGTGGAAAGGTAATTGGGCTGGATCAGCGGCGCGACCCGGCTATCGGCGCTGCCAATGCGGATATGGCCGCGGCTCTGCGGATGCAGGTCGCACACCGACGCGGTAAAGGCCGGGAAAGCGTGCAGCGGATCGCCAAACTTGTCCAGCGACAGGGGCTGCACATGGTATTCCAGGTTGGGCGTGGGCTGACTGTCGTCCGAGCGCACGAACGCGCCGAGCTGGCTGGGCGACATCGACAGCGGACCGCTGCGCAACAGCAGATATTCCAGCCCCATGCCCAGCCGCCCGAGCAGGCTGCCGGCAGTCTCGTTCAGCGTGCGGGTGTGCTTCACCCTGAACGCCATGCGCAGCTGCAAATGATCCTGCAGGTTCTCGCCGACCCCGGGCAGTTGGTGCAGCACCGGGATGCCGCGCTGTTGCAGCAAGGCCGCCGGTCCGATGCCGGAACATTGCAACAGCTGCGGCGAACTCACCGCACCCGCGGCGAGCAGCGTCTCCAGATTCGCCTCCGCCTGAAACAGCTGATCTCCCTGCCAGAACTCGACGCCGCTGACGCGCTTGCCGGCCAGGCGCAGACGCCGCACCGGGGCATGGGTGATGACTCTGAGATTGGGGCGGCCCAGCGCGGGACGCAGAAAACCTTTTGCCGCATTCCAGCGCACGCCGCGTTTCTGGTTGACCTCGAAATAGCCGCAGCCCTCGTTATTGCCGCGATTGAAGTCGACGACGCTGGGGATACCGGTCTCGGCGGCCGCGTCGCGAAACGCGTCGAGGATCTCCCACGACAAGCGCTGCGGCTCGACCCGCCATTCGCCGCCGCTGTTGTGCATCTCGTCCGCACCGCGCGCGTAGTCCTCCGAGCGCTTGTAGTAGGGCAGCACCTCGTCCCACCCCCAGCCCGGGTTGCCCAGTGCCTGCCAGTGCTCGAAATCCCGCTGCTGGCCGCGCATGTAGATCATGCCGTTGATCGACGAGCTGCCGCCGAGCACGCGGCCTCTTGGATAACCGATGCTGCGCCCGTTCAGGCCGGGTTCGGGTTCGGTACGGAAGCACCAGTCGGTGCGGGGATTGCCGATGCAGTGCAGATAACCGACCGGGATATGGATCCACAGGTAGTTATCCTTGCCGCCTGCTTCCAGCATCAGCACCCTGATGGCCGGATCGCTGGACAAGCGGTTGGCCAGCACGCAGCCGGCGGTGCCGCCGCCGATGATGATGTAGTCGTAACTGCCGATCGATGTAGTCATGTTTTGATTGCGGGGTTCATGGGGCGGCAATTAAATTTCAAGGCGCCTGGATTACACTCCTCCCCCTGCAAGGGGGAGAGCGAAGCGAGGGGGCCGGGTCACCGGATCATTCCATTTCCTGATAGCAATAGTTGGTCAGGAACTCGATCATCGGTTCCGTGGCGATCAGCTGATCGAACACCGCCGCAGCATGCTCATAGTTCCCCGGAACGAAACGTTTTTCCCCGACCCCGGCGGTGATGATCGCCAGCGCTGCGGGTATCATCGCGCGCACCATCTCCAGCGTCACCTTGCGCCCGTCGTCCAGCACACCGTGCCGGCTGTGGACCCACTGCCACACCTGGGAGCGTGAGATCTCGGCGGTCGCCGCGTCTTCCATCAGATGATGTATCGGCACACAGCCGGTGCCGGCGAGCCAGGAGCCGAGATAGGCGATCGCCACCTCGATGTTGAAGTGCAGCCCGGCCTCGGTGATCGGGGCTCGCGGTTCGAACCTGAGCAGGTCGGCCGCGCTGGCCTGCACATCGGCCCGCTTCCTGTCCAGCTGGTTCGGCGCCGGCATCAGCCGGTCGAACACCTCCATCGCCACCGGCACCAGGCCGGGATGGGCGACCCAGGTGCCATCGTGTCCGTCGCCGGCCTCGCGCTCCTTGTCGGCGCGCACCTTGGCCAGCGCTTCGGCGTTCGCCTCCGGGTCGGACTTGATCGGGATCTGCGCCGCCATCCCGCCGATCGCGTGCGCGTTGCGGCGGTGGCAGGTCTTGATCAGCAGCAGCGAATACGCGCGCATGAACGGCGCCGTCATGCCCGACCAGGCCGCGGTCGGCGAGGATGAAGTCCGGCCTGCGGCCGAACTTCTTCAGGCAGCTGAAGATGTAGTCCCAGCGCCCGCAGTTCAGCCCTGCGGAATGTTCGCGCAGTTCGTACAGCATCTCGTCCATCTCGAAGGCGGCCAGTATGGTCTCGATCAGCACCGTCGCCTTGATCGTGCCGCGCAGGATGCCGAAGCGCTGCTGGGCATGGATGAACACCTCGTTCCACAGCCTCGCTTCGAGATGGCTCTCCATCTTGGGCAGGTAGAAATAAGGCGCGCTGCCGCGCGACAGCAGCGCCTGCGCATTGTGGAAGAAGTACAAACCGAAATCGAACAGGCTGGCGGACACCGGCTTGCCGTCCACGGTGAGGTGCTTTTCCAGCATGTGCCAGCCGCGCGGGCGCATGAACAGCACAGATACCTGGTCGTGCAAGCGATAGGTCTTGCCGTCCGGGTTGACGTAGCTGATGGTGCCGGCGACCGCATCGCGCAGATTGATCTGGGCATCGATGACGTTGTGCCAGCTCGGCGTCATCGAGTCTTCCAGGTCCGCCATGTACACGCTGGCGCCGGCATTGAGGCCGTTGATCAGCATCTTGCGCTCCGCCGGCCCGGTGATCTCGACGCGCCGGTCCTGCAGTTCGGCGGGCACCGCGGCGATGGTCCAGTCGCCGTTGCGCACGCTGGCGGTCTCGGGCAGGAAATCGGGCAGTTTGCCTGCGTCCAGCCCGGCCTGGCGCTGTACCCGGCGCTCCAACAGGGACCAGCGCAGCGGCTCGAATTGGCGCGCCAGTTCGGCGACAAAGGCCAGCGCACCGGGAGTCAGGATGGCGGATTGCTCCGGCGTGACCGTCGCAGTGATGGCTATGCCTGCGGGATAATTCATGATCGATTCCTTGTTGAAATCCGCATCAGGAAAGATCACATCATACAACTCTGTTCTGCGGTGTGCCTGCGACAAACGCTTCGATGTTGTCTATCAGCTGGTCGGCCAGCGTCTGCATCGCCGCCCTGCCCGACCAGGCGTTGTGCGGAGTCAGGATGAAGTTGGGCAGATCCAGGTCCAGCAGCGGATGGCCTTCGGTGGGGGGCTCCTTGCCCAGCACGTCGAAGCCCGCCCCGCCGATGCGTTTGCTGCGCAGCGCTTCCAGCAGCGCGGCCTCGTCCACCAGCCCGCCGCGCGCGGTGTTGATCAGTATCGCATCCGGTTTCATCCGCGAAAACTCCGCGGCCGCTATCAGATGACGGGTCTGCTCGTTGAGCGGCAAGTGCAAGGTGATCACATCGCTTTCGCCCAACACCTTGTCGAACGCGGTGTAGCCGGGACGCACACTGCCCGCGCCCTTGTGCTCGGCGAGCAGCACCTTCATGCCGAACGCCGCCGCGATCTGCGCCACCGATTTGCCGATCGCGCCGCTGCCGATGATGCCCAGCGTGCTGCCATACAGATCCTGCACCGGATGCGTGAACAGGCAAAACTGCGTGGATTTCTGCCACGCGCCGTTCAGCACGTCGGCGCGGAACGCCAGCAGGTTGCGGCGCAGCGCCAGCATCATCATGAACACATGCTCGGGCACGGTATGCACCGAATAGTTGCGGATATTGGACACGACGATGCCGCGCTCGCGGCAGCATTCGAGGTCGACGTTGTTGGTGCCGGTCGCGGCGACCGCGACCATCTTCAGCCCGGTCAGCTGCTCCAGCGTTGCCCGGTTCAGCACCACCTTGTTGGTGATCGCCACGGTGGCGTCCTTCAGCCGCTCAGGCACCTGGCCGGTGCCGGTTGCCTGATGGTCCTGCCATTGGTGCGGAAATGCCGGGCTGCGGATATCGGCGATGATGCTGGCGCGGTCGAGAAACACGATCTTTTCCATTACAAGCACTCCATAAATTTATTATTTAGCATAGCGACAGAAATCGTAGCGAGCGGACCGGAATCGGGGGAGCCAGGAGCACAGACACCGAAATGTGCACATAGCACATGAGGATGCCGAGCACCGCACGACCCCGATTCCGGTTCGCGCATAACCAATGACTTGGTTGGCGTAGTTTGCCAACTTAGTCAGATGGCTAGTCGTTTCATCAGTAGATTTATGCGCTATGTACCGCCCATGCCGGACATACGCTCTACCACCTTGACGATGGCCGCCGAATCCAGCTCGGTGCAGCCGGTGCCCATCAGCGCGTTCAGGTGCTGGGTGACCAGCGCGGCAGCGGGCAATGCAACGCCCAGCTGGTGCGCGGTCTCCATCACGATGCGCATGTCCTTCTGGTGCAGGCCGACCTTGAAGCCGGGTTTGAAATCGTTGTCCAGCATGCGCTTGCCGTGCACTTCCATGATCTTGCTGCCGGCGAATCCGCCCATCAGCGCCTCGCGCACCCTGGCCGGGTCGGCGCCGTTGCGGCGCGCGAAGCTCAGCGCTTCGGCGACCGCCTCTATCGTCACCGCGACCACGATCTGGTTGCAGGCCTTGGCCACCTGTCCCGCGCCGTTGCCGCCGATGTGCACGATGTTCTTACCCATGCATTCGAACAGCGGCTTGACGCGTTCAAACACCTGCTGCTTGCCGCCCACCATGATGGACAGCGTAGCGTTGATTGCGCCGGTCTCGCCGCCGGATACCGGCGCATCCAGCATCTCGATGCCGTGCCTGGCCAGCCGTTCCGCGTACGCCTTGGTCGCGGTTGGCGAGATCGTGCTCATGTCGACGATCACGCTGCCGCTGCGCGCACTTTTTGCGATTCCCTGTTCGCCGAAGATCACGCTCTCGACATCGGGCGTGTCCGACACGATGGTGAAGATCACGTCGGCGTGCTGTGCGACTTGCGCCGGTGTGGCGCATGCGCTGGCGCCCGCCGCGCTCAGCGGTTGCAGCGCCTCGGCACGGCGCGCATAGGCCCACAGCTTGTGCCCGCCCTTGATCAGATTCAGCGCCATCGGGCGGCCCATGATGCCGGGGCCGATGAAACCGATATTAATAGACATTGTGCACCTCCAAAAATTTGCGGTTCGCTCCACATCGAGCGATGAAACACACGTAGGATGGGTGGAGCGTAGCGATACCCATCATCTCCCCTTCATGCCACACCGCTCGTTGGGTATCGCTACGCTCCACCCAACCTACTTTCCTAGCCCAGTGTCGGCATCGCCAGCGTGGACACTTTCTTGTCCGACATCTCCGGCCAGCGCGTGGTGACGGCCTTGGTGCGCGTGTAGAAATACACGCCTTCCATGCCGTGCATGTGCAGATCGCCGAACAGCGAGGACTTCCAGCCGCCGAACGAGAAGAACGCCATCGGCACCGGGATCGGCACATTGATGCCGACCATGCCGACCTCGATCTCGTTCTGGAAGCGCCGCGCCGCGGCGCCCGAAGCGGTGAAGATCGCGGTGCCGTTGGCGTAGGGATTGCTGTTGACCAGCGTGATCGCCTCGTCGAAGCCGGCGACGCGCAGCACGATCAGCACCGGGCCGAAGATCTCCTCGCGGTAGATGGTCATTTCGGTGCTGACGTTGTCGAACAGCGTCGGCCCGACGAAGTATCCCTGCTCATGACCCGCCACCTTGACGCCGCGTCCGTCCGTCACCAGCTTCGCGCCCTGCTGCACGCCGCTGTCTATGTAGCCGACGATCTTGTCCCGGTGCTGGGCCGAGATCACCGGGCCCATGTCGACGCCTTTTTTGTTGCCGGGGCCGACCACCAGTTTCTCGGCCCGCGTTTTCAGTTTTGCCACCAATGCGTCGGCGACCTCGCCGACCGCGACCACGGTGGAGATCGCCATGCAGCGCTCGCCGGCCGAGCCGTAAGCAGCGCCCATGATCGCGTCGGCGGTGAAATCCAGTTCGGCATCGGGCAGTACGATGGCATGGTTCTTCGCCCCGCCCAGCGCCTGCACACGCTTGCCATGGTGCGCCGCGGTCTCGTAGATGTATTTCGCGACCGGCGTCGAGCCAACAAAGGAAACCGCGCGCACGTCGGGATGCATCAGCAGCGTGTCGACCGCCTCCTTGTCGCCGGGCACGACGTTAAACACGCCGTCCGGCAAGCCGGCTTCCTTGAACAGCTCGGCCATGCGCAGGCTGCAGGAAGGCACCTTCTCGGAGGGTTTGAGCACGAAGGTGTTGCCGCAGGCGATCGCGATCGGGAACATCCACATCGGCACCATCGCCGGGAAATTGAACGGCGTGATGCCCGCACATACGCCCACCGGCTGCAGCATCGAATGGCAATCGACGCCGCGTCCGACATTCTCGGCATGCTCGCCCTTGAGCAGGTGCGGCGCGCCGACCGCGAACTCGACCACCTCGATGCCGCGCTGCACCGAACCGGCAGCGTCTTCCAGCGTCTTGCCGTGCTCTTCGCTGGCCAGTTGCGCCAGTTCGGCGCGGTGGGTCTCCAGCAGTTCGCGGAACTTGTTCAGGATGCGGCTGCGGCGCAGCGGCGTGGTGTCGCGCCAGCCGGGAAAGGCCGCCTTCGCGGCGGCGATCGCGCTTTCCACGTCTTCGCGGCTGGCCAGCGGCACCTGGCGTATCACTACGCCGCTGGCCGGATTGGTCACGCCGGACAGGCGGTTGCTGCGGCTGGCAATGTGCCGCCCATTGACCCATAGCGGAAGGATTGCTTTTGACATGATTTGTCTCCTGGTTGCATTGGTGCTGAAGGGTTTCCCGGATGAAGAGGCCGGTCACGATTCAGCGCTATTGACGTAAAACCGCGCGGCTTGCGGCATCCTGCAGGCTTGCGCCCATCGCGATTCAGCAATGCTGTATCGCGATGGGGAACACTGGCAATCAGTGCGCCGCGCCCAGATACGCCGCTTTCACCGCGGCGTCGTTCTTCAGCTGCTCGGCCGGGCCATGCACCGAGATGCGGCCGTTTTCCAGCACATAGCCATAGTCGGCGACTTCCAGCGCCGCGGCGGCGAATTGCTCGACCAGCAGCATCGTGATGCCGCGCGCCTTCAGCTCGCGGATGATGCGGAATACCTCGCTCACCAGCAGCGGCGCCAGTCCCATCGAGGGTTCATCGAGCAGCAGCACATCGGGGTTCAGCATCAGCGCGCGCCCCATCGCCAGCATCTGCTGCTCGCCGCCGGAGAGCGTGCCCGCCAGCTGGGATTGGCGTTCCTTGAGGCGCGGGAACAGCTCGAACACGCGCGCCAGGTCGCCCTGCACGTCGCCGCGCGGGCGCCCGAAGGTCAGGCGCGGAAAGGCGCCGAGCAACAGGTTGTCGGTCACCGGCAGCGTCGCGAACACGCGCCGTCCTTCGGGCGAATGCGCCAGGCCGGCGCGCGCGATCCGGTTCGACGTCATGCCGGTGATATCCTTGCCGTTCAGGCTGACTTTGCCGCTGACCGGCTTGATCATGCCGGAGATCGCGCGCATGGTCGTGGTCTTGCCCGCGCCGTTGGAGCCGATCAGCGTGACCACCCTGCCCTGCGGCACATCTACCGAAATGCCATGCAGCACTTCCACCTTGCCGTATGCCGCATGCAAATTTTCTATCTGTAGCATCAAACAACTCCTCTTATCTGGAAAAATTCAGAGTTCGCCCAAATGCGAGGCGCGTGGAAAATTTGGCAGCGCCGCATATGCGGTATATGCAAGCAAGAAATTTTTCGCGCAACATAGCAGTTGGGATGAAATCTGGATTTTTATCTCCTCAGGCAGCCTTGGCACTGCCGCCAAGGTAAGCCTCGATCACTTTTTCATCGGACTGGATCATGACCGGCGAGCCTTCGGCGATCTTCTGGCCGAAATCCAGCACCGTGACCCTGTCGCAGATACTCATCACCACGTCCATATGGTGCTCGATCAGGATCACGGTGATGCCATGGCCGCGTATCTTGTTGATCATGACTATCAATTCCTTGATGTCCGGCGCAGTCAGGCCCGCGGCCGGCTCGTCCAGCAACAGCAGGCTGGGGTTCAGCGCCAGCGCGCGGGCGATTTCCAGCAGGCGCTGCTTGCCATAGGGCAGGTTGCGTGCTTCCTCGTTGGCAAGATTTTCCAGCCCGACGAAACGCAGCAGGCTGGCGGCGCGCATCCTGGCCGCAAGTTTCTCCCTGCGGCAACGCGGAGTATGGAACACGACATCGAGCAGGTTATGTCGGTAGGTGTGATGCAGGCCGACCAGCACATTTTCAATCGCGGTCATCTCGCCGAACAGCTGCACGTTCTGGAAGGTGCGCGCGATGCCTTCGCCGGCGATGAACGAGGGCGCGGCGCCGGTGATGAGCTTGCCGTTGAATTCGATCTCGCCCGCGGTCGGTTTGTAGATGCCGGTCAGCACGTTCATCATCGTGCTCTTGCCGGAGCCGTTCGGTCCGATCAGGCCGTGCACGGTGCCCTTGGCGATTTCCAGATTGACTTCGTTGAGCGCCTTCAAGCCGCCGAACTGCATCACGATGCCGCGCGCTTCCAGCAGAAAGCCTTTCCTGGTGACGGGATGGTCAGGCACCGACCAGATGTGCTGCTTGTCGCCGTGCTCCAGCACCAGCTCATGGCGGTGTATCCAGTGCGGACGGAATTTCAACACGATTCCGCGCAGGAAACCCATGATGCCATTCGGCAGGTAGTACACGACGAATAAAATCATCACGCCGAATATCGTCAGGCGCTGATCGGTAATGCTGTCCATCACATAACCCGACACCGCCAGGGCGATGGTCACCAGCAGCGGCAGCGCCAGCTGCTTCGGCGTACGCTGGCGGGTGATAATTGCAAAAACCGAATACAGCAGCGTGAATATCGCGATGCCGACCGATATCTTGCGGAACAGTCCGATATCGGAGAGCACGTTCGGCAGCATCACCACGATGATCGCCCCCAGGATGGGTCCGGTGCGTGTCTTGCGCCCGCCCATGATCACCGCCAGCAAAAACAGGATGGTCAGCTCGAAATTGTAGGTGTTCGGTGAAATGTATTCCTCGGAATAGGTAAACAGGCCGCCGGCCAGACCCGCGATCGCGGCGCTCAGCACAAAGGCATATACCTTGTAGCCATATACGCTCACCCCCATGCAATCCGATGCGATCGGGCTGTCATGCAAGGCCTCGAACGCGCGCCCAAGATGAGACTTGAGTATGCGCTGCACGACAAACAGCGTCAGCACCAGTGCCAGCAGAACAATGTAGTAATAGTCGGTGCCGGTGACCTGGTGGCCGAAGAATATCGGTTTGCGTATCGAAAGTCCGAGCGGCCCGTTGGTCAGGAAGGTCATCTCGTTGATCAGGATCTGGATAATCGTGCCGAAAGCCAGTGTCACCATCGCCAGATAGGGTCCGTTTACCCGCAACGCAGGCAGCGCCAGGATCGCGCCGAAGATGGCGGTGACAACGATGCTCGCCGGTATTGCCAGCAGGAACGGCACACCCAGCTGGAAGTTGAGCACCCCAACGGTATAGGAACCGATGCCGAACAGCGCGGCATGGCCGAGCGAAACTTCGCCCACATAGCCCACGACGATATCGAGTCCGAGCAGCAGGATCGCGTAGATGCCGATGATCACCATCAGGTGAACATAATAGGGATTGGGCCACAGGCTGGGCAGCAGGGCAGCCGCAACGATGGCCAGCACGATGGCTGTTTTCTTGGTAGCGCTCATGCTAGACCTTTTTGATGACAGACTTGCCGAACATGCCGGCCGGCTTGATCGACAACACCAGCAACAGCAGCAGCAGTCCGGGCACGTCCTTGTAACCGGTCGAGATGTAATATCCGGTGGTCGTCTCTGCGATACCCAGGATCAGGCCGCCGACGATGACACCCATGCCGCTGTTGAGGCCGCCGATGATCGCGACGGAAAATGCCTTCAGTCCCAGCACCACGCCCATCGTCGCGCCGGTCAGCGTCAGCGGGGCGACCAGCACGCCCGCAAAAGCCGCGGTCAGCGAGCTGAGCGCATAGGAAAAAGTGATCACCATGCCGGTATTGATGCCCATCAGGCCCGCGGCATCACGGTCGTTCGAGGTTGCCACCACGGCCTTGCCGTAGATCGATTTGCGGTTGAACAGCTCCACCGCCAGCATGATCGCCAGTGCGCCCACGACAATCAGGATCTCCATCGGCAATACCCTGATGCCGAAGAACTGCAGCGGCTCCGTAGACAGCGGCGCAGGGAACATCAGGTCGTCGCGTCCCCAGATATTTTCGGCGACGTTCTTGAAGATGATCGCCAGCGAGATCGTGGTCATGATCCAGCCGAATTCGGATTTGGTCTTCAGCGCGGGCAGCACGCCGACGCGCTCGACGAAGATCCCCTGCAGTGCGCCAAACACCAGCACCAGCGGGATCATCAACCAGTAATTCATGTGGCCCACCAGCGTGAGCCCGACCAGCGAGCCCAGCATCAGGGCTTCGCCCTGGCCGAAGTTCAGCGTACTCGAGGTGGCAAAGGTGAGTTGATAGCCAAACGCGATCAGCGCGTAAATCATGCCGAGAGCAATGCCGCTTACCACGAGCTGTGCGAAGATGTGCATGAGTTAAGACTCCGTTTATTTGCTAATTGGGCCGGATTACCCGGCCCAATTGCGACTTGCAGGATTACTGCTGTTTTAAGGTTACTTCACTTTTTCGTCGGCTTTGTTCGCGTACACCACGATGCCATCCTTGACCTCGCCCATCACCACCATCTTGCGGATGATCGCTTCATGGTTGTCATGGGTATAAGGATGCTCGTAAGTGGTGACTACACCGCTGATCTTGCCCTTCAGGTTTTCCAGCGCCTCGCGCACCTTCACGCCATCGGTGGTGCCGGCCTGCTGGATTGCGGCGGCAAGCAGATACATCGAATCATAACCCTGCGCTGCTGAAACCGGCGAAGGGATACGGCCATTGGGCGGACTGTAGGTTTTCAGGTAGTCCTCGATGAATTCCTTGCGCTTTGGCGTGTTGGGTACCTGGATGAAAGTCTCCGGCATCATCGCACCATTGCCGTTCTTGCCGGCATTGTCGATGAAGTTGCCCATGGACAACGTCCAGCTCCCTATCATCGGCACTCTCCAGCCCAGCTTCTCCATGCCGTTGGCGATCTGCGCCAGCTCGGGCCCGATACCATAGGTCAGAATCGCCTGTGCGCCGGCTTCCTTGGATTTCAGCAACTGCGCGGTCATGTCCACGTCCTTGATGTTGAACTTTTCCACCGCGACCGGTTTGATGTGCTTGGCGGCCAGTGCCTTTTCCAGGTCCTCGCGGCCGAGCTGGCCGTAGTTGGTCGAATCGGCCAGGATCGCAACCTTTTTGAATTTGCGCACGTCGATGGCTTGTTCAACGATCATCGCGGACTGGATGGTGTCGTTGGCGGAGGTGCGGAACACGTAGTTGTCGGCATACTCAGGCGGCAGGAATTGCTTGGTGATCAGCGAACCGGTAGCCACGTTGTTGATCACCGGGATCTTGGCTTCCTGGTAAAAGCGCTGCGCCGCGAGGGCCACGCCGGTATTGATAAAACCCAGTGTGGCAACCACGCCTTCCCGGTTGATCAATTCCTGCGAAACTTGCACGCCGCGCTGGTTGTCGGCTTGGTCGTCACGCTCGATCAGCTCGATCTTGCGGCCCAGCACACCGCCCTTGGCGTTGATTTCGGCGGTAGCCAGTTTGACGCCGTCGCGCATCGAAACGCCCATCGGGCTGGAGCCGCCGGTAAATGGGCCGGACAAACCGATCTTGATGGAGTCGGCGGCAAAGGCGGAAACGGATGAGACCAAGGCTAACGCGGTAATAATAGATCTTATTTTAAAGTCCATAATACTCTCCTCTAGTTATGATGAATCAACAAACACTCGGGAAAACGTTCAAGCAACCACTTACTCCCAGGTACAGCAACTCCAGCTTGTTATTGAATCCTGACCAAGCTTGATGGCTGTTGAATCCGGCTTTGCAACATACACTCACTCGCCGCCAAAGACCAGCGCTTAAACCGCCTGCGCTGCGACTTTATCACCCGCCAGCCTGGCATAGGCCGTGGCCAGCGCCTGTTCATCGCCGACATTGCCCGGGAAGATGATCACCGGCAGATCAGGATAGCGCGGATGGTCGGCGGGACAACAGACCACCGAACATCCCGGCAGGATCTGGCCGACTACGCGCGAAGTGCGCAACGCCAGGCCGGAACTCAATACATCATTGGAGGTGATACCCCCCTTGCTGATCAGGAAGCCCAGTGTCCTGGGCAGATTGCGCACCACATCCATCAGGAAAGCGGAAACCATCTCGCCAAACGCCAACCGCGATGCCTGGTTGGTGAACGACTTTTCCAGCCGGCTGGTAAACACGACCGGCGTATTGCCCGCTGCATGAACCTGTTCGCACTGACGGATCACCCCGGCCAGCAGCGCTGCGCGGCTTTCCTGCAATTGTTCCACATTCACTTCGATAGGCGCAATACCGGGCATCTTGAGCAGCTGTTCGAGTTGCAGCGTGGTTTTCCTGACGTGGGAGCCGACGATGACCGCCCCGGGGCGGCCGCTGCGGACATATTTTGCCATATCCCGGGCAGCCACGGGTTGAGCCGGCAGGCGCGCCAGCGCAGTGAGCAGGCTGGCTGCGCTGCGGAACAGGAAGCGCTTGCCCTGGCCGGCCGCCTCGAGCAGCTGCCCGGCAAACCGGTTCAGGTCGTCCTGCTTTTCGGCATCCACCACGCAGCAGGCATTGCTTTGCAGCTTGAGCAAACGCGGCAGGCAATCCCCGCGCACATCGCTCAGCAGGAAGCGCTCGACCTGGGACGCCTTGATCTTGCCGGCGGTCTTTTCCTCGACGTAATCCGGCAGATAGCTGTGGCGGTAGCCGAACACCGAGTCGCGGGCGAATTCGGTCTCGTGCACCGGCGTCTCTTTGCCGTTCACCAGCAGATAGTGGATGCTGCCGCGGGTGATGCGCCCGCCCTCGAAGAATGCCGGCACCAGGAAATGCGCGTCGAACGGCCCCAGTTCTTCGGCGATCACATCGGTCTCGACCGGGTAGTGGCCGCGCAGCGTCGAATCCGAACGGCTGACCAGCACCGGATTGATGTCGCGTCCCTCTTGCTTCAGCCCGGCCAGCGCCAGTTTCAGGTTGTTGCACACCTCGCGGGTGATATCGGCAGCAGGTCCGGCCGCCATGCCGCGGGTGTTGGTCAGCACGAAGAACAGCGGCGATGGGTCGAGCAGCGCCTCGCGCAAGGTATCCCGGTCCCAGCGCGTCAACAGCAGACAGCCGTGCACCGTCTGCGAACCGGTGGGGTCGTCGTCCAAAACAATGATCTTGGTTTCTGCCAATGGGCGCCTCTCAAAATCCAGATTTCATCCCTGCTGCTGCGTTGCGGAATAAATTTTTTGCTTACATATTACTTATATGCGGCGCTGCGAAATTTTTTCCGCGCCTTGCATCCGGGCGAACTCCGAATTTTTAGAGACACCCATACTATTTGGCCTAAGGAACCTCTGGAATTTTCTGTAATCGTGAGCATCAAGCTTGCAGCGCTTTCACACGCTTGCTCATGGCGTCGGCAGTCAGGCCGTTGAACTCCATGATCTCGGCCGGGCTGGCGGTCGTCTCGCCGCGCTTCCAGGCAAAGGTGTCGCGCCGCGTTGCACGGGTGCGCAACAGCACCGGTTCGAGCACGGCGCTGGGCCCGCCGCTGACGGCCAGCAGCACATCGCCGTCGAATAGCGCGTTGAAATGCGCATCATCCATGAATTGGTTGTCCGGCTCCGCCACGGTGTCCCATGCGATGTCGGTCGGCCGGTACAGGCGGCGCGGGTTCACGATCGCGACGATGCGCACCTGATAGCCGTCGGCCTCCAGTTTGTCCTTCGCTTCGAACACCGGCAGCAACACCATGTCGCCGGTCACCGCGAACACCACGCTGCCCTTGCTTCCACTCTTGCTTGCATAGATCGTCGCCGCGCCCTGTTCCACCGCGAGTCTGGATTCGTCCATGCTCAGGTAGACCGGCAATGGACTCTTGGACGCGATGATCACCATGCACTTGTTGTAGCTGTTGGTGGCGTATTCATAGGCCGCCTGAATCGCATTCGCATCGCACGGAAACAGCGGATAGGTGTTGCCGTTGCGCATCTGCGCGGCGAAATAGTTCTCGATCTCGGGGCGCTGGTGGGTCCAGCCGTTGCGCCCCTGCTCCAGCGCGCCCGCGGTGAACATCGTGACGATCGAGGGCGTCTTGCGGCGCAGCTCGGCCATCGCCTGCGCAACTGTTTGAACAATCGGCCAGCCATTGATCGCGAAACTCTCGTAGGACAACCACAGTGCGCGCGAACCGAACAACGCCAGCGCAGACGCCAGACCGGCGCAGGCATCCTCGTTCAGCGGCTCGTACACCTGGCCTTCCGGTTCCTGGTTGTACAGCGGGTCGACGGTCGGATGGCGGATCTTCAACGCATCGTTGATGTTCTTCATCGCCGATGCCTCGTTGCCGTCGGCGTTGGTGACGACGAAACGCTTGTCCCTGGTGCCCACATAAGCGGCCAGCGCGCCCATCGCGGTCGCCGGCACCGCCTTGTCGCCTCTGGCAAATTCGTGCAGCGGCATCTTGCCCAGCGGCGCCAGGTCCAGCACATGCTCGGTCACTGCGGTCTTGACCGCCGGTCCGCCGCCGGCGCGGACGAAATTCTCGCGCACGATGGCCCAGGCTTCGGGGGGGAGCGCGCGGCGTTGCAGCCCTTCGATCATGTGCGGCTTATCCAGACTGTCCGCCGGATACAGGTTGTGCGATTTCGCGCCCACGGTGTGCACCCCGCTGCCCTTCATCTGCTTGATGATGAATGCGGTCAGCGTGCCGCCCAGCGCCGACTTTGCAGCCTTGTCTATGCCTGCCAGCACGGCGCCGGCGAAGGCGAGGCGCTGTTTGCGCGAGAAGCGCGAGCTGTCCGCATAGGCGCTGGCCTGAGCGCTGTCGTCGAATTCCTTTGCGTCGACCAGCACCACTTCCTTGAAGCCGTGGCCCTTCCAGTACGCGATCATTTCCGCATTGCTGAAGCGCGATACCATCGAGTGGTGTTCCTGGCTGTAGCCGTTCCAGATCAGCGTCGGCAGGAAATTGGTGATCCTGGGGTAGGCGGTATTGAAGTGCATCATCGAATTCAGCACATAGGGCTCGCCCATGCCGCCGTCGCCGATGGTCACCGGGAACAGCTTGCCCGGATGCAACATCGCGCCGGCCATCGCGAAGTGCTGGCCCTGGCCCAGCGGGCCGGCCGGCGCCAGCAGGCCCGGGATCGCGCCGGACAAATGGCCGAGCAGGCCGTGTTTTTCGCGGAAGCGCGCCATCATGTCGTTCATGGTACGTATGCCCATTTCCTCCAGCGAAGTGTCGAGGAACATTGCGCTGTAGAAACCGGGGGCGTGGTGGCCGACTTCGGTCACGATGTTGGTGTGGCCCAGCATCACCAGAGACGCATAGGCTTCGGCACTGCTGGCGAAGCCGCCGGGATGGCCGGAGCCTTTGGAGCCGCACATCTGCAGCGTGACATAGCGCAGCGCGTCGGCCATCAGCAGTGTCTGGTAGGCCGCTTCCGGGGAATGCGGGTCGCTGATCGCAGCCTGTCCCTGCTTGATCGCCGGGGTGCCGGCAAAGCGGGAGAAACCCTCCCAAGGCTCGCCGTAATACTGGATGCCCGTGCAAAACTCGGGCGCTATCGTGGTATGGATGTCCATGTCAGTAACTCCTTCGAACAGTCGCCCGGCCGAATCCGGCCGGGCATTGAAGCCGGCGCCCAATGCGCCGCAAACAAAGTGATTGACAGAATACCGGCCGGCGTGTAATTTCGCAATACATAATCGTTTTCATAATACGAAATTCACGCGAAATGCAGGAAAATTCGAATTCGATACAGGTAATTGAACGTCTCGCCCGACTGCTGGATGTGATCGCCCAGCACGAAGACGCAGTGAGCCTGAAGATACTCTCGGCCGAGACGGGGCTGCACCCGTCCACCGCCTTTCGCATCCTCTCATCGCTGGCCGAACACGGCTTTGTCGAGCGCACCAGCCGGGGCAGCTACCAGCTGGGCAGCAAACTGATGCGGCTGGGCAGCCGGGTCAGCTCCGCGGTCGACATCCGCAAGACCGCGCTGCCGCTGATGGAAAAGCTGCGCGACCAACTGGGCGAGACGGTCAACCTGACCGTGCACGAAGGCGACGAGGTGGTGTATATCGAGCGCGCGCTGGCCAAGCGCATGATGCGGGTCGACCAGGTGATCGGCAGCCGCGCGCCGCTGCATGTCACCGCGGTCGGGAAACTGATGCTGGGCGAACAGGGCGAAGCCGCCTGCCGCAGCTATGCAAAGCGCAACAAGCTGCCCGCCTATACGAGCAACACCCACACCAAGGTGGCATCGCTGTGGGCGGACTGCAGCGCGTCCGCGAAACGCGGCTATGCGCTGGACAACGAAGAAGCCGAACTGGGCGTGGGATGCATAGGCACGCTGATACGCGACGCCCGGGGCCACGTGATTGCAGGCATCTCGGTGTCGGCGCCGATAGAACGGCGCCGCGACGAATGGATCGCCCAGGTGATAGAAACGGGCGCGCAGCTTTCGAAACAGCTCGGCTATCATGCGGCGCAGCAATAAAACTGCCATGCCAATTCAACCCATATAATCTCAGCCGCAACATCCCCTCCCCCTTGCAGGGGGAGGACTAGGGATAAGCAGCGACTCGGCTGCAGTTGTTGTGCAGCCTGGTCGAATGGCCAGTAGTTTCATCAGGGGTAGAAACCTGGTATCTCCACTGTTCTACCCCCATCCTCACCTTCCCCCTGCAAGGGGGAAGGAACAGGTACGGTGCTGATATAAAATTGGATTAACTGCTTCAAACCAAGTAACCACAGGGGAGAAATCACGTGAAAAACAAGAATTGCCTGACGCTGGCGGACGTAAAAATCATTGCAGCGGGATGCGAGGCAGAGGCGCTGCGCCAAAACTGGGCGGTATCCATCGCGATCGCCGACGACGGCGGCCACCTGCTGTGGCTGCAGCGCCTGGACGGCGCGCCTTTGACCAGCATGAACATCGCCACCGGCAAGGCCTATACCTCGGCGGTGGGGCGCAGGACCACCAAAGTGTATGAAGAAGTCGTAGGCGGCGGCCGCAACGCCTTCCTGTCGGTGCCCGGCGGGCTCACGCTGATCGAGGGCGGCGAGCACATCATGGTGGACGGGGAATGCGTGGGCGCGGTGGGCGTGTCCGGCGTGAAATCCCCGGAAGATGCCCAGGTCGCGCGCGCAGGGATAGATGCGCTGATGCAAAGTTTGGGCCGATAAGCATTCAGAGAGCAGTCTGGGAATGCAATGATTAACTTTTTCCGTTCGTGGTGAGCTTGATGAAACCGTTCACCCTTCGACAGGCTCATAACCAGCGACTTGGCCATTGTCTTTTGATGGCCTAGTCGAATGGCTAGTGGTTTCATCAGGGCGAACGGTTTTCAAACATCACTTGGTCGCATCATTAGGCTATAGTTGATCCAGCACATAAGAGATTCACCGGAGAACATCAATGCGCGCTGGATTGTTCGTCACCTGCCTCGTCGACAGCATGCGTCCGCGCATCGCCTTTGCGGCGATCAGGCTGCTGGAAGCGGCGGGTTGCGAGGTGGTCGTTCCCGAACAGCAAACCTGTTGCGGCCAGCCCGGCTACAACTCCGGCGACCGTAACGCGGGCAAGGCGCTGGCGCTGAAGTTCCTCGCCGAATTCGAAGCCTTCGACTATGTGGTTCTGCCTTCCGGTTCCTGTGCAGGAATGATACGCACGCATTACCCCGATCTTTTCAAAGATGACCCGGCACTATTGGACAGGATCACCGCTCTGGGCAAGCGCACTTACGAGCTGACCGATTTCCTGGTCAATGTCGCGAAACTGGAACAGCTGCCCGGCGACTTCAAGGGTGCGCTGACCTATCACGACTCCTGCTCCGGCCTGCGCGAACTGGATGTCTACAAACAGCCGCGCGCGCTGCTGGCGAAGATGCCGGGTGTGGAAATAAGCGAAATGGTGGAATCGACCACCTGCTGCGGCTTCGGCGGCACGTTCTCGGTCAAGTACGGCGAGCTGTCGACGCGCATGGCCGACAACAAATGCCAGCACATAGTCGCCACCCACGCCGGCACCATCGCCGGCGGCGACCTCGGCTGTTTGCTGAACATCGAAGGCCGCTTACGCCGCAACGGCGACCACAGCACCCGCGTGCTGCATATCGCAGAAGTGCTGTCCGGTTTGGATAATGAAGAATGATCAAAAAGTCAGCCTGTCATTCCCGCTAACTAATTATTTGGAACAATGCAGAACACTTCCCTCCAGTTCAAGAAGCAGGTCACCGTCAAGCTGGCCGATGTCCGCTTGCAGGACGCGCTGTCGCGGCTGCAGTCGCGCTTCGTCGAGGGCCGTTCGGCGGTCATCAGCGAGATCGCCGACCTGGCGCAGACGCGCGATGCCGCCGCGGCGATCCGCGACCGGGTGCTGAACGACCTCGAGCACTGGCTGCTGCATTTCGAGCAGCAGGCCAGCGCGCGCGGCGCGACGGTGCACTGGGCCGAGACCGCAGAAGACGCGAACCGCATCGTCGCCGGGATCGCGGCGCAGCACGGCGTGCGCACTGTCGCCAAATCGAAATCCATGGTCAGCGAAGAGTGCGGGCTGAACGAAGCGCTGGAACAGGCCGGCGTCAAGGTGATGGAAACCGATCTCGGCGAATACATATTGCAGCTCGCGCACGAGGCGCCGTCGCACATCGTCGCGCCGGTGGTGCACAAGAACAAGGAAGAGATCTCGGACCTGTTCGCGGAGAAACACCAGTTGCCGCGCAAGACCGGCATCGCCGAGCTGTGCCGCGAAGCGCGAGAAATGCTGCGGCCGGCGTTCCTGAACGCGGACATGGGCATCTCGGGCGCGAATTTCCTGGTCGCCGAAACCGGCTCCGCGCTGATCGTCACCAACGAAGGCAACGGCCGGCTGGTGACGACACTGCCGCGCGTGCATGTCGCGATCACCGGCATCGAAAAGGTCGTCCCCACGCTGGAGGACGTGACCACGCTGCTGCGCCTGCTGCCGCGTTCCGCCACCGGACAGTCGATCACCAACTATGTGTCGGTGCTGACCGGCAACAAGAACAAGGAAGACCACGACGGCCCGGAGCACTTCCACATCGTGCTGCTCGACAACGGCCGCAGCAAGCTGCTGGGCACCGAGATGCAGCAGATGCTGCGCTGCATACGCTGCGGCGCATGCATGAACCATTGCCCGGTGTACCAGAACATCGGCGGCCACGCCTACGGCTGGGTCTATCCCGGCCCGATGGGCTCGATACTGACGCCCATGCTGTCGGGCCTGGAGAAATCGCCGGACCTGCCGAATGCCTCGACGCTGTGCGGCGCCTGCGCGGTGGTCTGCCCGGTGAAGATCCCGCTGCCGGACCTGTTGCGCAAGCTGCGCGAAAAGCAGATGGAACGCGGCATGCGGCCTGCCAGCGAACGGATCGCGCTGCGCCTGTGGGGCTGGCTCGCGCTGCATCCTTATGTATATGCGATCGCAACGCGGATCGGCGTGCGCATCATGAACCTGCTCGGCGGCAAAGATAAACTGCTGCACACTCTCCCCGGCGCATCTGGCTGGACCGATGGCCGCGACTTCCCGGCACCGGCACGCAAAACGTTCCGTGAGTTGTACCAACGGAGAGAACGCCGATGAACGCGCGCGAAAGGATACTGGGCAGGATACGCGCTGCACGGTCGCAGGCCGATGCGGACTCAGCGCAGCAGCTCGCCGCGCACCTGGCGCTACACCCGCGCGGACCGCTGCCACCGCCACCGGGTGATCTGGTCGCGCATTTCAAGGAACGCGCGCTCAAACTATCCAGCGATGTATTGGGAACTGCTGACCGCAGCGAAGTGCCAACTTTATTGGCGCGCTATCTTGGCGAAAGAAAACTACCTATGTCTGGCGTATGCTGGCCGGCGCTGGCCGGATTGCCCTGGGGCGCTGCCAGGCTGGAGATGGAAGCGCGCCCAGCAAGCAACGACGACCCGGTGGGCGTGACCGGCGCCTATTGCGCGATCGCCGAGACCGGCACGCTGATGATGCTGTCGGGAGCGGAGACGCCGGCAGTCACCAGCCTGCTGCCGGAGACCCATGTGGCCATCGTCGACCCGCGCCGCATCGTCGCGACCATGGAAGATGCCTGGGACCTGCTGCGCAGCGAACACCGCCAGCCGCCGCGCGCGGTCAATTTCGTGTCAGGGCCTTCGCGCACCGCGGATATCGAACAGACCGTCACGCTGGGCGCGCACGGCCCCTACCGGGTGCTGCTGATCCTTGCTCCACTGTGATGGCAAATCGGTGCGGATTCAGCCGGTCGATGCAACGCACCATAAACTGCGCAACATCAGGTCGTCAATTGTGTTTAGCTTGAATTCAATCATTGATACAAGCATGTGAACAATAGAGTTGGCGTTTTATGTGGGTTGACGGCGGTCTACGCATTTTTTGGAGGCACTATGGTCAATAGTCCATTTTGGGAAAATGAAGGAAAGCAGAGAATATCCGCTCTTGTAATTGGCTCAATAGCTGCTGGTTTCGCATTCGGATGGATTGCTGGAGTGGCTGTATTCTTTATAACGGTAGCAGTTATGCCCAATATTCGTAGCTAATGGAGCCTGCTGTTCTTGCATTCGTCCGTATGACCGGCCTCGTGTCTAGGGGCGTGACTTGTTCACGATGCTGTCCATTATTGGGTAGTCAGGATGACCGCTAAGGGCACGATGCAGTTCGCGTAGGATGGGTGGAGTGTAGCGATACCCATCATTTCCTTTGAATTTATCGTTGGGTATCGCTACGCTCCACCCAACCTACCAATGTCCGATTCCTCGAAGCCGTAATGTCGGCAACGGGCACGCTGCTGCCGGGCACTAACCTGAATTCATATCTCGGAAGCTGCCGTTCGCAACTGACGGCAATGGCCGAACATCAGTCATCAGCTGCAGAGATCGACGTTGGAATTGGTAGTAACAGCGTGAAGCGAATAGCCACACGCTTTTGAGATGAACAAACCGTGACAAACAAAACCAACTTTGTTGGTCGGGGTGAGAGGATTCGAACCTCCGACTCCTGCGTCCCGAACGCAGTACTCTACCAGGCTGAGCTACACCCCGTTTGGACTCCGCTAAAACCTACTGCGCGTTTCGATAGCTGCGTTGCGCGGTGCTCACTCCTCGTCTATCCATGGGATATGCCTCGGTCGTTGCGCTCCGTGCGCCTTGCTCTCGAACCGCTCGCTACGGTTTTCGTCGGACTCCAATAAACTTTATAAACCTAAAATTCCCGTGTTGCGGCAAACTCTGCTAATTCTAGCAAACATCGCTTGTATTTTGAATCAGCCAGCACCGCGATCGCATCGCACGCAGCCCCGGCTTCGCGTAGCGCCTGCTGGCGCGTGTAATCCAGCGCGCCGGTGGCATGGATGATCTGCAGCACCTCGGCGAATTTTCCGACATCGCCCTGCTCGATCGCGGCGCGCACCACGGCGGCCTGCTCGGCCGAGCCGTGCTGCATCGCATAGATCAGCGGCAGCGTGGGCTTGCCTTCGGCGAGGTCGTCGCCGAGATGCTTGCCGGTCTGCTGCTCGTCGGCGGAATAATCCAGCACATCGTCCACCAGCTGGAACGCGGTGCCGAGATGCATGCCGTAGGCGGCGACCGCGCGCTCCTCGCGCTCGCCGACCTTGCCCAGGATAGCGCCGAGGCGCATCGCCGCTTCGAACAGCTTGGCGGTCTTGCAATGGATCACACGCATGTAGTTGTCCGCATCCACGCCGGCATCGTGGCAGTTGAGCAGCTGCAGCACTTCGCCCTCGGCGATCACGTTGGTGGCATCGGCCAGCGTCTGCATCACGCGCATCTCGCCGACCTCTACCATCATCTGGAATGCGCGCGAATAAAGGAAGTCGCCGACCAGCACGCTGGCGGCATTGCCGAACAGCGCGCTGGCGGTGGCGCGGCCGCGGCGCAGTTCGGATTCGTCCACCACGTCGTCGTGCAGCAGCGTCGCGGTGTGGATGAATTCCACCACCGCCGCCAGGTCGTGATGCTGCTTGCCGCGGTAGCCCAGCGCCTCGGCAGACAACACCACCAGCGCCGGACGCAGGCGCTTGCCGCCGCCGTTGATGATGTATTCGCCGACCTGGTTGACCAGCGCGACTTCCGAATGCAGGCGCGTGCGTATCACCTGATCCACCGCAGCCATGTCGGCCGCGAGCAATTGTTTTAGGTTTTCTATAAACACCGTTTATCCTGAAATGTAGGGATGTGCCGGACAACTCGACAAGCTGGTCGGGCACGCGATTTTCGCGGCGCGCATTGTCGCATAAATCGAACGGGGAGCATGCCGCAGCCGGTTGCTAGTCCCGCCGCCACAGATACGATCCGATCAGCATGCCCACCACGCTCAGTACCGCGACATAATGTGCCGGCGCCATCCGGTCCAGCGGCAGCAGCATGCTCACCAGCACCGGCGTGAGTCCGCCGAATACCGCATAGGCGACGTTGTAGGAAAACGACAATCCGGAAAACCGCACCACCGGCGGGAAGGCCTTGACCGCGACGCTGGGCACCACGCCGATCACCCCGACGAAGAAGCCGCACAATGCATACAGCGCGTTGATGTTCTGCGGCGCAACCGCCATCTGCTGGTAGAACAGCGCCGAGGTGATGCCCAGCAGCGCGCAGCCGATCATCAGCACGCGCCCCGCGCCGAAACGGTCGGCCAGCGCGCCGAACGCCACACAGCCCACACTCAGGAATAGCGTCGCGATGCTGTTCGCCTGCAGCGCGACTGCGGCCGGGATCGCATACAGCTTCTGCACCAGCGTCGGCGTCATCAGTATCATCACCACGATCGCCGCCGACAGCAGCCAAGTCAGCAGCATGGACAGGATCACCGCGGGGCGATGCTCGCGTATCACCGTCTTCAGCGGCAACTCGTCGGCCAGCGCCTGCCTGGCCTCCAGCTCGCGGAACACCGGGGTTTCCTGCAGCCACTTGCGCAGCCACGCGGACAGCAGGCCGAACAGGCCGCCGATGATGAACGGCACGCGCCAGCCCTGGGCCAGCAGTTCGTCAGGCGCATAGATCCTGTTGATAGCAGTGGCCACCAGCGAACCCAGCAGTATCCCGCCGGTCAGGCCCGCGGTCAGCGTGCCGCAGGCGAAGCCGACATGGCGCGCAGGCACGTGCTCGGACACGAATACCCAGGCGCCCGGCACCTCGCCGCCGATCGCGGCCCCCTGCAGCACGCGCAGCGCTAGCAGCAGCAGCGGGGCCCAGATGCCGATCACGGCATAGGTCGGCAGCAAGCCGATCGCCATCGTCGGCAACGACATCAGGAAGATGCTCAGCATGAACATCTTTTTGCGCCCGAGCAGATCGCCGAAGTGCGCCATCACGATGCCGCCGAGCGGACGCGCCAGATAGCCGGCCGCAAATATGCCGAAGGTCTGCAACTGGCGCAGCCAGTCGGGCATGTCCGGCGGGAAGAACAGCTTCCCGATCACCACCGCGAAGAACACGAAGATGACGAAATCGTAGAATTCCAGCGCACCTCCCAGCGCGGCCAGCACCAGCGTGCGGTAATCATTGCGGCTCAACTTGGCCATATATATCTTTCCTTGCTGATTCGATCAAAAATCGGAGTGTATGTGATGTCGGGCGCCAGCACTAGCGCCCGCGCTGGAACGGCTTTTCCCGGTTTCCGTGCCGCATATCGCCGAACCTGGCCGCCGCGCCGATAAAAATTTGCGCGGCATGCGGTTTTTATGGATAATGCCCGCCCTTATGCAACACCCGAGTGCGTACACCCGCCGCACCCAACTACAGCAAGGAAACAAAATGAAAGCCGACATCCATCCGAATTACCAGGAAATCACCGTGACCTGCAGTTGCGGCAACAGTTTCAAAACCAAGTCCGTGCTGGGCAAACCTACGCTGAGTATCGAAGTTTGTTCCGAGTGCCATCCTTTCTACACCGGCACACAGAAAATCGTCGATACCGCCGGCCGCATCGACAAGTTCCGCCAGAAGTACGGCAGCAAGACTGCTGCATAGCAAACTGACGTGCGGTTGCCGTGTCGTGGCAACCGGTAAGACCGGTTATTCCCTGTGGGGAACTTTGCGCAGCGGCTCCACCAAAAGGCAGCGTTCGCGCTGCCTTTTTTATTTGCGGCGACAATCCATCCTGACTATACAGCCGACGATATAAGCTAAGCTGACGCATGTATTTCATCAAACCCACCGACCCCAATCCGATCACTCCCGCCAAAGCTTTGCTGCTCGGGCTGCTGTGCCTGATCTGGCTGGGCACCGGGCTGGTCGGGCACGACCCGTGGAAGCCGGACGAGGTATCCAGCTTCGGGGTGATCTATTCGATGCTGCACGACGGAGACTGGCTGGCACCGACGCTCGCAGGCGAGCCTTACCTAGACAAGCCGCCGCTGTACTACTGGACTGCCGCACTGTTCGCCAGGCTGTTTTCTCCGCTGCTGCCGCTGCACGACGGCGCACGCCTGGCCAGCGGCTTTTATACCACGCTGACGCTGCTGTTCACCGGCCTGGCCGGGCGCAGGCTATGTGGCGAGAACCGCGGCTGGGCTGCGGCGATCATCCTGATCGGCTGCCTCGGCTTGCTGATCAACGCGCACCAGATGACCACCGATCTCGCGCTGCTGGCCGGCTGCGCGATGATGCTGTACGGATTCACGTTCAGCAAGGAGCGCTGCCTGCGCGCCGGCGCATTGATCGGCACCGGCATGGGCATCGGCTTCATGTCCAAGGGCTTCATCTCGCCGATATTGTTCGTGCTGATCGCGGCCAGCCTGCCGCTGGTATTCAAGAGCTGGCGCACGCGCCGCTATCTTTCCAGCGTTGCCATTGCGCTGGTGTTCGCGCTGCCCTGGCTCGCCATCTGGCCGCTGCTGCTGTATCGCCATTCCCCGCAGCTGTTCACGGACTGGATCTGGACCCACAACCTCGGCAAATGGATCGCCTATGCGAAGACCGGGCCCGGCAGCGATTCGCTGTATTACCTGGAAAACCTGCCCTGGCTGGCGTGGCCCGCGATACCGCTGGCCGCATGGGTGGTATGGAAATCGCGCAAACGCCTGCCGCAGCGCGAAGATCTGCAATTGCCGCTGGTCGCCTTCGTCGTGATGCTGCTCACCCTCAGTTTCGCCGCCGACATCCAGGAAGTGTTCGCGCTGCCGATGCTGCTGCCGATCACGCTGCTGGCGACCGCGTCCCTGTCCATGCTGAAACGCGGCGCGGCCAATGCACTGGACTGGTTCGGGATCATGACCTTCGCGCTGCTGGCGATCCTGATGTGGTGGGGCTGGGCCGGCCTGTTGCTGGACAACCACGCCAAGATCACCCACTGGCTGAAGGATTACCAGCCCGGCTTCGAGCCGGAGTTGCACACCACCGCCTTCTTCGTCGCGATCATCGCAACCGTGACCTGGGTGGTGATGGTCTGGCGGGTCGGGCGCTCGATGCGGCGGGCCACGCTGAACTGGGCGTCCGGCGTCACGCTGATATGGATACTGGCGATGACGCTGTGGCTGCCCTGGCTGGACAGCGGCAAGAGCTACCGCAGCATGATCGTCGCGATGACACAGACGCTGCCGCAGCACTACAACTGCATCGCCGGTGAGCACCTGGGTGACGGGCATCGCGCGATGCTGGAATATTTCGGCAATATCATCACGCTGCGTGACCCGGAACACCATTGCGACCTCAGGCTGATCCAGGGCAACCGCCTGTCCAAACCGCTACGCGACGAGACCCACTGGGGAAAGATCTGGGAAGGCAGCCGCCGGGGCGACAAGAACGAGCGCTTCCGTCTGTACCGCCGGATAGCGGCGCCCTGAAGCAGACGGTCTAGCCTTTCCTGAACAGCGCGGATTGCGCGTGCGCCTGCAGCCCTTCACCGAAGGCCAGCACCGACGCGATTTCGCCCAGCTTGTGCGCGCCCTGCGCGGAGACCTGGATCAGGCTGCTGCGCTTCTGGAAGTCGTACACACCCAATGGAGAGGAGAATCGCGCGGTGCCGGAAGTCGGCAGCACATGGTTGGGTCCCGCGCAATAGTCGCCCAGCGCTTCCGAGGTGTAGCGGCCCATGAAGATCGCGCCGGCGTGCTTCAGCTGCGGCAGCCAGGCCTCGGGATCGGCGACCGACAGCTCCAGATGCTCGGGCGCGATGCGGTTGCTGATCGCGCAGGCCTCCTCCAGATCGGCGACATGGATCAGCGCACCGCGATTCTCCAGCGCGGTGCGGATGATATCGCGGCGCGGCATCTGCAGCAGCAGCCTGTCGGCGCTTTGCGCCACTGCCTCTATGAATTTCAGATCGGGCGAAAGCAGGATCGCCTGCGCCAATTCGTCGTGTTCGGCCTGCGAGAACAGGTCCATCGCGATCCAGTCGGGGTCGGTCTGTCCGTCGCAGATCACCAGGATCTCCGACGGCCCGGCGATCATGTCTATGCCGCACACGCCGAACACGCGGCGCTTTGCGGCCGCGACGTAGGCGTTGCCGGGGCCGACGATCTTGTCCACCTTCGGTATCGTCGCCGTACCGTAAGCCAGCGCCGCAACCGCCTGCGCCCCGCCTATCGTGTACACGCGATCGACACCGGCCAGATGCGCCGCCGCCAGCACCAGCTGATTCTTCACGCCGTCCGGGGTCGGCACCACCATCACCAGTTCGGCGACACCGGCCACCTTGGCCGGCAGCGCATTCATCAGCACCGAGGACGGATAGGCCGCTTTGCCGCCCGGCACGTACAGCCCGACGCGGTCCAGCGGCGTGACCTGCTGGCCGAGCAGCGTGCCGTCGGCATCGGTGTAACTCCACGAAGTTTGCAACTGCTTGCGGTGATAAGCGGTGACGCGCTGCGCTGCCTGTTCCAGCGCGCTGCGCTGGTCCGCGGGCAGGCCGTCGAATGCGCCGCGCAATTCGGCGCGCGGCAGTTCCAGCGCGGCGGCATCGGCCAATGGCAGGCGGTCGAACCGGCGCGTGTATTCGAGCAGCGCCGCATCGCCGCGCTTGCGCACGTCGGCAAGGATCGCGGCCACGGTCGCTTCCAGCTGTTCGTCTGCGGTCTCCTCGAACGCGAGCAGCCGGGTCAGCTTCGCATCGAAGCCCGGCGCACGGGTGGAAAGCCGGCTGATATTCATTTGCGCACCGCCTGCGCAAACGCATCCAGCATCGGCTGGATCGCCGCGTATTTCAATTTCAGCGCGGCCTGGTTCACCACCAGGCGCGAAGAAATATCGGCGATGTGCTCGACCGCCTTGAGGTGGTTTGCCTTCAGCGTATTGCCGCTGCTGACCAGATCCACGATCGCGTCCGACAGACCGACCAGCGGTGCCAGTTCCATCGAACCGTACAGCTTGATCAGATCCACATGCACGCCCTTCGCGGCGAAGTGCGCCCGCGCGGTCTGCACATACTTGGTCGCCACGCGCAGGCGCGCGCCCTGCTTCACCGCGGATTCGTAATCGAAACCCTCGCGCACCGCCACCATCATCCGGCAGCGCGCGATGTTCAGGTCCAGCGGCTGGTAGAGACCTGTGCCGCCGTATTCGTCCAGCACGTCCTTGCCCGCCACGCCAAGATCCGCCGCGCCGTATTGCACATAAGTCGGCACATCGGATGCGCGCACGATGATCAGGCGCACGTCGGCGCGATTGGTCGCCAGGATCAGCTTGCGCGAAGACTCCGGGTCTTCCAGCGCGGCGATGCCCGCCGCCTGCAGCAGCGGCAGGGTCTCTTCGAAGATGCGGCCCTTGGACAGGGCGATGGTGATGGTCATCAGATTCAGCGGCTTAGTAAAGAGCCGCATTCTATCGTTAAATGCGGGATAAGTTGAAATTCGGATATGATTTGCCCCGCTTCGTTTCGGATCAGACCGGCTGGCCGCCGGATTTCGGGGATGCATGATGAGGCGGCGATCAGATCACCTGGACCCCGCTGCTGCTTTATCTGCCGTCTCGCTATTCGAATCGATAAAGGAGAATACTAGATGAACCGCCATGCCTTCCTTGAATTCGCAACCCGCCTCAGACCACTTGCCCAGCTAGATCATCCGCGTGAAATGATCCGGCAGTTCACCCCCAACTGGTTTGCCGCCACGATGGGCACCGGCATCCTCGCGCTGGCGCTGCCCCAGGTTCCGGGCGCGGGCGCGACGCTGCACGCCATGAGCGAAGGCCTGTGGCTGTTCAATATCGCTTTATTCCTGCTGTTTTCCGCGCTGTATACCGCGCGCTGGATCATGTTCTGGGACGAAGCCAGGCGGATCTTCAGCCACAGCATCGTGTCGATGTTTATCGGTACCATCCCGATGGGTCTGGCGACCATCATCAACGGTTTTTTGTTCTTCGGTTTGCCCCGCTGGGGCGGCAGCATGGTCTGGGTGGCGCAGATCCTGTGGTGGATCGATGTCCTGATGTCGCTCGGCTGCGGCGTGCTGATACCCTATTTCATGTTCACCCGGCAGGCGCACGGCATCGACAAAATGACGGCAATCTGGCTGTTGCCGATGGTCGCAGCCGAGGTTGCGGCAGTAAGCGGCGGCCTGCTTGCACCGCACCTGAGCGATGCCCATGCCCAGTTCCTGACGCTCATCGCCAGTTATGTACTCTGGGCCTATTCGGTCCCGGTCGCCTTTGCCATCCTGACGATACTGTTTCTGCGTATGGCCTTGCACCGATTGCCGCCCGACAGCATGGCCGCATCCAGTTGGCTGTCGATCGGTCCGATAGGGACCGGGGCACTCGGCATGCTGGTACTGGGTGTGGATGCGCCCGCGATATTTGCCGCGCAGGGCATGGGCGGCATCGGCAAAGTCGCGGAAGGCATCGGGATGATCGCGGGTACGCTGTTCTGGGGAGTCGGCTTGTGGTGGCTGCTGCTGGCCATCCTCATCACGATCCGCTATTTTCGCGCGGGCATACCGTTCAATCTGGGCTGGTGGGGCTACACCTTTCCGCTGGGTGTGTATACCGTTGCGACGCTGAAGCTGGGCATGCTGCTCAAGGTCGCCGCCTTCTCGATGTTCGGGACGCTGCTGGTCATCGTGCTTGCCTTGATGTGGATGCTGGTCGCCGCGCGCACCATCCATGGCGGCTGGAAGGGACACCTATTCGTCTCGCCCTGCATCGAAAGCATCAACTAAGGTAAGGTCTGATTATTGATGTTTTCCTAAATCATGACACTTACCCTCTCCCGCAAGCGCGACACTCAGTTCGCGCAGGGCGCATTCGCCGCCTGGCGTAATGCGCCCTGTATCAAACAAACATCCGGCGGGTTACGCTTTGCTAACCCGCCCTACAATACCGGTTTTTCATTATCCCCTGTGCGCCGCCGAGTAGCACAGGCGGGTCAGGGGCAGTCCGACGAATATGTTAGAGCACGTGACTGCGTAAGCAGGTCGTGCGAGTTTATGAGGAGGCCTGACCGGCTGAGCATGCGAGGGCACCCACGCAGTGGGCGGCAAACCGGGGAGTCTTTTTCTTTCCTCCATTTCTTTTGGACAAGCAAAAGAAATGGAGCGGCGGCGGGGCCGCTCCCCGCGGTTTTGATTGTTGGGTATCGCATTCGCTCAACCCAACCTACCAAACTGCCGGTCAACCACCGGCGGTTCTGATTTCCCTCACCCCAACCACACCCGTAAAGGGTGCGCCGGTGGATACCCCGCTGCTGCGCAGCGACCCTTCCATAGTCTCTCCGGAGGGCAAGGGGAGGATGGACTACTTCAATCGCCGGATATTCGCGCCCAGCCGCGAGAGCTTCGCCTCGATGTGTTCGTAGCCCCGATCCAGATGGTAGATGCGATCGATCACCGTTTCACCCTGCGCGACCAGACCGGCGATGACCAGGCAGGCCGAGGCGCGCAGATCGGTCGCCATGATGGTCGCGCCTTCCAGTTGGGCGCAGCCTTTGATGACGGCGGTGTTGCCCTCGATGTCGATCTGCGCACCCAGGCGGCGCAGCTCCTGCACATGCATGAAGCGGTTCTCGAAGATCGTTTCGACCACCATCGCACTGCCTTCGGCGATGGCATTCATCGCCATGAATTGCGCCTGCATGTCAGTGGGAAAGGCCGGGTAGGGCGCGGTGCGCAGATTCACGGCCGTGGGGCGTCTGCCCATCTTCAGGTTGATCGTGCTGCCTGAAGCCTGTACCGTCGCACCTGCCTCCTGCAGTTTTTCCAGCACGTTCTCCAGGATATCGGCGCGCGCATCGGTCAGCGTGATATCGCCGCCCGCCGCTGCCGCAGCCACCAGGAAGGTGCCGCTCTCGATACGGTCCGGCATGATGCGATGACTCGCGCCATGCAGTTTCGCGACGCCGGTGATGCTGATGGTGTCACTGCCGGCGCCCTCGATCCTCGCACCCATCGCGACCAGGCAGTGCGCGAGGTCGACCACTTCGGGTTCGCGCGCGGCGTTTTCGAGTACCGTCACGCCGTCCGCCAGTGCGGCGGCCATCATCAGGTTTTCGGTGCCGGTGACGCTGACGATGTCGAAGAAGATGCGCGCGCCTTTCAGCCGTTTCGCCCTGGCATGGATATAGCCGTGCTCGATATGGATCTCCGCGCCCATCGCCTGCAAGCCCTTGATATGCAAGTCCACCGGTCGGGAGCCGATCGCGCAGCCGCCGGGCAGCGAAACGCGCGCCTCGCCGAAGCGCGCCGCCAGAGGCCCCAATACCAGGATCGCGGCGCGCATGGTTTTCACCATCTCGTAAGGCGCTTCCAGCTTGTCGATGTTCGCCGCTGACAGCGTCAACTGCCCACCTGTCTGTTCGACCTTCACACCCATCTGCTGCAGCAGCTTGCACATCGTGGCGATATCGTTCAAGTCGGGCACGTTGTCGAGTTGCAGGAAATCATGGGTCAGCAGACTGGCACACAGTATCGGCAAGGCCGCGTTCTTCGCGCCTGAAATCCGCACCTCGCCATTGAGGCGGGCACCGCCCTGGATCGCTAACTTGTACATGGGCTAGTTCTGGCTTTGCCACTCTTCAGGCGTATAGGTCTTCATCGACAGTGCATGGATCTCGGCGCGCATCCTGTCGCCCAGTGTCTGATAAACCAGTTGGTGGCGCTGCACGCGGTTCTTGCCGGCAAATGCCTCGCTGACCACGACCGCTTCAAAGTGCTGGCCATCGCCGACCACGGTCAGATGTTCGGTCGCCATGCCTTGTGCGATGTTGATTCTGATGCTTTCCGGAGTGACCATAATCGATTCCATTGTTCGTTAAACCCATGCGTGATTCGGGGGATGGGCGCGGGCACGGACTGCCGCGCAGGGATTCAGCTGGATTGTTGAGGCAGCATCTCGGCGACGCCATACAGGTTTGCCAAGCTCAAAAGGTCCTGCGGCAAACCTTTGACGCGCAGGACATGCGCGGTATTCCGCGCCGCCCTGCTCCAGCCGAGCAGCATGCTGACCGCAGCGGAGTCGACCGAATCGACCCGGGAAAGGTCCAGCTGGAAGTCTTCATTGGCGAGATGCTGCAAGCCGGTCTCGAACAATGCCGGCACGGTATCCATGGTCAGGCTGCCATGCACCACCATCCAGTCGCCTTCGCGCTCGATCACTTTGCCTCCGCCTTGCGCATATCGCCGCTGTTCGGCTTGGCGTTCTTGTCGGCGAGCGTCTTGATCAGGCCGTCGATGCCGCCTTCCTGTATCTCGGATGCGAAGGTGCCGCGATAGCTCATCACCATGCTGACCCCCTCGATCGAGATATCGAACACCTTCCAGCCGTCGGTCAGCTTCTCCATCACGTAATCCACCGTGACCGGCTGCTCGCCGGGCTTGCTGATCACGGTCTTGACGGTCACCTCGGTGTCGTCGGGCTGCATCCGGAACGGCTTGATGTCCACGGTCTGGTCGCGATACACCGAAAACACCTTGGTATAGGTACGCACCAGCATATCGCGGAATTCGGCAGTCAATGCCTGTTGTTGCTCCGGCGTCGCGGTGCGCCAGTATTTGCCGACCGCCAGACGGGTCATGCGCACGAAATCGAAATGCGGCAGCACCTTGGCGTCCACCAGCGCAACGATCTTCTTCTGATCCCCGGCCTGAATGGCCTTGTCCTGTTTGATAATCGCGATCACTTCATCCACGGTGTTCTTGATCAGCGTATCGGGCGCGATCGCATCCGCATTTGCCGCACCAGCCATACAAAATATCGCGGCACCCAGAATTATTTTTTGCAATACTTTCATGTCATGTCTCTTGTGTTTGAATAGGGTTATTTCGGGGCGGGTGTTTCTTCAGCCTTGTTATAGATGAATTTCCCGATCAGGTTTTCCAGCACGATCGCAGACTGTGTCTGCTTGATCTCGTCGCCATTATGCAACATCACGCTGTCGCCACCGGGATTCAAGCCGACATATTGCTCCCCCAGCAAACCCGCCGTCAGGATGCTGGCAAACGTATCCTTGGGAAATTCATAGCGCTTGTCGAGACTCATCACCACATTGGCTTCATAGCGATTGGTGTCCAGCGTGATATCGGTTATGCGGCCAACCAGCACTCCCGAACTTCTCACCGCCGCCTTGATTTTCAAACCGCCGATATTGGAAAAATAGGCATGCACCTGATAGCTTTCCGCCATATTGTATGTACCCAGATTCCCGACTTTCATCGCCAGCATCACCAGTGCGGCGGCACCCGCCACAACGAACATGCCCACCCACAGATCCAGCGTAGTGCGTTCCATAACTCAATTTCCCCTAAACATGATTGCAGTCATTACAAAATCCAGCATCAGGATCGCCAGCGACGATGTCACCACGGTACGAGTGGTTGCGCCCGACACGCCTTCTGCAGTCGGCGGCGCATCATAGCCTTCAAACAGCGCGATCACCGTGACCACGGTACCGAACACAATGCTCTTGATCACGCCGTTCAGTATATCCTCGCGAAAATCCACCGCCGCCTGCATTTGCGACCAGAACGAGCCTTCATCCACGCCGATCTGGATCACCCCGACGAAGTAGCCGCCGAACACACCCACTGCGCTGAACAAGGCCGCCAGCAAAGGCATCGAGATCACACCGGCCCAGAAGCGCGGCGCGACGATGCGGGCAATCGGATTCACCGCCATCATCTCCATCGCGGAAATCTGTTCAGTCGCCCGCATCAGCCCGATCTCCGCCGTCATCGCCGAACCGGCACGGCTGGCAAACAGCAATCCCGCCACCACCGGCCCCAATTCGCGCACCAAACCCAATGCCACCATGACTCCGAGCGCCGATTCCGAACCATAGCGCTGCAGTGTTTCATAACCCTGCAGGCCCAGCACCATGCCGACGAACAAACCGGCCACGACGATGATGACCAGCGACATCACGCCGGTGGAGAACAATTCCTTGACGATCAGCTGGAAGCGGCGAAAACTGTTCCCCGAATACAGCAGCGTCAGAATAAAGAACCGTGTCGCCATTCCGATGCGCCATACCGCATTGATGGTGCGATGTCCGATTAACCTGATGGTCTTGGCTGCTGGCATGATGGGTAACCTCTGATCAAGCTGTTAAATTCAAGTCACGGCGGTAGTCGGCCCCCGGATAGTGGAAAGGCACCGGACCATCCATTTCGCCATGCACGAATTGATGCACGAAATCCTTGTCCGAGGCGCGTATCTGCTCCGGCGTTCCTTCAGCCACGATCACTCCGTTCGCCATGAAGTAGACGTAGTCCACGATTTTCAGCGATTCCTGCACGTCATGGGTGACGATGATCGAGGCCGCTCCCAGCGCATCATTCAGGCGCCGGATCAAATCGCCCACCACGGTCAGTGAGATCGGATCCAGTCCGGCAAAAGGTTCATCATACATCATCAGCATCGGATCAAGCGCTATTGCGCGTGCCAGCGCGACCCGGCGCGCCATGCCGCCGGACAATTCGGATGGCATCAGGCTGTGCGTGCCGCGCAAACCCACCGCATGCAGCTTCATCAACACCAGGTCATGAATGATCTGTTCCGGCAAGGCAGTATGCTCGCGCATCTGGAATGCAACGTTGTCGTACACCGACATGTCGGTGAACAGCGCCCCGAACTGGAACAACATCCCCATCTTGCGACGCATCCGGTACAGGTCGTCCTGATCCAGTTCGTGGACGACCTTGCCATCCATCTTGACGTAACCATGGGTCGGCTTGAGTGCCCCGCCGATATGGCGCAACAGCGTGGTCTTGCCGCATCCGCTTAATCCCATGATTGCGGTTAACTTCCCCCTCGGGAAGGTCATATTGATCCCCTTCAGAACCGGGCGCTTGTCGTAGGCAAAATTAAGATCGCGAATTTCGACCAGGGTGGACAAAGACAAAATCGAATTCCTAAAAAATCGGGAGCGCGTATTCTAAACCACAGAATCACCAATCCTCAATTATTTGACCCGCATACGCATACCCCGGCCTTCCCCCTATTGAGCTTACAAGCGCTTGCCGTTATGCTTCACCCTAAGCATCCAATGGGTTTGGACACAAATTGAACGTTCGCGCGCCATTCACCAGTTTATTGATTGTTGACGACGACCCGCTGATACGCGAAGGTTTGGCGGTCGCATTCAGTGACAACTTCACGGTCCACCAAGCCGAATCACGCGTTGCAGCGATCGAATTGCTGCGAAAATTGCCCAGCCCGCCACAATTGGCACTGGTCGATTTGGGGCTTCCGCCGTTTCCGCACCGCCCCGATGAAGGTTTCCACTTGATCGCGGAATTGCTGACCCACTCGCCAAAAATCAAGATTTTCGTGCTGTCCGGACAGGACGAGCAGAGCAACGCACGCCATGCGCGCACGCTGGGCGCGATCGATTTCATCGCCAAACCCTGCGCACCCGAAGATATCAAAATATATCTGGTCGACGCGCTCAAGGTTCAGGACAGCGAGATACACAAGGACGATCAGGACAACTCTCCGCTCGGCATCGTCGGCCAAAGCGCGGCGATACAGTCCCTGCGCAGCCAGATCGTGATGTATGCCGCCACGCCCTTCCCGGTGCTGATCGAGGGCGAGTCGGGCTGCGGTAAGGAATTGGTCGCCACCGCACTGCAAAAAAAGGGCAGTCATCCGGATGCGCCGTTCAAGGTGCTCAACTGTGCAGCGATCTCTCCGACACTGATCGAGCCCACCCTGTTCGGATACAGCAAGGGGGCTTTCACCGGCGCAACCAGCGCGCAATCCGGATTTTTCGAGGACACCTCCGACGGGACCCTGTTCCTGGACGAGATCGGCGAGCTTCCGCTGGAACTGCAAACCAAGCTGCTGCGCGTGCTGGAAAACGGAGAGTATCAGCGTGTCGGGGAAACGGTGACGCGCAAGAGCGGTGCGCGCATCATCGCCGCGACCAACGTCAGCCTGCGCAATGCCGTCCAGGCCGGCACATTTCGCAGTGACCTTTATCACCGCCTGAATGTGTTCTCGATCAATGTTCCGCCGTTGCGTGAACTGGGTCCGGACAAGCTGGCCCTGCTGAACCATTTTCGCACCTATTATGCGCGGCAGATCAAGCAGCCGCCGTTTGAATTGCACCCGGACGCATTGCTGCGCTGGGAGCAATACAGTTTCCCCGGCAACACCCGCGAATTGCGCAACATCGTGATCCGCTTAAGTATCAAGCATCCCGGCCAGACGGTCAGCCCGATGCAGCTGCAGGACGAATTCGATCCTTTGGCAATCCCGGTTCGCGGCCCATACGCCCCATCCTCCGAGTCCATCAGGGAACTGCTGCAACAGGGTGGGTTCAGCCTGGACCACCATCTCCGCGAACAGGAAGGTTGCTATATCGCCGCGGCGATGGCGCTTGCCGGGAACAATATCAGTGAGGCCGCAAAGTTGCTCGGTATCAACCGCACCACCCTGCACAGCCGCATCAGTACGCATGAAAAACTCCACACATAGGATCCAGACATGTATTTAAAACACTTCGGACTCAACGAGCAGCCGTTCAAAATCACTCCGGTTACGGTATTCTTTTTTTCCGGGGCCAACCGCGGCGAAATTCTCGATGCGCTGATCTACTCCATCTCCGAAATCGAGGGCATCATCAAGGTCAGCGGCGAGGTTGGCAGCGGCAAGACCATGTTGTGCCGGATGCTGCTCGAAAAGCTGCCCAAGCACATCGAGGCCATCTACCTTGCCAACCCCAGCTTGTCACGCGAGGAAATGCTATATGCGATCGCCGATGGCCTGGGCCTGAATATCGAAGGGGAACGCGTCGGCATCATCATGCAGAATATCCAGAACAAGCTCGAGGAAAAGGCGCGCGAAGGCAGGCGTATCGCGGTGCTGGTGGATGAGGCGCACGCAATGCCGCCAGAGACGCTGGAAGAATTGCGCCTGCTCTACAACCTGCAGGTCGGCAATGCCAAACTGTTGCAGATCGTGTTGTTCGGACAGCCCGAATTGAACACCAAGCTTGATCAGCCCAATATGCGCCAGCTCAAGGACCGCATCGTGCATCACTTTCACATGCAACCCCTGTCGCGCAATATCCTTGAAAGCTATCTGATGTTCCGGATGCGCGCCGCCGGCTACCATGGACCCAACATTTTCTCGCCGGGCGCGCTCAAACTCATCGCCGATTCCTCGAACGGACTGATGCGCCGTGTCAACATCCTGGCGGACAAGTCCCTGCTGGCGGCATTCATCGAGGACACCTACTACATCAAACCCCAGCATGTACAGGCAGCGATGCGCGACAGCGAACTCGGTCCCGGACGCAATCGCCCCAACAGGAAATGGCTGCTGGGAGGCGCCGCAGCCAGCCTGCTGCTGATTCTGGCGGCATGGTGGGTAATGGATAACGGGCAGACAGCGCTTCCGCATACCCAGATCAAACCTGCTGCCGCTGTTGCTGTAACCAAAGTGCAGCCTGTTGCAGATCAATCCATCGCAGCCGCGCCTGCTTCCTCGGTAGCTGCGACCGCCGCACCGGCTACTGCCGCTGCCGCCAGCACGCTGGCGGCGATAGCAACCTTGCCAAACAAGACAACGCCGGCTGCCCACACGACTGCACGGCAGACGGCGGCGAAAACTCCGACCACCAAGCCGGCGCCGCACAAGACCAGCCTGTTCGACCAGCGTCTGGCGGCCGGCAAGCAGCTACTCGAACAGAAAAGGGCGGTTGCCAGCATCCAGCTGTTTTACAACGAGGAGGTCAATCCGCAGCGGGTTGAGGGTTTCCTGAAGCGCGCGGACAAGCTGGGCAAGCTCGCCGAGATCTATTTGCTCCCGGAGAATTTCAATGGAAATAAGGGCTTGCGCGTCCTCTACGGAGCTTACCCCTCGGTCGATGCCGCGCACGACGCGCTCAAGGATCTGCCGCCCCGCTATCAGCAGGCGTTCGCCACTTCAACTTACATATTTTGAATATTACCCAGGAAAAATTCTTTAGAAAAATAGTATGTTGAGCAATATTCATAAAGCTGTTAGTCTGCAAGCAAGAAACTGGGGCCGAGGGGGAAGTATGCGTTCATGCAACGTATTTTATGTGTGTGTTTACGGGATGATTTTGACTGGTTGCTCCACCAACCCGATTCAGCCTTCAGCCCTGCATATGCAACCCCCCGCCGGCTCGGCAGCTGCTGAAATCAGCACCCCGCAACCGATCAAGGACAGCGTGATGCTGCCGCCTCCGCAACCTGCCGCCAAAGTCGCCACCTACAGCGTAGTGGTAGCCGATGTCCCGGCTCAGGAGATCCTGTTCGCCCTGGCGCGTGATGCGAAAATCAACCTCGACATTCAATCCGGCATCCAGGGAGCTGTCACGATCAATGCAATCAACCAAACCCTGCCGGAGATCCTCGACCGCATCAGCAGACAGGTAGAAATGCGCTACGAATTGAAAAACGGCACCTTGACCGTGATGCCGGACACGCCTTACCTGAAGCAATACAAAATCGATTATGTGAACATGTCCCGTGATGCCGAAGGCAGCATCTCGAATTCCAGCCAGATCAGCTCAGGCGGTGCTGGAGGTGCTCCCGCTGCAGGAGGCGCCCCCACTGCAGGAGGTGCTAGTGGAGGAACGGGCGGCGGAATCAACAGTTCGCAACTCTCGATCAAGAATTCATCGAAGAACAACTTCTGGAATACTCTGGTGCAGAACATCAAGGATATCTTGCATGAGACCGACAAGATATTGCCCGCCGGATCGAGCGAGACCGTGGTGGAACAAAGCAGCGCAGTCAGCACCACCGGGACCGGCGTGGCGCTGGCTGCCGGCGCCAGAAGAGGCAGCAAACCTCCCGGCATAGAGAGCAGTCCGAACCCGGCCAACCTGCAATCAGGCGGCACCACGGTCACCCGCACCAGCACTTTCCGCGAAGCGGCTGCCGTGATTGCCAACCCCGAGGCCGGCATCATCACCGTGCGCGCCACCGGAAAACAGCATAAAAAAATCCAGGAATTCATCGACCAGGTGATGGCCAGTGTGCAGCGCGAAGTAATGATCGAAGCGACCATCGTCCAGGTGCAGCTAAGCGACAATTACCAGCAGGGCATAGACTGGTCGCGCCTGATGCTGGGCAGCAAGGGCTTCAACTTCACCCAGGCCGCACAGTCCACAACGGGCGGCCTACCCGCCACCAATACCGGCAGCATGATCACGCTGGGTTACCTCAACCCGACATCGAACATGGGCAATATCTCCGCCTCGATCTCGCTGCTGGAATCGTTCGGCAACGTCAAGGTCTTGTCCAGCCCCAAGCTGAGCGTGATGAACAACCAGACCGCAATTCTGCGCGTAGTTAACAACCTGGTGTATTTTTCGATGACCGTGATGCCGGGCATCGTCAACCCGCTCACCGGCACGATGTCCACGCCCCCGACCTATACCTCCAATCTCCAGTCGTCGGCGGTGGGCTTCACGATGAGTCTGACTCCGGAAATCAGCGACAGCGATAGCGTCATGCTCAACATACGCCCATCTATTACGCGTTTGCTGGGTTATGTCAAGGATCCGAATCCATCCCTGGCCAATCCCTGCCTGGGCATGGGAAGCTGCCCCGGGGTAGTCAACAACATCCCGCAGACCTCGACACGCGAGATGGAATCGATATTGAAGATCCAGAACAACCAGATTGCCGTGCTCGGCGGCCTGATGGAAGACGAAATGGACAAGTATACCGACGAGGTTCCGCTGCTGGCCCGCATCCCCTTGTTTGGCTATCTGTTCCAAAACCGCAACGACACCACCACCAAAACCGAACTGGTGATTTTCCTGCGTCCGGTAATCATCAAGAGTCCCAGCATCGACGCAGACTTCAAAGAGTTTCGCAGCAATTTGCCCGACCAAAAATTTTTCCAGGAATCGGCCAGCGGCAATCTCCAGGAATCGGGCAGCGACAATCCTTAGGAAGGTCAAATCATGAGCCTGCTATTGAATGCACGCAACAAATCGCAGCAAGCGCAGGCTGGCGCCGGTTCCGAGCTTAGCCTGGAGGCGCTTCCGGACACCACACCCGCTGCTGCGTCTTCTGCAGAAAGCGCCCGCCTCGCCGGACAAACCCTGTTCAGCGCGAAGTCCCCGGCTTCAGCTGCCGCGCGGCCGAAGATCAACCGCAAGCTGCTGCTGGCCTTGGGCGGCACGATGGTATTGCTCGCAGGCGGGGCCGGCTATGTCTGGTATGCCATTCAGCCGCCTCACCCGCTCGCGGCATTCCCGCCTGCCAGGCCGGCACCCGCGCCCGTACCGGCACCGGCGGCAGCAATCAAACACGATCTGGTTCCCGATATTGCACCGTCACCAGTGGATAATCCGAAGCCCGCCGCAATTGCACCAGCAAAACCTGCCGCAAAACCGGCGCTAACGGTGCACCGGCAAGCACCAATGAGCGCTCCGAAGCTGGTCGAGCAGCATGAAGACGCGTCGCTCGACCCGTTACTCAATAATGCCTATCTCGCCTATCGCAACGGAAAATTCGAGCAAGCCGAACAATCCTACCAGCAAGCGCACAATCTGGATGCCCGCAACCTTGATGCCATTCTCGGGCTGGCGGTGACGGCACAGCGCCTGGGCAAGAATAGCCAGGCTGCACATTACTATGCGCAGGCCCTGACTCTCGATCCGCGCAATGCCGTCGCCAACGCCGGGATGTCCGCGTTGACCAACGACACCAACCCGGAAAGCCGCTTGAAGACCTTGCTCAATGAGCAACCGGATTCGACAGCCCTGAATTTTGCGCTGGGCAACCTGTATGCCGGACAGGCCCGCTGGGGGGAGGCGCAGCAGTCCTATTTCAATGCTTACAGGTTTGATCCCAACAATGCTCAACTCGCATACAATCTGGCCATCAGCCTGGATCACCTGGGGCAAAGAACAACCGCCGTCCAATATTATCAGCGGGCCTTGCAGCTTGATCCGGATCAAAGCGCAGGCTTTAATCACAAACAAATTTCGCAACATATCGAAGACCTGACGCGCTAATTCCATGTCAATAAATCAGCTGTCTGAAAATCGGTTTTCGGACAACCAGCCGCAGCAACCGCTGGGGCAAATACTGGTCGGCAAAGGCGTCATCAGCGACGACCAGCTGCGCATTGCCCTGCAGGAGCAGGGCAAGACGCATCAACCGCTGGGCCGCCTGCTGGTCAGGCTCGGCTTTCTCTCGGAAGCGACTATCCGCGACGTAATGTCCGAAAATCTCGGGCAGACCAGCGTGGACCTCGCTACGGTCATCATCGATTCCGTCGCATTAAACCTGATCCCCAAGGATGTGGCGCGGCGTTACCAGTTGTTGCCGCTATCAGTAGACCAGCCCGGGCGCGTCCTGACCCTCGCGGTCGCCGATCCCGACAACATCATCGCACTGGACCAGGTGCGCGCACTGCTCAAGGACGAGTACCGCCTGGTCACGGAACTCGCCAGCGAATCCGACATCCTGCGTGCGATCGACCAGTATTATGGTTTCGAACTTTCCGTGGACGGTATCCTGCACGAGATCGAGCCGGGCGAAATGGAATACCAGACGCTGCAATCCGGCGTCAACGAATTCAGCCAGCCGGTGGTGCGTCTGATCGACGCCTTGCTCACCGAAGCGGTACAGCGCAGCGCCTCGGACATACACTTCGAACCGGAAAGCAGTTTCCTGCGCATCCGCTACCGCGTCGACGGGGTGTTGCGCCAGGTGCGCAGTCTGCACAAGAGTTTCTGGCCCGCAATGGTGGTGCGCCTGAAAGTGATGAGCAACATGAACATTGCCGAGACGCGCGCTCCCCAGGACGGGCGCATTTCGCTGCGGCTGTCCGGCCGGCCGATCGACTTCCGGGTGGCTTCGCACCCCACCACGCATGGCGAAAATCTGGTGCTGCGCATCCTGGACCGGCAGAAAGGCATCGTGCCGCTCGACCAGCTCGGTCTGGATGATGCCGCACTCAGCATGCTCAAGATGATCATCGCCAAGCCGGAGGGCATCGTGCTGGTCACCGGCCCCACCGGCAGCGGCAAGACCACCACGCTGTACTCGGTGCTGAATCACATCAACACCGAGTCGGTCAACATCATGACCCTGGAAGACCCGGTCGAATATCCACTGGCGATGATACGCCAGACTTCGGTGAACGAATCGGCCAAAATGGATTTCGCCAACGGCATCCGCTCGATGATGCGCCAGGACCCGGACATCATCCTGGTCGGCGAGATCCGCGACCATCCCACTGCCGAGATGGCATTCCGTGCCGCAATGACCGGCCATCAGGTTTATTCCACGCTGCACACCAATTCGGCCATCGGCGCGATCCCCCGCCTGCTCGACATCGGTATCCTGCCTGACATCATGGCCGGCAATATCATCGGCATCGTGGCGCAGCGCCTGGTGCGGGTGCTGTGCAAGGAATGCAAGTATCCTTACCGGCCCGATGCGGCGGAATGCAAACTGCTCGGCGTCCAGGCACAGCGGGAGGTGACACTGTATCGCGCCGCGGGCTGCGAATCCTGCAACCACCAGGGTTACCGCGGACGCATGACCATCATGGAGTTGCTCAAGATGGACTACGATCTGGATGATCTGGTCTCGCATCGCGCCAGTGCGCGCGAAATCAGGGAGGCGGCACTCGCCAAGGGCTTCCGTCCGCTGGCGATGGACGGCATCCGGCGCATCCTGCAGGGCGTCACCTCGCTTGCGGAAGTCAGCCGCATGGTGGACTTGACCGACCGGCTGGGTTAGGAAATCCGTATATGACACTCTATTCCTACCGGGCCCTGGATGAGCAAGGCAAGACCCACAAGGGCTTGCAGGATGCGGCCAACCAGGTAGATCTGGAACTGCGCCTGAAACGCAGCGGGCTGGACCTGATCGATGCCAGGATGGACACGGGCAAGGTCGGGATGGGGCGGGGCAAAATCAAGCGCACCGAACTGATCACCTTTTTTTTCAATCTCGAACAACTCTCCGGCGCCGGCGTGCCGTTGCTGGAAAGTCTGGCTGATTTGCGCGACACCATGGACGATCCCGCATTTCCGCGAAATCATCGCCAGCCTGGTCGAGTCCATCGAAGGCGGAAAGAAACTTTCGCAGGCGATGGCGCTGCACCCGCAGGCCTTCGACAAGATATTCATCAGCCTGACTTATGCGGGTGAGGAAAGCGGACGCTTGCCCGAGGTGTTCAAGCACATCACCGAATCGCTGAAATGGCAGGACGAAATGTCCTCGCATACCAAGACCATCATGCTCTATCCGGCCTTCGTCGGCACCATCGTGATCGGCATCACGTTCTTCCTGATGATCTACCTGGTGCCGCAACTGGTCAGCTTCATCAAGGGCATGGGCCAGGATATCCCGATCCAGACGCGCATGTTGCTGGCCACCTCGGCTTTCTTCGTCAGCTACTGGTATATATTGATCGCGCTTCCAATCGTGCTGCCGATCGCAATCAAACTGATCATCACCTCCAGCCCCGAGATGCGCTACAAGTTCGACCAGCTCAAACTGAACATGTGGGTCACCGGACCGATCCTGCGCAAGATCATTCTGGCGCGTTTCGCCAACACGTTCGCGATGATGTACGGATCGGGCATCAGCATCCTGGATTGCATCGCCAACTCGCGCGACGTGGTCAACAATCTTGCCGTCGCAAAAAGCCTGGCAGATGTCACGCAGGAGATCGAATCCGGCAAGAACCTGACCCAGAGCTTCCAGAATACCGGGATGTTTCCCGCCGCTGGTGATCCGCATGCTCAAGGTCGGCGAAGCCACCGGCTCGCTGGACAAGGCCCTGCTCAATGTCAGTTATTTTTATGACCGGGATGTGAAAGACTCGATCAAGAAAGTCCAGGTCATGATCGAACCGACCATGACCATCGTGCTGGGCGCCTTGCTGGGCTGGGTGATGCTGTCGGTACTGTCGCCCATTTACGACATCATCGGCAAGGTGAAGCTATAATGAAACAGGCCCTGCTGCTATTCCTGAGCGCCAACCGCCTGCATGCGCAACTCATGGAGAACGGCAAAATCGGGCGGCAGCAGGATTTCACCGAAACCCCGAATGGTCTGGAAGATTTCGCCTCTTTCCTGGAAACGGTGAATTGTCCGGCTTACCTGCTGACCGACCTGATCGAGGAGGACTTTCGCCACGAGATCGTCCCGCACCTGACAGGAGGAAACCGCACTGCGCTGCTGAAGCGCAAGTTTGAGCAATTCTATCGGGGTACCCCGTTCCATCAGGCAACGACGCTGCAACGCCAGAAGACCGGCCGTCGCGACGTTAACATGCTGTTTTCGGCATTGACCAACCCGGCGCTGATCACCCCCTGGCTGAATGTCATACAGGACAGGCAAATCCCCCTGGGCGGGATCTATTCGGTGCCGCAAATCAGCACCCCGCTGATCAAAAACCATCCGTCCAACCACTTGTTGCTGATTTCCTGGGAAAAATTCTCCGGATTGCGGCAAACCTATTTCAACAAACATAACCTGCAGATCTCGCGGTTGACGCCTATCCACAGCGAGCTGACGTTTCAGGACGCCGTCATAAAAGAGCTTGCGCGCACCTACCAATACCTGAAGAGTCTGAGTCTGCTGCCGGCCGGGCAGGTACTCGATGTGCGCATCCTGTGCCATGCCAATGATCGCGGCAAACTGCGCAGCAAATTGCTCGACGATGCAAATATGCGTTTTGACTTTGCCGACATCGAAGAAGTGGGCAAGCAGCTCAAAATCGACTACCGCTTCACCGATTCGGATGCCAGCCAGATTTTCCTGTATCAACTTGTCGCCAGCCGGCCCAAAGCCAACTATGCCAGCCCTGAACACATCCGCTACTACACGCTGCGGCAATTGCGCCTGTTTTTGAACTGGAGCGCCGTCGTGCTGTTGCTGGCCAGCGTGTCATGGGCGGCGGCAACCTTCTGGCAAAGTGGCGCAAAAGCATCCGAAGCCGACTCCCTGAATATCAGGGCTCAGCGCCTGGCCAGGCAAGTGCAGGAAATCACCCGCAGCTTTCCCGCCACCCAGGCGCCGGCCACTGACATGCGCGCCAGCGTATCGATCATGCACAAGCTGCATCAATACGCACCCGCCCCGCAAATCATCCTGCAGCCGATCAGCGCTGCGCTGGACCGGTTTCCCCAAATCGACTTGACCGAACTGGGCTGGAAAAGCAGCGCCACCGAGCCGGTCGCAAGCAACACCCGCACGGATGTGCCTGCCCAGGTCGTCACCTTGAAGGCCAGGCTGCAAGGTTTCGATAATGACTACCGCGCCGCGCTGGCCTATCTGGACGACTTCCAGTCCGAATTGCACACCCGCGGTTATCAGGTGACCACAGTTGCAAAACCGCTTGACACCAGCCCCAGCGGCAGCCTTGCCGACCAGAGCCAGGCACGCAATGACACGCTGACATTTACATTGAAATTGGTATGGAGACCTTCTGCATGATGAGGTTGCCAACATGAAGTTCTCCAAATCCGACTTTACGCTGATGCGCTGGAGTGTGGCTGTATTTTCCGCTTCAGTGCTGCTCAGCAGCATCATTTTGTACAGCAGTAGCCGCTATGAAGAACAAAACAGCAGCAACCTGAGAAATGCGCAGCGCCAATTGAACGACGCCAGCAAACGTATGACCGAAGCGCACAATGACCAGGAAAACCTGTCAGTTTATTCCGCAGAATATGCCGTGCTGGAGAAGCGGGACATCATCGGCGACGACCACAGACTGGACTGGATCGAAGGTTTGGATAAGCTCCGCCAGCAAAATCTGGCTGTCGATTTCCGCTACAATATCTCGCCGCAAAAACCCTATGCCCCCCAGCCTGCGCTAGACAGCGGCAACTTCAACATTCACTACAGCGAAATGAAATTGCAGTTCGATCTGCTGCACGAAGGTCAGCTGTTGAATTTCTTCGATGCGCTGAGCAAGCAGATCAAGGGGCACTATCAACTTGAGGGCTGCGATCTGCTGCGCAGCGGCGCCGGCACCGATTCCGCCGCCTCGGCAAATATCAAGGCGGAATGCAGCGGCGGCTGGATCACATTGAAAAACAGGAATGACCGGCCATGAAGATGCTGCCGATCCTCCTCTGGCTGGTTTCGCTGCTGCCCTGCTCCGCCGGCGCAGAGCAACTGGGCCGGTTGTTCTTCACCCCGGCACAACGCGCGCAGATGGATTATGATTACGCGCAGAATGTCCAGCCGGGAGGCAACAGCAATGCATTGATGTTGAACGGCATCGTGCAGATGCATGGCGGCAAACGCACCGTCTGGATCAACGGCGTCGCGCAGCCGGCCGGACCTGGCGATGACCAGTCTCCGGCCAGCATGCCCGTGCGCGTGCCCGGCCACAACAAGTCGGTCAGGCTCAAGGTCGGCCAGCGCGTATTGCTGGACACTTCCGCCAATCCGGAAGCGGAGAACCCGGAAGCGTCCAAGCCGTTCAGCACCAATACACCCGCACCGGGTGCCGGCAACCCTTAAACCATGCCCGCCCGACACATTCCCCAGCTCAATCGGTTCCGCGGCACACAGAACGGCGCAGTACTGTTTGTGATGCTGGTCATTCTGGTCATCGGTGCGGCCGCGCTGCTGGTCAGCGCCCTGAACAGCTCCTCGGTGAAGAACGCACGCGACAAGGTGACTGCAGATGCGCTGGCGCAAGCCAGGATGGCTTTGATCGCCTATGCGGTCAGCGACCTCAACCGCCCCGGCGAGCTGCCTTGCCCCGATTTCAACAATGACGGGATGATTACCCTCTCCCCGGATTATTCCGGCAGCAACTGCAAATCCCTGGTCGGTTGGCTGCCCTGGCAAACGCTGGGATTGCCCGACCTGCGCGACGGCAACGGCGACCGTTTGTGGTATGCACTGGCCAATCCTTTCCACGCCAACGGCACGGCCATACTGAACAGCGATACGCCGGCCAATTATTCGCTGCCGATACTGAACCCGGCACAAATGCTGACCGTCATCGACAGCGCCACCGGGGTCACGCTGGATAGCGGCGTGATCGCGATCGTGTTTTCTCCCGGCACTGTGCTGCAAGGGCAAACGCGCAGTTACAGCGACAGCAATGCGACCACTGCGCTCCCGAATTATCTGGAAGCGGACAACGCCAACCTGAACACCACGTTCCAGACTGGCAACAACAACCAGGTCCCCATCCCGACCCCAACGGTGAATGACCGTTTGTTGACCCTAGACAGCAGGGACCTGTTCCCGCCGGTCGAAAAGCGCATCGCGCGCGAGGCAAAAGCCTGCCTGGATAGCTATGCTGCCGTGAGCGCAAACAAATATCCCTGGGCCGCGCCGGTGGCCGACTCCAGCAGCTCCCCCGGCATCAACGGCAATTACAACGGAACCTACGGCAAATATTTCGGCAGAATCCCCGCGCAACCCAGCATAGACACCACGTCCAATCCGGCTTCGACGCTGATGACCGCGCTCAACACACTGCAGGCGGCTGAGAACGCCTACAACTCCAGCAACAGTTCGGCCAACCAGACCGCGCTATACAATGCGGCCAATACCGTGGTCGGCCTGAAATATTCAGTCTCCAATGTTTCCTCCTCGACGATAGACCATGCCGCCGATACCGGGACTTATTATGCCAATAATCCGTCCGGGTCTGCCTATACGAACGCAACCTCCGCTCTCACGACAGCTACCGGCGCGCTGACCAGCTCCGGTGACCTGGACACCAGCATGTCGGTTTCCTGGCCGCCCACCTGCACATTGCTGAACAACCCCGGCTCGTATTTCTGGACCGCCTGGAAGAACATGGTGTTCTTCCAGGTCGCGAGCGGCTATCAGCCAACCAGCAGCGCAAGCTTCGGCACGCCCTTGACCATCAATGGCAGCGGCGCCTACCGCGCCACGGTGTTGATCGCCAGAACCGCGATCAGCAGCGCGCAGCTTGCCGCACGCAGCAGTCCAGGCACCAACCCTCCGACCCCCTATCTGGAGGGGATCAATCCGCATTATGGCTCGACCGCTACAACCGTTTTCAACACCTATAGCCTGGCCGATCCCAACTATGCCACGGTGAACGACCTGGTGCTGTGCCTGGACGGAAAAGGGACCAATCCAGCGAGCGTATGCCCATGAAGAAATATCAGTATCCCTGTCCACCGCCCAGCCCCGGCTTCACGCTGGCGGAAGTCGCCATCGTGCTGCTCATCGTGGGGCTGCTGATGGGCGGCTTGCTGCCCACGCTGTCCGGCCAGATCGATGAACGCCACAACACCGACACCACCAAACAACTGAACGACATCCGCGACGCGCTGATCGGCTTTGCGCTTACTTACGGCCGCCTGCCCTGCCCGGCCGCGCCCAATACCACCGGCGTCGAATCCCCGCTCGGGGGCGGTGCCTGCACCAACTTTTACAACGGCTTCGTACCCGCCGCAACGCTGGGGCTTTCCGGAAGCGACAGCGCAGGCTATGCGGTGGATTCCTGGGGTAACCGCATACGCTATGCCGTCACTTCATGGAACAGCGCCAGCCCGGCATTAAACGATGTATTTACCACCAGCAACGGAATGAGCGCCGTCGGCATCAGCAGCCTTGTACCGACCAGTCTGGCGGTGTGCTCTTCATCCACCGGCATCGGCGGCTCCAGCTGTGGAGCTGCATATTGGCTCACTTCCAGCACCATGGGCGTGCCGGCGGTGATCTACTCGACCGGGAAGAATGGCGCTCAGGGCAGCGCCGGGCCTGATGAAGCGGCCAATCTTGCCAATCTTCCAAGATTTGTCAGCCATCTTCCCACAGGCAGCGGCTCAACCGGTGGCTATTTCGACGATATCGTGATCTGGATCTCGCCCAATATGCTGATCAACCGCATGGTGGCCGCTGGCAAGCTGCCATAGATTCAGGCGCGCCGCCAGGTCGTGCCCGACGCGCTGTCTTCCAGCACGATGCCGGCCGCCAGCAACTCCTTGCGGATGCGGTCGGCCTCGGCAAAATCCTTCGCCCTCTTGGCTTCGGCACGAGCTTCTATCAGAGCATCAATATTCAGTTCATTAGTCACTGAACCTCTGGCACCACCTGCAATTCCTTTAGCCTCTACTCCACTCAATTGAGCGAAATCATTGCGGCGCCCTTGAAGGAAATCTTGCGGGTCGCGCTGCAGCAGACCGAGCACGCCGGCCAGCGCCTTGAGCTGCGCGGCAGCCTCCGTCGACTCGCTGCGGTTGACTTCATTGGCCAGCTCGAACAGCACCGCGATCGCCTCCGCGGTGTTGAAGTCGTCGTCCATCGCCGCGCGGAAGCGCTGCGCGTGGGGCTCGTTCCAGTCCGTTACCTCACCCCTGCTCCCTCTCCCAGCGGGAGAGAGGGGCTGGCTCCCTTCCCCCGCTGTGGGAAGGGCTGGGGATGAAGGAGGGCTCTTCAATGCGGTATACAACCTCGTCAGCGCGCCCTTCGCATCGTCCAGATGTGCATCGGAATAATTCAGCGGGCTGCGGTAGTGCGCGCGCAGGATGAAGAAGCGCACCACTTCGGCGTCGTATTTCTTCAGCACTTCGCGTATCGTGAAGAAGTTGCCCAGGCTCTTGGACATCTTCTCCTTGTCCACATTGACGAAGCCGTTGTGCATCCAGTAATTCACGAAGTGCCCATGCTTGCCTTCAACAAGCTGCGCGCCTTCGGACTGCGCGATCTCGTTCTCGTGATGCGGGAACTGCAGGTCGGCGCCGCCGCCGTGGATGTCGAAATGCTCGCCCAGCAATTTGGAGCTCATCGCGGAACATTCGATATGCCAGCCGGGACGGCCCTTGCCCCATGGCGAGTCCCACTTCACCTCGGCCGCTTCCTGCTCCTTCGCGTGCTTCCACAGCACGAAGTCGAGCGGGTCGTGCTTGTTCGAGTCCACCTCGACGCGCTCGCCGGCACGCAGGTCTTCCAGCGACTTGCCGGACAGCTTGCCGTAGCCGGGGAACTTGCGCACCGCGAAATTCACATCGCCGTCCGCGGCAAGATAGGCCAAGCCGTTCCGTTCCAGCTGCGCGATCATCTCCAGCATCTCCGGCACGATACTGTGTGGCGCGCGGCTCATGGTCTGGGCGCTGCACGCCGAGCGCATCGGCATCCTGGTGCATCGCGGCGATGAAACGCGCGGTGAGCGCATGGATGGATTCGCCGTTCTCGGCCGCGCGCTTGATGATCTTGTCGTCGATGTCGGTGATGTTGCGCACATAGGTAACGTCGTAGCCGCTCGCCCTGAGCCAGCGATACACCATGTCGAACACCACCAGCACGCGCGCGTGGCCAATATGGCAGTAGTCGTACACCGTCATGCCGCACACATACATGCCCACTTTGCCCGGGACGAGGGGCACGAATTCCTGTTTGTCACGCGCCAGCGTGTTGTAGATTTTCAGCATGGGACGATCAGAATGTCATCGGTTTGTTGTCGTTGAGATTGAGCCAGCCCTTGACAATGCGATAGATGATCCAGCAGAAATTGGCGAACAATATCGCGATGCCAATCAGCAGAAAAAAGGTCGCCGCGCCGATCACCGCCCACAGCAGACCAAACCAGAAGGTGCGGATCTGCCAGCGGAAATGGCTCTCCAGCCAGGTTCCGGCGGCATCATCCCTTTTCACATAGTTGATGATGATGCCGATGATCGCGGTGATGCCGGTGAAGTAACTGAGTGCGTAAAAGATGTATACAACCTGGGCAAGGTTCTTCAACGACTTGAGCTGCTCCTCGCTGGCCACCACGGTCTCTGCGCTCATGCCGGCTCCCTGGACCAGGTATCCTTCAGCGTCACGGTGCGGTTGAACACCAGCCTGATGCCCGGCCGATGATCGCGCCGGTCAGCCACGAAATAGCCGAGACGCTCGAACTGGTAGCGCGTCTCGGGCAACGCATCCTTCACGCAAGGTTCTACCCAGCCCTGCGCCACGACCAGCGAAGCAGGATTGAGATGCGTGCAGAAATCCACCTCCCTGTCGGCATACGCCTCCGACACGTTACTGGTAGGTCTACTAGCCATTCGACTAGGCGAGCCAACAACGCCCGCCAAGTCGCTGGTTATGGCGGAGCCAGCCGTTTGCGCGAGGAGGGGGGGGGGCGCCATTCCCGCACCAGCCGCTTGCGCGCGCCGTGTCATGGCGCCCGGTTCCGGCACGGTGAACAAGCGGTCGTACAGACGTATCTCGGCCGCCAGAGCATATGCGCAGGACAGCCAGTGGATCACGCCCTTGACCTTGCGCCCTTGCGGATTCTTGCCCAGCGTGGCGTGATCGATGCTGCATTTGAGTTCGATCACTTTTCCGGACGCATCCTTCAGCGCTTCGTCGCAGCGCAGCACATAGCTGTAGCGCAAACGGACCTCGCCGCCCAGAGTGAGCCTTTGCCATCCCGGAGGAGGGACTTCAACGAAATCATCAGCCTCGATGTACAGCTCCCTGCCGAACGGCACCACGCGGCTGCCGAACTCGGGATGGTTGGGGTGGAATCCGGCTTCGCGCGATTGCGCACCGTCGGCATTGGTGATGGTGACCTTGAGCGGATCGATGATCGCCATCACGCGCGCAGTACGGCCTTCAAGGTCTTCGCGTATTGCCGATTCAAGCACCGCCATATCTACGGTGTTGTCGCTTTTCGACACACCGATGCGCCTGGCGAATTCGCGTATCCCTTCCGGCGTATAGCCGCGGCGGCGCATGCCGCTGATGGTAGGCATGCGCGGGTCGTCCCATCCGGAGACATGGGCTTCGTTCACCAGCTGCAGCAGCTTGCGCTTGCTGGTGATGGTGTAGTGCAGCTCCAGCCTGGAGAATTCGTATTGGCGCGGGTGGCAGGGTATCGTGATGTTGTCCAGCACCCAGTCATACAACGGCCGATGGTCCTCGAACTCCAGCGTGCACAACGAATGTGTGATGCCTTCCAGCGCGTCGGAGATGCAATGCGTGTAGTCGTACATCGGATAGATGCACCACTGGTCTCCGGTGCGGATATGGTGCGCACGGCGGATGCGGTAGATCGCCGGGTCGCGCAGGTTGATGTTGCCGCTGGACATGTCTATCCTGGCGCGCAACACACGGCTGCCGTCGGCGAATTCACCGGCGCGCATGCGCGCAAACAGGTCCAGATTCTCCTCCACGCTGCGCTCGCGATACGGGCTGTTCCGGCCTGCCTGAATCAGCGTGCCGCGATATTCGCGCATCTGCTCGGGCGTGAGGTCATCCACATACGCCAATCCCTTGCGTATCAGTTCCACCGCAAACTGGTACAGCCGCTCGAAATAATCCGATGCCCAGCGCACCTCGCCGTCCCACTGGAAACCCAGCCAGCGCACATCGTCCTGTATCGCCAGCGCGTATTCCTCGCTTTCCTTTTCCGGATTGGTATCGTCAAAACGCAGGTTGCACTTGCCGTGATAGTCCTGTGCCAGGCCGAAGTTCAGGCAGATCGACTTTGCGTGGCCGATATGCAGATAGCCGTTAGGCTCGGGCGGAAAACGGGTAACGATGCTGCTGTGCTTGCCACTGGCCAGGTCGGCATCGATGATGGCGCGGATGAAATTTGAAACGGCAGGGGGTGGCGTGCTGCTCATACTGGGTTCTTCCCGATTTTCGTGAAATTGACGACAAGCTTTGGGATTTTACCCGAAAACGCCGGCACCGCAGCATCGCGCAAACAGCCAAAAATCCGCTGGCAGGCCTTCCGCGCGCCATCCAGCTCGCCCGCACCTGTCCCCTGCCCGACATAATCGATGAAAATGCGCGGGTTATTTGGTAGAATCTGCGGCCATTCAAACAAACCTGCGCGCATTTGGCGCATCTTTCCGGAACTGCACAATGACGATCCTGTTCAACCGTTTTCATCTGAACGCCGCCCTGTTCACCGGCGCGTTGCTGCTGACCATCAACCTGAGCGCACATGCCGACGAAATCGAAGACGCGAACCAGCTGTTCAAGCAGGGCCACCAGAACCAGGCCCTGGAAAAGGTAAACACCTTCCTCGCGAATCATCCCAAGAGCGCCCCGCAAAATGCGCAGGCGCGATTCCTGAAGGGATTGATACTCACCGAACAGGCCAAAACGGCAGAGGCCATCAAGATCTTCACCGGCTTGACCGAAGACTACCCCGAATTGCCCGAGCCATATAACAATCTGGCCGTGCTGTATGCTGGCCAGGGTCAATACGAAAAGGCCAGGCAGGAACTGGAAATGGCGATACGCACCCACCCCAGTTACGCCACGGCGCACGAAAACCTCGGCGATATCTATGCCAAGATGGCCAGCCAGGCTTATGACCGCGCGTTGAAACTGGACAGCAGCAACACCGCGACACAAACCAAATTGGCAATGATCCAGGAGTTGTTTGCGGGCACCCAGAAAGTCAAGGCGGCTCCGCCCGGCATGAATGCTCCGGCCTCCGGCAAATCAGCAGCGTCGGCACCGGTCGCCACCACAGCCGGCATCAGCAGCGCTGCGCAACCCGCTCCGGCCGCGCCGCTTCCGCATCCTTCTTCCGGAAAGGACGAAAGCAAAGACATACAGGACACCCTGATGGCCTGGGCTACAGCCTGGTCGGCCAAGGATGTGGCCGGCTACCTGTCTTTCTATGCCGATGATTTCAAGACACCGGGCGGCCAACCCCGTGCCGACTGGGAAGCTGCGCGCAAGGAACGCCTGACCGCCCCCAAATTCATCCATGTGGAGATCAGGATCCTGACCATCAAGCTCATCGATGACAGCCATGCTTCGGTGAAATTTCACCAATCCTATCGGTCGAGCCAGCTGAAATCCTCGAACACCAAGACCATGTTGCTGGAAAAATCCGGCGGCCGTTGGCTGATCCAGGAAGACCTCTCGAAATAAATCATGCACCGCCAGGCACCCATCGCGCTCCTGCTATCCGGCCTGCTTGCATCGGCTGCCCACGCAGAACCGGTTTCGGGCAACACCGAAGTGCAATTGGTCAAAAGCCTGCAGGCGATCAACGATAATCACCTCGATCTGGCGCTCAATGAAGTCGACCAGCTGTTACGCGACCAGCCGAATTTCAAGCTGGCGCAGCTGGTCAAGGGCGATTTGCTGATGGCCCACGCCGCGGCAATCGACAATATCGGCAGCGCGGCAAATGCGCCTCCTGACCAGCTAAGGGACCTGCGCGAGGAAGCGCGGGCACGTTTGCAGCGGGTCATGTCGCCGTCCGATGAAAAGCTGGTGCCGCGTTTTCTGTGGCAGTTGGATGCACAACAGAAATACGCGCTGGTGGTGGATACCAGCCGGGCAACCTTATTCGTATATAAAAACGTGGACGGTGTGCCGCGTTACGTCACCGACTTCTATATCACGATCGGAAAGCTCGGCACTGACAAGCTGGCCTCGGGGGATCAGCGCACTCCCATCGGCGTGTATTTCGTCAAGGCAGAGCTGCCGAAAAGCAGCCTTGCGGACATCTATGGCGGCGGCGCCTTCCCGCTTAACTACCCGAATGAATGGGATCGCAAGAACGGACACACCGGCGAAGGCATCTGGCTGCATGGGACACCCAAAGACACCTACAGCCGCCCGCCACGGGCCAGCAACGGCTGTGTGGTGCTGTCGAACGATGACCTGGACAAGCTCGCACCCTATCTTCAGGTCGGCATCACGCCTGTGATCATCACCAATCAGATGGACTGGAGCAGCCAGCAGGACCTGAATGAGCGCAACCAACTGATGCAGGCGGTCGAACAATGGCGCAGGGATTGGGCCAGTCTGAACACCGATGACTACCTCAAGTATTATTCCCGCGATTTTTCCAGCGGCCGCATGGATTACGCAGCGTGGGCGAAGCAAAAATACCAGGTGAACAGCGCCAAATCCTGGATCAAGGTGAACCTGAGCAACATCAGCATGTTCACCTACCCGGAACAACCCGGCTTGGTAGTGGTGGATTTCGAGCAGGACTACAGCAGCAGCAACCTGTCCAACCGGATGAAAAAGCGCCAATACTGGATCAAGCAGGACCATCGCTGGAAAATCATTTACGAAGGAGCCGCATGACATGAAACGTCTTTTTACCGCGCTGTCCGCACTGCTGTTGTGCTGCGCGATGCAATCTTCCCATTCAACCACTCAAGCCCAATCAACCACTCAAGAAAGGCACCCCATGGTCAAACTGCACACCAGCAAAGGCATCATCACGCTGCAACTGGACGCCGAAAAGGCACCGGTGACGGTCAAGAACTTTCTTGACTACGTGAACAGCGGATTCTATTCGAACACGATCTTTCATCGCGTGATCGGCAGCTTCATGATCCAGGGCGGCGGTTTTGAGCCCGGCATGAAACAAAAGAAGACCAATGCCCCGATCAAGAACGAAGCCGCAAACGGATTGAAGAACGACGCCTACACCGTTGCCATGGCGCGCACCGGCGACCCGAATTCCGCCACCGCGCAGTTTTTCATCAATGTCAAGGACAACGGCTTCCTCGACTATCCCGGGCAGGACGGCTGGGGCTATTGCGTGTTCGGCAAGGTGGTGGAAGGCAAGGATGTGGTGGATGCGATACGCAATGTGAAAACCGGCAATCGCATGGGTTTCCAGGATGTGCCGCAGGAAGACGTCATCATCACCAGGGCGGAACTAGTGAAATAAGCAGGATCCGGCGAGGGATATCCGGGGATCGGGTGTTATCCGGCTTGGCCGCGCCCGATTCCTGAAAAAGCCCGATTCCTGAAAAAGCCCGATTCCTGGAAAAGCCTGATTCCTGGAAAGGCCTGATTCCTGAGAAGCCTGGCCGCGGCTATAATCCGCTGCATCCCGCATCCTGATCCATGCTCCCGCAATGTCCCACACCCTGTTTATTTCCGACCTGCATCTCAGCGCCGACCATCCGCACAGCAGCGCGGCGTTCCGCCGTTTCATCACCGGCCCGGCGCAGCAGGCTGCGGCGCTGTATATCCTGGGCGACCTGTTCGAATACTGGGCCGGCGACGACGACCGCCAAGACCCGTTCCACGCCGGGATAATCGCAGCCTTGCATGGCCTCTCGGGGCGCGGGATCCGGATCTATTTGATGCACGGCAACCGCGACCTGCTGATCGGCAATGAATTTGCTGGTGCAGCCGGCGCAGGGCTGCTGGACGACCCGACGCTGCTTGACCTGTATGGCGTGCCCACGCTGCTCAGCCATGGTGACAAACTTTGCACCGATGATGTCGAATACCAGAAATTCCGCGCCCAGGTGCATGACGCGGATTTCCAGAGGAACTTCCTCGCCCAGCCGCTGGCGGTACGCAAAGCCTATATAGAACAACTGCGCCGGCAAAGCACTGCCGCCAAACAGATCAAGGACAGCGCAATCATGGACGTCAATGACGATGCCGTCGCCGCACTGCTGCGCGAATATCATTATCCGCGCCTGATCCACGGCCACACTCACCGCCCCGATCGCCACGAACATGTGGTGGACGGGCACAACTGCGAACGCTGGGTGTTAAGCGACTGGGATCGGCAGGCCTCGGCTTTGCGCTGCGATGCGCAAGGCTGCCGGACTGTCAGTTTCTGATTTTGTTCGGCACACGCTGCAATACAGCCGCGACGGCGCCGTTCAGATCAGCGCGCTCTTGAGCAGTGCAATGCACATCAGCGCATAAGCGGCAGCCAGCAGATCGTCGAACATCACACCCAGCCCGCCATGCCAGTTGCTGTCGAAATAGCGTATCGGCGGCGGCTTGAGGATGTCGAAGATGCGGAACAGCACAAAGGCCAGCAGCGTCCAGTACCAGCCGGGCGGGGTGAAGAACAATACCAGCAGCATCGCGACGATTTCATCCCACACGATGCCGCCATAATCCGCGACCCCCAGTTTCTTTCCGGTGATATCGCATACCCACACGCCCAGCGCAAAAGCCAATATCAAGGCCAGCATGAACTGCCGGTTGGACAAGTGCGGCGCGATCAGCCAATACAGCGGCAATGCAGCCAGGGTGCCAAACGTCCCGGGCGCCCTGGGCGCCAAACCGCTGCCGAAGCCGAAAGAAACAAAGTGCGCGGGATGGCTGAACAACAGCCGCCAGCCGGGCTTGGCCAGCAATTCATTTGAAGTGGTCATACCCATCGCTTTCAGGATTGAGTGGATTTCCGTCCGCATCGTGCACGATACAGCCCTCGCCGGCAACCACCTTTCCGATGCGGGTCAGCGGCAACCCAAGACGCGCGCCGATGTTCGCGATCTCCGCATGGCGGCCGGCCGGCGCGGTAAAGCACAATTCGTAGTCATCGCCGCCGGACAGGGCACATTGCATTCCCTGCGACCGGTCCGCATGAACACGCAGCACTGGAGAGACCGGCACCCGCACCCAGTCGATCTCCGCTGCCGCCTGCGAAGCATCGAGAATATGTCCGAGATCGGCAAGCAGGCCGTCGGAGATGTCGATCGCACTGTTGGCGATCCCGCGCAGCGCCAATCCCAGCTCGACCCTGGGCTGAGGTTGATACAAGGCCGGTGCGCAGACTGCAAATTCGGCCTCGGACAATAGGGTGCGCCGTTGCAGATGGGCCAGGGCCAGCGCGGCATCACCCAGGCGACCCGACACCCAGATCTCGTCTCCCGGCTGTGCACCGCTGCGCAGCAGCGCTGTGCCCTGCGGGAGTTCGCCGATGATGGTCACGCACAGATTGAGCGGGCCGCGCGTGGTATCGCCGCCAACCAGCTCCACAGCGTAGCGCTGCGCCAGCGCAAAGAATCCCGCGCTGAATTTTCCCAGCCATGCTTCATTCGCATCAGGCAGCGCGACCGCCAGTGTCGCCCAGCGCGGCTGCGCGCCCATTGCCGCCATATCGGATAGATTGACCGCGAGCGTCTTGTGCCCCAGCAAAAATGGATCGGTATCCGGAAAGAAATGCGTGCCGCTGACCAGCATGTCGGTCGACACAGCCAGCACATTGCCATCGCCCGGCTGCAGCAGCGCGGCATCGTCGCCGACGCCGAGCAACGCGCCCGGCGTGGCACGGGTGAAATAGCGTTTGATCAGATCGAATTCCGACATGGGCTGGTTCATCTTTCAACCTTGAAACGCTTAGCCGCGGAAGGCACGGATAAACTGTCACTACAAAAAAAATTCCGGTCATGTATGCATGCAAATCGCACACATCACATCTGGTGAGTGCGCTGCTTGCGTTCTGACTTTTTCGTGTGCTCCGTGTATTCCTTGCTTAGGTGATCTTTGATTTTATCTGGCTGACATTTCGGCAGCGCGCAGTTGCGGCGCGAGTTTGTCCAGCACGCCGTTGACGAATTTGTGGCCGTCGCTGCCGCCGAAGGTCTTGGCCAGCTCGACCGCCTCGTTGATCACCACCTTGTAGGGCACTTCCGTCTGCTGCGCCAGCTCGAACGCACCCAGCAGCAAGACCGCGAACTCCACCGGGCTGAGATCCTCCAGCGGCCGGTCAAGATGCGGGGCGATCAAGCCTTCAAGCTCCGCATGCCGGTTCAAGGCACCACGCAACAACCTGGAAAACAACTCCTTGTCATAACGGCCCAGGTTCTTTTCAGCGTCTATCTGCTTTTCTATCTTTGCTTCGTCACCCGCGGTGATGCGCCACTGATAGATACCCTGCAGGGCGAGTTCACGCGCCCGGTGGCGCGGACTCTTGTTCGCGGATCTTCTGTTTTCTCCCGTACTCGTCTCGCTGGCACTCATGCCAGCCCCCGCAGCAGATTGACCATTTCGATCGCCACCAGCGCGGCTTCACCGCCTTTGACGTGCATTCGTGCAATCGCCTGTTCGTCGGTATCGGTAGTCAGTATCGCATTGGCAATCGGCACGCCGCTGTGCAGTTGCACTTCCCCGACACAGCGCGCAGATTCGTTGGATACCACCTCGAAATGATAGGTATCGCCGCGTATTACTGCACCCAGCGCGATCAGCGCATCGAACCGGTCGGTTTGCGCCATGCGCTGCAGCACCAGCGCGATCTCCAGCGCGCCGGGCACGGTCGCCAGCGTGATGTCCTGTTCACGCACGCCCTGCTGCAACAATTGCGTCCGGCACGCGCCGAGCAGGCCCTCGCACACTTCGGTATTGAAGCGGCTTTGCACGATGCCGATGCGCAGGCCCGCGCCGCTGTGGTTCTTTTCAATTTCTTTCATCGACTCATTCCTTATGTTCGTGACTGGCGTAGCCCACCACTTCCAGGCCGAAGCCGGTCATGCTCGGCATCTTGTGCGGCGTGGCCAGCAGACGCATCTTGCCGACATCGAGATCGCGCAATATCTGCGCACCGATGCCGTAGCTGCGCGGGTCCCACTGTGCGGTCGGCTGGCTTCCGCCTTCCAGCGCGGCGCGCGTGCGCAATTCCTGCGGGCTCTCGCCGCGATGCAGCAGCACCAGCACGCCGGACGGTGACTGTCCGATCTTCTGCATCGCCTGGTTCACATTGATCGAATGGGCAGGATCGGCCTGCTCCAGAAAATCCATCACCGACAGCGGCTCGTGCACGCGCACCAGCGTCTCGGCAGCATGGCCGATCTCGCCATGCACCAGCGCCAGATGGGTGCGCTGGGTGGTCTTGTCCACATAAGTCACCAGATCGAATTCGCCGTAAGCGGTCTGCACCCTGCGCCGCGCGACGCGCTCGACCAGTTTCTCATGCTGGCTACGGTGCTGGATCAGATCGGCGATCGTGCCGATCTTGAGCCCGTGCTGTTTGGCATACACGATCAGGTCGGGCAGGCGCGCCATCTCGCCGTCGTCCTTGAGTATCTCGCAGATCACCGCGGCCGGGGTCAGCCCGGCCAATTGGGCCAGATCGCATCCCGCCTCGGTGTGGCCGGCGCGCACCAGCACGCCGCCGTTCTGCGCGCGCAGCGGGAAGATATGGCCGGGCTGCACGATGTCGGATGGCTTGGCATTCTTGTCGGCGGCGGCCTGCACGGTGCGCGCCCGGTCCGCCGCCGAGATGCCGGTGGTTACGCCGCTCGCGGCCTCGATCGACAGCGTGAAATTGGTCGCCAGCGGCAGGCCGTTCTCGCGCACCATCAGCGGCAGGTTGAGCTGTTTGCAATGCGCCTCGGTCAGCGTCAGACAGATCAGGCCGCGGCCATGCTTGGCCATGAAGTTGATCTTTTCCGGGGTGACGAATTCGGCTGCGAACACCAGGTCGCCCTCGTTCTCGCGATCTTCCTCATCGACCAGGATGACCATGCGCCCGGCGCGTATCTCTGCGATTATTTCCTGTACGGATGATATTCCGGTCATGATCCTGGTTCTTTCTCGGCTGGTTCCATCTTGCCCTGCATCATCCGTTCCACGTAGCGTGCGATCATATCCACTTCAAGGTTGACGCGGCTGCCGGCGCGCAGAACCTTCAGATTGGTCATCAACAGCGTATGCGGGATCAGGTTGACGCTGAACTCGCTGGCGCTGACGGAATTGACCGTCAGGCTGACGCCGTTGATCGTGATCGATCCTTTGACCGCGATGTATCTCGCCAATGTCTGCGGTGCGCGCACCGCCAGTTTCCAGCTTTCGCCGAGATCGGCTAATTCGACCACCTCGCCCACCCCGTCGACATGGCCGCTGACCAGGTGCCCGCCCAGCCTGTCGCCCAGGCGCAGCGCCTTTTCCAGGTTCACCGGCGCGCCCGCCGCGGCCAGACCCGCGGTACAGTCCAGCGTCTCGCGCGATACATCGGCGGCAAAGTCATCGCCGTCTATACCCACCACCGTGAGGCACACCCCGTTCACCGCGATGCTGTCGCCGGGCTGCACGTCGTTCAGATCCAGCGCGCCGGCCGCAATCACCAGACGCAGTCCGCCTTCGCGGTCGCTCGCCTGTTTGATGCTGCCTATGCCGGCGATAATGCCGCTAAACATGGTTCACCTTCACCGTGATGCGCATATCATTCCCGACCTGCCGCACATCCTGCCATTTCACATCGACGCGCTGTTCCAGATCCGTCAGCTCGCCCAATTGCGCAATGCCGCGCGCGCTGTCGCCCAGCAACTGCGGGGCGACATACAACAGCATTTCATCCACCAGCCCCGCGCGCAGCATCGCCCCATTCAACGTGCTACCGGCTTCCAGCAGCACTTCGTTGCAACCGCGCCGCGCCAGATCGCGCAGCACCGCAGCCAGGTCCACCTGCCCGTTTCCATCCGGCAGCACGGCGACTGCTGCGCCGGCCTGCTCCAGTGCCGCGCTCTTTTCCGGATCGTTCACCGCGGCATAGATCAGCACCTTTCCGCCCTGCAGGATGCGCGCGTCCAGCGGCATGCGCAATTTGCTGTCCAGCACCACGCGCAGCGGTTGCCGTTCGGTCGCGATGTCGCGCACGTTCAACCGCGCATCGTCCGCCAGCACGGTGGCGATGCCGGTCAGCACCGCGCAGGAGCGCGCCCGCCAATGTTGCACGTCCCGCCGTGCCGCGTCGCCGGTGATCCACTGGCTGGCTCCGTTCGCCAGCGCGGTGCGGCCGTCCAGGCTCGCCGCGATCTTGCTGCGCAGCCAGGGCGTGCCGCGCGTCATGCGCGCAAGGAATCCGACGTTCAGTTCCCGCGCCGCCGCTTCCATCAGACCGCAGTCGACCGCGATGCCGGCCGCACGCAATTTCGCAATGCCCTCGCCCGCCACTTTGGGATTCGGGTCCTGCACCGCCACCACGACCCGCGCGACACCCGCTGCAATCAGCGCATCGGTACAGGGTGGGGTTCTACCATGATGGCTGCACGGTTCCAGCGTGACATAAGCGGTCGCTCCGCGCGCCTGGTCTCCGGCCTCGCGCAGCGCATGCACCTCGGCATGCGGTTCGCCGGTACGCCGATGCCAGCCGCTGCCGACAATCTTTTCGTCCGACACCAGCACGCAGCCGACACGCGGATTCGGGCTGGTGCTGTATAGCCCCTGCTCGGCCAGGTGCAGCGCCTGCGCCATCCATGGGCTGTCCTGTGCAGCGAACATGTCAGGACTTCTTCCGCTTGCTGCTGTCCGTTACCCTGCGCGCTGGCGACTTGCGCACCGCTTCGACGGCTTCGGTGAAATCGCCTACATCCTGGAAACTCTTGTACACCGAGGCGAAGCGAATATAGGCGACCTTGTCGAGCTTGAGCAATTCCTTCATTACCATCTCACCGACCTGGCGCGAACCGATCTCGCGCTCGCCCAAGGCATGCAGCTTCTGCGTGACATTGTCTATCGCGGTTTCGACCAGTTCTGCCGAGACCGGGCGCTTGTGCAGCGCGCGCTTGAAACTGGTGCGCAGCTTTTCTTCATCGAATTCGCTGCGCATACCATTCTGCTTGACCACCTGCGGCATGCGCAATTCCACCATCTCATACGTGGTGAAACGCTTGTCGCAGGCCAGGCAGCGACGGCGGCGGCGTATGCTGTCGCCGTCTTCGCTTTCGCGCGTATCGACCACCTGGGTCTTGTCACCTTTGCAGAACGGACACTTCATAGGCAAGAGCGAAGAGAAAAGGGGGAAGGGTGGAAAACCGCAGTTGCCCTTCCCCCTTCTCCATTACCCCTTCCGGCTTTATTTTTCATACACCGGAAACTGTGTGGTCAGCTTCTTCACCTCTCCCGCCACGCGCGCAATCACCGCTTCGTCGTTCGGGGCGTCCAGCACGTCGGCGATCAGGTTGGCGAGCTTCTCGGCTTCCAGCTCCCTGAAACCGCGCGTAGTCATCGCCGGGCTGCCGATGCGGATGCCGCTCGTCACGAAAGGTTTTTGCGGATCGTTGGGGATCGCGTTCTTGTTCACGGTGATATGCGCGCGTCCCAGCGCGGCTTCGGCATCCTTGCCGGTGATGTGCTTGGCTTGCAGATCGACCAGGAACACATGGCTGTCGGTGCGGCCGGATACGATGCGCAGGCCGCGTTCCTGCAGTACCCTGGTCATCACGCGCGCATTGTCGACAACCTGGCGCTGATAAGCCTTGAACTCCTGGCTTGCCGCTTCCTTCAACGCCACCGCCTTGGCGGCGATCACGTGCATCAGCGGACCGCCCTGCAACGAAGGGAAGATCGCCGAGTTCAGCGCTTTTTCGTGTTCGGCCCTGGCTAGGATCAATCCGCCGCGCGGCCCGCGCAAGGTCTTGTGGGTGGTGGTGGTGACAAAGTCCGCGATACCGACCGGGCTGGGGTAGACCCCCGCCGCAATCAAACCGGCGTAGTGCGCCATGTCGACGAACAGATAGGCGCCGACGCTGTCGGCGATCGCACGGAAGCGTTTCCAGTCGATCACCAGCGCATAAGCCGACGCACCGGCGACGATCATCTTCGGCTTGTGTTCGCTGGCCAGACGTTGTACTTCGTCATAGTCGATCTCCTCTTTCGCGTTCAGGCCATACTGAATCGCGTTGTACAGTTTGCCGCTGATGTTCACCGATGCACCGTGGGTGAGGTGGCCGCCGTGCGCCAGGCTCATACCCAGTATCGTGTCGCCGGGCTTGAGTACCGACGCATACACTGCCTGGTTCGCCTGCGAGCCGGAATGCGGCTGTACATTGACGTATTCGGCCCCGAACAGCGCCCTGGCACGGTCGATCGCAAGCTGTTCTGCGACGTCCACATACTCGCAGCCGCCGTAATAGCGCTTGCCCGGATAGCCTTCCGCGTATTTGTTGGTGAGCTTGCTGCCCTGCGCTTCCATCACGGCCGGGCTGGTATAGTTTTCCGAAGCAATCAGCTCGATGTGCTCTTCCTGGCGGCGGTTTTCATTCTGTATGGCCGCCCACAATTCCGGATCGGTGAGGGCGATGGTGTTTTTACTGGAGAACATGGCGTAATTCCTCAATTGTTAAGAATGGGAAAGGCGCGGATTCTACCATGGGCATGGGGCTCACAGTAATTGCGCCCAGCGATCAACCCCATTGCTTCTGCGATTCGAGCATTTCATGAAAAGCCCGGGCCAGCGGCGACAGGGGGCGTTCGGCCAATTTGAGGAAGAACAAAGGACGCAGCAGCGGTGCATCGCGTGGATAGCGCAGCGCCTTGATCTCGTGCAGCATCAGCAATTCCCGCGCGACCAGCGTGGGCACCATTGCTACGCCCAGCCCCGCGGCGACCGCGCGTGCGATACCTTCATTGCTGCCGAACTCGATGATGCGGCTGGGCCGGATACCGTGCGCCTGCATCACCCGCTCGCTGACTTCGCGTGTTCCGGAACCTGGTTCGCGTATCAGCCAGACCTCCCGATTCAGGTCTTCCACGCCCAGCTTCCGTTTCCGGGCAATCCCCGACCCCGGATGGGCGATGATGCGCAGCTCGTCGTCATGCCAGTGGGTGGCAATGATGCGCGCGTCGTCGACCACACCTTCGACCAGCGCCACATCGATATTGCAATCGATCAGCGCCGCGCTGATTTCCATGGTGTTGCCGACATGCACCTTCAATTGGATTGACGGGAATTGCTGGAAAAATCCGGCCACATAAGCCGGCAGCCAATAGCCTGCGATCGTGGTACTGGTGCCGACGATCAGCTGCCCGCGCTTCAGGCCGATGCGGGCCCGGACATCTTCGATTGCGGCGCGCTCCAGCGCAAAGATGCTGCGTGCATGCTCGTACATCGCCTGGCCGCTTTCGGTCAGGCGGGTTCCCCTGGCGCCCTTGTTGCCAGCTGCGCCACGCTCGATCAGCGGCAGATTGAGCTGATGCTCCAGCTCCCGCACCGCCTTGGAGACAGCCGGCTGGCTGATGAACAATGTCTCGGCGGCCCGGGAAAAACTGCGCCTGTCGGCAACCTCAAAAAATACACGCAGCAAATGCAGATTCATAACTAATTTTCATAACTGAATGAAATATATATATTAGAGTTATGTTACAGCAAATTCTAATATTAATTTGCCTTCAGCGGCAATTCTGATTGGCGCCATTCAACTTCAAGGACCCTGCAATGACACATTCACAGCATTCCCATCCCGCCGTCAGGAGCTTGCAACAACGTGCCTGGTGGCTTGGAATCGCGCTGGCTGGCGCCATCGCAGCGGCGGCACTGGCTGCGGCCCGGTTGCCATGGATAGTTCATCTGGGTCTGAGCTCGCTGACGCTGTCCATCGTGATCGGCATCGTGGCAGGCAATACCTTTTTCAAGATGATCGCCCCATACACCGCGACCGGTGTGGATTTTTCCAAGAGCATGCTGTTGCGCGCCGGAATCATCCTGTACGGTTTCCGCATCACCTTCCAGCAGATCGCCGGAGTTGGCTGGGAAGGCATCCTGATCGATCTGCTGATGGTAACCCTGACCCTGTTGCTTGCGGTGCAATTGGGCAAGCGCGTGTTCAAGCTGGACTACCAATCTTCGATATTAATCGGCGCGGGCAGCGCCATTTGCGGGGCCGCCGCAGTAATGGCCACTGAGCCCGTAGTGCGCGGTCAGGCACACAAGGTTTCCGTCGCCGTCGCCACGGTGGTGGTATTCGGGACATTGGCGATGTTCACTTACCCGCTGGTTTACCCGTACCTGCACCTGTCCGAACAATACTATGGCATCTTTGTCGGCTCGACTATCCACGAAGTCGCTCAAGTGGTCGCGGCCGGCAAGAGCGTCAGCGATGCCGCGGCGTCTACGGCGGTTATCGAGAAGATGCTGCGCGTGATGATGCTTGCACCGTTCCTGCTGGTATTGTCGTCCTTCTCACAAGGCGAAGGTAAAGCAAAAGGCAAATCCCATATCACGATCCCCTGGTTTGCTGTGTTGTTCATCGCGGCAAGCGCAGTGAATTCCCTGCATTTCCTTCCCGCCGCACTGGTGGACGGATTGCTGCAGATCGACAATGTGCTGCTGACCACTGCGATGGCTGCCCTGGGGTTGCGCACTCATGTGGGGGCGATACGCCAGGCCGGTGCCAAACCCTTGATGCTGGCAACATTCTTGTTCGCCTTCCTGACCATGGGCGGTTATGCAGTCAACCGCTTCGTGATCTATGTGCTGGGATGATACCCGCACGCTTCCCCGCCCAATGATGCGCGGCGGCCGGCCAGACCGGTTGCCGCAGCGTCGTCTTCAGCGCCCCGCCACCGTCATGCCTTCCACCAGGATCGACCCGCACTGCCTTGATCCCTGCACCAGCACGTCGTTGCCGACCGCTACGATATTGCGGAACATGTCTTTGAGGTTTCCGGCGATGGTGATTTCCTGCACCGGATACTGGATCTCGCCATGTTCGACCCAGAATCCCGCCGCGCCGCGCGAATAATCCCCGGTGACCTGGTTCACGCCCTGTCCGAGCAATTCGGTGACCAGCAGGCCGCGCCCCATGGTTTTCACCAGCCCCGCAAAATCCAGCTCCCCGGACTGAAGAACCAGGTTGTGGTTGCCGCCGGCGTTGCCGGTGGTGCGCAGGCCGAGCTTGCGCGCGGCATAGCTGCCGAGGAAGTAGCCGCGCAGCACGCCGTTCTCGACGATCACGCGGCGCTGGGTGCGCACGCCCTCGTCGTCGAACGGGCTGGAGCCGAGGCCCTTGGGGATGTCCGGCAAGTCGCTGATGTTGATATGCGGCGCAAAGATCTGCTGATCCATCCGGTCGAGCAGAAACGATGACTTGCGGTACAGGCTGCCGCCGCTGACCGCACCGACGAAGCTGCCCAACAGACCCGATGCAATCGGCGCCTCGAACAGCACCGGCACCTGCATCGTGGCTAGCTGGCGCGCGTTCAGACGGCGCACGGTGCGCTCGGCGGCCATGCGCCCGACTTGCTGCGCATCCATCAAATCCCCCGCATCACGCGCCACGGCATACCAGTAGTCGCGCTCCATCGCGTCTTCCTCTCCGGCGATCACGGCACAGCTGAGGCTGTGGCGTGAAGTGGGAAAGCCGCCGATGAAGCCCAGGCTGTTGGCGGTGATGAATTGCGCCTCGTGCAGATTGACGGTCGCGCCTTCGGAATTGTTGATGCGCTTGTCCGCGTCCAGCGCGGCCTGTTCGCAGCGCCTGGCCAGCTCTATCGCCGCATCGACCGGCAGGTCCCACGGGTGATACAAATCCATGTCGGGGCAATCGCGCGCCAGCATGTCCGCGTCCGGCAGGCCGGAACAATCGTCCCTGGCGGTATAGCGCGCGATCGACAGCGCCGCATCCACGGTGTCGCGCACCGCCTGCGGGGAAAAGTCCGAGGTGCTGGCATTGCCGCGCTGCTGGCCGAGATAGACCGTGACGCTCAGGCCCTTGTCACGGTTGTATTCTATGGTCTCGACTTCGCTGTGGCGCACCGCGACGGACTGGCCGAAACCGACCGAAACATCAGCCGAGGCAGCCGATGCCCCGCGCTGTTTGGCGTAATCCAGCATGTCTTGTGCGATGCTGCGCAGATCGTCTGCGCTGTGGGAAAAACGGGGTGGAGAGGTTACCAGGGCATTCATAAGCAAAGCGGATGATTGGTGAAAGGCGGTATCATAGCAGTATCGTCCGCACTCATTCAAAGACCGGACTGATCAATGCCGGGCAAAACCCCACAGCCATGAACAAACACAAAAAAGACCAGGACGATGACGAGCCGCTGCACATCCATCTGGGTGATGACCAAGACGAGGATGAGCACAACGGCGGCGAAGAACACCATGCCGGAGAAGTCCATGACAACGATGGAGTCGAAGTCATCCGTCCGCATGCGCATACCGGGATTCAGGCACGCAAGGCGGATAACACCTACACCAGAGGGCGTGGACTGCGCGACCTTCCGGTTGAGGACGAAGAGGAATTGCCGCCGAGCAAGACCAAGGTCAAGAAACAGATGCATCAGCTGCGCGACCTCGGCAAGGAACTGACCGAGCTAGGCAAGGATCAGCTGGCACAACTCGACATTCCGGAAAATCTGCGCGATGCGATACGCGAAATGAAGGGCATCAACAAGTTCGGCGCGCAGCGCCGCCAGATCCAGTACATCGGCAAGCTGATGCGCGAAGTGGATACTGCACCGATACTCGCCAGGCTGGATGCGTGGAAGGGCAAGTCACAGCAGCATACCGCCTACATGCACCAGCTGGAACGCTGGCGCGACCGGCTGATGGAAAGTGACAGTGCGCTCACCGAACTGCTTGCCGCACATCCGGGAGCGGACGCGCAACGGCTGCGCGCGCTGGTGCGCAATGCGCACAAGGAGTTGAAAGGCGGGAAGCCTCCGAAGAATTACCGCGAGATATTTCAGGTGCTGCGTGAGATCATCTCCGAAACAGACCGGGATTGAGCTGATGGCCCGGAGGCAATCCAATAAAGATGTCTGACAAGGACCCTCCGATAATCCTGCAAACCGGCGCCCACGCCAGGCACAGCATCGTCTGGCTGCACGGACTCGGTGCCGACGGTCAGGACTTCGTGCCGCTCGCCGATGAGCTGGAACTTCCGGTCGCGGTGCGTCACATTTTCCCGCATGCGCCTATGCGTCCCGTCACGATCAACGGCGGATTCGTGATGCGGGCCTGGTATGACATCGCCGCAGCCAGCATCGCTGCGCAGCAGGATGCAGCGGGTATCCGCGCCTCGCAAGCACTGGTCGAAGCGCTGATTGCCGGGGAACTGGCGCACGGCATCTCGCCACAGCATATTTTCCTGGCAGGATTCTCCCAGGGTGGAGCCCTCGCGCTGCATACCGCAGTGCGCTGCACCAAGGTCCTGGGTGGCGTGTTGGCGCTCTCCGCCTATTTGCCGCTGGCCGAAACCGCAGCGCGCGAGCGGTCCGAGCAATCCTTGTCCACGCCGGTTTTCATGGCGCACGGGCGCAGCGATCCGGTCATTCCCTGTGCACTGGGTTCGGCTTCACGAGACATGTTGCTGGATCTGGGTTATGCAGTGGAATGGCACGAGTACGCAATGCAGCACTCGGTGTGCGAAGAAGAACTGCGCGATGCCGAGGCTTGGCTGACACAGAAAATATCAAGGGCTGCTGACTGATACATCAGACCGCGGCGGTGCTTATTCCTCTCCGATTTCCTGCACGACAAAACGGAATTTTGCCAAGTCGAAATCCAGGCCCTTCTCCTGCAATCCCAGGGATAGCAGCAAATAGTTTTTCCCGTCCAGCTGGATCTGCAGGCTGCGCCCCGGAGAAAAGGTGTCGGCCCGCATCAGCAACTGGGCTTCGCCGGCAACATCGTTCTGCTTTGCATAAAGCCATAATGCAGGCTGCCCATTTTCAATTGCCCCGCCTGGCACCCGGTTCTGATTCAATACCACGCCTGCGATTTGGCTGGAGAGTATCTCGGCACCCACACGCAACTGGTTCTTTGCGTCATCGCGCAGCAACCGCCTGACTACCGCAATTCCCCAATGCGCCAACCCGTCCGGCTGGATGCCCAACAGGCTGCCGATGCCGATGCTGACGTTTCCCTTTGCGGAAATTACTGCGCTGAATCCACCCGCGCTGATTTCCTCGGTCACCCATCGCGTCGGCTGTTCTGCATTCCCCCCAAAATCCAGTCCTGCACCGGTCCGCTCGACCACCTTGTCGAAACCGTCCACGACATTCAATGTGATATCGGCCAACAGCCGCTTGTTGCGCCTGATCGGAGGCGCGATCACGTAATTCAGCAGATACTGGGCGGCGTTCTTCACCACTTCCGCTTCATAGTTGCCGCCGAGATTGATGTCGTCCGGCACGATGTTCTTTTTCAGTACTTTCATCAGGTCTTCCAGCCTGGCTTGCAACGCGGTTATGCCGACAAAGCGCATCGCGGGATGCGTCGTCGCTCCCATGTTGATGCGCGTCGGTTCGGCCGGGCGATTCAGGTCGAAACTGAGCCTGCTGTGCTGACTGATTTCCGCATGGACGTCTATCGTCGAACGATAGTGGGCCAGGATCCGCTCCGTCAGATGTATGTACAGGGGACTCAACGCGCTCAGTCCGCTGTCGTACCAGACCATCAGGATACCGGTTTCATGTTTCACCGTCGTGCTGCCCAGCATGCCCGGGTAGAGGCTGACCGGCATCTCCAGGTATCCCAGCTGTTCTGCATGCTTGTATAGCTGCGCGAGATTATTCCATGCCGAGTTGTCAACCAGGTCATAGTGGGCGCATATATATTTCATTTGCCACATCAGGGTGTGTACCGCCCGCGCTGTCAGCAACGGCAGCTGTGACTTGATCGCGCTGCTGCCCTTTTCGCCGCTGCAAAAGGCAGTGAATTGCTTGAAATAGGCATTGGCGACCTTGCGCGACCAATTCCCCAGCGTCAGCCACAGACGGTTTTCCTGGAATTTATTTACTTCAAATGGGGTAAAATATTCGCGTACCAGCTTGCGCACATAAGGCTGAGCAGCTTCGTCATACAGGCGCAATACGGCAAATTGATGGTCCAGCTTGAATTCGGTTTGCTCGGACAGCAATTCGATCAGCTCGGTCAGTTCGGCGAGTGACCTGAACGCATCATTTTTTGGCAACTCTTCCAGCAATGCCTGCGCGGACTTGATGTCCGCCAAAGGATTGTCGGATTTCTTGCCGAATAGTGCTGATAACATTCCCGCCCCTTAAAACCAATCGCTGAGTTGCGCGCAATGTAACCACAAAATCAAGCGTTTGGAAAGTGCTTGAAGGACATACTTGATTCCATGGTTGGACGATAACACGCCTTTTCCGCCGATCGAGCGGGCATTGCGCTCGCCCGCCGGTTTGCTTGCGGCGGGAGGAAATCTATCCGCGGCCAGGTTGCTGGAAGCCTATCGCCACGGGATATTTCCATGGTTCAACCCCGGTGAGCCGGTATTGTGGTGGAGCCCGGATCCGCGCATGGTATTGATACCAAACGAGTTCAGGACATCACACTCGCTGGCAAAGGTATTGCACAAAGCGGCCTATGAAGTACGCACCGACAGTGCTTTTGAACAGGTGATGAGGAGTTGCGCCGCGCCGCGCCGCAAACATTCAATCGGCCAGGACGTCACTCAATCCGGCACTTGGATAGGCGAAGCAATGATCGCGGCTTATTGCGAATTGCATCGTCAGGGCTATGCGCATTCGGTGGAGACCTGGATAAACGGCAGTCTGGCAGGCGGCCTGTATGGCGTCTGCATCGGCCAGATGTTCTTCGGCGAGTCGATGTTCAGCCATGCCGATAATGCCTCGAAAATCGCGCTGGCGCATCTCGCCGGACAATTCCAGCGCTGGCAACTCGGTCGTGCGACCACGTTCGGAAGAGCCATGATAGATTGCCAGATGAATACGCCTCATCTGGCCTCGTTGGGCGCACGCGAGATCCCGCGCAGCGAATTTATCGCACAGCTGCAGGAATTGGTACACTGTGCGCCAATACCCGACTGGCGCTTCGATTCCGGCCTGTTTAAATGAGCTTACTTAACGACCTCACCCATACTGCGCTGCACTTTTACCTGACGGCGTCCTATCCGTGCAGCTATCTGCCCGGCCTGCAGGCGCGTTCCCAGGTCGCCACTCCCGCCTTGCTGATCAACGCCCAGGTGTATTCAGAACTGGTGCTTCACGGATTCCGGCGCAGCGGAACCTACACCTACCGGCCCCATTGCGATAATTGCCGCGCCTGCATGCCGCTGCGCGTGCTGGCAAGGCAATTCCGCTCGAACCGCGCGCAACGCCGGGCCTGGAAGCGGCATGCCGCACTCGAAGCGACACTGCATCCGCTGCAGGACAAAGCGGAATACTACGATCTTTATCAGCGCTATCAGCATGCGCGCCACAAGGATGGCGGCATGGACAATGACGACCGCGAGTCGTATCAAAACTTCATGCTGCAAAGCCATGTCGATTCGCTGCTGGTGGAATTCCGCGAACCTTTCGCTGCTGGCATTGCCGCAACCCCGCCAGCGCCAAACCGGGCCGGAGGATCGGAGCCATCCCGTGACGCGCAGGGCGAGCTGCGCATGGTCAGCGTAATCGACCTGCTCAGCGACGGCCTGTCCTCGGTCTACACCTTCTATGAGCCGGATCTGCCGCATGCCAGCCTGGGCGTATACAACGTGCTGTGGCAAATCGAGCTGTGCCGCAAACTGGATCTGGATTTCGTCTATCTGGGTTACTGGATAAGGGACAGCCGCAAGATGGCGTACAAGACTCAATACCAGCCTGCACAGGGTTTGCTTGATGGTAGATGGCGCGCGCCTGACCCGGAAAAAAGCTGAACGGCGCCCCTGCACATGTTTTCATTGCTGCGCCCCGCCTTGTTTCAACTCGACCCGGAAATTGCACACCGGTTCGCATTGGGCAGCCTGAATTCCCTGCATACGCTGGGTTTGACCGGCCTAGTGGCGCAACGTATCGCGCATGACCCGCGCAGCGTGATGGGACTTTCCTTCCCAAACCCGGTCGGCCTGGCCGCCGGACTCGACAAAAATGGGGAGTACATAGACGGCCTGGCGGCGCTCGGTTTCGGCTTCATCGAGATCGGCACGGTCACGCCGCTCCCCCAGCCCGGCAACCCCAAGCCGCGCCTGTTCCGCCTGCCGCAGGCCAACGCAATCATCAACCGCATGGGCTTCAACAACCACGGCGTGGATGTGCTGGTCGCCAATGTGAAACGCGCCCGCTTTCGCGGCATCCTCGGCATCAACATCGGCAAAAACGCCGCCACCCCGATCGAAAGGGCCGCGGACGACTATCTGGCCTGTTTGCGCAAGGTGTATGTCCATGCCAGCTACATCAGCATCAACATCTCTTCCCCCAACACCAAAAACCTGCGCCAGTTGCAGGAAGAAGACGCGCTGCACGATCTGCTGTCGCAGCTCAAGACCGAGCAGCAAAAACTCGCCGACATGCATGGCAGATACGTGCCGATCGCGCTGAAGATCTCTCCCGACCTGGAAGCCGGACAGATAGCCGGGATTGCGCGCCTGCTGATGCAGCAACGCATCGACGGCGTGATCGCCACCAACACCACTCTGTCGCGCGAGGGAGTTGCCGGCCTTTTGCATGGCAAAGAGAGCGGCGGGTTGAGCGGCGCACCGGTGCGCGACAAATCCACCGCGGTGATCCGCCGACTCGCCGCAGAACTGCAGGGGGCTTTGCCCATCATCGGCGTGGGCGGCATCCTGAGCGGCGCTGACGCCGCAGAAAAGGTCGCGGCGGGGGCGGCGCTGGTGCAGCTATACAGCGGTCTGATCTTTCGCGGTCCGGCGCTGATCAGTGAAGCCTGCGCTGCGTTGCGCAAGCGGTAGCGTACTATTTATCGCGTCCTTCCCGGCCGTGTGCATCGGCCGCCGGGATTCTCCGCGCATGCCGGCTGCATGGCCGCGGTTTGACATTGGCTCCGGCCGGAATTATTATTGTTCTAATTAGAACTAATTTGTGCGCCGATGCCCCCTTCGAATATTCTGCCGCTTTTGCGCGAACTATCCAGCACCTACCAGGCCTTCGAGGTGTATTCGTCTGCGCATATCCGCTCGTTGTCGCTGACTCCCGCGCAGTTCGATATCGTCGCCACACTCGGCAACACTTCAGGCATGTCACCGAAGGAACTGGGAGAAAAGACGCTGATCACCAAGGGCACATTGACCGGGGTGGTCGACCGTCTGGTAGATAAAAAAATGGTGCGCCGGGCCGCATCCCTCAGTGACCGGCGCTGCCAGGTGATCAGGCTGACTGCGCAGGGAGAAAAATTGTTTGCACGCGTCTTTCCCGCGCATTTGGCCCATCTGGAACGAGCCTTGGCCGGATTTTCCCCCGGCAATCTGGCCGGAATGGCCGAGAACCTGCGCCTTTTAAGAACCGCATTCGACCGGCAGAGGGTTCAGGAAAAACCTGACCGCGGACTGCGCCGCCAGAAAATCAGGCAATAAATTTGTTGGGCCTCTTGCCCGAAATGCAAGAGGATATCTTGTGTAGTCATTTATATAAGGAGTATCAACATGTCAAGCAACACATCAGGCAAGCAACCGGTCATAGCCCAAAAATCCCCTTTTGCAGTAGCGGTGGAAGCCGGCAAAAGTTACTGGTGGTGCGCCTGCGGCAAGAGCGCCAGCCAGCCCTTCTGCGATGGCAGCCATAAGGGCAGTGAATTTTCCCCGGTGGAATACAAGGCGAAGGAAGCGGGCACCGTTTATTTTTGCGGCTGCAAGCACAGTACCAACGGGGTCTTGTGCGACGGCACCCACCAGAAGCTTTGAGCTCACAGCCCCGCCGGCACAATGGCATGGCGGGCCGGCCGGCCAGATTGTTCAGCCTGGCTGCGGACTGCAGCAGGCGAATAGTGCTGTATATCCCGCGACCAATTCAACCCGGATACCCGGCGCGGTTGCTTTAGTCATCGCGCACGGGTAGAGTGCCGCCCCATTGTTTCACTCAGAATGCTTATGAGCAGCACGCAAGCAAAGCACAAGGTATCTCCGCTCGTACTGGGCGCGATCGGGGTGGTCTATGGCGACATCGGCACCAGCCCGCTGTATGCGATACAAGCAACTTTTTCCGGCACCCATCCGCTGCCCGTCATAGAAGCCAATATCCTCGGCGTCCTGTCGGTGATGTTCTGGACCATCATGCTGCTGGTCTCGTTTAAATATGTGACCATCATCCTGCGTGCGGATAATCACGGTGAAGGCGGATCGTTGGCCTTGCTGGCATTGGTCAGTGAACTGACCGCGCAATATCCGAAAACGAAATGGTTTATCACTGCGATTGGCGTGTTCGCCGCAGCGCTGTTCTATGGCGACGGCATGATTACTCCCGCAATCTCGGTGCTGTCGGCGGTCGAGGGACTGGATCTGGTTTCGCATCAGTTCAAGAGCTACATTTTGCCCATCACGGTCCTGATCCTGACCGGCCTGTTTTTCATCCAGAAACGCGGCACCGGCACAGTCGGCATGGCCTTCGGTCCGATCATGATCATCTGGTTCGGTTGCCTGGCTGTATTCGGCATGATTTCAATCGCACAAAGCCCCCACATATTGCTGGCGTTGAACCCGGTTTATGCTTATCGCTTCCTGAGCACAGACCCGTATGTATCTTTCCTGGCATTGGGCGCCATCGTGCTGGCCATCACCGGCGGCGAAGCCCTGTATGCCGACATGGGGCACTTCGGCAAATTCCCGATCCGCCTGGCATGGTTCTCATTCGTGCTGCCGGCGCTGGTGTTGAATTATTTCGGCCAGGGCGCGCTGCTGCTGCACAATCCGCAGGCCATCCAGAATCCGTTCTATCTGCTCGCGCCCGCTTCGGCACTGGTGCCGCTGGTGCTGCTTGCCACCGCCGCGACCGTGATCGCCTCGCAGGCGGTGATATCGGGCGCCTATTCGATCGCGCACCAGTCGGTGCAAATGGGCTTTCTGCCGCGCCTCGAGATCCGCCAGACCTCGTCCCAGGCGCAGGGGCAGATCTACGTGCCTTTCACCAATTGGACACTCTATGTCGCGGTGGTCTTTCTGGTGTTTGCGTTCCAGAGTTCCACCAATCTGGCGGCGGCCTACGGCATCGCCGTGACCGGCACGATGACGATTACCACGATGATGATCGCCTTCGTCATCGTGCTGCTGTGGCGCTGGCCGCTGGTTTTCGCGATACCGTTGATCGCCGTCCTGCTGATCGCGGACCTGACCTATTTTGCGGCCAACGCGCTCAAGATTCCGCAGGGCGGCTGGTTTCCGCTCGGCATCGCGGTGATCTCCTTCACCGTGCTGACCACCTGGAAGCGCGGCCGGCAATTGATGTTCGCCGAGATCGCGCGCCAGTCGGTCCCGCTGCAGGCCATCCTGGACAGCGTGGCTGACGTACCCAGGGTAGCCGGCACCGCGGTATTCCTGACTCCGGTGGGAGATGGCGCGCCGTCGGCGATGCTGCACAACCTCAAACACAATCACGTGCTGCACGAACGCAACGTGATGCTGACCGTGGTGGTCGAGGACAAGCCTTACGTCACCAAGGGCAATCGCTTCCTGATCAAGGATATGGGCAACAACTTCTACCGGGTCAAGCTGTATTACGGATTCATGCAGACGCCGGACATCCCGCTTGCACTGGAGCTTTGCGGCGCACAGGGTTTGCCGTTCGACATGATGACCACCTCGTTCTTCACTTCCCGTGCCGTGATCGTTTCCAGCGCCAAACCCGGGATGTCCAGATGGCGCGAACGCCTGTTCCTGGTGCTGTCCAAAAACGCGATGAACGCCGCGGACTTCTTCAACATCCCGGCCAACCGCGTCGTCGAAATGGGTACCCGGATCGAAATCTAGGCAATCCAACTTTTCGCCATATGGTTATACCGCCAATGCGGTTGAAGGCGCATATGAATCAGGGGATAATCCGCGACCGCATATTTTATGGTGTCGCTCATGTCTGAATATCTGCTGATCCTGCTGGGCGCGGTATTTGTCAACAACGTCGTGATGGTGAAGATCCTCGGCCTGTGCCCGTTCATGGGCGTGTCCAAAAAGCTGGAAGCCGCGATCGGCATGGGCGCCGCCACCACTTTCGTGCTGACCCTGGCTTCGGGCTCGAGCTACCTGATCAACCGTTACCTGCTCGGCCCCGAGTTGTCCTATCTGACCACGCTGTCGTTCATCGTGGTGATCGCCGGCATCGTGCAGTTCACCGAGATGGTGGTGCAAAAGACCAGCCCGCCGCTATACCAGGTGCTGGGTATCTATCTTCCGCTGATCACCACCAATTGCGCGGTGCTGGGCGTGCCGCTGCTCAACGTCCAGCTTAAGCACAACTTTCTGGAATCGCTGGTGTTCGGCTTCGGCAGCGCGCTCGGATTCACGATGGTGATGGTGCTGTTCGCCGGGATGCGCGAACGCATGGAAGGCGCGGATGTCCCGGCGGTGTTCAAGGGTTCGGCGATCGCGATGGTCACTGCCGGCCTGATGAGCCTGTCGTTTATGGGGTTCTCGGGGCTGATCAAGTAATGGACACTGCTATAAATTCGTTTTCCGGGCGAATCGCTACGTCGCGTGCTCGCTCCCTCCTCGCCTATCCACAGGATATGTCTCGTCCTTCGTTGTGCGGCTTCTTGCGCTTCATCCCGGAAAAGCAAATTTCTAGCAGTGCCCAAATAGGAATTTTCAATTGTTAAGCGCACTGCTGGTGATGGCGGCGATTGCAGTCGTGCTCGGCGCGGTGCTCGGCTATGCCGCAATCAGGTTCCACAGCGAAGGCAATCCGCTGGTGGACAAGATCGATGCGGTGCTGCCGCAGACCCAGTGTGGCCAGTGCAGCTATCCGGGCTGCAAGCCTTATGCCACTGCCATTGCGGCAGGTGAGGCTGACATCAATCGCTGTCCGCCCGGCGGCGAGGAAGGCATCCGCAAACTGGCCGAACTGCTGGGCGTCGAATTCAAGCCGTTCGGCAGCGACGCCGTTCCCAAGCCGAAATCGCTGGCCGTCATCGACGAGAACACCTGCATAGGCTGTACGCTGTGCATCCAGGCCTGTCCGGTGGATGCGATCGTCGGCGCGGCCAAACAGATGCACACCGTGATCGCCGCGGAGTGCACCGGCTGCGAGCTTTGCGTGGCGCCCTGCCCGGTCGACTGCATCAGCATGCAGGTGATCGAGGAGAAGATCGGCAACTGGAAATGGAAATATCCGGTGTACGCGCTATCGACAACGGCCGCTACGGCATGAGCCCGGGCAATCGACGATGAGAAAGCTCTATCATTTTCACGGCGGCATCCACCCGCCCAGCAACAAGACACAATCCACCCAAGCAGCCATCGCACAAGCGCCGCTGCCCTCCCGGCTGGTCATCCCGCTGCATCAGCATGCCGGAGAAACCGCGAAGCCGGTGGCGCAAGCCGGCGATCATGTGCTGAAAGGCCAGCTGATCGGCATGCCCGACGGTTTTGTTTCCAGCGCGGTGCATGCGCCCACCTCGGGCACCATCGCCGCGATCGACATGCAGCTGATCGCTCATCCTTCCGGATTGCCGAATCTGTGCGCAACGCTGATCCCCGACGGCAAGGACGAATGGGTGGAACGCAAACCTGTAGCAGACTACCGCGACCGCAGCCCCGCCGAACTGCAGCAGCTGTTGCGCATGGCCGGTGTCGTCGGTCTGGGCGGCGCGGCATTCCCCAGCGACATCAAGCTGCGCACCGGCAAACAAAAGATCAACACGCTGATCCTGAACGGCGCGGAATGCGAGCCCTATATCACCTGCGACGACATGCTGATGCGCGAGCGCGCCGCGGAAATCGTGCAGGGCGCCGAAATGTTGCGCTTCATGCTGGGTGCGGACGAGGTGCTGATCGGCGTCGAGGACAACAAGCCCGAAGCGATCGCCGCGCTGCAGCAGGCGATCAGCGCAAGCGGCCCGGCTCGGCAACCGGGCAAGCGGCAGGAAGTCGTCGCGATCCCGACGATCTATCCCGGCGGCAGCGCAAAGCAACTGATCCGCGTGCTGACCGGACTGGAAGCACCTTCCGGGAAATTGCCCACCGACATCGGCGTGCAGTGCTTCAATGTCGCCACCGCATACACCGTGCAGCATGCCATTGCGCACGGCGAACCGCTGCTGTCACGCATCGTCACGATCACCGGCAATGTCCGCCATCCGCGCAATTACGAGGTGCTGATCGGTACGCCGATAGCCGAACTGGTTGCGCTGAGTGAAGCACTGCCGGACACCAACGGCTACATCATGGGCGGGCCGATGATGGGCTTTGCCCTGCCATCGGTTCAGGTACCGCTGGTAAAAGCCACCAATTGCATCATCGCGTCTTCGGAGAAATTGTTTCCGCAGCCGCCCGCTGCGATGCCTTGCATCCGCTGCACGCGCTGCGTCAAAGTATGCCCGGCAGATCTGCAGCCGCAGGATCTGTACTGGTTCGCGCAGTCGAAAGAATTCGGCAGGGCACAGGCGTTCAGCCTGTTTGACTGCATCGAATGCGGCGCCTGCAGCTATGTCTGCCCCAGCCACATCCCGCTGGTGCAGTACTACCGTTTTGCCAAGAGCGAGATCCGCGCCCGCGAGCACGACAAGCAGCTCGCGGACCAGGCAAGGGTGCGCCACGAATACCACGAACAGCGCCTGGAACGCGAGAAGCGCGAAAAAGCGGAGAAGCTCGCCGCCAGGGAAAAGGCCGCGCAGGCCGCCAAACTGGCGGACTCAGAGCCGCTGACACCCGAGCAGCAAGCCGAGCGGGCCGCGCTTGAAGCGAGCCGCGCGCACATCCGCGTACTTGCCCAATCCGCAGTCGAGCACAGCGATGAAGGAGTCACGAAGTGAGTATGACAGCGACCCTCATGCGATCTGCAGACTGTCATTCATGGATAATCCGGACATGATCTTTTCTCCGCTCATCAACAAATCCGAAAGCGTCTCCGCGATCATGCTCAAGGTGCTGCTGGCGCTGCTGCCCGGCATCGCGCTGTACGTCTGGTATTTCGGCCCGGAGATCCTGGTGTCGATCGCGCTGGCCAGCCTCACCGCGCTGGCCACCGAAGCGGCCATGCTCAGGCTGCGCAAGCGGCCGGTCGCGCCATTCCTGAAGGACAACAGCGCGCTGCTGACCGGCTGGCTGCTGGCGCTGTCGATCCCGCCGCTGGCGCCCTGGTGGCTGGTGGTGGTCGGCACCGCATTTGCGATCGCGATCGCCAAACAGCTGTATGGCGGGCTGGGCAACAACCTGTTCAATCCCGCGATGGTAGGCTATGCGGTACTGATCATTTCGTTTCCGGCGCAGATGACACACTGGCTTGCGCCCCATGGCCTGGAAGACGGAGGGCTGGTGCCGGACCAGCTCGGCTTCGCACAGCAGCTCGACTACATCTTCTTCGGCATATTGCCGCACAATCTGACGCTGGATGCGCTGACCACGGCAACCCCGTTGGACACGCTGAAGACCCACCTGCATCTCGACCAGCCAATCCGGCAGATTCTCGATATGCCGATCTACGGGCGGCTGGCAGGACACGGCAGCGAAATGGTGGCCTTGGGATTCCTGGTCGGCGGCCTATATCTGCTCGCCGCACGCATCATCAGCTGGCATATCCCACTCGCCTTTCTCGGTACGCTGTTTGCCATCGCCGGGATCTTTCACCTGCTCGATCCTGCCCGCTATGCCGCGCCGCTGTTCCACTGGTTCGCCGGCGCGGCCATGCTGGGCGCATTCTTCATCCTGACCGATCCGGTCAGCAGCCCCACGACCAACAAGGGGCGGTTGATCTATGCGGCCGGTGCGGCCTTGCTCACCTACCTGATCCGCGTGTTCGGCGGCTTTCCCGACGGGATCGCATTCGCCACGCTGCTGATGAACATCTGCGTGCCGCTGATCGTGCTGTACACCCAGCCCAGGGTCTTTGGTAAAAAGGACAGGCAGCCATGAGGCGCAGCATCGCGAAGGCCTCCGTGGTCACCGCGCTCAACCTGACGTTCTTCGCGGTGATCGGCACGGCTTTGCTCGCCGTCACCTACCAGTTGACGCACGAGCCGATCGCGCGCAGCGAGGAACAGGAAAAGCAGAAGCTGGTCGCGCAGATCGTACCGGCCTCGAGCTACGACAACGACATCATCAAGGACAGCGCACAACTCACTCCGGATCCATTGCTCGGCAACGACGACACCACCATCGCCTATCTCGGCCGGCTGAAGGGCGAGCCCTCGATCGCGGTGCTGCAAGCGATCGCCCCCGACGGCTACAGCGGCAGGATCAGTCTGATCATCGCGATCCGCAATGACGGCAAAATTGGCGGGGTGCGCGTGATATCGCACAAGGAGACACCGGGCCTGGGCGATTACATCGAGATCGCGAAGAGCAAATGGATCACCGGCTTCGACGGCAAATCACTGGACGATCCAAAGGACAGTGGCTGGAAAGTCAAAAAGGACGGCGGATCATTCGACTACATGGCGGGTGCCACAATCACGCCGCGCGCGGTGGTGAAGGCTGTGCACAAGGCGCTGCAGTATTTCGCGCAGCACCGCGACGAATTGTTCAAACAGCGCTCGCCCTCCGAGGGCGGAGCGGCAAACAACCAAGGAGCAGAAAAATGACCTCTCAGGAATTCAAGGATATCCTGTTCAACGGCGTGTGGAAGCAGAATACCGGGCTGGTGCAGCTGCTCGGCATGTGCCCGATACTCGCGGTGAGCAGCTCGGTGGTCAACGGCGTCAGTCTCGGCCTCGCGACCGCCGCGGTGATGTCGCTGTCCGGCGCTGCGATCGCGCCTATCCGCAACCTGGTGCCGAACGAGGCGCGCATCCCGGTATTTATTTTGATCATCGCGGTGCTGGTCACGGTGATCCAGTTCGCGTTGAACGCCTATATGTATTCGCTGTATGTCGTGCTCGGCATCTTTATTCCATTGATCGTCACCAACTGCATCGTGCTGGCGCGCATCGAAGCCTTCGCCTCGAAGAATCCCGCGCTGCAATCCGCGCTGGACGGCCTGGCGATGGGCCTCGGCCTGACCGCGGTGCTGGCGGTGCTGGGGGGGATACGCGAGCTCTTCGGCCACGGCACGCTGCTGGGCGGCATCGACATGGTATTCGGCGAGACGGCGAAATCCTGGGTGATCACAGTCGTGCCCAACTACCACGGCTTCCTGCTCGCGATCCTGCCGCCCGGCGCGTTCATCACTCTGGGCATGCTGATCGCCGGCAAGAACTGGCTGAACCTGCGCACCGAGCGCAAGCTTAAAGGTGCCAATGCGACGATCGCGCCGGTGGATGGCGGGTGCGCGCCGGCGGCGCACTGAACGTATAGTTTTGCTGTCCGTAGGTCTAATTCGCAGGGAGACACCATGACAGGTCATCGCACAAATAGCGGCGCTCGCCTCCTGAAGGAATGGAATATTCCTGTTAAGCAAGCCATGTATCACAAAGACAGCGTTTTCTTTATGCCACTTGAGCGTTTTCCTGGTGCTTATTGTGACCCGAACGGTTATGTCATTTTTGCGACCCAGCAAGAACTCGACTCATGCAGCTCCGTCCATGTTGGCAAACGAGTAAACGTCCATCAAGGTATATCAAGGCTTCCACGCTATGTGCGTGTTAGGCCCGAGTAGAATGGGTTGAGCGCAGCGATACCCCTCATTTTTAACACGCCGTTTGTTGGGTATCGCTATGCTCCACCCAACCTACCTTGATAAATATATTTCATGAACCCCGCCAAACGCCGCGAAATATTTTTACGCCTGCAAGCGGCGAACCCGCACCCCACCACCGAACTTGAATATTCCACACCGTTCGAGCTGCTGGTCGCGGTGCTGCTGTCGGCGCAGGCTACCGATGTCAGCGTGAACGCCGCGACGCGCCATTTGTTCCCGGTCGCCGATACACCCGAGAAAATGCTTGCGCTCGGCGAGGAAAGGCTAAGTGCGTACATCCAGCGCATCGGCCTGTACAAGACCAAGGCCAGGCATCTGATGCAGACCTGCCGGCTGCTGGTGGAGCGGCATGGCGGCGTGGTACCGCAGACCCGCGAGGAACTCGAAGCCCTGCCGGGCGTGGGCCGCAAGACCGCCAACGTGATCCTGAACACTGCGTTCGGTCAGCCCACCATCGCGGTGGACACGCACATCTTCCGACTCGCGAACCGCATCGGGCTCGCGCCCGGCAAGGACGTGCTGGAGGTGGAAAAGAAACTGCTCAAGTTCGTGCCGGACGAGTTCAAGCATGACGCGCATCATTGGCTGATCCTGCACGGCCGCTACGTGTGCAAGGCGCGCAAGCCGAAATGCGGTGTGTGTATCATCAACGACCTGTGTGAATACAAAAACAAAGAAGGCACATGAAAATCGTTAGTAAATATTCGGGGCATGTAGGAGCGGGCCATGCCCGCGACCCTTCGACAAGCTCTGGACGAACGGGATATATTTTGTCGCGGGCATGGCCCGCTCCTACAAAGACAAATTAAGGTTAGAGGTATGTTATTCAATCCATCGCGCGACGAAGCGCGCAGCTTCCTGTTCGAATCCTGGCGCAAGCGCCGCGCCGGAGAATTGCTCACTCCGCTGGAAGACCTCGCCACGCAACTTATATCCAAGCATCCCGAATACTTTGCGGTGCTGGAACATCCCGAGCACCATCAGCATCAGGACTATTCCCCGGAGCAGGGTGTATCCAACCCCTTCCTGCACCTGATGATGCACCTGACGATAGAGGAGCAGATCTCCATCGACCAGCCGCCGGGCATACGCGCGCAGTTCGTGCGCCTGGCCAGAAAATTAAAATCTGAACACGAGGCGCAGCACCGGATCATGGAATGCCTGAGCGAGATGATCTGGCAGGCGCAGCGCAATCGCACCCAGCCCGACGCGGCGGTATACTTCGCGTGTCTGGATAAACAATAGCAAAGGCGCTGCCATGAGACTCAGCAAGATCACCACCCGCACCGGCGACCAGGGCATCACCGGACTTGCCGACGGCACGCGCCTGGTCAAATCCCACGCGCGCATCGTCGCGCTGGGCAGTGTGGACGAGTTGAACAGCCAGCTCGGCGTGCTGCTCGCCGAACAACTGCCGTCCGACATCCGCGCGCTGCTGTTGCAAGTCCAGAATGACCTGTTCGATCTCGGCGGCTCGCTGGCGCTGCCGGCACATGATGTGTTCCCGGAAAGCAGGCTTGCATGGCTGGACCAGCAGATCGCGCACTACAACACCGACTTGCCGCCGTTGCGCGAATTCATTTTGCCGGGAGGCTCGCGCGCCGGCTCGTTGTGCCATGTGGCGCGCACCGTGGCGCGCCGCGCCGAGCGCGACCTGGTCGTGCTGGCACAGGGCGACGCCGTGCCGCAGCACGCGCTGCCCTATCTCAATCGATTGTCTGATCTGTTGTTCGTGCTGAGCCGCTGCATCAACCGCTCACAGGCTACAACGGAAACCATGTGGCAGCGCAGCAAGTAGCCGAGAACCGCGTTGATACCCGACAGGGAAAACCGCTGCGGGAAATGCGGATAGTATCTATTGTCCGTTCTCGGGATAGTGGTAGTAGCGGGCATTCAGGTAACGCGCGACTTCCGCGATGTCATTATCGCTCCACACCAGCCCCTGGATCACCTGCCAGCGCCGCACTTCGGCATTCAGGCCGACCCAATCCTTGGCGTCCTTCTTGTCCCGCCAATGGATCTTTGCGTTATGGCAGGCAATGCAGTGCGTCGTGTACAGCAGCTCGGCGCGCGCCGTGTAATCCTTGCTTTGGGCAAAAGCAACATTAGCTATGCAGACCAGCAGCGCAGCAACTATCCCTATTTTGGTCATTTCGTCCTCCACCAGTGTTCGGATTGAGTTCCTCCCGGCATACTATCCGGTTTCAAGCTGAACTAAACACGCTCGGCCAATTGCGCTGCATTAAGTTTATTTTAAGCCGGGCCATATAGCCAGAAATGAATCCTGAGCGCTTGGCTGTTCGGTATGGACCGGTGCTGCAGGCAGTTCTGAAAAACCCTATTACCTTATTGATTACATGGTCTTTTATGTTGATTTTTCTTGCCTTTTTGGTCCGGCGATGACACTATTTCGGCACCACAGTACTAGCCAATATTCAGTCCTGCAAGGCTGATCCATTGCTATTGAAACCAAAATAACTGCTGTGGCGTACGCAAGTCCCATTAATCATATTGGAGGTGCTATTTTGAATATATCCATGATCTTTTTTCCGTTAGTCATGACCCCATTTATCGTAGTAAGCCTGATGATATTGTTTACCGGAAAATCTCTGGATTAAGGCGGCGTTTGTCAGCTGTATTTAATCTGCGGCAAGAAAGGCCTGACTTGAGTCAGGCCTTTTTATTTTCCGCCTGCAGCAGCGAATGCCACCGGATGACGACACAAGAAAATGCAACAGAAACCGGTTCAGTGAAAACCTGGAGGGTTTCAGTGCCGGCCACCTCATTATCGCCGGTCAGATTATTTTGGCTTTTTTGCGTCCAGACTTAACGCGCCGCCACCGTGCACCACAACGTAGAGCAGGCCGCCCATCATCGAAATATTCTTCATGAAATGGATCATCTGATTCTGCGCCTGATCCGGAGGCACGGCCCAGAAATTATGAAAGAACAGCGCGGTCATTGCGGTGAAAACAAATATAGCCGCCGCAGCCAGGCGCGTCTTCCAGCCCAGCACCAGCATGAGGCCTCCGCCCAATTCGACGACGATCGCACAGACTGCGGCCAGTTGAGGCAGCGGCAGTCCCTTGCTGGCGATATAGCCGACCGTTCCCGCAAAACCGGTGACCTTGCCCAACCCCGCCATCAGAAATATCAGCGCAATCAAAATGCGGCCTGCCAACGGGCCATAACGATGCAAAGCATTCATGATAGTTCCTCCCTGTTAATACCTCAGGTTAACAAAACGCCAGGTCACCCCGCTGCTACAAGGCGTCCTTCGCGCAAATCGATGATGGCTTGAAAAATCTCTTCCCTGGTGTTCATCACGAACGGCCCGTGCTGCACGATGGGTTCGCCCAGCGGCATGCCGGCAACCAGGATCGCTCGGGCCGGAACCGCAGCGCTGAGCGTTACGCCATCGGCCTGCGGCGTGTTGGCCAGTATTCCCATGCGGCTTTCGCCCAGCGTCGTTCCGCCTATCGTAGCCGCGCCGCGGTAGACAAAGACGAAGGCATTATGCCGCGCCGGCAAGGCTGTTGAAAACGAACTCCCTGCCGGGAGTTCGATGTCGATGTACAAGGGCTCGGTATCCTCGCGCGTCATCGCGCCCGCAACGCCGTTGCTGCTTCCCGCGATCACGCGCACCGTCACGCCTTCCGCGGTAACATATTCGGGAATATCCGCCCTGGGAATGTCGCGGTACCAGGCCGGGATCATCTTGCGCCGCGCCGGCAGGTTCAGCCACAGCTGGAAACCTTCCATGACACCATCTTCCTGTTCAGGCATCTCGGAATGGATGATGCCGCGCCCGGCAGTCATCCACTGCACGCCGCCGTTCTGCAGCAGTCCTTCATTGCCGCCATTGTCGCGGTGGCGCATGCGGCCGGCGATCATGTAGGTGACCGTCTCGAAACCGCGGTGTGGGTGATCGGGAAATCCGGCGATGTAATCGTCGGGATCGTCGCTGCGAAAATTGTCCAGCATCAGGAAGGGATCCAGCCGCTGTTGCAGGTCCTGCGTCAGTACGCGCGTGAGCTTGACACCCGCACCGTCGCTGGTCGCGATCCCGGTGACGATGCGCTCTATCGTCCGCGGCTGCGCCAGGATTGCAGGTTTGATCATCCGCTTCATCGCTGAGCTCTCCGTTTCAAGTTTGCGCCGGGCTTTCCGCATCCACTGCATTGAGAAAAACCTGATACGGCTGGGCCCCGGAAAATCCCTTGCCCGAGGCAAAAACGAAATTCGGCACGCTGCGGATCCCCCGTTCAAAAGCCGCGGCGGTGGCACGGTCGATTTCCGCCCGGTACTGTCCCGTGTTCAGCACTTCGAGAATTTCATCTCGGGCCAACCCCACTTCTGCACCTGTCTCAGCCAGCACCTCGGCGTCGCCGATATTTCTCGCCTGCGCGAAATAGGCGTTGAAGACTGCGCGGTGATAGACGTCGCCCAACCCTCTGGCTTCCGCGAGATATCCGACCTCATGGGCCTGGCGGCTGTTCGGCTCAACCTGTCCAGCCCAATGTAACACCAGGGGCAGATAAAATCGGCGTAGATCTCGATGGTCGTTGGCATTTCAGGTTCCTATTCGGCTTTGTGACCGGCATGGTCGCGCGAGTATCCCTCCAGGGTATTCCATCTGACGGCGTAATTTCAGGCTGATATTATCAGCGTGCGCTGCACCCAAATGCAAATGAGAATCAATTTGTCAGCGGAATCAACAGTGCTACAATCCCGACCCCGTTTACTCAAGGAGAACCACATGCGTCGTATCCTGTTTGCCGTTGTTTTAACCGGTTTGTCGACTTTGACTTACGCCTCTGGTTTCAAGCTTTCCAGCCCGGAAATCAAAGCCAACGGCATGATACCCCAGAGTTTCGAATTCAATAGTTTCGGCTGCTCGGGCGAGAACAAATCTCCGGCGCTCAAATGGAGCGGAGCCCCGAAAGATACCAAGAGTTTCGCGGTGACCGTATACGACCCCGATGCGCCGACTGGCTCAGGCTGGTGGCACTGGGTGGTCATCAACATCCCGGCTGACGTAAATGAACTGGCTGACAACGCCGGCGCGCTCAACAGCACCACCCTGCCGAAAGGGGCGGTACAGGGCCGCACCGACTACGGCGTAGCGGCATGGGGCGGCACCTGCCCGCCCAAGGGCGACAAGCCGCACCATTATATTTTCACCGTGTATGCGCTGAAGACCGACAAGCTGGAAGTTCCGCCCGATGCCACCGCTGCGTTGACCGGCTTCATGATCCATGCAAACATGCTGGCCAAGGCCAGCTTCACCGCAAAGTACGGACGGGCCAAATAGTCTCCGCCAGGGCGGGATAACATATTTCGCCCGGTTGAGAAAGATATAAAACACCTGCCACTGGTGCTAAACTCCAACCTGCTGCACATGCAGTAATAACAACATAAGGGAAAAAGACATGAACAGAAAAGAACTGATCGATGCATTGTCCGACAAGACAGGCAGCTCCAAAGCAGACGCTGACCGTAATATTTCAGCGCTGATCGAAATCGTCACCAACACCCTGAAGAAAGGTGACAGCGTCGCGCTGGTCGGCTTCGGCACCTTCGAAGTGCGCAAGCGTGCAGCACGCGCCGGCCGCAATCCGAGCACTGGCGAAGCAATCAAGATCAAAGCCGCCAAAGTTCCGGCATTCAAGGCTGGCGCCACACTTAAATCCGCAGTGAACGGCGCAAAAAAATAATCATCACCTATGCACCGGCCTTCTGCGAAGGCTGGTGCATGCGCACCCATGCCCTTTCTCTGCTATCGCGGAGCTCAGGCGCACTTTTACAGGCCACCTCCCGGTGATCATCTCTGATTCTGCATCTTTCGCGGTCCCTGCAATTCCGGCACAGGATACCCGTATCTGAACTGTTGTACCCGAAGGAGACTCGCCGATGGAACGACCTGACGCGCTGTTCTGGAATCTGCCGCTAGCGTCCCTGCAATCGCAATTGGAAGCGACGCAGGAAGGCCTGAGCCAGCAGGAAGCGCGTGCGCGAAGAGCCAGGTTCGGTCCCAACACGCTGCGCGACCACCGCGAACGGCCGCTGCTGATCCAGTACCTCGGCCATTTCAAAAATCCGCTGGTGATGATATTGCTGGCAGCCAGCGCGGTGTCCGCGCTGACCGGCGAGATCGCCGGATTCATGATCATCTGGGCCATCGTACTGATGAGCGTGACACTGGATTTCATCCAGGAACACCGCGCCGGCCGCGCCGCAGAGCAGTTGAAGAAGGCTGTGGCAGTAAAGGCCACGGTGTTGCGCGACGGCCTATCCCATGAGATTCCGATCGCGAAGCTGGTGCCGGGCGATGTGGTACTGCTGTCCGCCGGCGACTTGATCCCGGCCGATTGCCGCCTGTTCGAAGCCAGGGATTTCTTCATCAACCAATCGTTGCTGACCGGCGAATCCTATCCGGTCGAAAAGCACGCGCGCGACCTGGCGCAGCCTGCCGAAGATTCTACCCAGGCCGGCAACACCGTATTCATGGGTACTTCGGTGATCAGCGGGATGGCCAAAGCCATGGTTTGCCGCACCGGCACCGGCACCGCGGTGGGCGACATCGCCGACTCGCTGCAAGTCAAGGCGCCGCCCACTGCCTTCGAACTCGGCACGCAAAATTTCGGCATGCTGATCATGCGCCTGACCTTTCTGCTGGTGTTGTTCGTGTTCCTGATCAACGCGTTCTATCACCGTCCGTTGCTCGATTCGTTCCTGTTCGCGATCGCACTGGCCGTCGGCCTGACGCCCGAACTGCTGCCGATGGTGGTTACGGTGACGCTGTCGCGCGGGGCGATGCGCATGGCGAAGAAACAGGTGATCGTGAAGCAACTCGCCGCGATCCACAATCTGGGCAGCATGGATGTGCTGTGCACCGACAAGACCGGCACGCTGACCGAAGGGCACATCCGGCTGGAACGCCACCTCGACGCGCAAGGCAACGATAGCACGCAGGTGTTGCAGCTGGCCTACCTCAACAGCTATTTCGAAACGGGACTGAAGAGTCCGCTGGATGACGCGATCCTCAGGCATGAGGAGATCGACGTCGAGGGCTGGCGCAAGATCGACGAAGTGCCGTTCGACTTCGAGCGACGGCGCGTCTCGGTCTTGCTGGATCATGGCGAGAAAACAGGCTCACCGGATACAGGAATCGGCAGGCTGCTCGCGGTCAAAGGTTCGCCCGAGGATATCCTCGGGCTGTCCACCCGATATGCCGTCGGCGAACTGGCGGAATCAAGACCGCTGGACGAAGCGGCGCTGGCAGCTATCAATGCCCTGCACGACAGCCTCGGCAATCAAGGTTTCAAGGTGCTCGGCATCGCCTGGCGGCCGGTGGCACTGGATCATCCGCATGCCGTGGTCGATGACGAAACCGAACTGACTTTCGCCGGTTTCGCCGCCTTCCTCGATCCGCCCAAGGCTAGCGCAGCGCATGCGCTGCAGGCACTGGCGGCGGACGGGGTCAACGTCAAGATCGTCACCGGCGACAGCGAACTGGTCACCCGCTATGTCTGCGCCCGGCTGGGCATGCCGGTCACCGGCGTGCTGAACGGCGGCGAGCTGCGGCAATTGGATGACCCCACCCTGGCAGTGCGGGTCAGGGAAGCCAACCTTTTCTGCCGCGTCAACCCGGCGCAGAAGAACCGCATCATCCTGTCGCTGAAAGCGCAGGGCCACACGGTTGCCTATCTGGGCGACGGCATCAACGATGCGCCTTCGCTGCGTTCGGCAGATGTCGGCATCTCGGTGGACAGCGCGGTGGATGTGGCCAAGGCGGCGGCCGACCTGATCCTGCTGCGGGAAGACCTGAATATATTGCACGCCGGCGTGATGGAAGGGCGCCGCACTTTCGTCAATATCATGAAATACATCATGATGGGAACCAGCTCGAATTTCGGCAACATGTTCAGCATGGCCGGTGCGACGCTGTTCCTGCCCTTTTTGCCGATGCTGCCGTCGCAGATCCTGCTCAACAACCTGCTCTACGATGTCTCGGAACTGCCGATCCCGATGGATAACGTGGACCACGCTTATCTGACCCACCCCCGGCACTGGGACACCGGCTTCATCCGCAACTTCATGTGGGTGGTCGGGCCGGTCAGCTCGGTATTCGATTTCCTGATGTTCTTCCTCCTGCTGAAGCTATTTGATGCCGGTGAACAGCTGTTCCACACCGGCTGGTTCATCGAGTCCATCGCCACCCAGGTGCTGGTGATCTTCGTGATCCGCACCCGCGGCAGCCCTTTCAACAGCCGGCCCAGCATCGCGCTGACCATCACTTCGCTGGCGGTAGTCATCGCCGCCGCAGTCCTGCCCTTTACCCCGGTGGCCGCAGAACTGGGCTTCGTTGCGCCGCCGCCGCTGTTCTACATGATCCTGCCGGTGATGGTGTTGTGCTATCTGGCGGCGGCAGAATGGGTCAAACGCTGGTTCTACCGGCATTTCACGGCCGGCTGACAGGCTTCGCGCCTGTCGCCTATGACGCCGGCTACTGGCCCAGCTTCGCGGTTATCTCGCGCTCGGCCGCGGCCCAGTGTTCTTCGGCGCTGCCTTTGAATCCATGCTGCTCGGCGATGAAGTATGCCGCCTTCTCCACCATGCGATAGCGTTCCTCGGGCGTCGGTTTCGCAGCCGGCTTCTTCGCAACGGCCGGGCCGGCCTTGCTGTCCGCAGCCCTTGCTGCCTGTTCGTTTACCGCCTGATCATTAACCGCCTGAGCGATGATAGACCTAGCCTTGACTTCCGGGGTTGCAGCGGCTTTCTTCGCTGCGGGGGGCCTGGCTGTTTTCGGTTTTGCCGGCGCAACGGCGGCGGTTTTCACGGCAGTTTTTTTTGCGGCAGGCTTTTTTGCCGCCGCCGCTGCCGATGGTTTTCCGGTGCCGGTCTTGCCGGCTCGCGTCGAGCCGGACTTTGCTGTCGCCGTTTTGCCGGAAGCCGGTTTTTCCTTGTGTGCAGTCATGTCTACGCCTCGCTGTTCCGGGATTGAGATTCCACCGCACAAGTCCGCGCTGATGCGCACGAGGCTTATCCGGCGCTTGCCAAACACCCGATCTATTGTGGCATGATAGGCACCCAGCCTGTACCGGTCAACCGGCGCAGGCTGGTATTCGTTGCACAGCTGATGGTTTTCTGGCGTTTTTCCGCACGCTGAACGAGGATTGTTCTGATGACAGCTTTAGAAACATGGGAACTGCTGAGTTATGTGGTGACGGTGGTCGGCCTGCCGATGGCGATCTCGGTATTCATCTTCGAACAGCGCAAGGAGCGCAATAACGAGGAAGATGAGGTCTATCAGCTGCTTTCAGACAACTATCAGGAATTCCTCAAAGTCACGCTGGAACACCCCGACCTGCGTTTGTTCGCCAGCGAGGAAACCCCGTCTCTTTCGGAAGAACAGCGCGAACGCATGTTCATCATCTTCAGCATGCTGATCTCGCTGTTCGAGCGCGCCTACCTGCTGCTCTACCAGGTCAACATGAAGCAGAAGCAATTGCGGCGTTGGCGTTCCTGGGAAGACTATATGGGCGAATGGTGCAGCCGCGCGGATTTCCGCGCCGCCCTGCCCGCGCTGCTGCGCGGAGAAGACCCCGAGTTCTCGGGCTATATCCAACAACTCGCGACCGGCAACCCGGCTGCGCAGTCCTGAAGGAAAGGAACAGCATGCTGACGATACTGGTGATCAATTCCAAGGGTGGTTCCGGCAAAACCACATTGACTACCAATCTTGCCGGCTACTATGCCAGCAGGAAGCTGCTGACGGCGATCATGGACTACGATCCGCAGGGTTCGAGCATACAGTGGCTGCGGGTGCGGCCCGACGATGCCGAGAAGATCCACGGCGCCAACGCCGCGCCGCCCAAGGGTGCCGCACCCTTGCGCAGCCTGCATGCCTGGGTTCCCACCGAAACCGAGGTTCTGATCATCGATGCGCCGGCCGGGACGAAAGGCCTGCTGCTGCAGGAGCTGGTGCGCAAGGCCGACTTCATCGTGATCCCGGTCGCGCCCTCCGCGATCGATATCCACGCCACCGCAGACTTCATCAAGGAGCTGTTCCTGTTCGGCGGAGCGCGCACCGCCCGGGCAAAGATCGCGGTGGTGGCCAACCGGGTGCGCAACTCGACATCGCCGGTCTACGCCGCGCTGGAACGCTTCCTGAATTCGCTGAAATTGCCGTTCCTGACCCGCATCAGCGATTCGGATAATTATCTGCATGGCGTCGAAAAAGGTCTGGGGGTATTCGAAATGGATCCCGCATCCACATTTGCCGAGAGGCAGGAACTGATGCCCATCATGCGCTGGCTGAACGGGCAGTTCCCGGACCGGTTAGCCGCCCGTCTGGAAGACAAGGTGCAGAACCTCGAAGGATCGAGGAAGCTCGCCGCATTCAGGATAGGCGCACATGGCACGACGATACTCAACAGCACCGGTAAATTCAGGAACTTCCCCTGACTGCAGCATAACCCAGAACGGGCACCCGGCAATAACGGTCGTTCGCGACTGGCGGCTTTATGAAATGCAGCTTGAACACATGAAATTCGGCACTGTGCCAAAAACAGATGGTCAAGGAAGTCGCCGAAAACGACCGCTCCTCGGTGCGGAACCTCATAGCGATTCTCGTGGCGGACCGCTCGGTGTCGTTAGTTGCATGTCACGAACGACCGCTAGCAGGCAGCGAATTTAGATGGTCGATGATGTCTCGCGAGTCAGGAGCGGGCTGTAGTTAGCAAGCGGCCCGCATCCTGATTACACCTGCTGTCGACGCAACGCCATGCGCTTCAGATACGCTTCGCGCGCGATCTGCACATCTTCCAGGAAATAAGGCAGCTCCTTCAGCAGCATCGCCTGCGGACCGTCGACCAACGCCTTGGGCGGCGCGGGTCGCCCGTGTTGGTCTTCATCCCGCGCAGCATCCCGGTATATGCGTAACCATATGCACACTGAGACGAATCACAATGCGTGGGCGTGATGAATCGAGGCTAGCGTCTGATACGATGTTCGGAAGCAACTTTCAGGTAAGCGCACTCCAGGATCGAAGTCCGCCCAGTGCCTGCAAAGGACCATCAAACGCGCCATGGAACTTCCGTTTCGGCCATAGCGGAAGTTCATGCCTCAACCTATGAAGTTCTGCCCCCGGCCAATTACTGTCCTTTGTAACTTTCATCTGTCAGCGTAACAATATTTAATGTTAACGGCTTCACTGACCTTCTGGCCTGCTTAAATGCTAGCCAGAAAAACAAGCAGTTACTAATCAGTGTTATATCCCGCTTACCCATTATGGCTATAGACGTCCAGGGGGTTGATTGCGCCTAATAGCCACTCTGTCTGTCAGTGTTGGGGCGGCTTTGTCATGTCATGTATTAAAAACATGGGCAATCATGAAGCGGCATAATTTCTTTCTCACTCAGGGAATATACCTATGAAACTTATTCTTCTAGGCGCACCTGGTGCCGGCAAAGGTACTCAAGCCACCTATATCCACGAAAAATTCGGCATCCCTCAAATCTCGACGGGCGATATGTTGCGTGCCGCAGTCAAAGCGGGTACTTCGCTTGGACTGGCTGCGAAAAGAGTTATGGATGCGGGCGGATTGGTCTCAGACGATATCATCATCAATCTTGTGAAAGAACGCATCAGGGAAAAGGACTGTACCAACGGTTTCTTGCTCGATGGATTCCCTCGCACCATCCCTCAGGCCGAGGCGATGAAACAAGCCGGTGTGCAGATTGATTACGTAGTCGAGATCGATGTCGCCGACAGTGAAATTATCAAGCGCATGAGCGGTCGCCGCGTGCATCTCGCCTCGGGTCGAACTTATCACGTCGTATTCAATCCACCCAAGGTGGCAGGCAAAGACGACATCACCGGTGAAGAATTAGTACAGCGTCAAGACGATGCCGAAGAAATTGTCCGCAAGCGTCTTGATAGTTATCACAACCAGACTCAACCTCTGGTTGCTTACTATACCGCTTGGGAAAAATCTGGTGATACGCATGCGCCAAAGTGCATCAATATCCCAGGAGTTGGCAGTGTAAAAGATATCCGAGACAAGATTTTCGCCACGCTCTCTGCCAATAATTCATGATCAACATCAAACTGATTCACAAAGCCCAACTGTTAGCTGTGACGCCATAGCCAAGGAGTTGCACTTGCCGAAGGCGCTAATGAATTTTGGGTTGAAACACCATGACTTTATATTTTCCCAAGGTATTGTCAGTGTGTTGAATTGCGGCCTCGATTCAGCAAGACCAAAGCAATAGCCGAGCTTCCGGTACTTACTTGATGAATAATACGATGCCATCCGGCCCGCGCGAAATCCTGACTCCGTTCAGGCCCATCCCTCTGGATATTCCAGAGGGGATGAAGCACAACGAATTCTTCAACAGTACGGAGAATCTGAACGATCTGGTGAATAACAACGGTCTGCTGATGAACCCGGAAAATCTGTTGCTGTATCGCAAGGCATTGGGACACAGCACCGAGTTCGATTGCTCCATCATCTACAACACTTCAAAGACGATCCTCAATCCGCTGGGGCGGCCGGTACGACGCACACAGGTTGCGAATAACGTGAAGCATGTTTGGAACCGGATGAATCAGATCATCATCACCTACATGATGGAGCAATATCCCGATCCGGATGAAGCACTGATCCTGGCGGGCGAGGCAAGCCTTGACGCGACCTGGCCGCTCACTTCGCCGGGTGTACCGAGCATCCGCATGCTGCATAACCACTTTGTCGTTTTCCCGAAGAAAGCGCTGCGCAACGCCAGGCTGGCCGATGTCAGCAATCCCAACCTGACCGATGGCGGTCAGCACAGCTTGTTTCAGGCCTACATGCGCGATGTTTATCGCGAGTTTTTCGATCGGGCGCTGAGCCTGAAGTTACTCAAGCCTGCGAGCGGGGCCGATGCCCGCATCGCCCTGACTGGATACCCGCAGGGCTTGCCCAGCTGGGAGGTACAGGGTGGGGATACTGCTCTCAGGGACGTGCATTTTTGGCGGGAATACGACGAGGTGTTGAAAGGCTTCATCGATTTCTACCGCACTTTCTTTTCGCAGGTCTCGACGCACAATGCGCCGATACTGCCGGACGTCTATTTCCCGGAACAGGTGGAAAGAGTACTGCTATTCAACAATGATTTCATGAGTACGGCGAAGAAGGTGCGCGACCACTGCATCGTCGATGCGAAATATGCCAATGCGATACGCTGGCAACCCGCGTTCAAGCAGCTGATCTACCGCAACGATGTGGGCAATCTGATCGTGACCATCAGTCAGAATTCCATCGGCAATGCGATAACCGAACTGCTCGGTGTCGTGGTGAACCGCGTCCCGGATGCTGAGGCCTATGCCGCGCATGAACCCGCGCTGATCGGGCGTCTGCTTGAGGTGCGCCGCCGCCTGATCGAGGCCGATCTTGGCGAAGGCATCGCAACCGCTTGCTGGCCGAAAGAATAATCCTTGCTCGATCTCCTGTCAGCAGTAAAGCGGTCGCTCAGATGTTTCAGCTTAATGGTCGGGTGTGGCCGATAAACGAACCTTCCTGATGATTTTCTGACGGGGGCTCTGTGCTCAAAGCCGCATGCCACGAACGAGCGCTATCCGGCAGCAAATATCGATTGCCATTTGCCCCAGCTGAGTCGGGCGCAGGCTGAAGCCAGTTCCTGATCTACCCCTGCCGCTGGCGCAGCGCCACGCGCTTCAGATACGCCTCGCGCGCGATCTGCACATCCTCAAGAAAATACGGCAGCTCCTTCAGCAGCATCGCCTGCGGACCGTCGACCAGCGCCTTGGGCGGCGCGGGATGGAAATCCACCAGCACCATGTTGGCCCCGGCGATCACGCCCTGCGCGGTGACCTGCATCATGTCGAGGATGCCGTCCGGCGATGCGGCGCGCGAACCCACCGAATGCGACGGGTCTATGCACACCGGCATCCGGGTCAGGCGCTTGACCACCGGCACATGCGAGAAATCCACGAAGTTGCGGTGCGGGTCGCCCATATTGGTCTTCATCCCGCGCAGCCCGAACACCACGTTGCGGTTGCCCTCGGACGCCAGGTATTCGGCGGCGTTCAGCGATTCGTCCAGCGTGATGCCGAAGCCGCGCTTGAGCAGGATGGGCATCTCGGTCTGGCGCCCGACGATCTTCAGCAGTTCGAAGTTTTGCGTGTTGCGCGTGCCGATCTGCAGCATCACGCCGGTCGGGTCGCCGGTCTGGTGCAGCGCCTCCTTGATCTCGTTCAGATGCGATTCGTGGGTGATCTCCATCGCGATCACCTTAATGCCGTATTTGCCGGCCAGCTCGAACACATAGGGCAGGCAGTGCTTGCCGTGGCCCTGGAACGCATACGGGCTGGTGCGCGGCTTGTAGGCGCCCATGCGCGTGCATACCTGGCCGTTGTCGTGCACCGCCTTCATCATCATATCGACGTGCTCGCGGTTGTCCACCGCGCATAATCCGGCGAACACGTTCAGCGTGTCCTGGCCGAAACGCACGCCGTTGTATTCGAAGTGGGTGGGGCGCCGGTCGTCCTTGTGCCGCCCGAGGATGCGGTACTCCTCGGACACCCGCACCGCGCGCTCGACGCCGGGCAGGCTCTGCATGTCTTCGATGTCCAGCGATTGGGTGTTGCCGATCAGGTAGATCTCGGTCAGCGTCTTTTCGCTGCCGCGCTCGATATGCACGCGGGACTGGATGCCCGGCAGCGTGGCAAGGTGCGCCATCAGTTGTTTGTATTCGTGGGACTGTTCGGTGACGTTGGTATTCAGGATCAGTATCATTTTTTCTTTCCGTTTTTCGTTGGGTGGAGCGGTGCCCAACAATTGCAAACGATGGGTATCGCGTTGCTCAACCCATCTACAGCGCTAGCCATTCGACCAAGCGGCAAAGCCGCCAAGTCGCTGGTTATCTCCTTTCAAGGGAGAGGGGATGAGCCGCCCGGGTTTTTTCATCCACCCAACTGCCGCCGTTCATTTACCTAACAAAATCGCCGACTGCGCCGGCCACAGCGCCATCGGTTCGCGTGTGAAGCCGCTCTTGGCGAACTGCATCCAGCGGCCGATCACGTAGCACAGCAGCAGGTTGGCGTGGGCAGAGATGTCTTCCCCTGACGCGGTGCGGGAAGGGAAGGAGGGCGGCATTCCCGCTCCGGATGATTGCGCACCCTGAGTCTGGCCGCCGGCGCCTTCGTCCAGCCCACCCTGGGTCGCGGCCATGCGCAGCGATTGCTTGAGCGTGGCTTCGATGCGATCCATTAATTGATTAATGCGCTGCTGCAGGCGCTCGTCCTCGTTCACCAGCGCGTCGCCGGTCAGCACACGCGTCATGCCGCGGTTCTTCTGCGCGAAGTTGAGCAGCATCGCGATCACCGCCTCGATCTGCTTCACGCCGCTCTTTTCTTCCTGGGTGATCTTGTTGATCAGGCCGAACACGGTCTGCTCGATGAATTCGATCAGGCCCTCGAACATCTGCGCCTTGCTGGCAAAGTGGCGGTACAGCGCCGCCTCGGAAAGCTCCAGGCGCGCGGCCAGCGCCGCCGTGGTGATCTTCTCGCCCTTGGGCTGTTCCAGCATCTGCGCCACGGTTTGCAGTATCTGTAATTTTCTCTCGCCCGGTTTTGCGGCCATAATTGACTCCCTTATATTTCGAAACAACCTCGAATCCTGCGGGAGCGGGCCATGCCCGCGAACAAAAAACAATCGCGGGCATGGCCCGTCCTACAAACGATGCAGCACATCCGGCAACTGCATCACATCGCGTATCTTCACATCCACATACGGCGCATCCCTGTTGCCGGCATTCACCCACACCGTGCGCATCCCCAGCCGTTTTGCAGTGCGCAGGTTCTCCAGGCTGTCTTCCACCATCACGCAGCGCGCCGCCTTCACCCTGTGCTTTTTCAGCAGATGGATAAAGCCGTAGCTGTCGGGCTTCGGGCGGTAGCGCGTATGCTCCACCGTGATCACATCGTGGAACAAGTCGTCCACGCGCAGCAGCTTCAGCACCGCTTCCGCATAGTGCTGCGGCGCATTCGAGAATACCACTTTGGCACCCGGCAAATTCTCCAGCACGTGCCTCAGGCGCGGTTCGCGCAGCACCATCCGTTCCAGCCCGGGAAACCGGTGCGTATGCCACAAAAAATGCTCCGGGTCGGTGCCATGATGACGCATCATGCCGCTCAGTGTCGCGCCATAGCGCCGCCAGTAATGCATACGCAGTTCGTTTGCCGCCGCCTCGTCCAGTTGCAGGTGGCGCTGCAGATAGGCGGTCATGCTGCGGTTGATGTGCGGGAAAATGTGCGGCACCGCGTCGTGCAGCGTGTTGTCCAGGTCAAAAATCCACACTCTTCCCCTCGCCCTGCGGGAGAGGGGCTGGGGGTGAGGGGGCGCAACATCAATTTGTTCCCTCACCCTAACCCTCTCCCTCAGGGCGAGGGAAGCTATGCATCACTTTAATCATTTACTCTTGATCAGCGTGCCCACGCCTTCGTCGGTCAGGATTTCCAGCAGCAGCGCGTGCTCCACCCGGCCGTCGATGATGTGCACCGAACGCACGCCGCCGCGCGCCGCGTCCAGCGCTGAGGCGATCTTGGGCAGCATCCCGCCGGACAGCGTGCCGTCCGCGACCAGTTCGTCGATCTGTTTCGGGGTCAGGCCGGTCAGCAGCTTGCCTTCCTTGTCCAGCACGCCCGGCGTATTGGTCAGCAGCACCAGCTTCTCCGCGCGCAGCACCTCGGCCAGCTTGCCGGACACCAGGTCGGCGTTGATGTTCAGCGTCTCGCCGTCCGGACCGACGCCGATAGGCGCGATCACCGGGATGAAATCGCCGGAGTCGAGAAAGGAGATGATCGCCGGATCGATTTTGTTGATGTCGCCGACCTGGCCGATGTCCAGCATCTTGCCCGGCTCGGAGCTGCTCTCCAGCAGCAGTTTCTCGGCGCGGATGAAGGCGCTGTCCTGCCCGGTCAGCCCGACCGCCTTGCCGCCGTAGCGGTTGATCAGATTGACGATGTCCTTGTTGATCTTGCCCAGCACCATCTCGACCAGGTCCATGGTCTCTTCGTCGGTGACGCGCATGCCCTGGATGAATTCGCCCTGCTTGCCGACGCGCTTCAGCATGTCGTTGATCTGCGGGCCGCCGCCATGCACCACCACCGGGTTCATGCCGACCAGCTTGAGCAGCACCACATCCCGCGCGAACCCTTCCTGCAGCGCCGGATCGGTCATCGCGTTGCCGCCGTATTTGATCACGATGGTCTTGTCGAAAAAGCGCTGGATATAGGGCAGGGCCTCGGCAAGCACCCGGGCCTTGATTTCGGCGGTGGCGGTGGAAAGCGGCATGATGATCCTCAAAGAGAGCTGCCGCGGATTTTACACCAGAAGAAAAATTTGCAGGGTTGAAATCGAATCAGGCGGCAAGCGCCGCCTGGTATCGCCACGAAGCCAACGCTCACTCAGTAACCGAGATCGCTCCCGGATCCCTGGCCGGTTGTTGTATGCAGCGACCTGACCTCGGCGCTGGTCTCGACTTTCACCACTTGTGCACCCACCTTGATGCTCAGCGTCAGCGGCACGCTGCTGCCTTCCTTGAGCGGAGCCTTCAGATCATTCAGCATCACGTGGTAGCCCTTGTCGCCGAGATTCACCGGCTTGCCGGCCGGTAATTCGATCGCCTTCACTTCGCGCATGTCCATCATGCCGCCCATGCTCATCATGCTGTGCAGCTCCGCGCTCTTGGCAGCCGGGCTGGAAACGCCCACCAGCGTCGCGGCCTGCTTGCTGGTGATGGTCATATCGACCGATCCCGCATCCTGTCCGGGCGCGCTGGCGCGCGTCCATGCCGCGCTGACTTGTATGTCTCCGGTATTCCCTGCCGCATAAGCGGCGTAGCTGAGCAGCAAGGCCAGGACGAGCAATCCGGATCGTTTCAGGTTTTTCATGGTTTCCCCCTTAATATATAGACAAGCTGGCCGATTATACCCACCCGGCGCGATCCGCCAACCGGGATTTGAATTCCGGCCCGAATACCGCGATCGGGGCGGAGTGATTATTCCGCAGATATCCGCGCACTGGAATGCGACATGATGTCGCACCCGCATGCGCGCCGCTGCGATTACAATTGTGCCATGAGCAGTACGATACTTCCTTCACTTCCCGGTCACGCCCAGTTGCGCCGCTATGTTGCGCTGCGCAGTATCGCGATCGCCGCGCAACTGCTCACGCTGCTTGCCGTCTGGAAAATCCTGAAACTGGAACTGGACTGGCCGCCGATGCTGCTGACGATCGCGATACTTGCATTGATCAACCTGTTCACTTGGCTGCGCCTGGGTGGAACCGCAGGTTCCGGGCTGACTGTGCGGTCTGCGAACGTGCGAGCAGATACCGCCAGCGTCCCTTCGGGGTACCCGGCGGCGTCCCTCTTGCGGGGGCTGCGCCTGCGCGCCGACAAACCGGTCTCCAACCCGGAACTGTTCGCGCAACTCTGCGCCGATGTGATCGCGCTGAGCGTGCTGCTGTATTACGGCGGCGGCTCGACCAACCCCTTCGTCTCGCTGTACCTGCTGCCGCTGGTGATCGCAGCCGCCACGCTGCCTGCGCGCTACACCTGGAGCATGGCGGCGGCCACGGCGGCCTGTTACAGCCTGCTGATGGTCTATTACATCCCGCTGCCGCACATGCACCGGCATGGGGAAGATGCGTTCGACATCCATGTGATCGGCATGTGGCTGGGCTTCGTCATCAGCGCAGTGGTGGTGGCCTATTTCGTGGTGCAGATGGCGCAGGCGGTGCGCGAACGCGACGAATTGCTGGCGCGCGTGCGCGAGGAGATATTGCGCAACGAGCGCATCGTGGCCCTGGGCACCCAGGCCGCCAGCGCTGCCCATGAAATGGGCACGCCGCTGGCGACGATGGCGGTGGTGATCGGCGAATTGCGCCACGATGTGCCGGACAGCCAGTCCGCGCTGCACGACGGCCTGGCCACCCTGGACGAACAGGTGCGCGGCTGCAAGCGCATCCTCGACAAGATCATGGCGAATGCCCAGGACAGCGGGGCCACCCAGCCGCAGCCGGCGGACCGCCTGATGGCCGAAATACTGGGCGAATGGCAGCTGCTGCGTCCCACTGCGCAATACCATTACCGCTGCAGCGGCGTGCAGCCCGCCCCCGGCATCAACGCAGACGTGACGCTGCGTGCCGCGCTGATGAACCTGCTCAACAACGCGGCCGATGCCGGACCGCGGCCGATCGAGATACACGCCGACTGGAACGTATCCGGCTTCACGCTGGAGATACGCGACCACGGCAGCGGCCTGAGCGAGGAAGCCGCGCTGAAGGCCGGCTCGGCATTCTTCACCACCAAGGCCGGCGGGCGCGGTGTCGGCCTGCTGCTCGCCAACGCCACCATAGAACGCATCGGCGGCACGGTGCGTTTGTTCAACCGCAGCGAGGGCGGAGCGGCGACCGAACTGACGCTGCCGGCCGCACAGGCCGGCAGATGAACCGGGTCGGCACATGACGCACATCAGCGAAGAATCCGCCTCGCTGCTGCTGGTCGACGACGACCCCACTTTCTGCCGGGTGTTGAGCGCGGCGCTGGAAAAGCGCGGCTTTGCGGTGACCGTCGCACACAGCGTCGAAGCGGCGATTCCGCTCGCAAGCGCCAATCCGCCGGAATTCGCGGTGGTCGACCTGAAAATGGGCGGCGCGCCCGGACTGGTGCTGGTCAAGGCCCTGCACGACCTCGACCCGAACACGCGCATCGTGATGCTGACCGGTTACGCCAGTATCGCCACCGCCGTCGAGGCGATCAAGCTGGGTGCCACGCAGTACCTGTCCAAGCCGGCCAATGCCGACGAGATCGTCGCGGCCTTCAGCCACTCGGCCAACGGCAATGTGCCGCTGCATCCGCAGCCCACGCAAATCGACTACCTCGAGTGGGAACATATCCAGCGCGTGCTGCGCGAGCACGACGACAACATTTCCGCCACCGCCCGCGCACTCAACATGCACCGCCGCACGCTGCAGCGCAAGCTCGCCAAACCCCCGCTGCGCCCGAACTGAACCGGCACGCCGGGCCTGCCATCCGGACTGCGGTTAAATCCGCACTGGCGGAACTGCCCTATAATCGCACCCTCAAGGATACCCCGCGAGCTCATGAAACTCACTTTATCGCTATTCATCGCCGCGCTGCCCGCATTTGCAGCGGCACAATCCACCCCGGTGCCGGCAGTGCCGCCGGCCGCCCCGCCCCAACTGACAGCCAAGGCATATCTGCTGTATGACTACACCAGCAGCCAGGTACTGGTGGACCGGAATGGCGCTGCGCGCATGGAACCGGCTTCGCTGACCAAGCTGATGACTGCCTATCTGGCGTTCGATGCGATCAAGCACGGCACGCTGTCGCTGCAACAGCAGTTGACGGTCCCGGCTGCCGCGGTGCGCAACCGCAACGATGAGTCGCGCATGCTGCTCAGCGCCGGTCAGACGGTGAAGGTGGACGACCTGCTGCACGGACTGATCGTGGATTCCGGCAACGATGCGGCGATCACGCTGGCGGTGAATATCGCCGGCAGTGAAGCCGGTTTTGTCGACCTGATGAACCAGGAAGCAAAGCAGCTCGGGATGAACAACACCCACTTTGCCAATCCGGTCGGACTGCCGGACGCGCAGAATTACAGCACCGCTTCCGACCTGGCGATCCTGGCCGCCACGATCGTGCGCGAATATCCGAACTACTATCCGCTGTTCGGGCTGCACGACTTCAGCTATAACGGAATCAACCAGGCCAATCGCAACCGCCTGCTGTGGCTGGACCCTTATGTGGACGGCATCAAGACCGGGCACACTGGAACTGCGGGATTTTGCCTGGTGGCCTCGGCCATGCGCGGCAACCACCGCCTGATCTCGGTGCTGCTCGGCGCGGATAGCGACAGCTTGCGCACGATCGAAAGCCAGAAGCTGATGAATTACGGCTTCCAGAATTTCGATGCGGTGCGCCTGTTCAGGAAGAATCGCCCGGTCACCCAGCTGCATGTCTGGAAAGGCACCGAAAGCAGCCTGGATGTCGGCTTCCGCAGCGACCTGTTCCTGACCATCCCCAGGGGTACGCTGGCGCAACTCAAGGCCGTCATGGAAGCACGCCAGCCGCTGGTTGCGCCTGTGCTGGGCGGGCAGCAGATCGGCGTGCTCAAGCTGACACTGGATGGCAAACCCTATGCGGAATTCCCTTTGCAGGCGCTGGACAGCGTGCCGCTGGCGAACGTGTTTTCGCGCGGCTGGGACAGCCTGCGTCTGATGTTCGAGTAGGTGCACAGCGATGACGATCTATCTGAACGGCGAGTTCATGCCGATAGAACAAGCGAAGGTCTCCGTGCTGGACCGCGGCTTCATTTTCGGCGACGGCGTTTACGAAGTGATCCCGGTGTATTCGCGCCGCGCGTTCCGCCTGGCCGAGCATCTGCGGCGTCTGCAGCACAGCCTGGACGGCATCCGCCTGCACAATCCGCACAGCGACGCAGAATGGGCCTCCATCATCGCCGGACTGATCGCGCGCAATCCCGGCGCGGATCAATACCTGTACCTGCACATCACGCGCGGCGCGGCGAAACGCGATCACGCCTTCCCGAATCCGCCGGTGCGGCCGACGGTATTCATGATGAGCAGCCCCTTGTCCACTCCGCCCGCCGGGCTGCTTGCCAGCGGCGTGGGCGCGATCACCGCGCCGGACAACCGCTGGCTGCGCTGCGACATCAAGGCGATCTCGCTGCTGCCCAACGTGCTGCTGCGCCAGCTGGCGGTGGATGCCGGCTGTGCCGAGACGATACTGATCCGCGACGGCGAATTCATGACCGAGGGCGCGGCCAGCAACATCTTCGCCGTGAAGAACGGCAAATTGCTCGCGCCGCCCAAGGACAACCTGATGCTGCCCGGCATCACCTACGACGTCGTGCTGGAGATCGCCGCCGCCAACCACATCCCGCATGCGGTGCGCAGGATCACCGTCGCCGAGGTATTCTCCGCCGACGAACTGCTGCTGACCTCAAGCACCAGGGAAGTACTGGCGATCACCCGGCTCAACGGCGAAGCGGTGGGATCGGGCAAACCCGGCGCTATGTTCGCCCGGCTGCACCAGCTATACCAGGATTTCAAGCGCGATGTGATGCGCGCCCATCCCCGCTCCGCCGCAGCGGACCTGAATAAGGAGGAATGACGATGAATGAAATGCCGGAAGTCAAACTCAGCGACAGCCTGATCGAATATCCCTGCGATTTTCCGATCAAGATCTTCGGCCTGCAGCAGGCCGGATTCGCTCAAGCCGTGCTGGAAGTGGTGAATAAACACGATCCGGGCTTTGTCGCCGCCACGATGGGAATGCGCGCCAGCCGGAATGCGCGCTATATCAGCCTGACCTGCACCGTGAAAGCCACCTCGCGCGAACAGCTCGATGCGCTGTACCAGGACCTGTGCGATCATCCGTCGATCGTGATGGTGCTGTGAATCCGATTCCAAATCAGAGAGGTATTAATGTAGGAGCGGGGCGTGCCTGTCCTGAGCCTGTCGAAGCGGCCCGCGACCATATCGTGTTCGCGGGCAAGGCCTGCTCCATAAACCATGACCCCGCCTTTAAAATGGAAGCGAAATGACACCGCACGTAAAATCACTCGGCCTGGTCGAATACCAACCGACCTGGGATGCGATGCAGCGCTACACCGCCGAGCGCAGCCCTGATGATGGACAGATGCCGGGTACGCGCGACGAGATCTGGCTGGTGCAGCACCCGCCGGTCTACACCCAGGGCCTTTCCGGCAAACCGGAACACCTGCTGCACAACACCGACATCCCGGTCATCAAGATCGATCGCGGCGGACAGATCACCTATCACGGCCCCGGCCAGATCGTCGCCTACCTGCTGCTCGACCTGCGCCGCTGGAAGATCAACGTGCGCGAGCTGGTGCGCCTGATGGAACAGGCGGTGATAGCTGTGCTGGCCGGATACGGCGTGGCCGCGCACGGACGCGAGGAGGCGCCGGGCGTATATGTGAACGTCAGTCTCGAAAAATCGTCGCGAACGGTTGGAGTGCAAGGCGCACGGAGCGCAGCGCCCGAGACATATCAGACAGATAGGCGAGGTGGCGAGCACCGCGCAACACAGCAATCCATCCGTGCAGCAGATTTGTCTGGATTTACGCAGGACGCGAAGATCGCCGCGCTTGGATTGAAAATAAGAAATGGTTGCTGTTATCACGGCCTGTCGTTCAACGTCGACATGGACCTGACCCCGTTCGCTAACATCAACCCCTGCGGCTATGCCGGGCTGCGTGTCACCCAGGCCTGCGAACTCGGCATCACCACCCCGATCAACGAATTGCAAGCCGAGCTGGCGCAGAATCTGGTGCACGGACTGCAGCGACACCTTGAAAGAAAGTCATCACATGGACAACATTGAAAACAAACCGATCGACACTGCCGCAAAGCAGACCGGAAAAGCCAAGACCGCGCGCAATCCGATCAGGATCGTGCCGCTGCAGCAGCGCCTGCGCAAACCGGAATGGATACGCGTGAAATCCGGCAGCGGCCAGGGTTATCACGAGGTGAAGCGCATGCTGCGCGAGCACAAGCTGCACACGGTGTGCGAGGAGGCGTCCTGCCCCAACATCGGCGAGTGCTTCGGCAAGGGCACGGCGACTTTCATGATCCTCGGCGACGTATGCACGCGGCGCTGCCCGTTCTGCGACGTGGCGCACGGCAAGCCACTGGCGCCGGATGCGGACGAACCGGCCAATCTGGCGCGCTCGATCGCCCTCCTCAAGCTTAAATACGTGGTCATCACCAGTGTGGACAGGGACGATCTGCGTGACGGCGGCGCGCGGCATTTTGCCGATTGCCTGGCCGCGATACGCGCCGGCTCGCCCGCGACGCGGCTGGAGATCCTGGTGCCGGATTTTCGCGGACGTCTGGAAGAAGCGCTGGATGCGCTTGCCGCCAGCCTGCCCGATGTACTGAACCACAATCTGGAAACCGTGCCGCGTCTTTACAAGCTGGCGCGCCCCGGCGCGGATTACGCGCACTCGCTGAAGCTGCTGCAGGAGTTCAAGGCACGCTACCCCGGCATCCCGACCAAGTCCGGCCTGATGCTGGGCCTGGGCGAGAGCGACGAGGAGGTGCTGCAGGTGATGCGCGACTTGCGCGCGCACGAGGTGGACATGCTGACGATAGGCCAGTATCTGCAGCCTTCCGACGGGCATCTGCCGGTGCTGCGCTATGCGCCGCTGGAATCGTTTGCGATGTTCGAACAGGCCGCCAGGGAGATGGGGTTCTCGCATGCCGCCAGCGGACCCATGGTGCGCAGCAGCTATTTCGCCGACGAACAGGCGCACCAGGCCGGAGTGATTTAGCATTCCGCTGGCCGCACAAGCAGTCGCCAAACGCCGCTGAGCGCGCCGGCCGGGGTGCAGCAGCTTTTCATCGATACCCCAGCCAGAGGCGCGGCTGCCATCCTCCGGCAGGGTATAATTGCAGCACTATTTTCGCCTCACCCCCGATGAATATCCTTTACGAAGAAGACGGCAGTTTCAAGGTCGGCAGCATCATGGCCGACAACACCACATCGCTCCAGATCGAAAGCCTGTCCGGCAAGCGCAGCAAGGTCAAGGCGGCCAACGTGATGCTGCGCTTCACCCAGCCGGCGCTGGCCGAATTCATGGCCCAGGCCGAAGCGCTGTCTGCATCCATCGAGGTGGATTTCCTGTGGGAATGCTGCCCGCCGGACGAGTTCAGTTCCGAGCAGATCGCCGCCGAATATTTCGGCCATGCGCCCAGCCCGCTGGAAGCCGCGGCGACGCTGATCCGCCTGCACGGCGCGCCGATCTATTTCCACAAGAAGGGCAAGGGCCGCTATCGCGCAGCACCCCCCGATGTGCTCAAGGCCGCGCTGGCCGGAGCCGAAAAGAAGCGGCAGCAGCTGGCGTTGCAGGCACACATGACCGAACAGCTCACCCGCTTCGAATTGCCCGCCGGGTTCGCCGGGCATATCGAATACCTGCTGTACAAGCCCGACCGCAACACCCTGGAGGTAAAGGCGCTGGAGGCGGCCTGCGCCGCGACGCACCTGTCCGCCGCGCACCTGCTGCAGCGCTGCGGCGCGCTGCCGTCGACGCACGACTACCATTTGCGGCGTTTCCTGTTCGAGCATTTCCCCAAGGGTACCGGCTTCCCCGCTGTCGAACTGAGTTCCTGGGACGAATTGCCGCTGGCCGGCGTCAACGCGTTCAGCATCGACGACGCGGCCACGACCGAAATCGACGATGCGTTCTCGGTGGAGCAGCTGGCCAACGGCAACTGGCGCATCGGCGTGCATATCGCCGCACCCGCACTCGGCATATTGCGTGATTCGGGCGGCGACCAGGTCGCCGCGCAGCGCCTGTCGACGGTGTACATGCCCGGTGCCAAGATCACCATGTTGCCCGACAGCGTGGTGCAGGCCTTCACGCTGAGCGCAGAGCGGGTGTGCCCGGCGCTGTCGATGTATAACGAGATACACGGCGAGACGCTGGCGGTGCTCGGCCACGAGAGCCGCGTCGAGCGCATCCGCATCGCGGCCAACCTGCGCCATGACACGCTGGAGCCGCTGTTCAACGAGGAGACGCTGGCGGCGGGCAAGCTCGATTATCCCTATGCGAACGAGCTCGCGCTGCTGTGGAAGCTGGTGCAAAAGCTGGAGGAAGGCCGCGGCAAGCCGTCCGACAACAACGTGCAGCAGGTGGATTACAACTTCCACATCGAGAACGACCCCTCCGGCGAGAATGCGAAGGTCAGCATCACCCAGCGGCGGCGCGGCTCGCCGATCGACAAGGTGGTTTCCGAGCTGATGATCCTGGTGAACAGCGAATGGGGCAAACACCTGGTCGAGCACGGCTTCGTCGGCATCTACCGCACCCAGCAGAACGGCAAGGTAAAGATGAGCACGGTGGCCGCGCCGCACCAGGGGCTGGGTGTGGCGCAATACATGTGGTCGAGCTCGCCGCTGCGCCGCTACGTGGATATGGTAAACCAGCGCCAGATCATCGCGATGCTGCGCGGCGGGGAGCCGGCTTATCCGAAGAACGACCCCGCGCTGTACGCGACGATGCGCGACTTCGATGCCATGTACACGATCTATGGCGAATTCCAGCGCGGCATGGAGCGCTACTGGTGTTTGCGCTGGCTGCTGCAGGAGCAAGCTAACATCGAAGCCCTCTCCAGCTCTGCGGGCAACCCTCTCCTCAATCCTGTAGGAACAACTAGCCATTCGACTAAGCCCGCAAGCGAACAAGTCGCTGGTTATCTCCCGCAAGCCGGAGAGGAGGCAAACGAATCGCTACGCGAATTGGTCGTTACTGCCGTCGTGCTGCGCGAAAATCTGGTCAAGTTCGCCGATATCCCGCTGGTGCTGCGCGTTCCGTCGCTGCCGGAATTGCCCGCCAGCGCCCGGGTGCAGCTGGCGATAGGCGCGATCGACCTGCTGGATCTGGACGTGCAAACGCGCTTTGTCGCGGCGCTTGAGGACAGCGTTTGAAAACCCGCCTAAAATCCGCTTGGTCGGCTGTCTTGCCGGACTTCAGGACGCGACTGTCCTTCTCGATGATGTTCTCCATCCTGCTGCACGCCTTCATCCTGTTCGGCCTGGTGCTGGTGATGCCGGATCCGCGCAACGCGGCGAATTTCCTGCAGCCGCTGCAAGTGGTGCTGGTCAACAGCAAATCAGATTCCAGGCCGGTCCAGGCCGAAGCGCTGGCGCAGCACGACCTTGATGGCGGGGGAAATATCGCCGAAGACCGCCACGCCAAAACCCCGTTGCCCGCAATCAGCGACAGCAAGAAATTCACACCGGAACTTCAAGCGCGGCGCGTCGCGGCATTGGAAAAGGAATCCAAGCGCATGCTGACCCGGCTCAGGAGCGACTACACCGCGGTGCAGCCGGAAGCACAGAAGCAAAACAGCAGCACCGCCGGAAGCGGCGATGATCTGGTGGAGAAATCCCTGGAGATTGCGCGCCTGGAAGCGCAGATCGACAAGAACTGGGACACCTACCAAAAATTGCCGCGCCGCAAATTCATCGGTGCGCGCACCCAGGAATACCGCTACGCGCAATATATCGAGGACTGGCGCATCAAGGTGGAGCGCATCGGCAACCTGAATTACCCCGAGCAGGCACGCCGCATGAAGATCTTCGGCAAGCTGCAGCTCAGCGTTTCGATCAACAAGGACGGCAGCGTGGAAAGCGTCGAGGTGAGCCGGTCCTCGGGCCAGCCGCTGCTCGATGCGGCAGCGATGCGCATCGTCAAGCTGGCCGCGCCCTATGCTCCGCTGCCGGCCAATATCGCGAAGGATGTCGATATCCTGACCATCACGCGCACCTGGTCGTTTACCCCGTCCGACACGCTGCGGAGCGAGTAACCCTGATGACCGACCAATACGCTGTCCTCGGCAACCCCATCGCGCACAGCAAGTCGCCGCAGATACACAGCATGTTCGCGGCACAGACCGGGCAGGACATCCGCTATGAGGCCATCCTGGTCCCGCTGGATGGCTTTGCCGCCACTGTGGAACGGCTGCGCCAGGAAGGCTACAAGGGCTGCAATGTCACGCTGCCATTCAAGCACAGCGCCTACCAATTATCCGATCAGAAGCATTATCTGTCCTATGACGTCGTTCATGCCCACGCAGCCAACACGCTTGAGTTCAAGAGCGATGGTGTACACCTTCACAACACCGATGGCATCGGACTGATACGTGATCTGCAGGACAATCGCAGTGTGCCTTTACGCGGCAAGCGAGTGCTGCTCATGGGTGCAGGTGGAGCAGCAATGGGAGTGATTTCACCATTGCGCGATGCGGGCGCAAATATCACCGTCGCCAACCGCACGGTAGACAGGGCAATTCTTCTTGCAGAACGATTCGTCGTGTCCAGTTGCAGTTACCAGGATCTTGCGGACAGGCAATTCGATGTCGTCATCAACGCCACTTCTGCCGGACTGTCGGATGACATGCCGCCGTTGCCGTCCGGCCTGTTCGCGCCCGGCGCACTGGCCTACGAGATGATGTACGGACGCGTGACGCCGTTCATGAGATTCGCCCGCGAACACGGCGCTTCCACCGTATCCGACGGCCTCGGCATGCTGGTCGAACAGGCCGCCGCATCCTTCTTCATCTGGCGCGGCGTCCGCCCCGACACCGCACCGGTCATCGCCGCATTACGGGATCGGCGATGAAAGGACTCCGCAAGTGGATGTCTGGATGGATCTGGCGCAGTTTGGGGATATTTCTTGCCCTGCTGGTCCTGTATCAGCTGTGGCTGTTCGCGCATATCTGCTGGTGGGTGAAATACAATCCGTCCAGCAGCGCGTTCATGGATACCCGCCTCGAGATCATGCAGGGCAAGAATCCGGGTGCGTCGCTGCAGCACCACTGGGTTCCGTACAGCAGGATATCCGACAATTTGAAGCGCGCGCTGGTCGCCGCCGAAGACGCGAATTTTGTCGACCATGAGGGTTTCGACTGGGAGGGGATACAAAAGGCCTACGTGAAGAACCTGCAAAAAGGCAGGATAGTCGCGGGCGGCTCCACGATCAGCCAGCAGCTCGCCAAGAATCTGTTCCTTTCCACCAAACGCACTCCCTGGCGAAAAATGGAAGAAGCCGTCATCACGCTGATGCTGGAGTCTGTGATGGACAAGCAGCGCATCTTCGAGATCTACCTGAACATCATCGAATGGGGGAACGGCGTGTTCGGCGCGGAAGCCGCAGCGCAGCACTATTATCAGACCAGTGCGGCGCAACTTACCCCGGAACAGGCCGCCAGGCTTGCGGCGATGGTGCCCAACCCGCGCTACTACGACAAGCACCGTGAAGCGCGCGGCTTGCTGCTCAAGACCGCCATCATCATGGAGCGCATGAACGATGTGGAAATTCCCTGAGACACGCAACCAGGGGCGGTTTGCGATCGCGCGCTGATCACCGCGACCACCGGCAGCGGAGGATTCTGCATATTTCCGGGATTGGCGTCGATCTTCCCGGCTTGAGGATTATTCCTTGTTCTGGAACAGTCCGGCTTGCTTCATCTGCAGGATTCTTGCGGACATGACCGCGGCCGTCCGCGGCAGCAAACCGGGATTTATCGGGCTGGATCGAAAGGGGGTAGGAATCACCGCCCGCGCTGGAACGCGGGGTAAAAAATTCCGGGAAAGCCAAAACAGGGCGAGGAAACAGACCGCGCCCCTTGCGCGGAAACTATGCGCCCAATATGCCCTTGCCGGCTTTTTTGGCCGCAGGCTTCTTGGCGGCGGATTTCTTGGCTGCAGGTTTTTTGGCTGCGGCTTTTTTCGCAGCCGGTTTTTTGGCTGCGGCTTTCTTGGCAGCAGGCTTTTTGGCTGCGGTTTTTTTAGCGGCGGCTTTCTTGGCCGCAGGTTTCTTGACTACGGCTTTTTTCGCGGCCGGTTTGGCTGCGGCTTTCTTTGCCGCAGGCTTCTTGACTGCAGACTTTTTGGCTGCGGTCTTTTTAGCGGCCGGTTTGGCTGCGGCTTTCTTTACTGCAGGCTTCTTGGCTGCGGCTTTTTTCGCAGCCGGTTTCTTGGCGGCGGGCTTCTTCGTTGCGGGCGTTTTTGATGTTGCCATTTTCATTCTCCATAAAATTTAGAAAGTTCAGCATGACTCACTGCACACCCAAACGTCCTGAAATTAAGCGCCAGACGCTTGCGGCAGCGGTACTGTATCCACGTTTAAAATTTCGCGCAACAAATTTCGTGTGTGCGCCTCATCAGATCCGCAACATTCACTTCACCAGTCTTTCACCTGCATACAACTGTTCCACCGTTTCGCGCTCACGCACCAGATGCATGACGCTGCCGTCTACGATCACCTCGGCGGCGCGCGGACGGGTGTTGTAATTGGAGCTCATGCTCATCCCGTAGGCACCTGCGGAAAGCACGGCCAGCAAGGATTCTGGGACAATCGCCAGGTTGCGCGCATGACCGATAAAGTCGCCGGTTTCGCAGATCGGACCGGCCACTTCGTAAATCAAAGATTGCCGTTCTCGTTCGCTTGGCTTCGCCCCCCTCGCTTCGCTCTGCCCGCTTGCAGGATAACCAGCGACTTGTCCATTGTTTTTTGATGAGCTAGTCGAATGGCTAGTGGTTCCATCAGAGGATTGAGGAGAGGGTTCCCGATTTACCGGCACGATGTTGTGCCAGGCGTCATACAGGGCCGGACGCATCAGGTCGTTCATCGCGGCATCCACGATCGCAAAATTCTTTTCTTCGCCATGCTTGAGATATTCCACCCGGGTCAGCAGCACACCCGCATTGCCGACCAGGACCCGCCCCGGCTCGAGGATCAGCTTCTCGCTGCGCCCTTGCAGCACGGCCAGCAGCTCGGCCACATACTCGCCTATCGCCGGCGGCGTTTCGTCGTCATAGCGTATCCCCAGCCCGCCGCCCAGGTCGAGATGCTGCAGATGTATTCCCTCGCCGGCCAATGCATCCACCAGCGCCAATATCTTCCCCGCCGCGGCGAGGAACGGGCTGGTCTCGGTGAGCTGCGAACCGATGTGGCAATCCATGCCGGTAATCCGCAGGTGCGGCATGCCGGCGGCCTTGCGGTACAGCGCAATGGCCTGTGCATACGCTACGCCAAATTTGTTCTGTTTCAGGCCGGTGGAAATATACGGGTGGGTTTTCGCATCCACATCGGGGTTCACGCGCAGGCTGATCGGCGCAACCTTGCCGATAGCGCCGGCCACTTCGTTGAGACGTTCCAGCTCGGCTTCGGACTCGACGTTGAAGCACAGGATATCGGCTTCCAGCGCCATGCGCATCTCGGCCGCCGTCTTGCCGACTCCGGAAAATACCACCTTGCGCGCATCGCCACCGGCTGCCAGCACGCGCTTCAGTTCACCGCCGGAGACGATGTCGAAACCCGCGCCCATGGCGGCGAACACATTCAGGATCGCCAGGTTGGAATTGGCCTTGACCGCATAGCAGATCAGATGTTCGCGTTGCCGCAACGCGTCGGTGAACTGGCGCAGGTTGTCCTTCAGCGCAGCCAGAGAATACACATAGCAGGGCGTGCCGAACTGTGCGGCAATATCTGCCAGCGGCACCTGCTCTGCATACAGCGCATCCTTGTGATAATGAAAATGATCGTTCATGGCTGTTGGGCCGGCTGGGCAGATGACGTATCGGGGTGTTGCGCATCGGGTGCTGGCTGGCTGGTTGCCGGTACCTGAATTTGGGCAGGCTGAACCTGGGGCGCGGGAGCCCGGGATGGGGGCAGCATCAGCGGACCCTTGTGACCGCAACCCTGCAACAACAGCACCGCAATGATGACCGCGAGTCCGGCCCGAATATCGACATCCAACATGCACGCACCTGCTGATAGTTTAACCGGACCGATTATAAGGGCTGATTCCCGCCGCAAGCCAGTTTATCCGGACGCATCGGCGTGTGTCGCATCGATCTATAGCGCAATGTCCCTGAGCTCGCCGCGCAAACCCGGATAATCGGGACACACGCTTTCCACCAGCCGCCAGAACGCAGCCGAATGATTCAGCTCGCGCAGGTGCGCCAGTTCATGCGCCACCACATAGTCGATCAGGCGCAGCGGCAACTTGATCAGCTGCACGTTGAACCGTACTGTCCCTCCCGCCGTGCAGCTCCCCCACTGGGATTTGGCCGAGGTCAGCCGGATCGCGGCCGGGGCGACATCCAGCCGCTGCGCATAAAACATCACGCGCTGTTCGAACACACGCTGCGCCTCGCTGCGATACCAGCAGGATACCTTCTGCTCTATCGATACTGCATCGCCGGCGTCATCGACGAACACCCACAATTCGTTGCTGCGCCGTTCCAGCGGCGAGTCAAACAGGCTCTGCCACACGCGCAGCACCAGCAAGTCGCCCAGATAGTCTATCGTTTCGCCATCGCGCCAAACGGTTTTTTCCGGCATCCGCGTTTGCCAGCTATCCAGCTTTTCCACTACCCAGCTCGCCTTTTCCTGCAGCACGCTGGCCAACCACCTCTCGGATGCGCGCAGCGGCACGCTGACAGTCAGGCCGCGATCGTCGATGCGCAGGCCGATGCTGCGGCGCTTGCCGCTGCGCTTCAGGGTATAGGTGATGTGTTTGCCGGAGAGCAGCGCGGCGCGCTGTTCAACGCTGGGAGGAGGCGCCGGATTGCGCAATCGTTTCAGCATCAATGTTCAAGATTCCGGATTTCGTTCTCGATCCACGCCTCTACCCGGGAACTGATCTCTTCCGCCTTCAGCCCTTTGGTCTCGACCGGCGCGCCTATGCTCATCGTAATCAGGCCGGGATGCTTGCTGAATGCGTTGCGTCCCCACAGCCGCCCGGCGTTGTGCGCTACCGGGATGACCGGCACGCCGCTGCTGGCGGCAAGCAACGCGCCGCCGATCTTGTATTTGCCGCGCTGACCGTAAGGGACGCGCGTTCCCTCGGGGAAGATCACAACGCAGAACCCCTGCGCGAGTCTCTGCTTGCCCTGCTTCAGCAGTTGCTTCATCGCGCCGCCGCCATCGCTGCGCTTGATCGCGATCGGGCTGGTCAGCGCCAGTGCCCAGCCGAAAAACGGAATCCACAGCAGCTCGCGCTTCAGCACCCAGACCTGCGGCGGAAACACCACCTGCAACGCCAGCGTTTCCCATGCCGACTGGTGTTTGCACAATATGATGCAGGGCTGCTTCGGCAGATTCTCGATGCCCTTGACCTGGTGGCGGATGCCGCATACCACAGCCAGTATCGGCAGCATCATCTTCGCCCACAGCGAAATGAAGCGATAGCGCGTCAGCCGGGGAAGCGGGAAAGTCAGCAGCGCCAGCGCCGCAAACACCGGCGTGATGATCAATTGCAGCAGCAGAAAAACCAGGGAGCGTATCAATAACATGTCAATTCGGGGACCCTATCAATCCGGGCGGCAATTCATCGTTCATCCTTGAACCAGTTCTGCGGCCAGCACCGCCAGGTTCGGGTATATCCGGGTACCTTCCGGCAGGCCGCCCGCAGCCTGGGTTTTGAAGCCCTTGCCGGTCAACACCAGATAGGGCTGGGCACCCAAGGTTGCGGCCGACTGCAGATCGCGCAGCGAATCACCGACAGCGGGAACGCCGGCAAGGCCGAGGTTATAGCGCGCCGCGATCTCCTCCAGCATGCCGGTCCTGGGCTTGCGGCACTGACAATGGCTCTCGGCGGTATGCGGGCAGAAGAACACCGCATCGATGCGCGCCCCGACCAGCGCGCAGGCCTTGTGCATCTTGTCGTGTATCGCATTCAGCATCGCCATGTCGAACAGGCCGCGCCCGATGCCGGACTGATTGGTCGCCACCACGACCCGGTATCCGGCCTGGTTCAGCCGCGCGATCGCTTCCAGGCTGCCGGGTATCGGCTTCCATTCTTCCGGGTTCTTGATGAACTGGTCCGAATCGAAATTGATCACGCCGTCGCGGTCGAGGATGATGAGTTGCATGGCTGATTTCTCCGGGATCGTCAGGCTGCCAGTCTGGAAATATCGGCGGCCTGGTTCATCAGCCTGCCGAGCTGCTGCAACAGTGCCGCGCGGTTCAGGCGCAGTATCTTGTCCTCGCTCATCACCATCACGTTCTCGAAGAATTCGTCGATGAACGGCTTGAGCGTGACCAGCGCCTTCAGGTTTCCCCCGTATTCGCCGCGGTCCAGGTAACCCTGCGCGAACGGCGTGATGTCGTTCATCGCCCGGTACAGCTCCCGTTCCGAAGGCTCTATCAGCAGCGCAGGCTTGACCGCCACGTCCGCCAATTCGGTGCCGATCTCTTCACGGTTCTTGCGCATGATGTTCTGCACCCGCTTGTTGGCGGCCGCCAGGTCTTTCGCCACCTCCAGCGCGGCGAACACGCGCACCCCCTCCAGACGCGGCAATACCTGGTGCAGACGGCCATGCAGCGTATACAGCACTGCCTCGATATGCGCCCCCTCGAATTCGCGCTCGCGCAAATAGCCGCGCAAGCGGTCCAGCATGAAGACCTCGACATCCGCAGCGACGCTCGCACTCAGCATGCCCGCGGGGAAATTCTCCGCTGCCGCCTTGAGCAAGTCCCCGAGCGGCAGGTCCAGCGGTGTCTCGATCAGGATGCGCAAGATGCCGAGCGCATGGCGGCGCAAGCCGAACGGGTCCTTGTCGCCGGTCGGCAGCTGGCCGACCCCGTAGATTCCCACCAGCGTTTCCAGCTTGTCGGCCAGCGCCACCGCGCAGGCGATGGGGCCCTGCGGCAGCGTATCCCCGGCGAAGCGCGGGTGGTAGTGCGCCTCGATCGCGTCGGCCACCACCGGCTTCTCGCCGTCATGCCGGGCGTAGTAACGTCCCATGATGCCCTGCAGTTCGGGAAATTCGCCGACCATATCCGTGAGCAGATCGGCCTTGGACAGGCGCGCCGCCAGTTCCGCATCCGCCTTGTCCGCATCGAGCAGGCGCGCGATGCTGCCGGCCAGCGTCGCGATGCGTTCGACGCGCTGCAGCTGGGTGCCGAGCTTGTTGTGGTACACCACGCTGCCGAGCTTGCTTACCCGCGATTCCAGCGGCTTTTTGCGATCCTGGTCGAAGAAGAACTTCGCATCCGCCAGGCGCGGGCGCACCACGCGCTCGTTGCCGCCTATCACCAGGCTCGCATCCGCCGGCCGGATGTTGGACACGATCAGGAATTTATTCGTCAGCTTGCCGCCGGCATCCAGCAACGGGAAATATTTCTGGTTCGCCTTCATCGTCAGGATCAGGCATTCCTGCGGCACTTCCAGAAATTCCTTTTCGAATTTTCCAACCAGCACATTGGGACGTTCGACCAGCGCGGTCACTTCGTCAAGCAGCGCATCGTCCTGCACCGGCGTGAGGTTCTCCTTCGACGCCGCCGCAGCCAGCTGCTTCGCGATCACGGCGCGGCGCCGTTCAAACGCGGGGATCACCGCGCCTTCCGTTTCCAGCTGGGCGGCGTAGCTGTCGGCATCCTTCAGGATTATCCTTCTGGCCTTCGCCTCGAAGCGGTGGCCGCCGGTCTCGCGTCCGGCATCCAGGCCCAGCACGCTGCACGGCACCACGTCCGCGCCGTGCAGCGCGACCAGGCCGTGCGCGGGGCGCACGAACAGCACATTGCTCCAGCCGTCGGCAAGCTGGTAGGTCATCACTTTGGCGATCGGAAGCTGCTCCAGCGCATCCAGCAGTGCGCCTTCAAGGCCGTTGAACAGCTGCGTTCCGGATGCCAGGCCTTCACGATGTTTCAGCATCTGCTTGCCGCCTTCGTCTTCCACGAACACCCGTTCCATCATCAGCCACTGGATGTCGACTCCATCATGGTACATCGAGCGCAACCGCTTGAGCAGCGGGGCGGCCGGCTTGCCCTCGGCATCCAGACCCACCGCCGCGGGCATCAGAGACTTGGGAGGTTGGGGTCGCGGTTGGGATACTGACCGCACACCGGTGACATGGACCGCGAGCCGCCTGGGAGAAGCGTATGCCGTCGTTGCGGAAGTCGGCTCCAGAAAATCCCTGGACCCGAGCCCGGAAAATATCCGGTCGGCAAAGGCGTCGCCCAGCTTTTTCAGCGATTTCGGCGGCAGTTCTTCGACGAACAATTCGACCAGCAGATTCCTGTGCCCTGTCATTGCGCAGTTTCCCTGGTGTGTCCGGCCACAAGCTTTTCGGCGTCCATCTGCGCGACCACCTCGTCGGCCCATGCGCGCGGCGCCATCGGGAAAGGCGGATCCAGCCGCCTGCGGCTCTCCTTGTAGCTGCGGGCGACGCTGCGCGCCAGGTTGCGGATGCGGCCGATATAAGCCGCGCGTTCGGTGACCGAAATCGCGCCGCGCGCATCCAGCAGGTTGAAGGTGTGAGCGGCTTTCAGCACCTGCTCATACGCGGGCAGCGCCAGCCGCTGCTCCATCAGGTGTTTGGCCTGCTTCTCGTGGCTGCCGAAAGCGCCTAGTAAAAACTCCACATCGCTGTGTTCGAAGTTGTAGGCCGATTGCTCCACCTCGTTCTGGTGATAAACGTCGCGGTAAGTCACGCCCGGCGTCCAGGTCAGATCGAACACGTTTTCGACGCCCTGCAGATACATCGCCAGCCGCTCCAGGCCGTAGGTGATCTCGCCGGTGATGGGCCGGCAATCGATGCCGCCGACCTGCTGGAAATAGGTGAACTGGGTCACCTCCATGCCGTTCAGCCACACTTCCCAGCCCAGGCCCCAGGCGCCCAGTGTGGGGTTCTCCCAGTCGTCCTCGACGAAGCGCACGTCGTTCTGCTTCAGGTCGAAACCCAGTTCTTCCAGTGAGCCGAGATACAGTTCCAGGATGTTCGCCGGGGCCGGTTTCAGCACCACCTGGAACTGGTAGTAATGCTGCAGGCGGTTGGGGTTTTCGCCGTAGCGGCCGTCCTTGGGGCGGCGCGAAGGCTGGACATAGGCGGCTTTCCACGGTTCCGGGCCGAGCGCGCGCAAAAACGTGGCGGTGTGCGAAGTGCCTGCACCGACTTCCATGTCGTAAGGCTGCAACAGCGCGCAGCCCTGCCGGTCCCAGTAATTCTGTAACGTCAGGATGATCTGCTGAAAAGTAAGCATCGTGGGTCTTGTGCAATGGCGAACGCGCGCATTTTACTGGTTTTCTGCCGTCGCCGTCTGCACCCGCTCGCCGCGATGCAGGTTCGGGGCTTGCCGCGTGAGAGCGGCCCGGAACAAAATCCGCAGAATGCAGTCATATCCGCCCGATTGAATGCCGATACAACCAGACGGAGCATGCAGATGAACGACGACACACTTGAAATGCCAAAATACGCCGTGCCCAAATCGGACGGCATCTTTCATATCGCTTTTGCCTGGATCACCGCGCTGACGATCTCGCTGGCTGCGTGGTTCGGTTTGTCATAAGTCTGGCGGTAACCGCTGACGTCAAAAAGAACGCTTGACGTCAGCGGGTCGAGGCTATCAATGCCAGTTTCGCCGGCCGCTTGAGTCCCTTTATCTGCAGTTCGCGTTTCAGCGCCGCCGACCTGTCGGCGCATTCCTCCACAAACACCATCTCCACCGGCATCCGCGCTCTGGTGTATTTCGCCGCCGTGCCTGCGTTATGCGCCGCCAGGCGTTTTGCCGGGTCGTTGGTGATGCCGGTATACAGCGTATCGTCCGCGCAGCGCAGGATGTAGCACGACCAGGTCATCGTCTTGCTGCAGCCCGGCATCCCGCCAGCATCAGTGCGATCAGCACGATCACCGCCGCATTTCCCCATTTCACGTACGGGGTCGCACCCGCATAGCCTTGTGCCATGCCGTGCAGGATGGCTTCCCGGTGCTGCGGCAACTGCTGCAGCACCCTGCCGTCCGCGGCGATGATCGAAGTCACGCCGGTATTGGTGGCGCGCAACATCATGCGGCCGGTTTCCAGCGCGCGCATCCGGGAAATCTGGTTGTGCTGCGCGGCTGCGCCGGAATCTCCATACCAGGCATCATCGGTCACGTTGAGCAGCAATGTGGCCTGCGGCAGATCACGGATGATTTCCTCCCCGAATGCGTCTTCGTAACAGATGTTGACCGCGATCCGCTGTCCGGCGATATCGAGCGGCGGCTGCGAGCGGCCGCCGCTGGTCAGGTCGCCCATCGGAATGTCCAGCACCCCGTTGATCAACCAGCCCAGCAACGGCCGCAGCGGGATGAATTCGCCGAAGGGCACCAGATGCTGTTTGCGGTAATGCTGTTCCGGATCCGTCCCCAGCGTGAACACGCTATTGTAGTAGTCGCCGTCGCTGCGTTCGAACACGCCGATCACGACGTCGCCGCCGTTTTGTCTGGCATGTTCCTCGATGCGCTGCAGGTAGCTTTCCGGTATCTGGTGGCGCAGCAACGGCAGCGCAGTCTCCGGCAACACGGTCAGGCGCGCCGCGCTTTGCGCGACCAGGCGGCGGTAGGTCTCCAGTGTGCCGACCAGCTCGTCTTCGCTGAATTTCAAATTCTGCGCGATATTGCCCTGCACCAGTGCGACGCTGATCGGTTCTCCGCGAGGCTGGGTCCATTCCACGCCGCGCAGCACCGCGCCACCCAGCCACACCAGCAGCAACGCCGAGAATGCCAGCGCCCACCTCCCGGTTTGTTGTCCTGGCGTCTGGATTGGAAATGGTCTGGATTTGCTGCCCGGCTCAGCATGGGCAAACTGCCCTATCAATGCAAGCAGCCCCGCGCTGATCGCCGCCATCAGTGAAACGCCATATACGCCGAGGACGGGCGCGTAACCTGCGAGCGGACTGTCGCTGTGGGCATAGCCCAGCGTCAGCCAGGGAAAGCCTGTGAAAATCATGCCGCGCAGCCATTCGACCGCTACCCAAACCGCCGGCATTACCAGCACTGCGCGCGCATGCTGCGCCGCGAAGTATCGCGCCTGCACATAGCCGGCCAGCGCGGGAAACAGTGCGAGGAAGGCGCAGAACAGAGTCGTGGCCGGCAATGCCAGCAGCATGGCCATGTCTCCATACTCATGCAGCGCGACATAAATCCAGCTGACGCCTGCACCGAACAGACCCAGACCGAACGCAAAGCCGAGTCGCGCCGCCAGCCGCGGCGTGCCTGCGCGCTGCCACAGCACAAACAGCACGGCGAGCGCCAGCACCGGCAGCGGGTAGATCCCGTATGGGGCGAACCCGAACACGCAGGCCAGCCCGGCGAACAATGCCCAGGCGTATTGGTTTTTCAACAGCTTCATCCGGAATCCCGCCCCTTGCTTTGCAAAACCCGCGCAGCATAACCGAATCGCCGCACGCTCCGCCATCCGGCCAGACCGGCTGGATGCACGGGGTGCGACGATATGCCGCAGGGAGCGCGCAGCGGTGGCTTATATAATTTTATCAATCCTCAACCTGGCCCTGAAACAACTGAACCAATGGCAGCCGCGCTTCGCTGTACCCATCTATCCATCCGAACCGCCATTGCCATCACGCTCGCGCTGCTGCCGCTCGCGGAAATCAATGATGCGCTTGCCTGCGCCTCCTGCGGCGACACCTTGTCGAAGGATTGGGGCAGCCAGGGCGTCAGCACGATGACCGGATATTCCGCGGACCTTTCCTACACCTATATCAACCAGAACCGGATGATCTATGGCAGCAGCAAACCCTCTCCCGCGCTGATCAACACGCTGTATGCCAACGGGCAGGAGATCGAGACCGACACCAAAACGCAGATCGCCACCGCATCGTTCAACTACAACAGCGACACCTGGGGCGTCAGCTTCCAGATCCCCTATCTGGCCCGTAACCACAGCACCAATGGCCAGCTCAATCCTGCCACCGACACCCCGGCCAGCGTGCCCCAGGGCACAAATGGCGCCATCTCTTCCGACAACGGTATCGGCGACGTGCGCATCATCGGCCATTACAGCGGCTTTTCGGATGACGCTAGCACCGGCCTGATCGCCGGCATCAAGCTGCCGACCGGCAGCACCGACACCAATTTCACCGGGGGGCCGGGCGCCGGCGCGCCGCTGGACGCAGGCCTGCAGCTGGGCACCGGGTCGACCGACATCATCTTCGGCGGCTACACTTCCGGCCTGATCAGCAAATACGGCTGGTTCGTCCAGGGCACGGTGCAGCACGCCATCTCGCCGCTGGTGGATGAGGGCCCGGGCGGAACGTTCCGCCCGGGCGATGCGCACTTGCTGAATGCCGGCATCCGTTATGCCGGATTCGGCGCCCGGGTCTCGCCGATGCTGCAGCTCAACATCATCCACCGCAACAGCGACCAGGGCACGGGCGTTTTCACCGATGTGCTGACCGGCGCCTCGATCAGCGGCGGCACGCTGGCCTACCTGGCCCCCGGCGCAACCATCCGCGTCGGCGGCAACACCTCGGTCTATGGCTTCGTCCAGCTGCCGGTTTACCAGAATGTCAGTTCGCTGCAACTCGTGCCACAATACACACTGACACTTGGCATATATAAGAACTTCTGACCTGACCATGAACCACACATCCAAACACAGTCTTCTTTCCAATCGGGCATTGCTCGCCGCGCTGCTATTGATGATACTGGCAGTACCTTGTGCCTCGGCCGGCAGCTGGTCGCTCAAGGACAGCAACGGCGTGCAGTACACGCTTTCCGGCCTGCACGGGCGCTGGGTGCTGATCAATTTCTGGGCGCCATGGTGCCCGCCCTGCCTCGAGGAGATGCCGGATTTCTCCGCATTGCAGCAACAGCACCAGGATATGCAGGTGATCGGCGTCGCGGTGATGTACCGCAGCCGGGAAAAGGTAACCGATGCGCTCAACAAGCTATCCATCTCCTACCCGATCGTGTATGGCAATGAAGACACCGCCGCCGATTTCGGCGGGCTGGATGGCTTGCCGACCAGTTTTCTTTACTCGCCGTCCGGCCAGTTGGTCGGCCAGCACCAGGGCATCCTGACCAAAGCCGAAATCGAGCAGGCCATCGCGCGGCAACCGGCAGCCACAGGGCTGTTCACCCGATAACGGCGCGGATTCCTTACTGCCGATCGCTGCAGCGATACTGTGTATCCCGTGCTGCGCGGTAGTCTGCGCAATATTGTTCTCCTGGCTCCGGTGTTTGTGCTTAAATCTCGCCTCAGTCAACCCGCCAGCAGATACCCGATGGAAAAGATCCGCCTGTCCAAACGCATGTCCGAACTCGGCCTGTGCTCCCGCCGCGAGGCGGATGGTTATATTGAAAGGGGCTGGGTCGAAGTCGATGGGCAGGTCGTCAGCGAACTGGGCAGCAAGGTCCATCCCGGCCAGCAGATCCGGCTGCGCAATGCCGCCCTATCCACCCAGCAGCAGCGCGTGACGATATTGCTCAACAAACCGGTCGGGTATGTTTCCGGCCAGGCCGAACACAATTACAAGCCGGCGATCGTCTTGCTGGACGCCGCCACGCGCTGGGCGGAAGATCCTGCGCCGCTGCGCTTTCACCGCAGCCAGTTGCTCGGGCTTGCGCCCGCGGGGCGGCTGGATATCGACTCGCAGGGATTGCTGGTGCTCACCCAGGATGGGCGCATCGCCAAACAACTGATCAGTGAAGAGTCCGATGTCGACAAGGAGTACCTGGTGCGCGTGCAGGGCAAGCTGGACAACAGCGGGCTGGCCTTGCTCCACCGCGGGCTGAAACTGGACGGCGAATATCTCAAACCCGCCAAGGTGAGCTGGCAAAACGAAGACCAGTTGCGCTTTGTGCTGCGGGAAGGAAAAAAGCGCCAGATCCGCCGCATGTGCGAACTGGTCGGACTGAGCGTCACCGGGCTGAAACGCATCCGCATCGGCAAGGTAAAACTCGGCAAGCTGCCGCTGGGGCAATGGCGCTACCTCGGCCCGGACGAAACCTTCTAGGCCGGTGCAGCATCAACCAGGCCTGGCATCCGGCTTGGCGTAACGGATGACCAGTTCCTGCAGCGTGGCGGGCCGGCCAAAATACCACCCCTGCCCGAAATCACACCGCATCTCCTGCAGCTTTTCCTTGACGTCAAAGGTTTCGACGCTCTCGGCGATCACGTTCATCCCCAGCGAATGCGCCAGGGCTACCGATGAGCGCACAATCTCCAGGCTCTGCGCCGATTGCAGCATCGGCTCGACGAAAGTGCCGTCGATCTTCAAGGTCTTGAGCGGATACTGCTGGAGATGCTTGAGACCGGAGTGGCCCGCGCCATAATCGTCAAGCGCAAGGCCGCAGCCCAGCTTGATCAGCTTGTGCATGATCTTCAGCGCAGTTTCGGGTTGCTCGACCATCACCGTTTCGGTCAATTCCAGTTTCAGTTCGGCCGGATTCAACTGCTGAGCGGCGATAATGGCCTTGACGTCCTCGACGAACAGCTCGTTGTTCAACTGTGCGGCCGACACATTGACATTGATGAACGGAGACGGGTAGTCGGTGAAACTTTTCAATGTCGGCCAGTCCCTGCTGGCGCGCTGCAGCGTCCACAATCCGATTTCATGGATCAGACCGGTCTGCTCGGCGATCCACAGGAAATCCCTGGGATGCTTGACCCCCTCGGAAGGATGGTGCCAGCGGATCAGTTCCTCGAATCCGGCCACGCGCCCGTCGGCGAGATTGCAGATCGGCTGGTAATAAAGTTCAAACTCTCCGCGGCCCAGCGCACGTTTCATTCCGTGCGCCAGCGAAAGCTTTTGCGTCGCTTCGCCCTTTACGATGGTGCGCCTCCTGGTTTGCTCCAGCGGCACGCTCACGCCGGGTTCCACCAGAATCGAGTCATGGTTCCGGTGCCTGAAGCGCTCGAGTATCACCAGCAGCAAATGACGCAGCACCGGGTCGCTTTTTTCCAGCAACCCCTCCATCATCTTGCGCGGGATGGGTACCAGCACGGTTCGCTGGATCGCCCTGACGGTCGCAGTGCGCGGCTGATAGTCTATCAGCGACACTTCGCCGAACAACTCACCCTTGCCGATCAGCTTGATCCGATGCTCACCGCTATCCTTCAGAACCAGGACCTCGACCATGCCCTCTTCGATCAGGTAGGCGCAGTCGCCCATGTCGCCATATTTGAAAATCTGCTGGCCGCTGTCGAAAATCTCCCGGTCGAATTCATCAAACATGGTCTCTCCCTTGGCGATGCGCATCATTTCAGACTGGTTCCGGTCGGGCAAGATATACCAAACCGGGCAATTCAGCCAGCATCAGCCTGCATTTGAGCCAGCGGATCGCAGTATTCCGGCTCGGCAAACGGCGATCAGGAAAACTCCGCGGGGGTTGTTTTTCGTTCGACCAGCAATGAATATATCCTGCGGCTGTCGGCGCGCAGCACGGTGAAGGTGAATTCGCCCAACTGGATATGATCGCCGCGCTTGGGCAACTGCCCGGCCACTTTCAGCACCAGGCCTCCCACCGTGTCATATTCCTCGTCGCTGAAATCCGTGTCGAGCGCGGCATTGAAATCCGCGATCTCGGTATCGGCCTTGACGCGGTAATGGCCGGCGTCATCCGCGATAATGTTGTCTTCGACGTCGTCAAAATCGTATTCATCCTCGATGTCGCCGACGATTTGTTCGAGTACGTCCTCTATCGTCACCATCCCGGATATGCCGCCGTATTCGTCGGCCACCATCGCAATATGGTTGCGGTTGCTGCGGAAATCGCGCAACAGCACATTCAGGCGCTTCGCTTCCGGGACAAATACCGCCGGACGCAGCATGTCGCGCACATTGAATTCTTCGCCCGCGTAGTAGCGCAGCAGGTCCTTCGCCAGCAGCACGCCGATGATGTTGTCCTTGTCGCCATCGATCACCGGAAAGCGCGAGTGCGCCGTTTCGATCACGAACGGGATGAATTTTTCGGGCGGCTCGCTGATGTCGATGACATCCATTTGCGCGCGGGGAATCATGATTTCGCGCACCTGCCGCTCCGAGACCTGCATCACGCCTTCCATCATCGACAGCGCATCGGCGTCCAGCAGGTTGCGTTCGAACGCGGAATGCAGCAGCGCGGCCAGCTGCTCGCGGTCTTCCGGCTCACGCAGCAGCAGCGTGGAAAGACGCTCCAATAATCCGGGCTTGCTACTCTCTGAATCGTCCATTTTGGGTGCTAACTTGCCTGATAGGGATCGGGGTAGTGCAATTTTAGCATCAGAGCGGTTTCCAATGTCTCCATCGCTGCGGCATCGCCGTCGCTGTCATGGTCATAGCCCTGCAGATGCAAAGTCGCATGGATCGTCAGATGAGCGTAATGCGCCGGCAGATCCTTGTGTTGCGCGTCGGCTTCCTGCGCGACGACCGGCGCACAGATCACCACATCTCCCTGCAGCGGAGCAGAACGGGATGCCGCATCGGCATAAACAAAAGTCAGCACGTTGGTGGCGTAATCCTTGCCGCGATAGTCCCTGTTCAACTTGCGCCCTTCCGCCTTGTCGACGATGCGCAGGGTAATGTTCGCATCGTGCTGCAGCGCGGTGTTCACCCAGCGGCGGAATTGCGCGCGCGTCGGCAAGCCCTGCACTGAGCTAGCATATTGCACCGCAAGGGAAAGCCGGTTGCTCATCCCGGACACGCAACCAGTTCGCCGCGCAGGGTATGGCGCACCGCCTGCGTGATTTTCACGTCGACAAACTTGCCTACCATGCCGGGGGAGCCGCGGAAATTCACCACGCGGTTGTTGTCGGTGCGCGCCGCCAGCTCGGAAACGTCCTTCTTTGATGTGCCTTCAATCAGCGCGCGCTGGATCGTTCCCACCATCGCCTGTGCCACGCCGTCCTCCTGCTCGGTGATGCGATCCTGCAAACGCTTCAGGCGCGCCGCCTTGACTTCGCCGGGGGTGTCGTCGCGCAGCTCGGCTGCGGGGGTGCCGGGACGCGGGCTGTACAGATAACTGAAACTGTTGTCGAAGCCGATCTCGTCGATCAGCCTCATCGTCGCCTCGAAATCCTGTTCGGTCTCGCCGGGGAATCCGACGATGAAATCCGAGGTGATGCAGATATCCGGGCGCGCCTCGCGCACCCGGCGGATGATGGATTTGTATTCCAGCACCGTATGGCCGCGTTTCATCGCGGCCAGGATGCGGTCCGATCCGGACTGCACCGGCAGATGCAGATGGCTGACCAGCTTGGGCGTGGTCGCATACACATCGATCAGCCGCTGCGTCATCTCCCTGGGATGCGAAGTGGTGTAGCGGATGCGCGCGATCCCGTCCAGCGCGGCGATGGTTTGCAGCAGGAAAGCGAAATCCACGCTGTCGCCGTCCTCGCCCAGCCCGCGGTAGGCATTCACATTCTGCCCCAGCAGCGTCACTTCACGGACGCCTTGCGCGGCCAGCGCTTGTATATCGCGCATCACGTCGGCCAGCGGACGCGAGACCTCTTCGCCGCGCGTGTAGGGCACGACGCAGAAGGTGCAGTATTTGCTGCAGCCTTCCATGATCGACACATAGGCGGAACCGGAAACCGTATCCGGCGCGGGCAGGTGATCGAATTTTTCGATCTCGGGAAAACTGATATCCACCTGCGGACACCCCGTTGCGCGGCGCGCTTCCAGCAGCTGCGGCAAACGGTGCAGCGTCTGCGGGCCGAACACCACATCGACATAGGGCGCGCGCTGCAGGATCGCCGCGCCTTCCTGGCTGGCGACGCAGCCGCCCACCGCGATCAGCAGATCAGGATTGGCCAGTTTCAGCGGGCGCACCCGCCCCAGGTCGGAGAACACTTTTTCCTCGGCCTTCTCGCGTATCGAACAGGTGTTGAACAGGATCACATCGGCCTGCGCCGGGTCGCCGGCCGGTTCCATGCCGGCATGGGCGCGCAGCACATCCGCCATTTTGTCCGAGTCATACTCGTTCATCTGGCAACCGAAGGTCTTGATGTGGAATTTTCCTGGCACGGTACGGGTACGCAGCTATCGCATTTAATCAACAGTGGAACCGATGGTTTGGTGGTGATAGGTGGATTTGAACCACCGACCTCAGCGTTATGAGTGCTGCGCTCTAACCACCTGAGCTATATCACCGCAAAGAGCGCGGCATTGTCCAGATTTAGGCCTATCTTGTCAATGTGCAGGGAACCGCCTTCAGTTCGCTGCCGGCGAAATCCTTCTGCATCGCGGCGAGTTTTCCCGCGGTCGTGTCGTCTATCCCGTCCAGCCTGAACACGGTCGCCTTGACCTTGCTGGCGCGTTCGCCCACTTTCGCGGTATGCACGCCTTTGGGGCGCAGCTGATTGAGATAGTTTTGCGCCGATTCCCTGGTCTTGAACACGCCCAGCGAAATGGCATTGTGCCAATGTCCGGCCGTCTGCACCACGAAGTATTCGCTGATACCCAGCGCCTTGAGTTCGCCGACTTTGCGCCTGACCGCAGCCTTGTCCCCGAGCGGCGGGATATACACCCAATACCCCACGTCGCGCTCGATCTGGCGCCGGCTCAATCCATCGCCCAGTTTCAGGCCCGCCAGTGCCGCGCCGGAACGCGCCAGATCCGGGCCGGAAAAGTCGCCCCATTCGAAGCAGCTCAGTGCAAGCCCGGATGGAGCAGACGGGCCGGCTGGCGTTTGCCTGGCGGGTGATACCGGCGGAAGCGCCGCTGCAACCGGTGCCGATGCAGCTGCGGCCGCAAGCGCCGCTGCGGATTTTGCTGCGGATTTCGCTGCGGACTTCGCGGCAGCCTGGGTTACTGCCGGCGGAGTCGACGCCGAATTGGGCGCGGATTCCAGCAAGCGGATCTTGTCGCTATTCAGCGCAGGCTGAACCTCGGGCTCGTCTTCCCATGCCAGCCATCCCTGTTGCATCGCTGCGAACAGCACCACGTTGGCCAATAGCAATATCCAGAATAATTTCCTCATGTCCCACCCGCCTCGCCGGCAATCAGCAACAAACCCTGCAACACCAGGTCATCCACCGCCTGCAGCGGCAATTCGATATGTTGCTGCAGCATTCCCGCGGCGCCGCCGCTCAGGATCACCGGCGCGCCGCCATTTTCCAGCAAGGCATATTGGCGTTCGATCGCACCGCAGCAGGCCTGGATGGCCCCGCTATGCAGCGCATCCGCCGTGTTCAGCGGGAAAGCCGCGTATTTCCCCTGCCCGGACTGCAATTGCCCGGTTGCGCCGACCAGGCTGCGCTGCATCAGGTCCGGCCCGGGCAGGATCAATCCGCCGCGGAACTCTCCCTGTGCCGACAAGGCATCAATCGTGATTGCGGTACCGCAATCCACCACCAGGCAGGCGCCGCGCGCCAGATGCCATGCCGCGATCAACGCCGCCCAGCGGTCGCTGCCGAGCTGGCCGGGATCGGCATAGCGATTGCGCACACCGCATTGCCGTTCCCGCGCAACAATGAAATGGGTCTCGTTGGGCCGCCCGGCGCGGATTTCAGCGACCGCCTGCGCGACCTCTGCCCCGGCAACATTGCTGACCCAGATCTGCCGTATATCGCGCGGGTTCACCGCTATCCTGCCGAGGTGTTCGGCAACGGCGCGCGGCAATTCGCGGGCCAGACCGGCCGGCAGCGCGGCGTGTCCCAGCCACGTTGCGCGATCCAGCACGGCCCATTTGATCCGCGTATTGCCGGCATCGATCAACAGTCGCATCGTTGTCCCTGCACTTCCCCTGAATTGAATTGACGCAATCCCTGCGCGGTTTCCACGCATAACGCTCCGCTGTCGCTGACGCCGCGGACGATTCCGCTCACCCAGCTATCGTCCGGCATATGCAAATGCACCGTGCGCTCGCGATGCATATTGTATTGCTCCCATGCGCTGCGAAACGGCGCAAAGCCGTCTTTCCCGAATCGCTCAAGCATGGCCGCCAGCTCCTGCAGCAGCACGGCAAGCAACTGGTTGCGCTCCGGCATCGCGCCGCATATTTCATCCAGCGCCGAGACCGGCTGGCCGATCCGGGGCGCCAGGCCGCGCGGCAGCGTGCAATTCAAACCGATGCCGATCACCACCGCGCTGGGTCCGAGCATGTCGCCTTGCGCCTCGATCAGCACCCCGCCCAATTTTCCCCGCGCGGTCAGGATATCATTCGGCCACTTCAACCGCACATCCGGCGCACCCAGCCTGACCAGCGCGCGCACGATCGCGACGCCCACCGCGAGGCTCAATCCGGTCAGCGCATTCAAGCCGCAATCGAATCTCCACAACAACGAGAATGTCAGCGAACTGCCGAGGGCGGAATGCCAGCTGCGGCCCATCCTGCCGCGTCCGGCCGTCTGCAGCTCCGCGGCCAGCACCTTGCCGCCGGGCGCGCCACCGGCAGGATGCGCGGCCGCTTGCAGCAGCAGGGTATTGGTCGAGGTGGCCTGCGCCAATATCTCGATATCGAAGCGCGCGGCATCCGCGCCCAGCCAGCGCGCAATCTCGCCGCGGTCCAGGCGTTGCCAGGGATGCGCAAGACGATAGCCGCGGCCGCGGATGCGCTGCAGATCGACGCCGAAATCCGCGGCGCCGGCCAGCGCATTGAACACGGTGGCGCGCGACACGCCCAACTCGGCGGCCAGTATCTCGCCGGAATGGAATTCGCCGTCCGCCAGCAGATTCAGCAGCAGCCAGGTCCGCTCGCCGGATGAACTCATTCCGGCATCGCTTCGCCAGTCCGGGCCGGGATATCGAGAAAGCCCAGGATTTCGTCGCGCCGTTTCAACGTGTCCTGATAACCAAGGTCGATCAGCGCACGGGTATATTTGCTTTCCGAGAGCAGATAGCTGAGCAATATCCCCCCGCTCTGCCTGGCGCCGATCAGGCGGAACAGCAGACGTATCGTCCACGGCATCTCCGCGGCATAGCGCTCGGCGATCTTTTCCAGCGGCTGGCTGGGCGAAACCACCATCACGTCGACATGCCTGAGGTTGGCGCGGTCGCGCATCTCCTCGGGCATGATCGCGACCAGATCGTTGATCTTTTTGACCCGCTCCAGATCCACTTCCATGCTGTCGAGGAAGATGCTGTTCAGCGCGTGCCCTGCAATCCTCGCCAGGCTGGGATACTCCCTGATATCGCTGCGGCCGGAATGGTCGGCATAGCCGTTGAGCGTGACCCCGATGATCAGCACCTTGGTCGCGCCCAGATGCAGTGCCGGGCTGAGCGGCGCGATCTGGCGCATCGAACCGTCGCCGAAATATTCGCGGTTGATCGCCGTCGCCGGGAAGATGAACGGGATCGCCGCGGAAGCCAGCAGGTGCTTGATTTCGATCTTCGTCGGCATGCCCACCCGACCGGTGCGCCGCCACGGCATCAGTTCCTTGGCACCCTGATAAAACGTCACCGACTGTCCGGAACCATAGCCGGATGCGGTGATGCTCAGCGCATGCAGCAGGCCCGCATCGATGCTCTTCTGGATGTCTTCATACGGCACCCTGTTTTCCAGAAATTCGACCAGCGGAGAATTGTCCAGCAACGAGACGCGGTTCAGCTTGTTGATGCCGAGCGCGCTGAACAGCAGACCGGCCAGCCACAGCATCGAATTATTCAATACCCCGATGAAGTCGGTGCGGTAAACCTGATTGGCGTGAAACCCCTTCCAGGTGTTGACCAGGTACTGCACGCCACTGCGGAAATTCCGCGAATTCGCCGCGAGCGCGGCGGCATTCAGCGCACCGGCAGACGTACCACAGATGATCTGGAATGGACTGTGCGCGCGGCGCGGCAGCGACTTCCGCGATGGCCTTGAGCACGCCGACCTGGTAGGCCGCACGCGCGCCGCCGCCGGTGAGTATCAGGGCCAGGCGTTTCTGCATCGGCGCCTTACTCCGACCCGGCCTGCACCGATTCCAGCGCGTCCTTGAGCGTCTCCTCAGGCAGCGCATTCAGCGTTTCCGAAAGCATCTCGGCGGCATCCATCGTCTCATTCCGCAGCGAGTCCGGATCGGTGTTCGCCACCAGCACTGCGGCCGCGCCCACCACCTTGAGCAGGCGGGCACGTTCCTGGATCAGCATCTCGATCTCTTCGCGCAACATGGCGGTTTCCTGTTTGTTCATCGGCATTATCTTCTCCCTAGTGTGTCTTCACGCCGGCAACTGCCAGCGCGCTCATGTTGACGATGCGCCGCACCGTGGCGGTCGAGGTCAGGATATGCACCGACTTGTTCGCCCCCAGCAGGATGGAACCTATCGTGATGCCGTCCCCGGCCGCCATCTTCAGCAGATTATAGGCAATATTGGCCGCATCCAGATTCGGCATGATCAGCAGATTCGCCGCGCCCTTCAGCCGCGCCGCGGGAAAGGCCTCCGCGCGCAGGCTTTCCGACAAGCGCGGCATCGCCGTGCATCTCGCCTTCCACCTCCAGCCCGGGCGCGAGCTGTTCGAGCAACTCGCGCGCCCGGCCCATCTTGCGCGCCGAGGCATCATCGTGGCTGCCAAAATTCGAATGCGACAGCAACGCGACCTTCGGCGCCAAACCGAAACGCCGCACTTCCTCCGCGGCCAGCATCGTCATCTCGGCGATCTGTTCGGCCCTCGGATCGAGATTGACGTGGGTATCGCAGATGAACAACGTGTGCCTGGGCAGCATCAGGATGTTCATCGCCGCATAGACGTTCATGCCCGGGCCGTGCCCGATCACCTCGTCGATATAGCGCAGGTGACTGCAGCGGCTGCGACACCGTCCCGCACAGCATGGCATCCGCCGCGCCCTTGTGCACCAGCATCGCGGCGATCAGGGTGTTGCGCCTGCGCATTTCGCGCTTGGCCTGATCCGGCGTGACCCCGCGGCGCTGCATCAGGCGGTGGTATTCGCTCCAGTATTCGCGGTAGCGCGAGTCGCTCTCGGGATTGACCAGCTCGAAATGTTCGCCGGCGCGGATGCGCAATCCCAGCTTCGCGATGCGCTGTGCTATCACCGCCGGGCGGCCCACCAGGATGGGATGGGCGATGCCCTCGTCCACCACGGTCTGCACCGCGTGCAGCACCCGCGATTCCTCGCCTTCCGCATATACCAGCCGTTGCGGCGTGCGCTTGGCGGCGTCGAACACCGGCTTCATCAGCATATTGGAGTGGTACACGAAGCTGTCGCAGCCGTTCGCGGTACGCCGCCATGTCGGCGATCGGCCGCTGCGCCACACCGCTGTCCATCGCCGCCTGCGCCACGGCCGGGGCGATGCGCGTGATCAGGCGCGGATCGAACGGTTTCGGAATCAGGTGATCCGCGCCGAAACTCTGGTCTTCCTCGCCGTATACTTCGGCTACTGGCATCCGACTGCTCGGCCTGCGCCAGTTCGGCGATCGCATGCACCGCGGCCCGCTTCATCGCCTCGTTGATCGTCGGCGCGCCGACATCCAGCGCACCCCGGAAGATATACGGGAAGCACAGCGCATTGTTGACCTGGTTGGGATAATCGGAACGTCCGGTCGCCAGGATCGCATCGGGGCGCGCCGCTTTTGCCAGATCCGGCAGGATCTCCGGCGTGGGATTGGCCAGTGCGAAGATCAGCGGACGCTCGGCCATCGGCTTGACCATCTCCGGTTTCAGCACCCCGCCCGCGGACAGACCGAGGAACACATCCGCGCCGGCGATCACCTCATCCAGCGTGCGCGCGGAAGTCTGCACCGCATAGCGCGCCTTGTTGTCGTCCATCTCCTCGGTGCGCCCCTGATAGACCACGCCCTTGATGTCGGTGACGATGATGTTCTGCATCTGCACGCCGAGGCTGACCAGCATATCCAGGCAGGCCAGCGCCGCCGCACCCGCGCCGGATACCACCAGTCTGATGTTCGCGATGTCCTTGCCCACCACCTTGAGGCCGTTCAGCAGCGCTGCGCCGACGATGATCGCGGTGCCGTGCTGGTCGTCGTGGAACACCGGGATATTCATGCGTTCGCGCAGCTTGCGCTCGATGTAGAAGCATTCCGGCGCCTTGATGTCTTCCAGGTTGATCCCGCCGAAGGTCGGCTCCAGCGCGGCGATGATGTCCACCAGTTTGTCCGGATCGCGCTCGTCTATCTCCAGATCGAACACATCGATGCCGGCGAATTTCTTGAACAGCATGGCCTTGCCTTCCATCACCGGCTTGGCGGCCAGCGGGCCGATCGCGCCCAGCCCCAGCACCGCGGTGCCGTTGCTGATCACCGCGACCAGGTTGCCGCGCGAGGTCAGGTTGCGCGCCTCGGCCGGATCGGCCACGATCGCCTCGCAGGCCGCCGCCACTCCGGGCGTATAGGCCAATGACAGATCGCGCTGCGTGATCATGGGTTTGCTCGGGATAACGGCCATCTTGCCCGCCGGGGATTGGCGGTGATATTGCAGCGCGGCCACACGCAATTGCTCGTCCATGATCCCTTTCGAAAGTGCGCTTGAAGTATGGGGCGATTATACCGCAGCACCGATGCCGGCAGGCTTGCCGCGCTGGTATGCATGAATGTGCGGACCAAGTAGAATAGCGCGCCGGGCAGCTTGACCCGTTGCGCACCATGACGCGATCGCCTGGTTCAAGCCGGGCGCGATAATATGGTTACTCAATACCCTGAAGGATGGAGATTTATCTTGGCCGACGATACTAATGAAGACCTTTTTGCCCAATACAAAAAACGCACCGAGCAAAGGATGAAATTCGTGGTGGCATTCCTCGCCGTGGCGCTGGCGTTTACTTTGTATTTCCTGATATATGGCTGAGCGCGCAGCCGGGGACCGTACGCCGTGACTGCATGAATCCGGCTTGCCTTTGGTGGATGGGCGGAGCAGCGAACTGCGCATCGATTCTTTCCTGTTGTGCAGGCGGCCATCACCGTTATGGCAGCAATTCCAAATGACACTCCATCGATTATTGATCGCTGGGATTTGCACCAGCCTCGCCTGTATCCCTCTCGCGTCGGAAGCAGAAATCTTTTCACTGATACCGTCCAGCCCGATCAGCGAGCTGTGGCTGAATCCGGGGTTCTACTCTTACCACTTTGATCGCGACAAGGGCCTCAACAACAACGATTTCGGGCTGGGCGGCGAATACCGCTACTCGACGGTCAGTTCGATTACACTCGGATTTTTTGACAACAGCAACCGCAAGACCTCGCACTATGCGGGCTGGTATTGGCAGCCGGTCGGCCTGGGGCCGGTACGCCTCGGGGCGGTGTTTGGCGTTCTCGATGGCTATCCCGACATGCTGAGCGGTGGCTGGTTCGCCGCCGCGATCCCCACCGCCAGCATCGAATACAAGAATCTCGGCGTCAATCTGCTGCTCGTGCCCAGTTACCAGAACAGGTTGTATGGGGCGCTCTCGCTGCAGTTCAAACTCAGGGTATTCTGACCGCAACTGCCTGATTCAACCCGGCGCGCCCGGTCAGCCCCTGATCGCCGCCAGCATCTTCTCCAGCCGTTTCACCGACACGATCACCGGCGTCTTCAGTTCCTGGGCGAACAGCGACACGCGCAGTTCCTGCAGCGTCCAGGCAAATTCATCAGCGCGCGGGTCGCTGTGGCCCTGCTGCGCCTGGCGCAGCTTCTGCCAGGCCTGGCTCAGCGGCTGCAGCTGCGCGAGGCACTGCGCGTCGCGCGCCGGATTGCTGCGCAGCTTTTCGATGCGCAGGCTGATCGCCTTCAGATAGCGCGGCACATGCTGCAGGCGCTGATACGGGGTGTCGGCGATGAAACGCTGGTGCAGCAACCACTCCAGCTGCGCGCGTATGTCTTGCGCGGCTTGCGGATATGCTTTCAATTGCGGCAAGGCTTTCTGCAGCGCCTGATATTCGGTCAGTATGTTCAGCACCAGGCGCGCGATCTCCTGCGCGACCAGCAGCAAGCGGTTCTTCGCCTCCTTGCCGCGCGCGGCGAATTCCGCCTCGTTCGCCGGCAACGGGTCGTTCAGGCAACAGCGCTCGAAGGTCGTCGCCAGGATCTGCTGCTGCAGCTCCTGCTGCGTGCCACCAAAAGGGGAGTTGGGCGCCATGAACAGCATGCCCAGCCGCTGCGCGTCGGGCAGATTCTTCTCCAGATATTTGACCTGCTCTTTCAGCAGCAGCATGAACAGCCGGCGCAAGCCGCCGCGATGCGCAGCCTGGGCCGCAGCGCGGGTATCGAACGCGCGCAGCACCACCGCATCGCCGTCGTCGACCAACGCATTGAACAGCGTCACATCCTGTCCGGCGCGCTGCGCCACACGGGTCTCGGCGAAATCGCCTAAGCTCCACGAGACGAATCTTTGCTCCGAAACCGTCTCCCCCTTTTCCTCGGCAACGGCAACGATCGCCGGCGCGGCGCGCGGCGCCAGCTCCGCGTGCAGCTGCGCGAAATTGCGCGACATGCCGAGCTGGCGGCCATGCTCGTCGACGACGCGGTAGTTCATCAGCAGATGCGGCGGCAACTGCTCGAGGCGGAACGCATCCGGCGGCACGTCCAGCTGTTTCTGTTCGCGGATATAGCGCGCCAGCGCCTGCAGCAGCGGCGTGTCCGACGGCGGCACCTCGCGGCAGAATGCCGCGGCGAAGTCCGGCACCGGCACCAGATGGCGGCGCAGCCGCTGCGGCAGCGTCTTGATCAGCTGCGCCACCTTCTCCGCCAGGATGCCGGGGATCAGCCATTCGCAGCGCGCCGCCGCGACCTGATTGATCAGCGCCAGCGGCACTGTCAGCGTGATGCCGTCATCGTTCCTGCCCGGCGAGAAGTTGTAGCTCAGCGCAAAGCTGACGTTGTCCAGCTTCAGGCTGGGCGGATACTGGTCGGTGGTGATGCCGGCCGCTTCGTGGCGCATCAGGTCGTCGCGCTGCAGGTACAGCAGTTTCGCGTCGGCGCGCTCCGCCTGCCTTGCGCCACGCCTCGAAAGTCGCGCCGTTGTGGATGTCGTGGCCGGCGTATAGACGCGGGATGCGGCTGTCGTAGAAGGCAAAGATCAGTTCGTCGTCGACCAGCACGTCGGGGCGGCGCGATTTGTGCTCCAGCGCCTCGATGTCGGCGATCAACTTGCGGTTGTGCGCGAAGAACGGCGCGCGCGTGTCGAACTCGCCGCCGACCAGCGCCTGGCGGATGAACACTTCGCGCGCTTCGGCCGCATTCATCGGCCCGTAGTGCACGCGCTTCTTCGGGTTCAGCACCAGTCCGAACAGCGTGCTGCGCTCCCAGGCCACGACTTGCGCGGCCTTCTTCTCCCAGTGCGGCTCGTAATAATGGCGCTTGATCAGGTGGCCGCCAGTCTCCTCCAGCCACTCCGGCTCGATGCGCGCGACGGTGCGCGCATACAGGCGCTGGGTCTCGATCAGCTCTCCCGCCATCACCCATTTCGTGCCCTTCTTCGCCAGCACCGAGTTCGCCGCGATGATGAACTTGATCCCGCGCGCGCCCAGGTATTCCTTGCCCTCCAGACCCTTCATGCCGATATTGCCGAGCAGGCCGCACAGCAGCGCCTTGTGGATCTGCTCGTAGGTGGCCCCCCTCTCCCCCTGCCCCTCTCCCGCAAGCGGGCGAGGGGAGGTGCGCATGCCCATCTCGGACACCTGTGCATGCAGCTGCTGATGCAGCTCGCGCCATTCGCGCAATCTTATCGGTGAAAGAAAATTCCTGCGGCACTCTTCCGCCAGCAGGCGATTGGATTTCTTTTCCGCCAGCGCCTGCTCGAACCAGGCCCATATTTTCAGGTAAGCGAGAAAATCCGAGCGCTCGTCGGCGAAGCGCTTGTGCGCCGCATCCGCCGCCTCCTGCCGCTCCAGCGGGCGCTCGCGCGGGTCCTGCACCGACAACGCGCTGGCAATGATCAGGATCTCGCTCAGGCAGTGATATTGCCGCCCGGCCAGCAGCAGGCGCGCGATCTTCGGGTCCAGCGGCAATTTTGCCAGCTCGCGGCCCAGCGTGGTGAGCTGGCGCGCTTCGTTGATGGCATTCAAGTTCCGACAGCAACTGATAGCCGTCTGCGATCATCCTGGGCGTGGGCGGCTCGATGAACGGGAACTCAGAGATTTCCCCGAGCTCCAGCGCACTCATGCGCAGGATCACAGTCGCCAGCGAAACCCGAAAGATCTCGGGGTCGGTGAATTCCGCGCGCTGCAAAAAATCCGCCTCATCGTACAGGCGTATGCACACGCCGCTCATCACCCGGCCGCAGCGTCCGGCGCGCTGGTTGGCGGCCGCACGCGAGATCTTCTCGATGTGCAGCTGCTCGACTTTCTGGCGGATGCTGTAGCGGTTGACCCGCGCCAGGCCGCAGTCGATCACATAGCCGATGTTGGGCACGGTCAGCGAAGTCTCGGCGACGTTGGTCGCCAGCACCACACGGCGTTGTCCCCCGGTCTTGAACACCCGGTCCTGCTCCGCCGCCGACAGGCGCGAGAACAGCGGCAATATTTCCAGCCCTCCGCGCATATCCGGCGGATGATGTTTGCGCAGCGCTTCCGCGGTGTCGCGTATCTCGCGCTCGCCGGGCAGGAACACCAGCACATCGCCGCGCAAGCCGCCCGCCGCGAGTTCATCGAGTGCGCTGCTCACCGCCTGCGGCACATCCTGCGCGTCGCCCTCCTCGTTCACCTGCAGCGGGCGATAGCGCGTTTCGACCGGGTAACTGCGCCCGGACACCTCGATCACCGGCGCGCCGAAATGCCCGGAGAAGCGCTCGGCGTCCAGCGTCGCCGAGGTGATGATCAGCTTCAGGTCGGGGCGGCGCGGCAGCAGCTGCTTCAGATAGCCGAGCAGGAAATCGATGTTCAGGCTAGCGCTCGTGCGCCTCGTCGATGATCAGCGTGTCGTAATTGCGCAGCAGCGGATCGCTGTGGATCTCGGCGAGCAATATGCCGTCGGTCATCAGCTTGACGCTGGTGTCCGGCGAAACCTTGTCGTGGAAACGCACCTTGTAACCGACCGCGCCGCCCAGCTCGGTCTTCAACTCGAACGCGATGCGCGCCGCGACGGTGCGCGCCGCGACACGGCGCGGCTGGGTGTGGCCGATGCAGCCGGCCACGCCGCGCCCCAGCGCCAGGCAGATCTTGGGCAATTGCGTGGTCTTGCCCGAGCCGGTCTCGCCGCATACGATCACCACCTGATGCGCAGCGATCGCGCGCGCCAGCTCCTCGCGCATCTGCACGACCGGCAGCTCGGCGGCGAATTCGATCGCGGCAAGGGAATCGAGCCGCGCCTTGCGGCGCAGCGCGCCCGGAGATAAGGCAATATTCAAGTCCTGAGTCCAGAAATACGACCGGGATCGGCCCGGGCGGGCCGCCGGATGTTCCGGACCGCGGCGGGATTGGACCAGCGGCCTGTCGATCAGCATGCACCAGGGTGTTGCCGGGGTGAGGGATAGTCGCAAATCCACCCGGTCGGGCGTGCATTCTACCGCGCCAGCGGAGCGGAACAACGCTTCCGTGCCGGCCGGGCGATATTATCGTATGATGCGCGCCGCCGCAGATTCGCAAGCACGTATCCCGGCCCGGACCACTGCGGGGCTGAACCCCGGCCCCGGACTCAGGTCATATGCCGGCCATTTGTTTCTGCCCACCCAACCTTCTGAAGGAGAACAGATTGAATACACCATCCCACAAATTACGCGGCTTTAACGCCGCTATCGTGATCGCGGCGCTGGCGCTGACGATGATGGCAGGCTGCTCGCAGAAGCCGTCAGCGGAAGAAAGCGCGGCACAGACCCAGGCCATAGTCGACAAGGCCGTCGCAGCAGCCAAGCAGCAGTTCCTGGCCGATCAGGCCGCGGAAAAAGCCAAGCAGGATGCCGCAGCAGCAGCGGAGGCAGAAAGGAAGGCCAGGGAAATGGCCGATGAAAAAGCCAAACGTGAAGCCGCCGCTGCCGCGGCGAAAAAAGAGCGCCTAGCCAAACAGCGCGCTGCCGAGCAACGGGCCGCCGAGCAACGGGCCGCTGAGCAACGGGGCATGGCTAATGGCGCTTACCCGCCACCGCCGCCACCCGGCAATATCAGCGTATGCACCTATTGCGGCACAGTGGTTGCCATTAATGCAGTTCAGAAGGAAGGCCAGGGATCCGGTCTGGGCGCAATCGCCGGCGGCCTGCTCGGCGGGCTGCTGGGCAACCAGGTGGGCAACGGCACCGGGCGCGACTTGACGACTATCGCCGGTGCGGTGGGCGGCGCCTTCGCCGGCAACAGCGTCGAGAAGAACGCGAAGAAAACCACCGGCTACGATATCGTCGTCAGGATGGATGCCGGCGGGCAACGCACCGTCCATCAGGATACCGTCCCCACGCTGGCAATCGGCCAGCGGGTCAAGATCGAGAACGGCGCCATCCTGCCGAATTGATTTTCCCGGATGAGCCCCGCAGCGCGCCGGCAACCAGCCGGCGCGCACATTTCGCCCCGGCCGCAGCCCCTTCTGGCCAAGGGCTCACACCCCCATCAACAGCAACCACAGCGGCAGCGTCAGCGCGGACAGCAGCGTGCTCAGCATCACCTGCGCGGCGATCGTGTCGCCGTCCCCGCCCATGCGTTTCGCCAGCACATATGCCACCGTGGAAACCGGCAGCGCCGCCAGCAATACCGCTGTGTGGAAATATACGCCGCTCAGGCCGAACGCCGCAGCCAGACCCCATGCGATCGCGGGCAGCACCAGCAGCTTCACCGCCACGCCGTACCACAGCGTGCCGGGATGACTGTGCAAGCCCCGGATGCGCAATCCGGCGCCGACCGCGACCAGGCCCAGCGGCAGCGAGGCTTGCGCCAGCAATCCCAGCGTGGTGCCGAGCAGCGCCGGCAGGGCGATGCCGGCAAGGCTGAACCCGATGCCGCCCGCGGTCGCGATGATCAGCGGGTTGAGCACGATCTCCCTGAGCCAGTGGCTCTCGCTGTGGCGCGCCAGCATCAACACCGATGCCACGTTGGCGATCGGCACCATGAAGCCGATCAATATCCCGATCGCGGCGAGTCCCGCCTGCCCGTGCAATCCACCGGCGATCGCGAGGCCGACATAGCTGTTGAAGCGGAACGCAGTCTGGAAGGTTGCCGCATATACCCTGGACGGCGCATGCACCAGATATTTCGCGGCGTAGCCCAGCGCGATGCCGGCACACATGATACAGTGTCGCGACCGTCAGCATCGGCGCCGCTGCGTGGAAATGGAACTCGAAATGCGCCAGCGTGTTGAACAGCAGCGCGGGAAAGAACACGTGATAGATCAGCCGGTCCAGCTGCGGCCAGAAGTCCTCGCGCAATCCGAGCCAGCGGCGCAGCGCAACGCCGAACAGGATCAGCAGGAAGATCGGGGCAACGATTTGCGCGACGGCCATGGCGGTTCAGTATCCCGGAACCTGATCCATTGCCCGCCGCCTACTCCGCCAGCACGACCGCGGCGGCGGTCGACTTGTCGATGTCCAGCTGCACTTCGCAGTACTCATCGCTCGGGCTGGCGGAGCCGGGATCGTCCGCGCAACTGCAACCGCCCAGCACTCCCTGATAAAAGATCCCCGCACGGATGCGAATCACGTTTTCCAGCTCGGTGATGCGGTAGATCGCCACGGTGACAGGCGCATCGAGCACGTAGTTTCCGCTCGACAATCCCTGCTGCAGCGGCAGCTGATCCGCCGCGCGCGCGATCTCCTGCTTCAGCACGGCTTCGAAAGCCGGCGTGCCCCAGGCGTCCATGGCCTTGTCCAGCCGCATCATGGCCTGGGTTGCGCCAGCGCCTGCAGCACCGCCTTGAGCAGCGTCCAGCAGCGCGCGACGGATGATATTTCGACGCTTTCGCCCGGCGCATGCGCGCCGCGGATGTCCGGGCCGAACGAGATCATGTCCAGATGCGGGTGGCTGGCGGCAAGCAATCCGCATTCGAGGCCGGCATGGATCACCTGCAGGCTGGCCGGCTGGCCGAACTGCGCGGCATACACCTGCTGGCACAGCGCCAGCAGCGGCGAAGACGGGTCCGGCGTCCAGCCCGGATACGCACCGCGCTTCGATGCCGGCAAGGCATAACTCTCGGCGCGGGCAACCAGCTTGTCGGCCAGCCCATCGGCACGCTGGTCTTGCAGCGAACGCACCTTGAACGTCGCCCTGAACCCGCCCTGTTCCAGGGCGACCACGCCGAGATTGGACGAGGTGTCGGTCACGCCGGGAAAATCCTCGCTGATGCGCGCGACCCCGTTGGGGACAGTGTCGAGGAAAGCCAGTATCCGCTGCTGCTCCGCGCGCGCGATCGCTCTGCCCGGCGCCGTGTCGTAATGCGTGCAAGCGAACGATACGTTCGCATCCGCGTTGGCGAAGCGCCCGCGCCATGCCTGGTGCCGATGCCGCACCCACTCATCGATGGTCGCCGCGATTGCTTCCGGCAGCGCGCACAGGGCGTATGCCTCGCGCGGGATCGCGTTGCGCGCCGTACCGCCCTGCATTTCGATCAGGCGCACCTCGGTGTGCGCGGACAGATCGCGCAGCGCCTCCGCCAGCAGCCTGATCGCATTGCCGCGCCCGAGATGGATGTCGATGCCGGAGTGCCCGCCGCGCAGCCCGGACACCTCGAAGCGCAGCAGCGCATGGCCCGGCGGCACAGTTTCCCGGGCGCAATCATGGCGCAGCTCCACGTCCACGCCGCCCGCGCAGCCGAGATAAAAATGCCCCCATTCTTCGGTGTCGAGATTGATCAGCGTGTTGCCGCGCAAGGTGCCGGGCGCCAGGCCGCGCGCGCCGTCCATGCCGGATTCCTCGTTGACAGTGAGCAGCACTTCCAGCGGCGGATGGATCAGGCCGGTCTGTTCCAGCGCGGCCAGCGCGAGCGCAACGCCGATGCCATTGTCGGCGCCCAGCGTGGTGTCCTGCGCCACCACCCAGCCGTCGCGCACTTGCGCGACTATCGCGTCGCGCTCGAAGTCGTGCTGCGTTCCTGCATTCGCCTGGCACACCATGTCGAGATGGCCTTGCATGATCACACCGGGCCTGGCTTCGCAACCGGGGCTGCCGGGCTTCCTCAGGATCAGGTTGCCCGCCTCATCGACGACGGCAGCGATGCCGCGCGCCTGAGCCCAGGCCACCAGGTGCTCGCGCAGTGCAGCCTCGCGATACGAAGGACGCGGGATCGCGCACAGCTTGGCAAAGTGGGACCAGACCAGGGCCGGTTGCAGATGTTCGAAATGATTGGCCATTGCCATTAAAGTCCGCCTGACAGGAATCGCGAGCGCGCTATGCCGACTGCCGCAGCTGTTTAAGCTCCGCCAGGCACAGGTGGATGAACGCCAGGCCGACATAGACCGGCGCGAACAGGTTGAGCAAAGGCACGAACTGCAGCAATCCGGCGAGCGCGCCCAGCAGATAGAGTTTCACCGTGGCACGTTCGACCACCTGCCGATATTCCGGATTGCTGGCATGCTCGGCCAGCGCGTCATAGCGGAACAGCCGCTGGTTGAGGTAGGCCATCAGGATGACCGGCAATACCAGCGCTGGCGGCGAGAACAGCCACAGCGGCAAACTCAGCACCCAGCCGGCGCAATACACCGCGATGGCGAGCACGGCGTTCGCGATGCTGCCGGCAGCGCTGCCGCCCTGTTTGCGTTCCAGCTCCGGATAGTATTTGCCGGCGACGTGGTTGACCATCACCGGCATCGCGAACACCGCCGTGATCATCAGCGCGGTGACATAGATCGCCGGGAGCAGCAGCAGCACCAGGATGATGCTGATCAGGTAATGGGACAGCACTGCAAGAAACCCATGCGACATCCATTGCTCCAGCGATGTGGCCTGCAGCAGCGCGGTCAGGCTGCCGATCCAGTTCCCCCAGAACAATATCGCCGCCCCCACCCACAGCACCGTCGCTGCCAGCATCGGCCACAGCACCAGGGACAGCATCTTCGGGTGCAGCAGCGTCTTGAGTGCTGCGGTGAGGGCGGAAATAACGCTATGCATAGGGATCAGAAATGGTTGCTGGAAAAGCTGGCCGTGTCTTCAAGGATGTCCGCTCGCTACCCATCAATATTATTCCGCGGCCGGCAAAGCGATTGCGATGCCGTCTCCGCAGACTGCACAAACATCCGGAAGCATGCCTGGCCGCCCGCTTCCGCGCGGAGACCGTGCTCAGCGCCGGATCATTCCCGGATTATAAAGACAAATGTAATACGGGACCTGACCCTGCACTGCCCGGGTGGGTTTGCTGTCGGGATTCGGCCCTCCTGATTGCGTCTCTTGGCTATTGGCAAGCCGGCCTGGCACTCATACACCCACGCCGGGCGGTCAGACCTTGATCGCCCGCGTCAGCAGGTATTCGTGGCGCACGATGTTGTCGTGATGATATTCGCCCAGCACCGCGTCCATTTCGTCGCGCCACGCGGCCAGCCTGTCGGGCTCCGATTGCAGCGCCTGGATCGCGCGGATGAACGGACCCGCCTTGGCTTCCTGGAACAGGCGCAGATGCTTCGGCGTCAGCGCCGGAATCGCCATGATGCCGCGCTCATGGTGCAGTCCTTGCACCGCGTCTCCCAGCCGTTGCCGCACGCTGCCGACATCGCCCCACTGGATCGGCGATGGCACGCCCTGCGGCGGCGGGACGTATTTCGCGATCAGCGCAAACTGGCGGCCGATCAGCTGCTCGCCGGGCCAGGTGGCGAAGGCGATGATGCCGCCGGGTTTCAGCACGCGCAGCATCTCGCCCAACGCCACCTCGGGTCGCGGCGCGAACATGTGGCCGAACTGGCTCAGCACCACATCGAAAACTGCATCCGCAAACGGCAGTGCCTCGACGTCGCCTTCATGCCATTGGATATCGTCATGCCCGGCCAGCGCGGCGCTTTCACGCGCCTGCGCCAGCAGCGCCGGCGTCAGGTCGAGAGCGGTCACCCTGGCACCCCGGCGCCGCGCGGTGATCGCCACCACGCCGGTGCCGGTGCCGACATCCAGCACTGCGTGATCGGCATCCACCCCGGCATAGCGCACCAGATGTCCGGCCACCGGTGTCGTGAACACGGCCATGTCGCCGAAATTTCCCAACGTCCAGGTTTCGCGCTGCCTGGATTTGAATTGTGCGATCGGATCGATAGTCATGTTTTCCTGCTCCGGTGATGAATGCGGATAGCGGCCTTTGCCGGATGTGCTGCGCAGCCCGCGCCGCAGCGAGGATTGCTACGCGACGCCGGCACCGAAATACACCATCCTGTTGCGGCCGCTCTGCTTCGCATCATAAAGCGCGGCATCGGCTTCTGCCAGCATATCCCTCAGTTCACGAAACGCGGCGGGCGGACAGCACGAGATGCCGATACTCACCGATAAGGAGAGACTCCCTGTTGCGGTGACGAAAGGTGTGGCGGCAATGATCTCACGCAAGGTTTCGGCCAACACCCGTGCATCGTCGGCGCCGGTATCCGGAGCGATCACGCAAAACTCTTCGCCGCCATAACGCCCGAGCATATCCTGCCCGCGCAACCGGCCCTCAAGCAGCAGCGCGAGCTGGCACAGCACCTCGTCTCCGACCTGATGGCCGTGCGTGTCGTTGATGGTTTTGAAGTGGTCCACGTCTATCATCAGCAACGCCAGCGGCAAACCGCTGCGCCGCGCCAGGGCATGCGCGGCGTAACTCGTCAGGGCGCGCCGGTTCGGGATACCGGTCAGGCTGTCGGTCATCGCCAGATGCATGATCTCCCGGTCGGTGCGCTCCTTGACCATCAGCACGAAACCGATCGAACCGAGCAAAGCGGTCGACATCGCGGCGATATAGGCGATGATCTGGATCGGCTGCGGCGGCAGTGAATTCTGGGGCTGGGCGAATTCGATGTGGCCGCTCAGGGCACTGCCGGCACGCAGGAGCAGCACGATCAGGATCATCACGATGCCGCCTAACAGCAAGCGCCACGCCCTGCCGGCACGGGTCGCCTGATCCGACAGCAGGGCGCGTGCGATCAGCACGATCTGGAAGCCGTACACCAGGCCGCCCCAGATGAAGCGGCCGCCGATGTCTTCCGGCAGCATCGCCGCGATCAGCATGGACAGCGCGACCGGCACCAGAAACTGCCAGCGCGGCATCCGGCACTGATGGAATTCGTGGATCGCAGCCAGCATCAGCGCAAACCCGGCGGACATGAATCCGTCGGCGACGACGACCGAGAACAGCTCCGGTATCTTGCCGCGCACGGCGACCAGCGCCCAAGTCAGGGTTTGCAGCAACATCGCTGCCGCCCATTTGCTCATGCCGTCGCGTTTCCTGCTGCCACCCCGCCAGGTGGCGGCAACCAGCATGCCCAGCACCGACAAGCCATAGGCCAGGATCAGCGAAAACAGCAGGGAGCGGGCATCCAGATTCATCGTTTCATGTTGCAGATTTCAATCGGGTTCGATCAACGGCATCATCGGTGCAGCGGCAGGCAGGGTGCGGGTTTCATGGCTAGATCCTCGTTGTTGCGACACGGTCCGTTGCCGCCATCCTGGTTCGCGCCTGCACGGGTCAGGTCTTCCGGAACAAGCCGTCGAGCGGATTGCCGGCTGCGGGGGCGCTTGCGGATACGCGCACGGCGGCGAACTCCTCCTCGATGTTGTCGCGATAGAAACTCCAGGCCGCACCCGAGCCGCTAAACCTGCGCCAAACATCCTCGCCGACCCCGCGATACTGCAGCATGCTGCCGTCGTCCAGCTGGACCTGCAGCATCCGGGCGCGGCCATCATAGCCGATCGCGCGCAGCCTGCCCGAGTTGATCTTCTTCATGTCCATGTGGCGATCATTGTGCATGCAATGCGGAATCGCGATCCGCCTCTGCCTTGGCCTGCCCGGCAAGATCGGCTGAAACCTTGAACGCCTGTTCGGCGCCTGTCGAATCGCCCTGCGCGACGCGCGCCTGGGCGATCACCCGCCAGTTCTCGGCTTGCACGCGCGGCCGGCGCCCGGCAAAGCTGTTGGCTTTGCGCGCCAGCGTGATCGCCTGCGCGTACTGGCCCTGAACCAGGCGCAGTTGCGCAAGTGCCAGCCACAGCCAGGGATTGCGCGGCTCGATGCGCAGCGCACGCTCCAGGGATGCCCCTGCCGCTTCGCGTTTCCCGGCATCGTTGTCGGTCTGCGCCCGGTCCAGCAACGCGATCACGGCGCGATTGCCCGACATCTCCGATCTCGGCACCGGCGCGACGGCCCCGCCCGCGCCCGGCGGCGGCGCCGCGGGAGGAACGGCCACGGGTATGGCAGCAGGTGGCGCTGGCGGTTTTGCCACGCCTGCGCATCCGGCAAGCAACAGCAGCGCTGCATAGACAAAAATCCGAGCTGATCTGTTTTTCAATCGAATAACCTCTGGAACCAGTTTTTCCTGCCTGTATCCTGTTTGCTCCCGGTTTTCAAACCGGCTTTCACATCTGCTTTAGCCTCGGGCTGCACTTCGGCCTTGGCGCCCGATACGTCCGCAACACGGCAAGGCGACGTCACTGCGGGCGCAGAACCCTTGATGAAAGGCAGCATGATGCCCGCCTTGCATCCGTCATCATAACGCAGCCCGCTGACCGGATCGACATTGACCATCTCGACCTCATCCGGCATCGCGGGGTCGAGCGGCTCGGGCTGGATGTTCTTCATCATTTCACCCCACACCGTCATCGCGCCGGAGGAACCGCTCAATCCCGAGGGCTGGTTGTCGTCGCGGCCGACCCAGACCACCGCGACGCGGTCGCCGGTGTAGCCGGCAAACCAGCTGTCGCGCAGATCGTCCGTGGTGCCGGTCTTGCCTGCCACATTCATTTCGGCCGGCAGCCAATTGACCAAAGATTGCGCCGTGCCTTCGCGCACCACGCCCTGCAAGGCCGCGGTCAGCAGATACACCGGCCCCGGCGGGGCGACCGGTTCGACATTCAGCGGAAAGCGTTGCAGCGGCTTGCCGTCTGCCGCGACGATGGAGCGGATCGCGCGCAACGGCGTGCGAAAGCCGCCGTCGGCAAAGGTCTGGTAGAGCTGGGACACCTCGACCGGCGAAAGCCCGAAGGCGCCGAGCAGCGACGAGGCGAACGGCGGCGGGCGGCGGTCGATGCCGTACAGCGGCAGTTTGTCGAGGATGCCCTCGACACCGAGCGCGATGCCCAGGCGCGCGGTCGCGACGTTATAGGAATTCGCCAGCGCGGTGCGCAACTGCACTTCGCCGTGGAATTCGCGATCATAGTTCTTCGGTTTCCAGTCGGGCGCGCCCGGCTGGGTCCACAGCAGCGGACTGTCATCCAGCGGCGTGATCAGCGTGTAGTGCTGCGGATCCTCGAGCGCGGTCAGATAGATGATGGGCTTCACCAGCGAGCCGATCGGACGCTGCGCATCGATGGCGCGGTTGTATCCGGCGTAACGCGCATCGCGCCCGCCCACCATCGCCTGGATCTCGCCGGTCTGCGTGCTGCTGACCACCACCGCCCCCTCCAGCGTGTTGGCCGCGAACCTGCGCGCCTTTTCCAGCACCGCAAGGCGGGACTGCAAAGCCGCCTCGGCCTCATGCTGGACGAAGCGGATCCAGCGTGGTGAAGATGCGCAGTCCCTCGCTGCGCAGGTCCTCTTCGCGGTAGTCGCGCTCCAGCTGGCAGATGGACGAACTGCAGGAAAGCCGGATACGGCGAAGTGCCGGCGGGTGCGCGCTGCACCACCCCCAGCGGCTTGCGGCGGGCCATCACATATTGCGCCTGGGTGATGACATTCTGGCTCAGCATCTGCTGCAGCACCACGTTGCGCCGCTTCAGCGCCAGTTCCGGATGTTTGCGCGGATCATACACCGTGGGCCCCTTGACCATGCCCACCAGCATTGCGATCTCCTGCGGCTCCAGCCGGTCCAGCGGCCGGTCGAAATAGAAATAGCTGGCCAGGCCAAAGCCGTGAATCGCGCGGTTGCCATCCTGCCCGAGAAAAATCTCGTTGAGATAGGTCTCGAGAATCTCATCCTTGCTGTAGTGCATCTCCAGCAGCAGCGCCATCAGCACCTCGTTCGCCTTGCGCGTCAGCGTGCGCTGCGGCGTCAGGAAGAAATTCTTGACCAGCTGCTGGGTGAGCGTGCTGCCGCCCTTCGATGCGCTGGCCGGTGACGGTGTGGTACAGCGCGCGCGCGATGCCGCGCGGATCGATGCCCCAGTGTGTATAGAATTTCCGGTCTTCGGTCGCGATCAGCGCGGCGATCAGCTGCTTGCGGAACCTGGTTGAGCCTGACCAGCTCGCGGTCCTCGTTGTGGCCGGGATAAATGCCGCCGATCAGCGGAGGCTCCATGCGCAGCAATGGCAGATCGGCATCGCTGCTGCCGCGCACCTGCAGCAGCGACACCTTGCCGTCGGCGAATGCGATGCGCAGGTGTTGCGCCGGCCTGCTGCCCCTCGCCGAACGCAAAGTCGCGGGTGGTGAATTCATACCCGTTCAGGATGTGTTTATAGGTTGCCGCTTCCTCCGGCTGCGGATTCTCGTGATAGCCCAGTCTTTGCAACTCATCGCCGAATTGCTCGGGCGTCAGTTTCAGCCCCGGATACACTTCCAGCGCACGCCCGTAGACGCGCGCCGGCAAGGCGAATTTGCGTCCGTCGAAGGCTTCGCGTATGGTGACGTCCAGGTAGTAGATGTAGCCGGCCAGTCCCAGCAACAGCAGCAGCGCAACCACGCGCACTGCCTTGCCGGGAAACCTGAATCCGAAGCGCGATTTCTTCCGGGACGAAGATGACAACGTCATTGATTATTTTCAGCGTAAATTGATGTGCATATCTTAGCCGAGGCAGCGCAAGCTGACCGAATTAATCTTCTTCGTTTCCCGCCGGCTTCCTGCAACCCATTCCAGGCGATTCGGCGATTGGCTCGATCGGTCCGGTCAATCAAGCTTCGTTCCGCGGCACGGCATGAGCACCCTGCCCGGCTCCGGCGAAATGGCGGATCATGTAGACCAGATAGAGCGAGAGCACCGCAGCGAAGAAGCACCAGACCGAGACGTAGGCATAACCATAGATCTGCGATGCCAGTACACTCGACAAGACCGCCAACACCCCGAAGATCCTGATCAGCCTGTGGCTGGAAAACAGCAGCGGCACCAGGATGGTCAGCGCATACAGCGCAGCCGGCGTGATCGGCAAATGGATCGGGCTGCGCCAGGGAGGGGAAAAATCGTAGGCGATGGAATATTCCCTCACCGTTACCGACATCGAGCCGGGATGCAGCAGCATCACGGTATAGACCAGCGTGCCTGCGAAAGCGCCAAAAATGGCGCACCCGCCAAACACCCTTTTTCTGATTTTCCCGGTCTCGACCAGGTAGCTGACGAGCGGGAGCCACCATAACCACAGGAAATGCGAGAAGAAGTGAAACCCCAGCGCAAACGGCACCGCCGCTCCGGCATCCCCCGCATCCAGCTCCTGCCATACCCGCCCCTCGAGTGCCTGCTGCAGACCGAACAGGACGGGCACCAGCGCCCACATCAAGTATGGGCGCGGCAACCGCCCGGCCTGCTGGACCGCATATGCACCGGTGCCGACCAGCACGGCAGAGGCGCTATAGCTGACAGATGCGGAAAAGCACATGGAACGAAAGTATCACCTGTGATTATCAACATCGCCGGTGGCACGCAATCTGCCGACATCGATCCGCTTGGCTTCCGCCGTGAGATTTCGCAGCGCTTGCCGGCCCGGCACTTTAATTCTGTTGTCGAATGGTTCCGGCTGGCTACGACCTGCACATCGCGCTGATTTTATCCAATGCGCTCATCAAATGTGCTGCATCGTCCGGCGTATTGAGGATGTAAAGTATCCTGATCGTGTCCGTGGCCGGAATGTCCTGTACGGAGTTGATGATATCCAATGCATACCCGTACCGATCCACTATCCAGTAATAATCCTGAGGCCCTGACAGGGAGGCGGACTGGCCGGTAGCAGACTCCCCATCGGTTGAATATTTTGCATAGCTGCCTCTTATCCCGATAAGCACCGATATCGAAATGCTGTTGCCGCTGTCACGCTTGGGTTCTTCAAATGACACCGCTTGCCCGCTGAGATCGCCCGCTCTGGAAGACACCTCCCCGAGCAGGCTAAAGGATTCCCGGGCTAGCTTCCTGAAATTGACTGCGGAATCGATCTTGAAATTTTTCCGCGAGGTCAGGATATTGCCGAAGTCGATATGCATCTGTTCTTCAACAGCCAGCTGGCATCCGTCAAATTTTGCGGTCCTTTCTATGCTCTCCGTCTTCTTGTTTGAAGGTGCCGCTCCGACCGGCCTGTCCAATATATCCACAACCTGCTTCTCGGCCTGATCGAGATCAGGGTTGCCGGTCGGCTTGATCGCCGCCGCAATCTCCGCAGCGGACGCAGGCGCTGACGCGGTCGCCGGGACCGGTGATACCGCTGGACCAGCTTCCGCCGCCGGGGCAAGCTCGGCGCTCACCATCGTTCCGCCCTCCGTGGCACAAGCCGCAGCGGGTAGCGGCACCAGCGATCCGCCTTGGAGCCGGCAATAGGTCGCCATCTCCGCCGCATGGCTGGCGCCGAACGGCGCGAGTACAAGCAATGCCAGAAGGGTAAGGCGCAATTTTTTCTTCAACATGATTTGGACTCCCTGATTTGTATTCATCGTGATTGTACAGAAATGATGCGGCCGGCCCGGATATCCGCAAACCGGCCTGTTTGGCTCCAGGCTGATCCCGCCGGCCATATTTTCCCGCAACTCAATATCGTCCCTGCGTCTTATTGATGTAATTGGAAAGCTGCTGGGATTCCTGGTTCATACGCATCAGATTCGCATGGGTGACGCGGAACAGCGCGCGCATCACCTTGTAAGCCAGGCGCGGGTGGTCATCCACCACGGTATCGAAGGCCTCCGGCGTGAGCATGTAGACCGTGGCATTGCCGATCGCACGCAGCGTCGCCTTGCGCGGCGTCCGGTCGACAAATGCGCGGGTGCCGGCGCATTCGCCCGGTATCATGGTGTGCACCAGGTTCTGCTTGCCGTCAACGGCGGCGCTGATGACGCCAAGCTTGCCGGAGGCCAGGATGTACAAGGTCTGATCGGCCTCGCCCTCGCTGACGAGTAGTTCGCCATCTTTCAGCTCACGCACACCCATGATCGCCGCCAGCATCCTGGCTTCGTCTTCGGTGATCTCCGAGCACACCGATGATTTGCCTATCAGCCTGTAGTCTGCGTTTTTGCTCATGCCAAAGCACTCCTTTTCCTGTCTGTCGTCGAATCGGAACTGTAGTCACATAACCATTATTTGTGAAAGGTGCCATCTTAGCGCGATATTGGAAATAATGTCACCGGGATGATCGACTTGCAAGCGTAGGAGGGGAGTTTTTGAAAAGCGTGGCTTGCTCCGATTATTACCCGATTGTTAAATTTGACTCCTTTTATCTTCAGCGTGGCGTCCTGAACTGTAGTGACCCAAACGATTTACCGATGCGTTAATGACCCCCTGATTTTCTGAGCCCGCGATTTTCTATCTGCTATCATCCTGCATAGCCGAATCGTACAATTTCAAGGCCGCACAATTTGAAGCTCCCATGCAATGCTGCTGGCACCCTCCCGAAATCCGATCCAAGAATTCACATGACCGAACAAATCATCAACGTTGGCTCGCTGATCAAGGACGCGAACGAAGGCCTGACCGCCGAGGAGAAGCTCGGGCTGAAGATACAGCTGTCGGAAAAGATACAGCAGCTCACCGCGCTGGAACACTCCGATCCCCTGCTGCGCGCCCGGTTGCAACTGGACATCGCCGAGATCCTGATCGCATTGGAACGCAGGCAGGAAGCCTGGGACATCGCGCGCGAGGCATTCGCGCTCTCGATGCAGCAGGCATCCTGGCAGGATGCGGTCGAGGCGTGCAACGTGCTCTACCAGGCGGAGCAGCAGGATTCGCTGGCTGCGCTGGGCATGGGCATCTGGCTTTCCGTCACCTTTCCGGTCGATCCGGAGTTGACCGTGGCGATGCTGGTCCATGCGATCGACGCGATGCCCGATGATGCGGACGGCGCCGCGGTGGCGGCGATCACCGCGCGCTATGTGGTCGACCTGCGCAGCGGCGACGACCAGCATCACAGCCAGAGCTTCCTCGCCGACAACCTCGTTTCCATGGTGGCCCAACGCCATGGCGGGGTGCAGGACCAGCACGCGATGGACCGAATGGCTGGACCGACTGGAGCTGCGCGATCCGCAGGTGTTCCTGCCGCGCATGGCGCAGGTGGTGGATGCCATCGTCGGCGACAAATGGTGGTTCGACCGCGACATATTGCGCGGCAGCCTGCCTGAATAGGGCCAGCCCGCGCGGCCGCACGCAGAAATCCGCGCGATCGGCGTAGTCTGCGCCACCCATTGGTTGTATATTGCAGCGCAACGATAACTAACAAAGGAAACGTCATGCCAGGCTTGCTCCCCAACGTAGATCCCGATGGATTGCTCGAGTTTTCGGTGGTGTATACCGATAGATCGCTGAACCACATGTCAGCGCAGTTTCAGCAAATCGTCAGGGACATCTCCGCGATATTCAAGGAGGCCTACAACGCGCACTCGGCGGTCATCGTTCCCGGCAGCGGGACCTTCGGCATGGAATCGGTGGCGCGCCAGTTTGCGCAGGACCGGAAATGCCTGGTCGTGCGCAATGGCTGGTTCAGCTATCGCTGGACCCAGATACTGGAAATGGGCAAGATCACGCAACAGGCCCATGTGCTGAAAGCCAGGCAGATCGACGACTCCGCCACGGGCTGCTTCGCGCCGCCGCCGATCGAGGAAGTGGTCGCTTTCATCAAGAAGGAAAAGCCGGCGGTCGTGTTTGCCCCCCATGTCGAAACCTCCTCCGGAATCATCCTGCCGGACGATTATGTGCAGGCGATAGGCGCGGCGGTCGCAGCCATCGACGGGATATTCGTTCTGGACTGCATCGCCTCGGGCGCGATGTGGGTCGACATGAAGCAATGCAAGGTCGACGTGCTGATCTCGGCTCCGCAAAAGGGTTGGAGCAGCTCGCCGTGCTGCGCGATGGTAGGCCTGGGCGAACGCGCGCGCGCGAAGATCGAGCACACGCAAAGCAACAGCTTTGCGATGGACCTGAAGAAGTGGCTGCAGGTCATCGAGGCCTACGAGAATGGCGGCCATCTTTACCACGCGACCATGCCTACCGATCCGCTGAAGATTCTGCGCGACAACATGAAGGAGACTCAGGCGCTGGGTTTTGCGACAGCCCAGACAAGGCAGGCCGACTTGGGCAAAAAGGTGCGTTCCCTGCTGGAATCGAAGAGCTATACCTCCGTTGCGGCGCCCGGCTTCCAGTCACCCGGGGTGGTGGTGAGCTACACCTCCGACCCCGACATCCAGAACGGCAAGAAATTCCTTCAGACAGGATTGCAGATCGCGACCGGGGTGCCGCTGCAATGCGATGAAAGAGCCGACTTCCGCACCTTCAGGCTGGGCCTGTTCGGCTTGGAGAAATTGAAAAATGTCGATCGAACCGTTGCCGATCTGAAGAATGCGCTTGACCGCATCGGCCATCGTTGATTTTTCCGGTAGCCAGCTGGATCAAGGCGGTGAAGGACAAGCGGGGGCGGGGATCCCGCAATCGCCTGATCCGGGTCGCACCGGCAAACGATTGCGCTGCCGGCCCTGTTGCCACAAAAAGAAAAGGAGCCGGCCCTGGAGCCAGCTCCCTGTTCAACAACAAATGCAGTATCCGTCTTAAGTGCCGCTCGTACCGGTCGTGCCGGAAGGCGTTGTAACTACCGGCCCGCCAGGCATCTGGGTCTGGTTCCCTTTGCCGTCACATGCGTAAGCACCCGAGAACGCGGCCATTCCGGCCAGCAAAAGCAATAAAGAGGCAACGTTTTTCATAATGACTCCCTGTTAAAAAGACAGCTCCCTGACACCCGGTTTTTGGCTATTTATACGGGCCATTTATACGCCTGGTGTAGGCAATACGCAACCGCGACACCCAAAAGAATTCTACTTGCACTGGATCAGCAGGGTCTCGGTCGTATCGGCCCTGACTTCCAGCCTGCCAATGTTGCCCACCTGGGTCAACTCATGGTAGCGATCCGAATTCCTGTCGATCAGGTTGTAACCACGCGGGCACAAGTCATGGGCTTTCGATATGCATGCGCTTGTTGCGGCCTTGCCGCATTGCACCTGATAGGCGGTTTCGCCATTGGGCCCGGTGAGCTTTTCGGCACTGGCACAGCCCGCCAGCGCAACCAGCAGCTTTAGCTGCCGCTTCCTGTCAATCCGGGATCTCAGGCTCAACGAGATGAGCCAGCTGCGCGAGCGACTCCTGCCAGCCGAGGTAGCACATCTCGACCGGGATCGCCTCGGGGATGCCTTCCTGCACGATGGCGATCTCGGTGCCGCACGACACCTGCGCCAGCGTCACGGTGGTCTTCATCGCCCCGGGCAGGTTGGGGTCGTCGAACTTGTCGGTGTAGCTGATCTTTTGCGAAGGCACGAGCTCGAGGTACTCGCCACCGAACGAATGACCGTTGCCGCGTGGTGAAGTTGGTGAACGACATCCTGAAAGCTGCCGCCGACCCGCGCATCCAGGTGGTGCACCCTGCAGGTGAAGCCGTAGGGCGGCAGCCACTTGGCCATGGCGTCCGCGTCGAGGAAGGCCTTGTAGATGCGCTCCGGTTTCGCACGGAGCACGCGATGCAGACGGATGGTGCCTGTACTCATGGTTCACCTCCTGTGGGTTTGCCGCCCGGGTCGATAGTGCCTCAGCGCATTCTAGCGCGACAATTTATTTTTTGCTTCCAAGCCAGTCTGCCGCGAAATGAAAGGCATGCCGGTCTGCTCTGCCAGTTGGCGCGCCTTCTCAGCGGCGCGCATCAGGTCTTGTGGCGGTTGTCATGCCTGCTCAGAAACGTGGTCTGTCCCTGATTGTTCATAAAACAACCTCGAAAAATTCGAGTTGCGGCGGGCCCAGGTAAATTTCCTTGCGAGCTCCAGCACCTGCATGCGCCTTCCTGAAGGCTTCGGATTTTGTCCATGCTTCGAAAGCATCGCGAGACGCCCATTTGGCGTGGGAAGAGAACAGCGTGTAGTCATCGTTGCCCGGCCCCTGCAACAGATGAAATTCGATGAAGCCCGGAACGGTATCGAGATAGGAATTACGGCCCTTCCAGATATCGATGAAATCCTGTTCGTGGCCGGGTTTGATTTTGAACCTGTTCATTGCGATAAACATTGTCACCTCGATATGATCAAATGGAAAACTATTGCGATGCTGACCCCTTTAGTTCCAGCATGTTAGCGCCGAAAACGTGGTCTGTCGCCAATTGTTCACTGTTGTTATCTTATTCCGGCTCCCCCTGCCAAAGCATGTCGTAACCCAGTTCCTTGCTGTCCGTACACAACTTGCCCAGCGCCTCAAACTTTTCCTTGAATGCTTTATCGGCATGGGATTTCTCATGCTCCTCGAATGACCGCCAGAACGTGACGATCGCGACATGACTCTCCGCCTTCCCCGGGCCGCTCAACGAGCCTTCATCAGAGGCGAAACCGGAGAACTGATACACCTGTCCGGCGATGAACCCGCCCTTGTCGCCGCCGTAAGCATCCTTCACCACATTGCACATCTCGCCCAAAGCCAACTCGACGTCCTCCATCGCCACACCGGGTTTCAGCTTTACGGTATTGAAAAGCATCTTCGCGCCGAAAGGTATCGTGATAGGTGTAAACATAACAGGCCTCCATATAAATATGAATCGGACCGGCACAGGCAACATGCTTGTGCCTGACAATAGGACCCGGGTACATTTGGTTAGTTTCGGAAAAGGCCAGCAACGCACGACGCAGCCTTCAGGAGGGCGGGATGCGATTTTTCAGAGGGGTGTTCCGGGTGGAGTGAATCACTGCGCGACGAGATGCGCGGAGGAAATGCAAACTAAAGGACAGCTTGATTTGAAAGAGTGGACTGTCCCTATTATTTTCGAGCCTGGCCCCTTTAGTTCATGAGGCAGGGTGCCTCGTATTGAAGCAATCCGTCTGCGGCAACTATGGTTACATTGTCTACCTTCTAATGTGTCCGGAAAAGCCGGGTTACCTCAAGCTGACCCCTTTGATTTTCCTTACTTGTGCCTCTCCTTCAGCACCGACTTCACCATCTTCCCGAACGCGCGGTCCTTCTTGCGCTTGTCCAGGTAAGACATCTCGTTGAATGCCGACTCGGCCTTGAGCTTCAGGTAGCTCTGGTAATGCGCCGGGTCCAGCTCGCCGCTCTCGATGGCCTTGCGGATCGCGCAGCCCGGTTCGTTGTTGTGGCTGCAATCGGCGAAGCGGCAGCGCGCTGCGAGTGCGGCGATGTCGGCGAAGCTGTTCTCCAGCCCTTCGTCTGTACTGAGGATGCCCAGCTCGCGCATCCCCGGCATGTCGATCAGCAGCGCACCATGGTCGAGCGCGACCAGGTGGCGACGCGTGGTGGTGTGCCTGCCCTCGCCGGTGCCGCTCACGGCACCGGTCGCAAGCTCGTCGTGACCCAGCAGCTGGTTGATCAGCGTCGTCTTGCCCACGCCCGAAGAACCAAGCAGGCAATAGGTCTTGCCCGGCAGCATGAGTGCTTGCACCTGCGCCACGCCCTCGCCCGTCACGTTGCTCAGCGGGATAATGTCGGCCGTGACGCCCGCCGCGCGGATGGCCGCCTGCATGCGCTCCAGCTCGGCCGGGCTCACCAGATCCGTCTTGGTCAGCAGCAGCACCGGTGCTATATGCCCCTCGTTAACCATCACCAGGTAGCGCTCCAGCCTGCGCACATTGAAATCGAATTGGCACGACTGCACGATGAACGCCACATCGATGTTCGCCGCGATCATTTGGAAATCGATGTTCTTGCCGGGAGACTTGCGGCGCAGGAAAGACCATCTGGGCACCAGCTCATGGATGCTCGCATGCGACGCCGCATCGTGATACTGCACGCACACCCAATCGCCCACACAGGGCATATCCACGGCAGAGACGGCGGCGTAAAGGAACTTGCCCGTCAGCTCGGCCGGCACCTCGCCCGCCTCATTGCGCACGACATAGCGCCCGCGGTCCACGGCCGTCACCCGCGCCAGGCGCAAGCCCGGCCCGCACAGCTTGCCAGCTTGCTCCTTAAGCTGGCTATTCAGACCGAGTTCGCTCAATTCCATGGCGCTTGCCTCCATGACTTAGAAAAGAACATCGCCCTGACGGGCGACGAGTGAAACTATTGCGATGCTGACCCCATTAGCTATCCTTTCTACCCCTTCGCATCAACGTCGATACATCCTAGCAAAAACAATTCGACTCCGACACCTTTAGTTATTGTTGAGGCTTTCTACTCTGCCCGCCATATGTGGGACAACCAACCACTCTTAAGAATTTTCGAAATGATCTACTGTTTGTTGCAACCCTAAGTGGGTCTTGGTGTTTCATAATGGTCTCAGGGTCTCTCCCCTTGCGATAGTCCCCTTTGTGAACAATCGAATTCAGCAACTCACACGGCTTGCCAACCGCGTCTGCCCTATTAGGAGCAACTTGATTCACAAAGGCATTTGTTACATTAAATCGAGCGGGCGATTTCTTTAGAGCATCAATATCCGCAATGAGCCAATTCTCAATCGCGCGGTCCTTCAGTACAACTTCAAATTTTGGTTCTCCATATAAAGTTTCAAAAGCATTTTTTAGCAATAATGGAAATGTGTGCGGACACGAAGTTCCTTCTGAATCGATTAGTATCAATATCATGTCCACATTTTGATTTACGAATTTTGCTACAGCGGCCTCCGCCTGACGTGCAATTACATGCTCAGTAGCTCTCGGTTGCATATCCGCACGAAGTGGTGTGTGTAGCAACACATGGGGTGTCTGTATTTTTGGAATAAGTTTTTGGAAAGCCAGTACTTCGCCCATGCCTTCTACAATAACCCCGATTCTCATAAAGAAGTCTCCGGCATAGCATGCGGTGCTAACCCCATATCAAGGTAATCGAACAGGCGCCCCTTCCCCGCAGCCCAATCGCTTACTAGCTCAGGGTATAGCTCGCTAAGGCTGGATAAATGACTTTCATTATCTTCTTTATGGCATATCCAGACTTCTTGCGGTTTAACCAAATTAATAAGAATTGGTGAGTGTGTCGTCAAAATTACGGGCTTTGTTTCGCTCAACTTTCTTACTCTATTCAGGATTACTTTTACAATCCAAGGATGTACTGAGTTCTCCAACTCCTCAATCAACATCAATGAATTTCTTGGATCAGCGAGCGCAGATAAAATTGCCAACGATTGTATGGTTCCATCTGAGACATCTTCTGCGGTCCACTTTCTACCAATGCCTTCTTCTTGAAAGAACAATCCAAGTGTTTTGGTGTGTAGGTATTCGGTGCTTATCTCTTCAATTGCAGGAACAATTTCCCGCATTGCATGCATAACTTCTTTCCACTTCTTTGGGTAGCGCCGATTAAGCCAGTCCACTAGAGATGGAAGATTCTGTCCGTAGGCAGACAACCTTGGTTCAGGAGAAGGCGCCCCTGGATATCTGCATGTCTGAGGTGAAAATTGATATACGGTCATTCGTGCCAAATATCGCGCTGCGATTGGCAACAAGTCCCGGATTACTAAGTTGCCACTTCTAAATTCGTCAATCTCATAGCGACGCTGGAAATATTTTGTAAAATCCTTCAGTTCGTTCTTTATTGCATCGTTAAATGCGTGCACAACCTTTGCGACTCCGTCAGCTTGATTAAGCTCAAACAAGACTACACCGCCGCCAATACTGTGCTTATCAAGAGAGACTTTAATTGTTTCAAGTGCAACTTTGAAATCGGTGCGAATTGCCTCTGTCGCAGCACTGATGGCAAAGGTGTGCACTAAAGTTACCCGTGAATGCGGGGAGGGCTTAATGGAGCGCAGGGCAAATGTTCTAAGCAGCCGAGTTGTCTCATCCTCATCCAACTCAGCCTCAACATGAAAGATTAGCGGAGATTTGGTTCTTCTAATTTTCCTATGCGCAATATTTTCATACCCGCCTTTCTTGGCTATTGAATACTCAATCCCCGAGTCATATGTATCAGCCAAAAAATCCAAGGCCATTGCAAAATTTGATTTTCCAGAACCATTCGGCCCAAGAATGACCGTTAGATCTGAAGGAGTAAATTCCAAATTTTTGAACGATTTGAAATTTTCAATGTGTAATCTCTTTATTCTCACGAGAGCTCCTTCAACATAGCGGATACAAGGTCTAACCGACTGCGTTATTGCCAGATACCGCCGACCCAATTAGTAAAGTCAAATCGCCCAGCGTAAATTCGCAGTGGCCGATCTGCATGACTTGAAAATGATTTAGGGCAGCGCCCTGTCCGGGTTGGTTTCAACTACAGGATGAGCCACAAGTGCTATTACCACCACCAACACATGGATACCGTTCAGGAATAGATTCTTCAAGTTCCATACGAACTTGGAAGCCTCTGGATTTGTTTTTGCCTTCATAGGTTCTTCTCCTTTCTCCGCCATATTCGGAATTGATTTACTACTTACATCACAAGGATTAAACCCGGAAGGACGCTGCTCCAGAGCAGTTGCTCCCCTAAATCATCTTCATTTGCTTAGCATACCTTTTCATATTTTCATTCACGAACCAATCAGAGAACTCTCGATATTCCTAATCTTCGCGCCAACTCACCGACTAATCGGCTTATACCGAATCCTCTTAGGCTTAGCCCCTTCTTCACCTAGCCTCTTCTTCTTGTCCGCTTCATACTCCTGATAGTTGCCGTCGAAGAACGTCCAGTGCGAATCGCCTTCCGCCGCGAGGATGTGGGTGGCGATGCGGTCGAGGAACCAGCGGTCGTGCGAGATCACCAGCACGCAGCCGGCGAATTCGAGCAGCGCATCTTCGAGCGCGCGCAGGGTTTCCACATCCAGATCGTTGGAGGGTTCGTCGAGCAGCAGCACGTTGCCGCCGGAGATCAACGTCTGCGCCAGGTGCAGGCGTCCGCGTTCGCCGCCTGACAATTGCCCGACGAGCTTGGCCTGGTCGCCGCCCTTGAAGTTGAAGCGGCCGATGTAGGCGCGCGCCGGGGTTTCGTATTTGCCCACGGTGAGGATTTCGTTGCCGCCGGAGATCGCGTCGAACACGGTCTTGTCGTTCTGCAACGAGTCGCGCGCCTGATCGACGTGCGCGATTTTTACCGTCGTCCCGATCTTCACTTCACCGCTGTCCGGTTTTTCCTTGCCGGTGATGAGTTTGAACAGCGTGGATTTACCCGCGCCGTTCGGGCCGATGATGCCGACGATGGCGCCGGGCGGCACCTTGAAGCTGAGGTTGTCGATCAGCAGGCGGTCGCCGTAGGCTTTGCTCACGCCGTTGAATTCGATGACTTCGTTGCCGAGCCGCTCGCCGACCGGAATGAAAATTTCCTGTGTCTCGTTGCGCTTCTGGTGTTCCATCGAATTGAGTTCTTCGAAGCGGGCGATACGCGCCTTGGATTTTGCCTGGCGTCCTTTCGGATTTTTGCGCACCCATTCCAGTTCTTCCTTCATCGACTTCGCGTGCGCGTCGAGTTGCTTCTGCTCCTGTTCCAGACGTGCGCCTTTCTGCTCCAGCCAGCTCGAGTAGTTGCCCTTCCACGGGATGCCGTGGCCGCGATCCAGCTCGAGTATCCATTCGGCGGCGTTGTCGAGGAAGTAGCGGTCGTGGGTGACCGCGACCACGGTGCCGGGGAAGCGCACCAGGAATTGTTCCAGCCATTCCACCGATTCCGCGTCGAGGTGGTTGGTCGGCTCGTCGAGCAGCAGCATGTCGGGCTTTTGCAGCAGCAGCTTGCACAATGCGACGCGGCGCTTCTCGCCGCCGGAGAGGTTCTTGATCACCGCATCCCACGCCGGGAGCCGCAATGCATCGGCGGCGATCTCGAGCTGGTGCTCGGCATCAGAACCCGATGCGGCGATGATCGCCTCCAGCCGCGCCTGCTCGGCGGCCAGCGCATCGAAGTCGGCGTTCTCTTCGGCATAGGCGGCATACACTTCGTCGAGCTTCTTCTGCGCCTGCATCACTTCACCCAGGGCGGATTCGACTTCCTGGCGCACCGTGGCGTCGGGGTTCAGCACCGGCTCCTGCGGCAGGTAGCCGATGGAGATGTTGGGCAGATGCTGCACCTCGCCGTCGTATTCCTTGTCCGCGCCGGCCATGATGCGCAGCACGGTGGATTTGCCCGAGCCGTTCAGGCCGAGCAGGCCGATCTTGGCGCCGGGGAAGAAACTGAGGGAGATATCCTTGATGATCTGACGCTTGGGGGGGACGATCTTGCTCACGCGGAGCATGGACATTACATATTGGGCCATTATTCCAATCCTATTTCATCGGTGAAACTGTGTTGGCTTCCTCACTCACTCCTAGCCGTACTATTTGTACTGATCAAACTACTAGCCAATCCACTAAGCCGCAAAATACGCGGCAAGTGGCTGGTTATGTCAGCGTCGCTCGTTCGTCGCCGCCTTGTTTGACCTTCGAAATAGGACTGGAATGGCTTGGTCGCAAAGCGCGTAGCTTACCGCAAAGGCCGGATAATCAGAAATGCCGGCGGCGGCCCGCGCTAAATCTGCGGCGGCATTTTCCCGCGATGCGCGCTGGCTTATCTGCTAGAGTAGCGCGCTTTGAGATATACAATCCGGAGAGACCGTGGCACAGACTTCATACGCCAGTGACGATGCGGCGGGGCAGGCCGCATGAAGTACCATCACCGTTTCGCCCACCTGCTGTTCTCGCTGCTGATGTCGATGATCGTCGCCTTCATCGTCACCGGCGTGCTGACCGCGGTCAATCACGGTCTTCAGGATCTCTTCGCCAACTGGATGCACAGCTTCATGATCGCGTGGCCGATCGCGTTCCTGTCGGTGCTGCTGATCTCGCCGCAGGTGCACCGGCTGGTGAAATGGCTGATGCCGCATTGATGCGCCGATAGCCGGCACCCCGATCCAGCGCCCAACAAAAAACCCCAGGGATGCCTGCGGTTCTTTGAATCTTGTTGTGTAGGAGCGGGCCATGCCCGCGAACAGAATGCAATCGCGGGCATGGCCCGCTCCTACAGGGTTCAAGAATCCCTGTAGTTCAATGGTATTTGCGGCTCATCTCACGCACCGCTTCGACCAAAGCGGCGACGTGTTCCGGGTCGGTGTGCTGCGATATGCCGTGGCCGAGGTTGAACACATGGCCGCTGCCGTAGCCATAGCTGCCGAGGATCTGGTCCACTTCCCTGCGGATCGCATCGGGCGACGCGAACAGCACCGCGGGATCCATATTGCCCTGCAGCGCGACCTTGTTGCCGACGCGCTGGCGCGCGATGCCGATGTCTATCGTCCAGTCCAGCCCGACCGCATCGCAGCCGGTGTTGGCGATGCTCTCCAGCCACAGGCCGCCGCCCTTGGTGAACACGATGGACGGGATCTTCACGCCGTCCTTTTCCTTGATCAGGCCGTCGACGATGCGATGCGTGTAGGCCAGCGAGAATTCGTGGAAGGCCGCATGCGACAGCACGCCGCCCCACGAGTCGAAGATCATCACCGCCTGCGCGCCGGCCTCGATCTGCGCGTTCAGGTAGGCGATCACCGCCTGGGCGGTCACCTCGAGGATGTGGTGCATCAGCTTCGGCTCGTTGTACATCAGCGTCTTCACTTTGGCGTAGTCGTCGCTGCCGCCGCCCTCGACCATGTAGCAGGACAACGTGAACGGGCTGCCGGAAAAGCCGATCAGCGGGATGCGCCCATCCAGCGACTTGCGGATCTGCGCCACCGCATCGGTGACATAGCGCAGGTCTTTGCCGATGTCCGGCACGCGCAGCGCCTTGATCGCGGCTGCGTCGCGCAGCGGGCGCTCGAACTTCGGGCCCTCGCCGTCGGAGAAATACAGGCCCAGGCCCATCGCGTCCGGCACGGTCAGGATATCGGAAAACAGGATCGCGGCATCCAGCGGATAGCGGTCGATGGGCTGTAGCGTGACTTCGGTGGCGTAGTCGGGGTTCTTGCACAGCCCGAGAAAACTGCCGGCGCGCTTGCGCGTCGCGCGGTATTCCGGCAGGAAACGGCCGGCCTGGCGCATCATCCACATCGGGGTGTATTCGGTAGACTGTCGTAGCAGCGCGCGCAGGAAGGTATCGTTTTTCAGCTTGAAGTTCATTGTGTTTCCCCGGTTCAACTCAGACCGCAGATATGGCTATCCCGGCCAGGACATACATCAAAATATGAACCACGGAACACCCGGGAAACACGGAATTTGCTTTTTCCGTGCCTTCCGTGTGTTCCGTGGTCAGTGTTCCTTTACAAACGCGGCAAACCACGCCCACGACGAATCAGCGCGGCAACAGCGACGATCCCATCAGGAATTCGTCGACCGCGCGCGCGCACTGGCGGCCTTCGCGTATCGCCCACACCACCAGCGACTGGCCGCGGCGCATGTCGCCGGCCGCGAACACCTTGTCGACGCCGGTGCGGTAGTTGTCGGTATCGGCCTTCACGTTGCCGCGCGCGTCCTTGTCCACGCCGAACGCCTCCAGCACCTTCTGCTCGGGGCTGACGAAGCCCATCGCCAGCAGCACCAGGTCGGCCTTCAGCTCGAATTCGCTGCCGGCGATCTCGACCATCTTGCCGTCCTTCCACTCGACGCGCACCGCGCGCAGCTTCTCGACCTTGCCGTTGCTGCCGGTGAATTCCTTGGTGACGATCGCCCAGTCGCGCTGCGCGCCTTCCTCGTGCGAGCTGGAGGTGCGCAGCTTCAGCGGCCAGTTCGGCCACACCAGCGGCTTGTTCTCGTGCTCGGGCGGGCGCGGCATCACTTCGATCTGCGTGACCGACAATGCGCCGTGGCGGTTCGAGGTGCCGACGCAATCGGAACCGGTATCGCCGCCGCCTATCACCACCACATGCTTGCCCGCGGCCGAGATCGGATTGCGCGCATCACCGGCTTCGCCCACCGTGTCATGGCCTCCACCTCCTTGTTCTGCGGGATCAGGAACTCCAGCGCGAAATGCACGCCGTTCAGCTCGCGGCCCGGCACCGGCAGGTCGCGCGGGGTCTCGGCGCCGCCGGACAGGATCACCGCATCGAATTTCTTCAGCAGCTCGGCGGGACTGATGGTCTTGTTCGCGTCGTTGGCGACATTTTTCGCGGGCGCCTCGCTGCCGATGAAGGTATTGGTGCTGGAAGGTCACGCCTTCGGCCTCAAGTTGCGCCATGCGCCAGTCGATCAAGCGCTTGTCGAGCTTGAAGTCGGGGATGCCGTAGCGCAGCAAGCCGCCGATGCGGCTGTTCTTCTCATACACCGTGACGCTGTGGCCGGCGCGCGCCAGCTGCTGCGCGGCGGCCAGGCCGGCGGGGCCGGAGCCGACCACGGCGACCTGCTTGCCGGTCTTGTTCTGCGCCGGCTGCGGCACGACCCAGCCGTTCTCGCCGCCCTTGTCGATGATCGCGTGCTCGATGGACTTGATGCCGACCGCGTCGTTGTTGATGTTCAGCGTACACGCCTCCTCGCACGGCGCGGGACAGATGCGGCCGGTAAATTCGGGGAAGTTGTTGGTGGAATGCAGCACGTCCAGCGCTTCGCGCCAGTTGCCGCGGTACACCAGGTCGTTCCAGTCCGGGATGATGTTATTGACCGGACAGCCTGTGGTGCAGAACGGGATGCCGCAATCCATGCAGCGCGCGCCCTGCACTTTGGCCTGCTCGTCGCTCAGGTGCAGCACGAACTCCTGGTAGTTCCTGCGCCGCTCTGCCACTGGCAGGCTGACTTCGCTGAGGCGCTTGAATTCAATGAACCCGGTCGGCTTACCCATCTCATGCGGCCTCCTTTTGTTTTCCCTGGTGTTTTCCCGGGGGCAGCTTGGCTTGCTGCGCTGCCATCTCCTGCAGCGCGCGCCGGTATTCGGTCGGCATCACCTTGGTGAACTTATGCAGATAGGTCGACCAGTTATCCAGTATGTGTCTGGCGCGCGGGCTGCCGGTGTAGCGCAGATGTTTTTCGATCTGTTCGCGCAAGGCATGCTCATCGGCCTGGTCGAGATGGTTGAAATGCACGCGGCCGTGACTTTCCGGCATCGCATCGGTGCTGTCGAGCACCGCCAGTTCTTCCGGCACCGGCTCCAGCTGCACCATGGCCATGTTGCAGTGCTGTTCAAAATTGTCGTCTTCATCCAGCACATAGGCGACGCCGCCGGACATGCCGGCCGCGAAGTTGCGCCCGGTCTGCCCCAGCACGATCACCATGCCGCCGGTCATGTATTCGCAGCCGTGGTCGCCCAGGCCTTCCACGACCGCGATCGCGCCGGAGTTGCGCACTGCGAAGCGCTCGCCCGCCACGCCGGAAAAATAACATTCGCCGGAAGTTGCGCCATACAGCACGGTGTTGCCGACGATGATGTTCTCATGGCTGATCAGCTTGGAATCGGGCGGCGGCATGATCGCGATGCGCCCGCCGCACAGGCCCTTGCCGACGTAGTCGTTGCCTTCGCCGCGCAGTTCGAACGCGATGCCGTGCGCCAGGAAGGCGCCGAAGCTCTGGCCGGCGGTGCCGCTGAACCTGACTGTGATGGTGTCGTTGGGCAAACCGGCCTGGCCGTAGCGCCTGGCGACCTGGTGCGACAGCATGGCGCCGACGGTGCGGTTGACGTTGCTGATGTTGCTGTCGATTGCCACGGCCCGCTTGTCGTTCAGCGCGTTCTGCGCCTGGGCGATCAGCTTGTTGTCCAGCGCCTTTTCCAGGCCGTGATCCTGCGCCTCGGCATGGCGACGCGCCACGCTGGCGGCCACGGCCGGCTGGTGGAACACCCGGGAGAAATCCAGCCCCTGCGCCTTCCAGTGCGCGATGCCATGCTTGACGTCGAGCAGGTCGCTGCGCCCGATCAGCTCGTCGAAACGACGGATGCCGAGCTGCGCCATCAGTTCGCGCACTTCCTCGGCGACAAAGAAGAAGTAGTTCACCACGTGCTCGGGCTGGCCGCTGAATTTCCTGCGCAGCTCCGGGTCCTGCGTGGCGACGCCGACCGGGCAGGTGTTCAGATGGCACTTGCGCATCATGATGCAGCCTTCCACCACCAGCGGCGCGGTGGCAAAACCGAATTCGTCCGCGCCGAGCAGCGCGCCTATCACCACGTCGCGTCCGGTCTTGATCTGGCCGTCCACCTGCAGCGTGATGCGCCCGCGCAACTGGTTCAGCACCAGCGTCTGCTGCGCTTCGGACAGGCCGAGCTCCCACGGTGTACCGGCATGCTTGATCGACGAGATCGGCGATGCGCCGGTGCCGCCGTCATGGCCGGAGATCGTGATGTGGTCGGACTTGGCCTTGGCCACGCCGGCGGCCACCGTGCCCACGCCGACTTCGGAAACCAGCTTGACCGAGATCGACGCGGATGGATTGGCGTTCTTCAGGTCGTGGATCAGCTGCGCCAGATCCTCGATCGAATAAATGTCGTGATGCGGCGGAGGCGAGATCAGCCCGACACCGGGCACCGAGAAGCGCAGCTTGGCGATGTACTCGGACACCTTGTGGCCGGGCAGCTGCCCGCCTTCGCCGGGCTTCGCGCCCTGCGCCATCTTGATCTGGATCTGGTCGGCGCTGGCCAGGTATTCCGCGGTGACGCCGAAACGCCCCGACGCCACCTGCTTGATCTTGGAGCGCAAGGAGTCGCCCGCCTTGAGCATGCGGTCGCTTTCGATGCGGTTCTTGCCGATGACGTCGGACAGCTTTTCGCCGCCCTGCAAAGTTCTGAAGCGCGCCGCATCCTCGCCGCCCTCGCCAGTGTTGGACTTGCCGCCGATGCGGTTCATCGCGATCGCCAGCGTGGTGTGCGCTTCGGTCGATATCGAGCCCAGCGACATCGCGCCGGTGGCAAAGCGCTTGACGATCTCTTTGGCCGGCTCGACTTCGCCGATCGGCACCGCCGTCCCGGCCGGTTTGATCTCGAACAGGCCGCGCAGCGTCTTGAGTTTGCTGCTCTGTTCGTTGATCAGCTTCGCGTATTCCCTGTAGGTCGCGGCATTGTTGGTGCGCGTCGCGTGCTGCAGTTTCGCGATCGATTCCGGTGTCCACATGTGCTCTTCGCCGCGCACGCGCCAGGCATATTCGCCCCCCGCGTCGAGCGCGTTCGCCAGCACCGGGTCGCTGCCGAACGCATTGCGGTGGGTGCGCACCGCCTCCTCGGCGACTTGGTTCAGGCCTATGCCTTCGATTTGCGTCGGCGTGCCGGTGAAATATTCGGCGACGAAGGCCGCATTCAGGCCGATCGCCTCGAAGATCTGCGCACCGCAGTAGGACTGGTAAGTGGAAATGCCCATCTTGGACATCACCTTCATCAGGCCCTTGTTGATCGCCTTGATGTAGCGCTTTTTCGCCTCCTTGGCATCCACTTTAGCGGGCAGTTCCAGCGCCGCAATGGATTCATACGCCAGCCACGGGCAGACCGCTTCCGCGCCGTATCCGGCCAGCAGCGCGAAGTGATGCACCTCGCGCGCCGAGCCGGTGTCCACCACCAGTCCGGTGCTGGTGCGCAGCCCGGCCTGCACCAGGTAATGGTGCACCTTGGAGCACGCCACCAGCGCGGGGATCGCGACATGTTTGGCCGACATCGCACGGTCAGACAGGATCAGCACGTTGTAGCCGCCGGCCACGGCCTGGTCGGCTGCGGCGCACAGGGCTTTGACCGCCTTCTCGCAGCCCGCCGCGCCCTGCGCCGCCGGATAGGTGATATCCAGCACCAGCGAACGGTACTGGCCCCTGGTCAGCCGGTCGATGTTGCGCAGCCTGGCGATGTCGTCATTCGACAGCACCGGCTGGTGCACTTCCAGGCGCAGCATCGGCTTGGTCTCGTTGATGCCGAACAGGTTGGGCTTCGGTCCGATGAACGAGGTCAGCGACATCACGATCTCTTCGCGGATCGGGTCGATCGGCGGGTTGGTCACCTGGGCGAACAGCTGCTTGAAGTAATCGTAGAACGAGCGGTTCTTGTTGGACAGTACCGGCAGCGCAGCGTCGGTGCCCATCGAGCCGGTCGGTTCCTCGCCGCTGCCGACCATGGGCGCGAGGATGAATTTCAGGTCTTCCTGGGTATAGCCGAAGGCCTGCTGGGTATCCAGCAACGAGGCACTGAGTTTTGGTTTGACCGCTGCCTCCGGCAGGTCACCCAGAAAGTAGCGCGAACTGTCGACCCAGTTGCGGTATGGCCTCGCGGTGGCGAGCTGCTTTTTCAGCTCGGCATCGTCGATGATGCGCCCGGCCTGCATATCGATCAGGAACATCTTGCCGGGCTGCAAGCGCCATTTCTTCACGATCTTGTGCTGCGGAATGTCCAGCACCCCCATCTCGGAGGCCATCAGCACCATGTCGTCGTCGGTGATCAGGTAGCGCGCCGGGCGCAGACCGTTGCGGTCCAGCGTCGCGCCTATCATGCGGCCGTCGGTGAATGCCACGGCGGCCGGGCCGTCCCACGGCTCCATCAATGCGGCGTGGTATTCGTAGAATGCACGGCGTTCCTCGTCCATCAGCGGGTTGCCGGCCCAGGCCTCGGGGATCAGCAGCATCATCGCGTGCGGCAGCGAATAGCCGCCCGCCACCAGCAGTTCCAGCGCGTTGTCGAAACAGGCCGAGTCGGACTGGCCTTCGGTGATCAGCGGCCACAGCTTGTCCAGATCCGCGCCCAGCAGCTCGGAGGACATCGCCGCATGGCGCGCGGCCATCCAGTTCACGTTGCCGCGCACGGTGTTGATCTCGCCGTTGTGCGCGATCATCCGGAACGGGTGGGCCAGATTCCAGGTCGGGAAGGTGTTGGTGGAAAAACGCTGGTGCACCAGTGCCAGCGCGCTGACCACGCGCGCATCCTGCAGATCGCGATAGTATTTGCCGACCTGATCGGCCAGCAGCATGCCTTTATATACAATGGTGCGCGAAGACAGCGAAGGGCAATAGAAGCCGTTGCCCTGCGAGTTGGCGAGGTCGCTGACCGCGTGCTCGATGGTCTTGCGGATCACGAACAGCTTGCGCTCGAATGAGTCCTGGTCCCTGCAGTTGTTGCCGCGGCCTATGAACACCTGGCGCACCACCGGCTCGACCTTTTTGACGCTCTCGCCCAGGCCCGAACTGTCCACCGGCACATCGCGCCAGCCCAGCAGCTGCTGGCCTTCGGCGGCAATCTTTGCGGCGACGATGGCTTCGCACGCGGCACGCGCTGCGGCAGCGCGCGGCAGGAACAGCATCCCCACCCCATACTCGCCGGCTGGCGGCAGCTGGATATTGCCCCAGCCCATCTCGTCGCGCAAAAACCGGTCGGGGATCTGCAACAGGATGCCGGCGCCGTCGCCGGCCAGCGGATCGGCGCCCACCGCGCCGCGATGCGTCAGGTTTTCCAGTATCTGCAAACCCTGACACACCATGTCATGGCTCTGCCTGCCCTTGATATGGGCCACAAAGCCCACCCCGCAAGCATCGCGCTCCTGGCGCGGATCGTATAGGCCCTGCTGCTCTGGCAACCCCTGCTGCATCGGTAAAGAACTGTTACTCACGGCGCTCCCCATTTACACCCACCCATCAAATTCAATCAAGCCAAAAATGGCGACACGCGTCGCCCCGTCAAAAATACAGAGGCGAAAGGGCGGAAATTCTACCTTGTCCGGGGATGATGGGCAACCGCACGGGACGTGCAGGTATTATTGTGTTCCGGACTGACCGGGAAGGAAGCTACACCAGCTCTTCCACCGCGAATATCCGGCGATGTTCGCGGATCGCATAACGATCGGTCATGCCGGCAATGTAGTCGGCAACCCCGCGCGCCCGGTCCTGTTCGGCCAGACTCTGAAACTGCGGCGGCAACAGCCGGCTGTCCTCCATGAAGATGCCGAACAGGTCGCTGATGATGCGCCGCGCTTTCGCGCTCATGCGCAGCACGCGGTAATGGCGATACAGATGGATGCGCAGGAAATTTTTCAGCGCACGCTGCTGTTCGTTCATCTCCGGACTGTAGGCGATCAGCGCCGGGGCGCTGCGCACATCATCCAGAGTAGCCGGCTTTTGCGCGCCGATGTTGGACTCGCTCTGCCGGATCAGGTCGGTCACCAGCATGTTGATCATGCGCCGCACCGTCTCATGCACCACGCGCCGCTCGGGCAAATCGGGATAGGCGCGCCGCACTTCGTTCAGCTGCACCGCGACCAGCGGCACTGCCTCGAGTTGTTCCAGCGTGACCAGACCGGAGCGCAACCCATCGTCGACATCGTGGTTGTTGTAGGCGATCTCGTCGGCCAGGTTGGCGACCTGCGCTTCCAGCGAGGGGCGGCGATTGCTCAGGAAACGCTCACCGACTTCACCGAGCTTTGCGGCATTGTCCGCCGAGCAATGTTTGAGGATGCCCTCGCGCGTTTCGAAGCACAGGTTTAATCCGTCGAATTCGGCATAGCGCTCTTCCAGCATGTCGACCACGCGCAGCGATTGCAGGTTGTGCTCGAACCCGCCATAGGCTTTCATGCAGGCATTCAATGCATCCTGGCCGGCATGGCCGAACGGGGTATGCCCGAGGTCGTGGGCCAGCGAGATCGCCTCGGCGAGGTCCTCGTTCAGGCGCAGGCGCCGCGCGATCGAGCGCGCGATCTGCGCCACTTCGATGCTGTGGGTCAGGCGGGTGCGGAACAGGTCGCCCTCGTGATTGACGAATACCTGGGTCTTGTATTCCAGGCGGCGGAATGCGCCGGAATGAATGATGCGGTCGCGGTCGCGCTGGAACTGGCTGCGTCCCTGCGGTGCATCCTCGGCGATCTTCCTGCCGCGGGAATTGCTCGCGGAGACCGCGTATGGCGCGAGTTCAGCCATGAACACAGGCCTGCAAGGTCTGTTGCAACAGGGCCGGCGGTACCTCGCCATGGACCACGGCGCGGCCGACCTGCTGCAGCAGCACGAAACGCATCTTGCCGCCCTCGACCTTTTTATCCAGCCCCATCAGCTCGAGATATTTGTCCGTGCCCAGGTCGGGCGCGACCACCGGCAAACCGGCGCGCTCGAACAGCTTGCGGATACGCGCCACGTCCTGCGCGCTGATCCAGCCCAGGCGCTGCGACAGATCCGCCGCCATCACGGTGCCTGCGGCGACAGCTTCGCCGTGCAGCCAATTGCCGTAGCCCATGCCGGACTCGATCGCGTGGCCGAAAGTATGACCCAGATTGAGCAGCGCGCGCGCGCCGTGCTCGCGCTCGTCCGCCGCAACCACTTCGGCCTTGTTCTGGCAGCTGCGCGCGATCGCATATTGCAGCGCTGCCGTCTCGCGCGAACGCAGCTGGTCGATGTTCTGCTCCAGCCATGTCAGGAAAGGCAGGTCGCGGATCAGTCCGTACTTGATCACCTCGGCCAGGCCTGCCGACAGTTCCTTGTCCGGCAGGGTGTTCAGTGTGTCGGTATCGGCCAGCACCAGTTGCGGCTGGTAAAACGCGCCTATCATGTTCTTGCCCAGCGGGTGATTGATCCCGGTCTTGCCGCCCACCGAAGAGTCCACCTGCGCCAGCAGCGTGGTCGGTACCTGGATGAAGGGCACGCCGCGCAGATAGGTCGCTGCGGCAAAACCGGTCATGTCGCCGATCACCCCGCCGCCCAAAGCGATCAGCGGCGTAGTGCGCTCGCAGCGATGCTGCAGCAGCGCGTCGTAGATCAGGTTCAGCGTTTCAGAACTCTTGTATTCTTCACCGTCCGGCAGAATGATCTCCACGCTGCTGATGCCGACACTGTGCAGGGTCTGCTGCAGCCTCTCCAGATACAGCGGCGCAACCGTGGTATTGGAAATGATCGCTGCGCGCCTGCGCGGCACATGGAGTTGCAGCAATTCTGCCCGGCCTATCAGCCCGCTGCCGATATGTATCGGATAGCTGCGCTCGCCCAATCCCACGGTCAATGTTTGCATGGTTTCCCGGTCATCCTTGATCATGGCTGTTATGGTATGCATTGATTTTTTCCACCAGCTGCAGCATCAGCGCATGCACGCTCAGTTTGCCGCTCTGAACCACGATATCCGATATTTGCTGGTAAAGCGGATCGCGCTGCTGAAACAGCTCATTCAATTTGGCATAGGGATCCCTGGTCTGCAACAGCGGGCGGTTGCGATCATGCCGGGTGCGCTGCCACAGATCATGCACGCTCGCCCTGAGATAGATGACGATCCCGATCCGTCCCAGCAGCGCGCGATTTTCCTCGGCCAGCACCGCGCCTCCGCCGGTGGCCAGCACCATCTTATCGCGGCCGCCCAGATCGCGGATGATTGCAGTTTCGCGCGACCGGAATCCGGCTTCGCCTTCGATATCGAATATGTGGGGAACCGTCACGCCGGTACGCTTGGTGATTTCTTCATCGCTGTCGACGAAGTGCTTGCCCAGATGCCTGGCCAGGGCTTTGCCCATCGTGGTTTTGCCTGAGCCCATCATGCCGACCAGGATCAGGTTGCCGGATTCCAGCTTGCGGCTGGCCTCCAGACGATGGTCTGTGCTATCGATTTCAGGATTGGTCTGCATGCCGCTATTGTAGTCGATAAAAGCAGAAGCCCGGACTGGCCGGGCTTCGCAACGCTTCCGGGCGATGATACCGGCCGGACGCAAGTGTCGTCTGCGTCAGCGCAGGCTCATTTCGTCATTGATGATCTTGGGCGAGATGAAAACCAGCAGCTCGCTCTTGTTTTGAAGTTTCGAAGTGCTCCTGAACAAAAAGCCTATTATCGGCAAGTCTCCCAGCATCGGTACCTTGTTGACGCCGTTGTCATCCTCCTGGGTATAGATGCCGCCGATGACCACGGTGCCGCCGTTTTCGACCAGCACCTGCGTGTCAACTTCGTTGGTATTGATGCTGGGCACACCGGCATATAGCTGGCCGACTGAATCCTTATTCACCTTGATATCCATGATGACATTGTTGTCCGGAGTGATCTGCGGCTTGACCGCCAGGCTCAAGGCCGCCTGCGCGAAAGATACGGCGGTCGCGCCGCTGCTGGTGGCCTGCTGATACGGGATTTGGGTTCCGGACGAAACCTTCGCTTCGGTTTGATCTGATGTCACGACACGCGGACTGGATATGATCTTGCCCTGGCTGTCGGTCTCAAGCGCCGACAATTCTACGGACAGTATTTTGCTCGCCGAACTGTTGAATAACAGCATCGAAAAGTTGCCGGCGGTACCGGCAGAGGGCAGATTGACGTTCGGCAGGTTGATCGGCGTGCCACCGGATGTGGGACCGCCTATCGTCAAAGGCGCCACAGCGGGGGTCCCTCCAAGCCCATTGGGCTGATTTGCCGCATTGGCGCCGAGATTTCCATATAGTCCTGTGTTGCCTATGTTGAAAGTGTCTGCGGACTGGTAGCCCAATCTGACGCCCAGATTCTTGCTGAAGTTATCGGTTGCCTCGACGATACGCGCCTCTATCATCACCTGGCGCACCGGCACGTCGATCTGCTTGATCAGCTTGCGCACCGCTTCAAGATTTGTAGGCGTATCCTGAACGAACACCGTGTTGGTGCGCTTGTCGACGACCGCGCTGCCGCGCTTGGAAAGTATCCGCTGCTTGTCATTCGACAGCATCGCCGCCACCACATCGCCCTTTTGATAACTTAACTGAAAACTTTCGGTGCGCAGTTCTTCCAGATCGGCAATTTCCTGATGCGCGGTCAGGTCCAGTTTTTCCTTGGCCGCCAGTTCCTCGCGCGGCGCGACCTGAATCACGTTGCCGTTCTTGCGCATATCCAGACCCTTGCTCTGCAGGATGATGTCAAATGCCTGATCCCAAGGGACGTCTTTCAGGCGCAAGGTCAGATCGCCCTTGACCGTATCGCTGATGACGATGTTCAACCCGGTGAAATCGGCTATCACGTTCAATGCTTCGCGTACATCGATTTTCTGGAAATTCAGTGTCAGCTTCTCCCCGGTGTAGCCCGGTTTGCTGCCATCGGCCCGCTTGTCTGCCACAATTGGTCTCACTTCGACAACGAACTTGTTGTCAGCTTGATAGGCCGCGTATTCCCATTGGCCGGCAGGCACGATCACCATGCGCACATTGTCGCCCTGTGCGAAGGTATCCACATTCTGTACCGGTGTTGCAAAATCGACCACATCCAGCTTATGTTGCAGAATGCTCGGCAAACTGGTTTTAAGGAAATCAACTATCAATGAGGTACCCTGTTGGCGTATGTCGATGCCCATGCCCGGATCGGACAGATCGACCTGGATGCGTCCCTCGCCATTTTTGCCGCGCCTGAAATCTATGTTGCGCACCTCGTATTTTTGTTGGACCTGGTTCGCCTCGGCAAAACGCGAAGTGGTAACGCTTGAGACTTCCGCCTGTTTGTCATGCAGCGTGATCAACAGGTTATTGCCGTCGAGCTTGGTTTGATAGGCAAGCATCTGATTCAGGTTGATCACCAAGCGGGTGCGGTTGCCGGCCTGAACGACATTGGCACTGCGCAAATCCCCTTCTTTGAATTCCTGAGTGGATTTTCCCAAGCCGTTAGTCGTATTGGGAAAGTCAAACGCGATACGCGGCGGCGTATTGATCGAAAAGCCTGCCGGAAGGCCTGCCAGCGGCTGTTGCAGGCTGACTTTGATAACAGTCAACCCGTTGCCGGAACTGATGCTCAGTGCAGTAATGCTGTTCTGTTCATCCGCTTGCACTTGCCCACTAAACAGGCCCAGCAGCATCAATGCGGCCAGCCATCTCAGCGGACTGCTGATCATGATATTAAGTTGTCTCATGTTTTACCCCCTGAATCATTCCATTAACTGCAGGCTGCTGTCGCGTTCAGACCAATCACCGCTGCTGTCTTGCACTGACTCCTTGATCATCACCGAGGTTTCGGTCACCTCTGTAATCAATCCGAAATTCAACCCGATATAGTTTCCGGCTTTTACCCGATACAACTTGTTGTCGGTAGCGCGTATCACCGCCCAACCCACCTTGTTCTGATAGAGATAACCGACCATTTTGAGGCTTTCAAGCGGGAATCCTTCCAATGCTTCCTTGGGACGATTCATATCCGGCTGATTTAATCCGGCTGAGCCCCCGGAGCGCATATCCTGTTTGCGTGGCTTGAATGGATTGGGCAAATTGGCATCATTGTTATAGGCAAAAAATTCATAGGGCTTCACCTCGGGAGGGGGATCGATCTTGCCGCGCATATCAGCACCGGAATTTTTCACGAAATCGCGCAGATCCTGATATTCGGCACCGCCGCATCCGGATAAAAACAAAACCAGAAGAGCAAGGTAGCCGAGCCTCATTTTCTACCCCCCGGCTTCTTCTGTGCCGCCGCTTCGGTATCGCTCAGATAGCGGAATGTTTTCGCAGTTGCATCCATGCTCAGACCAGCGGCATTCGGAGTGATCGAGATATCATTAAGTGTGACGATGCGCGGCAGCATCGCGATATCGCTGGCAAATTTTCCGATATCATCGTAATTTCCCGTTACCTTGATCGCAATTGGCTGAACCGCGAACGAACCCGTCACCGCTTCAGGACCAGGCCTGAAAAGGTCGAACTGCAGGCCTCGCCCCAGGCCGGCCTGGTTGATGTCGGTCAGCAGCGCATCCATTTCGGATTTGTTTGGCAACTGTTTGAGCAGTGCTCCAAAAGCTTCCTGGGTCTCGGTTAGCTGCTTCTTGATCAAGTCCAGATTGATCGCCTGCCTCTTTTTGGTCAGAAAAGTTTCTTTCAGCTTGTCCTCATCCTGCTTGGCGCTTTGCAGATCATTCCACTGGTCTTGCAGGACGAAGATCACTCCGCCCGCAATCACGGCAACGAAAATCACGATAAATGTGGCGATTTTTACCGGCCATGGCCATGCGCCAGGCTTTCTTTGGATCCAGATGCTTCAACTCCTCCAATTTCATCACGTCACCTAATTCTTTGCGCCGACGGCTTTGGCAGCAGGTTGAGGGCTGGCTGCCGCCGCAGGCTTGACCGACAAATTGAAGTTCAGCGTAAATTCACTGAGCCTTCCCGCTCCGGAACCGGTGGCATGAATTTCCACCAGCGCTGGAGAATCGAGCCAAGGGGAATCCTCGATCGCCCGCATCAATGTCGAGACCCTCGCATTCGACTGGGCATAACCGACCACATTGACCCGATTACCCGACTGTTTGAGTGTCTTGAGGTAAACACCATCCGGTAAAATGCGCAGCATCTGATCCAGCAAATGCACGACATCTGACCGGGTGCTTTGCAGCGTTTCCACAACATTTTTGCGTGCCAGCAAGGCTTGTGTTTGCTCACGCAGTTTCTTGATTTCCTCGATCTGCTTGTCCAGTTTCGCAATCTCTTGTTTCAGGTAATTATTACGCCCTTGTTGATAGAATATCTGGGTGCTTATCGCCGCGTCCACCATCCCGACCAGCAATGCCCCTGCCAATGCGGAGACCACTCCGAGCGCGATAAACTGGATCTGGCGTGCCTTGCGCTTTTCGGCGCGGTGGGGTAACAGGTTGATCCGCATCATGATGGATCGAACCTGCGCATGGCCAAACCACAGGCGATGATCAATGACGGTGCATCGACCTGCAATTGCCGTGGCTTGATGCGGCTCGACAACGCCATCAAGGCAAAAGGGTTTGCCACCATGGTGCTTACCTGGGTCTTGGTCGCCACCGCATCATCCAGGCCAGGCAGCGCCGCACATCCCCCCGAGAGCACGATGTAATCAACTTCATGATATTGCGTCGACGTGAAAAAAAACTGCAAGGCCCTGGCAATTTCCGTCACCACGTTCTCGCGGAATGGCGACAACACATCACTTTCATAATTGTCCGGCAATCCTCCATTGCGCTTGGCCGACTCGGCTTCCTCGGTTGTCAGGCCGAACACGTTCTGAATCTGCTGGGTCAACTGCTCGCCACCCACTTGCTGATCCCTTGAATATACCGACTCGCCATTGCGCAATACATTGACATTCATCACAGCGGCGCCAATATCGATCAATGCCACACATTTGTCCGGCGCACCTTCCGGCAGTTGCCTACGGATCTGCTCGAATGCGGTTTCAGCTGCATAGGGTTCGACATCCATGACCACGGTTTTCAGTCCGGCAGACTGTGCGGCAGCAACACGATCTTCTACATTTGCCTTGCGTGATGCCGCCAGCAACACTTCCAGTTCCTCAGTGTTGCTCGGCGCGGGACCAATTACCTGGAAATCAAGATTAACCTCTTCCAGAGCAAATGGGATGTACTGGTTGGCTTCCGACTCGACCTGATATTCAAGGTCTTCGTCGCCAAGTCCGGACGGCAGCAGTATTTTCTTGGTTATCACCGCCGCCGCCGGTAGGGCCATACTTATATTTTTAATACGCGTACCCAATCTCTTCCAGGCTCGCTGCATGCAATCCGAGACCGCCACAAGATCGTTGATGTTGCCATCGGTCAGTGCGCCCTTGGGCAACAGTTCGATTGCGTAGCGCTCGATGGTGTAAGCCCCCTTTTTCTTCGCCTCGCTCAACTCCACCATCTTGACTGATGACGAGCTGATATCCACCCCTATCAAGGGAGGTGTCCGAGCCCACAGAAAATCCAGCGGGATATCAAAATTTACTTTAGCCATTGGCTGGTTAGCAACTTATTTGTACAAAGTGGTTTAAATCCTAGCAATAACTATAAATTGTGTAAAGTTATTTTTGGGGGTTATTTATATTCATACAGCCTATATAATTCATGGCACGATATCATTTTCACCATTTATTTTGGGCAATTGCACATGTCTTTCCGCCGTTGGATTTATCCCGTTGTCGTTACCTTAGCCCTGTTTTTACTCCCCGCAGTATTGCTTGGGGTAGCCGCCCTGGTAGCTTATCCGAGCTTGCCATCGCTTGAAGTACTGACTGATTATCGCCCCAAAATCCCACTGCGCATTTACAGCGCCGAAGGCACACTGATCGGTGAGTTTGGCGAAGAACGCCGCGCCCTTGTGCAGATATCCGAAGTTCCCGAAGTAATGAAACAAGCCATTCTGGCTGCTGAAGACGATCGGTTCTATGAGCACGGCGGCATAGATTACATGGGGGTGTTGCGCGCTGCGCTTTCCAATTTCACCGCAGGCACCGTAAAACAGGGAGCCAGCACGATCACGATGCAAGTAGCGCGCAATTTTTTTCTGACCAAGGAAAGAACCTTTTCCCGCAAGTTCAACGAGGTGCTGCTTACCCTGAAGATCGAACATAGCATGAACAAAGATGAAATCCTGCAGCTATACATAAACCAGATCTATCTTGGTCAGCGCGCATACGGCTTTGCTTCGGCCTCGCAGGTTTACTTCGGTAAGCCCCTCAGTCAAGTGACCATAGCCGAGGCTGCAATGCTTGCCGGATTGCCCAAAGCACCTTCCTCCTACAACCCAGTTGTTAATCCCAAACGCGCCAAACTGCGGCAACTTTACGTGTTGCGTCGCATGCACGAACTCAACTATATCAACGATGAACAGTACCAGACTGCGCAGCAACAACCGATTGTGACCATGCACGGTAATCAGGAATTCGCCGTCAAGGCCGATTATCTGACGGAAATGGCCAGACAGTTTGTTTTTGATAAATATCATGATGATGCCTACACACAAGGTTTCAAGGTTTACACCACGATCCGGCAACTGGATCAGCAGGCCGCCTATCAAGGCGTCCGTTCCGGGGTGCTGGATTATGACCGCCGCCACGGATACCGCGGCCCCGAAGGATTTATCGACTTGCACGGAGACGCCAACAATACCGAGCAGCTTGATGACGCCCTGCAAGATGTTGATGACAGCGATGACTTGATTCCTGCCGTGGTTCTCGCGGCATCGCCAAAACTGGTTCAGGCTTATTGCAAGGGCGGAGAGATTGTCGAAATCAGCGGCGATGCCCTGGTTTTTGCGCTACCAGCATTAACCAAGAAACTCCCCTTGAACCAACGTATCAATGTTGGCTCGCTGATCCGGGTCCAGAAGGACGACAAAGGTATCTGGCAAATCAGCCAGCTTCCCCAAGTCGAAGCCGCCTTCGTTTCAGGCAATCCACATGATGGGGCGATCTACTCGCTGGTCGGCGGCTTCGATTTCGATCGCAGCCAATTCAATCATATCACCCAAGCATGGCGCCAGCCGGGGTCCAGCTTCAAGCCGTTCGTGTATTCTGCCGCGCTGGAAAAGGGCTTCACCCCGGCCACGGTGATCAATGATGCGCCGCTGGTATTTGATGCGGAGCAAACCGGCAACGAGCCTTGGGAACCGAAGAATTACGACGGGAAATTCGAGGGACCGATGCGCATGCGCGAAGGCCTGATGAAATCAAAAAACCTGGTCTCGATCCGCATCCTGCAATCCATCACCCCCGAATATGCGCGCGACTACATCACCAAGTTTGGTTTTGATCCCACCAAGTATCCCCCCTACCTTACCATGGCCCTGGGCGCCGGATCGGTCACACCGATGCAAATGCTGGCTGCCTATTCGGTATTCGCCAACGGCGGTTATTCGGTTCAGCCCTACTTCATCAGTCGCATCGAAGACGCACACGGCACCGTGCTTTACAAGGCAACGCCTGATGTGGCAGGAAATGGAGCAAAACAGATCATCGATGTGCGCAACGCTTATACCATGGTCAGCATGCTGCAGGATGTGGTCAGGCACGGCACAGGCATCCGCGCAATGCAGCTGGGCCGCCAGGATCTGGCCGGCAAGACCGGCACCACCAATGACTCGATCGATGCATGGTTTTGCGGCTTCCAGCCCACCGTAGTCGGCATCGCCTGGATGGGCTACGACCAGCCGCGCAGCCTGGGCGACCGGGAAACCGGCGGCGGCGCCGCTTTGCCGATCTGGATGAGTTACATGGGAAAGGTGCTCAAGGACGTACCCGAAGCCAGCTACAATATGCCCGATAACATGGTCGCCGTGCACATCAATAACGAGGGATACCGCGATGACAGCAGCCCGCTGGTCGAGTATTTCTACACCGAAAATGTCCCTCCCGAACGTCCGGCACCTGCGCCCAGCGAAGAAATGAAACCGGCAGACGCCATCAAGGATCAATTGCTCTGAAGTCGCACATGGCCAAAGAACGCGCTGCAAAGGAATCTGCCAACAGGCGCGACTTGATGCGTGAACATCTGGCGCATCAGGCCGCCAAACTGATGGCTGAGGATGGCATCACCGACCATGCCTTTGCCAAACGAAAGGCAGCACGCCAGCTGGGCGCAGCGGACACTCAACACCTGCCCAGCAATCAGGAGGTGGATGATGCATTGCAAAGCTACCGCGCGCTTTACCAGCAGGACAGCCACGACAGCATTCTGCGGCAGTTGCGGGAAGAGGCTATGCGTACGATGCGCTTGCTGGCGGAATTCCATCCTTACCTGACTGGATCGGTATTGAATGGCACGGCCGGCGTACGTTCTGACATCAACCTGATGCTGTTCAGCGACGACGCGAAGGCGGTATTGCTGTTCCTGCTCAAACACAAGATTGATTTTGAAGATGGCGCGTGGAAAGTGCGTGTCGCCGGGCATGAAGAAACCGTACCCAGCTACACCTTGACAGGCGAATCCGGTACGCTGATACACATCAGCGTATTACCCGAGAATGCCCGCTACAGCGGCAGCCGTCACCCGGAGACACATGCAGGCATCGCAGGGCTGGAGTCGTTATTGTCCGGTTAGCGCCCGGCATTGGGCATGCGGTTGATCGCGTCAACGACAATTTCACAAGCGCTTGCGAACCTGAAGAATTACTTTTTCAACCGGCATTACTCCTTCAGCCAGCGTGCCGCCTCCAACGCGAAGTAGGTGAGTATCCCGTCCGCTCCGGCGCGTTTGAAGGCAAGCAGCGATTCCAGCACGCACGCCTGTTCATTCAGCCAGCCGTTCTGCGCCGCAGCCTTCAACATCGCGTATTCTCCGCTGACCTGGTAGACAAAGGTAGGCGCCCTGAACTCGTCTTTCACGCGACGCACGATGTCCAGGTAAGGCATGCCCGGCTTGACCATCACCATATCTGCACCTTCCTGCAGGTCGAGGCCGACTTCCCACAGCGCCTCGTCGGAATTGGCAGGATCCATCTGGTATGAATATTTGTTTCCCGAACCGAGGTTTACACCCGAGCCCACGGCATCGCGGAACGGACCGTAGAAACTGGAGGCGTATTTGGCGGAATAAGCCATGATGCGGGTATGTATGTGCATGCCGGCATCCAGCGCAGCGCGAACTGCGCCTATGCGTCCATCCATCATGTCGGAAGGGGCGACGATGTCTGCCCCGGCGGCGGCGTGAGTTTGCAGCTTGTTTTTGCAGCACGGCCACGGTCTCGTCGTTGAGCACATAACCGCTTTGGTCGAGCAGGCCATCCTGGCCGTGGCTGGTATAGGGATCAAGGGCGATATCGGTCATCACGCCGAGTTCAGGGAAGTGCTTTTTTATCTCGGCGACAACCTTGGGCACCAAGCCGTCCGGGTTGTACGCTTCGCGCGCATCCAGGCTTTTCAGCCGGGCATCTATCACCGGGAAGATCGCCATCGCCGGTATCCCCAGCTTCAAGCATTGCTCGGCATCCCTGAGCAAAAGATCCAAGGTCTTGCGCTGCACCCCTGGCATGGATTTTACATCCTCGACCCGATTGCTTCCCTGAAGAACAAAAACCGGATAGATGAAATCTGCCGGAGTGAGTATATGCTCTCGCATCAAATTCCGTGAAAACTTGTCACGGCGCATCCTGCGCATACGAGTTTGAGGATATTGCCCGAGTGTTTGCATGTTTTTTCCTACAAAAGTACTTTTTCCGGAACTATTTCAGGAATCGCTTATCTTATGACGTGAATGATGCGAGTCATTCCACGTTTCTCCTCCCTGAGCGTGCGTCTTAACACTTGTTAAGACTTTGCCCCCGGCCTACCTCCCCTTGGCTGGGGGCATTTTTTTGCCTGGAACTGTCGTTTTGAATTCAGCTTCGCGCCAGCCATGTTCCGATGACCGTTTCAGCTTCTTCCACCCCCAGTTTTTTCAGACTGGAAAACAATTGCACTGAGCAGTGCGGGAAATGCTCGGCCAGATGCGATTTTACACGACTCAACGTCAAAGTCGCATGCTGCTTGCTGAGTTTGTCCGACTTGGTCAGCAGGATATGGACGGGCTTTCCGGTCGGCGCAAACCAGTCGAGCATATTCTCATCCAGTTCAGTCAATGGGTGACGGGAATCCATGATCACCACCAGGCCGCACAATTCATCGCGCGTCTGCAAATACTCGCTCAGCAGTCCTTCCCAGTGACGTTTGCTTTCGGGCGGAACTTTGGCGTAACCGTAACCCGGCAGATCCACCAGAAAATCATGGTTGCCCCCGTCATTCTTTCCCAAGGAAAAGTAATTCAGGTGTTGGGTGCGCCCGGGAGTCTTGCTGGTATAGGCCAAACGCACATGATTCGCCAGCGTATTGATCGCGCTTGATTTGCCGGCATTGGAGCGCCCGACGAACGCGACTTCTCTGCCGCCATGCCGCGGCAAGTCTTTGATGTGATTGACGGTGGTATAAAACGCCGCTTGTGAGAACAGCCCCATCAGTTCCAGGCCGCAAAGATCTTGTCCGCTGCTGCGACAGTCGCGGCTATATCCGCCTCGGTGTGGGCGGCGGAAACAAAACCAGCCTCAAATGCCGACGGTGCAAGATATACCCCCGCCTCCAGCATCGCGTGGAAGAAACGATTGAACGCCTCTTTGTCGCCACGCCATCACCTCGGCATAACTGGTCGGTATTTCGCGGCTGAAATACAAGCCGAACATGCCGCCAATCGATTGCGCACAAAACGGGATGCCATGCCTTTTGGCGCTTGCCGACAATCCTTCGGTCAATTGTTTGGCCAGTTCGGACAGGTGTTCATAAAAACCCTTTGCCTGAACGAGCTTGAGTGTGGCCATACCCGCGGCCACCGCCACCGGATTGCCGGACAACGTACCGGCCTGATATACCGGGCCCAGCGGAGCCAAGCATTGCATGATGTCGCGGCGTCCGCCGAAGGCGGCAGCGGGCAGACCACCACCCATCACCTTGCCCAGCGTCACCAGATCCGGTTTGATGCCGTAATAGCCTTGCGCGCCTTGCAGGCTGACGCGGAAACCGGTCATCACTTCGTCCAGTATCAACACCGCACCATATTGGGTGCACAGGCTGCGCAATGCGCTCGAGGAATTCGCGGCTTGGGCGTGATCAGATTCATGTTGCCTGCCACCGGTTCGACGATCACGGCGGCGATTTCCTTGCCCATCTCCGCAAAGGTGCGCTCCAGCCCGGCTGCATCGTTGTAATCCAGCACCGTGGTCAGCGCCGCGATCTCCGCCGGCACGCCGGATGAACTCGGCTGGCCAAAGGTCAGCGCGCCGGAACCGGCCTTGACCAGCAAACCGTCGGAATGGCCGTGGTAGCAACCCTCGAATTTGATGATGCGGTGCGCCCGGTGTAGCCGCGCGCCAGCCGGATCGCGGTCATCGTCGCCTCGGTGCCGGAACTGACCAGGCGCACCATCTCCAGACTCGGCAGCAGCTTGCACAGCAATTCCGCCATTTCCAGTTCGGCCGCGGTCGGCGCACCGAAACCCAGACCCTCGGGATGCCGCATCCTGTACCGCCTTGACCACTTCGGGATGGCAATGTCCGACTATCATCGGGCCCCATGAGCCCACATAATCGATGTAGCGCTTGCCGTCCGCGTCCCACACATAGGCACCCTGCCCGCGCTGAAAAAACAACGGCGTGCCGCCGACCGAACGGAATGCGCGCACCGGCGAGTTCACCCCACCGGGGATCACTTTTTGGGATAGCTCGAACAGCTGTTGATTATGCGAAGTCATAGTGCTTTTGTCTGCCTGGTTACATTTGGAAATAATTCAACTTTGAAAACTGACGTGCGGCATCTTTGATATCCTTCGCGCCGAACACCGCGGAAATCACCGCCAGCGCATCTGCGCCCGCTGCAAGCAGCTGTGCGCCGTTGCGGATGGTGATTCCGCCTATCGCCACCAAGGGGACCGCGATTTCGCTGCGCGCGCGCCGCAACAAATCCAGAGTCGCCGGCACTGCATCCGGCTTCACAGCCGACGGAAAGAATCCGCCGAAAGCCACGTAATCAGCACCCTGCTGTACGGCCCTGTGCGCCAACTCCAGCCGATTATAGCAAGATACCCCGATCAATCGGGCGCTGCCCAGCAGCTCGCGGGCAGCCGTCACACTGCCGTCTTCACTTCCCAGATGTACACCGTCGGCATCTGCCAGCTGTGTCAGCGCCACATCGTCATTGATGATCAGCGGTACGTAAAATTCGTGGGTCAATTCGCGCAATGCCATGGCTTGCTGCAAACGCAGCATCCCATCAGCCGCCTTGTTGCGATATTGCAGCACCCGCGCACCCCCCAGCAAAGCCAGACGAACCTTGCGCAATAACTCTTCGGTATCCGTTTCGTCCTGGGTAATGGCGTACAAGCCTTTAATTACTTGTTGAGAAGCTCCTCCAGATTCGATCTTTACCACTGGTCACCCTCTCTTCAATCCCTGCCTTAATTGGGCCGTTCCGATTGTGGCTCCTCATCCTCTTCACCGCGCGCCCAGAACAGGCGATCAGGGATATGCTGCCCCATACCCGGGCGAAAGCCCGCATTCAGGGTCTGCCAGGTATATTCCTGCGCCTCCTTGACCGCTTCGGGGACGTCAACCCCCTGCGCCAACAGCGCGGCAATCGCAGCAGCCAGGGTGCAGCCCGAACCGTGATAGATCCCCGGCAGCCGCGTCCAGCTGTCGCTGCTGACCACACCGCGGTCGCTATACAGCGTATTGGTGACTTTCGCGGTCTGTTCATGGGTGCCGGTGATCAACACATACTCGCAACCCATGCGCAATATGCGTTTTGCGCATTCTTCCAACGACGGATCATCCTCTTCGTTGTCCTCGTCCAGCGCGAGCCGGCGTGCCTCGATGCTGTTCGGCGTAAGAATGGTAGCTTGGGGAATCAGCAATTCGCGCATTGCGTCCAGCATGTCTTCGTTCGCCAATTCGTCGCCGCGTCCGGAGGCCAGCACCGGATCCAGCACCAGGGGGATATCCGGATAATCTGACAGCACTTCAGCAATTGCCGCGATGTTTTCCACACTGCCCAGCAAACCGATCTTGAACACGGCTACCGGCACATCTTCCAGCATCGCGCGTGCCTGATCGGCAACCCATTCAGGATCGATCGGCAACACATCGTCCACTCCGCTGGTGTCCTGCACCGTGATCGCCGTTACCACCGACAGGGGATGGCAGCCCATACTGGAAATGGTCAGCAGATCCGCCTGCAAGCCGGCACCTCCGCTGGGATCGGTTGCAGCAAAACACATTACTAGCGGGAATGATTCGGTCATGGCTTGGGCTAATGGTAAAATATTTTATAAGCTCGCATTTTACCCTATGTAGCAATGAGCACCGAACTCAAACACGTACTCAAAATGAAAGGAATCCGATGCGCATACTTCACACCATGTTGCGTGTAGTCGATCTGGAAAGGTCACTATCTTTTTATATCGATGTTCTGGGCATGCGCTTGCTGCGCCGCACCGATTACCCGGATGGGAAATTTACGCTGGCATTTGTCGGTTTCAATGATGAGGCCAGCGGTGCAGTGATCGAGCTTACGCATAACTGGGGCGTGGAAGAATATGAACTCGGCAATGCCTACGGACATATCGCGATCGAGGTGGAAGATGCTTTCGCGGCCTGCGAAAGCATCAGGCAGCGCGGCGGCAAGGTGGTGCGCGAAGCCGGCAAGATGAAGCACGGCAGCACTGTGATCGCGTTCATCGAAGACCCGGATGGCTACAAGATCGAGTTGATCCAGAAGAGAACGGGGTAAATACTGCCACCGGACCGGCCCGGCAAAGTTCCCCTATCCCCTCTGATCCAGGTAATTCGCCACCCTGATGAAATCAGCCACCGCCAGATCCTCTGCCCGCAATCGGGGATCGATCTCCAGCTTTTCAAATTCTGCTTCGTTCAAATAACCGCGCAAGGTGTTGCGCAATGTCTTGCGGCGCTGGCCGAAGGCGGCTTTGACGATTTCGCCAAACAATTCCCGATTGCGGACCGTGATTTCCCCGGGAGGAAGAGGGACCATGCGCACGATCGCAGAATCAACTTTCGGAGCCGGGCGGAAGGATTCGGGCGGCACATCGAGCAGCTTTTCGATGTGGAAACGGTATTGCAGCATCACCGAGAGTCGCCCGTATTCCGGCGTCGAGGGCTCGGCCACCATGCGTTCGACCACTTCGTTTTGCAGCATGAAATGCATGTCCTTGATGCATCCAGCATATTTCGCAAAGTGGAATAATAAAGGCGACGAGATGTTGTAAGGCAAGTTGCCGACAATGCGCAGCGGTGTCCCAAGTGAAGCGAGATCGAACTCCAGCGCGTCTCCGGCATGGATGGTCAGCATGTGATCTGCCTTGTGCTGCGGATAGTCGCTGTGCAGGCGCGCAATGATATCGCGGTCTATCTCCACCACATGCAGGTGCCGCAATTTCTGCAGCAAGGGACGGGTCAGCGCACCGAGGCCGGGACCGATCTCGACCATGCTGTCCCCCGGTTCGGGACGAATCGCGGCAATGATGTCCGAGATGACCCGTTCGTCGACCAGAAAATTCTGGCCAAACCGCTTCTTGGCTCGATGGCTCATCTCACGCACCCGAGGCAGCATTCCGGGGTGGATTGATAGATGCGGCATGCCATTCCGTAACCGGATTTCTGGCCGACTTTATACGCCCTCATGCAATACCAACTTATATTCCGCCATCCTGGCGGCCAGTTTGATCGCTTCAAGCAGACTGCCGCAATCCGCCTTTCCGGTACCGGCCAAATCCAGTGCCGTGCCGTGATCCACCGAAGTGCGGATCAGCGGCAGGCCGAGTGTCACGTTCACCCCCTGGCCAAAGCTGGCGTGTTTCAGCACCGGCAACCCCTGGTCATGATACATCGACAAAACGCAGTCGCATTGCGCCAGCCTTTGCGGCGTGAACAATGTATCGGCAGGCAGTGGCTCGCTGACATCCATGCCCTCTGCCCGCAACCTTTGAAGGATGGGAATCATAACCTCGATCTCCTCTCCCCCGAGATAACCGTCTTCCCCGGCGTGCGGATTCAGTCCGGCCACCAAAATGACCGGCCGGGCAATACCAAAGCGAAGTTGCAGGTCACGCTGGATGATGCGCAGCACATTTTCCAGCAAGGATGAGGTGATCGCGGCAGCAACATCTTTCAACGCAAGGTGTGTGGTAGCCAGAGCCACACGCATGCCGCCGCCGACCAGCATCATCACGACCTGCCTGGTTCCGGTAAGCTCGGCCAGATATTCCGTGTGCCCGGTAAATGGAATGCCCGCAGCGTTAACAACGCCCTTGTGCACCGGGGCCGTCACCATGCCGGAAAATTCGCCCGCCAGGCACCCGAGCAAGGCCCGCTTCAACAGCGCGAGCACATATTCGCTATTGGCCGGATTCAGCACCCCGGAAAAACATTCGGCAACCAGGGGGACATGAACTACCGGCAATACACCGGGGCTAAGGTCCAACTTTTGTCCCGGCACAAAATCTTCAATCTTTAAGGTGATTCCAAGTTGTGCAGCCCGTTGTCTGAGCAACTCCCTGTCCGCAATGACGACGAATGGAACGCCGGGTAATGTGCCGGCAAGCTGGACACACAGATCCGGGCCTATGCCTGCTGGTTCGCCGGAAGTAATGGCCAGGGGTGCGCAAAGCACAGCGATGTCAACCGGCTAATTCTTGTCGCTGAGATGATATTCAACGAACGCGCGATCACGCAATTGACGCAACCAATCCTGGAACTGATCGTCGGATTTGAATCTGCCTATTGCAATACGCGCCTGCTGGCGCTTCTGATCTTCACTGACGTCTGTATTGCGGCGTGCAATCACCTGAATCAGGTGCCAGCCAAATTGGCTTTGCACAACTCCCATCTGTCCCGGGTTCAGCTTGTTCATCTCCTCCTCAAATTCCGTCACGGTCTGCCCGGGGGACAACCAGCCCAGATCGCCGCCTTCCTGTGCGCTGCCATCCTGCGAATAGCGCTTGGCCTCGGCCGCAAAATCCGCACCTGATTCAATACGCTGTTTGATTTCCATGATTTGCTTTTTTGCCTCTGCCTCTGGAACAATCTCGCTGGTCTTGATCAGGATATGCCGAGCATGTGTCTGGGTGATCACAACTGGCGCATCACCACTACGCTTTTCTATGAGCTTGAGGATATGAAAACCGCTCGGACTGCGCAACACATCGGTGATTTCGCCAACCTTGAGAGTTTGCAGCTGATTCGCAAATAACGGAGGGATACGGTCGCCGGGCAGCCAACCCAGATCACCGCCTTTCAGCGCATCCTTGGCATCTGAGCTCCCCGCTGCCACTTCTGCAAAATCCGCCCCTGCCTTCAATTGGTTCCACGCCTTTTCGGCGCGATCATGTGCCGCCTGTATATTTTCCGCGCTGGCCTGTTCCGGCACTACCACCATGATGTGCGCGAGGTGATAATCTACCCCGGCGTTGCCCATTTTTGCCTTGTTGGCGAGATAATTGTCAACCTCGCCATCGCTGATAACGAGTTTGCTTTCGATTTCTCTCTCGCGCAGCCGTGTTGAAATAATTTCGCCACGAATCTCTTCGCGCAATTTGTCGTAGTCAACACCGCTCGCTTCCAGCTTGGCGCGGAATGCCGCCAGAGTAGGGAATTTATTTTGCTGGGCGATGCGCGTCATTGCCTGATTCAACTGGGAATCATCCACACGAACTCCGGTTTCCTTGGCATATTGCGCCTGCAGCATATCCATGATCATACGTTCGAGAATCTGCTTTTGCAGCACGTCCGCAGGCGGCAATGGAGTGTTGCGCTGCTGCAACTGTCGTACCACCTCGCGCACCCGATCATCCAGTTCGTTGCGGGTAATCACGTCATCATTGACCACCACGACCACCGAATCGATCACCCCGGTTTGTTGCTGCGAATCGGACTTGGGCGGCGCCGAGGCCGATGACACTGCATTTGATGATGGCATGTTTTGCACATCCCCGCCGGGCTGCATGCTGGCGCCGTAAGCGGTTTGCAACAGCGCCAATGCACTGCACAACATCAGATACTTTACTCTTCGCATCTAGCTCTTTCCATAATCACTGAATTGCCTGTGTAGGTTTGTCAATAGGTCCATTATTCAAATTGGTATAACCGGTAATACCCTGTTTTAGCACATCCATAGGATCCGAACCGACCTTGACCAGGTCGCTTAGATCAAGCTGGATGAAGAATGTAGTATTGGTCTGTAATGTGGCGATTGCAAAACGTTGCGCAACCAAACGCAAGGTCCAGCAAGCTCGAGTATACTCAAGCCCGGCAATCGCATCCAGATTTTGACGATCCTGTATCGAATAGTTCCAGCGCCCCAGCAAATGCCACCGATTGAATACCGGCCATTGCGTGGAAAAATCCACTTGCCGCACCGTATTGCGGTCAAAGCGGTATCCCAGATTAAGCACCTTGCCCGCCTCGGGATGATAATGTGCCGCGATGTTGTATAGCTGTGCCTGTGATTGGGTCGGGTCATACTGCAATTCGCTGTCCACAGATGCCGCCCTCGACACTTGCCCGGAAGCCGCCAGCAAGATATCAGACCTGCCAAAAGTTGTGGCTGGAATATAGGAGGGTGTAGTGGTAGTGGTGACATTTGTAGCGGTATTGGTAGTGGTAGTGCCGGTACCGGTGGCAGTTGCAAGGGTAGTAGTGGCTGGCGGCGCGGGCAGAGTCACGCGTGGTGTTATAAAACTGAAACGCTCTCCCATCATCAATTTTAACCTTTCAAAGCCGGTGTTTTGTTCCACCAAACGCGATGTGGCTGCCAGTGTGATCTGATTGGCATCGCCGATGCGGTCGCTGCCGGAAAACCGGTTTTCGGTGAATATCTGGGTAAAATTGAAATCGGCCAGATCCGAATCAAAATTGGGCAGCAGCGACTGGTCCCGGTAGGGCACATAGACGTAATAGGCGCGCGGTTCCAGTGTTTGCTGGTAATCGCCGCCAAACATGTTTGTTTCACGGTCAAAAGCAACGCCGCTATCTAGGCTGAACAACGGCAGTACCCGCGAAGCATTCGGCAAACCCGCGACGTTATTGGCACCCAGCGCGTAGTATGTGGCGTGCAACGATGCTTTGGGCGTCAGATAAAACGGGGAATTCCTGATCAACGGGTAACTGACACTGGGATTGAGCACCATCCGGGATCCGTTTACAGCAGTCGGATGGGTAAAATCGACATATTCACCCGCAAAAGCAACATCTGCCCCGGAATGAATTTGTTCCGTGCCAATAGTCAACTGCGGAGAAAGTGTATAAGGTTGAATAATGGGCGTGTAGATGTTTTGCAGAGTCTGGTAGTGTTGCACGCGCAGCAACGAAGTCCAGTCGCCAGGGGTATAATTCAGCCCCACCTCCTGCAACAAATCGACCTGTGAAGTATCCGCAATCGAACTGCCCAGGTCGAGGAAGTAGGCGCTGTCGCTGACATGGGTGTAATTTACATAGCCGTTCAGATCCTTCCCTAAATTCTGGTTATCCTGCCAAGCCAGGCGAGATCGGCTGGTATGGGTAATAGCATCATTCGGCAGCACATCGGCATTCAGCATCCCGCTATAACCGGCCCCCATATAGCGAAACTCATCGTTGAGCATCATGCCGCGTTTGGCGAGATACCGTGGGGCGATCGTCGCATCATAATTCGGCGCGATATTCCAGTAGTACGGCACCGTCAACTCTGGACCACCGGTCACCGTAGTTCCGTATATCGGTGAGAGAAAGCCCGATTTGCGCTGGTCGTTGAGGGCAAAGTCCATCCAGGGTGAATACAGGATCGGGACGCCTTTGAAATCCAGCGTTGCGCTTTTGGCCGTACCGATCTGCTTGTCACGGTCGATATCAAGCGTGCCCACACTCAAATACCAATCCTGGTTGCCCGCCGGGCAGGTCGTATAGGTGGCATTATTCATACTGTAGTGCTGGCGATCCTGGATATGGACGATTTCGGCGGAACCGCGACCGCCATTTTCTTTCAGGCTGTATTGCGGCTGGTCCATCGTCCCGGCGCCGCTGCCCATGTTGTATTGCAGGCGTGAGCCGGCCATCGTGCTGCCCTGCTGCATCAACATGACCGACCCCTGAGCATCGACCTGGCGCGTGTTTTGCTGGTACAGCAGCCGGTCTGCACTGACCGACTCGTCTCCCTGGCGCAGCGACACATTGCCGGTCGCCTCGATCTGGCTGTCCTTCTGGCCTACCACGCTGTCCGCCTCGATCACGGCCGGAGCACCGGGATCAATATTGGTCGCGGTCAACGGCGTCCGGTCAATGCGCAATTCGAGCGGATCTTCACCGGCGTAACAGTGGTGCGCTAGAAAACACAGTATGAATAAGGCGAGAGATTTAAGGCGAAACCGCATAACGCGCAGCAATATAGTATGGTGATAAACTCGCACCAGTTTAACATCAAGTGCATTCGAGAACCCACTATGCAACGCCAGAATCAGCTCGCCGAATGGCTGCACAGCCTTTACCCAGACAGACAATTCACGCTTGCTCCCGCCTCCGCCGACGCCAGTTTTCGGCGCTACTTCCGCGCCACGTTTGCCGACGGCAGCGGTTGCGACACGTTACTGACGAAGTCAGCCGATCACGGGAGCAATCGCCAAGCAGCCCCACACGCACCAGACGGTTTCACCGCGCCGGGCCGGGGCAGTACCTGCATCGTGATGGACGCTCCTCCGCAGCACGAGGATTGCCGGCCCTTCCTGCACGTGGCCCGGTTGTTCGAAGACGCCGGCGCCCATGTACCGCACGTGTATGCGCAAGACCTGGAACAGGGATTCCTGCTGTTGTCCGACCTCGGCAACATCACTTACCTGCAAGCCCTGCATGGCGGGGATCTCGGAACCGCGAAAGAATTGTATGGTGCCGCCACCGATGCGCTGATCAGGATCCAGCTCGCCTCCCGCGGGGACGAATTGCCGCCCTACGACGAAGCCCTGCTGTTGTGCGAGCTGCGATTGTTCCCGGAATGGTATATAAACAAACACCTCAACGTCACGCTCAATGCCGCGCAGAACGCCAAACTGGAAACGGTGTTCTCGCGCATCGTCGCCAACAACCTTGCACAGCCGCGCGTCTATGTGCACCGCGACTACCACTCCAGGAATCTGATGTATATCGAACCGCCTCTCTCCAACCCTGATGAAACGACTGGCCATTCGACTATGCCCGCAAGCGGGCAAGTCGCCGGTTATCTCCCGCAGGCGGGGAGAACGCAGCGAGGGGGGCGGAGCCGGGCAAACGAAAAATACGGTCTTCTGACCTCGCCCGGCATCATCGACTTCCAGGACGCGGTATACGGCCCGATCACCTACGACCTCGCCTCGCTGTTCAAGGATGCCTACATCCGCTGGGAGGAAGCCGAGATCATCGACTGGCTGGTGCGCTATTGGGAAAAGGCGCGCAAGGTTGGACTGCCGGTGCATGAAGATTTTTCCGAGTTCTACCGCGACTACGAATGGATGGGCGTGCAGCGCCACCTCAAGGTGCTGGGCATCTTCGCTCGCCTGTATCACCGTGACGGCAAGGAGGGCTACCTGAAAGACCTGCCGCTGGTGATGGCGTATCTGCGCGCGGCCTGTGCGCGCTACATCGACCTGAAGCCGCTGCTGAACCTGCTCGACACGCTGGAGCCCCCTATCACCCGACAGGGCTACACATTTTGAAGATATCTTGCACAGGCAGCTTGTGCAGGATTTTTTGCGCGAGATTTGCAACATGAAAGCCATGCTTTTAGCTGCCGGCCGCGGCGAACGCATGCGCCCGCTCACCGACCATACCCCCAAACCGTTGCTGGAGGCCGGCGGCAAAGCGCTGATCGTCTGGCACATCGAAAACCTGGTGCGCGCCGGCATCACATGAACTGGTGATCAACCATGCCCACCTCGGCGTGCAGATCGAAACAGCATTGGGCGACGGCAGCCGGTTCGGCGCACACATCCTATATTCTCCCGAAGCAAGGGCGCTGGAAACCGCTGGCGGCATCGCCTATGCCCTGCCACTGCTGCTGCCCTCTCCGTCCGGAGGAGGGATCGACGAGGAGGGTGGACCGTTCGCGGTGATCAACGGCGACATCTTTTGCGATTACGATTTCGCCCATTTGCAGGTGCGCGCTGCCGCGCTGAAGGACAATGGCGATGCCGCCCATCTGGTGCTGGTGAGCAATCCTCCACAGCACCCCAGCGGGGACTTCGGCCTGCGGCAACAGCGCGTCACTGACGGCACGCCCAGACTGACCTTCAGCGGCATCGGCCTCTATCAGCCTAGCCTGTTCAAGAACATCCCGCGCGGCAGCATCGCGCCGCTGGCTCCGCTGCTGCGCGCGCAGATCGCGCTCGGCAAGGTCAGCGGCGAGCACCACCGGGGTTTGTGGGTGGATGTCGGCACGCCGCAGCGCCTCGCCGAACTCGACAGCCAGCTGCGTAAATAGCACAATGCGCCATGAACTTTGATCCCGCCATTTACACCAGTCGCCGCGCCCGCCTGCTGAAACAGATGCAGCGCGGCATCGCGATCATCCCCACCGCACCGGAAGTGTCGCGCAATGCCGACACCCAGTATGGATACCGCCACGACAGCAATTTCTATTACCTGAGCGGCTTCGCCGAACCTGAGGCGGTGCTGGTGCTGGTCGCCGGCGACACGCCGCAATCGATACTGTTCTGCCGCGAAAAGAACCTGGAGCGCGAGATCTGGGATGGACACCGCTACGGTCCCGATGCCGCGCAGGAGCAGTTCGGCTTCGACGCGGCTTATTCCATAGAACAGCTGGACGAAAAACTGGCCGAGCTGATGGGCAACCAGCCCGCGCTGTTTTATCCGCTGGGTGCCGATGCCGGATGGGACCAGCGCATCCTGAAATTGCGCAGCGCAGTTCAAAGCAAGATCCGCAGCGGCATCCGCGCGCCGGACGAGATCCGCGACGTGCGCGCGCTGCTCAACGAGATGCGCTTGTTCAAGGATCAACACGAACTGGATATCATGCGCCGCGCCGCCGCGATATCCACGGCCGCGCATCAGCGCGCGATGCGCTTCACCCGCCCCGACCGATTCGAATACCAGGTCGAGGCCGAACTGCTGCACGAGTTCTGCAGCCATGGCGCGCGCCATCCGGCCTACACCTCTATCGTTGCCGGCGGCGCGAATGCCTGCGTGCTGCACTATGTGGGCAACAACGCCTTGCTCAGGGACGGCGACCTGCTGCTGATCGACGCCGGTTGCGAACTGGACGGCTACGCCTCGGACATCACGCGCACCTTCCCGGTCAACGGAAAATTCAGCGCCGCGCAGAAGGACGTGTACGAGATCGTGCTCGCCGCACAGGCTGCGGCGATCGCCGCCGCAACACCGAAGCAGACCTGGGACGCGCCGCATGATGCCGCACTGCGTTTGCTGGCACAGGGTTTCATCGACCTCAGGCTGTGCCACGGCAGCGTGGATGAAGTGCTGGAAAACGAAACCTACAAGAGATTCTACATGCACCGCACCGGCCACTGGCTGGGCATGGATGTGCATGATGTCGGCGATTACAAGATCGGCGACGCCTGGCGTCCACTGCAGCCCGGCATGGTGCTGACCGTCGAGCCCGGCTGCTACATCCGCCCCGCCGACGATGTGCCGCTCGCATTGTGGAACATTGGCATCCGCATCGAGGACGATGTGCTGGTCACCGCGAATGGCAATGAAGTGCTGACCGATGCGGCGCCCAAGACAGTCGCGGATATCGAAGAGCTGATGAGGAAGTCGTGAACGCTGAATATGACATCGCCATCATCGGCGGCGGCCCGGTCGGCGCTGCCCTGGCGCTTGCGTTAAGCGCCGGCAAGCTGAAGGTCTGCGTGCTGGAAGCCCGCCCGGCGAGCGCCTCCAGCAGCGATGCGCGCGCGCTGGCCTTGTCCTACGGCAGCCGCTTGTTGCTGCAGCGCCTCGGCGTCTGGGACAAGCTGCAAGGCATTTCGCCGATACGGACGATACACATCTCGCAAAAGCAAAGTTTCGGCCGCACCATGTTGCGCGCCGAAGAGATGAACGTTCCTGAACTCGGCTACGTGCTGCCCTATCCGGCGCTGCAGGATGCGTTGACCGCTGCGCTGCAACACAGCGATGTCGCATCCATCTACGGCGCAAGCGTCACAAAGCTTACAAGCACAGCCGATCACGCCGTGATCGGCTATCAGCAGACCCGTCCTGAGCCTGTCGAAGCGGACGGCACGGAACACACGCTGCACACTCGCCTCGCAGTGGTCGCCGACGGCGGCAAACTGCTGGCGCAACAATATCCGCCGGAAGTGCGCGACTACGGGCAGAGCGCGCTGATCACCCACATCACCTGTTCCGCGCCCCAGGCCAATACCGCATTCGAACGCTTCACGCCGCAGGGGCCGCTGGCGCTGCTGCCGTTCCGGAACGGCTACGAACTGGTCTGGACTGTCCCGCATCAAGCCATACAGGACATGCTGGCCTGGAGCGACACTGATTTCCTGGGCAAACTGCACCAGCACTTCGGCGACCGCGTCGGGGAGTTCCTGAGCGTCGGCAAGCGCAGTTGCTTTCCGCTGGGCCTGAGGCGCGCGCCGCAACAGACGCCGATGCCGCACACCGTGCTGCTAGGCAACGCCGCACAGACGCTGCACCCGGTGGCCGGCCAGGGTTTCAACATGGGACTGCGCGATGCGTGGGAACTGGCTCAGGAGATACTCGATGCCAAGCCGGAAGAATTAGGCAGCGAAGCCATGCTCGCCGCTTACCGCGCGGATCGCCGCACCGACCGCGAAGCGGGGATACGTTTCACCGACGGCCTGGTGAGATTATTCTCCAACGACCTGCCGCTGGTCAGCGCCGGCCGCGCCGCAGCGCTGACCGCGCTGGACTGCTTGCCGCTGGTGAAAAAGTTTGTTGCGAAGCGGATGATGTTTGGGGCGAATGGTTAGTTTAATGGTGTCCGTTCGTCCTGAGTGCTGCGCGTTAAGTTGGAGTATCTACCCTCACCCCCAACCCTCCCCCTGCAAGGGTGAGGGGAGTTGTCCTGTCCCTACAGCTCGACTATCACCGGCGTGTGATCCGACGGCCGCTCCAGCTTCCTCGGTGCCTTGTCGATCACGCAGCTCTTGCACTGCGCCACCAGCGGCTCGCTGATCAGGACATGATCGATGCGCAGACCGTGGTTGCGGCGGAACGCCATCATCCGGTAGTCCCACCAGGTGAAAGACTTCTCCGGCTGCTCGAACAGACGGAAGCTGTCGTGCAGGCCAAGGTGTTCAAGGTTGCGGAACTTCTCGCGTTCCGGCTCGCTGACCAGCACGTTGCCCCGCCAGGCGACCGGGTCGTGCACGTCGCGGTCTTCCGGCGCGATGTTGTAGTCGCCCAGCAATACCAGCTTCGGGTGGCGCGTCAGCTCCTGTTTCAGCCACTCGCACAATTTGTCCAGCCAGCCCAGCTTGTATTGATACTTGTCGGAATCGACGGCCTGGCCGTTCGGTATATAGACACAGACCACCCTGACATCGTCGCAGGTAGAGGCGATGACGCGCTTCTGTTCCGCATCAAAACCCGGGATGCCGTATTGCACTTCGCGTCCCTGCCCGCGGCTCAGGATCGCGACCCCGTTATAGGTCTTCTGACCGCTGAACAGGCTGTGATAACCCGCCGCCATTAATTCGGTCTGGGGGAAATCGCTGTCCTGTTGTTTGGTCTCCTGCAGGCACAGCACGTCTACCGGATTCGCCGCAAGCCATTCCAGCACATGCGGCAGGCGAACTTTCAGCGAATTGACGTTCCAGGTCGCCAGCTTCATTGCGCGGAGGCTGGCGCTGCCCGGTCTTCAGCAGGCGGTATGAACGGCTCCGGTTGCACCGGTGCGGCACCGCGCTGGCGATAGCTGGCGGTCTTGGGATAACCCGCGATATCCAGCTCGCTGTCCCATTGCGATTCGGAATAGCCCTTCAGGAAATCCTTGCCCACCTGCAACACCGGAACCGCACCGCTGATGCCGGACAACTGCTTGAAGGCGTCAAGGTCTCCCCTGGTTTGCAGCAATTTTTCGCTGTAAGGTATGCCGCGCTTGCTCAGCAATGCATTCCCCTGGGCGCAGGGATCGCCGCAGTCGTTCCCGACATACAGCGTCACCGGGAAGTTCTCCCGCGCAAGGCGCGTTTCATAGGGCAGGTATGCATTCTGTGCAGTCTCGCCGGAAAACTTCAGGCGCTCGACCTCGCTGGCATCGGCGGGCGGGGAATCGCCGTAATTCAGCTTGCCGGCCTTGTCCACCCAGCGAAACAGTTCGCCCGCCTGCGCAACCTGCATCATCGCCAAACAGGCCAGCAACAACATGATGCGTTTCATCTCTTCTCCCTATGCGGTCTCGACCAAGCCGTTATGCCGCAACAGTGCTTCCAGACTGGGTGCGCGGCCCCTGAATGCGGTAAAGGACTGCATCGCACCGCGGCTGCCGCCTACCGCCAGTATCTCGCTGCGAAAGCGTGCTCCGACGTCGGGGTTCAGCACACCGTTCTCTTCGAACAGACTATAGGCATCGGCGGACAGCACCTCGGCCCACTTGTAACTGTAATACCCGGCCGCATAACCGCCGGAAAAGATGTGCGAGAAACTGTGCGGGAAGCGGTTGAACGCCGGCGGGATCAGCACCGCGACTTCCGCGCGCACCTCGTCGAGCAACTGCAGAATGCCGCTCCGACACGGTGGGGTGGAACCCTCTGGTGCGGGTGGAGCGGCTGGTCGAGCGCTCCCGCAGTCAGCTGGCTTCGCCAGTAACGTGTCGCGATCGCCGTTGCCGCCGCCAGCCTCGAAACTGCTGTGCATCAGCATATCGAACAGCGCGAACTCGATCTGGCGCAGCGTCTGCAAGCCGCTCTGGAAATTCTTCGCGGCGAGCATCTTGTCGAATAGCGCGCACGGCAGCGCTTCTCCGGTGTCGGCATGGCGGGTCATGCCGTGCACCACCTCCCATTCCCAGCAGAAATTCTCCATGAACTGGCTGGGCAGCTCGACCGCATCCCATTCCACGCCATTGATGCCGGACACACCAAGGTCTTCGATCTCGGTCAGCAGATGGTGCAGGCCGTGGCCGAATTCGTGGAACAGGGTGATCACTTCGTCATGGGTGAAGGTCGCCGGGCGTCTGCCGTCAGGGCGCAGGTTCTTTCCGTTCGTCGAGGCAGCCGCTGCAACCGACTCGCTGACGTTCCCATCCCACTGCGCGGAGCCCTGCTCACTGCGCGCAGTTGCACCGCCAACCGGCGCGGAGAAATTGCAGTTCAAATAGGCGACCGGCGTTTGAATGCCCTTTGCCAGGCGGCGGCGCCCGATCACATCGTCCATCCATGCCCCGCCGCGCTTGCTGTTGCGCGCATACAGGTCGAGATAGAATTGGCCGACCAGCTGGCCCTGCTGATTGCGGATGTCGAAGAAGCGCACATCGTCATGCCAGACCGGTGCGCTGGCTTCTTTGATCTGCAGGCCGTACAGTGTCTCGACCAGCTTGAACATGCCGGGCAATACTGCGTCTTCTGGGAAATACTGCTTCACTTCCTGTTCGGAGAAGGCATAGCGCTGCTCGCGCAATTTTTCGCTGGCGTAACTCATATCCCATGCCAGTAATTCGTTCAATCCGAGGCTGTCGCGCGCGTAGGCGCGCAACTCGGCCAGGTCCTTTTCCGCAAACGGCCGCGCGCGCTGCGCCAGTTCGCGCATGAAATCGACCACCTGTTGCGGCGCGTTCGCCATCTTGCTCGCCAGCGACAATTCGCCGTAGTTGGCGAAGCCCAGCAACCTGGCTTCTTCACCGCGCAGCTTGACGATCTCTTCCATCAAAGCGGTGTTGTCCCATTCCGGTCTGCCAAACTCGCTGGCGCGGGTGCCGTAGGCGCGGTACATCTTCTCGCGCAATCCGCGGTTGTTCGCGTATTGCATGATTGGCATATAGGACGGCGCTTTCAGCGTGAACAGCCAGCCGGTTTTATGTTCCGCCTGCGCCGCTTCCTGCGCCGCCTGCAGCACGTCATCCGGCAAACCGCTCAGATCTTCGCGGTTCTCCACGAACAACTTGAATTCGTTGGTGGCATCGAGCAGGTTGTCGGAAAAACGCGACGACAATTCGGACAGGCGATCCTGTATCTGCAGGTAACGCGCCTTCTGCGCATCCGGCAACTCGGCCCCGCCGAGACGAAAATCGCGCAACTCGTTCTCGATGATCTTCTTGCGCGCCGCGCTCAAACCCTCAAATTCGGCGCTGTTGCGCAGCGCCTTGAACTTCCGGAACAAGGCAAGATTCTGCCCGAGCTCGGCGTAATACTGGGTGATCTTGGGCAATGTGGCGTTGTACACCTCGCGCAATTCGGGACTGTTCATCACCGCGTTCAGATGACCCACCGGGCCCCATGCGCGCGACAGGCGCTCGTTGGCGTCCTCCATCGGCAGTACGAATGCATTCCAGGCAGGCGGAACGCTGTCAGACAGCAGCCGCGTGATCAGCGCGCGGTTCTCGGCCAGCAATTGTTCTATCGCGGGCGCAACATGTTCGGGTTTGATCTCCGCGAAACGCGGCAGGCCGGTAAAATCCAATAGCGGGTTCACAGCATATTCCTGAATGATAATGGCACAGTTTGATTTTAATGTTTCAACACAGTTGCCGGGATTTGATCAACCAACTCAGCCCGGGCTGGAATATACAACCTTGCCTTCCACCACGGTGTAACGCACTCTCCCCTGCATGTGCATGCCGAGGAACGGGGTATTCTTGCCCTGGCTCTTTAGCGCACTTGCTTCGATTTTCCATTCCGCTGCCGGGTCGAACACGCAAACGTCGCCATGCGCACCCACTGACAAATGTCCCATCTTCGGGTTGATCAGGCCGGCCGCATTGCTGGTGATGCGCGCCAGCGCATCTGACATCGCGATATCTTTCCTGTTCAGCCCACTTCAGCACCAGCGGCAGCAGCAATTCCAGCCCGGTCGCGCCTGCCTCGGCTTCGGCGAACGGAAATTGTTTGGCATCATCATCCACCGGCGAATGATCCGAACAGATGGCATCTATGGTTCCATCGCGCAATCCTTCACGCAGCGCAGCTTTGTCGCGCAGACTGCGCAGCGGCGGCACGAGGTGGCAATTGGCATCGAAGTAGCCGATATCCGTTTCGGACAGGTGTATGTGGTTCATGGAGACGTCGCAGCTCACCGCAAGACCTTCGCGCTTGGCTACGCGTATCAGTTCCACGCCCGCTGCGCTGGAGATGCGGCACAGATGCAATTTAACGCCGGTCTCTCGGGCCAGTTGCAGCATGGTGTCCAGCGCAATGGTCTCGGCGATCACCGGAATCGCGGGCAGACCGAGGCGCGTCGCGACTTCGCCATCGTGCGCCACGCCGTTCTTGGCCAGGAAGCTGTCCTGCGGGCGCAACCAGACACGGAAGCCGAAAGTCGCGGCATACTGCATCGCACGCAGCAACACTCGCGTATCGGTAAGCGGCGCATCCGCCTGACCGAATGCCTTGCAACCCGCTTCGGTCAACTCCACCATCTCGGTCAGTTCCGCTCCCTTTAACCCATAGGTCAGCGCACCGACAGGGAACACGCGTGCCTGATTCAGCGAGCGTGCGCGGTGCTTGAGCATCTCCACCAGCCCGGGTTCATCGAGCGGCGGGTCGGTATCAGGCGGACACACCAGCGAGGTGACCCCGCCCGCAACCGCAGCGTCCATCTCGGATTCCAGCGTGGCGCGGTATTCGTAGCCCGGCTCGCGCAAACGTGCCGAAATATCCACCAGTCCGGGTACGACGATCAGCCCGCTCGCATCGATCACCCGGGCGGCCACGAATCCTGCGGGAGCGGCGCCGATGGCGGCGATGCGCTGATCTGCGATGTATACGTCCTGCCGCGCATCGATCCTGTTCCCGGGATCGATCAGATGACCACCTTTAATGTGGATATTCAATGTTTGCCTCCCGCCAGCATACTCATCACTGCCATGCGCACCGCGATGCCGAACGTGACCTGCGGCAAAATCACCGATTGTGCGCCATCCGCCACGCAGGAATCAATCTCCACACCGCGGTTCATCGGGCCGGGATGCATCACGATCGCATCGGGTTTTGCATAGGCCAGCTTTTCCTCGGTGAGACCGTAGTTCTTGAAATATTCCTGCGCGGAAGGCAAGGCCGCGCCCTGCATGCGTTCGTTCTGCAAACGCAGCATCAGTACCACATCTGCGTCTTTCAGTCCTTGCGCCATGCTGTGGTATACCTGAACACCGAGTTTTTCGACCATCGTCGGCAGCAGCGTCTTGGGCGCAATGACGCGCACCTCCGGCACGCCGAGCGTGGTCAGCGCGTGGATCTGCGAGCGCGCCACGCGCGAGTGCAGCACGTCGCCGACGATCGCGACGCGCAGATTGTGGAATTCCTTTTTGTAATGGCGGATCGTGTACATGTCCAGCAGCGCCTGGGTGGGATGGGCATGGCGCCCGTCACCGGCGTTGATGACATGCACATCCGGAGCGACGTGGCGCGCGATGAAATGCGCCGCACCGCTTTGCGCGTGCCGCACCACGAACATGTCGGCGTGCATCGCACACAGATTGTCCACGGTATCCAGCAGGGTCTCGCCCTTGCTGGTGGAAGATGAACCGATGTTCAGATTGACCACGTCCGCAGACAGCCGTTTGGCGGCAATCTCGAATGTGGTGCGGGTGCGCGTGCTGTTCTCGAAAAACACGTTGAACACCGACTTGCCATGCAACAACGGCACTTTCTTGATCTCGCGTCCATCGCCGGTATCGACAAAGGTCGCGGCCTTGTCGAGTATATTGCGCAAAATCTGCACCGGCAGACCTTCGGTCGTCAGCAAGTGCTGAAGTTCGCCGTGTTTATTAAGCTGCGGATTATTCATACGAGCATTCCCGCTGCGGGTTCGTCAAAATAGGCTTGCAATATCTGCTGCGCGGCATATTGGTCGATCAGGGATTTTTGCATCATTCCGTGGATGCCCTCTTCGTTCAGTTGCGCGCTCGCGGCGACCGAAGTATACCGCTCATCCAGCAAAATCGTCGGCAATTTGAACCGCCCGTTGAGGCGGTTGGCAAAGCGCCGGCACAGCTCGGTCAGCGCGTGCGGCGAGCCGTCGTCATTGGCCGGCAGCCCCACTACCAGGGCGCTCGGCTGCCATTCCTGCAGCAAGGCCGCTATCCGGGCAAAACGCGTATCGGTCTTTTCGTCGTCGATTGTCTCCAGCGGACTGGCGCGTCGCAACATCGTATTGCCGACCGCGATGCCGATGCGTTTGGTGCCGAAATCGAATGCGAGGAGTGTGCCCTGTGGAATGGGGGCCGAAGCCGGGATGCTTGCCCTCTCAGGCATGTCCTGCATCCTCCATCAGCGTGGCATAGCTGACTCCGAGCAGATCCATCGCCGCTGCAAGCCGCTCCTCGGCGGGCAAATCGAACAGGATGTGTTGGGAGGCCGGGACCGTCAGCCAGATATTTTCGGTGATCTCGTGTTCCAGCTGCCCTTGGTCCCAACCGGCATAGCCCAGCGTGACGATCATGTTGCGCGGCCCCTTCCCCGCACCCATCGCATCCAGAATATCCCTGGATGTGGTCAAGGCCAGCTTGTCGTTGATGCGCAGTGTGGATTCCCAGTTCCCCGGCGTGTCATGCAGCACGAATCCGCGCTCGGTCTGCACCGGGCCACCGAAGTGCACCGGCATCCGGGCAAGCTTAGGCTGATTCAACGGAATATTGACCTGGTCGAACATCTCGCCCAGCGTGAGGCTGATCGGACGGTTCACCACGATACCCAACGCGCCATTCTCGTTATGTTCGCAAATATAAGTCAGTGTTCCGGCAAACACTCCCTCCTGCATGGCGGGCATCGCAATCAAAAAATGATGGGTCAAATCCAAATCCGGCATGGCACCATTGTATCCGTCAGAGTCACGTCACACAATTTGAATTATTGCAACGCGGCTATCTCGGAATGTGGCCGGGTGTACGGTACGGCCTCAGATCCGCCCGGTTTGCACGCCGCTCATTACAGGATTTTCCAGCGTTCGGCCTGCAATATTCTGCAATGGCAACACCTCGCACACGCCGCCGGCCGCGATTGCCTCCTTGGGCATGCCGAATATCACGCTGGTCGCCTCGTCCTGTGCAATGGTATACGAACCTGCGCGCTTCATTTCCAGCAAACCCTGCACACCGTCCTTGCCCATCCCGGTGAGGATGATCCCGACTGCATTGGCACCGGCCACATTCGCCGCCGAGCGGAACAGCACATCAACCGAAGGGCGATGGCGGTTCACCAACGGACCCTGATCCAGCTTGATCACATAATTCGCTCCGCTGCGCGCGAGCAACATATGAGAATTTCCCGGCGCTATGTAGGCATGGCCAGGCAACACCCGCTCCTTATGCTCGGCCTCCTTGACCGAAATCCTGCACAGCGTGTCCAGACGGGCCGCAAACGACTTGGTAAAGTGCTCCGGCATATGTTGCGTTACCAATACCCCCGGGGCGTCTGCAGGGAGCCTGATCAGCAGCTCTTTTATCGCCTCGGTCCCTCCGGTTGATGCGCCGATCACGATCAATTTTTCAGTCGAAGAATAGCGGCCGGCAACACTCGGCAGAATGGCATCTGCGGAAAGGCTTTCGTGGGCCGCAGGGGCGCCGCTCATCCTCTTACGCACCCGCGCCTGTGCCACCATGCGTATCTTTTCGGTAATCTCGGCAGCCGCCTCCTCCATGCCATGCGCAATACCCAGTTTGGGTTTGGCAATGAAGTCCACCGCGCCCAGTTCCAGCGCGCGAAAAGTTATCTCCGAACCTTTTTCTGTCAGCGTGGAAATCATCAGCACCGGCATCGGACGCCAGCGCATCAGCCTTTCAAGAAAGTCCAGCCCGTCCATCTTGGGCATCTCGACATCCAGCGTCAGCATATCCGGGTTGCGCTCCATGATCATTTCGCGCGCTGCCATCGGATCCGGTGCAGTGCCAACGCATTCCATGTCCTTTTCGCGATTGATGATCTCCTTCATCAGGCTGCGGATCAGCGCCGAATCGTCTATCACCAGCACCTTCAACTTGCGGCTTTTCATGTTCATCCTAGATCTAGGGACTCCTGGCCTGTCACCAGCACCAGGCGAGGGAGGACTCAATCAAAAAGTTCCACATCGCCTTCCAGCTTGGCGTATTGGAGGCGCGTGTTATATTCTGCCTCGCGGCTGATGATCGTGTCGTTATGCACCTGCTTCAGGTTTTTCACCCTGACCAGGCCGGTAGTGGGAAAGTAATAAACCTTGCGCGGATTGACATCCAGCATATCCTGGGCAACCACCGGGATTTTTTCAGTCTTCAGGAATTGCATCACGAATTCGGCATTGCGTTCGCCGACATTGTTGACGGTAAACCCGCGCAACACCGAGGCGCCGCCGAACACCTTCGCCTCCAGGTTGCTCCGCTTTGCCCCCATCTTGAGCAATTGGTTGATCAATATCTCCATCGCATAAGTGCCATAGCGTGCCGATTCTCCGAGCGGATTGTTGCGATCCTGCCCGCTGTCCGGCAGCATGAAGTGATTCATGCCGCCAATGCCGCTGACCCTGTCGCGTATGCACGCGCAAACACAGGAACCCAGCACCGTAACCAGCACCATATTCCGCCCGGTTGCGTAGTACTCCCCGGGAAATATCTTGGCCGCCTCGGAATTGTGTTCGCGGTCAAAATACAGGTGCGGCGACAATATCTCTTCATAACCATGGCTAGCCATACTGCATCATCCCTATCTGTCTTATCCACAAGACCATCAATTATCTTTTAACCTGCCGGTATGCATGCGCCTCAGGGTTGGCCAATTCATACACCGTTTTGCCGCGCGATTTGAACAAGTGCAAGGCATTGTAAAAGCTTTCCGAATGTCCCGAGAATACCAGTCCATCCGGTTGCAGCAAAGGCGCGAATCGCTGCAGTATCCTGAGCTGCGTTTTCTTGTCAAAATAAATCATTACGTTGCGGCAAAATATCGCATCCAGCGGTCCGCTGATCGGCCAGGCATCGCTCAGCAGATTTACTTGCTTGAATGAGACCATCGCTCGCAGTTCGGGCCTTACCCGCACGAAACCGGATTGCTTTCCAGTACCCATATGGAAGAATCGCTTCACCAGTGAGGCGGAAAGCTTCTCGACGCGTTCTACGGGATAAATCCCGGCTTCGGCTGTCGCGAGCACACTGGTATCCACATCCGTAGCAATGATAGCAGCGTTTGGCGTGAAGCTCCCCAATGCATCCACCAGCGTCATCGCCATCGAGTAGGGTTCTTCCCCGGTCGAAGCGGCCGAACTCCAAAGGGCAATGTTGTGCTTTCCCTTTTGTCTGGCTATATGTTCTGCCAATATCGGAAAATGGTGCGGTTCCCGGAAGAACGAAGTCAGGTTGGTGGTCAGCGAATTGACGAACGCCTGCCATTCATCCTCATTTCCCTCCAGCAACGCCAGATAATCCTTGAAGTTATCGACGCCGGTCGCCCTCAATCGGCGTGCCAGGCGGCTATACACCATGTGCTGCTTGGATGACTTTAGCGAGATGCCAGCATGCTCGTAAATCAGCTGGCAAATTCTTTTGAAATTTTCCTCGGTAAAATCGAATTCGCGATCCCGCCCATCGCCGGATTGAAGGTTAAAGCTCATAACGTCTCCAATTACCCGCACAAAAACAACCCCGCAACGATTCGCGGGGTATTAAGCAAAATACATTCCTCAGGAATTTCCTCGGGCGCCGAGTCAATTTCAAAGAGATTGAGTATGCACGGTATAGTCTATATGCATTCCGCCAACATCACCCAGCGGCAATCGAACCCGGTGATTCGGATTTTCTCCCGATTGTTTGCCCGGCGGATTGGAGGGCCTTATCATTCTGTCTTGACTTTTTGCGACTATGCTCAAGCGCAATCCCCTGCAAATAAAGTTTACACCCGCCGGTAGACTTTGACAGATTAAAACTCCCGCCACTCCCCATTTTCATCCTCTTGGTTTTCCACGATCCTGCGTTCCGTCCTGGCTGGAACTGCAACGATCCGCGCGACAGCCATGGCCGGATTTGCGACAGCGGCCCGATGCTGCTCAATGCCCGCTGCCAATTTGAATGCTCCCACCGCTTGATTCAACGCTTCAGCTTGCGCCTGCATCGCTTCGGCTGCAGCCGCGGCTTGTTCCACCAGTGCAGCATTTTGCTGGGTCATGTCGTCCATCTGCACGATCGCCTGGTTGACTTCCTCGATGCCTGCGCTCTGCTCGTCCGAAGCGGCCGCAATCTCGGCCATGATGTCGGTGACGCGTTTGACCGCGGCGACGACTTCGTTCATCGTCGCGCCGGCCTGGTCCGCCTGCTTGGAGCCGGCATAGACCTTATCCACCGAGGCTTCGATCAGGCTGGCGATCTCCTTGGCCGCCGCCGCCGAGCGCTGCGCCAGGTTGCGCACCTCGGCGGCGACTACCGCGAAGCCGCGCCCCTGCTCGCCGGCACGCGCCGCTTCCACCGCGGCGTTCAGCGCCAGAATGTTGGTCTGGAACGCGATGCCCTCGATCACACCGATGATGTCGGCCATCTTTCCCGAGCTGGTACTGATCGCGGCCATGGTCTTGACCACTTCATTGACTGCGTACCCGCCCTTGATTGCGATATCGGAAGCATTGACTGCAAGCTGGTTGGCCTGTCTGGCGTTCTCGGCATTCTGTTTCACCGTCGAGGTCAGTTCCTCCATGCTGGAGGCGGTCTGCTGCAGGCTGGAGGCCTGTTGTTCGGTGCGCTGCGACAAATCGCTGTTCCCGGATGCGATCTCCTGCGCGGCGGCGGCGATGGAATCGGTCGTGCCACGGACTTTGCTGACGATGCCGGTGAGTTTGCCAACCATGTCCTTGACTGCGAACAACATGCTGCTGCTATCGTTTTGCCAGGTGTCCACCTCGACTGCCAGATCGCCGTCCGCTATGCGCTTGACCACCTCGCCTACATAGAGCGGCTCCCCACCCAGTTGCACCACAACGCTGCGGGTGATGAACCAGGAGATGAATGCGCCTAGCACCAGCGCTATTACCGCCAGCAACATCACCATCATGCGGGCGGCCTGATATGAGTTATGGGCCGACTCCACACTCTTTGCTGTAATCTGCTCCTGGGATGCGATCATACCGGCCAGCCCTGCCAGCCACTTGTCCTGGTTAGGCTGGACTTCATAGATCAGGACCTGTGTGGCTTCGAATCTTTTGTTGTCCTCACCCAGCCGGATGGCTTTGCCGATCTGTGGTTGAGTCATCTTCCGGGCTTCCGCGATTTTTGCAAACTGCTCCACTTCGGATTCGTCCCTGATCATCGAACTCAAGTCCCTGGCATGTTCATCATAATCTGCCCACGCCTTGTCGATGAGAGTGGCTTGCGCATCCATTCCTTCCTGTTCGAGGATCAACGCGATATTGCGCACCGCGATCGAGATTGTGTTCAAATCTCCGCGCATCGCATAGAGATGCGCCATTTTCGCCATTCTGTCCTGGGTGATGCTGTCCATCTTGTCCTGAATCTTCTCCATGCGCGACAGGCCGAGCCCTGCCAGCAGGATCATCAGTACCAGTACCACACCAAAGCCCAGACCCAGGCGCATCCCGACCTTCATGTTTACCAGAGACATGCAATCTCCCTGTAAGCTATGGTTTTGCGATTCTGCTGCTGGAATGCTTATGTCAGGCGGCAGTTTCAGCCGCTTCGACCAGTTCCATTTCGCGGCTGGTCATCAGCTTCTCGATGTCCACCAGGATCAGCATGCGTTCGTCCACGGTACCCAGGCCCTGCAGGTAACGGGTGTCCATGCCCGTCCCGAACTCCGGCGCCGGTTTGACCTGCTCCGCCGACAGCGTCAGCACGTCGGACACCCCGTCCACGACGATGCCCACCACCCGGTTCGCGACGTTCAGGATGATCACCACCGTGGTCTCGTCATAGCTGACTTCGCCCAGCTTGAATTTGATGCGCATGTCGACGATGGGCACGATCACCCCGCGCAGGTTGATCACGCCCTTGATGAATTCCGGCGCATTGGCAATCGTGGTCACCGCGTCGTAGCCGCGGATTTCCTGCACCTTGAGTATATCGATGCCGTATTCCTCCGACCCCAGCGTGAAGGTCAGCAGTTCACGGCCGGCGCCGGCTGCAGTTGGTTCCTGATTGGGTTGCATGGATATCTCCTCTCGATATTAAAAATCGGCAAAATCCTTGCCCGTGTTGCGCCTCACGCAATGAGGGAATTCCCCCTGGAACAGAAAGCGGCGGCGCAGAATCAATCTGCCATCTGTTGCGACAACTTGACCAGTGAGCTCACGTCCATGATCATCGCAACCCGCCCATCGCCCATAATCGTGGCTCCCGATATTCCAACCACTCTGCGGTAATTGGTTTCCAGACTTTTGATTACCACCTGATGCTGCCCTACCAGCTCGTCCACGAACAAGGCGACCTTCTTGCCTTCCGTTTCCAGCAGCACCAGAATCCCTTCGGTCGGGTCTGTGACCTTGGGCTTGATATTGAAAAGCTTATGCAGCGTAATCATCGGCAGATATTCGCCGCGTACCTGTATTACTTTACTCTGCCCGGCGATTTCATTGATATCACCGGCCTGAGGCCGGAACGACTCGATGATAAAGCCAAGCGGGATGATATACACCTGGTCGCCCACGGCCACGGACAGCCCATCTAGAATTGCCAATGTCAGCGGCAGGCGAATCGCAACGGTGCTGCCTTTGCCTTGACGCGATGTTACATCGACACGGCCACCGATGCCTTCTATATTTCTTTTGACCACGTCCATGCCGACCCCGCGTCCGGAAACATCGGTGATCGCAATCGCGGTTGAAAAGCCGGGAGCGTAAATCAATTTCCAGACATCTTCATCGCTCATACCCTCGCTGACGGACATGCCCTTTTCTCTGGCTGTGGCCAGTATCCGATGGCGATTCAAACCTGCTCCGTCATCCGATACCTCGATGACGATATTGCCACCCTGATGAGCCGCACGCAGCGTGATCGTGCCCTGCGGGTCTTTACCCTTGGCTACTCGTTCGTCGGGAAGTTCGATGCCGTGGTCCAGACTGTTGCGCACCAGATGAGTGAGCGGGTCGCTGATTTTTTCGATCAACCCTTTGTCCAATTCGGTGCTTTCACCAATGATCCTGAGTTGTACTTTCTTGTTGAGCTTGACTGCACTGTCGCGCACCACACGCTGGAAACGGCTGAACACAAGATTGATCGGCATCATGCGCACTGACATGACCGAATCCTGCAAATCCCGGGTATTGCGTTCAAGCTGAGCCAGGCCATTCACCAATCGCTCGTGCAGCACAGGATCCATGCCGGATACGATTTCTGCCAGCATGGCTTGGGTGATCACCAGCTCCCCGACCAGATTGATCATGGTATCTACTTTGCTGACGCTGACCCGGATCGAAGTGTCGCTTCCGGTCACTGCGGATACCCTGTCTGAGGCACGGCGACCCGGAGCATCCTCGCGAGAGTTCAATACTACCGGTTTGGCCGGCTGAACCAAGGCCCCCACCTCTTCGAAAAAACCAAAACCTTGTGCATTTTCTATATCCGACCTGGTCGACGCCGGCTCCGCAAAGAAACCGTAACCCTCGCCGCCCGCCCTGACCGGGTTCGGTTGATCGAATATGCCATATTCCTGTGCTGCACCGATTGTGTTGCCGGGAACCTTGCCCTGAACAGAAATGGAAAGTTGTTCCGGCTTCAGGAAGAACGATAATATTTCGCGAAGATCAGCTTCGGATGCATAAGCAGTCAGGGTTAGCGACACCGCATTGTCGTTAATCTTTTTATTTTCCAACTTTCCCAGATTACCGAGGTCATCCAGCAGGCTCATCAACTGGAACTGGTCAGGAAAAATGCTGCGCGAATTGACAAACTGGATTTTGTAAACCTGCTGCATCGATGCGCGCGCGGCCGCACTCGACGGTCCCGCAATCGACTCGGCGGGCGCGGCAGAATTGCTGGTCAGGTGCTGTAATTTTGCGCAGATTTCGATGGAGGCCGACTCGTCGGCAGCCGTTCCATTCTGATGTGCATCCAGTAGTCCGCGCAACACATCCCCGGCTTGCAGAAAGGCGTCCACCATTTCGCGTGTGATGGCAATCTCATTCTTGCGTATCCGGTCCAGCAGTGTTTCCAGAATATGGGTCACATCGGCCATGTCGGTAAAGCCGAAAGTGCCGCTGCCCCCCTTGATCGAATGGGCAGCCCTGAAAATGGCGTTTAGCTGATCCACATCTGGTGCAGCGGGATTGAAAGCCAGCAACAGGCTCTCCATGCTTGCGAGGTGTTCGGCGGCCTCATCAAAAAATACCTGATAAAACTGGCTCATGTCGATGGACATAGGTTATTCCCTGAGGTTTGCTTGTTGGGAAAATCGGCTGCGACGATAGTCAATCTGCCGGCCGCCTTTGCGACTTCAGCCTATCACCTTTTTGACGACCTCCAGCAATTTGTGTGGATCAAACGGTTTGACCAGCCAGCCCGTCGCTCCCGCAGCCCTGCCCTGGGTCTTCATCGCATCGCTGGACTCGGTAGTCAGCATCAGGATAGGAGTGGTCGCGAACTGGGGCAGACCGCGCAGTGCTTTGATCAGGGCAAGGCCATCCATCTTGGGCATGTTCTGGTCGGTCAGTATCAGATCAATCGCATTGGCTCTGGCCTTGTCCAGCCCTTCCATACCGTCTGCCGCTTCAACGACGACATAGCCGGCAGATTTAAGAGTAAAAGCCACCATCTGACGGATGGAGGTGGAGTCATCAACAGCTAAAATAGTTTTGGCCATTTTCCCGCTCGAATAAGTAGTTAAGTTGGTAATTTCATATTACGAGGCCGACGCATTAATTACCAAAAAAATGCAATCGGCCGTTATCAAACTTTCCTGGCTAGAATAATTCTATGTCGCCCGTACCGAAATCCTTCTGCGCAACAGGATTGGCTTTTTGCTTGTCCAGCGACACAACGTGTTTATCCAGCAAGCGATTATAGGCGGCGATCTGCTCCATGTATTCCTTGTGCGTAGGGCTGCCCGCCTTGCCCTTGCCCATCTCGTTTGCCACTTCCTGCAGGGCAGCCATGCGCATCCTGGCATGCTCGATCAGCTGTGAACTCATGTCCTGGAACTGCAGGGTAGATATGACCACCAGCACGTTCTGTTCGACGTTGGCACTGATCCGGTTGAGTTCGACTGCATTTTCAGCCACGATTTCATTGAACGAGCCGAGATACGTGATCATCGATTGGATATTCCGGTCAGGCTCCCTGGTTGAGGCAAAATTGTTTTCCTGGAGAATGTTGACGGATCGTTCCGAAACTGCCAGAGCGCCGCTGGCATTTTCCGCCAAATCATGTATCTGTTTGCTGAAATCGTTGGTGTGCCTGGAAAGATCGCGCACACCATCGGAAATCGCGATGAAATTGCTGACCAATTTGGCGATGGCATCGTTCAATATCGCCTGTGTGTTACCCAGCTCGGTATGCGCCGAACTCAGCTGTTCCGATATCTCATTGCCCAACTGCACGTGGAAGGCGCTGCTTTCCTGAATAAACTCTTGACCGCCCAAAGTTGTGGAATCATCCTTCTTGAAACTCACGGTCGCCTGTTTGAGCAGATACCCGAGACACAGCAGCATGGTCAGAAACATCAGCATATCGGCCAGCAGATATCTCGAATTATTCAGATAAAGCGTTACATCCCCTCCCAGCAGCATGCCGCTGATCAGTGCCCCGAACGCGGCAAAGCGCGAATAATTATTCCTGCTCTTGATTTCCTGCATTCCGCTCATTTTTCTGCACTTCACTTTCTGTTCTTTGAGGTACGGCTAAAACCACTCATGCGTGTTGCATACCGCGGCAAATACTACCGCGTTTAAGATGGCGTCACAACCGAATGTTGCATTAATCAACGACTTAAACAGTACGCCGGGCTTCGAATTCCGCAACCTGCACGCACTATCGCGAGCGCAAATTTAGGCTGGGGCGGGTGCCTGCTGCACGCTGCCAGCCTGCAAGACATTGCGCACATGCCTCAGCAAATCAGTATCGGTATAGGGCTTGGTCAGGTAGATATTCACCCCGGCACGCATCGCTTGCTCGCGGTGCTTCTCAGTCGAACGGGAAGTAATCATGATGATCGGCAGGCGTTGGGTGGCCGCATCCAGGCGCAAATGCTGGGCGAGTTCCATACCATTCATGTTCGGCATTTCCAGATCGGTGCATACCAGATGCGGATCAAAGGATTTAAGCACGCGAATCGCATCCATACCGTCGCCGGCGCCCTTGACTTCATAGGCCGCATCCTGGAGAAGCTGTATCAACCCCTTGCGTACCGAAAGCGAGTCATCTACAACCAGTATCCTGCGCACATGACGGCGCGCAGCGGCAGCCATATCCGCAGCAGCAGTGACTTCGATTGGCGATGCCAGCAAGTCGGGAATATTGAGCAAGGGCACCAGAGTACCATCGCCCAATATCGTTACACCCGAAATTCCGTGTACGCGGGGCAGATATTTCCCCATGCTTTTCACCATCACGCTGCGGCTGTCTATCAGCTTGTCGACCAGAATGGCTTTGGTGCCGTCCATGGTGCGGATCAACAGTTTCGGCATCAGGGCAAACCGTTCCGTGCTCGGGGGCGGTGAAGGAAAGCCGGTCAGGATAGCCAGATCATGCAACGGAAAGCTCTCGTCGCGCATAATGAATTGCCAGCCCGTGCCGGCGACGTTTGCCTCCACAGCAGGCTGCACATAGCGTGTTTGCCCGAGCCTGGCAGGAAAGGCTTCCTTGATATAGTGTATCGGTATGGCGTAGATCTGTTTTCCGGCTTCGACCAGCAGGGTGTGCTGGCTCACCAGCGATGCCTGGAAACGCAGCACGACTTCGCAGCCATTTCCCGGCTCGGAACTCAGTTCGACCGTTCCCTTGATATTCGCGAGACGCGTCGCCACTACGTCCATACCAACGCCACGCCCCGAAATTTCGCTGACCTGATCCCGGGTTGAAAACCCCGGCAACAAAACCAGGCGGGCAAGCTCCTGCCGGGTGAGTTGCTGTTCGGGGCGGATCAGATTCCGGTCCACCGCCTTGGCGCGGATACGCTCGTAATCCAGGCCCTTCCCATCATCTCGTACAGTGACGATGATCCCCGACCCTTGACGGGAAAAATCGAGCTTGACGCTGCCCTGCGCAGGCTTGCCCGCGGCTATCCTGTCCTCGGGCAACTCGATGCCGTGGTCGACCGCATTACGCAGAATATGCAGCAGCGGGTCAGCCAATTTGTTAAGCACGTCGCCGTCTATCTGGATATCTCCTCCGCTGATGACCAATTCTGCCTGCTTGCCGGTTTGCTGGCAGGTTTGACGCACGTTGCGCATCAGGCGCGGCGACAGAACACTGGCCGGGGCAAGACGGGTCGCCACGACCTGGTACTGGAGTTCCTTGTTGATATTCGACTGCTGCGCAATCTCGCTGCGCAAACCTGCCACGCTGGCTTCCAGGTTGTCCGTCATCTCACGGGCATCGGCGGTTACTTCGACCAGCGCACGGGTGACGCCGTGCAACTCGGTATACCGATCCAGTTCCAGCGGATCGAATGATTCAGCTTTCCCGTTATCTGCCCGGGCCAGCGACAGGCCGCGCAGCATCACGATTTTTTCCATTTCAGCGACCTGCTGGTGAACCACATGATTGTGCGACAACAACGCCTCGGTGCGGGCATTCACGTTCGCCACCTGCGATTCCAGCCGCGCTATCATCGTAGTCATTTCGCCCACCAGCCTGAATATTTCGTCCACGGTATTCACCGGCACGCGCAGCGTCGCTTGCGCCTCGGTTTCCGGCTGAGGCGCAGTGGCTGCCTCAGCCGGCGCTGCTTCATGAGAGGCCGGCTGAACCGCCACATTCTCGTCATCGGCCATAGCGGCGATGCCGCCGGACTTGACCTTGTTGGCCCAGGCCACAATTTGGCCCAGCACCTCAAAGGCATTCTCGGGCGCATTCTCGTCGCCGCGCAGATAGCCCACCATCTGTGCCAGGCAATCGCTTGCCATAACCAGTGACTGCCCAAGTGCGCGCGGAGGTTTGACCGGATTCTTTTCTAAATACTCGAGCACGTCCTCGGTGTGATGGCCAAGCGTCGCAATGCCGCGGATCCCGACAATATTGGCGGAGCCTTTGAACGAATGCGCGATCCGCTTGGCATTGCGCATATCGTCGATATCCGCATGCCCGGTGGCGATCCGTGAGGTGAGTGCCGCGAATTGCTCCACACTGCCAGGAGCCTCGTCCAGGAATGCGTCATAAACCACGCGGTCGGCGTTTTCCGGGACCTCCAGCGAGGTGTCTTCGATGCTCACGCGGACCGGCGCTTCCGTCTCCGCAAGTTGCGCCATCATATCCTCGGGCACAACCGGAGCGGTGGTCAGCGCCTCGACCAGGCGGATACTGGCATCCTGGTCAAAAGTCTGTCCCAGCAGGGGATTGGTCAAGTATTCGGCAAGGTCCAGTGAGGCGTTAAAGTCAGCAGGTTCCTGCAAATATCCGTCCACCAGTGCCGGCCACAATTCCAGATATTGGCAGGCTTGGGCGCGGGCATCGGGTTCCAGGAAAATAATGGCCGGCAGCATCTCGTTCAATGCGCCGCACCAGGAGTTCAGCCCCGGCATGCCGATCAGCTCGGCGGTCTGGCCAATGCGCTCGAGCTGGGTGGCGTAATCTTCTAGCGCGCCGAGCAACTGCGGATCGTCGTTGGCGGCAGTCGCTATCGTGTTTGCCCAGCGCCCGAAATCTGCGGTGGTTTGCGCAAGCTCCTTGCGCATTTCGGTAAAAAAAGGGGCGAGCGCCTGTGCAGACATGGCGGGTTTAACTATGTGTCCATGCGCCGCTTATTGTCTCGGCAGAAAAAATCTGGGTTTGGTCACCTTCTGTTTCCATTCCCGCAGCCGGCTCTATCTTCGGCAACTTGAACACCGAGATTGCGCTCACCAATTTCTGCGATGCCGATACCAGGCTTGCCGCGCTCTGGTTTTGTGCAATCAGCTGCTCTGCTGTTTTTTCAGTGAACTGGGCGATCTCGTCGGCAGCGGCACGCAGCACTGCTGCAATCTTGGTTTGTTCGGCCGAGCTGTTGGCGATCGTGGCGACCAGGCGCACCAGCCGGGCCGTGGCCTCATGCGTTTCGCGCATCCTCTCGCCAGCGTTATGCGCCAACTCGGATTCCTTGATCACCTGCTCGATGGTCTTGTTCACCGTTGCAATGGTGTCGTTGGTCTCGACCTGGATGTTCTGCACCAGATTGGCGATCTGCCCGGTCGCCTGGCGTGAATTCTCAGCAAGCCGCTGAACTTCCTCCGCCACCACCGCAAAACCGCGTCCGGCCTCTCCGGCCATCGCGGCCTGCATCGCAGCGTTCAGCGAAAGCACGTGGGTGCGCTCGGAAATGGTATTGATCAGGTTAACGATCTGTGAAATTTCCTGGGAACGTTCACCGAGGCGCTTGATGCGTTTTTCCATTTCCGAAATGGTTTCGCGTATCACGCTCATCCCGCTCAGTGTCGCCTGCACCGTCTCCATCGCGCTTTCCGTGGATTTGGTGGCCTCCGCCGCAGCACGGTTGGAATCCCGGGCATATATCGCCACCTCACCTATCGAGGCCATCGCCGTTTCCAGGTTGGAAATCAGCCTCACCACGATGACATCTTCCTCTTTGGCCATCTCGTTCACCACATCGGACTGTTGCTTCATGCGCTCGGATGCGTCTTCCACCACACCTGCCACCTTGGTCACGTGGTGCAGCACGGTTGCCGTGACGTCGGTCAACTGGTTGATTGCATCGCCCAGAGTGCCGATGATGTCCTCGGTCACCGGGGCACGAACCGTCAGGTCCTTTTGTGCCAATGCACCCATCGCGGAGAACAGCCCGATCACGGAGTTGTTGAGGCGCTCGTTTTCGCTGACCGTGGATTTGAGAGAAGCGATGCGATCATCCAACAGCTTGTCGAACGCGCGCCCCAGTATCGAAAACTCGTCGCGCGAACGCATATTCATGCGCACTTCATAATTACCGCTTTCAACCTTGCCTATCCCGGACAACAACTGGTTCAACGGATTCATGATGCCGCGATGGTTGTAGTTTGCCAGCAACAGCAGCAGCACGAGCAATGCTGCGATGCCGACGATGTTGACGGTATTCTCGGTCTCCGCGAGCTGGGCTGCGCTCTTGCGGACATCTTCGGCATCGGCCGAGATCAGATTAGTGACCACCGCCTGGTCTATCTTCAGCTTCCTGAATTTGTCGGTGAACTCGACCAGCTGCGTTTCTGCGCTGGCGGCGTCGGTCAGTGCCTGAGACTGGATGCTGCGCGCTGATTTTGTCAAATCGTTCACGCCGCTGCGGACAATGGCTACTGCCTGCATGATCTTTCCCGGAGGCGACTCGGAGCCGACCAACCCGGCCGCGCTGTTGAGCGACTTGAGGTCGCTGTCCAGGTTTCTTAATGCCTCATTGTAAGGTTCGGTATTGCCAACCTTGGCCTCGCGCATGATTTGCGATACATCGGCATACACCTGCTCGATAGCCTGATTCAACTGTATCTGGGTATTGATCGCCGCCAAATTCCCCTGTGTACGGGCGAGCGCATCCTTTAATTCGGACTTTTCATAATAGCCGGCTGCGCTCACTATCAAGATGAATGACAGCGAGACAAAAGCAAAAGCTATCAATTTGGCGCGTACAGTTGCAAACATGACGTTCTCCTGAAATGCCGATCAGAGCTTCAGTACGCAGTCCATCGCGGCGCCCCGATCGGAAATGTAATAATTGAGCATGAATTTTGCAGTCGTCCGGTCACAGCGACCCGGGCTCGACCTGGAATACAAACCCGAAAAAGGCATCGGTATCGAGATCGACCCAGATATCCTGCTCTTCCCGATAGGCACCTTTCGCATAAGCGGCGATCGGATGGGTGACTGTCGCCAGACTAATCAGATCCTCTGTAACGAATTTCTTGCGTTCCGGCAAACTGCTGACGCTGATGCCTACCGCGTCATCTCCGCGCCCACATACCAGCAGCCATGGATAGTCGCCACCGTCGTGCTGAATATCAAACAAGCGGCTGATATCGATTACCGGCACTACCCGCCCATGACGATTGACCAGGCCTTTCACCCCGTGAGGCGCACCGGGCAGGCGGAACCATGCGGGCATCTCCAACACCTCGCTGGCAGTTTCCATGTGCACAAGCAACCTGAGGTTGCCGACGCTGAATCCGCGGCGGTGTATATGCAGGGCCTGTTCGGCTTCCACCAGCAGACGGGCTGCGATTTCGGCATCGACCTGCGACTTGAGCGCATTGATATCTATCGGTTGAGCAGCATTCATCTGTGACATATCAGCAATACAATCCGTCGAATTCTGATTATATCGGCGTCATGCCGCAAATACACAGCACCCTGCCGACTCCCATACTCATACCGTTTCCGGCCGTCCCGAAGCTGTTCAAATTTTCCACAGTGCTTGCCAATATCGCGCCCTGGTGCGGTATCCAGACTCGAACTTCACAGCCGGGATTCCATTCAGGTCAGGTGCCCTGTTCGGCAGATTCGGTGGCATCATTGCCAAAGAGGCAGGCGCGGTCAGTGTCCATGGCCTGGATTCCTTCGCAAAACGCGCCTCACTGTACCGGCGAACTGTGGAACCTGGAAGCTTGCGGCATTGCCATCATGATCATCAGCCATTGCGCTGCAGAAATTTGGCTATCGTTTCAAGCAATTTTTCTTCATCAACCGGTTTGGTCAGATAGGCATCGCAACCGGACATCGAACCCCGGATCTTGTCAAACGGGGAGTCCTTGCTGGTCAGCATGACCACAGCTGTTTTCTGCGCGGACTTGTTGGCCTTGATCAGCTTGCATACCTGATAACCGTCAATTCCCGGCATCACGACATCCAGGAAGATGCAGGTGTAATGCTTCTGCCCGGTGTAGCCGATGGCTTGCTCGCCATTTTCCGCATAATCCACATTGAAATTGAACGGGGCCAATTTATTCTTCATGAATTCGCGCACGGTCAGGTTGTCATCCACCACCAGCACGGATTCAGCCTGGGGATTTTGCGCGCGCCAGGCACCGGACATCTCGCCCACCGACATCGGCCGCTGTGCAGGCATCGGCGGGACGCCTCCGAACTGGGATTCTGCCTGCACGACCGGGCTTGGGGTCACCGTAGCAGGCCTTGCCGCGACGGGTTTAGCTGCTTCGCCTGACTGCGAACCGATCGCCACATCGAACGCCTGGAACAGTTTCATCCAGCGTATCGGTCGTGCCAGCAAGGGCCAATGGGTTCCGCGATTCGATTCCCCGATCATGATCGTCGGAATAGCGCCAGACGAATTTCGTTCACCCAGTGTCCTGACGGCATCCAGATCATTTGCATCCACCAGCAGAATGTCCGGAGTTGTCTCGGGAGCACCATGCCGCACAAACCTTGGCACACGACGCGAGGATAAATCGAAAACGCTGGTTAGCGCCATTAGCTCGGTCTGGTTGAACCCGATCACTTCAACTGAATAGGTGTCTTTTTTCATTGCAAGGTTTTGAGCTCTGACTTTTGGTTAGCGCCTTTTCAATTCTCGGTATTCCGCCCTACGCTGAGTTGCAAATATACCCCTGCCGGATTATTTATGCACCGACATGAAGTCGGCGATGTTCTGCAGCAAATCATCTTCCTGGTATGGCTTGCCGAGATAGGTATTGACCCCAAGCTGCATTGCGTACTCGCGATGTTTGTCCGCTGTCCGGGAAGTGATCATGATAATCGGGAGATCGCGAGTTCTGGGATCTCGGCGCAGATGTTTTGCAAGCGCAAATCCATCCATGCGCGGCATTTCGATGTCCAGAAGCATCACCTTGGGGGTGTATTCCTCCAGTTTTTCCAGCGCATCGACGCCGTCTGTCGCGGTGACCACCTGATAACCTGCGCGCAGCAGCATGCGCGAGGTAATCTTGCGCACGGTGAGGGAATCGTCCACAACCATGATCAGCGGCTGGCTGGACAGCGGCTTGGCACCGGCATCCTTGCCTGGTTTGCCTGTGACACCGATGCGCTGCGCCAACTGGATCGGATTCAGGATCAGCAACACCGCGCCATTGCCGAGCACCGTTGCGCCGGCAATTCCGGATAATCTTGACAATTGCGGGCCGATATTCTTGACCATGACCTCCTGATTGCCCAGTATTTCATCCACATGCAGGGCAATCCTTTGTTCACCGCTGCGCAACAACAAAACCGGATTGCGCGGCTGATTTTCTTCAGCCACATCCATATTGCCGAGCATATGCGGCAGATATTGCATGGGATATGCAAAATCCTGCCATTCGACTTGTCGCGCGCGATGAAAATTTTCCATATCCGCCGACTTCACCTGTCTGACCTGCTCGATCATCGCCGACGGGATGGCATAGGTCGTCTCGCCGGCTCGCACCATCAATACCTGGGTCACCGCCAGTGTCAGCGGCAGATGGATGATGAAGGTTGTCCCCTGTCCGCGCCTGGAACTGACATCAATGCGCCCGCCAAGCGCCGATATCTCGCTGCGCACCACGTCCATGCCGACACCGCGCCCGGCAATCTCGGTGATTTCAGCCGCTGTGGAGAGACCGGGGATGAAGATCAATTGGGCCAACTGCTCGTCGCTCGCCTCCTCGCCTTCCTGCAAGATGCCGTTGGCCAAGGCCTTCTCCCGCAGCTTGGGGTAATTCAGACCGGCACCGTCATCGCTGAACTCGAACACCACTTCGTTGCTTTCCTGGCGTATGCTCAGGCGAATCTCACCGATCGGAAGCTTGCCTTTTTGCGCCCGCAGCTTGTTGTCTTCCAGGCCATGCACTATCGAATTGCGCAGCAAGTGCTCAAATGGCGCGATCATTCTCTCCAGCACGCTGCGGTCAAGTTCCACGCTGGTGCCCTGCAGTTCAAGGTTGGCGCGCTTGTTCAGCTCCTTGCCGGTTTGCCGAACGATCCGGTACAGGCGGTCGGTGATGCTGTTGAACGACACCATGCGCACGTTCATCAAACCCTGCTGCAAGTCGCGGCTGAGGCGCCCCTGCGCCAACATTGCTGCCGAGGTTTCATCCAGATGTTTCAGCATCGACTGCTGGATGGTCTGCACGTCGTGCACACTTTCATTCATGAAACGGGTCAATTCCTGTAGCCGGGTGAATCGATCGAATTCGAGCGGGTCGAATTGTTCCGCATTGTCCTTTGCCAGTGAAACGCGCGCCTGCATCTGGCTCTCCGCCTGGATTTCAACCTCGCGCAACTGCTGGCGCAAACGCGTGACACTGGCCGTCAATTCCAGCAATCCTTCCTTGAATGTACGCATCTCGGTTTCCATGCGCGAACGCACCACGCTGATTTCGCCGGCCTCGTTCACCAGCCTGTCCACCACGTCTGCACGGACGCGCAACATGTTAACCAGCGGTGCACCGGGTTCGCCGCGCCGATCCGCCCTGCGCTCGATTCCGGCCGGCTGATCTGCCGCGCGCCTGGCCGGAGCAGGCGTCGGTATATGCTTGATCTCGGCCGCCGGCTTGCCGCCACGCAGCTCTTCCAGCAATGCGGTGATCCGGTCAAAGTCGCTTTCCAGCGCATCCCAATATCCGGCCTCGTCGCGCTGCCCGGCTGAAGCGACCCGATCTTCCATTGCATGGGCGATTTCGCCGATACGCATCGCACCCACCATGCGCGAACTGCCTTTCATCGTATGCAGCAGGCGTTTCAGTGATTGCACCTGCTGCTCATCCTGCGGGGTTTCATGCCACAGGCGCAGCCCTTCGCCGATCTTCGGAGCCAGCTCATCGGCTTCCTCGAGAAACACCGGCAAGAGCTGGTCATCCAGATCGTCGTATACCTGCACCTCGCCTTCGGCACCTTCTTCGACAGGCTGCGCAATAGTCCATGCGACCGGCTGCAACACGGCTGCCGCGTCGCTGCGTTCCGTTTCCTTGATCACTTCAGCCTGGCGGTCACCGCCATGACCGGCAGAAAATACCTCGTCGATACCGGCGGCAGCGAGCTCAAGCGCTTCGGCCTGCACTTCGAATTGATGCATGGACGGCGTCGGCTGCAGCACCTCATCCGGCACCGCTGCCAACTGTTCGGCAAAATTGATGTTGCCGACATCAAGCAATGCTTGTGCTGCTGCGGAAACGCTGATTGGCTGTTCCGCGGGCCCGCTGAATTTTTCCATATCGGCCAGCAGACTCGCGTACAAATCGTCAACCACTTCCGGCTTGCCCGCTGCGGCCTGCTGATCCTGCGCTGTCCATTCTTGCGCTGCGATTTCCGGCAGTTCAGGTTGTGGTATTGCGGGTTCGCCGAGACTGTCTTTATCGGAAATTAGCTGGCCGACCAGATCGGCGCGCATTTCAGGAATTTTTTGTACGGCTATGTTCTGCATCATTCCATCCAGTGCGGCAATGGACTGGTCCAGGAAATTCAATTGTATGTCGGTCAGCGAGAAAATATGGTTCACGCGTGCTTCCAGCCAGCCTTCCAGCGCGGAGGCCAGTTCCGCGACTGCTGCATAACCCATGGTGCGGCTCACGCCGGCCAGCGTATGGGCAGCGCGCATGAAGTCATAGTGCACCGCCGCCGGATCGGTTACCCGCAACTCCTCGAACTGCTGACGCAAAATCTCCAGATTTTGCCTGGCTTCAGTGCTGGCGATATTGAATAGCCCCGGAGAAATATTGTTCTCCTGCGCGACTGTCTCTTCAGGATGAACCGCTTCTGGCTCTGGTCGCGCCTCGATTTGGACTTCGGCTGCCAGGTCGGTTGCTTCCGGTTCCAATCCGGCATCGGTGCCGCTCTCGATCTGCTGTGCCGCGGCCATCAGATCGGTCGCTTCGATCTGTACTGCACCGCCTTTGCCGAGCTGCTCGACCCATGTAAAAAACGACTGTGCGGCCATGTCGATGAATTTCAGCAAGCCCGGGGTGGCCGATTTGCCGTTCTGCAGCCACTTGTTCAAGGCGCGCTCAACGCTCCATGCGACCTCGCCCAGATCAGTCAAGCCGACCATCCTGCCGCTGCCCTTGAGTGTATGAAACCCGCGCCTGACCGTCACCAAGGACTCGTGGTTATCGGGATGAGCCCGGCAGATTTCGAGATTGGAATGGATGGTGCCCAGCACTTCCTGGGCCTCCTCGAGAAAGATATCCAGCAACTCCTGGTCCTCTTCCGATTGCGTCTGTACCGGAGCTGCCGGAGCCGTGACAGGTTTGCTTTCTGCGAGCGGAAATTCAGGCGGCACAGTCTTGCTTTCGACAGGCGCGAATTCCAGCGGCACGGACGCCAGCTTCCCAGCCGGGGCGACCTGCGGCAAAGCAGAAAGCGGCGGAGCAGCAACACGGCCGGTCGCCGGTGCGGCGATTGGCGGCGACTGATCCGGTATCGGCACTATTTCGACCAGCGGGGTGATGGAAATCTGCGGTTGCGGCTTGACCGGGGCCGCCACCGCAGGCTCGGGCGCCTGATCCAGCTTGATCATTTCGGACAAGGCTTCCTTCAATCTTACGACATCGCCGGATTGCCCATGGGTCAGGTGCTGCATATAATTTTCCAGCGTACTCAAGGCATCGGCCAAGGCATATCTTTCCGCCGCCCGGGGTATTTCATTACCCTTGGCAAAATGGCGCACCCTGTCCTGGACCGACGTCAGCAAGTGTTCCGCCTCAAGCAGCGATGAAATGCGAAAGCCGCCCTGTATCTGTGCCAGCTGGCGCAACAGCTCGGTCAAACCGTCGCGTTTGGTGGCATCGCTGAAAAATGCATTGAGACCTTGCTCGACGTGCTGCAGATTCACCAGCATTTCGTTGGCCAACGGGCCCATCACATCGCCCCGCTGCTCCATCTGATAGTGCAGATCGACCAGCTCCGTCATACGCTTGACATCTTCAGGCTGACGTTTCACCGCGGAATGCATTCGTTCCGCCAGTATGCGCGCCTGTTCCTGGAAACCGCTGCCCAAGCGGCTGTAATTTGCGATGCCGCTGCCCATCAACAGCAGCGCCATTGCCATATCCATCGCAATCGGTTTGGCAAAGTCCGGTGTGCTGGCGTATTGCGATAGCTCCTGTATCTGCCTGGACAGATATTGCAGGACATCGCGGTCCAGTTTCTGGCTTTGCGCGACCATCTGTTCGGCATATTTGAGGAATTTTTCGCATGCCGCCTGATCGCCCTGAACGCAAAGCTCCCAGCTTTCTTCGGCAACCCGCAATTGGTCGCCCATGACAGCCAGCACCTGCTCGACTTCGCCCGGAGGCATTGCAGATTGTTCCGGCAGATAATTGCTCAATGCATACACCTGCATGATCTGTTCGGCACGCTCACTGGCGGAACGGCTGCGCCCGATCAGGTAAAGCATTTCGTTCATGACTTGCTTCACATCGTCTGCACCGCCTCTGGCATCGGCGGCAATGCGTATTTGCTGGTCTATGCGGCTCAGCAATTTGCGGATATTGGCTTCCGGCGGCAGTCCGTCCAGCCTGAGACAGTCAAGCAGGCCATAGGCGACCCACCAGAATGCCCGGCTGTTATCCTGCGGCACGCAGTACAGGGTACCTTCGAGGGCCTGTTGCATCTGCTGCAGCGCCGTGGCGGGATCTTCCTCGCGCAGCCAGCGCAGCAATCCCAGCTGGTATTGGCTGCGCATCGCCTTTAGCCGGGCTGGCGCATCTTTCGGCGGCGGGCCGCTCAATACCTGTTGCGGCAGGACCACGGCAAGATTGGGATAGAACAGGTCCATTTCGAAAGCGATTTCCAGGCCGCGCAGCTGCTGCAACTCCTGGTATTGCGGAAACAGTCGCAGCGCGGCGTTATCCGCACCGTTGGCCAGCTCGTCGAGGTAGTGCGTAATGCCGAACAATGCGCGGCGCAATACATCGCGATGCATCACCGAAACCTGCTGCGGGTTGGAGGCAAGATCGCTGAGCATGGTTGCGAGTTCGGTACAGAATACCGCTGCGCCATCGAGACCGGCCATCTTCAGCACGCCAAGCAGACTGTGCAACTCGGTACGCGCCTTCTCCAGGCTCACCACATTCGATCCGGGCGCACCGAGATACCGCTCCATCAGCTCGGTAATCTCTGCCAGCGTACTGTCCAGCCCGGGCTTCACGGCGGCCAGCGTCTGGCGGTCAAATTGTGCGTTGTTGGTCATGTGCGGTTTTGCGCGAATTACAACTTGAAGCCCGCAACCGAATCTCTCAGGTCAGCTGTTAATCCGGTCAATTGCGCGATGGAGTTCGCCGTCAAGCGCGTACCCTCTGTGGTTTGCACGGTGATTTGCAGGATTTCCTGCATCACGCCGGCCACCTCGCTGGCCATGTCGGTTTGCACCTGGGTCGATACCGAAATGCTGCTGATCAGCGCCGCAAGTTCATTCGAGACCTGCTCGATTTCGCGCAGCGACTGGCCGGCCATATCGGATAGCTTGGCTCCTTCGACCACGCCCAGCGTACTCTTCTCCATTGCCGCCACCGCATCGTGGGTATCGCCCTGAATCGTTTTGACCAGCGCACCAATCTGCTTGGTCGCTTCGGCGGAACGCTCCGCCAAACGCTGCACCTCTTCGGCGACCACCGAAAATCCACGCCCGGCTTCGCCGGCCGAGGCCGCTTGGATCGCCGCATTCAGCGCCAGCACGTTGGTCTGTTCGGTGATGTCCGAGATCAGATCGACGATTTCACCGATCTCCTGGGAGCTTTCACCGAGCCGCTTGATGCGTTTGGAAGTATCCTGGATCTGCTCGCGTATGCCATCCATGCCGCTGATGGAATTGCGCACCGCCTGGGCGCCCTGCTCGGTTACCAGCAAGGTGCGGCGTGCCACCTCTGCGGATCTGGCCGCGCTTGAATCAACCTCCTTGATCGACCGGGTCATCAGTTCAACCGCTTCGCCCGCCCCCTTGATTTCATTTGCCTGTTTCTGCGTTGCCTCCAGCAGCCCCCTGGAAATTGCCTCGGCATCCTTGGTGGCGCGGCCCATCTGCTCTGCGGCAGCAGTGATCCGCGTCACCAGCTTGCGGAATTCTTCGGTGGTGTAGTTCAACGAATCCGCGATGGCGCCGGTCACGTCTTCCGTGACGGTGGCGCGCACCGTCAAGTCCCCGTCCGCCAGGTCACCCAGCTCATCCATCAGGCGCAGGATCGCATTCTGGTTCTGGCTGTTAATACGTGCCGCCTCCTCGCCACGCTTGCGGGTTTCATCCGTATAGGTCTTGAATAACATCAGCAGCGACAACAACAGGAACAAGCCGAGAATCAGGGGCGCCAAGGTAATCAGCCGCGCGGTGACCGACGACTGATAGGCATCGACCAGACGCTGCGCACCGGCCAGCAACGAATCGGAGTCATCCACGATGGATTTTGCCGCATTCTTCGCCCCCACCAGATTGAGCACCTGGGAAACCAGAATCTCGACGCTATTGCGGGTGTTATCAAACAGATCATTTGCCCGCGCCACGGTCGCGTTCGACGACGGCAGTGCGCCCAGACTGTCTTCCGCGGCAAGCGTATCTATCCCGAGCCTGGCAACCTGATCGACCTTCACGTCCACGCCCAACAGAGCACCCGCATCCTTACCAATACGCTCTGTCGCCAGCGCAAAGCGCGAGACCTGTTCTTTTTGCGCGCCGGAAAATGATTCGATCATGTTCTCCGTCAATTTGCGCAATTCAGGGCTCACCGCATCGATCGCTGCCACTGTAACGCTCAACGTCACCAAACCGGCACGGCCGTTTTGCAGCGCTTGCACATCCTGCAGCGTTGTGTTCGCGCTCTTGATGAAAGCATCCAGCTGGATACGCGCGCCGCCCCTGGTCGGAGGCAACGAGCCATCACCCTTGTCAAGCTCGGTCAGGATATTCGACAGGCCGGCCCTGCTTTCCTCCAAGGCATCAAACGCATCCGAGTTGCCGGACAAGGCCTGCTGCGCATCTTTGGCAAGCAGCTGCGTCAACATCAGCAACCTGCTGGACAGCGCCACATAGCGCACGTTGTGGCTCTCCTCCCTGTTGCTGATATAGGCTGCAATCGCAGTCAGCACAAAGAAGACCGCAGCAACCGTGCTGTACAATTTCAGCCTGGAATCCGTCGAACCTCGTTGCCCCGGGGCAGAAGCAGATTTTCTGCCGGGTTTACCCAGTTTTGGTCTTGTGAGCTTGAAAGCCATTGTATTTATTCCTCCCCGCTGGGAAATTAACTGCCTATTTGTAAAAATTCCGTCTGTTCCAGCAGACCCCGCACTTCCAGCTTGTGCCAGATCGCCCCCTGCTCGTCGTGATACTCGATTTTCTTGTCAAAGCTTTCGCTTTGACCCCAGTTCCGCGCATCGCGCAATCCGAATACCCGGTCGACCAGCAGCGCCGCGTTAAACGCATATCGCTCGGCAACCAGCAAGACCCGATTATTGGCATCTCCTGATGCTGCCCCGGCGTGTTGATAAGCTGCCATATCCACCACCCCGTACAAATTACCGCGAATATTCGCCACCCCGCGAAACCACGGCTTGGCGAAGGACACCACAGTCAATGGAGGCAACGGCGTCACTTCAGCAATGTCCAGCATATCCACCAGCCAGTTGCGCCCGGCTATCTGCACACCCAGCGTAGACACATGCGATTCGGACGAGCCAGTCGCCTGCAATCGATCGATCAGGTTTTGCTGGAATTCACGCAAATTGAGCCGCTTCGACATGACCAAGCCCCCTAAAAATCAAGCTCTAGCTGCAGGACTCCACGAGCGGGCACAGATTCGCCGCGGATCAAATACCGCAAGCAATCGCAAGCAGGATTCTTGATAAAATTCGCACCCATCAAGCCCAATACCACCCGGCGCTTGAACTCGGCCCCCCCGCTGCTGTAGCGCGCAAATCCGCACAAGCGAGGCCATCTCCGCAACCATGCGCGTGCAATGAATTCATCCAAACAGGGAACCCCGGAACAAGCTGCTCGCAAATTCAGATTTTCTAATTTCCCCATGATTGCTTGGCGCGTGCTATCCCAGCGCTGCAATCTTGCCCAACAGTTCGGCAGCATCTACCGGTTTGACCACGTAATCCTTGGCACCCTGGCGCATGCCCCAGACCTTGTCGGTGTCCTGGTCCTTGGTGGTGCAGATGATCACCGGTATATTTTGCGTTTCCGGCTCCTTGGTAATCGCCCGGGTCGCCTGAAAGCCATTCATTCCCGGCATCACCACGTCCATAATGATCAAGTCCGGCTTGGTCAGCAGGGCCTGCTCCACCCCTGTTTCGCCATCTTCTGCAAACGAGACTTCGAATCCCTTTTTACTCAATATCTCACCGAGGATGTGCCGCTCGGTAGCCGAGTCATCCACCACCAGGATTCTTTTAATGGTCATAGTCCATCTCCTTCTTTTCTTGTGTATGCGTGATGACAGCCTCAATCAGGCTCTTTTTATTGAATGGCTTGAGCAGATATTGATCTGCCCCGACCAATTTGCCGCGGGCGCGGTCGAACAGCGTGTCCTTGCTGGTAAGCATGATTACCGGGGTATTCCTGAAATGCTGATGCTTCTTGATTAGTGCGCAGGTCTGATAACCATCCAGCCGCGGCATCATCACATCCACGAAGATGACGTCTGGCTGGTTATCCACCACCTTGGCCAGGCCGTCAAAACCGTCTTCTGCAAGAATAACCTGGCACCCCGCCTGCGACAGGAATATCTCGCCGCTTCGCCTTATCGTGTTGCTGTCGTCTATCAGCAGCACTTTCATCCCTGACAATGGCAGGCCCTCGCTCATCTGGTTTCCTCTTGCATAGACAATGATGTCCTTACCACCCGAATATGGGTTTTGAACGCTTCTTGGCCAACAATGCTAACGTATCTCGCCCCCGCTGTCATGGCGTTTTTAGCGTCTCCAGAAATGCGGCGTGAACAAAATCAGCACAGTAAAAATTTCCAGCCTTCCGACCAGCATCGCGACCGTGCATATCCAAATCTGGAAATCGCTCAGCACTCCATAGTTGCTGGCAGGCCCGACCACACCCAACCCGGGCCCGGCATTGTTGATGCAGGCAATCACCGCGGAAAATGCCGAAATGAAATCCAGCCCGCTGATCAACAGTGCAAAAGTCAGCGTTGCCACCGTCATGAAATACAAAAATATGAATCCCAGCACTGCAAACACGATGTGGTTGGGGACCACGCTGCCTCCTATCTTCAGCGGATTAACCGCGGCCGGGTGCAGTAGTTTGAGAAATTCCCGACCGGCCTGCTTGAACAGGATCAGCGTGCGGACCATCTTGATACCGCCGCCGGTCGATCCCGAGCTGACCGTAATGCAGCTGAGAAACAACATCCACATCGGAACGAAGATCGGCCAGCGATTGAAATCCACACTGGAAAACCCGCAATCCGTCGCGATCGAAACCAGGTTGAAACTGGCGTAACGCAGCGCGGTCCAGAAGCTGGGATAAGTACCCTGCCACCACAGGAACACGGCGATGCCCAGGCAACTTGCCAGCACCAACGCTACGGTTGCAACCGCCTCGCTGTCTTTCAGATACAGCACCGGGTTCTTTTCCCGCCACACCAGAAAATGCGTGGCGAAATTCATCGCCGCCAGCAGCATGAACACGATCAGCACGGCCTCGATCGCGGGAGAGTTGAAATAGCCGACATTGGCATCATGCGTCGAGAACCCGCCAAGTCCCATCGTGGCAAATGCATGGCAGATCGCGTCCAGCCAATTCATGCCCGCCACCTTCAATGCCGCAATACAGGCAAGCGTAATCCCCAGGTAAACCAGCCATAGATTGCGCGCCGTCTCGGTGATGCGCGGGGTAAGCGCGGAATCCTTCATCGGCCCCGGGGTTTCAGCCTTGAACAATTGGCGTCCGCCTATACCCAGCAACGGCAGGATCGCCACCGCCAGCACGATGATCCCCATCCCCCCCAGCCAGTTCAGCTCATGCCGCCAGATGTTGATGGCTGGTGGCAGGTCATCCAGCCCGGTCAACGCGGTCGCGCCGGTGGTGGTCAGCCCGGACATGGTTTCGAAATAGGCTTCGGTAAACGACAAACCCTTGATTGCCAACAGCAATGGCAAGGTGGCGAATGCCGGCATCGCAGTCCACATCGTCACCACCAGCAGGTAGCCGTGCCTGACCGACAACTCGCTCCGGTAGCGGCGCGTCAACAGCCACATCACGGAACCGATCGCCGCGGTCCAGACCATCGCCAGCAGAAATTCGATCAGGGTACCGTCGTCATATATCCATGATGTCGCCAACGGCATCAAATAGGCGACGCTGAACACCATCAGCATCATGCCCAATGCGCGGATAACTGACAGGGTGCGCTGCATCAGAAGAATCCGAGGCTGACCTGGAACAGCTTTTCAACCTTGCGCAGCATGGCCTTGTTGATGACAAACACGATGACATGGTCCTCGGCTTCGATGACGACATCATGATGTCCCATGACGACCATATCCCCGCGCACGATTGCGCCGATCGTCGCGCCCTTGGGCAGATCGATCTCATCGATGCGCCGCCCGACCACGCGGGATGACTGGCGATCGCCGTGCGCCACCAGCTCCAGCACCTCGGCAGCACCGCGCCGCAACGAATGCACCGCGGCAACGTCGCCCTGCCGCACGTAGGCAAGCAGCGAACCAATCGTGACATGCGCCGGCGAAAGCGCGATATCGATCTTGCCGCCCTGCAACAGGTCGACATAGGCGCTGCGGTTGATCAGGGCGACCACCTTGCGCGCGCCGCCCTGCTTGGCAAGCAGGGCGGACATGATGTTGTTTTCGTCGTCATTGGTGAGCGAGCAGAACACATCCACATCGCCGACGTGTTCCTCATGCAACAGCCTCTCATCGGTACCGTCACCGTTCAGCACCAGCGTGCGGGTGAGTTCCCCGGCCAATTTCTGGCATGCCTTTTTGTTGTATTCGATCAGTTTGACTTCATAGTCGTGTTCCAGGGCTTTTGCCAAACGCCGGCCGATATTCCCTCCGCCGACGATCATCACGCGCCTGGCGGGCTTGTCCATGCGGCGCATCTCCTTGAGTACGCTGCGGATGTTGTCGGTCGCGGCGATGAAGAAGATCTCGTCGCCATCCTCGATCACGGTGTTGCCTTCGGGGATCAGCGGGCCGTCCTTGCGAAAGATCGCGGCGACGCGGGTCTGCACTTGCGGCATATGGGTACGCAGATAACTCAGCGGTTTGTCCACCAACGGCCCCCCCTGAAAAGCCCGCACTGCGACCAGTGATGCCTTGTTCTGGGAAAATCTCAGCACCTGCAGCGCCTCGGGAAACTCGATCAGCTTGGCGATGTAATCGGTGAGGATCTGCTCGGGGCAAATCGAAAAATCCACGCAAAAATTATCCTTGCTGAATACTTCGGGCCGGGCCAGAAAATCCGCTGACCGGATACGGGCGATCCGTGTCGGCGTGTTGTAGAGGCTCGCCGCCAGCTTGCACGCCACCATGTTGACCTCGTCGCTTTGCGTGACCGCCAGCAACATATCGGTATCCACAATGCCGGCTTGCTCCAGTACCGATGGATGCGCGGCATTGCCCGTCAAGGTGCGCAAATCCAGGCGATCCTGCAGCTGGCGCAGCTTTTCTCCATCGGAGTCAACCACGGTAATATCATTCGCTTCGCTGACCAGGCTCTCAGCCACCGTGGAACCGACTTGTCCCGCGCCCAGTATCAATATCTTCACTGCAGATCCCCGAAACTATGCCAAACCTATGATTGCGCCCTTACCCAACCCCGCCATTCGCCGAACAGTTTTTCATCGTGCGCGGCGATGACAGATCGTTGCCATATGTCGCAGCGCTCGAACTCATCGTTTTCGATGCAACAAACGTGCCCGCCCGCCTCCAGCAAAACCAGCAGGCCGGCAGCATAGTCCCAGAGCTTTTGCCCGCCGTGCAGATAGACATCGTAGCGGCCGGTCGCGGTGTAGCACCAGTCCAGCGCGCTTGCGCCAAAATTGCGCTGCGAGGAATACGGCGGCTGGCTGGCCAGTTGTGTGACCAGCTTCTTCTTGAGGCGCTTCAAATCCACGCTCGCCAGGGCCTGTGCCAGCGTGACCGCGGCTTCCCGGCTGACCAGCTTCTCGCCATTCAGGAACGCTCCCTTGTCCTGCTCTGCGGCAAACATCTCGTTCGCCACCGGGTCGTAAACCACACCCAGCACACTTTTGCCTTCGCGTATCAGCGCGACCGATACCGCAAAATAGGCAAGCCCGCGCACAAAATTGGAGGTCCCGTCGATCGGATCGATACACCACAGGCCATCATGGCCGGCCTCCCATAGCGCGCGCTGCTCGGCGGTCGTCATTTCCTCGCCCAGCACCGGCACGTTGAGGATGGCCTGCAGCTTTTTGGTCAATGCGTTCTGTGCTGCGATGTCCGCTTCGGTGCACAGGCTGCCGTCGCTCTTGTGCTGATGCGCCACCTTGAGATAACGCGGCATGATCTCTTCCGCCGTCACCAGCTTGACCGCCGCGACCGCCGCCTTTAGCAAAGCGCTCATCCCGGCCGAATGATTTGCACTTGCCGGGGGTTGGTGGATCATGCGGTCTGCCACTTGATCGAACAACCCATGCTGGCGATCTGTACACTTGGCCCCTGCCCGGTTCGCGCCACCTGCAGCATCGCGTTGAACAGGTCGCGCGGCGCATCGGCGACCGCCTCCTTGCGCGACGCATCCAGCCGGCCGCGGTACTGCAATTCGAGACCGGCATTGAAACCGAAGAAATCCGGCGTGCACACCGCACCATATTCCTTTGCGATGCGCTGGGTCTCGTCCCACACATAGGGGAAAGGGTAGCCGTATTGCTGCGCGACCGCCTTCATGTTGTCGAAGGAATCCTCCGCATAGTCGGCCGGGTCGTTGGACATGATCGCGATGCTGTTGATGCCGTGCTGCTGCAATTCGCGCGTGTCGCGGATGATGCGCTCGCGGATCGACTTGACGTAAGGGCAGTGATTGCAGATGAACATCACCAGCAAGCCGTTCCTGCCGCGCGCATTGGCGAGGCTATAGCGCTTGCCATCGACACCGGGCAGATCGAAATCGCGGGCTTTCCAGCCGAAATCGCAGAGGGGGGGTTGCAGACTGACCATTTTATATTCCTGACAATATCCTTGAGGTCGTTATATTATCATGACGACACCCAATCCATCTGGCGCCCACAACCATGCCGCGTTTTTATTGCCCGCCGCCATTGCCTTTCAGCGGTGATTTCGAATTGCCGTTGGATGCGGCACACCACGCCGCGCGCGTACTGCGCTTGCGCGAGGGCGATGCGGTGCAGATCTTCGACGGCAGCGGCAACGAACGCCACGGCGTGATTGCCAGCCTCGGCGGCAAGCACGTCGTCCTCGGCGATATCACTGCTGTCCACGTAAACCGTGAATCCCTGCTCAAGGTAATCCTGGCGCAGGCCCTGGCCAGCAGCGAAAAAATGGACTGGGTGATACAGAAAGCCACCGAACTGGGTGTCGCGGAGATCCAGCCTGTCGACACCGAGCGCAGCGTGGCGAGGCTGTCTGCCGACCGAGCCGCGAAGCGCCTCGAGCATTGGCAGCAGGTCGCGATCTCGGCCTGCGAGCAGTGCGGGCGCAATGTCCTGCCGAAAATCCACGCACCGCTGGACATCATGGTATGGCTGCAGCAGATGCAGAAAGTCTCCGATACCCGATTCATCCTGCTGCCCCATGGCGCCGTGTCGTTGCACGCGCAGGCCAAACCGCAGGGACGCGTCGCGCTGCTGGTCGGCGCGGAAGGCGGCTTCACCCAGGCCGAAAGCGACACCGCGCTGCGCTGCGGATTCGTCCCGGTGCGCATCGGCGCGCGCGTGCTGCGCACCGAGACCGCAGCAATCGCCGGCTTGGCGGCGCTGCAGACGCTGTGGGGCGATTTCCAGTAATTTCAATAAACTACAATCTGCCGCAGGTTGCACAGATTTACGCAGATTTTCTTGTGTCCATGACACAAGCTCATTCAACAGCGCCACTCCAATCCCGCTATATTGCTATTGTTTAATCTTGTGCAATCTGTGTAATCTGCGGATGACAGATTTTTCTTTTACAGGAGACAGCCATGCCCTACGTCAACATCCGCATCGCCGGCACCTTGAGTCGCGAGCAAAAAGCCAGGATCGCCGAGGAGGTCACCGACACACTGGAACGCATCGCGCTCAAGCCCAAGTCTTATACCCACATCACTTTTGATGAACTGTCGGATGAAAACTGGGCCATCGCCGGAAAGTTGCTAGATGAGTCGTAGCGCGGCATGATGCGCACAAATCAACAAGGATAGACACATGCCGATCACCACCTCTGCCGATTTCGTCGCCTGGTTCCGTTCTGTCGCGCCCTACATCAACGCGTTCCGCGGCCGCACCTTCGTGATCGCGTTCGGCGGCGAAGTGGTCGCAGACGGCAAGTTCGTCGAACTGACGCACGACTTCAACCTGCTCGCCAGCCTCGGCATCCGGCTGGTGCTGGTGCACGGCGCGCGCCCGCAGATCGAGCAGCATCTGGCCAAGAACAACCTGGCCGACACCTACCATCACGGCATCCGCCTCACCGATGCGCAGACCATGCAGTGCGTCAAGGAAGCGGTCGGGCGGGTGCGCGTCGAGATCGAGGCGCTGCTGTCTATGGGCCTGGCGAATTCGCCGATGGCGAACGCCGACATCCGCGTCGCGGGCGGCAACTTCATCACCGCGCAGCCGATAGGCGTGATCAACGGCGTGGACCTGCAGCACACCGGCAGCGTGCGCAAGGTGGATGTCGCCGCGCTGAACGACCGCATGGAATTCGGCGAAGTGGTGCTGCTCTCGCCTCTGGGCTACTCGCCGACCGGCGAAGTATTCAACGTGACCCTGGAAGATGTCGCCACCGCGACCGCGATCGCGCTGGACGCCGACAAGCTGATGTTCCTGATGGACACCGACGGTGTGCATGACAAGAAGGGCAAACTGATAAAGGAACTCACCATCTCCCAGGCGCAGGAGAGCTTGAAGCCGAAGCGCAAACTGACCGACGATGTCGGCCTGTTTCTGCCCTGCGCGATACGCGCCTGCGAAGCCGGCGTCGCGCGCACCCATCTGATCAGCCGCCACACCGATGGCGCAGTGCTGCAGGAACTGTTCAGCGACGAAGGCATAGGCACGATGGTGGTCGAGAGCACGCTCAACACGCTGCGCGACGCCAGCATCGAAGACATCGGCGGCATTCTCGAACTGCTGCGCCCGCTGGAAGAGAGCGGCATCCTGGTGCGGCGTTCGCGCGAATTGCTGGAACGCGAGATCGACCGTTTCGTGGTGCTGGAGCATGACCACCGCATCGTCGGCTGTGCCGCGCTGTATCCCTTCCCCGACGAGGCCTCCGCCGAACTAGCCTGCCTTGCGGTGGAAGCGCAGAGCCGCGACCGCGGCTACGGCGAGGCCATCCTCAACCACATGATCTCCGTCGCCAAGTCACAGAAGATGAAGAAACTGTTCGTGCTGACAACCCGCACCGCGCATTGGTTCATCGAGCGCGGCTTCAACGAAGCCGACGTTTCCGCGCTCCCCGCGCAGAAGAAGTCGCTGTATAACTTTCAGCGGAAGTCGAAGGTGTTTGTCAGAAAGATTTAGCTTGAGGCACAGTCGCGGCATGAACAACCCAAGTCAACTTCGCCGGGGGTAGCCCGGCAGCTAGTCACTTTCTTTTGCTTCGCCAAAAAGAAGGTGACCAAAGAAAAAGCGACCCCGATTTACCGCCCCTGCGGGGTACCCTCGATCAGCCGCAAGCAAGCGGGGCTGCGCAACTCGACCTGGCGGGGCGCACACCCCGCGCCCCACTGCGGGACTCGAACATAACCAGCGACTTGGCTGTCGTCGTTTGCCAGCTTAGTCGAATGGCTAGCAGTATCATCAGTGCTCGCCTAAACCTCCGCCTGCTTGCAACTGATCGAGGCGGCGCACAGGGGATAGAAAAGCAGAAGGTGTTGTGCGCGCTACGCACACGATTTTGTATTGTCGTCAGCACACTTGGAAAGTGACATTTTTTCCTTTATACATTCTTCCAGTTGTGAACGTAATCTCTCTAGATCGAGCATGCTTAACACACAGCTTGTCAAAAAATAATGCATCATCAGAGCTACGTTTATAGCTATCGATGCTTCCGCCTCTTGGTCGCAATCTTGAATATATGTGTGACTGCCAAGACCGCTCGGATGCGTGAGTTTCGATAGGCTCCAGTAGAAGAAGTGATACCAACACTCCCACTCCCCGCCCAAATCGGTTGCCATGTCCTTAAGTTTTTTTGGACTAACAAAATCCTTTGGTTTGGTGATCGTCTTGAGAACAGGATTCTGGGCCTCAATTTCTTTTATCCACGAAAGGCACTTACCCTGTTCTTTAAGCTTTGCAAACTCTTTCAGCTTTTCAACGCGCTGCCGGTCGCCGTCATAGATAAAATACAGTGCTTTAAGCTTCCGCTGCTCGATGGTGTCGGCTGATGCAATAGTCTGTACATGCAAACCTAACTCAAAAATTGTTCTTGCCAAAACCTGAGCATCTTCGGCAAAACCCACTTCGCAAAGCACGCATATCGCATCAAGGGTCTTGGTCGCCTTACGAAGAAAAAAGTCGCAGACTATAACAATAGGGTTGTCCATTTTCGGGATACTCGTCACGCTTGGCAAAATTGCTTTGCCGATTACTGAATCGATGTAACGATCTCGAATAAATGACAGTTCTGATGTAACCATTTAAGTTTCAACCTATGGTCTGAGCCGTGATGAAAGTGATATTGCGCGTGACACTGGGGACAGGCCTTGCCTTTTGCCTTTGCACCGCCTGTATCACCGCCAGCGTAGCATGCGCTATGCTGGCGACAAAACAAAAATCGTGCGCACAGCGCACACAACACCATCTGCTTTTCATTCCCCTGTGCGCCGCCGAGTAGCGCAGGCAGTTCAGGGGTAGTCCGACGAATATGTTCGAGCACGTGACTGCGTAAGCAGGTCGTGCGAGTTTATGAGGAAGCCTGACCTACCGAGCAACGCAGGGGACCCCGCAGGGGCGGCAAACCGGGGTCGATTTCTTTTGGTTACTTTTCTTGGCAAGACAAGAAAAGTGACTTGCTGCCGGGCAACCCCCGGCGGTTTTGAAGTTGGGATTGTTGGGTATCGCTACACTCAACCCAACCTACGAAGGCCACGCCTTCTCATTCCACGGCGCAACCTTCAGCAGCAACACCATCCCTGGCGCAGCCAGCGCCGCGCACAGCAAAAAGAATCCGCTCCAGCCCAGCTGGTCTGCCAGCCAGCCCGCCGTGGCATTGACGAAGGTGCGCGGCACCGCAGCCAGGCTGGTGAACAGCGCGAACTGGGTCGCGGTGTAGGCGGGGTGGGTGGTATGCGCGATGTACGCGACGAACGCCGCGGTGCCCAGCCCGACGCCGAGCGCTTCGAGTCCAATCACGAACGCGAGCTGGGTCAGGTGCAGCGCGGTCACTTCGGCCTGTGCTCCCTGCAGCGCCAGCCAGTAAAAGCCGAAGATGCTCAGCACCTGCACCGCACCGAACAGCCACAGCGCGCGGTTGATGCCGATCTTCAGCATCCAGATGCCGCCGAGCAGCGCGCCGAGCACCGCCGGCCACAATCCGGCGTTCTTTGCAATCAAGCCGATCTGCGACTTGGAGAACCCCATGTCGAGGTAGAACGGCGTGGCCAGCGCGGTGCACAGGCTGTCACCCAGTTTGTAGAAGAACAGGAATGCCAGGATCAGCAACGCGCTTTGCCAGCCGCGGCGCGAGATGAATTCATGGAACGGTTCGACCAGCGCATCGCGCAGCGTTCTGGGCGGTTGGGCGCGATGCGGCTCGCTGACCAGCAGCGTCATCGCGATGCCGGGCAGCATGAACAGCGCGGTGATCATGAACACCCTGTCCCACGGCAAGTGGTCGGCGAGGATCAGCGCCAGCGAGCCGGGCACCAGTCCGGCGATGCGGTAGGCGTTGACGTGCACCGCATTGCCCAAGCCGAGTTCGTTGTCGAACAGCAATTCACGGCGATAGGCATCCAGCGCGATGTCCAGCGTGGCGCTCAACAAGGCCAGCAGCGTGGTGAACAGCACGATCATCGCCAGGTCTTTCTGCGGCGAAAATCCGCCCAATACGGCGATCAGCAACAGCAACGCTATTTGCGTCAGCAACATCCAGCCGCGCCGGCGCCCCAGCCCAGGCACCGCGTAGCGGTCCAGCAGCGGCGACCACAGGAATTTCCAGGTGTAGGGGAACTGGATCAGCGCAAACGCGCCTATGACCTTCAGATCGATGTGCTCGGTACGCAGCCAGGCGGGGATCAGGTTGAGCAGCAGATACAGCGGCAGGCCGGAAGCAAATCCGGTGAACACGCAAATCAGCATGCGGCGCGTGAAGAGTTGTTGCCAGATGGTCATCGCGGCTTGATCTTCCTGACCGGTCGCGGGCATGGCCCGTTCCTACAGAATGACAAGTTCAGCATGAACGGACTTATATCCCGCGCTGAAACCGGTACACCGCGGTGCTACCCAACAGATTGGGCAGCACCTTCACTTCGCTCTCGCCGGTCATCACGCGGCGCTCCAGCACGGCCACCTGGTGGTCTCTGCAAAACGCCTCGAAGTCATGCAGCGTACACAGATGCACGTTCGGCGTGTCGTACCATTGATAGGGCAGCTCGCGTGAGACCGGCATGTTGCCGCGCAGCACGTTGATGCGGTTCTTCCAGTAACCGAAATTGGGGAAGCTGACGATGCCCTCGCGCCCGACGCGCAGCATTTCCTGGATCAGCGGCTCGGTATGGCGCGTGGCTTGCAGCGTCTGCGACAGCATTACGAAATCGAAGGAGTTGCTTTCAAAATCCGCCAGCCCGGCTTCCAGGTCATTCTGGATCACGCTGACGCCGTTGGCGATGCAGCACACGATGTCGGCATCGTTGATCTCGACGCCGTAACCGCGTACTTCCCGAGTCTCCTTCAGATAGCGCAGCAGGCTGCCGTTGCCGCAACCCAGATCGAGCACCGTCGCGCCTTTCGGTATCCACGCGGCGATTGCGGCAAAGTCCGGGCGTGAGGCAGAAAATCGGGCCGTGTCGTTTTTCATCATTGCGCCACCTCATTTACTGATGAGCAGTGAAAACTTGATGCATTTTTTCGGCGTCCGGCTGCAACCGCGGACGCTCGTATCCGGACTGCGCGGGGGCGCCCCGAAGCATTGGACGAGGGCCCCGCGAAGCGGGATCGGCCAGCGTAGTGGATATCGGCGACATTCAACGGGGCGTAGCATCCCGCTCCGGAATCGCATGCCCACGATGTGGAGCCCCTGCGCTGTCCTACGCGGTCGCCCTGCTTCCTGCTCATTGGCCACACTCCCTGGCAACCTTGTCCAGGTAGGTGCGCATCACGTCCAGATAGTACGGATCCTGCATCAGGAAGGAATCGTGTCCGTGCGTCGAAGTAATCTCCGCGTAACTGACGTTGCGGCGATTGTGCAGCAAGGGCCGCACGATCTCGCGCGATCGCTGCGGCGAAAAACGCCAGTCGGTGCTGAACGAAACCACCAGGTAGCTGGCCTCGGCGCGCGCAAACACCCGGTTCAGGTCCCCGCCGGTATCGTGCGCCGGATCGAAATAATCCAGCGCCTTGGTCATCAGCAGATAGGTGTTGGCATCGAAATAGGAAGCGAACTTGTCGCCCTGATAACGCAGATACGATTCGATCTCGAACTCGACGTCATAGCCGTAGCTGAATTCACCGGAGCGTAGTTCGCGCCCGAATTTGTCGGCCATCGCGTTATCTGACAGATAGGTGATGTGCCCCAGCATGCGCGCCAGCCTCAGGCCGCGCGTCGGCACCACGTTGTGCTGGTAATAATCTCCCCCATGAAAATCCGGATCGGTCAGGATCGCGTTGCGCGCCACATCGTTGAACGCGATGTTCTGCGCGGTGAGGCGCGGTGCAGCGGCTATCGCAACCACGTGGCGAACCCGGGCCGGATACGACAGCGACCACTGCAATGCCTGCATCCCGCCCAGGCTGCCGCCAATCACCGCAGCAAACTGGCCAATGCCGAGAAAATCCGCCAGGCGCGCCTGGGATTCCACCCAATCTTCTACCGTAATTACGGGAAAGCCGGAGCCGTAGGGTTGTCCGGTTTGCGGATCGACCGAGGACGGCCCGGTAGAGCCGTGGCAACCGCCGAGATTGTTCAGCCCGATCACAAAGAACCTGTCGGTATCGATAGGCTTGCCGGGACCGACCATGTTGTTCCACCAGCCGATGTTCTTCGGCTCGCCGGCGTAATAGCCGGCAACGTGGTGATGGCCTGACAAAGCGTGGCAGATCAGGATGGCATTGGATTTGTCGGCATTCAGCGTGCCGTAGGTTTCATACACCAGTTCGTAGCGCGGCAGCACCGCGCCGCTGCGGAAAATCAGCGGGGTGTCGAATGCTGTGCGCTGTGCGCTGACGATACCGACGGAGTTGTTCATAAATTTGTTTTGCGGGCAAATCGCTGTCTCGCGTGCCCGCTCAATCCTTGCCTACCATTGGCGATATGTCTCGTCACTCGCTGTGCGGCTCCTTGCGGTGCTCGCGCGACACGGTGGGGCACAACCCTCCGCTGCGGCAACGCGAAGCAGCAGGCCTGCACTCCGCAAAACAAATTTCAAGACCTATAGTTACCGAAAAGCAAAAACCCGTTCAGCTTTCGCGGGACGGGTAGCCTCGCTTTAGCTGGTATGTTTTAAGTGCCCCGCAAGCTGATGTCAAATCGGCACTGATGAAACTACTGATAGAACTACTGGCCATCTGGCTAGGCGAGCAAACCACACTCGTTCAAGTCACTGCTTATGACGCATAGTTTCGGCGTTTTGCGAATGGCTGTCAATTGCACCTAGGGAACCCCTGATTAAGTCCCACATGGCCGCGCACTCGGTTTTGCGGGATGGGATGCAAGGCGCGCGAGGCAGCGAATGGTTGATCCCCTTCGCAACGAGCGCAACGCAGCAGACCGCCCGCAAAGCCAGTGCCCACACGGGTTGCGACAAAATCGCGCGCTCGCGGCGTTGTGCTCCTCGGCATCGTAGTCCCGGCTACGACCTTCGTCGCACGCCTTGCGATCATCGCGATATTGTCAGCAACGCGGCTCATGGAGGACTTAATCAGGGGTTCCCTAGGCATTGAGGCGGTCGAGCAGTTCGCGGATCTTCATCGGGTCGTCGGCCCTGAGTATCTTCAGCGTAAGGCTGGTGATTTCCGGCAGGCTGGTGGTGAGCACGCGTTGCTTGATACTGGGCACCTGTGCCGAAAACATCGAGAACTGGCGCAGGCCAAAACCCAGCAGCAGCCGCGTATAGGGGAGTTCGCCCGCCATCTCCCCGCATACCGAGACCGGAACGTTAAACCGGTTGGAAGTGCCGATGATATGCGCAAGCAGGCGCAGCACCGCCGGGTGCAGCGGGTCGTAAAGATGCGCGACTTCCTCATCGGTGCGGTCTATCGCCAGCGTGTACTGAATCAGGTCATTGGTGCCGATCGACAGGAAATCCAGTTTCTTGACGAACACGCCGAGCGCCAATGCCGCGGCGGGTATCTCGATCATGCCGCCGATCTTCACCTCGCGGTCGTAGGGGATACCCTCCTCATCCAGGCGCTGTTTGGTTGCGGCGATGAACTGCAATGTCTGGCCCAGTTCGGAACCGCCGGACAACATCGGTATCAGTATCTTGACGTTGCCGTAATGCGTGGCACGCAGCAAAGCGCGCATCTGGGTGCGGAACAATTGCGGTTCAGACAGGCAAAACCGGATCGCACGCAGCCCCAGTGCGGGATTGTTGGCGACGCGCTTGGTTCCGTTCAGCTGCTTGTCCCCGCCCAGATCGAAAGTGCGTATCGTCACCGGCTGGCCTTCCATGCCGGCTGCCACTGTGCGATACGCCTCGAACTGCTCTTCCTCGTCAGGCAATTTGTCCCGGTTCAGGAACAGGAATTCGCTGCGGAACAATCCGATACCGGTCGCGCCGTTCTCCTTCACCTCGGCAATGTCGGCCGGTTTTTCGATATTGGCGTGCAGGTCGACGATCGTGCCGTCCAGCGTGTTGGCGCGGGCGGTGCGCAGCCGCTTGAGTTTCTTGCGCTCCAGCTCGATCGCGCTCTGGCGCAGCTTGTATTCGGCCAGGATCAGCTTGTCCGGATTGACGATCAACACGCCCTGCTCGCCGTCCAGGATCAGCAGATCGTCCTCGCGCAGCAGTTCCCGGGCGGTGTGCAGTCCCACGACGCACGGCGTATTCAGGCTGCGCGCGACGATGGCGGTGTGCGAGGTGGCACCGCCCACATCGGTAATGAATGCAGCATACTGGTGCGGTCTGAACTGGATCAGGTCGGCGGGACTCAAGTCGTGCGCGACCAGTATCGTTTCGACATCGTGGCGCGCCGAGGGCGGCTGGTGGCCGGGCTGGCCGAGCAATTGCTTGAGCAGCCGCTGGGCCACCTGGGTGACATCGGTCTGGCGTTCGCGCAAGTAGGCGTCTTCGAACTCGTCGAACTGCGCAACCAGCGTCTCGGTCTGCGTCTTGAGCGCCCACTCGGCATTGCAATATTCCTTCGCGATCATCTCGCGCGGGGCGACACTCAGCAGCGGGTCGTCGAGTATCATCTGGTGCAATTCGAGGAAGGCATCGAATTCCGCGGCTGCATAGGTGGGCCGGTTGCTGCGCAGGCTGGCAAATTCGTGGCGCGTGGCCTGCAGTGCCGCATCGAAACGCGCGATCTCATCCGACAGCAATTGCTTGGGCAGCACGTAGTGGGCAACTTCCAGCGAAGTATGCGAAACCAGATGCGCATGGCCGATGGCGATGCCGCTGGAGACCGCGATGCCATGCAGGGTAAAGCTCATTCGCCTTCCCCGAAGTAATCGTTTATCAGTTTCAATATCGCCTGCATCGACTCTCGCTCGTCCGGCCCGTCGGTCTCCACGGTGATCGTCGTGCCCTTGGCGGCGGCCAGCATCATCACGCCCATGATGCTTTTGGCATTCACGCGGCGGCCGTTGCGCGACAGCATCACCCCGCCTTTGAAGCTGGAAGCCAGTTGCGTGAGCTTGGCCGAAGCGCGCGCATGCAGGCCGAGCTTGTTGATGATCAGCACGTCTTGTTGCAGCATGCTATCCCTCCATCTGCACGATACATTCACGCCCGCCATCGACGGCGATCCGGGCCAGTTCCGGCAGCGTCTTGCCGGTGCTGCACACGACGCGCAGCAGCATAGGCAGATTCAATCCTGCCACGCCCAGCACATGCTCCACGCGGCATAACTGCCGGCCGATGTTGCTCGGCGTCGCGCCAAACACGTCTGCCAGAATCAGCACACCGTCTCCGCTATCGAGTTGCTTGATCAACGCCTGCCCTTCGGCCAGCTTCAGTTGCGGATCATCTCCGGCCAGCACCGACAGCACCGCAAGATTGGGGGGCGCTTTGCCCAACACGTGTTTGACACAATCAATAAAACTGTCGCCCAGCCCGTTGTGTGTCACCAACAAGATCCCGATCATAGATCGCCTCTATTAAATCAAACCCATTGCATATGCCGCCAGCGGCGCAGCGCCCGGCTTTTCCGGGCTTCCAACTTCCGTTCTTCGCCCACCAACGCACCGATCATGCGCAAGACATTGATCCCTGCCGTGGCGCACCTTGCGTTCGACGATTTCGTGCTCGTGATCATTCACGGCACGACATCGCGATGGACATTCCTGTCGGCAAATTCTAACCGTTTATTCAGCGAGCTTGTGACGTGAATGACTCCCTGCGCATCGATCAGCATCGCATCGGACAGCTCCATCCGGGTGGCGGCTGCACGCCAACCGCCGGTTCCGGAGATGAACAGCGGCTTGGAATCGGCATCCGACAACACCCCGGCACGCGGCCCCCGGGTCAGGATCGTCACTGCCTGCACCCCCTGCATCGGATATCCGCTGTGCGGATCGATCAGGTGGCAGTAACGCACATTGCCTATCATGAAATAACGCTGGTAGTCGCCGGAAGTGCCGATGGCCTCGCCGTCGTGCAGATCCAGCGTCGCCAGGGCACCCGGCTTGCGCGGATGCTGAATACCGACGCGCCACGCACGATCTCCATGCTGCCCCAGTGCAAGGATATTGCCGCCGATGTTGATCAGCGCATTGCGGATACCCTGTTTGCGCAATATGCCGGCGGCACGGTCCAGCGCATAACCTTTGGCATAACCGCCCAGATCCACCTGCACGAATTTATTCCTGCTCTGCGCCCTACCTTGTACGATCCTGATGTCGCTCATCTGCGGATTGGCAGCGACCAGCTGTGCGATCCGCCTTTTGTCCGGCTGCACCGGTTTGAATTCGTCGGCGTGGAAACCCCATAGCTGGACCAGACCGCCGATGGCCGGATTGAACAGGCCTTGAGATTGCTGTGATAACCGCGTGGCATCCTGAACTATCGCGGCAAGTTCATCCGGGATCGCGATGCTGTCGCCCCTGGCAAAGGCCGCATTCATCCCGCTCAGTTCGCTGGGCTGCCAGGCATGCAGCATGTCGTGCAGCCGCTGGAACTCATGCATCACTTCGCTCACCGCCTGCCTGGCGCGAACTTCGTCCTCGCCGTAGATGCTGATCTCGACCAGCGTACCGAACACATAGCCTTGTTCCTGATACAGCGGTTCCTTGCCCGAACAGCCCGCCAACAGGGCCAGCGCCAGCACGGCGATGACTCGGCTCATCTAGGCAGTCTCGGTCACAGTCTCGGCAGGATTTTCGGCAGCCTCGATCTCCAGCGATGCCGCCAGCAGGGCCAGCCGCGCCACTACACCATAGGCATAAAAACGGTTGGGGATATCGTCCGGCCCGCGCTCCGGATTGGGCAGCGTGCAATGGGTCTCGAACGCGAGCGGCATGAAATGCATACCGGGCGCGTTGAGGTTCTCGTCCACACCCCGGGACGTGTGCACGCGGTAGAATCCGCCGACCACGTAGTGGTCTATCATGTAGATCACCGGCTCGGCCACCGCCTCGTTGACCTGCTCGAAGGTGTACACCCCCTCCTGTATCAGCACGTCCGACACCGCCAGCCCCTCTTTCACCACCGCCATCTTGTTGCGCTGCTTGCGGTTCAGCCCGGTGATCTCGCTGGCATCCTTGACTGTCATGATGCCCATGCCATAGGTGCCCGCATCGGCCTTGACGATGACGAAGGGATCATGCCTGACACCATATTCGGCATACTTGGCGCGGATCTTCTGCAGCACCACATCCACCTGCGCGGCGAGGCATTCCTCGCCGATGCGTTCCTGGAAATTGATCTGGTCGCAGGTGGCGAAATACGGATCGATCAGCCACGGATCGATGCCGAGCAAAGCGGCGAACTCATTCGCCACCCGGTCATAAGCGGCAAAATGCTGCGACTTGCGCCGCGCATACCAGCCGACGGAAAGCGGCGGGAACACCGACTGCTCGAGATTTTTCAGTATCTCCGGCACACCCGCAGACAGATCGTTGTTGAGCAGCACCACGCAGGGATCGAAATCGGCCAGTCCCAGGCGATTGCCGTTGCGCACCAGAGGCTCCAGCGTCAGCTCGCCACCGTCGGGCAAGCGGATCTGCGTCGCCGCGCTTATCTCCGGCAGCAGGCTGCCGACGCGCACCCGCATGCCTGCCTGTTTCAGGATCATCACCAGCCGCGCCACATTCTGCAGATAATACAGATTGCGCGTGTGATTTTCGGGTATCAGCAATACCCCGCGCGCCTCCGGACAGATTTTTTCCACCGCGCTCTGCATCGCCTGCACGCACAGCGGAACGAAATCCGGATTGAGATTGTTGAATCCGCCCGGAAACAGGTTGGTATCCACCGGCGCCAGCTTGAAGCCGCTGTTGCGCAGATCCACCGAGGCGTAGAACGGCACGGCATGTTCCAGCCATTGCGTGCGCAGCCAGTGCTCGATCACCGGCATCGAATTCAGGAAGCGCCGCTCCAGATCGAGCAATGGCCCGGTCAATGCGGTGGTGAGATGAGGAACCATGATTTTTCTGCACGAAATTAATTCGGCGCATTCTAGCCGATAGCCGGGTCATCCGGAAAAATACTCCGGTTTTCCGGAGACCGCAGCTGATGCAATCCCTGCGGACGGCAGCCTGCGTATGCAGTCCGCACAAAATCTTGCTTGCTGAAAATTGCCCTGAGAACTTGCGGGGCAAGGTTCAGAATCCTAAGGAACCTCTGATTAAGTCCTCCATGAGCCGCGTTGCCGACAAAATCGCGATAATCGCAAGGCGTGCGACGAGGTAGCAGCTGCGACACATTACTGATAAAACTACCAGCCATTCGACTAGGCCATCAAAAGCTGATGGCCTAGTCGCCGGTTATGCGCAACAGCCGATTGCGGGAGCAGCCGCTGGCAGCCCTTTCCGCGCCGCACGGCTGCGCCGCCCCGTGTCAGGGCTGCGAAGGGGATCAACCATGCGCTGCCTCGCGCGCCTTGCATCCCATCCCGCAAAACCGAGTGCGCGGCCATATGGGACTTAATCAGAGGTACCCTAAGCTGACGTATCGCCCGGTCTTGTGCCGGACCGCCTATCCGGTGTTTTTCTGCGGTCGGTGAAAATCAGGCCGCCCATCTTTCCGGTGGTCAGCCATGGGCCGTGCGCACCGAATGGATTGGCTTTGCGGCGATCATTCCCGGTTCTGTTGTCCATATTTCCCTGCAATGCAAACGTGGTTTCCATGCGGACGTCCCTAGTCGAACCACACTGTAACATCCCGGCGCCTGTTTTTGTCCAGTTTCCTCGCGCCGGCGGCGGGTGTCAACATGGCTGACGGCCGGTTGACAGATTGCATGGGTAATACTGCCGTCCGGTGTTAAAATCGCGCTCCAAAAAATTCAGAAACCGGTTTTCATGCTTTCCACCGCCAACATCACGATGCAGTTCGGGGCCAAGCCCCTGTTTGAAAACGTCTCGGTCAAATTCGGCGACGGCAACCGTTACGGGCTGATCGGCGCGAACGGCTGCGGCAAATCCACCTTCATGAAGATCCTCGGCGGCGACCTGGAGCCGACTTCAGGCAACGTGATGATCGACAAGAACGAGCGCCTCGGCAAGCTGCGCCAGGACCAGTTCGCCTTCGAGGACATGCGCGTGCTGGATGTGGTGATGATGGGCCATGCCGAGATGTGGGCAGCGATGTCGGAACGCGACGCGATCTACGCCAACCCGGATGCCAGCGAGGAAGACTACATGCGCGCTGCCGACCTGGAGGCGCAGTTCGCCGAATACGATGGCTACACCGCCGAGCCCCGCGCCGGCGAATTGCTGCTCGGCGTCGGCATCGCGATCGAGCTGCACCAGGGAACCATGAGCGCGGTCGCGCCCGGCTTCAAGCTGCGTGTGCTGCTGGCGCAGGCGCTGTTCTCCAATCCGGACATCCTGCTGCTCGACGAGCCGACCAACAACCTCGACATCAACACGATACGCTGGCTGGAAAACATCCTCAACGCGCGCAACTGCACGATGGTCATCATCTCGCACGACCGCCATTTCCTGAACAGCGTGTGCACCCACATGTCCGACCTGGACTACGGCAGGATCACCACCTACCCCGGCACCTACGACGAATACATGCTGGCCGCCACGCAGGCACGGGAGCAGCAGTCGGCGGACAATGCCAAGGCCAAGGAAAAGGTCGCCGAGCTGAAGGCCTTCGTCGCGCGTTTCTCGGCGAATGCATCCAAGGCCAAGCAGGCGACCTCCCGCGCGCGCCAGATCGACAAGATCAAGATCGAGGACATCAAGCCATCCAGCCGCCAGTATCCGTTCATCCGCTTCGAATACGACGAGCGCGAGAAGCTGCATCGCACCGCAGTGGAGGTGCAAAAGATGGCCAAGGGCTTCGACAAGGTGCTGTTCTCCAACGTCAACTTCCGCATCGACGCCGGCGAGAAGGTCGCGATCATCGGCCCGAACGGCATCGGCAAGACCACGCTGCTGCGCTGCCTGGCCGGTGACCTGCAACCGGATACCGGCACCATCAAGTGGACCGACAAGGCCAAACTCGGTTATTACGCGCAAGACCACAGCGCCGATTTTGCCGAGAACAAGAGCATGACCGACTGGATGACCTACTGGCGCGGCCCGCACGACGATGACCAGGTGGTGCGCGGAACGCTGGGGCGCCTGCTGTTCTCCGGCGACGAGGTGAAGAAGAACGTCAAGGTGCTGTCCGGCGGCGAGCAGGGACGCATGCTGTTCGGCAAGCTGATGCTGCAGCGCCCCAACGTGCTGCTAATGGACGAGCCGACCAACCACATGGACATGGAATCGATCGAGTCGCTCAACACCGCGCTGCTGGAATACAAGGGCACGCTGCTGTTCGTCAGTCATGACCGCGAATTCGTGTCATCGCTGGCGACCCGCATCATCGAGATATCGTCCAGGGGCGTCACCGATTACCATGGCACGTATGAAGAATATCTGCGCGACCAGGGCATGGCGCTGTGACATCCTGCCCGGCATTTAAGGAGACCCGCCCATGACCGAACACCGCTACACGTTGACACTTTCCTGCCCGGACCGGGTCGGCATTGTCGCCGCCGTCAGCGGCTTCGTCGCCCAGCACGGCGGCTGGATCGTCGAAGCCAGCTACCACACTGATCAGGAGACGCAGCGCTTCTTCATGCGCCAGGAGATCCGCGCCGCCTCGCTGCCGTTCGATGCGTCGGGTTTGCGCGAGCGTTTCGCCAAGCTGGCACAGGAATTCCGCATGACCTGGCAGGTCAGCGATTCCGCGGTGAAAAAGCGCGTCGTGGTGCTGGTCAGCCGGCAAGATCACTGCCTGAACGACCTGCTGTACCGCTGGCGCAGCGGCGAGCTGCATGTGGAGATACCCTGTGTTATCTCCAACCATCAGGACCTGCGCGGCTTCGTCGAGTGGCACGGCATCCCGTTCCATTTCGTCGACATGCCGGGCGGCGACGAAATGGCCAAGGCCGCAGCGTTCGCGGAAGTCGCGCGCCGCTTCGACGCAGACCACGGCGATGTGATGGTGCTGGCGCGCTTCATGCAGATCATGCCGCCGGACCTGTGCAGCCGCTATGCAGGGCGCATCATCAACATCCACCACAGCTTCCTGCCCTCGTTCGTCGGCGCCAAACCCTACCATCAGGCCTATCAGCGCGGCGTGAAACTGATCGGTGCAACCTGCCACTACGTTTCCGGCGAACTGGATGCCGGTCCGATCATCGAACAGGACACACTGCGCATCGACCATGGCGACAGCGCCGACGACATGGTGCGCTACGGCAAGGATATCGAGAAGAACGTGCTGGCGCGCGGACTGCGCTATCATGTGGAAGACCGCGTGCTGGTGTGCGGCAACAAGACCATCGTGTTCCGCTGATCCCAGCCTGGGCCAATTGCAACGGAAAGGCAAACCATGAAAAACCTGCTCTTCGCAATCTTCTTCTGTACCTTCCTTACACCGGCTTTCGGCGATACGCCCGCAACGCCGCCGGCGACTTCGAATCCCAAGGTAATCTATTGGGACTCGGCCGAAGGCAAGGTGCTACGCTCACGCATCCCGGCCGATGCCGATTACTGGCAACTGGTTCCCAACTTCGCGACGCAGATCACCCAGTCGTATTGCTCCGTGGCCAGTGCCATCACCGTGCTGAATTCGATGACTATCAAGAAACCGGTTGACGCCACCTATGCCCCCTATGCCTATTTCACCCAGCGCAACTTCTTCACCCCGGAAGTGGTAAAGGTCATCAGCGCACAAACCGTGCTCGCGATGGGTATGACGCGCGAGCAGATGGCCGAAACGCTGACCAAACAGGGCGTCAAGGCGGTCTCGATCGCCGGCGATACGTTCAGCGACGAGAGTCTGCGCACCCTGCTGCAGAAGGCACTGGGCGACGACGGCCAGTTCGTGCTGGCCAATTATTATCGCGCCGCCTTTGGCCAGATTGGCGGAGGACATTGGTCGGCGTTGGCTGCCTACGACGCGCAGTCAGACAGGGTGCTGATACTCGATGTGGCCAAGTACAAATATCCCCCGTCATGGGTCAGCATCAGCACGCTGCGCCAGGCGATCGACACAATAGACACGGTCAGCAACAAGGCACGCGGGCTGGTCATCGTGTCGAAATAAATGTGCCCGGCAAGATCAAATGTGCCCGGCAAGATCAAAGAGAACTCGATCCGTTGTTTGGAACGCACTGCAAAGCAAGCCGGATTGATTTGCTGCAAGGATACGATGGCTGCTTTGGAGGGTGGCTCAAAATGACCGCACAGGCGCCCGCCGCCACTACGGAATGCCGAATTTTCTATGCCAATTTATTCACGCAAAGATGGCCGCATACATCCTCAATCAACCAACGTGAGCATTGCCATGAACAACTATCCCAAAGCAACCAGGAAAATCAAGACGCTGCTGGCAGCGCTTGGTTTCATCGTTTTGTCAGGGTGTAATCCAAATGACGAGAATGGCACCTTTCTTATCATCGAGCTGGAAAACTCGGAGAATGTAAAACAATATACAGTTTTTAATCATTATGTTAAGACAATTGAGGAATGCAATTCCTTGGCAGACAAGGCCATTGAGCAGATTTTTGCGAGTGTTCCAAGAGTGATACCAAAGGACTCCAAGGTCAAGAGTTGGCGCTGTTCATTGATCCCGCCCGAAAGAGGTGGGTGAATTGCAGCTTTCAGGCAATTAATTTTTGCAGGTAGGAAAACCTGACTGCCAAGAAGCCGTCTATCCTGGGATAGCGCTATCGATACCCGCTGTTTCGGACAATCATGAGCCGTGCTTCAATATCCGGCGTATCTCCGGTATGCATGAGCCGCATCCGGTGCCGGCTTTCAGGCAGGCGCCGACCGCTTCGACGCTATCCAGCCCCGGTTGTCGTATCGCATTCCGGATGGTCTTTTCTCCTACGCTGAAACAGGCGCACACGGTGCGGCCGGTATTGGCAGGCGAACCTTTGGGCGGGCGCGCGGCCAACAGACTGGCCAAGTCTGCCTGATCGATCACGTCCTGCTTGAACAGACTGGCCAGCCATTCGCGCTCCGGCAAACGCTGGTCGGGTGCGATGAAGAACACGGCTTGCAATCGCCCCTCCTGTACACAGGCGGCACGGTAGCGTCCCATCGCAGCATCGCGGTATTCAATTAAATCTGCGGAAGGGTCGCTGCGCATCGGCGGGGTACCCACCGGCGGTGTCAATTCTGTATCGGGCCTGCTCGATAGCAGATTGCCTACCTTTGGTGTACTCCTTGCGGGTAAACCTGAGCAATCCAGCGCTGCCTGCACCCAATCGCGCCAATTCTCCGGCAACGACTCGCCGGCGATCTCGTGCCGCCAATATCCGGCGCCCTGCGTGCAAGCGCAATAGTTCGTTTGCGGCAACGCAAGACGCTCGCGGCTCAGCACGAAACCCTGCCAGGCCTGATGGCAGGGCACGACTCGCACCGGCGCATGCTTGGATTCCGGCTGGCCGGAGATCGGGTCGGTGACCGGCGCGACCAGCGCGTCTACCCGCGCCGATCGGGCGAACATGTCGCTCCAGTGCATAGGCACGAACACCGAACCGATGCGCTGCTCGTCGCCGACCTGTACCCGCGCCAGCATCTCGCCGTGGCGGCTGCTCAGGCGCGCCAGCGCACCGTCCTGCAATTGGAATCTTTGCGCATCGCGACCATGCATCTGCACGTAAGGCTCGTACGAATGCGCATTCAGGCGCGGAACTTTGCCGGTGCGCGTCATCGTGTGCCACTGGTCGCGGATGCGCCCGGTGTTCAGCACCAGCGGAAATTCGGCATCCGTTGCCACCGCGGGCGGTTGCGCCGCCACCGCGATCATGCGCCCCCTGCCGCCGGGTGTATGGAAAACTCCGTCGGCGTACAGTCGCTGCGTGCCTCCCGGGTTTTGCTGGTTGACCGGCCACTGCAGCGGCTGCAATGCGTCGTATTCCGCATCGTCCATCCCGGCCAGTGCGCTGATGTCGAATGCGCGGTTGCCGGAATTCTCGAATCCCGACCCGTTTTCAAACCCCGAGAGCCGCGCATGTTCGCGGAATATCTGCGCAGGTTTGTCATACGGAAATGCCTCGGCAAAACCCATGCGCTGTGCCACCTGCGTGACGATCCACCAGTCCGGCTTGGCCTCACCCGCCGCCGGCAGGAATGCGCGCTGGCGCGAGATGCGCCGCTCGGAATTGGTCACCGTGCCGTCCTTCTCGCCCCAGCCGCAGGCCGGCAGCAGGATGTCGGCACACGCCGTGGTGTCGGTGTGCCGCACGCAGTCGGACACCACCACCAGCTCGCATCCCATCAGCGCAGCGCGCACCCGGTCCGCGTCCGGCATGCTGACCGCCGGGTTGGTGCCCATGATCCATACCGCCCTGATCTTTTTTTCGGCGATCGCAATGAACATGTCCACCGCTTTCAGACCCGGCGCCTGCGCCATGTTATCTGCATTCCAGAAACGCTGCACCCGGTCCACACTCGCCGCATCCGCGAAATCCATGTGCGCGGCCAATTGATTGGCCAATCCGCCGACTTCGCGCCCGCCCATCGCGTTCGGCTGGCCGGTCACCGAAAACGGCCCCATGCCCGGCTTGCCGATGCGCCCCGTCGCCAGGTGCAGATTGATGATCGCGTTGCCCTTGTCAACGCCGCTGGACGACTGGTTGATTCCCTGCGAGAACACCGTCACGGTGCGTTCGGTTTTGGCGAACATCCGGAAAAACTCGCCGATATCGGTCTCCGGGATTCCGCATACCTGCGCGACCCTGGGGATGGAACCGGCAGATTTTGCCGCTTCGAACGCGGCTGCATAACCCTCCACATGCGCCTCTATGAATCCGAGATCGACTGCATCCTCGCGGCGCAGGTGATGCAGCAGGCCGTTGAGCAGGAATGCATCCGCTCCCGGCGCTATCGCCAGGTGCAGGTCGGCGATGTCGCAGGTCGCGGTGCGGCGCGGGTCGATCACCACCACCTGCATCTGCTGACGCGCCTGCTTCGCAGCAGCGAGGCGCTGGTACAACACCGGGTGCGCCCAGGCATAGTTGGAGCCGACCAGTACCACGAGGTCGGCCAGTTCGATATCTTCATAGCACACCGGCACCGCATCCGCGCCGAACGCGCGCTTGTGCGCGGCCACCGCCGACGACATGCACAGGCGCGAGTTGGTATCGATGTTCGCGCTGCCGATGAATCCCTTCATCAGCTTGTTGGCGACATAATAGTCCTCGGTCAGCAGTTGCCCCGAGACGTAGAACGCGACCGCATCCGGCCCGTGCTCCGCGATGATTTTCCCGAACCCATCTGCGACGCGATCCAGCGCCTCATTCCAGCTGGCGCGCCGGCCGCCGACGATGGGGTAAAGCAAGCGGCCATCGTGCTCCAGCGTTTCAGCAAGAGCGGCACCCTTGGAACACAGCCGGCCGGAATTGGCCGGATGCTGTTTGTCGCCGGACACAGTCACAGTTCCGTCCGCGACTTTCGCCTCCACTCCGCAGCCGACGCCGCAATACGGGCAGGCAGTGCGAATAACCTCGGGCATCGTTATGTTGCCGCCTTGCATGGCTAGGCCGCTCTGACTGCCGGGTCTTTGACCTCGAGAAACACCACGCCATGCGCGACGCGCACCTCGTGGCGGTGCGCGCAACCTTCATCCGGCGCAACCGCGATGCCGGTCTCCAGTTCGATCAGCCAGTTGTGCAGCGGGCAGGTGACGCGTTTGCCGTGCACGATGCCCTGCGACAGCGGCCCGCCCTTGTGCGGACAACGATTGTCCAGCGCGAACACCTGGTCGTCCGCGCTGCGGAACAGCGCGATCTCGCCCGATGATGTTTGCACCACCCGCGAACCCTGGCGCGGGATGTCTTCCAGATTGCCGATTTCTAACCAGTCCATGTTTTACCTCGTTATCTTTAAACCAAAACATCCTGTAGGAGCGGGTCATGCGGGTGCCCGGACAAAAGTTTTTCGTACCCGCGAACCATCAATTGATCGCGGGCATGGCCCGCTCCTACAAATTCAAATTCCACCGCGAGGGCACAAAACCTGCCCACCCTACGCAACCACCTTTCCACCGTAGGTTGGGTGGAGCATAGCGATACCCAACATCATTAAATAAGCTGTTGGGTTACGGCGCACGCGCCTAACCTAGCCTACACGCCCTTTATTAAATTACAGCCAGCGATTCATATTCGTGCGCATCCTTGCCTTGCGCGCGCTCCTTCCACGGATCATCCTGCGAATATCTTTGCGAATCGAGGAAGCGCGCAAACAATTCGGCACGTTCCTTCGCATCTTCGACCACGTGCTGTTTCACGTAAACCAGACCGATGCGCTCTATCCACGGTGCGGTACGTTCCATGTAGTGCGCACCCTCGCGATACAGCTGCATGAATGCGCCGCAGTATTCCAGCACTTCTTCCTCGGTCGCGACCTTGCACAGGAAATCGGTGACGCGCACCTTGATGCCGCCGTTGCCGCCGACGTGGATCTCGTAGCCCGAGTCCACGCACACCACACCGAAATCCTTGATCGTGGCCTCGGCGCAATTGCGCGGGCAGCCGGAAACCGCGATCTTGAACTTGTGCGGCGTCCATGAGCCCCAGGTCATCTTCTCGATCTGGATGCCCATGCTGGTGGAATCCTGCGTGCCGAAGCGGCACCACTCCGAACCGACACAGGTCTTCACGGTGCGCAGCGCCTTGCCGTAGGCATGGCCGGAAACGAATCCCGCCTCGACCAGCTCGCCCCACATCTTCGGCAGTTGTTCCTTGCTGATGCCGTACAAGCCGATGCGCTGCCCGCCGGTGATGTGCACGGTGCGCACTTCATGGCGCTCCGCGATCTCGGCGATAGCGCGCAATTCAGCAGGTGAAGTCACGCCGCCCCAGATGCGCGGGATCACCGAATAGGTGCCGTCCTTCTGGATGTTGGCGTGCACGCGCTCGTTGATGAAGCGCGAACGGCTGTCGTCCCGATACTCGCCCGGCCACGCCGCGGTCAGGTAATAGTTCAGCGCGGGGCGGCACACATGGCAGCCGTCCGGCGTTTTCCAGTGCAATGCCTGCATCAGCTCGGGGATGGTTTTCAACTCCAGCCTCCTGATCGCCTGCTGCACGTCCTGGTGCGCGTGCTCGGTGCAGGCACACAGCACCTTCTTGCTCGGCTTGGTCGAATAATCGCCCAGCGTGTTCGCCAGGATCGCCTCGCACAATCCGGTGCACGATCCGCACGAGCTGGACGCCTTGGTGTGCGCGCGCACCTCTTCCAGCGTGAACAGTTTCTTGTCGATTATGGTCTTGACGATGGCGCCCTTGCTGACACCGTTGCAGCCGCAGATCTCTGCCGAGTCCGGCATGGCCGCGACGTTCAGCGCGCCGCCGCGCCCCGAGTCGCCGATATGCATCTGGCCGAATAAAATATGCTCGCGCATCTCCGACACATCGGTCGCGTCGCGCATCATCTGGAAATACCACGGGCCGTCCAGCGTGTCGCCATACATCACCGCGCCGCGCAGCTTGTTGTCGCGCAGCACCAGCTTCTTGTACACGCCGCGCGCGGCATCCTGCAGCAGCAGTTCCTCGTCGCCCGGCTTGAGGTTGAAGTCGCCCGCCGAGAACAGGTCGATACCGGTCACCTTGAGCTTGGTGGAAACCGCCGATCCCTCGTAGCGCATGCGCCCGTATTCGGCCAGATGATTCGCCGCCACCCTGGCCTGCTCGAACAGTGGCGCGACCAGCCCGTAGCATTGGCCGCGATGCTGCACGCATTCGCCCACCGCATAGATCTTCGGGTCATAGGTCTGCATCGTGTCGTTCACCACGATACCGCGCTCGCAATGAATATTTGCTGCCTTGGCCAATGCGATGTTCGGCCGTATGCCCGCCGCCATGATCACCAGGTCGGCCGTGATCTCTTCGCCGCCCTTGAAGCGCAAGCCGGTCACTTTGTCCTCGCCCCCAATATTCTTGCCAAGGATCGCCTCGGTCTGGCGCGACAGATAGAATTTCAGCCCGCGTTTCTCCAGCTCGTTCTTCAGCAAGCCGCCGCCCACCTGGTCGAGCTGGCGCTCCATCGGCCAGTCGCACAGGTGCACCACTGACACCTCCATCCCCTGCAATGACAACCCATTCGCGGCTTCCAGCCCGAGCAGCCCGCCGCCGATCACCACCGCGCGCTTGCAAGTTTTTGCGGCAACCAGCATCTTCTCGACATCGTCTATGCTGCGATAGGCCAGCACGCCGGGCAGATCGATGCCGGGTATCGGCAGCATGATCGGGTTGGAACCGGTCGCGATCAGCAGGCGATCATAGGGAATCGCCAGCCCGCCTTCAGCCTCCACCACGCAGCGCACGCGGTCGATCTTCGTCACCAGCTTGCCGACATGCAACGTGATGTTGTGTTCCTTGTACCAGCTCCAGTCGTTGAGCACGGTGTCCTGGAATTTCATCTCGCCGGACAGCACCGGCGACAGCAGGATACGGTTGTAGTTGGGTTGCGGCTCGGCGCCGAACACCGTGATCTCGAATTCGTCCGGCGACATCTTGAGCAATTCCTCGATGGTGCGCATCCCGGCCATGCCGTTGCCGATCACGACCAATCTGGTTTTTACGTTTGTCTTCATATCATCCTCGCAATAAAAAAAGCGTCGTCCAGCACTCGAAGCTGAAGCGACGCCATTGTCGGTATTTATCGTTACCCTTCCACCCGCCGTTGGGTCAGAAGAGATTCTCAGTGATTACATCGCAATTCCTGTGCCACTACGGATTTAGTGGGTTGCAGCATAGTATGGGCTCAACTATCGCATCTATTTGGTGCAGAATGGAACGTTGCGGTATTAACTTTGGTGCGTGACCAAGCCGGTGTTCATCCCTCGAAAATCGATTTTATCGAAGAGATGCAAATCTCCGCACCCGGCTCTATCCTGTCGAACAGCCGCCCCTCGCGCCCGTTCACCGTGCACAACAGATGGCTGTTATCAAGCTCTTCCACCCAGCGGTCGCCGCGCTTGTACAAGCTACACAGCAACTGCCCAAGCGTATACCGCCCGGAGGGAGTCACCATGAGCTCGGACGTCATCATCAGGAATTCACTGGTGCGTCCAAAGTACATGATCGTAACCTCCTGCCTGCTCACAAGCGAAGTAGTCGGGGACACAAAAAATGATTTGTTCATCCGGCCCAGCAGGTTGCCAACACTGCTGCCGGCAAAGAAACTTAGGCGCCGCACTATCACGCGCACTGCGGCGAGGAGCACATCATGGGCTTCGATGATTCCGGCAAAACGATTCGAACTGATTTCTCGCATGGGTCACCTCACGTCTATGTCACGTAAGGTCCAGCAATAGCTGTGCCACGCGCACGGCGACACAGAATCAGCTAGTTAGTAAAGTGCCATCAGCAAAACATGGAGTGTTTGTGGTGCATGAATCCGGCGTGGTGCATTTGATTCGTGCATCGAGGTGGCATCACGAATGATAATCGCGCGGAAAATATTGCGATGATGATTTTTTTCAATGCGAGATCAGGCCGTCTAATGCACCCTGGATTTTTCTATTGGCTGAAAATGTTCTTTGCTGCTAAATTGGGTATGGGTTTATAGCCCTCGTGTCACTTGAACGGGGAGATAGATTACCGGAAAGCGGTCGGTAACGAAGGGCTGAGTAGTCCCAAGAACTGACCACCGCGTAAGGCGGCTTAGCGACAGTGAATATTGAGAAATCGATTTCTGTTATCGGCCAATGGCGGTCACACTGGAATTAGATGTGGACAGGTATATTGTTTAAATGGAAACCCGATAGATGCGAATAATGACCTTGCTGCGAATCACTTTGACTATATTTGTAATGCTTGTGTCTTGCACTGCATATTCTCAATTACAGCAGTCGCCACAAAGCGCACCAATTCATATTGAAAATAGAACCCAAAGTTCTACTGAACAGCCAATTGGGAAGGTAGTAGTTCAGCCTTCTGTCAATTTAAGTAATGAGGATATTCAACTTACTAATAAGCAGACATCTGAGAGCGGAACCGAGTACTGGCCAACGTTTTGCGGGGTTAGGCTGAAAATCACTGACTCTCTATTGGTAATTTTTACTTTTGTATTGTCAGTATTTACTGCCCTATTGTGGCGTTCCACAGATAAGTTGTGGCTAGAAACAAAAGCTACTAGTGCCATCGCTGAAAAGGCTGCCAATGCCGCAATGATAAGCGCCAATGCGGGAAGACTTAGCGCTGACGCTGCCGTTGCCATAGAACTTCCTATTCTTAGAGCTTTTCCTAGCGACTTATTGAGTGTTGACCAGCCTATCCCAGAGAGTGGCCCTTACGGTGGAGGAGTTAACGATTCAATACCAACCAAATACTCTGCTGTTGGATACGTCAAATATAGAAACTATGGGCGTACTCCCGCTTTTCCAATCGTTTTTTCTGCGGGATGGAAAGTTACCGCGAAACTTCCTGATATTCCTAACTACACTAAAAGTGTAGGAATCAATCATGCCGTTGTTTATCGCCCTGCATCGGAAGACCCAGAGACAGATTACACAGTGGATTTTCATTGCACTATCGAACTGACTGAGCAAGAAATTCTTGAGATTGCTAACGAAACTTCTTGGCTTTGGTTTTATGGTTGCCTCAAATACAACGATTTCATGAATGCTGAACAAGAAGCTAGATTTTGTTGGAGGTATGCCAACCGAAATCACGATGGTAGTCCGTTCTATTTTTTTGCAAGTGACGGTGAACCACCTCCCGCGTACTTGCGCGCCCCAAAAGATAGTCGTTAGGCTCTTGCGTTTAGGCGGAGACTGGTTAACAGGATCCGCTATGGGTAACAGGGGCAGGGCGCGACCGGCAACTTTTGGGAAGCGAAATCTCGCCATTGAATGTCGCAAATGGGCACGGAGTTGCCCATGGATTCTCGAATTAGGTTTCGCTATAGCGGACAGTTGCCTTAATCAGTGCAGCAATAACAGCATCTCCGAGCGCTCAGTTTTATTGCTTCGGGCGCGCCACCCCTCTGGAACAGACTTCAGGGACGGTGCCCCATTTCTTCTTCGGCACTGGGTCAGCTTCAATTTGCTTTCAGCTACATCCTTGCTGCCAAATTTATTTCTTCAGTCTGCTCAGCCAGTAGTTCGGGCGTCTTCTTTGGTGCGCCACGGCAACAATTACAATTTTGTCCGGCTCGACGGAATAGAGGATGTTGTATGGGAAGTGGGGAAGGACTCTCTTGCGAATACTGCCCGGACAATCTGAGCTGCAAGCGGAAACTCTGCGAGGTCGGCAACCGCTTTGTGCACTTCTACAACAAATGCCAATCCAACACCGGGCGCTTCACTCTCGTAGTAACGGGCCGCTTCCCTGAATTCTTCGTCGGCTTCGGGCTGAAACTCGGTGTTCAAGACAATTCGGAAATGGCTCGACGGAACACGTCTTCAGCGGGTATGCCTTGTGCCTTGCCAGTGCGGAAATCTTCGAGACGGCGCTCTGCTTCATCGAGCCACAGCCGTTCAAGTTCAGTGGACGATGGTTCATCAAGACTAAGCAGAAGTTTTCCGGCAAGCTTGGCACGATCTTCCAAGTCGAGTTTCATGGTAGCTGCTGAAATTTCATCAAGGTTCTTTAACACAGGACCCTCCATTGCGTAGCAAAAACACGTGAGAAATGGTAGCACTCATTGGACATCCTACCAATAGCCTTTCATACGACACTTGGCAATGTGCTGCCGCTGGGTTGATTTGTAGTCCCCTCGCAATCCGGCACAATCTCCGAAGCTGTGCAGCACCAAACCAATTTAAATGTCATGGCAGCAGGCACTGCAAGATGCAGATTTCCGAGCGGATTCCGCTGAGCCAAAAAAGTACTTGCATAACGATACACCTTATGGTGTAATATTTTTTATGGATCAACTGACAGACATTTTGAGTGCCATTTCTCACCCGACCCGGCGCGCGATCATCGGGAAACTGGCAAACGGACCTGCGCGATTCCTGGATATCGCTGAACCGTTCGATGTGGCGCTTAATGCTGTGACAAAGCATCTCAAATTGCTCGAGCGTGCCGGGTTGATCGAACGTGAAAAGCAAGGCCGGGAAGTTCTGATTTCATTACGCCCGGAGCCCCTTCGCCTGGTGGCAGGATGGGTGCATGAGTACGAGAGGTTCTGGAACATGCAGCTCGATCAGTTCGCGCAGCATTTCAAGGACAAAAAGAAGAAGGAGAAGAAGAAATGAATGAATCAAGGAAGTCCATTGAATTCAAGTTTGAGCGGACAATTCCCGCTCCTCCGGGCGAGGTGTTCGACGGGTGGCTGAATCCAGAGATCCCCGGCAATCCCTGGAATGCAGCCGAAAAGTTCATCCTGGATGCGAAAGTGGACGGGCTCTTTTACTGGACCCTCAAGGGGACATCCCATTACGGCCGATTCACGGAGATCGATCGGCCGGGTCGAATCCAGCATACCTGGATGTCGCCCAATACCCTGGGACTAGAGTCGATGGTTACGCTGACCTTCAAGAAACAGGGAGAAGACACGCTGATGACCCTCGTGCATTCCAACCTTCCGGATCACGAACTGGCAAGGGGACACGAGAAAGGCTGGAACTACTTTTTGGGAATCTATCGCGAGCAATTTGGCGATGGCTCGCGCAAGGAATTCCGCTGGGAAGAAGCTCATTCATGCGAGAAGAAATAATGGCGAAGAATTAAGGTTTGAAAAGCACGCCTGAACGCGCTTGAAAATCTGAAACAACGAAAGGAGTGAGGCCGATGGGCAAATCGACCTTTGTCTATGTGACCTACATCCGCACCACGGCGGACAAGCTGTGGATCGCGCTGACCGATGCGGAGTTGATCCAGCAATACTGGTTCGGCGTGCGCTGCGAAAGCCGTTGGACGGCGGGTTCCCCGTGGAAGCTGGTGTACTCCGATGGCCGCAACACCGACGCCGGCGAGATCGTCGAGGCTGTGCCGCAACGGCGACTGGTGATCCGCTGGCAGCATCAGGATCAGCCCGAGCTCAAGGCCGAAGGCGAGTCGATCTGCACTATGCAACTAGAAACCAGCGGGGAACTGGGAGCCAGCGGAACCCTGAAATCCAGCGAACAGGTGGTCAAGCTCTCCCTCACCCACAGCATCGCGTGCGAATCCTCGAAATTCATCGCGGCGGTGTCCGGCGCCTGGCCGATGGTGATCTCCAACCTGAAGTCCCTGCTGGAGACCGGCGCCATCGTGCTGCAGAAACCCTACCCCGTTGTAAGCACCCATACTGGAAAGGAGCGATCATGAATAAGGTAAAGGAAGCAGTAAGTGAAATGAAAGCACAACAGGATTTCAGCCTGAGCTTGGCCGTGAAAGCTTCGGCAAGGGAAACCATGAAAAAGATCAGCCAGGTCAATTTATGGTGGGCAAAAAACTTCAAAGGCCAGGCCGGCAAATTGAATGATGAATTCTCCGTGCATTTTGGCGATACCTATGTGAATTTCAGAATCTCCGAAGTCATACCGGACAGGAAGATCGTGTGGCTGGTCACCGACTGCAATCTGCACTGGATAGATGACAAGAAGGAATGGAATGACACGGAAGTGATCTGGTCCCTGGCCGAGAAGGACGGAAAGACCCGGATCGATTTCGTCCACAAGGGTTTGACGCCAGAGAGCGAATGTTATGAGAGTTGCGAACCCGGGTGGACGCACCACATCAAGGACAGTCTCGTGAAGCTGATCGAAAAGGGTAAAGGTGTTCCGGAATGATCAACCAAGCACCCTGCGCAGCTTGCGTATATGTTGCCATACGACTGCCCTGGGCAAGTTCATTGCCATGACTTGCATACAGCGTTCAAGCCAGCCGTGGCGGTCTTGCATGCGATCGATCGCTTTTTCGAGATCTTTGCGTATGGCTTGGCCATATGCCGTTTCGGCTTTCGCCGCAGCCGATCGCAGCAGTGCCAGCGATGGATTCATCATGGCAAGGTCGATGATGTCCCGATTGAAAATGCCGTCATCGTTCCAGCGATCCGAGTTGGCCAGCAGCTTGCTTGCGGCCATGTCCAATGGCGTCAGGGTTGCAATGCCGCAGATTTCATCATCGGCCCCAGGAGGAGCGAGTTCGATCCGCCCTTCGAGGATGATCTCGAATTTGATCGACTGGTCCGCCACCTGCAACATGGTGCGGATGCCATACTGGTCGGCGCGCATCTCGCGGGTTTGCGCCAACGGGGCAATCCCTGCACGGACGATAGCGGCGATGCCATCTGCGCCGGTAAGTAACTGGCGCAGGTTGCGGTAACTGGCAATATCCGACACCATGAAGTCGATGTCCATCGACTCGCGGTATTCGCCATAGCGAAGTGCAATGACGGTGCCGCCGCCAAACAGGCAGTTGTTCTCCCTCAACAATGGGCCATTGAGGACGCTCAATACATGGGCGATCCGCTGGTGGTGCGGCCGTTTAAACAATTCCATTCGTTTCACCCAGTGCCGTGCGCAGCGCATCGATCAGCTGGCGCTCGCGCGGCTCCAGGGCATTCGCATCCACGTGCCGCCAGTTGCGCTCATAGATGCTTAACGCTTCCGCCGGCGTCAATTCATCTGTGCCATGCACTTGCCAGGCAAGTTGCTTGAGTTGCGGGTAGTCTGCCAGATGGATGCGCGCGGGAATCCAGCCCTCACGGTTCGTGCCAGGCGCCTGGCCGGCAGGCGCGGGAGGCTGGAGGATGCCGAAATCTGATACTTGAATATCGTTAGGACAAATCCAGCGCTTTGCATCCTTCAGATACTTCGAATCCGGCCGCATATCCCTGTGGATCCTTGCCATCCCACACCGTGCCATCCATCAATGTCGAACTGCGCATCGCATCATCCGGCACGGCCACGCCGCATTGCAAGGCCGCTAGCCGATACTGGTCGATGCGGTTGATCTGTTTGGCGACGGCGAGATAATCCGGGTCTTCCTTGAGCAGCCCCCAGCGCCTGAACTGGGTGAGGAACCACATGCCGTCTGATAGATAGGGGAACGGCACTTTGCCGTCGTTGAAGAACTTCATGTGATTCGCGTCATGCCAGGTCTTGCCCAGGCCGTCTTCATAGTTTCCGCGGAAGCGGTTCGCGATGACTTCGACCGGTGCATCGACATAATTTTCACTTGAGATGATTTCAGCCACCCTGGCACGATTGGCCCGGACATCTATGAACTTCGCCGCATCCAGCATCGCCATCACCAGTGCGCGCGCGGTGTTGGGATGTTGGTCGACGAACTCGGCGGTGGCGCCCAATACTTTTTCGGGATGGTCGGGCCAGATGTCCTGCGACGAGGCCACCGAGAAGCTGACCTTGTCATGAATGCCGCGCGCATTCCACGGCTCGCCCACGCAGAAACCATGCATGCTGCCGCGCCGCGCATTCAGCACCATCTGCGCCGGCGGCACGGTGATGGTCCTGATATCCGAGATCGGGTCGATGCCGTGAATGGCCAGCCAGTAATACAGCCACATCGCATGGGTGCCGGTCGGGTAGGTATGCGCAAAGGTGTATTCGCCAGGCTGCGTCTTGATCAGCTTGGCCAGCGACGCGCCATCGGTAACGCCCCTGTCCCTGAGCTGGCTGGCGAGCGAGATGCCCTGGCCGTTGTTGTTGATGGTCATCAGCACGGCCATGTCTTTCCTGAGCCCGCCGACGCCGAGGTGCACGCCGTACACCAGACCATACAGCGCCTGTGCGGCATGCAGTTCGCCGCTGACGAGCTTGTCGCGCACGGCCGCCCACGAGGGCTGTTTGCAGGGAATGATCCTGATGCCGTATTTCTCGTCGAACTTCATCAGTGAGGCGATCACCACCGAGGCGCAATCGGTCAGCGGGATGAAGCCGACCCTGATCTCTTTCAGTTCCGGCGCGTCGCTGCCGGGAACCAACCGCCCGGAAACGAAATGATGTGCTGCGGCGGATGTTTCAGGTTGTGTCATTTGAATGTGCTCCAGTGTGATTGCGCCGCCGCTAGCGAAGCAGCAGCTTGAACAGCAACGCCAGATTGGCGAGGATGGAAACGATCGCGACCCAGCGCCAGAACAGCAGGTGGTCGTGCCCCAGCAGCGGCGTGGGCGGCCGCGGCAGGATGGGCCGGTGTTCGCCGACCTCCAGTTCGTGCAACATTTCTTCTGCGGTCTCGAATCTCAGCGCGGGGTCGTGCGCTACGGCCTTGAGCACGATGTTCTCCAGCCATTGTGGGATGTCGGGGCGGTAGCGCGTCGGCGGCACCGGGTCGCCGAAGCGCGGGCGCTGGAACGGTTCCACCTCGCCATGGGGATAGCGCCGCGTCAGCAGGTGATAGAGCGTGACGCCTGCGGCATACAGGTCGCTGCGGGTGCTGGCGGTTTCACCTGAGAACAATTCCGGCGCCATGAAGCTGGGCGTGCCGGGATTACCGGAATTCTGCGTGCCGCTCAACGCGCTGGTGGCGATGCCGAGATCGAGGATGCGCAGCTTGCCGTCATCGCCCTGGTGCAGGTTGGCCGGCTTGATATCGTGGTGCACGATGTCCAGACGGTGCAATGCGCCCAGGCCTTTTGCCAGGCGCAGGCCGATGCCGGCAACCTCGGCAGCGCTGAAGTGCTGGCCGCTGGATAGCTTCTGCTGCAGCGTGATGCCGGGATGCCAACTCATCACGTAATACAGGCAGCTGCGCCGCTCGGCCGCGACCGGCAGCACCTGCGGAAAATAATGCGCGACCACGCGCTTGCCCAGCCACTCTTCGTTGAGCAGGCCGTTGTAGCTTTCGATGTCGTTGGCGAGCAGCGGCTGCAGCGTCTTGAGCACGCAGGCCTGGCCGTTGAGCAGGTTCTTCACGCGGTAGAGCAGGCTGGCGCGCGATTCGTACAGCAGCTCGATCACCTCGAAATCATCCAGCTGTTCACCGGGCTTGAGGCGCGGCGGCAGACCGAGGCGCCGCGCTTCTTCCAGCAGGTCGGCGAGATTCTCTACGCCGGGCTGCTCGATGCGCACCACCAGTGCGGTGGCATTGTCCTGGCCGCCCGCCGCCAGCGCACGCTTGACCAGGTTGTCCGCGGCGAGCTGCGGGGCTTGATAGAGCATGATGGTCTCGTGTATGCCTTTTTGCCCGAGGCGTTCCCACACGCCGTCGCTCATCAGCGCGAACACGTCGCCCGCCTGCAGCTCGCCCTCGGCATAATCGACCAGCAGCTGCTGGTCGAGGCCGATCGCGCGCTTGAGCACGTGGCGCATGTCCGGCCTGTCCCACACATGGTCGGTGGTGAGCTGTTTCATTTCGCCGTTGCGCAATCGATAGATGCGCGTGTCGCCGACATGGGCCGAGATGTAGTGCCTGCCGCGCAGCACCAGCAGCGTCAGTGTCGTGGCCATACCGGACATCGCATGATGGCTGCTCGCCTGCGAGATCACCCAGCGGTTCAGCGCGGTCAGCACCCTGTCCAGCGCTGTGGCGACGCCCAGCGTTTCCGGCGTCGCATAATAGTCCGACAGCACACCGCGCACGGTCATCTCCGCGGCTTCGCGCCCGCCGGCATTGCCGCCGACGCCGTCCGCCACCGCGAGCAGCACGCCCTTGGTGGCGAGCTGTTCTCCAGCCGGCGTGGTCGCGCCGAAGAAATCTTCGTTGCGCTCGCGCAGTCCGGTTGCGCTGGCCTGGCCCAAGGTGATCTTCAGTGACATGCGATCATCCAGATCCGCAGCGTGGACTCATACCTGCGCCCTCATACCTTAGCCAGGGTCAACGCGGACGATCCCCAGGTGGTGCGCCAACGGGTCTTGATACCCAGCAGGCCGAGCAGCGCCAGCACCGCAAGTCCGGCAAAGATCATAAAGCCGATCTGGTAGTTCCCGGTCAGTTGCTTGGCATAACCCAGACTCGATGCCAGGTAGAAACCACCCACCCCGCCCGCCATGCCGACTAGGCCGGTCATCACGCCGATCTCCTTGCGAAAGCGCTGCGGCACCAGCTGGAACACCGCGCCGTTGCCCATGCCGAACGCGAGCATCGCAACAACGAACGCCGCCAACGCCATCCAGGCATTGGGCAAGCCGACACTGACGATCGCGAGGAACACTGCCGCCACCACGTACATCGTAGACAGCGAGCGAATGCCGCCTACCCGATCCGCCACCATGCCGCCGAGCGGGCGCACCATCGAACCGGCAAACACGCAGGCTGCGGTGAAATATCCGGCGATCACCGGGCTTAACCCATATTGTGTGTTGAAATAGATCGTCAGCGAAGCCGCCAGTCCGACGAAGCCGCCGAACGTGACGCTGTAGAAGAACATGAACCACCAGGCGTCCCTGTCCTTCAGCACGTTGAAATAGTCGGCCAGCGATTTCGCCGGCGGACACTCGGGGCTATCCTTCGCCAGCAGCCAGTAAACGACGAACACGATCGCCAGCGGGATCGCGGCCAGCCCCATCACGTTCTGCCATCCGAACATGGTTGCGAGCGTGGGTGCAAACAGAGCCGCCAGCACGGTGCCCGAATTGCCGGCTCCGGCGATGCCGAGCGCAGTGCCCTGATGTTCCGGCGGATACCAGCGCGATGCCAGCGGCAGCGCCACCGCGAAGGATGCGCCGGCCATGCCCAGCATCATGCCCAGCACCAGCACCTGCTGGAAACTGTGGATGCCCAGACCCCAGGACAGCACCAGCGCCGCGATCACGATCACCTGGCCGATGATCCCGGCCAGCCTGGGTTTGAGGTGGTCGACCAGTATGCCCATGACAATGCGCAACAGCGCGCCGGACAATACCGGCGTTGCCACCATCAACCCTTTTTGCGCCGGGCTGAGACCCAGGTCACTGGCGATCTGCACGCCGAGCGGGCCAAGTATCACCCACACCATGAAACTCAAATCGAAATACAGGAACGCCGCGAACAGAGTCGGCCTGTGTCCCGCCTGCCAGAATCCTGATGAAATCTGTCCTGATGCCATTTTGATTGCTCCTTTCAAATTTGCCTGCTGCCGATCAACGAACCAAAATAAAAAGGCGTCCGGCTGCGCATACACGCAGCGGGACGCCTTTGTCCGTTGAAACTTGTGCCGTATCGCCTTTGATCCGGTTACAGCAAGCTACGCAAAAGCTGTGCCAAAAGTCCTTGGCAAGCTGGAGTACCCGTAGATAAAGGGATGCCGACGGCTGGTTGTGTTGGGTGACAGCGAACCTGACCGCTCCAGCCGCAATGATTTGGTGCGCAGATCGTCAAGCTGCTCCCTTTTCGTGCATGGCAAAATTCCGGGCTGGATGTTCAGGCACGCAGCTCCTTGGCCAGGATGATGGCTTCGGCGATCTCCGCCAGCCGTTTGCCCTTGCTCATCGCCATGCTGCGCATGCGCTTGTAGGCTTCCGCTTCGCTATAGCCATGGTCGGCCATCAGTATCGTCTTAGCCCTGTCCACCAGCTTGCGCTCGGCCAATTGATTCCTTGCTTCCCTCAACTCGTCACGCAGCCGTTTGTGCTCGGCGAAACGGGCAGCGGCCACATGGATGATGCTGCTCAAGTCCTCGCCCTGCACGGTATGCGCCACGTAAGCACTGACACCGGCACGCATCGCCTCCCGGATGCTGTGCTGGTCGTTTTGCGCACCGAGCACCACCACCGGTTTTTCCAGCGTCGAGGACATCAGGCTGATCTGCTCCAGCGTGTCCCGCCCGGGCGCATCGGCATCCACGATGATCACATCCGCCGCAGCTGCGCTGACCGTATCCTCATCGACCTGCTCCCAGGTCAGCAAGCCGGCAACATCGAACCCGGCCAGCTCAAGGCTGGCTTTCAGCCAGGCGGCGCGGTCTCGCACATCATCAATGATCAGGATTCGTTTCATTCCGGTCTCGCATTCCGGCCAGAATCAGCAATAAGCAAGCCAAACAAGTTTCCGTCGTCAAGCTGACATTGTTGAGCAGCGATGCCGGAGTTGATCTGGCATGTATCTGCAGGATTTCAGCGCTTGTCTGCCACGGTAGTTGCGGCCGGGCAGAACCTCCGGCGCACTCCAAGAATGTTGAATGCAAGATTTTGGTGCGGCTGGCTTGGCTGGTGAAACTGGTGAGGCTGGTTTGGGCCGACTTGCGCGGCGCATATGCATGCCCTTTCCGCCGCACAGCACCATGGTTTCCGGCCACATCTTGAGCCAGGCATGCAATTTGCTGCTTACGGTTTGCATAAAGCGTATGCGAGGAAGCTGTCAGGCTTGATTTTGAAATGCAATTAATAAGAGGTGAGTCATGTTGAAGCCGAAGTTTGATTTTCTACTTGAATTGCTGCGTACGAGTTCCATTCTATTCGTGGTTGCGCTCAGCTGGTTACTGAAATGAATCCGGAAAATGCATTCGGCATACATGCCGAATGCGCCGACTGCGGGTATGAATTTCATCGGTGCTTGAATATGCCAATTTGATCGGTGCAGGAAATGAACCACCCAGGAAAACTCCGCGCCGCACTACTTGATACGCAACATCGCAATCCTTCGGGAGTGATGCACATGGCAGGCGAAATGATGATACCCGAAGAGCGGGTGATGGCAGCGTTGCACAACAGCGGACTGGCGGAGAATCTGCGCGATTTTGAGATCGACATCCTGGCCGGCCTTGTCAGCGCCCAGCACTTCGAGGTCAAGCAGACTATTGCCGAGCCGGCTTACGATTCTTTCAGGGATGCGCTGATGATCCTGGTCGACGGGGAGATCGAGGTATGTGCCTATGTCGAGAATGAACCGGTCTCGCTCCATCTGACCGTTCCGGGCGACCTGGCCAGGATCATCAGTTTCGTCGGCGGCGACACGCTGCACGTCAGCGCCAGAATCAAGGTCAGGAAAGGCAGTTCGGTTTTGCTGTTACAGCGCACCCGGCTGGAGACATTACTGCATTCGCATCCTGCCATCGTGTACTGCGTGATGCGCAATCTGGTCCGTCACGTGCACGGCGTGGCCAGGCGCAAGAGCGCCGAAACCGAGGAGATGAGCAATTATATCCATGGTATCCACGGGCGTTACTGAAGATGGCCTGCAACACTACACGTTACCCGATGTGCAGGCTTGCACCTGTGATACAGCCATCACGCCGCAATGAACCGCCCCGCTTGAATGCAGCGGCCTAACCCAATCGCTGTGTATTTCAGCCAATCACGAGAGGTCACACATGAACAGGAAAGAACTGATATCCGCATTGGCCGGCAAAACGGGCGGCAGCAAGGCCGACGCGGATCGCAGCGTCTCGGCGCTGATCGAGATCATCAGCGGCACGCTGGAAGCGGGCGGCAAGGTCACGCTGGCCGGTTTCGGCATCTTCGAAGTACGCAAGCGTGCTGCGCGCAACGGCCGCAACCCGAGGACCGGTCAGTCGCTGAAAATCAAGGCCGCCAAAGTGCCTGCCTTCAGGCCGGGCGTTACGCTCAAGGCGGCAATCAACAGCAGCGTGAAGTAACCATTCCGGGTATTCTTGCGGGTGTACTCGCCCCAAACGTGCAAGCTGTCCCGCATCCCGTTCATGCCGCCAGGATATCGTTGCCGGTCCAGTCGATGTCCACACATGCGACCATTCTGCCCCGGCACGATTCCACCAGCACGGAAAAGGTGATGCACTGATGCTGGCCCGCCAGTGAACGGTAAGGCCTGGATATCTGGATCTCACCCGGATTCAGGAGTGCCTGTCTGAAGTATTCCCGCCGTGACCAGTTCGCCCCGCCGGATCCGGCCAGCGGCGCATACCTCGGATCCTTGCAGTCCTCGCCGGGATCTGAGGTGATGTTCCGGCCGATCTGATAGCCGCGATCATCGATGAAATGGATGCGCCTCACGCCGGGCAGAGAAAGCAGCGCGCTGCACGACTGCTCGGGCTCGCCCGCACCCTGCCTGATCTCCTCCAGAGCACGGCGCAAACCGCTGGCACAGCTATCCACTATCTGCCTGTATCGGATCCTGTTGTTCGCGGCGGCGTCTCCATACTTCCGGCATATCATCGTCAGGCGGCCCTCGTTTTCCGATGCGTCGGCCAGTGCTTCCCCGGGCTCTCCGAAATAATATCCCTGCACCATGTCGATGTCGGCATCGATCGCGATCAGCGCCTGCTGTTCGGTTTCCACGCCTTCCATCAGCGTAATGCAGCCGATCTCCTGGACCAGACTGACCAGTCTGGGCAATGCCCTGCGCACGACCGTGCTGGCCTCTGCCTGCAAGATAATGGAACGGTCGAATTTGACGATGTCAGGCCGGATCCGCCAGAGACGGTCGAAATTGGAATGGGATGCACCGAAATCATCGAGCGCTACCAGGCAACCCAGTTCCTTGTAGTAGTTGACCGCTGCCGATAGCGCTGCTTCATCATGGATATTTTGCTCGAGGATCTCGATCACGACCCGATCCGGTGAAATCTGATGTTGCTGCAGCATGTCCTTGAAAAACGGGCCATAGTTTTTGCCCACCACGGTGGTTTGCGGATTCACATTCAGGAATATCCAGGATCTCTTGTCCTGCAAGGCCGAAAAATTCTGCACGTGGATCGCGCGGCAGAGCCGGTCGAGCAGCACATTTGCAGCCTCGTCTTGCACCTGCCCGAACAACGCCAGCGGAGCGACGACTGAAGCATCGGCTGACCGCACCCGGCATAGAGCCTCGTATCCGACCGGATTTCTGTGTGCAAGGCTATAGATCGGCTGAAAGGCAGTTGCGATGCTGTAGTCGCGGAACGCCCCTGCCGCCCTGCCCTGCCCCGTAAGGCTGATCCGTTTGCTGATTTCCTGAAAGTTGTATGGTCCGGTATTCATGTTCGAAACTGTCATTCATGCGTAAAAAAGAGGGCACCTTGCGGTGCCCTTGAATTGAAGCATTGCGCTTCGAGGAGTACTGATCTTAAAGGTTGTAAGCGTTCTCGTCGTGGTCGGCCAGATCGAGACCTTGCTCCTGTGCTTCGTCGCTTGCACGGATACCGATGGTCTTCTTCAGGATGAACAGGATCACGAAGGCCACGAAACCGGACCATGCCAGCGTGATGCCGATATCCCACAGTTGCGCGACGATCTGTCCCATCGCATCGAAGTCGGCGACCTTGTTGGCCACATAGTCATAGACGCCGGTACCACCCAGTGCCGGATTGACGAATATGCCGGTGCCCAGTGAACCGATGATGCCGCCGACACAGTGCACGCCGAACGTATCCAGCGAATCGTCATATTTCAGCCAGGCCTTGAGCTTGGTTACCGCGAAGAAGCAGATCACCGCAGCCACGGCGCACACCACCATCGCGCCACCCACGCCGACGAAACCGGCGGCCGGCGTGATCGCCACCAGACCCGCAATGATGCCGGAGCAGATCCCCAGCAGGCTGGGCTTGCCCTTGACGATCCACTCGACCAGCATCCACACCACACCGGCAACCGCTACGCCGAACAGGGTATTGAAGAATGCCAGGCCGGCCGCACCGGTTGCTTCCAGCGCAGAACCTGCGTTGAAACCGAACCAGCCCATCCACAGCAAACCGGTACCGATTGCAGTCATCATCAAACTGTGTGGCGGCATCGGAATCTTGCCGTAGCCTTTGCGTGGACCCAGCATCAGTGCTGCAACCAGCGCCGCAATACCTGAGTTGATGTGGACCACTGTGCCGCCGGCGAAGTCAAGCGCACCCTTCTGGAAGATGAAACCCGCGTGGCTGTTGGCGATGTCTCCTGCCTTGGCCGAGGTGTAAGCATCGGGACCATCCCAGTACCAAACCATGTGTGAGATCGGGAGGTAGGCGAAGGTGAACCACAGCACGCTGAAAATGATCATTGCGGAAAACTTGAAACGCTCGGCAAAGCCGCCGCTGATCAGCGCGACGGTGATTGCCGCAAAAGTCAGCTGGAACATTGCGTACACGAAGTCGGGCAGGTATTGGCCCTTACTGAACGTGGCCGCCACGGCGGTAGTAGGATCGTCGCCGGACATGAACCACTTGTCGAGAGAGCCGATGTACGGCGCCAGCGCGTTGCCATCGTGACCGGCAGTGAACGCCATGCTGTAACCGTAGATCACCCAGAGCACCGCCACTACGCAGAAAATCGAAAAGCTCTGCATAACGGTCGACAGCGCGTTCTTCCTGCGCACCATACCTGCGTAGTACAAGGCCAGACCGGGGACGGTCATCAGCAGCACGAATGCGGTTGATGTCATCATCCAGGCAACGTCGCCTTTGTTGCAGTCGAAACCCTTGTCACCGCATTTGGGTGACGGCGCCGCCGCATCGGCTGCAGGCGCAGCGGCAGTCGTTGCTGCTGCAGCCGAAGCCGGAGCTGCCGCGTCATCTGCAAAGGTGGGAGCCGCCAACCCGAACAGCGTGGCCAGCAACGCTAAAGATACTATCAATTTTTTCATGGCATGGATCCTTATAAAGCTTCTGCGCCGGATTCACCGGTGCGGATGCGGATGACTTGTTCGAGGTCGGAGACGAATATCTTGCCGTCGCCGATCTTGCCCGTATTGGCCGCCTTTTCGATCGCTTCAACTACGCGATCGAGCATTTCGCTTTTGATAGCGGCTTCCAGTTTCACTTTGGGCAGAAAATCCACCACATATTCCGCACCGCGATACAGCTCGGTGTGGCCCTTTTGCCGGCCAAAGCCCTTGACTTCGGTGACGGTGATGCCTTGCACGCCTATGGCGGATAAGGCTTCACGCACCTCGTCGAGCTTGAACGGCTTGATGATAGCGACGACCATTTTCATTTTTCAACCTCCAATATTTAGGAATAATCAGAACTTGTATACAGCTTCCATCGCCACGGAGCTCTGGCCTTTACGGGCGATGCCGTCGCTATATGCAAACGAAGCCACATTGGAGAAATCCTTGCGGACCTCGCCGCGCAACTCGGTGCTCTTGCTCACTGCATAACCCACGGTCACGGTTCCTTCCTTCCAGGTCTGCGCTACGCCGGTGCGATATCCATCGGCATCCTTGAAAGTCTCGGCACGCACGGAGACGCGCCATGGATCGTTGATCTGGTAGTTCATGTAGCCTGCCAGACCGCTCCATTTCGCTGTTCCTGTCGCAACCGCGTTTTTCTGAGAACCATTGTCATAGTTCAGCACGAAATTCAGGCTGTCGGTCACGGTATAGGTACCAACCAAGTCCAATAAAGTGCGATTCCCCATTGCGGCGCCCGGTGTGTAGGAGGCAGGTTCCGCTCCGCTATATACATCCGCCGTCAATGCGAAGGCTTTGGTCGGATTCATCACCGCAGCCAGTTCTATGGTTTTCTGCGCGTTGCTGTCGCTGGCCTGATCCCAGCCGTTGTTCAAGCCGCCAACCAGACTGACCGCATCCGATACCTTGTAGGTGGTGCGCACGCCGGTGTGGGTGAACGGGATCGCATAACCGAACAGGATGGAACGCGAGAAGTTGGTGTTGCCCGCCGCCTTGATCACTTCTGCGCCGGCCATCGTGTTGAATTTACCGAAGATCGTCGTCCAGTTGCCGGTCGCATACTGGCCAAAGGCCTGGGTAAGGTCGTAAGTCTGGTTCGGAACCGCAGTGCCGTATGACGCGATCGTGCTGGCATCCTTGCCCAGCGTGGTCTCGACCATGCCGCCGAAACCTTCCGTCGGCAGTTTTGCTATCGCCAAATCGACCTGCTGCACGGTGAAGCTGTTGGGCGCATAATCGAACACGCGGTCATTGATGCCGCTGGTAAACTGCCCGGTGCCAGAAAGATGGCTGTAAGAAAAGTCCATGTCACCGGTGATGCTTACGCCGGATGCATCGAGTACCGACGACAACGTGGGTGCGGCCGGAGCATCCGCTGCCATTGCCAGCCCGGGTGCTGCCAGGGCGGTCAGGATCAAAGAGTTCAGCAATTTGTTTTTCATCATGATGTGTTCCTTCAGTGGTTAAGTTAAAAGCGGGATGAACAGATCCGCACGAAGTTAAGAGCAGAATACGTGCCAAGGCAATAAACCGATAGTAAACAGCACTATAGTGAAGTCTCGGTATGCCCATCAAGCTTCTGCGCACCATTTGCAGGCGTATCTGCCGCGTTGCGCACCGCGTGAGTGCGGCATCGGATCAGCCCCGGGTCTTCAGCGCCGAATAAATTTTGTTACACTGCCAGCTATCCACTTAAACATTAGGAGCGTAACCATGCTGAATGCAAAGGCTTTTGAGGACCTTTCGGCAAAATTGAACGCCGCCGCCAGCAGCGGCCCGGCCAGGGACATCGAGAAGAATATGCGCGCATTGCTTGTACAAGGCTTCGCCAAGCTCGACCTGGTGACCCGCGAAGAATTCGACGTGCAAGCCCAAGTGCTGGCGCGCACCCGGGAAAAATTGATCGCGCTGGAGGCGCGTGTCACCGAGCTGGAAGCACAACGCGGCACAACCGCCAAATAATATGAGCCTGGCTGTGCTATACAGCCGCGCCCTGTCCGGAATGGAAGCGGCACTGGTCACCGTCGAGGTGCACATTGCCAACGGATTGCCCAACTTCACCATCGTCGGCCTGCCGGAAACCGAGGTCAAGGAAAGCAAGGACCGCGTGCGCGCCGCGTTGCAGAACTGCCGGTTTGATTTTCCCGCGCGCCGTATCACCGTCAACCTCGCGCCTGCCGACCTGCCCAAGGAAAGCGGACGCTTCGATCTGCCAATCGCGCTGGGCATCCTCGCCGCGACCGGCCAGATCCCTTCGGATCATCTTGCCGAATACGAATATGCCGGCGAGCTCGCGCTGACCGGTGAGCTGCGCGCGATACGCGGCGCGCTGGCGATGACCTATCGCGCCGTAAACAGCGGGCGCGCCTTTATCCTCCCGCCATGCCAATGCCGCCGAGGCGGCCCTGGTCGAGGATGCGACCGTGTATGCGGCGCAATCGCTGCTGCAAGTCGCGGCCCACCTTGCCGGACGAGAGCGTATCGCGCCATTTGTCAGTCAGCCGCTGGCCGTCCCACCGCATTATCCCGACATGAATGAGGTAAAAGGGCAGGTTCAGGCCAAGCGCGCGCTGGAGATCGCCGCCGCCGGCGGACACAGTGTGCTGATGATGGGCCCGCCCGGCACCGGCAAGTCGATGCTGGCAGCACGCTTCCCCGGCATCCTGCCGCAGATGACGCAGGCCGAAGCGTTGCAGAGCGCGGCGGTGCAATCTCTGGATGGCAGCTTTGATATCGCGAAATGGAGGGCCCGCCCCTACCGCGCGCCGCACCATACCGCTTCGGGTGTGGCGCTGGTCGGCGGCGGCAGCATTCCGCGTCCCGGCGAAATATCGATGGCATTGCACGGCGTGCTGTTCCTCGACGAGTTGCCGGAGTTTGACCGCAGCGTGCTGGAAGTGCTGCGCGAACCGATGGAATCCGGACGCATCACGATCTCCCGCGCCGCTCGGCGCGCCGATTTTCCTGCGCAGTTCCAGCTGGTCGCGGCGATGAATCCCTGTCCGTGCGGCTATCTCGGCCACTACAACGGCAAATGCCGCTGCACGCCGGACCAGATATCGCGCTACCGCAGCAAGATCTCCGGCCCGCTGCTGGACCGCATCGATATCCAGATCGAGGTGCCAGCGGTGCCGCAGAATGATCTGCTCGGCAAGGCGGATGGAGAAGCCAGCAGCTTGATACAGACACGCGTCGAGATCGCGCGCCAACGCCAGCTCGCGCGCCAAGGCAAACCCAACGCGCAGCTCTCGGTGACCGAGATCGATGCCTGGTGCACGCCCAACCCCGAGGGGAATGACCTGCTGCTGCAGGCCATCAGCCGCCTCAACCTGTCGGCGCGCGCTTACCATCGCGTGCTCAAGGTCGCGCGCACGATCGCCGATCTGGAAGGTGCCAGGGACATCGCAACCGGACATATCGCTGAAGCAGTGCAGTACCGCAGATTGAATCTTTGAGCCGCAAACACGCGGATCAAAGTGCGCATGGTAAAATCCGCGCTCATTTTTCAGGCAACACGTCATGGCCAGCACTCTCCACCCGATCGAACAGCTCGTCCGGCAGCGCATCCTGATCCTGGACGGCGCGATGGGTACGATGATCCAGCGCTACAAGCTGACCGAGGAGCACTATCGCGGCGTCTCGTTGTACGGCGAATATACAGGCGCACGCGCAGGACCTTTGCCGACCATCCGGTCGACGTCAAAGGCAACAATGACCTGCTGTTACTGACCCAGCCGCAGGTGATCGCGGACATACACCGCCAGTATCTGGACAGCAGGCGCCGACATCATCGAGACCTGCACCTTCAATTCCAATTCGGTCTCGATGGCGGATTACGAGATGCAGCATCTGGTGTACGAGCTGAACGTGGCCGGAGCGAAGCTGGCGCGCGGTTTGTGCGACGAATTTTCCACGCCGGACAAGCCGCGCTTCGTCGCCGGCGTGCTCGGGCCGACCGGGCGTACCGCGTCGATCTCGCCGGACGTGAATGATCCGGGCGCGCGCAATATCACCTTCGACGAACTGGTGGAAAGCTACGCCGAAGCGGCGCGCGGCCTGCTGGACGGCGGCGCCGACCTGCTGATGGTCGAAACCATCTTCGATACGCTCAACGCCAAGGCCGCGCTGTTCGCGATCGAACAGCATTTCGAGCAACACCAGGTGCGCGTGCCGATCATGATCTCCGGCACGATCACCGATGCCTCCGGGCGCACGCTGTCGGGCCAGACCACCGAGGCCTTCTGGAATTCGCTGTCCCACGCCCGGCCGTTCTCCATCGGCCTGAACTGCGCGCTGGGCGCGCGATCTGATGCGCCCTTATGTTGAGGAGCTGTCGCGGTCGCCTCGTGCTATGTCAGCGCGCACCCCAATGCCGGCTTGCCCAACCCGCTGTCGGAAACAGGCTACGACGAAACGCCCGAATACACCGCCAGCGTGATCCGGGAATTCGCCACCAGCGGCTTCCTCAACATCGCCGGCGGCTGCTGCGGCACCACGCCCGCCCACATCAGCGCGATCGCCGCGGCGCTCAAGGACCTGCCGCCGCGGCACCTTCCGCAGATCGAACCCAGGCTGCGCCTGTCCGGACTGGAGCCGTTCAACATCGGTGACGACACGCTGTTCGTCAACGTCGGCGAGCGCACCAACGTCACCGGCTCGAAGATGTTCGCGCGCCTGATCCTGAGCGGCGACTACGCGCAGGCGGTCAGCGTCGCGCGCCAGCAGGTCGAGAACGGCGCGCAGGTCATCGACATCAACATGGACGAGGCGATGCTCGATTCGCGCGCCGCGATGACCCGCTTCGTCAACCTGCTCGCCTCCGAGCCGGACATCTCGCGCGTGCCGCTGATGATCGATTCGTCCAAATGGGACGTGATCGAGGCCGGGCTGAAATGCGTGCAGGGCAAGGCAGTCGTGAACTCGATCACCCTGAAGGAAGGCGAGGAAGCCTTCATCAGATATGCCACGCTGGTCAGGCGCTACGGTGCCGCGGCGGTGGTGATGGCGTTCGACGAACAAGGCCAGGCCGACACTTTCCAGCGCAAGACGCAGATCTGCCAGCGCAGCTATGACATCCTGGTGAACCAGGTCGGCTTCCTGCCGCGAAGACATCATCTTCGATCCCGAACATCTTCGCGATCGCAACCGGCATCGAAGAGCACAACAACTACGCGGTGGACTTCATCGAGGCTACCGCGCTGGATCAAACAGAACCTGCCTTACGCCAAGATCAGCGGCGGCGTATCCAACGTGTCGTTTTCGTTCCGCGGCAATGACTCGGTACGCGAGGCGATCCACACCGTGTTCCTGTACCACGCAATCAGGGCCGGCATGACCATGGGCATCGTCAACGCCGGGCAACTCGGCGTGTACGAGGAGATACCCAGGGACCTGCGCGACGCGGTCGAAAGACGTGGTGCTGAACCGCAGTCCCGACGCCAGCGAGAAGCTGGTGACGATGGCCGAGACGGTCAAGACCGGCGCCAAGGAACAGGTCGCAGATCTGGAGTGGCGCAACGGCACGGTGCAGGAACGCCTCACCCATGCGCTGGTGCGCGGCATCACCGACCTACATCGTGGAAGACACCGAAGAGGCGCGGCTGCAGGCCAAGTTCCCGGTCGAGGTGATCGAGGGTCCGCTGATGATCGGCATGAACGTGGTCGGCGACCTGTTCGGCGCGGGCAAGATGTTCTTGCCGCAGGTGGTGAAATCGGCGCGCGTGATGAAACAGGCGGTGGCGCATCTGGTGCCCTATATCGAGGCGGAAAAGCTGCGCTCCGGCGACAGCAAGCCCAAGGGCAGGATCGTGATGGCAACGGTGAAGGGCGACGTGCACGACATCGGCAAGAACATCGTCACCGTGGTGCTGCAGTGCAACAATTTCGAGGTGGTGAACATGGGCGTGATGGTGCCGTGCCAGCAGATCCTCGACACCGCGCGCGAACACAACGCCGACATCATCGGGCTGTCCGGTCTGATTACCCCGTCGCTGGAAGAGATGGCGCACGTGGCCAGGGAGATGCAGCGCCAGGGCTTCGAAGATACCGCTGCTGATCGGCGGCGCGACGACCTCGCGCGTGCACACTGCGGTCAAGATCGAGCCGAACTACCAGAATGGCCCGACAGTGTATGTCACCGATGCTTCGCGCGCCGTGGGCGTGTGCAGCAATCTGCTTTCCGCCACGCTGCGCGACGAATATGTCTCCGGCATCAAGGCTGAGTATGCCGTGGCACGGGAGCAGCACGAAGGCAGGAAGGGCAAGGCGGCCTATGTCACGCTCGCGCAAGCGCGGGCGCACGGGGTCAAGACCGACTGGAACAATTACACCCCGCCCAAGCCATGGCTGATGGGCGTGCACAAATTCGAGACCTACCCGCTCGACAAGATCGTCGAATACATCGACTGGACGCCATTCTTCCAGGCATGGGAACTGGCCGGACGTTACCCGAAGATATTGCAGGACGAAGTGGTCGGCGAGGAGGCGCGCAAGCTGTTTGCCGATGCCCAGGCGATGCTGAAAAGGATCATCAAGGAGAAATGGCTGAGCGCTAATGCGGTGTTCGGGCTGTTCCCGGCCAATTCCGTTACCATAAACGGAAAACCGGGCGACGACATCGAGATCTACACCGACGAGTCGCGCAGCAAGGTGGCGATGACCTGGCACAACCTGCGCCAGCAAACCAGGAAACCGGACGACATCCCGAACTACTGCCTGGCCGACTACATCGCCCCCAGGGATAGCGGGGTGCAGGATTACATCGGCGCATTTGCCGTCACCGCCGGCATCGGCATCGACGCGCGCGTCGCGGAATTCGAAAAGAACCACGACGACTACAATGCGATCCTGCTGAAAGCCCTTGCCGATCGATTGGCGGAAGCCTTTGCCGAACTGCTGCACGCGCGCGTACGCCGCGAATTCTGGGGCTATGCCGCAGACGAACAACTGGACAATGACGCACTGATCGCCGAAAAATATCGCGGCATCCGCCCCGCCCCCGGCTACCCGGCCTGTCCGGAGCACAGCGAAAAGGGCCCGCTGTTCGAACTGTTGCAGGCCCCGCTGAATGCCGGCATCACGATCACGGAAAGCTTTGCGATGCTGCCCACCGCAGCGGTGAGCGGATTCTATCTCTCGCACCCGCAGGCGCAATATTTTGCCATCGGCAAGGTGGACAAGGACCAGGTCGCCGACTATGCCCGCCGCAAAGGCTGGGCGCTGCAGGAAGCAGAGCGCTGGCTGGCGCCGGTGTTGGGCTATTAGGTGCGGCGTTGAGAATCCGGCAATATCAGGTCGATGCTTTCACCACCCGGCTTTTTTCGGGCAACCCAGCCGCGGTTTGCCCGCTCGATACGTGGCTCGATGATGATACGCTGCAATCGATTGCCCAGGAAAATAATCTTTCCGAAACCGCATTTTTCGTTAAAGCCGGATCTGGTTTCCGGTTGCGCTGGTTCACGCCGGTTGCCGAGGTCGATCTCTGCGGCCATGCAACGCTGGCAGCCGCACATGTGATCTTCGGGATGCCCGACTATCCATATCCAACCATCGCTTTTAAAACGCGCAGCGGAATCCTGACGGTAGAAAAGAAGGGTGAGTTGCTGCTGATGGATTTCCCCTCTTTTCCGCCCAGGCCTTGCGCACCTCCGGACGGATTGTTTGCCGGACTGGGCCGACAGCCTGACGAGGTTTTGTCTGCTGACGATTACGTTGCCGTTTTCAACAGCGAGGCTGAAATACGCGCAATCAAACCTGATTTCGCCAGACTGGCTGCGCTGGATTTGCGTGGAGTCATCGTAACGGCACCCGGACATGATGTGGATTTTGTGAGCCGCTTCTTTGCCCCCAAATTCGGCATTCCGGAAGATCCGGTCACCGGGTCGGCGCATTGCACGCTGATTCCATATTGGTCAGCCAGGCTGGGCAAACAAATTTTAAGCGCTCGTCAGATTTCCAAACGCGGCGGCGATATACAATGTGAACTCAAAGGCACCAGGGTTGCTCTTGCCGGAAGTGCGGTTAGATTCATGGAGGCGGAGATTTTCGTTTAATTTTACTACGAGGGATACCTGATGAACGTTCGTTCCGTGTTTGTTTTGCTGGTCATGCTGTTGACCGCCACCCTTTTTTTAACCACTGCGTGCTCTGAACAAGCCGCACCCAAAATGGAGACTGGAAACGTGACTGAGCTGATCAAGACCGATGTAAAACTGGGTACCGGCGATCTGGCAATCCCCGGCAAGAACGTAACCGTGCATTACACCGGCTGGCTGTATGATGCATCGGCACCGGATCATCATGGCAAAAAATTTGACAGTTCGCGCGACCGCAACGAGCCGTTCGAATTTCCACTCGGGGCGGGCCGCGTCATCGCGGGCTGGGATCAGGGCGTAGCCGGTATGAAAATTGGCGGTCAGCGCACATTAATCATTCCTGCAAGCATGGGCTACGGCGCTCGCGGTGCGGGTGATGTTATCCCACCGAACGCGACGCTGGTTTTCGATGTCGAACTGCTCGGCGTACGTTGAACACACCGGAGATTTCTGTTGATTTTGCTCAGCCCGGCCATATTCTTTGAAATGAACTGGAGTAAATTGTGAATATGATCGCGCATCCGCTTCTCGTCACGACGCTGATGCTTGCCGTATCCAACCTGTTTATGACATTCGCCTGGTATGGTCACCTGAAGAATTTTGCCGGTTCTCCATGGTATGTCGCAGCGCTGGTAAGCTGGGGGATCGCGGTATTCGAGTATATGTTCCAGGTTCCAGCTAATCGTATCGGCTATACTGTTCTCAGTCTGGGCCAATTGAAGATATTACAGGAGGTAATCACGCTGTCGGTGTTCGTGCCTTTTGCTGTGATTTACATGAATCAGCCGTTGAAGCTGGATTATCTTTACGCCGCGCTGTGCATGTTTGGCGCCGTGTATTTTATTTTTCGCCAAGCTTGATTGAATATTTTGTTCACTTTATGGAAGAATTTATGCAATGTCCCTTCTGCGCTTCTGAATTGAAACCCGATGCTTCTAGTTGTGAAAATTGCGGCGCCTTCATGGTTAACCAGCGCACCACTTTAGGGGTGTTTGTCGGCTGGGCAGGCATGGTGTTGACCATGGTATGGGCCGTAGTATGGATTCCTTTGCTGTTCCTGCCATTTTTTGGTATCAGCCTGAACGGTTATCCATGGCTTTCGATGATTATTGGTGTATTCGTTGCCGCCGGATTGATCTGGTACTCCAAATCAACCATCCATCCTAAATGGATGCGCCGGGAAAATTAGGCGGCGATGGCAATTGATAAAGGGCCCGCGATACACATTCTGGGAATCTGCGGCACTTTCATGGGTGGCATAGCGGTATTGGCAAGACAAGCCGGATTTCGAGTCACCGGTTGCGATGCCAACGTGTATCCGCCGATGAGCACGCAGCTGGAAGACCAGGGTATAAGTCTGATCGAAGGTTTTGGGGTCGATCAACTCGATCTCGAACCTGATGTGTTTGTGATCGGCAATGTGGTGTCGCGCGGCAATCCGTTGATGGAGGAAATACTCAACCGCGGCCTGCCTTATATCTCCGGCCCGCAATGGCTGGCAGATAATATTCTGCAGCATGGTGGAACGCCTGCAGCCGCCCGGCCCTCCGCCTCGAACCTGCCACGCACAACGAATTTGCGCACAACCGGGCAATCGGCTCGCCCCTCATCTGCTGCAAAGTGGGTGCTGGCTGTCGCCGGCACTCACGGTAAAACCACCACCAGTTCGATGCTGGCCTGGATACTGGAATATGCCGGTCTTAATCCCGGATTCCTGATCGGCGGAATCCCACAGAATTTCGGTGTTTCGGCGCGTCTCACCGACTCTCCATTCTTTGTCATCGAAGCGGATGAATACGACACCGCTTTCTTCGACAAGAGATCGAAATTTGTGCATTATCATCCACGCACCGCGATCCTCAACAATCTCGAATACGACCATGCGGATATCTTTGCCGACCTTGCAGCGATAGAGACACAGTTTCACCATCTGGTGCGCACCGTCCCCGGAGAAGGATTGATCGTCAGCAATGCTACCCAGTCTTCCCTTGACAGGGTCCTGAATCGCGGTTGTTGGTCCCCGGTGGAACGTTTCGCTTCGGATGATGGCTGGCAAATAGATGGGGCCAACCGCATAACGCTGCGCGGCGAATTGCTCGGCAACCTGGATTGGGAACTTTTTGGCGAACATAACCGGCATAACGCGCTGGCTGCACTCGCTGCCGCGCGTCATGCCGGGGTACCGGTAACACAGGGAATCGTCGCTCTTGGCGAATTCAGGAATGTGAAGCGCCGCATGGAGGTGCGCGGGATAATCAATGGCATCACCGTATATGACGACTTCGCGCACCATCCGACCGCGATAAATACCACGCTCGCCGGCCTGCGCCGCAAAGTCGGTGGAGCGAGGATACTTGCAGTGCTCGAACCACGTTCCAACACGATGAAACTCGGTGTGATGAAGGACGCGTTACCCGCCAGCCTGAATGATGCCGACCAAGTATTCTGCTACTCGGGCAACCTCGGCTGGGATGCGCGCAGTGTACTGATGCCGCTGGGCAACAAGGCGATCGTCGAGGATGATCTTCATGCGTTGATCGGCAGGGTCGCTGCCGCGGCAAAGACCGGTGACCACATACTGGTGATGAGCAACGGGGGCTTCGGCGGCATACATGAAAAACTGCTCAAACGCCTGGCATAGCTTATTTCAAACTTCACGCAAGCCTAGTTTGCAATTCTTCATAAACATTATCCCTTGATGCCATCGACAGTATGGTCAGCAGACGCTACGCTCGTTGGCGTGGCTGTAGAGACGAAATTGTGGCGTGGTTTTGAGCTTGCCGCAGTCGGGCAATTCATGCAGATCGGTAACACCGATGGTTAATCCGGCATAAATAGGGTTCATGGCTCTCCCCAGAAAAGGGTATGGCGGCAGTATCGGGAAATCATGCGGCGCTGGTCGACCTCGCGAGAACATAATGTACCGCTATTACGGGTGCGTAAAGCCTTGCGCACCCGCGACCCTAGTGTTCCTGGGTATCCAGACCCAGTTCCTGGATCTTGCGCGTCAGTGTGTTGCGCCCGATACCGAGCAAAGTCGATGCTTCTATGCGCCGCCCGTTGGTATGCTGAAGCGCCTGTAAAATCAGGATGCGTTCAAACTGTGCAGTGAACTCGCCCATGATGCCCTCGTCGCCGCGCTGCAGCGCAAGTGCCGCGTGCTGTGCCAACGCCGCGCTCCAGTCGCCCTTGTTCACGGAATCCATTGCCGATCCATTACGCCACTCCGGTGGCAGGTCAGCAATCTCGACGATTTTGGACGGCGTCATCACCGTCAGCCAATGGCAAAGATTTTCCAGCTGGCGTACATTTCCCGGAAAATCCTGCACGCCCAGATGTTGCAGCGTTGCCTCACTGAACTGTTTCTGTTCGACGGCCAGTTCGCGTGCGCTCTTTTGCAGGAAATATTTTGCCAGTAGCTGGATATCTTCGCGCCTTTCGCGCAATGGTGGCAGGCGCAGCCTGATGACATTCAGACGATGGAACAAATCCTCGCGGAACAATCCCTGTTTGACCCGCTCGTCCAGGTTCTGGTGGGTCGCAGTGATGATGCGCACATTTGCCTTGATCGGCTGGTGCCCACCGACGCGGTAGAAATTTCCATCCGATAGCACCCGCAGCAAACGCGTCTGCAAATCCGATGGCATATCGCCAATTTCATCCAGAAATAATGTCCCGCCTTCCGCCTGTTCGAATCTTCCGTGCCGGGTAGTGGCAGCTCCGGTAAATGCGCCGCGCTCATGTCCGAACAATTCGGATTCCAGCAGATCCTTGGGAATCGCAGCGGTGTTGATCGCGATGAACGGCTTGTCCGAGCGCGGGCTATGTCGGTGCAAGGCCCGGGCGACCAGCTCCTTGCCGGTGCCCGACTCGCCGTTGATCAACACGGTCGCGTGCGACTGGGAAAGCCTGCCAATGGCGCGGAATACCTCCTGCATCGCGGGGGCCTGTCCCAGAATGTCGGTGGCAGCTTCGACTTGCTCAGCATCATCTGCCTTCCTCCTGCCATGTTCCAGCGCGCGGCGTATCAGTTCCAGCGCGTGATTGATGTCGAAAGGTTTGGGCAAATACTCGAATGCGCCCCCCTGGAACGACGCCACGGCGCTTTCCAGGTCAGAGTATGCGGTCATGATGATGACCGGGATGTGCGGGTGTCGTTCATGCAGCATCTGCAGGAATTCCAGACCGGAACTCCCGGGCATGCGAATGTCGCTGACCACTACTTGCGGGGAATCGTGCCCCAGCGCGCGTAACGCATCATCTGCGCTGGCGAAACTCTTGAATTCGATATCCTCGCGCGCAAGTGATTTTTCAAGCACCCAGCGTATCGACCGGTCATCGTCAATTATCCAAACAGGTTTCATGATTTTCGCCTAATGTTCATGGAATGGGAAGCAATACTGTGAAGCAGGTGCGGCCGGGCTCACTGTCAAATTCTATGATGCCATGGTGCTGACTGACAAAGTCCTGCGCGATGGTCAATCCCAGCCCATGCCCGTCAGCCCGCCCGGACACCAGCGGGTAAAAAATCTTGTCCTGCAATTCGGCCGGTATGCCGGGACCGTTATCGATGATCTCGACCTTGATCGCCTGCCGGTGGCGGCGTTTGATCAGCGTCGCCTGGTGGGCGACCCGGGTGCGCAAAACGATGGTTCCCCGGCCATGCAGCGCCTGCGCCGCATTGCGCACGATATTCAGCATGGTTTGTATCAATTGCTCCTTGTCGCCGACCAGCGCAGGCAGGCTGATGTCATAATCGCGGCGTATCTTCAGACCTTCCGGCATTTCCGCCAGCACCACACTGCGCACGCGTTCAAGCACCTCATGGATATTGAGCGCGCTATACAGCGATGAACTTTGCGGCGCCAGCAACTTTTCCATCAGCGAACGCAGCCGGTCCGCCTCTTGCACGATAACCTGCGTATATTCGCGCAGGGCAGGCCTTTCCAGTTCCTGCTCGAGCAATTGCGCAGCACCGCGTATTCCCCCGAGCGGGTTCTTGATCTCGTGCGCCAGATTGCGCAACAGCAGGCGATTGGCCTGAGTCTGGTCCAGCATCTGCTCTTCGCGAGCCAGCTTCAACGGTCTGTCTATCGCATGGAATTCCAGCAACAGGTAGGGTTTGTCGAATTGCAGCGGAGTCGCGGCACAGCGTAGTTGCAGCTTGCCGTGTGCATGTGTACCCAGCGTCAGGTCATGCTCGATATAGCTGGCATTGTTCAGTATCGCCTGTTGCATCGCGTTTGCAAGTTGTTCGGTATTTGTGAACACTTGTTGCAATGGATGGCCGAGCAGGTTTTTCCCGCTTACATCAAACAGATTTTCCGCGGCCGGATTAAGATAGGATATGCGCGACTCTTCATCCAGAAGGATGACCGCAGTCGCCGAATGTTCCAGTGTAAGATGAGGAAGGTCGGACATAAGGGTTTTACAGCAGAAAACATGCCAGAGGGACTGCCAGAAGCAATTTTTATTTCGATATTTTCGACAATTCTGTTTCAAGCGCCTGGATATTTCTGGTATGCAAATCCACCTCATCCTGCAGCGGTTGAATCTTCGCATCATACGCGGCAACATTGCGATAAGTCCTGCCGTCCTGTCCCCTGTACACATCGGGGTTGGATTCGGCATCGCTCAAGTTTTGCATCGCGGTCTTGAGTGATTTCTTTTCTGCGTCCAGTTCGTCCTGCAGAATCTTGCGCCGGGTTTCATCCCTCCCTCTTTGCGTCGCAGTATCCACGCTTGGAAACCCGCTGCCTTTGATGCCCGGCACCATGGTTGGCAAGGGTTCCAGATTTAATTTCTTGCCTCCGGCGATAGGCGAGCTCGAATAAGTCACATGTCCATCGGCATCCACAGCCTTGTAGATCTCGGCTTGCACCAACAATGGGCAAAAACACAGTACGGCAAATAAATATTGTTTCATGTTCGTACTTTCCGTGAATTAACGCGCCAAGTATAGGCCAAGCATTGGGCGCAGACAAACGCCAGCATTAAAAACAAAACGGGGCATAAGCCCCGTTTTGTTGCACAGCCGCCAAATGCAATGAAATCCCAGATTGTGCTTATGGCCAGGACTAGATGCTGTAGTACATATCGTACTCGACCGGGTGCGTGGTCATGCGGAAGCGGGTCACATCTTCCATCTTCAACTCGATGTAAGCATCGATGAAGTCGTTGGAGAACACTCCGCCACGCGTCAGGAACTCGCGATCCTTGTCCAGATAATCCAGCGCCTGGTCCAGGCTGGAACACACGGTCGGGATCTTCGCATCTTCTTCCGGCGGCAGGTCGTACAGGTTCTTGTCGGCCGGATCGCCGGGGTGAATCTTGTTCTGGATGCCGTCCAGACCGGCCATCATCATCGCGGTGAAAGCCAGGTACGGGTTTGCACCGGGATCGGGGAAGCGCATCTCGATACGGCGCGCCTTGTCCGATTGCACATATGGCATGCGGATCGAAGCGGAACGATTGCGCGCCGAGTAAGCCAGTTTTACCGGCGCCTCAAAACCGGGCACCAGGCGCTTGTAGGAATTGGTCCGCGGGTTGGTGATCGCGTTCAGTGCACGCGCATGCTTGATGATGCCACCGATGTAAAACAGCGCCAGTCTCTGACAGCCCTGCATAGCCGTTGCCCGCAAACAGATTCTTGCCACCTTTCCAGATGGACTGGTGCACGTGCATGCCGGAACCGTTGTCGCCCACGATGGGCTTGGGCATGAAGGTAGCAGTTTTGCCATATTGATGCGCAACGTTATGCACCACGTATTTCAGACCCTGAGTCCAGTCGGCGCGACGCACCAGCGAGTTGAACTTGGTACCGATCTCGCATTGGCCGGCAGTCGCCACTTCATGGTGATGCACTTCGACCTCAATCGCCGATCTCTTCCAGAGCCAGGCACATCGCAGCACGAATGTCGTTCAGGCTGTCGACCGGCGGAACCGGGAAATAGCCTCCCTTGACGGTTGGCCGGTGGCCGGTGTTTCCGCTGTCGAATTTTTCTGCCGAAGACCAGGCGGCTTCTTCGGAATTTACCTTGCAGAAACATCCGGACATGTCGACCTGCCAGTTCACGGAATCGAAGATGAAGAATTCGGGTTCCGGGCCAAAATAAGCCGCGTCGCCGATTCCGCTGGATTTCAGATAGGCTTCGGCACGCTTTGCAATCGAGCGGGGATCGCGGTCATAACCTTTGCCATCGGTGGGTTCGACCACGTCACAGGTGATCACCATGGTATTTTCGTCCATGAACGGATCGACGTAAGCGGTGGCAGGATCCGGCATCAACAGCATATCTGAAGCTTGAATGCCCTTCCAGCCGGCAATGGAAGATCCATCAAACGCATGGCCTTCTTCAAACTTCTCCATGCCCATGGCCTTGACCGGAACGCCCACGTGCTGCTCTTTGCCGCGTGTATCGGTAAAACGGAAATCCACGAACTTGACTTCGCGGTCTTTAATCATCTTTAACACATCATTTGCCGACATCGACATAACTTTCTCCCAGAACTTCAAAATTAAACAACTTGACCAAAAACCCTGATTTCAAAATGCAGAAAACGTGCCAATCCTCTCAGCCCGGCAGATTCTTATTGTGCCACAAGCCAATAATTTCCCGCATAAAATATTTGCACCTAATATGGGCGCAAAACATCGGTAGATGCACTATTTCTGTGCACGCCATGAAAAACATGTATCGCTCGAAACAGCTCATCACTGACCACCAATTCATCGCAACGTTTTTGCAATTCAGCCGCCCGTTCACCTGTTTTTGGGTCAGCCGACAAATAAATTTCCGCATTCACCTTGCCATCCAGATAATGGAACACCACTCGATTATTCTGCAATTCAACATCACCGAGGCGCGCGGCAAGATGTGCCAGTAATTCGGGGCGGCTGGGCAAGTGCGCGTTAGGTTTTGCCTTCATGTCATCTTCGGGGTCGATATGAACCATCACATCCATGACATGGTGGTGATTCAGTACGGCATTTCGCGCCGCCTCGGCGATGTAATGCCCTTCCGAAACGCTGATCTTGGGATCGACGATGATGTGGGCATCAACCAGCGCATTATCGGCCATCCTGCGCGTGCGCAATTCGTGCAAACCGTGGACCCCGTGAACATTGAGCAAGGTTTGCCGTATCGCCTCGACCTCTTCCGCATCCAGCCCGGTATCGATCAGCTCTGCCATCGCTTCAAAGGCCAGTTTGCCGCCCATATGTGCGATCATTACTCCCACCACCCCTGCGGCGAGCAGATCGAAGAATGTGTATCCGAGCAGGTTGCCGGCCACGCCAACGATGACCACCAATGAAGAAGCCGCATCGGAACGGGCATGCCAGGCGTTGGCCACCAGCATCTGTGATCGCACCTTCCTGGCCACCGCCAGCATGTAGCGAAACATTCCTTCCTTGGCGATCAGTGCAACCGCTGCGATGGCCAGCGCCAGCGGATTTACTGCTCGCAAAACCTCGGGGTGCTGCATGCGCAACGCGGCAGTCACCAGCAGCACAACTCCAAGCACGGCCAGAAACGCTCCCAGAATGAGCGTCGCAGCAGTTTCGAAGCGCGCGTGACCATAAGGATGGTCGGCATCGGCATGCCGGTTGCCGTGCCGATTCGCATACAGCACCAGCACGTCGGAAAACAGGTCTGAAAGCGAATGCAAACCATCCGCCATCAAGGCTTGCGAATGGGCAAAAAATCCCCCGACCATCTGCAAGGAAGTCAATATCAAATTGATGACTATGCTTATCCATGTACTTTTTTGCGCAGCAGCAAACCGCTCCGGATGCACCGGATCAAATGCACCAATACTTTCAAGGGATGGATGTTGGCGGAAATGATTTTTCATGTGTGTGGCATTGGCATAATTGTGTTGCTGCGTTAGCATAGCATTTGCGGCTATCGGATAAAACTTTAGTTACATTTCGGATTTTGTTTTTTGATATTGTCTGCGAACAGTTGATCGGTTGAAGCGGCTTTGTACAATTAAACGAATTCAGCACCGACCAAGCCGCCAACGCCAAATCGGAAAATAATCATGGGGAAAATCACGACCATACTTCAAGCCGCCCAACGGCGCGCCGAAGAGTTGAATCTACCATATGGGGGCGCGCTGTATCCCGTCGAAGCCTTTCAAATCCTGCAGTCCGCACCCGGCGCCAAACTGGTTGATGTACGCAGCCGCGCCGAGCTCGACTGGGTAGGTTATGTGGCAAATGGCGTGCATATCGAATGGGCGACCTATCCGGGCATGAAGCCCAACCCGCATTTCCTGAGCCAGTTGGAACAGCAAGTGGACAAGGAAGCCCTGACAATCTTTTTATGCCGCAGCGGTGCACGTTCACACCACGCCGCCGCTGCTGCCGCAGCTGCCGGCTATAGCGACTGCTACAACCTGCTGGAGGGATTCGAAGGCGATCCAGACGCTGACAAACACCGCAACACGAAAGGCGGTTGGCGGGCAGCCGGGTTGCCCTGGGAACAGGGTTAAGCGGCTTCCGAGCCGGATACTGCCGGGATGATCATCAATCTTCCCGGCGGTAATCCACGATCAGCGGAGCATGGTCTGAAAAACGTTGCGCCTTGTATATGTTCGCCGACTGCGCTTGTGCTGCGATACCGGGAGTAGCGATCTGGTAATCGATGCGCCAGCCGACATCTTTCGCCCAGGCCTGCCCACGATTCGACCACCAGGTGTAGGCTTCCAGGCCGGGGTACAACCGACGAAACACATCGACAAAACCGGCCTGATCGAACAGACCGGTCAGCCAGGCGCGCTCCTCAGGTAAAAAACCCGAGTTCTTCCTGTTCCCGCGCCAGTTTTTCAGGTCGATTTCCCGGTGTGCGATATTCCAGTCGCCGCATATCAATACTTCCCTCCTGCTCGCACGCAGCTCCTGCAGATGCGGCAGGAACGCCGCCATGAATTTGAACTTCACTGCCTGGCGTTCCTCGCCACTGGAACCCGAAGGCAGGTACACCGACACCACGCTGAAGCCAGTGTAATCCGCGCAAATATAACGCCCCTCGGCATCAAACTCAGCGATCCCCAAACCGCGTATGACCTGTTGCGGCCGTTCACGGCTGTATATGCCCACGCCGCTGTAACCCTTTTTTTCCGCGTAATGGAAATAGCCGTGATAGCCTTTCGGTGCCAGCATTTGCACGTTCATATCGTTTGCCTGCGCCTTGAGCTCCTGCAGGCAAACGATGTCGGCATCCTGCTGTTCCAGCCATTCAAAAAGGCCCTTGCCTGCAGCAGACCGTATCCCGTTCAAATTGATACTGATGATGCGCATGGAAAGTTCTCTTTGGTTATCTGCTGTGCCATTATAATGCGGCTATTCTTTCCCGGCGCCGTATCCATCATGTCCAATTTCAGGCAAGACTTCATCCGCTTCGCGGTACAACAAAAAGTACTGTGCTTCGGAGAATTCAAGACCAAGGCCGGCCGCTTGTCACCGTATTTTTTCAATGCTGGCTTGTTCAACGATGGCATGGCATTAAGAAGCCTGTCGCAGTTCTATGCCCAGGCGATACTCGCGTCCGGACTGCCTTTCGACATGCTGTTCGGCCCGGCCTACAAGGGCATCACGCTGGCTGCCGGGACCGCGATTGCGTTGGCTGAACAGGGCCGCAACATCCCCTATTGCTACAACCGCAAGGAAACCAAGGACCACGGCGAAGGAGGCACGACCATCGGCGCCCCTTTGCAGGGACGGGTGCTGATCATCGACGATGTGATCTCCGCCGGCACCTCGGTGCGCGAGTCCATCGAAGTCATCCGCGCATCAGGAGCGCAGTCATGCGGCGTCGTGATCGCACTGGACAGGATGGAACATGGGCAGGGCAAACTATCCGCCGCGCAGGAAGTGCGCAGCAACTATGGCATCCCGGTTTTGTCCATCGCTACCCTCGACGACTTGCTCGGCTATTTGCAAAACGAGCCCGGAATGCGGCAGAATCTGGCTGCCGTCCAATCCTATCGTGACCGCTATGGTGTGAAAAGTGACTGCTAAAACTACTCCCCTCTTTGTGGACCATCCGGCCGATGAACTCATGAGCGTGCACCCCATATCGCCAAGCAGCGGCGCTGTTGCAGCCGGTTACTGTTCCAAACTGCTGGTCACGCTATTGCTCAGCGCCACTTTCAGCCTGCCGGTTGAAGCCAAATTATACAAGTGGGTAGACAACGATGGCATCACTCATTATGGCGAAGTCGTCCCGCCTGAATATGCCGACAAGGACCGCGTCGAACTCAACAGGGACGGGCGTGTGATAGGCGAACAGGAAGTCCTGACGCCGGAGAGGCGTCTCGCCAAGGAGCGGGCGGATGCGAAAAAGCGTGCCGAGGATCAGCTTGCAACAGACCGGCAGCGGCGTGACAAAACTCTGCTCAACACTTACAGCAATGTGAACGAAATCGAACTGGCGCGCAACCGCAGTTTGCAGCAGATCGATGCCCGTATCAATGTCATCCAGTCTTCCATCAATATCGCCAGCAAAGACCTGGCAGGATTGCAACAGGAGGCCGATGGCTATACCCAAAGGAATCGGGAAATTCCCCAATCCTTGAAGGATGACTTGCAGAACGCCCAGGCCCGGCTTGATATACTGAACCATGATCTGGCGCAACCTCTCGCTGACAAGGCGACTATCGAGGCGCGCTATGATGCGGACAAGCAGCGGTACATCGAGTTGACGGGGAAAAAATGATCCGTGCGGAGCACGCTACACCCTGAACTGATCGGGCTGACAGATTTATCCCTGAGTGTCCCGGACTGACAGCATTTCAAACCTGCGGCTGGCCGGATCATAACCCAGCAACTCTCCCTGTTCGATATCGAAATACCAGCCGTGCAGCGCAAGCTTGCCTTGTTCTACACGCTCGCGTATCCAGGAAAAAGTCATCAAGTTATCGAGAGAGACCAGGATCGACTGCTGCTCGCAAGCGCGATGGCGAACCTTGCTGCTGTCGTGCGCGTGCTGCTGTTCAACCCGTTGCCGCGCAGTGTCGGCGATCCCCATCCATCCGGCGATAAACGAATCCTCGTTGTCCACACTGCCTTCCAGCAAGGCGTGGATGCCGCCGCACTGCGCATGCCCGAGCACGATGATGTGCTGCACCCCGAGATTCCGTACCCCGAATTCCAGCGCGGCGCTGGTGCCGTGAAAATGCCCCTGGTTTTCGGCGGGGGGCACCAGATTGGCGACGTTGCGGATCACGAACAGATCGCCGGGTGCGCAATCCAGCACCAGCGCAGGATCAACCCGCGAGTCGCAGCAGGCCACCACCAGCGCCTGCGGGGTCTGCCCGAACTGGACCAGCTCCTGGAAGCGCGCTCCGCTTTCGGCAAAATGCCGCTCGCGAAAGCGCTGGAATCCTTCTATAAGGCGTTGTGTGGAATTCATGCGCCAGTGAGCTTGACCTGTGCCTCGCGGTACTTGTCGGAGGTCTTTTGCAGCACGTCTTCAGGGATATGCGGCGCAGGTGCCTTTTTGTTCCAGCCCGAGGATTCCAGCCAGTCGCGCACGAACTGCTTGTCGAAGCTGGGCGGATTGCTGCCCACCCGATATTGTTCGGCCGGCCAGAATCGCGAGGAATCGGGGGTGAGCGCCTCGTCGATCAGATACAGTTTGCCTGCCCCGTCGACGCCGAACTCGAATTTGGTATCGGCGATGATGATCCCCCTGGTCGCGGCATAATTCGCCGCCTCGACATACAACGCCAGCGTAGCGGCACGCACTTCGCTTGCGCGCGCCTCACCGAGCAACTCGACGGCCTGCGCGAACGAGATGTTCTCGTCGTGTTCGCCGACCGCAGCCTTGGTGGAAGGCGTGAACAGCGGCTCGGGCAGCTTTTCCGCTTCGCGCAATCCGGCCGGCAGTGCTATCCCGCAGACCTTTCCGGTCTTCTGGTAGTCTTTCCAGCCGGACCCGACCAGATATCCGCGCACGATCGCCTCGATCGGCAACGGCTTGAGTCTCCTGGTGACGAACGCCCGGCCGCGCACCTGTGACCTGTCAGCCTCGGTCTTTACCACCGACTCAGGGTCGATCCCGGTCAGATGGTTGGGAATGACATGTTGCAGTTTGTTGAACCAGAAATTCGACACCGTGGTCAGCACTGCGCCCTTGTCCGGAATCGGGTCGGGCAGGATCACGTCGAACGCGGACAGGCGGTCGGTCTGCACCACCAGCAACTTGTCGTCTCCGACCGCATACAGATCCCGAACCTTGCCGCGATGCAGGAAGGGCAGGCTTTTGATGTCCGATTGCAGCAGCGTTGCACTCATGAAACGCCTCCAACGGCTTTCGCAATCGCCTCTAGCACACTTTCCGCAGTCTGCGGCGGCGACAGCACACCCAGCAATTGGCCGTTTGCATCGAACACCGCGATACTTACCCGCGCCACGCCCTTGTCGGTAATGAAAGCACGGCCCTGCGGAGTATCGAAATCCGTCAGCAGAAATTCTACCTGCCCGGCATACTGGTCGCGTGCGCGATTCATTGTTTCCAGCAGATCATAACTATCTACCGCATTCTTGTCGCGGACCAGCACCACCGCAACCTTGCCCTTGCCGATACGCGACAGATCGCCGCTGTAGCCGTGCGGCAGATTCATTACAATAAGTGCGGCAAATACCGCCAGCGCGGCTCCCACGATCCACTTGCCCTTGCCCGACCTGTTCGGTGCCCTGAAGGCAACGTGCCCGGATTCACTCATGTTCTTGCTCCAGCGTTGAAGGTTATAAGGACGGCAACGCAGTCGCCTTGATTGCGTCCGCCTGTTTGGTACGGAATGCTTGCAAACGCCCTGCCAGCTCGGTATCGTTCAAGGCCAGCATCGCCACCGCGAACAGGCCCGCATTGGCCGCGCCGGCTTCGCCGATCGCAAAGGTGGCGACCGGGATGCCTTTCGGCATCTGCACGATGGACAGCAGCGAGTCCAGCCCCTGCAGATGTTTGGACGGCATCGGCACGCCCAGCACCGGCAGCGTGGTCTTGCCGGCAATCACCCCGGCCAGATGCGCCGCACCGCCCGCCCCGGCGATGAAGCAGCGCACGCCCTGCGCGCTGACATCCTTGATGTAGTCGAACAGCAGGTCGGGTGAACGGTGCGCCGAAATCACCCGTGCATCATAGGCCACACCGAAATCCTGCAATTGCCGCGCAACCTGCTGCATGACCTCCCAGTCATTGGCGCTGCCCATCAAAATTGAAACCAGTGGTTTGCTCATCAATATCTCCAAGTGTTGCTGCGTATTCGAAATGTTTGTTGCGATCTTCCAAAACCTCAAGCGGTTTTGTGATAGCTGACGATGCGCTCGACCTCATTCCTCGATCCGAGGATCACCGGCACGCGCTGGTGCAGGCCGGAAGGCTTGATGTCCATGATGCGTTCGTATCCGGTCGAGGATAGGCCGCCCGCCTGCTCGACAATGAAGGACATCGGATTGGCTTCATACAACAGGCGCAGCTTGCCGGCCTTGCCCGGATCCTTGGTATCCTTGGGATACATGAATACGCCGCCGCGCACCAGGATGCGGTGCACTTCGGCCACCATGGATGCCACCCAGCGCATGTTGAAATTAATGCCGCGCGGCCCGGTTTTCCCCGCCACGCATTCCTCGACATAACGCTGCACCGGCTTTTCCCAGTGGCGTTCGTTCGACGCATTGATCGCGAATTCCAGCGTGTCCGCCGGAATCGTCATGTTCGGGTGGGTCAGCATGAATTCGCCGATGTCGTTGTCCAGCGTGAAGCCGTTGACGCCGTGTCCGGTGGTCAGCACCAGCATCGTCGCCGGCCCGTACAGCGCGTAACCGGCGCAGACCTGGGTGGCGCCCGGTTGCAGGAAATCGGCCGCGCTCGGGTTCGCTATGCCTGCTGGCGCGCGCAGGATCGAGAATATTGTCCCGACCGAGATGTTCACGTCGATATTGGAAGATCCGTCCAGCGGGTCGAACACCAGCAGGTATTTCCCCTTCGGATAGCTTGCCGGAATGGCATAGACATCGTCCATCTCCTCCGACGCCATCGCCGCCAGGTGGCCGCCCCATTCGGTGGATTGGATGAACACCTCGTTGGTGATGATGTCCAGCTTCTTTTGCGTCTCGCCCTGCACGTTCTCGCTGCCCGCGCTGCCCAGCACGCCGATCAATGCACCTTTGTTGACATCATGAGCGATGCGTTTGCAGGCCATGATGACATCGCTGACCAGGCCGGTGAAATCGCCGCTGGCCTTCCCGGGGATTGCACGCTGCTCTTCGATGATGAACTGTACCAGGCTTTTGCTCATGCTCTATTTCCTCAAGTTATGTAAGTTAACAACGTGTGATTTTACCGATTTTCCGCTGCGTCCTCTACGGCTATTTGAAATCCATTGCAAAGCCTGCTTGCGGCCGCACATATTTCCGCCATGTCTCGAATCCGGCGGTTCCGCCGATTCAATCGCACTGAAATCTGCCGTTCATCCGGATTCCGACACCTCTAGTCAGCCGGGAATGGAAACCCTAGAATCCTTGCCCTAACATCCGTGCCATTCCCATAAAGGAAAACCAACATGAAATCCGTAAAAGGCTTTACCCTGATCGAAATAATGATGGTGGTCGGCATCATCGCCATTCTGGCCTCGGTTGCGCTGCCTGCGTACAGCAATTATGTCATCCGTGGAAAACTGGTGGATGCCGCCACACAACTGGCCAGTGCGCGCGTCAATCTGGAACAGTTTTTTCAGGACTACCGCGCTTATGACGGCTCGAACGGTGGCACTTCGCCCTGTGCTACTTTAAGCCCCACCAGATATTTTTCATTTACCTGCAATCCCCTCACCCCAACCTCTTATACCGTGATTGCTTCAAGCAATGCCAATCAGGGCCTGGGATTGGCCGGCGCCTATCAGTACACGATAGACAATAACAACAACCAGACAACCACATTTTTTGCCGGGCAAACCCTGGGAGCACAATGCTGGATCATGAAACAGGGGGATTCGTGCTAAACATGTTTTGCGATGCAGGGTGCCCCATGGACAAATCCATCGGGTTTACGCTGATCGAGATGATGATAGTGATCGTCATCATCGCCATTGCGACGATGCTGGGAATACCCAGCTACCGGGCCTGGGTGCAGAACACCCAGATCTACAATGCGGCCTCATCCGCGGAAACCGGGCTGCAGAAGGCCAAGGCCGAAGCGGTGAAACGCAATGCCAATATCGAATTTGTTCTGGGTACCAATCCTGCATGGGTGATCCAGTTGCCCGGCAATACTTTGCCCTGCCCTATTCCTGCCGGCACTGCTTTGTCCACGCTGCTTGAATGTTCTACCAATGAAGGATCTAAAAATGTGGTCGCCGTGGCCACTCCAACCGGTGCGACCACGATTACTTTCAACAGCCTTGGCGGGATATCAAACAATTTGAATGGCGCATCCCTCACACAAATTGATTTCAATTCCGCCGTACTCCCGGGCAGCCACAACTTGCGGGTGACGATTGGTGTGGGCGGCATTACCCGGATGTGCGATCCCAATCTGGCCACCGGCAGCAGCCCGCGGGCATGTTGACCAAATCAAATCTCCAGACCATGGGTAATCGAAAGATCAAACCAGCGTTGCCATCAACCCGGATGCCGAAGGTCCGGATGCCCAACCCTGGCCAGCACGGCGTCGCACTGCTGGAAGCCTTGGTCTCGATCCTGTTGTTTTCGATGGGAGTGCTGGCTCTGGTCGGACTGCAATCGACGATGATCAAGAACACTTCCGACGCACAATACCGGTCGGAGGCCAGTTTTGTCGCCCAACAGTGGCTGGGTGTGATGTGGTCCAACCCGGACCCGGGAAATCTGCCGCTCTACGCGATCAACACCACTGATCCGCGTTACAACATCTCCAATATGCTGCCCAGTGGCACGCGGCTGGTCACCGTGTCGGGCATCCAGGCGACGGTCACGATCGGCTGGCAGCAACCGGGCAAACCGGCCCACCAGCTAGTCACCATTGCCAACATCATCGCGCCCTGATGCCATGCCGTTAAATTACAGCCATTCCAATTCTCACCATACCGGCTCTGACCATACCAGATCCGGCCGTTCAGTATCTTTCCAGGCCGGGTTCAGTCTCGTCGAAATCATGGTCGGGCTGGTCATCGGGCTGCTCGCGACGCTGGTGATAATGCAGGTGTTCTCGGTTTATGAAGGGCAAAAGCGCACCACCACAGGTACCGCCAATGCGCAAACCAATGGCGGCATTGCGTTGTTTTCGATGATGCGCGACCTCAAAATGGCGGGGTTTGGCCTGATTCCGACCGGTAATTCCGCGATCAACTGTGCCGTGCCGGTGATTTCCGCTGCAGCGTCAGCGGGCGTGACGGGATACACCTCCGGCGTAACCAGCCTCGATCCGGTCACAATTTATGACGGCAGTACGCTGAGTCCCGCCTCAACCAGCGACGTCATCACAATCCGCTATGGTGATTCAGCCGCAGCGGGCACCTCGGTGCCGATTTCCACCCTGTCCGGTTCAACGGCTACCCTGGCAAACAATCTGGGCTGCCAGCCCAATCCCGGCATCGCCTTGCTGATCACCGGCCCGAGCACCTGCAACGTCACCACCGTGACCTCATTAAATGGCGGAACCACGACGGTCGCCCTGGGTGACATCACCGGGGCGGCACCTGGCATCAACCTTTCCTGCCTGGGCAAGTGGACTGAAGTCACCTACCAGGTAAATGGCGGCAATCTGGAACGGGACGTCTATCCGAACGCACTTGGTTCAACCCCGATCATTGCAGATATAGTCAATATCCAGGCGCAATATGGCGTTTCTACCGTGGAGAATTCAAATCAGGTAGCACAATGGGTCGATGCCACCGGTCCATGGGCAGCCGGCTCCATCACACCCGCCAATCGCAACCTGATCAAGGCGGTGCGAGTCGCGGTGATCGCGCGCAATGGCTTGCAGGAAAAAAATATAGTCACCAACTCGTATGGCGGCCAGGCCTGCAATCCGTCCACGCTGTCGAGTAGCCAGCCTGTCGGCGTGTGTGCGTGGATCCCGGTTGCAACCAATCCCGTTTCGCCTGCTCCCGCCATCGATCTGAGCAATTATCCGAACTGGCAATATTATCGTTACCGCGTATTTGAAACCATCATCCCGCTGCGCAACGTGATCTGGTCGAAGAGCGTGCTGCCATGAAATCTGCATCCATCCGCCCGGCAAGGCGCAACGAATTGAGGGCTGCCGTCAGACAACGCGGCGTCGTGCTGTTTTTCACGCTGATCGCACTGGTGGTGATGTCGCTGGCCGCCGTGGCCTTGATACGCTCGGTTGATACCAGCACGATGATCGCAGGCAACCTGGCGTTCAAGCAAACCGCCACGACTTCCGGCGATGCCGGGATAGAAGCAGCGATCAACTGGCTGAACACCATACAGAATCAGATGGTCGCCAATGGGCAAAACATCTATCTCGACCCCGGCGCTGCGCTGACCTTCAACCAGACTAATCAAACCACTGTCCCTGGCTATTACTCCAGCTCCACTCCTGTCGCCAACCTGACCAATGGCACGATCAGCTGGGATAACACCAACAGCGCGCTGGTCGGCACCGATCTGAGCGGGAACACGATACGCTACATCATAGAACGGATGTGCATGCTCCCCAACCAGGTTCCTTCAGCTCAGAACTGTTTGTTCGCAACCCCGGTCACCACGCTGGGCAGCCAGGCTGTCGTCGCCGCCGACCAGGTTTGCCAGGGCGCCGGCTGTTTGTCCAGCGCGCAATCGCCGCAACTGCGCATCACGGCCCAGGTCGCCGGGCCCAAAAATACATACAGCTACGTACAGACGTTTGTCTATTAGGAGACATCATGAAACATTCCGCTCCCATGGTTCGCCGTTTGCTGCGCTTGCTGGCCGCTGTCAGCCTTGCGTTTGCAATCCCTGCGCTGGCTGCGCCGGTGATACTGGCCACCTCACCGCTGGCGACCTCAAGCAGTTCGCTGGTGCCGCCGAACATCATGTTCATGCTCGACGATTCGGGCAGCATGGCATGGGACTACCTGCCCGACATGGTACTGAATTTTCGCGGCGATTACGGTTTCAACAGCAGCCAGTGCAACGGCGTCGCCTACAATCCCAAGATCATCTATACGCCGCCGGTGTATTCCGACGGCACCAGCTATCCGAATTCGAGTTTCACCAATGCGCCCAATGATGGTTATGACCTGACCCAGGGTTACACCGACCTGAGCGACTCCTTCCCCGGCGGCAGCGGCAGCGGCTCAAGCGGCAGCACGCTGCAGGGCAATCCCCAGCCGGCCTTCTATTACGTCTATTCCGGCTCGCAGACCACACCTTATCAGCAGAATTTCTTCAACTCCAGCGGCACCTTCTATCAGGAATGCGCCAGCTCCTTCGGCACCACACCTGGCAGCAGCACCGGTTCTGCGCCGGGAAACGCGGTGTTTACCTACGTCAAGGTCAGCACCACCTCGGGCCCGAGCGGGACCGACGAAACCACCAACTTCGCCAACTGGTTCAGCTACTACAGCGACCGCAGCATGATGATGAAAACCGGTGTCGGCCTGGCTTTCCAGGGCGTCAATTCCACCTACCGCATCGGCTTCATGACGATGAACAACAACGTATCCCCGGATTTCGTCGACATTCTGCCGTTCGTTGGCGGCTGCACGGTCGGCTCGGGAGCCTGCCAGAAGGACCTGTGGTACAGCAAGCTTTACGGCTCATCGCCGGGCGGCTCCACGCCTTTGCGCCAGACCCTCTCCCAGATCGGCTGGCTGTATGCGGCCAAATTCGCGCCGACCACTACTTATACCGCGACCATCACGGTCAGCGGCAGCACCACCAACAGCACCAGCGTCACCAGCATCGCCGAAGGCCCGTCCGGGTGCACCTCGTCCACCGCCACTTTTACCGGCCCCTGCTATCAGCTGATGTATGCGTCTTCCTCGACCGGCAATTCACGGGCCAGCAAGATCGCAACCCAGATCGCCGGACAGATCAACGCGGTCAATTCCGCGATCTATAGCGCTACCGCTTCGGGCAGCGTCGTGACCATTATCGGCCAGGCCAGCGACCTGGGAAATACGCCGGTGGTGACGTCGGTCAATGGCGGAACATTCACAGTCACGAGTTTTGTCGCGACGACTTCATCCGGCACGCTGAACGGGGTACACCCGCTGGATCCGGTGCAGTATTCCTGCCAGAAGAACTTCGTGATCCTGTCCACCGACGGATACTGGAACGGCAATGCCGGCTACAAGCTGGACGGCACCGCAATAGGCGATCAGGATACCACCGCACCGCGTCCCTATTATGACGGCGGAGCGGTCAACCAGGTCTCCACCCAGGTTTCCGAGACTCAAACCCAGATCCAGCAAACCACCAGCCAACTGCTCAGCGATACCACGCAATACCAGCAACTGTCGGGTACGCAATGGCAACAGAATACCGGGCCGCTATATCAATTGGCCAGTTTTACCTGGCGGGGTAATACTTATACTTATTGGAATCAGGTAAACAGTTGCAACACGAGTACGGACACTTGCAGTGTAGGCACCCTGACCGGGAATTTTCCGGGAACCGTCACCCCGAATTGGGTGAATGTAAATGTTCCGCCAACTTGCCCTTCAACGCTTAGCGGTACTACGTATTCCACTTCCAGAGGCTATGCAACCCAATGCCAGCAGTTGAGCACCTGGGTTAACGTATCCAGTTGCACCATCAGTTCCACCTGCCGGCTCAACGATACCGGCTGGGTGGGGGCCGCCTCCTGCACACCCAGCTCCGCCGGCGGACAGACGGTCTCCTGCCAGACCCTCAACACCGGGCCCACCTATGTCGCTTCCTGCACCGCAGGAAGCGCAAGTTCATCGAACAACTACACCACCACCAGCTGCAACACCACCACGATCTTCGGGCCGGCTTATGTCGCCGGATGCACCCCGTCGAGCGCGAGCTCATCGAATAACTGGGTGAATACCACGTGTACCCCCAACTCGACCACCACCAGCAACGTCAACAGCTGCAGCCCGCAGACCGCGTCCTCCAGCAACAACTACACCACGATCACCTGCGTAGGCAGCGGCGGCACGTCGAACACCTTGGCCGATACCGCGATGTATTACTACCAGACCGACCTGCGCGACCCCTCGCTGAACAATTGCACCGGCGCGCTGGGTAGCGGTATCGACGTGTGCGCGAACAATGTGCCGATCAGCGGCACCGACACCAACGATGCCCAACACCTGACCACGTTCACGCTGGGACTGGGCGTGCGCGGCAAGATGGTCTATTCCTCGACCTACAAGGCCGACACCAGCGGCGATTATTTCTCGGTTGCCGCACCCAACCCGCCGACACCGGGTTATGTGCTGGCCGATTCGACTACTACGCCGCCGACCTGTTCCTGGGAAAGCAATGGCTCGGTCTGCAATTGGCCGATCCCTGCTTCGAATTCCTACACCAACGTCGATGACCTGTGGCATGCCGCAGTCAACGGACGCGGTACTTATTTCAGCGCAACCAATCCGTCCACATTGGCATCCGGAATTGCCCAGACCATGCAGGAGATCAACCAGGTGACCGGCGCCGCTGCCGCTGCGGCTACCAGCACGCTAAACCCGGTGCAGGGCAACAACTATGCCTATGTCGCCAGTTACACCACGGTGAAATGGATAGGCAACCTGGAAGAACGCACGATCGACACCACCACCGGCACGGTCAGCCCTACCGCCGTCTGGTGCGTCGAAAACATCGCGCCGCCAACCTGCGTTTCCCCGAACTCCATCGTTGCGAATACCAGCGGCAGCAGTACCGTCTACTATTGCGTGGCGCCCGGAACTGCTACCAGCAGCGCGAGCTGCACCTCCCCATTTACCTATGACAGCACGACTTCCTCCTGCAGACAGGCGATCAACAACACCTGCACCGGCACCCTGCCGCCCTTGGTTGCCGCCACTAGCGATACCCGCACGATCTATACTGCCAACGGCACCGGCACCGCGCTGATCCCGTTCGACTCGACTTTTGCGGCAGCCAATCCCTCGCTGTTCCCGGTCAGCGGACTCAGCCAGTATGCGTCCATGACCCCGACACTGCAGGCCAACATGACGCCAACCACGCTGATCGACTATCTGCGCGGCCAGAACGGCTACGAGGAAAACCGCACGGCCAATCCTTCCGCCACCAATTGGGTATACCGCTATCGCGACGCAGTGATGGGCGATGCGCTGGAATCGCAGCCGACGTTCGTCGCCGCGCCGACCTTCATCTTATTCCGACCCCGGCTACAGCGCTTTTGTCACGGCCAATGCCAGCCGTCCGGGCACGGTCTACATCGGCAGCAACGACGGCATGCTGCACGCCTTCGCGGCATCCAACGGCGTGGAGCGCTGGGCCTTTGTACCCAGCGTGGTAATTCCTAACATGTGGCATCTGGCGGATTTCAACTACGCCACCCAGCACGTCAATTTCGTCAACGGATCGCCGCTGATCTCGGATATCTGCACGGCGAATTGCGCCAATGCCACATCAGCAGTCTGGCGCACCATCATCGTCGGCGGCCTGAATGCCGGCGGACGCGAGTTCTATGCGCTGGATATCACCAATCCCTCTGCACCCTCGCTGTTGTGGGAATTCACGCCGGCGCAAGATACCAACTTGGGCTATAGCTACGGCCGCCCGATAGTCACCAAGAAGCAGGACGGCACCTGGGTGGTGTTGCTGACCTCAGGCTACGACAATGGTACGCTCAGCGCCGACAACGTCACCGCCAACGCGCCGGGAGGAGATGGTCTTGGCCATCTGTATGTGCTGAATGCGGCGACCGGCAGCATCATCAGCAATATTTCCGATGCTGCAGGCTCGACCGGCACACCTAGCGGCCTGGCCAAGATTGCGGCCTACAGTGCCGTCGCCGGGACCAATCAGGCAGGCCTGGTTTACGGCGGGGATCTGCTCGGCAACCTGTGGCGTTTCGACATCAACAACACCGCCAACGCGCCGTTCGCGCTGGCACAGCTCGCCGACCCTTCCGGCACTCCGCAGCCGATCACGATTACGCCTACACTGGGCGCAATCAATGGAGTAAGCATCATCCTTGTCGGCACCGGCGAATATCTGCAGACCGCGGATCTCGGCAATACGCAGGTGCAAACCATCTACGGGATCACCGATAATGCTGCGACGGCAACGCTGGTGAATCCTGCCGGTTCGGCAAGAAGCAGCAGCACCCTGATCCAGCAGACGCTCACCGATGTCGGGAGCAGCACCCGCACCGACACCAACAATACGGTGAATCTGACGGTCTCCCGTGGCTGGTATGTGGATCTCCCCGATGTCGGAGAGCGCGCCAACGTGGATTTCCAGCTGGTACAGGGAACCCTGCTGGCGCCCACCATCGTGCCTTCCAACACGGCCTGTTCACCGGGCGGCTATGGCTGGCTCAACTATTTCAACTACCAGACCGGCGGCCCGGTCAATCCCAACAATCCCATCGTGGCGCAGTACTATAATTCACCTATCGTCGGTCTGAACGTTCTCTACATCAACGGGCAGCCCATGGTCGAAACCGTAACATCCAACAACCCGACTCCGACGGCACCGCCATCCGCGTTACCGTTCCAGCAGGCATCGGGCGGTTTCAGCGCGGTGCGTGAGCTCTGGCGCGAACTGATTCCATAATCCTCCACGAATGCTCAATCCAACCCCGGCCCGGCGGCCGGGGGTTTTTGCCTGCGCCATGCACACACTAGGCTGGGGCGATGCACCCCGAACCCGCCGACTGTTTCATCGCGCCCGTTCGCTGTGCGGGGTCATCGCGCGCGGCAAGATGTGAAGGGAGTAGCGCTGCCTGTGCAGCCGCCGCAACCCACCAATGAAAAGCGGCCCGAAGGCCGCTCTTGTTTACCGCAGTTTGTAGCGCTTATTTGACGACCGCTTTCAATTCGCCCTTGGCGTAACGTATCGCCATCTCGTCCAGCGAGATCGGTTTGATTTTGCCGGCCTGGCCGGCGCTGCCGAAGGCTTCGTAGCGCGCCTTGCAGATTTCCTTCATCGCCTTGGTGGATTCCGCGAGGAATTTGCGCGGGTCAAAATCCTTCGGATTCTTTGCCAGGTAGCGGCGCACCGAGCCGCTGGATGCCATGCGCAGATCGGTGTCGATATTCACTTTGCGCACGCCGTGCTTGATGCCCTCGACGATCTCCGACACCGGCACGCCGTAGGTCTGACCCATGTCGCCGCCGAATTCGTTGATGATCTTCGAGCCACTCCTGCGGCACCGAAGAAGAGCCGTGCATCACCAGGTGGGTGTTCGGGATGCGCGCATGGATCTCCTTGATGCGGCTGATCGCCAGCGTTTCGCCGGTGGGCGGCTTGGTGAACTTGTAGGCACCGTGCGAAGTCCCGATCGCGATCGCCAATGCATCGACACCGGTCTGGCGCACGAACTGGGCGGCCTCTTCCGGGTCGGTCAGCAGCTGGTCGTGGGTCAGCACGCCTTCGGCGCCGTGGCCATCTTCCTTTTCACCCATGCCGGACTCCAGCGAACCCAGGCAACCCAGCTCACCTTCGACCGACACGCCCACCGCATGCGACATCTCCACCACGCGGCGGGTGACGTCGACGTTGTATTCGAACGACGCCGGGGTCTTGGCGTCTTCCTTCAGCGAGCCGTCCATCATCACGCTGGAAAATCCGCTGCGGATCGCATTGATGCACACTGCCGGGGAGGCGCCGTGATCCTGGTGCATCACCACCGGGATGTGCGGGTAGGATTCCACCGCCGCAGCGATCAGGTGGCGCAGGAACGCTTCGCCCGCATATTTGCGCGCACCGGCCGAGCCCTGCATGATCACCGGGCTGTTGGTCTCGTCAGCCGCTTCCATGATGGCCTTGACCTGTTCAAGGTTGTTCACGTTGAATGCGGGCAGGCCGTAGCCGTGTTCGGCCGCATGATCGAGTAGTTGACGCATGGATACCAAAGCCATTTCTTTCTCCTGATTAATAATTCAAAATTGAATGTTGCGTTCCAAAGAGCATGAGTCGCAGTTTAATTCCAAAAAGCGATTTACTCTACTATTAATGCTTGTGCTGATCGCCCACCTTGACGATTTTCATCGTGTTGGTGTGGCCGGCTTGGCCGATCGATTCGCCTATCGTCATCACCATCAGATCTCCCGTCTATGACCAGTTTCAACCTTGCCAGCTCGTCCTCGGCGTCGCGCAGCGTCTGTGAATAGTCGGTCGACTTGCTTTCGAACGCGATCGGATGCACACCGCTGAACAGCGTCACCTTGCTCAGCGTCTCGGGCAGCGGCGTCATCGCAAAGATCGGCACGCCGGCATTCATCCGCGACATCCACAGCGGGGTGGAACCGGATTGTGTCAGCGCGACGATCGCCTTCACCTTGAGGTGCGAAGCGGCAAACAGCGCCGACATCGCGATCGATTGGTCGATGCGGGAAAATTTTTGCGCAATGCTGCGGCGGTCTATCGTATGATCTTCCCCTTCGGCTTCGGCCTTGAGACAGATGCGCGCCATCGCCTCTATGGTTTCCACCGGGTAGTCGCCGACCGCGGTTTCCGCCGAGAGCATCACCGCATCGGTGCCATCCAGCACCGCATTGGCCACGTCCGATACTTCGGCGCGTGTCGGGATCGGATTGCTTGATCATCGATTCCATCATTTGCGTCGCAGTGATGACCAGACGGTTTTTTTCGCGCGCCATCTTGATCATGCGCTTTTGCAGGCCCGGCACCGCCGCATCGCCGACTTCCACGCTCAGGTCGCCGCGCGCCACCATGATCGCATCCGACGCCTCGATGATATCGGCCAATGCCGGGATCGCTTCGGCGCGTTCGATCTTGGCCATCAGCAGGCTCTTGCCCCCCGCCGCGTGCATCAGGTCGCGCGCCAGGCGCATGTCCTCGCCGGTGCGCGGGAACGAGACCGCCAGATAATCGGCCTTGATCAGCGCGGCGGTCTTGATGTCTTCCTTGTCCTTGTCGGTCAGCGCCGGTGCGGTCAGGCCGCCGCCCTTGCGGTTGATGCCCTTGTTGTTGGACAGCACACCGCCGCGCACCACCTTGCAGATGACCTGGCTGCCCTTGACCTGGCTGACATGGAATTCCAGCATGCCGTCGTTGAGCAGCAATATCGTACCCGCGTCGACATCATTGGGCAGCTCCTTGTAATCGAGACCGACGCGTTCCTGGTTGCCCAGCCCATCGAAGGATGCATCAAGGATGAAAGTGTCCCCGTTGTTCAATTCGATCTTGTCATTCTCGAATTTGCGTATGCGGATCTTCGGCCCCTGCAGGTCTGCCAGAATGCCGACTGTGCGCCCGCATGCCCTGGCTACCTCGCGCACAGTCTCGGCGCGCTGCATATGGTCATGTGCCGTGCCGTGCGAAAAATTCATCCGCACCAGATCGACCCCGGCTCGTATCATCTGTTCCAGCACCTTCTGATCGTTTGAAGCGGGCCCCAGTGTTGCAACTATCTTCGTTCTGCGCAGCATGTATCCTTCTTGTCTGTAGATTATTGTCGTGGCGGCCTGCTGTTATTGCTGGCTGGCGCGCTGTTCGAGAATCTCCACGGCAGGCAGCTTCTTGCCTTCGAGGAACTCGAGAAATGCTCCGCCGGCAGTGGAGATGTAGGACACCTTGTCATAGATGTCGTACTTCTGGATCGCGGCTATCGTGTCGCCACCGCCGGCCAGTGTAAATGCGCCTGGTTTCGGCGATCGCCATTGCGATCTTCCTGGTGCCTTCGCCGAACTGGTCGAATTCGAACACGCCGACCGGGCCGTTCCACACCACCGTGCCTGCCTTCATGATGATGTCCGCCAGTTGCTGCGCTGATTTCGGGCCGATGTCGAATATCATCTCGTCCTCGGCCACATCGTTGGCATCTTTCAGTAGCGCCGGGGTGTTCTCATTGCCGGCCACGAACGGCGCCTCCTTGCCGACCACGACGTCGATCGCGATCGGGATGCTCGCGCCGCGCGCCGCCATTTTCGCCAGCAGCGCCTGCGCGGTCGGCACCAGATCGTTCTCGCACAGCGATTTGCCGACCGGATGACCGGTCGCCTTGAGGAAGGTGTTGGCGATGCCGCCGCCGACCACCAGCTGGTCGACTTTTTCCGACAGACTTTCCAGCACCGTCAGTTTGGTCGACACCTTGCTGCCGCCGACGATTGCCACCATGGGCCGCGCCGGGCTGAGCAAAGCCATGGTCAGCGCTTCCAGTTCAGCGGTCAGCAGGATGCCGGCGGCCGCGACCGGGGCGTATCTGGCCACGCCATGGGTCGAGGCTTCGGCGCGGTGCGCCGTACCGAACGCGTCCATCACGAACACGTCGCACAGCGCCGCGTATTTGCGTGCGGTCTCTTCGGTGCTCTTTTTTTCGCCTTTGTTGAATCGGCAATTCTCCAGCAGCACCAGTTCGCCGTCGGCGACATTGAAGCCGCCATTGATCCAGTCGCGGATCAGGCGCACCGGCTTGCCCAGCTTGTTGGCGATGACATTGGCCACCGGCTTGAGCGAATTTTCCTCGGAGTAGACGCCTTCTTCGGGGCGGCCCAGATGCGAAGTCACCATCACCTTGGCGCCGGCTTCCAGCGCAAAGTTGATCGTCGCCATCGAAGCGGTGATGCGCGCATCTGAGGTCACCTTGCCATCCTTGACGGGAACATTCAGATCCGCACGGATCAGGACACGTTTGCCCTTCAGATCTAGATCGGTCATTTTGATAACAGACATATTTTTTCCTTTGCAACAAACTAACAGGCATAAGGGCCGGTTATCGGCCTAGCCTTATGCATAACGGGTTATTTTGCGATATGGGTCAGCAAGCGCATCAGGTTGCAGGTATAACCGTACTCGTTGTCGTACCAGGCCACCACCTTGACGAAGGTCGGATCCAGCGCGATGCCGGCGTCGGCATCGAATACCGACGGGCAGATCTCGCCGCGGAAGTCGGTTGAGACAACGCTGTCGGTGGTATAACCCAGCACGCCCTTCAACGGACCGCTTTCCGATGCGGCCTTCATCGCCGCGCAGATTTGCTCGTAGGTGGCTTCCTTGTTCAGCTCGACCGTCAGGTCAACCACGGATACGTCCGAAGTCGGCACGCGGAACGCCATGCCGGTCAGCTTCTTGTTCAGCTCCGGGATCACCACGCCCAACCGCCTTGGCGGCACCGGTGGACGACGGGATGATGTTTTCCAGAATGCCGCGGCCGCCGCGCCAATCCTTGCTGGATGGGCCGTCGACGGTTTTCTGGGTCGCTGTTGCGGCATGCACTGTGGTCATCAGGCCGCGCTTGATGCCAAAGGTGTCGTTCAGCACCTTGGCAACCGGGGCCAGCGCATTGGTGGTGCAGGATGCCGCGGAGACGATCTTTTCGCCGGCATATTTGCCGTGGTTCACGCCATACACGAACATCGGCGTGTCATCCTTGCACGGCGCGGACTGCACGACTTTCTTGGCGCCGGCATCGAGGTGTGCCTGGCAGGTTTCCTTGGTCAGGAAGAAAGCCGGTACATTCAATCACGATGTCGACATTGGCCTCGTTCCACTTCAGTTCGGCCGGATTCTTGATCGCGCGTCAGGCGGATCTTCTTGCCATTGACGATCAGGGTGTTGCCATCTGACCGATACTTCGCCCTTGAAACGGCCATGCACGGAGTCGTACTTGAGCATGTAGGCGAGGTAGTCCGGTTCCAGCAAGTCGTTGATGGCAACGACTTCGACTTCCGGAAAATCCTTGATCGCGGCGCGGAATACCATGCGACCGATGCGACCGAATCCATTGATGCCAACACGAATTGCCATTTTGCTCTCCTGATTATGAAAAATTTGCAGATCGCCTTTGCGACCTTCACCGGGTTGTGGCTTCGGCGGGGACTGTGTCCCCGGGCTCAGTCTGTACTCTCCCGAGCCTGCGCCACAACCGACTTGCGTGCGTTTATCAGCCGATAACCTTTTTTACCGCCGCAACCACATTGTCCACGGTAAATCCGAAGTGCTTGAACAACTCGGGTGCGGGAGCGGATTCACCGAAACTGTCCATACCGACGACGGCGCCGTCCAGGCCGACATATTTGTACCAGCCGCCGGTCACGCCGGCTTCGACCGCCACGCGCCTGACGCCCTTGGGCAGCACGCTGTCCTTGTAGGCTTGGTCCTGTTTGTCGAACACATTCGTGGATGGCATCGACACTACGCGCACATTGATGCCTTCCGCCGCCAAGACCTTTTGCGCCTTCATCGCCAGATCCACTTCCGAGCCGGTCGCGATGATCACTGCCTGCGGCTTGCCGCCGGCGGCTTCGGACAACACATATCCGCCCTTGCGGATATTCGCGATCTGCGCCGCATCGCGCTTCTGGAACGCCAGATTCTGGCGGCTGAACATCAGGCTGGTCGGGCCGTCATGGCGTTCGACCGCGGCGACCCATGCAGCGGCGGATTCGACCGTGTCGCACGGACGCCACAGTTCCATGTTGGGAATGTAGCGCAGCGTGGCGGTCTGCTCGACCGGCTGGTGGGTCGGGCCGTCTTCGCCCAGCCCGATGGAATCGTGGGTGATACACGAAAATCACACGCTGTTTCATCAGTGCCGACATGCGCAGCGCGTTGCGCGCGTATTCCGAGAACATCAGGAAAGTGCCGCCGAACGGCAGGAATCCGCCGTGCAGCGCCATGCCGTTCATGATGTGCGACATGCCGAATTCGCGCACGCCGTAGCTGATGTAGTTGCCGGGCTTCTTGCCGCTGACATGGTGCGCGCCGGTCCAGTTGGTCAGGTTGGAACCGGTCAGGTCGGCGGAGCCGCCGAGGAATTCCGGCAACGCCGGCTGACCAGCGCGTTGATCGCGTTCTGCGAAGCCTTGCGCGTGGCAATGGTCTCGGCCTTTTCGTTGGTCCTGGCCAGCACTTCGGCCGCATGTGCGTTCCAGTTGGCCGGCAGGTCACCCTTGCTGCGGCGCTCGAATTCCGCGGCTTCCTGCGGGATATGCCGCCTGGTATTCGGCGAACTTGTTGTTCCACAGCTTTTCCAGCCCGGCGCCCTTGGTGCGGGCATCCCAAGCTTCGTAGACATGTTTGGGAATCTCGAACGGCGGGTATTTCCAGCCGATGTGCGCGCGCGTCGCGGCCACCTCGGCATCGCCCAGCGCCGCGCCGTGCACGTCATGCGTGCCTTCCTTGTTGGGCGAACCCGCGCCGATGATGGTCTTGCAGCAGATCAGCGTCGGTTTGTCGGTGACTGCCTTGGCCGCCTTGATCGCAGCGTCCAGCGCCTCAGGATCATGGCCTTGCACATTGGCGATCACATGCCAGCCGTAAGCCTCGAAACGCTTGGGTGTGTCGTCGGTGTACCAGCCATCGATGTGGCCGTCGATGGATATATTGTTGTCGTCCCAGAACGCGATCAGTTTGCCCAGGCCCCAGGTTCCGGCCAGCGCGCAGGCTTCGTGGGAAATGCCTTCCATCATGCAGCCGTCGCCCATGAACACATAGGTGTGATGGTTGACGATCTCATGTCCCGGCTTGTTGAACTCGGCCGCCAGCAGTTTTTCCGCCATCGCCATGCCCACCGCATTGGTGATGCCCTGGCCGAGCGGGCCGCCGGTGGTTTCGACGCCGGGCGTATAGCCATATTCCGGATGTCCGGGAGTCTTGGAATGCATCTGGCGGAAACGCTTCAGTTCTTCCATCGGCAGGTCGTAACCGGACAGATGCAGCAGCGCATAGAGCAGCATCGAACCGTGGCCGTTGGACAGGATGAAACGGTCACGATCGGGCCACTTGGTATTGCCGGGATTATGGCGCAGATGCCGGTTCCACAGCACCTCGGCGATCTCCGCCATGCCCATGGGCGCGCCGGGATGGCCGGAATTGGCCTTTTGCACGGCATCCACGGCCAGCATGCGGATCGCTCCGGTGATGTCGTTGAATTTTGGGGGTTTAACATTACGCGTTGCAGCCATTCCTGTAATCTCCTGGTCATCCCTGCGGGATTCGTTATATGAAGTGAGCCTCGATAAACCGGTATTTGGGCAAGCCAAAATACTGCCCGCCGCGCTATTCATTGCGCTGTAAATCCGCAAAACAAACTTAATTAGAGGCCCGCCGAATTCGTTTGAGTCGGTAATTATGCCGCAGCCCCTTGATTAGGGCAACCGCAGCCCCTGCGGCGGATTGCAGTCAGGATTCGCCGGAACCGCCCTTTTTGGCGAATTTAATGCCCAGTTGCTTGAGCTTTCGATAAAGATGGGTGCGTTCCAGCCCAACCTTGTCTGCTACCCGCGACACGTTTCCGACTTCCTTGCGCAAATGGTAATCAAAATAGATCGAGTCGAAATGTTCGCGCGCCTCGCGCAGCGGCATATCCAGCGACATGTTGATCTGGAGCAACGGCCTTTCGTCAGCCTGTCCGCCAATATTCACGGCGTCCTGCCCGCCAATATTCATCACCAATTTCGGGCTCTGCATATCGGGCGCTTGCGGCATCGGTTCATATTCCCTGATTGCCTTGGTAATGGTGCCCAGCAGCTTTTGCATGGCTATCGGCTTTTCCAGAAAATCGACCGCACCGATGCGCGTAGCTTCGACCGCTGTTTCTATGGTGCCGTGACCCGACATCATCACCACCGGCATGGTCAGCAAATCCTGCTCGACCCATTCCCTGAGCAAGGTTATCCCGTCGGTATCGGGCATCCAGATATCCAGCAGCACCAGATCGGGTTCGTGTCCGATTCGATAAGCGCGCGCCTCGTCGGCGCTTTCCGCCATGTGCACTTGATAGCCTTCGTCAAACAGGATTTCCGACAACAATTCACGGATGCCGATTTCATCATCAACCACCAAAATCTGTTTGGATTCCATTTAAATCTCCTCGATTAGCGGCAACAGGATACTGATACACGCCCCGCCGTCCACGTTATTTTCAATGGTGATATGTCCGCCATGTTCTTCCACTATTTTTTTCACGATGGCCAGGCCCAGCCCGGTGCCCTTGGCCTTGGTCGTCATGTATGGCTCAAAGGCCCGCGCCAGCACGCCGCCGGTAAAGCCGGGCCCGTTATCCTGGACGTCCAGGTGGATAAACCCATTTCGGGTTTCTGTATGCAGCGTTATTTGCGGATGTACCATTCCCTGCAACGCATCCTGCGCGTTCTGCAGCAGATTGTGCAGGATTTGCCGCAGCCGGGTCGCGTCTCCGTTGACTTCGCTGCGCGATGCCTCCAGCTTCGGCACGATGGCAATGGTGCTCACATCGTACAGGCCGAGCACCTCCTTGATCAGTTTGTGCACATCCAGCCGCGACAGCTTCACTGCCGGTCCGCGCGCATAATTGGCAAAATCGCTGACCATGTTTTTCATCGCGGCGACCTGACTGACGATGGTTTGCGTCGCGCGCCGCAGCAGCTTCTCGTCGGCTTTATCGAGTTTGTCGCTGAGCTTGTGCTCCAGGCGTTCAGCCGAAAGCTGTATCGGGGTAAGTGGATTCTTGATTTCGTGCGCCAGACGGCGTGCCACTTCACCCCATGCCGCTTCCCGTTCCGCCTGCAACAGCTGGCTGATGTCGTCGAACACCACCACATAACCCGCTTCGCCCCCCTGCGGAAGACGCGTCCCGCGCAGCAGCAGAATCTGCATGCCGTTCCTGCTCAAGCGCTCTATCTGCCGCTGCCATTCTCCGCCCGCCGCTGCATTGATTGCAGCAGTCACGGTATCGCAGAACGAGCGCAGCAGGCTGTATTTCCCGGCAATCTGGCTTAATGACATGCGTTCCATTTCCAGCAGTGGCGCCGCCAGGATCTGCGCTGCGCTGGTATTCACCGAGCGCAGGCGCAATTCATCGTCAAGCGCCATCACCCCCGACGACAGATGCGTCAGCACGCTCTCCAGATACACTTTGGCGCTTTCCACTTCACGCTGCTGCTTTTCGCTGACCCGCTTCGCCTGATACAAATGCCTGGTCATCTGATTGAACAGGCCGGTCAGCGCACCCAGCTCGTCGCTGCTGCGGATCGGATACTGTTCGGTAAAATCCCCTTGCGCCACCGCACGTGTTCCATCTGCCAGCGCTTCCAGCGAGGAGCCCAGCCTTTCGCTGAGAAAGAAAGCGGTAGATACTGCTGTCAGCAGCACGATCAGCAGGGACAAGGTCAAGGTGATCGCATACAGTCTCTTCAATCCGAGACGGGACAGCGTCAGTTCCTGGTAATCCCGGTAAACCGTCTGCACGGTCTCGGCATCCGCCTCGATCTGCCTCGGCACCGGTTGAATGAATTGCAGTACATATCGCGCACCTTCCTGCCGGTTTGAATTCACCGTAACCAGCGCGCGCAACACCAATCCCTTGTCGGGCAGCGTGTCGATCACTGAATATTTGCCCTTGTCCAGCGCGAGCCGTATCAAATCTTCGCCGGGAGATTCCGGCAATCGCGCCCTGCCGCTCGTGGAAGAAATCAGCAGCGCGCCGTTCGCGTCAAACAGCGTCGCTTTCTGGGCTATCGACTCATCCACCAGCTGATTCAGCGCCGACTGGTACTGGCTCGGAGATTTTTCCGCCAGCAACAACGCAGCAAATTGAGCCTTTTTGGTAAGCTCAGTCATGCTGTTATCAAGGGCGCTTCTGCCGAGATTAAGGCCTCCCTCCAATGCTTTTTCGACACGCACGTCAAACCAGGATTCGATGCTCTTGTCCAGAAACTGTACCGATACCGCATAGATCAGGATGCCCGGCAACACCGCGATCAATGTAAAAAACACCACCAGCCGCAAGGTGAGTTTGGCGCCAAAAATCCGGTTTTTGAGTTTGCTGCGCAAGCGCCACAGCTGGTAAGCAACCATGCCGGTCAGGCCCAGCGCCAGCAGCCCGGTTAATCCCAGCAGGCCGTAGTAGTTGACCGAGAATACCTCGGTGTTGGCGCCGCTGCTGGACAGCAGATACAGCAGGACCCCGCCCACCGCAACGCTGATAAAAATCAGATAATTCATCGTCAGGTCACTCCGCTACGCTGCCGCTGTGTGGCGGGATTTCGGCCGGATTGATCATCCAGCGATACCAGGCGGAATCGAGCGTCCAACCGCTGCTGGTCAGCGCGTTGACTTGGAGCGGTTTGGGCAATTGCGTGATGTCCAGGCGTAACCGGGCCGCAGCCGTGTATTTGCCATTTGCTTCGATCAGCGCTGCCGGGATGCTTGCCGAATTCTGTCTGGACAGCATGTTTAGCGCTTCATCCAGACTGGAGAAATTCTGGAACAGCGAACCGCGCGAAATACGGTAGCGTCCTGTCAGCACGTTGTACGAAAGTTTGCTGGCCTGCTCGCTTTTATAGACTTCCTTATCCAGCCATGACCAATGGGTCGTTGTCGGTTTGCTGACAAAAATACCCTGGATACCCCTGGACATTGCCTGCTGGGTTGCATCCAGCCAATCCCATCTGGAACGCTTCAGCGAAAACTCGCCGACAAAATACAGCGGAACGCCGCGCGACAGCGCCTGCTGTTCCTCGAAGTTCAGCGCTATGCTGTATACGGCGGAAAGATGGTAACCGTCCTTGTCCAGCCGCACCTCGACCTTGTTTACCGATATGCCTTCCGCATGGGCTGCCGCGACAAAAAGCCAGACGAACAGCGTGCTGCACAACGATATGCTAAGAAATTTTTTGCAATAGCGCATAGAAAAATCCGTCATGCTGGTCGTTCGGCAACAACTGGCCCTGAAAATCGCAGGCCGGGAAAATCGGCAACCGTTGCGCATCGCTTTGCTGTGCCAGAAACGCCGCAATGACTTGCTCGTTTTCCTGATGAAAAACCGAGCAGGTGACATAGAGCAATTTACCATCTTGCACCAGCAGTCGCCACAAAGCCTGTAAAATTCGCAATTGTTGTGCTGCGAATCCGGCAATATCTGCGGGACGGCGCAGCCACTTGATATCGGGATGGCGGCGCACCACGCCGGATGCCGAGCACGGCACATCGGCAAGGATGCGGTCGAACAACCCGCCATCCCACCACTTAACAGGCTCGGCTGCATCCCCGACCACCAGCTGCGCTGCCAATCCGAGCCGTTGCAGGTTCTGTTCGACGCGCAGCAGGCGCTTTGAGTCATTGTCCACCGCCACCACGCTGGCATCAGCTCGTTCCAGGATATGCGCGGTCTTGCCGCCCGGCGCCGCGCAGGCATCCAGCACGCGCATCCCGTCGTGAACGTCCAGCAATCGTGCTGCGTATTGTGCGCCGGCATCCTGCACCGAAACCAGCCCGTCCAGGAATCCGGGCAATTTGACTACCGGCAGAGGTTTGTCCAGTTGCAGCGTATCCGGCTCGACCAACCGTGCCTGCAGGTCATGCAGATTCAACAACGCCAGATACTCTGGCGTCGAATTGCGCCGCTGGTTGACGCGCAGCGTCATCGGCGGATGCTGATTGCCGGCTTCCAGCACCGCCGCGCTGTCTTCGCCATACTGTCGCTGTAATTCATCTATCCACCATTGCGGATAACTGTATCTGCCTTCGCCATGCTGTGCCGCCTGCCCCAGCAATGCTTCCTGATTGCGCAAAAAGTTGCGCAGGATCGCGTTGACCAGGCCGCTCGTTTTCACATTCAGTACTCGCCCAGCTTGCACCGCATGATCGACCACGGCGTGTGCCGCGGCCTTGCTGTGTTGCAGCTGATACAGTGCCACCAATAATATGCAGTGGATGCGCCGGTCGGACAGCGGCTTGTGCAGCAACGCGCGCAACAATGCGTCCAGTTGTCCATAGAAACGCAGGGTCCCGTAACACAGATCCTGCAGTGCGGCGCGCTGAGCCATGCTCCAATCGGCCTTCCTGCCCAGAGACTCATCCAGCACCTGATTCAGGTTGCGCCCGTCAAACAGTACTTGATGAACGACCTGGCCGGCGGCAAGCTGTAAATTTTGCATCTAATTCACTGTGAACTGATCGCCGGGCTTGACCGGCAGCGCCTGCAGGAATCGCTCTGCAGCTTGCGCTTTTCCGCCCGGGCGCTGCAGCACCTCAAGGCGCAATGCGCCTTTTCCGCAAGCCACCGTGATGCCATCCTTGTCCACGGCCAGAACCCTGCCCGGTTCGCCCTGCTGGTCGGCGCATAATCCAGCCTGCCAGATTTTTATCGTCACGCCATTGATGTCGACATGGCATACCGGAAAGGGATTATAGGCTCGCACCGCGCGTTCGATCTGGCACGCATCCTGCCGCCAGTCTACCTGTGCTTCGCTCTTGACCAGCTTGGCGGCATAGCAAGCCGCATCATTGTTCTGTTTGATCGGCATCAAATGATTTTCTTGCTGTAGCCGCAGCGCCTCGAGGATGCAAATCGCACCCAACTCGGCCAGCTTGTCGTGCAGCGTTTGCGCCGTATCGTTTGCCTCGATGGTACAGGGCTTGCGCAGCAGCATGTCTCCCGTATCCAGGCCCTCATCCATCTGCATGATGGTGATGCCGGTCTCCGCGTCGCCGGCCAGGATCGCACGTTGTATCGGCGCGGCGCCGCGCCAGCGCGGCAGCAAGGATGCATGAATGTTCAAGCAGCCATGACGCGGCAGTTGCAGCACCGCTTTCGGCAGGATCAGTCCGTAAGCGGCCACCACCATCACGTCGGCATCCAGTTCGGCGAGCCGGCGCTCCATCTGTTCGCCTTTCAGGGTGACCGGCTGCAGCAGCGGCAGTCCCTGTTGCAACGCAAGCATTTTAACCGGACTGGCAGTCAGGTGCATGCCGCGTCCAGCGGCACGGTCAGGCTGGGTCAGCACCGCAACGATCTGATGTTTGCCGAGCAGCGCGGCCAGCGCGCTGGCCGCGAATTGCGGCGTGCCGGCGAAGATGATTTTCATCGATGATTATTCCGGTTTGATTGCGAACATCGAACTGTACGGCGAGCGGCCGACATCGAACGCGGTGCGGTTGCCGGGAGCGGACCGGGGATCCAACACGGTTTCACCGATCAGACTGAACGGGATCACATCGTTTCGCGCATCCGCTTCTTGAGCTTGGCACGAATCCGGGTTTGCTTGAGTTGCGACAGGTATTCGACGAACACCTTGCCGATCAGATGATCCATTTCATGCTGAATGCAGACTGCCAACAAACCTTCGGCATCCAGCGTAAAGGAAGAACCATGTTCGTCCAAGGCTCGCACGGTGATATTTTCCGCGCGGCTGACCGTTTCATAGATGCCCGGCACCGACAAACAGCCTTCCTCGCATTGGCTGACGCCGCTGCTGGCGATGATTTCCGGATTGATGAGCACCTTCAATTGATCGCGAGTTTCGGAAACATCCACCACGATGATGCGTTCATGCACATCCACCTGAGTCGCCGCCAAGCCCACCCCGGGGGCGGAGTACATGGTTTCGGCCATATCCCTCACCAGTTTACGGGTCGTTTCATCGACGCGCGCAACAGGCTTTGCGATTTTGTGCAGACGCTCGTCGGGATATTGCAGGATTTTTAGTATCGCCATGTGTGATCCGTAACTGCTTGCTAATTTAGTGGACTGGATGCAGAATTTAATGAAGCGCTGCAACTTTGCGTGCCCTTAAATATAGATTCTGCCGGAGTTTCCATGCGCAAGATTATATCGCTGATTTGCTGTTTATTGCCTGTCCTGACCTTTGCGGCCGAGCCCGGATCACCTCAGGATATGCTACTGGATGTTCGCAGCGATGCACCGGCCCGACACGTTGTCGTCAAGGGCGACACCCTGTGGGACATCTCCGGCCAATTCTTCAAGGACCCGTGGAAATGGCCGCATATCTGGGGCTTCAACAAGGACAACATCAAGAACCCGCACTGGATCTATCCAGGCGACGTGATCTATCTCGATCGCAACAGCGGCACCTTGCGCATCGGTGAAGGAATCACAGCTTCCGCCAGCGGCATCGCGGCCACCGTCACTGCCGCCAGCGGTGTAAGCGGTAACGATAACACCATCAGGCTCTCGCCTGAGGTACGCCGGATTCCCGGCTCTCACGATGCCATCCAGAGCATACCATCGAGTGCCATCGGACCGTTCCTGTCGCAACCCCTGGTTATCGAACCTGACACGCTGAAGGGCGCTCCGGTGTTGATCGGCGCCCGCGAGGGACGCGTGGTGCTGGGCAACGATGATGTGGTTTTTGCCAGGGGTGTGCCCACGGATAAACCCCTGCAGTGGCAGATCTACCGCCCCGGCAAGACTTTTGTCGACCCTGATACCAATGAGGTGCTGGGTATCGAGGCGATTTATCTGGGCAATGCCGATGTAACCCACCTTGCCGACATCAGTACCGTCAGGATAAACCAGGCTGTCGAAGAAATTTACGCGGGTGACCGCTTGGTCCAGTCTTCCTACGATTCCGAAAACAACTACCTGCCGCGCGCACCGGAAGGCAAAATTTCTGCGACAATTATTTCAATCTACGGCGGCGTATCCGAGGGTGGACAGAACTCCATCGTGACCTTGAACAAGGGCGAGCGTGACGGACTGGAGAATGGCAATGTGCTGGCGTTGTATCGCAAAGGCGAATCGGTCAAAAATAACGGTGATCAATACACGCTGCCGGATGAACGCTATGGTCTTCTGTTCATATTCCGCGTCTTCCCCAAGGTTTCGTATGCCCTGGTGATGCAGACCAGGCTGCCGGTGCAACTCCTGGATCACGCCAACACCCCATAATCCGATGACTGATGAGGGTACGCTCAAGTCTTGGCTGGCACTGAGCCTGACCCGGGGTTTGGGCGATGAAGGAGCACGCCGATTGTTGCAGGAATTCGGTTCCCCGGATGCGGTGTTCTCGGCATCCGTCAGTTCGCTCAGGACTGTGGTCAAACCCGATATCGCGTCCGCGATAGTCAACGCCTCCCCGGACGATATCGCCGCAGCCGGCCTTGTCTGGCTGGAAGACGGCAATAATCACATCGTCACCCTCGGTGACAGCGACTACCCCCAGGCCCTGCTGAATATCCCCGACCCGCCGCTGCTGTTGTATGTGAAAGGACGGCGTGACCTGCTGAACCGGCCTGCGCTGGCGGTGGTCGGCAGCCGCAACGCCACCCCGCAAGGCATCAACAACGCCGAGTCGTTTGCCGGATCGTTGAGCCATGCCGGCTTGTGCATCATCAGCGGCTTGGCACATGGCATCGATGCCGCCGCGCACCGCGGCGCGCTCACCGGCGCGGGCAGCAGCATCGCCGTGGTCGGGACCGGACTGGACAAGGTTTATCCCGCAGCCAATCGCGATCTCGCGCACCGGCTCGCACAGCAAGGGGCACTGATCTCGGAATTCCCGCTCGGTACACCGCCGCTGGCCGCCAACTTCCCGCGCCGCAACCGCCTGATCAGCGGCATGAGCCTCGGCTGCCTGGTGGTGGAAGCTTCGCTGCAAAGCGGCTCGCTGATCACGGCACGGCTGGCTCTGGAACAGGGCAGGGAGGTGTTTGCGATCCCCGGCTCGATACACGCCCCGCAAAGCAAGGGCTGCCATGCACTGCTCAAACAGGGAGCAAAGCTGGTAGAGACCGCGCAGGATATCCTCGAAGAGCTGAACGCACAGCTGGCCCCATCCGCGCCAGCAGCAACTTCACCGGACGCGGTTCCAGAAGACCGGGACACCGCGCTGCTCGATCATCTCGGCTTCGATCCGGTGGATGTGGACACACTCAGCGCGCGTTGCGGCTTGACGGTAAGCCAGCTATCCTCCATGCTGTTGTCACTCGAACTGAACGGCCGTATCTGTGCATTGCCCGGCGGCTTATATCAACGAATCCATTAACTCTCTGCCCATAACTCACTACAAAGCCCATGTTTGAAATCCTGATCTACTTGTTTGAAAGTTATTTTGACGCAGGCAGTTATCCCGAACCGGACAAGCTGTCGCGCAAACTATCTGCCGCAGGTTTCGAAGGCGAGGAAATCAGCGAAGCGCTGACTTGGCTGTCCGCATTGCAGGAGCAGAATTCCGGCAGCTATCCGGACAGCCTCGAACACTCGGGGCAGCGCCATTTTGCCGAACTGGAAATGCAATTCATCAGCGATGACGCTCGCCGGTTTCTGTTGTTCGCCGAACAGCAACGATTGATCTCCGCGGTCGAACGCGAAATCACCATCGATCGCTCCGTGGCATTGAAACAGGAAAGCCTCGGACTGGACAAACTCAAACTGATCATGCTGATGGTGCTGTGGAATCACCACCAGGAGCTCGATCCGCTGTTGATCGAGGAATTGCTCACCCCGCTGCATTCCGCACAACTGCATTGAATCCGACACCCCACGCATGGCAACCAATCTACTGATCGTCGAATCCCCGGCAAAAGCCAAAACGCTGCAGAAATATCTGGGCAAGAGCTTCGAAATACTCGCCTCCTATGGTCACGTGCGCGACCTGGTCCCCAAGACCGGCGCAGTCGACCCCGAACACGATTTTGCGATGAAGTATGAAACCATCGCGCGCAACAGCAAGCACATGGATGCAATCGCCAAGGCCGCGGCCGCGGCCGACAACATCTATCTGGCACCCGATCCTGACCGCGAGGGAGAGGCGATCGCCTGGCATATCGCGGAGCTGCTCAAGGCCAAACGCGGCATCAAGGGCAAGAATTTGCAGCGCGTGGTGTTCTACGAGATCACCCAGTCGGCGGTGCGCGAAGCAGTCGCCCACCCGCGCGCGATATCCCAGCCCCTGGTAAACGCCCAGCAGGCGCGGCGCGCACTGGATTATCTGGTCGGATTCAATCTCTCGCCATTGCTGTGGCGCAAGATCCGCCCCGGACTCTCGGCGGGCAGGGTGCAGAGCCCCGCGCTGCGCATGATCGTCGAGCGCGAATTGGAGATCGAGGCATTCAGGAGCCAGGAATACTGGAGCGTGCATCTCGATACCAACAAGGACCACCTGCCGTTCACCGCCAAGCTGTTCCAGTACCAGGGCAAGAAGCTGGAGCAGCTCAGCATCGCCAGCAAGGCCGAATACGATGCCATCCATGCCAAGCTCAGCGATGCCAAGCTGCCGCCCAAAGTGGTACGCGTCGAAAAAAAGGCCAAACAGCGGTATGCCGCCGCCCCTTTCACCACTTCGACGCTGCAGCAGGAAGCGGTGCGTAAACTCGGCATGACCGCCGACCGCACCATGCGCACCGCGCAATCGCTGTATGAAGGCGTCGACATCGGCGGCCAGACGGTCGGCCTGATCTCCTACATGCGCACCGACTCGGTATCGCTGGCGAAGGAGGCGGTGCAGGAGATCCGCGACTACATCAGGGATAATTTTTCGTCTGAATATCTGCCCGCCACCCAGCCGGCGTTCAAGAGCAAGACCAAGAATGCGCAGGAATCACACGAGGCGATCCGCCCGACCTCGATCCTGCGCACACCGGACAGCATGCGCGACCACCTGAGCGCCGACCAGGCGCGCCTCTATGAGATGATCTGGAAACGCACGCTGGCATGCCAGATGGCGCCGGCGCGCTTCGACACGGTGAGCGTGGATATCCGCCTCGGCGGCGACAACACGTTGTTCCGCGCCAACGGCCAAGTGCTGGTATTCCCGGGTTTCATCGGCGTGTACATGGAGGACGTCGACGACGCGGCCGAAGAGGAGGGCGGCAAACTGCCGCCGCTGGCCGAGGGCGATGTGCTGCCCGTAGACAAGCTGTACGGCGAGCAGCACTTCACCCAGCCGCCGCCGCGCTATTCCGAAGCCAGCCTGGTCAAGGCGCTGGAGGAACACGGCATCGGCCGCCCGTCCACCTATGCCACCATCATCTCGACGCTGCAGGCGCGCGAGTATGCGCTGCTGGACAAGAAGCGCTTCATACCAACCGATGTCGGCCGCGTCGTCAACAAGTTCCTGACCGAACATTTCACCCGGTATGTCGACTACGGTTTTACCGCCCACCTCGAAGACGAACTGGACGAGGTGTCCGAAGGCAAACGCGACTGGATAGGCGTGATGGACGAATTCTGGAAGGGCTTCTCCAGACTGATCAAGGAAAAGGCCGACATCGAGCGCCCGGTCGAATTGATCAACGAAGTCTGCCCGGAATGCGGCAAACCGCTGGCCAAGAAGCTCAGCCGCTACGGCAGCTTCATCAGTTGCACCAACTATCCGGAATGCAAATACAAGCGCAGCATCAGCGGCGAAGCGCAGGATGATGCTGCGGCGAGGATCGAGCTCGGCGTGCATCCCGACACCCAGCAACCGGTGCTGTTGCTGCGCGGCCCATATGGACACTATGTGCAGCTGGGCGAGACCGACAAGGAAGCCAAAGCCAAGCCCAAGCGCGTGTCGTGGCCGAAGGAAATGGCGCTGGAACAAGCCGACCTGGCCGGCGCGCTGAAGCTGCTGGCGCTGCCGCGCGAACTCGGCGCGCATCCGGTGACCGGCAAGAAGGTCATCGTCAACATCGGCCGCTTCGGCCCCTATATCGGCCACGACGGCAAATTCAAATCCATCCCCAGGAGCGACAGCATCTTCGACATTGGCCTGGAGCGCGCAGTCGAACTGCTGGCGCAAGCGCGCGACGGCGCGACAGTATTGCGCGTGCTGGGCGACCATCCCGACGACAAAGCCAGCGTGGAGATCTGCAACGGCCGCTACGGCCCTTACGCCCGCCACGGCAAGATCAACGCGACGCTGCCCAAGGGCGTATCGCCGGACGACATCACGCTGGAAGAGGCATTGGAACTAATCGCGGCCAAAGCCGCTAAGGGCGGCGGGAAGGGCAAGAAGCCCGCGGCGAAAGCCACCAAAGAGAAAACCACCAAGGCCACAGCTCCTAAGGAAGCAAAGGCCATGACGTCCAAACCCACAACTACCAAGGCCGCAACCGCAAAGGCCCCGAGTGCCAAGGCCCCAGCCGCCAAAATGACCGCTGCAAAAGCAGCCAAGCCAGTCGCCAAAAAAGCCGCTGCCGACAAGGCAAAGAAACCGGCTGCCAGGAAGGTTGTTGCGAAGAAATCTGGCAAGGGCAACTCCTGACCGCACTGCTTTAATTTGAGCTGATGTTTTGAGTTTGTGAATTTGGGTCAAGTGCCAAGCGGCTCCAGGAATGTATTTCTAAAGCAACCATTAAGAATGGATGAGCTGGTGGCACTTCATGCTGATCGGCCGTCATTCTGACCCATCGCGTTTCGTTAGGACTCACTTTGGAGGTGCTTTATGGAGGCAACACAATTTTGGGATAACCTATTTTCAAAAGGACAAGAAAATAGCTATAGCCGAGTGGAAATGCCTGACCGTAATGATCCGGTTTTGCAGCGAGCTTTAAAGCACTTCGGAAGCGTCGAAAACAAAACGTTAATTGATTTGGGGTGTGGTCGCGGAGCAACATCACTTTTTTTTGCATCCTGTGGCGCAAATGTAATAAGCATCGATCTAAGCGAGGTAGCAGTTAAAAACCTTTCCAAATATTGTCAGGACAATGGCATCCTGAATGTCACTCCCATCAATATGTCTGCGCAAGAAATATCAAAATTGGATAAAGCAGACTTCATGTTTGGTTCAATGATTTTGCATCACATTGAACCATTCGACGACTTTTCAGAAAATTTAAGGGATGTTATCAAGCCTGGAGGCAAGTGTTTTTTTTGGGAAAACAATGCCCGCAGCAAGATGATGATTTGGTTTCGACAAAATGTTGTGGGAAAGCTGTGGGTTCCAAAATATGGAGATCCGGATGAATTTCCGCTTACGCCACGCGAAGTCGAGGAAATCAAAAGATATTTCCATGTAGAAATTGAATACCCAGAGCTGTTATTTTTTAGAATGATTTCATTCTATTTGCTTCGTGGTCATTTGCTCAGGCCGTTCCAGATGCTGGATGACTATTTTTTCAATTACCCGATGTTCAGGAAATATAGTTACAGACAATATTTGTGTCTGAGCTAATGAAGACTTGACCTTGCAGTGAAGTTCGATTGCCAAAGACCGCTCAGGTCGACGAATTCAAACGTAATATTTTCGCTACTGGAAAAATCGAGCCTCTGAAAACTGTCGCCGGTAAACATTCCGCCGCATCAAGATCATCAGAAACCACGCAATGCCCTAATGCGCTTCGTCCCAGTTTTTTCCCTCCCCCAGTTCCACCAATAGCGGCACCTTGAGTTCGGCGACGCCGCACATCAGCCTAGGCAGCATCTCCCTGACCAGATTCATTTCCGTCTGCGGTACCTCGAGCACCAGTTCGTCATGCACCTGCATGATCAACCGGCTCGCTGATTTTTCGGTTTCCAGCCAGTGCTGAACCTTGATCATCGCCAGCTTGATCAGGTCTGCCGCGGTGCCCTGCATCGGCGCATTGATCGCGGCGCGCTCCGCGCCCTGGCGGCGCTGGCCGTTGCTGCTGCTGATCTCGGGCAGCCACAGGCGGCGGCCGAACACGGTCTCGACATAGCCTTGCTGCCTGGCCTGTTCGCGGGTGCTGTCCATGTAGCTCTTCACGCCGGGATAGCGCGCGAAATAGCGGTCGATGTAGGCGGTGGCCGCGCTGCGTTCGATGCCGAGCTGCCTGGCCAGGCCGAACGCGGACATGCCGTAGATCAGCCCGAAGTTGATCACCTTGGCGTAGCGGCGCTGCTCGCCGGATACGTCGTCCGCGGTGCAACCATGAAGATCTCGGCGGCGGTGGCGCGGTGGATGTCCTCGTTGTTGGCGAATGCCGTCAGCAAACCGGCATCGCCGGACAGATGCGCCATGATGCGCAATTCGATCTGCGAGTAGTCCGCCGACACGATACGCGAGCCCTGCGGCGCGATGAACGCTTCGCGGATGCGCCGGCCTTCCGCGCTGCGTATCGGGATGTTCTGCAGGTTGGGATCGCTGGAGGCCAGCCGCCCGGTGACCGCGACCGCCTGCGAATAGCTGGTGTGCACGCGCCCGGTATTCCTGTCCACCATCTGCGGCAGCTTGTCGGTGTAGGTGGACTTGAGTTTCGCCATGCCGCGATATTCCAGCAGTATCTTCGGCAGCGGATAATCGAGCGCCAGTTCCTGCAGCACCTCTTCGTCGGTGGACGGCGTACCGCTCGGGGTTTTCTTCACCACCGGCAGACCGAGCTTGTCGAACAGGATCTCCTGTATCTGTTTCGGCGAATTCAGGTTGAACGGCTGCCCCGCAGCCTCGTGCGCCTGGCTTCCAGCGCGACCAGTTTTTCGCCCAGCTCGCGGCTCTGGATCTGCAGCAACGCGCTGTCGAGCAGCACGCCGTTGCGCTCCATCGTGTACAGCACCTGCATGCTCGGCATCTCGATGTCGCGGTACACATATAGCAAGCCTGTCCTGAGCTCAGTCGAAGGGCCGCTCTGCGCCTCGATTTGCGGCAACAGGCTCTGATGCAATTGCAGCGTGATGTCGGCGTCTTCGGCGGCATAGTGCGCGGCGGTGGCGATATCCACCTGGTCGAAGCAGATCTGTTTCGCGCCCTTGCCCGCCACCTCGGCGAAGCTGATGGTCTTCACATGCAGATGGCGCAAGGCGAGGTTGTCCATGTCGTGCGGTTTGTGGCTTTCCAGCACGTAGGATTGCAGCAGCGTGTCGTCGCTGTATGCCCGCAAGCCGGATACCGTGGTTGGCGAAGATATGCATGTCGTACTTGAGGTTCTGTCCGAGCTTTTTGTGCGCGGCGCTCTCCAGCCAGGGCTTGAGTCTGGCCAGGGCAAGTTCGCGGTTCAACTGGTCCGGTGCGCCGGGGTAGACATGCGCCAGCGGCAGATAGGCTGCCTGGTGCGGCATGATCGCGAACGACATGCCGACCAGTTGCGCATTCATCATGTCCAGCCCGGTGGTCTCGGTGTCCACGCACACCAGTTCGGCGGCCAGCATCCTTTCCAGCCAGGCTTCAAGCTGGACTTCGCCCAATATCGTTTCGTAATGCGCGCCGTCGGTGCGGGCGGGATCGCCGCTGTGTTCGCTCTCCCCGCGGGGGAGGGTCATGGTGGGAGCGGCGTCTCGATTGATTTCACGCAGCCCGGGGGATGCCGCGTGGCGCCCAACCGTTTCACCGTTGACCTCGCGCAGCCAGCTCTTGAATTCGAAATGCTCGAACAAGCCGCGCAGCTGTTCTTTGTCCTGTTGCGGCGGGATCAGCTCAGTATAAGTCTGCGGCAGTTGCACATCGCACTTCACCGTGAGCAGGCGGCGCGCCTGCGGCAGCCAGTCCAGCGCCTTGCGCAGATTCTCGCCGACCACTCCGCCGATCTCGCCGGCGTGCTGCACCAGGTTGTCCAGCGTGCCGTACTGGGCCAGCCATTTCACCGCGGTCTTCGGTCCGACCTTCTCCACGCCAGGCACGTTGTCCACCGGGTCGCCGACCAGCGTCAGATAATCGACGATGCGCTCCGGCGGCACGCCGAATTTGGCAAGCACACCGGCGATATCCAGCGTCTCGTTGCTCATCGTGTTGACCAGCATAACGCGCTCGTTCACCAGTTGCGCGAGGTCCTTGTCGCCGGTGGCGATCACGCAGCGTATGCCGTCCTGCGCCTGTTGCGCCAGCGTGCCGATCACATCGTCCGCCTCCACACCGTCCAGCATCAGGATGTTCCAGCCGGACGCGGCGATGGCCGGTGCAGCGGCTCGATCTGCTGCGCGAGGTCCGCCGGCATCGCGGGCCGGTGCGCCTTGTACTCCGGATACCAGTCATCGCGAAAGGTTTTGCCTTTTGCGTCGAATACGCACGCGCTATAATCCGCCGGGTAATCCTTGCGCAACCGGCGCAGCATGTTGAGCACGCCGTAGATCGCGCCGGTCGGTTCACCGTGGCGGTTGCGCAGATCCGGCATCGCATGGAAGGCGCGGTACAGGAATGACGAACCGTCGACCAGCAGCAATGTTTTAGAGAAACTCATTTCGTCCGATTTCATTTAATCTATCTTAGCGCCGGGGGAATCGCATGAGCATACCGTCCAAACTGCCCAAATCCGTGATACCGGAAGGATGGAATTCCAAAGAGGCCTGGCGCGTGTTCGGTATTATGTCAGAGTTTGTTTCTGCCACCGACCGGCTCAACCAGATCCATCCCGCCGTGAGCATCTTCGGCAGCGCGCGCACCCAGCCCGGCCAGCCTTATTACCAGCTCACCGAACAGATCGCCCGTCTGCTTTCCGATGCCGGATTCTCGGTGATCTCCGGCGGCGGCCCCGGCATCATGGAGGCCGCCAACAAGGGCGCGTTCTACGGCAAGTCGCCCAGCGTCGGGCTGAACATCCAGCTGCCGCACGAACAGGTACGGCAACCATTACCAGAACATCAGCCAGACCTTCCAGCATTTTTTCGCGCGCAAGGTGATGTTCGTGAAATTCGCCAGCGCTTACGTCGTGATGCCCGGCGGCTTCGGCACGCTGGACGAACTGATGGAAGCCTGACGCTGGTGCAGACCGGCAAGACGCGGCGCATGCCCATCATCCTGGTGGGTAGCACATTCTGGGGTGGGATGCTGGACTGGTTCCGCGGCGCGCTGCTGGACGAGAAAGTCATCAGCCCCGAAGACATGGATCTGATCCAGCTGATCGACGAACCCGAAGAAGTGGTCAGCGCGATCTTCAAGCATTACGAAACGCGCGGCTTCGAGCCGACCGAAGCGGAGCGCGAGAAGCAGCTGTACCTGTAATCCCGCTGCACAACTGTTCGCATCTGCTCATAAGGAGGAACGGGTATGCCCAACATCGACGAAGAAGGTTATCTGGTCGAGCCGCAGGACTGGAGCGAGGATATCGCGAAGGAATTCGCCGTTCAGGAAGGCATCCAGCTGACCGAGAACCACTGGGATGCGATCCGCTTCATGCGCGAATATTATGCCGATCACCAGATAGCCCCGGATGTCAGGCATGTGATCAAGCATCTCGAGCAGCGCTTGGGACCCGACTCGCGCAACGCGATCTTCGAACTGTTCCCTTACGGTTACGTGAAGCAAGCCTGCAAGATCGCCGGCATGAAGCGGCCACGCGGCTGGAGTACCGGCTGATCCATCATCAACCTGCGCAAATCTGCGGCACATCGGTTAAAATGCAATACTTCAATTCCCCACCCGAATTCATGGCAACCGTTCCGATGCGCTCCTTATTGCCGTTGCTGCTGGGCAGCATCGCCTTCTGCGCCTACGCCGAAGCGCCGGTTCCCAGCGATCTGCAACCCCTGCCCCCTCCCCCGCCGCCGGCGGACAATTCCGGCAGCGTCGATCAGCCGCCCGAGGTAACCATCACCAAAAAGACCGAGCAAACCATCGAGGAATATCGCGTCGGCGGCCGGCTGTACATGATCAAGGTCACGCCCAAGATAGGCAAACCCTATTATCTGGTGGATGACATGGGCGATGGCAAGTTTTCCCGGATGGAAGGTCTGAATGCGGGATTTCGGCCGCCACGCTGGGTCATACACCGCTTTTAAACATGGCGGTTTTTACCAGCGTTTCCGCTGCGGAACTGGCCGCCTGGCTGAACGAATATTCCCTGGGACGATTGCTGGAGATGCACGGCATCTCATCCGGCATAGAAAACACCAACTACTTTGTAACAACCTCCAACGGCCGCTTCGTGCTGACGCTGTTCGAGATACTCGGCTCCGATGAGCTGCCGTTCTACCTGAATTTGATGGCGCATCTGGCGCGGCACGGCATCCCCTGCCCCAATCCGGTGGCAAACCGCCGCAATCAATTTCTGGGTACGCTCAAGGGCAAGCCCGCCTGCATCGTCACCCGTCTTAACGGCAAATCCACCACGACGCCGAACAACGCGCATTGCGCCTCCGTCGGAGCGATGCTGGCACAAATGCATATCGCCGGACAAAGTTTCTCGCAAGTCATGCCCAACCCGCGCGGCGCAGCTTGGCGCGCGGCAACCGCCCCGCTGGTGCGGCCATTTCTGGATGTACAACAGACAGCATTGCTGGAAAGCGAAGTTGCGCTGCACCAACAGCAGCATTTTGGCCGGCTGCCGCAAGGCGTGATTCATGCCGACCTGTTTCGAGACAATGTACTATTGGAAGACGATCGCGTCGGCGGCCTGATTGACTTCTATTTTGCCTGCAGCGATGCGCTACTCTATGATCTGGCGATCACGGTCAACGATTGGTGCATCGATGCCGGCGGGATCGTGGATGCCGCAAAAACCCGCGCTTTGCTGCGCGCCTATCATGCGGTGCGCCCGCTGCTGGATAAGGAACGCGAAGCCTGGCCGGTTCTGCTGCGTCTTGCTGCGTTGCGCTTCTGGCTGTCGCGCTTGTATGACAAGTTCAGGCCGCGCGACGGCGAACTGATCCACGCCCATGACCCGCGCCATTTCGAGCGCATCCTGAAGAATCACATTGCATCGGCTCACGCCGTTTGGCTGTAAAGGAGAAACGATGGAACCACAACGCTTGCCGGGCAAACGCGGCTGGGAATGGATCAAGCAGGGCTACATCCTGTTCATGAAAGCACCGTTGCTGTGGATTGTATTGTTGTCCATCTGTGTGGTCGCGGCAGTGGCGCTATCCAGTGTTCCCGTTGTGGGCGAGCCGCTGGTCAGCCTGCTGATGCCGGTGGTGCTGGCAGGATTGATGGCTGGCTGCCGATCGCTGGAACAAGGCGACGAACTCGAACTGGCCCACCTGTTCAGCGGCTTCAAGCAACATACCACGCAATTGGTCACCCTGGGTGGAATTGCATTGGTCAGTCAATACCTGATCCTCGGCGCGATGATGATGGTCGGTGGCACAGCGCTGGTCGGCGTTTTGATGAGCGATCAACCCAACACCGACCCCAGCGTGATCGCACAGGCCCTGACGGGAGCGGGATTTGCGCTGTTGCTTGGCATCGTGCTGTTCAGCGTGCTGATGATGGCGATGCAGTATGCACCGACCCTGGTGTTCTTTCGCGGGATCGCCCCGGTGCAGGCAATGAAACTCAGCTTCCGCGCCTTTCTCCACAACGTCTGGCCGATGCTGGTGTATGGCATCATTTTCATGTTTCTGGCGATGCTCGCCAGCCTGCCGATGATGCTGGGCTGGCTGGTACTGCTGCCGTTGGCGTTCACCTCGCTGTATGCCAGCTACAACGATATTTTCCCGGCCACCAGGGAGCATCAGCCTGTCTCCGATTTGAGCGACGCCCCTACGTAGGGCAAGGCAGTGTTCTAGCAAACGGGGGTGAGCCTGGCATATTCCAGCGCCAGCCACTTCACCCCGGCCTTGCGGAAATTCACCTGCACGCGCGCATCCGCTCCACTGCCCTCGAGATTGACGATCACGCCCTCGCCGAATTTGCTGTGCAGTACCGCCTGGCCGCTGCGCCATCCGGCGGTCGCGGTGGAACGCTGTACCGGCGCACTGTTCTGCTCCGCGCTAGCGCTGGCGGGAGAAGGGCTGGATGAGAGCGATGCGGAATAACCAAAAGAAGCGACAGCATTCCGCTGCGCGATTTTCGGCGTGATCCAGTACATCAGCTCTTCCGGCAGCTCGCGCAGGAAATTTGATGCCATGCCGTAACTCACCTGGCCGTGCAGCATGCGGCTTTGCGCGAAGCTCAGGTATAGCCTGCGCCGCGCGCGGGTAATCGCCACGTACATCAGGCGGCGTTCTTCATCCAGTCCGCCATCGCTGTCGATGCTGTTCTGGTGGGGAAACAAGCCCTGTTCCAGCCCGGTGATGAACACGGTGTGGAACTCCAGGCCCTTCGCGGCATGCACCGTCATCAGGTGCAGTGCATCGTCCTGGTCGCCGGCCTGGTGTTCCCCCGCCTCCAGCGACGCATGAGAGAGGAATGCGCTCAGGCTGTCGTCTTCGTTCTCATGCACGAACAGCGTGGCCGCATTGACCAGCTCATTCAAATTCTCCAGCCGTTCTTCCGCCTCGCGCTTCTTTGCCGCACTGGATTTTTCACTTTCGTAGTGCGCAATCATGCCGCTGTGCTGCAGCACATGATCGGTGATCTCGGGCAGCGGCAGATCACGCGTTGCGCTGCGCAGCGATTCGATCAGCGCGACGAACGCCGATACCTTGCCGCCCGCCCTTGCCGCTGCGTCGAACAGCGTGGTGGTGTTCTGCTTCGCGGATTCCTGCAACTGCTCGATGCTGCGCGCGCCTATGCCGCGCGTCGGAAAGTTGATGATACGCAGCAGCGCATTGTCGTCATCGCTGTTTTCCATCAGGCGCAGGTAGGCCAACGCGTGCTTGATCTCCTGCCGTTCGAAGAAGCGCAGCCCGCCGTACACGCGGTAGGACAATCCTGCCGAGACCAGCGCATGTTCCAGCACCCGCGATTGCGCATTGGAGCGGTACAGCAATGCCATCTCGGAAAGCCTCACGCCCTCGCGCCTGAGTTGCTGGATCTCCTCGACGATGAAGGCCGCTTCGTCCACATCGGTTGCGGCTTCATACACGCGCAGCGGCTCGCCGCCGCTTTCCGCGGTCCACAAGTTCTTGCCCAGGCGATTGCGGTTGCGGCTGATGAGCGCATTCGCCGCATCGAGGATGTTGGCATGCGAGCGATAGTTCTGCTCCAGCTTGATGACATTCTCGATATGGAAATCGCGCAGCAGCTCCTGCATGTTGCCGACGTTGGCGCCGCGAAACGCATAAATCGACTGGTCGTCATCGCCGACAGCAAACAGCGCCGCAGGCGCGGCGTTCGCCCCTTCTCCCTCCGGGGGATAAGCAGCGGCTCGCCCGCTTGCGGGCTTGGTCGAATGGCTAATAGTTTCATCAGGGTGGGGGTGGGGGAAGCGTCTTCGGTTCTCGCCTGCACCCGCCAGCAGCTTCAGCCACTGGTATTGCAGCTTGTTGGTGTCCTGGAATTCGTCCACCAGTATGTGCCGGAAGCGCTGCTGGTAATGCTCCCGAATCGCGGCATTGCGCTGCAGCAATTCGTGGCTGCGCAGCAGCAGTTCGGAAAAATCCACCACCCCTTCGCGCTGGCATTGCGCATCGTACTCGGCAAAGATTTCCACCTTGCGCCGGGTGTAGGGATCGTAGGCTTCCACCTCGTGTGCGCGCAGCCCCTGCTCCTTGCTGGCGCTGATGAAGTTCTGCACTTCGCGCGGCGGATACTTTTCATCATCCACGTTCATCGATTTCATCAGGCGCTTGATCGCGGACAACTGGTCACCGCTGTCGAGTATCTGGAAGGTCTGCGGCAGATTCGCTTCGCGGTGATGCGCGCGCAGCATGCGGTTGCACAAGCCGTGGAAGGTGCCTATCCACATGCCGCGTGTGTTGATCGGCAGCATCGCCGACAAACGCGTGAGCATTTCCCTGGCCGCCTTGTTGGTGAAGGTTACCGCCAGAATGCCGTGTGGGCTGGCCGCGCCGGTGCTGATCAGCCAGGCGATGCGCGTAGTCAACACGCGCGTCTTGCCGCTGCCTGCCCCCGCGAGGATCAGCGCGGACTGGTGCGGCAGCGTGACAGCCTGTAACTGCGGAGGATTAAGCCCGGATAGTATCGATGAAGTCATGCCCGGATTATGCCACAGCGCTCATTTGAGCCGCTTTGCGCGATACGGGATGTCTGCGTTGCCGATCCCCCAAAGCCGCCGACCCCCCAAATAAAACCGGGGCAGATTTTCGTCTGCCCCGGCCCGGCATCTTGCAATGTCTTTACTTTTTCTTGTTTTCGATCATGTCATGCATGATGGGCGCAAGGATGACTTCCATCGCATAACTCATCTTGCCGCCCGGCACGACTACGGTATTGGCGCGCGACATGAATGAGTTCGGAATCATGTTGAGCAAATAGGGAAAATCGACGCCCTTGGGAACGCGGAAGCGGATCACCACGAAGCTTTCGTCCGGCGTCGGGATGTCGCGGGCGATGAACGGATTGGAAGTGTCCACCGTCGCCACGCGCTGAAAATTGATGTGGGTACGGGAAAATTGCGGCGTGATGTATTTGATGTAGTCCGGCATGCGGCGCATGATGGTATCTACCGTCGCCTCGGCGGAATAGCCGCGCTCCGCTCCGTCGCGGTGTATTTTCTGTATCCACTCCAGATTGACCACCGGTACGACACCTACACCCAGGTCCACATACTTTGCGGCATCGATCTTGCCATCGGTGGCCAGACCGTGCAGCCCTTCGTAGAACAGCAAGTCCGAATTCGCTTCGATGTCTTCCCAGGGTGTGAATACGCCGGGTTTGAGGTCGTTCAGCTTGAAATGCTTGTTGTGCTGTTCGGCCTCGGCATCGCTGTGCACGTAAAAGCGGCGCTTGCACAGGCCGGTCTCGCCGTAGGTCTTGAAGGTTTCCTCGATCTTGTCGAAATGGTTGGCTTCCGGCCCGAAATGGCTGAAGCTGTTGTTGCCGGCCTTGGCCGCTTCCGCCGCGGCGGCGCGGAATGCCATCCGGTCCAGGCTATGCAGGCTGTCGCCTTCGATGACCGCTGCGGTGATCTTTTCGCGGCGGAAGATATTTTCAAAGGCACGTTTTACCGTAGTGGTGCCGGCGCCGGACGAACCGGTCACGGCAATCACGGGATGTTTGCGGGACATAGTTGAATTCTCCTGAGGGGATTTAAAATTTTGGACGGCGATTCTAGCAGAATGCCTCTCTTTGACATAGCGGCCCTGTGCGGGGTGCATGATGCCGCTATAATGGCGGCCTCGTCGAAATCACGCACAAGCCAAATGCAACAGGATCACCAGATCAGCAATTACGCACACAAAGCCATCGAAGCCGCTGCGCAACAGCACTGGGAACGGACCCAGGCGTTCCGCGCCCACAGGGACCCCGGCAAGCCCAAGTATTACTGCCTGTCGATGTTCCCCTACCCTTCGGGCAAGCTGCACATGGGCCATGTGCGCAACTACACGATAGGCGACGTGCTGTCGCGCTGGCACAAGATGCGCGGCTACAACGTGCTGCAGCCTATGGGCTGGGATGCGTTCGGCCTGCCTGCCGAGAATGCCGCGATCCAGAACAAGGTGCCGCCGGCGAATTGGACCTACGACAATATCGCCTACATGAAGCAGCAGCTGAAGTCGCTGGGCTTCGCAATCGACTGGTCGCGCGAGCTGGCGACCTGCAAGCCGGACTATTACAAGTGGAACCAGTGGCTGTTCCTGCGCATGCTGGAGAAGGGCATCGCCTACAAGAAGACCCAGGTAGTGAACTGGGACCCGGTCGACCGGACCGTGCTGGCCAATGAGCAGGTCATCGACGGACGCGGCTGGCGTACCGGTGCGGTCGTCGAGAAGCGCGAGATCCCCGGCTATTACCTCGGCATCACCCAGCTGGCCGAAGAACTGCTGGCCGACCTCGAAAAACTTCCGGGCTGGCCGGAGCGGGTCAAGACCATGCAGGCCAACTGGATAGGCAAGAGCACAGGCGTTCGCTTTGCCTTCACGCACGATATCCGCGATTCAGCAGGTGCAGCAATCAACGACGGCAAGCTTTGGGTATTCACCACCCGCGCCGACACCATCATGGGCGTGACCTTCTGCGCCGTGGCCGCCGAGCATCCGCTGGCCGCTCATGCCGCCAAAAGCAAGCCCGAACTGGCGGCTTTCATAGACAAGTGCAAGCACGGCTCGGTGATTGAGGCCGACATCGCAACGATGGAAAAAGAAGGCATGGACACCAGCCTCAAGGTCACGCATCCGCTGACCGGCGAGCCGGTGCCGGTGTGGGTAGCCAACTATGTGTTGATGAGCTACGGCGACGGCGCAGTGATGGCGGTGCCTGCGCACGACGAACGGGATTTTGGGTTTGCAAAGAAATACAAACTGCCGATCAGACAAGCGATAGCAGTGAGGGGAGAAGGGAGAAGGGAGAAGGGTAACAGCGAGACGGAGGTTTCCCCCTTCCCCCTCCCCTCTTCACCCTTCTCTACCGAGAAATGGCAAGATTGGTATGCAGATAAGGAACGTGGTATCTGCATCAATTCCGGAAAGTACGACGGCCTGAACTGCGAGCAGGCCGTGGATGCCATCGCCGCCGACCTCACTGCCAAAGGGCTGGGCGAGAAGAAGGTGCAATGGCGCTTGCGCGACTGGGGCATCTCGCGCCAGCGCTACTGGGGGTGCCCGATACCCATCATCCATTGCGACAGCTGCGGCTCGGTGCCGGTGCCCGACGAACAATTGCCGGTGGTGCTGCCGGAAGACTGCGTGCCGGACGGTTCCGGCAATCCGCTGCTCAAGCGCGCCGACTTTTTGAATTGCAGCTGCCCGCAATGCGGCAAGCCGGCGCAGCGCGAGACCGACACGATGGACACCTTCGTCGATTCGAGCTGGTATTACGCGCGCTATGCTTCAGGATTGCAGGACGGCCGGTTCAAGTCGGACGCAATGGTGGACGAGGAGACCAATTACTGGATGCCGGTGGACCAGTATATCGGCGGCATCGAGCACGCGATCCTGCACCTGCTGTATTCGCGCTTCTGGAGCAAGGTGATGCATAAGCTCGGTTTGGTGAATTACGACGAGCCATTCGCAAATCTTTTAACGCAGGGCATGGTGCTCAACCACATCTACTCGCGCCGCAACGACAGGGGCGGCATCGAATATTTCGCACCGGAAGAAGTGGCACTGGTGCATGATGCAGACGGAAAATTGACCGGCGCAAAAGCCCTTGCCGACGGGCTGGCGGTCGATTTTCAGGGCATGGGCACGATGTCCAAGTCCAAGCGCAACGGGGTGGATCCGCAGACGCTGATAGACCACTACGGCGCGGACACTGCGCGATTGTTCATGATGTTCGCCGCGCCGCCGGAGCAGACGCTGGAGTGGGCCGATTCCGGCGTCGAAGGAGCGCACCGTTTCCTGAAGCGCTTATGGTCGTTCGGCCATGCGCTGTCGAACCAAGTTGCGCCAACCATGCCGGACAAATTGCCTGCGCCGCTGGCGGATATCCGCCGCGAAGTCCATCTGTCATTGAGACAGGCGAATTACGATCTGGGCAAGCATCAATTCAACACGGTGGCCTCGGCCGGCATGAAAATGCTCAATGCGCTGGAAAAGACCCTGAAGATTGAAAGCGAGGGAAGCACCGCAGTGGCGCACGAGGGCTGTTCGATCCTGCTGCGCCTGCTGTCGCCGATCTGCCCGCACATCACGCATGCCTTGTGGCGCGAACTGGGCTACGGCGACGACATCCTGCACGCTCCATGGCCTGAGCCGCTGGCGGCAGCACTGGAGCAGGACGAGATCGAACTGGTGTTGCAGGTCAATGGCAAGCTGCGCGGCAGCCTGCGCGTGGCGAAGGATGCCGACAAAGCGGCGCTGGAGCAGTTGGCGCTGGCGCACGAGGCCGTGCAAAAGCATCTGGGGGGTGCAGTGGCCAGGAAAATCATCGTGGTGCCGGGCCGTTTGATCAATATTGTCGTGTAGGAGAAATCTTGCGCTCATTCACTCATTGCTTGGTTTTGGCACTGGCCGCCATGTCGCTCGCCGCTTGCGGCTTTCATTTGCGCGGGCAGGAACCTTTGCCGTTCAAATCGATGTATATCGATACCGGCAATCCCAAGTCGCCCTTCATAGCCCAGATAAGGCGTGACCTTGAATACAGCAAAGTAGCGCAGGCTGCAGCTGCCAAGACGGCTGACGTTGTGCTCCAAATCGTTTCTGAAAGTTCCGAATTGCAAATTCTTACTTTGGACAGCAGCGGTCTTGTGACCGAGTACCGGCTGGTTTACCGGGTTTCCCTGCGTGCTTACGACAACAAGAAGCAAAATTGGATACCCTCCACGGTGATGGAGCTGCACCGCGATTTTTTCTACGACAACTCTTTGGTTCTTGCCAAGGCCTCGGAGCAGGATCTGCTTGCCAGAAGCATGTATGCGGAAATGGCGCAACAAATCCTGCGCCGCCTGAGCCTGGCCAAACCTCAGCCGCAATAGCCATGTCGATCGCCAGCGAAGACCTGCCCCGTCACCTCGCCTCAGGTTTGCGCCCTTTGTATGTGGTGCATGGAGACGCGCTCTTGCTGGCAATAGAAGCGGCGGACAGCATCCGCGCCGCGGCGCGGGCGGCAGGATATACCGAACGCGAGACCTTCACCGCCGAGCAGCATTTCAAGTGGAACGAATTGCGCAACAGCGCGCAAAACCTGTCGCTGTTTTCCTCCCGCAAACTGGTCGATCTGCGTATCCCGTCCGGCAAACCCGGCATGGAGGGCGGGCAGGCGTTGCAGGACTATTGTTCCAGGCTCAGCGAGGACGTCCTTACCCTGGTGTCCCTGCCGAAGCTGGACAAGACTGCACAGAACAGCAAATGGTTTGGTGCGTTGCAGCAGCACGGTGTGATGGTTACCGCGGACGATATTCCGCGCAACGCCTTGCCGCGCTGGATAGCCGCACGTCTGAAACGGCAGGAACAGTCCACGGACAACGCTACCCTGGAATTTCTTGCCGACCGCAGCGAGGGGAACCTGCTCGCGGCCTTTCAGGAGATCCAGAAGCTCGCCCTGTTATTTCCGGCCGGCCCGCTTGCATCCGACCAGATCAAGGACTCGGTGATGGATGTGGCGCGCTATGATATTTTCAAGTTGTCTGAAGCGATGCTGGCCGGCAATGCGGCGCGCTATGCGCGCATCCTCGACGGTCTGCGCGCAGATGGAACCGCCAGCGTGCTGATATTATGGGCGGTCAGCGAAGAAATCCGCGCACTGGGCAAAGTGCTGCAGATTGTCCAACAGCGCGGCAATTTGAAAAATGCGTTGCGCGACGCCCGGGTGTGGGGCGCGCGCCAGGGATTGATCGAGGCGGCGGCGCACCGCATCAGGTTTCCGCATATAGCGGGCGCGATTCATCACGCTGCGCGGATAGACAGAACCATCAAGGGTTTGCGCCAGGGCGATGTGTGGGATGAATTGCTGCAGCTTGGATTGCGTTTCGCCATATCCTGAACGGTAGACTGGACATGAACGATATATTATTGGTGTTTACCAATTTGCCGGACGCATCGTCCGCAGAAAAGCTTGCCCTGCAATTGATAACAGCGCGTGCCGCAGCGTGCATCAATCAGCTTGCGCCCTGCACTTCGACCTATCGCTGGAAGGATAATATAGAGACCGTCAGCGAGGTGCCGTTGCTGATCAAGACCACCCGCTCGGCTTATCCCCGCCTTGAAAAATTGATACGCGAAGCGCACCCTTACGAACTGCCCGAGATTGTCGCTGTCCCAGCGGATGCTGGGCTGCCGGCTTATTTGAACTGGGTACACGAAGAAACCGGAATTATTTGAGGAATGACCATGCGTCTAGTGCTTGTGCTGCTGTTGTGTCTTGGCGTTTCCGTTGCCAGCGCGGACGGCTTTCTGGACAGGCTGTCCAATTTCGGTGGCAGCAAACAGCCGGCCTTTTTGCAGCCGGACGAAGCATTCGAGCTGAAGGCCAGTGTGCAGGACGATCGCACGCTGCTCGCAAGTTTCCGCGTCACGCCGGGGTATTACATCTACCGCGACAAGGTGGTGTTCAATATCACCGACCTGGGCGTCAAGGTGGACAGCGTGTCGTTGCCCAGGGGGGAGATTAAACACGACCCCAACTTCGGCGACATGGAGGTGTTCCATCATTCATTCCAGGCGCTGCTCAAGCTGGGCCGCAGCAACAAGTCGGCGCAGCGCATCTCCCTACTGGCTACTTATCAAGGATGCAGCGAACAGGGATTGTGTTATCCGCCGATCAACAAGACCATCAAACTTAGCCTGCCTGCGGCAACGGCTGCCGAAGCCGCTACGGTTTCGACAGACGCGGCGGCCCCGCTACCGCCGGCAATGCAGCAGACCGAAGCAGCGTTTTCGCAGCCTGCAGCTGATAACGAGAATTCGCGCATCGCCCGGCTGTTCAAGCAGGGCAACTTCTGGCTGATCGTGTCATTCTTCTTCGGCGCCGGCCTGCTGCTGGCATTAACCCCGTGCGTATTCCCGATGATTCCCATCCTGTCCGGCATCATCGTCGGGCGCGGACACAAGATCACCCATACGCACGCTTTCTTTCTTTCGCTGGCGTATGTGCTGGGCATGGCCATCACCTATGCGAGCGCCGGGGTTGCGGCGGGCTTTTCCGGCAACCTGATTTCTAACGCGCTGCAGACACCCTGGGTGCTGGGCAGCTTTGCCGCACTATTTGTGTTGCTGTCGCTCTCCATGTTCGGCTTTTATGAGTTGCAACTGCCGTCCGCGCTGCAAAGCAAGCTGAGCGACACCAGCAACCGCCTGCACGGCGGCCATCTGGGCGGGGTATTCGCGATGGGCGCATTGTCTGCGATCATCATGGGTCCCTGCGTGGCGGCTCCTCTGGCGGGCGCGTTGCTCTACATCGGCCAGAGCCATGATGCCGTGCTGGGAGGCGTTGCACTGTTCGTGATGGCACTGGGCATGGGTATGCCGCTGCTCCTGATCGGGACCTCGGCAGGCGTATTGCTGCCCAAGGCGGGCGCATGGATGGAAGCGGTCAAGCAATTCTTCGGCGTAATGTTGCTGGCGCTGGCGATCTGGATCGTACAGCCGCTGCTGCCGGTCAGCGTGCAGATGCTGTTATGGGCGGCATTGCTGATCTTTTCCGCGATCTACCTGCGCGCCCTGGATGCGCTGCCGCATAATGCCGGCGGATGGCACAAACTGCTCAAGGGTCTCGGCCTGTTTGCGTTGCTGCTCGGCGCAGCCTATCTGATCGGCGCGCTGTCCGGCTCGCGCGACATACTGCGCCCGCTAGCCAACATCAGCCGCGCAGAAGCGGTCAAAGCAGACAGCGTTCAATTTTCGCGGATCAAAGACAGCGCAGAACTCGACCAGCGCATAGCGCAGGCACCGGGAAGATTCGTGATGCTGGATTTTTATGCCGACTGGTGCATTTCCTGCAAGGAAATGGAGCGGTTCACCTTTTCCGACCCCGCCGTCAATTCCAGGCTGAAACCGGTATTGCTGCTGCAAGCCGACGTCACGGCCAACAGCAACGCCGATCAGGCGCTGCTCAAGCGCTTCGGCCTGTTTGGTCCGCCAGGAATCATGTTTTTCGACAAGCAAGGCAAAGAACTGCCTGATTCTCGCGTAGTTGGCTATCAGGATAGCGCCGAATTCCTGAAATCGCTGCAAGCCGCTGGGATCTGATTCATTTTAGCTATCTTCGCTAAAATACTGGACATATAGCCCTAATTTACGGCAAACTGCTCACATGAAAAATATTCTTGTGCTGCATGGGCCCAACCTGAACTTGCTTGGTGGTCGCGAGCCGAGCATATATGGCCACACCACATTGAACGAAATTAATGAGCGTTTGATGACATTAGCGGCTAAAAGCGGCGCAAATTTGCAGGTTTTCCAGAGCAATGCCGAGGCCGAGCTGGTGGAACGGGTCCAGCGCTCGCTAAGCGATGACATACACTTCATCATTATCAACCCGGCTGCATTTACGCATACCAGCGTGGCGCTGCGCGATGCGCTGGCAGCCGTGGCCATCCCGTTCATCGAAGTGCATCTTTCCAATGTGCATGCGCGCGAGGCGTTTCGCAAGGAATCGTTTTTTTCCGATCTCGCGATAGGTGTGATCAGCGGGCTGGGCGCGGCAGGATACGAATTCGCGGTGCAATACGCACTGCATCATGAAAAACAGGCTTGAGGAGGTCACGATGGATTTGCGCAAACTTAAAACATTGATAGAGCTGGTTGAGGGCTCGGGCATAGCCGAACTGGAAATCAGCGAGGGAGAAGAGCGGGTACGCATTACCCGCACCGTCGCTGCCGCACAACAATTACATCCGGTTGCGTCTCCCCAAGCGGCTGCGCCAGCCCCTGTTGCAGCCAGCGTTGCTGCCGTTGCGGTTGCCGCCGAAACTGTCAAACCCCCGGCAGCCGAGGGCCATGTGGTGAAGTCGCCTATGGTAGGCACTTTCTACCGCTCCGCCTCCCCCGGCTCCAAGCCGTTTGTCGATGTCGGCCAATCCGTAAACAGCGGCGATACGCTATGCATCATCGAGGCAATGAAGTTGCTCAACGAGATCGAGTCGGATAAGACAGGGACTATTACGGCGGTACTGGTCGAAAATGGCCAGCCCGTCGAGTTCGGACAGCCGCTTTTCGTGATCAGTTAGCACCCGGCATCATGCTTGAGAAAATCCTGATTGCCGATCGCGGTGGCCGCTGCCGAAAGGCAGAGCACCGGCCCGGCAAAATTGCCCGGTGGTTGAAGCCCACCCGCGCCAATACACTGCGGAGACCATAGATGTTTGAGAAAATCCTGATCGCCAATCGCGGTGAAATAGCCTTGCGCATCCAGCGCGCCTGCCGCGAGCTGGGGATTAAAACCGTCGTCGTGCATTCCGAGGCGGATGCCGATGCGAAGTATGTCAAGCTTGCCGATGAGTCGGTTTGTATCGGCCCCGCATCTTCGACGCAAAGTTACCTGAACATTCCGGCCATCATCAGCGCCGCCGAAGTAACCGATTCCCAGGCCATACACCCGGGTTACGGCTTCCTTTCCGAAAACGCGGATTTTTCCGAACGCGTCGAACGCTGCGGTTTTGTATTCATCGGACCCGCGCGCCGAGACCATCCGATTGATGGGCGACAAGGTCAGCGCCAAGATCGCGATGAAAAAGGCCGGCGTGCCTTGCGTGCCCGGAGTTGAAGGCGCGCTGCCGGACAAACCCGCAGAGATCATCAAGATCGCGCGCAGCATCGGCTACCCGGTCATCATCAAGGCTTCCGGCGGCGGCGGCGGCAGGGGCATGCGCGTGGTGCACACCGAGGCGGCATTGCTGAATGCGGTGACGATGACCCGCAGCGAAGCGCAGGCCGCTTTCAACAACCCGATGGTATACATGGAAAAGTTCCTGGAGAATCCGCGCCACATCGAGATCCAGGTGCTGGCCGACCAGCATGGCAATGCGGTCTATCTCGGCGAGCGCGATTGTTCGATGCAGCGCCGCCACCAGAAGATACTCGAGGAAGCACCGGCACCGCTGCTCGATGTCAAAATGCGCAACAAGGTTGGCGAGCGCTGCGCGGAAGCCTGCCGCAAGATCGGCTATCGCGGCGCGGGTACCTTCGAATTCCTGTATGAAAAGGGCGAGTTCTATTTCATCGAAATGAACACGCGGGTGCAGGTCGAACACCCGGTGACGGAGATGATCACCGGCATCGACATCGTGCAGCAGCAGATACGCATCGCCGCCAATGAGAAGCTGCCGTTCAGGCAGCGCGATATCCAGTTCCGCGGCCATGCCATCGAGTGCCGCATCAATGCCGAGCATCCCTACAAATTCACCCCGTCGCCGGGACGCATCACCACCTGGCATCCCCCGGGCGGTCCCGGCATCCGCGTGGACTCGCATGTTTACGCCAACTATGTGGTGCCTCCCTATTACGATTCGATGATAGGCAAGATCATCGCCTATGGCGACACCCGCGAACAAGCCATGGCCAGGATGCGCACTGCACTGTCCGAAATGGCGGTCGAAGGCATCGAGACCAATATCGCCCTGCATCGTGAATTGTTGCAGGATGCGGCTTTCATCCGCGGCGGCACCAACATCCATTATCTGGAAGAACGCCTGGCCGAACGCAGCAAAGGCAAGTAATGCCCTGGCTGAGTCTGGTGGTTGACAGCGACGCCGGGCACGCCGAGGCGCTGAGCGAGGCCTTGCTCGAACTCGGCGCGCTATCGGTAGACTTGCTGGACGCCGATGCCGACACCCCCGATGAGCAGGCGATCTTCGGCGAGCCGGGAGAACCCCCGCCGGGATTGTGGCAACACAACCGCGTCAGCGCGCTGTTCGACAGCGGCAAGGACGTCGCTGCGATTCTGCACCAGGCTGCTGCCGGCATCGGGCTGGATGTCATACCCGCATACCGCATAGAATCGCTGGCAGACCACGACTGGGTGCGCATGACCCAATCCCAGTTCGCTCCTATCCCGATCTCGCCGCGATTATGGATCGTGCCAACCTGGCATGAACCCGGCGACCCCGATGCCGTCAACATCGTGCTCGACCCCGGCCTGGCGTTCGGCACCGGCAGCCATCCCACCACGCGCTTGTGCTTGCGCTGGCTGGATCGCAACCTGCGCGGCGGCGAATGCGTGTTGGATTACGGATGCGGCTCGGGTATCCTTGCCATTGCCGCATTGAAGCTCGGGGCTGCACACGCCGTTGGCATTGATGTAGACTTTCAGGCAGTGATGGCCAGCCGTGACAATGCCGCTGCCAACCGGGTCGAAAATGCAGCGTTCCATATGCCGGGAGACGGTCCGCATCTGCAGTCCAGGTTCGACCTGGTCATCGCCAATATCCTGACCAATCCACTGCGCCTGCTCGCGCCGTTGCTGGCGGATGCCGCAAGGCAGGGCGGGCAGATCGTATTGTCCGGAATACTGGAACAACAGGCTCAGGAAGTGATGAATATCTATCAACAATGGTTCGATCTGGATGCCCCGGTTTTTGAAGAGGGCTGGTCGTGCCTGTGCGGAAGCAAACGATAACATGCAGGGAACGACGGTCTGCCCGAATTGCGGTGCGCACTTCAAGATCACCAAGCAACAGATGACCGCACATTACGGCATGGTGCGCTGCGGAAATTGCAACCAGGCCTTCGACGTTCGCCTCAACTTTGTTCCCGATCAACTGGATTTGCAGCTTGAGTTGCCGATCCTGGCCGAGCCTGTGCACACCCAACACTCCGGCATCGCGGTACTGCAGCCGATGACGCTGGCCGAGCAAGTCGCTTTTGTCCAGGACGATGGTGCCGGCGTGTTCCCGCCAAAACCGCGCGCCTGGCCCTGGGCCATTGCCGTTGTTTTTCTGCTGCTATTGGTGTGTGCGCAAGCAGCTTATTACTTTCGTGTCGACCTGGCCGCGAGCCTGCCCGGCCTGAGGCCGGCGCTGACCGGCTACTGCAAAATGCTGAAGTGCACCTTGCCCTTGCCGCAGCATAGCGGCTTGATCAGCATCGAATCTTCACAACTTGAATCCGACCCGGGGCGCGCAAACCAGATCATCTTCGATGCGCTGTTGCGCAATCGCGCTCCCTACGCGCAGGTATTCCCCGATCTGGAATTGACGCTTAACGACAGCCTGGATCAGCCGCTGGCGCGCAGACTCTTCACGCCGGCGGAATATTTGCCGCCTGCGCAAAACGGAAGCGCCGGTATGCCGCCGAATTCAGAGCTGGTGATCAGGCTGCGTCTGGACACTGCAGACCTGAAACCGTCGGGATACCGCCTGGTGCTGCTGTATTCGAACAGAAAGTGACATAATCCATCTGCCCCCATATAAATGATTTCAACGCCCGTGCCGGATTTTCATGATGGTTTGCGAAAAATCGACAAGTATTCCGGTGACTGCATTTGCCGGCCTGATCAATTTAATTCGGGATGTTTCAATCTTTGATGCAAGCTATTAATCAGCCAGCGGATTCCGCCCTGCCAGCATCCGTTCTGGCAGGGTCGGTGGCCGCAGCCCCATCCCGCACGGATGAGACTGGGCTGCGCCAAATCTTTGTGGTTGGAGACAACCGCGATTTCGCCGAGGAATTGAAGACCCAGATAAGCTATTACGGCTACGCTGTCCGCGTATTCGGATCGCTCCAGACTTTTCGGCTGGCACTGCAGCAAACCCCGGATGCGATCGTGCTGATGGACATCACCTGCCCAGCAGACCCCCTCGGCGGCATCAAACTGATGCATCAGATCCAGCAGCAGCGCGATGTTCCGGTTCCCGTGGTTTTCCTGTCGGCGGATGACAGCTTCGAGATGCGGCTGGAAGCAGCCCGCGCTGGCGGAATCGCCTATTTGATGAAACCGGTGAATATCGGCAATCTGATCGACAAGCTCGACGGCTTGACCTCGACCAAGCCGCAAGCTCCCTACCGGGTCATGATCGTAGACGATTCGCTGGCCCTCACTTCCTATCACACCGCAGTCCTTGAACAGGCCGGAATGAGCGTGAAGGCGGTCAACAATCCGTTTCACGTAATCCAGGCGCTGCTCGAATTCACGCCGGACCTGATCCTGGTCGACCTGTACATGCCGGAATGCAATGGACTGGACCTGGCGAAAGTCATACGCCAGCTGGATGCCTGCGTCAGCATTCCTATCGTTTTTCTTTCTGCCGAGAATGATATCGACAAGCAACATTTCGCGATGGGGCTGGGCGGGGATGATTTCCTGACCAAGCCGATACAACCCCAACACCTGGTCGCTTCGGTGAGCAACCGCATCCGGCGCTCGCTGATGCTGCGTTCCTTCATGGAGCGCGACAGCCTGACCGGTTTGCTGAACCACACCGCCATCAACGACATGCTGGAGCGTGAAGTGGCCTGGGCGACCAGGCACAACCGGCCGCTGTCCTATGCAATGGTCGATATAGACAATTTCAAGCAGGTGAATGACAACTACGGCCATCCAGCCGGGGATCGGGTGATCAAGAGCCTTTCCCGCATGCTCAAACAAAGATTGAGGTCAACCGATCTGATTGGGCGTTATGGCGGTGAGGAGTTTGCGCTGGTTCTGGTCGATGCCGATGCCGCCAGGGCCATGAAGATGCTGGAGACGATACGCGCCGATTTTTCCCAATTGCTGCACCTGGCCGACGGCAAGGAATTCACGACGACATTCAGCTGCGGTATCGCCGACATTGCGCATTTTCCGGATACCGCACGGCTGGGCGACGCGGCAGACAAAGCGCTGTATCGAGCCAAGCACGCCGGCCGCAACCGGGTGGTGCTGGCACAAGGCGGCCCGGCAGACGCCGGCGGAATAGGCTGACTCCACCCGCGGCGATTTCGCCGCAAGCTGTTTGTCAGCGCATACACTTTCCGGTATATTGCGCCCTGCCGTTCAGACCAATGGGAGAGTGTGTCTATCAGCATCGTTGCAATGGCTCAACAGCGTGCAAGGATACGGACACCGCCGAAGGCGCAACACCCGCAACCGCTCAGGCTCATGAACCATTGGCACAGGCAAATCTGGAGAGCGTTGGATCAACCAACCACCGAAGGGGCACACAACGCGTGTTGTAATCTCTCAGGTATCAGGGACAGATGGGGCGCAGCACGAAATCGTGCTGCGCCTTTTTATTTCAGGAAGCAACCATGCCGTTAAAGCAGACTCCGCTGAATGCAGCACACCGCGCGATGGGCGCAAAGATGGTCGATTTCGGCGGCTGGGATATGCCGGTGAACTATGGCTCGCAGATCGACGAACACCACCAGGTGCGCAACGACTGCGGCATGTTCGATGTGTCGCACATGCGCGTGGTCGATATCAAGGGCGGCGGCACGCGCGGATTTCTGCGCACCCTGCTGGCGAACAATGTCGACAAATTGACCCAACCCGGCAAGGCGCTGTATTCCTGCATGCTGTTCGAGAACGGCGGGGTGATAGACGACCTGATCGTGTATTACATGAGCGAGAGCTGGTTCCGCATCGTCGTCAACGCCGGCACCGCCGACAAGGATATCGCCTGGATGAAACAGCAGGCCGCACAACACGCGCCTGATCTGACTATCGTCGACCACCCGGAACTGGCGATGATCGCGGTGCAGGGACCGAATGCACGCGCGCGCGTCTGGGAAGCCCTGCCCGGCAGCCAGCAATTGACCGAAAGTCTGGCTCCGTTCAGCGCCGCGGAGATGGGCACGATGTTCATCGCGCGCACCGGTTATACCGGTGAAGACGGCTTCGAGATCATGATTCCGGCCAAGGCCGCGCCGTTCCTGTGGGCTGCATTGGCGGAAAAGGGCGTCAAGCCCATCGGCCTCGGCGCGCGCGACACACTGCGGCTGGAAGCGGGCATGAACCTGTATGGCCAGGACATGGACGAGTCCGTCAATCCGCTGGAATCCGGCCTGGCCTGGACCGTGGACCTGAACAGCGAGCGCGATTTCATCGGCAAGGCCGCGCTGCTGGCCCATCCGCCCGCGCGCAAGCTGGTCGGGCTGGTGCTGCAGGATCGCGGCGTGCTGCGCGGCCACCAGAAAGTGCATGACCGCGCACGGCGCGGGCGAGATCACCAGCGGCAGTTTCTCGCCCACGCTGGACAAGTCCATCGCCTTGGCGCGCGTGCCGAACGGCGTGCAGACCGGCGACGAGGTGCAAGTCGAGGTGCGCGACAAATCACTGCATGCAAAAGTTGTAAAGTACCCGTTCGCCAGAAATGGCAAGGGTTTGATCTAATCTTTTAAGGACATGACCATGAGCGATCCCGCAAATTTGCCGAACAATCTGAAGTTCACCGCCTCACACGAATGGATCAGGACCGAGGCCGACGGCAGCATCAGCATCGGCATCACCGAACACGCGCAGCAGCTGCTGGGCGACATCGTGTTCGTCGAAGCGCCCGCAGTCGGACGCAAACTGCAAGGCGAGGGAAGAATGCACCGTGGTCGAATCGGTGAAGGCCGCCGCCGACGTGTATGCGCCGGTCAGCGGGACGGTGACGGCCGTCAACAGCCAGCTGGACGGCAGCCCCGAAGCGATCAACGGCGCCCCCTATGACGCCTGGATATTCAGGATGAAACCTGACCAGGCATCCGATGTCGGCGCATTGATGGACGCCGCCGCGTATCAGGCTGTGATCGACAGCGAAGCACACTAAACACCGGGAAGGTTAAAGAGGGAAGGGGCGGCGCGCTTGCTGCGTCCTGGGATTTGCCCTTCCCCGTTGAGCACCAGAGTTGCGATCCCTTCGCCCTTGACCCTTCCCATTCCCGATACCTACTCCAGAAAGTTTTCACCATGTCCGACCGCTTTGCAAACCGCCACAATGGACCCTCAGAAGCCGAAGTTCAGGCGATGCTGCGCAAGATCGGCGCGCCTACACTGGATGCGCTGATCGAGCAGACCATCCCGCCGGCGATCCGCCTGAAGCAGCCGTTGAACCTGCCGGAAGGCATGTCCGAGTATGCGTATCTGCAGCATCTGCGCGCCATCGGGGCGAACAACAAACTGTACAAAAGCTACATCGGCCTGGGTTATTACGACACCGTCATGCCGCCGGTGATCCAGCGCAACATCCTGGAGAATCCCGGCTGGTACACCGCCTATACGCCCTACCAGGCCGAGATCGCACAGGGCCGGCTGGAAGCGCTGCTGAATTTCCAGACCATGGTGATCGACCTCACCGGCATGGAGATCGCGAACGCCTCGCTGCTGGACGAGGCCACCGCGGCGGCCGAAGCGATGACGATGCTGCATGGTTTGCATACCCCCGGGGCGGCAGGGCAGGGCAGGGACGGTTTCTTCGTGTCCGACGAATGCTTCCCGCAAACGATAGCGCTGCTGAAGACGCGCGCCGCACCGCTGGGCATCAAGCTGGTGATCGGCGATTTCAACACTGCCGTGCTCGACGGCACGCTGTTCGGCGCGCTGCTGCAGTACCCTGCGGCCGGCGGCGAAGTGCATGACTACGCCGGGTTCGTCGCGCGCGCCAAAGACCATGGCATCGGCATCGCCGTCGCGGCGGACATCCTCAGCCTGGTGCTGCTGACGCCGCCGGGCGAATGGGGCGCGGATGTGGTGGTCGGTTCCACGCAGCGCTTCGGTGTGCCGATGGGTTACGGCGGACCGCACGCGGCCTACTTCGCCTGCCGCGACGCGCACAAGCGCGCGATGCCGGGCCGCATCATCGGCGTGTCGGTGGATGCCGACGGCAACCCGGCGCTGCGCATGGCGCTGCAGACGCGCGAGCAGCACATCCGCCGCGAGAAAGCCACTTCCAACATCTGCACCGCCCAGGCACTGCTGGCGATCATGGCCGGCATGTACGCGGTGTATCACGGCGCGGACGGGCTGCGCGGCATCGCGCAGCAGGTGCATCTATCCGCCGTGGCGCTGGCAAACGGATTGAAGACGCTGGGCTACGCCGTCAGCGAGGCGGCGTTCTTCGACACCGTCAGGCTCAGCCATACCGGCGATGCACGGATGCGCAATGACAGCATACGCGCGCTGGCCGAAGCGGCGCAGATCAATTTCCGCTATACCGGTGAAGGGCTGAGCATCGCGCTGGACCAGACCACCGACGCCGCGGCGCTGAATGCGATCCTGCGGGTGTTCGCCCAGGCTGTGGACAGGCCCGCCCCGGTCATCACGCAACAGCAGATAAACACCCAGACCATGCGCTTGAAGCACCGCCAATCCGCCGATCCTGAGCCACCCGGTGTTCAACAGCCACCATTCCGAAACGGAGATGATGCGTTACATCAAACGGCTGGAGAACAGGGATCTGTCGCTGACGCACTCGATGATCTCGCTGGGTTCGTGCACGATGAAGCTGAACGCGGCTGCGGAACTGCTGCCGCTGACCTGGCCGGAATTCGCCAACCTGCACCCGTTCGTCCCGGTGGAACAGGCCGGCGGCTACCAGACAGATCATCGCCGAACTGGATGTCGCGCTGTGCGAGATCACCGGTTTTGCGCAGATGAGCTTCCAGCCCAACAGCGGCGCACAGGGCGAATACGCCGGCCTGCTGGTGATCCAGGCCTATCACCGTTCGCGCGGGCAGGCGCAGCGCAACGTGGCGCTGATCCCCGCCTCGGCGCACGGCACCAATCCGGCCAGCGCGGCGCTGAACGGCATGCACATCGTCGTCGTGAAATGCGACAAACAGGGCAACATCGACCTGGCCGACCTGCGCGTAAAGGCCGAACAGCACAAGGACGACCTGTCCTGTTTGATGGTCACCTACCCCAGCACCCACGGCGTGTACGAAGAGGGCATCAAGGACATCACCCGCATCGTGCATGACAACGGCGGCCAGGTGTACATGGACGGCGCGAACATGAATGCCCAGGTCGGACTGACCAGCCCGGGCAGCATAGGCGCGGACGTGTGCCACCTCAACCTGCACAAGACCTTCGCGATTCCGCACGGCGGCGGCGGGCCGGGCATGGGGCCGATAGGCGTGGCGGCGCATCTCGCTCCCTTCCTGCCCGGCCATCCGCTGGTCAGCGACCGGCGGTGCGCAAGGCATCGCCGCGGTATCGGCCGCGCCCTACGGCAGCGCGCTGATCCTGCTGATCTCCTACGGCTACATCAGGATGATGGGCGGCAACGGCCTGACCGAGGCAACGCGCATCGCGATACTCAATGCCAATTACATCAAGGAATCGCTGAAGGAGCATTACCCGACGCTGTACAGCGGCAGGAACGGGCGCTGCGCCCACGAGATGATCCTGGCCTGCGCCGATTTCAAGCGCGATGCCGGCGTCGATGTCGCCGATATCGCGAAACGGCTGATGGATTACGGCTTCCACGCACCCACTACGTCGTTTCCGGTGGTCGACACGCTGATGGTCGAACCCACCGAGAGCGAATCCAAGGCCGAACTGGACCGCTTCTGCGCAGCGATGATCGCGATCCGCGCCGAGATAGACGAGATCGCCGCCGGCAAGGCGGACCGCAAGGACAACGTCATCAAGCATGCGCCGCATACCGCCAAGGCCGTGACCGCCAACACCTGGACGCGCAGCTACCCGCGCGAACAGGCCGCCTTCCCGTTGCCTTGGCTGCGCGACAACAAATTCTGGCCCAGCGTCGCGCGCGTCGACAACGTGTACGGCGACAAGCACCTGATCTGCGCCTGCCCGCCGCTGGCATCCTATGCCGAGCCTGCACTCGATCCGTCAACCGCCTAGGACGGCTGCACGATAATGGAAGATCCCAACAAGCACGCGCGCGGTCTGCTGCATGTCTGGCGCGCGACCGGCATCGCGTTGCAGGGGCTGCGCGCGGCGTGGCAACATGAGGATGCCTTCCGCCAGGAGGTGCTGGTCGCCGCGCTCGCTATACCGGTGGCGCTGCTGCTGCCGGCCAGTCTGCTGGGCAAGGCCCTGATGGTCTCCAGCATCCTGCTGGTGCTGATCGTCGAACTGCTCAACTCCGCGCTCGAAGCCGCGGTCGACCACACTTCGCTGGAACGGCACCCGCTCGCCAAACGCGCCAAGGATATCGCCAGCGCGGCGGTGCTCCTCAGCATCGTCAACGCGCTGGTGCTATGGGGCTTAGTGGTTTATTCGTCGCCTATCTTTCAGGCGTAGGAGCGGGCCCTGCGTGTGTTGTTGGGGCTTTAGCCCCTTACAACCACGGCGTACCCCTTGCGGGTGCTGCCCGCGACCCTTCGACAGGCTCAGGGCGAACGGGATATATCGGTCGCGGGCCGCTTCGGCAAGCTCAGGGTAGGCACGCCCCGCTCCTACAATTTCATGTCTGTCCTTACCGCAACGGGAAAAATCTCTTCACCGCAGAGATCACCATCGCCCACAGCGCATAGATCGCCAGGAACGGATCGAGCAGATAATCCCACAGGTTGCTTGATTCATACCAGCCGGCTGCCCAGGCCAGCGTGGCCAGCGCGATGCACAGCGCGATCAGGTTCAGGTCGCGGAACCACGAGAGCAATGCAAGCGCCAGCAGCGCAACCAGGAACAACGGGTCGCCATAACCGAGGCGATACGGATCGTATGCGCCGGCGCCCAGCGCCATCGGATACAGCGCGAGCGCCAGCAGCGCGATCAGCAGCAGCGCCGGCCGCTGTGCCGTCCCGGCAGCGCAGTTGCACCACGGCCGCAGCAGCGCGCAGCCCAGCAACACCAGCGTGGTGATGCTCAGGTCGCCGCTGATGCCGCGCAGATACGCGGCGATCGGCATCCCGTCGAATGGGACCAGCACCAGCACAAACACGGACCCCTGCACGATCGCCAATGGCGATCTGCCCAGGCGCGCGACCCGCGGCAACAACAGCGTGCTCGCCGCGATCGCGCAGGCGACACCCGCGAGCCCGGTCAGGTCAGTGAAGTTCGCCATCGCCCGCCTTTGCTATCTGTTGCTCCAGCCACGCAGGCGTGAACTCGACATGCTTGATGAAGCTTCTGTTCCAGGTGTAGACCAGATGAATGTCGCCATTCTTCGCCTGGATCATATAGGGGTAGGAGAATTCGTAGCGGCAGCCTTGCGCCTCGCACTCATGCTGCTGCGCAGATATCGCGTAAGCGCCCGCATCGGCGATCTCCGGCGCGGTCGCCTTGGCCAGCGCGGCGGCGGTTTGCAGATAGTGTTCAGCGTCGGCGGGCCGGCCGCGCTGGTCTTCCAGCTGATATATCTTTTTCCAGGTGGCTCCGCCATCGGCGGACAGCACCAGCGACAGCGCGTCGCGTCCTTCCTCGATATCGTTCAGCGCAAGCAGCATGCGTCCGTCCGGCAGCACCAGGCCGGTGAGCGCGGCATCGGGGTTGGCCAGCGCGGTCGCTGCTGGCACGCTCCAATGCCGCCCGGCATCGGCGGTAACGCTCGCGATCACGCGCCTGGGACTGGAACCGGAACGGCGCATCAGCACCAGGGCCCGCTGCGGATCCCTGATCAGCACGATGGGCTGCAGCGTGGTCTTGCCCGAGCTCAAGCGCTGCTTGTCGACGATCCCGGCGCTGCGCCCGCTGCTGCGGATGCGCAGGATCTCGCCGAACTTGCCGATGAATTCGTGATATTCCGGCAAGCCCAGCGTGCCGTCGCTGTATAGAAACGGTGTGCCCTTGACCAGCGTGCTGATGTTGATGAAAGGCGAGGTGATCAATCGCCGCGCCGGACTCCAGCTGGCGCCGTCATCGGTAGAGCTGATCGCCGTGATCGAGCTGCCCGCCCATCCGCCCAGCGACACCGTCACGTAAAACAGCCACAGCGTTCCATCCGCCGCGCGCTGCGGCACCGGGTTGCCGAGTTTCTTCACGTAGCGCAGCAGCGCGCGCTGGGTGGATACACGATCGGCGATGCTGGATTCCGGCCCCCACTCGTTTTTCTGCGGGTCGAATACTGCGCTGCGTATCTGCACATCCGGCGCACCCTCGCGGCTGCCGGCGAACCAGAAGGCACGGATGCGGCCGTCGCTCAGTTCCACCAGCGAGGCTGCGTGCGTCGAGATATCCTGCTGGGTGGAAGCGAAATGGCTGCGGAACAGCGCAGCGCCATCGCCGGAGCGCAGCGCGCCGGGATCGCGCCCGGCTCCAGACGATTGAAAGAGCACAGACGGCAGAAAGGACGCAGCTGGCGGCCGCTGCGTGACCCTGTAATATGCTGCGGCGCAGGCGATCAGCAGCAGGACCAGCAGCAGCGGACGCACAGCGGATCGGCCGGGTCTGGACATCAGCGGCACTCCTGGGCCGGGGTCGTTTCGAATTTGATCTTGCCGCCCGCGGGAGACTCGATCAGCCATTCGCGCACGAACAGATGCTGGAACACCCTGCCCTGCAGCATTTCCTTCTGCTCGGCCGGGCTCTGGCGGCCGCGGATATCCAAGCGCTGGCCGATGATCTTGCAGGCGGAGCAACCGGCCAGCGGCGTTGCGTCGTTCAGCGCCAGCTGTATCGCGAACAGCGGATAGCGCGCCGCCAGTTCGCCGGCGCCGAGATGCTGATCTTCGCTATAGCCGTGTATCTGCGCGCCCGGCAGGATGAAGCGATAACCTTCGTCCACCGCCCTGAAATTGCACGGCACCCAGACTTGCTTGCCGCCGGCATCGCGCTGCGCTTCCGCGCTGTAATTTCCCAGGGCGCCGTCGAAGGGCCGCAGCAATGCGGCGAAGCACAGCAGCACCAGCAGCGCGACGACGTTGATCGCGGGCCGGGTGAGGGCAGGCATCGCGATCGCCAGCAGCGCCAATACGCCGGCAGCTGCGGTCAACAACCAGAATGCCGTCGGATACAAATCGGCCCCGGGCATCCCGTTTTGCAGCTGCATCGCCAGATAGGCGATTCCGGCAATCGCCGCCGCCGCCAGGATCAGGCTGGCAACGAAGTAGCTGCGGGCTATCTGTTGCCAGTTCAGCGCGCACAGCAACGCCACGGCAGGCATCGCCGCCAGCAGATAGCGCCCCGAACGCTGGCTGGGCAGGGCAAAACTGATGAACAGCGCGGCGACCCAGATCCACAGCAGCTGCTCTGCCTCGCTCAGCTGGCTGCGCCGCCGCCAGGCGAAAATCAACAGTCCCAATACCGGGAACGTCAGCAGTCCCGGATTGGTCAGGAAAGCCAGCACATAACTCCAGATGCTGGAACCGCCCCAGAGCATTTTCTGCAGATAGCCCTGTCCCGCTGACGACTGGCCGTGCGGGTCGAACTTGCCGACATTCTCGCCGACCACGAACTCCTTCCACACCGCCTGCGGATCGGGATCGAGCACGAACCACAGCGCGAACAGCGCGAGTGCAACCGACACGGCGATCGCCACCTTGTATGCGTCGCGCTTCAGAAACTCCGCTATCCGGTTCTGGCGTTGCTGCAGATACCAGGCGCTCAAACCCAGCGTGACCGGCAAAGCCAGCGCGAAGGACTTGTACAGGAAGGCGATGCCGAAGGCCAGGCCGAACAGCAGCGGAACCAGCCAGCGCGACGCGAACGCCTGGCGCCAGGACAGCAGCACGAAAAACGGCAGGAACAGCCAGAACACCTGCGGCGGATCGGTCAGGAACGGCCGCCCGTAGCGGTAGGTGCTGAAGAACGCCAGGAACGTCAGCGCCGCGATGACGCCGGTTTCAAGCTTTCCCGTCAGTCTTCTGCCCAGCAGCAACAGCATCGCCGCGGTCAGCAGCGTGTAGATGACGCTGGGGTAGCGCAGATTCCACAGCGTCCAGTTCCGGCCACCCTCAGTCGAAGCGATGCCCTGCCAGAACAGCAGCGGCGGCTTGGTGTTGCGCATCCGGTCCAGCTGCGATTGCAGCGGCAGGAGTTTGCCGCTGGCGGCGGTCAGCCGGGTGATGTGTTCGTAGGGATATTCGTCGCCGTTCTTGGGGATGTGCTGGCTGTCGAGGCCATAGAAATAGGTGAACACCGCAAGCAGGAGCACCAGCCAGTATGATGCCGCGCGCATCTCCGCTGCTTTCACTTGCTGCCGCTGCCCCGTTGGTCTTCCGGATCGGGTTCGGGGATGTTGGGCAACGCGATTTCCTCCACCGGCTGGTGGCTGCGGAACGTCCAGAAGTTGTTCACCAGAAAATTGAACACGCTGGCGATCACGATCGCCAGCGCATTGGCGATCAGATAATGCAGATAGATCACCAGCAGATTGGTCAGCAGCACCTGCAGCACGATGCCCAGCCAGCACGCCAGCGCGTACTGGCCGAAATGCAGCAACAGGTGTTTGTCGGGATGGTGTTTGCGGTCGCTCCAGGTCCAGGACCGGTTCCAGAAAAAATTGTTCACGGTCGCGAACAAGATCGCCACCGCCAGCGAGGCATTCAGCCGGATAGCCGTTGATTGAATCGCGGCGAACAGGAATTCCCGGCACAGATACAGCACCGCCAGGTTGACCACCACGCCCGATGCGCCGACGGTGCCGAATTTGATAAAGCGCTTCCTGAATATCCAGAGCGTCAGCGGGTGTTGCGTGATGCGCTTCATGCGGTTTGCCGATGCGGCGCCGCAACGTCCCTGGTTCCGGCCAGCATCTGACGCGCTTTTGCCAGCACCTGGTCGACCGTGATCTGTTTCAGGCACTGGTTGTCGCCGTCGCAGGGCGAGGTGCGGTGGTTATACGCAGTCAGGCATGGCGAGCAGGGCAGCTGGCGGTGGAAGCAGTATGCGTTGTCGCCCAGCGATTTGTACAACACCGGCGTTTCCGGGCCGAAAAAGATGATAGCCGGGAGTTGCGGCGTCAGCGCGGCGAACTGCCCCGGCCCGCCATCGTTGGTGACCAGCAGCGAGGCGCGATGGAACACCGCCAGCAGATGGCGCACCGACTTGGTATAGCCGGCCAGATTGATGCAGACCGGACTGTTGCAGTGGTCCACCACGGTCTGCGCGATCTCGCGGTCGCCCTTCATGCCGATCACGCCGACCGCATAGCCTTCGTCCAGCAGGGTCCTGCTCAGCTCGAAATAGTTCTGCAACGGCCAGGCGCGTATCGGCAGGATGCCGCCGCTGGGGTAGATCAGCACCAGCTGTTTGTCCCTGATGGCCGGGAAGAAGTTGTGCAGCTCGCGGTGTGCCTGTTCCAGCTCCTCGCGCGGAAATTCCAGCACCGGCGTGCTGCCGGTATAGGGCGCAGGCAGCAGCTTGGCGACCGGATCGGTGGTGGATTCCAGCGCCGAGGCCAGCGTCAGAAACTGCTGGGTCAGGTGCCGGTAGGGGTTGTACAGCACCGGGCGGTTGATGAAGGAGCCGCGGTACAGGCCTTCCTGGGTGTGGGGATGAAATCCCGCGCGCAGCGGCGCACCCGAAAGATAGGAGAAGATGCTGCTGATGCGCGCGAACAATTCGCAATCGATCACCGCATCCAGCTTCAGCTTGCGCATCCTGCGTATCGCCTTCAGGCTGTCGCCGGCCAGACCTTTCAGCGAGCTGTCGTCCAGCGTCAGCACGTTCTCGCGCGGGATCACGGCTAGCAGGTCGAGCACCTCGCGATTCTTCGCGAACATCAGAACATGGATAGACGCGTCGGGATATTGCTGCTTCAGGCGCATGAACATCGGGTGCGCCAGCACCAGGCTGCCCATTTCGGACAGCAGGATGACCAGGATGTTTTTGGGCGGTACGCCGCCGGGCTGACTGGGCAGCAACCGGTTTACCAGGGAAAGCAAAGCGCAGATCGGCATGCCTGCATATCGGTCTACCGCGCGCTGGAAATTTATGTTCATCTGGATAGTGTCGCCGGTGGTTGTGCCAATAACTCGGGGTTGGATCCTGGAATCACTCTGCCCCCAAAAGATTCGGTCTGGCGCGGTGCGTCTGCAGCGCGCGAATTATCGGGGATTTCAAACGGCTAAGCAACCGGCGATCTTCGCTGCATCCGCCGCTGCGATACCAAACAGATGACGGCCTGCTACAATCCGCGCCTGTCTATCCAGCTAAGGTTTGCCGATGCACACTCTGATTTGCGGTTCGATGGCTTACGACACCATCATGGTGTTCAAGGACCAGTTCAAGAAACACATCCTTCCGGAACAGATCCACATCCTGAACGTCGCCTTCCTGGTGCCCGAGATGCGCCGCGAATACGGCGGCTGCGCCGGCAACATCGCCTACAACCTGCAGATGCTGGGCGGGCACCCGCTGATCATGGCGACGGTGGGCGACGATTTCGCTCCTTACGCTGCGCGGCTGGAAAGCCTCGGCCTGGCGCAGACGCATATCCGCCATGTCGCCGGCCAGTTCACCGGGCAGGCCTTCATCACCACCGATCTCGACGACAACCAGATCACCGCGTTCCATCCCGGCGCGATGGGCATGTCGCACCTGAACAGCGTCGCGGCGGGCGGCAAAGCCACGCTCGGCATCGTCGCGCCGGACGGCCGCGAAGGCATGCTGCAGCACGCGCTGGAATTCGCCGACCTGGGCATCCCCTTCGTGTTCGATCCCGGCCAGGGCATGCCGATGTTCTCCGGTGCGGAGCTGCTGACCTTCATCGAACAAGCCAGCTACGTCACCGTCAACGATTACGAGGCGAAGCTGCTGCAGGACAAGACCGGCAAGACGCTGGAGCAGATTGCGCAACGGGTTAAAGCGCTGATCGTCACGCTGGGCGCCGACGGCTCGCTGATTCATGCCGACGGCAGGCAGCTCGCGATTCCCGCGCTCACGGCCGAGTCCATCGTCGACCCCACCGGTTGCGGCGACGCCTACCGCGCCGGCCTGCTGCACGGCATCCAGCAGGGCTGGGACTGGGAGACCACCGGCCAGCTCGCCTCGCTCATGGGAGCGCTCAAGATCGCCAGCCGCGGCGGGCAGAACCACCGCTATACGCGCGACGAACTGGCGGGTTTGTACGAGCAGCACTTCGGCCACTCAGTGTCGTTGTAGGAGTGGGGCGTGCCTGTCCTGTTGTAGGAGCGGGCCATGCCCGCGAACATCCTGGTCGCGGGCATGGCCCGCTCCTACACACGCGCTGAGTCCAATGCTCATCGAAACATACAACGCGGGTGATTTATCCGATGAACTCCGAACTCCTCGCCCATCTCTCCACCACTATCAGCGCAGCGACTCATCGCCTCTTCTCTCTGCGCAATTCCACGCCGGTCGGCGGCGGCAGCATCAACCGGGCCTATAGACTCGATGGCATGGATGGCACGCGCTATTTCCTCAAGCTCAACGGCGCGCAGCATCTGGCGATGTTCATCGCCGAAGTGCAAGGGCTGGATGCAATCGCCGCGACGGATACGATACGCGTGCCGCACACCATCGCGCACGGCAGCGCAGCCGGGCAAAGCTATCTGGTGCTGGAATATCTCGAACTGGGTACACGCGGCGATGACCGGCTGCTGGGCGAACAGCTGGCCGCGCTGCATCGGCGCACGGCTGAACAGTTCGGTTTCACTCACGACAACTACATTGGCACCACGCCGCAGCCCAACACCTGGACGAATGACTGGGTGACGTTCTGGCGCGAACAGCGCATGGGATTTCAGTTGCGTCTCGCGGCGCAGAACGGCTACGGCAGCCGACTGCAAAACCTGGGCGAAAAACTGATGGATGCGCTGCCGGCCTTCTTCGCGGACTACACGCCGCAACCCTCGCTGCTGCATGGCGACCTGTGGAGCGGCAACCACGCATTTCTTGCAGATGGCACGCCGGCGATCTTCGACCCGGCAGTCTATTATGGAGACCGCGAGTGCGATCTGGCGATGACCGAATTGTTCGGCGGCTATTCCGCGGAATTTTACGCCGCCTATCGCAGCGCCTATGCGCCGGACCAGGGCTATGCCACACGCAAGGAGCTATACAACCTGTATCACGTCCTCAACCACGCAAATTTATTTGGCGGCGGCTATGTGCATCAGGCGGAGCAGATGATGAAAAAAATATCAGCCTGTAGCCTGTAGGATGGGTCGAGCGCAGCGATAACCAATGACTTGGCTGTCGTTTTTGGACAGCTTAGTCAGATGGCTATGCAAAGCTACCCATCACCCACCGAAGCGCGTAGGATGGGTTGAGCGCAGCGATACCCATCACCCACCAAAGCGCGTAGGATGTGTCGAGCGCAGCGATACCCATCACCCACCAAAGCGCGTAGGATGGCTATGCAAAGCTAGCCATCAACACCAACCAAATGACCAACTACCGTCGCAGCAACATTGCCGGGGCCGGCTACTTTTTCACGGTCAATCTTGCCGACCGCAGCTCCGCACTTTTGATCGAACACATCGCGCTATTGCGGACTGCCTTCGAATACACCCGCACCCGCCATCCCTTCAAGACAGATGCCACCGTCATATTGCCGGATCACCTGCATGCCATCTGGACGTTGCCTGCCGATGACAGCGATTTCGCGCTGCGCTGGCGGCTGATAAAGACGGTGTTCTCGCGCAGCCTTCTGCATGGCGAGCAGCGTTCCGTAAGCCGCGAGGGCAAGGGTGAACGCGGGATATGGCAGCGGCGATATTGGGAACACCTGATCCGCAATGAAGAGGATTTTGCCCGGCATGCCGATTACATCCACATCAATCCCGTCAAGCACGGTTGGGCAAAACAAGTCGCCGAGTGGCCGCATTCGTCATTTCACCGTTACGTGCAGGCGGGAATTTTGCCGGCGGATTGGGCGGGCAGCGCGATTGCGGAAATGGATTATGGCGAGCGGAAAGCGGGTTGATTGATGGGTTGATTGATGGGTATCGCTGCGCTCAACCCATCCTACGCAAGATCAACCCGTCCTGCGCAAGGTTTACCAGCTGAGCCACCTCCTCAACCACGCAAATTTATTTGGCGGCGGCTATGTGCATCAGGCGGAGCAGATGATGCAAAAAATATCAACCTGTAGCCTGTAGGATGGATTAAGCGCAGCGACGGCCAATGACTTGGCTGTCCTTTTTTTTGGACAGCTTAGTCAGATGGCTATGCAAAGCTACCCATCATCCATCGTAGCGGGCAGGAATTTTGCCGGCGGATTGGGCGGGCAGCGCGATTGCGGAAATGGATTATGGCGAGCGGAAAGCGGGTTGATTGATGGGTTGATTGATGGGTATCGCTGCGCTCAACCCATCCTACGCAAGATCAACCCATCCTACGCAAGCTTGCCTGTCGTTTTTGGACAACTTAGTCAGATGGCCATGCAAAGCTACCCATCATCCATCGTGGCGAGTGCAGCAATGCCCATGCTGCAAGGGCCGATGTGACGCAGACGGAATACGCGATTATTGTGACGACCATATTGTGTCGTGGCTGCCTCTCCTGCGCGGGAACTCCGGCAGGCCTCACCAGTGTTTCGCCACCGGGTTATTGCATGCCACCTGGAACAGTCGCCGGTCTTCCAGCCGCAGCGCGCTCAGCGGGCCGCCCCACAGGCAACCGGTGTCCAGCGCAATCACCTTGTCCCTCAGCAGCAGGCCCAGCGCCGACCAGTGGCCGAAGATCACCGTCGCATCCGCGCTGGCCCTGCCGGGCACGTCGAACCACGGCAGGTAGCCGGCCGGTATGTGTTCCACCTCACCCTTGAACCTGAATTCCATCTCGCCCAGTGGGGTGCAGATACGCATCCGCGTGTAGGCGTTGGTGATCACGCGCAGCCGTTTGTAGCCGCTCAGTTCTTCATCCCAGTGGTGCGGCGTGTTGCCGTACATGCGCGCCAGGAACGCCGCATAATCGTCTCCGCGCAGCGCGGTTTCGACCTCGCGCGCCAGGCCCAGCGCTTGTTCGGCGTTCCATTGCGGCAGCAGCCCGGCATGGACCAGCACATAGCCGCCCTGTACATGCAGCAGGCGCTGGTTGCGCAGCCAGTGCAACAGTTCGTCGCGGTCCGGGGCGGCCAGTATCCGGCCCAGTGTGTCGTTGCGGTTCAGCTCCGCCGCGCCTGCGGCGACCGCGAGCAGGTGCAGGTCGTGGTTGCCGAGCACGGTGATCGCGCTGTCGCCCAGCGATTTGACCAGGCGCAGCACTTCCAGCGAAGCCGGCCCGCGATTGACCAGGTCGCCGACCAGCCAGAGCTGGTCGCTGGCCTGGTCGAACCGGATCTGCTCGAGCAGCTGCACCAGTTCGGCATGGCAGCCCTGCACATCGCCCACCGCGTAAATCGCCATCGCGCTTCTCCACCGTGTTGGTCTGAAAACGGCTGACCGGAACATTTCCAGACCGGATGAAAACCGCCCGCCACTGGTCTTTGCCATTGCTGCATTGCCATCGCTGCACTCCCGGCAAAACGCCTGACCAGGTGTTTTCTGCTAAAGTGCGCGCCATGAATCTTACCAGTACCCAGCTCTATTTGCGCCTGCTCGGCTATGTCCAACCCTATTGGCGAACCTTTGTAATATCCATCCTCGGCATGGCGGTGACGGCGGCCACCGAACCGTTGTTGCCGGCCTTGCTCAAGCCCATGCTGGACGGCACTTTCGTGCACAAGGATGACACCGTCATCCGGCTTGCCCCGTTGCTTCTGCTGGTGATCTTCTTCGTGCGCGGCGTCGCTTCATTCATTGGAACTTATGCGATCGGCTGGGTCGGCAACAAGGTGGTGATGGATCTGCGCGAACAGATGTTCCACAAGCTGTTGTCCCTGCCGACGCCTTATTACGACGATCATGCCACCGGCAACCTGATCTCCAAGCTGATCTTTGACGTGACCCAGGTCACCGCGGCGGCCACCAGCATCGTGACGGTCTCGGTACGCGACTCCATCATCATCGTCGGCCTGATGGGCTGGCTGTTCTACCTGAACTGGAAGCTGACGCTGCTCAGCCTGGTGATGCTGCCCGTCATCATGCTGATCCTGAAGTTCATCAACGCGCGCCTGCGCGATGCCAGCCGCAGCGCCCAGCGCGCGATGGGAGATATCACCCAGGTGATCGAGGAGAGCGTGGCCGCGCACAAAGTGGTCAAGCTGTTCGGCGGGCAGCAGTATGAGAGCGAACGCTTCGGCGACAAGGCCAACTGGGTGCGCCGCTACATCATGAAGCAGACCATGGCGGCGGCGGCCAATGTGCCCCTGGTGCAGATGGTCGCCGCTGCGGCGCTGGCCTTGATCCTTTATCTTGCCACGGTGCAGTCGCGCAGCGACGAGACCACGGTCGGCGGCTTCCTTTCCTTCATTGCGGCGATGCTGATGCTGACGGCGCCGATCAAACGCCTGACCGGGATCAGCGAATTCCTGCAGCGCGGACTGGCGGCATCCGAAAGCATCTTCGGCTTGATCGATACCCCGGGCGAGACCGATACCGGCAAGATAGCGATAGGGCGCGCCAGCGGCAGGATAGTCTTCGAGCACGTGAGCCTGTCCTATCATCAGGACGGCCGGATGGCATTGCGCGACATCAATCTGGAAATACCCGCCGGACAGGCCGTCGCGCTGGTAGGCGCATCCGGCAGCGGCAAAAGCACGCTGGCCAATCTGGTGCCGCGCTTCTACCTGCCCGGCAACGGACGCATCACGCTGGACGGCCATGACCTCGCCGACCTGACGCTGGCCAGCCTGCGCGCCAACATCGCGCTGGTCAGCCAGGAAGTGGTGCTGTTCAACGACACGATCGCCGCCAACATCGCCTACGGACAGATGCGCCAGGTGGAGGAAGCCGAAATCATCGCAGCGGCGCAGGCCGCCCATGCGATGGAATTCATCCGCGATATGCCGCAGGGCCTGAACACGCTGGTCGGGGAACGCGGCGTCAAACTCTCCGGCGGCCAGCGCCAGCGCATCGCCATCGCGCGCGCGATACTGAAAAACGCGCCCATCCTGATTCTCGACGAGGCCACCTCCGCGCTGGACAGCGAATCCGAGCGCCAGGTCCAGGCCGCGCTGGAAACCCTGATGCAGGGACGCACCTCGCTGGTCATCGCACACCGTTTGTCCACCATCGAGAATGCCGACCGCATCGTCGTGCTGCAAAAGGGCGAGATCGCCGAGTCCGGCACGCATCGCGAATTGCTGGCAAACAACGGCGTGTACGCGCAGCTGCACCGCATCCAGTTTGCCAATATCAGCTAGAAACTCCCGGATGGCTGCTGAACATCAATTCGTATGAGCAACGACAGCAGACAAATTTGGCTGGTGCTCTCCCACGGCTTCAATATGGACGGTCGCGCGGCCAGCCAGACCATCACCGACAAGATACCGCATCTGCTCAATCATGGCGTAGAACCGGTCGTGATCAGCGCAATCACCGGAAAGCTGGATCAGGTGGTCGAGCACCACCAGGTGTTGCCGGCGGGGCCGGTGGCCTTGCGCTTCGATCTGCGCCATTACCTGAAGCAGCGCATCGCCTCGAGCTTGCTGTACCGGATCGCGATGATGACGATTTCCCTGGTGCTGTTGCCTTTCATCGTTGTGGAAAAACTCTTCATCCGCATCGAAACCCACTGGTCATGGGCAGTCTCTGCGTATTTCACCGGTTCCCGCATCATCCGCAAGCGCAATCCCGTGCTGGTGTATACCACCGGCGGCGCTTATGCGGCGCACCTGGCCGGTTATTGGCTGAAACTCGGATTCGGTCTGCCCTGGATCGCCGAGATCCACGATCCGATGATCTTTCCCGGCCAGACCAAAAACAGGATGCGGATGCGTTTTTCCGCCTGGCTGGAGGAGAAGATCTGCAAACATGCCGATCTGGTGTGGTGGTTCACCGAGACAGCCCTGGCGCGCGCGCGCGCGCGCCATCCGGAATTGGGCGAGCGCGGACATTGCATCATCCCCGGCGCCAACCCGCCGGATTTCGTGCGCACGCCATACCGGCGCGGCCAGCATCTGGTCGTCGGGCACTTCGGATCACTGGCAGAGACACGCAACCTGGGAGTCTTTTTGCAGGGACTGCGCCGCATGCTGGAAAGGAACCCGCAAGCCGCGCAACATATTCGTCTGCATCTATACGGCGGCGGCATCGATCCGGTTTCTGCGCGCGCCATAAAGGATTTCCCCCACCCTGCGATGATAGCGCAGTTCGGCCGCCTCGAGACCGACCCCAAAACCGGCGAGAGCGGCCGGGAGCGCGTGCTCAAGCGCATGCACGCAGCCGACTGTCTGCTGCTGCTGCATGGCACCGTGCCGTTCTGCGAGGAATACATACCCTCCAAGATGTACGAATACCTGTGGACGCAGCGCCCGATACTGGCGCTGGTGTGGCGCAACCCGCAGATGGAACGCATGCTGCGCGAACTGGGGCACTGGGCGCTCAAGGCTGATGACGCCGACGCCATCGCATCGGCGCTGGAAGCATTGCATGCGCGCTGGCTGAAGGATGACCTGCCCGATTCGGGGCAGCCTTCGCCTTACTCTTCCGAATCTGCCACATGCCAAATCATCGACCTGGCGCGCGTATGCCTGCTGCATCATGGCAACTTTGCAGCTCACCCGTCACCCGGACAGCCGCGCCCATGAAAATCAGCATCATCATTTTGAGTTTCAACAACTACGCAGAAACCACCGGCAAATGTCTGGCTGCTTTGGCCGCTGACCCTGATTTCAAAACCTGGGAAGTGATCGTCGTCGACAATGCCTCGGATGCGCACACGCTCCAGCAATTGATTGATGCGCAGCGCCTTTATCCCGGAGTCCGTTTCGTGTTCAACTCCAGCAATGTGGGCTTTTCCGCCGGCAACAATATAGGCATCCGTCAGGCGACAGGCGATGTGTTTATCCTGCTCAATAGTGACGCATTCCCGACCGCCGGAATGCTGGCACGGCTGGCTGAGCATCTTGCGCGCGACGAACATCTGGGCATGGTCGGCCCTGTCACCAATGCCGCCGGAAACGAGCAATGCATCCATAGCCAGGGCGGCACTGCTGGAAGAAAAGATACAGCGAGGGTCTGCAGTATGCCTCCAGCGGTGAAACCGAAATCCTGTCGGCCTATCGCCTGGATTTCTTTTGTGTCGCCATTCCCCGGCGCGTGTTCGAACGGGTGGGAGAGCTGGATCAGGACTTTGGCCGGGGATATTACGAGGACCTCGATTATTCGCTGAGAGTCAAGGCTGCAGGCTATGGATTGGGTGTAGCCGAGGATGTGTTTGTCTACCATAGGGGCAGCACCAGCTTTGGCAAATTGCCCGGTGAAACAAAAGCGCTGCTCAAGCGCAACAAACGCCTGGTCATTCAGAAGCATGGCGCCGACGTGATCTTTCATCACGTGCGCCAGGCAAATCTTGCGATATTGTCGCAATATCTGAACCGGCGGTTTGCCGGCACCGCAGTGCCAGACTACAGGATATCGAATCGCCTGCGGCTGGCGCATAGCGGTCTGCCGCGAAGCTGGTTCAAGCGCTGGCGTTATTTGCGTCTGGTCTCAGATATCGAAAGATGCTTCAAGAGGATCTCGGACACATTAATTTGATGCAACATTGAAAATAGATTATGCGTAGACATCTTGATCTGGGTTGTGGCGGCAAACCGAGAAATCCATACTGCTGCGACGAAGTATTCGGAATAGACCAGTCAGATTGGTTTTCCGCTGTGGAAGTCCGTGCCTGCAAGCTGGGCCTGGAAGCATTTCCGTATCCATCGGATCATTTCGATTCCGTGTCTGCCTATGATTTGCTTGAGCATATCCCGCGCCAGGCGATCGACTATGCGAACAAGCAGATCCGTTTCCCCTTCATAGAAGTGATGCAGGAAATCTGGAGAGTGCTCAAACCTGAAGGGAAATTCTTCGCGCTGACGCCCGCCTATCCGGCCAAGCAGGCATTCCAGGATCCCACCCATGTCAATATAATCACCAACGAAACTCACACCTACTTTTGCGGCAGCGAACCTCATGCAGCCCGTTATGGTTTCGGCGGGCGCTTTGAAACGGTTCGGGTGGAGCCGGTTTTGCCCGAGGAAGTGTATGGGGATACCTCGCTCAGATTGCGTTGGCGCAAATTCAGGCATTTGTATTTCAAAGGCGGCTTGAGCCATCTGACCTGGGAACTGGTGGCCAAAAAATAATAGCGGAATTGTCCCGGGCTATAATTGTTTGCAACGATGCCCGCTACCTCTGTTTCCGACAGCAATGTCATGCGCGGCAAATCACCGCAATTTGTCATCAGACATAATCTACCAAGAGCTCGTCCATGAAAAAATTCGTTTTGTACTGCAAGTCTTACAGAAATGATGTGCTGCGGGTAAAACGGCTGGTTGAAAGCATAGGGCGATTCAATCAGGAGCAAATTCCCTTTTATGTGTCGGTGCCTATGCGCGATATGGATCTGTTTCAGGATGCGCTGGCCGGCAAGCCGGTAACATTCATCAATGACGAGGATATCATCCGCGCCAACCCTGCCCTGATCCAGGAAAAAATCGACGCGCTGCCCGGGGCGAAGTCGCAGCAGATCGTCAAATCGGAATTCTGGCGTCTGGGAATATCCGAATCCTATCTTTGCATAGACTCCGACTGCATCTTCATCCGGCCATTCCGCCAGAGCGATTTTATTACCCCTGAAGGTTTCCCATACACCATCGTGCATGAAGCGAAAGAGTTGCTGCAGTTTGCGGTCAAGCATGGGATGGAGAAGGTCAGCGACGACTTCCACAAGGAACGGCAGCAGATCATGGATATATTCGGCCGCACCGGACATCATTACGATTTCGGCCCGCCGCCGCTATTATGGAGCAAACAGGTATGGGAAGACCTGGACCAGAAATTTTTGAAACCCCGGGGCATGAATTTTTATGATGCGATCGTGTTTTTTCCCGGGGAGATCCAGTGGTACGGCGAAGCCATGCTCAAGTATCGACCCTACCCCTTGGTCCCTGTCGAACCCTACTTCAGGTTCTACTCCTATGAACGGCAATACATCGTCGGAAAGCAGCAGGGTGAGACCATCGAAAAGCTGGCCAGGGACTATCTGGGCGTCTGTTACCAGTCGAATTGGGAAAGAAGTTTTGACTATAAGCAGAAGCCATTGCTTTCAAGAGTCATGCGATGGATACGCCGCAAAATCTTCAGACGCTATAATTAGATCAATTGCACCGCGCCGCGGTTTACAGGTCCGACATTTCAACTCAACCATACCCAGGAATCCCCCATATGACCGGTACCACGACTCACTCAGGCTTCAAACAGACTGCGATATACAAAGCCCTGCGCTATCTGACCGACCCGCTGCGTATCGGCTACAAGATCAGGCGGCGCTTGCTCAAGCATGCCCACAACGCCTACGATAAATCCTTCGATTGGGACTGGAAGCAGACCCATTTCAACCGCATCGCGCTGGTCAATCTGCTGGTCTCCGCCAAGCCGGATTGCGCCTACCTCGAAATCGGCTGCGCCGCCAATGAGCTGTATGACTCGGTGCCGGTGCGCAACAAGGTCGGCGTCGATCCGCGCAATGGCGGGAACGTGCGCAAGACATCGGATGATTTTTTCAAGACCAATGTATCCTTTTTTGATGTCGTGTTTATCGATGGCCTGCATACCTATGACCAGATCCGCAGGGACATCATCAACTCGATCCGTTTTCTCAAGCCCGGAGGATGGATCGCCTTCCACGACATGTTGCCGAGAAACTGGATGGAACACCATGTGCCCTATCTGGGTATTGGTCTCTGGACCGGCGATGTATGGAAAGTGGCGTTCGAATTATCCCAAACCGAAGGCATCGATTTCAGGATACTGAAGATCGATAGCGGGGTCGGCGTTATCCGGCTTAGCAAAGACAAGCCGGTATTGCTCGACCTGACCCAGGAGCTGGCGGACAAGCAGTTTGCCTATTTTTATGAAAACGTTTCCAGACTGCCGCTCACCGAGTGGGATGCAGCACAGGATTGGCTGCTGCAATCGAGCTCCGTCAAGTCCAGCCAGGCTTGAATCCCGTTTCCCCCGCAGATCGCGCCTGGCTGCTGACTATTGAACTATACATAATCAATGACATTGTCTCGTGCGACGCTCAATCCGTCTCCCGGCCTTGCGGCGACCCTCTCCCGCTTGCGGGATAACCAGCGACTCGGCAGCGGCAGTTTGCAGCCTGGTCGAATGGCTATAACCAATGACTTGGTTGGCGTAGTTTGCCAACTTAGTCAGATGGCTAGTAGCCTCATCAGTTGTTTCATCCAGAGGGGCGGGGGAAAGGGTAAGTGTGATGATTCAGGAAAACATCAATAAATGACCACCCGTTTGCCCCCGGTCCTGCTGACATCCTGCGTGATCGTTTCCGATCACACGGTCACCCTCAAGGACAAGGAAGCCCGGATCGGATTGACCCTGCAATCGATAGACAAGTGGCTGGCGATCGCGCCGGATCTGCGTTTGGTCATATGCGACGGCTCCGACTATGATTTTTCCGGGATCGTTGCCGAGCGATTCCCCGCTGCAAATATCGAATGCCTGTACTTCCGCAACGATTCCGGGAAGGTCGGCATATATGGCAAGGGGTATGGCGAAGGGGAGATCGTCAATTACGCGATCGCGCATTCGGCTTATCTCGCTGAATCGGATTACTTTGCTAAATGCACCGCCAAATTATGGGTCGAGAACTTTCTCGATTGCCTTGCAGGCTGGAACGGCTCGTGTTTGCTGAAGGGCTATTTTGCCGATGTGTTTTCGTTCAAGCGCACCCGCTTCGATTACATCGATACCCGGTTTTACCTGGTCAGCAAATCGTTCTATGCGCAATATTTCGCTTCGGCCTATTTGAATGTCGGCGACGAGCGCGGGCTGAGCATCGAGCATTGTTTTCGCGACGCGATTCTCGAGAACCGATTGAGCGGGGTCCTGTTCAATGTGCCGCCGGTGATCTGCGGCGTCGGCGGCGGATCGGGCACTTATTACAAGAACAACCTGAAGCGCAAAATCAAGGAGGCGATAAGACTGCGGATGGTGATGAGCAACCCTTCCTACGCCCGCCTGTTCGCATGAGGCCATACCCGCAAGCCGGGCGCGCTCGTTCCGCGGCGCCTTCCCTTGTTATAATGCAGCGCGATATCGCCAACCCCGCCGCCCCAGCACAGGCATGACCGACACGAACAGCGACACCACCAGCCCAGGCAAGGATGCGTCCGCAGGCCGCGCAGCATCGCGTGCGGCAGCAGCGGCGCGCACAACGGCCGTGTTCAGCATCGTCATCCCGACCTGGAACAACCTGGAATATCTGAAGCTGTGCATAGCCAGCATCCGCAAGCATTCGCAATCCGCTCACGAGATCATCGTCCATGTCAACGAGGGGGCGGACGGCACGCTGGAGTGGGTCAGGGCGCAGGGCATCAAATACAGCCACACCCAAAAGAACATCGGTGTCTGCCTGGCGGTGAACCACCTGGTGGCGCAAACCAGCCACGACTGGGTGCTGTACATGAACGACGACATGGTCGCCTGCCCCGGCTGGGACTCCGCTTTCGCGCAGGCGATCGCTTCCTGCGACACCGACCTGGCGCTGTTCTTCTCCACGCTGATCCAGGCCGACAATGGCAGCAATCCCTATATCATCAGGAAAAATTACGGCAGCACGCCGCAGGACTTCGACGAGCCGCGTCTGCTGCGCGAATATCTGTCCGAAGCGCGGGACGACGTCGAGGGCGGCGAGGCCCAGCCCACCCTGTTCCAGCGCAAGTGGTGGATGATGCTGGGCGGCTACAGCCTGGAATTCAGCCCCGGCATGAGCAGCGACGACGACCTGCTGATGAAATTCTGGGTGGCCGGCTGCCGCCATTTCCGCATCGTCGGCGCCAGCCGCTTCTACCACTTCTCCTGCATCAGCACCGGCCGCATCCGCCGCAACAAGGGCGGGCGGATATTCGTGCTGAAATGGGGCCTCACCCAGAAAGAGTTCAAGCAACATTACCTCGGTTCGCTGCGCTCCGGCACTGCCAGCCGGCTGGCAGGCCGGCATCCTGCGATGTTTCCGCGCGCAACGCCGTCCGGCAGGTTCCGCCGCGCATTCTACGGCCTGTTCTCAGGCCACCCGTTGCATGACATCGAGGCATGGGACGACCAGCCCGGCGTGCCGGCCTTGCGCAACGGCGCGGACCGCGCCGGACTGGCCCCGGTGCGCCGTATCCTGCTGGTGGTCACGCTGCGCATCGGCGACGTGCTGCTGGCCACCCCGGTGCTGCGTTCGCTGCGCCTGGCCTGGCCCGGGGCGAAGATAGACGTGCTGGTGTTCAAGGGCACCGAAGGCGTGCTGCTGCGCAACCCCGACCTGGACCGCGTGATCACCGTGGCGGCGCGCCCGGGATTCCTGCAGCACCTGGGGCTGGTACTGGGCCTGTTCCGCAAGTACGACATCGCGCTGACCACGCTGCTGGGCGACCGCCCCACGCTGTATGCCTGGCTCGCCGGCAAGACCCGCTACGGCATGCAGGACGGCAGCAAGAAGGAACGCTGGAAGCAGCATCTGCTGACGCACTGGGCCAGGTTCGATCATGTCGACAGCCATACCGTGCTGACCGGCCTGGGTCTGGCCGACCTGCTCGGTATCGAGCGCAGCCATAAAATCTCGGTCAACTGGGACAGCCCGGATGAGCGTTCGGTGAGCGCGGCCGTGCCGTTCGATATGAGTTCGGAACCCTACGCGGTGCTGCACATGTCGCCCAAGTTCGCCTACAAGATGTGGCACCGCAATGGATGGCTGGAGCTGGCCCGCTGGCTCGCGCAACAGGGTGTGCGCTGCGTGCTCACCGGCAGCAGCGATCCCGCCGAGCTGGCTTATGTCGAGAGCATCTACCGTTCCATGCCGCAGGGCACGATCAACATGGCGGGCAGGTTCAGCCTGGCCGAAAGCGGCTTCCTGATCAGCCGCGCGAAATACTATGTGGGGCCGGACACTGCGCTGACCCATATGGCCGCCGCGCTGGGCACACCCACGGTGGCCCTGTTCGGACCATCCAATCCGGTGAAATGGGGGCCGTGGCCCGGCGATTACAGCCAGGACCGCAACCCCTACGTGATGAAAGGCACGCAGCGCGTCAACAACGTGGTGCTGCTGCAGGGCGTGGCCGACTGCGTGCCCTGCATGCAGGAAGGCTGCGAGCGCCATAACGACAGCCTGAGCGATTGCCTGCAGCATCTTCCGGCCAGCCGCGTCATCGATGCGATCCGCGCATTGTCCGGGGAGCCGGGCAACGAACATGCCGCGTCGCGTGGTCCCGATCCGCTGATCATGGCCCGAGGATGACCATCGCATGTTTTCGATACTGATACCCACCTGGAACAACCTCGAGCTGCTCAAGCTGTGCGTGCGCAGCATCCGCGAGAACTCCGCCCATGCCCACCAGATCATCGTCCACGTCAACGACGGCAGCGACGGCACGCTGGAGTGGGTGCGCGCGCAGCAGCTGGATCATACCCACAGCCCGCAGAACATCGGCATCTGCCTCGCGGTCAACGAGGCGGCGATGCTGGCGAAGCAGGACTACATCCTTTACCTGAACGACGACATGTACTGCTGCCCCGGCTGGGATACCGCGCTGATCCGCAGGATGGATGGCCTGGATACCGACCTGTTCATGCTGTCCGGCACGATGATAGAACCGGTGCACACCAACAACCCCTGCGTCGTCGTTCAGGATTACGGCCGCAGCCCGGACGGTTTTGCCGAGCAGGAGCTGCTGGCGAATCTGCCGCAGTTGCGCAAGCCCGACTGGTACGGCGCCACCTGGCCGCCGACGCTGGTGCACGCCAGATGGTGGTTCAGGGTCGGCGGCTACAGCAGCGAATTCTCGCCCGGCATGAGCAGCGACAACGACTTTTCGATGAAACTGTGGCATGCCGGCTGCCGCATATTCCTGGGTGTGGGCGATGCGCTGGTCTACCATTTCCAGGCCAAATCCACCGGCCGCATCAAGAAGAACAACGGCGGCAAGCAGTTCCTGCACAAATGGGGAATGCGCCAGTCGGTGTTCGACCATTACTACCTGCGCCGCGGAGATCCGGCCAAAGGCACAGTGCTATCCGAACCCGAAGATACGCGTGAATTCCGCTGGCAGATGTTGCGCAGCTCGCTGAAGCGGCGGCTGAGCTGAGCCCGGATAATCCGCTTTGGCTGGCTTGCAAACCAGTCCTCCTCGCCGGCGATCCAGGCTGCACAAAATCGATGATGTGTACCGGCAATCGATCTGCGCAGCGGTATAATGCGGGCCGGTAAAATCATCCATCCGCGGACAGCCACAATATGAAGCTGTCATTCATGCACTGCGCCGAATCGGATTCAGCAGTGCGAGAGCAGGAGACAAGCAGATGCCAGCACGGAAAGCCGCATCACAAATCCAGTTGCCGATAGATGCGCAACTCAAAGAGGTGTTTGCGCGCTTTCCGCAAATCGTGCTTGCGCTGATATTCGGTTCTGTTGCTGCAGGTCGTCAACGCACTGATAGCGATCTGGATATTGCGATTGCCGCAAAACCCGATCTGACTGCCGAAAAGAAAATTGCCCTGATAGGCGCATTAGCCGAATGTACCGGACGTGCCATAGATTTGATCGACTTGAACGTGGTATCTGAGCCATTGCTGGGCCAGATATTACGTCATGGCAGAAGAGTGCTGGGCAGCGATACCCTGTACGGAAACCTGATAAGCCGCCACCTGTTTGAGCAGGCCGACTTCATGCCTTACCGGACCAGGCTGCTTGCGGAAAGGCGGATGGCATGGATCCGGAAGTAGTCGAACAAAAGCTGGAATCGTTGCGGCGCTGTCTGCTTCGCATAGAAACAAAATGTCCATCGGATGCGGCAACACTGGCCGCAGACATTGATCTTCAGGATATTGTTTCGCTCAACCTCAGTCGTGCGGTGCAAATCTCGGTAGATATCGGTGCGCACCTCATTGCGGGCTTGGAAATATCGCCGCCTGACACCATGGGTCAGACATTCGATTTGTTGGCACAGCAAGGCGTGCTGAGTAATGAGCTGGCGACCAGCCTCAAAAAGGCGGTGGGTTTCCGAAATATCGCAGTGCACAGTTATGAGAGCATCAACTGGGCCATTGTGCACAGCATTGTGAAGTATCACCTTGCGGATTTTTCAGAGTTTGCCAGGATAGTCGCCATGAGATTGGAAAAGTGACCGCGCGGCATATCCACAAGCAAATGCCGGTGTTCGACCATTACTACCTGCACCGCGGAGATCCGGCCAAAGACACAGTGCTTCCCGAACCCGAAGATACGCGCGAATTGCGCTGGCAGATGTTGCGCAGCTCGCTGAAGCGGCGCCTGAGCTGATGGTGCTGATAGGACGGCTGCGAAGTGCGTGCAATATGCGTTCCTATCAATAACCTTATCCTGACTTCGTGGACTACCTGTAGGAGCGGGCCATGCCCGCGACCCGTTGATTGATCGCGGGCATGGCCCGCTCCTACAAAATCCACACAGCTCCGCGGATATCACCCGGTCTATAGTGGATGATCTCGCAGTTGAATGGCGGAACAGCCCCTCAAATTCCGTTCGCCTGCTCCCCTTATCTTTCCTTACTTGCCCCCTTGAATCTTGAATCTGGTTCTGTACCTTGATGGGCATATTTGCCCCGTCGTGGTAAAAGTGGTAAATTACCACCTGTGGTAATTGACGGAGAAAATCATGGAGCTTGCACGCGTTACGGCCAAAGGCCAGGCAACCATTCCCAAGCGTATCAGAGAAGCCGCCCATATTCGGGAAGGCGACATGCTGGCGTTCGACCTGGATAGCAATAATCGGATCACCATTAAGCGTATTGATCCAATCGTCGACGTGGAGTTATCGGCATTGCAGGAGACGCTATCCGAGTGGAACTCACCTCAGGACGAAGAGGCGTGGCGTGACCTTTAAGGCATTTGACGTGGTCGCTGTTCCATTTCCGTTCACGGATCGTGATGCAACAAAGCGCCGACCGGCATTGGTTATTTCCAATGAGCGGTTCAATCAGCAGCACAATCAAATTGTGTTGGCCATGATCACAACGGCAACTGATAACGTTTGGCCCAGTGATGTTTCATTGATCAATTGGCAAAAAGCCGGCTTGAAAGTGGCTTGCCAGTTACGTTTGAAATTGTTCACGTTGGATCAAAACCTGGTTTTGAAAACTATCGGACATTTATCACCCAAAGATGTTAAATCCGTACAGGCTGCCCTGACTGAGTTTATTGATGTTGCTTAACCCGGGAACCTCAATAATCCCAAATTAACCATTAGCCTGGTTGAACAGGAACTGCCGCAGTATCCGGATCAATGTCCTCACTTCTTGATTATTATCCCTTGCGCCTTGCATCTTGCCCCTGGTACCTGTCTTTAAACAAAGCACTCGCAGGAGCGGGCCATGCCCGCGAACCATTAATTGATCGCGGGCATGGCCCGCTCCTACACAAACCCCCATTGACTTGACCGCGAAATTATCGTTCAATCCATGAACATGTTCAATGTTTGAACTGAATTGATGATCTGCACCGCATGCTGAGCGACGAATACCGCTACAAGATATTGAAACGCCTGGAAGCCATCCCGGAGATCAGCCAGCGCGAACTGGCCGGCGAACTGGGCATCAGCCTGGGGCGGGTGAACTTTTGCGTCCAGGCGCTAATCGAGAAGGGCTTGATCAAGGCCAGGAACTTCCGCAACAACAAGAACAAGAAAGGCTATGCCTACCTGCTGACCCCCAGAGGCATAGAGGAAAAAGCCAGGATCACCGTAGAGTTTCTCAAAATCAAGCTGGCCGAACACGAAGCGCTGACCCGCGAGATCAAAAGCCTGCGCGAAGAAGCCGGGCGGGTCACTGCGTTGCCGGGCAGCAGTACCTCCGGCCGCGAAAGGAGCGAGATAGTCTCATGCCTAGCCAACAGGCCACCCCCGTGCCCGCCACCCTGGTCATCGAAGCCGGCCGCACCGAGCGCCACTACTGGCGCGACCTGTGGCGCTACCGCGAACTGTTCTTCTTCCTAGCCTGGCGCGACATCCTGGTGCGCTACAAGCAGACCGTGATCGGCATCCTGTGGGCGCTGGGCCGGCCCTTGCTGACCATGCTGGTGTTCACGCTGGTGTTCAGCAAACTGGCCAAACTGCCCTCCGCAGGCGTGCCCTATCCGATCCTGGTGTTTGCCGCCCTGCTGCCCTGGCAATTCTTCGCCAATGCCTTCAGCGGTGCGGGCGAGAGCCTGATCAGCAATGCCGGGATGATCTCCAAGGTGTACTTCCCGCGCCTGGTCATCCCGGCAAGCGCCGTGATCGTCAGCTTCGTCGACTTCCTGATCTCCGGAGTCATTATGGTCGGGACTGATGCTCTGGTACGGCTTCGAGCCCAGCCTGCGCATATTGACGCTGCCGCTGTTCATCGCCATTGCCTTTGCCGCCGCGATGGGCGCAGGGCTGTGGATCGCGGCACTCAACGTCAAATACCGCGACTTCCGCATCATCGTCCCGTTCGTGGTGCAGTTTGGCCTCTATATCTCCCCGGTCGGCTTCAGCAGCAACATCGTCCCGGAACACTGGCGCTTGCTCTATTCCACCAACCCGATGGTGGGCGTGATCGACGGCTTCCGCTGGGCGATCCTGGGCGGCGACACCCCGCTCTATTGGCCCGGATTCCTGCTCTCGCTGGCGCTGGTGCTGCTGATCCTCGCCAGCGGCATCCTGTATTTCCGCACGACGGAAAAGACCTTTGCGGACGTGATCTGACCATGGCCCCCGTCATCAGCGTCGAGAACCTCTCGAAAAAATACATCATCGGCCATCAGAGGCAGGAGCGCGGGGTATGCGCCTATGAATAACATTGTCTGGCACCATGCAACTGTGACCCGTGCGCGCCGCGAACTGCAAAACGGGCATCGCGGTGCGATCATCTGGTTTACCGGGCTATCTGGTTCCGGAAAATCCACACTAGCCCATGCCGTCGAAGAAGTTCTGTATCAACAGTGCTGTCGGACTTTTGTGCTGGATGGCGACAATGTGCGCCACGGACTATGCAGTGATCTTGGTTTTTCGAACAAGGATCGGGAAGAAAATATCCGTCGCATTGGCGAGATATCCAAGCTTTTTATGGAAGCGGGCGTGGTCGTACTGACGGCGTTTATTTCTCCATTTCGTGCAGACCGAGAGCGGGTTCGGGGCATGGTTGAGCACGGGGATTTTATCGAGATTTATTGCGACGCGCCGATCGAGACCTGTGAACGCCGCGATGTGAAGGGCATGTACAAAAAAGCCCGTGCCGGACTAATCGCCGAATTCACTGGGATAACGTCTCCCTATGAAAAGCCCGAGAGCCCTGAGTTGACCGTGAATACCGGCAAAGCGGAACTGAATGAGTGTGTTCATCAGGTCATCGACATATTGACTCAGCGCGGGGTCATCAAAAGCAAAGGTTCAGAATGACTTCGATAATCAGCGTCGAGAACCTCTCGAAAAAATACATCATCGGCCACCAGAAGCAGCAGCGCTATACCGCCTTGCGCGATGTACTGGCCGAAGGCACCAGGCGCTTCACCAATAAATTGATCCATCCCTTTGCCGCACCTCAAGACGATCCCACCCACGAAGAATTCTGGGCACTCAAGGATGTCAGCTTCGACATACAGCAGGGTGACCGGGTGGGCATCATCGGCCGCAACGGTGCTGGCAAGTCGACGTTGTTGAAGATCCTCAGCCGGATCACCGAGCCGACCTCGGGCCGGGTCTCAATCACAGGCCGCGTGGCCAGCCTGCTTGAAGTGGGCACCGGCTTCCATCCCGAACTATCGGGGCGCGAGAACATCTTCCTGAACGGTGCGATCCTCGGCATGAGCCGTGCCGAGATCAGCAAGAAGTTCGACGAAATCGTCGCGTTTGCCGAAGTCGAGAAAGTTCCTGGATACCCCGGTCAAACGCTACTCATCCGGCATGTATGTGCGCCTCGCCTTTGCGGTAGCTGCGCATCTGGAGCCCGAGATACTGATTGTTGACGAGGTGCTGGCGGTGGGCGATGCGCAGTTCCAGAAGAAGTGCCTGGGGAAGATGGAGGATGTCGGAAAGGAAGGGCGAACGGTTTTGTTTGTGAGCCATAACATCGCAGCAATAAATCGCCTTTGCTCAAAGTGCGTGTATCTTGAGCATGGTGTGGTTGCAAATATTGGAACGACTTCTGTTGTGGTAGAAAGCTATCTAAGCGCTGGTTTCTCTACGCAGTCGGGCGAAGTTATAATTGAGGGCGGAGAAGATGAAATCATCCGCATGATATCTGCACGTACTGTAGGTGCCGAGGGTACGCCGCAAAGTGTTTTTCGGAGTGATGAAGATATTCGAGTAATTCTCACATACCAAGTTACTCGCCAAGTGGAGGGGCTTTCTGTATATGTTGAAATATTGACAGGAGCACAAGAAGGCCTTTGGCAATTGTGCGATTGGGAAGAGTATCCTGAGTTACTCGAAAATAGAGAGGCTGGAATATGGGTCGCTGAGTGGACCTTTCCCGCTAACATTCTCAAACCTGCACGCTACTTTTTGGGATGTGGCGTACATAACGAACAAAGGATTTTTCATAAATCAGAGCTATTTCAAATTGAAATAACACCAGAGGGTACATCGCGCCTAGTCTACAAAGTATGGGGGGTTAGTGGTGGTCCATTGTCGTACAAAGTTGCCGTATCACGGCCAGTGAAGCAGGGTTGATAGTCTTTGTGGCGAAGGTTCGACGAGGATTATTTGAAAATTTTACTGGCATTCCTTCGCTCTATGAAGAACCGGAACAGCTTGGATTATAAATCAATACTGGTGAGCTAACACTTGATAATGCGGCTGTACATATCTTTGATTTCTTAACACATAAAAATAGGATTTAATCGGATGGCCCAATATTCAGTCCGCCAAAATAGGCAGAATGCAATCCAAACCGATTAATTCATTACAAGGGCGCAATCAAGTGAGTTTAAGTAATAAAAAAATTTTGGTAACTGGAGCTGATGGGTTTATTGGCTCACATCTGACAGAAGCTCTTGTGCGCCAAGGCTACGACGTGCGCGCTTTTGTTCTTTACAATTCATTTAATTCCTGGGGCTGGCTGGATCAGTGTGCGCCCGATGTGGCAGGTCGTTTCGAGGTATTTGCGGGAGACATTCGCGATTCCTACGGTGTGAAAAAAGCCATGCAAGGCTGCGAGATCGTGATGCACTTGGCTGCCCTAATCGCTATCCCCTACTCGTACCATTCTCCCGATACTTATGTTGACACGAACGTAAAGGGCACCTTGAATATCGTTCAGGCCGCACGGGAACTTGGAGTGAAAAAGGTGGTTCACACCTCGACGAGCGAAGTATACGGCACGGCGAAATATGTCCCGATCACGGAGGAACATCCCCTCCAAGGACAATCCCCCTATTCCGCAACAAAAATCGGCGCCGATCAGATTGCAATGTCGTTCTACAATTCATTCGATACGCCTGTTGCAACCATTCGACCATTCAATACTTATGGTCCACGGCAATCAGCCCGTGCTTTCATACCCACCGTAATCACTCAAATTGCCAATGGCAAGCGCAAGATTAAGCTTGGAGCATTACATCCAACGCGCGATTTTAATTTTGTAATGGATACAGTGCGAGGATTTATTTCCATTGCGGAGGCAGACCAATCCGTTGGTGAAGTAATCAACATCGGCAGCAATTTTGAAATATCCATGGAAGACACAGTGCAGATGATTGCCAAGCTCATGGGGGTTGATATTGAAATTGAAACCGACGAGATGCGTCTTCGCCCAGAGAAAAGCGAAGTTGATCGGTTGTGGGCAGATAACAGCAAGGCTAAAAGATTAACTGGCTGGGAACCATCATACAGTGGAAGCGAAGGGTTCAAGCGCGGCCTTGCTGAAACTATTGCCTGGTTCTCCAATCCGGAGAACCTAAAGAGTTACAAAGCCGACATCTACAACATCTGAATACGGTATGTTTGACGACCTCATCCACTTTATCCGCGACCAGTACCGCACCAAGGATTCCATCCCGCTGCACGCGCCGCTTTTCATCGGTCGTGAGCGTGACTACGTATTGGAAACAATCGAGTCAACGTTCGTCTCCAGCGTGGGCGCCTTCGTCGACCGCTTCGAACGTGGCATGGTCGAATATACAGGCAGTCCACACGCTATAGCCACGGTCAATGGGACTGCGGCGCTTCACGTAGCGCTGCAACTCGCGGGGGTCAAGTCGGGCGAGCTTGTCATGACTCAGTCGCTGACCTTCATCGCCACCTGCAACGCTATCGCCTATTGCGGAGCCGAGCCAGTATTCGTGGATGTAGATCGACATACTCTCGGCCTCTCGCCTAAAGCGTTAGAAATATGGTTGGAGGAGAGCGCCATCGTGGACGCAGACGGAGTTTGCAGAACCAGGGCCGATCAAAAGATCATTCGCGCCTGTGTGCCGATGCACACCTTTGGTTTGCCAGTCGAACTCGATGCGATGGTTGAAGTCTGTGCTCGATGGAACATCGCCCTCGTTGAAGATGCCGCCGAATCGCTGGGCAGTTTCTATAAAGGTCGCCACACCGGCACCTTCGGTCAACTGGGCACGCTCAGCTTCAACGGTAACAAGATCATGACTACCGGTGGCGGCGGAATGATACTCACAGATGAGAAGATCGGTACCCACGCGAAACACATCACCACGACAGCTAAGGTGCCACATCCTTACGAATTCGTTCATGACGAAATTGGTTACAACTACCGACTGCCTAACCTCAACGCCGCACTGGGTTGCGCACAGCTAGAGCAGCTCGAAACCTTTATTCGCGCCAAGCGTGTTCTTGCCGAGCGTTACGCTGAACTGTTGAATGGGAGCGACTTGCAGTTTGTTAAGGAGCCTACCGAATGTCGCGCCAACTACTGGCTCAATGCTGTTATTTGTGGAAGCCGCGAACAGCGTGACGCCCTGCTCAATGCGACCAATAGCCAAGGCGTGATGACGCGCCCGATCTGGCGCCTGATGAACCACTTGCCGATCTACGCACACTGCCGCAAGGGCGACCTGAGTAATGCTGAATGGTTGGAAGCGCGGGTGGTAAATCTGCCCAGCAGTGTGCTGCCAGAGTTTCAACAATGAAGCCAGAATTCGACCTCGAGGATGACCTGATATGAGCGGACTCGTAAAGTTTGAGAATATAAACAATCTGATCATTGAGATAAGAGAACAAAGTGTTTTGCAGGATAGCGATGTAGCTCAAATTTACGGGGTCGAAACTAGAGATATTAATAAAGCAGTTGCAAATAATCCGGATAAGTATCCTGGTGGATATATCGTTGAACTTACAAAGCCTGAGAAAAATGAACTGGTGGAAAATTTCCACCGGTTCGATAAGCTTAAGCACGCCACGGTAAACCCCAAAGCCTTTTCCGAAAAAGGATTGTATATGCTGGCTACCATCCTCAAAAGTCCGCAAGCAATAGAGGCCACGGTATCCATCATTGAGACTTTTTCAAAAATCAGAGAGCTGTCAAGAGGTATCAAAGAGTTATCAGTCGTACAGGATAAAGCCGAACAAAACTCTCTTATGCAAAAAAGCGGGGAGTTGATGGCCGAAATCTTCGATGAGGATTTACAAACGAGCGATACAGAAACCTCAATCGAGTTGAACTTCGCGGTTTTGAAGTTTAAACACACGATAAAGAAGAAAAATAAATGAGGAAAATATGTATCGTGACAGGTAGCCGTGCCGATTATGGTCTTTTGTATTGGCTGATGCGCGACCTTCAAGCCGATGCTGCTTTTGAATTGCAGGTTGTGGTGACCGGGATGCATTTGTCACCGGAATTCGGTTCGACAGTAAGGCTGATTGAAGCCGACAACTTTCCAATTGCAGCCCGAGTCGAAACACTGCTGTCGAGTGACAGTTCCGTCGGCGTAACAAAGGCTGTGGGATTGGGCGTCATCAGTTTTGCCGAGGTATTTGACCGCCTACGCCCCGATTTGGTCATGGTGCTGGGAGACCGGTTCGAGGTCTTTGCGGCCGCGCAGGCGGCAATGTTCGCGCGTCTGCCAATCGGCCATATCGGCGGCGGTGATGTGACGGAAGGCGCAATCGATGATGCGATGCGCCACAGCATCAGCAAGATGTCACATCTCCATTTTGTAACCAATTCGGACGCCGCCAAACGCTTGGCGCGTATGGGCGAACAGCCGGAACGGATTTTCAATGTAGGAAGCCCGGGGTTGGATTATTTGCATCGCTCCAGCTTGCTTGATAAGGCTGCTGTCGAAAAGGAATTGAATTTTAAGTTCCGGAAATGGAATTTTCTGGTCACCTTCCATCCGGTCACGCTGGATTTTGAACCATCCACGAAACAACTAGCAGAGCTGCTCGGTGCGCTCGATGAGTTCAGTCCGGATCATGGGTTGATATTTACCATGCCCAATGCTGATACAGAAGGTCGCCTCCTCATACAGCAAATCGAAGAATTTGTTGCGCGCAAGGAAAATGCTCGCACATTTGTTTCGCTCGGCCAAGAGCGCTACCTGGGAACCATGGCGGTGGTGGATGCTGTGATTGGAAATTCATCGAGCGGCATATATGAGGCGCCATCGCTTCACACTCCGACAGTCAACATTGGAAATCGCCAAAAGGGAAGGTTGCGGGCGGTCTCGGTGTTCGACTGTCCGTCGGAACGGCGGGCTATTCTCGAGGCCATCAGAAAGGCACTGGCCTTCGGTCGGCAACACGTGGCCAATCCATATCAATTGGGTGACAGTGCACAATTGACTGTTGCGGTAATCAAGGGCGTCGCCCATCTTGAGGTGCTCCCGGTGAAACGTTTTTTTGTCGGCGCAGATTCTTGTTAACCATGTTCCGCCTTGCCACGGATGAGGCTACCTTGGTTCCTGACGGTGGGAAAATCCAGTACCCGGCATCGGCAACTTCGCTTTGCAGATTGTCGACTGGCCGAAGTGCATTGTTCCACCTGATCCAACGGTTGCCCCAGCCCCATGCTGCTACCGTGCTGCTGCCGTCATACGTGGCAGAGGGCGTTATTCAACCGTTCCTAACAGCAGGCTTTACCATATTGTTCTATCGCTTGAGGCCGGATATGAGCCCAGAGATTAGTGATTTGGCTGTACAGCTTGGGCAGGTGAAAGGAACAGCCGTGGTCGTTTTGATACATTATTTCGGCTTTTCTGTGCATTCCCCTGAACTGACTTCATGTTTGGCGCGGCATCATCCAGTTGTTGTAGATGACTGCGCGCATGCGCCATTCACGACGACCCCGGCTGGCGAATCCTTGACCGGGCATGCAGAGTTAGCACTCTATTCGCTTAACAAATTCATTCCCGTGGTCGATGGAGCCATTCTGGTGAGTAACCGCCCAGACATAGATCTGACGCTGGATGAAAGAGAGCTTCGTGAGTTGCCGGACGACGTGCAGGAGGCATATCAAAATCATCTGCTAGCAGGACGCGACTTGTTTGATTGCAATGATCCGTCGCGGGCGAGATGCCATCTGGAGAAGCTGGGGGAATATTACGAGCAATATTATGCCGTCATCAATTCCGACTTGAGCGCATTTCGCCAAAGTGCGCGATCGCGGCGTGTGGAGGATAAATTCCCATATAACTGGCTGGTTCAGCAGAGGTTGCGCAACAGCCGCGTTGTTTATGAAGGGCTCAAGTCTCCGGCATTTTCTCTGGTGTACCCTGCCTTGCCACAGGGCACCGTGCCTTGGTGTATTCCTGCGCGCGTGCCTACTCAACGGCGTAAAGAGATATTGGAAAAGTTATTTGAACAGGGTGTGTTGCTTTCAACGCTGCAGAACAAATGGGATTTCGTTCCTTCTGCTCAGCGCAGCCATTTCGCAGTTGAAGCGTCATTTCTTGACGAGCATGTGCTGATCCCTGTTAGTGAATTTATCACATCCGATTCCATGTTTGAAATGGTAAAACGGCTTAATGAAATTTGAAGGGGCATCAATGTATGAATTATAAAAACCTATTGGCTAACGCCGAACAAAACCTATTTATCATCGCTGAGGCGGGGGTAAATCATAATGGCATCATAGATAACGCTTTCAACTTGGTTGATGCGGCTGTCATAGCGGGTTGCGACGCAGTCAAGTTCCAGACTTGGGTCACCGAGAAAGTGTATAGCCGTGATAAGTCGATCAAGCCGGAATATCAGGAGCGCACCACTGACGCAGCCGAATCGGAATATGACACCATCAAAAAGCTGGAATTATCGTTTGAGGACTTTGGGCGCATCAAAGACTATTGTGAGCAGAAAAAGATAACATTCTTTTCCACACCAGATGAGGTCGATAGCGCCAATTTTCTGGCGAAACTCGGCGTTGATATAATGAAGACGGCCTCCCAGGATGTGACTAACGTTCCTTTCCTCAAGCACGTGGCGGGGCTAGGCATGCCCGTTATTTTTTCGACCGGTGCCTGCACCTTGTCAGAATTGGCGGAAGGGGTCGAAGCGATTTCTTCGGAAACGAAGGAGTTGATCATTCTGCATTGCATATCTTCCTATCCGGCCCCCATGGACCAGTTGAACCTCGCGATTATCCCAAACCTGCGGCAGATGTTTGGATACCCTGTCGGGTTATCAGATCATACCACCGGCGTCGAGGCGGCTTGCGCAGCAGTCGCGCTGGGCGCGCGAGTGTTTGAAAAACACCTCACTCTGGACAAGTCCATGAGCGGCCCCGACCATCAGGCGTCACTTAACCCGGAGGAGATGCGCAACTACTGCAAGACCTTGCGTAACGTCAGATCTGCGATGGGCGATGGAGTGAAGCGCATCATGCCTTGTGAGGAAAATACCCGTAAAGCCTTCCGACGTTACATCGTTGCGGCGCAAGACTTGCCCGCTGGCGCAGTTTTAACAGCACAGAACACATGTTTTAAAAAGGTCGTGGATGGAATACCACCGCGCTATCTTGAGTTAGTGGTTGGCTCTCGGCTGATCAGCGATGTGGTCGAGGATACTGTCATAACCTGGTCGATGTTGAAGAGCTCCTGACCTAACGTATTCCATAGATAGTGGTATAAATGACGTTTTCCATATTGAAACCTGATAACCCTGAGTGGGCCGATCTGTTTGAGAGGCTGCCACTGGATCAGCAGGATATCTTTTATTCGCCATCATTTGCGCGGCTCTGTCAAAAAACTCTCGATCAAAATGATGAAGTTCTTTGCGCCGCAATGACATCTGACGCGGGTGTGCTGTTGTACCCATTCGTGAAGCGCAACCTTGGCAAGCTGACCGGCTTTGCGGAATATTCCGGATATTGCGACATAACCGGTTTGTATGGCCGGGGAGGGATGGTGGGTTCGGCGGCCACCCTGCAAGGCACAGTTCCATTCCATGCGGCCATGGCAGCATATTGCCGGAAACAAGCCATTGTTTGCGGCTTTGATCGCTTTCACCCCGTCATCGGCAACGATGTTAGTGCTGCTCCCGATTCCAAGATAATGGAAATCGGAGGCTTTGTTGTGGTAGATATGCGTCCTGATATGAACGTGATTGAGAATGGCTTCAAACAATCCGTGCGCAAAGATGTGCGCAAGGCGGAAAGAAACGGTATCACATGTTTCGCGGAGTCGAATTCTGACCATCTTAAGGAATTTATGGATATTTATTACCATACGATGGGCCGCAACTCGGCTTCCGAGTTTTACTATTTTTCCGAAAATTACTTTACTTCGGTGACCAAAGAAATACCGGGGCAGTTTCACTATTTTTATGCGCTCGCGGGTAATGACATTGTTTCATGCGAATTGGTTCTGCATCACGGGAAGTACTGTCATTCGTTCCTTGGTGGTACGAAAGAAGAAGCGCTTCCACTGAGCGCCAACCCAATTCTAAAACGTGAAATCATTCGTTTTCTCAAGACGCGCGGATGCGAGTATTTCCTATTGGGCGGGGGGAGCAAGCCGGACGATGGCATATTCAACTTCAAAAAAGCCTACGCGCCCGAGGGTGTGTATCCCTCCCTAGTCGGGGGCACAATTTGGGACCCTGGCACGTATGCGCGATTGAGGGAGTCCATGCTTGCATCAAGCAAGCATGTGCCGGCCGGCCGTTTCCAATTCTACGACACGAATTAGGCGGTTGGTCCTTATGAATAAAACTGAATCAGCTGACTATTGGGAGCAAATGTTCTCCAGTCGCACTTGGGGAGCTTACCCGCCCGAAGAATTGGTGCGCTTTATCGCACGAAGCTTCCGTAATGTTCCTGTCAAATCGAATGTGCGGGTGCTAGAGGTCGGCTGCGGACCGGGACCCAATATATGGTACTTGGTTCGCGAAGGTTATACCGTGTCAGGAATAGACGGATCGGAAACAGCAATTCGCCAAGCGAGCGAAAGATTGGCACGGGAAGGGCTGCCTTACGAGATGCCTCGAGTGGATCTGAGGGTGGGAAATTTTGTCACCTTGCCTTGGGCAGATAAAAGTTTTGACACAATCATCGATGTCGAGGCGTTGTACGCCAATCCCATGGAAAGTATAAGAGCCAGCATCGGTGAAATATGGCGAACGCTGAAACCAGGCGGCAGATTTTTTGGTAAGATGTTTGGAGATCAAAGCACTGGCAGTCACAGCGGTGAGATGATCGAACCAGGAACCATACATCGTCCAGAAGAGGGGCCTTGCGCAGGTAACGAGATAGCACATTTCTTCAGCCGTGAGGAACTAATCGATCTCTTTACTGAATTTCACGACCTTTGCATAGACCACGCGTGCCGCACTGATCGTAATGGCGAAATAGAAATATTTGAGTGGTTAATCAGCGCGCGCAGGTGATATGGCATTTTGCGCAGAACTGACAGGCAATACTATTAACGGAGGATTTGATGAAGCAACAAACCAGCAACCAAGCGGCTCCGGAAATCAAGGCGAAGTGGAATGCATCTGAAAAGGAAAAGCAGATACGCGAACAGCTGGTTCAGTATTTCCGGGAATGTCCGATTCCGAATAACGAGATTTTGCAGAATCTGAGCCTGTTCATCAACCGACAGAATCTTTCACAGATGCTGTTTACCCACGAAATGTACGAACACATCATCGGTGTGCATGGTGTGATTATGGAATTCGGCGTGCGCTGGGGAAGAAATCTGGCGCTGTACGAGTCGCTGCGCGGCATTTATGAACCGTTTAACCACAACCGCAAGATCATAGGCTTCGACACTTTCGGAGGGTTTCCATCCGTCGATATAAAAGATGGAAACGCAGACATCATCGGCGTGGGTGCGTATAACGTTACGGAAAACTATCAGGAATATCTCACTAAGATTCTTGACTACCACGAGCAGGAAAGCCCGATCGCGCACAAGAAGAAATACGAACTTATTAGGGGCGATGCGGTCAAGTCGATTAAAAGCTATCTGGGCAGCCACCCGGAAACTATCGTGTCGCTGGCGTATTTTGACTTCGATATTTATGAGCCTACGAAAGAATGCCTGCTGGCGATCAAGAATCACCTGACCAAGGGCAGCGTAATCGGCTTCGACGAGTTGAACAACCGCGATTACCCTGGCGAAACTTTGGCGCTCAAGGAGGTGCTGGGGCTCGATCGCTATAGCATCAAGCACAGCCGTTATAGTCCAACACAGTCCTACATCATCATTGAGTGATGCTGTACGAGTGAAAAGGTCTTATTGAAAACGACCCAAAGCATGTCAGAAAGCTCAACCTTTTGGCGCAGCACATTGCTGCCGGCAGATGCCACCTTGCAGCAGGCTATCCGCAACCTAGACAAAACAGGTTTACAGATTAGTCTTGTGGTCTCCCCTGACGGAGTTCTGGCTGGTACGCTTACAGACGGTGACGTTCGTCGCGGGTTGCTGCGCGGTTTAGACCTGAACAGCCCGATTGAAACGATCATCCACCGTGAGCCCCTGCTCGTGCCTCCCCAACTGGGGCGCGAGACGGTGCTTCAGCTGATGCAGGCCAACAAGGTGCACCAGCTGCCGATCGTAGATGAGGCTCGGCATGTTGTCGGACTACATTTGTGGGATAGCCTGATGGTGCCTGGCGAGCGCCCCAACCTGATGGTGATTATGGCGGGCGGCCGGGGCGTGCGCTTGCGTCCGCACACCGAGAACTGCCCCAAGCCGATGCTGCCGGTGGGGGAAAAGCCCATGCTAGTTCACATCATCGAACGGGCGAAGGCCGAAGGCTTTCAGCATTTCGTGTTGGCCATACACTATTTGGGACATATGATCGAAGACTATTTCGGGGACGGGAGTACCTTGCAGGTCAAGATCAGCTATCTGCGCGAAGAGGCTCCTCTTGGAACCGCAGGCGCGATCAGTTTGCTGAATCACAGGCCGGCCGAGCCTTTTCTCGTTACCAATGGTGATGTGCTAACTGACATACACTACGGGGAACTGCTGGATTTCCACTGCCGGCATGCGGCGGCGGCCTCCATGGCGGTGCGTCTGCATGAATGGCAGCATCCGTTCGGCGTCGTGCGCATCAAGGGTGTCGACATCATCGGCTTTGAGGAAAAGCCGGTTGCCCGCAGTCATATTAATGCGGGCATATACGTGCTTGAGCCGAGCGCGCTCGACCATTTGAAGCTGAATGAACATTGTGACATGCCTACCCTGTTTGACCGCCTGAGAAAAGCCGGGGAACGCACGATCGTATATCCGATGCATGAACCTTGGCTGGATGTGGGTCGGAAAGAAGACTACCAAGCGGCAAACAGTATTGCGTGACCGACCATCGTGCTTGAACGCCTTCTAATCATTGGTCTCGGCAGTATCGGCAAGCGCCATGCCAGGCTGGCTCGTCAATTGATCCCGAGCGTGGAGATCATCGCCTTGAGACATCGGAGCGGTGACGTGCCTTCGGGTATAGATCGTTGTGTAACCAGTGTGGAGGAAGCTTTGCAGCACCGCCCGCAGGCGGCAGTGATCGCAAATCCGGCAACACTGCATCTTGAAATGGCCTTCCCTTTGGCGCGTGCCGGAGTGCATTTGCTGATTGAGAAGCCGCTCTCCGCCACGGTCGAGGGAATTTCAGAACTGATCGATATAGCACGGGAACAGGACATCGTTCTGATGACCGGGTACAACATGCGTTTCTTACCATCGTTGCGGCGGTTCCGCGAGTTGCTTCTGGAGAATTGCTGTGGCCAGATGCTCTCCGTTCGCGCAGAAGTGGGGCAGTACTTGCCGTCATGGCGCCCAGACTCTGATTACCGCGAAAATGTCTCTGCAAAGGCAGCTCTCGGGGGCGGCGTATTGCTGGAGCTGAGCCATGAGATCGATTATCTGCAATGGATTTTCGGCGAAGTGGAATGGGTAAATGCCGTCCTGCGCAAACAAAGCAATCTAGAGATTGATGTAGAGGATACCGCCCACTTGATATTCGGCTTTGCCAGAACCAAGGAGTCAGGCGCAAGGCAGCTGGTCGCCACGCTGAATTTGGACTTCATCCGCCGTGACACAACCAGGTCGTGCACCGTTATCGGCGAGACGGGCACCCTGCGCTGGAATGCGCTTGCTGGCTCGGTGGAGGAGTTCAGCGTGACTACCAGTGTGTGGCAGACAGTGTTCTCGCACCAGAGCCAAAGGGACGATAGTTACCTTGGGGAGTGGCGCAATTTCCTGGACTGTATCGACAATCATAAAAGCCCGGATATCACCGGCCTGGATGGTCATACTGTGTTGCAGGTGATAACGGCAGCGCGACAATCATCCGTCACCGGAACAACGGTTATAGTGGAAAAAGAGGGCAAGATATGAAACATGCAGGAGCGGCTTCATGAATTATGTGGCGCTGATTTGTGCTAGGGGAGGCTCAAAAGGCGTTCCTGGGAAAAATATTCGCCCCTTGGCCGGGCGTCCACTGATTGCATGGGCCATTAGCCAGGCGCGGGCCGTGGGCCGCATCGGGAGCGTCATCGTGTCGACCGACTCGGAGCAAATTGCGACAGCGGCCCGCGATGCAGGCGCAGAAGTCCCATTCCTGCGTCCCGCAGAGCTGGCGCTCGACAATAGTCCGGAATGGCTGGTGTGGAGGCATGCGCTGGATTATCTAAAAAATACGGACGCGGTCTATCCAGATGCCTTGGTTGTGGTGCCTGTAACCGCACCTTTGCGCGCAGTCGAGGATATAGAGCGCTGCCTCGATGCATTCGAAAAGGGAGAAGCAGACGTAATCATCACCGTTACAGATGCTCACCGAAATCCCTATTTCAATATGGTTAAAGTGCTTGCTGACGGCAGTGTGGGCGTGGTCATATCATCCAACAATCAGTTTGTCCGCCGCCAAGATACGCCTGTGGTATATGACATGACCACGGTTGCCTACGTCGTCCGCCCGGAGTTTGTGATGAACCGCAGCGGGGTGTTTGCTGGACGGGTGTGCCATGTGCATGTACCCGTGGAGAGGGCGTTAGACATAGACACGCCGTTAGATTTCAGAATCGCAGAATGTCTCATGAATACACAAGAAAATATATGACAACCATTGCCAACTTAATGAATCTCAGGGGCAGACGCGCCCTCATCACAGGCGGTGCAGGCCATATCGGCCGCGCAATGGCCGAGACGCTGGCCGAGCTGGGCGCCGACCTAATACTGGTTGATCGACCAGGAACTAGTTATGGAACGCTGACCGAAACTCTTGAACTGGAGTGGCAGGTGCAGGTGCAAACCATCTATTGCGATTTGGAACTGCAAGAGGAGCGCGCCCAGTTAATACACTCTGTTGTGCAGCAAACAGGCGGCCTAGACATCCTGATCAATAATGCCGCATATGCGGCGCCTCCAGGAATACAGGGATGGGTAACTGACTTTGAGCATCAATCGGTGGATGTCTGGCGCCAAGCGCTGGAAGTTAATCTGACGGCGGCATTCGATTTATGCAGAGGTTTCTCAACTCTGCTCAAGCAGAGCAAGTGGGGAAGCATCATAAATTTGTCTTCAATTTATGGTGTCTATGGCCCTGATTACAGGTTATACGAGGGTACGGCAATGGGTAATCCTGCAGCATACGGGGCCTCAAAGGGAGGGCTGATTCAGCTCACCAAGTGGCTTTCGACTTCTCTGGCACCGCATGTGCGTGCCAACACCATTTCTCCTGGGGGGGTATTCAGGAACCAGCCAGAAGTCTTTGTTGAGCGCTATGTAGCCCGCACACCTTTAGGCAGAATGGCGACTGAAGATGATTTCAGGGGAGCAATTGCGTATTTGGCCAGTGATATGTCCCTTTATGTCACGGGACAAAATCTGGCTGTCGATGGTGGCTGGGGGGTGTGGTAGCCTTCTTGAATTACGCAACAGCGTTCTGCAAATTGAAGAGGTAATTTGATTGTGAACAACAATATACATATAGCCGAAATTCAGAAACAAAATACAAAAAACACGCTTGTTATCACAGGTGCGCCAAGGTCGGGTACCAGTTTGCTGGGTAAGCTGGTTAGTACGCTTCAAGGCATTGAATATCATTTCGAGCCGCCCATGGTATGGGTACTGGCGTCACTGCTTTCGATGAAAGCAGTGACGCCAGAAATTGCGTCAATATTGCTGCAATTGCACCTGCACGAGGACTTGCTCGTCGAATCCGCACATGGCAGGAAGGCAAATCTCCGGCCGGGAGATGACAGCATGGTGCTCAATTCCATCCGCTGGGCTGAACTGCTTTCAAGATGGCATAGTGTTCGCAACAGGGACGATGCAATTCGCTCAATTTCGGAAAAGAAATTGCGGCTTGCATTCAAAACGCCGAGTGTTATTGATGCGATACCATTTTTCAATTTTTCCCTCCCGGAATCGAGTTTCCTGGTCATCATGAGAGACGGCAGAGATGTTGTGCAATCAATCATTCAAAAAAGATGGCTTACTGACGAAGGGCTTAGGGAAAATTATTGGCCTTATAAATCGTTTGATGGGAATTGGGCGCCACATCTCGTCGAGGATTCAATGGTCGGAGAATGGTCGAAAATGAACGAGGCGACGCGCGCATGCTATCTCTGGCGAAGGGATGCGGAGTTTGCATTGCAAGTCAAGGACAGTGGGTTAGGCAAAAGGCTTCACCTCATGTCTTACGAGGAACTTAGGCGTGATCCTGAAAGAACGATGGAAGAAATCGCTAAATTTCTCTCGACAAAACCAACGGATTTGACTCGACTTGGCATACTGTCAGTCAGGCCAATGGCAAGCAAACCAGAAGGTGCAAATACTTACGGATTCCTTAACGGCGTGGATGCTGATGAACTGCGTAAATTCAAAGAACTTAATGCTAATTGGGGATATCTTTGGTAAACATGGGCCAGTTGAGCATATTGGTTTCGCAACAAGAAGAGTCTACTACGTCGCCAGAAATCAATGCACAACATCAAACTGCTTGATTCTTACAGGGGTCTGGCAGCAATAGCCGTTCTTGCAGATCACCTTTGTGCAACTTTTCTACTGCCCTCCCTAGGAACCAATAACGTGCTGAATACCGTCATGAGTTTTCTCGGTGGCTGGGCAGTCATCATTTTTTTCATGTTGAGTGGGTATTTGATCACATACAGCATTTTGAATAATACCAACTCAAATGGGTATTTCGTTTGGCAAGATTTCATGGTGTCGCGGATTGCCAGAATTTATCCACCACTACTCGCGTCTATTGCACTATGCGCAGTTATTTTCTGGATAGCCAATCATTACAACCTTCATGGGAAAGAATCATTTCGTTTGCCGACGGACCTATATGTGATTCGGGAAAAATTTGAATTCAGATATCCTGAAGTATTCCAAAGCCTGCTAATGAGGGGAGGGGGTCTTCTCATGAACGGTCCGCTGTGGAGCCTGTATATCGAAGTGAAAATTTACATTATCGCCATGTTTGCAGCCCTGATCATGGCGGGACGATTGGGCACAAAGAAAAAATTGTAAGCGCTGTTGGATTTTGCTTCTTTCTATTTGTACTCGTTCCTTCGTTTGCCTTTTTGGCAATATGGATATTGGGTAGCCTCTTTGCATTGATAGTGCAAGGGCATGTCATGAAGCGAAGTTTTTGTAAGCTAGCATATTGTTGCGCGGGCGCAATTTCACTTTTTTATTGTGCGGTGAACCCTAGTTTGTTTATGCCAAACTATATCTCCACCGTGGCTGGTTTTGGCGCATCGATTGCTCTTTCGGTTATCTTGGCTGGAATCATGTTTGACTTACAGTTCGGTGCACGGGTAATTTCCTTATTCTCGGGAACCGCAAAATACTCCTACACCCTTTATATTGTACATTTCCCGTTACTATTGCTAGCATTTTCGTTAACCCACCAAATGCTTTCATCTAATCCCAAAAATGGCTATTTAATCGTTGTGTGCGGCTCGACATTCGCAGCCACCCTATTGGTAGCACATACGATAGCTCGTTATTTTGAGAATAAACGTTACTTCGAGACGCTGATAAAACTGATCGTCAGCCGACTAATAGTGATAACGTTTGGATTGTTGGGCAATATTAAAAAATAGTGTGGATGAATCTTTAGGTAATCATGGCATTGTCAAATGAGGGGCAACCCAATAATTTTGGGGAGGATAATCCTATGTTAGGTTCAAACGTTGCAATTAACCCATGATGGGAAATCCCCCGGCTATGCCGGGGTGACAGTCAAAGTTTGACGTATAAGGGAGTCCATCAGCGACACTCCAAACGTGAGCCGCCAAGCACACGTAGAAAGGAGAGTCGAGATGGACGATGGAGAAAGCCTAAGGAACCTCTGATTAAGTCCTCCATGAGCCGCGTTGCTGACAAAATCGCGATGATCGCAAGGCGTGCGACGAAGGTCGTAGCCGAGACTACGATGCCGAGGAACACAACGCAGCGAGCGCGCGATTTTGTCGCAACCCGCGTGGGCACTGGTTTTGCGGGCGGTCTGCTGCGTTGCGCTCGTTGCGAAGGGGATCAACCATTCGCTGCCTTGTACGCCTTGCATCCCATCCCGCAAAACCGAGTGCGCGGCCATGTGGGACTTAATCAGAGGTTCCCTAAGCCATAGCAGATGGGAGTGCAAATACCACGTGGTGTTCATTCCCAAGTGCAGGAAAAAACGCTGTACGAGCAACTCAGGCCGCATCTTGGGGAGATATTCAAGAAGCTGGCCGGATACAAGGAGAGTAAAGTAGAAGAAGGGCATCTGATGCAGGACCACGTGCACATGCTGATCTCGATCCCGCTGAAGTATGCGGTATCGCAGGTGGTGGGGTACATCAAGGGGAAGAGCGCGATTCATCTGGCACGGGTGTATGGAGAACGTAAGCGCAACTTTGTGGGGCAGCACTTCTGGGCGAGAGGCTATTTTGTATCGACGGTAGGACGAGACGAAGAATTGGTACGAGAATACATCCGCCACCAAGAGGAAGAGGATAAGCGCCTGGAGCAGATGAACCTGTGGCGATGACTGGCCACCATCAGGTGGCCAAAAAGGTAGGGGCCGCGTAAGCGTCCCCATTTAGCCGCTTTGAGCGGCTCACAAAATAGAGCCCCCGGCTTTGCCGGGGGATACTTACTAATGAGGTGAGGGCTCAGCTCTTTAAGTTGTTATGAAAGTAATGTTCTATGCGCCCCATGCTGCCATCTGGCCGCATGCATTTCCTGAGGCATTGGTGGCGGAAGCCTTGCGTCAGCAAGGAAACCAAATCGTTTATGTCGGATGCGGCAGGCAGTTTAAAAGCTATTGCATAGCGATGAGCGCTTGCGGTTTGAAATTTGACTCTCCCGAGAAGGAGAAAGAGAAGATCTGTCAGAAATGCGAGAGAAACAAAGCATTTATACGGAAAGAATTTGGATTGAATGGCCCCGATATCGCAGAAGAATTATCTTTAGAGGATGTGCGGCAAATTGTTGACGTACTAAAAGACGTCACACCGGAAAACTATCTCGCTCTCAATTATCTCGGGATTGAAGTCGGCAGACTGACTCTTTATGAGTTTTTGCTTAACCACAAGAAAAATAACCTTGAAATTGATCCTGATAAATGGCCAGAGTACAAGGCGGCGCTCAGAAATTCTATTTTTTCGGCATTAGCCAGCCAGAAAATTATTTCGCGTGAAAAGCCCGACAGGCTGATTACCTACAATTCATTTTATTCTGTCAACCATGTCTGCTGCATTACGGCGGACAAGCATTCCGTGCCTCATTACCTCCTTCATGCAGGAAACAACATGGCGCACCGCATGGAGACTCTAACCCTCTCGAAGGGTTACTCCTACAACTTCATTACTCGAAGCCCACTCTGGGGGTATTACAGGAGCATTCCTTGCTCTTCAGAGCAATTGGGTATTGTGACAAACCATTTAATCACCCTGTTTGATGCAAAAAGTCCTTTCATTTATTCCGCACCTAAAAGCAAGAAAAAGGTCAATTTGAGGGAAAAATTCGGCATAGCCACGCAACAAAAAGTGCTCGTGGCCACGATGAGCAGTCACGACGAACGCTTCGCAGCTGTCACGATAGGAGTGATGCCCCCTGAATGTAGCCTGGTGTTTCCGACGCAAATCGACTGGATTGATGCACTCTCCGAATTCGTCGCCGGAAGGCCCGAACTGTTCCTAATCATCCGCGTCCATCCTCGCGAACTCCCCAATAAAAGGGAATCGGTTACTTCCGAATATGCTTCAAAACTGAAAGCGAGGCTCATCAACCTGCCAAATAACGTCAAGGTCAACTGGCCTTCTGACCAAATTTCGCTTTACGACATTGCCGACATTGCCGACGCGTTCCTGAATTCCCGCTCGACAACTGGCATGGAGATGAGTCTTCTAGGTATTCCTGTTGTCCTTTATTCTCCAGGCCAGCTTTATGCCTATCCGCCTGACTTGAATTATACGGCGGATTCCAAGGAGGACTATTTTCTGCAGATTGATCGCGCGCTTTCCAACGGATGGAATATCGAATTCAGCAGAAAGGCCTATAGGTGGGGAGTGTTCCAATATTGCCGCGCCCTCCTCGACATCTCCGAAAGTTATGGTGGAGTTAAACCTATTGTTAACGGATTTGTAGGAAGAGTTGTCAACAAAGTGCTCTGGAAGCTGTCGCCGAATTATCAGCAGCTTTACCAGCAGATGCAGGTGCAGAAACAGGACTGTAGGCATCGCGCGAAAAAAATGAAATCGGGAAAAACAATCAACGATTATCTTGAGAGCGGAAAGGACAGCATCATCGAGCTCGACGGTATGAGTTTGGAATCAGTCTCTCTGGAACAGGAGACGGATGCGCTGAAACATGAATTAAGAAGAATCTATGCGGCAATGTGTTGGAGCGGGGCAAATATCGAACCCGATACCCTGCGGGCGAAAATTCATAATTTTATTAACTTTGACAGGAACTCATAAACTATAGGAGCAATACTACTGCTTGTCAGAACGTACTAGATCAAAAAATAATTGTGAAAAGACTTATGCCAACGTTCCTACTCATCTTAAGGCATGGCGATACGACGTGTATAACACTGGTCGGTTATTGAGCATGATTCAAGAGGAATATTTTGGGCTGTCAGAGAATTTTTCACAAAAGCCAAGGTGCTTGACGCCGGTTGTGGCGATACCGCCAAATTGCTTATTCGCTTTTCCCAGTTCGGCGTAAAGATTTGACTAGCATAAACCTTGGAACGGATTTTATCTCCATAGCCGAGTGAAATCTGACTCGTCACGGCATTCCAAGCGAGCATGTTCACTTGATGTGTACAAGCGTAGATGAACTGCCACTTGGGCGAATGATATGATTTCGTTTATTAGGTATAAATTTCGCCAGTTACTGGCTGAATATCAACAAAGAATAACGAGGTACTCTGCTAAAGAGCTACACCATTTTTGAAGGAAAAATCACTGTGAAATTGATGAAGAATCAGTTTGTTTATGTTACCACTTCACTGGATAAGAATTCCTCTGCATGCGCGTGCCAATTTTTCGATAGCTACGCCATAAAATCATATTCCCAAGAAGGGGAGGATATGATTTTGCAAAGGATATTGGGTGATAAAAAGCATGGATTTTATGTGGATGTGGGCGCGCATCACCCCCGTCGATTTTCAAATACCTATTTATTCTACCGGCGTGGCTGGAGCGGCATCAATATTGAGCCTAATCCGGAGGCTATGAACGCATTTCAGGTAGACAGGGAAAGGGACATAAATCTCCAGTTCGGGATAGCGGAACACGCTGAAAATCTTACTTACTATTTCTTCGATGAGCCAGCCCTGAACACGTTTGATGCCGCGCTTGTTAATCCAGGCTTGCAACTACACCCTACAAGGTAGTGCGGACAAGCGACATACCCGTCGAACGGCTTGATCACATTTTTGGGAAATATTTGCCATCTGGTGTGGAGATTGATTTTCTCTCCATTGATGTAGAGGGTTTGGATTTTGCGGTGTTGAAATCCAATGATTGGAAATTGTTCAGGCCGAAGTGTGTGCTGGTGGAGGCACTTGAAACGTCGCTGGAAGATGCCATGCATGGCGACATTTTTCTATTTATGAAAAGCCAAGGATATGAATTGTTTGCCAAGACTTATAACACGCTCATATTTCGTGAGAGAGAAAACACCATGCTCGGACGTAAAAATACATGAATTGCGCACCGATCGCGTTGTTTGTCTACAATCGTCCTTGGCATACATGGCAAACAGTTGGGGCACTCCAGAAGAATGAACTGGCCGAAGATAGTGATTTATTCATTTTTTCCGATGCGCCGAAAAAACCAGAGGCCGCTGCCGCAGTGCAAGAAGTGCGCGACTACATAAGTCGTATTGGTGGTTTCAAATCGGTCAAAATTGTTGAGCGTGAAGAAAACATGGGGTTGGCCAATTCCATCATCGACGGCGTTACGGCGACAGTTAACAAGTATGGCCGTATCATTGTTCTGGAAGACGACATGGTGACTTCTCCCTATTTCCTGACCTATATGAATGTGGCGCTGGAGAAGTTTGCTGACGATGATAGGGTCGTCAGCGTCCATGGTTATGTGTACCCGGTTGAACAATCTTTGCCGGAGGTATTTTTCTTGCCCGGGGCCGATTGCTGGGGTTGGGCGACTTGGCAACGCGGTTGGGCGTGTTTCAACGGCGATGGGCAATCTTTGCTGGATGAGCTGGAGCGCCGCAAGCTGACTCGGGAATTTGACTTTAATGGAGCTTACTCATTTTCCAAAATGCTGGAAGCGCAGATCAAGGGCGCCAATGATTCATGGGCAGTGCGCTGGTATGCGTCTGCATTCCTGGCCGGCAAACTGACGCTTTATCCCGGGCGCAGTCTGGTGCATAACATTGGCAACGATAACAGCGGCACCCACTGTGGGGAGTCCGCCAGCCTGGATGCCGAATTGAGTAAAACACCGATCAGCCTCAACGTCGTCAAGGTCGAACCTTCGCAGAAAGGTAGGCAAGCGTTCGAAGCATTTTTCAGGCAAAAGCAAACAGGATTGTTGCGAAGGTTGACGCGTAAAGCCAGCGCTTTGTTAAAGGGGTGCAGATGAATGCATTAAGAGCGTTGGCGCGTGATTGGTTTCCCCCTGCCGTTGTTCGATTGATTCGTCGGGGGCGAGGTCCGCAGCAAGATGGTGGGCTTCGTTTTGAGGGCGATTTCGCGACGTGGGAAGAAGCCAGTGCCCAATGTGCCGGTTACGATGCAGAAGATATTCTCGCCAAGGTTCTGGCGGCGACCCTCAAGGTCAAGAGTGGAGAGGCTGCATGCGAACGTGATTCTGTGCTCTTTGATGATATTGAGTATGCATGGCCGGTGCTTGCGGGGCTGATGTGGGCTGCTGCAAGAAATGGCGGAAAACTGAATGTGCTGGATTTCGGTGGGGCGTTGGGGAGCAGTTATTTCCAGAACCGCAAGTTCTTCGGCCCTGCCGGAGGTTTGCTGGAACGTGGTGGAACAGCCCCATTATGTTGAAGCCGGGCAAAAGCATATTCAGGATGAGCAGTTACGATTTTACCAAACGATCGAAGAATGCCTAAGCGAGAATCAGCCTAACGTGATCTTGCTATCGAGCGTTTTGCAATACCTTGCGTCTCCGATAGAGCTTATTGGTAAATTGAATAAGGTTGGGGCGTCGTGTTTGATAATTGACCGTACGCCATTCTCGGTAAATGGGAAAGATAAATTGACCATTCAAAAAGTTCCTGCTGCTATTTATTCCGCCAGCTATCCGATGTGGATTTTTCGCTATCCGAGTTTAAGCAATTTTTGGAGGTGAGTTGGTGTTTGATTGCTTCTAACCTAAGTCCCGAAGGTTATGCTCAGACTACAAACGGTGTCGAATTTTCGTTTCAGGGCCTGTTGTTGGAGTCGCGCAGGTGATCAAGCATCTCAAGACGATCTACCGACGGCTTAACTCGATCTATCAACGCCTATTTTTTTTCTATTATCGCCAAGAGTTTTTCCCGGGATGGTTGGGCATTATTGTTAACCCCTTTTATTTTGCCAGGAAGGGGTTGGTGAAACATATTTCGGAATTGGCTGGCCATATTACTGGCAAAACGCTGGATGTGGGTTGCGGGAGCAAGCCTTATGCGCATCTTTATCATTCGAATGAATATGTTGGTTTGGAGATCGACAGCCCGCAAAATCGTGCTAGTAAAAATGCCGATTATTATTATGATGGCAATCGTTTTCCATTTGCAGATGGAATTTTTGATTCAGTGGTGGCGAATGAAGTTTTTGAACATGTGTTTAATCCTGACCAATTCCTGTGCGAAGTATTTCGCGTACTCGCTCCCGGGGGGATGATATTGTTGACGATGCCTTTTGTTTGGGACGAGCATGAACAGCCTTACGATTTTGCGCGATATTCCTCATTTGGAATAAGAGCACTGCTGGAAAAGTATGGATTTGAAATTATCGAACAACGCAAGTCCACAGACGATATTCGCGTAATTTTCCAGTTGTTGATTACTTATATTTATAAAAAGACCGTAACGAAGAACATGCGGCCCAATATTATTACCATCCTATTGCTCATGACACCATTCAATCTGCTAGGGGAACTGTTGTATTTGATTACACCGCGCAATCCGGATCTCTATCTGGACAATATCGTGCTGGCAAGGAAGACTGTTCACGCATGAGCGCCTACGCCAATGCAAAAGTACTGATCACCGGTGGGCTCGGCTTTATCGGTTCCAACCTTGCCCACGCTCTGATCGCTCAAGGTGCAAACGTCACGCTGGTCGACAGCCTGATCCCGCAATACGGTGGCAATCCATACAATATCGATGACATCCGTGACCAGGTCACCGTGAATGTGTGCGACGTGCGCGATCCGTTTGCGATGGCCTATTTTCTCAAGGATAAGGACTACCTGTTCAACCTTGCCGGGCAGACCAGCCACATGGACTCGATGGCTGACCCGCAGACGGACCTTGAGATAAACGCAGCTGCTCAGCTTAGTATTCTTGAAGCTTGCCGCAAGACCAATCCCGGCATCAAGATCGTCTTCGCCAGCACCCGCCAGCTATACGGCAAGCCGGATTACCTGCCGGTCGATGAGAAGCACCCGATCCGTCCGGTGGATGTAAACGGCATCAACAAGCTTGCAGGGGAGTGGTATCACCTGCTGTATAACAATGTGTACGGCATCCGCGCCTGCGCGCTGCGCCTGACGAATACCTATGGCCCGGGCATGCGTGTGAAGGATGCCAGGCAGACCTTTTTGGGTATCTGGCTGCGGCTGTTGATCGAGGGCAAACCGATCAAGGTATTCGGCGACGGGCTGCAGTTGCGCGATTTCAACTACGTCGACGATTGCGTCCAGGCTATGCTACTTGCGGGCGCAAGCGATGTCGCCAACGGCAAGGTATACAACCTGGGAAGCAGCGAGGTGATCAGCTTGAAGGATTTGGCCGGGATGATGATCGACCTGGGATCGGACGGGACGTTTGAGCTGATCCCATTCCCACCTGAGCGCAAGGCGATAGATATCGGGGACTATTACAGCGATTTTTCCCTGATCACGCAGGAGTTGGGCTGGCAACCCAAGGTCGGTTTGCGTGAGGGTTTGCAACGGACACTGGGATACTATCAAACTCACCTCCGCCATTATCTGGACGAAGCCATATGATCTTGATGAACGACTTCAAGGCCGAGCCGCCTGAATTGCGCGAGGCTATGCTGGGCAGGGCGCGGCGCGTGCTGGAGTCCGGCTGGTATGTGCTGGGCAACGAAGTGGCGGCCTTCGAAAAGCAGTGGGCTTTCGCCTGTGGTGTGGCTCATGCCGTCGGTGTCGGGAATGGCATGGATGCCATCGAGATCGCCTTGCGCGCGCTGGATATCGGCCCCGGCGATGAAGTCATAACCACGCCGATGACCGCGTTCGCCACGGTACTTGCCATTATCCGTGCAGGGGCAACCCCGGTGCTGGCGGACATAGAGCCGCAAACGGCTTTGCTGTCGGTTGAAAGTGCGGAGCGCTGCATCACGCCCAGGACCAAGGCGCTGGTGCTGGTGCATCTCTATGGGCAGATGAGAAACATGGACGCATGGACAGCCTTGTGTGGCAAGCGTGGCATCATCCTGGTGGAAGATTGTGCGCAGGCTCATCTGGCGACATGGCACGGCAAGGTCGCCGGCAGCTTCGGGGCTGCGGGTGCCTACAGTTTTTATCCGACCAAGAACCTCGGCGCGCCGGGCGATGCCGGCATGCTGGTTACCGATGATGGGGCGCTTGCACAACGCGCCGGGCGGCTGCGCAACTACGGGCAAAGCGTCCGCTACCAGCATCCCGAACTTGGGATGAACAGCCGCCTGGACGAGATTCAGGCGGCCATGCTCTCCGAACGGTTGAAGTGGTTATCTGAATTTACCAAGCGCCGCCGCCAGATTGCCGATGCATATCATGCCGGGATTACGAACCCGCTGGTCCGGCAACTCGCGCCGCCAGAACAGCCAACGGCGCATGTTTATCATCTCTTCGTGATTGCCTGCGAGCGGCGCGATCGATTACAGGCGCATTTGCAGCAGCACCAGGTGCAATCGCTGATCCATTATCCGGTCCCTGTCCATAAGCAACAGCCTTGTCTGGATATCGCACGCGATCCCACAGGGATTGATTAATAGCGAAGGCCACGCGGCGATGTGCCTTTCGCTGCCCTGCCATCCACAGATGACGGATAGCGATATCGCAGCGGTCATTGCGGCGGTGAATTCTTTCAGGGGTGCTTGATGGAGCATTACGTCACGTTGTTCGACAGCCTTTTCCTGCCGCAGGGACTCGCGCTGCATATGTCCATGGAGCGCCATGCCGGGAGCTATACCCTGTGGATATTGTGCGTCGATGACGAGGCGCACGAAGTGCTTTCCAGACTCGGTTTGCCGAATGTCCGGCTCCTGCAATTGAGCAGGCTGGAAACACCGGAGTTGCTGGCAGTGAAACCCGGCCGCAGCAAGGGTGAATATTGCTGGACGCTGACACCTTTTGCGCCGCGCTTTGTTTTCGAGGCGGATGCCGGGGTGACGCGCGTAACTTATATCGATGCTGACATGTGGCTCAGAAAAAATCCAAAGCTGATCTTTCGCGAGTTCGATGCTTCCGGAAAGCATGTCCTGATAACGGATCATGCCTATGCTCCCGAATACGATCAATCGGCGCCCAGCGGGCAATATTGCGTGCAATTCATGACTTTTGCGCGGGATGGGGGTGAGCCGGTGCGCAAGTGGTGGGAGGAAAAGTGCATCGAATGGTGTTTTGCAAGATTTGAGAATGGCAAATTTGGCGACCAGAAATACCTGGATGACTGGCCGCATAGATTTGAAGAGTCCGTTCATGTGTTGACCAATAAGGAACTGATGTTGGCTCCCTGGAATGCGACACGCTTTCCTTATGGGAACGCAGTCACCTGGCATTTTCATGATCTTAGGATTGTTAATAATTCTGGAAGCATTTTTTCGTCCGTTATTAATTCTGGACCATTGTTTTCAACAATCATTAATTCTGAACAATCGCTTTCAGCAGAATTCGGAGTCTACAGTTTGCCGAAATGCACTCTAGATTTTATTTATCATCCTTATCTAGTTGATTTGCGCAATGTCATTGGGGAACTTACCCGTATTGGAACTATATTAAAGCCACAGAAGCTGCAACAGTCGTCTTCGATATTGGGTTACATCAAGTTGAAGCTACGTAGGCGTGCTCAAAGATTCTTGGGTATTCTGAACTAGTGCGTTACCTTATTCGAGTGCATCAAGATGAATAGCGTAACTACCCCTTTTATTTCAATCATCGTCGCCGTCTTTAACGGTGTGAAAACCCTGCAACAATGCATCGACAGCGTAGCGATGCAAACATACCAGAACAAGGAATTGATCATTATCGATGGTGGATCGACAGACGGAACCGTCGAGCTGTTGACTGCAAATCGCGGGAAGATCGCCTATTGGGTGTCCGAGCCCGATCGCGGTATCTACCACGCGTTCAACAAAGGTATATCGCATGCGCAAGGGGACTGGATCTGTTTTCTTGGCTCGGATGATTATTTTTGGGACGAGAGGGTTCTGGAACGCATGGCCCCCCTGCTGGAAAGATTGCCGGAGGACATCCGCATCGCCTACGGGCAGATCATGCTGGTCGATGCCGAAGGTGCGAGCCTTTTCATACAAGGCGAGCCTTGGGAAAACATAAAGGACCAGTTCAAGGATGTGATGTGCATACCTCACCAGGGGGCGATGCACAGAAGCAGTCTGTTCAAGTTGCGCGGCCTGTTTGACGAAACCTTCCGGATTGCCGGGGATTACGAATTGTATTTGCGTGAACTTGGAACAGGGAGTGCTGCGTTCTTGCCGGGTATCATTGTTGCGGCCCAAAGAAGAGGTGGTGTGAGCTCTTCTAGCTATCTGGCTACATTGAAAGACTACTGGCGCGCGCAACGGATGCATGGTCGTTGGATGCCGGGCCGTCACATGCTCCGAATACTGATACGTGAATTCTTACTGTGGTTGCTATGGAAGGTGCTCGGCGATAAGTATGCGCGTAAGCTGCTCGACCTGCGCAGACGCATCAGGGGCTTGCCACCTCATTGGTCCCGCACATAATGGCCAATTCGATCAGGAATCAACACCGACTACATTGGAACATCGACTCCCTAGTTGTTCGTGATGGCACTTTCTTCGGGATCGGCTGGGTATTTGATGAAGACGTCGATGTGCATGGCGTTGAGCTCAAGGTGAAATATGTGGACGATGAAAGCCGCTTAATCTCGGCAGGTTACGGCAAGCCGAGAGCGGATGTGGCGGACACTTTTTCCAGATTTCAACGGGCAGCACATTCCGGTCTTTTTTTGCTGGGGAGCAGTGATAAGATGCAGGCGAAGTTCAGCGAACTGGCCTTGCTGGTAAAGCTGGAAGATGGCTCGCAGGTTGAATTGAGTATACCGCCAAATCGTATCAGGTCATTTGAAGGTGTCAGGGCAGCGAACGGCGGTGTTACCACAAGCCAGCTCGTCGCGTCAGTGAAACGCAGCATTCATCTGATCAGGCGGTTTGAGGTTGCCAGCCTGCTGACCAAGGCCAGGAAATTTTTCAGCAACAGACGGGCACAGTTTCTGACGGATGCCGGTTATGTCAGATCGCTGTTGCTCGAGGACGAGCTACGCAATGTCGTGCTGGTGATCGATCACGATCAGGGTGGTGGCGCAAATCTGTATCGTGAAGCAATGGTGACCGAGAAGCTTGCTGGTGGCGCAACCGTCTTGATTCTGAGCTTCTCACTTGTTTTGCTGACATTTATCCTGATGGTAAGGACGCAGTGCAAGAATGAACGTTTCGCCATTCCTGGTTATGATTTCCTGCTCGAACTGGTGGATGGGTTAGAGCTCGTCGACATCGTATACAACACCGGCGTATCGTTCATGTATCCCGAACGACTTCCGCCCCTGATCGCCACACTGAAAAGAAAGTACAACCCGAGGTTGTCACTGCTTGTTCACGACTTTTTCATGGTATGTCCTTCCCACTATCTGCTTGATGATGCAGGGCGATACTGCGGCATCCCGGATATGGAGCGATGCAGAGCTTGCCTGCGCAGCAACCGGCAGGATTTCAGTTTGCTCTTTCGGGCTCACGACATGGTGCAATGGCGAAAATCATGGGGCGAGGTTATCGCGTTGGCAGACGAGGTCAGGACGTTTTCCGGGAGCAGTCGCAGCCTGATGCAAAAGGCCTATCCTGAGCTGGAGTGGTCCCGCATTTCGGTAATACCGCATGAAGTCATGCACCTGAAGGACAGGAAAATCGAACCGACCGAATTCTCCAGTTTAAGGATCGGCGTAGTCGGCCAGATCGGATATCACAAAGGCGCGATGATCGTTAGAGATCTTGCACGTGAGATAAAGGCACGTGGTGTGGCGGTGAGAATCATCGTGATCGGCACCATCGAGGCTTCCTGCGAGCCGGCAATTGTCAGCGAGACCGGACCTTACAGCCACAACAAGCTCGTTAACCTGATCGAACGATCCGGGGCAAACATCATGTTGTTCCCGTCCATCTGGCCCGAAACCTTTTCCTATGTGGTGCAGGAATTGATGGAACTGGACCTGCCGGTGGCCTGCTATGATGTTGGTGCGCCGGCAGAGCGGCTTCGCGTTTACGGCAAAGGGATGATATTGAAAAATACCAACCCATCCGCCATGCTGGATGATTTGATCGCGTTCCACCAGCGTCTGTATCTGACGGAACGGGCATAAGGATCAGGCATTAGGCACATGAGTACGCTGGATAAGCAGAAGAATCATCTCAAGTCGCTTGAATCTTTGCGGGGTGTCGCAGCGCTGATGATCGTGTTCTACCATCTCAGCGAGCTGCTGAAAGTACCTTTGCCAGACGGTTTTGGTTTCATTCATAATGAGTTCTGGCTTGGGGTGCCCCTGTTTTATACCTTGAGCGGTTTTGTGATCGCTTATGGATATGCGGAGCGCGTCGGGAATGCCATACAGCTCAAGCAATTCTATGTCGCACGGTTCTTCCGCATCGCACCGCTGTTCTACATCATGCTCGCGATGATGGTGCTGTGGTCCTGGTCAATGCATCGCCAGACCTTCGACCTGGAGACCTTGGTCATCAATGTGACCTTCCTGTTCGGACTCGCGCCTGGCAAGCACGAGAGTATCGTGATGGGGGGTTGGTCGATCGGGATCGAAATGCTGTTTTACATCCTGTTCCCGTTGTTTGCAATGGTGATCAGATCAATAGCAGGTGTCGTGATCGCTTTCATTGCAGCATGTTGTCTGTCAGCCTGGGCTCAATGGCAGATCGGACAGGATTTCAATGGCTACGGATACATGAATCTGCTGACGCACCTGCCCTTTTTCGTGGCGGGCATCGGCGGATACAGGATCTGGCAACTGAGTCAGTTTCTGCCAAATGCCGCCGGATGGAAGCTGTTCGGTCTTTCAGTGGCATTGGGTCTGGCCAACTTCCTGAATGTAATTCCAGGGCTGAATCGCTTGCCAGGTGCGATCGACCTTGATCTGTGGGCGCTGATCCTTGGCTCGTTGATTCTGTCAGTCTGCCTGGTCACTTTCGTCCCGCTGGAACACCGACTGCTGAGGCGATGCGGCGAGCTTAGCTTCAGCTTGTATCTGCTGCACCCTGTGCTGATGTCAGTGATGCACAAGTTCCGGCTCGTAGACAAACTGTCAGCAGGGATTGCGAACGAATGGCTGGTCTTTATCTCAACCAGCATCTTTACAATCTCTTTGCTGTGGGTATGCAGTAATATTACATATCGCTTTATTGAAGTCCCTGGGATTGCGCTGGGAAAGAGGCTGGCACAGCGCTAAAAGCAAACAACGCCTTTCGGGGTTCGGCTGCAATCTGCATGTCCAAGGGCGGGCCGCTTTAATTTACCAGGAAATTCGTGATTTCATGCCCGGATTTATGACTGATGAGCATATGATTGGCATGTTCGCATGGAACAAACATTGAAACTGAACGAAACGCAACATAAGATAGCTAGTGAGGCCAGCGGGGATCAAGTGGGTCGGCGCACCAAACTGATCGCAATGTATTTCCCGCAGTTGCACGCGATACCCGAGAACGATGCGTGGTGGGGCAAGGGCTTCACCGACTGGAATAATGTCAGGTCGGCGACCCCACAGTATGAGGGCCATTACCAGCCGCGCGTTCCGCTCGACAAGAATTACTACGACCAGTCGCAGCTGGAAACACTGCGCAGCCAAGTCGACCTGGCAAAGCGCTACGGCGTGTATGGCTTCTGCCATTACCATTACTGGTTCGACGGCAAGCAATTACTCGAGACGCCGACCAACCTGATCATGGCCAACAAGGACATCGATTTCCCGTTCTGCCTGTCCTGGGCCAACGAGACCTGGTCGAGAAGGTGGAATGGCCGGGGACGTCATATACTTATTGAGCAAACTCACCCGCCAGTCAGGGAACGCTGGAAACTGCACTACGACTACCTGATCAAGGCATGGACCGACCCGCGTGCAATCAAAGTGGACGGCAAGCCAGTATTCGTCATCTACCGCCCACACCTGATCGAGCAGATCGACGACATGCTGGCTTACTGGCGCGAGCTGGCGGTAAAAGATGGGCTGCCCGGACTCTATTTGATTTTCCAGCAACAGGGCTATTACATGGGCGAGTTTCCTTATAGCAGTTGCCTGAAATCCTTTGATGCACTGTTTCAGTTTCAGCCTTTCGAGTCTGTTACTTCACCCACCTGTAAAAGGAATTCGCTCAAACATTTGCTGTTGTTCAGGCTGGTGCGCAGCCTGCCGGAACGATATCTGAATGTGATACGCGACATCCGAACGTCGTTTTCCAGAGGTCATAGAGTATATGACTACGATGCGACCTGGGATAGGATCGTCAAGGTACGCCCCAATCCCACATTGACCACCTTCCCCGGTGCCTTCGTCGACTGGGACAACACTTCGCGTTACAAGAAGCGCGCGACCATTTTCCGCGGTGCGACTCCGGAAAAGTTCGCGGCATGGTTCGGCAAACTGGTGGACAGCATGCCGCAGCGCAATCTTCCCGAAAACTACATCTTCCTGAATGCGTGGAATGAATGGAGTGAGTGCGCCTACCTCGAACCGGACGAGCGCTACGGTTACCGTTACCTGGAAGCGGTCAGGGAGGCATTGAATAAATTCTGACACGTTGCTTTCGATGGCGCGAGGACGCCGCGAGTGAATGACCCTTGCACTTCTTTTGAGCGGTAATCCCCGCTGGCGCTACGATTGGGGGCAGCTCTCAGGAATCATCCATTGCTTGAAGGGATAGTGACTCTCAAACTAAATGGAAATCCCATTTGAAGTTGCGCAAACTGCCAGGTAATTATTGGCCGCTCTGAAATCTGGTTAAATCTCCTTGAGCAAGGTTGCGACCACAAAACCCAGATTGGCATACCATGTCTGGCAATGAACGCCGGATCGCATGATCCCTGTCAGCCTGGGCAAGAGCCAGCGCTTTCTCGCAGCAACGAACTCGCGAAAGATTTCCTGGTTCCCGGGGGTGAGCCTGAGGTTGGTTTTCTGCATGGCTGTAATGTTGCAGTCTATCCTGTCCTTATAATAGCCGCGAAACAATCGGGTGAAACGGGCATATCGTGCTGACCAGCTTGAATCCATGCCTATAAGATTCACTGCATGCTGGCGGTAGCGCACCGATGGATTTTTATCATAGAAAATGTTGCCGCCGCAGCCGCTGATGACCAGATATACCCACCAGTCGTGAGCGACCACGTCTATTTCCACACCTGCACCACACAAGAGTTTGCGGGCGGCATGGTTGAAGATCATCGTGTTTCCGGTGGCCAGATTTTGCAGCATCGCATTCGCAAAACCTGGTGGCCTGTTCACTGGCCGGGAAGGTCCTATTTCCCGGTTTTTTTCATCGACCAATATTGTGGATGAGCAATACAGCGCCGGGACATCTACAGGCTGGGCAGTCAACCAGTCCAGTGCTCGCTGCAGCTTGTCTGCCTGCCAGATGTCGTCCTGGTCCGAATAGGCGTAGTAATCGGCCTGGATGTTTGCATTGCATGTCAATGCGAGGAAGTTTGCAGCGAAACCCTTTTTCGGGCCGTGCTGGATCGAGATATGGTCTGCACCCCACTTGCGCCGGTAGTTTTCCAGAATGGCGCATGTATCATCCTGTGAGTAGTCGTCCGAGGCCCAAAGCTTCCAATTGGTGTGGCTTTGCGCCTGATACGAATCGAGTTGATCGGCCAGATAGGGCTGGCCATTATAGGTGCAAAGGAGGATGGCAACATTTGGCAAGGCTGTATCGGGCTCCTGGTATGCCTGCTGAGTACTGTTCATATCGGGATTCAATCGGATTTTCGCTTCCAAGGTTTGCGGTTGATACTAGCAGTTTTCGCTGCCCGGTTTGTTTGAATTTTGGCAAATGCCATCTGCGTCGACTGTTTGGATTATTCTATTGCCTGTCTTACATATTTCACGAAGTCACATTTATGAATCAAGAGAATCGGCTCGAACCATCGGCAGCCTTTTTTGCCGGTGGGGACAGCACCTCAAACGCCATCCATATAGTCCATATCACTGAGGCATTGGGCGGTGGTGTTCTTTATCTCCTTCATCAGCTTATCAAAGCACAGGTTGAAGCAGGCTATCGTGTAACGCTGGTACATTCTTTCCGGCCTGATACTCCCGGTCCGGCGATGCTCGATCAATTGTTCCCAGCGCCCGTTTCACGTGTAGTCATACCCATGACTACCAATATTTCACCCAGGGCGGATTACCAATCTTTAATCGATCTGGCGAGGTTGTTGCGGGTGCAGCAACCGGATGTTGTGCATTTGCACTCTTCCAAAGCCGGCGCTCTGGGCAGGGTTGCCGCACGATTTGTTGGGCTGAACAGGAGCTTGTATTATTCACCGCATGGTTTAGCCTTTCTCAGACAGGATGTTTCTCTGCTTAAGCGCACAACTTTTTTTGTTTTTGAGATCATTGGCGGTTTTTTCGGTGGCAAGATAATAGCCTCTTCGGATTCCGAAGGTAAATTGGCCGATAAACTTGTAGGCCGTCACCGCGTCTGTGTTGTTGAAAACTGTACCGATGTTGAAGCGTTTGCTTTACCAGAAAGGGCTGCGAATCGGCACGTAAAAGTCATCTCGGCCGGCCGGCTGTGCTATCAAAAGGCACCCTGGCGCTTCTGGAAACTCTCTGCTGCGCTTTCCGCTGAAAAATCCGACTTTATCTGGATAGGCGATGGTGACCTGAGAACACACCTTGAAAAAGATGACCCTCAATCAATCGTTCAGGTTAGCGGCTGGATAGCCAGAGAGGATTTGTGGCACGAAATGCGTACGGCAGATATATTCGTGATGACTTCGCTATGGGAAGGTATGCCATTGACATTGATCGATGCCCAGGCCATTGGGCTGCCCGCCGTGGTGCCTGATGTAGTCGGGTGCCGCGATGTCGTTGTCGATGGGGTAACGGGTTATATATGCAAGAATGACGCCGCACTGTTTGAAAAGACCAGGTTGCTGGTTCGAGACGCGGAATTACGTGCCCGGTTGGGACAAGCAGCAAAATCCATGGCTGTGCAGCGTTTCTCAATCGATCGGATGCACAGTGAAATATTGGATGCTTATGGTCTGCTCCATGACGCATCAAGCCGGGCAATAAAGTAATTTAGCTGGTGACGGCCATTATACGAAATCGATAACCGCAAAATTATGGGCTATAAACCAAGTGATTGCAGAACGGGATTGGCAGTTTTGCTCCCCAAAGGTGCTGGAGTAGACGAGCTTGTATCAGCATTGGAGTGCTTCCATGTCTAACGGTTTTATTCGTTCCCACACCCCCAAGATTTCCGTTGTACAGAGGTTGCTGGACGCATTTTTGGTGATCGGGTCGTATCACTTTATCGGATGGTTTTATCAGGTCCCCCCCGAGAATTACCAGCTTGGCTTCGCGATCATCAGCCGCGCTTTGTTTTTATGTGGTCGGGCAAATGCGCGGTATCTACGGCTCCTGGCGCATCAGCACGATCCGGAGCGAGTTCGGAGAGATCATTCTGATCTGGATGATGGCGTTTGCGCTGATCCTGGGACTGGCCTACGTCACCAAGACATCGGCGGATTTTTCGCGGCGCGTAGTGCTGACTTGGATGGTGCTGGCACCGGCGCTGTTGCTTGTCGCGCGGCTGACGGTGCGTTCGCTGCTGCACGAATTGCGCCGCCGCGGGCGAAATACCCGTACCGTCGCGATCGTCGGAACGGGCCGGGTGGCCCGCCAGATGGCCGACAAGATCGATTCGATGTCGTGGACCGGGATGGTGTTCAGGGGCTATTTTGACGACTCCGGCTGCGGAACAGTTGCCGGGCGAATCAGACTTCAGTACCGGCAGGGGAGATCTCCGAGTTGCTGTCACTGGCCAGCGCCGGCGCGATCGATGTGGTGTACATCGCATTGCCGATGCGCGACGAACAGCGCATCATCGACCTGGTGAACCGGTTTGCGGATACCACGGTTTCGCTGTACCTGCTGCCGGATTCGTTCGTGTTCGAGTTGATGAACGCGCGCTGGATCAGCCTGGACGGGCTGCCCGTGATCAGCATCCATGAGACGCCGTTCTATGGCGTGGACGGCTGGGTCAAGCGCGTCGAGGACATCGTGCTGAGCTCGGTCATCCTGGGGATCGTCGCAGTGCCGATGCTGCTGATCGCAGCGGCAGTCAAATTGACCTCGCCGGGGCCGGTGCTGTTCAAACAGCGGCGCTACGGCCTGAAGGGCGAGGTGGTGCATGTGTGGAAATTCCGTTCCATGTCGGTCTGCGAGGACGGCGCCAGCATTGCGCAGGCCAGGCCCGGCGATCAGCGCAGTCACGCCGCTGGGCGCCCTGCTGCGCAGGACTTCGCTGGACGAATTGCCGCAATTCATCAACGTGCTGCAGGGAACCATGTCGGTGGTCGGGCCGCGGCCGCATGCCGTCGCGCACAACGAGGAATATCGCCGCCTGATCCAGGGCTATATGTTGCGCCACAAGGTCAAGCCCGGCATCACCGGCCTGGCCCAGGTCAACGGCTGGCGCGGCGAGACCGATACGCTGGACAAGATGCAGAAGCGCGTCGAATGCGATCTGCAATACATCCAGAACTGGTCGCTGTGGCTGGACCTGAAGATCGTCTGGCTGACGATATGGCGTGGGTTTGGCGGGCGCAACGCGTATTGAGGCCCGTCTTTCAGGATAGGGCTTTGCTGGCCGGTTTGTCGTGGGTGGCGATCGCAAGCAGCACGGCGACCGTCATGCTGTAGAAGGCCGCAGTCATTTTCAGCAAGCGTAGGATGAGTTGAGCGCAGCGATAACCAATGACTTGGCTGTTGTTTTTGACAGCCTAGTCAGATGGCGTAGGATGGGTTGAGCGCAGCGATACCCATCATTCATCGAAGCGTACAAGATGGGTATCGCTGCGCTCAACCCATCCTACCCATGTCCGCTTGTTCGAATCTGTAATTTTGGCAACGGGCACAGAGCGGCTCAAGCCAACGCGGACAATGCGGACTCGGGTGCCTTGTCCAGCACTTTCAACAGTGCCTTGGCTGCGCCTGTCGGGCGGCGTTTTCCCTGTTCCCAGTTGCGTATCGTTTCGAACGAAACATCGATACGTTGCGAAAATTCAAGCTGGCTCAATCCCAGGCGGCGACGTACGCGGCGTGCAAATTTTGCCGCATCTTGCATGGCTTCCGCATCGTCCTTGGCCATTTGCGAAGATATGTCCTTCTCGCCGGTGGCATCCAGGCGATTCTTGTTCACACGACCTCGTGGCAGTCCGGCAAGTGTCTCGGGGTCAATCTTCACGTTCACTGTTTTCATAATCATTCTTCTCTCGTTGATTGGCTTTACGCGTATTACAATGACTTCCGCCACCTGTTACGATCTCAAGCGCCATCATGTATGGCCTGCGCTACCAATCGCACGCCGAGCGCTGCACAGACGCGACTAACCGTGTCAAAACGCGGGGCACTATCGGGGCGTAGCGCTTTGTAGAGGGCTTCGCGGGTAATCCCGGCCGATTTGGCTATTTCAGTCATACCGCGAGCACGTGCAATGTCGCCCAGCGCAGCGGCCAACAAGGCGGCATCGTTCGCCTCCAGAATGTCGGTCAAGTAGGCAGCGATAGACTCCTCGCTCTCAAGGTAAGGCGCTGCGTCGAACTCGGGCAGATCAGCCACTTTAATGCGTTTGCTCATGTTTGTTTCCTCCGGTTAATCCAGCAATGCGGCCAATGCCTTGGCGCGCTTTATGTCGCTTTTCTGCGTACGCTTGGAGCCGCCGACAAGCAACACGATCAGCTGCGCACCCCGTTGCGTGAAGTACACTCGCCAGCCGGCGCCTATGTGTATGCGCAGCTCATAAACGCCTTCGCCAATCGACTCAGCGTCGCCCATCAATCCAAGCTGCAATCGCTTGATCCTTGCTACAACCACTCCGCGCACTGTCGCATCAGCAAGGTCATCAAGCCAATCAGTAAATCCGGGCAGCGCTTTGATCGAGAACATATACAAAGCGTAATCGAACGATTACGCCTCGTCAAGCAATATTGTGGCGGGATTCAATCGTTTCAGGTGATGGGTTTGTGGTGAAATGCGCAGGCTGCAACAGGCCTTGCTGCTACCTCAGCTTTTCGAACCGCCTGCAACCGTCGACTTGTCATGGGTGGCGAACGCCATCAACGCGGCCACGGTCAGGCTGTAGAAGGCCGCGGTCATTTTCAGGTCGAAAGTTTCGACCGTCAGCCCGAACACGAAGAAACCCAGCGTCACGCACATGCCCAGCATCGCGGCGACATTTTGCTGATGGAGCTTCGAGCGCGCCGCGCGCAGAAAGAGGATAAACGGCACAAAGTACACGGCCAATATCGAAGCCAAGCCCGAAGATGCCGAAGCGCACCGTGTGCGCCAGGATCTCGTTGTGTACTTCGCCCTTGCCGAATCCTGCGGCCATAGTTGTAATGGCACCGGATGTGCTGAGTCCATCCATCGCGCCGGCGAAACCTGCCGCGCCGACGCCGAAGACCGGGTTCTGTGCGATCAGATGCAGCGCCGCATTCCACAGTTGCAAACGTATCCCGATCGAAGTGTCCGGGTTGCCTCCCGAAAATGATGCCAGATCGGTGTCGACCATGGACAGGCGTTCGCGTATCGGCTCGAACAACGAATATCCCAGTATTCCAACCACCCCGATCAGCAGCATGGCCAGAAGCAGCTTGTTGAACAGTTTTCCGCTGCTGCGAAAATGGACGAAGACGAACACGAGCACCGGGATCGCGATCCAGCCACCGCGCGCACTCGATACCACCGAGACATAGGATCCGGCGATCAGGCCGAGTATCTTCAGCAACTTCACACCCTGGCCATCCTCGCGTATCCAGTTCACGCTGAATATCGACAACAGGCCCAGCATCAACGCCAGGTCGCCCAGATGGATGTGGTTGATATACGAGGTTGACGCATAGGCCTTGACGTGCGGATCGGTCGCCATCACTGCGGCGAATGCCGAGATCGCGCCCAGCGGAAAAGCGTATTGCATCAAAGCAAGGATGTTAGTTCTTGCATGGCGCAGGGCCAGCATCACCGGGATCGCCAGCAGAAAGCGCGCATCCGAATCAAAATATCTGGCAAGGACATCGCGGTGGTAGAGCTGGCTGAGCAGTATCGCCAGCAAGCCCGACGCCATCGCGATACTGAAATAGACATCGGCTCTGGCCAGGCGGTTTTTCCAGGCTTTGCGGCTGATCAACAGGTATAGCGCCAGTATCGTCAACAAGAACAGCGCGCCATTCATGCCGCCCCTGACCAGGAATAGCAGTGCAGGATAGCAAAGCAGGATGGCGCCGAAGATGTATTCCAGGCCGGGTGGAACGGGGATTGAGGGAATGCTCGAGGATTTCATCAAATGCCTTTGCCAGATTCAGAAAATTTGTGCATGGATCTCAGCAAACGGTATTTCAGATAGGTCGTCTTGAAATTCATCCGGGCAATGTTGAAGCCCGCGATCCCATCCAGAAACCCGAGCCGCAGGATATAGGTCCGGATGAATGCCCAGCCTGCGCGCAATGGCGCATCGGCAAATGTGGCCGTTTTGCGATTCTTCAACATCTGTGCCGCGCCGGCCTGCGCATACTGTTCGGTCTTGCGCTGCACGTCTGCTTTGTCCAGATAGCTGTAGTGCAGCAAGGGACTGGACAATCGTCCCGTGCTGCCGTCGACGATCACGCGTTCGTGCACGACATCGTCTGAAAAGCGTCCTCGGGATCTTCGAAATAGCCGCAGTACGTAATCCGGATACCAGCCGGAATGGCGGATGAATCTGCCGCAGAACTGGGACAGCCGCGGCAGGTAATATCCGTCTTCACCGCCGCCCTGCATCGCCTCGATCAGCTGTGACTGCAGCACGGGAGTCACGCGCTCGTCGGCATCGATGCTGAACACCCACTCGTGGGTCGCATAGGAAAGTGCGCGGTTCTTCTGCATCCCGAAGCCCGGCCAGTCGTGCACATGCACCTGCGCTCCCAGCTCGCGGCAGATCTGCACTGTTTCATCGCTGCTGCCGGAATCGACCACGACGATCTGTTCGGCCCATGCCACCGACTCCAGACAGGCACGGATGTTTGCAGCCTCATTCTTGGTGATGATGATGACAGAAAGCGGGACCATGCTATTTCAGGTGCCGGCCCCGGACCATCCTGCTTGTGCCGACATCGAAGCGCCCGCTACCGCAGATCCTGCGACTGCGGGCTCGTGGGAACTCGGCCGGTATTCCGGCACCCAGCGGACCAGCGCCGCGCGCACCTCTTCATCTCCCATCACGCTGGCCGACACCCACTCCAGCAGTCGTTTCAGCCATGCGGCATCGGCCTGCCGCGCCTGCGCGATGCGCAGCTTGGGATGGGGTGTGGGCAGGGTGTGCTCGCTGTCCGCAAGCAACTCCTCATAGAGTTTTTCCCCCGGGCGCAGGCCGGTGAATTCTATTCTGATCTCGTCTTCGGTAAATCCGGACAAGCGGATCAGATCCCTGGCCATATCGGTGATCTTGACCGGTTCGCCCATCTCCAGCACGAATATTTCTCCGCCCTGGCCCATTAGCCCGGCCTGCAACACCAGCTGCGCCGCTTCCGGTATCGACATGAAATAGCGGGTGATCTCGGGGTGCGTCACGGTGACCGGTCCGCCGCGCGCGATTTGCGCGCGGAATGTCGGGATCACGCTGCCGGTGCTGCCCAGCACGTTGCCGAATCTCACCATCACGAAGCGCGTCGCTCCTGCATCCATTTGTGCGGGTGAAGGCTGCAGCGCCTGGCAGACCATCTCGGCCAGGCGTTTGCTCGCGCCCATCACGTTGGTCGGATTGATCGCCTTGTCGGTGGAGACCATCACGAACTTCGCGACGCCATGCCGTTGTGCCGCCTGCGCCATGGTCCAGGTTCCCAGCACGTTGTTGCGGATCGCCTGCCATGCATTGTGCTGTTCCATCAGCGGCACATGCTTGTAGGCGGCCGCATGAAAGATTACGCCAGGGTGGTATTGCTGCATCAGCTCATCTACCCGGTCCGCATCGCGCACATCGCCTATCAGGCTATAGATGTTCAGCGCCGGGAATGACTGCTTCAGTTCCTGTTCCACGGTGAACAGCGCAAATTCGCAGGATTCGAACAACAGCAGTTTTGCCGGTGAGTAGCGCGCGATCTGCCGGCATATTTCCGATCCGATCGAGCCGCCCGCGCCGGTCACCATCACTGTCTTGCCCGACAGCAAGCCATGCAGCCCGGCATCGTCGAGCACCACCGGATCGCGTCCCAACAAGTCATCCAGCTCGACCGCGCGCAGCTGCGATACCGCGACCTTGCCGCTCATCAGGTCGTCGAACGAGGGTACGGTGAGCGCCTTTACCTGTGCCGCATTGCATAGCTGTATCGCGCGTTTGCGCTGCTGGTGTGAACTGGACGGCATCGCAATGATCACTTGCGTTACGCCGAGCCGGCTCGCCTGTTCGGGCAGCGTGTCCAGACCGCCCAGCACGCGGATTCCATGCAGCATGCGGCCGGTCTTGTTCGCATCGTCATCCAGAAATCCCACCAGCCGCCAGTCGCCGCTTGCCATCAGTTCCTTGGCCAGGCTCATCGCCGCGTCGCCTGCCCCCATCACCAGCACCGGTTCGCCATGCAGTTTGAAGCTGCCATACAGGCCATGCTCCTTCCATAGGCGATAGACAAAGCGGCTGCCGCCCATGATCAGAATCAGCAATAGCGGGTTGATGATCAGTACGGAGCGCGGAATCACAAAATGCATGCGCAACATCCAGAACATCAGCGGGATCATCGCCGCCGACAGCAGCACAGCCAATACGATGTGGCGCAGATCTGCGGTGCTGGCATAGCGCCAGATGCCGCGATACAAATCGAAGCGCCAGAAGATGATCATCTGCAGGGAAACGATCCAGATCAGGGTATGTTGCAGTTCGTTAGAGAAATATTTCGGCAACTCGAAGTCGAAGCGCAGCAGATAGGCCAGGCTCCACGCCAGCACCGTGGCGGCCGCATCATGCAGCACCGCCAGCAGCGTGCGCGCAAGAGAGTTATATTTCGGCAGCACTGTTTTTTAACTCTCCATGCTGCTTCCAGCGCCGATCCACCCAGGCTGCCAATCCCAGATAGACCGCGACCCAGGCGGCAAACAGGTTCAGCTGCCCCTGGGTGGTCAGGCTGATCCCCCATAATGCCGAACCGCCGCTGGCCAGCATCAGCATGTATTCGGCTATCGCAGTGTTGCGGTGTCCCCAGCCCATCCGGATCAGACGCTGGTAATAATGATCGCGATGCGCTTCGACCAGTTTTTTTCTACCCAGCGTGCGCTTGATCAGCGTCGCGCTTGCATCTGCGACGAACGGCGAAAATGCCAGGAGCGGAAACCAGTATGGCCAGTATCCCTGTTGACATCCCCATACCCCGAATGCCGCAGCGAGAAATCCCAGCGGGATCGAACCCGCGTCACCCATGAACACCCTTGCAGGATGGAAATTGTGGTAAAGAAATCCCAGCACCGCTGCGCCTATCGTGAAATTCATCATCGCAAATGCTTGGTTGCCGTGCATCAATCCGGCGATCCCATAGAAGCTGAAACCGAACAGCGCCATGCCGCCGGCCAGGCCATCTGCACCGTCCATGAAGTTGAACAAATTGGTCATCCACACGATATACAGCAGCACCGGCAACATCCATATCCACGGGACACCGGCGCCTGCCAATACGATCGCCGCTGCGATGAAATGTACCGGCAAACGCACTTTGGCCGGCAGGCTGCGCACATCGTCCAGCAGCGATAGCATGAACAAACCCAGTGCCGGCAACACGATCCACCATGCCCAGAAGTGGATCAGCAATACCCAGCCCGACAAAATCCCGGCCATGATCGCGATGCCGCCCACCCGCGGGATAGGCTCGGTATGCAAGGAGCGGTCGTTGGGTATGTCTTTTATCATCCCGTTTTTGTTCAGTGTCAGCAGCAGAGTCAGCATCATCGTGACGAATGCGGCAACGATCGGTGGGTAGTGTGTCATGCGTTTTTACCTTGGATTATCGGCCCGCATTTTATCAGCTGTGCAGCGGTCTATTCATGACATCAGCGTCAAACACTGCTGATATACCTGTTGCGGGCTGATTTGCTGCTGGCAGGGAGGAACCGCCAGCGCGGTGCTTATCCTCGGGCAATTGCGCTTGAAACAGGGTGAGCAATAGATACCGCTGGTGATGTGTATGCAGCGCTTATCCCTGATTCCGCTGTAGTCCGGATCGGTCGGACCATGCAGCATCACGCCGGGAATATCCAGCGCTGCCGCAATGTGTCCTATTCCCGATTCCACGCTGACGAAGGCGCGGGCATGCAGCAGGACAGCCATCAGCCGCGTCAGCGACAATTTGGGCAACAACTGCGCGCCTTCGCCGCCCGAAACACGCAAGCGCTCGGCACGCTGGTGTTCTTCCTCATTGCTCCACGGCAACAGGCAGCGCCAACCTTGCCCGGTCAGCGACGTTATCAGTTCAGCCCAGGAAATTTCCGGCCAGTATTTGCTGTTCCAGGTGGTTCCGTGCAACAGTACGATGTATGGATGGCCGTTGAATTCATTGGGTATGCCTGAAACATCCGCATTCATCTGCTCGCGACGGAATTTTTCCAGGCCGTAATCGGCTTTCAGCGTGACATCCGCAGCGAATAGTTTCGCCACCAGTTGCCGGTTCTTTTCGATGATATGCAGTCCGCCGGCAACCTCTGCGGTCTTGTTGTAAAGCCGAGCCGCCGGCGGTTCGCGCGCGCTGCCTCGCGCAAAGCCATACACGGTATTGCCCGCAAGCCTTGCCAGCAAAGCGCTTTTGAGCAGGCCTTGCGCATCCAGCACGAAGTCGTAACGTTCCTTGCGCAGCTGGCTGCGCAATTTTTTCAGCAGCGCCGGTATTCTCCACCAGGCTTTTTTATGTTCCCGCAGCGGCGCCGTGATCACCTTGTTCACCGCCGAGTGCCAGGCAACTACTTCGGCAAATGCCGGTTCGACCAGCCAATGTATCTCCGCATCCGGAAAACTGCGCCGCAGATCGCTGACGGCCGGAAACAGATGGAGTATGTCTCCGAGGGAGGACAGCTTTACGATCAGGATTTTCATTTTGGAAAACTATGCATAGGCGGGATCTTGCTCCCCGGCGACAGCCAGGCAAATGCCTGCATTCTAGTAGGCGCGGGAAATTGCAACAAATGTTTTTCTTGAGTACCTTGGCCGGGGACACTACTATTGGCGACCTTTTCAAGCTATATAGCCGTAACGCATGCTATTTTTCTACTCTCTGGCGCTGTGGCTGCTGTTGCCCTATATCTGCCTGCGTCTGCTTTGGCGCGCGCGCAAACAGCCGGAATATCTACAGCATATCCCGGAGCGCTTTGGTTTTTATTCGAGCATCAGCGACAAACCGGTCATCTGGCTGCATGCCGTCTCGGTCGGGGAGACCCGTGCAACCCAGAGCCTGGTCACCCGGTTGCGCACGCTGTACCCCGGTCACCAGATCCTGCTCACCCACACCACGCCCACCGGGCGCGCTGCCAGCGAACAACTCTATGGAAGCGATGTGTTGCGCGTATATCTGCCTTACGACTATCGGTTTGCGGTGAATCGGTTCCTGGGCCGCTTTCGCCCGCAACTCGGCATCCTGATGGAAACCGAGATCTGGTTCAACCTGATCCGTTCTTGCCGGAGCGCCGGTGTTCCACTGCTGTTGCTGAATGCGCGCATGTCGGAAAAATCTGCACGCGGCTATGCGCATTTTGACCGGCTGACCCGCGATGCGCTCGGCGATCTCGCCGCCGTCGCAGCGCAAAGTCGTGATGATGCCGCACGTTTGAGCGGCCTGGGTGCCAAAGCTGTTTCCGTGATGGGCAATCTCAAGTTCGACATCGAACCGCCGCCCGCGATGCTGGAGCTGGGCAAGCAGCTGCGCGTACAGTTTGGCAGCGGGCGCAAAATTCTTCTCGCTGCCAGTACCCGCGAGGGTGAAGAAGCGTTGCTGCTTGATGCGCTGCCGAATATTGCTGTTCGGGACTTGCTGCTGGTGATCGTGCCGCGCCATCCGCAGCGCTTTGCCGAAGTTTCTGAACTGATTAAACAGCGCGGCATTGCACTGCAATTGCGCAGCGAAAACCGCGCGGTGCAGGCGGAAACAAAAATCGTCCTGGGCGACAGCATGGGGGAGATGTTTGCCTATTATGCCGCTGCCGATCTCGCATTTATAGGCGGCAGTCTGCTGCCCTATGGCGGGCAGAACTTGATCGAGGCCTGTGCAGTCGGCACGCCGGTCATAGTCGGCCCGCATATGTATAACTTCGCCGAAGCGACCCGGCTGGCGGTGTCATCTGGGGCAGCTATCCAGATACTGAACAGCGCGGATCTGGCAGCAGCGATACAGCAGCTATTCGATGATGCCGGGATGATGGACGGGATGCGTCAGCATGGCATCGCATTCGTCGAGTCCAACCGCGGTGCTACAGAAAAATCCTTGCGCTTGGTGCAGCAACTGATGCGCTGATCAGACATCCAGGTTTTTCACACCCAGTGCATTCGATTCGATGAACGCCCGGCGCGGTTCGACCACGTCGCCCATCAGCGTGGTGAATATCTCGTCGGCCGAGATTGCATCTTCTATGCGCACCCTGAGCAGGATGCGATTTTTCACATCCATCGTGGTTTCCCACAATTGCGCTGGATTCATTTCGCCCAGGCCTTTGTAGCGCTGAATACTGACGCCGCGTTTGGCTTCTTCGAGCAGCCATTCGACAGCCTGCTTGAAGCTGGATACGGCGCGTTTCTGCTCTCCCCGGGCGATGTACGCTCCCGGTTTGATCAGTCCGTTGAGGATCTCCGCTGCCTGGCGAATCTGCGCATAATCGCTGCCTTTCAGAAAGTCCTGGTCCATGTAGCTGACGGAATAATTGCCATGGTAGAGCTTTTCCAGGCGCAAACGGATTTCACCGGTTTCATCCTTCTCCACCAATACCCTGATATTGTTGCCGCAAGCTTCACCCAACAGTTTGGCGCTGTTTTGCGCTTTTGTTTCATCATCCAGCGATAAGGTGGGCAGCAACAGCAATGCATGGCTGGCCTCTGGAGCGGTAAAGCGCGACAATCGATCTATTACAGACTCAGCCAGAAAGTATTGCTTCGCGATCTCTTCCAGCGCGGCAGCTTGAATCGGATTGGCATCGGCCGATGGATACAGCATGGCGTTGTTCAGCGCCGCCTTGAGCATGTAAATCTTCATCTCCTGGTCATCTTTCAGATAGCGCTCGTCTTTGCCCTGTTTAATTTTGTATAGCGGCGGTTGAGCAATGTAGATGTGGCCGCGCTCGACCAGCTCGGGCATCTGCCGGTAGAAGAAAGTAAGCAGCAAGGTGCGGATATGCGAGCCGTCCACGTCCGCATCGGTCATGATGATGATGCGGTGGTAACGCAGCTTGTCCGCGTTGTATTCATCCTTGCCAATGCCGGTGCCCAGTACCGTGATCAGTGTGGCGATCTCCTGTGAGGCGATCAATTTTTCGAACCTGGCTTTCTCCACGTTCAGGATTTTTCCCTTTAGCGGCAGAATCGCCTGGAACTTGCGGTCGCGGCCCTGTTTGGCTGAGCCACCGGCCGAATCTCCTTCGACCAGATACAACTCGGACAAGGCGGGGTCTTTTTCCTGGCAATCGGCCAGCTTGCCGGGTAATCCCATGCCGTCGAGTACCCCTTTGCGCCGGGTCAGTTCGCGTGCCTTTCGGGCAGCTTCGCGTGCGCGTGCCGCATCTATGATCTTGCCCACGATAATCTTTGCATCCGCAGGATTTTCCTGCAGGTATTCAGTGAGTTTTTGTGCGACCACTTCCTGCACGGCCGGCTGTACCTCGCTGGAAACAAGCTTGTCCTTGGTTTGCGATGAGAATTTCGGTTCCGGTACCTTTACAGAAAGTACACAAGTCAGTCCTTCACGCATGTCATCACCGGTGGTATCCACCTTGGCTTTTTTTGCCGACTCATGTTCTTCGATATATTTGTTTATCACGCGCGTCATTGCCATACGCAGGCCGGTCAGGTGGGAGCCGCCATCACGTTGCGGAATATTGTTGGTAAAACATTGCACGACTTCGGAATAGCTGTCGTTCCATTGCATCGATACCTCAACCGCGACGTTGTCCTTTTCCCCGCTGGCGTGGAAGGGCTTGGGATGCAGCACGGATTTATTCTTGTTCATGTACTCGACAAATCCGCGCACTCCGCCGGAATGAGCAAAGTTTTCACTTTTTCCAGTGCGCTGGTCGATCAATTCGATCTTGACGCCGTTGTTCAGGAATGAGAGTTCGCGCAGCCGCTTGGCCAGGATGTCGTAGTGGAATTCAACGTTGCCGAATATCTCCTTGTCCGCCAGGAAGTGCACCTCGGTACCGCGCTTCTTGGTTTCGCCCAGATCGTTCACCGGAGATACTTCGACACCGTTTTGCTTGCTGATCAAACGGTCTTTGACTGCGCCACGGACAAAATCCAGACCATATTTTTTCCCATCCCGGTAAATTGTCAGTTTGAGCCATTCGGACAATCCGTTGACACAGCTAACCCCGACTCCGTGCAGTCCGCCGGACACCTTGTAACTGTTCTGGTTGAATTTTCCCCCGGCATGCAGCACCGTCATCACGATCTCTGCGGCCGAGCGTTTCGGTTCGAATTTGTCATCGAACTTGATGCCGACAGGGATGCCGCGTCCGTTGTCTGCGACCGAGACAGAGTTGTCTGCATGGATGATGACTTTTATGTCATCGCAATAGCCGCCCAGCGCTTCGTCTATCGCATTGTCGACCACTTCAAATACCATATGGTGCAGACCCGTGCCATCCGAAGTGTCGCCGATGTACATGCCCGGGCGCTTGCGCACTGCTTCCAATCCTTCCAGTTGCTGGATACTTGATTCGTCGTAATTCTCATTCATTTAATTTTCTGCTTTCTTTCAATCTGAAATGACTATATGCGCATTGGCATCACGACATAGCGGAATTCATCGCTTTCTGCCGTGGTTATCAAAATGCTGCTATTGGGATCGCCAAACGAAAAGATTGCATTTTCGCTCTTGATGTTATTGAGGCCGTCCATCAGATAATTGACGTTAAATCCGATATCGAGTGCTTCGCCATGGTAGTCCGTCGCAATTTCTTCCTGAGCCTCTTCCTGTTCGCTGTTGCTGCTGATGATGGTCAGATTTTTCTCTGTCAGTACAAAGCGCACACCGCGAAATTTTTCGTTCGACAGGATAGCCGCGCGCTGCAGTGCTTGCTGAACCATATTCCGGTTCATCGTCAGATGATTGTTATATTTCGGGATAACCCTCTCATAATCCGGAAACTTTCCGTCGATCACCTTGGTAATCAGGGTAATGCCCGAGAAGCTCAGTTTCGCTTGCTGGGCAGAAAATTCGATTTGCGCAATTTCATCGCTATCGTTCAGCAGTTTGCTTAACTCTGTAACCGCTTTCCGTGGCAGTATTATTTCCTGCTTTTCATGGTTACCTGCAATTGCCCTGGAATTAAAGGCAAGGCGGTGGCCGTCCGTTGCCACCACTTTGATATTTTCTCCATCGATTAGCAGCAGGACACCGTTGAGGTAATAGCGTACGTCTTGTTGTGCCATCGCATATTGAACCGACAGCAACAATTCTTTCAATACCGACTGGGGTAAAGTTATTTTTTTTGCTTCAGCCAGTTGATCGTTTAATTTCGGAAAGTCTTCCGGCGGAAGTGTCTGCAAACTGAATCTGCTGGTATTGGCTTTGACCTGGGCTTTGTTTTCTTTTATCTGTATGGATATCTTGCTCTGATCTGGAAGTATACGCAGGATCTCTTGAAGTTTTTTTCCTCCTACAGTGATGCTTTCAGCCTGTTTAGCTTTAGCATCGATTTGCATCGTGGTGGTAATCTGAATTTCCAGATCGGTTGCAGTAAATCTCAGTTTATCCAGCTCTTTTTCTATCAATACATTGGATAGTATGGGTAAGGTCTGTTTGCGTTCGACGATACCGATCACAACTTGTAATGGTTTCAGTAAGTTTTCTTTTTCTATTTTCTCAATAAACATAATATAAATTCCTAATAAGACTAATAATCAAGCCTCGTTATGTTGGTAAACCAGAAAGTACTTTTAAATTATTGTTATATGTATGCAGCGCGGGTGTTATTTAGTTGTTGATAAAAAATTTTGTAATGTGAGTAATTTAACTATAAGGTTGATCTGTTCTTATTATCAACATTTGTTGCACAGGATAAAGATGCAGTTATCCTTTCAGCGTTTGCAACAGGATTTTGTAGTCAGCGTCGATAGTCGAATCGACTGCGCGCAAGTTACTGATGGTCTTGCATGCATGTATGACTGTAGAGTGATCTTTCCCGCCAAATGAATTGCCGATCTCAGGCAAGCTCATGGTTGTCAGTTCTCTGGCCAGCGACATTGCTATTTGTCTGGGCCTGGTCAGATTCCTGGTTCGCTTTTTCGAAAGCAGTTCGGCCATTTTTATCCGGTAATAATCCGCAACTGTCTTTTGGATATTATCTATTGACACCAAGCGTGTCTGGGCGATCAGAATATCCTTTAGCGCTTCTTTGCTTGCTTCTACTGAAATGCTTTTTTTATGGAATTTTGCGAATGCCTCAACGCGCTTCAGTGCACCCTCGAGTTCGCGCACATTCGAGCTGACGTGTTTTGCGATGAAGAATGCGACTTCATTATCCAGTAAATAGCCTGAAAGCGAGGCCTTTTTTAACAATATGGCTACGCGCATTTCCAGTTCAGGAGGTTCTATGGCAATCGTCAAACCCCATCCGAACCTGGATACCAGGCGGCTTTCCAGGCCAGATATTTCTTTCGGGAATGTGTCGCTGGTCAATATCACTTGTTTGTGCGAGTCGATCAGAGTGTTAAATGCGTAAAAGAACTCTTCCTGGGTTTTGGCCTTACCCGCAAAAAACTGAATATCATCAATTAGCAGAACATCCAGTGAGTGATAATACTGTTTGAACTCTTCGAACTTGTTTGTTTGATAGGCGCGAACCACGTCAGCTACATATCTTTCAGCATGCATGTAGCATATTTTTACATGTGGATCCTTGGCCTTTATTTGATTGCCGATGGCTTGCAGTAAATGCGTTTTACCGAGACCGACACCACCGTAGATGAATAAAGGATTATAAGAAACACCCGGAAGTTCCGAAACCTGTGTAGCTGCAGCTATCGCCAGCTGGTTCGCTTTACCGATGACAAAATTTTCAAATGTAAGACTTGGATTTAACTTTCCGTAACCCCTGAATGAAGTTTCAATCTTGGGCTTGTTTTCAGCTTTGCTGATCGGTTTGGTTTCTTCGGCCGATTCCGGGGTTTTATTTGTTAGCGGATTCTCTACAACCTTAAATTCAAAATTAGGAACATCCTTGTAGGCTAAACGCGCTTGGCGGGCTATTTCCGGCAGAAATCTCTCCTGAACGAGTTTCAATGTGAAGCTGTTAGGCGCAGTCAGTACCAGTGAACCATTCTCGCTCTTTAAAACCAGAGGTTTAATCCATGAATTGTATTGTTGAGGCGGCAGGCTCTTTTCAAACGAGCTCAGGCAAGATGCCCAAAATGAAATATCCTGCATGGTTTGGGGGGGGGTTGAAGTATGGTTTTGGCTGCGGACTTAACTGCCCACATTCTACATTGCAAGCCCAACCTTATCCACAGGCAAGAAAGCAAAATTGACTTGACACGTGTGTCTTAAGGCTTTGTAATGCACAGCTTTACTATTTGCCAAGGAATATAACATGAAAAGAACTTACCAGCCCTCTGTAACGAAAAGAAAGCGCACCCATGGTTTTTTGGTACGCATGAAAACACGTGGTGGACGTGCTGTTATCAGAGCACGTCGTGCGAGAGGGCGTGCTAGACTTGCCGTATAGTGATTCATTTGGATTTTCAGGTTCACATCGTTTGCTGCGCAGGAATGGTTTTGATCATGTCGTTCGTGCAGAAGCTGTGCTGAATGAATATTTCAAGGTTTTTTTTGTAAAAAATGAATTGACTCATGCCAGGCTGGGGATAGTCGCCAGTAAAAGGGTTTTGCCCGGTGCTGTGCAGCGTAATTTTATCAAGAGATCTGTTCGGGAGATATTCCGACATCACATTATCAAAAATAGTGCGTTGGATTTAGTGGTGATGGTTAGATCTGTTCATGCACCCCAAAGCAATGGACAAAATCAGAGTCTGAACATGCTGTTACATCGGGTACAAAAAAGATGCGTAACGCCATAATTAAATTGGTTCGTGGCTATCAATATCTTATCAGTCCTCTTGGCCCTCCAACATGCAGATTTTATCCTAGCTGTTCCCATTACACCTGTGAAGTTATAATTAAATATGGTGTTTTAAAGGGGGGTTGGCTTAGTATCAAAAGAATATTGCGTTGTCATCCTTTTAGCCCAGGCGGATACGATCCGGCACCATAATTTAGGTTTATCATGGACTTACAAAGATTTTTTTTGTTTTTAATTTTTACCTTTTCGCTCGTCTTGGTTTGGGATGGATGGCAACGATACCAACATCCCGAACAGAATATACAGAGTAGCGAAGTTGCAGGTAAGGATTTGTCTGTACCCAAGGAAATTCCTTCAGCCACCAATGTTCAAGACGCCATCAATGGGAAGCAGTCGGCCGTCCTAGCTGACACCGAGCAGGTCAAGGGCAAAATAATCCACGTACAGACGGATTTTTTTGATATTGATATCAATACGGCCGGTGGTTACATAAGCCGTTTGGCGCTATTGAAACAACCGGACAGTATCGACGGCAGTAAGCCTTTGGTGCTTTTCCAGCGTGGACAAGGAACGCATAATTATTATGCGCAAAGCGGACTGTTAGGCGAAAATTTGCCCAACCACAAAAGCTTGTTCACGGCAGAACAAGATCAATATGAACTTGCCGGAAATGCTGATCAGTTGCAGGTAAGACTGAAAGCTGACAACAACTCACCTCTTAAAGTGACCAAGGTATTTACCTTTCACAAGGGTAGTTATTTGATTGATGTTTCCTATGAAATTGACAATTCCGGTGTAAAACCGATAACGGCAAGCAGCTATTTCCAGTTGATTCGAGACAGTGTTGCTCCGGAAGGAAGCTTGCGTTTTCTTCCCACCTACACTGGGGCTGCGGTTTATACCGATAAGGATAAGTTTCAAAAGGTGTCCTTTACGGATATAGAAAAGAACAAAGCGAAATATACGAAACAGGCTGATAACGGCTGGATAGGAATTCTGCAACATTATTTTGTCGCCGCTTGGTTACCCAAAGAAAATTCCAATAGGGAATATTTTACCCGCAAACTGGATGGCGATTTGTATGCAGTGGGCGTGGTTTTGCCGTCGAAAGTTATTGCTCCCGGCCAGACAGCTGTCGAGGGAGTCCAGCTTTATGTGGGGCCCACCGAATCAACCCTGGATAAAATTGCTCCGGGCTTGGGCCTGACAGTGGATTATGGATGGTTGACCATCATTGCAACGCCGCTGTTTTGGGTCATGTCTTTGTTTCATCAATGGACGCATAACTGGGGAGTGGCTATCATCTTCTTGACGATCCTGATCAAGCTTATTTTCTTCCCGCTATCTGCAGCAAGTTATCGCTCGATGGCAAAGATGCGCCTGGTTGCTCCCAAGCTTGAGAAGATAAAACAGCAATATGCCGATGACCGTGAGCAGCTAAACCGCGCCATGATGGAACTATACAAGACGGAGAAAATTAATCCGTTGGGCGGATGTCTGCCTGTTGTAATTCAGATACCGGTTTTTATTGCACTCTATTGGTCTATCTTGTCCAGCGTTGAAATGCGTTATGCGCCGTTCTTTGGCTGGATAACCAACTTGTCTGCGGCGGATCCGTATTACATTCTGCCGACTTTGATGGGGATAAGCATGTTTATGCAAACGCGATTAAACCCCAAGCCGCCTGATCCTATGCAAGCCAAAGTGATGCAGATCATGCCTATCGCTTTCAGTGTGATGTTCTTCTTTTTCCCTGCCGGTTTGGTGTTGTATTCACTCGTGAACAATGTGCTTTCTATTGCACAGCAATGGTTTATAACACGAACAGCCGAGGCCGAGAATAAAGGTGCCGCTGCCAAGCGCTGATACCATTGCTGCTGTTGCCAGCGCACAAGGGCGGGGCGGGATAGGGGTGGTGCGTATCTCCGGGGATAACGTCAAGGCATTGGCCGACGGCGTTCTTGGCCAGCTACCCCTGGCAAGGTATGCAACATACACGAATTTTCTCGATGACAAAGGCGATACTCTGGATCGGGGTATCGCCTTGTATTTTCCGGCGCCGCATTCCTACACAGGTGAAGATGTCCTGGAGTTGCAGGGACATGGCGGCGTTGCCGTTTTGCATATGTTGTTGCAACGCTGCATTCAGCTGGGTGCGCGTTTGGCAGAACCCGGGGAATTTACCCGTCGCGCCTATTTAAACAACAAGATGGATTTAGCCCAGGCGGAAAGTGTTGCAGACCTGATTGGCGCAAATAGCAGTGCTGCTGCACGCAGCGCGCTCCGATCCTTGAGCGGAGAATTTTCATCAGCTATTCGCAACCTGGTTGATGCCTTGATACATTTGCGCATGCTGGTAGAGGCAATGCTGAATTTTCCAGAAGAAGAAGTAGATAGCGTTGATTTGCAGCATCGCAATACCATGCTCGAAGAAATTCGCAAGCAGCTGAGACATACTCTGGACACAGCAAGACAAGGGAGTTTGCTACGCGAAGGTGCGCATATTGTGATCGCCGGGCAGGCAAACGTAGGTAAATCCAGCTTGCTTAACAAGCTAAGCGGCGAAGAGGTGGCGTTGGTCAGCGATATTCCCGGCACCACCAGGGATGTCATACGCCAATCGATACAACTTCAGGGGGTACCCCTGCACATCATCGATACTGCCGGATTGCGGGAATCCGAAGATATCGTAGAAAACATGGGCATTGCACGTACACACCAGACTTTGCATCGAGCGGATCTGATTTTATTGGTGATGGATGCAAGTCAAGGGTTTACGGGTCAAGACAGGTTAATACTTGAGTCTTTGCCTGCGGGAATTCCGCGACTGCTGGTGTTCAACAAAAGTGATTTGTCAGATGGGGAGTGTATGCCATCTGGCGAGGATACCTCGATTTACGTTTCCGCCAAAACGGGCTTGGGATTGGAACGGCTGCGCGAGATGTTGCTGGCGGCAGTAGGTTGGCGCGCCCAGGAAAGCGGTGTATTTATGGCGAGAGAGCGCCATTTGCAGGCATTGCAAGCAGCAGAAAGTCATTTGCGCTTAGCCCACGAGGTGTTGGCAGCTTCCGAATTGTTCGCAGAAGAGTTACGCTTAGCTCAAAGCCTGCTGAGCCAGATTACTGGCGACTTTACCGCTGATGATTTGCTGGGCGAGATTTTTAGCAGGTTCTGCATCGGAAAATAGCAGCTATTGTTTCACGTGAAACAAGCTATTTTGGATTGTCAGCTGGCTGAGGTATGATGCGCGTCCTTTCCAAGGTAGCAATGACATGAAATTTCCTGAAGTGTTCGATGTAATTGTAGTGGGTGGTGGGCATGCGGGTACCGAGGCGGCATTAGCCAGTGCTCGCAGCGGCTGCAAGACCCTGCTGCTCAGCCACAATATTGAGACGCTTGGGCAAATGTCGTGTAACCCTTCGATTGGTGGAATCGGCAAGGGGCATCTAGTCAAGGAAGTGGATGCGCTGGGTGGCGCAATGGCAGCCGCAACGGACGAAGCCGGTATCCAGTTCCGTATCCTTAATTCCAGCAAGGGTCCAGCAGTGCGGGCAACCCGGGCCCAGGCCGATCGCCTGTTATACAAACAAGCGATTCGTTCCAGGCTCGAAAATCAGCCTAATCTTTGGTTGTTCCAGCAGGCAGTGGACGATCTGCAGGTCGAGCAGGATAGAGTTTACGGAGTGGTTACGCAGCTGGGTTTGCAATTTAGAGCAAAAACCGTAGTGCTTACCGCGGGTACATTTCTTTCCGGACTGATCCACGTCGGGCAAGCAAATTACCAAGCCGGTCGGGCTGGCGACCCACCATCGATGAGCTTGGCGCAACGCCTACGCGAATTAAATCTACCCGTAGGGCGCCTGAAAACCGGTACGCCACCGCGTATTGATGGCCGGACTATCGATTATTCAGTGATGCAGGAGCAGCCGGGTGACGATCCGGTCCCGGTATTTTCTTTTTTGGGCGATATCGCGCAGCATCCCAGACAATTACCCTGCTGGATCACCGAAACAAATCAGTGCACGCATGACATCATTCGTGGCGGACTGGATCGTTCCCCGCTATTTACGGGTGTAATCGAAGGAGTGGGTCCACGTTATTGTCCTTCGATAGAGGACAAAATAACGCGCTTTGCGGATAAATCCTCGCACCAGATTTTCATCGAACCGGAGGGGTTGACCACACACGAGGTTTACCCAAACGGGATATCCACCAGCCTGCCATTCGATGTGCAATTGGATCTGGTGCGCTCAGTCAAGGGCTTGGAGAATGCGCACATTTTGCGTCCGGGCTATGCAATCGAATATGACTATTTTGATCCGCGCGGCCTGAAGAGTTCGCTGGAAACCAAGGCGATCGCGGGACTGTTTTTCGCGGGTCAAATCAATGGTACAACAGGTTATGAGGAAGCTGCGGCACAAGGGCTGCTGGCAGGACTCAATGCCGCATTGCAGGTCCGTGAGATGGAGGCGTGGTGCCCACGCCGTGACGAGGCTTATCTGGGAGTAATGGTCGATGATCTCATCACCAGTGGTGCAAGCGAACCATACCGCATGTTTACCAGTCGCGCCGAATACCGTTTGCAACTTCGCGAAGATAACGCCGATTTGCGCCTGACGGAGATCGGCCGCCGTCTGGGCATCGTCGACGATGTTCGCTGGCGAGCCTTCGAGCAGAAACGCGAAGCGATTGCCACAGAGCAGGAGCGGCTGCGCAGTACCTGGGTTAATCCGCGAAATTTGCCTGAGGAGGAAGCAATCCGTGTCCTGGGCAAGCCCATCGAGAGGGAATTTTCATTGCATGAGCTATTGCGCCGCCCGGATGTAAGTTATAGCGATCTGATGAGCTTGCCGGGCGCAGGGCTGGGCGTGGAAGATGGCACAGTCGCCGAGCAGGTTGAGACTCAGGCGAAATACCATGGATATATCGAGCGCCAGCGCGAAGAAATCAATCGTAACGGACAATATGAAACATTGGGTTTGCCGAAATCCCTGGATTACCGAGGGGTGCGCGGTCTGTCGATAGAGGTGCAGCAAAAACTCAACCAACACAAACCGGAAACGATAGGGCAGGCTTCGCGCATTTCCGGGGTTACACCGGCGGCGATATCCTTGTTGTTGGTACATCTTAAACGCGGATTCAGCGAAGACCGGTCCAGCCAGAAGCGGGCATGAGTCAAAGCGAGGAGTTGCGGAACGGTATTGCGCAATTAGGGATATCACTAAGTCAGGATACCCAAGCAGCGTTGTTGCGGCTTCTGGTACTGCTGCAAAAGTGGAATAAGGTCTATAACCTGACGGCGATCCGCGATCCGCAACAAATGGTGAGCCATCACTTACTGGATAGCTTGGCCGTTTTGCCGCATCTATGGCCGAAACGTTGGCTGGATGTGGGTTGTGGTCCGGGATTGCCGGGACTGGTGCTGGCGATATCCAGGCCGGAGTGGGAGTTTAGCCTACTGGATAGCAACAGCAAAAAGACCGCTTTTGTCCAGCAGGCAATCATAGAGCTGGAATTGCGCAATGTTGCGGTTCACTGTGCACGTGTTGAAGATTGGCAGTCGGCAGAAAAATTTGACGGAATAATTTCACGCGCATTTACCGAATTGGGCAACTTCCTGCGTTGTACTCGGCACCTTGCGGCTCAACAGGGTCGCTGGGTGGCAATGAAGGGAAAATCGGAACAGAAACTGGCCGGTATTCCAGAGGGGTGTCGAATAGAACAAGTCATTCCGCTACAGGTGCCTGGTTTAAACGCGGCACGCAGTCTGGTCATTGCAACATGCGAGGAGAACAAGGCAACATGACAAAAATTTTGGCTGTAACCAATCAAAAAGGTGGCGTGGGAAAAACCACAACCAGCGTAAATCTGGCCGCCAGCCTGGCAGCAGCAAAACAGCGCGTATTGCTGGTCGATCTTGACCCGCAAGGCAACGCCACCATGGGTAGCGGCATCGACAAGCGTGATTTGCTGGCCAGTGTCTATGAAGTGCTGCTGGGCAGCAAAACGATAGATGAGGCGCGGATTTATGCCAATGCGGGGAAATACGATTTGCTCCCCGCAAACCGGGATCTGGCTGGTGCTGAGATCGAATTGGTCGATTTGCCCAATCGCGAGACACGGCTGCGTGATGCGTTGCAACTTGTTTCCGGAGATTATGATTTTGTGCTGATCGATTGTCCTCCCGCACTGAATCTGCTGACCTTGAATGGATTATGCGCGGCCAAGTCGGTGATGATCCCGATGCAATGTGAATACTATGCGTTAGAGGGCCTGAGTGATCTGGTAAATACGATACGCAAAGTACGTACCAGTCTGAATCCGGAGCTGGAAATCGAGGGTTTGTTGCGTACCATGTTCGATCCGCGCAATGCGCTGGCGCAACAGGTTTCGGACCAATTGCAGGCGCATTTTGGCAACAAGGTCTACCGCACCGTCATTCCGCGCAATGTGCGTTTAGCAGAGGCACCCAGTTATGGTGTACCAGTGCTGTATCACGACAAGTTTTCAAAAGGAACTCAAGCATATCTGGCCTTGGCCGGAGAGTTATTGAATATCGAAGTACAACCAGTCGCAACGGTATAAGGGAATAATAATGGCGAAGTTACACAAGGGGTTGGGGCGCGGACTGGATGCATTGCTATCCGGCGGAAACAGCGAAAAGGACGAAGTGATGCGGGATTTGAATGTCTCCCTGCTTAAACCGGGGAAGTACCAGCCGCGTTCGCATATGGACGAAACCTCGCTGAACGAACTGGCTTCATCGATCAAAGCCCAGGGGATCATGCAACCGATCCTGGTACGCCAACTTGACGATGGCAGCTATGAAATCATCGCGGGGGAAAGGCGCTGGCGTGCCGCACAACTGGCTGGTCTGAGCCATGTTCCGGTATTGGTGAGGAGTGTTCCGGACAATGCCGCTCTGGCAATGGCACTGATCGAAAATATCCAGCGCGAAAGCCTGAACCCTCTGGAAGAGGCGGCTGGTATCCAGCGCCTGATCGGGGAATTCCACATGACCCATCAGGCGGCGGCAGAAGCCGTTGGCCGCTCGCGCAGTGCCACCACGAATTTGCTGCGTCTGCTGGGACTTGCGGCGCCGGTGCAGGAAATGCTGATGCAGGGCAAGATGGATATGGGCCATGCCAGAACGCTGCTGTCGCTGGATGCGGCGCAACAGATATTGGCGGCGAACCGGATCGTTTCTGGCGATATGTCGGTGCGCGAGTCGGAAAAACTTGCGCAGAATATGCTGGAGCAAAAAGGAAAAAGCCGACGAGCAGAATCGGATCGCGATATCCTGCGGATACAGCAGGATCTCGCAGATTATATAGGCACAAAAGTGGTAATCAAGCACGCCAAGCATGGCAAGGGCAAAATTGAGATTCATTATGGCACCCTCGACGAATTTGAAGGTATCCTGGACAAGATAAAGGGCAGGCTTAGAAAAGGGCCGCAGGATAAATAGACCATCCCCAACCCAAACAAAAAACTTGGGTTTGACCAGAGTAAAAGGTATGGCTTATACTATGATGCTTTATTCGATTTTGCTTGTGAGGCTTGCACCGCAGTAGCAAACGGGCTGGGGATGCGCAACAAACACCAATCTAAAAAGGCTAGACCGCTTTTGATCGGAGTTGGCAGCATGCTGACATCGATGATCGCTGCGGGATTCATTTTGGGTTATGTCGTGGATTGGTGGCTGGGAACGCTCCCTTGGTTTTTGCTGGGGTTTGGTGCACTTGGTTTCATCGGCGGCATTCTCAAGGTACACAAGTTACTGACACATCCGGGGATGTTTTGAATATTGTTGCCCAGCAGGTAGAAGCCAGAGCAAAGCGCATAATGGCGATCCAGTTGGCGACAACTCTGGTTGTATCAGCTGCTTTCGGGCTGGTTGGTGGGGGAGCTTGGGCGGCGCTGTCGGCATTCTGCGGTGGGTTGGTAAGCCTGTGCATCGTGCTGTTGCTCAGGCACGGGGTACGCCGTGCGAGTGAGGCAGCTTTAATCGACCAGAAACGCAGCATGATGATTCTGTATTTCGGCGCAGTGCAACGATTTGTCGCCATTATCGCGTTATTTGCGATCGGACTCGGGCTGCTAGGTTTGGCACCGCTGGCAATGTTCGCAGGATTCGCGATAGCACAAGTCGGCAACTTTGTGGGTGCGCGTGAGTAGGGAATAAATAAAAAGGGGTTAGAGTCTTGGCAGCAGAACAATCCGGTGGCGGAACCGTTGAATATATCCAGCATCACCTGACCAACCTTTGTGTCGGCGAATGCGATCCCGCAACCCATCAGGCAGCAGGTTTCTGGGCATGGCATCTCGACACCATGTTTTTCAGCCTGTTGATCGCTGCCCTGATTATCTTTGTATCAATGCGGCTGGTCAGCCGCATGAATCCAGAAACCCCATCCGGCTTCCAGAATGCCGTCGAAGGGATACTCGAGTTTGTGCAGGGACAGGTGCGCGATACTTTCCCCGGACACAACCCACTGATCGCCCCGCTTGCACTGACAATTTTCCTGTGGGTGTGGCTGATGAATTTCATGGATCTGCTTCCGGTGGATCTGCTTCCCCTGGTCGGCCGCTGGATCGGCATCGAACACCTCAAGGTGGTGCCGACTACCGACTTGAATACCACGCTGGCGATGTCGTTTACAGTATTCCTGCTGACCATTTTTTACAACCTCAAGGTCAAGGGGCTGGTCGGCTACCTCAAAATGTTCTTGTTCCATCCGTTCGGCAAATTCTTGGTACCGGTCAACATCGTCATGACTCTGATCGAAGAAATTGCCAAGCCGCTCAGTCTGGCGCTGCGTCTGTTTGGCAACATGTTCGCGGGCGAGCTGGTATTTCTGCTGATCGCTTTGCTGGGTGGCGCCGCCACCATTGGTGCCGGCATGCTGATCTGGGTGCCGTTGCAAGTAATACTGGATCTGGCCTGGCTGATTTTTCACGTGCTGGTGATTACCCTGCAGGCATTTATCTTCATGGTGCTGACCATCGTTTATCTGGGCATGGCCAGCACCGACGACCACTAACCACTTTTATAAACTTAACTTTTACCTGTAAGGAGAGAAATGATGACTGCTGAAATGATTGCGATGATATACGCCAACACTGCCGTGGGCGTCGGCGTGATCCTCGCTGCCGCTGGTTTGGGTTCTGCAATCGGCTGGGGCCTGATTTGCGCCAAAACTCTCGAGGGCATCGCACGCCAGCCGGAAATGCGCCCCGCGCTGATGACCAACATGTTCATCTTCGCCGGCCTGATGGAATCTTTTCCGTTCATTATTCTGGCGTTCGCCATGTGGTTCCTGTTTGCGAATCCGTTCGTCGGCGCGCTGAAGGCTGCCATTGGCACGATGTAAGAACTGTTGGGCGGGGGCGGTTCGTCCGGCCCGCCTTTAGCCGAATGAGGAAGAGATAATGAACATTACCGTAACATTATTCGCCCAGATGGCCGCCTTCATCTTGCTGATATGGCTTGTCAACAAGGTGCTGTGGGGGCCGATGTCCGCCATGATGGCGGCACGCCAGAAGCGCATTGCGGATGGTCTGGCGGAAGCCGAGCGCGGCAAGCACGAGATGGAACTGGCAGCCAAGCGAGCAGCAGAGGTTTTGCGCGAAGCCAAGGAAAAGAGCAGTGAAATCGTTGCCAATGGTGAAAAACGCGCCAGTGAGATCGTGGAGACAGCCAAAAATCAGGCCAGAATAGAAGGAGACCGCATCATCGCCGGGGCCAAGGCGGAAATCGAACAGGAAGTGATTCGCGCGAAGGAACAACTGCGCTTCCAGGTGTCGTCAATTGCACTGGCAGGTGCGAGCAAGATACTTGGCCGTGAAATTGATGCCAAAGCGCACAGCGACCTGCTCGACAAACTTGTTGCGGAAATCAAATAGTCATGGCTGAAGCCCTTACAGCAGCCAGGCCCTACGCTTATGCGGCGTTTGAAGAGGCGCAAAAACTCGGTGATTTAAATGGCTGGTCCGAGATATTGTTATCACTAGCGCAAGCGATCAGCCATCCGGAAATTCGCACAATAATTACCAGTCCGCGTTTTCTCAAATTGCAGATAGAGAATGTGATGGAAGGTATGTTGGGAAAGCAGGCAAAAATTCAGCAGCGTAATTTTGTCCGGGTGCTGATAGATAACCAGCGCTTGCTGCTGCTGCCGGAAATCGTTGTGTTGTTCGAGATGTTAAAGTCGGAAGCCGAAAAGTCCGTTGATGTGGTTGTGGATTCGGCGTTCGAACTGTCTGCCGCGCAACAGGAAAAGATCATCAGTTCGCTGAAGGCGCGCATGGGTCGCGAAGTCAAGCTGAACTGCAGAGTCAACAAGGAATTATTGGGTGGCGTGGTGATACGTGCCGGAGACAAGGTGATCGATGGTTCCGCTCGCACCCGTCTGGGCGAAATGGCAAACGCACTTGCGTGATTGCAAACACACGGCCATGACAACAGATTTATAAACAAGGAAATCCACATGAAGCTCAACCCCTCTGAAATTAGCAACCTGATTCGCAGCCGCATCGAAAATTTCGAGGCGCTGACTGAAGCCCGCACTGAAGGTACGGTGGTCAGCGTCACCGACGGCATCGTCCGTGTACATGGGCTGTCGGACGTAATGCAGGGCGAAATGCTCGAATTTCCCGGCAACACTTTCGGCCTGGCGCTGAACCTGGAACGGGATTCCGTCGGCGCGGTGGTGCTCGGCGAATATGAGCACATCACCGAAGGCGACACCGTAAAATGCACCGGCCGCATTCTGGAGGTGCCGGTTGGTCCGGAGTTGTGCGGGCGGGTGGTGAACGCGCTGGGTCAGCCGATCGACGGAAAAGGCCCGATCAACACCAGGATGACCGACAAGATCGAGAAGGTGGCTCCGGGTGTGATCGCCCGCAAGTCGGTCGATCAACCGGTGCAGACCGGTTTGAAATCGATCGACTCGATGGTTCCGATTGGCCGCGGTCAGCGCGAACTGATCATTGGCGACCGCCAGACCGGCAAGACTGCCGTGGCCGTGGACGCGATCATCAATCAAAAGGGTCAGAACATGACCTGCATGTATGTCGCTATCGGTCAAAAAGCTTCGACCATCGCCAACGTGGTGCGCAAACTGGAAGAGCACGGCGCACTGGGCTACACCATCGTGGTGGCAGCGACCGCTTCCGATTCCGCGGCGATGCAGTTCCTCGCACCTTACGCCGGCTGCACGATGGGTGAATATTTCCGTGATCGCGGCCAGGATGCGCTGATCGTTTATGATGACCTGACCAAACAGGCCTGGGCATATCGCCAGATATCGCTGCTGTTGCGCCGCCCTCCCGGCCGCGAAGCCTATCCCGGTGACGTGTTCTATCTGCACTCCCGTTTGCTGGAACGCGCGGCCCGGGTGAATGCCGACTACGTCGAAGCCTTCACCAAAGGCGCGGTCAAGGGCCAGACCGGTTCGCTGACCGCATTGCCGATCATCGAAACCCAGGCCGGCGACGTTTCCGCTTTCGTTCCGACCAACGTGATCTCGATCACCGACGGCCAGATCTTTCTGGAAACCGACCTGTTCAATGCCGGTATCCGTCCCGCGATCAACGCCGGTGTTTCGGTGTCCCGAGTCGGCGGTGCGGCGCAGACCAAGGTGATCAAGAAGCTCGGCGGTGGTGTGCGTCTCGCGCTGGCGCAGTATCGCGAATTGGCAGCCTTTGCACAGTTCGCTTCCGATCTGGACGAAGCGACCCGCAAGCAACTGGAGCGCGGCCGCCTGGTGACCGAATTGATGAAGCAGTTGCAGTATTCGCCGCTGTCGGTTGCAACCATGGCGGTGACGCTGTTCTCGGTGAACAAGGGCTATTTCGACGATGTGCCGGTGAACAAGGCGCTGGCATTCGAGTCGGCTTTGCATACCTACCTCAAATCCAGCAGCAAGAGCCTGCTGGATGCGATCGAGTCGAGCAAGGATCTGAGCGCAGACAACGAAAAATTGTTGTCTGCGGCGATTGAGAAATTCAAGTCCACTGCTGTTTATTGAGGCGGGGTGAGAGATGGCTGGCAGTAAAGAGATCCGCGCCAAAATCAAGAGTGTAGAGAATACACGCAAGATCACGCGCGCGATGGAAATGGTCGCGGCAGCCAAGATGCGCAAGGCGCAGGAACGCATGCGCGCGGCCCGCCCCTATGCGGAAAAGATACGCGCAGTGGCCGCACACTTGTCGCGCGCCAACCCGGAATACAAGCACCCGTTCCTGGTGAAGCGCGAAGCAAACCGGAATGTCGGCCTGATCGTGGTCACTTCCGACAAGGGTCTGTGCGGCGGCCTCAACACCAATATCCTGCGCCTTGCACTAAACCGCATGAAAACATGGGAAGGCGAGGGCAAGGGCATCCTGGTATGCCCGATAGGCAACAAGGGGCTGGGTTTCATGTCGCGTATCGGCGCCAAGGTCAAATCCAACCTGACCGGCCTGGGCGATACGCCGCATATGGAGAAGCTGATCGGCGCGGTGAAATTGATGCTGGATGCATACAGCGCCGGAGAGATCGATGCGATTCACATCAGCTATAACCATTTCGTCAACACGATGAAACAGGAACCGTGCATCGAGCAATTGCTGCCACTGAGTGGGGAACAGATGGGCACTGCGGAAGGCAACTGGGATTATATCTACGAGCCGGATGCCAAGGAGGTAGTAGACCAGTTGCTGGTGCGTTACATCGAGTCGCTGGTTTACCAGGCAGTTGTAGAAAACATGGCATCCGAGCAGAGCGCACGGATGGTGGCGATGAAAGCTGCATCGGATAACGCGAAGAGCGTGATAGGCGAACTCAAGTTGGTGTACAACAAGGCGCGCCAGGCTGCGATTACCCGGGAAATCTCCGAAATCGTCGGTGGCGCAGCAGCTGTCGGTTAGTGCCTGAGCCACAAAATACAAAATTAATCTAGACAGGAAATCTTAAAATGAATCAAGGAAAGATTGTTCAGTGTATCGGTGCGGTGGTCGATATCGAATTTCCGCGCGACCAGATGCCAAAAGTGTACGAAGCGCTGCAACTGGCAGAAACCGGAACTTCTACCGCAGAAGCGGGTTTGACCTTTGAAGTGGAACAGCAACTGGGTGATGGTGTGGTGCGCACCATTGCGATGGGTTCTTCCGACGGCTTGCGCCGCGGCATGCTGGTCAATTCCACCGGCAAAGGGATCTCGGTTCCGGTCGGCAACGGCACGCTGGGCCGCATCATGGACGTGCTGGGCCGCCCGATCGATGACGCAGGCGAGATCAAGTGCGATGAAAAGCGCGAGATACACCAGAAAGCGCCGAAATTCGACGAGTTGTCGCCATCGGTAGATCTGCTCGAAACCGGTATCAAGGTGATCGACCTGGTTTGCCCGTTTGCCAAGGGCGGCAAGGTCGGCCTGTTCGGTGGCGCCGGCGTGGGCAAGACCGTGAACATGATGGAACTGATCAACAATATCGCCAAGCAGCACAGCGGCCTGTCGGTGTTTGCCGGTGTCGGTGAGCGTACCCGCGAAGGCAACGACTTCTACCACGAAATGAAGGATTCCAACGTGCTGGACAAGGTGTCGATGGTGTTCGGCCAGATGAACGAGCCGCCCGGCAACCGTTTGCGCGTGGCATTGACCGGGTTGACGATGGCGGAAAAATTCCGCGACGAAGGCCGCGACATCCTGTTCTTCGTCGACAACATCTATCGCTACACCCTGGCCGGCACCGAAGTGTCCGCGTTGCTGGGCCGCATGCCATCCGCGGTGGGTTATCAGCCGACGCTGGCTGAGGAAATGGGCCGATTGCAGGAGCGCATCACTTCCACCAAGGTCGGCTCGATCACTTCCATCCAGGCCGTGTATGTACCTGCTGACGATTTGACCGATCCGTCTCCCGCGACGACCTTTTTGCACCTGGACTCCACCGTGGTGCTGTCACGCGATATCGCCTCGCTGGGTATCTACCCCGCAGTCGATCCGCTGGATTCCACTTCGCGCCAGCTTGATCCGCTGGTAGTGGGTGAGGAGCACTACAGCGTAGCGCGCGGCGTGCAGCAAACCTTGCAGCGCTACAAGGAACTGCGCGACATCATCGCGATCCTGGGCATGGATGAACTGGCGCCGGAGGACAAGCTGGCGGTCGCGCGGGCACGCAAGATCCAGCGTTTCCTGTCACAGCCGTTCCACGTGGCGGAAGTATTCACCGGCAGCCCGGGCAAATACGTCACACTGAAAGAGACCATCAAGGGCTTCAAGGGCATCGTTAATGGCGAATATGATCACTTGCCGGAGCAGGCGTTCTACATGGTCGGCGGTATCGAAGAAGCAGTTGAAAAGGCCAAAACACTCTAGCCGCAGAGGGGAATAAACATGGCAATGACCGTACATGTAGACGTAGTTAGCGCAGAAGCATCCATTTTTTCCGGGCTGGCAGAAATGGTGATCGCTCCCGGCGAAATGGGTGAACTGGGCATTTATCCGCGCCACACCGCATTGCTGACTCGCATCAAACCGGGTTCAGTCAGGATCAAGCGCCCGGACCAGGAGCAGGAAGAGCTTATTTATGTTTCGGGTGGAATGCTCGAAATCCAGCCCAGTGTGGTGACAATTCTGGCTGATACTGCGATTAGAGGAGCGGACCTCGATGAAGCGCGTGCTCAACAAGCCAAGCAGGATGCCGAAGAAGCGATCAGGAACCGCAAATCCGACATTGATTACGCACAGGCACAGGCGGAGTTGGCCGAGGCGGTTGCACAACTGGCTGCAATCCAACAGCTGCGCAAACGCGGCGGGCATTGAGGCAGTAGCAAATCACAAAAAAGGCAGCTTAAGCTGCCTTTTTTTCGGACAACAAGGCACACAACTTGTGGAAAAAACTGAAAATCTGTGCTTTGCAGTGAATTAAGATCGTGCAGCAAGAATAGATATCAGGCGGGCAAAAATATACCAAACTGTGAAAAACACCAACCAGACGGCTATTCCCGCAATAAGCGCAAATGCGATGCTCTGGGCAGTCAGATCAAAAGATGGTGAAAAAGCATCCCAAGTAGCGCCGGCTGTGTGCGGATCTATATGCCAAAGCAGATAAAGCAACTGGTGCAGCAAGTCGGTGTTCAGCGCTTCGAGGACCAGGCGCAGATTTTCCGCGGCGGCAAGCATAGCCTGTACTGCAGCCCCCTCTCTCTGGAAAGTGGGATCAGGGCTGGAAAGATGATAGCGGATCAGTTCCTCAAGGCTGCCATGGTGGAGTTGATTGGCAATCTCCTGAAACGGCGCGATGTCCTGCTGCACCTGATCGAGTTGTCCGCCCACACGCTGGCGGTACTGGGCAATGAATCCCGGAACGCAGCCAGCCGCAACGGTGGCTGCAACCAGGATAAGACGGTCAAGCATTCCACGAACAAAATTCATGGCTATCCAGGTGATATCGAAGAGGTTGGCTTAACCGCTATTGCGCAAGCCGGTCGCTATACCGTTAATGGTCAAATGGATCGCCCTTTTCACCAGCACATCGTTGTCACCCGAGCGATAGCGCTGCAACAGCGCAACCTGCAGGTGATTCAACGGGTCGATATAAGGCGTGCGGGTCAGCAGACTGCGGGCAAATGCGGGGTTGTCCTGCAATAGCGTAGTGTTGCCGGTTACAGCGAACAGCATCTCCACAGTAGCTTCCCATTCGCCCTCGATCGCTCCGAAAATGCGCTCGCGCAGGGCAACATCTTCAACCAGTTCGGCATAGCTTGATGCGATGCCCATGTCAGTCTTGGATAGCACCATATCCATATTGGAAATCAAACCGCGAAAAAACGGCCAGCTCTGGTACATCGCCCTGAGTTGGACCAAACCGGCCTCGCCCTCATGCGCAATGAACTGTTTGACCGCGCTGCCAAAACCGAACCAGCCCGGCAGCAAAGTGCGGTTCAATCCCCAGCTGAAAACCCAGGGTATTGCGCGCAGATCTTCGATGCGGTCAGAGGGCTTGCGTGCAGAAGGGCGGCTGCCGATATTCAGCTCGGCGATTTCGCGTATCGGCGTCGAGGTAAAGAAAAATTCGTTGAAGCGTGGCGTCTCATAGACCAGCTTGCGGTAGGCTGTGTACGCATTCAGGCTCAGCTTTTCCATGACGCCCATATAATCCGGATTCCCGTCCGCATCATGCGGATGGTCTAGCAGGGTAGCTTCGACCGTAGCTGCTATCAACGTCTCCAAGTTGCGTCTTCCGATCTCCGGGTTGGAATATTTGCTGGAGATCACTTCGCCTTGTTCAGTGATGCGTATCTGGCCATTCACGCTGCCAGGAGGTTGGGCCAGAATGGCATCGTAGCTGGGGCCGCCACCTCGACCGACGGTACCCCCGCGTCCGTGAAACAAACGCAATTCGATATTATGTTTGGCAAATACCTTCACCAGCTCGACTTCAGCCTTGTACAGCTCCCAGTTGGCGGTGACATAGCCGCCGTCCTTGTTGCTGTCGGAATAGCCCAGCATCACTTCCTGGGTATTGCTGCGGCTGGCCAGCAATTTGCGGTAGTACGGGATCGAAAACAAATCGTCCATGATGACCCCGCAACCGCGCAGGTCCTCTATGGTTTCAAACAATGGAATGATATTGACATGCAATACAGGATCTTGACCACCTTCAAGCAGTCCCGTCTGCTGCAGCATCAAGGCGAGCTCCAGCATATCGCTGACAGATTCGGTCATCGATATGATATGGTTGGGCAAAGCCTCGCGGCCGAAGCGCTGATGAATCTGTGCGGCAGCTTGCATGATGCGCAACTCGCTTTGCGCGATGGTGCCATACTGCTCAATATCGGCCAGCATAGGCTTGCCGGATTGCAATGCGGCAAGCAGCACATTGCGGCGTTCAGCCTCATTCAGGTCAGGGTAATTGGCTTTGCCCGAACTGTGCGAGAACAGTTCTGACACTGTCTGCAGATGAATGGCGCTGTGCTGGCGCATATCAAGAGGAGCAAGATGAAAACCGAATACCTCGGCGGCGCGACGCAAATAGGAGAGGCGTCCGCGTGCAAGATATATCGCGCCATGCTTGAACAGCGAGTCGATCAATACATCCAGATCCTTGATGAAATCCTGCGACGAAAGGTAAGGTTCTGCATACATGTTCACTGGAGGAAGATGCGATATCTTGTGGCCCAAATGTTTAGCCGTCGCAGAGAGGCGAGAATAGATCAGGATCAGGGCGCGCCGGTAAGGTTCATCGGCTCTGCTGGCCGCCTTGTCTGGTGACGCATCAGACAGTTTGCGCAATTCGTCGCTGACTTCCACCAAACGATCGGTCAGGCTCAAGCGTGTGCCGAGCAGATGGGTCTCGGCCAGGTAATGTTCAAAAGCAAGCGAAGAATGTTGATGCAAAGCATCCAGCATCACGTCGTGCGTGACAAAGGGGTTGCCATCGCGGTCGCCGCCGATCCAGCTGCCGACGCGAAAAAACGGCGGAATACGAATATCCTTGTCGAAGCGCGATTCCAATTGCTTTTCAAAGAAAGCGTAAATCCTCGGAATTTCGCTGAGAAAAGTGTAGCGGTAAAACTCGAGGCCGTTTTTGATTTCATCGCGCACGGTGAGTTTGGAAGTGCGCAACATCCGTGTTTGCCACAGTATCAAAACGAAACGGTGCAGGGTTTCTTCGTTATGCTCGAGTTCGTCAGGGGTCATGTCGACGCGGTCGCGATCCGACAGCAGCTGCGAAATGATCAGCTGGCAATCCAGAATGCTCTTGCGCTGCACTTCAGTGGGGTGTGCGGTCAATACCGGCGAGATCAGTGCGCTGTTCAAAAAATCCTGGATCGTCTTCTTGTTGAGACGGCTTTCTTGAACGCGCTCCAGCGCAAGCAGCAGGCTGCCGTCCTTGGGTACGCTTCCCGCCTTGAGATGAGCGCGATGGCGCCGGTTGTGGTGCAAATCTTCGGCAATATTGGAAAGCTGGGAAAAATAACTGAAGGCGCGCACCACCACCAGCGCTTCGCTGGGCGTAAGCGCATCCAGAGTCTGTTCCAGCTGCATGCGGTCGCGGTCATCCTGAGTCTTGCGAAATCTCACCGCAGCGCGGCGTACATTCTCGATCAGCTGAAACGAGGCTTCTCCTTCTTGTTCTCGAAGTGTGTCGCCGAGTATGCGTCCAAGCAGGCGCACATCTTCGCGCAAAGGAAGATCCTTGCTGGATATATCTGTAGGGGCGGCAATCAAATTCATCACAGTCTCTAAACAAAAGCACGGCGCACCTTATGATAGAATGCGCCGCAGAACGCTGGTCAAATTATAAAAATACAGGCATCAAATTTCGGAAAACCCATGAATCAGAAATTCCGTCAAAACCCGGCTAAATTGGTAATAGCTTCGCGAGAAAGTGCCTTGGCGATGTGGCAGGCGGAGCATATACGGGACAGGCTGAGCGCATTATATCCGCAAACCGAGGTCAGCATACTGGGGATGACCACACAGGGAGACCAAATCCTTGATGTCACGCTGTCCAAAATTGGAGGCAAAGGCCTGTTCGTCAAAGAACTGGAAACCGCTCTGGAAGATGGGCGCGCCGACCTTGCCGTGCATTCGCTGAAAGATGTTCCGATGAACCTGCCGGACGGATTTGTGCTGGCAGCCATCGGTGAACGCGAAGATCCCCATGACGCATTCGTCTCGAACCGCTATCAGAACCTGGCGTCACTGCCTGTTGGCAGCGTGGTCGGAACGTCCAGCTTGCGCCGTGAAAGCCAGCTGCGCGCGCGCTTTCCACATTTACAGATAGAACCGTTGCGCGGTAACGTGCAAACGCGTTTGCGCAAACTGGATGACGGGCAATATGCCGCGATTATCCTTGCAGCAGCAGGTCTGAAACGACTCGGCATGGAACGGCGCATCCGTGCGCTGATCGCCAGTGAAGACAGCCTGCCCGCGGTCGGACAAGGCGCATTGGGCATCGAGTGCCGCGCGGATCGAGCCGATGTGGTCGCCCTGCTGCAACCGCTGCACCACCCCGATACGGCAGCTTGCGTGCTGGCAGAGCGTGCATTGAGCCGGGCGCTGGCGGGCAGTTGCCAGGTTCCGCTGGGAGGATTCGCAGAAGTGAAGGATGGCAAGCTGTACATGCGAGGCTTCGTCGCCAGTCCTGATGGAAAGCGCATGACCCGATCAGAAATGAGCGGAGACATCGATCAACCGGAAGCACTGGGAAACAGGATTGCCGATGCGTTGCGCGCGCAGGGTGCAGACAGAATACTTGCCGATCTTGCACTGTAGAAATTGACGCCGTACAGGGCACGCCTCGGGAACTGGCTGATCCCGACAACAAAAATCCGATCCTGACCGGAGCAAAGCAAGAGGTGTTGCTGCAGATTAAACAGCCGGCAGAATATGACCAATAACCTTTACCTGTCTGGATTGAAAATCGCTGTTACTCGTCCGAAGCACCAGGCCGTGCAGCTGACGCACAGGATAGAACAGGCTGGCGGCCAAGCGATGCTGTTCCCGCTGCTGGATATTACCGAGGTGGCCGATGTTCAAACGCTGCAGGAAAAAATCTCGCATCTCGCAAAATACGACCTTGCGATATTCGTCAGCCCGAATGCCGTGCAATATGGCATGGCAGCGATACGCAAAGCGGGAAAATTGCCGGCCAAATTGAAAATTGCGGCGATTGGCCAAGGCAGTGCAGCAACGTTGCATGGCCTGGGCGTTGACCAGGTTATTGCGCCAACCGAGCGGTACGACAGCGAGGGCTTGTTGTCCCGGCCTGAACTCCAGAATGTCGCCGGATGGAAGGTAATGATCCTGCGCGGAGAAAGCGGGCGCGAATTATTGGGCGATACGCTAAAAGCGCGGGGAGCGACAGTGGAATATGTCGCTTGCTACCGGCGCAGCAAACCGCAACTGAATCCTGAATTGCTGTTGGCCGCTGAACCCGATGCGATTTCGGTGACCAGCAGCGAAGCGCTGGAACACCTGTGGCAGGAATTCGACAGCGAAGCTCGAAACACATTGCGCGAATTGCCGTTGTTTGTGCCGCACGCGCGCATCGCAGAGCTGGCTCTCCAGCAAGGCTGGCGGCATGTCCATTTGACCGAATCAGGCGACGATGGGTTGCTGGCCGCTTTGCGGGCGGATGCAGAAAAGAAGGGTTAAATATGAGTGAGCAAATCCCACAAGAGCAGAACGATGAAACGAAACCTGCCGCGCGGCAGCAGCACAATACGTCTGCTGCTGGAATGTTTGCCCCGCCGACTTTGACGCAGCTGCTGCTGCTGGTGCTGGTACTGATATTCATTTGGCAATGGCTGGATGCCAGACGCGATATCAACGGCATGCAACAGCAGCTTGCAAAAACAATCGCGGAAATGGATGGCAATAGCAAGGCCAATCAGGTGTTGCTGGCACAAAATCAGCAACAGGTACGCGAACTTTACGCCAAGGTAACCATGTTGGAGACGTACTATGCAGAAGTACAGAACCAGCGAACTTCACTGGAGTCGCTATACAACGACCTGTCGCTAAGCCGCGATGAAACAGCGCTGGCAGAAGTCGAACAGATGTTGCTGATTACCGAACAGCAATTGCGGTTGTCAGGAAATATAAAGGCTGCGTTGATCGCGATGCAGACCGCAGACGAAAGTCTAAAACATCTGAACCTGCCAGCTCTGGGCGGCCTACGCAAAATGATAGCCGGGGACATGGAAAAATTGCGCGCGTTGCCGAATCTGGATATTGCCGGCAATAGCCTGCAATTGAACGGACTGATTCAATCCGTGGATGAGTTGCCGCTGGTCTATCGACAACATGTGGAGAAGGCTGCGGGCATGCAGGCTTCCCCGCCGAAGGAAGAAACCAGCTGGCAAAAATTGCTGCGCGAAATCTGGCAGGAAGTGAAGCAGCTCGTGCGCATCGAAAATACCGGCAAAGCGGAAATTCCATTGTTGCCGCCCGAACAGGAATTCTATCTCAGAGAAAATTTGAAATTGCGTTTGCTTTCAGCGCGGATTGCCTTGTTGTCTCACGATGAAAACAGTTACCACCAGGAATTGAGAACAGCGCAAGTCTGGATCGCGAATTATTTTGACGGGAAGTCGAATCAGGTGGCGCAAATGCAGGAGGAATTGAACAAACTTTCTGCATCCAGAATTAATGTCGAATTGCCGGATATGAGTCCCAGTCTGCAGATGCTACGCAATTATCTGCGGGCCAGGGAATACGCGACAAAGCCGCATTTCGACGGGCGGCCGAGCGGGCCTAAGGCCGGCTTTTCAGGGCCAGCAAAGGCGCAGTGATGAAATTCCTGTTATGGTTACTCGGACTGTTTGCAGCCGCAGTGGCTCTTGCCTCAGCAGCAACGCACAATTCGGCCTATGTGCTGCTGATATATCCGCCCTATCGAGTCGAGTTGTCATTGACGTTATGCATAGTCATTTTACTGGCCACATTCGTGGTTGGATATGTGCTGACAAGGTTGATATCGGCAGCGCTGCAACTGCCGGACTATGTGCGCAAGTTTCGCACCGAACGTGCGCAAGCCAATGCGCACAGGCAACTGGAAAAAGTGTTGGGGATATTCTTCGAAGGCCGTTATGCGGCTGCTGAAAAGGCTGCCAAGCGCGCGATGGAATCGGGAGATCGCTCAGCCTTGTATCCTATTGTCGCTGCGCGAGCCGCACATGAGCTGCGAGAATACGGAAAGCGTGACGGGTATTTGTCTGCGGTCGGGGGCAAACGGGTGGGTGATACCTCGATGAAATTGATGGCGGCCAGCAAATTCATGCTGGATCAGCGCAATCCGCGCGCTGCATTGAGCGCGCTGCAGGAAATGCGCGAAAGCGGAGTCAAGGATCATGTTGGCGCGTTATCGCTGGAACTCAAAGCACAGCAACAGGCTGGCAGCTGGGATGGGGTGTTGAACGTGCTGGAAAAATTGGAAAAGCGCTCAGCCATCGATGTGAAATTTGCTGAGCAACTGCGGCAACAAGCCTGGTTGGAAAAAATACGCAAACCGGGAGATCTGGCGGGGCTTACGGCCAGCATTAAAAGCATTCCCGTTCATTTGAAGCAGAACGGCAAGATTGCGGCCGCCACCGCGCGTGAACTGATAAAAAGGGGCGGGGTTGCGCGAGCGCAACAAATGATTTCCGATAGTCTTGAAGTACAGTGGGACAGTGAACTGGCTGCATTATATGGCGATTGCATTTCCGGTGACGCGATCGCGCAAATCGAACAAGCCGAAAAATGGCTGAAATTGCATCCGCTGGACACCGGCCTTTTGCTGGCTCTGGGCAAGTTATGCCTGCATCAAAAGCTGTGGGGGAAAGCGCAAAATTATCTGGATGCCAGCATCAGCATCGCACCCAGTCGGGAGGCATACAATACGATGGCATTGCTTCTGGAACAGCTGGGCAAGTCTGCAGACGCGTTCAACTTTTACCACAAGGCGATGTCGCTGGAGAACTAGGCAAAGCGGTAATGAACCCGCAAGCATGCAGTCAGGTCTTGGGCGCGTAGGTGAATGCATCCGAAAAGAACGCATCATTCGGCAAGCTGCGCTGTGCAGTAAAATCCCGATGTGCAGCCTCCACCACCACGGGTGCACCGCAGACATAGGCTTCATGTCCTGATAGATCGCCGTAGTCGTCGAGCACGGCCTGATGGACAAAACCGGTGCGGCCCTGCCAGCGATCTTCCGGCAAGGCCTCGGACAGCACCGGGGTAAATTTGATGCCTTTCTCTTCCCATCCTTTTGCCAGATCCATCATATACAGATCCGCAAGTTTGCGGCCGCCCCAGTAAAAATGCATGCTGCGATTCAGACCGATATGCAGCGCATGCTCCACGATCGCCTTGATCGGTGCGAAGCCGGTACCGCTGGCGACGAGAATGATGGGCTTATCAGTATCCTCGCGCAGGAAAAAGGTGCCAAGCGGACCGGTGAAGCGCAGGATGTCGCGCTCCTTCATGACCTCGAAGGCATAGTGGGTGAATGCGCCACCGGTGATGTTGCGGATATGCAGTTGCAGAAATTCGTCGTCGTGGGGTGCGTTGGCCAGCGAGAAGCTGCGCGGCTTCTGATCCTTGAGCAGGATATCGATGTATTGCCCGGCCAGGAACTGCAGGCGTTCGTTGCTGGGCAGCTTCAGCGACAGCACCAGTACATCCGGCGCCGGTCTGGACATCTTGTGCACGCGGCACGGCATGGTCCTGACCGGGATATCGCTGACGGCACTCACTTCACGGCAGTCCAGCACCAGATCGGTAAGGGGTTTTGCGCAGCAGAACAGGGCCATGCCAGCCGCTTTTTCATCCTCGCTCAAGGTGCTTTCCTGGTATTTGCCATAATCGACCCGGCCGGCGACGATCTTGCCCTTGCAGGTGCCGCACACGCCGTCACGGCAACTGTAGGGCAGCGTGTAGCCGTGTTTGAGCGCAGCTTCGAGGACAGTCTCGTCCGCCTCGATCGTGAAACTGTGGCCGCTGGGTTGTATCGTGGTTTTGAAGGTCATGATGAATGCTGTGGCTAACGCAAAGACGCGGATTTTAACGCATAATCCTGCAATGAGACGCTTGTTGATTGTCGGCTGCGGCGATGTCGCACTGCGCACTATTCCATTATTGGGGCAGGGTTATCGCGTGTACGCAATGGTGCGCAAGCGCGGATATTTTGCCAGATTGCGCGCATTGGGCGCAGTGCCGCTACCGGGCGATCTGGATGACCGCAACAGTCTGGCGCGCATCGCCGGAATTGCCGACGCGGTTTTGCACTTGGCTCCGCCGCAGAACAGCGGCGTTCACGATATGCGTACCCGTAACCTGCTCGGTGCCCTGGCCAAGGGCACCTTGCCAAAGCGCCTGGTGTATATCAGCACCAGTGGCGTGTATGGAGATTGCGCCGGAGCCTGGGTGAGTGAAACCCGAACGCCGAATGCGACCTCGCCGCGCTCCCGGCGGCGGGTCGATGCCGAGCAGCAGATACGCAGCTGGGCGAGGCGCAACCAGGTGCAAGCCAGCATCCTGCGCGTACCGGGCATCTATGCCGCAGAGCGCCTGCCGTTGAACCGTTTGCATCAAGGCACGCCGGCCATCGTCGCCGCCGAGGACGGTTACACCAATCACATCCATGCCGACGATCTCGCGCGTATTTGCGTAGCCGCATTGCGGCGCGGCCAGGCGTGCCGCGTGTATCACGCCAGCGACGACAGCGGGCTCAAAATGGGCGAATACTTCGACAGCGTGGCCGACGCGTTCGGGCTGCCGCGCGTGCCGCGCATCAGCCGCGTCGAGGCGCCACAGTTGTTGCCCGAATCGCTGCTGTCGTTCATGAACGAATCGAGACGATTGACCAACCAGCGCCTGAAAGACGAATTGAAAGTGCGGCTGCGCTATCCCACCGTGGCGGACATGCTGGCCGCGCTGCCGGATCGCAACGGGATCACTTAGCCAGGCTGGCGCGCGCCCGGGCGATCGCTGCCTCGACCTGGGCCGGGGCGGTCCCGCCGATATGGTTGCGGCTGGCCAGCGATCCCTCCAGCGTCAACACCTGGTACACATCCTCGTCTATGTGTTCCGAGAATTGCCGCAGTTCGGCCAGACCGATATCGCCCAGGTCGCAGCCGCGCTGCTCGGCAAAGCGCACCGCGCGGGCCACGGCTTCATGTGCATCGCGGAACGGCAAGCCCTTCTTGACCAGATAATCGGCCAGGTCGGTCGCCGTGGCATAGCCTTGCAGCGCTGCGCTGCGCATCGCCTCAGTCTTGACCTTGATGCCGGCGATCATGTCTGCGTAGATGCGCAAGGTCTGGCTCAGCGTTTCCACGGTGTCGAACAGCGGCTCCTTGTCTTCCTGATTGTCCTTGTTGTAGGCCAGCGGCTGGCCTTTCATCAGCGTGAGCAGCGCGACCAGGTGACCGTTGATGCGGCCGGTCTTGCCGCGCACCAGTTCCGGCACATCGGGGTTCTTCTTTTGCGGCATGATCGATGAGCCGGTGCAGAAGCGGTCGGCGATGTCGATGAAGCCGAAACGCGGGTTCATCCACAGGATCAGTTCCTCGGAGAAGCGCGACAGGTGCGTCATGATCAGCGCGCCACAGGCGCTGAATTCGATCGCGAAGTCGCGGTCCGAGACCGCGTCCAGCGAGTTTTCGCACACGCCGTCGAAGCCGAGCAGCTCGGCGACATATTCGCGCTTGATCGGGTAACTGGTCCCGGCCAGCGCGGCAGCGCCCAGCGGCAGGCGATTGACGCGCTTGCGGCAGTCGCGCAGACGTTCGGCATCGCGTTTGAGCATCTCGAAATACGCCATCAGGTGATGCGCGAAGCTGATCGGCTGGGCGACCTGCAAATGGGTGAAGCCGGGCATGATGGTATCGGTGTGTTGCGCGGCCAGGTCGAGCAGCGCGCTCTGCAACACTTTGATCAGGTCCAGCAGGTCGTCGATCTCGTGGCGCAGGTACAGCCGCACGTCGGTGGCCACCTGGTCGTTGCGCGAACGTCCGGTGTGCAGACGCTTGCCGGCATCGCCAACCAGTGCGGTGAGGCGCTTCTCGATGTTGAGGTGCACGTCCTCCAGATCTGGCGACCAGACGAATTCGCCGCTGATGATCTCGTTCTCGATCCGGCCGAGCCCGCGCTTGATATCGTTCAGGTCCTGCAGCGAGATGATATCGCAGGCCGCCAGCATCTGCGCGTGTGCCAGCGAGCCCTGGATATCGAACATCGCCAGCTTGTGGTCGAAGCCCACCGACGCGGTGTAGCGCTTGACCAGTTCCGCGACAGGTTCGGCGAAGCGTCCGGACCAGGTATCTTTATCTTGCATTGCTGCCCCCACATGTCCCAAAATGAAGCATCGAAAACTCAGGGTCGCCACGACATGAACCTGAAGTTCAGTTGCGATGCACCGGAATATTCCGATCGATGAATAATCCGCGCAGTATAAAACAAAACAACCGTCCGGATGCGTTGCCCAACTTCCGCAACCTCGGCATCCTGCTGCGCATCCTGCTGATCAGCAACGGTCTGGCGCTGCTGCAAGCGCTGCTGCAGGCGAATGCATGGACAGAGGTGTCGCAGCACCTGCTGCAGATCGCGACATTGCTGATGCCTGTGCTGTTCTGCAGCCTGTTGCTGCTGTGGCTGGCGCAGCCCTGGCTGCACCGCATGCCCTATCCGCAGGGCGTCGCCGTGACGATGGCGATCGCCGCAATCCTGACGCTGGCCATCTACGAATACGGCGGAGATCTGTACAGTCCGTCCGGACACTCGGCATATTTTTTCGACCAGGCACGCTATGCGCTGCTCGCCCTGGTGGTGAGCGGCATCCTGCTGCTGTATTTCCGGCTGCGCGCCAGGATGCTGTCGCGCGCGCTGCACGAGGCGCGCCTGCAGGTGCTGCGCGCGCGCATCCGCCCGCACTTCCTGTTCAATACCATCAACGCGGTACTAGGGATCGTGCGCACCCGGCCCAAGCAGGTCGAGACCGCGCTGGAAGATATGGCTGACCTGTTCCGGATGGCGATGTCGGATGCGCGCGACCTGGTGCCGTTGAGCCGCGAGATCCAGCTGAGCAAGCAATACATCGCGCTGGAGCAATTGCGCATCGGCGAGCGGCTGAACGTGGATTGGCAGCTGCAGGATGTCCCAGAAATAGCGCTGATCCCGCCGCTGCTGCTGCAGCCGCTGCTGGAGAACGCGGTATACCACGGCATCGAGGCGCTGCCTCAGGGCGGCAGCATCAGAGTACATTTACAGCGCAGCGGCGACGAATTGCGCCTGACGATCGAGAACCCCTGCGTGGAGCGCGCAGCGGGTGACGCGCACACGATTGGCCGGATCGACCACGATATTGAGGGAGCAGCCACCAGGGCCGCGGGCATCAGGGATGCGGAAAGCGGCCAGCGCCGCAACAACAAGATGGCCTTGCTGAACATCCGCGAACGCCTGGACTTGCTGTTCGATGCCGAAGCGAGCTACCAGGTCGAAAGCGGGAAAGACTACTATCGCGTGCGTATCGTATTGCCCTACATCAAGGAAAGACCCCGTCATGACCACGGTTGAACTGGCGCTGCGCGTATTCATCGTCGACGACGAGCCGCCCGCGCGCAACCGGCTGCGCGATCTGTTGAACGACTGCCGTGCGCAACTGGCGCTGGAGATTGTCGGCGAGGCCGGCAACGGACAGGAGGCGCTGGACAAGCTGGCGCACATCCCTGCCGATGTCGTATTGCTGGACATCCGCATGCCGCAGATGGACGGCATCGAACTCGCCCAGCATCTGCAAAAGCTGCCCAGCCCGCCGGTGATCATCTTCACCACGGCTTACGATGCCTATGCGATCAAGGCGTTCGACCTGCACGCGATCGACTATTTGCTGAAGCCGATCCGCCTGGGGCGGCTGTTCGAGGCGCTGAATCGTGCGCGCGAGGCCGTGCCGGTTCAGACCGAGGTGCTGCGCGAACTGTTGCCCGAGCCGCGCAAAAACCTGTCGATACACGAGCGCGGCAAGATCCACCTGATACCGATCGAGCAGGTGCTGTACCTGCGCGCCGAGCAGAAATACATCACGGTGCGCACCGCCGAACGCGAATATCTGCTTGAGGAATCACTCAACAACCTGGAAAAAGAATATGCCGCCTGTCTGGTGCGTATCCACCGCAATTGCCTGATCGCAAAGCAGGCGATCGAGAGTTTCGAAAAAGGCGGTGATGAAGGTGAGAGCGGCTGGATGGTGAAGCTGAAGGGGCTGGAGGAGTTGCTGGCGATCAGCCGCCGCCAGCAGCACGTGGTCAGGGAATTGAGTTGATCCGGATCATTCGGCGTCCGCAGCGTAACGCAGCAGACTGCCCGTAAAACCTTCATCGCACGCCTTGCGATCATCGCAATTTGTCGGCAACGCGGCTCATGGAGGGCTTAATCAGAGGTTCCTTAGTGCTTACTACAAGCTTTATATTCACGTGGTTTGTCATTCACTCTGTCGAATCGAGTATCCTCGGTTACTGCGAATGCCACTGGCCATAACAGAAAAACGAGACCTGCCGCATAATCCGATCTCCTGTATTTGCCTTGCTTTCCCGTATCAAGACCCAGTGTGATTTGTTCATAGCTTGGGCCGACCAACACATCCCCCGATCCCCTCGATAGAAGGTACGCATCTCTATGTATAATGATTTTTCCACCACTGATTTCAAAATCACGTCCGAGAATGTAAGACTTCTCATAAATCGCGCATCCATTCCTGATTGCCTTTACAGTAAGTGCATTCTCTGTCGATAAGACCTCTATGAACTCGATGTCTGCATGACTAACTGCGGGATTTATATTTAGCTTGGGTTTACCCCAAATAATTGCCGAAAGGTAACCTGACGGGTCACCTTTGTTTTTGTAGACCCCCGCCAATTCTGACAATTGAGATATTTGATAAAACTGCTGAATATTTTTTGGCTCCGAATGAAATACACAACCAGTGAGGAAAATCAGCAGAATAACTATTAAGGATTGTCGTTTCATCGAATGTCCTTCGCGCCGCCAACGTTCGTTAGGCGTCCCTGGGCCCTTGGCGCCGCAGAACGACATGCGTGGCCTTCTCCGATGCTGTAATTTCAATGCATTCGTATCCCAGAGTCCGCAAGTCAACCCCTTCGAAAAGCCGCTCTCCACTGCCGAGCAGGACCGGTGCGATAGCGATGTGCAGCTCATCTATAAGGCCCTTACGAAGATACTGCTGGATTGTATTGGGCCCGCCGCCAATTCGCACGTCCTCTCCCGCGGCCGCCTCCCGTGCCCGGTCAAGCGCCTCGTGAATTCCGCCGGTGATAAAGTGAAAGGTCGTGTTGCCTCCCATTGCAATGGGTGGACGCGCATGGTGAGTCAGGATGAAGATTGGAACGTGATACGGCGGACTGTCTCCCCACCAGCCGTTCCAGCTCATGTCCGGCCAGGGACCGCGAATCGGTCCGAACATGTTCCTCCCGAGAATCCATGCTCCGACATTTCGAAAGCCGCGCGAGGCGAAGTCTTCGTCTAGCCACGTTGTGCCGCCGTCTTTGCCAAATATGGCCCGTTGGAAAGTGCGTGTTGGGAATAACCACTGGTGCAGATCAGTCCCGCCAATGCCGAGCGGGTTGCCGACATCCTGCTTTGGGCCCGCTCCGTATCCATCGAGCGAGATAGTGAAACTGTCAACGCGAACTCGTGCCATCTAGATTTCTCCAGTCTGGGCGCACAAACTATCAGTCAACCCGGACCGAGTAGCTCACGGATTACCTTTTCATGACGAAGGGTCGGCAGGTATGATTTTCCGGGGCCATCAAACCCCTGCCCGACATGAGATCGTTCGATATGGCGCATTTTGATAGGTCGTTTTGTATTCAAGGCTAACACCATTTGTCCATTTTGAGCTTTCTACAGCGTCAACGTTTGAGGTAACCGGCCGCCGGAGCGCGAAGCGCGGAGGGAACCTGCAAGCGCAGCTTGCAGACGGTTCGGTTGACAGAGAGGTTAGGCTGCTGGTAGAGCAGCATAGGTTGAGCGAGCCTGTGACATAAACGCTCGGAAGTAAGTAACTGGGTTAAGCGGTGCATCCCAGAAAGCATTGCAGTTGTCTTCCTTTTCGATAAGCCACCGATAGAGAAACTGAGCGCTCTTCGTCGCAGGAGCCATATTTGGAATATTCATTCGGTCTTCTTCATCGAGATGCGCGATGAATTTATCTCTGTAAGTGCGCATCTCGTTAATGTACTCCTCGAAGAGACCGTCAGTCAGCTGCAGGTGGTCAAGCAAGCTCGTGAAGAACAATTCTTGATCTGTTACCACCTTTCGCCAATCGTGCTTGGCACGCCTATCGCCGAAGACCTTGCACCATTCGAGGACGGCGATATCCAAGAAATTGTTGTGTGCCGTAACCCAAAACTGCTGCGCTGCCCAGCGTTGCCTGGCATCGTGGGCGGCACGAAGGAAAGCCAAGTTCCTCAAGCAATGAAGGCATAGGAGTCCGGTTCTGCGCAGGCGGGCACGGCGGTTCATTTCAGCAGCCTAACGTGAAGCTAAGGGGCCGCGCGCTTTTGCGCGGTCCCAGCGCCCAACGGGCGCGACCTTGAGCGAAGGGTTAGACGATTTTGTATTCATCGCACAAACCTGAACAAGACATTACCATCTGGAAGTTCCTCCCAAGTCTGTGACGCCGAATTGAGAACAATCACTCGCCCCAAATCAAAAAGACGAGAATGCTTAACGGTGATGCGCAACGTGACAAGCAGACCCATTGCCAATGGAACTAGGCGCGCAAGAAAGGGCGTACGATTTTTTGACCACCTCTGGCATACCTGCACAGTCTCGATAAACGAGATAAGTGCCGAAGCGTGGTTGGGAGGAAGTGAGATGAGTAGCTCCCCCTTCTCGTCAAAGATGGCATCAACGCGATTCATGTCCAAGTCGTCATAACGAAGAGCTGATGTCATATGGGTGCCGTCTAACGGGCGGAATTGAGCGTCACCCCCGAGGTTCCCGGGAAGGCCGAAGGCATACCCGGGATACCAAGTGGGGCGCAGCCGCGTAGCGGTGACGACTCGAATGTAGTGATGGACGGCGCTCGCGCCGGACAGCACAAATGAGAGGGCAATTCCGCCCGATGGGTTGCGCGAGCCGCGATAGCGCGAGCGCAGCCCATCGTAGAGGTAAGGGGCTGCGCTTTAGCGCAGTCCCAGCGCAGCGAAGCGGAGCGAACTTGACCGCAAGGTTAGGCATTTAAGGCTCGCGCACACACTGCTCATGCTCCTGAATACGCCGCAAGACAATTGGATATTCACTCTGAACAGACCTCGGATTAAACCGCGTAACTCCGGACAGTATTATCTTCGCTTGCGCGTACTTTTCAAGCAGGGCGCGGGCTTCCTGTCCACGAGCCACTAGCTCACACGATACATCTTCACCTGGATGCTCGCCAATGTAATAGCCAAGAAGAACCACAAGTGCCTCAGTTGTTTGAAGCGTGTGCTTTTCAAGGATTGGCGATAACGCGCGATCTAAAGCTTCAGCATTCGCTTCTGTATCGTGGGCAGCAGACTGAGCTTGTGCGGAAAGAACAGGAAGGACAAGCGCGGCTACCTGATCAGAAACTTTCACTGTCTCCCCGAATGCGGGGAGCGCGAGGGTGATGCCGATGATGAAGTATGCGAATGGCTTTAACATAAATGCCTAACGGGCGGAATTGAGCGTCACCCCCGAGGTTCCCGGGAAGGCCGAAGGCATACCCGGGATACCAAGTGGGCGCAGCCGCGTAGCGGTGACGACTCGAATGTAGTGATGGACGGCGCTCGCGCCGGACAGCACAAATGAGAGGGCAATTCCGCCCGATGGGTTGCGCGAGCCGCGATAGCGCGAGCGCAGCCCATCGTAGAAGTAACCGGCGCTGCGCGGCTTTATCGCGCAGCGTCCGGTTGACTGCCGGGTTATGCATCAGTGCTGAAACCACAGTGCCAACCCTAGAAGTAGGACGTAGGTCACGAGATTGGCCCAAGCCATTGCTGGCGCGATTGCTTTGAACGGCATCTTTCGCAAGCGGGAGACAACCGCAGTTTCACTTGCCCACGAGACAGCCCACAGCGCCACAGCAAAGCCAAGAGCAATGCTGGCGTTGCGAATTGCTTCCGATGCGAACCCTCCCTTGAACCACCATTGGAATAGATGATCTCCGACCAACGGCATGGTTGCGAAATACAGAATCGCACCAAGAACGGTTGAGACGATATTGGCGATAAATGACTGAAACATAGCCGAGAGGATGCGCCCACCAGCCACACTATAGAGGATGCTGCCCTCAATCAATATGACTAGGGGCAACAAAAATACTTGACCCCACGGAACCGCCATATACGGAATGATTGCGTCCGCTCGGGCTGTCAGTGGGGTGCAAAGAACGATTACACCCAGACAAGAAAGTGCCTTAGCGCGGCCAGCCATGATGCTGTGTGCCTGATGCATAACGGGCGGAATTGAGCGTCACCCCCGAGGTTCCCGGGAAGGCCGAAGGCATACCCGGGATACCAAGTGGGGCGCAGCCGCGTAGCGGTGACGACTCGAATGTAGTGATGGACGGCGCTCGCGCCGGACAGCACAAATGAGAGGGCAATTCCGCCCGATGGGTTGCGCGAGCCGCGATAGCGCGAGCGCAGCCCATCGTTAAGTAGACACCCGAAAAAATGCCGGGAAAGGCACCTTCGAGGTGTATAATCTGGCATCCATCCCGCAATGCGTTGTTTTTATTTGAGGAGAAATTATGGCAACCCCTAATTTTCCGGATAAAAGCACCACGAAAAACCCTCCCAAGCTGCTTGACCAGGTGCGTGACAAGTTGCGCGTGAAGCACTACAGCATTCGCACCGAACAGACTTATCTGGACTGGATTAAACGCTATATCTATTTTCATGGCAAGCGGCATCCCAAAGATATGGAAGCGCGCGACGTTGAGGCATTTTTGACACATCTGGCTGTGGCCGGCAAGGTTTCCGCGTCCACGCAGAATCAGGCCAAGAGTGCGCTGCTGTTCCTGTACCGCGAAGTGCTGGAGATCAAATTGCCGTGGCTGGATAATGTCACGCAGGCCAAGGCACCAAAGCGTCTGCCGGTGGTGTTGACGATCAGCGAGGTGCAGGCCGTGTTGTCGCGCCTGACCGGCACCCATGCGCTGATCGCTTCATTGCTGTATGGCGGCGGGATGCGTCTGATGGAGGCGGTGCGGCTTAGGGTGAAGGACGTGGATTTTGCGCGGCACGAGATCATCGTGCGCGAAGGCAAGGGGTTCAAGGATCGCGTGACGATGTTGCCGGAGGCTTTGACAGCACCGCTCAAGGCACACCTGGCCAAAGTGAAAGCCATGCACGACGAGGATCTGTCGCTGGGTTATGGCGAGGTGTATCTGCCGTTTGCACTGGACAAGAAATATCCGAACGCGGGACGCGAGTGGGGCTGGCAATATTGCTTTCCGTCGAAGAATCTATCGGTCGATCCGCGCTCCGGCAAGATGCGCCGCCATCATGTGGATGAGAAGGGCGTGCAGCGCGCGGTGAAGCAGGCGGTGCGCGATGCCGGGCTGACCAAGCCCGCCACGCCGCATACCTTGCGCCATTCGTTCGCCACGCATCTGCTGCAGGCCGGCTACGACATCAGGACGGTGCAGGAGCTGCTCGGCCACTCGGATGTTTCGACGACGATGATTTACACCCATGTGCTGAACAAGGGCGGCAAGGGCGTAGTCAGCCCGCTGGACCGATGAGCGCCTGGATTGGTATCGGCTATAATCCGCCATATTCAGAAAGCCGAACATGGTCCCGTTGAACATCGTCATCCTCGCCGCCGGCAAAGGCACGCGCATGTATTCCGACAAGCCCAAGGTGCTGCACGCGCTGGCGGGCAAGCCGCTGGTGCAGCATGTGCTGGATTGCGCGGTCGCGCTCAAGCCGCAGCAGATCTGCGTGGTGTACGGCCACGGCGGCGAAGCCGTGCCGCACGCGATGCAGCAATATGACGCGCGCTTCGTGCTGCAGCAACCGCAGCTCGGCACCGGCCATGCGCTGCAGCAGGCGATGCCGCACCTCGATGACGAAGGCAGCACGCTGGTGCTGTACGGCGATGTGCCGCTGATCCAGCACAGCACCCTGCACCAGATGCAGCAGGCGGGCGAAGGCCTGGTGCTGCTGACCGTGAACCTGGCCAACCCCTCCGGTTACGGGCGCATCGTGCGCGATACCCAGGGCGATGTGCAGTCCATCATCGAGGAGAAGGACGCCACGGCCGAGCAGCGCGAGATATGCGAGGTGAACACCGGCATCCTGCTGGCGCCGACGAAGCTGTTGCGCGGCTGGCTGGCGCAGTTGCACAACAACAATTCCCAGGGTGAGTACTACCTCACCGACATCGTCGGCATGGCGGTGCAACAAGGTGTCGCGGTGCATACCGTGCAGCCGTCGCAGGAATGGGAGATACACGGGATCAACAGCAAGTCGCAATTGATGGTGCTGGAACGCACCTGGCAGCTGGTCGAGGCATCCCGCTTGCTGGTGCAGGGTGTGACGCTGGCCGATGCGTCGCGCATTGATGTGCGCGGCAGGCTGAATTGCGGGCGCGATGTCGAGATCGATGTCGGCTGCATCTTCGAAGGCGAGGTGAGCCTGGGCGACAACGTGCGGGTGGGCGCTTACAGCGTGATCAGGAATTCGCGCATCGCCGCCGGCACGGTGATCGCGCCATACAGCCACATCGACCGCAGCGAAGTCGGCGCCAACTGCCATATCGGCCCCTATGCGCGGCTGCGTCCCGGCACGATGCTAAGCGAGGACGTGCATATCGGCAATTTCGTCGAGGTAAAGAACAGCCAGATCGCGGCGCACAGCAAAGCCAACCATCTCAGCTATATCGGCGACAGCACCGTCGGCAGCCGCGTCAACATCGGCGCGGGCACAATCACCTGCAACTACGATGGCGCGAACAAGCATCGCACCGTGATCGGCGACGACGTGTTCATCGGCTCGGATACCCAGCTGGTCGCGCCGGTCACGGTAGGCAGGGGTTCGACGATAGGCGCGGGCTCGACCATCACCCGCGACACGCCGGAGGATGAACTTACGCTGTCGCGCAGCAAACAGCTGACCGTTGCCGGGTGGAAGCGGCCAGTCAATAAAAAGTAATACATACTAAACTTATGCGGGAGCGGGCTATGCCGCGAACCTCCTGATCGCGGGCATGGCCCGCTCCTGCAATTTCCTGTATTTTCAGGATAGTGTTTTCACCGGAGTTGAATGAATGTGCGGAATCGTGGGTGCTGTGGCGCAACGCAATGTTGTGCCGATCTTGCTGGAAGGGCTGCAACGTCTCGAGTATCGAGGCTATGACTCGGCCGGACTGGTGGTGGTGCATGACGCCAAACTGGAGCGTGTGCGCAGCACCGGACGGGTGGCCGATCTGGTCGGCAAAAGCGACAACACCAATGGACTGATAGGCATAGCGCATACCCGCTGGGCCACGCATGGCGTGCCCAGCGTACGCAACGCCCACCCGCATATCAGCAAGGATCACATCGCCGTGGTGCACAACGGCATCATCGAGAACTACGAGGCGCTGCGCACCCGTTTGACCGCAGAGGGCTATCAGTTCGGCTCGGACACCGATACCGAAGTCATCGCCCACCTGATCCACAGCCATTACGCGCGCGGCAACTCGCTGCTGGCGGCCACCCAGGCGGCGCTGGCGGAACTGGTGGGCGCCTACGCGATCGGCGTGATCGCCGCGGACAATCCCGACCAGCTGATCTGCGCGCGGCGCGGCAGCCCGCTGCTGCTCGGGGTAGGCACGGATGAACATTTCATCGCATCGGATGTGTCGGCGCTGTTGCCGGTGACGCGCAAGGTCGTCTACCTCGAGGAAGGCGACGTGGTGGAACTGGGGCGCCACGGCTACCAGATCTACGACGCGAAGGGAACGCGCGTGCAACGGGCGGTGCAGACCAGCGAACTGAGCAACGAGAGCGTGCAGCTGGGCGAGTATCGCCATTACATGCAGAAGGAGATCCACGAGCAGCCGCAGGCGCTGGCCGACACGCTGGAATCGGTGTGCAACAGCCAGTCGCTGGTGCCGGGCATCTTCGGCGCGGAAGCAGCGGCGACATTTTCCGGAATCGACAGCATACTGATCCTGGCGTGCGGCACCAGCTACCACGCCGGACTGGTGGCGCGCTACTGGCTGGAAGAGATCGCCGGGATACGCTGCAACGTCGAGGTCGCCAGCGAATACCGCTACCGCACCAGCGTCCCCGATCCGAAATCACTGGTGGTGGTGATCTCGCAATCCGGCGAGACCGCCGACACCCAGGCCGCGCTGAACCATGCCAGGCAACAGGGGCATCACCACACCCTCGCGATCTGCAATGTGCCCGAAAGCGCGCTGGTGCGGTTGTGCAAGCTGCGCCTGCTGACGCGCGCCGGTCCGGAGATCGGCGTGGCCTCGACCAAGGCGTTCACCACGCAGCTGGCCGCGCTGTTCCTGTTGACGCTGGTGCTCGCGAAACAGCGCGGGCGGCTGAGCGCGGAGCAGGAACAGCAACACCTGCACGAGCTGCGCCATTTGCCCAGCGCGGTGCAGAAGGTGCTGGAGCTGGAGCCGCAGATCGCCAAGCTAGCTGAGCAGTTCGTCGGCAAGCATCACGCGCTGTTCCTGGGGCGCGGATTGCACTATCCGATCGCGCTGGAAGGTGCGCTCAAGCTCAAGGAGATCTCCTATATCCATGCCGAGGCTTATCCGGCGGGCGAGCTGAAACACGGACCGCTGGCGCTGGTGGACCAGTACATGCCGGTGATCTCGGTCGCGCCGAACGACGCGCTGCTGGAAAAGCTGAAATCCAATCTGCAGGAAGTGCGCGCACGCGGCGGGGAGTTGTACGTGTTCGCCGATGCGGATACCCATATCCGCGAAGCCGACGGCATCCACATCATGCAGATGCCCGAACATGCCGGATACCTGAGCCCCATCCTGCACACCATACCGCTGCAGCTGCTGGCTTATTACGTCGCGCTGCAAAAGGGCACCGACGTGGACAAGCCCAGAAATCTCGCGAAATCGGTGACGGTCGAATAAATTCAAGGAGCGGGCCATGCCCGCGATAGGATTTATGTTCGCGGCCGCATCGACAGGACAGGCGCGCCTCGCTTCTACAAACAAGGCACCCGCGCGGATCACTGGTCCAAAAAACAAACCCGCCTCTCGGCGGGTTTGTCATATGCGCGGAACTGAAGATTAGAAACCGTAGATTCCCGGATGCGCCCCGGCGGCCATGAAGAACAGCAGCGGGATAGAAAGCATGGTGTTGGTGCGCGAAGCCAGGAAAGCGATGCGGCGAGCCTTGACCTTCTCTTCATCGGTGGCCGGCTTGATGCCGAGGATCTTCTTCTGGTTCGGCCAGATCAGGCCCCAGACATTCAGCAGCATGATCGTGCCCAACCAGGCGCCGATGCCGATCGGCACGTTGCCCGCCTGCAGCGTGAAGGCTGCGACGAAATGCGGACCCAGCAAGGCCGCACCGGCCAGCCAGGTCACCAGCGCGGCCCAGCGGAAATAGAACAGCGCGCGCGGAGCCACATGCTTGGTGATGCCGGCCGCGGTGTTGTCGGCAGCGGCGGCCTTGAGTGCGGCGACTTGCACAAAGTTGAAATAGTACAGCAGGCCTATCCACATGATGCCCGCCATGAAGTGTATCCAGCGCATGATAGCCGGCAGAAAATCCATGTTCATTCTCCTTGGAAACGAAAGTCCGTATCGAAATTTTCAGGCAAGCGCATGAGCGATGCCGTACAGCACGGCGGTCAGCACCAGCCCTGCAATCACGGTACCCCACAGCGAGTCCAGCGGATTTTTCATGATCGTATGATCCTTGTAGTGATTGAGGAAAGCCGGATGACGGCCCGAATACCTTAGCAGGTTACTGGGTTATGACTGTAGCCTATTTCGCGGGCAGCGGCAATACGCCCGACGGATCAGCGCATCGTGAAAATGACGATCTCGAATATCGCGGTAGCCAGCACCGCCAGCAGCATCAGGGTCAACAGGCGGTTGTAGCGCTTGCGCTGGGCCAGCATCATGCGCAGCAATTCCTGGTTCGGGTCTGCAGCTGGATCGTGGCTCAGGTAACGGTGCAGCAGGCGCGGCAGCTGCGGCAGCAGGATCGCATAGTTAGGGGCTTCCGCGCTCAGCGATTTCACGAAGCCGCGCCAGCCGACCTGTTCCTTCATCCAGCGTTCCAGCCAGGGCTTGGCGGTCTTCCACAGATCCAGCTCGGGATCCAGCTGCAGGCCCAGGCCCTCCACGTTGAGCAGTGTTTTCTGCAGCAGCACCAGCTGCGGCTGGACCTCGATGCCGAAGCGGCGCGAGGTCTGGAATAGGCGCAGCAGCACGCGCCCGAAGGACACCTCGCGCAGCGGTTTGTCGAAGATAGGTTCGCACACCGCACGGATCGCGGACTCCAGTTCGTCCACCCGGGTATCGGCGGGCGCCCACCCGGATTCGATGTGCACCTCGGCGACGCGTTTGTAATCGCGCCGGAAGAAGGCGATGAAATTCTGCGCGAGATAGCGCTTGTCGGTGTCGGTCAGCGTGCCCATGATGCCGAAGTCCAGCGCGATATACTGGCCGTTCGCGGCGACCTGCACGTTGCCCGGATGCATGTCGGCATGGAAGAAGCCGTCGCGGAACACCTGGGTGTAGAAGATCTCCACGCCGTTGGCAGCCAGCCTGGGGATGTCGATGCCGGCGCTGCGCAGTGCATCGACCTGGCTGACCGGGATACCGTGCATGCGCTCCATCACCATCACGCGGGTGCTGCAGTAATCCCAGTAGACTTCGGGTACCCGCAGCAGCGGGGATCCGGCAAAGTTGCGCCGCAGCTGGCTGGCATTGGCTGCTTCGCGCATCAGGTCGAGCTCATCATCCAGGTGTTTCTCGAACTCATGGATCACCTCGCGCGGCTTGAGGCGGCGGCCGTCCGCCCACAACCATTCGATCAGGTCGGCCGCGACCTTAAGCAGAGCCAGGTCATGCGCGATCACATCGGAAATGCCAGGGCGCAGGATCTTCACAGCAACATCGCGTGGTCCATGTATTCCCTGGGGTGGCAGCAGCGCAAAATGCACCTGGGCTACCGAGGCGCTGGCGACCGGGGTCTCGTCGAATCTGGCGAACACTTCGTGCAAGGGCTTGTGGTAGGCGGCCTCCAGCGCCGCGACCGCCTGCGCGGACGGGAAAGGCGGCACCTGGTCCTGTAGCCTGGCCAGCTCGTCGGCGATGTCGGCAGGAATCAGGTCGCGCCGAGTGGACAGCATCTGGCCGAACTTCACGAAGATCGGTCCGAGCGCTTCCAGCGCCAGGCGCAGGCGTAGCGCGCGCGGCCGGCCGGTGTTGCGCAAAAACAGCAGCAAGTTCAGCGGAACGCGCATCCAGCGTACCCGCTCGTGCGCGAGCAGGAACTCGTCCAGCCCGAAGCGCAGCACCACGAAGACGATCCTGACCAGGCGGAACAAGCGCATGCTCAGCGGGAGGTTCCGGAATTCAGCCGGGCGATGCGCTGCTCCAGGCGTGCGACATCGTCGCGCAACTGATCCACCTGCTGGATGAAGGTCGAGACATGCCGGGGTTTGGCCAGCAGCTGGCGTTCCTCGGTCAGATATTCCGCTGCGGACGCGGAAAGGTTCAACGCGGCATCGCGCAACTGATGGCGCAAGGCAGTTGCGGTCTGCACGATGCGCTCGGCAGCGATGTCTCCGCTAACCTTGCTCAGGTCCTCGGCGGGATCCCAGTCCAGATTGCGCGACAGAAAAAAGATCTCCTTGAGCAACTCGCTGTCGCCGGAACTGTGGATTTCGGCGTAGGCATTCTCATCCGACAGGGCAAGGCGCGGCAACAGCGACGGCGCGAGCACGCACAGCGCATCCGGGCTGGCGCCGGCATCGGCTACGCGCAGCCGGCCATCGTCGAGGATGGTGCAGGCAAATGAAAAAGGCGCGATATCGAAGCGCGCGGTTTTGCCTGCGAATCTGGCCAGCCTGGGCAAGGCCCAGCTGTTCTGCGAGAGCAGATGATTGATCGCTGCGGCGGCAGGCTGGTTGAACATGATCTGAGCGGGTCAGTGCGCGGCGACCTGCTGGATGCCGGCCAGCAGCCAAACCGAGCTGTCGTTGTGCAGGTTTTTCTGGACATGCCAGATCTCATCGGCATTTTCAGCCGGGCCGCCGTTCTCGCTCAGCTGGCAGCGGAAGCGCACGCTGGCGATCGCCAGGTCACCCTCGTTCGCCACCTGCAGCAGGGCGGCATCGAGCGAAAGGACGTTGGTCCGCTGCGGGCTGTCGTCGCGTTCCTGCAGCTGCATCGAGATCTCCGCGAACATCTCGGGGGTGGTGTACTCGCGAATGTCGTTCAGATCCTTGCGGTCATTCGCAGCCTGCAGGCGGATGAAGGAAAGCTTTGCGCTGCGCAAAAATGCTTCGGTTGGAAAGTCCGCAGGGATGCTGCCTGGCACAGGCGCGGCAGCGCTTCCACCGTATGGAGGTTGCTGCCGGGGTCCGCCGTATGGCGCACCATTGGCTGAATATTGCATCGGGCGCTGCTTCTGGCGAAACAGGGAAAGCAGGAACATCACTGCGACGAAGGCCACACCCGCCATCAGCATACTGCCCACCGCGCCGCCGAAGCCGCCGCCGGCAAACAGCGCACCCAACCCTGCGCCCACGGCCAAACCGGCCAACGGGCCCAGCCATCGGTTGCCGCCGGGTGCCGGAGCTGTGCCGGGCGCGGCGGCCGGGGTGCTGGAAGTCTGCTGCGGGGCGATCATCCTTTGCTTGCCGAAGCTGCCTCCGCCGCCAAAACGCTTGGCTTCGGCGAGGGTGGAGAACAGGCTCAAACAGGTCATTGCGATCACCAGGGAGATCAGAAATCTTTTCATGAATTCCTCAAGAACAGGGTTGAACAGCGCGGGGCCAAGTATATCACCCGGAATCGCGCACCAAGCTGCGGCGCAGCCGAGGTGCGGGCAGACCTCAGAACGGGGCTTCGCTGGTCAGCGTCAGCGGCTTCGAACTGCAGGGATGGAGCAAACTCAGCGTCCGGGCGTGCAGCATCAATCGGTTCGCCGCCGGAATAGTATCGTTGCCATACAAGCGGTCGCCTAGCACGGGATGGCCGATCGCTGCCATGTGTATACGCAGCTGGTGGGTGCGGCCGGTGACCGGCTGCAGTTCGACGCGGCAGGCGTCGCTCGCCGCATCATGCGCCAGCACGCGAAAGCGCGTCAGCGAACTTTTGCCATTTGCAATATCCACTTTCTGCCGAGGCCGGTTCGGCCAGTCTGCAGCCAGCGCCAGATCGACCGCACCCTCGGCCGGCGCGATGCGGCCGGCAACGATGGCGATATAGCTTTTGTTCACCAAACGATCGCGAAACATTTGCGAAAGCCGGTTATGCAGCATCTTGCCGCGTGCAAAGACCAGCAGACCCGAAGTGGACATATCCAGTCTATGCACGCAGAGCGCATCCGGATATTCGTACTGCACCCGGGTCGCCAGGCTGTCCGCCTTGTCAAGGCCGCGTCCCGGCACGGATAGCAACTCCGCCGGCTTGTTGACCACCAGCAGAAAGTCATCCTGATAAACCAGATCGAGCATCAATTTGCCAGTCTGCGGATAGCCGGGGCGGAAACCGCAAAATGAAGAATTGGAAAATCAGGTCTGATCAAAAAGCGATATCGCGTCAAGATGCGCCGGGAATAATCGAGTATTCGACAGTTTCGCCAGGATTTTCCGAAAACGATACGCCCAGACTGATCGCACCATGTCCATGCAGCAGGGTCTCCTCGCGGGTGATATGGATCAACCCGCCGCCGCTGGAACGGATGAAGGTTCCATTGGTGCTTTGATCGGTGATGATGAATTTGCCGTAGCGCAGTTCGATACGGCAATGTTGACGCGAAGCAAGCTCATTTTGCATGACCAGACTGCAGGATTCATCCCGTCCCAGCACTGCACTCCTGTGTTCCCGGTTAAGCTTGACCGAGTTGTGGCGATAACTCAAAACCATTTCGTGGGAATTGTCCGGTGATTTGCGGAATGCCGGCATGCCGATGCGCGTGCTCTGATGATCCTCCTTCTCCGGCAAGATCTGGTAGACATCCAGCCTGTCCTGCAAACCCTTGAATTCGGCGCGCAGGATCTGACGCATCCGGTCGCGCAAATCCACGGGCAGCGCATCCAGCACCGCACGCGTCGCCATGATTTGGCCCGCCCGGGTTATCGTTGCAACGCGGGCGGCGACATTGACGGTGTTGCCGTATACATCATTGGAATCATGTATTACCTCGCCATAATTGAAACCGATGCGGATTTGCATGGAACTGCCTTCCGATGGGCAGTCGTTCCTGACGGCATCCTGCATGGCGCAGGAAGCATGAAACGCGGCCTCGGCGCTGGGAAAGGTACACATGATTTCATCGCCTATGGTTTTGATCAGACGGCCTTGATGGGCGGAAATCCTGCTTGACATGGTGTTGATGCAACGCAGGATCAACTGGCGCGCAAGACTATCACCAAGGTTTGCATACAGCGCCGTGCTGCCGCAAATATCAGCAAATAGAACGGCCAGTTTTTCGGAGGACTGCGACATGAGGGGCGATCAGATCAGTGCCGGGAGGGTTATCAAGCCTGTGCAAGATATGCTGGCACAGCAGGCAGAATCAGAATTTGTAGGCGCGATGGACAGCGACCACGCCTCCGCTCAGGTTGAAATATTCGACATTTTCCAGGCCGGCGGCTTCCATCATGCGCTTCAGCTCTTCCTGTCCCGGATGCATGCGGATGGATTCGGCCAGGTAGCGATAGCTGTCGGCATCATTTGCGACCAGGTGGCCTATCCTGGGCAGCAGCTTGAAGGAATAAACGTCGTAGATCTTTTCCAGGGGCTGGGCTACTTTGGAAAATTCCAGCACGATCAGGCGTCCGCCCGGCTTGAGCACGCGCTGCATCTCGCGCAGCGCTGCATCCTTGTGCGTGACATTGCGCAGGCCGAAGGCGATACAGACGCAGTCGAAATAGTTGTCCGGGAAGGGCAGGTGTTCGGCATCGCATTGCGTGACCGGCGTGGCGCGGCCTTCGTCAAGCAGGCGGTCGCGGCCGACACGCAGCATCGCGTTATTGATATCGGTCAGCACGACCTGTCCCTGGACGCCGACCTTGTTGAGGAACAGCCGGGACAGATCCGCCGAGCCGCCCGCCACATCCAGCACACGCTGGCCTTCCCGCACCCCGCTGAGGCTGACGGCGAAACGCTTCCATATGCGATGAAGCCCGGCAGACATCAGGTCGTTCATTACGTCGTATTTGCCCGCGACCGAGGTGAACACGCCGGCGACGCGCCTGGCCTTGTCGTTCTCGTCTACGGTTTCAAAACCGAAATGGGTGGTCTTGGCCATGTTCTATTTCCGTGGATTGGGGGCTCCGGCGCCGGCCGTTTGCCGGCTTGCACCCGCGGCAGCAAGGCGCTGCAAATACTCCTGCCAGAGCCGGTCCCGATTTTCGCCGAGATGGCGCAGATATTCCCATGAGTACAGACCGCTGTCGTGGCCATCGTCGAATTGTATCTGGATCGCATAGCTGCCGACCGGCTCCAGGCCCAGCACATTCACATCCTGCTTGCCGGCTTGCAGCACCTCCTGTCCGGGGCCGTGGCCGCGCACTTCCGCGGAAGGGGAATATACGCGTAAAAACTCATAGCTCAGACGATGGCGCGAACCATCGCCAAAGGCGAATTCCAGTTCATGCGACTTCTGGTGCAGCGTGATTTCGGTTGGCTGTTCTGTCATGGTTCAAAGCGAGCGTATCTTTTTCAAAAGTGACGTAGTAGAGCGTTCATGCAAGAACGGGATGCTGTGTACCGAACCGCCCCAGCTCCCGACTTCGGCGGCGCCAACGATACTTTCAGTCTTCCAGTCGCCCCCCTTTGCCAATACATCCGGATGACATGCAAGTATCAGGTCTAGCGGAGTGTCTGCGTCGAACAGCACCACCATGCTGACAGATTCAAGTGCAGCAAGGACCATCATGCGATCCTGCTCGGCGTTGATCGGACGATCGTTTCCCTTGCCTTGGCGCCTTACCGAGGCATCGCTGTTCACCCCGACGACCAATGAAGCGCCCAGCGCGCGAGCCTGTGCAAGATAAGTCACGTGACCGCGATGCAAAACATCGAAACAGCCGTTGGTAAATACCAGCGGCCGCGACAAAGCGGCTATTCCTGCGGCCAGATTGTGCGGGGAGCAATTCTTGCGTTCGAAAGCAGGGGTGGGATACATTCAGTCCAGATACTCGAATAATTTAACTACGCGCTGGACACCCTTGGTTGTGCTGGCGATCTCGGCCGCTGCATCAGCCTCTGCGTGATTCACCAGACCCATCAGATACACGGTGCCATTTTCTGTTACAACCTTTACGCGGTCTGAGCTAAAGCCCTTGTAGTTCATAAGGCGCAATTTTACGCTAGAAGTAATCAGGGCGTCATCGCTGCGTGCGGCCAGGGAACTGTTGGGCGATAGCACCAGTTCATTGTACACGGCGTGTACATTTTCGATAGCGGAGACGATTTTCTCGACCTCCGATCTGGTGGGTTCGTCGGGCACTTCTCCGCTGATAAGCACACGGTAATCAAAACTCGTTACATTGATATGCCGGACGCCGCCGATCTGCTGGTCGATCAACCGGGTAGCCGTGGATTCGATTTGTTGGTCGTCGAAATATGCACCGGAGCTGCGTCTGTCCTGCGCCATCATTACCCCGGCGCCCACCCCGGCCGCGACGACCGGCAAACATCCCTGCAGCGTGCCTGAGACCAGCACAGGCAGAATCAGAGACGCGGTACGCACAGATCACTCTCCCAGCAGGAGATAATCAATGATATCGCACAGGCAATGCAGAGTGAGCAGATGTACTTCCTGGATACGCGCGGTGCTTTGCGCATCCACGCAAATCAAGACGTCGCCGGGGCGCAGTATCCGCGCCATTTCACCCCCATTCCGGCCGGTCAGCGCGATTACGTGCATGCTGCGCTCATGCGCGGCATGAATAGCGGCAACCACATTCGGCGAGTTGCCGCTGGTGGAGATCGCAAACAGGCAGTCTCCGGGCAAACCGAGCGCGCGCACCTGCTTGGAAAAGATCTGGTTGTAATCGTAATCGTTGGCGATCGAGGTCAGCACCGAGCTATCGGTGGTCAATGCGATACACGCCAGTCCGGGGCGCTCCTTTTCGAAACGGTTCAGCAATTCTGCGGCAAAATGCTGTGCGTCTGCCGCAGACCCGCCATTGCCGCAGCACATGATCTTGCGATCGTTGGTGACGCAGTCGAAAAACAGCTGAGCGCTATCCGCAATGGGCTGGGCCAGCGCGTCCTTCACTTTCAGCTTGATCTCGGCGCTGTCCGTGAAATGCTTGACGATACGTTTATTGATGTCCATATGAATTCGGGATTAGGTACCGGGCGCCAATTTTAACCGAATCACGCCTCGAACGCATTTCTGAGCCATTGCAGATTTTTACCCTGCGCATCATCCATCAGGACGGCATCGAAGCGGCATTGCGGCAGATGTGCGAGGGCGGACAGATATTGCTGCGCAGTGCGGATGATGCGTTGCCGCTTGCGCGCGTCTATGCTGCCAGCGGCACCGCCATAATTTGGATTGCTGCGCAGGCGCACCTCGACGAACACCAGCGATATTCTGTCTTGCATGATCAAATCGATTTCGCCGAAACGCGACCGAAAATTCCGTTCTATCAACTCCAGGCCCTGGCGCCGCAAATATTGCTCGGCCGTTTGTTCTGCCAGGGCACCCTGGCTCATGGCTTGGCCATGGGCTGGCCCGGAAATACCTGGGCCGTCGGGGTGTCGGGTGCATCCAGCAACTGCGCGTGGCCCTGCACGAACACTGCCGGCAGTGCAGTACGCTGGAAGGTATGGCCGACCAGCCCGATCTCCCCGGTCACGCCATCCAGAGGCAGTCCGGAAGCAATCCGATCGGCCAGTAACAACTGGATCAGGCGATATGAGTCTATCCCCAACGCATAAAGGCGATCCAGGTCGACGGGAAGCGTAGGGGAAGCACGCGGATAGACCATGACTGCCGGATGGTCGGGTTGCAGCAACCACGGCATGTCGACAAAGCGGATGCCGTTCAAATCGTAATTGGTCAAGGTTTTATCGTTGCCGAGAAAAATCTGTGAAGTGGCGAAGATAGGCAGCTTGTTCGGAAGATAGGGTCGGATCAGGCGGGCTTTTGCGGCATCCGCGGCAAGAAACACCATCGTGTCGCTTATGTCCGCGATATCGGAAAACACCGAAGGATCGCCATTGAATTGCACCTCGCGCAAAATCCCTCTATCGGTACTCGTGGCGGCGCCATTGCCATGCCCGGACCATTCCTCTTCAAACGCAGCTTGCAGGCGCTGGGATAATTGCGAGCGGGTGCCAATGATGATGGCCTGATGCAGGCCTTGTTGCGCGGCGAGCAGGGCAACTTCCCGCGCCTCGGAATCTACCGACATGCCAAAAAGATACAATTGCTTGGCAGGCTGTCCTTCAACGATGTTCAGCGCAAGGGTAGGCACGGGGATGTCCTGGTCAGTCATCAACGCGTTCACGCCATTGCGGGTTAAGGGCCCCACCACAGCCTGGGCTCCGTTGGCGATTGCTTGGCGATACATGGCGACGACACCGTTGTTTTCGTCAAAGTTGCTGTATACGCGGACCGGCATGGTCTGGGTTCTGAGGTTGATTGCCGCGATGAAACCGCGCCGCACCGCGTCGGCGGAGGCGCCAAAAACTGGAGATTGCACTGGCAGCAGCAGTGCAATGTGGGGGAATGGCTTTTCGGTGGGTAACACCGGCGCTAGCGCGGGTTTGACCTCGCTGGGCGTAATTGCCGCCGCGGCCTCTTGCGCAGGTGAAACAGGCACCACGCCGCTGGCAGCAGGGATAACGGGCTTTTCGGCTGCTTTCGCAACTGGCGCGGGTAAAGCAACTTCCTTGCGGGCCGTAACACCTGTTTCGCCGGGTGCCTGCGGTGCATTGCTGGCACAGGCGTATAGTGCGAACAAAAAACCGAGCAGGGAGAATACACGTTGCATAAGGAACATCCACAAAAAATGGAGTGTGCATTATATGTAGTTGCCACGCCGATAGGAAATCTGAGTGACATTACCTTGCGCGCGCTGCAAGTTCTTGCGTCCGTGGACGTGATTGCGGCCGAAGATAAGCGCAATACAGCCAACTTGTTGTCGCATCACGGAATCAGCGCAAGAAAAATGCTGACAGTGCATCAGCACAACGAACGCAGTGCCGCAGAAAAAGTCATCGCTTTGCTGCAAACCGGGCAAAGCGTGGCGTTTGTCAGTGACGCGGGAACACCTGCCGTCAGCGACCCCGGTGCAATGCTGGTGTGCGCGGTGCGGACGGCAGGCATGCGTGTCATCCCGATACCGGGAGCCAATGCGGCGATCGCGGCACTATCGGCGGCGGGACTGGATGAACCACATTTCCTGTTCTACGGGTTTTTGCCGAACAAGTCCGCTGCACGCTGCGCCGAATTGCAAAATTTGGCCGGTTTCCCCTACGTGCTGGTGTTTTACGAAGCGCCGCACCGGATTCTGGACTGTGTTGCCGATTTGAGTGCGGTGCTGGGCGGCAACCGCCAGATCGTATTGGCTCGCGAGATCACCAAGTTGTTCGAAACCATACATGTCTGCACATTGGATCAAGCTGAAGTCTGGTTGCAATCCGACAATAATCGGCAGCGCGGCGAATTCGTGGTGCTGGTCTCGGGTGCGGCGAAGCAGGCCGGCCTGCCGGCGCAAGCGGTAGCAACGCTCGGCGTGCTGCTAGAGGAATTGCCGCTCAAACAGGCCGTACAGCTGGCCGCGAAGATCACCGGGGAGAACCGCAGCGAGTTGTATCAACAGGCCCTGTATCTCGCAAGCGGTAGCTGACCCGCAGCAGCGGCATCGACCGCGTTCAGCGCGGGAAGGATATCGCAACGCAGATTTGATTGTTATCATCATGCATCTTCAAATTGTCTTCCCGGTCGACCGGTATGCATACACCCGAACGTCTGATATGAACATTCCCCACATCAAGGCCTACCTGAGCAAATCGATGCCCGCCATTCTGGCAGCCATGCTGGCCGGGTGCGCGACGATGGCGGACCACGGACAAGCGGGAACCGGTCCGGACACGCCGCGGGAAGGCCTGATTCTGAGGGCCAGCACCGGTATCCAACTTCAGGACTGGCAATACTATTTTCGCGATGCACGGCTGCAGCAGCTGATCATGGCTGCACTGTCAAACAATCGCGACGCGGAAATAGCGGCCCCGCGTCTTGCCAGCGTCTACGCGCAATACGGCATGTTGCCGGCTGAGGCTGCACCGGGACAAAACCCGGCTGCAGCGGTGAATGCGCCCCCACCTCCTGCCGCGGCAACGTCTGCCCCGGCACCTTCTGCTGCGGAGCCTCGCGGCCGCAGCGGGTCAGCGTTGCCGCAACACGATACGGAAACCGCTCTGCTGCCGTATGAAGCCGAATTCTGGGAACAGGTGCGCAGCTTGCATACGCCCGCCAGGTCGGCTTATCTGGCCACCGAACCGGCGCAGCGAGCGTTGCGGCTGTCGCTGGTCGCGGCCGTGGCTGAAGGCTATTTTTCGCTGCTGGAAATGGACGAGCGCATCCATATTGCCGGGCAGAACGTCGCTGCGTCTGAGAAATACCAGGAGCTGATCGGACATCGCCATGAAGCTGGCGTGTCCAGCGATGCGGACCTGCTGCTGGCACAGAAATCCTATCTGGCGGCGATCGCGGAGATGGATCGACTGAACCGGATTAAAGCCGGGCTGGAAAACCTGCTAGCTGCACTGATCGGGGCGACGCCCGCGGAGCTGCAGAAGCTGCCCGCCGGTCAGGACTTTGCCGGACAGACCGTCAACCCGGAACTGTTTGTCGGCTTGTCGTCAGATGCGCTGCTGCGGCGTCCGGATGTCCTGGCCGCCGAGCAGCGCCTGCTGGCGGCGGGCGCAGACATCGACGCAGCGCGGGCAGACTTCTATCCGTACATCGCTTTGACCGGGGTACATGGCCGGACCAGCAAGAGCCTGACCGGGCTGCTGGGACCGGGCGACGACGATTGGAATTTCATGCCCGCCAGTGTTGCGCTGTTCGACGGGCGCAAGCCGGATAGCGCAGAGTCGGGCAAGGCGGCCGTCGCCGGATACAGGAAAGCCATACAACAGGCTTTCCACGACGTGGCTGGCCTGCTTGCTGCGCGACAGGATGTTGCCGGACAGCTTGCCGTGCAGCAAGCCAATACGGCGGCGCAGGTCGATGCGCTGCGCCTGGTCGAGCTGCGCTACAAGATAGGCGTCGTCAGCCGCATCGAGGTGTTGGATGCGCAGCGCCAGGTATATGCTGCCGAGCAGTCGGAGATAGAGGCGCGCAGCGCCTGGCTGAACACGGTCACACGGCTGTACAGGGCATTGGGAGGCGAGGGCAACGACACTACAGGCGGGGCTGCCCAGCCGGTCGCCGTGAACCGGCGGGGTGATTGAGTCGCAGGCATCCCGTGGTTTGATCTACAATGGCGGCATACACCCACAAGAATTCCCCGCACCAACCACATCATGCAACAACTGACCCTCACCCGCCCGGACGACTGGCACCTGCATCTGCGCGACGGTGAGTTGCTGCGCGCGGTTGTCGGTGACAGCGCGCGCCAATTCGCCCGCGCGATCGTGATGCCCAATCTGAAGCCGCCGGTCACCACCACCGGCCGGGCGCTGGCCTATCGCGAGCGCATCATCGCAGCGCTGCCCGCAGGCGCGCAATTCGAGCCTTTGATGACGCTGTACCTGACCGACAACACCACTGCCGCAGAGATACGCCGTGCCAGGCAAAGCGGCATCGTGCACGCAGTCAAACTCTATCCTGCGGGCGCGACTACCAACTCGGATGCCGGCGTGACCGACATACGCAAGGCCTATCCGGCGCTGGAAGAGATGCAGCGCTGTGGCATGCCGTTGCTGGTGCACGGCGAGGCGACCGGCCACGATGTCGATGTGTACGACCGCGAAGCGGTGTTCATCGAAAGGACCCTGGTGCCCTTGCTGAAGGATATGCCGCAATTGCGCCTGGTGTTCGAGCACATCACCACCCGGGATGCGGTGCAGTTCGTGACCAGCGCGCCCGCCCATATCGCCGCAACCATCACCGCTCACCACCTGCTATACAGCCGCAATGCGATGTTCAGCGGCGGGTTGCGCCCGCATTACTACTGCCTGCCGGTGCTGAAGCGCGAAGTGCACCGCGAAGCGCTGGGCAAGGCGGCCATCGGCGGCAATCCCAAATTCTTCCTCGGCTCGGACAGTGCGCCGCACGAGCAGCACGCCAAGGAATCCGCCTGCGGCTGCGCCGGCTGCTATACCGCATACGCGGCCATCGAGCTGTATGCCGAGGCGTTCGACCGCTTGAACGCGCTGGATAAACTGGAGGGCTTCGCCAGCCATTACGGCGCGGACTTCTACCGGCTGCCGCGCAACACCGGCAAGATCACGCTGCGCAGGGAAAGCTGGCAGGTGCCCGCGAGCCTGCCGTTCGGCGAACACCGCCTGGTGCCGCTGCGGGCCGGAGAGGATTTGGCCTGGAAATTCCAGGGCTGACATGGATACGGCAGAAGATTCCGCGGAGATATTCCGCGCCAAGGTCAATCAGGAGACTGCGCAGATCGCCTGGAAGGAATTGCAGCGCTATTTTGCTGGTGGAGTCGCCTTGGCCGTGGCCGCCGATCTGGATCTCGTCGAAGTTGCCTTCCAGATGTCGCAGGATAATTCACTTCAGGTGCGGTCGTGGATGGAGGCGGGCAAGCTCGGCAGGGTTTCCGATGAGCAGGCAAAGAGCTGGCTGGCAACAGATGAGATGCTGTGGGCCGTGGTAGTCAGCCCCTGGGTATTGGTGCAGCCGGCGCGGCGGATTCAGTAACGGCATCGATCGGGGGTTGCGATGATATCTGCACATGGCTGGTTCTACTGGGCGTTGCTCTCAGCGGTTTTCGCGGCGATGACCGCCATCTTCGCCAAGATCGGCCTCGAAGGCGTCGATTCGGATTATGCTACGCTGATACGCACCTGTGTGATCTTGCTGGTGCTGGCAGGTTTTGTGTATACCACCGGAAAGTGGAGCGACCCGTTTGCGCTCAATCCGAAAACCTGGCTGTATCTGTCCTTGTCCGGTCTGGCTACAGGTGCATCATGGGTCTGTTATTTTCGCGCACTTCAATCCGGCGAAGCATCCAAGGTCGCACCGGTGGACAAGTTCAGCCTGGTGCTGGTTGCGGTCTTCGCAGTCATCTTTCTGAACGAGCGCCCCAGCATGCGCGAATGGCTGGGAATAATGCTGGTGGGGACGGGCGTCGTGATCCTGAGTCTGAGAAGATGATCCGGTTGCACTGGAAAATTACCAGGTACCCAAGCGCGATGATTCAACTTTTGCAGTAAGCTGGTTTCACAAGAAATCCGGCCCAATGACCAGTCGCAACGTGGCCTGGAATGAACCATCGCGGGCGCTGAACCACCAAACTGCACCTTTCCTGATACTGAGCGAGCTGTCATCACAGCCAAGCAATTGCGCCGCCACTTCCCCCAAAGTCGGTTGGTGCCCGACTATCAGCACGGCTCCTCCTGCGTCCGGCCAGCGCGCTGCCTGAAACACCGCGTCGGCAGCAGCACCGGGAGCGATAGTCGGCGCCAGCGTAAAATGCTCGGTCAGGGCCGCGATAGTCTGTTGGGTGCGTTTCGCCGGACTGACCAGGATGCGCAGATCGCGAGGCAAATGCTGATGCAATAATGCCGCGACTTTTGCCGCTTGTTTGATTCCCTTTTCGGTGAGTGCGCGCGCGTGGTCCGGCGCTCCTTCCTCCGCTTCCGCATGGCGCCAAAGAATCAATTCCATGGTTTGTCCGAATCACATTTCATCTGCTTGCAAGTGCCATATATCACAGAATAACTCTAATACGGCAGGGGAGCTTGGGAAAGTCCCGGCTATTTGGTTTGGAGCCGATTCAAAAGAACTCGTATTCCAGACGAGCCAACAGTGTTTGCGCGGGAGCAGCCTGGTTGATTCCGTAGACGACTCCCAGGCTATATTCCAGTTCGTTCCCCGTATCTGTTCGATATTCCCCGTAAAATACCGGCCCGATCTGATAAGCGTTGTCATTGGGTCGGGAATAGGCTTCGATGCCGGGAGAAAAGGTAGACTGGTTATAATGAAAATTATAGCTGATGCTGTAAGAAGATCTGAACTCATTCGATGCGCCATACCCGCTGCCTATCGGTGTCACCCAGATCAGGTTCAGACGCTGATCGACGTGTCCCGACAGTTTTTCCAGTAATGGACCGAACTCGATACTGTTTCCTGTTCCGGGTTGTTTATTGTATGCATAGGAAGCCAAAAATCCGATGTCGGCCCAGTATTCGCCCGGAGCAGTCAATTGGAAAGTATTCTCAAATTCATAGCCTGAAGGATGCGTCGACCCGCCGGGATCGCGGTTGAATTCACCGACATACACTTCCGCTTTCCACCAACTGGTGAAAGCATGGGCAATGGATATGTTTTGTCCGCTTGCTGTATTGAGATTGCTGCGGCTATCCATCGAATAGTATCCATAAGTTTCGACTTCGCTTTGGCCCTGGACTACGTAGGGCGAGTAGACAATGAAGTCATTGTCCGCACGCGCTGTTTCTGCAGTAACAAGTGATATAAGAACCATAATGGCAACTAGTATTCGGTTTCCTTGCATAAACTTATTCCTTTGCGGCCGCAAATTTCTTGTAAGACCGATGCCCGCAATGTGCAGGCAAAATTGAATTCAAATTGATTTCCTCTGGCTTGCCCGGGATGCTCGGCGGGCTTTACTCGCCGAGCTCCTGCCGTAAGTGCGCATCAGGATCAACATGGTCAGAAAGGTGCCGATGTAGAACACCACCTGGATGCCTGAGGGGCGGGCGATGTAGCCCACCAGAATATGCAGCAATTGTCCAAGCAAGCTGCTCTGGCTGAGAATGTCCGAAGTGTTCCACACCCCGTATCCAAGCGCCGGCAGCATGCCGATCTGATTCAGAAATCCCGCGGCCTGCGCCGCCAAACCGGAGGCGAGCAGCAGGATCAGCCAGCTGGTGATCGAAAAAAAGTGCCTTGCAGGGATGCGCAGCAGGCCCAAGTACAACAGCGCACCGACCAGGATGCCGACGATCACTCCGCCAATGCCGCCAGTCAGCATGTTCAGGCTTTGCTCGCCGCTGCTGGCAATCGCCCAAAGAAATAGCACGGCTTCGGACCCTTCGCGCATTACCGCTATCATCGTGATGACCAGCAATGCAGTCAGCGGGCGCTGGCCAGTCTGTACCTCCAGGCCTATCCCGGTTACCTCAGAGGAAAGTTGCCGGCCATGCGAACTCATCCATACGTTATGCCAAGTCAGCATCGCAACCGCACTCAGCAGAATCACTGCATTGAGAACGGCTTGCCCGTTGCCGGAAAAAACCGAGGATGCGACATTAGCCAGCGCTGCAACAACAGCCGCACCAAGCAAACCAAGACCGATGCCGGCGGCGACCCATCTTCCACTTCCGGCAATTTCGCGGCTTGCACCGAGGACGATGGCAATAATCAGGGAAGCTTCCAGCATTTCCCGGAACATGATGACGGCGGTTGCGAGCATACTAATTGTCCTTTTTGACGGCAGGCACAGCGACTATCGTGCCCTGCATTTCATGGTTGAAATCATTAAAGAACTGGTACCTTCCCGGATCCAGCGGGCCGACATAGATCGTCACTTCGCCATGCCCAGGCACGACGATTTCACGCGAAAGATCAGTGCTTTCAAACTCGGCCGGCATTGCATCCAGATTGCGGATCACCAGCTTGTGCTTGGTTCCGGATGGCAGGGACAGCAGATTCGGCTCAAACTGTTTGTCATGAATGGACAACAACAGCGTATCGTCTGCAAGAGCAGCTAACGGCAGTGCAAATGCCGCGCCAAGAATGCAAGTTAAAAGGTTGCGGCTGAACACAAGATCTCCTCGAATAAAATTAAAAGCTCACACATGATTTGCGAATGATAATCGTTCTCATTTGCAATTGCAAATGATTTCTGGCATGATGTCGAAAAATTGGAAGGTCATCCCATGCACCAGCCCAAACATCTCCAGAATGCCGGACTGAAATCCACGCTGCCGCGGCTAAAGGTGCTCGAACTTCTTGAAAACGTCGAGGATCGCCATCTGACCGCCGAAGCCATCTATCGTAAACTGCTCGAAGCTGGAGAAGTAATCGGACTAGCCACGGTTTACCGCGCGCTTACCCAGTTCGAAGCGGCAGGACTGGTTACCCGTCACCATTTCGAAGGAGGCCAGGCGGTGTTTGAACTGGAGCGCGGCTTGCATCACGATCACATTGTTTGTGTGCATTGCGGGCGAGTAGAGGAGTTCTACGACAAGGTCATTGAAAAGCGGCAACAATCGATAGCCGAGAAGCATGGCTTCACATTGCGCGACCATAACATGACACTCTATGGCGAGTGCAACGGACCTGATTGTCCTGGGCAAAAGAAAAGGGAATAACGGCAGCGCTGGCAAGCGCGCTCGTTGCAACTTATGCCGCTGATGTCCTAAATGCAAGCGGCTACATGCAAACCACGCCGCGTCACCAAATACAGGGTCCGTCAGACCGAACTACACAGGCAGAAAGGGATGCAAATTCCGACACAGGCCTGAAAACAAATCGGACCAGCATATTGTTCAGGCGCTAGCGCCTGCTAAAGTGCCGTGCCGGAAGGTGCCGATGAAAATTGCTTGAGCAATTCGATTTGCGCGCAGTGCAGGGAGGAACGACCCGGCTTCCTGCGGCGGTAATGGCCAGCGCTATCCATATCCCATGCTTGGGCGTTGTCATGCAAATATATCTTCAGGCCTTCGCTGATTACGCGTTTTTTTAGTTTCCTGTCAAGTACCGGAAAACAGATTTCGATGCGGCGGAAAAAATTCCTGTCCATCCAGTCAGCACTGGCGAGGTAAACATCCTGTATCAGGTCATTGCGGAAATAATAGATGCGGGTGTGCTCAAGAAAGCGGCCGATCACCGAACGCACCCTGATGTTATCCGACAAGCCCGTCACACCGGGGCGCAACGCGCACACCCCGCGCACAATCAGATCAATTTTTACTCCGGCTTGCGAAGCCTCGTAAAGCGCAGAGATGATCACTGGCTCAAGCAGCGCATTCATCTTGGCGATGATATGGGCGCGCTTGCCGGCTATGGCGAGACGGGTTTCGTTATGGATCGCGCGCAATACTTCATTGTGCAGCGAAAACGGCGACTGCCATAGATAGTTCAGCGCACGCACCTTGCCGAGGCTGGTGAGCTGGCTGAATACTTCGTTTACGTCGGCGCATATTTTCTCGTTGCAAGTGAACAAGCCGAAATCGGTATACAACCGCGCGGTGCGCTGATGGTAATTGCCGGTGCCAAGATGTACGTAGCGGCGCAGCTTGCCATCCTCACGGCGCACCACCATCAGCATTTTGGCGTGTGTCTTGTGTCCGACCACGCCATATACCACATGCGCACCGACTTCCTCCAGACGTTCCGCCCAGTTGATGTTGGCTTCTTCGTCAAAACGCGCCAGCAGTTCGACAATCACGGTCACCTCCTTGCCGCGCTGTGCCGCCGCGATCAACGCTTCCATCAATGCCGAGTCGGCGCCAGTGCGATACACCGTCTGCTTGATCGTGACCACGTCGGGATCACTGGATGCTTGCTGGATAAAATCGATCACCGGCTTGAAAGACTGGTAAGGGTGATGCAACAGTACATCATTCCTGCGCATCACCTTGAACATGTCCGAACCCTTCTTCTGCAGCACGGCAGGCACGCTGGGCACAAAGGACGGAAATTTAAGTTTATCGCGCGCCACCAGGTCTGAAATACCCATTAGCCGTACCAGATTGACCGGCCCATGTACACGATACAGATCCTCAGGTGCGAGGCTGAATTCCTTGAGTAGCAATTCTGCGATGGCCGGAGAGCAATTGTCGGCGATTTCCAGCCGCACTGCGTCGCCGAAATGGCGTTGCGGCAACTCACCCTGCAGGCTGAGGCGCAGGTTCTTGACTTCCTCCTCGTCGACAAACAGGTTGCTGTTGCGCGTCACGCGAAACTGAAAACAGCCCAAAACCTCCATGCCGCTGAAAAGTTCGCCGACGTGTGCGTGAAGAATCGACGAAAGGAACACAAAGCCGTATTCGCACCCGCTGACCTCGGGCGGCATCGGGATGATGCGAGGTACAACGCGCGGTGCCTGTACTATCGCACGGGTCGAATTGCGCCCGAAAGCATCCTTCCCCTGAAGTTCAACCGCAAAGTTGAGGCTTTTGTTAAGCACGCGCGGGAAAGGATGGGCCGGGTCAAGGCCGATCGGGGTCAATACCGGCATCACTTCGCGAAAGAAAAAATCGCGAACCCAAGCTTGTTGTTGCTCGTTCCAGTGGGTGCGTCGGATAAACCTGATACCTTGCTGCGCGAGCCCGGGCAAGATAACACTATTGAATAGTTGATATTGACGCTCTATCAACAGGTGAGCCTGTTCTTGAACCAGATTGAGAGTCTGTCTGGCAGACATGCCATCGGCGCCTGCCGCGACGCCGCCCAACTTGATCTGTTCCTTCAGCCCCGCTACGCGTATTTCAAAAAACTCGTCGAGATTGCTGCTGACGATACACAAAAATTTCAATCGTTCAAGCAATGGGGTATATGGATCTTCGGCCTGAGCTAAAACGCGGTGATTGAATTCAAGCTGGCCCAGTTCGCGATTAAGGAATTGCTGTGAGGCGAATTTTTTAGACAAACATGAGCCTTTTAATTTTTTGGAGGAATATACCCATCGGGCATTTGCACGCCCTCGCCGAAAAAATATTTCTCCATCATCGTGGCAAGAAATTTACGCGCGGCAGCATCGGCGAGATTCAGCCGGTTTTCGTTTACCTGCATGGTCTGAAATTTAAGCCAGCCCTGCCAGGCTTCCCTCGAGACATTTTCAAAGATACGCTGACCCAGTGCGCCGGGGTAAGGGGGGCGATCCAGCCCTTCGGCCTCGCGGCCCAGCTTTATACATTTGACTATTCTTGTCATGTCCATCTCCAACTAAATATTATGACTCCGAATTATGACATTTAGATGAAAATCATGCGCAGCCATCTCTAAATGGAACATAAGCTACCGGATGAAACACGGAGTGGAACTCCGCGCAAACTTGATGAAGCAGGTGCAGGCTCAGAAAAGCAGATTCAGAAAACGTGCGATGGTAGCAATTCGAATACGCTTCAATGCCGGGTGTTTGAGTTAAATGCGCGGCAAAACCGAAAATCCCCGATGATTAGACGCCATATTGATGAAGAGTAAAAACGACCACCGATGCACATAAACAATATAGCCCAAACAGATGCCAGCGTCCGGCTTCAAGCCAATTTGACAGCCACCTGAGGGCCAGCAGCCCGGCCGCAAAGCTGAACAGCATGCCTACGAGGCTAGGCATGAATATCTCCGACAAGCCAGCGAGCGTCGATGCAGTTGCATGCTGTTGCTGAAGCAATCGCATCGCTTCCCGGAAAATGATTGGCGGAGTGAGCACAACCGCAAGGGCAAAGCTGAATTCTTCAATTACCTTTCTCTGGATACCCAGCAGCAAGCCGCTGGATATCGTCGCCCCCGAACGGGAGAAGCCGCGAAAGGGCAGGCATATGCCCTGCACTGCACCCACATAGCAGGACTCCCTAAGGCCCACGGCGGCATGTCTTCGGGCAGTGTACCGATTTCTGGTTCCGGCAAACAGAATCAGCACGCCTACGGCGGCAAGCGCTGCAGCGATAAGATTCATGTTCCCGAACAGCTGCTCGATTTGAGCATGCGGGGTATCCTTCATGAAAAACTTTTCAATCAAGAATTTCAATGTCAGCCCCACCAAACCGGTCATTGCAGTAGCAGCAACGATGAGTTTTGCCGTGCTCCAGAATACGGCTTTGGAAGAAAAAAAGCTTTTCTTCCACGACTCCCAAAAATAAAAAATAACCGCGAACATCGTGCCGGTGTGCAACATGACCAATAAAAGTGTCATCTCGGGAGTAGTCGGATCAAGTCCCATCAGCTTTTCAGCCACAATTACATGAGCCGAGCTTGATACCGGCAACAGTTCGGCAGCCCCTTGAATGACGGCCAGAGCCAAAATTTGTGACAGTGTCATGGGTTGAAATTCCGGATTAATTTATAGCTAAATTTGGTGCATTCCCCCAGATAGCGCAGAAAAGACGGCAAAAATCCGGGAAAAATGCGGTAATAAAAGAAGCAACATGCAAATATCCGGGTTCAAGCTTTATGATATAGATCTCCGCCCTGTTTGATGAATTCCCCGGCCTTCTGCTGCATGCCCTTGCTTAAAGCGAGAGTTTCGTCTATGCCCTCCCTGGCGGCAAAGTCGCGCACGTCCTGGGAGATCTTCATCGAGCAGAAATGCGGGCCGCACATCGAGCAGAAGTGCGCGACCTTGGCCGACTCCTTGGGCAGGGTTTCGTCGTGGAATTCGCGCGCCTTGTCGGGGTCGAGACCGAGATTGAACTGGTCTTCCCAGCGGAATTCGAAGCGCGCCTTGGACAGCGCGTTGTCGCGGATCTGCGCGCCGGGGTGGCCCTTGGCCAGATCGGCGGCGTGCGCGGCGATCTTGTAGGTGATGATGCCTTCCTTGACGTCGTCCTTGTCGGGCAGGCCGAGGTGTTCCTTGGGCGTCACGTAGCACAGCATCGCGGTGCCGAACCAGCCTATCATCGCCGCGCCGATCGCGCTAGTGATGTGGTCGTAGCCGGGCGCGATGTCCATCGTCAGCGGGCCGAGCGTGTAGAACGGCGCCTCGTGGCACCACTTCAGCTGCAGGTCCATGTTCTCCTTGATCAGGTGCATCGGCACGTGGCCGGGGCCTTCTATCATTACCTGCACGTCGTGTTTCCAGGCGACCTGGGTCAGTTCGCCCAGCGTCTTCAGTTCGCCCAGCTGTGCTTCGTCGTTGGCGTCGTAGATCGAGCCGGGACGCAGGCCGTCGCCGAGGCTGAAAGCTGACGTCGTAGGCCTTCATGATCTCGCAGATTTCCTCGAAATGGGTGTAGAGGAAACGTTTCCTTGTGGTGCGCGAGGCACCACTTCGCCATGATTGAGCCGCCACGCGACACGATGCCGGTCATGCGCTTCGCGGTCATCGGCACATAGCGCAGCAGCACGCCGGCATGGATCGTGAAATAGTCCACGCCCTGCTCGGCCTGTTCGATCAGCGTGTCCTTGAAAATTTCCCAGGTCAGGTCTTCGGCCCTGCCGTTGACCTTTTCCAGCGCCTGGTAGATCGGCACCGTGCCGATCGGCACCGGCGAATTGCGGATGATCCATTCGCGGGTCTCGTGGATGTTCTTGCCGGTGGAGAGGTCCATCACCGTGTCGCCGCCCCAGCGGATCGCCCAGGTCATCTTCTCGACTTCTTCCTGGATGCTCGACCCTAATGCGGAGTTGCCGATGTTGGCGTTGATCTTGACCAGGAAGTTGCGGCCGATGATCATCGGTTCGGCTTCGGGGTGGTTGATGTTGGCCGGGATGATCGCGCGGCCGGCGGCGACTTCGCTGCGCACGAATTCCGGCGTGATCTGTTTCGGCATGTTCGCGCCGAAGTTTTCGCCGGGATGCTGGGTGCGCAACATTTCGGAAAGCCCTTCATGCTTCTGGTTCTCGCGTATCGCGATGTATTCCATCTCCGGCGTGATGATGCCGGCGCGGGCATAGTGCATCTGCGTAACGTTTTTGCCCGGCTTGGCGCGGCGCGGCGCGCGCTTCAGGTTGAAGCGCATTTCCGCGAGTTCCGGATCGTTCAGGCGCTGCTGTCCGTATTCGGAAGTGAGCTTGTCCAGTGTTTCGGTGTCGTCACGCTCGGCGATCCAGTTTTCGCGCAGCGCGGCGAGTCCGGAGCGGATGTCGATCTTCACCGCCGGGTCGGTGTACGGGCCGGAACAGTCGTACACATGGATCGGCGGATTGACCTCGGCGCCCATGCTGGCCGGGGTTTCGGACTGGGATATCTCGCGCATCGGCACCCGCAGGTCGGGACGGCTGCCCTGCACGTATACTTTGCGCGAATTCGGCAATGGCTTCACCGCGGCCGCATCGACATGCGCGGCAGCGGCTAGAAATTTGGGGTTGGCGTTCATGCGATGCTCCTGGAAATTTCGGAAGCATCATGAGGATGCTTCCCTACGACGGCATTACCCGTACAGGTTCAAAGGGTGTGTCTCACTTCGCCGATGATGCGACATTTCGGTGAAGACCCCTAGCTGAGGGCGCAAGGTAAAGCAAAGGGAAGTTAAAAGCAAGGCCGCCATCAATCATTGAGTAGCAGGGGTAGCCTTGCTATACTGCCCGCAGGAAACATGGTTAATGTTGGCGGAATCGGGAGTGGGGATGCTGGATATGGAACAAGCGCGCTTCAATATGATAGAGCAGCAGATTCGTCCGTGCGAAGTGCTGGAGGGGCGGATCCTGGAATTGCTCAAACACGTGCGGCGCGAACACTTTGTGCCCAAGGACAAGCGCGAAATGGCCTTCATGGATATGGAGATCCCATTGGGCTATGGTGCATCGATGTGGCAACCGAAGCTGGAAGCGCGCACCGTGCAGGAGCTGCACCTTGGCCGCAACGACAAGGTGCTGGAGATCGGCACCGGAAGCGGCTACCTGACCGCGCTGCTATCAATGCTGGCAGGGCATGTAACTTCGGTGGAGATCGTGCCGGAACTGAATGCGATGGCCAGACAACATCTGCAAGCGCACCGGCACGAGAATATCACGCTGGAGGTTGGCGATGCAGCGCGCGGCTGGAGTAGTGGCGTCAGCTATGACGTGATCGTGCTGACCGGCTCGACGCCGGTGCTGCCAGTGGCATTCCAGAACAGTCTGAATACAGGCGGGCGCTTGTTTGCGATCGTCGGCGATGCGCCGGTGATGGAAGCCAGGCTGATCACCCGCGTCGCACCGGATATCTTCGAGACAGTCAACATCATGGAAACCTGCGTAGAACCGCTGCAAAATGCGCTGCAACCCGACCGCTTCGTATTCTAGGCCGGATCCAGAGATTGCGCGTTGCAGCGGCAAGATGTATATTAGCAAACCCTGATATATACTCCGTGCAAAATTGATGAAACTAAAACCCGTCTTCCTGGCAACTTTGTTGGCTGCAAGCAGTTGGGCCCAGGCGGCCGATCTTTTGGAAACCTTCCATGCTGCCCAGGCAAACGACCCGGTGTTTGCCGCTGCACGCGCCAAGCAGCAGGCAGAGCAGGAAAAATTGCCGCAAGGCCGCGCTTTGCTACTACCCGCGGTCAACCTTAACGCCAACACAACTTATAATAATCAAAGCGTCCAGTATCTAGGGGCATTCCCGTTTCCAAACGGCAACTTTGGTTTCAACAGCAATGGCTATGGCGTGACTGTGGTGCAGCCCTTGTTCCGGCAGCAAAACTGGGTTGCGTACAGCGAATCCGAGCTTCAGGTTGCGCAATCGGAAATAGAGCTCAAGATTGCCGAACAGGATTTGATATTGCGTGTGGCTCAAGCCTATTTCGATGTATTGATCGCGCAAGACAGCGTACAACTGGTCGAGGCCCAAAAGTCCGCGATCTCGGAACAGCTCGAGCAGGCCAAACGGAATTTTGAAGTCGGCAGCGCCACTATTACAGACACGCTCGAAGCTCAATCCCGCTACGACCTGACCAATTCTCAGGAAATCGCGACGCAAAACGATCTGGAAATCAAGCGCAGCGCCTTGCAACAGCTGATCAATGCTGCGCCGCAAGATCTCAAACCGCTCGGCAAGGAAATAAAGCTGGAAACCCCGCAGCCCGCAGATATGGAAAAGTGGGTAGACGCAGCGCAATTGACCAATTTGCAGCTGGCAGTCGCGCAGGCCGGTTTACAGATCGCTGAAAAGGAAGTTGCACGCAATCGCGGCGGGCATTACCCGACAGTGGACCTGGTGGCGAATTATTCACAAAGTAATGCCAGCGGCAGCAACTTCGGTGTGGGTATCGACAGCACCAACAAGAGCGTCGGTGTGCAACTGAACATGCCCTTGTTCGAGGGCGGCGCGGTGGATTCCAAGTGGCGCGAAGCTCAGGCCAATCGGGAGCGCGCGAGGCAGTTGCTGGAAGATGCGCGACGCAATGCTGCGCAGCAGACTCGCCAGGCTTATCTTGGCGTGGTCAGCGGGATATCCCAGGTCAATGCATTGAAGCAGGCGCTGGCTTCCAGCCAGAGCATGCTGGACGCGAGCAAGCTGGGCCACGATGTGGGCGTGCGGACCAATCTCGATGTGCTGAATGCGGAACAACAACTCTATTCCACCCGGCGCGATTATTATCAAGCCCAGTACAACTATTTGTTAAGTCGTTTGCGTCTGCAAGCAGCGCTGGGTTCGTTGAGCGAAGCAGACCTGAGCAAAGAAAACCAGGCGCTGTATTGAATTCCTCCCAGCTTGACACCCTTCGCCCGCAACTGTTTAAATGCGTGATGTTCATTTGTTGAACGCACCCATGTTCGATGACACTACCAGCCACGGCTTGCTCAAGATTCTGGAAAACGACCCCGGCTTTTCACAACGGGATTTAGCGAAACATCTGCTTATCAGCCTGGGCAAAGTCAATTTCTGCCTCAATGCGCTGATTGAAAAGGGCAGCCTGAAAGTCAATAATTTTCTCAACAGCAAGAACAAACTAGCTTATGCTTATTTGCTTACCCAGCAAGGCGTCGACGAAAAAGCGCGCATCAGCGTGCGCTTTCTCAAGGCAAAAATGCTGGAATACCAGCATTTGCGTTTGGAAATAATCGAATTGAAGCGTGAAGCCGAACAAACCGGCCTGCTGGAAAAAGCCCATGGGTGACATACAGGTTCATGCGGTGATACTCGCTGGCGGCAGCGGTAGCCGATTGTGGCCTCTGTCGCGGCAAAACCTGCCCAAGCAATTCCTGTCGCTGGATGGCGATGCATCGCTGCTGCAAACCACGATAGACCGGCTCGCGCCGCTGATCAGCGCAAAGCATGTCTTGATCGTCACCCAGGAAGCACACGCCAAGGGCGAGGCTTATCATGCCTTGCTGCCTTACCAGATGCTGTTCGAGCCGGTGGCGCGCAACACCGCGCCGGCGATCGCGCTCGCGGCCGCCTACCTGATGGCTGATGGCTCCGACCCCATCATGGTGGTGTTGCCCGCCGACCATATCATCAAGGACGAAGCGGGCTTTCGCCAGCATCTGGATATCGCGATCGCCGCAGCCGAAAGCGGCAAGCTCGTTACCTTTGGCATCCAGCCCACCCGGCCCGATACCGGCTTTGGCTACATCAAGGCCCATCGCAGTGATACCCCGGATGTGTGCGATGTAGAACGCTTCACCGAAAAACCCGACAGCGCCACTGCCGAAAGATTTTTGAAGGAGGGTGGCTATTACTGGAACTCCGGGATGTTCGTGTGGCGTGCCTCGGTGATCCTGGAGGAGATACGCCGGCATCTGCCCGCGGTAGATAAAGTGATACAGGACATCATCGCAGCAAGCCGTTCGTCGGCAACAGATGCACCGGCAAAATTTCAGCAAGCCGTCGAACAGCACTTTGCCTCACTCCCGTCGATCTCGATCGACTACGGCGTGCTGGAAAAATCAGACCGGGTTTTGCTGGTTCCCTGCGACATAGGCTGGAACGATGTCGGCAGCTGGCAGGCCGTGCATGAAATCTCGGCGCAGGACGCAAACGGCAATGTGCTGCAGGGCAACGTGATCGCGCTGGATTGCAGCAACAGCCTGATCCGCGCCGAAAAACGGCTGGTCGCCGCGATTGGCGTGGAGGACCTGTGCGTGATCGAGACCGCCGATGCGGTGCTGGTCGCCAGAAACGACCAGACCCAGCGTGTGCGCGAGGTGGTCGACGCGCTGCACCAGCGCGGTGCTACCGAGCATGTCTATCACGCCAGGGTCAATCGTCCGTGGGGCAGCTACACGGTGCTGGAAGAAGACCAGGACGGCTTCAAGATCAAGCGCATCGAAGTCGCTCCGGGAGCGCGCCTCAGCCTGCAAAGCCACAAGCAACGATCTGAACATTGGGTCGTGGTGTCCGGCACGGCGACCGTGACCAATGGCGAGCAGGTATACACGGTGCACAAGAATCAAAGCACCTACATCCCGATAGGTTCGAAACACAGGCTGGAAAACCGCGGCAGCGAACCCTTGCATATCGTCGAGATTCAGGTCGGGGAGTATCTCGGCGAGGACGACATCAAGCGCTTCGAAGACAACTACGGCAGATAGACGAACATCATTGAAGAGAGCTGAAAAATGACCCAAACAAAAAAAGTCGCGCTGATCACCGGCATCACCGGCCAGGACGGCGCCTACCTGGCCGAGTTACTGCTGAAAAAGGGATATGTCGTGCATGGCGTGAAACGCCGCGCGTCGCTGTTCAACACCGACCGCATCGACCACCTCTACCAGGATCCGCATGTCAAGCAAGCCAATTTCATCCTGCACTATGGCGACCTGACCGATTCCACCAATCTGATCCGCATCATCCAGCAGGTGCAGCCGGACGAGATCTACAACCTCGCGGCGATGAGCCATGTCGCGGTGTCGTTCGAGACTCCCGAATACACCGCCAATGCCGACGGCATCGGCACGCTGCGCATCCTCGAGGCGATCCGCATCCTCGGCCTGGAAAAGAAGACCCGCTTCTATCAGGCATCCACCTCCGAGCTGTACGGTCTGGTGCAGGAAGTGCCGCAAAAGGAAACCACGCCGTTTTATCCGCGCAGCCCCTATGCGGTGGCCAAGCTTTATGCCTACTGGATCACTGTCAATTATCGCGAAGCTTACGGCATGTACGCCTGCAACGGCATCCTGTTCAACCATGAAAGCCCGGTGCGCGGCGAAACCTTCGTCACGCGCAAGATCACCCGCGCGCTGGCTCGCATCAAGCTTGGACTGCAGGACTGCCTCTATCTCGGCAATCTCGACGCGCTGCGCGACTGGGGGCATGCCAGCGACTACGTCGAGATGCAGTGGCTGATGCTGCAGCAGGACCAGCCGGAAGACTTCGTCATCGCCACCGGCGTGCAGTACAGCGTGCGCGATTTCGTGAATGCGGCAGCCAGGGAGCTGGGCATGGCCATTTCCTGGCGCGGCAAAGGGGTGGAGGAAAAAGGCCATGACGCCGAAGGCAAATGCATAGTCCAGGTCGATCCGCGCTACTTCCGGCCCACCGAGGTCGAGACGCTGCTGGGCGACCCGAGCAAGGCAAAGCAGAAGCTCGGCTGGACGCCGAAGATAAGTTTCCACGAACTGGTGGCCGAAATGGTGCGCGAAGACCTCAAGTCCGCCAAACGCGATGAACTGGTCAAGAAACACGGCTTTGCCGCATACGATTATCACGAATAAACCGTGGCGATGAACAAGGGGAGCAGGATATTTGTAGCGGGACACCGCGGGCTGGCTGGCAGTGCGATCGTGCGCGAGTTGCAAAGGCAGGGCTATACCAACATCGTGACGCGCACCCATGGCGAACTGGACCTGGAGGACGCAGCCGCGACGCGGCAGTTCTTCGAACAGGAAAAGCCGGAGCTGGTGTTCCTCGCCGCGGCGAAGGTCGGGGGCATCCATGCCAACAACAGCTACCCGGTGGATTTCCTGATGAGCAATCTTCAGATCGAGGCCAACATTTGCCGCGCAGCGCATTCGACCGGCGTAGATCGTCTGCTCTTTCTTGGCAGCTCGTGCATCTACCCGCGCGATTGCCCGCAGCCGATCAGAGAAGAATACCTGCTCACCGGCCCGCTGGAAGCGACCAACCGGCCTTACGCTCTGGCGAAGATCGCCGGCGTCGAGATGTGCTGGTCGTACAACCGCCAATACGGAACGAAATGGCTGGCCGCGATGCCGACCAATCTGTATGGACCGGGAGACAACTACGACCTGAACAACTCCCACGTGCTGCCCGCGCTGATACGCAAAATGCACGAGGCAAAACTGTCCGGCGCTGCTGAAGTGGTGCTGTGGGGCAGCGGCAAACCGAAACGCGAATTCCTGTACGTCGACGATCTGGCGAACGCGCTGGTGTTTTTGGCAACGCTGGACGATGCGCGCTACGACGCATTGACCGCGCCATCGCAGTGCCCGCTGATCAACGTCGGCACCGGTACCGACCTGATGATACGCGAACTGGCCGAAACGGTCGCGGCAGTGGTCGGCTACAACGGTCGGTTCGTGCAGGACACTTCCAAGCCGGATGGTACGATGCGCAAGGTGATGGATGTGAGCAGGATACATGGATTGGGATGGAAGGCAGAGACCAGTCTGAAACAAGGTATCGCCCTGACATACCAGATATTCCGTGAGGCACAGTCATGATATTCAGCAAAGAGACCTCCGCATGAACCAGTTATCCAGAAAAGGCATCATCCTCGCCGGCGGCTCCGGCACGCGTCTGCACCCGGTGACGCTTGCCGTGTCCAAGCAGCTGCTTCCAATCTACGACAAGCCGATGATCTATTACCCCCTGTCCACGCTGATGTTGGCCGGGATACGCGACATCCTGATCATCTCCACGCCGCAGGACACGCCGCGCTTCGAGCAATTGCTCGGCGATGGAAGCGCATGGGGGCTGAGCCTGCAGTACGCGGTGCAACCCGCGCCGGAAGGACTCGCGCAGGCTTTTATCATCGGGCGCGACTTTGTCGGTAAACATCCCTCTGCACTGGTGCTGGGGGACAACATCTTTTACGGGCATTCCTTTCAGGATCAGTTGAAACATGCGGCGCAGCGCTCGGCCGGCGCGACTGTGTTCGCCTACCACGTGCGCGATCCGGAGCGCTACGGCGTAGTAGAATTCGCTGCCGACGGACGCGCTATCTCGCTGGAAGAAAAGCCGGTAAGACCCAAGTCCAATTACGCTGTCACTGGACTGTACTTTTACGATAACCGTGTCGCGGACATCGCTGCCAACCTCAAGCCGTCCGCACGCGGCGAGTTGGAGATCACCGATGTGAACCGCATCTATCTGGAGCGCGGCGGGCTGTCCGTCGAGATCATGGGGCGCGGCTATGCCTGGCTGGACACCGGCACGCACGAATCATTGCTCGAGGCCAGCCAGTTCATCCAGACCATAGAGCACCGCCAGGGGCTCAAGATCGCCTGCCCGGAGGAGATCGCCTATCACATGGGATTCATCGATGCCGCGCAACTGGAAAGGCTGGCCGCACCGCTATTGAAGAGCGGTTATGGCGCCTACCTGATGAGCGTGCTCAAGGACATGGCGAAATGAAGTTGATCCCAACCGCGATCCCCGATCTGCTGATCATCGAACCCAGAGTGTTCGGCGACGACAGGGGATTTTTCTTCGAAAGCTTCAACCGGCGCAGGTTTGCCGAGCTCACCGGGCGCGATGTCGATTTCGTGCAGGACAACCACTCGCGCTCTGCGCAAAATGTGCTGCGCGGTCTGCACTATCAGATACAACGCCCGCAAGGCAAACTGGTACGAGTGGTGCAGGGCGCGGTACTTGATGTCGCGGTAGATATCCGTAAAAACTCGCCGACATTCGGCAAACATGTCGCCGTCGAGTTATCGGCCGAGAACAAGCTGATGCTATGGATACCGCAAGGCTTCGCCCACGGCTTCAGCGTGCTGAGCGGGAGCGCGGAGTTTCTGTACAAGACCACCGACTACTGGTTTCCCGAGCACGAGCGCTGCATACGCTGGGACGATCCGGCGTTGGGGATAGACTGGAAGTTGCAGGCCGTCCCAATTGTTTCCGCCAAGGACGCGCAAGGCAAACTTCTGGAAGAAGCCGAACTGTTCGCCTGATTTTCGCCTTCGCCTGCATCCCTCATCCCTTGCCCCTGTTCTTATACTTGACTCCGTTGCAGAATTACTGTTCAATTGCTGAACATGTTCAATGAGTGAACAAAAAAGACAGGCGGCAAGCCATGTTGAGCGACGAATACCGCTACAAGATATTGAAACGCCTGGAAGCCAACCCGGAGATCAGCCAGCGCGAACTGGCCGGCGAACTGGGCATCAGCCTGGGGCGGGTGAACTTTTGCGTCCAGGCGCTAATCGAGAAGGGCTTGATCAAGGCCAGGAACTTCCGCAACAACAAGAACAAGAAAGGCTATGCCTACCTGCTGACCCCCAGAGGCATAGAGGAAAAAGCCAGGATCACCGTAGAGTTTCTCAAAATCAAGCTGGCCGAACATGAAGCGTTGACCCGCGAGATCAAAAGCCTGCGCGAAGAAGCCGGGCGGGTCACTGCGTTGCCGGGCAGCAGTACCTCGGCCGCGAAAGGAGCGAGATAGTCTCATGCCTAGCCAACAGGCCACCCCCGTGCCCGCCACCCTGGTCATCGAAGCCGGCCGCACCGAGCGCCACTACTGGCGCGACCTGTGGCGCTACCGCGAACTGTTCTTCTTCCTCGCTTGGCGCGACATCCTGGTGCGCTACAAGCAGACCGTGATCGGCATCCTGTGGGCGCTGGGCCGGCCGCTTCTGACCATGCTGGTATTCACGCTGGTGTTCAGCAAACTGGCCAAATTGCCTTCCGGGGGTGCGCCCTATCCGATCCTGGTGTTTGCCGCCCTGCTGCCCTGGCAATTCTTCGCCAGCGCCTTCAGCGGCGCCGGCGAGAGCCTGATCAGCAATGCCGGGATGATCTCCAAGGTGTACTTCCCGCGCCTGGTCATCCCGGCCAGCGCCGTGATCGTCAGCTTCGTCGACTTTCTGATCTCCGGAGTCATCATGGTAGGACTGATGCTCTGGTACGGCTTCGAACCCAGCCTGCGCATATTGACGCTGCCGCTGTTCATCGCAGTGGCCTTTGCCGCCGCGATGGGGGCGGGCCTGTGGATCGCGGCGCTGAACGTCAAATACCGCGACTTCCGCATCATCGTCCCGTTCGTGGTGCAGTTCGGGCTGTATATCTCGCCGGTCGGCTTCAGCAGCAGCATCGTGCCGGAACACTGGCGCTTGCTGTATTCCACCAACCCGATGGTGGGCGTGATCGATGGCTTCCGCTGGGCCATCCTGGGCGGGGACACCCCGCTCTATTGGCCCGGATTCCTGCTCTCGCTGGCGCTGGTGCTGCTGATCCTGTTCACCGGCATCTACTATTTCCGCAACACGGAAAAGACCTTCGCGGATGTGATCTGACCATGGCCCCAGTCATCAGCGTCGAGAACCTCTCGAAGAGATACATCATCGGCCACCAGAGGCAGGGCTACACCAACCTGCGCGATGTGCTGGCCGAGGGTGCCAAGCGTTTCACCCACAAGCTGACCCACCCCTTTGCCGCACCGCAAGACGACCCCACCCACGAGGAATTCTGGGCGCTGAAGGACGTCAGCTTCGACATCCAGCAGGGCGACCGGGTGGGCATCATCGGCCGCAACGGTGCGGGCAAGTCCACGCTGCTGAAGATACTCAGCCGCATCACCGAGCCGACCTCGGGCAAGGTCTCGATCAGGGGCAGGGTAGCCAGCCTGCTCGAAGTGGGCACCGGCTTCCATCCTGAGCTGACCGGGCGGGAGAACATCTATCTGAATGGCGCGATCCTGGGCATGAGCCGTGCCGAGATCAGCATGAAGTTCGACGAGATCGTCGCGTTTGCCGAAGTAGAAAAGTTTCTCGACACCCCGGTCAAGCGCTACTCATCCGGGATGTATGTGCGCCTGGCATTCGCGGTAGCTGCGCATCTGGAGCCCGAGATACTGATTGTGGACGAGGTGCTTGCGGTGGGCGATGCGCAGTTCCAGAAGAAGTGCATGGGCAAGATGGAGGATGTCGGCAGGGAGGGCAGGACCGTCCTCTTTGTCAGCCACAATATGGTTGCATTGAAAAGTTTGTGTGAAAAGGCGATTTGGCTTAATGCTGGAAATATGATTGAAAATGGAAAAACAGAAGAAGTAGTTTCAAACTACCTTCAGAACGGTACACAAGTAAATATGCGTCAAGTCTGGGAGGATCCGGAAAGCGCGCCAGGTAATAATAGTGTGCGGATGCATTCCGTAAAAATAGCGTATGAAGGTGAGTCATCCGGAGAAAACCTGACGGTAGCTTCGCCAATGGAATTAGAATTCGAAACCTGGAATTTTGAACAAGATGCGCTGTTGAATTTTAGCGTTGTACTGTATGACTCTCAGGATGTCTGCATTTTTAATACTGTATCGTCAGCAAAAATTTGTCCGAAGGGGAGAATAAAAGGTACCTTCAATATACCGGGGAACTTTTTGAACGATGGCGTTTATCGGGTTCGGTTGCTTATTGTCAAGGATATGAGCGTGGCACTCATTGATCTTGATAATGTGGCGATATTTGAGGTGCATGATGTCGAGCGGGAGGGCAGATGGTATGGCAAATGGATAGGCGCTGTGCGCCCAACATTCAAGTGGGAAACAATGGCAACGTCTGATTAAATGAAAAATAGGATTTACAACAAACTGTTCCAGAGCGTGGGCAGCAAGTATTGCTGTCCGATCTGCAACAAGAGGGTCGCTAAATTCATTCCATTGCCAGATCTATATATAAAAAATATGGAAAAGTATGGATATCCGTATTCTCTTGATGATGCTGAAACACTGAACTGGAGTGCGTATTCGTGCCCCCACTGCTATGCGAGCGACAGGGATCGGCTCTATGCGCTTTACGTGACTAAGCGCCTAATGGAGAGCGGCGCTACTGATATTTCCATGCTGGAAATCGCCCCGTCACGACCATTAAGTGAAATGCTCAATAAAACCGGGAAAATATCTCTGCGTACGGCTGATTTGATGATGGATGCTGTGGACGATCGTGTCGATATTACGGATATGAATTGTTATGCGGAGGGCGCATTTGATGCATTCATTTGTTCACACGTCCTCGAGCATGTGCAGGATGATTTAAAAGCCTTGCGGGAGCTGTTCAGAATATTAAAGCCAGGTGGTTGGGGAATTCTGATGGCGCCGATCATTCTGGCCCTTGATAAAACTGATGAAGATCCGTTACTTGAAGATAAAGGAGAGCGCTGGCGCCGCTTTGGCCAGGATGATCATGTGAGAATCTATTCCAGGAGTGGGTTTGTGGAAAGAGCCGAAGCGGTTGGATTTGTTGTCAAACAATATGGCCAGAAATATTTTGGAGCTGATGCATTCGGGAAGCATGGCATTTCAGATAAAAGCGTTCTGTACGTCGTGGAAAAATGAAACAACTGTTTGCAGGCGAGCTAACATGTTCTGATTTTCGAATAAAACCGCATCCAACTATATATGGAATGTCAGGTGCCGTGTGAGCGAAAATAAAATTTATGTAACGCAACCGGTGCTGCCACAGCTGGAGGAGTTTATCCCATACCTGCAACAAATTTGGGAAAGTAAAATCCTTACCAATGGCGGCCCTTTTCATCAGCAGCTGGAGCAAGCGCTGTGCGATTACTTGGGCGTCAAACACATAGCCCTGTTCACAAATGGCACCATTGCCCTGGTCGCGGCTCTACAAGCACTACGTATTACCGGTGAAGTAATCACGACGCCTTACTCATTTGTGGCTACCTCTCATTCCTTGTTGTGGAATGGCATCAAACCGTTGTTCGTGGACATTGATCCGCTTACGCTCAATCTTGATCCCGACAAGATCGAAGCCGCTATCACGCCGCAAACCACCGCCATCTTGCCGGTGCATTGCTACGGTCACCCCTGTGATGTGGAACGCATACAGAAGATTGCCGACACCTATGGACTGAAAGTCATCTACGATGCTGCCCACGCCTTTGGCGTGCAATTACATTCCGGCAGCCTGCTCAACCATGGCAACTTGTCAGTGCTGAGCTTTCACGCTACCAAGGTATTCAATACCTTCGAAGGCGGTGCCATCGTCTGCCCCGATGTTGAGACCAAACTGCGCATCGACCACCTAAAAAACTTTGGTTTTGTAGATGAAGTGACTGTGGTCGCAGCCGGCATCAATGGAAAAATGAGCGAGTTCAATGCCGCTTTGGGGATTTTACAACTTAAAGGTATTGATGAAGCGCTAGAAAAGCGCAAGGAAATTGATGCCCGCTACCGTGAAGGGTTGGCAAGTGTGGAAGGTATTCACTGTCTGCCGGACGCCGGCGAAAAGGTAGCCAATTACGCTTATTTTCCGATTCTGATACGGCCTGAGTATTTGCTGAATCGCGAAGAGTTGTATCAATTGCTGCGCGACAACGGCATCTATGCGCGTCGCTATTTCTATCCGCTGATCAGTGACTTCCCGATGTACCGTAGTTTGCCCTCAGCGGCACATCTGAATTTACCGGTGGCGAGGACGGTGGCTGAACAGGTAATTTGTCTGCCTATATATCCGGCTCTGGATATATCAATTCAAGAGAAAATAATTTCTCTACTTGCTGGAGGTTGACATGCCATGGCTGTCGGATGATCGAATACGTGAAATGGGCTTTGCAAGTGTTGGGCGTAATGTGCTGCTTTCTGAGAAAGCTTCATATTACAACTGCAAAAAAATTCGGATAGGTAATAACGTAAGAATTGATGACTTTTGTGTTTTGTCTGCAGGTATTGGTGGCATAGACATAGGCGACTATATACATATTGCAGTTTTCGCATCTCTAATTGGCGCAGGAAATATCTCTCTTGCGAGCTTTTGCAATATTTCCTCCAGGGTGGCTATATATAGCAGTAATGATGATTATAGCGGTGAAGCCATGACAAATCCCATGGTGCCGGTAGAATTTACAAACGTGCAACACGCAGATGTCAAGATAGGTCGACATGTAATTATTGGATCGAGCTCGATCATTCTACCCGGTGTGACACTTGAGGAAGGCGTAGTTGTCGGCGCGCTGAGTCTGGTTAAAAGTGACTGTAAATTCTTCGGGATTTACTTCGGTGCGCCAGCGAAGTGTATCGGTAAACGTAAGCGAGAGTTGCTGGAACTGGAGAAAAAATTTCTGGGAGGCCTGGAACAAAGAAAAGAAGATACATGAGCAACATTTGTGAACGTGTCGTGCTAAAGATACCGTTAAAAATTTGAACCAAACGTACCATAAATGCTGAAATGAATGAAATTCCAAAAATTTCCGTGATACTGACCTCATTTAATCACGCCAAATACATTGCCGAAGCAATTGAGAGCGTCCTCAATCAGACCTTCACCGACTTTGAATTGATAATTTGGGATGATTGTTCTTCTGATAACACGTGGGATTTAATCAATCAATATTCTGACCCAAGAATCAAGGCATTTCGTAATGAAGTGAACAAAGGCCCGGTTGAGGGAGTAAACAAAGCCATCTCGGAGGTGGCAACCGGTGAATACATCGCCATTCATCATTCCGATGATGCATGGGAACCGGACAAGCTGGAAAAACAGGTGGCATTTTTGGATTCGCATGCTGAAGTCGGCGCGATATTTAGCAACGCACTTGCCGTGGGTGAAGACAGTACGCCGTTGGCCGATCAACATCATTACTATTCCAGCATTTTCGATCAGCCCAACCGGACAAGGTATGAGTGGCTGCACCATTTTTTCAGTCGCGGCAATGCGCTGTGCCATCCGAGCGTGCTGATCCGAAAAGTTTGCTATCAGGAATGCGGTCTATATCGGCGCAGCCTGGCGCAGGTTCCAGATCTAGACATGTGGATGCGTCTATGTTTGAAATACGAGATTCATGTATTGCCAGAAAAACTTGTACGGTTCCGTGTGCGAGAGAACGAGGCGAATGCCAGTGGCAGCCGTCCGGAAACCAGAATTCGGGGATTATACGAATTATATAAGTTGCTGACAAACTACCGGAAGATCAAAAGTATTGACGAACTGGTAAAGGTATTTCCGTCGGTTGAGAAATACGATCGCAACGATGAAACAGACCTGGATTTTGCATTGGCGATGGTTGCATTGGAGGGAAAACCATTTTGCTTTACACAATTATTCGGCCAGGACTTGATGTTCGAAGCAATTTCGGATCCGACGCGAGCAGCAAACATCAAGCGGCTGTACAATTTTGATTACAGTGATTTTATTGCACTGACTGCAAAACATGATGTCTTTTCGCGTGAGGAAGTTTCAACCCTATTGCGTAATGCAACCGAACGCGACCTTGATATTGAGGCCTTAACCAATACTCTGGATGAAATATATCAATCACCAATAGGGAAACTAATTGAGCCAATGCGCTGGTATGACCGCCGCCGTCGTTTGGCACTCAAGCTGATAAAATCCCTGCCTGCTCTGATCTCAGTATCAGGCGGGCTTATGCCTCTGATCAGGACAATAATACGGGTCTGGCGCTACGAAAAAATCCAAGGCGTTAAACGTTTCCTCAGATGGCAGCTTGCGGAAATTTCAAATATACCGGGTAAATCGCCTTTGCCCGTTCCGGGAATAGCACAGGAGCCGGTAGGAAAACATAACAGGGTACAGCCTGTGATTCTGTTTGTTTCTCATGAAGCCTCACGTACCGGAGCGCCGATTTTCCTGCTGAACCTGATAAGGGAATTGAAGAACCGTCTAGACATATCCTGCCACATTCTGCTCCGCAGCGGAGGTGAACTGGAAGAGCAGTTTCGCCAACTCGGGCCAACTGAAATTCTCCCAAGCAAAAATAATCTGCCCGCCGAAGTGTTGCAAAGGTTAAAAAAGGGAAACATCAAACTTGTTTACAGCAACACGATATCCAACGGACTGATTCAGAAACGTCTATCCAGATTAGGCTGCCCGATACTTTGCCACGTGCATGAATTGGCTCACTCGATAAATAATTATTACGAGTCTGACAATTTAGATTACATCTTAAATAGTACGGATTTGTATCTCGCCGCCGCGCGAGAAACGGTCGACTTTCTGATCAGTCAGAAGGGCTTGCCAAAAGAAAAGGTGGTATTGGCTCATCCATTTGTGGATACGGATAACATTCGCAAGTTATCGCAGACTACACCGCCGTTACTTGATTTTCCGAAAGGTACAATCGTCATTGGTGCGTGCGGAACCACGGGCTGGCGAAAAGGCACGGATCTTTTTGTTCAGTTCGCGAAAATTGTGCAAACTCATACAAAACTACATATTGCTTTTGTTTGGGTTGGGGGATCAACCACGCCTGACGAAATCAGTGGTCTGCGTTATGACGTCGACAAACTGGGATTAAGCAAGCAGCTAATATTTACCGGCCAGGTAGAATCGCCCTTGAAGTACTTCTCTCAGTTTGATATTTTCGTCCTGCCATCCCGTGAAGACCCATTCCCCCTGGTGATGCTTGAAGCGGCATCGATGGGGCTTCCTGTGGTTTGTTTTGATAAAGCGGGTGGCGCGACGGAGTTGGTTGGAGATGATGCAGGGATAGTTGTTCCGTATCTTGATGTTCGGGCGATGGCTGATGCGGTATGCAAGTTGGTCAATGATGAAAATTTGCGCAAGAGCTTAGGGGAGCAGGCTCGTAAGAAGGTTGTACAGCGCTACGATTCGTCCGTTGGTATAGAGTTGATTATAAGCTCTATCGAGAAGCAATTCGCATTAGGCATGAGAAGGAAAAAATGAGATTCCCGGTGAACTTTCTGCCGATCGAAGAAGAATTGGAGTCGATGGCAAAATATCTTAAAGGCAATGTACTCAATGCGGGCTGTGGAAACCGGGATATTTCTGTTCTTCTAAAAAGCTGGCACGCCACCGATGTAGATAATTGTGACATTCAATCCTCGATTCCAGGTGCCTTTCTTTGTGATCTGACTGAAATTCCGAAAGCTGATGGAAGTTACGACTCCATACTTTGCAACGCCGTGTTGGAGCATGTGCCAGATCCCGAAAAGGTCATGAGTGAATTTTACCGACTGTTGGCACCCAAGGGCTATTTGGTAGTCTCCGTTCCGTTTTTGCAACCATTCCATCCGACTCCATTCGATTTTCGACGTTACACTCGGAGTGGCTTGCAGCAATTGGGAGAGCAAAGCGGCTTTCGGGTTTTGGAAATACGCCCCGTCCACAGTTTGGCACAAACCATTGGGTGGCTGATCTGGGCACATCTGGAAGAGCGACACAGTAGGGTGGGAAGGGTTCTGTGTTGGTTGCCGATCTATGTGACTACACTTTTATTTCAATGCCCGCCGCGCGGGCAGGTATACACTGCGAATTCCTTTCAGATGGCAATGATAAAAGAATAAGGCAGGGCGATATGCCAACCGTCAGCATAATTATTCCCAATTACAACTACGAAAAATTTCTTGACGTTAGGATCAACTCCATCCTCAATCAAAGTTATCATGACTACGAAATTATATTTCTGGACGATGCCTCAACGGATAACAGCATTGAATTGGTTAAAAGACACTTTGGCAAATACATACACCGAATAGAGACAGGCACCGCAAACTCCGGAAATCCCTTCGTCCAATGGAACAAAGGAGTACGGCTGGCTAAAGGAGAGTTTGTCTGGATTGCTGAAGCAGATGACTCTTGCACGCCAGATTTTCTGGAGAAAATGGTAAACATCATGACCAGTCACTCGTCGCTGGGCTTGGCTTATTGCAACACCATACCTATAGATACAAATGGTGCAATCATTGATGATGGATTCTTCAACCGGTATGTTTCAGATTTGGATTCAACCCGCTGGTTGCAGGATTTTTCCGCAGATGGATTAAGCGAAGTCAAGGATTTTCTGGCACGCAAGAACACCATTACAAATGTCAGCGGCGTTTTATTCAGGCGTGATGCCTTTGTTCGGGCTGGTTACGCACCAGAAAATATGCGTATGTGTGGCGATTGGCTGACCTACTGCAGGGTGCTGCATGAGTCGGATGTGGCATATGTTGCTACCCCAATGAATTTTCACCGACAACACCCAATGAAGCATACGCAAAATTCGGTTCTTAACCTCGCGTACTTCCGCGAATATCTGCAAGTTCAACAATATGTGGCGGAAGCGTTTAATCAAAGCATTCAGGATAAAAGAGCTGCGTTTCGCCGGTTTCTTGGTGAATGGGATAGATTGACAGTAAGCAATTATGGCCGGATTGATTTGCCTGGAACAGGAGATTTAGCACGTATGACGGCTGCTACCTATCTTGGCATAGGAAACCAATTTGAAATTGCTGGCCATCTTCTGAAAAACAGTTTTAGGTCGCTGGCGGCAAAGTGGCTGAAAAACTGAATATTTGCCTGATCAGCAGAGAATTTCCGCCAGATACGGCATTCGGAGGTATTGCTACTTTCTCGCTCGATACCGCACTGATGCTGAAAGCGCACGGTCATGATGTGACTGTGTTCAGCCAGAGTTTGGGGCCTAGCCAAGTAATAAATTACCAGGGAATATGTGTGCACAAGGTACATGTGCCGCGCCCATTTGGCAGTTACCGTGTGTTACCGATTTTCATTCTTGCCTACAACTTTGTCATTATGCGCGAGGTGATGCGCTGCCATGATCAGCAGTCCTTCGACCTTATTGACGCACCTGACCACTTGGCTGAAGGATTGTTCGCAAGTTTATTTACCGACATTCCGGTAGTAACTCGCCTGCACACCCCTTATTCCCTTATCGTAGAGATGGGCCTGAATAATTATAAAAAGGGTATCTCGTATTACTTGATAAAGACTATGGAAAGACTTGCATTGCGGAAATCCAAGGCTCTTTACGCTCCTTGTAAAGATCTCGTTCGCCGTTGCAATGAGTCATTTTCCATTGGCGTGGTGCCGACCGGGATTTTCGGCTACCCGCTGGATCTTGAAATGTTTTCGGTTAAGGAGGCCACCAATAATGACACTCAAAGGCGCATTTTATTTTTGGGGCGCCTGGAGCAACGAAAGGGGATAGAAGTCATAATCAATGCCTTTCCCAAGTTGGTCGAGTTCTATCCGCAAACCACAATAACCCTGGTCGGCAGGGATACCCCGAACATTCCCGGCTTTTCATCGGCGCGCCAATACATGCAAGCAGCGTTTGAACGAGCGGGGTGTGCCAGCCAGGCGCGATTTCTGGAATATGTCCCACTTGAACAGCTTCCTGAGATTTTTCACCGGCATGACATTGTTTGGGTGCCTTCAATGTACGACAACTTTCCAATTGTCTGTCTAGAGGCAATGGCATGCGGAAAAGTTGTTGTTGCATCGGATGTCGGCGGCCTACCCGAAATGATTCAGCATGACAGGAACGGTATGATTTTTCCGAAAGGTGACGCGGACGCACTTTGTGCTCTCACATTCAAGCTGTGCAATGACCATGAACTAAGAATTAGTCTGGGAAGCAATGCCCGTCACTATGTTGAAGAAAACTGTTCAAGGGAAACAATATATTCGAATACTATGGCACTTTACAATTTAGCGCTGAGCAGGACTTAAAACAGGAACTATCAATAATGAGATGCCTGATATTGGGTGGCGGTGGATTTATCGGTTCCAATCTGGCTGAAGCCCTTCTTTCGGAGGGTTATCGGGTTCGAATTTTCGAAAGACCGCACAGCCAAACACAAATACATCCCAAGCTTATCCGGCAACTGGAGTGGATGGAAGGTGATTTTTCTAACCCGGCAGAAGTGGATGCGGCACTCCATGAGTGCGATATAGTATTTCACCTGATCAGCACCACTCTTCCCAAATCATCTAATGAAAATCCGATTTATGACGTAGAGAGCAATTTAGTCGCTACCCTGGGTATGCTTGAATCTGCCCGCAAGCACGGGGTAAAAAAAGTAATTTTTACCTCTTCGGGCGGTACCGTGTATGGAATTCCATCAGTAACGCCTATTAGCGAGACACACCCGACAGAGCCGATTGTTTCGTATGGCATCACCAAACTGGCGATAGAAAAGTATCTGTACTTATTTCATATGCTGCACGGGCTGGATTATTGTGTTCTTCGCATTGCCAATCCCTATGGCAAAGGACAACGAGTAATAGCCAACCAGGGTGCAATCGCAGTCTTTTTGTATAAAGCACTACATAACGAAACTATTGAAATCTGGGGTGATGGCTCGGTCACTCGGGATTACGTACACATCAGCGATGTGGTCGCCGCCATGCTTAGCGCTTTGAACTATAGCGGCAATCAGCGAACCTTCAATATAGGAAGCGGAATAGGGATCACGCTGAATGAAATACTTCACCAAATTGAACTCGCATGCGGACATACAGTGAAGAGAATATATCTTCCTGGCCGACAATTTGATGTCCCTTGCAATGTCCTGAACATTGACAGAGCCCGGGAATCTCTCAATTGGCAACCCAAAATTTCGTTTTCTCAGGGCATCAAAGAAACAATCGACTGGATCAGGTAATGTGCGCGGTTTCAATTTTCAACTGAGATCGATGGGACGCGCTGTAACAAAGCTTGAAAATGTGCCCTATAAATCTATCGAACATGGCTATGCCTGACTGTCCGTTTGCCGCATCGGTATGTTAGATAAGCAAGGGCTTGGCGAGAGCAGAATGGCAGTGATTGTCTGCATTGATGGATGATGACTTTTCTCATGCCATAGTGTGGGTGAAAAAAGATTCGATCAAGTTGGAATTAGGACTGACTATGCTGACGAATACATGAAAATATTGCTCACGGCCCATCAATTCTTTCCGCAATATACGGCTGGCACGGAAGTACTCACTCTTTCTGTAGCCCTTGAACTGATTGCGCGCGGCCATGAGGTTCACGTTCTGACTGGATATCCGGATAACAAGGATATGCCGGATGAGGAACGATTCGACGAATATGACTATAAGGGAATTCACGTTTATCGTTTCCATCAAGCATTTACCACGATGGCTGGGCATACCTCAATGGTCGAACTTACTTACGATAATCGCCTTGCAACCGCTTATTTCATGCGAATCGTGGAAACATTCAAGCCGGATGTGGTGCACTTTTTCCACTTAAGCCGGTTGGGTTCGGGACTGATAGAACATGCTGCTCAATCCCATATTCCTGCATTTATGACGCCTACAGACTTTTGGTCGGTTTGCATAACAGGACAACTGATATTGTGCGACGGGAGCAAGTGTCTCGGTCCCAGTGCCTATGCCGGAAACTGCATGAAACATTTCGCCCAAAGCACTCAGACCGGTCTGGCCGCAAAGTTGGCCGAATGGCTGCCCACCGCCTGGGCCGACCTGCTGGTGTATCTGACTCAAGCGGGGGTCTTGCCTGCATATCGATACAGCGATGAAGTACGGGCAATCAGCGCCCGCTTGGGCATCAATATCACACGACTCAACCGATTGCGCGGAATAGCCTCTCCGAACCGATTCATGACTGAACTGCTGGTTCGGCATGGCGTCTCACCGCAGCTGATCACTCAATGCGCATTTGGAATCGATGTCCCCGAAAATGAAGCAAGCATTTCACGCCTGCCGCCCCGGCGACCATTCAGGGTCGGCTTTATTGGCTCGCTAACGCATCTCAAGGGCTGCCACATTCTCATTAAAGCATTTAAAACTCTTCCAGAGGGTCGAGCGAAACTCAAGATCTATGGAAATATGGAAATTTTTCCTGAATACTCGGACGAATTGCAACGGCTTGCGGGTGATGACGTTGACATCGAATTTTGCGGAGTCTTCGACAATTCGAAAATTGCGGAAGTCATGCTTGACCTCGATGTGCTGGTGGTTCCTTCTCTCTGGTACGAAAATACGCCTCTGGTCATATATTCTGCTCAGGCGTCCCGTTGCCCTGTGGTAGCCTCTGACTTCCCCGGCATCTCCGAAGTTATCGAGGACGAGGTGAACGGGCTATTGTTCAAACCTGGCGATGTGGCGACCCTTGCTAAGCAATTATCCCGCCTTATTGACGAGCCCGATCTGGCGTTGCGGCTCAGCTCAAATGCGCAGCAGCCGAAATCAACGATCAATTACGTAGATGAATTGCTGGGAATATGGAATGCCGTCCAATGAATAATCGGTCAGTAAATCTCGGGTACGCCGCCGGGCCGAAGAAATTTGTTTCACCTTACAAAAAAACGGCGTTGTGCAGCCAAAACAATTCACAGGAATCAACATGAAACCCATTTTATCGATCATTATCGTAAATTGGAACGCAGGGCGGCAGTTGCACGATTGCATTTCTTCAATTGGGCATGCAAATCATAACGGATTCGTCCTGTCTGAAGTGGTCGTTGTGGATAACGACTCCAGGGATGATTCTTTGGATGGAATCGATGGTCTGGGCGTGCCGGTCGTGGTGTTGAGAAATTCCGAGAACAAGGGGTTTGCCGCTGCCTGCAATCAGGGAACCGCAGTAGCTGAAGGCAATTATCTGTTGTTTCTAAATCCTGACACACGGCTATTTGAAGACTCGCTGTCGGTGCCATTGGCATACATGCAGAAGCCGGAGAATCAGGACGTGGGCATCGTAGGGGTCCAATTACTCGATGAACAAAGTCACATTACTCGCAGTTGCGCTCGCTTTCCAACTTTGGGAATATTTGCGGCCCAAGCTTTGGGGGTCAATCGCCTGCCAAGGCTGCGGCATTTGAATACACACATGACCGATTGGGCACACGATGCAACGCGCTCAGTGGACCATGTGATCGGTGCATTTTATCTGATGCGACATTCACTCTTCGATTTATTGTGCGGGTTCGATGAGCGATTTTTTGTGTACCTTGAAGATCTGGATTTTTCCTTGCGTGCAAACAATACCGGTTGGCGCAGTGTCTATCTCAGCGAAGTGCAGGCATTTCATGCCGGCGGTGGGACATCGGCGCAGGTTAAGCCAGTACGACTGTTCTATTCGCTGCGTAGCCGCATTTACTACGGATTCAAACACTTTTCCATGACTGCCGGATGGGGATTGCTAATTATCACACTTGCAGTGGAGCCATGGATGCGATTGGGATTTGCCTTGTCGAAATGCTCTTGGAATGATGTCAAAAATACATTGCAAGCATACTTGCTATTCATAAAAAACCTGCCGAGAATACTTTCGATTTCACAACGTTGGTACTAACCGTGATTATAAAAATCAAAGGGTGATATTTGTGAAAGTAGTTATCTGCATTACCGGTTCAGGTCACCCAAGAATAGTGAATGCCTAAAGTACTGTTTCTCAGTCGGTATGCACGGCTAGGCTCAAGCAGCCGATTGCGCTTGTACCAGCACCTTCCCTACTTGCAGGATGCGGGGATCGAAGTGGTGCTTGCGCCCTTGTTTGGCAACGCCTATGTCCGGGACTTGTATGGTGGAAAAGTCGCCAGGCTTTCCATATTCAAGGCCTATGCTGCGCGTCTGGGATTCATGCTGGGCGCCGGCGAATTTGACGCGGTGTGGGTAGAAAAGGAGATGCTGCCCTGGATACCGGCTTGGCTGGAGCTGGGATGGTTTCCCGCGCGATTGCCCCTGATCGTCGACTATGACGATGCGACTTTCCACCGCTATGACCAGCATCGTTTGTCGTTGGTGAGAGGCCTGCTCGGTGGAAAAATCGACAGGGTGATGCAGCACGCAGATCTCGTGGTTGCCGGTAACGAGTACCTGGCAAGTCGAGCGCGAAATGCGGGAGCGTGCCGGGTCGAGATATTGCCGACCGTGGTGGATGTTGAGCGTTATGGTGTATCAACTCAGGAAAGCGGAGGTCAGGCGCTCCCTACGATAGGCTGGATCGGTTCGCCGGCCACGGCCCATTTTCTCCACCTGATTGCACCGGCATTGCGCGAGCTCGCAACACGCAAACTGGCGCAAGTGGTCGCCGTGGGAGCCAATGCCGACCAGCTCGGAGACTTGCCGGTTAAGGCATTGCCGTGGTCCGAGGCGACTGAGGTCGCGGACATCCAGCGCTTTGATATCGGTATCATGCCGCTCCCTGATGCCCCTTTCGAACGCGGCAAGTGTGGCTATAAGCTCATCCAGTACATGGCATGCGGCAAGCCTGTCGTGGCGTCGCCCGTCGGAGTGAACAGTTCGATCGTACGTGATGGCGTGGACGGGTTTCTGGCAGCCACCCATCAGGAATGGGTGAGCGCTTTGACCAGAATGATCGCTGATCGCGTGCTGCGGCAACAGATGGGGGGCGAAGGGCGGCGCAGGATAGAACTTGAATTTTCGCTGCAAAAAGCTGCACCTCGATTCGCGCATTTGATCGATTCGGTTATAAAGCGATAGTCAGTACGGGAAGGCGCGGGAGAGGTGCAACAGTTGTGAGGTTGTTCAGGGACATGCAAATATCAATAACCGGTGCAACCGGGTTCATCGGTAAACGACTGGTTCGCTATTACGAGGAACGGGGGGCAACCATTCATCTGCTTTCCAGGAAAAATATACCGGTTGCCGGAGCAGCAACACGGCTTTTTAAACACGATCTCGCGATCAGCGACTCGCGTGACCTGATCGATTTTGTAAGCGGAAGCGATGTTGTATATCACTGTGCGGCTGAACTCACGAACCTCTCCAGCATGCGTGAAGTGAATGTGGCGGGGACGCAAAAGCTGTTTGATGCCGCACGCGGCCGTGTTGGGCGCTGGGTGCAGTTGAGCAGCGTCGGTGTTTACGGTCAACCGAAATCGGGACTGGTGGATGAACGTCATGTGCTGGATCCGCGCAGTGAATATGAGAAAAGCAAATTAGCCGCTGATCGATGGCTGCGTGAACAAAGTCGGCAGCATGGGACGGCACTGACCATACTCAGGCCATCGACGGTTTTTGCCTGCGACATGCCCAATCAGTCCCTGTTCCAGTTCATCGCTGCAATACAGCGCGGGAACTTTTGTTTTATTGGCTCGAAACGATCGCAAATGAATTATATCCACGCGGATAATGTGCTGGCGGCGCTGGTTCTTTGCGGACACCATGCCGAGGCGGCAGGTGAAACTTTTATCGTCTCCGGGAACCTGGAGATCGGGGATTTTGCCGGCGTGGTTGCCGATCAACTTCATTGTGCCAGGCCCAGGATCGTCATTCCGGAAGCGGTAGCGCGTGCAGTCGTAGCGCTTGCATCCGGTATCCCCCATTTTCAACTGACAGCCTCACGCATCGATGCACTGACCAGTCGAAGTATCTTTGCCGAGGATCACATCCGGCAGCGCTTGGGCTACGTTCCTGCGATTACTCTGGAGCAGGGTTTGCGCAAGCTGGTTGATCATTATTCCACCGGTCGCCGAAACGCGCGGTGACGACGAGTGATCTCAAGAATGCATAAGATCTGCCTTGTTGCAACCATCCCAGCCGTGGTGCACTCGTTCATGAAAGGCCATATTCGTGCTGCTGCAAAAAAGTGGCAAGTAGCCATCATTACCAATCCTGACGGTGCGGAACTGCTGCAAGACATGGATGCGCAATTCATCCCCCTTTCGATTCGGCGAAGGGTATCGCCCTGGCGCGACTTGCTGCTGTTGGTGCAATTGACGCTGTTGTTCCGCCGTGAAAAATTCGAACTGGTTCATTCCATCATGCCCAAGACCGGCCTGCTGGCGATGCTGGCTGCAATGCTGGCCGGTGTACCGGTGCGCATGCATACCTTTACCGGACAGGTGTGGGCGAACAAGCGGGGATGGAAGCGTGCCGCACTCAGGATGTTCGACAGGCTGATTGTGGCGTTTTCGACACACGTATTGGTAGACAGTCCATCGCAACGCGATTTTCTGGCGTCTGAAGGTGTGCTGAAGCCGGGCAAGGGTATCGTGATCGGGCACGGTTCGATCTGCGGTGTCGATGCGCATCAGTTCCATCCCGATGCGCAGGTGCGCGGCGCGGCGCGGACAGAACTTGACATTAATGCGGAGCGGACCGTGATCCTGTTCCTGGGCAGACTGAACCGCGACAAGGGCATGCTTGATCTGGCTGCCGCATTTGCCGATATCGCAGCGCGCCGCAGTAATGTGGTGCTGGTGCTGGTAGGTGCCGAAGAAGATGTTCCTTTTGTGCGCATACAGGAGATTTGCGAAAAATATCGCGACCGATTGCGCAGGGTGGATTTCACGCCCGACCCGCAGCGCTATATGGCGGCAGCAGATATCTTCTGCCTGCCCAGTTACCGTGAGGGATTCGGTCAGGTCATCATCGAGGCGGCAGCCAGTGGAGTGCCGACCGTGGCCTCGCGCATTTACGGTATCACCGATGCCGTGGAGGACGGCAAGACAGGCTTGATGTTCGCTGCAGGGGATATCGCCGCGCTGACCAAAAATCTGTTGGTGCTGATCGATGACGAGGCGTTGCGGCACAACATGGGCGAGGCCGCAAGGCTACGCGCATTGGACATGTTTGCGAACGGAAAGATAACCGGCGAACTGGTTGAATTGTATGAAAAGGTCATGGCGTGATTTCGAACGAGATTACCTCTCGGGATAAGAAAGTGCTGGTCACCGGAGCCGGCGGCTTTGTCGGGCGCCCCCTGTGCGCCGAATTGCTGCATCGGGGATATCGGGTCAGGTCAGCCGCTCGCGCGCTGGGCCGCATTCCGGCAGGCATGGAGGCGGTGGCGGTGGGTGCGCTAGATGGCGGAACGGACTGGACTGCTGCATTGTCCGGAGTGGATGCGGTGATCCATCTCGCGGCACGGGTGCACGTGATGAAGGACGCATCAGCCGATCCGCTGGCAGAATTTCTCAAGGTCAACCTGCACGGCACGGAAAATCTGGCACAACAGGCTGCACGCGCCGGCGTCAAACGATTCGTCTACACGAGTTCGGTCAAGGTGAACGGCGAACGTACATTACCCATTTCTACCCTTTCCCCTGGACCCGCTCCCTCACCAAGCGGGGGAGAGGAGAAAAATGCATTTACCGAGTCGGATGAACCCGATCCGCAGGATCATTACGGCGTGTCGAAGTGGCAGGCTGAGCAGGCCTTGCAGCGCATTGCCGAAGAAACCGGGCTGGAGGTGGTGATCGTGCGCCCGCCGCTGGTGTATGGCCCGGGTGTGAAAGGCAACTTCCTCAGCCTGCTGGCCGCGATAGATAGGGGGATACCATTGCCGCTGGCGGGTGCGCGCAATCTGCGCAGCCTGGTGTATGCGGGCAACCTGGTGGATGCGCTGATCGCGTGCGCGACCCATCCCGCCGCAGCCGGGCAGACCTATCTGGTCAGCGACGGCGCGGATGTTTCGACGGCGCAGCTGGCAAATATGATCGCCGGCGCATTGGGGCGCAGCAACCGTTCGTTCTATCTTCCACCCAGGTTGGTGCGCGCAGCGGCGACCATGCTGGAACGGGTGGAACAGCTGGACAGATTGTTCGGCTCGCTGCGCGTCAATGATGAAAAAATACGCAAAGAACTGGGCTGGATTCCACCCTATTCGATGGAACAAGGCCTGCGCACGACGGCGGATTGGTATTCCATGCAGCGCAATGGATATAATCGCGGCTCCTGATAAAGCTGCAGCTTTTTCATAACGGTGACAAACATGATATTGGTAACTGGCGGTGCAGGTTTCATCGGTGCGAACTTCGTTCTGGACTGGCTGGAACAGGGCGGCGAGCCGGTGATCAATCTGGACAAGCTGACTTACGCGGGCAATCTGGAGAACCTTGCCTCCCTGCAAGGTGATCCGCGCCACATCTTCGTTCACGGCGACTTCGGCGATGCGGCAATGGTGGTCAGGTTGCTGGCCGGACATCGCCCGCGCGCGGTGGTAAATTTCGCGGCCGAGAGCCATGTGGATCGGTCGATCCACGGCCCCGAGGACTTCATCCAGACCAACGTCGTCGGCACCTTCCATCTGCTCGAGGCGGTGCGCGGCTACTGGTCCGGGCTGGCCAATGCGGAAAAGTCCGCGTTCCGCTTCCTGCATGTGTCCACCGACGAAGTATATGGCTCGCTCGCGAAGGGTGAACCCGCCTTCACCGAGACCCACCGCTATGAACCGAACAGCCCCTATTCGGCGAGCAAGGCCGCCAGCGACCATCTGGTGCGCGCCTATCACCACACCTACGGGCTGCCGGTGCTGACCACCAACTGTTCCAACAATTACGGCCCGTATCATTTTCCTGAGAAGCTGATCCCGCTGATGATCGTCAATGCGCTGGCGGGCAAACCCTTGCCGGTGTATGGCGACGGCCAGCAGATCCGCGACTGGCTGTATGTCAGGGACCACTGCAGCGCGATCCGCACGGTATTGGCCAAGGGCACGCTGGGCGAGGTGTACAACGTCGGCGGCTGGAACGAGAAAGCCAACCTCGACATCGTGCACACCGTGTGCGCCTTGCTCGATGCATTGCGCCCGCGCAGCGATCGCAAATCCTACCGCGAGCAGATCGCCTTCGTCGCCGACCGTCCCGGACACGACCGCCGCTATGCGATCGATGCGCGCAAGATCGAGCGCGAGCTGGGCTGGAAACCGGCCGAGACCTTCGACACCGGGATACGCAAGACCGTGCAGTGGTATCTGGACCATCAGGACTGGGTGAGCCACGTGCAGTCGGGTGATTACCGCAGCTGGGTCGAAAAGAATTACGCGGGGCGAGCTTTGTGAAATCAGAAAATCCATTGGTCATGGACGGCGCCGGTTCGCATACCGGGTTCTGGACTAAGGATTATTTGGGATGAAGATACTACTGTTCGGCAAAAATGGCCAAGTGGGCTGGGAGCTGCAACGCAGTCTGGCGCCGCTGGGCGAGCTGGTCGCGCTGGATCACGACAGCAAAGAACCCAGCGGCGACTTTACCGACATCGAAAGTCTGGCAAAAACGGTGCGAGCCGTGAATCCGGATGTGATCGTCAATGCGGCGGCCCACACCGCGGTGGACAAAGCCGAGAGCGAAGCCGAACTGGCGCGCACCATCAATGCGCTCGCGCCCGGCGTGCTGGCGCAGGAAGCGCTGCGGGCGCATGCCTGGCTGGTACACTATTCGACCGATTATGTATTCGACGGCAGCGGTGACCAGCCCTGGCTGGAAACCGATGCCACCGCGCCGCTGAATGTGTATGGAGAGACCAAGCGGGAAGGCGAGCAGCTGATCCGGCAATCCGGTTGCCGCCATCTGATCTTCCGCACCAGCTGGGTGTATGGCGCGCGCGGCGGCAACTTCGCGAAGACCATGCTGAAGCTGGCCCGCGAGCGCGACAGCCTCAGCGTCATCGACGACCAGGTCGGGGCACCCACCGGCGCAGACCTGCTGGCCGACATCACCGCGCATGCGATTCGCACCGCGCAGCTGCGGCCCGATGTGTCCGGCCTGTATCATCTGGTCGCAGGGGGGGAAACCTCGTGGCACGGCTACGCCAGCTTCGTGATCGACTTTGCGCGGCGTGCAGGCATCCCGCTCAAGGTCGCTCCCGATGCGGTCAGGCCGGTGCCGACCAGCGCCTTCCCGTCAGCAGCCAAACGCCCGCTCAATTCTCGTATGGACACTGCAAAGCTTGGGCGCACCTTTGATATGATTTTGCCGGATTGGCGGTTTGGTGTGGAGCGCATGCTGAGCGAGGTGCTGGAGAAATTGTAGAACGGTGTGGCCCGCTTCTACAGAGAGTAGATTTTTTGCTATTCCGGGACGATCTGCAAACTGATCCCCAAAGACTTCCACTGTTTCATTTCATCCTGCAATGCGGTTTCAGTCAGTGGATTCTGCGCCAGCCAGCCAGGTTCTATCGCGAGATGAAATTTGGTACCGCTAAAACGGGCATGCATCGCAGGCAGCGGGCTGTCGCTGCGGCTGCGGTAGAACAAGACTGCCAGGCGCAAACCCATCGCCAGCACATACTCCTCGGCATTTCTCAACTGGTCCTGCAACTTGACGAGATTACCGCGCTGCGCAAGCGTCAGCAGGCTTAAGCGCGCCTGTTCCCTTTTTGAAAAACCAGGCATATCGGCGTTGGCCAGGATATAGGCGGTATGTTTGTGGTAACCGCTGTGCGCGACGCTGATACCGATCTCATGCAGGCTGGCAGCCCAGCCGAGCAGGCACAGCTCGGCCGAATCGGTTTCGCCGCCAAGGAATTGCTGCGCCAAGGCATGTGCCAGCCTGGCCACGCGCCCGGCCTGACTGACATCGATGCGATAACGCTGCATGAATTGCTGTACCGTCACTTCGCGCACATCGCGGTCGTGAGTACGTCCCCACAAGTCGTACAGCACGCCCTCGCGCAGCGCGCCCTGCGCGGCTTCCATATGGTTGATGCCGAGTTCGCAAAATGCCGCATACAGGATTGCAAAGCCGCCCGCCAGGATCGGGATGCGGTCCGCGCGCAGGTTTTGCAGGCCGAGTTTTTGCACGTCGCCGGCATCGAGCAGATGAGCGCGCAATCTGTCGAGCCCCTCGCGTGTGATACCGCCGTTGCTGTAGCCGTTAGCCTCCAATATCTCGGCGATCGCTCTTGCCGTGCCGGATGAACCGTAAGCCTGCTGCCACTGTCCCCGGTAGTCCGCGACGATGGTCTGCAATTCGCTGCTCGCGGCGAGTTCCGCCTGTTTGAGGTTTTGCTTGCTGACCTTGCCGCCGGGAAAAAAGCGGTTGCTGTAGCTGACGCAGCCCATATACAGGCTTTCCAGCCGGAGCGGCGTGAGGCCGTTGCCGATGATGAATTCGGTGGAGCCGCCGCCGATGTCGATCACCAGGCGCTGGTCCTGCGCCGGCGGCAGGCCATGCGCAACGCCAAGGTAGATCAAACGGGCCTCTTCGCGTCCGGCAATGACCTCGATCGGAAAACCCAGCACATGTTCGGCTTGGGGAATGAAGTCAGCGGCATTCTTGGCGATGCGCAGCGAGTTGGTACCGACCACGCGCACCGCCTCACGCGGCAAGTCGCGCAGGCGTTCGGCAAATCGGCCCAGCGCGGCCAGGGCGCGCTGCTGGGTATCGGCATCGAGGAATTTGCCGGCGGTGAGCCCGGCGGCCAGACGCACCGGCTCGCGCAAGCCATCCAGCATGTAGAGTTGATCGTCCTCCACCCGTGCGACCTGCAGCCGGAAACTGTTCGAACCCAGATCGACGGCGGCGAGTATGGAATGCTGCTGCACTATAACTGGATTTCGCGGTCGATTTCGTCGATGGTGATGTGGCGGACATCGCGGCCCTTGACCATGTAGATCACATACTCGGACATGTTCTTGGCATGATCGCCGATGCGCTCGATCGCCTTTGCGACGAACAGGATTTCCAGCGAGGTGGAAATGGTGCGAGGGTCTTCCATCATGAAGGTAATCAGGTAGCGCATGATCGCGCGAAATTCTTCGTCGACCTGGTCGTCCTGCCTTACTACCTGGGCTGCCATGACCACGTCCAGGCGGGCAAAGGCGTCCAGCGATTTACGCAACATGTCCAGCGCGAGATCCGCCGCATGTTTGATCTCCTGGTAGCGCGGGATGGCGAGTCCCTGCTTTTGCGACAGCAGCTTGGCCATGCGCGCGATTTTTTCGGCTTCGTCACCGATGCGTTCCAGGTCGGTGATGGTCTTGATCACTGCCATCACCAGACGCAGATCGCCGGCTGCCGGCTGGCGGCGCGCAATCACCTGGCTGCACGCTTCGTCTATCTTCACTTCCATCGCATTGACACGGTGGTCGTCATTGATCACCCGGGTCATCAGCGCGACATCGCCGTTGATCAGCGACTCGACGGCGCTTTTGATCTGGCTTTCCACCAGCCCGCCCATCTGCAACACATGGGCGCGGATGGCTTCAAGGTCTGCATCGAACTGGCGGGAAATATGGTCGCTGCTGGTCATGATCTTTTCCTCAAATTAAATCAACTGCACAGGATATCCGGTAAGTATGATGGGAAAATGACGAAGCCGTTCCTCTAAACCGTCATCGTTTTTACGCCTTCAGGGGTGCCCAGCAGCAGCACATCGGCGCCGCGGCGCGCAAACAGGCCATTGGTGACTATGCCCGCAATATGGTCCAGCGTGGATTCCAGTTCCACCGGGTTCATGATGCTCAGGCCGTGCACATCGAGGATCAGGTTGCCGTTATCGGTGGTAAACCCCTCGCGCAGCCTGGGTTGTCCCCCCAACGCAACCATCTGGCGTGCCACTGAACTGCGCGCCATCGGGATCACTTCTATCGGCAAAGGAAATTTGCCCAGCACATCCACCAGCTTGCTGGCATCACACACGCAAATGAATTTCTTGCTGGCGGCCGCAACAATTTTTTCGCGGGTCAGTGCGCCGCCGCCGCCCTTGATCATGTGCAGATGGCGGGTGATCTCGTCGGCGCCGTCGATGTATACCGGCAGCGTGCCGGCATCGTTCAGCTGCAGCACCTCGATGCCATGCTCCTGCAGCCGTTTTGCGGATGCCTCCGAACTGGCCACCGCGCCGCCTATCTTGTGCTTGATTTTGGCCAATTCATCGATAAAAAAATTGGCGGTGGATCCGGTGCCCACACCGACGATGCCATCTACAGGCACATACTGGATCGCAGCCCTGGCGACTGCCTGCTTCAGCTCATCCTGGTTCATCATTCTGCCGGCTCACTTTTTAATTATTGATCTGTACCCGCGATTATTGCAGGAATTGAAATGTTTAGGAAATTTTGCTTGCGCGACGAGATCGCGCTGCAACGGCGCGGTTCGCGGGCTTGCGGATTTCAGGGGTTTCGGGCTTGATCTGATGGTGGCAATAGCATCGAATTGATCAATTGATGCCAGGTATCCTCAAAAGCCCATCAGTAGAGCCACACCGACCTCGGTTTGCACGAAGCCGTTGCTGCGTACCTTGATGGTGCAACCACCGTAAAAAATCGCGCTATCGGCATTGACCATGGTATAGAACGCGCGCGCATCGAAACGAAAACCGAGATTTTTCGCGAGAAAGAACTTGGCGCCTGTGCCAAGCGAATCGGAACGCTTGCGACTACACTTTTCATTTCAGATCGCATATATCACCACGATCGGCCGGGCCGTTCACATATGGCGGATCGCGCATGGAAATAGACTGTAGCCGTAGGGTAGCCGGGCGCCAATCTCCGGGGTTGGCCGGATTGCCGTGACGGAAGCCGGGGCAAGGCTGTAGCGGGCTGAACTGCGCTGTACGGTGGTAAGATGTTGCCAGACACCCCCGATGCCAGTGAATCATATGCATACCCATACCGTTGCAACCACCCCATTCAGCGATCAAAAACCCGGTACTTCGGGATTGCGCAAGCGCGTGGTGATTTTTCAGCAAGCCCACTACCTGGAAAACTTCGTGCAGTCGATTTTCGACACCGTCGCAGCGCCGCCGCATTCGACTCTGGTGCTGGGTGGCGACGGCCGCTACTACAACCGGGTGGCGATCCAGGTCATCCTGAAGATGGCCGCGGCAAACGGCTACGCGCGGGTGCTGGTTGGCCGGGGAGGGATACTTTCTACTCCCGCGGCCTCGTGCGTGATAAGGAAACATGCAACAAGCGGCGGCATCATCCTGTCTGCAAGCCATAACCCGGGCGGGCCAGACGGTGATTTTGGCATCAAGTACAACGCCGCCAACGGCGGTCCGGCGACTGAGCAGATCAGCGAGATGATCTTTACGGCGAGCAGAAAGATTGCGCAATACCTCATCGCCGATGCGCCCGATGTTGAACTGGATGCACTGGGTGATCAAAAGATGGGCAGCATGACCATATCGGTGATCGATCCGGTCAGCGACTATGCGGAACTGATGGAATCCCTGTTCGATTTCGCGGCGATCCGTGAACTTCTGAAGAGCGGCTTCCGGATCAAGTTCGATGCGATGCACGCGGTGACCGGACCCTATGCGCGCGAGATACTGGTAAACCGTCTGGGCGTACCGGCAGACAGTCTGATCAACGCGGTGCCGCTGCCGGATTTCGGCGGCGGCCACCCCGATCCCAACCTGACCTATGCGCATGAACTGGTGGCGGCAATGTACGGCGAGGCTGCGGCGGATTTCGGCGCGGCCTCGGATGGCGACGGCGACCGCAACATGGTCCTGGGAAAGCATTTCTTCGTCACGCCTTCCGACAGTCTCGCGATACTCGCCGCGAACGCGCAACTTGTACCGGGCTACCGCAAAGGCCTGGCCGGGATCGCGCGTTCGATGCCGACCAGTGCAGCGGCCGACCGGGTGGCCAGGGAACTCGGCATCCCCTGCTACGAGACCCCGACCGGCTGGAAATTCTTCGGCAACCTGATGGATGCGGGCAAGGTCACGCTGTGCGGCGAAGAAAGCTTCGGTACCGGCTCCGACCACATCCGCGAAAAGGACGGCCTGTGGGCGGTGTTGTTCTGGCTGAACATCATCGCGGTGCGTAGGCAGTCGGTCGAGGCCATAGTCCTCGAACATTGGGCGCGCTTCGGACGCAACGTTTACTCGCGCCACGATTACGAGGACATTCCGGCGGAGGCGGCCAACGCCGTGATGAAACTGCTGCATGACCGTTTTGCGGAGCTGCAGGGCGCCCGATTCGGTCATCTGCAGGTGCAGCTGTGCGACGATTTCAGCTATAGCGACCCGGTCGACGGCAGCGTCAGCACCGGCCAGGGTGTGCGCATCCTGTTCAGCGACGGATCGCGCATCATTTTCCGGCTCTCCGGCACCGGCACCGGGGGTGCGACACTGCGCATCTATCTGGAGAGTTACGAGCCGGACGTTTCCAGGCATCAGCTGGACGCGCAGCAATCGCTGGCCATGCTGATCAGCATCGCGCTGCAGATCTCCGAATTGCGCAAGCGTACCGGGCGCGAACAGCCGACGGTGATCACCTGAGCGGCTATAATTGCAGTTCGGCTAAACGGCCGCGCGTTATGCTGCGCGGACTATTTCGATGCAGAGGAAGATATGCTAAGCAAAAAAATCATCCAGACCCCCGATGCGCCTGCCGCAATCGGCACCTATTCGCAGGCAGTGCGGGTTGACGACACGGTCTACCTGTCCGGCCAGATCGGTCTCGACCCGAGCACGATGCTGATGGCGGAGGGCATCGATGCGCAGATACACCGCGTGTTCCGCAACCTGCGCGCGGTTTCCAGCGCTGCCGACAGCAGTTTTGACGACCTGGTGAAGCTGAATGTATACCTGATTGATCTGGGGCATTTCGCCAAAGTCAACGAGATCATGGCCAGCTACTTCCGCCAGCCCTATCCGGCACGCGCGGCGATAGGCGTCGCTTCGTTGCCGCGCGGCGCACTGGTGGAGATGGATGGCGTTCTGGTGGTGCAGGATTAACATCGTCCAGTGAAAACAAGCCTGTCCACAGATTACGCCGATTGAACCCCGAGATTAAAATCCGTGTGCATCTGTGCAATCTGTGGATGCATGGGTTTCGGCGCGGATGAGTCCCCCCGCAAAAATCTCACCCGCCACGCTGGCCAGACTCGCCAGGCTCGGCATCCATCATCGCGCCGACCTGCTGCTGCATCTGCCGCTGCGCTACGAGGACGAGACCCATCTCGCGGCTATCGCCACACTACAGCCGGGTGAAACGGCACAAGTGCAGGGAAAAATCACCCATAGCGAAGTCGCTTTCCGCCCGCGCCGCACGCTGGTGTGCCGCCTGCAGGATGAAGGCGCGGAACTGTACCTGCGTTTCCTGAATTTCTACCCCAGCCAGCAGAAGCAGCTTGCGGTCGGCAAGCTGATACGCGCGGTCGGAGAGGTGCGCAATGGCTATTACGGACTGGAGATGGTGCATCCCAGATGCCGTGCGGTGAACGACGATACTCCGCTGCAACATGGCCTCACGCCGGTCTACCCGACCACGGCGGGACTGGCGCAACCGGTATTGCGCAGGCTGATCTCCAGCGCGCTGGAGACCTTGCCATTGGACGACACGCTGCCGGATGCGTTGCTGCAAAGACTGCAGCTGTCTGGTTTCGCCGATAGTATCCGTCTGCTGCACAGCCCGACGTCGGACATCTCTGCACATTCACTTGAGCAGCGCAGCCACGCCGCCTGGCGGCGCATCAAATTCGACGAGCTGCTGGCGCAACAGCTATCGATGCGCGCGCATCACCGTGAACGCGGCAAACGCAGCGCCGCAGCGCAAGCGCCGCGGCAAACTTTGACCTCACGCCTGATAAAACACCTGCCGTTTACACTGACCAGGGCACAGCAGCGCGTCTATGCCGAGATCAGCCGCGATCTTGCGCAGCCGCATCCGATGCAGCGCCTGCTGCTCGGCGATGTCGGCAGCGGCAAGACCATCGTTGCGGCGCTGGCCGCGCTGCAGGCGATCGAGAACGGCTATCAGGTCGCCTTGCTCGCGCCCACCGAGATCCTCGCCGAGCAGCATTACCTCAAGCTGCGCGGCTGGCTGGAGCCACTGGGCATCGAACCGGTGTGGCTGTCCGGCAGCCTGAAAAAAAAAGGAAAACTGGCCGCCGCCGGGTATATCGCATCCGGGGAACGCCTGCTTGCGATAGGCACGCATGCGCTGTTCCAGCAGAATGTCAGCTTTCACAGACTCGGTCTGGCGATCGTAGACGAGCAGCACAAGTTCGGCGTGCAGCAACGGCTCGAGCTCAGGAACAAGGGCAAAGGCAACGAAACCGAGCCGCACCAGCTGATGATGAGCGCGACACCCATCCCCAGAACACTGGCGATGAGCTACTACGCCGACCTGGACGTGTCGGTGATCGACGAGTTGCCGCCGGGGCGTATACCGGTGGTCACCAAGCTGGTCAGCGATGAACGCCGCGACGAGGTGATAGGCCGGGTGCGCGCGGCCTGCATCGCGGGACAGCAAGCTTATTGGGTGTGTCCGCTGATCGACGAGTCTGAGACGCTGCAGTTGCAAACCGCGCTGGAAACCCATCAGCTGCTCAGCGAGACCTTTCCCGAGCTGCGCGTCGGCCTGGTGCACGGCAGGCTGGACAACGCCGAGAAGGCAGACGTGATGGCCGCGTTCAAGACAGGGCAATTGCATCTGCTGGTCGCCACCACGGTCATTGAAGTCGGTGTGGACGTGCCGAATGCCAGCCTGATGGTGATCGACCATGCCGAGCGCATGGGGCTGGCGCAACTGCACCAACTGCGCGGAAGGGTGGGGCGCGGTGCGGTGCAAAGCCTGTGCATTCTGCTGTACCAGCAGCCGCTTTCAGAACTGGCGCGGGCGCGCCTGAAGATCATCTACGAGAACAACGACGGTTTCGCGATCGCGCAACAGGACTTGCGCTTGCGCGGGCCAGGCGAGCTGCTCGGGGCGCGGCAAAGCGGGGTCGCGATGCTGCGCTATGCCGACATCAGCGCGGATGAGGATCTGTTGCATCACGCGCGGCAGGCCGCAGACGAATTGCTGCGTGATTTTCCCGAAGCAGCGCGGACGCATTTGCAGCGCTGGATGGCAAACAAGCACGACTACCTGCATGTCTGACCACGCCGTCGATATATTCTGGAATAATGCGGCGACGGGCTGCGGAGCCGCTCTTGCACCCTGGCTGCGCGACCGCGGCTCATTGACTCAGCGCATCCGGCAACGCTGCCGGCATTTCGAAGTGCGCAGCGTGCGCGACGGACTGGCCCGCATCGCGCGGGACGAAGCGGTTCTGCTGGGTCTCGCGACCAGACGACTTGCCTGGTCGCGCGAAGTATTCCTGCATGCCGACGGCCAGCCTGTGGTATTTGCGCACAGCGCGTTTGTCCCGGAACATTTGCGCAGCACGTGGTCGGCATTGCGCACGCTGGGGAACAGACCGCTGGGCGGCTATTTGTTCAAGCATCCGCTGGTGGAAAGAAAACCGCTGCATTACCGCGCGCTGCGCAACACGCACCCGCTATATCTTCGCGCCGCCGCAGCATTGAAAAATCCGCCGCAAAAGCTGTGGGCGCGCCGCTCGCTGTTCTATCTGTTCGATGTCCCGCTGTTGGTCACCGAGGTATTCCTGCCGGATATCTTGTTGCTTGCGGACCTGCCACCAATCATGGAAGCCTGAAGTTGAACGTATCGATAAACGGAACTGGGGCAATCCTGGCAAGGTTAGGCAAATCCGGCATACCAAAGCCTATAAAGTGTTGTCCCGCTTCGATCTTCGATTTTCGCTTTCCTTTTTGCTGATGCGCCATATGAACAAGACTATACCCATGATAATGAGGAACGCTACCAGTTCGATCGCCCATGCAACGGCTTGAACATCTTCCTTTTCCGGCATGTTCAATTGAGCTTGGGCATTACACACCAGCAAAATCATTGCGCAGATAACCGCTAACACAAAATTCAAAGCGTCCCCCATGCTTTTCATGCCCTCCGCCTTCATCTATGAAGTGAATGCAACTCTAGCCTTCGGCCCGAAGTATAGATGACTTTTGCCGGGATTTGTCCCCGGGCGTTTTGCGAAAAATCAAAGCCCGGCAAATGCGGCGTTCAGGCGGCTGTCATTGCATGATTACATTGAGTTGAGTAGTATTCGCCCTCGTGTTGGGGTTGGGCGGGGCCGCCATTCTGCCGTCTTCAACCATCAGGCTCTGCCTCGTTGCGCAGCATGTCCTGCGCCAATGCCGGTCGTCCGGTGTGTTTGCAAACATATTGGTAATATACACTCGGTTTAGCCAGATGAAGACCATTCCCTCATACCGCTGGAAAAGACGCCTGGTTCAGCTAGCAACCTTGCTGCTGATCGCGCTGGTCCCAGCCAGCGGATTGTTGCGCATCGACCTGTCTTCCGCGAGTTTTCTGATTCTGGGCCACCAGGTCAGCTGGTCAGGCTCCGCATTGTTGTTTGGTCTGACACTCGTTTTCGTGTCGGCTCCGATACTCACTTATATGACCATAGGCAGCGTCTGGTGCGGATGGGCCTGCCCGCAAAACCTGCTTTCAGAGTGGGCGAACAATCTGACCTACAAGCTGCTTGGCAAACGCGCAAACGTTGAAATGGGCGGTGCCGAAATGATCGTTGCCGCAGCGAAAAACAAATTGATCAATTGGGCTACGCTGGGAACCAGTCTTCTGGTCATGTCGCTGTTGCTGGCGCTGATCCCTATGCTGTTCTTTTATACGCCTACGGAAATCCGCGAAGCGATGACATATGGCAATACCGAAGAGCTATCTCCGCTGATCATTTATATGATCATTGCCGTCCTGGTGTTCATCGATATTGCCTTTCTGCGCTATTTTGTGTGCGACTACGTCTGCTTTTACCGCATGGGTCAAAGGATGTTCCAGACACCCGAGGCTTTGCATGTGACCTATGATGCCACACGCTCGTCCGATTGCGCCAAATGCAATTACTGCGCGACAGCCTGCATTACCAAAATTCAGCCGACCGAGATCAAGCCGTACGACAGCTGCATCAATTGCGGGGAATGCATAGACGCATGCGACAAGCTGCATCAGAAAACCGGCACACCTGGCCTGCTGGATTTTGCGTTGAGCACAAAATCGGGAAGCACCGGCTGGCAACAAAGGTTGGGCGGCGCGATGATAAAGAACTGGCTGGCGGTAACGCTGTTCCTGGCGGGAATCACCATGATGACATGGGGTATCGCGACTGAACCCAAAGCGCTGCCGAAGGTGCCGTTTGCCGTGCTGCAGAAAGCGCGCGAAATCGGGCGAATCTGCAATGAGGAATGTGCCCGGCAGCAGACTGCCTGCAAAAATCGCAACATGGAAGCATGTTATCGCGCCGCAGCTTGCCGGTGCGAGTGCTCGCTGAGGCTTGATCCGGACAACGTCGCCGGCAACGAAAGGCGGCAATGCGTTGCAAAAAATCTGGCGCGGGCGAAAGCCGAGAGCGCAAAGACCGGCCATCCGGGCAGCGCTAAAATTGACGCGGGAATAAAGCTGTAAGCTTCAAAGTGCGCTATCAAAGCGTGAGCGCAGCATAGATCAGCAGCATTTTTTCGGGGAGATGCTTGATGTGGTTGACCACCATGTAATTTCTTGCGCCGAATATGGCGGAGACATACTTGTCGGCATTCGGATCCAGTCCGATGCAATAAGTATGTATGTCGCTGCGTATGGCATCCTTCACCGCCTTCTTGGCGTCATAACGCAGGTAGCGCAGGTCGCGCACGTCGATGTCGGCCGGCTCGCCGTCGGTGATAATCATCAATAGTTTCTTGCTGGACATCTGTTTGTTCAGATAATAAGTGGCATGGCGAATCGCCGCACCCATGCGGGTATAGCGTTGTGCTTTCATGCCGGCTATCCGCGCTTTCGAAACGTCATCGTGAGGCTGATCGAAATCCTTGAAGCGGAAATATTCGACATCGTGCCGGCTTTTGGAACAGAAGCCATGGATTGCGAACGGATCTCCGGCGGATTCGATTGCATCTGCAAACAGGGCGCAAACCTGCTGGGTCAGCTGCAGCACAGTGTGGTCATGCCCCTCGATCTTCAGGTTGGCCGAATTGGAAAGATCAAGCAGCACCAGCACCGATATATCGCGAGTCTTCCGGACCGAGCGCATCATGATCCGCGGGTCCGGTTGCGCGCCCAGCCTGATATCGGTCAGAGACGAGACGGCAGCATTGATGTCGATTTCTTCGCCATCCTCGAGTTTCCTGATGCGCATCACGCCCCGGGACTGGATTGCATGCAGAAGATTTTTGATGCGCGTCAGCAAATGATGGTTTTCGGCAATGATATCGGCAACGATGCCCAGATCGCCGGGCATGGGGGTTCGCTCGCGCAATGTCACCCAGGATGGTGTGTCTATCTGGCCGCGGTAATCCCATTCGGAATAAATGTAGGTATCCGCTGCTGCTGCCGAGACAATAGCTTCCCTGGTCCAGTTTGGCCCGGTGTCTTCGTCGGTGCTGACCGCTTCATTGCTGGTCAAAAGCAGCTTGAGCCTGGAAAAATATGCGGGCAGTTCCCGTTCTTCGCCGGAATCCAGTTTGGATTGTTCCCATAAATAACGGTTGTCATCGCGGTAGGGCGCACCCAGTCTGGATGAGCGCATTTTGAACTTGACCTTCCGCTTTTGAAAGTCATCAGCAAGCGCCAGGCCGATGTCCCGCGAAATATCGCCGCTTTCCAGGCTGTGTTGCGCCTGGAACAGCGTCCGCCCCTGGCTGATCCAGGGATCGTCATCCTGGTAGGTCTCATCCAGCAGTGCGCGCGAGAGCCGGTTTAGATAATCCCCAGCGGTCTGGTAATGCGAAGGGTTGGCTGTATGCTGGATACTCCAGAGCTGCTTGAGACCGGGAAACCTGCGTATCGACAGTGCCTCCACCCGCGCATCTTCGATCGCGGAAATCACCGCTGTTTGCCATTTGTCGAACGAGTTTCCGGAAAAATGCTCCTTTGTATAAATGATGTGTGCCGCAGCATGTGCGGAAGCAGCGCGATAGGTTTCCAGGCCGGTATAGTGTGCCGCCCCACCCAGCGTAAAATCATAATAGGCATTGGGCAGATGGATCAGCTCATTCCTGACGTAAGGCTTGTGCTTGATGTGATTTTCAAAATCGGCATCGATCGGCCTTATCATGAAATTGCATCCCCACAAGGCTTGCAAATATATCCGCAGACGTCGCTGAACGTCGATTAACTGGGTTCTTCGGTGCTCCTTGCGCAAGGATATCGGCGCTTCCTTGGCAGGCAGACCAAGAAAATTTTTCAATTCGCGCGAGAAGTGATTGAAGATGGGTTTCATTGCGAGATGTCTCCCCAACAGGACGGCAGGGAGCGGCGCATGCAGATCACAAATTCTGTATCACCCAATTTGCAGCTGTGTTCCATGAGTTTGTCCGGATGAATTGGTTGGAATCATAAAGCCGGGAAAGCAGCTGGTTCGGCGCAAAGGCGTGTTACCGGGGATTGCTGGGCAGATCCCGCAGCAGACCCTGCAAGGGCGCGAAGCCGCTGGTATTCAGACCCAGTGAATTCCACCATTTTCAAAATTCCCGTATGCACAATGCAGTATGGGAGCATCGATGCGCAATGCCGCCGACCTTAACCTATCCTGACAAACTTGTCCCGATTGATATAGGCCAGCCTCCAGGAAACGAGCGTCATTATTGATGCGATTATTTTGACAATGATAGAGTCGAACAGCACAAAATAAACTACCGTAAATGCTGTGACGTTGAAAGCAATAATCGCATAAATAATTACCAGTGGAAGCTTGAACATGGATGATCCCTCTCTATTGCGGCCAGTCATGCAAGGTCCGCATGACCGCGTTCGCCAAATCCTAGCATACCCATTAACTGCAAGCTTCAGCAAGGTACAGGTATCGCGCGACATCCGGCACTTCGGATAGAATCCGGAATATTCAGACCGGCGTGTACAGGTTCGGCATTTTACTAAAGTTTCATGCAACTTTGGCAGGTAAATCCTGTTCTGTCTTGCCGACAGGTCAAATTGGACAAGCGCATTTATTTCGAATACATCCATGACTCTCGCACAACGAATATCGCTGTATCTGCAGCTGACCCGGTTGAATCGTCCGATCGGCATCCTGCTGCTGCTGTGGCCGACGCTGTGGGCGGTGTGGATAGCCGCTGAAGGGCATCCGGCCTGGCACATCGTGTCGATCTTTGTGCTGGGCACGGTGCTGATGCGTTCCGCCGGATGTGCGATCAACGACTATGCGGATCGCGATTTCGACAAATACGTGCAGCGCACCTGCGAGCGCCCGGTCACCAGCGGGCGCATCGCGCCGCGCGAGGCGGTATGGGTCGCGGCGGGTCTTGCTCTGGCCGCGTTCGTGCTGATTTTGCCGTTGAACAATCTGACGCTGTTGCTGTCGTTCCCCGCGGTGTTCCTGGCCGCCAGCTATCCCTACACCAAGCGGTATCTGGCGATTCCGCAGGCTTATCTGGGCATCGCGTTCGGCTTCGGTATCCCGATGGCATTCGCCGCGCAGCAGGATGGCGTGCCAGCGGCGGCGTGGCTGCTGCTTGCCGCGAATGTGTTCTGGGCGATCGCCTATGACACCGAGTACGCGATGGTGGACCGCGATGACGATATCCATCTCGGCATCCATTCCGCGGCCTTGCTGTTCGGCAGATACGATGTGGCGGCGGTGATGGTCTGCTATGCGCTGACGCTGGCGCTGCTGGCAACGGCGGGGCTGATGCTGGTCGCGGGATGGTGGTATTACGCGGGACTGGCTTTTGCTGCGGGCATCGCGCTTTACCACTACCGGCTGATCCGGCTTCGCCAGCGCGAGACCTGCTTCAAGGCGTTCCTGCACAACAACTGGTTCGGTGCGACGGTGTTTGCCGGAATCGTCGCGGACTATCTGGCGCGCGCCCGCTAAGCCCTTAGTTCCGGAATTTCTGCGGCGCGTCCGGATTCGCATCCATTCCTTCCAGGCCCAGTCCCAGCATGACCAATGCCGCAACACAGGCATGCAGCACGGCGCTGGTTTGATGCGATAGATGTATAGATGTATTTATGATGATGCTCCTGTTTGTAAGGCTGCGCCATCGATGGGACGGCGCAGCGCTATTGATTACGCAACGATCTGTTCTACATTCACTCCCGGTCCGGCCGCGATCCCCTGCACATAGCCGGGATCAGTCTTGCAGAAGTGCTTATTGATACTTCCATAATTCATGACACCCTGCCTTCATTGCGAATGAAGTGAAGCAATCCAGCAAGACCCAGGTGCATTTTGGTTAAATCATCTGGATTCCCGCTTATCCGAAGGACAGTTTGTTCTGAGTCCATCGAATGACGGGAATGACGTGCTAGTCTTTTAATTTCTCCTTACCGCATTCCGCAAGATGCGTCACTGTCATCGAATATGGAAACCTCAATAACAAGCCTCTGCTCCGGGATCACGCGAGGTCGAAGCGATCAAGGTTCATCACCTTGTTCCAGGCCGCGACGAAGTCACGGACGAACTTCTGCTGTCCGTCCGCGCTTGCATAGACTTCAGCCAGCGCCCGCAGCTGCGAGTTCGAACCGAACACCAGGTCGACACGGGTAGCGGCCCATTTCTTCGCGCCGGTCTTGCGATCGCTGCCTACGAACACATCAGCGTCGGCCGGGGCCGGCTTCCACTCGGTGCTCATGTCAAGCAGGTTGACGAAGAAATCGTTGCTGAGTGCGCCGGGGCGTTTGGTGAACACGCCATGCTGCGACTGGCCAACGTTGGCATTCAGCACGCGCATGCCGCCCACCAGAACCGTCATTTCCGGCGCGCTCAGGGTCAGCAGCTGCGCGCGGTCGAGCAGCAGCGCCTCGGCCGGAATGGTGAGCTTCGTCTTCTGGTAGTTGCGGAAGCCATCGGCAATCGGTTCGAGCACGGCGAAGGAATCGACATCGGTTTGCCCCTGCGAGGCGTCCATGCGGCCCGGTGTGAAGGGAACCGCGACAGCGTGGCCGGCATTTTTTGCAGCCTGCTCGACGCCTGCGCACCCGGCCAGCACGATCAGGTCAGCCAGCGAGACCGTTTTTCCGCTGCTGTTGAACTCGGCCTGGATGCCCTCCAGAGTCTGCAGCACCTTGGCCAGTTGCTCAGGTTGGTTGACTGCCCAGCCCTTCTGCGGTGCGAGGCGGATGCGCGCGCCGTTCGCGCCACCGCGCTTGTCGGAGCCGCGGAACGTGGACGCCGATGCCCAGGCGGTCGAGACCAGTTCGGAAACGCTCAGTCCGGACGCCAGCACCCTGGCCTTGAGCGCGGCGATGTCCTGCGCATCGATCAACTTGTGATCGACGGCGGGGATGGGGTCTTGCCAAATCAACGCTTCCTTCGGTATTTCAGGGCCGAGATAGCGCGCACGCGGACCCATGTCGCGGTGGGTCAGCTTGAACCAGGCGCGGGCGAAGGCGTCGGCGAATTCCTCAGGATTCTGGTGGAAGCGCCGCGCGATCTTTTCGTAGGCCGGGTCCATGCGCATCGCCATATCGGCCGTGGTCATGATGATAGGCACCCTTTTCGAGGCATCGTGCGCGGCTGGCGCCATGTTGCTGGTGGTCGCCTGCTTCGGCGTCCACTGCTGGGCGCCGGCCGGGCTCCTGGTCAGCTCCCATTCGTTGCCGAACAGCATGTCGAGGTAGCTCATGTCCCACTGGGTCGGGGTCGGCGTCCACGAACCTTCCAGGCCGCTGCCGATCTGGTCGCCGCCCTTGCCGCTGCGGTAAGCGCTGTTCCAGCCCAGGCCCTGCTGTTCGATCGGCGCAGCCTCTGGTTCGGGGCCGACCAGCCTGGCGTCGCCGGCACCGTGGCATTTGCCGAAAGTGTGGCCGCCGCAGGTGAGCGCGACGGTTTCTTCGTCATTCATCGCCATGCGCGCGAAGGTCTCGCGCACGTCGCGACCGGACGCGAGCGGATCGGGCTTGCCGCCGGGTCCTTCCGGATTGACGTAGATCAGTCCCATCTGCACGGCAGCCAGTGGGTTTTCGAGGTCGCGTTCGCCGGCGTAGCGCTGTTCGTCGCCCAGCCACTTCTTCTCGTTGCCCCAGTAGACGTCGATCTCCGGCGCCCAGATGTCTTCGCGCCCGCCGGCGAAGCCGAAGGTCTTGAAGCCCATCGATTCCATCGCGACGTTGCCCGCGAGAATGATGAGATCGGCCCATGAGATATTCCTGCCGTATTTCTGCTTGATCGGCCACAACAGCCGCCGCGCCTTGTCGAGATTGACGTTGTCGGGCCAGCTGTTGAGCGGCGCAAAACGCTGGTTGCCGTGCCCCGCGCCGCCGCGGCCGTCGCCGGTGCGGTAGGTGCCGGCGCTGTGCCAGGCCATGCGGATGAAGAGCGGGCCATAGTGGCCGTAATCCGCCGGCCACCAGTCCTGCGAGTCGGTCATCAGTGCCACCAGGTCATTTTTCACCGCCGCCAGGTCGAGACTCTTGAACGCTGCGGCGTAGTTGAAGTCCTTGTCCATGGGATCGGACAGGGACGAGTGCTGGTGCAGGATATTCAGGTTGAGTTGGTTCGGCCACCAGTCCTGGTTCGACGTTCCGCTACCGGCGCTGTGATGGAACGGGCATTTCGCTTCGGTTGACATGTATTTCTCCTTGAAAGGATTGCGTAGGTGAAAAGCTACGCTCGCACTGTAGGAGTTGGCAGCCCATCAATCCAATTGATTGTTTAAACCAGATTGATTTACTATTCAAATCACCAGGAGGCGAACATGACACTCAACGAACTGCGCTTCATTGTCGCCGTGGCACAGGAACGCAACTTCCGCCGCGCCGCGGAAAAATCCTTCATCAGCCAGCCCGCGCTGTCGCTGGCGATACAAAAACTCGAAGAGGAACTGGGGGTGCAGATCTTCGAGCGCGGCAAAAGCGAGATCTCCGTCACCCCGGTCGGCGCGCAGATCGTCGAACAGGCGCAGCGCGTGCTGGAAGAAGCGAAACGCATCCGCGAGATCGCCAAGCGGGGCGATGACCAGTTGTCGGGCGCATTGCGTGTCGGCATCATCTACAGCGTCGGCCCCTACCTGTTGCCCGGCCTGATCCCGGCGCTGAAGAAACTCGCCCCGCACATGCCGCTGGAAGTGGAGGAGAACATCACCGCCAACCTCGATGCCCTGCTGCGCAACGGCAAGCTCGATGTGATCATCATTGCGCTGCCGTACGGCGATGCCGGCGTCGTCACGCAACCCCTGTACGACGAAGCGTTCGAAGTGGTGGTCGGCAACGGTCATAACTGGGCCAACCGGCGCAGTATCAAGGCCCGGGAACTTTCCGCCGAAAAAGTATTGCTGCTGGATTCAGGGCACTGCTTCAGCAACCAGGTCGCGGAAGCCTGTCCCGAACTCAAGCGCAGAGGGGCAGAAATCCAGCAGGGCACTTCGTTCGAGACGATACGCAACATGGTCGCCTCCGGCTTGGGCATCACCGTGCTGCCGGCATCGGCCAACAGTGCGCGTTACCGCAGCCGCCTGCTGAAGGTTATCCCGTTCGCCAGTCCCGCGCCTTCACGCCGCATCGCGCTGGCCTGGCGCAAGAGCTTTCCGCGCGGGCAGGCTGTCGAGATGCTCGCGCAAGCCATCGCGCAGGCCAAATTATCCGGCATCAGACTTTTGCGCTAGACTCGCGGCATGCCGAAACACGATCTGCCCCACCGCGAAAACCCGCTGCTCAGACGCAGCTACAGCCTGATCGCTCCGCTCTACGATGTGCTCATATCGCGTCCGTTGCAGCATGCACGCGCACAATCCCTGCAGGCTTTGCCGGCTGATGTTGCGCAGCAGGTATTGTTGAGCGGTATCGGCACCGGGCTCGATCTGCCGCTGCTGCCCAAGCTGCATCACTACACTGCGCTCGATTTCAACGCCGCAATGCTGTCGCGCGCGCGGCGGCGCGCTGCCCGGTTGCGGGATGCCCGGTTAGGGGATGAGGGGCTGCAGATCGATTGGGTGCTGGGCGACAGCATGGCCCTGCCGTTCCCTGACCGGCAGTTCGACCATGTCGTACTGCATCTCATTGTTGCGGTGGTGCCGCAGCCCGTTGAATGCCTGAGCGAGGCCGCGCGCGTGCTCAAGCCCGGCGGCGGCATCATCCTGTTCGACAAATTCCTGCGCCAGGGCCAGCATGCCTGGCTGCGCCGGGCGCTCAACCCCCTGTCGCGGCGCCTCGCCACGCGCACCGATGTGGTGTTCGAACAAGTGTTGCATGAAGTACCGCAACTGGAAAAGGTCAGCGATGTACCGCTGCTTGCCGGCGGGTGGTTCCGCGGCATCGTGCTGCGCAGGGTCTGATCGCAGGTCTATTTCGTCGCCAGCAGCCCCAGCTTCTTCGCCAGCCACTTGGTGGTGGTGGCCTGGATCAGGATGGTCAACAGGATCGCGATGAAGGTCACCGAGGCGATGATCTGGGCGCCGGGCGCTTTCATGCCGACCAGCATGCCGGCCAGTGCGCCGGGGATCACGCCGGTCTCGCGTGTCCAGCACATGAACAGCATTTCTTTGAAGCTCCATCTGGCACGGCGGTCGGGCAGCGCGCACAGGAACACCGTGGCCGGGCGCGCCACCAGCATGAAAACCGCGACCACCGCGGCGCCGCTGAGCAGGTAGTGGTTGATCAGGCCGAAGTCTACCTGCATACCGAGCAGGATGAAGATGAACATGCGCATGATCAGGGCGGTGGTCATCACGTAGTCTTCCAGTTCGCCGCCTTCCTTCTTGGTCAGTTTGAAGCCCAGCGATTCCTGGTTGCCCAGCATGATGCCGAACACGAACACCGCCATGAAACCGCTGGCGTGCATTCCGTCCGCGCCCATGTATGCGCCTATTACCGCCATCAGCGTGACTACCGGGGCGAACTCGGCAAGAAAGTTGAATTTTTCATGTGAGATCAGGAAGGCGGCCAGATAGCCCAGCCCACCGCCGATGACGATGCCGAGCAGCGATTGTTTGAGCAAGCCGATGAGCGCGTCGCCAGCCGAGAATCCGCCCGAGCCGATCGCCACGCCCAATACTGTAAAAGTGAGGATGGCGCCCATCGCGTCATTGAAGGCGGATTCGCTCATCACGGTCTGCGCGACACGCTCCCGGACGCGCACCTGCTTGAACACCGGCACCAGAGTGGCCGGATCGGTCGAGGCGATCACGCTGCCGAGCAGCAGCGCGCTGACCGGCGCGAGCCCGAGGAAGTACCAGGCGGCAACAGCGGTGATCGCGGCGGTGACCAGCACGCCGACCGTGGCGATCAGCGTGATCGTGATCCAGACTTCCTTCAGCACTCTGAGCCGGATCGATGCGCCGCCGTCGAACAGGATATAGCTGGAACCGAAGATCATGATCAGCTGGTTGACCGTGGAATCGGCTCTTATATCCACCAGGCCCGATACGCTCGGACCGATCAGCATGCCCGCCAGCAGGAACACCACCACATCGGGTATCCGCACCAGCCGCGCGATCAGGCCGGAAAAAGTGCCCACGGCGAGGATGGAGCCGAACATCAGCAGCGCATGTTTGGCCAGTTCCAGTGAGGCCGAGGACTCCATTTATTTTCCTTGATTATCGTTCCGGGATTATTGTTCTGTCTGGTCGTTGCCTGCACCGGTGCAGCGAGCCGGGATACTTTACCAAAAATAGCGCTGCGGAGGACGCAAACAAAAGCCGGTGAGATTCCGGCATACTTGACGCTGCGGGCACGACCACCTAGAATTCCCGACAATTTAATTCAGGTAATGACATCATGAGTCCAGATATGCAAAAAGACACCCAGCAACGCATCAAAGAGCAAGTCACCAGCCATCCGGTGGTGCTGTATATGAAGGGCAATCCGCAATTCCCGCAGTGCGGCTTCTCCGCCAACGCCGTGGGGATACTCAATGCACTCGGCGTGAAAGATCTGTACACCGTGGATGTGCTGCAGGATCCGGAGATCCGCCAGGGCATCAAGGATTTCGCCAACTGGCCCACGATCCCGCAGCTGTATATCAAGGGCGAATTCGTCGGCGGTTCGGACATCATGACCGAGATGTACCAGAGCGGGGAGCTGAAACAGCTGCTATCGGCATAAGCCGAACCGCCGCGCCAGGGTGTCCGGAGAAGCTTGCCCGGAGAAGCTTGCCCGGAGAGGCTGGTATCAGGACTTGAAACTGTTGCTCAGTGCTATCAGCTGGTTTAGCTTGGCTTTTGCCGCGCCGCTGGCGATCACCTCGTCGGCCCTGGCGACACCTTCCTCGAGGGAATTGGTCAGACCCGCCACATAGATCGCCGCGCCGGCATTCAGCTGCACGATGTCGCGCGGCGCGCCCGTTTCGTCGTTCAGCACACCCAGCAGCTTTTCACGCGCCTCGTCGATGTTGGTCACGCGCAGCATGCTCAGCGGCGCGGTGGTCAGGCCGAACAGGTCGGGATGCACGGTGTATTCGCTGACCTGGCCGTCTTTCAGTTCCGCGATGTAAGTGCCGTCGCTGATTGAGATCTCATCCATGCCGTCCGCGCCGTGCACCACCAGTACATGGCGGCTGCCGAGGCGCTGCAGCACGCGCGCCTGGATGCCGACCAGGTCGGGATGGAACACGCCCAGCACCTGGTTCTCCGCACCGGCAGGATTGGTCAGCGGCCCCAGCACGTTGAATATCGTGCGCACGCCGAGTTCGCGGCGCACCGGTGCGGCGTGCTTCATCGCGCCGTGGAAATTGGGTGCGAACATGAAGCCGATGCCGATCCGGTCTATGCATGATCCGACCTGTTCCGGGCTCAGGTGCAAATTGACGCCGAGCGCTTCCAGCACATCCGCCGAGCCGCAGGTCGAGGACACCGAACGCCCGCCATGCTTCGCCACCCTTGCACCCGCGGCGGCGCTGACCAGCGCGCTGGCGGTGGAGATGTTGAAGGTGTGCGCGGCGTCGCCGCCGGTGCCGCAGGTGTCCACCAGATGGGTGCGATTGCTGACCGGCACCTTGGTGGCGAATTCGCGCATCACCTGGGCGGCGGCGGAGATCTCGCCCACGGTCTCCTTCTTGACGCGCAGGCCGATCAGGATGCCGGCGATCTGCACCGGCGTGACTTCCCCGCCCATGATCTGGCGCATCAGCGACAGCATCTCGTCGTAAAAGATTTCGCGCTGCTCGATCAGGCGCGTCAGGGCCTGCTGCGGTGTGATCATGCTATTTCATCCCCTTCAGAAAATTCTCCAGCATGTCGTGGCCATGTTCGGTGAGTATTGACTCGGGGTGGAACTGCACGCCGTGCACCGCCAGCGTCCTGTGGCGCACGCCCATGATCTCGCCGTCGTCGGTCCAGGCGGTGATCTCCAGGCAATCCGGCAGCGTCTCGCGCTCTATCACCAGCGAGTGGTAGCGCGTCGCGGTGAACGGGTTGGGCAGGCCGGTGAACACGCTGGTGTTGTTGTGGTGGATCAGCGAGGTCTTGCCGTGCATCAGGGTCTTGGCGTGGATGATATGCCCGCCGAACGCCGATCCTATGCTCTGGTGTCCGAGGCAAACGCCGAGGATGGGAATCTTTCCGGCGAAGTGTTTGATCGCCGCGACCGAGATGCCTGCTTCGTTGGGCGTGCAAGGGCCGGGTGACACGACGATATGCTCCGGGTTCAGCTTCTCGATCTGCCCGATGGTGATCCCGTCGTTGCGATGCACCACGACGTCCGCGCCCAACTCGGCGAAATATTGCACCAGGTTGTAGGTGAAGGAGTCGTAGTTATCTATCATTAACAGCATGTTCGTTCCAATCATCAATTCGTCGTTCGCATCATACTCAAAGCCACCGCTTCGGCAACCTCGATGCCGTCCACCGCAGCCGAAAGGATGCCGCCGGCATAGCCCGCGCCCTCGCCGCAGGGATACAGACCCCGGGTGTTGATGCTCTGGCAATCGTCCTTGTTGCGCCTGATGCGGATCGGCGATGAAGTGCGCGTCTCGACGCCGGTCAGCACCGCATCCGCCATGTCGAACCCCTTGATCTGTCTGCCGAACGCCGGCAGCGCCTCGCGGATCGCGGCGATCGCGTAATCGGGCAAGGCCGTCGAGAGATCGGTCAGGTGCACGCCGGGCTGGTAGGACGGTTGCACTTCGCCAAGCGTGGTGGAGGCCCTGCCGGCGAGGAAATCGCCGAGCAGCTGCCCCGGCGCCCGGTAGTTTCCGCCGCCCAGTTCGAATGCGCGCGATTCCCAGCGGCGCTGGAATGCCACGCCGGCCAGCACGCCATCCGGATCAGAGGGGTCGCTCGGATAATCCTGCTCGGGCGTGATGCCGACGACGATGCCGCTGTTGGCGTTGCGCTCGTTGCGCGAATACTGGCTCATGCCGTTGGTGACCACGCGTCCGGGCTCGGACGCCGCGGCGACCACGGTGCCGCCCGGACACATGCAGAAGCTGTAAACCGAGCGTCCGTTGCTGGCGTGATGCACCAGCTTGTAATCCGCCGCGCCCAGCAGCGGATTGCCAGCGTTCATGCCATAGCGCGCGGCATCGATCAGCGATTGCGGATGTTCGATGCGCAAGCCGATCGAGAACGGTTTGGTTTCGAGGTAGATGCCGCGCTTGTGCAGCATCGCGAAGGTGTCGCGCGCGCTGTGGCCGACCGCCAGCACCAGATGGTTGGTCGCGATATGTTCACCGCTGGCCAGCACGACCCCGCGTACCGCTCCATCTTCGATCTCGATATCGTCGACGCGGCAGCCGAAGCGGATCTCGCCGCCCAGCGCCTGTATCGTTGCGCGCATCTGCTCCACCATGCCCACCAGCCGGAACGTGCCGATATGCGGATGGCTGACATACAGGATCTCTTCCGGGGCGCCAGCTTTGACGAATTCCTCCAGCACCTTGCGGCCCAGATGGCGCGGATCCTTGATCTGGCTGTAAAGCTTGCCGTCGGAGAAGGTCCCGGCGCCGCCTTCGCCGAACTGCACGTTGGATTCCGGGTTCAGCACGCCTTGGCGCCACAGTCCCCAGGTGTCTTTGGTTCTTTCGCGGACAGCTTTGCCGCGCTCCAGGAGCAGCGGGCGAAAACCCATCTGCGCGAGCAGCAGCGCGGCGAACAGCCCCGCGGGGCCCATGCCGACGACGACCGGGCGCGATGCCAAATTTCCTCCAGCGTGCGCGACGTAGCGGTAGGTCGTGTCCGGGGTGATGCGCAGGTGCGTATCCGCCTTGAACCGCTCAAGTATCGCGGCTTCATCGCGCAGTTCCACATCCAGCGTGTAGGTGAACAGGATCGCGTTCGGCTTGCGCGCGTCGACGCCGCGCTTGAACACGATGTAGCTGATCAACTGATCGTCCGCGACAGCCAGGCGCTTGAGGATCGCAGCCCTGATTTCGCCATCGGCATGTGCCAGCGGCAGTTTGACTTCGGTGAGCCTGAGCATCGCGCTACGGTTCCAGCTCGTTGTCCAGTCCGGCCAGCACCATCTCCGCCGCGCGCAGCACGGCGCGGGCCTTGTTCAGCGTTTCCTGCCATTCGCTGTCGGGCACCGAGTCGGCGACGATGCCGGCCCCGGCCTGCGCATACAGCATGTTGTCCTTCACCACCGCGGTGCGCAGCGCGATCGCCAGGTCCATGTCGCCGTTGAAACCCAGGTAGCCGACTGCGCCGGCATAGATGCCGCGCTTGCTCGGCTCCAGTTCGTCGATGATTTCCATCGCGCGCACTTTCGCGGCACCCGATACCGTGCCGGCCGGGAAAGTGGCCTTGAGCACATCCATCGCGTTATAGCCGGGCTTGAGCCTGGCCTCGACGTTGGAGACGATGTGCATCACATGCGAATAGCGTTCGATGACCATCTTCTCGGTCAGTTTGACGCTGCCGTTCTGCGCGACCCGGCCGACGTCGTTGCGGCCCAGGTCGATCAGCATCAGGTGCTCGGCCAGTTCCTTCGGATCGGCCAGCAGGTCTTCGGCAAGTTCGGCATCCTGTTGCGGCGTCTTGCCGCGCGGGCGGGTTCCGGCGATAGGGCGCACCGTGATCGTGTCGCGTTCCAGCTGCGCCTCCGACACGGTGGGGTGGAACCCGCTGGTGCGGGAGGAGGCGCCATGCGGCTGGTCCCGCAAACTGCTGGCTTCGCCAGTAACGTGTTCCAGCCGCACCAGTATCTCGGGTGAAGCGCCGACTACCTGGTGGTCGCCCATGTCGTAAAAGAACATGTAGGGCGAAGGATTGATGCTGCGCAGTGCGCGGTACAGCGACAGCGGCGCGGCGGGGAAGGGCTGGGCCATGCGCTGCGACAGCACCACCTGCATGATGTCGCCGTCGAAGATGTACTGCTTGGCCTTGACCACCGCATTCTTGAATGCGGTATCGCCAAATTCCGAGCTGGCCTCGCCGCCGTGTACCGGCGGTGCGCGCGGGATATCCACCGGCAGCCTCAGGCGCGCGGTCAGTTCCCGCAGACGCTGGCGGGCGATCGCATAGGCGTCTGCCTGTTCCGGATTGGCATAGACGATGAAGGTGAGCTTGCCGCTGAGGTTGTCCACCACCGCCAGCTGTTCGGTCAGCATCAGCAGGATGTCCGGCGTGCCGATCGCGTCGGGTTTTCGGACCTTCGCCAGGCGCGGCTCGATATAGCGTATCGTCTCATAGCCGAAATAACCGGCCAGCCCGCCGCAGAAGCGCGGCAGGTCTTCAAGCTGCGCGACCTTGAAGCGCGTCTGGTATTCGCGGATGTAATCCAGCGGATCGTCGACTTCGTGCGAGGTTTCCGAGTCCCGATGGGTCAGCGTCACGCGCTTGCCGCGCACCGTGATGCGCGTGTCGGCGGGCAGGCCGATGAAGGAATAGCGCCCGAAGCGTTCGCCGCCCTGGACCGATTCGAGCAGATAGGAATAGGGCCTGTTGGCGAGTTTCAGGTATAGCGACAGCGGCGTGTCCAGGTCGGCAAAAGTTTCGCACACCAGCGGGATGCGGTTATAGCCCTGCCGGGCGAGGTTGTTGAACTCCTGTTCGGTGATCGGGTGCAGCATGAACGGCTCCTTAAAATATTTCGAGATTGGCGGACGGATGCGCAGCGCGCGGTGAGGCGGAGCTCACCATCGCCAACCGGCCGATCTCGAGAAATCCAGGGTCCGAATATCCATGATGCCTATGCGCGCCTGATCAGCGCCAGGGCGCCGGGAATATCCTTGATCACCGCGTCCTGTTCCAGCGTCTCCACCGGTTCGCCGTGGTTATAGCCATAAGGAACACAGAACACCGGGCAACCGGCGGCGCGCGCCGCGGCGGTGTCGCTCAGCGAGTCGCCGATTAGCAGCAGCTTGCCGACCGGGATGCCGAAATGCTTTGCCGCATGCAGCAGCGGCAAGGGGTGGGGCTTCTTTTCCGGCAGGGTGTCTCCCGCCAGCACGATCTCGAAATACTTCGCCAGGCCTGACCCCTGCAGCAGCGGCAGCGTGTAGCGCTCCAGCTTGTTGGTGATGCAGCCGAGCGGAAACCCGCCAGCCTGCATCGCATCCAGACCCGCGATCACGCCGTCGAAAGGCCGGCTTTGCAGCAGCAGCTCGGTGTAATGCTTTTCGAAGATCGGCAGGGCATGGTCGTAAAGTGCGGCATCCGGTGTAGCATGCATGTCGCCGGTCAATGCGCGCTTCACCAGCCAGCTGATGCCGTTGCCGATATAGCTGGCCAGCAGCGTCTGCGACACCGGTGCGTAGTCCATGTCGCGCAGCATGCGGTTGGCTGCTTCGCAAAGCTCGGGAGAGGTGTGCAGCATCGTGCCATCGAGATCGATGACGATTGCGGAGATGTCGAGCGGGAAATGAACGGATTGTGTCATCTGTTGTACCCGGCTATTTGGTTTTTGCTTTGGCCAGTTCGGCGCGCAATTCGCCGACGATGCTGTCGTAATGGTTTTTGTCCTGGTCATTGCGCTTGCTGAATATCGCGGAGCCGGCAACAAAGGTATCCACGCCCGCTTCGGCGACTTCGCGGATGTTGGCCGGGCCGACGCCGCCGTCGATTTCCAGGCGGCAGTCATGGCCGCCGGCGTCTATGATCTTGCGCACTGCGCGTGCCTTGTCCAGCACGTAAGGGATGAATTTCTGCCCGCCGAAGCCGGGGTTCACCGACATCAGCAGCACCATGTCCAGTTTCGGCAGCGTGTATTCCAGCACGTCGAGCGGCGTCGCCGGGTTGAATACCAGGCCGGCTTTGCAGCCGCATTCCTTGATCAGGCCTATGGTGCGGTCGATGTGCTCGGAAGCCTCCGGGTGAAAGGTGATGTAGGAAGCGCCGGCCTTGGCGAAATCGGGAATGATGCGATCCACCGGCTTGACCATCAGATGCACGTCGATAGGCGCGGTCACGCCGTGCTTGCGCAGCGCCTCGCACACCAGCGGACCTATCGTCAGGTTGGGCACGTAATGGTTGTCCATCACGTCGAAGTGCACGATGTCCGCGCCGGAGGCGAGGACGTTGTCGACTTCCTCGCCCAGCCTGGCGAAATTGGCGGAGAGGATGCTCGGAGCGATTTGATACATGGGGTTTCCTTAAACGTATTTGAAATTGAGTTGCGTATTCTATCCGATACTTCAGTGGCCGAATACTTGGCATGGCCGCCGCTGCGGGAGTTCCGGGCAGCGGCATATGGCGGATCAGCGCATCCAGGTTAAGGAACCTCTGATTAAGTCCCGCATGCCCGCGCATTCGGATTTGCGGGATGGGATGCAAGAAAGGCGACGACGTGAATGGTGATTCCCTGCGCCAGGAGTCTGACGCCGCAGACCCCCCGCAAAGCCAATGCCCTTGGGTTGCGACAAAAAAGAGCGCTCGCAGTGTTGCGCTCCTTGGCATCGTAGTCTGGGCTGCCGCCATGACACGGTGCGCGAAGCGTCGGTGCGGGAGTGGCGGCAGGCGGCTGCTCCCGCAATCGGCTGCTACGCAGTAACGTGTCGCAGCCGCTACCTTCGTCGCACGCCTTGCGATCATCCCGTTTTTGCCAGCAACGCGGTGCATGATGACTTAATCAGAGGTTCCTTAAATTATTATTAATTCAGCTGACATTGCATGCTGGTAAGATTTATTCAGGCTGGCCATGCCGGATTGCCATTAGCGCGTTAGTTACTGGCTGGATCGGCACAAAGTTGTCGATCGGATACAGGAGGCGAAATGAAAGCGACACAGCAGTTGCACAATCTGGGCCAGAGTCTCTGGCTCGACAATATCACGCGCGGCTTGCTGACCAGCGGCACGCTGGCCCGCTACATCAACGAGTTGGCGGTTACTGGACTGACTTCCAATCCGACGATCTTCGATCTGGCGATCAAGGATACCGACTTCTACGATGCTGCGATCCGCAACAAGGCGCGCGCGGGCAAGTCGGGTGAGGAATTGTTTTTCGAACTTGCGCTGGAAGATCTGGTGGAGGCAGCCGATCTGTTCCGGCCGGTTCACACTGCCAGCGCAGGTGTTGACGGCTGGGTGTCGCTGGAGGTGTCGCCCCTGCTCGCGGATGACACCAATGCCACGATAGCGGCAGCGGTGCAGTTGCACGCGCGCGCCGCACGCCCTAATCTGTTCATCAAGATACCGGGTACCCCGGCCGGTATCCCGGCGATCGAGGAGGTGATCTTCGCGGGCGTCCCGGTGAATGTCACGCTGCTGTTCTCGCGCGAGCACTATATCGCGGCGGCCGAAGCGTATATGCGCGGGATAGCAAGGCGCATCGCCGCAGGCCTCGACCCCGGGGTTGCCTCGGTGGCATCGGTCTTCATCAGCCGCTGGGATGTGGCGGTGAAGGACAAGGTTCCGGACGGCTTGCGCAACCGGCTTGGCATCGCGATCGCGCAGCGCACCTACCGGGCCTACCGCGAGCTGCTGGCATCGGCACACTGGCTGAAGCTTGCCGCTGCCGGAGCCAGGCCGCAACGCCTGCTGTGGGCCAGCACCGGCACCAAGGATCCTGCAGCCGCCGACACGCTGTATGTCGAAGCACTCGCCGCTGCGGAGACGATAGACACGATACCGGAAAAGACGCTGCTCGCCTTCGCCGAACATGGCAGGGTGCAGAGCATCTTGCCGCCGGATGGCGGCGATGCCGAAGTTCGGTTGGCCGAGTTCGCCCGGGCCGGGATAGACAACGCGGCGCTTGCCGCACAACTTCAGCGCGAAGGCACCGCATCATTCGCCAAGTCCTGGGAGGACTTGATGTCCTGCATTGCTGCAAAAAGGAAACAGTTGGACTACGGCGTGCGCTGACCAACGGCGATGCGCGGGATATTCGGCGCAAAAGAAGACATATCCGGGGTACGGTGATTTAATACCGGCATGAATACCAGCGAGCGTCCGCTGCATGAATATGCGGCACAGGTTTCCGAATTCACTGAAGTCCGGACCGGTATGCCGTTGCCGATGGGTACCCATGGCAACGGCGGGGGAGTCAATTTTGCGCTGTTCAGCCGTCATGCCACCCGCGTGCAACTGGAGCTGTTCGATCTGCCCGGGGATGCGACGCCCGCCAGAGTGATCGCGCTGGACCCGGCGCGCAACCGCACCGGCGACATCTGGCATGTCTGGGTCGAAGCGATAGCTTCGGGCCAGCTCTATGCCTACCGTGTGGACGGGCCGTACCAACCCGGTGCAGGCCATCGTTTCAATTTCAACAAGCTGCTGCTGGATCCGTTTGCGACCGCGCTCACCCGCGCGGCAGACTGGGACTTCGCTCCGGCCAGGGGATATGATCCGTCGGCGCCGGAGCCCGATCTGGCTCGTTCCGCATTGGATGATGCGGCGGCGATGCCCAAGTGTGTGTATATCCATGAGCACTTCGACTGGCAGGACGACAGTCCCCTCAGGCATCCCTGGTCGAGCACGGTGATCTATGAGACGCATGTGCGCGGGTTCACGCTACATCCCAGTTCCGGGATCAGCCATCCCGGCACGTTTCGCGGCCTGGTCGAAAAGATCCCCTATCTGAAGCAGCTGGGGGTGACCGCGGTGGAATTGATGCCGGTGCATGAATTCAACGAATGTCAGATACTGGCCGTCAATCCGCAAACCGGCGAGCAACTGCGGAATTACTGGGGCTACGATCCGGTTGCTTTCGGTGCGCCCAAAGCGTCATATAGCAGTGCAGGAAGCCGGGGACAGCAGAAGCTGGAATTCAAGGAGATGGTGCTGGCCCTGCACCAAGCCGGGATAGAAGTGATCCTGGACGTCGTGTTCAACCACACTGCCGAGGGAAACGAACTGGGCCCGACGCTGTGCTTTCGCGGCATCGATAACGCGATCTACTACATGCTGTCAGCAGACAAGCGCCATTACCAGGACTTTACCGGCACCGGCAATACGATCAATGCCAACCATCCGGTGGTGCGCGATCAGATTGTGGCCGCACTACGCTACTGGGTGGTGGAGATGCACGCGGATGGATTCCGCTTCGATCTGGCATCTGTGCTGGGCCGGGATACTACCGGGAAGTTGCTGGCCAATGCTCCGCTGCTCGAGCGGATCGCCGAGGATCCGATCCTTCGGGACGTCAAGATCATCGCCGAGGCATGGGATGCCGCCGGGGCCTACGAGGTGGGCAGCTTTTCCGAGCGGCGCTGGGCGGAATGGAATGGACGTTACCGCGATGATGTCCGGCGCTACTGGCGCGGCGATTGCGGCATGGTTGGTCTGTTCGCGAGCCGCATCTGCGGCAGCGCAGATATCTATACCCGCTCGGGCAAGGGCCCCGAGGCCAGCATCAACTTCGTCACCTGCCACGACGGCTACACGCTTAACGACTTGGTGAGCTATCAGCGCAAACACAATGAAGCAAATGGCCAGAACAACCATGACGGCAACGACGCCAACTTCAGTGAAAACTACGGGGCAGAAGGTGCGACCACGGATGCCGGGATAGAGGCGGTGCGGAAAATCCAGATCAAGAATTTCCTGCTGACGCTGCTGGTGTCGCGCGGCGTGCCTATGCTGCTCGGCGGGGACGAATTCCGCCGCACCCAGGGCGGCAACAACAACGCTTACTGCCAGGACAACGAAACCAGCTGGTATGACTGGAACCATCTTGATCTGCACAGCGAAATCTTCCGCTTCACACTAGGCATGATCGGTTTCCGCCGCAGCCATCCGGTCCTGAGCAAGGAACAATTCTATACGGATGCTGAAATTAATTGGTATGGCCCGCAAGGGGGATTGCCCGATTGGGATGACCCGCAAGAAAATCGGTTTGCCTGCCTGATCCGTGAAGATGAACAAAGCGCACTCTGTCTGATGTTCAATGCCGGCGCCGCTGCGATCGATTTCGGTTTGCCGCCAGCACCGCAAGGGACCAGCTGGCATCTGGCCGTGGACACCGCTCGCGAAACGCCGCATGATCTGTTTGCAGCGGGCACCGAGCCGCTTTGCGCAGACCAGCAAACATACCGCCTGAATTCGAGATCCAGCGCGATACTTCTGGCGCGGTTAACGAACCGGCAAGAATCCCGGTAGCAGGGGTAATAACAACGAACAAGGGGGCTGACGATGGAGATTTCCTTTCACGGAGCCGATCGCGGCGTCACCGGTTCCTGTCATTTGCTGAGTTGCGCAGACAAGAGGATATTGATCGACTGCGGGATGTATCAGGGCGGCCGCGAGCTGGAGGAAGAGAACGGCGAACCATTCGGCTTTGACCCCAGGCAAATCGATTTCGTGCTGTTGACCCATGCGCACCTGGACCACTGCGGCCGTCTGCCGCTGCTGGCCAAGCGCGGATTCTGCGGCGAGATCATTGCGACTGCGGCCACGCGCGAACTGGCCAGACTGGTGATGGTGGACGCAGCGCATCTGCAGGAAGAGGAGGTGGAGAATCGCGGGCACCGTTCCCCGCATCACGGCAAACACCAGCATGCTGCACAGCCCTTGTATTCGATCGTGGATGCCTTCTCGGCGCTGGATTATTTTGGCCGGGTCAGTGCTTACGGCCAGGCTATACAGCTGGCGCCGGGCATCCGCGCGACTTTTTATGATGCCGGGCATATCCTCGGCTCGGCCAGCATACTGCTGGAACTCGAAGAAAACGGGCGCAGGCGCAGCGTGCTGTTCTCCGGCGATCTCGGCAATAGCGGCCGCCCGCTGCTGCGCAATCCGGCGGCTCCGGCCGGTGCCGATATGGTCGTCATGGAGACCACCTACGGTGATCGCCTGCACAAGCCATTCCAGCCCTCGGTAGAAGAATTCTATGCAGCGATCGCCGCGACCTTCGGCCGCGGCGGCAATGTCGTGATCCCGACCTTTGCCTTGGAACGGGCGCAGGAACTGCTGTACTTCCTGCGCGAAGGGGTCGAAAAAAACCGGCTGCCGCGCTCCATCCAGGTTTTCCTGGATTCTCCAATGGCGATCTCCGCCACCGAGATATTCGAACGCCACCCGGAGTGCTATGACCCGGAAACCGCCGCGCTGTTTCGCCAAGGACGCGATCCTTTTGATTTGACCGGGTTGCAATTCACCCGCGAAACCGCGGCGTCGATAGCAATCAATCAAATAGGCGGCGGCGCCGTGATCATGGCGGGGTCCGGCATGTGCACCGGCGGACGCATCAGGCATCATCTGCAGCAGAATATCGGGCGCGAGGAATGCAGCGTATTATTCGTCGGCTATGCGGCCACCGGCACGCTTGCGCGCAATGTGATCGATGGTGCAAAAGAAGTCAGGATCTACGGGGAAAAGGTCGCGGTGCGCGCGAAGATCCATACCATCAACGGCTTCTCCGCGCATGCCGACCAGGCCGAACTGCTTGCATGGCACCAGCGGATCGGCAACCCGGCACGCACTTTCCTCGTTCATGGCGAGCAGGAAGTCATGCGGCAATTTGCAACCCGCCTGAAGGGAACTGAAGTCGTCATGCCGGAGTTGAATCAGGTTTTTGCCCTTTGACCGGACCACGCCGATAGCGAACACTGCTCTGAAACAGAAGGAAACATGAAATCGGCCAACCTGACCATCCTCACGATCAACGGCGGTTCTTCGAGCATCAAGTTCGCGCTGTTCATGGCCGGAGATACGCTGCGCAGGAGGCTGCAGGGCAGGATAGAACGAATCGGGCTGCCAGCGTCCCGCCTGCAGGTGCAAGGCGAGAATCCGGCGGACAATTTTTCGCGCCCGGTGTCGGCAGCAGATCACCAGATGGCAGTGGGAGTTCTGATGGACTGGATAGAGGAACACAGCGGGCGGGATGGATTGTCTGCGGTGGGACACCGCGTGGTGCATGGCGGCCCGAAATACAGCCAGCCGCAGCGCATCACCGACGAAATGACGGCTGAGTTGCGGCGGCTCAGCCCATTCGATCCCGAGCATATGCCGGAGGAAATGCTGTTGACCGCGGCGTTTCAGCGCCGCTTCCCCGGCCTGCCCCAAGTGGCGTGCTTCGACACGGCGTTTCATCATGACCTGCCGCGCGTCGCGCAGCAGTTGGCCATCCCGCGCCGCTACGAAACGCAGGGAGTGCGGCGCTATGGGTTTCACGGTTTGTCGTATGAATTCCTGATGCAGGCGCTTGCGCATCTCGGCGACCCGGCGGCAACGCTGGGGCGCGTGATCCTGGCGCATCTGGGCAATGGCGCCAGCCTGGCGGCGGTGCGCGACGGCAAAGCGGTCGATACCAGCATGGGCTTCACGCCGGCCGCCGGGGTGGCTATGAGCACCCGTTCGGGCGATCTCGATCCCGGGCTGGTCTGGTATCTGGCGCGCACCGAAAACATGAGTGCGCAGCAATTCAACCGGATGGTCAATGCACAGTCCGGGCTGCTCGGCGTGTCCGAGACCAGCTCCGATATGCGCGAATTGCTGGCGCTTGAAAAACAGGACGTACGCGCGGCAGAGGCAGTCGCGCTGTTTTGCTACCAGATCAGGAAATGCATAGGCGCCTACGCGGCTGCGCTGGGCGGCCTGGACACGCTGGTGTTCACCGGCGGCATAGGCGAGAACGCTGCGGTGATCCGCGCGCGTATTTGCGCGGGCCTGGAGTTTCTTGGGATAGGGATCGATGCATCGCAAAACGCGGCGAATGCGGGCGTGATTTCGGCAGCCGGACCGGTTGCAGTGCGCGTGATATGCACCGACGAGGAACAGATGATTGCCAGGGCGGTATGCCGTGTTCTCGGATTGGACTCAAGAAAGGATATTGCATCATGAATACAAAAACGCTCCCCCCGGAATTGCTGGACAGAATGGACGCCTACTGGCGCGCCGCCAACTATCTGGCGGTCGGCCAGATTTATCTGTACGACAACCCGCTGCTGAAGCGGCCGCTGGCACTCGCCGATGTGAAGCGCATGCTGCTCGGACACTGGGGAACGACACCGGGACAGAATTTCATCTACGTGCACCTGAACCGGGTCATCAACAAATATGATCTCAATATGATCTATGTATCCGGTCCCGGGCACGGCGGCCCGGCGGTCGTGGGCAACACTTATCTGGAAGGCAGTTACAGCGAAATCTATCCCAATATCAGCCAGGACGAAGCCGGTCTGCAAAAGCTGTTCAGGCAATTCTCCTTTCCCGGCGGCATTCCTAGCCACGCGTCGCCGGAGTGCCCGGGCTCCATCCATGAGGGTGGAGAGTTGGGCTATTCGCTCAGCCATTCATTCGGCGCGGTGTTCGACAATCCCGATCTAATCGTCGCTTGCGTCGTCGGCGACGGCGAGGCCGAGACCGGGCCGCTGGCCACTTCCTGGCATTCCAACAAGTTCCTCGATCCGGTCAGCGACGGCGCGGTGTTGCCTATCCTGCATCTGAACGGCTACAAGATCGCCAACCCGACTATTTTTGCGCGCATCGAACCGCAGGAACTGGAACAGTTCCTGCGCGGCTGCGGCTGGACGCCTTGCTTCGTCGAGGGTCACGAGCCCGGGTTGATGCATGAAGCGATGGCTGCGGCACTGGACCAGGCGGTGGAAGAGATCAGGAGGATTCAGCGCGACGCCCGTGACCACGGCAACCCCACGCGCCCGCGCTGGCCGATGATCGTTCTCAGGTCACCCAAGGGTTGGACCGGACCCAAGGCGGTCGATGGCCTGCAAAACGAAGACTCCTTCCGCGCGCACCAGGTGCCGATTGCCGTGGATGCCGATCATCCCGGACATCTCCAACTGCTGGAAGACTGGCTGAAAAGCTACCGGCCCGAGGAACTCTTCGACGCGCAAGGCCGGTTGAAGCCGGAGCTGGCCGGACTCGCACCCAGGGGGGAGCGGCGCATGGGCGCAAATCCCCATGCCAATGGCGGCATGCTGCTGCGTGAGCTGGTGATGCCGGACTTCCGCGACTATGCAGTGCAGCTGCCGTCGCCCGGGGCGGTGACGGCAGCCGATACGCACGAACTCGGTGTGTTCCTGCGCGATGTGGTCAAGCTCAACCGGGCGCAGCGCAATTTCCGCATCTTTGGCCCGGACGAAACGCTGTCCAACCGTCTAAGTTCGGTATTCGAAGTCACCAGCCGGCAGTGGGATGCCCGGACCCAGCCCAACGACGAATTCCTCGCCGCCGATGGCCGGGTCATCGAAATGTTGAGCGAACACCAGTGCCAGGGCTGGCTGGAAGGCTATCTGCTGACCGGCCGGCACGGGTTGTTCAACAGCTACGAATCATTCATCCACATCATAGACTCGATGTTCAACCAGCACGCCAAGTGGCTGAAGGTCACGGCCGACCTGCCGTGGCGGCGCAGAATCGCGTCACTGAATTACCTGCTCGCCTCGCATGTCTGGCAGCAGATGCACAACGGATTCACCCACCAGGACCCCGGTTTCATCGACCATGTGGTCAACAAGAAGGCCTCCATCGTGCGCGTCTACCTGCCGCCGGATGCCAATTGCCTGCTGTCGGTCTGGGACCACTGTTTACGCAGCCGCCACTACGTCAACGTCGTGATCGCGGGCAAGTACCAGGCGCCGCAGTGGCTGACGATGGACGCCGCCGTCAAGCATTGCACCGAGGGGGTCGGCATCTGGCAGTGGGCCAGCAACGACCAGGCGCTTGCGCCCGACGTGGTGATGGCCTGCTGCGGCGATGTGCCCACGCTGGAGACGCTGGCCGCGGTGTCCATCCTGCGCGAGCATCTGCCCGAGTTGAGAATCAGGGTGGTGAACGTGGTCGACCTGATGAAGCTGCAGCCGCAGAGCGAACATCCGCATGGACTGAGCGATCTGGATTTCGACGAGCTGTTTACCCGGGACAAGCCGGTGATTTTCGCCTTCCATGGTTACCCCTGGCTGATCCACCGGCTCACCTACCGGCGTACCAACCATGACAACTTCCACGTGCGCGGCTATAAGGAAGAGGGAACGATTACAACGCCGTTCGACATGACGGTGCTGAACGATCTGGACCGCTTCCATCTGGTGATGGACGCGATCGATCGCCTGCCGCAGACTGGCGACAAGGGCGTCTACTTGAAGCAGCAACTCAGGGACAAGCTGATCGAGCACAAACAATACATCGACAAGTACGGCGAAGACATGCCGGAGATCCGTAACTGGAAGTGGAGTGGGGTGAACGGAAAATGAACCGGCGTGCCCCTGAGAACATCAATGCGGCCGCGGCCATCAAAGCATAACAATGAAAACAGATATCAGGATTATTCCGGCGGACAACAGGGCCGGGATTGACGAGTACCATGCGGATCACAAACACTTGACCAACGCCTCGTTGCGCCTGTACCTGATCCGGCACGGCGAAACCGAATGGTCGCTCTCCGGCCGGCACACCGGCCGCACCGACTTGCTGCTGACCCCGAGCGGCGAAAACGAAGCACGCGAACTGGGCAGGCAGCTGCAGGGCATCCCGTTTGCACAGGTGCTGGCGAGTCCGCTTAAGCGCGCTCTGCAAACCTGTGAACTGGCCGGCCTGGATAAACTCCCGGAGCTGGAGCCCGACCTTGCCGAATGGGACTATGGCGATTACGAAGGGCTGCGTTCAGCAGAGATCCGCAAACAGCGGCCGGACTGGAATATATACCGGGACGGCTGTCCCGGCGGTGAAACGCCCGCGCAGCTTGCCGTTCGCGCCGATCGGCTTATCGCGCGACTGCGCAAGCTGGAAGGGAATATCGCGCTGTTTGCACACGGTCAGATCGGCAGTGTCCTGGCCGTGCGCTGGATCGGGTTGGCGGTGGTCGAGGCGCAGCATTTCATGCTCGGTACGGCCACGCTGAGCATATTCACCTTCGACCCGCACCACGCTGCCGTGCCGGTGATCGCATTGTGGAATGTTGCACATCAACAAATTTTCAACCCCACGCCCTTCCCGACTATGACGCCATGACGGGAAGGGGAGGGCAACCGAAGGATTGAAAGGGTCAGCATGAAAATAAATATCAAGAATTTCCGTGTTCCGGCGGGCAACAGGATCAAGCTCGAGCAGTGGCCGACCAGGGTAGACCCGGTATACAAGTCAAAGAAGGAATACAAGGAGTTGCTCGAACAGCAGGTCAAGGAATTGAGCGAGCAGCAACAACTGCACTATGCCTCCAACCGTTATGCAGTACTGCTGATATTCCAGGCGATGGATGCCGCCGGCAAGGATGGCGCGATCAAGCACGTGATGTCAGGCATCAATCCGCAGGGCTGCCAGGTGTTCAGCTTCAAGCATCCCAGTGCAGAGGAGCTGGAGCATGATTTTCTGTGGCGCACCACCCGGGCTTTGCCGGAGCGCGGCCGGATCGGCATCTTCAACCGCTCCTATTACGAAGAGGTGCTGATCGTCCGGGTGCATCCGGAGATCCTGCAAGCGCAGAATCTCCCGGAGCGGCTGCTGGATCAGGAATCCATTTGGGCGGATCGCTATCGCTCCATCGTCGGCATGGAAGAACATCTGCACCGCAACGGCACGCGCATCATCAAGTTTTTCTTGCACCTTTCCGAAGAGGAGCAGCGCAAGCGCTTCATCGAACGCATCGACGATCCCGACAAGAACTGGAAATTCAGCCTCGCGGATATCGAGGAACGCAAGTTCTGGAAGCAGTACATGCAGGCTTATGAAGAGTGCCTGGGTGCGACCAGCACGGACAACTCGCCCTGGTATGCGGTCCCCGCCGACGACAAGGAGAATGCGCGGCTGATCATTTCCGGGATCGTGCTGGAGACGTTCCAGTCCCTGGAACTGGCCTACCCCAAGCCCGGCGAGGAGCACCGGCGGGAATTGCAGTCGATACGCAAACAGCTGCTCAAATAGAACGGCGTGAATACGGAGGCAGCCATGAAAAATACATTGCACCAGGAGCGTCAGAACGCGGCACAACAGGGGCGCATGCTGCTGAAACAGATCGCTCCCAACTTTCTGGACCCGTCGCACGAATGGCGCCGCATTTTTGCCGAGACCTGGGGCACTTTTTTGCTGGTGCTGGTTGCCGCTGGCGGCGGGGTGGTGGCCGCCAGAAGCGGCGGGGCAGTCACGCTGGCGATGCAGGTGGTGTCTCCCGGGCTGATGGTGATGGCGATCATCTACTTCATGGGCACAGTCAGTGGCGCGCACCTGAACCCGGCCGTGACGCTGGCATTCGCGCTGCGGCGCAATTTCCCGTGGTGGCGCGTGCCGGGTTATATCCTGGCACAGCTGTTCGGCGCGCTCACCGCGGCGCAATTCCTGCACGCGCTGTTCGGCACCGCCGGGCGGCTGGGTGCGACCGTGCCGGGCAACGGTATCGGCAACGGCACCGCACTGGCGATGGAAGTGGTGCTGACCGCCGGGCTGGTCAACACGATACTGGGGACCGCATCGGGGGCGCGCAACATCGGCACCAACGGTGCGATCGCGGTGGGCGGCTACATCGCGCTGGCGGGTCTGTGGGCCGCGCCGATCAGCGGCGCCTCGATGAACCCGGCGCGCTCGTTCGCGCCCGATCTGGTGCGCGGCGACTTCGGCACGACGTGGATCTACTTGGCCGGGCCGCTGCTCGGCGCTTTGATCGGCGTGCTGTTGGAATGGATACTGAAAGGCAAGCCGACTGCGGCGGGAGCCCTTGCAGCCCAGGGCTCGCTTGATAGCGACGATAGCGTACGGCAGGATCCGAAATGATGGTGGAGGTGATCAGGATCGAACTGACGACCTTCTGATTGCGAACCAGACGCTCTCCCAACTGAGCTACACCCCCACGACCAGCCAGATGCTAAACAGAAAGCTGCAGTTTGGAAAGGGGCAATCCGCTGCTGCGGTAAAAATCGCCCAAGTCGCTCAGATCGTCGAATACCTTCGCCGCGCCGGCGAAATCCTGGTTGCGGGTGTAGTGGTTGACGGTGACGAAGGTTCTGATCCCCGCCGCCAGGCTGGAGCGCAGGCCGTTTTCCGAGTCTTCGACGGCGATGCAGTCGGTGGCGGGCAAGCCCAACTGGTCCAGTACCCAGAAATAGATGTCTGGCGCGGGCTTCTTGTGCGGCACGATGTCGCCGCAACCGTTGGCGGAAAAATGATCCGCCCAGTCCTTGCCCAGTCCCACTTCCAGCAGCGCGGAGACGTTTTCCGGCGTGGTCGTGGTGGCGATCGCGAGCGTGATGCCGGCCGCATGCGCATCCTGGATCAGCTGCTTGATGCCCGGGCGCAGCGGGATCTGCCCTTCGCCCAGCATGCCGGTGTAGTGCTTGGTCTTGACCGCGTGCAGATGCTTCACGAAACCCTCGTAATCGGCAGGCTTCGCAAAACCCGGCAGAAAATCATTTACAAAGTATTTGATGCGCTCTTTGCCGCCGGTCACCCTGAGCAGCTTGTCGTATAAGGCGACATCCCAATTCCAGTCCAGGCCGTTCTCGGCAAAGGCCTTGTTGAAGGATTTGCGATGTCCGTCCTCGGTGTCCGCCAACGTGCCGTCGACGTCGAAAATAATGGCTTTGATAGTCATCTGGATACCCTAAGTTTGCTATGTGTTAAAAATACCAGGGCTGTAGCGAGTAGGCCGAGATGCAAGGTGCAGCGCAACGAGCGACGCGGACATTCCGTGCCAGGTAGGCCAAGAGCGAGTGAGCATACACACAGGAATACCAGTCGCTAGGCAGCCGTTTTTTTGGCGGCCTAGTGGAATGGCTAGTTGTTCTACCAGATCGGCCATGCAGCAGGCCCTAGCGCATGCCGGGCAGCTTGCCGGCCATCCCGCGCATCATCTTTGCCATGCCGCCCTTGCTTAACATCTTCATCATCTTCTGCATCTGCTCGAACTGGTTGAGCAGCTGGTTGACGTGCATCACCTGCACACCCGCGCCCATCGCGATGCGGCGCTTGCGCGAGGCCTTGATCAGTTCCGGCCTGCTGCGCTCGAGCGGGGTCATCGAGTTGATGATGCCCTCGGTGCGTGCGATCTGTTTGTCGTCCACCTTGCTGCCGGCGGCGGCTTGCGAGAGCTGCGCGGGCAGCTTGTCCATCATCGCCGACATGCCGCCCATCTTGCGCATCTGCACGATCTGCATCCTGAAATCATTGAGGTCGAAGCCTTTGCCGCTCTGCATCTTTTTCGCGAGCTTTTCGGCCGCACCCTGGTCTACTTCGCGCTGCGCTTCTTCGATCAGCGACAGCACATCGCCCATGCCCAGCACGCGCGAGGCCATGCGCTCTGGATGGAAGGCTTCAAGGCCGCCGGGCTTCTCGCTGACGCCGACGAACTTGATCGGCTTGCCGGTGATCTGTCGCACCGACAGTGCAGCGCCGCCGCGCGCATCGCCGTCCAGCTTGGTGAGGATGATGCCGGTCAGCGGCAATGCTTCGCCGAAGGCCTTGGCGGTGTTAACCGCATCCTGGCCGGTCATCGCATCCACGACAAAAAGGGTTTCGACAGGCTTGAGGGCCGCGTGCAGCAGCTGTATCTCCTCCATCATTGCGGCGTCGATCGCCAGCCGGCCGGCGGTATCGACGATCAGCACGTCGTGGTAATGGCGCTTCGCATAGTCCAGTGCCGCCAGCGCGATGTCGCGCGGCTGCTGGCTGATGTCGGAAGAGAAGAAATCGATTTCCAGCTGCTTGGCCAGTGTGCGCAATTGTTCGATCGCGGCGGGACGGTAGACGTCGCAGCTGACCAGCAGCACTTTCTTCTTCTGCTGGTCGTGCAGCAGTTTTGCCAGCTTGCCGCTGGTGGTGGTCTTGCCTGCGCCCTGCAAGCCGGCCATCAGGATCACCGCCGGCGGAGTGGTGGCAAGGTTGAGCGCATCGTTATGCTCGCCCATCAGCCGGGTCAGCTCGCGGTGCACCACCCCGATCAGCGCCTGTCCGGGATTCAGGTTGGCTATGACTTCCTGGCCGAGCGCGGCCTGTTTGACCTGGGCGATGAATTCCTTGACCACCGGCAAGGCAACGTCGGCTTCGAGCAGGGCGATGCGCACTTCGCGCAACGCGTCCTGAATGTTGCTTTCGGTCAGGCGCGCCTGGCCGCGCAAGGTCTTGATGACGCCGGAAAGGCGCTGGGTGAGGGTGTCCAGCATGATGGGTAGGCTAGAGTTGGTGTAGAATTGGGGAAGTCTAAAACATCCTGATAAAAATGCACAGTCCTCTGATTCCCGCGCTCACTTTTATCGCGTACGCGCTGCTGGCCAGTTACTTCTGGCGCGCGCAGACGCGCGGCGAGGGTGACGTGATGAGTCACGACAGGGTTGGACATCTGATCCTGGTTCCTCTGGCGTTGCACGGTTACCTGCTCGGCCAAGGTATTTTTTCCGGGGGTGATTTCGATCTGGGCGTGCTCAACGCCTTATCGTTGATCGCGTGGCTGACCCTGCTGGTGTACTGGGTGGCCCGTTTCTTTTACCCGATAGGCGGGTTCCAGGCGTTGCTGTTGCCGCTGGCGGCGGTGACGATGCTGCTGCCCGAGCTGTTCCCCTCCGACCATCCCCTGGCGAACACCAACCTGTTCGCGTTCCGTGCCCACATCACGGTGGCGATGCTGGCCTACAGCCTGTTCACGATCGCGATGCTGCATGCGGTGTTGATATCCCAGGTGGAAAAACGGCTGCACCACCCGACCCTGCCGCGCATCCTGCGCAGCCTGCCGCCGCTGTTGACGATGGAAACCCTGCTGTTCCGCATGGTGGCAATCGGCTTCGTGCTGCTGACGCTGACGCTGGCATCCGGTGTGGTGTTTTCGGAAGAGATTTTCGGCAAACCCTGGCAGTTCAGCCACAAAATCCTGTTTGGCTTCATCTCCTGGGGAGTGTTCGCGGTACTGTTGTGGGGACACCACTTTCACGGCTGGCGCGGGCGCGTCGCAGTGCATTGGACCATCAGCGGCTTCGTGTTTCTTTTGCTGGCATATCTCGGCAGCAAGTTTGTCCTGGAGGTTTTGCTCCACAGATAAAAACCCCCGGATTCCTTCCGGGTTGCAAGAACTGCACAAAATGTCGTAGAATCCGCGCCCTTTCGCTAGGCTAACAAACAACAGGTAGGTTCCATATGGTAATCATACGTCTTTCCCGCGGCGGTTCGAAGAATCGTCCATTTTTCAATGTGGTGGTGGCGGATTCGCGCAATCGCCGCGATGGCCGCTTCATCGAACGCGTTGGCTTTTACAATCCGCTGGTTGAGGAAGGCCAGGAAGCGTTGCGTCTGCAACTGGAACGTGTAAGCCACTGGCAAAGCAAGGGTGCGCAATTGAGCGATACCGTTGCCAAGCTGGTCAAGCGCGCCGGTGCCGCTGCTGCCGCTTGAGGATAACGGCCCCATGGTGATCATGGGGCGCATCGCAGCAGCACAGGGCATACGCGGCTGGGTCAAGATCCAGCCGTATACCGAGTATCTCGACAGTTTGCTGGATTACAAGTCCTGGTGGATAGGTCATGAACACGGCCCATGGCGAGAGGTAGATGGTTCAGCAGTGCGAGGTGCATAACAAGACACTGGCCGCGCAGCTGCCGGACTGCCCGGATCGCAACGCTGCCGAAAAGCTGAAGGGCTTATTGATCGCCGTGCCGCGCAGCAGTTTGCCGCAGCAAGCCGCAGATGAATACTACTGGTCTGATTTGATCGGTCTGGATGTGGTGAATGAGGCGGGAATGAAACTGGGAACGGTGACAAACCTGCTGGAAACCGGGGCGAACCAGGTGTTGAGCGTAAAAGATGAGAGCGGCGAGATTCTGATCCCGTTCGTTGCGACCGCGATCAAACAGGTGGATGTGAAGAACAAGACCATCCGGGTGGACTGGGCGGCGGATTACTGAGATGGTTTTCGACGTCATCACACTGTTTCCGCAAATGTTCGATGCGCTGACGCAATACGGCATCACGCGGCGCGCGGCGGAACAGGGCAACTATGTGTTGAAGACGTGGAATCCCAGGGATTTCACCACTGACAATTACCGCACCATAGACGATCGCCCATACGGCGGCGGTCCCGGAATGGTGATGCTGGCGGAGCCGTTGGCCGCGGCGATCAGTGCGGCCAGGCAGAGGCAGGCGGCCAGCGGCGTGAAAAAGAGCCGGGTGGTGTACCTGTCGCCTCAAGGCAGATTGCTGACCCACGCTGTGGTCAGGGAACTGGTGGCGCAGGCAGATGAAGGTTTGGTCCTGCTGGCGGGACGTTACGAAGGCATAGACGAACGCCTGATCCGCCAGTATGTGGATGAGGAGGTTTCCATCGGCGACTATGTGTTGTCCGGTGGCGAATTGGCGGCGATGGTGTTGATGGACAGTCTGGTGCGGCAATTGCCCGGTGTGCTGGGTGATGCCGAATCGGCCGAGCAGGAATCGTTTGTGCAGGGCTTGCTGGATTGCCCGCACTACACCCGCCCGGAACAGTTTAATGGTGAGGCCGTGCCCCCGGTGTTGTTGTCCGGCAATCATGCGGATATACAGCGCTGGCGGCTTCAGCAGTCGTTGGGCAGGACGTGGTTGCGCAGGCCGGATCTGTTGGCCGGGCGTGATTTGACAAAAGAGGAGTCTGGGCTTCTGGCTGAGTTCCAGAAGGAACAAGATCCGCATAAAAAGGAGCAGTAAAGTGAATCTGATTGAACAATTGGAACAGGAAGAAATTGCCCGCCTGGGCAAGAAGATCCCCGATTTCGCGCCCGGCGACACGGTCGTCGTCAACGTGAACGTGGTCGAAGGCGAGCGCAAGCGCGTTCAGGCTTTCGAGGGAGTCGTGATCGCCAAACGCAACCGCGGACTGAATTCCGGCTTCATCGTGCGCAAGATCTCGGCGGGAGAGGGCGTGGAACGCACTTTCCAGACCTATTCGCCCAGCATCGCCAGCATCGAACTGAAGCGCCGCGGCTCGGTGCGCCGCGCCAAGCTGTACTACCTGCGCGATCGTTCCGGCAAGTCGGCGCGTATCAAGGAAAAACTGGCGATCCGCGGCTGATCGGGAGCAGCTGTTTGCAGGACAAAAACGGGAGCACGGCTCCCGTTTTTTATTGCCACCATTTTGCCGATGCCGCGTGTATTATCACACCTGATTCTGGAGTGGCTTATGGACTATCAAGCTAGACTGGCTGTCCCGTTCGGCGTGCTCGGCATACGTTGCGATGACCGCGCGCTGCTCGGCATAGATTTTTTGCCCGGGACTGAAAAGCCGCAACGCGCGACCGGCGCGTTTGCCGAAACCGTGTGCGAACAATTGCTGCGTTACTTTCAGAATCCGGACGTGGAATTTACCGCACCGCTCAAGCCGGGCGGAACCCCGCACCAGCAAAAAGTCTGGCAAGCCATGCTGGCCATCCCGCGCGGGCAGACGCGCAGTTACGGAGAATTGGCCGGCGAACTGGGATCCGGCGCGCAAGCCGTCGGCCAGGCCTGCGGCGCGAATCCCATCCCCATCATCATCCCCTGCCATCGCGTCGTGGGAAAATCCGGCCTAGGCGGCTTCATGCGCGATGCGAGCGGCGAGTCGCTGGCGATCAAGCGCTGGCTGCTGGCGCATGAGCAACGCTGAACTCCTCGACGAATTTTGCGACAACCTGTGGCTGGAAGACGGGCTGTCGCGCAACACGCTGGACAGTTACCGGCGCGATCTGAACAAATTCTCCGCGTGGCTGGAAAGGCAGCGCGCGACTTCCATCCTGCAAGCCACGCACGGCGATATACAGGGCTATCTTGCCCAACTGGTGGCCGCGCAAAAGGCCAAGCCCAGCAGCACCGGGCGCAACATCTCCAGCCTGAAGCGGCTGTTCCGCTACCTGCTCAGGCAAGGCAGGATAGCCACCGATCCGACGCTGCAGATCGATACGCCCAAGCTGCCGCGCAATCTGCCCAAGAGCCTGAGCGAGCAGGACGTGGAACAGTTGCTCGCGGCGCCGGACACGCAGACACCGCTGGGCCTGCGTGATCGAACGATGTTCGAGGTGCTGTATGCCACCGGGCTGCGCGTGTCGGAACTGGTGACGTTGCGCGTCACCCAGGTGAGCATGGACATGGGCGTGGTGCGCGTGATGGGCAAGGGCAGCAAGGAGCGCCTGGTGCCGCTGGGCGAGGAGGCGCTGGACTGGCTGCGCCGCTATCTGGCGCACGGACGTGGCGTGCTGCTGGGGGGGCAGGTCAGCGACGCGCTGTTCGTGACCGCCAGAGGCGAGGGGATGACGCGGCAGATGTTCTGGTATCTGGTCAAGAAGCACGCAAAGCACGGCGGGCTGAACAAGCCGCTGTCGCCGCATACGCTGCGCCACGCCTTCGCCACACACCTGCTGAATCACGGCGCCGATCTGCGCGTGGTGCAGATGCTGCTGGGCCACGCCGACATTGCAACTACGCAGATCTACACCCACGTAGCACGCGAGCGCCTGAAGACCCTGCATGCCCGGCACCATCCACGCGGTTGAGAGCCGCGTTTGTATGCCAACAGCTTAATTTGACGCCGCTACCTGCGGCCCTTATTCTGATGTTCGCTGCTTGAAGAGGGTCATGGACATGACCGCAGCAATGACTGAGGAACAGGTCAGCAGGAAGGCGATCCGATGAGTGCGACAGTTAAAAAATCCGGGCAGCATCCGCAATCCGACAAGCCCAAAGCATCCAGCCGCTCGATCTTGTTCGTCTCCGATGGGACCGGCATCACCGCGGAGACCCTGGGCAAGGGCTTGCTCTCCCAATTCGAGGGGCTGAACTTCCGCCAGATGCGCTTCCCTTTTGTCGACAGTACTGAAAAGGCGATGGATTGCCTGGCGCGCATCCGTCAGGTGCGCGAGCAGGACGGCATCCGCCCGCTGGTCATCATGACGATGATGAATCCGGAAGTCAGCGCGATGCTGCGCCAGGGGGATGCATTATTTCTCGATTTGTTCGAGGTGTTCATCGCGCCGCTGGAAAAGGAACTGGGCGTGAAGTCGGCGCATACCGTCGGCCGTTCGCACGGCCAGACGGGCAGGGAATATACCAATCGCATTGCCGCGATGAGTTTCGCGATCGCCCACGACGATGGCGTTTCCGACGCTGACCTGAAAAACGCCGATGTGATCCTGGTCGGCGTTTCGCGTTGCGGCAAGACCCCGACCAGCATGTATCTGGCCATGCAATTCGGCCTCAGGGCCGCAAATTATCCGCTGATCCCTGAAGATTTCGAGCGCGGCCACCTGCCCGATACCCTGTTGCCGTTCCGCGGCAAGCTGTTCGGCTTGACCATCTCGCCCGAGAAACTGCACCTGATCCGCCAGGAACGCCGCCCGAACAGCAGCTATGCCGCGATCGATACTTGCCGCAAGGAAGTTGCCGCCGCCGAGCGCATGATGCGGCAGGAGGGTATAGAATGGTTCGACGTTACGTCGCGCTCGATCGAGGAAATCGCTGTTCAAATCATCCAGGCGCTCAACAGGAAAGAATGAACATCGCTTGCAGGACCGCGCGCATCGTCCGGCCAGCCGCGTCAGCACAACAGGACCCAGGGAACACAGGAGATCAGGAATGCAAGCATACGTAATCCCGTTTCAGTTGCTTGGAATAGCCGACATCGAGCGGGTTGGCGGCAAGAACGCATCGCTGGGCGAGATGATCGGCAGCCTCAGTGCATCCGGTGTGCGCGTGCCGGGAGGTTTTGCCACGACGGCCGATGCCTACCGTGATTTCCTGAACAGCAACGGCCTGGAATCCCGCATCAGGCAGTCGCTGCAAGCGCTGGACGTGGATGACGTGGCCGCACTGGCCAAGGCCGGTGCTGAGATTCGCGGCTGGATATCCGCAGCCTCGCTGCCACCGCGCCTGGAACAGGAGATCCGCCAACACTACGCCGATCTTGCCGCGGGCAGCGACGCCAGTTTTGCGGTGCGCTCATCCGCGACTGCCGAAGACCTGCCGGATGCGTCGTTTGCGGGACAGCAAGAGACGTTCCTCAACATCCACGGCATAGACAATATCCTGTATGCGATCAAGGAGGTGTTTGCGTCGCTGTATAACGACAGGGCGATCTCCTACCGGGTGCATACCGGCTATACCGATTCCCAGGTCGCACTGTCGGCGGGGGTGCAGCGCATGGTGCGCTCCGACCTGGGCGCGTCCGGCGTGATGTTTACGATAGATACCGAGTCCGGATTCCGCGATGTGGTGTTCATTACTTCGTCGTATGGCCTGGGCGAGATGGTGGTGCAGGGCGCGGTCAACCCCGATGAATTCTATGTCCACAAGCAGCAGCTTGCCGCGGGTTATCCGGCGCTGGTGCGTCGCGGCATCGGCTCCAAACAGCAACGCATGGTATTCAACCAGGACCGTGTCGCAGGCCGTTCCACCATCGTCGAGGAAGTTCCCCGGCAGGAGCGGGACAGTTTTTCGCTGACCGACCAGGAGGTGCTGGAGCTGGCAAGACATGCTATGGCGATCGAACAGCATTACGGCAGGCCGATGGACATCGAATGGGGCAAGGACGGCATCGACGGCAAGCTTTATATCCTGCAGGCGCGTCCAGAAACAGTCCAGTCGCAGGTTGCTGAGGGCGGCGCGGAAAAATTCCGCCTCAAGCAGCGCGGCGAGGTGCTGATCGAGGGCCGCGCGATTGGCCAGAAGATTGGAGTTGGGCCGGTGCGCCTGGTCGCGAGTACCGCCGAAATGGGCAAGGTGCAGGCGGGCGATGTGCTGGTCACCGATATGACCGATCCCAATTGGGAGCCGGTGATGAAGAAGGCGTCTGCGATCATCACCAATCGCGGCGGACGCACCTGCCATGCCGCGATCATCGCGCGGGAACTGGGCATCCCGGCCATCGTCGGTTGCGGCCATGCCACCGAAGTGCTCACCGAAAACGAAATCGTCACGGCTTCCTGCGCGGAAGGCGACACCGGCTTCGTCTATCGCGGCAAGCTGCCGTTCGAGGTCACCCGCCAGGACAAAGCAGTGCTGCCGCCGCTGCCGGTCAAGCTGATGCTGAATGTGGGCAACCCCACGCTGGCTTTCGAGTTTGCACAGATGCCGTCCGCCGGCATCGGCTTGGCGCGGCTGGAATTCGTCATCAACAACCTGATCGGCATACACCCCAAGGCCGCGCTGCAATTCCAGACGCTGCCGGCGGACACTCAAGGCCGCGGTGGCGAAGCAATCGCGTGGCTATGCCGATCCGCTGACCTTTTATGTGGAAAAACTGACTGAGGGCATCGCCACGCTGGGCGCGGCATTCTGGCCCAGGCCGGTGATCGTGCGTTTGTCGGACTTCAAGTCCAACGAATACCGCAAGCTGCTCGGCGGGGAACTGTACGAGCCGCTGGAAGAGAACCCGATGCTGGGCTTCCGCGGCGCGGGGCGCTATGTCGCGGCCAGCTTCAGGGATTGCTTCGAACTGGAATGCCGCGCGATGAAGCAGGTGCGCGACACGATGGGCTACACCAATGTCGAGATCATGGTGCCGTTCGTGCGCACCGTACAGGAGGCGCGTGAGGTCGTCGAGCTGCTGGCGCAACACGGCCTGAAGCGCGGCGAGAATGGTTTGCGCCTGATCATGATGTGCGAGATCCCGTCCAATGCGCTGCTGGCCGAGGAGTTCCTGCAATATTTCGACGGCTTCTCGATAGGCTCGAACGACCTGACCCAGCTGACGCTGGGGCTGGACCGCGATTCCAGCCTGGTGGCGAACCGCTTCGACGAACGCGATGCCGCGGTCAAAAAACTGCTGGAGATGGCGATCAGCACCTGCAACCGTCTGGGAAAATATGTCGGCATCTGCGGGCAGGGACCTTCGGACCATTTCGATTTTGCGCTGTGGCTGATGGATATCGGCATCCAGTCAATGTCGCTGAACCCGGATACCTTGCTGGAGACCTGGAGGAGGCTGGGGGAGGCGCATCCGGGAAGGTAGCTGATCAATCCAGCGTCAATTCATTTGTTAGGCAAGACAATATCGCCAAACGATTAAAACAAACCACGGCAGGTACCGTTTCGGCCAACTGGCATCGGCATTCCAGGCGCCCCACATCCGCAAGTTATCGGGTCTTTACCGCTCCGGTTGTTTCAGCAACCCGGGACAAATAGGCATCGATCTGTCCGCCGATATGTTTGAGCGGGTAGTTCGCAGCGCGGGTTGTAATTTCCTGTATATACCCTTCCAGATTTGCCGTGGTTAACTGATGTTCGCCGCTTTTCATCCAGTAAAGCATTTCCGAGTTAATGCGCTGATGATAGTGAATGGTGTCCCTGTAATTGGCTATGTCATCAAGGAACGACTCCGTTTCGAAGCCGAATATTTTGACGTTGTCGTATTTCATGCTCTCGCGCACTACAAATCTCAGGGTTTGAAGGTACGTTTGAAAAACCTGGGGGTTGCCTTGCTGCGTGAGGGCGAAGTTCAAACGCGAGTAGGGCGGAAAGAACAGATAAAATTTGACTGCCGGATAGTTGGCTGCGTACTTCAACAAGTAGTCCCTGAATACAAGCTGATGCATTGACGTTTCACGAGCAACCGCAGCCCAATCAACAGACTTTATTTGGCCAGAGTCGATGGATTTTATAGTCTTTGAAATGCTTGCCAGTGCACTTCGAATTTCAACGTTATTTCTGTTTTCCAGCCAGTTATGCAGGCCGCCAAATCGTTTAATGGCATCTGGTACCGAATACCACTCGGTAAGATTTTCAATATCCTTTCTGGTGCCATCGCAGAGACTGTTGCTTGATACAAAAATATTCCCGCAAAACGCAAATCTCAGAAGTTTCGGGTTGGCATATACCAGGATGTCGTTCAATGAAGAATCATCGTACAGGTAGGCGAATGGGGCGATAGAGGTATTGACCGGAGAAGCAATATCAAGCGTGCCCCAATCAAGGGAATAGATTACTACATTCAATTTTTTTTTCTCCAGTGCATAGTTCAGCACCAGTGATCTCTCTGCTATCGAAGAGCCGTCTGAAGATAAATTTACAAACTTCCCTCCGAAGACTCTGGAAGCTTCGGTTGGTGAAAAATTGTCGGCTATGCTGGTACCCAGAATAATCGAGTCAAAGCTTTCGGTGTTGATAATGCCGCTGGCTACTATGCGCATTTCATTACTCAAGTAATAGTTGTCGCGAACCCAGGGTTTATGAAAGATCCGATAAGGGTCAATCAACAAGTTAATGCATAAAATGATTGTTGCTGGCAGCATCCAGCCCGCGGTAAGAATGATGAAATAACGTCGCATGGCTAGAATTGGAAATAGATAAATTCACTGACATTCGTCATTGAATAAATGCAGTAATAAAACAAAATCGAGAACAATACGGCATAGGCTGCTGTGGGTTGCCATGTGAAATATTGGTAGAGCGTTGCGCGCCATGGTTTTGTTGGCGTCGACTTTTCGGAATGATTGTTTTCGTTCAAATCCTCGCAGGTGGGCCGATAGGTTCGAAACCATTGACCCAGGTTGGGCATCAGCCAGACAATCGCGAAGCCCCAGCCTAAAAAGAACCGCGCTTTTTCTGGATGAAAAGAAGTATCCTTGAATGTAATCCAATCATATTTGGCGAGATATTGACCAAGTTGGGCTTCCAACGATGTTGGCAACGACATGCCATTCATGCCGGCCATGCCATGCAGTATGATCGTTGCCGAGCTAAAGCTGTCCGCCCTGAAAAACACCCAGCCAATCACAACGGCCAAAAAGGTCAGCGCGCCAGCACCAAGTTTGGCTATTCCCCCGCCATCACCCCAACCCATGTTTTCTTTGAACTTGCGCCAGGAATGGTTAAGCATCAGGTAAAAGCCATGCAGCCCGCCCCACATTACGAAAGTCCAACCCGCGCCATGCCACAGGCCGCCCAGCAACATGGTGGCCATCAGGTTGATATAGCGACGGCCCTTGCCTTTGCGGCTCCCGCCCAACGGGATATATAGGTAGTCGCGCAAAAAACGCGATAAAGTCATGTGCCATCTACGCCAGAAGTCGATGATGCTGGTCGCCTTGTAGGGCGAGTCGAAATTTTTTGGTAAGCGCACATTGAACATCAGAGACATACCAATCGCCATGTCAGAATAGGCTGAGAAGTCGAAATACAGCTGGAGCGTATAGGCCAACGCCCCAGACCATGCTTCGATCAGCATTGGTTGTCCGCCGGTTGCGGCCGAGTTGAAAATCGGCGTAGCAATATCTGCCAGTGAATCGGCGATCAATACTTTTTTCGCCAGCCCCAGAATAAAGATGGTCAAACCCACGGCAACATTGTCCCAGTTGAGGTGGCAGACGTTGCGCTTGGCGAATTGCGGCATCATTTCTTTGTGGTGCAGTATCGGACCCGCAATCAGGTGCGGAAAGTAGGAGACGAATAAAACGTAGCGAACGAAGTTGAATTCCTTCACTTTTCCCTGATAGGTATCCACCAGAAAAGCGATTTGAGTGAAGGTGAAGAATGAAATGCCGAGCGGAAGGATGGTTTGCCCGATGGGCAGCGAAGCACCCGTCAAATAATTTATATTTTCAACAAAAAAATTGGCGTATTTAAAATATCCCAACAGAATCAGATTGGCAGCAATCGTTCCAGCCAGCAGCAATTTTGAATTTAGGACAGGCTGATTGACGGACGTTCGTGCAACTCTATGTCCAATCAAATAGCCGGCAGCAAAATTGAACAGGATGGAGCCAAGCAATAGTCCCACAAAGTGTATATCCCACCAGCCATAGAAAAACAGCGAGGCAGCGGCAAGCCACAAAGTGGCCAGCATGTGATTGTATTTGCCAACACGAAAAAAGACGAAAAATACAATCGGGAAGAAGGCAAAAATGAAAATGTAGGAATTGAACAGCATATTTGAAGTTTGAAGGCCGGGCTCATGGGATTATAACTATTCTGTCCGCGATACGCTGTTGCTCGAACAGCCGTGCGGAAAAGCAAGCCGTATGAGATTCGAATCGTAATTCCTGTCGGTTCATACCCGTCAAGGCAGCAAGAATCTATGGCAGTATTTTCCAGTGCCCGGGATGGCAAAGGCAGCTGCGTATGCAGATGCAAACAGAATCCTGAACGGGTTTTGACTTTCTATCAGCGGATAAGATAAAAATTCCTGCGGGGCATTGTGGGCATACCCTGCCAGGAATCGAAATGCTTTACAGGACGCCCGTGAGCGGCTGTTGCCGGAAATAATCATGGTGCCGCGCTGAATTCTTGCAGCCATAACCCGCCCAGTTTCAATATTCGCTTGAGATGGCGATCAGCACCGGCTGGGTAAATATGCCGGCATCTGCGGACAGGTCCGTCGGACCATTTCGAATTTGCATTGAGGCGGATAGATATCGGCATTCAGTCGATGTCGCTGAACCCGGATACATTTCTGCAGACCTGGAGGAAGCCGGGGGAGGCACATTCGGGGAAGTGGCGTTGCCGGGGCCGCCCGGCAAAGCTACCCAAAGATTACCTGATCTGCCCGCGTTCGATACTGATCCCCACCATCTTGCAATTGCGGATTGCTTGCAGTTTGGCGACGCTGACTTTGACCCAGGGGGCATTGAAGTCCTTGAGTATGATCTGCGCGATATGTTCGGCCAGGGTTTCCAGCAGCGAAAAGTGTCCTTCGCTCAGCACAGTCTGGATATGCTGCGCGACATCCGCATAATCCAGCGCGTCGTTGATATCGTCGCTGGTGCAGGCGTGGCTGTTGGGCAGCGCGATGTCGAGATCGATCTGCAGAGTCTGCGGCACGACCTTCTCGCGTTCGTAGATGCCGATGAGCGTGGTGACCTTGAGTTCGCGCAGGAAGATGATGTCCATATATTGCCGATTGGTTGCCTGGTGTAGTTTCGCGTAAAATCCGCGGCAATTCGATTCCCGTCAGTTCATTTTAAGGCATTCTTGATGTTGACCATAGCTTTTGTAGTCGCTGCCTATCTGCTGGGCTCGATCTCGTTCGCAATCATCACCAGTAAGCTGTTCGGCCTTGCCGATCCGCGCACTTACGGTTCCGGCAATCCCGGCGCGACCAATGTGCTGCGCAGCGGCAAGAAGGCGGCTGCGGCGCTGACGCTGTTCGGCGATGCGGCGAAGGGCTGGCTGGCGGTGTGGCTGGCGATACGGTTTTCCCTGCCGGGTGAGCAGTACTTGATGCTGCCCGCAGCAGTTGCGATCGCGGTTTTCGTCGGCCACCTGTTCCCGGTGTTCCTGCGCTTCAAGGGCGGCAAGGGAGTGGCGACGGCGCTGGGCGTGTTGCTGGCGCTGAATGTCTGGCTGGGCATGGGCGGACTGGCGACCTGGCTGATCATGGCATTTATGTTCCGCTACTCATCGCTGGCTGCGTTGGCCGCCGCAGTTGCGACACCAGCCTATGCATACCTGCTGGGGTTGCCGCGCGAGTGGGTGCTGGCATCCGGCATCATGTCGCTGCTGCTGATCTGGCGGCACAAGGGCAATATCCGGAACCTGCTGGCGGGGCAAGAAACCAGGATCGGCGCCAACAAGTCCAGCCAGTGAACCACCCCCAATGAACAATACCCCGGGAATGGTTGTCAACATTAGATTATCATGATGTACTGCATTTAGTCCCAATCAAATTTAGTCACAACTTACGGAGTAGCCATGCGTCCGGCGCAACTTCAAGCTGTACTTGATCGAGAGTTTTTGAGTGCCCGCGAAGGACACCATACGCCAGTCATGCTGTGGGGTCCGCCCGGTGTTGGAAAATCCCAGATCATTGCCCAGGTCGCAGCCCGCCATGCGGTGCCGATGATCGATATACGCCTGTCGCAAATGGAGCCATCGGATCTGCGCGGCATCCCGTTCCGGGTCGACGCTCGCGTCGAATGGGCTGTGCCCGCCATGCTGCCCGATGTCGAGCGCCATGGCCCGGAAGGCGTGCTGTTCCTGGACGAGATCACCTCCGCCCCGCCCAGCGTTTCGGCGGCCGCCTATCAGCTGATCCTTGATCGCCGGCTGGGCGCGTACGAAGTTCCCGCAGGCTGGGCGATCTTCGCCGCCGGCAACCGCCAAGGCGACCGCGGAGTTACCTATACGATGCCAGCGCCCCTGGCCAACCGCTTCTCGCATTTTGAGGTCGAGGCCAATCTTGACGACTGGGTGAGTTGGGCCTACAGCAATGGCATAGATGAACGGTTGATCGGCTTTTTGCGTTTCCGTCCCGAGCGCCTGTTCGATTTCGATCCCGCGCACAATCCGGTTGCGTTCCCCAGTCCGCGCTCCTGGGAATTCGCCCACCGCGCGCTGCAGAAATTCGGCGATTCCCCGCAGTTGCTGCTGGCCACGCTGCAAGCCTGTGTGGGCCCTGCGGCCGGGCTGGAGCTGCATGCCTTTGTCGAGAACCTGGATCGCATGCCCGATCTGGATGCGATCCTGCGTGGCGAGACTGTGGATGTGCCGCGTGAAGTGGATCTGCAATATGCGGTGGCATCGGCGCTGATCGCGCGCGCGGCCCGCGTCAGGGGCAGCAGCGATGCGCGCGAGATTCATGGACATATCCTGGATTATGCCAGCCGCTTCCCGCTGCGCGAGATGGGCGTGATGCTGGTATCCGATATGCACAGAGCCATCGGGTCGCAACTGTTCACAGTGCCGCAGTTCTCCACCTGGGCGAATGCCGTGGCCGATGTGATGCTGTACCGGCGCTAGGACATGGACCTGCACGACATCGAGACCAAACTCACCGCAGCCCGCACCCGGCTGATACTGGACAAGCCGTTCCTGGGCGCGCTGGCGCTGCGCCTGCCGATGGTGGCGGCCGATCCGAAATGGTGCCAGACCACCAGCACCGATGCGCGCAGCTTTTATTACAATCCGGCCTACATCGAAGCATTGAGTCTGGAACAAACCCAGTTCGTGCTGGCCAACCAGGCGCTGCACTGCGCGCTCTCCCATTTTGCGCGCCGCCAGCATCGCAGCCGCTTCCGCTGGAACATCGCCTGCGACCATGCGATCAATCCACTGCTGGTCAAGGACGGACTGATCCCACCCCCCGGCACGCTGGTGCTGGAGTGTTATGAAGGCATGACCGCAGAGGAGATCTATCCCTGTATCGACGAGAACGACAGCGACGAGCCGGAAGAACAGCCCTGTCACGATGGCGCTGGCAGCGGTGATTCGAAACAAGAGTCACAGGGCGGTGAACAGGACGATTCGGGGCGCGGTGAGGCAAGCGGTGCCGCCCAGCCGCAGCCCTTGAATGCGGCAGAACAGGAATCACTGGCCGCGCAATGGCAGCAGCGTCTTGCCGGTGCGGCACAGCAGGCGCAGCAGGCCGGAAAGCTCGGCGGTATCCTCGGCCGCATGGTCGCGGAGCTGATGCAGCCGAAGCTGCCCTGGCGCTTGCTGCTCGCCCGCTACCTGACGCAGTATGCGCGCGACGATTACAGCTACATGCGGCCATCGCGGCGCGAGGGGGAGATGATCCTGCCTACGCTGCGGAGCGCCCAGGCCGATATCCTGGTGGTGCTCGATACCAGCGGCTCGGTCTCGGAACAGGAGATAGCTGAATTCATCAGCGAGGTCGATGCGATCAAAGGCCAGCTGCGTGCGCGCATCGTGCTCCACGCCTGCGACACCGCGCTGGCCGAACAGGGCCCGTGGCTGTTTGAGCCATGGGATGAATTCAGATTCCATGAGGCGATCCGGGGTGGCGGCGGCACCGATTTCAGGCCGGTGTTCGAGTGGGCTGCGCGTCAAGGGCGCGAGCCCGATCTGCTGCTGTATTTCACCGATGGCCAGGGCAAGTTTCCTCCGCTCGAGCCTGCCTTCCCGGTGCTCTGGCTGGTCAAGGGCAAGGTTGCCGTGCCCTGGGGGCAGCGCATCCAGCTGAATTAGGGCAGATATGTCGGAACTGGCAGCGGAAGATGAATTGCGCCTCAATGTGATGATGGCCGGAGACATCCAGGCGGTGCGCATCGACGAGTCCGCGATGGTGGTGCATGGTCTGTCTGCGCGCGGCGAGGCTGCAATCAAGCTGCATCCTGCCGGGCGGGCGGAACAATATCTGCGCCGGGTGCGCGAGATGCTGGCGGGGATTGCCACCGGTTCTCCGGGCGGTTACCCGGTCTATCTGCATGGCTGGACGCGCATGGGGCAGGCGCGCGACAAAGGGCTCGATTGCCTGTTGTTGCTGGGCGAGGATGAGGCAGTGGTGTCGGTGGCGTATTCAAACGGACTGACCGACGAACTGGCGCGGCGCGCATGGTGGGCGATGCCGGTCGCGGACAACGCACGCCGCATGCTGGAACGCGAGTGTGTGGTCAAGGGGAAAATGGGCAGGGTGCTGGCCGGCTATCTGGTCGAATATCTGCCGTTCGAAAATGTCCCGCATACGATCATCGACACGGTGCGGCTGTTGCTGCAGCCGGGGTTGATCGATGACGAGGTGCGCAATAAGCTGTGGAACAGGGGCGCTGTCGATAACGCCTACCATGTCGGTTTTCTCGAGCGCGTGCCCGATGACCTGCCGGTGGCAGTTCCGCCGCGCGACGACTGGAGCGTGCTCGGTTCGAAGTTGGCGCATCAGGCGGATCATCCTTATGCGCTTCAGCTTGAGCGGGTTCTGTCAGCCAGGGGCCAGGCATTCCTTCAGACCGCCGAAGCGTTGCTGCGCTATGCCGCAGACAGGGATGTGGTGAATGCGCTGCTCAACGCGCTGGCCGCCTATTTTTCATCGGTTTCGCATCCGGCATGCTGTGAGGCAGATACGCCGGAAGCAATACTTGCAAACGTGGATGCTTTTTGCAGTGATGCCGCTTCGGAGGCGGGCCGGTTTTTGCAGCGCTTGCCGGAATACGCATCCGAACTGCGGGCGATGCTGGCTTTGTTGTGCATGAACAGCGCCGTCGCGGCGCCGGTCCTGTCGCGCAGCACGGCCGGTGGCACATTGATGCGGCAGAAGCTCGAACCGGTCACGACGCCTATCTTGCAGCAGATCGCGGTGCTGCGCGGTCAGGTGTTCAGCGCCACCGCACCGCGCAGACGTACACGCGGATAACAGCCGTGTAATTTTTCCGGCAGCCTGTCGGCGGCATTCAGTATGTGATCTCCGCGAGGTCCCAGCGCGGTTTGACGTTGAAGCGGTAATCCTTCTCGCGCTGATGTTGCGCCAGCCTCAATGCGCCGGCGAAGGCGATCATCGCGCCGTTGTCGGTGCAGAATTCAAGATCGGGATAGAACACCTTGCCGCCGCGTTTGCTTATGCTTTCGGTCAGGCGGCTGCGCAACAGCTGGTTCGCGCCGACGCCGCCCGCGACGACCAGTTGATCCAGGCCGGTGTGTGCCAGCGCGGCGTGTGCCTTGCTTGCCAGCACATCGACGATGGCTTCCTGCACCGCGTAAGCGATATCGGCTTTGGTCTGTCCGGCGTCGTCGCTTTGTTTCACCAGTGTCAGCACCGCTGTCTTCAATCCGCTGAAACTGAAATCCAGGTCGCCGCTGTGCTGCATCGGGCGCGGCAGCTTGTACAGGCCAGGACGTCCTTTGGCAGCAAGCTTCGCCAGCGCGGGTCCGCCCGGATAGCCCAGGCCCAGCAGCTTGGCGCTCTTGTCGAACGCTTCTCCTGCCGCATCGTCCAGTGTCTCGCCGAGCAAGGTGTATCGCCCCACGCCGTCGACCCGCATCAGTTGCGTGTGGCCGCCCGAAACCAGCAGGGCGACGAACGGGAATTCGGGTGCCGGGTCGGACAGCAACGGGGAGAGCAGATGCCCTTCCAGATGGTGGATGCCTATCGTCGGGATGTCGAGCGCATAAGCCAGCGCATTCGCGACACTGGCGCCGACCAGCAATGCGCCGCCCAGCCCCGGCCCCTGGGTATAGGCGACCGCGCTGATCTGGTCCAGCGACACATCGGCTTCGCGCATGACCTGGCGCACCAGCGGGATGACGCGCCGGACGTGATCGCGCGAAGCGAGCTCCGGAACGACGCCGCCATATTCGTTGTGCATCGCGACTTGCGTATACAGCGCATGCGCCAGCAAGCCGCGCCCCATCTGGTATAGCGCGATGCCGGTCTCGTCGCAGGACGATTCGATGCCAAGTGTGATCAGTGACATTTTCAGGTCTTTAAAGTGAGTCGGCATTGTAATGAATAACCCGGCAAAACAGGGCCGGCGCAAATATTATTAAAATATTTCAGAAAAGTGTTGACGAGAGTTTTTACATCTCTATAATGCGCACCTCTTCGCTGTCCGGCAGTTTATCCAGATAGCCAGTTCTTTAAAAAACAAACGAACAACCGACGAGTGTAGGTGCTTGGTTTTTGGGAAGTTTCCGTGTCTTTAGGGGCAGGGAAACGACTTTAAAAATAAGTAGTACTTACGCAAAGTCGAAATGAATCATGTCAATGATTCACTTTGAGTAAGACCGGTTCAGAAATGAACCAAAACAGGTATTGAACTGAAGAGTTTGATCCTGGCTCAGATTGAACGCTGGCGGCATGCTTTACACATGCAAGTCGAACGGCAGCACGGGGGCAACCCTGGTGGCGAGTGGCGAACGGGTGAGTAATATATCGGAACGTGTCCGGAAGTGGGGGATAGCTCGGCGAAAGCCGGATTAATACCGCATATGCCCTGAGGGGGAAAGGTGGGGATCCGCAAGGACCTATCGCTTTCGGAGTGGCCGATATCGGATTAGCTAGTTGGTGAGGTAAAGGCTCACCAAGGCGACGATCCGTAGCTGGTCTGAGAGGACGACCAGCCACACTGGAACTGAGACACGGTCCAGACTCCTACGGGAGGCAGCAGTGGGGAATTTTGGACAATGGGGGCAACCCTGATCCAGCCATGCCGCGTGAGTGAAGAAGGCCTTCGGGTTGTAAAGCTCTTTCAGACGGAAAGAAACGGTTACAGCTAATACCTGTGACTAATGACGGTACCGTCAGAAGAAGCACCGGCTAACTACGTGCCAGCAGCCGCGGTAATACGTAGGGTGCGAGCGTTAATCGGAATTACTGGGCGTAAAGCGTGCGCAGGCGGTTTTGTAAGACAGGTGTGAAATCCCCGGGCTTAACCTGGGAACTGCATTTGTGACTGCAAGACTAGAGTGCGGCAGAGGGGGGTAGAATTCCACGTGTAGCAGTGAAATGCGTAGATATGTGGAGGAATACCGATGGCGAAGGCAGCCCCCTGGGTCGACACTGACGCTCATGCACGAAAGCGTGGGGAGCAAACAGGATTAGATACCCTGGTAGTCCACGCCCTAAACGATGTCAACTAGGTGTTGGGGAAGGAGACTTCTTTAGTACCGCAGCTAACGCGCTAAGTTGACCGCCTGGGGAGTACGGTCGCAAGATTAAAACTCAAAGGAATTGACGGGGACCCGCACAAGCGGTGGATTATGTGGATTAATTCGATGCAACGCGAAAAACCTTACCTACCCTTGACATGCCAGGAAGATTGCAGAGATGCGATTGTGCCCGAAAGGGAACCTGGACACAGGTGCTGCATGGCTGTCGTCAGCTCGTGTCGTGAGATGTTGGGTTAAGTCCCGCAACGAGCGCAACCCTTGTCATTAATTGCCATCATTTGGTTGGGCACTTTAATGAGACTGCCGGTGATAAACCGGAGGAAGGTGGGGATGACGTCAAGTCCTCATGGCCCTTATGGGTAGGGCTTCACACGTAATACAATGGTCGGTACAGAGGGTTGCCAACCCGCGAGGGGGAGCTAATCTCAGAAAGCCGATCGTAGTCCGGATTGGAGTCTGCAACTCGACTCCATGAAGTCGGAATCGCTAGTAATCGCGGATCAGCATGTCGCGGTGAATACGTTCCCGGGTCTTGTACACACCGCCCGTCACACCATGGGAGTGGAATCTGGCAGAAGTAGGTAGCCTAACCGCAAGGAGGGCGCTTACCACGCTGGGTTTCATGACTGGGGTGAAGTCGTAACAAGGTAGCCGTATCGGAAGGTGCGGCTGGATCACCTCCTTTCTAGAGAATCCGGAGGCTGAGTGCCTACACTCATCGGTTGTTCAGAGCAGGATTCGGGATCAAGGATTCAGGATTGAAAGTCATGAAATATTGACTTTACTTAATCCGGCATCCTGGGCCTTGATCCTGGTAGTTTCAGGGTCTGTAGCTCAGCTGGTTAGAGCACCGTGTTGATAACGCGGGGGTCGTTGGTTCGAGTCCAACCAGACCCACCAGAGCAAGGAAAATGGGGGTTTAGCTCAGCTGGGAGAGCACCTGCTTTGCAAGCAGGGGGTCGTCGGTTCGATCCCGTCAACCTCCACCAACGATCTGGAAGAAGCCCGACGTGCGCGGGTTGATGGAAACGGATGAATTGTGAAAGGTGAATAGTGAGCGCAAAGCGTTTCACGTTTCAGCTTTCACCATTTATGGTGAGCAGTTCTTTAAAAATTTGGAAGAAGTAAGAAAGTGATTCACGCAGACGTGGGTATGGGTAAAACCGTATTTGCGGATGCGGGAAAAACAATGGGTTTTGATTGTATCAAGCCGTATTCATGTTAGTCGTATGAGTATGGTCACAAACCTTTGCGAAAGCCGGATCCTTAAATCAATCCGGTGGAAGTAAAGATTTAAATGCGAAATGCTATGACGCCTTGGCTGAAAAGCCGAGGGCTTAACGTTATAGGGTCAAGCGAATAAGTGCATGTGGTGGATGCCTTGGCGATTACAGGCGAAGAAAGACGTGGCAGCCTGCGAAAAGCTGCGGGGAGCTGGCAACAAGCTTTGATCCGCAGATATCTGAATGGGGAAACCCGGCCCTTTAGGGTCATCCTGTACTGAATACATAGGTACAGCGAAGCGAACCCAGGGAACTGAAACATCTAAGTACCTGGAGGAAAAGAAATCAACCGAGATTCCGCAAGTAGTGGCGAGCGAACGCGGAGCAGCCTGCAATTTTTAGCTTTTGTGTTAACAGAACAGTCTGGAAAGTCTGGCCATAGTGGGTGATAGCCCCGTAAGTTAAAACACAGGAGTGGAACTAGGATTGCGACAAGTAGGGCGGGGCACGAGAAACCCTGTCTGAACATGGGGGGACCATCCTCCAAGGCTAAATACTCGTAATCGACCGATAGTGAACCAGTACCGTGAGGGAAAGGCGAAAAGAACCCCGGAAGGGGAGTGAAATAGACCTGAAACCGCATGCATACAAACAGTGGGAGCCCGTAAGGGTGACTGCGTACCTTTTGTATAATGGGTCAGCGACTTACGTTCAGTAGCGAGCTTAACCGAATAGGGGAGGCGTAGGGAAACCGAGTCTGATAAGGGCGATAGTTGCTGGGCGTAGACCCGAAACCAAGTGATCTATCCATGGCCAGGATGAAGGTGTGGTAACACACACTGGAGGTCCGAACCCACTAGTGTTGAAAAACTAGGGGATGAGCTGTGGATAGGGGTGAAAGGCTAAACAAACTTGGAAATAGCTGGTTCTCTCCGAAAACTATTTAGGTAGACGGCACAGCTCGAGGAAACGGAGGGCCCCGGCGTTGACGGCAGCCCGGGCGGCGGCGAATCGTGCCTCCTCTTCGGGGTCACCGGCGAGGAGGTCGGGGCCGCCGGACCGCGCTCGGCGCAGCAGGAGCCCGGCCTCCTCGAACGTCCGCGCACCACAGCCACCCAATAGGCCAGACCTCCGGACTCGACGCCCAGCAGCGTGCTGGCCTCCGCGTCGCTGCGGCCCACACTGAGCGCCTCGGCCTCGGCCCCGCCGTCGAGGAAGTCGACCGCACCCCCGGGGAACACGTAGGCGCCGCCGACGAAGTCCGAGCGCAGGTTTCGCCGGACCATGAGCACCTCGAGGGTGGTCCGCCCCGAGGGGGCCGGGGTGTCACGCACCACCATGACGGTGGCCGCCGGGCGGATGGCGAGGGGAGCCGGGTCGGCGGCGCCCGATGGTGGAGGAGCCGATGAAGGCACGCCGGAGAGGGTACCGGCAGCGGCGGGCGGCGCCCCCGGGACCTGGGTACCCCTTGACTAACCTGACCCAACTCATGAGCCAGCCCGCCTCTGAGCCCGCTCTGGCGCCGGCGTCCGGCCTGCGCCGCCTGCCCCGCCGCTACCTGGCGCTCGGGCTGATCATCGTGGCCATCGTCCTGCTCGGCGCGCTGGTCGTGGTGCGGGACATCTCCGGGCCGGGGAGCACCTCGACGGTGGAGACCTTCAACCCCGCGTCGTCCTCCCTCGTCTCGTCGCTGGCGTCGGTGCCCTCCTCGGTCTACGACACCGTCGGGGTCACGTCACCGACCATCCCCGTCACGCCGTTGGTCGCGGCGGGCCACAACGCCCCCGTGTGGCTGGCGTCGGTGAACGGGGGCCACCTCCCGGTCGTCTTCTTCTACGGCGCCGAGTTCGCCCCCTACGCCGCGGCCGAGCGCTGGCCGTTGATCCTGGCGCTGTCGCGCTTCGGCACCTTCAACCAGCTCGGGTTGATGCAGTCGACCTCCACGACCGCCTTCGCCGACGTCTCGACGTTCACCTTCTGGAAGGCCTCCTACGTGAGCCACCACGTGGACCTCCAGTCGGTCGAGCGCTACAGCGCGGCGCCTCAACCCGACGGGGGCGCGGTTCCTCGGCCTCCAGACCCCCGACCCGCGCAATCGGCGGCTATCGCCAGCTACGGGACGAGCGCCACCACCTTCCCCCTGCTCGACGTCGCCAACCGCTACGTGCTGGACGGGTCCGGCTTCTCGCCCGCCGTCCTGGCCGGCGTCTCGCAGGACCAGATCGCCGGCTTCCTGTCCTCACCGGCCGCACCGCTGACCCAGGCCGTGATCGCTGCGGCCAACGAGATCACGGCCGCCATCTGCTCGGTCGACGGGAACAAGCCCGACGCCGTGTGCGAGAGCCGGGGGCGTGCTGGCGGCGGACGAGGCGCTGAAGATCTCACGCCAGCGCACTGACGCCGGCCAGAAGGGACGAGTGCTGCCGCGCCGGAGCCCCGCGCTCGGGCCGGGTCAGCTGGCCCGGCGGTCGAGCTGAGCTTGCGCTCGACCTCGTTCAGGCCACCCCAGATCCCGTGCGGCTCACGGATGCTGAGGGCGTAGTCGAGGCAGTCCTTCTTCACCACGCAGGTCTTGCAGATCTCCTTGGCCCGCGCCTCACGCTCGAGCTTCTCGTCCTTGCGCTCGAACTGGGGCGGGGGAAGAACACCGCTGCCTGTGGGCCGCGGCACGCTGCCTTGATCTGCCACATCTCTTGTCCCTGGCGCATGAAACCCCCCGATAGGGCACCTCAGAACCCCTCTGCGCTCAAGCTATCGCCGGGGTTGGTCGCCGTTCAAGGGTCTTGACCAGGATCTTTGGCGAGCGATCGATCTCTGCCGCGAGCACGGCCACTACGCTCGGCCCCAGCATGGACGTGGGTACCTTCTGCGCACAGAGCCACGTCCTCGTCGTCGCCGGCAAGGGTGGCGTGGGCAAGACGACCATGACGGCGGCCCTCGCCCGGATGGCCGCCGACGCCGGGAAGTCGGTCCTGATCGTCGAGCTCGAGGGCAAGTCGGGGATCACGACCGCCTTCGGCCGCCGCGAGGACCTCGGCTACGAGGAAGCGCTGCTGGCGCCCGCCGGGTGGGAGCTTCCGGGGGCGTCACCGGGTCGGTGCCGGCCCGGCGACTCACCCCGCGACACACGCGTTCATGGAGTATCTCGAGGACCACGGCCTACGACGGGTCTCCAAGCGGCTGGCCCACTCGGGGGTCCTCGACGTGGTCTCGACGGCCATCCCGGGCATCCGTGACGTGTTGGTGCTGGGCAAGATCGAGCAGCTCGACCGCGAGGCCCTGGCCGACCTGATCCTGGTCGACCGCACCGGCCACGGGCCACGCCATCACGTTCTTGACCTCGGCCGGCGGCCTGGTCAGCGCAGCACGGGGCGGTCCCCTGCGCACCCAGGCTCAGGACGTCGTCGACCTCCTGAGCGACCCGACGAGGTGCCGGGTGATCCTGGTGACCCTGCCCGAGGAGCTGCCGGTCTCCGAGACGATCGAGTCGGCCTACACCCTGGAGGACAGGGCGGGCGTGCAACTCGGCCCGGTCATCGTCAACGCCTGCGACCCCGAGCCGGTGGGTCTGGACCGGCCGGTCGCGGAGGTGGCCGCGGCCGCGCGGGGTGGCGGAGACCCTGGCGCCAGGCCACCTGGCCGCCCTCGAGGAGGCGCGGCGCTTCCGCTTGGCGCGCCATGCGGTCTCCACGGAGCAGATCGAGCGACTGGGCCACGAACTGCCGCTCCCCACCTGCTCGTGCCGGCGCTCGACGCGGCGTCGATCGGCCCGGCCGAGACCCAGCGGCTGGCCGGCGCGCTGGCCGACGGGGTGACCGGGCTGGTGGCCGAGGGGGCGCGGTGAGCTCGGACGAGGCGGCGGGCACGGCGGGCGAGGCCGGCGCGGGCGCGGCGACGACGCTGCCCGAGCTGGTGGCCGAGCGCTCGGTGATCGTGTGCTGCGGATCGGGAGGCGTGGGCAAGACGACGGTGTCGGCCACGTTCGCGCTGGCTGCGGCCCGAGCAGGTCGGCGCTCCTGCGTGGTCACCGTCGACCCCGCCCGACGCCTGGCCGACGCCCTGGGCGTGCAGTCGCTGCCCAACACGCCCTCGGAGGTGGCGGGTGACTGGCCCGGCCACCTCCAGCGCGCTCATGCTCGACTCCAAGGGGACCTTCGACGACCTGGTGCAGCGCTACGCCCGCACCCCCGATCAAGCCGAGTCCATCCTGTCCAACCGGCTGTACCAGAACCTTGCCGGCAGCCTGTCCGGCACGCAGGAGTACATGGCGATGGAGAAGCTCTACGAGCTCGTCCACTCCAAGGAGTTCGACGTGGTGGTGGTCGACACCCCGCCGACGCGCAACGCGGTCGACCTCCTGGACGCGCTGCGGCCGCCTCACCCGGTTCCTCGAGAACCGTCTCTTCCGGGCGCTGCTGGTGCCGATCCGCATGGGACTGCGGGCCGTGGGCGTCGCCGCGCAGGCGCTGCTGCGCACGATCGCCAAGGTGGCCGGCGCCGAGATCGTGCAGGACGCCGTGTCGTTCTTCCAGGCCTTCGAGGGAATGGAGGACGGGTTCCGCAGCCGGGCCAGCGCCGTCCACGAGCTCCTCGCCGACCCCGCCACGGCCTACGTCCTGGTCACCTCGGCACGGCCCGACGCCATCACCGAGGCCGGCTTCTTCGCCGAGAAGCTGGCCGAGCACCGCGACGTGGCCGTTGCCGCGCTCGTCGTCAACCGGATCGCACCCGTCGTTCGGCAACGGCGACGACGGTGCCGGCCCGAGCGCGCCCGGGCTCGGTCCGCTGGAGGCCAACTTGGCCGAGCTGAACAGCGCGGCGGCGAGGAGCGAGCCTTCTCCGGTCTGGCGGCGCAGGTGTCGCCGGCGCCCGTCGGCAAGATCCCACTCTTCGGGCAGGACGTGCACGAGCTCGAAGGCCTGCGCCGGGCGGCGGACCACCTGTTCGATTGAACATCCCAAGGACGCCGGCCGGATTCACGTCCGGTTTGGCCCTGCACACGAGCGAGGCGCCCCGCACCCGACTGAGGGCCCGAGCATTACCGAACCGGTGCGCCGGTCCGATAGTGTCCCGTCGGTGCAGACCATCCTGGTCGCCAGCGACGCACCCAACTCCGCCGGGAGGTCGAGGCCGTCATCAGCGGGCCCGACATGGAGGTGCAGACCGTGACCTCGGGACCCGAAGTCGTGTCGTTCGTCACCGACGAGTCGCCCGACCTCGTCATCGTCGACATGCAGATGGGCAACATGGGCGGCATGGCAGTGACCCTCGAACTACGGCTCCAGGAGTCCTACGACGCCGTGGACCACATCCCCGTGCTCATGCTGCTCGACCGCCGGCCCGACGTCTTCCTGGCCCGCCGCTCGGGTGCCGAGGGCTGGCTGGTCAAGCCGATCGACCCGCTGCGGCTCCGGCGCGCGGTGGCCGCGCTTCCTGAGCGACGGGATCTTCCACGACGACTCGTTACACCCGTGCCCGTGCTGGTGGGCGCCGGACCCGAGCTGCAGGCGGGACCCGGGCCCCGACCCTGACCCGGCGCCGTGTCTCACCGCCGGGAGACCCCCGAGCAACAGCCGACGAGGCGATCGCGGTGCGGGCCCTGGCGTCGATCGGCCCCCGGCGGGCACCGGGGTCGACCCGGCAGCCGCGCCTCGACCGCGGAGGCCTCCGAGCAGGAGCGGATCATCACCGAAGCTCGCCGACCTGCGGGACATGGACGTCCGCGAGGTGATGACGCCGTGGTGGACGTCACCTACCTGACCATCCCGGTCCACGCCGACGACATCGCCAGGGCGGTGCGGACCTCGGGGCACAGCTGCTTCCCCGTGGTCCACGACGACCTCGACGACCTGATCGGCATCCTCTTCGTCAACGACATATTCCGGACCGGCGGCCGGGCCGAGACCCGGGAGGGTGACAACGGGGACGAGTCGCGCGACCGTGACGCCACCGACCCCAGCCCTCTGGAGATCTCGCGCAAGGTGCGCCAGCCCTATCTCCTCCCCGAGTCACTCGGGGTCCTGGAGGCGCTGGCCGAGATGCGCAAGCACCATCGTGCCGTCGCCGTCGTGGTCGACGAATACGGCGGCGTCGCCGGCATGCTCACCGTCAAGGATCTCCTGGAGCCGCTCGTGGGCGACCTCCACGACGAGTTCGACGAGGAGGAGGAGGCACTCATCGTCCGGGTGGACAACACCCGCTGGCTGATTGACGGGCAGACGAATGTCGACGACGTGCGGGAGCGGCTGGGCATCGAGATCCCCGACGGCGAGTACGTCACCTTGGGCGGGCTCCTCTTCGAGCGCTTCGGCCACATCCCGGCCGAGGGCGAGGATGTCCGTGTGGGCGACTGGGACCTCAGGGTGGTGGAGATGGACAAGCGCCGCGTGGCGCAGGTCGTGGCCACCTATGCGGGCGACGAGGCCGACGGCGGGCCCGGCGTCCGCCACCACGGGGGCGGTCCTGGCGGTCCCTCGGCCAACGGGACCGGGGAAGCGGCGGGCTGACGCCGGGGTAATGTGGCTGGCTGCTCCCCCCGGGGGGCGGACGGGCTGTGGCGCAGCTTGGTTCACGCGCTGCGTTCGGGACGCAGAGGTCCCCGGTTCAAATCCGGGCAGCCCGACTCAAAACCCCTGGTCAGGGCCTCAGGGTTCTGTGGCGCCCGGCTCGTTGGAAGGATTCGGCGCGGAAGTGGCACGGAGATTTCGTGCCTGGCGCCTTTTGGGCCTTTTTGCCGAAGAAGCGCTCGCCGATGACGACCGCTGCGGCCCGGTCGATCGACGCCGGGGCGGAGGCGTAGACGGCCAGTGTCGTCCTCGGGTCGGCATGGCCCAGTCGGGTCTGCGCCGTCTTCACGTCGATCCCCTCGACGACGAGCGTGGTGGCGTTCAGCCGCCGCAGGTCGTGGAAGCCGGCGCTGGCACAGCCGGCCGCTGCGACCGCCGGGAGCCAGACCCGGCGACGCCAGTTCGAATAGCGCAACGGCCCACCTTCCTCGTCGGTGAAGACGAGTTCGTCGGTGTCGTCGTCGGTGAGCCCGGCCCGCTCGAGGTGGGCCGACAGCATGCCGACGATGACCTTGGGCATGAACATGGTCCGGGTGCCCGCCTTCGACTTGGGGGGGCCGAAGACATTGCGGCCACCGGTCCCCCGGACGAGCGCCTCGGCCACCGCGAGCCGTCCGGCATCGAGATCGAGCCGGCCGACCCGGAGGGCGGCCACCTCGGACCAGCGCAGGCCGAGTGCCGCACCGATCCAGATCATCGGGCGGTACTCGTCGGACACGTGGGCGGCGATGCCGGCGACGTCCTCGGGGGTCAGGTCGAAGCGGCGGGTGCCCTCGACCGGCGGCAGGTTCACGTTGCGACACGGATTCCGGGCCAGCCAGTCGTTGCGCACGGCATAGCCGAACATGGCCCGCACCACCTCGTAGTTGCGCTTGACCGTCCGGGGAGCAGTGGTCGGCCCGCCACGAGTTGACCAGCCGCTGGATGTCCCGGGGCCCGACCCGCTCGATGCGGAGCTCGCCGTCGCCGGCAGCACGTGGAGGCGGAGGGTGAGCTCCTCCGGGGCCGTGGTCGATTCCCGCTTGTTCGGGTTGGAGGCGGCCCGACTCCTCGGCGAGCTCGGACACCCGGAGGCGGCCGGCGCACGGGTCGATCACACGCGCCGACGGATGTCGGTCTCGACGGCGGACAGGAAGGCCCGGGCGTCGCCTTTGGTCGTGAAGCTCGTCGGTGCGGCGTGGCGGCGACCGTTGTGCCAGTAGCTGGCCTCGTAGAGCCGTTCCCGCTGCCGCACGCTTCCGAACGGGCGCATCGACGGCACGACTACGCCGTCCTCCGACGCGGCGTCCGGTTCGCGCCCGACGCTACGGACCCGTCGAGCGACGTCCGTCGGTGACGGGCGGTCCGCAGCACGGCGGCCGGATACACCGCGACAATGCGGTGGTCGTCGACCCAGTGCTCGAGCTCGTGGGCGTCGAAACGGACGAAGCGGCCGACCTTCACGATCGGGATGCGCCGCTCGTCGGCCAGCCGGCGCACGTGGCGCAGGCTCGTGCCCAACCGCAGCGCGACCCTCCTCCAGGGTGAGGAGGGCGCTGGACGGGCGTGGCTCCCCGCAGGCGGGACAGCGAATGGGACCGCCGCGGGACGGGCGGGCCGCATCGGAACCGAATCGCCGTTCGCCGCTCACCGGTACCCCCCTTCCCGCCCGGCGTCGCTCGACCCGCCCGGCGTCGCTCGACCCGCTCGGCGAAGGTCGATCCGGCGGACGATCTCGTCGTTGCCCACGCTCACCGACAGTGCTTCGAGGGTGTTCTGCAGGTCGGTCGTGCCGGCCCAGAGGCAAACGCCACCAGGTAGCCGACGAGCACGGGCATGAGCCGGCGGATCGACGAGGCCTGCTTGCGCTGGCGGATGAAGAGCAGCTCGGTCCCGCCGTGAGCCAGCGTCGCCGACTGCACGGCCTGCCACCGAGGGTCGAGCGGCCAGCGGGAGCGGTTGAATCGGCCGTCGGCGAGCGCAACGTGAGCCAGTCTCCGGGTGCAATAACGCCACAACGAGGGTGCGGCGGCCAGCACGGCATCAGGGCGGTAGAGCTCGAGGTCGGCCAGCGCCGCTCGCCCGATCTCGAACTCGATGCGCCAGACCTGTGTTCCCGGGGTGTGCCGCTCCCCCCAGATCAGCTCCCACCAGTCGGTGCCCCTGGCTGTGATCTCGGCCGTCTTGTCGTAGAGACGGGCGCTGATGCGCTGCTTCTGCCTCGACCCGAAGCTGAACCCGGTGACCACCTGCCCGGTCTCGAAGGTCCGGATCTCGTCGGCCAGGCACACGAAGGCGCCCCGGTCGGCGGCACACAAATCCATCCCTTCCACGTAAGGACAGGTCGAGGCGCGCGACGCTCAGTACCAGCCCTTCGACGAACGGTCGCAAGATCTCGGCGAAATGGCGGACCGTTCCCTCCGGGCCTGCCGCATGGAGGAACTCGGCCCGGGGCTGGATCCGCACCGTGGGCAGCCGGCGGCTCGCTGTGAAGCCGATGCGCCTCGTCTCGTGGTCGAGGCAGAAGCGGTACTTGCCCGAGCCGTGGGTGGCGAGACCCAGGACCAGATCCCCGAGCTCGAAGGGGACCGGCCTCGAGGCCCGGTCGGCGAACATGCGCTCCTCTTCCAGGCGAGCCAGGAAGCCCTTCGACAAATAGCCGTTCCCGGAAAGGTAGAGGGCGTCGACCCCCGAGGCGAGCTCCTTGGGCACGAGCGCCCTTCCCGAGCCGTTCACCCGCAGATTTGCGACTATAGGGACAGAGGTCGGCTGGTCGGGAGAACGCATCGGGTTGTCTCAGGCGGGTTCCGGAGCGCCAGAGGGGTGCAAGAAGTCCTCGAGCTCGTCGCTCCAGGCCCGCTTGAGGTCGAGCTGATCGATTCGCAGCGGTGCTCGTCGGGATGGGACCCGAAGCGGGCCCGGAAGCGGCGGATCTGCGGTAGATCGTCGCCCGGTGCCACCCGGCTGCCTCGAGGCCGCCGAATCCGCCGGCCTTGTGCCAGGCCACCCAGAACCCGATGAGCTCGGCGTCCTCGACGACCGAGCTGGTGACGGCGTCGCGGATGAATGCGGGGTAGTCCTCGATCGAGCTGACGGTCAGAGTTGCCTCGTGGGACAGCTCGGCGTGCACGCTCTCGGGCAGTGCATTCCAGAAGGCCCTGGAGCGGCCATAGGCAATGCCCCGGCCCTCGGGGCTCTCGCTGCGGTCAGATCGGTAGTCGGGGGCTTCGCTCATACAGGGTCGCAACTATGCGACTGTATCCGGAGGCTGTCAAGACCCCCTCTTAGAATTTTCTCTGATCCCATCCCTGGTCCCTGAAAGACGGTTGTACGGTCTTTCTGGGAGAACAGAAAGAGCTGATCCCGATGGCAATTGCAGCAAACGAGGCCCGGAAGAACCTCCTCGCCCTGATCGAGCAGGTGAGCAACGACCGCCAGCCGATCGAGGTCACCTCCAATCGAGGGGATGCCGTGATCATTTCGAGGGCCGACTACCTGGCCCTGGAGGAGACGGCCCACCTGCTTCGGGCACCGGCCATGTCCCCCGCACGCCCCTCATCCAACAGCTTCCTGAACATCTCCACGCCCGTGCAGATCGTCTTCTGCGTGTCCTTCAGCCCCACGATCTCCACTTCATCGTTCACCTTGACGATGCCGCGCTCAATGCGCCCCGTCACCACCGTGCCGCGCCCGGAGATCGAGAACACATCCTCAACAGGCATCAGAAACGGCTTCTCAATCTCACGCTTGGGCACCGGAATGTACCGGTCCATCTCCGCCACCAGCTTCACCACCGCGGCCACTCCGATCTCGGACTTGTCCCCCTCCAGCGCCTTCAACGCCGAGCCGATGATGATCGGGGTCGCATCCCCGGGAAACTTGTACAGCGTGAGAAGTTCGCGAACCTCCATCTCCACCAGCTCCAACAGCTCCTTGTCATCCACCATGTCCGCCTTGTTCATGAACACGACGATGTAGGGCACGCCCACCTGGCGGGCCAGCAAAATGTGCTCGCGCGTCTGCGGCATCGGGCCATCCGCCGCCGACACCACCAGAATCGCCCCGTCCATCTGCGCCGCCCCAGTGATCATGTTCTTCACGTAATCGGCGTGCCCCGGACAGTCCACGTGCGCGTAGTGCCGCTCCTTGCTCTGGTACTCCACATGAGCGGTGGAGATCGTGATCCCGCGCGCCTTCTCCTCAGGGGCCTTGTCAATCTGGTCATACGCCATGAACTGACCGCCGTAGGTCTCGGCCATCACCTTCGTCAACGCCGCCGTCAGCGTCGTCTTGCCGTGGTCCACATGACCTATCGTCCCCACGTTCACGTGCGGCTTGGTACGTTCAAATTTCTCTTTCGACATGTGGATTCCTCTTGCGCAAGGCGTTCAGTATTTGATGATCGAATCTGCGATGTTCGGCGGCACTTCGACGTACTTGGAAAATTCCATGGTGAACGTCGCACGGCCCTGGCTCATGGAGCGCACGGTCGTCGCATAGCCGAACATTTCTGCAAGCGGTACATCGGCCAGTATGGACTTGCCCGAGATCGAGTCTTCCATGCCGGTAATCTGTCCGCGACGGCGGTTCAGATCCCCGATGACATCACCCGAGTATTCCTCGGGCGTTACTACTTCAACCTTCATGATCGGCTCGAGGATCACAGGCTTCGCACGGCGGAACCCGTCCTTGAAACCCATGGAGCCTGCGATCTTGAAGGCCAGTTCGTTTGAATCGACATCGTGGTACGAGCCGTCGAACAACGTCACCTTCACATCGACGACGGGGTAGCCGGCCATCACGCCGGTCTCGACAACTTCCCTGATGCCCTTGTCGACGGCGGGGATGAACTCGCGCGGCACGGTGCCACTGGCGATGCCGTTGATGAATTCGTAACCCTTGCCCTGTTCGTTGGGTTCGAGCTTCAGCCACACATGGCCGTACTGGCCGCGGCCGCCCGATTGGCGTACGAACTTGCCTTCGGCTTCGACGGTGCCGCGAATCGTTTCGCGATAGGCCACCTGGGGCTTGCCGACATTGGCCTCGACCTTGAACTCGCGCTTCATGCGGTCGACGATGATTTCCAAGTGCAGCTCGCCCATGCCGGCGATGATGGTCTGGCCGGACTCAGGATCCGTGCTCATGCGGAAGGATGGATCCTCCTTCGCCAGACGCTGCAGGGCCATGCCCATCTTTTCCTGGTCGATCTTGGTGCGCGGCTCGATGGCCACGGAGATCACCGGCACCGGAAATACGATCTTCTCCAGCGTGATGTGTTTTTCCAGGTCGCACAGCGTGTCCCCGGTAATGACATCCTTGAGGCCTACGGCGGCGGCGATATCGCCGGCGCGAACTTCCTTGATCTCGGTGCGCTCACTGGCGTGCATCTGCAGCAGCCGGCCGATGCGCTCCTTCTTCTCCTTGCTGGGCACGAACACCGTGTCGTTGGTATGCATCGTGCCGGAGTAGACGCGGAAGAACGTCAGGCTGCCCACGAACGGGTCGTTCAGGATCTTGAAGGCGAGCGCGGCGAACGGCGCGTCGTCATTGGCGGCGCGCGTGTCGGTGTCACCCTTGTCGTTCAGCCCCTTGATGGGCGGCATGTCCACCGGTGAGGGCATGAATTCGATGATGGCATCCAGCAGCGCCTGTACGCCCTTGTTCTTGAAGGCGGTGCCAAGCATGCACAGCACGATCTCGTTCCGGATCGAGCGCTGGCGCAGCCCCAAGCGGATCTCGGCATCTGAGAGTGTGCCGCCCTCCAGATACTTGTTGGTCAGCTCCTCATTGGCTTCGGCCGCCGCTTCGATCATCAGCGTGCGGTACTCCTTGGCCTGGGCCATGAGCATTTCGGGGATCTCGCGGTATTCGAACTTCATCCCCTGGGTCGCCATGTCCCAGTAGATGGCCTTCATGCGGATCAGATCCACCACGCCTTCGAACTTGTCCTCGGCGCCGATCGGGATCTGGATGGCCACCGGGTTGCCGCGCAGGCGGGTTCTGATCTGCTCGAGGCAGCGGAAGAAGTCCGCGCCCGCGCGGTCCATCTTGTTGACGAACGCGATGCGCGGCACGGCATAGCGGTTCATCTGCCGCCACACCGTCTCGGACTGCGGCTGAACGCCCGACACGGCGCAGAACAGCGCCACGGCGCTGTCGAGAACCCGCAGCGAGCGTTCGACCTCGATGGTGAAGTCGACGTGGCCCGGGGTGTCGATGATGTTGATGCGGTGCTGCTCGAAGGTGCCGTCCATGCCCTTCCAGAAACACGTGGTCGCGGCCGCCGTGATGGTGATGCCGCGCTCCTGCTCCTGCTCCATGTAATCCATCACCGCGGCGCCGTCGTGCACCTCGCCGATCTTGTGCGAGACGCCGGTGTAGAACAGGATGCGCTCAGTCGTGGTCGTCTTCCCTGCGTCGATATGCGCAGAGATGCCGATATTGCGATAGCGCTCTATGGGAGTTGTTCGGGGCACGGTTCAAGCGGCGCTACGCCGTAGTTACCAGCGGTAGTGCGCAAAGGCCTTGTTGGCCTCCGCCATGCGGTGCGTGTCTTCGCGCTTGCGGACTGCCGAACCGCGGCTTTCCGCGGCATCCATCAGTTCATGCGCCAGGCGGAATGCCATGGACTTCTCCGAGCGAGCGCGGGCGGCTTCGATCATCCAGCGCATGGCCAGAGTCTGGCGGCGGGTGGAGCGCACTTCGACCGGGACCTGGTAGGTCGCTCCGCCGACACGCCGCGACTTCACCTCGACCACGGGCTTCACGTTATCGAGCGCCAGGGACAGCACTTCGATGGCCTCAGGGCCCTTCTTGCCGGTCTTCTCGGCAATGCGGTCCAGGGCGCCGTAGATGATGCGTTCTGCGGCGGACTTCTTGCCGCTTTTCATGATGACATTCATGAACTTGGCCAGCATCAGGTTGCTGTATTTCGGGTCCGGAAGAATGACTCGGACGGGAGCTTGTGCTCTGCGGGACATGGTTGACTCCTTACCGGATCACTTCTTCGGGCGCTTGGCGCCGTACTTGGAACGACTCTGCTTGCGCGTGGCCACGCCGGCGCAGTCCAGGGAGCCACGCACGGTGTGGTAACGCACACCGGGCAGGTCCTTCACGCGCCCGCCGCGGATCAGCACCACCGAGTGTTCCTGCAGGTTATGGCCCTCACCGCCGATGTAGCTGGTGACTTCATAGCCGTTGGTGAGGCGCACCCGGCATACCTTGCGAAGGGCCGAATTCGGCTTCTTCGGGGTGACGGTGTAGACGCGGGTACAGACGCCGCGCTTCTGGGGAGCCGCACCCAGTGCCGGCACCTTGGTTTTTTCCGCCCCGGAGGCTCGCGGCGCCCGGATGAGCTGACCTGTGGTGGCCATTAATTCTCCAAAATACAATCTGTTGCAGCCTTAGACGAAACACCGGGCCGTCAGCTAAGACGGCCCGGTGCAACATAAAGGCGCTGTTTCCGGTACGGCATGTCTTCGGCCGGACCGATAAAGGCCGGCGATTCTAGGTACCGACCTCTATTGTGTCAACCGCCGACCCTTACCCTGCCGGGCTCGCTTCTTCCTCCGCGGCACCGCTTTCCTCAAGATCGGGCAGTCCGCCGCCCACATCCATGAAGCTGCGATGGGCGGCATTGGTGTCCTCGAGCTTGCGCCGACGGTGGGCATGGGCCGCGAAGCCCGTGCCGGCCGGGATCAGGCGCCCGACGATGACGTTCTCCTTCAGGCCCCGCAGGTCGTCCTTCAGGCCCCTGACCGCCGCTTCCGTCAGCACGCGGGTGGTCTCCTGGAAGGAAGCCGCGGAGATGAAGGATTCAGTGGCCAGCGATGCCTTGGTGATGCCCAGCAGCACCGGCTGCAGCTTCGCCGGGGTCTTGCCGTCATGCTCGGCGCGCTCGTTGATGTCGCGGGCCCGGCCGCGGTCCAGCTGCTCACCGCGCAGCAGCGCGGTTTCGCCGGGTCCAGGACCTCGGTCTTGCGCAGCATCTGGCGGATGATCACCTCGATGTGCTTGTCGTTGATCTTCACACCCTGCAGGCGGTACACGTCCTGGATCTCGCGCACCAGGTAGTTGGCCAGGGCCTCGACGCCCTGCAGGCGCAGGATGTCGTGCGGGTTCGGCTCACCGTCCGCGATGACCTCGCCGCGCTCGACGGTCTCACCCTCGAACACGTTCAGCTGCCGCCACTTCGGGATCAGCTCCTCGTACTTGGTGCTGTCATCCGAAGTAATGATCAGGCGACGCTTGCCCTTGGTCTCCTTGCCGAAACTCACGGTGCCGGAGACCTCGGCCAGGATGGCCGGATCCTTGGGCTTGCGGGCCTCGAACAGATCCGCAACACGCGGCAGACCGCCGGTGATGTCGCGGGTCTTTGACGACTCCTGCGGTATGCGGGCGATGACATCGCCCACCGACATGCGCGCACCGTCCAGCAGCGAGATCAACGCGCCCGGGGGCAGCGTGTACACCGCCGGAATCTCGGTGTCGGCGAAGGTCATTTCCTTGCCCTTGGCGTTCACCAGCTTGATGGTCGGGCGCAGTTCCTTGCCGCCGCGCTGCTTGTTGTCCAGTACCACGGTGGAGGACAGGCCAGTGACCTCGTCCAGCTGCGTCGTCACGGTGAGCCCGTCGACGAAATCCTGGAACTTCAGGAACCCGCCCAGCTCGGTCACGACCGGGTGGGTGTGCGGATCCCAGGTCGCCACGACCTGACCGCCCGCGACCACATCGCCTTCCTTGGCGCTGATCACGGCGCCGTAGGGGATCTTGTAGCGCTCGCGCTCGCGGCCGTAGTCATCGACCACGCCGATCTCGCCCGAGCGTGACACCGCGACCAGGTGACCCTTCTCGTGCTGCACGGTCTTGATGTGGTGGAAGCGGATGACGCCCTTGTTGCGCACATCCACGCTGCTGGCGGCAGCGGCCCGCGAGGCCGCGCCACCGATATGGAAGGTACGCATCGTCAGCTGCGTTCCGGGCTCGCCGATCGACTGCGCGGCGATGACGCCGACGGCCTCGCCGATGCTGATGGTGCGGCCACGCGCCAGGTCACGTCCATAGCAGTTCGCGCACACGCCGTAGCGGGTGCGGCAGGTGATGGGCGAACGCACCATCAGCTGATCCACGCCCTCGGCCTCGAGCTCGCGCACCAGCAGCTCATCCAGCTGCGTGTTCTTCTCGATGAGCACTTCCTCGGTTCCCGGCTTGAGCACCGATTCGGACAGCACCCGGCCGAGCACGCGCTCGCCCAGGGCCTCCACGACATCGCCACCCTCGACCAGCGGCGCCATCGCCAGGCCCTGATCGGTGCCGCAGTCGATTTCGGTGACCACCAGGTCCTGCGCCACATCGACCAGGCGCCGCGTCAGGTAGCCTGAGTTCGCGGTCTTCAACGCCGTGTCCGCCAGACCCTTGCGGGCGCCGTGGGTGGAGATGAAGTACTGCAGAACGTTCAACCCTTCGCGGAAGTTCGCCGTGATCGGGGTCTCGATGATGGAGCCATCCGGCTTGGCCATCAGGCCGCGCATGCCGGCGAGCTGACGGATCTGGGCGGCGGAGCCGCGGGCGCCGGAGTCGGCCATCATGAAGATGGAGTTGAAGGACTTCTGCTTCTGCTTGACGCCCTTGGAGTCCACAGCCTCCTCGGTGCCGAGCTTCTCCATCATGGCCTTGGCAACCTGGTCATTGGCACGCGACCAGATGTCCACGACCTTGTTGTAGCGCTCGCCGTTGGTGACCAGACCCGAGGAGTACTGGTCCTGGATCTCCTTCACTTCACGGTCGGCCGCGGCCACCAGCTTGGTCTTCTGTTCCGGTATGACGATGTCGTCGATGCCGAAGGAGACGCCCGAACGGGTGGTGTAGGCGAAGCCCGTGTACATGAGCTGGTCGGCGAAGACCACGGTCTCCTTCAGGCCCAGCGCACGGTAGCAGGCGTTGATGATTCCGAGATGGCCTTCTTGGTCATGTCCTGGTTGACCAGGTCGAAGGACAGGCCCTTGGGCAGGATCTCCGACAGCAGTGCACGGCCGACGGTGGTCTGCACGTGACGGATCTTCGGCACTATGACCTTGTCCGCATTGAGCGGAAATGTTCGCGCAATCGCACCCGTACACGCGCCTGCAGGTGAACCTGCCGGCTCTCGTAGGCGCGGTGCACTTCGTGAACGTCGGAGAAGGCCATGCCTTCGCCCTTGGCGCCCACGCGCTCGCGCGTCATGTAGTACAGGCCCAGCACCACGTCCTGTGAGGGAACGATGATGGGATCGCCGTTGGCGGGCGAAGAGGATGTTGTTCGACGACATCATCAGGGCGCGCGCCTCGAGCTGCGCCTCGAGCGACAGCGGTACGTGCACCGCCATCTGGTCGCCGTCGAAGTCAGCGTTGAAGGCGGCGCACACCAGCGGATGCAGCTGGATGGCCTTGCCTTCGATCAGCACCGGCTCGAAGGCCTGGATCCCCAAGCGGTGCAGGGTCGGCGCGCGGTTCAGCAGCACCGGATGCTCGCGGATGACTTCCTCGAGGTGTCCCAGACCTCGGGCCCCTCACGCTCGACCAGGCGCTTGGCGGCCTTGATGGTCGAGGC